>CAWBME010000001.1:0-252020 GCA_963789825.1 uncultured Chloroflexia bacterium
TCCAGGTAGTCGATGTACTGCGCAGGGCTGGTGTAGGATTGCAGCGCATCAACGCCGACCAGGTAGTTGGCACGCTCGTCCGTGGACATGCCGTAGTTGTCGGCCAGGACAAGGCCCACTGCCAGCAGGATGACCATCAAGCCAAGAAGTGACACCGTCTTCGTTTCGAACGCGTTTTCGACTCTTCGAATGGGATTTCATCGCCGGCCATTCATTGGGACTGCCGGATCACGTAGTGGATTATGCACCCGAAGAAGCGATACGGAATCATCACTCGTTGTCTACATTCCTTGTGCAACCAGACGGGCATCCACTTCAGGAATGCATCCGCGCCGCAAGGCAGGTGTTCGTTGGGATGCAACGACCTCGTGACCCCAAGTCCGGGCGGGCGCCCAAGGATCGTGGCGAGTGGGATTGCGGCCTATGGCTCACATGTACGGGATTCGCGTGAGCATGCGGAAGAGGGTCTTGACTCACCAGAGGGCCACATCGCCCAGATCGTTGTGCCACAAGGAAGTATCATGAGATGCGTCTCGGTCGCCCTGATTCCTCCAAGTGCAAGCCCCCGAGGAGTTTATCAGAGTTGGCGCGACCAAAGGCAATTGTTCCGGAGTTCGATCACTGTGGGACGCACTTGATCGGCACTCCCCGCACATCGATGCACTCCGCCGATTGATCTGGACCAAGGCCGTATACCAATCCCAAGATCGCTGAGCCACGTTTCACTGCGAACAACTTCGTAAGCTCAGCATTCGGCGGCGAAGACATGAGCCCCCAGGAACACGCGAGATAGTAGTCTGGCACCCTTCTGTTCGATTTCGGCCTTACCGCGATGCCCGGACGCGCAGACTTGCCGGCGATCCACCCGGGCCCCCACGAGACCACAAGAGCATTGTCCCCTGCATGCTCGTTAACATACTCCATAGACTCCTTGAGACTTGTGCACCAATAGTCCATCTCGAAGTTGCCCTGGGCTCCCCGAGCTCCGCCAGCAAAGGCGTTGAAGTAGGCATACTCGTAGGGATGCATGATCCAAATGCCCAATAGCCCAGGGAGGATGGCCAGAGCGATCAGGGCCGTGCGCAATGCGCCGGATCGAGTTATTCTCGAGAACCCTCGCAAGACCCATTCCGCTGATCAGGAGAACAGCGGGAAGCACAAAGAGCATCTGTCGCAAGCCATCGTAGATCACCATATGCAGGGAAATGAGCGCCAACATGGGCACCCCCAGCCAGGCAAGCAAGATAACGTAGTAGTAAGAGGACGGATGACGCCTCCATAAACGCGTTGCCATGGCAGCCAACCCAACGAAGAACAGAATTGCCGCCGGCTCCGTTAGCTGCACACCAGCGAGAGTCGGGAAGTAGTCCCAGGGCAGGTTGTCGGCGCCGATCTGGACACCTCGGAAGAGTACCGGCTGGGTTCCGAAGTCCACTGTGTAGCTCACGGTCTCTCGAATACTCTTCCATGGATCCTGCCACAAGTAGGGCCACGTGACATACGTTGCCACCGCAGCGGACAGCCAGTAGGGAACAAGCAGGAGCAGGTCTCGCCCACGCATTCGAAGAACCCAATAGCTAGACCACAAGCGCGCCAGCAAAAACACCGATCGACCGGATCGAGATAGTGAATCCGAGGAGACTGCCTTCGAGGATGAGAATCGAGGCAAGGTGCTTCGGGGAGGTTCCGCCCGAACTCAAGGCGTTTGGCAGGGTCCGCTGCGCAAGAACAAGGCCGACCGTCGCAAGCCCCACGAGCAGGAGGACCCTCCCCAGCCAGTACCCCCACGTCAGCTTGAACTCGTAGGCCGCCAGGGGCCTGTAGGGCTCCTGGGCCACCAGCTTGAAGACCTCATTGACCGGAGACCAAGCTTCACCGTTGTACGCTCGCCCAAGGATCGAAAGTACTAGCGATAGCGCCTTTCCGGCCCAGAACAGGTCCAGGAATGCAACAACACCCAGGGCAACAGTGCCCAGCAGGGCGAGCCTGGCCGGCCCCGATGCCGCGCCCCAATCTCGCTTTGCCATCTGCCAACTGTTTCCAGGGGCTGGGGATTCCCTGCTTTGGCGATGAGACCTATCGCGCCAACGCCAATCCACGAGTTCGATTCCAGAAGTCACACTTGCCAAGAAGAAGGCCAGGAATGGCATATCCTTCTGGTTTATGAATGCGTGGCCAAAGAGCAGAGGCTGTGTCGCAAACAAGGTCGGCCGCGAGCCATGCCATCCCTTGCGGGAGCACCTTCCTTGCAAGCATATACACGCAGCCAATTGCGAGCAGGAACGTGATGTAGTTCGTGAAGTGTCTTGCTGCGGGGCCGCCCCAGCCAGGGAACCAACCTGCCAGTGTGCTCCCAAAGGCCCGGTAGGCCATGAAATAGGACGGCCCATGATGCACCAGGGTCTCTCTTCCGCCTTCCAAGTAGGAGAGGTACCCCTGCGGGCTCAGGTACGCGCCAAGAGCATCCTTTCCCACCCTCCAATTGTCGCGATCATCCCAGCTGCTCCCGTAGTCGTCGGCCAGCGCAAACCCAACGCCCAGGCCCAGCAGGAGGGCCAGCGTTGCCAGAGCAAGGCTGGAGCGTTGGTGGATCACACGGGCGAACGCGGATCTCATGGGAACGCTACTCACCGGCTGCCCGTCCCGAGACATACCATCCCGACGGGCTTCGCCGACACGAAACTCTATCGGGAAGTCTATCAGGCTTCCCCTTGCAGAGCAGTCGAACTTCCGGCCATCCCCGTCGAGCCAGAATGTCAGCCGAGGCCTGCCGGGGAACCTGGTGAGGCCACTCTCGCCTTTGCTGGCGCCGACGATGGTATCGGTAGGGCCTCGGGGCTGACTTCTGGCCGTGGTCCCTTGCCGCCGATATCCTCCACCAACTCGAGCCCCGTGAAGCGCAGCCCGTCTCAGCAGGATCTTCACCCGCTGGGCAAAACCACCTCTATGCTCTACTCCGGTTGGCGTTCATAGACCGAACCGAGGATGGCGGATCCCCTCCGCACATCGTAGAGCCTGGCGTACTCTTCCGGCCGGGGTGGATTCTCTAACCCCCATGAACAAGCCAGGACGTAGGATGCGGGCCTGGTGGACCCAGACGGATTTTTGAGATCCGGACGTTGGCACCCAAAGCAGGCCACATGGGTCATTCCAACGCCGAGCGCCCCCCCCGAGACCGCGCCACCGAGCAACCCAGAGCAACCACAACTTCGCGGAGTGGGATCAATCCGCCCTACGGCCATGGGAGCGACCCTGTCGGCAGAGGAGAAGGCATGGGCTGGTCAACACCGGCGCCGCTCTCACCACGTCAGTGCTCGTGTCAGCCGGTCGAACAGCTCAGGATTGAGGCCTTCGAACCTCAGTAAATCGCCGCTCAAGGCGAGGAGAAGGGCCATGATAGCGCTTGCCAAGAATAGAAGTGCAATTACTGCAGGGAGTCCTATCCTGGGCAAGCAACCCACTCGATACCTTTCGACGGCGACCCACGCACCGAGCACTGAGAGGAAATCGTCACCAAGGGCACGAAGTCCATGAGGAAGCGATTTGCCGCCCAGTAGTCAATTCCTATCGGCAGGAATCCCGCTAACGCCAGGATGAGGATCGAACTAGCAAGCGAGCGGATCTGCATTTCCTTGCCTCGGAACGAGAGCCCAGTGTCATGGCCGCTAAGCGTTTCTGGGGTCTTCGATCCACAGATCACCCACCATGCGAGAAAGAAAGCGAAAACATGCGCTGGAGCGGTGATGAGCGTCCCACTGACCTTCTCCGTAATGTACTCGCCTGGGTGAACGTTGACGAATGGTAGAGGCACGGACTTGACCCCCCACACCGGCTTGATGTACGGGAAGACGGACAGTCTGTCGAAACCACTCACAAGGTAGTTGTAGGTATTTGGGATGAGGTACCTTGGATCGAACGCGTACTCCATAGAACCTTCTCGCCACGACAGCTGATACCGAAAGCCCCACTCCAGAGGGCTCCTAAAACGATCGAAGTTGTACCAACCCAAGAGCCCTGCCCCGATTGCCAAAGGTGTCAACAGACACAAGATGTCGCCGAGAAACAGCCTTTGTGGCTCCTCGTTGAATGAATAGCATCCTGCCGACCAGGATGACTGCAGCGGCTGTGGGCACTGCAAGGACAGCACGCGACCCAATGGCAAGGACCCAGAACCACCCTGCTAGTCCTAGCCTCCATTAGGTGTCCCCTCAGAAGCCAGGGAGGGCAGTGCGGCGAACACACCCAGGAGGAAGAAAGCCATGCCGCTCGCGGCCGCTGTCTCGTGAACTGTTGTGGTGTTTAGCACCCAAAGCACGGGAAGTGAGTAAGCCGCAGCAATCAGCCCAACAAGGAAGAGCCACCTCGGCAGTCGCCCCGCGAATCCCCAACGCCATAGGGTAGCGAGCATTGCCACTGACACGACCAACAAGATGCCAGAAGCCACGAGAGTGATCTCGGCGTCACTGATTGCAGCTATCGGAGAGAGACTGGCCGCAACGGCAGCGATCGCTGGCGCCGGCCCGAAGTAGAGGAAGTACTCTCCCTCGAAATACGACGCATCCCAAAGTGTTTGTATCCCCTCGCGCTCCTTCATTGAATAGGGGTTGTCAAGTTCCAGCAGGCGCGGGTCAGGTTCGACTAGCAGAGACGTCTGGTGCTGAAGGAAGGCCTGGGCAAGCGCATCATAGTACGATGTTGCACCCGGGGGACGGCTCCACATTCCAGCGCTAGACACCCATACATAGACCACCATCGTGGTGACAACAACTCCGGAGACCATGACCCAGTGCCAGAGGCCAAACGCGCCTACGTCCAGTTGGCCAGATCTTTCTCGACTAGCTTCGGACTCCCCTGCGGTCCAGCGCGACAGCCTAGCCTTCGGCCCGAAGCGTCGGTTGGACCAATCCGATAGGGAGGTTCTCCTCTTCAACCAGCTCGAACTCGAATCCGGCAATGAGAGTCGGGAGGCCCAGCCAGCCGAGCCATCGCCGTGCCCCTCGCTGAAGCAACGTGCGGTGCACAAGCAGCAGTGCCAGCATTCCAAATAGGAGAAGCGCAATCCTCCTGGGCCCCCAGACGGGATTGTTGTCAAATCCGATTATGTGCGCCGAGACGGACAAGCCTATGGCCAAGGCGGCAGCCAGCGTGATCAGCCACCTAGGCAACTTGCATACCAATCCTTTCATGAGGCTGAGGCCTCAGGGGACTTGCTGCTGTCATTCGATCGACGTCGCACGATTGTGCCTCCGCGGATGCCTCCTGCTAGCCTGGGGCCGAGCTGCAAGTTCGCGAGAGGCCCGAGCGGTTACCAGCAGCAACCTGTCGCTTTGGCTTGACCTGTTCTGGTCATCAGACCAGTACCATGACCAGCGACATTGTTGGGTCACGCCGGACCTTATCCCGTCACCAGCTGTCGGAACCCCAGAATGTTGCGTGAACCCCCTTGCGCAGATTGGATCGTAAGCAGCCACATTCGGATACTCGGCAGTCCCACTGCAAGTAACCCACCAGGGATCTTGTCATTCTGAAAGGTCGTTGCGTGCGTAGACCGAGCCCAGGATAGCTGAGCCTCGGCGAACATCATATGCTCTTCTGTAGTCATCTTGCGAAGGGGGAGAACTCCAGTCCCCACCAACAAGACAGATAGTAGTCAGGGCCTTTCGTTGAACCCGGGCGAACCTTGAGATCTGGGCGAGCAAACTCCCCGGCCGCCCAATACGGTCCCCAGGCAACGACTACAGCCTCATGTGCAGCACGCACATTCACATACTCCATCATTTCGCGATGACTGGTGCACCAGAAGTCCATGTCGAACTGGCCATCCGCTCCACCCGGGCCGCCAACGAACTCATTGTAGTAGACATATTCGTACGGATGCATACTCCGAATGCTGAGGATCCCGGGAAGAAGGACCAGGCAAACTAGGCCAATCGCCAGAGGCGCAGTGCGGATTCTTCTCGCAACAAAACCCAGTCCAACACCGCCAATGGCTATGACCGGGGGTGCGAGAAAGAGCATGTGCCGGATTCCGGCGATTTCCACACCGAGGAGGATGACCACCAATGTCGGCACTCCAAGCCAAAGAGCGAGGGTGACCAGGATTGCTGAGCCGTTGGCCTTCCGATAGACCGCCAATACTAAGCTAGGCAGGCCAATCAGGAACAGAACAACGGTTGGGATTGTCAATTGGAGTGCAAACAACAGCGGGATGTAGCTCCAAGGGAGATCTGTTGTCATGATGTGGCTGCCACGGAAGAGCACCATGACGACCCCGAACCTAGCAGCAGTATCCGACGCTTCTCCACAGTCCGCCAAACGGATCCTGCCAAAGGTAGGGCCAGGTCAGGTAGGTTGCGACCGCTGCAGCCGCAAAGTAGGGCAGCCAAAGCCCCAGCTTCCGCCAACGGATTCGGAGCAGCCAGTACACGATCACGAGCACGCCGGCAAACGCACCGATCGGCCGGATGGAGATCGTGAATCCCAGCAGGAACCCTTGGAGAATCATCAGGATGATCATTCGCCGATAGCGAACTGAGATGATCCGAGCCGTTCTCGGTGCCGCCTTGCTCCCCAGCCACACGGCTGCTCCAATGAGCAGCAGCATGAAGACCATTCTTGCGATCCAGAAGGCCCAGGTGATCTTGAATTGGTACTCCTCAACAGAGGTCTTGAAGGCATCCTCCGCTACAAGCCGGAACGCGCTCGTGATCGGCCTCCAGGCCTCGCCAGCATATGCCTTTGCCACAACTGAGTGCAGGTAGTCGAGTGTGTTCCCGAGCCAGAAGAAATCAAGGAAGACGAGCAGCGGTACAAGAACCATCGCTACCAACAACCATTTGAAAGTCCGCGACGCCCCCCGCCAATCCTCCCGGAACGCCTCGCTCAGTCCTTGGGAGGGCTCAAGTGCTGCGTCGCCCTGCATCTTTGCGCGCAGCCAGTCCACGAACACAATGCCCGCAGTCACGCAAGCCAAGAAGAAGGCCAGGAAGGGCATGTCCTTCTGATTGATGAAGGCATGGCCGAAGAGCAAGGGCTGGGTGGCGAACAGCGCCGGGACCGACCAGGCGACGTTCCTGGGCAGACATGCGCCGGGCGAGGACATACATGCATCCGATCGCCAGCAGAAAGGTCAGGTAGTTCGTGAAGTGGCGCGCGGCGGCAAGGTCCCAGGAAGGGACTACGGCTTCCAGGCCTGTGGAGACGAGCCAGTAGGCCATGAAGTAGGAAGGACCGTGATGAACCAGGGTTTCCCCGCCATTGTGCAGATAGGAGAGGTACCTCTGCTCGCTGAGGAACGTCCCCAGCGCGTCCCGTCCAGCGCGGAAGTTGTTTCTCTCGTCCCAACTGCTGCCGTAGTCATCTGCCAGCACGAAGCCGATGCCTAGGAGAAGTACAAGGACCGCTACAAGCGCCCAGGGGGCCCAGCGCGATGGGCGGCTCTTCCAGTCACGCGACATCGAGTTGCCTGACCATCGGAACCGTGGAGGAGGCAGCCCAGACCAATGACCCATGGGAGGCATGCCCGCTTCCAGCCGTGCCGGCTTTCGCCACAGGGAGCAGGGGCGTCAGGTAGCTGCCCGCGCCTCGAGCGATCCCCTCGGAATCGGGGGCGCTTGCCTCAACCGGGGCTGGGGACCGGTTTCCCTCCGACCGCCCGAGCCAGCACAACTGCATGCGTGGCATCCCAAATCCTTTGCATCCGAGGCGTTTCCTATCCGACGCACATTGCCCCCGAAACCGGAGCACGTGCGGGAGGGCATCCCCGGCATCCACGGTCGTGTGCATTCGATTGATGCCCCGCATGGCTCGCGGCAGCACTATTCGCTTGCTCCTGGGGTGACGTCCACACGACGGAAGATCTCCGCAAACACCGCCGAGTCTCGCCCCACGGTATGGACCTGCTCCAAGCGCGCGGCCTCGCCCCAATCCTGGCCGAGCCAGCGGTAGCAGGTCACCAGGTAGTCAACGCCGCCAACCTGGCGATCGCCTTCATTGCGCAGGACCTCCAGATCGCTGCGGGCGAAGGCCATTGCCGGCCGCAGCGGTCCCATCACCATCACCTGGTCGCCGGGAGCGGCGACCTTGTTGACATAGGCCATTGCCTCGCGGTACGAGGTGCACCAGTAGTCGAGCCCGTACTGACCTTCGGCGCCCAGCCGTGCCGCCCGTAAGCGCGTTGAAGTAGGTGTACTCGTAGGGGTGCAGGCGGACAATGCCGGCAAGCCCCGGGAGAAGTACGAGCGCCACAAGCAGAACTTGCGCCCAGCGTCGCTTGACGGCCGCCATCAGGCCTTCCAGGCCAACTCCCGGCGAGCAGGAACATCGGCACCAGCACGAAGTGCAGCTGACGGATGTTGTTATAGGCGCCGAGTCCGAACAGGATCAGGCCAAGCAGCGGAACTAGCAGCCAGGTCAACACAACCTCGACCACGGCACGATCGATCGCCTGTCGGCTCCAGCGCCAGGCCGCAAGACCCAGCCCGCCCAGGAACAGCGCCACGGCCGGCAGGGTGAGCTCAAGACCCGCCAGCGTCGGGAAGTAGTGCCAGGGGAGCTGATCCGAGAAGATCCACTCCCCTCGATAGGGCGTCATGTGGACTTCGAAGTCGGCACCGGTCGCCAGACTCTCCCAGAATCGATGGAAGGGCTCGGCCCACAAGAACGGCCAGGTGGCGTAGGTCACTGCACAGGCGGCGAGGGCGTATGCCCCCAGCAGCCACAGCCCGGTGCGCCCGCGGCGCAGCCAGTAGAGCACAATCAGCAGACCGGCAAACGCGCCAACCTGGCGGATGGAGATGGTATAGCCGAGCAATGCCCCAGCCAACACCACCCATGCCACTGATCTGCCAGCACGCACCCTGGCAACGCCGGACGTCGCCCATCGCGCAACCATGGGCGCCAGTGCAATCCAAGCCAGCACCAGAAGCATCCGAACAATGTCATGCAACCAGGCAAGAGCCACAAGGTACGCCTCGGGGGGCCCTTCTGCCCCAGAGGTCAACGCATCGGCGACGGCCTGTAGTGGAAACCAGGCGCCTCCCTTCGCCGCAGCTTCCGCCATCGTGACAAGCCATGCCTCCCGCCAACTCGGCGAGGCCAGGTTGGCCAGGAGGAGGAGGCCGAACAACAAATAGCCCACCCCGAGCACTCGCTGGGGCGGGGAGGCGCCGCGCCATCCCCGGCGAAGCTCTTTCACGAAGGACGCTGGAGCAGGTTCGGCGTCCATGCTCCGGGCGATGACCCGGTCGACGGCATGCAGACCGACCGCCACACTAAGCAGGAAGAAGGCCAGGAACGGAGTGTCCTTCTGGTTGATGAAGGCATGGCCAAACAGCAGGGGCTGGGTGGCGAACAATGCCACAGCCATCCAGGCGATGCGTCGGCTTGTCAGGCGAAGCGCCAATGCGTAGAAGGCAACCAGGCCGACAAGGAAGCTCAGGTAGTTCACCAGATGGCGGCCGTCGGCGATGTGCCAGGCAGGGTTCAGCAGGACCAGCGCGCGGGCGAAGAGTGCGAGCAGCATGAAGTACGAGGGGCCGTGATGGGCAAGCGGATCGCCGTGGGAAAGGTAGTCCTGGTAGCGCTGGGGACTGCTGTACGCCTGCAGCGCGTCAGCGCCGACGGTGTAGTTGCGCTCCTCATCCCACGACATGCCATAGTCATCCCCCAGCCACGCGCCTGCCAGCAGGCCGACCAGCAGCAAGAGCGCCAACGGCGCCCAGGCAGAGCGAGAGAACGAGGAAGGGAGACGAGAGTTGGACATCAAGCCCTGGCTGGTATCTGCAATGCAGTTCCGCTATCGGATGCCGTGCCCATGTCCTCAAACCGGACGGTGCGCTCGCACCTCAGCCGGAATGAGTATATCAACCCCATCACTCTCCGGCAGCCAGCAGGGTCGTGGGCGGTGCACGCCAGCCGCCGCACTGGCTCTCCCAAGAGGGTCCAGCCTTTCGAGTGTAGCCGAGGTCTGCGATCGAGGCGCGGGGGGTTGGAGCCTGGCGGCTAGGGCGCCGCGTCGGGACTTGGGTGGACTTGCCAGACCTCGGCCGCGACCGACGGCCCGATGGTCACCGCGTAGACCAGGTCGGCGCCGCGGGTCATGGCATCCTCGGTATAGTGCGTGCAGACCAGCACGAACTCGGCACCCCCCCGCTGCGCCGCTTCCTTGGTCATCTCCAGATCCGGCCGGGCATACTCGATGGCGCTGTGCAGGGAGCGCCGGGCGAAGACCACCGCGCCGGGAGGCGCCACCTGGTTGACATACTCCTGCGCCTGGCGCAGCGAAAGACACCAGTAATCCAGGTGATACTTGCCGTTCGCCCCGCTCGTCCCCCCGGCATAGGCGTTGTAGTAGGCGTATTCGTAGGGATGCAGACGGACCAACCCCAGGAGACCGGGCAGGAGCAGAACGACCAGAACCATCGCCCGCAGCCAGAGCGGACGGATGAATCTGAACAGCAGGGCCAGGCCGTAGCCGAAGAACACAAACAGCGCCGGCAGCACGAACAGGATGTGGCGGAAGTTGTTGTAGTGGACTGACCCCGGCAGCATGTACAGCGCGGTGGTCACGCCGAACCACACCAGCACGATCAGCAGCACCGCCCGCCGCCCGGGGCGCCGGCGCAACTCCAACAGCGCCGCCACCAGGCCGACGACGGCGAGCGGCACAATCGGCTCGGTCAGCTGGATCGCCAGCAGGTGCGGCAGGTAGTCCCAGGGCATCGCCTCGGAGGGGTACCACTGCCCGCGGAAGAGCACCAGCTTCTGCTCGTCGAAATCGGCGAGGTATTGCAGGCTCTCGATCAAGCGTTCGACGGGCGCCGGCCACAGCCAGGGCCAGGTGAGGTAAGTCGCCAAACCGGCAACCGCCCACAAGACGAGCAGTGGACCGGCGGATTTCCAGCGCAGCCGGTGGACCAGATAGAGGCTGACCAGCAGGCCGGCGAAGCCGCCCAGCGGGCGGATGGACACGGTGAATCCGAGCAGCCCCGCCGCTGCAAGCAGCAGGAGATACGCTCGAGGCGGGCCAGGCAGGAGGCCCCGTCCTGCGCGCGGCAGCGCCTTGCGCGCCAGGAAGAAGCCAGTCGCCAGCCCGAGCACCGCCAGAAGAACCCGCCCGAATAGCCAGTAGGTGAATTCCACCTTGGCGCGGTAGACACCGACACCGGTCTTGTGGGCATCTTCGGCGATGAGCTCGTACAGCCGGTTGATCGGTTCCCATGCCTGATTGGTATGCGCCTGGCTGACTACGGATTTCGCCAGGCCGAGCAACTGCCCGAAGACCAGCAGGTCCAACATCAGCCAGGTGAAGCCGGCGAGCCAAAGGACGAAGGCCAGCTTCCAGCCCCAGGACCCTGAGCGCAGATCCTCTCGCAGAGCGTGGCGCAGGCCATCAGAGCTCGCACCGCCCGCAGTCGCCCAGGCCGCTGCCAGCCGGTCGACGCCGGCAAGGCCGACGACGAGGGTCAGCAGGAAGAAGGCCATGAAGGGTGTGTCCTTCTGGTTGATGAAGCCGTGGCCGAAGAGCAAGGGCTGAGTCAGGAAGAACGCCGTCGCAGCCAGCGCGACGCCGCGTGGGAGCAGGCGTAGGCACAGGACGTACAGTCCGACCCCGGTGAGCAGGAAAGTCAGGAAGTTGGCCAGGTGACGGCCATCCGCCGGCTGCCAGGCCGGGACGATCCGCCGCGCGACTTCGCTGAAGGCCGTGAAAACCATGAAGTAGGAGGGGCCGTGGTGGCCGAGGTTGTCACGCTCCATGAACGAGGCATAGGCATCGGCACTGGTGTAGGAACGCAGCGCCTCACGCCCCACGGCGGCATTCACATGCTCGTCGGCGCCCATGCCGTAGTCGTCCGTCCAGAAGAAAGCCAGGAAAAGGGCCAGCGCCAGCAACCCGATCAGCGGGGTCAGCGGCGCTGCGCGCCAGCGAGCGAGGAGGCCTGTGCCTTGGTTCATCGGATGGGCGGAGGGCGGCCGTCGCCTCGCGGCGACGTTCGCGGTCGCGCAAGTATATCCTGCGACCCAACCGCCTCTCGAGGGCGCATCTGGGCATTGCGCCCGGGCCGCGCCCAGGCGCAGGGCCTGCCTTGCGAGTCAGGCGACGATGTTGACCAAGCGCCCCGGCACGACGATAACTTGCCGCGGCGGCTGGCCCTGGAGCTGGCGCTGCACCGCTTCGCTCTCCAGCGCCAGCGCCCGGAGAGCCTGTTCGTCGATGTCGGCAGGAACCGACACCCGGTCGCGCACCTTGCCGTTGACCTGCAGCACGACGGTGATCATCTCCTCGTGGGCCAGCGCCGCATCGTAAGCCGGCCACGGTTGCTGGTGGATCGAGTACGGCTTGCCCAACCGTTGCCAGAGTTCCTCGGCAACATGCGGCGCAACCGGCGCCATCAGAAGCAGCAGCGTCGAAAGCGCCTCGTCCCACGCCGGCGAACCGGCCAGCGCCGGGCGAGCGTCGTGGAGTGCGTTGGCCATTTCCATGAGCGCCGAGACGATGGTGTTGAACTCAAAGGACTCGAAATCGCCGGAAATGCGGCGGATGGTCTGGTGCGTGACGCGGCGCAATTGCCGCGCCGCCTCGGCATCCGCCTGGGCGTGGCCGGCGCCCGGCTCGGTGACAAGCGACCAGACGCGGTTCAGCCAGCGCGCAGTCCCCTCGATGCCCTGACTGCTCCACGGGCCGCCTTCCTGCCAACGGTAGGCGAACATCAGGTAGGCGCGCAGGGCGTCGGCGCCGTAGCGCGCCACCAGCGAGTCGGGCGGCACGACGTTGCCCCGGCTCTTGGACATCTTCTCGCCGTCCTCGCCCAGGATGATGCCCTGGTTGCGCAGCTGCAGCATCGGTTCGCCGAAGGGCAGCAGCCCCATGTCGCGCAGCGCCTTGGTGAAGAAGCGCGTGTAGATCAGGTGCATCGTGGCGTGCTCGATGCCGCCTGTATAGCAGTCCACCGGCATCCAGTAGTCGAACTCCTTCGGATCCCAGGGGCCCTGGTTGTAGGTCGGGCTGAGGTAGCGGTATTGGTACCACGACGAACACATGAAGGTGTCCATCGTGTCGGTATCGCGCTCGGCCGGTTTGCCGCATGTCGGACAGGTCGTCGTCTTCCACGTCGAGTGCAGCTTGAGCGGGCTCTCGCCGGTGGGCTTCCACTCGACGTCGTCCGGCAGCAGAACGGGCAGCTGGTCTTCCGGAACGGGCACCTGACCGTGCTCCGGGCAATAGACGATCGGGATAGGCGTACCCCAGTAGCGTTGGCGCGAGATCAGCCAGTCGCGCAGGCGATAGATGACGGAGCCCTTGCCCGTGCCATTCTCCTCCAGCCAGCGAATGACCTTGCCCATCTCGGCCGGGGCCGCCGTTCCATCGAACTGCCCGGAGTTGATCATCTTGCCGTCGCCGGTGTAGGCTGCCGCCAGCGGCTTGCCGTCCCAGTCCGGCGGCGCGATCACGACCGGGATGGGAAGCTCGTACTTGCGGGCGAAGGCAAAGTCGCGCTCGTCGTGGGCCGGGACGGCCATGATGGCGCCGGTGCCGTAGGTCATGAGCACGTAGTCGGCGATCCAGATCGGAATGCGCTCCTGGTTCACCGGATTGGTCGCATAGGCGCCGATGAACACGCCCGTCTTGTCCTTGTCGGTCGCCTCACGCTGGATGTCGGACTGGCGTGCCGCTTGAGCCACGTAGGCCACAACCTCCGCCTTGCGGTCGGGCGTCGTCAGCCGGGCGACCAGCGGATGCTCGGGGGCCAGGACCATGAAGGTCGCCCCCCACAGCGTGTCCGGCCGCGTCGTGAAGACCTCGATCAGGTCGTCCTTTTCCGACCGGAAGACGACCGAGGCGCCCTGGCTACGGCCGATCCAGTTGGTCTGCAGGGTGCGCACACGCTCGGGCCAGTCGATGGTCGAGAAGTCGAGCAGCTCTTCGGCGTAGCGCGTGATGCGGAAGAACCACTGGTCGAGGCTCTTCTTGATCACCGGCGTGCCGCAGCGCTCGCAATGCCGGTCGTCGCCCCACACCTGCTCCCGTGCCAGGGTCGTGTTGCAGTTCGGGCACCAGTCGACGGGCGAGAGCTTCTTGTAGGCCAGGCCGTGCTTGAACAGCTGGATGAAGAACCACTGCGTCCAGCGGTAGTACTCCGGATCGGCCGAGACGGCCTCGCGCTCCCAGTCGAACATCGTTCCGAGGGTTCGCAGCTGGCGGCGCATGTTGTCGATGTTCTGGTAGGTCCAGGTCTTCGGGTGAATGCCGCGCTTGATGGCGGCGTTCTCCGCCGGCAGGCCGAAGGCATCGAAGCCGATCGGGTACAGCACGTTGAAGCCGCGCATGCGCAGGTAGCGAGCGCGGGCATCCGAGGGCGCCATCGGGTACCAGTGCCCGAAGTGCAGGTCGCCCGAGGTATAGGGCAGCATGGTGAGGAAGTAGAACTTGGGGCGCGACGGGTCGATGCGGGCACGGTACAGCTGATCCGCCTCCCACTTCGCCTGCCACTTGGGCTCGATCGCCACCGGGTTGTAGCGTTCTGGCTTCCCCGCTGCCGCAGGACTTGCCGGCTTGGTTGACTTTGCCATCCCATCTGCTCCTTGTCGCCTTGCGACGGCGTCGCTGCGGGGACACACCCGGCAAACAAATACCCCCTTCGCCTTCCAGGGACGAAGGGGGCAACTCCGCGGTACCACCCTGATTGCCCCAACCCACGGGGCCACTCGATGCCGCGCTAGCGGGCGGAACCCGTCGCCGGCTAGCTCACGGTCTCACCGGCGAAGCCTGCCCCGAGGGACCACAGGCGAGTTGGGCCTTGCTGTCCGGCGCTCCGCAGGCGCCGCAGCCGTTTGGCTGCGGCACACCCATGCGGCGCGTGGAGGGCGCTCGCCGGGTGCGCCTTGCCGGGATCTCACCCTCCCCGGCTCTCTGACGGATGGCCTACTGCTCCTGTGCTGGCCGCTGTTCAGTTGTCAGGTGGACCCAGTGGGATTCGAACCCACGACCTTCTCAATGCCATTGAGACGCGCTCCCAACTGCGCTATGGGCCCTTGGCGATCCAGTGGACCTGGAGGGATTCGAACCCTCGACCTCTTCAGTGCGATTGAAGCGCGCTCCCAACTGCGCTACAGGCCCCCAGCGAAGGGTCCGCGCATTCTAAACGAGCCGATAAGCCCTGTCAAGCAGCCGGGCTCGACCACGACTTCTGCGGCGAGCCGAATGCCATCCCTGCACTCGCACAGGCCCAGCACATGCATGAGCGCTCGGCGACCGCACTCTGGCCTCCCCCTCACCTCCCTCGCATCACACCGCGCGCGCCAGGGCGGACAAGCGAGGCGCGGCGGGTCGAACGGCCAGTCCTGGCAACCAGCCGGGTTTGACGGTTCGCGACTCCCCGCAACGACCGGGGGAGCCGCCTCACGGGCCTGTGTGCCTCGCGGATGACCTCCACGCAGGCCTCTCTCGTGGGGAGTTGGATGGACGCCTGTTGGAGGGGAACGGTTCGATCCTCCCGCGCTCGATGGATCCCTCCCATGACCCGCGTCGATATCGGACAGGGTGCTCCCTGGACTACCCGGTAGGAGTGGCCGTTCCGCATCACCAATCAGGGACGGGGTGTTGGTGCGCCGGGATGCAGCACGACATCCTTCACGGTGGCACCGCCAACGCCCTTGATCTCACATCGATCGGAGCGCTTTCAGGACGTTGCCGCCGTACCTGTCGGGATGGTGCTCGGGGCCGTGGCCCATGGGGGATGTGCCTCAGGTTGCATCCCCTGCCCTCTGATCGGAGCGACCTCGGGCGGACCCTGCCCAACTCCGCGCGGATAGTTCCTTCGGGGCCTGCCTCCGGCCGGGCGCCGAGCGGCCCATCCGCAGGTTGTAGGGGCCAACGCCGGCTCGTATAATCCGTTCGCCACCGGAGGCATCCATGCATGAGGCCCGCGTCACCCGCTTGCTGCAGCTTCTGCAGCAGACTTCACTCGACGGACTGGCAGTGATTCCGGGTCCAAACCTGCTGTACCTGACCGGGCTGTCCTTTCATCTGATGGAGAGGCCGGTTGTGGCGTTGTTCCTGCAAGACGTCGAGCCGGCGCTGATCCTGCCGGCCTTTGAACAGTCGAAGGGCCAGGCTTCGGCGATTCCCTTCCGGCTGTTTCCCTACGACGAAGATGAAGAGTCGCGCGCCTCGGCCTTCCAGGCGGCCGCCGTCCATGCGGGTCTGGCCGGACGGACACTGGGAGTCGAACCCCTGCGCATGCGCTTCCTCGAGTTCGGCCTGCTCGGGCAGGCTGCGCCGGAGGCGGTGCTGGTCGGCGCCGAGCCTGTCGTGACTGAGCTGCGCCTGGTCAAGGACGAGGCCGAGCTGGCCTGCATGCGCCGCGCGGTCGAGGTCGCGCAGCAAGCATTGCGGCGCAGCTTGCCCCAGATCCGCGCAGGCATGACGGAGCGTGAGCTGGCAGGAGAACTCACGCTGCAGATGCTGCGTGCCGGCTCGGACAGCGAGCTGCCCTTCCCTCCGATCGTCGCCAGCGGGCCCAACAGCGCCTTGCCGCATCACGTGCCCGGCGATCGTGCGCTGCAGTCCGGCGACCTGTTGATCCTGGATTGGGGAGCGACGGCTTCCGGCTACATTTCGGATCTGACCCGCACGTTCTTCCTTGCGCCGCTGGATCCGGAGCTGGAGCGCATCCATCAGCTCGTCCTGCGCGCCAACGCCGCCGCTCGAGCGGCGGTGCACCCCGGCGCTGCGTGCGCCAGCGTCGACCAAGCTGCCCGCAGCGTGATCACCGCCGAAGGTCACGGTTCGGAGTTCCGCCATCGCACCGGACACGGAATCGGGATGGAAGCCCACGAGCCGCCGTACATACGCGACGACAACGCGCAGCTGCTCCAGCCGGGGATGACCTTCACCGTCGAGCCGGGAATTTACCTGACGGGTCGAGGCGGGGTGCGCATCGAGGACAACGTGCTGGTCACGCCAGGTGGATGCGAATGCCTGACCTCGCTGCCGCGTGAGTTGCAGGAAGTTGGGTCGTAGCAGGCCGGGGCTTCGCCGGTGATTCCTCTGGGAAGGCTGCGGGTGGACTTGACCCAGGCGCGCACCTTCGCCCGTCCCGACCTGACAGTCGAGCCTGCGCCGACGGCAGGCCTGCCCGATTTCGCGCTGGTCTGCGATGAGCAGCATCTGATGGATCGGTTCTATCCGGAGATGAAGACGGTCTTCGTCGTCATGGTTGATGGAGTTGCCCTGGCCGAGGTCAAGCAGCGCCCTCCGGCGAATGGCTCCAAGGCAAACTCGCCATGAGGCTCCGACATGGCGCGGCTTCCGAGGAGGCGACATGAGCGCGGTCATTCCCGGCGCCGAGCCCTTCTTCTTCCGCGCCGGCCGGACGGGATGCCTGCTGCTGCATGGGTTCACGGGGACGCCCTTCGAGATGCGGGGCCTCGGCGAGCATCTGGCCGGCGCTGGCCTCACCGCGCTCGGCCCGCGTCTGTTCGCCCATGCCACCCGCCAGGAGGACCTGCCGCGGGCCCGTTGGCAGGACTGGCTCGCCTGCGCTGAGGACGGGTATCACCTGCTGTCGGGCTGCTGTGATGTCATCGTCCCGATCGGGCTCTCGATGGGAGGCTTGCTTTCCCTGCTGATGGCGTCGAGTTTCCCGGTGGCGGGCGCCGTGACGCTGTCTACCCCGTTTCACCCGCCCGACCGACGCATGAGGCCGCTGCGTCCCGTCGCTCCGATCCTCTCGAAAGTGTGGCGCTTCGCCGACAAGGGACCGGGCGACTTCGACGATCCGCTGGCCGCCTCCACGCATCTCGAGTACCCCCAGTACCCAATCCGCGGCGCTGCGGAGCTGTACGACCTGATCGAGGCGACTCGCGGGCAGCTTGCCAAAGTCCGCTGCCCGGCGCTGGTCATCCACTCACGCGGGGATCGAAGCGTGCCCTTCCGGGATGGCGCCGACCTGCTGGCGGCGCTCGGATCGCGGGACAAGCAGTTCCTGGGGCTGGAGAATAGCGGCCATGTGGTCACCCGGGACACCGAGCATCGCATGGTCTTCGAAGCCGTGGCGGGTTTCGTCCAGCGCCTGGGCCGGAGCGACGGATGAGACTGCTGCTTCCCGGCGGTGAACCCTTCTTCCTTCCCGGGGGCAGCACCGGTTGCCTGCTGATCCACGGCTTCACCGCCTCGCCGCAGGAGATGCGCCGCCTGGGCGAGCACCTGGCTGGCGAAGGGCACACGGTTCTGGGCCTGCGCCTCCCAGGGCATGCCAGCACTCCGCCCGACATGCTGCGCGTGCGCTGGAGGGACTGGTACGCTGCTGTGTTGGACGGAGCGTTCCTGCTCAGCGGCATGTGCTCGCGGCTCGTGCCGGTGGGCTTGTCGCTCGGGGGAGCGCTGGCCCTGCGGTTGGCCGCCGAGCAGCCGGTCGCCGCCGTCGTCGCCCTGTCGACACCCTATCGCCAGCCCCCCGATCGGCGCCTGGCCATGCTGCGCCACCTGACCTGGATCGTGCGCTTCTGGCCGAAGGGGCCGCCAGATTGGCGTGACCCCCAGGCCCAGGCCGAGCGGGTGGCCTATCCGGCTTACCCCTTGCGCACGGTTGCCGAGGTCGAGGCTACGCTGGCGGCGATGCGCGCCGGGCTGGCTCGCATCCGGGCGCCCGTCCTGCTGATGCACTCTGCCGAGGACGACTTCGTGCCGCCGGACAACATGCAGCGGATCGCCGGCGCCATCGCCTCCGGCAGGGTCGAAACCGCGCTGGTGACAAACAGCAATCACATCCTCACATGCGACGCGGCACGAGAAGTCGTCTTCGAGCGAGTCAGCGCATTCATCTCCCGGAATGCAGGGAATGCGCCATGAGTCGTGACCTTCGCCTCCTCTCCGCCTCACTCCTCCTCTGGGGAGTCGGCGAGGGGATGTTCATGTACTTCCTGGCGATCTATCTGGAGTTGCTCGGGGCCAGCCCGGTCCAGATCGGGGGAATCCTGGGCATCGCCGGGGCAGCGCTCGCCTTCACCCATCTTCCGGCCGGCGCCCTCTCGGATGTCGTCAGCCGGCGAGCGATGATCATCTGTCTCGTGGGCGCTGGGGGCGGTCGCCGCCATGATGATGTTCGCCGCCTCGACCCTGGCGGTGTTCTCCGTCGGGCTGGTGTTCTATTTCATGACCAGCTTCGTCATGGCGCCCTTGTCATCCTACATCACCAGCGGTCGCGGCGAATGGCCGGCGGCGCGCGCCCTGACCACGGTCTTCGCCGGCTACTCCGTGGGCGCAATCGTCGGCCCGCTGGTCGGGCGGGATCCTGGCGACGCGCCTGGGGGTTCGGCCGCTCTTCGGTATCGCCTCCGTGATCTTCGTCTTCTCCACCCTGCTCATTCTGCTCATCCACGCCCAACCACGCGAGGCCTCCGCGCCGGACCAACGGTTCCGATCGCTGTTGCGCAACAGGCGCCTGGGGAGTTTCCTGGCGCTTGCCTTCTTGGCGCTCTTCGCCATGTACTTGAGCTGGCCGCTCACCCCCAATTACCTGCAGTCGACCCACGGCGTGTCGCTCACCGCCCTGGGGGTGTTCGGTTCCTTCAACGCCATGGGGGTGGTCGTGCTGAACCTGTTGCTGGGAAGGCGAGCGCCGGGGCCGGCATTGGTCCTCAGCCAGCTGCTGGTTGGAGTGTCGGTCCTGCTGTTCTGGCAGGCGGCGGCGCTGCCTGCCTTTGCCCTGGCGTACTTCCTTGCCGGAGCCTTCCGTTCCGCCCGCAGCCTGATGATCGCCACCGTCGATGGCTACGTCGGCCGCGCACAAGTCGGGATGGCCTTCGGGATGATGGAGACGGTCGGCGCGCTTGTGATCATTGCCGCCCCACCCCTCGCTGGGGTGCTCTACGAGATCCGTCCCGATCTTCCCTATCCGGCGTCGCTTGCCTTGATCCTGGCCGCTGCCATTTCCACGGCGGTTTATGTCCACCGCTCGCGACCGGTTGCGGTCCCCCTCGAGCCGTTGATCGTCGAGCGGATCCCCGGCGGTGAGTGATCCCTCCCCCAAGGCGGCGAGGCCTGCACCCTGAGGCCAGCCGCGCGACGGGAGGCAAGGTGCAACAACGCGATCAAGCTGAGGCGGGAATTCGTCCATCCCTGGGCACTTCCCGTGGAGCATCGGAGGGAAGCGTATGGACGCCTGGTTGAATTGGGGGATCCCTGTGATCGTGGCGCTGCAATCCGCAGGAGAGTGGCTGCTTGCCCCGATGCAGCTCCTCAGTTTCCTGGGCAGCGAGCCCTTCTATCTGCTGGTCATGCCCGCCGTCGTGTGGTGCCTGGATGTGAGGGTTGGGCTGCGCATGGGCCTGGTCTTGCTCACCAGCGCCACGCTCAACAACCTCGTTAAGCTGGCATTCGGCTGGCCGCGACCGTACTGGGTCAGCGATCAGGTCCAGGGGCTGGCCCACGAAAGCACGTACGGCCTGCCCTCCGGCCACGCCCAGAATGCCCTCGCCATGTGGGGGACGTTGGCGATCGCTCTGCGTCGTCGCTGGGCCACAGTCGTCCTTGGGATCTTGATCTTTCTGATCTCGCTCTCAAGGCTGTACCTGGGAGTGCACTTCCCGTCGGATGTCCTGGCTGGCTGGGCCATCGCCGCGATTCTGTTGCTGGCGATCGCCTGGGCAGAGCGTCCGGTGGAGGCCTGGCTGAAGGGCCGTCCGTTGGGCGTGCAGCTGCTGGCGCCGGTCGTCTTGTCCCTCGGGCTGCTCGTTGTCGGGCTGCTGGTGGCGCAGCGGACAGCCGATCGAGTTGTGCCCACCGAATGGACCGCCGCCGCCAGTCAGGCGTTTCCGGATGAGCCCCCCATCGATCCGCAGAGCCCGGACGGCGTGGTCTCCGCTTCTGGGACGTTGCTCGGCCTCGGCGTGGGTGCCGTCCTGCTGCGCAGCTGGGGCCGCTTCTCCGCCACGGGCCCGACCGGTCAGCGCCTGGCACGGATGGTGGCGGGCCTGCTCGGGATCGTGCTCCTCTACTACGGTCTGGGTGCGCTGCGCCCGCACGGGTCGGACGCGGTGGCGCAGGTGCTGCGCTTCGTCAACTACGCCATCGTCGGCTTGTGGATCGCGTACGGCGCGCCCCGGGTATTCGTCCGGCTGAGGCTCGCCTAGCACCGCCATCTCCCACGCCCCGGCTAGCTTGCCTCCAGGGGCCCGAGCCATAATTCGGGCCCAATCGCTCCAGTTTCCTGCCGGTTATCACCGGCCCCTTGTGACGATTGTCACTTAGGCAACCCACCTGCATCCGTTAGACTCCATCTCACATATATGATTATGTGTATATAGAAGAACCCGGAGGACGAATGCTTCCCTCGCTTCACAAGGAAGTCCATCAGCTCCACTCCCACCTGTGCGCCGGCCTAGCGGACCCGACCCGGATCCTGCTGCTGTATGCCCTGGTCGACGGCCCGCACAACGTGACCGAGTTGACTCAGGCCGTGCGGTCGCCGCAGCCGACCGTATCGCGGCACCTGAAGGTGCTGCGTGAGCGCGGGTTGGTAACCACCCGCCGCGAGGGGCAGTCGATCTACTATGCCGTCGCCGACCTGCGGATCATCCAGGCGCTCGACCTGATGCGGGCGGTGCTGGCCGACTCGCTCAAGTCCCAGGCGGAATTGGCCGAAAGCGCCAACCAGCCGCTGCCGACGGTCGTGGCCGAGGAGAACTGAGAGCATGAAGACGCTACTGATTCTGGGCGCCGGCACAGCCGGCACAACCGTCGCCAATCGTCTGCATCAACTCCTGGACAGCGATCAGTGGCGCATCACAGTCGTCGACCAGAACGAGACACACTACTACCAGCCGGGTTTCCTATTCATCCCGTTCGGTATCTACTCGAAGAACGATGTCGTCAAGCCCAAGCGCGACTTCATCCCGGCCGGCGTCGAGTTGATCATGTCGCCGATCGAGGCCATCGATGCCGAGCACAACCGGGTGACGCTGACCAAGGGCAAGCGCATCCTGGCCTACGATTTCCTGGTGATCGCCACGGGCTGCCAGATCCGACCCGAGAACACGCCCGGCTTGAAGGAGAACGCCTGGGGCAACACGATCCACGAGTTCTACACCGTCGACGGCGCCGTCGCCCTGGCCAAGCACCTGCGCACCTGGCAGGGTGGGCGGCTGGTGGTCAATGTTGTCGACAACCCGATCAAGTGCCCGGTGGCCCCGCTCGAGTTCCTGATGCTGGCCGACTCGTACTTCACCGAACACGGGTTGCGTGACAAAGTCGACATCACCTACGCCACCCCGCTCCCCGGGGCGTTCACCAAGCCGATCGCCTCGCGCCACCTGGGCGACATCCTGGAACGCAAGTCGATCAAGGTCGTCCCCGACTTCCTGATCGAGCGTGTCGACCCCGACGCCCGGCGGATCGTCTCCTATGACGAGCAGAGCCTCGAGTATGACCTGCTGATCAGCGTCCCGCTCAACATGGGCGACGAAGTGATCGCCCGCTCGGGCCTGGGGGACGACCTCAACTACGTCCCGGTCGACAAGCACACGCTGCAATCGACCAGGTTCCCCAACATCTTCGCGATGGGCGACGCCGCCTCCCTGCCGACGTCCAAGGCCGGTTCGGTGGCCCACTTCGCCGTCGACTGCTTCGCCGACAACTTCCTGCGCGTGATCGACGGCCTGGACCTGCTGCCGACGTTCGACGGCCACGCCAACTGCTTCATCGAATCCGGGTTCGGCAAGGGGCTGCTGATCGACTTCAACTACGACGTCGAACCCCTCCCGGGCCACTACCCGCTGCCCGGCATCGGCCCGTTCAGCCTGCTCCAGGAAACCGAGATGAACCACTGGGGCAAGATGATGTTCCGCTGGATGTACTGGAACCTGCTGCTCAAGGGACAGGAACTTCCGCTGCCGGCCAGAATGACCATGGCTGGCAAGCTGTACCGCTAGCGAGGCCGCCATGGAAACCGCCTCCGCCGAGCTGACTGCCAAGATCGACGCCCTTACCGCCCAGGTCGAATACCTGAGCGCCCAGGCGCGCCTGGCCGAGCGCCAACGCCAGGAGCGTGCCGAACTGGTGCGCGACGTAACCCCCATCGCCGACCAGGCCTTCCACCTCGCCATCGAGCAGCTGGAGGAGGTGCAGGAGTACGTCGACCTGGCTGACCTGCTGCGCCTTCTCAAGCGCCTGCTGCGCAACGCCCGCAATTTCGAGCGCATGCTCGACCAGCTGGAGGCGGTCAGCGACTTGGCCGACACCCTCGGCCCCCTCACCGACCAGGCCTTCGAGAAGTCGGTGGATGCGCTGGCCGAGATGGAGCGCCGGGGCTACTTCGCCTTCGCCCGGGGCGGGGCGCACATTCTCGACGCGCTGGTCACCTCCTTCAGCGAAGAGGATGTCCGCCGGCTGGGGGACAACATCGTCCTGATCGCCAGCACTGTCAAGGACCTGACTCAGCCAGAAATCCTGCAGTTCGTGCGCAGTACGCTGCTGGTGGCCGAAGCGGAGATCGGGAAACCGGTCGACGTGTCCTACGGCGCCTTGCTGCGCCAGGCGCGCGATCCCGCCGTGCGGCGCGGACTGGCGCTGACCTTGCGCGTGCTGCACGTCGTCGGCGCCCAGGCCGAGGGCCGCGTGTCGGCGCCCGGCGTCGGAAGAACGGCCGCCTGAGGACGCCGACACCCATCCCATACCCGAGACATCATCCACACATCAACAGGAGAGAGGCATGACCACCCGCACCATCGCAGGCAAGACCGTACAAGTGAACGACGAGGGCTTCATGACCGATCCCGCCGAGTGGACGCGCGAGATCGCCGCCGAAATCGCTCGCGAGGAAGGTATCGATCCACTCAGCGAAGCGCATTGGAAGGTGGTGGAGTTCTGCCGCCAGAGCGCCCAGGACTCCGGCAAAGCGCCCACCCTGCGCCAGATCACGGCCGGCACCGGCGTCACCACCAAGGACCTGTTCGCTCTGTACCCGAAGGGACCGGCCAAGAAGGTGGCTCGGATCTCGGGGCTGGGCAAGCCCGAAGGCTGCGTCTAGCCGCCCGCTCCATGCAAACAACCAAGGGAGAAACGACAATGGCTGAAACCAACCGCAAGATGGCTTTCATCTGCTCGAAGGGCGACTTGGACATGGCCTACCCGGCGCTGATCATGGGTTGGGCCGCGCTCGGAGAGGGAATCGACGTGACCCTGTTCTTCACCTTCTGGGGTATGGACATGATCACCAAGTCGCGCTACAAGCGGCTGGAGCTCGCGCCCGTGGCCAACACCAGCATGAAGATGAAGATGATGGGGCTGCCCACGGGCAACCTCGGCATCCCGAACTGGATGGGCATCATTCCTGGCATGACGGCGTTCGCTACCTGGCTGATGCGCAAGAAGATCGCTGGCGTTGGCGCGCCTCCCGTGCCCGAGTACATCCAGATGATGATAGACGGCGGCGCCAAGTTCTACGCCTGCAAGATGACGGCCGACATGATGGAACTCAAGAAGGAGGACTACATCGATGGCTTGGCCGGCGTCGTGACTGTCGTCGAGTTCCTGGACATGACCGGAGACGCACAGATCATCTTCATCTAGGGTTCACCGGCAAGGCGATCTAGCCTCCAGAAGACCGGGGGGAGGGGGATGACACCCCCTCCCCCCTTGCCCCCTGCCCGTCAAGCATTCCTCGGCACGATCTCAATCCTCTCTCGCGTGACCCGAGGATGGGCCGCGATGCGCTCTGGTGCGCTGGCACCGGTTGACCCAGGCGGGATGCCATGCCGGCGCGGCGCAAGCACCGACTGGACATCACGCTGGAGCCACGCGCACACCGATGGGGTGATCCTCTCCAGGTGACCGGGGGAAGGCCACGTCAAGCATTCCTCGGCACGATCTCAATCCTCTCTCACGTGACCCGAGGATGGGCCGCGAGGCGCTCTGGTGCCTTGGCACTGGTTGACCCAGGCGGGATGCCATGCCGGCGCGGCGCAAGCACCGACTGGACATCACGCTGGAGCCACGCGCACACCGATGGGGTGATCCTCTCCAGGTGACCGGGGGAGGGGGATGACTCCCCCTCCCCCATGTCCCCTGGACCCCCTTCCCCCTCCCCGTCAAGCGGCGGTTAGTGCAGAGCTCCACTTCACGGCACGCACCGCCGCAGGAGTACCGCAGCGACTGGCTCATCCTCGGGTCCCTTGCGCCACGTGGAGCGCTTCTGCCAGGGATCGCGCTCCCTCAGCCGATGTGCTGAGCGGCGCTCGCAGAAACGCAATGGATGACTCACCGCCACCTGACGCCGCGGTGTGGCGCGGGCGGTGTTCGAGGGCGGGAGGGGTGAGCGGAAGTCCGCCGCGCTCGGCCGCTCCTACCAGCTGGGGGAGCGGGAAGGCGGGTGAGGATCGGGGAGCGTGCGCTCGCGGCGCAACAGCCGTCAGTACCAGCTTGGCCGCGAAGTAGAGAATGCGGCCGTCGACGATGGAGTTGTCGCGGGAGTCTCGTGGAGCATGGCGAGTGGTCGCTACGGGCTCAGGTGACCCACTCCCGCCACAGGTACCAATGTCCACCGCGATCGCCTGCATCCTGCGGTGCGCGGTCGTAGTACAGGTCGAACACTCGCCCCTGGGTGGTTTGCAGGCGGAAGTAGAAGCGGCCGACGCCCCACGAGCCGCGCCGGGCGGCCGTCGCCGGTGCGCCGGCGCCATGATTGCCGCGCCATCCGGCCGCGGCGCCGGTAGTCGCTCCAGCTCGCCAGCAGCAACTCGACAACGAAAGCCGCACCATCCCAGGTGAAGGATTGCGGGGCTTCCGGCGTCTTGCTCAGCGCCGGAGGCTGGGCGAAGGTCACCTGCACCTCGGCGTCGATGAACGGCCCGGGCCGCCAGCCCTCCATCGCCCTCCTACGACCACTTCGCTCTCCGCCCGCCTGCGATGGCGCAGGCAAGCGGACTGCGTTTCCCTCGGACAGAGCCCCATAGAGAAGCGGGCCGGCGATGCGCCGGCCCGCTCATGTCCAGGCTACTCGGCTTCTTGCTTGCCGACATCTTTCTGGCGGGCGGCGATGATCTGCTCGGCGACGTGCGCCGGCACCACCTCATGATGGCTGTAGTCCATCGTGAAGACACCGCGCCCGCCGGTGATCGAGCGCAGGTCGCTGGTATAGCGCAGGATCTCGGCGTGCGGCACCTGGGCCGTGACCGTGGTCCGACCACGCTCGGTGTCAATCCCCTGCACTCTCGCCCGGCGGGTGTTCAAATCTCCCATCACGTCGCCCAGGCTGGGCTTCCGGGATCGTCACCCGAATCGTCATGATCGGCTCCAGCAGCACCGGGCCCGCCTCGCGGAACGCCAGCTTGAAGGACTCGCGGCCGGCCACCTCAAAGGCCACCGCCTTCGAGTCCACCGGGTGCTCCTTGCCGTCGGTCACCATGACGCGGATGTTGCGCACCGGATAGCCGGCGAGAGCGCCCGACTTCATCACCCCGCGCACGCCCTTCTCGATGGCCGGCATGAACGAGTGGGAGATCGCTCCACCGACCACCTTGTTCTCAAACGAGAAGTCCTCATCCGGCAGCGGCTCGATTGCCAAGTGCACTTCGGCGAACTGGCCGGCGCCGCCGGTCTGTTTCTTGTGGCGATGCATCGCCTGGCCGGACCGGGTGATCGTCTCGCGATAAGGGACCCGGGGCGTCTCGGTCTGCAGCCCCACCTGAAACTTGCTCTCTGCGCGGCGGATAGCGACGTCGATGTGCTGGTCGCCCATACCCTGCAGGATGGTCTGGCTTGTGGTCGGCTCCTGGCGCCAGGTGATCGTCGGATCCTCTTCCGAGAGGCGCGAGAGCACGGTGCCCATCTTGGTCGAAATCAGCCTGTGTCTTCGGCAGAACAGCCACAGCATACAGCGCATTGGGATACGTTGGAACCGGAAGCGTAAGCGGGTGGGCCTTCTCACACAGCGTGTCGCCGGTCCCGGCGGCGCTGAGCTTGGCCACGGTGCCGATGTCGCCCGCGTGGAGCACCTTGACCGGGATCTGCTCCTTGCCGCGCATCACATGCAACGTGCCGACGCGCTCCTCACTGCTCTTGGTCTGGTCCCAAAGCCGGCTGTCCGAGTGGAGCGCGCTGGAGTACACCCGCAGGTAGGTCAGTTTGCCGACGAATGGATCGGCGGTCGTCTTCCAGACATAGACCGCCAGCGGGCCGGTGTCGCTGGCAGGAAGGGATTCCTCCCCTTTCCCGGCAGCGGCGGCGGCCGGTGGAGCATCGGCCGGGGAGGGCAGCAGGCTGAGCACAGCCTCCAGCAACGGAGCGCCGCCGATGCACGCCGTCCCGGACGCAGTCAACACCGGGACGAAACGGCCGGATCGCACAGCGGCGCGGAAGCCGCGCTTGACTTCGTCGTCGCTGAGGCTCTCGCCGTTCAAGTACTTCTCCAGCAGGCTGTCATCGCCCTCGGCGGCCGCTTCCACCAGGCGCAGACGGGCAGCCTCGGCCTCCGCCTGCAGGTCGGCCGGGATCGGTTCCTGCTGCTCGCCGGCGCCGCTGCGGGCGGTCATGCTGAACAGGTCAATCACTCCCTTGTAGTCGTGCTTCTCGCCGATCGGCAGTTGGATCGGCACGAAGGTGACGTCCCCCGAGAGCTGCCGCACCGCGTCGAGCGCACGCTGAAAGCTGGCGCTCTCGCGGTCCATCTTGGCGATAACCACGAAGCGCGGCAGCTTGAAGACTTCACAGTAGTTCCAGATCACCTCCGTGCCGACCTCGACGCCGGCGACGAAGTCCACCAGCAGCAGCGCGCCATCCGCCACGCGCAGCGCCGAAATCACCTCGCCGACGAAGTCGGTGTAGCCCGGGGTGTCGAGCAGGTTGACTTTGTGGTCCTTGTATTCCAGGCTGATGATGGCGGTGGAGAGGGAATGCTTGCGTCGGATCTCTTCGTCTTCGAAGTCGGAGACCGTGTTCCCTTCCTCGATCTTGCCCAGGCGGTTGACCGCGCCGGTCAGGTAGAGCAGGGCCTCGGCCAGCGAGGACTTGCCTGCGCCGCCGTGTGAGACCAGGGCGACGTTTCGCAGGGATTCGGTTGAGTATTCCTTCATGCGCAGCGGGTCCCTCGAACGGAGATTGTGATGCTCCGCATTCTAAAGGAGGTGGCGAGGGTTGTCAAAACCTCCGCTCTCTCGTCGATGGCTGCTTCCCGCTATGCTACAATCGCCGCGGTCGATAGGTCGACGACATGCTCCTCAATCAATACTCATTCGTCATCTTGTCTGGGCTGGCGGTTGCAGGCTTGTTGCTGTGGGCCGTCGCCCGCGGCCTCCGCACCGAGCGCCTGGTGGCCGTCGGCGCGCTGGCGCTGGGCTGCGCGCTGGCCTTTCTCCTGTTTGCGCCGCAGGCTTCTCCCGCCCCAGCCGGTGGAGACCCTGCGGCCGCCATCGGCGGCGGAGCCCCGAACTCTGTTGGAATTCCAAAGTCCCTACTGACTGGCCTGCATCGCTGCCAAGCCGGTCGTGGACCGGCTCGAAGAACGGTTTGCTCCCGAGTTGAACGTGATCCGAATGAACGTGCAGGATGCAGCCACCGAGCCCCTGGCGCGGCAGTACGGCGTGCAGCACACGCCGACTTTCGTGCTGTTCGACGGCCAGGGCAAAGTCCTGTTGCGCAGTGTCGGCGCGATCGATCCACAGGCTGTGGAGCGCCTGCTGAGCCCCGCTGGATGAGGCGCATCTTCTTCGAACTGCGCTACCTGCTGGGCGACGTTCCCTGGGACACGGGTGTCTCGCCGCCCGAGCTGCTGGACTTCCTCGACCGCCATCCGCCCGGACGCGCGCTCGACCTGGGGTGCGGCACCGGGACCAACGCGCTGACATTGGCTGAGCGCGGCTGGGAGGTCACGGCGATTGACTTCTCGGCGCGTGCGTTGCGCGCGGCGCGCCGGCGCCTGGCCCTCGCCGGCAAGGCCGCCGTGGTGGCCCGCGGCGACGTGGCCGAGATGGCGGCCGCCTCCGGGCCCTACGATCTGGTCCTCGACATCGGCTGCTTTCACAGCCTCGAGCCGCAACGGCGGGCGACCTACGCCCGCAGCCTGCGCCGTCACGTTGGCCGGGGTTCCACCTACCTGTTGTATGCCTTCCTCACCGAGAAGCCTTCCGGCGAGAAGCCTTCCGGCCCGGCGCTGGCCCTCCCGTGGCGAGATCGAGTCCTCGTTCACGGGCTTCATGCGTCTGAGCGCCTTCACGGCCGGGTTCGATCGGGAGCGCCCCTCGGCCTGGTTCACCTTCACGTCCGCCAGCCCATGAGCCGATTGTTGGTGCTGTTCATGGACGGGGTCGGCCTGGGCGAAGCCGACCCCGTGAGGAATCCGTTGGCCGCCGCCAGCATGCCGACCCTCGAGCGCTTGCTGGCTGGGCAGCGTCTGACCCATCAGGCGGTCCCCTTCGAGGGCGAGCAAGCTTCGCTCGTTGCGGTCGATGCCTGCTTGGGTATTCCCGGATTGCCCCAGTCCGCCAGCGGACAGGCCGCATTGCTGACTGGGCGCAACGTGCCGGTCGAGATTGGCGAGCACTACGGCCCCAAGCCGAACCCGGCCATCATCGCCATCTTGCAGGAGGACAACCTCTTCCTGCGCGCCCGGGCTTGCGGGAAGAGCGCGGCGCTGCTCAATGCCTATCCGCCGCGCTACTTCGACGCCATCCGCACCCGGCGCAGGATCTACTCGTCCATCCCGCTGGCCGTCACCGCCGCCGGCATCGCGCTGCGCACCGCCGACGATCTGCGGCACGGCCAGGCCCTGTCCGCCGACTTCACGGGCGAGGGCTGGCTCGCCCAGCCGGGATTCCCTCCGGCACCGACCTACCCTCCCGCAGCCGCCGGGCGACTGTGGGGCCAGCTGGCCCGCCAGGTCGACATGGCCTGGTTCGACTACTGGCTGAGCGACTACGCCGGTCACCGGGGAACGCTCGAGCAGGCCGTCGACCTGCTCCAGTCGCTCGATGCCGTACTGGCTGGCCTGATCGAAACGTGGGATACCTCCCGCGACCTGATCGTGGTGACTTCGGATCACGGCAACCTCGAGGATCTGCAAGCCCGCAGCCACACCCGCAACCCGGTCCCGGCGCTGGTGATCGGGCCTCGGTCGGCGCGACGGGAATTCCTCGACGGACTTAGGGATCTCACCGGCTTTGCGCCGGCCATCCTGAAAGCGCTCGGCGGAACATGAGTGGGCCCACCCCAGGGGCCGAGATACTCACCCCTGCCGGCGCACCGATGTAGCAGATGCAGGGAGGACACCATGGGCGTTGTCGGCGGCGAGCAAGCTCACCAGGCTGATCAACACACGCTGCTCGCGCTTGCCCGCCAGGCCGTGGAGCGCGCCGCTCATGGCCGGCCGCGGGCGACGGAATCTCCTGCCTCGCAGTCTGCCTGGTTGCGCACCCCGCTCGCTTCTTTTGTCACTCTCACAACCGGCGGAGCCCTGCGCGGCTGTATCGGCGGCCTGTATCCAACGGTGCCGCTGGCCGAGGACGTACAGATGCATGCGTATGCCGCGGCGCGGGAGGATCCGCGCTTCCCGCCGGTGCAGCCCGAGGAACTCGCCGCGATCCAGATCGAGATCTCGGTGCTCTCTGCTCCGGAGCCGCTGGTGTATCCGAGTCCCGAGGACCTGCTGCGCCGCCTGCGGCCGGGGATCGACGGAGTGATCGTGCAGTCGGGCTCGAAGCGGGCGACGTTCCTGCCCCAAGTCTGGGAGAAGGTTCCTGCGCCGGAGGCCTTCCTCAAGTTCCTGTGCGAGAAAGCCGCGCTCGCGCCCGACGCCTGGCGCACGGGCGAGCTCGAGGTCTTCACCTACCAGGTCGAGTTGTTCGAAGAGGACTCCCCGCTGTCCCTCACGACCTGAGCCCCTTCCCCGACCTCGCCGAATGCCCATCAGGCTGACTCGGGCAATCTGCGCCCTCGCTCCCCGGTGCAGCACCGGAACTGCACCTGCGCACCGCCGGCAGCCTCGCCCCGTCGAGCCGGAGTTCACCTCCCGTATGGGGTGAACACCCCGCCCCTTCGGCGTGCTGCGCGATGGGAAGTCGCGCGGCCTACTTCCAGTCCGCCCGTGATTCTCGCCAAGGCGTGACGGAGCGCGAAAGTCCAAATGGGGAAGGCAGAGGGCTGACTCACGCTCAGGTCTTACCGCGCCCTAGCGGGCGAAGTACGGGTAGGCGACCACCAGCGCCAGGGTGGCGATGAGGCATGCCACGATCAAGGCCTGTGGGCCGAGACGCAGCCAGGTGCGCGAGGTGATCGGATTGGGGGTCTTGCTGGAGATCTCGGCGACGAGGATGCCCGCCGTTGAGCCGATGATCGTGCCGTTCCCTCCGAAACCCACGCCAAACGCCAGCGCCCACCATAGCGGAGCTACGTTGATTCCCCGCTCCCCCAGGCCGAGAATAATGGGGATCATGGCGGCGGTGATTGGCACGTTGTCCACCATTGCTGCGGCCACAGCCGTCAGCCACAGCACAGTCACGGCCGCCGCCGGGCCGCTTCCGTCCAGCCGAGCAGCCAAACCGGCGGCGAGCAGCTCCAGGACGCCCGAGGCCTCCAGGCCGCCGACCATCACGAACAACGCGGCGAAGAACAGCAGCACTTGCCAGTCGATGCGCTTGAGGAATTCGTCCACCGACGGCTGAGTCCAGACCAGCGCCACTGCCGCCATGCTCAGGGCAATGAAAGCGGGCGTCAGGCTCAGGGCGTCCTGCAGCAGGAAGAGCAGTAGCGCCGCTCCCAGCACGATGACCACCCGGCGCGCCGTCTTTGGGTCATTCCAGGCCTCCTCCGGTCGGAAGCCGAGCAGCGCCTGCGTCGTGTCCTTGGTCTTTGCCAGCATACGGCGGAATACGATCAGCACCAGCCCGAGGACCAGCGGGATGATCAGCAGCACGACCGGCAGGGAGTGCGACAGGAAGTCATTGAAGCTCAGGCCGGAGGCCGAGGCGATCAGGATATTCGGCGGGTCGCCGATCAGCGTCGCCACGCCGCCGACGTTGGAAAGAATGGCCTCTGCCATCAGCAGAGGGATCGCGCTGATGCCCAGCACCTCGGCAATCAGGATGGTTAGCGGCGCGAGCAACACGACCGTCGTGACATTGTCCAGGATCATCGACAAGAACGCGGCCACGATCCCCATCAAGCACCACCAACATCGCCGGATGCCCGCGAAGACCTGGCCGCCCATACCGCCAGCACCTCGAACAAGCCGGTCGGCTTGAGCAACGAAACCAGGATCATCATCCCCAGCAGCAGGCCCAGCGTCGAGAAATCAATCGCCTGCAGCGCCTGCTGTTCGTCATAGAAGCCCAGTCACCATGCCGGCCGTGACCATCGCCGCCGCCCCGCCAATGGCCACAATCGTCCGGTCCGCGCGCTCGAGCAGGATGAGAATCAGGACCACTACGAAGATGGCTGCCGAAACAACCACGGGCGTCACTGGCTAGACCCCATGATGCTCCATCCAGGTTCGCAGGAAGCCGACGCCAATGTCCACACGCGAGGCAATGCCCACCAGCTTCCCACTGTCATCGGTGACGGGAACGTTCTCCAGCCCGTGCTGGTTCATGAAAGCGTAGGCGCGCAGCAGCCCCAATTCCTGCTCAACGGCATGTGGCTTCGCCATCACCTGGGTGATTGGCCGGGCGCGCATGGCGTCGTCCATCTCGGCGAACTCGACCGGACCGAAGTCGTGAACGAAGTCGTAATCCGCCACCAACCGCACGAAAGGCGGCAAGACCAGCAAGAGTACATCCTGCATGTCCAGCACTCCGACCAGTTCACCCCCGGATGCGAGCACGGGTAGCGTCCCCACCCGGTTCTCCACGAACGAGCGCACGGCATCTTCCAACGTCGCCGTCTCTGGGATCGAGATCACCTTGGTCTTCATCACTTTGCTGATGGTCATACCCCGTCTCCTTGCCTTCGGTCCGGCCGTTCGGGGCCAGCGAGCTAGCTGGGCTTCATCCCCGCGGGGCGCCGCGGTTGCTGCTCGATCACCAGCGGCTCCTCCCCTTGCATCTCAACGACCTGCCCGTCAGGAAACACCACCCGGCTGACCTCACCCTGGCGCGTCACCTGTAACCCGCGCCAGCCGATCGTCACCGGGCCATCCAGCACATTGCGCCCCCGCAGGCCAACCTTCGTGGGCGAGATCAGTTGGACGCCGACACATGCCAGCAGCAGACTCAGCGGCGCCCCGCCGCAGGCGGCGTGCCGATCCCCGCGGCCCTCCCCGGTCTCCGGGTCATAGAACTGCCAGCAAGGCGTGATCCGAGCGCAGGGCGCGCACGATCGCATGCATCAGCCGCTCGAGGAGGGCTGGCGGCCTGCTCCCCCCGAGCCTGGTCCAGCAGGGCCTCCCCCAGGATGGTGTTCCAAGTCATGCTCACCCGGCCCGCCCCTTCTTCCCGCTGGTCCTGGTAGTCAGGGTCACTCGCCGGCAGAAAGGGCAATCCATGCGGACGCCAGAAGCGCTCCGGCCGAAGCAGCTGGCCGTCTAGCAGGCTGGTGACCTCGTCCGGGGCAGGCGCCTTCGCCCACAGCGGCAGCAGCATCGCCAGGTCCACGCGGCCCAGGTCGGGTACCAGGATCGAGGTCCGCACGCCGTCGGCTGCGCCGCGAACTTGGACCCGGGAGAGCACGGCGAACGCTTCGGGCGTTGTAGCGCACCCACTCTCCCAAGACCAGCGCAGGTCCTCGGAGGTCAGATGCAGCCCGCGCTCACGCCCAGCCGCTGGGCGGCCGGTCAGCACGATCTCCAGGCCGCGTGCCTCACGCTCCCGGCCCGTCACCCGGACGACCAGCCGCGCAGGCTGACGCAGCGCTACCCCCGGTTCGGTCCGGCCGTTGCCTGCCACCCTCGCCACCTCGGCCGCCAGCGGCGTGGTGTGCAGGCGGTGATCGATCCGACGATAGACCCCCGCCTCCGCATCCCAGCAGCGGGACAAGCCCTCGAGCAGCCGCCGCTGGCGACCTTCGATCGCAGGCACATCCTGTGCGCGTCCGGCAATGTGCGCCAGGCGAGCCATTGCTTCGGCCTCGCGCAACAGCAGGGCCGCCAGATCCGGCGACTCCACATCGCGCAGCTCGGCACACTGGCAGGCGGCGTTCGTCTGGGAGAACACCGGGTGGGCCTCGTACCCCGCCTGGAGAGGATGCTCCCACTCCGGGAAGCCGTCCTGGTCGCGGTCGCGGTCGGCGTTGAACCAGCTCTCGAACACCTCCATCAGTCGCGGCATGACCTCGGCGACGAAGGCTGCGTCCTCGGTCTGCCGGTAGATCTGCCAGCTCAGTTGCGCCAGCATTGGGGCAGCCGCCACGCGCAGGCGCTGACCAGCCAGCCCCGGCTTGCCATCCACTGCCCCGTCGGCACCCTGCGTGGCCAGAGCATTCCGCACAACACCCTGCGCCAGCTCGGGCGCCGCCGGTAGTACCTGCCGCGCCAGGAAGTAGGCGCCAGGCATCTCTTGCCCGCTCCAGCGCCAGTCGTGATCGGTGCCGTCGCCGCGCGGCGAGTAACCATCCAACGGACCCCGACGTAGCACCGGCGCGGGCGACGGCAGATGGCGCGTTGGCCCGACGAAACTGGCCAACGCCGCCACCTGGGAGAGGTGGACGGCCGCATCCCACTCCGGATGGCCCGTCTCCACCTGGACGATCCCTTCGGCCATGCGCTCGAGGCGCGCAGCCACGGCGTCCAGCGGCAGCTGGGCCGCAGTGCGTGCTGCTTCGAAACCCCGCTCGGGATCCGTCATCCCCGCGTGGGCCCACGTCCAACTACGGACCTCCCCGGGGGAGAGCGTCGCCGACACATGCAGGCTGGGGTGGATCGAGCGGAATGCAGCCGCACCCCCACTCAAGAAGACGACCGGCCGCAGGCCGGCCACCCGGCCCTCGAGCGCCACCACGCCCTGGCGGGTGACCGGACGCATCGGATCGGCGTCGGAACCGGGAAGCGTCGCCACGTGCAGGCGCAGGTCCAGCGTCAGCGAGCGGCCGGCCCTCGCCTGTCAACCGGATCCGTGAAACCAACCGCCGCGAGTTCAACCACCCAGTACTCGGCAACGGCCTCCACCTCAGCCAGCGGCCAGAACGCCAACCGGGCGTAATTCGACAGGACCTGCTCCACGATCACCGGCCGATGGAAGGTAACTGGATCGACGGCGGCGCGGCCTTCCAGGGCGAAGGAGGGGAAGATATGCATCCCACGCATCCGCCCGCCGAAGCGGGTGGCGGCCGCAAGACCCGCCGGCTCATCACCGCCAAGCAGCAACTCCCAGATCTGGTCTTCGGCATAGTCGGTCGGACCGAAGCGGACATCGGCCGCCAGGTTCAGCGACCAGGCGTCGTCGCCCGACCATCGCCAGCTGCGCATACCTGGATTGTACGGGGACGATGCGCAGGTGGCCAGCCCGCCCTGGCGGGCGCAGGCGTGCTAGAATCCGCCGCCGGTGAGGAGGTCCACATGAGTGCAGACGATCTGACGCCCCGTGGCCGCTACTTCGAGGAGTTTGCCATCGGCCAACGCATCACGACGCCCGGCCGCACGGTCGGCGAGGCGGACGTGACCGCCTTCGCCGGCCTGTCTGGGGACCACACCTCGATCCACACCGACGCCGAGTACTCGCGCACGACGATGTTCGGCCAACGCGTGGCGCATGGGCTGTTGTGCATGTCCATCATCAGCGGGTTGGCGGCGCGCACCGGAGTGCTCGAGGGGACGGTGCTCGCTTTCCGCGAGATCCAGGAGTGGAAGTTCAGCAAACCCGTTCTGTTCGGCGACACGCTCCACGCTGAGCTGACGGTTCAGGAGACCAAGCCGATGCCGCGACTGGGCGGCGGACAGGTCAAGCTCGAGGTTGATGTGCGCAATCAGGCGGGCGAGACCGTGATGAAGGGGTTCTGGGTGATCTTGATGCTGAGTCGGCCGAGCGCCTCTTGAACCGTTTCTCCGTGCGCAGGCTCATCCCCGGCTAATCCACGGCGACTAGAATGGCGCCGATGACCGAAGCCCACCGCCCGCTTTCGCCCGGCGCCCCGTCCGGCTCCAGCTCAGCGATGCCCACCTCCGACGGCACGCCGCCGCCGGAGGATACCCAGCCGATTCCCCGGCCTGCGGCGCCGGGCGATCCCGGCCCATCACTCCCGCGGCGTGTGCCTCAGACCGACCGTGGCGCCACAACCGTCTCACCGGCTGCCTTCACCGCCGGCCCGCGCCCGACGGGGCCTATCCCGCCGGAGGGCCCTCGGCGCGGCCTGCCGGCTGGCGGCTCCGGGTGCCTGGCACGCATGGCGATCCTGGCGGTGTTCATCGCGGCGGGAGTCGCCATCCTGCTCTTGACCTTCGGCCTGCTGCAGTACTCCTCGCTGGCGTCCACCCTGCCCGCCGTCGACGACCTACGTGCCAACGCCGCCCAGTTCGAGACCACGCGCATCTTCGACCGCGCCGGCAACTTGCTGTACGAGATCCTCGATCCTCAGGCCGGCCGCCGCACCTACGTCACGCTCGACGAGATCTCTCCGGCGATGGTCGCTGCCGTGTTGGCGACCGAGGACTCGCAGTTCTACAGCCACGCCGGCTTCGACCCGCTGGCGATCGGCCGCGCCGTGTGGCAGAACCTGCAGGGTGGCGAGACTGTCTCGGGCGCCTCGACCATCACCCAACAGATCGCCCGCAACCTGCTCTTCACGCCGGAGGAGCGATCGCAGCGGACGGCGCTCCGCAAGATCCGCGAGATCCTGCTGGCGGCTGAGATCAACCGCCGCTACACCAAGGAAGAAATCCTCGAGCTGTACCTGAACCAGGTGTATTTCGGCAACCTGGCCTACGGCGTCGAAGCCGCCGCCCAGACCTACTTCGGCACCACGGCCGGCGCGCTGACTCTGCCCCAGGCCTCCTTCCTGGCCGGCCTGATCCAGGCGCCGGCGGTATATGACATCTTCACCAACCGCGAAGCCGCCCTCGATCGCCACCGCCAGGTGCTCACGCTGATGGTGCTCACCAGCCAGGAACAGGATTGCATCGCGGTCAGCAACGCACCCGATCCGGTGTGCGTCTCGCCGGAGGAAGCCGGAGCAGCCATCGCCCAGGTCGAGACCTACCCCTTCCGACCGGCCGACATCCAGATCCGCTACCCCCATTGGGTCAACTACATCCGCACCCAGCTCGAGCAGATGTACGATCCGCAGACCATCTACCGCTCCGGCTTCAACGTCTACACCACGCTCGACCCGCAGCTGCAGGATCTGGCGCAGAGCCTGGTGACGCAGCAGGTGTCGGCCCTTGCCGACCGCCACGTGACCAACGGCGCCCTGGTCTCGCTCGACCCGCAGACCGGCGAGATCCTGGCCATGGTCGGCTCAGCGGACTTCAACAATGCCGAGATCGATGGGCAGATCAACATGTCCGTCGCCCCGCGCCAGCCCGGCTCGTCGATCAAGCCGTTGACCTACGCCCATGCTTTCGAGCAGGGTTGGACACCCGGCACGCTGATCTGGGACGTGCCCAGCGAGTTTCCCCCGTCGGGCAATCCCGACGACCCGCGCCCACCCTACGAACCGGAGAACTACGACGAGCGCTTCCACGGCCCGGTGACCGTGCGCAGCGCCCTGGCTAACTCCTACAACATCCCCGCCGTCAAGACGCTGGACTTCATTGGCATCTATGACGACCCGACGACGCCGCAGGAAGAGGGCCTGGTCCCCTTCGCCCGGCGCATGGGGATCACCACCCTGGATCGGGACGACTATGGACTCTCGCTCACCCTCGGCGGTGGCGATGTCAGCCTGCTCGAACTCACCTCGGCCTACTCGGTCTTCGCCAACCTTGGCAACCGCAGGCCCCCCGTCTCGATCACGCGCATCGTCGACCACGAGGGCACCCTGGCTTACGAGCACAAGCCGGCTGAACCGATGCCGGTGCTTCGTCCGGAGCTCGCCTTCCTGATCACCTCGATCCTCGCGGACAACGACGCCCGCCGACCGATGTTCGGGGGCGACTCACTGCTGAAGCTGCCGTTCCCCGCCGCGGCGAAGACCGGCACGACCAACGACTTCCGCGACAACTGGACCCTCGGCTACACGCCGCAGATCGCCACCGGTGTGTGGGTGGGCAACGCCGACTACACACCGATGCAGAACACCACCGGCCTCTCCGGCGCGGCGCCGATCTGGAACGCCTTCATGAACGCCGCAGTACCTTACATCAGCGGCGGCGAACCCGATGGCTTCGAACGCCCCCCTGGGATCATCGAGCGCACGATCTGCGCCCTCTCGGGCGCCGAGCCGTCCGAGTGGTGCCCGGACGATCGGATCGAGGTGTTCGCCGCCGATCAGCCGCCCCTGCCGCAGGAGCAGGACCTGTGGCAGGAGCCCTGGGTCGACAGCTACACGCTGCTGCTGGCTTCCGGCGAGTGTCAGGACTTCGCCAAGCAGAAGCTGGGATTGGAAGTCGCCGACCCGTGGGCGCGCAAGTGGCTCACCGAAGAGGACGCCGGCAAGGATTGGGGAGAGGAGCACGGCTTCGAGGACAAGCCGGTGTTCTTTGTTCCGGATGAGAGCTGCACGTCCGACAGCCCGCGGCCGTTCATCGATATCCTTTCCCCGATCGAAGGAGCGGTGGTCAACAGCGGCCCGCTGCAGATCGTGGCCCGGATCGGCGCCACCGGACGGTTTCGCGACTGGGTGCTCGAGGTCGGCGAGGGCTACGAACCCAAGTCGTGGCCGGATCTGGCACGAGACGAGCAGCAACATGAGCAACCCGACGTGCTCTATACCTGGGACATGGCGGGCGTCAAGAATGGGCCGGTCACGTTGCGGCTCTCGGCTCGCAGCCAGGATGGGGGCTCAGCCGAGCGGCGGATCCATGTGTTCCTGAACCTCCCCGAGCCAACCCCTACTCCCATGCCGACCCCGACGGCCGTTCCTCCACCCACAGCGACCACAGCTGCCACGCCGACAGCAACGCCCACAGCGACGGAGACCCCAACGCCCTGACCTGCGCCAGAGACCTCCCGACTCCCCTCCGGAGGCTTCGTCCAGCGCTGCGCATCCAGCTGCGAGCCCTCGCACCGGATCACGGGCAGGTTTGCGCACCCCACTGCCTGGCCTCCCGCGGGCATCTGGCGGTCCCCGCCCGGCTCTGACAGAAGAGACCTTCATGGCTCATCGGTCACCGATGAAGGTCAGCTTGAAGGGATGCCGCGCCTTGCGCGCCGCGAGCTGAGCCGCGCCTCAGCTTCGGTCAACGTTGTGGAGTGGGCTCCGCCACGCTACGGCGCTTCAGGTATCCGGAGAGCACCCGGCGTCGGCCAACTTCCCCACGCTTGCGGGGCGCGGCCCCCGACGGAGCCGACGGCAGTCTGACAGAACGGGTATCGTCGGGGAGTGGGCTGAGCCGGCCGAAGCTGGGACCGGGCACCGCCTACAACAGCGGCAGTTGCGGATCCTGTTCGCCGAGCGGGTCGAGAGCCAGCCGCTCGGGCAGGCTCTCACGGCGCAGTGTCGACTCCTGCGCCAACCGCCGCACATGGCGGAACTTGAGCACGCGCGTGGCGTCTTCGACGGCGTAGTGCAACCGAAGGTCGCGGCGCGCCTTCTCCGCCAGCAGCGCGGCACGTCCACCGGGGATGACGAAGGTGAGCAGCTCGCCCGAAGCCAGCACCGCACTCGGCGGGCTGGTCTCGCACACCTGGAAGCTGTATGCCGGCCGTTCCGGCGCATCGGGGTTGCTCCACTCGATGCCGAGTGCCTCTTCCTGCAAGGTCAGGTAGCCCAGGCGTACACCGAGTTCAAGCAGCAGGCGGCGGATTTCGGCGCAGTCCCTGGCGCGCGGCTCCGGCCTGTCCTCCGGGCGCAGGCTCCAGCGTCCGCTGGCTTCGTCCGCCTGTGCGTACGAACGCAGGCAAGCCAACACCCAGCGGCGATCCGGCGTCCGCAGCCCGGTCAGCCGCGCGCACACCATGGCATCCACTTCGGCGGCGGTCAGCGGCCGCTCCTGGCGCAGCGTACCCAGCACGAGCGCCTCGACCTGGTCGGACAGCGACTCGGACCGCGCGGCCGGCTCGGTCAGCCAGTACGATCCGCTCTCCGGCTCGCTCCCGGTGCTCAGGTGAGTGAAGGTGCGCCGGTCGGCCAGCGCCCGCTCCACCGACTGGTAGACAACCGAGGTGACGGGCGCCTCGTCGCTCTCTGGCAGGCTGCCCAGCAGCCGGTCGCCGGCAAGCCCAAGAACGGCGGCTGCATGCATGAAGAAGAACGAGGCCGGCTCGCCGCGGGTCTGCAGGTGGGATCCCATCTCGCGCGCCAGCCGCGCCGGCAGTTCTCTTGGCAGCAGAGGTTTGGCTTCGGCTGCATCCGCCGTCCAGCGCAAGCAGGCCTCCGCTTCAGCAAGGCGCAGCGCCCGACCGGTCAGTTGGAAACCGTCGGCATCCATCGCGGCCAGGACGGCGGCGAGGTAGCCAGGTTCGCACTCGGGCACCAACCCCAGCACCGGCGTGCCGGGGGGTACCGCCGCAGCGAGCCCGTTCAGCGCACCGCGCAGGGCAGACTGGTGCCATGCCCAGTCGTAGCGGCGGCGACGCAACGCTACCTTGATGGCTGCCGCCTCGCCACGCCCCCACAACCAGGCTGCCCACAGCGCCGACAGCGTCCAGTAGGCCTGATTGGGGCGCGGCGGCACACTCAACACCAGGTCCGGCGGCGCAGCGTTCAGCTCGCGGAACAGTGACCGCGCCGGGCCGGCAAACAGGGCGATCGCCCCTGGCGCCGGCGGGTTGCGTGGATCCCAGGCCATGACCTGCAGCCCGGGATCGGGTAGGTCCCATTCCTCCACAGCCAGCTCAAGGGAGCGCCACAGGTTGATTTCGCGGTAGCGCGGCGAGGCGACCAGCTGACGCGGCCGGAGGCGTCCCTCCGGCATCCCCCAAAGCGAATTCCCGGCGTCCATCACCGACAGCAGCAGCGCCCTACCCGCTCGCTCCGCCTCACCACTCAGGCCCAACTGCTGGGCCTTGGTGATCAGCGTCACTAGTGCGTACAACGCGCGCGCCGGATAGACCTCTAGCGCCGCCACAGCGTGTTCGCGGTCTGGATCATCCGCCGGCGCCACCTGCTCAAGTGCCAGCGCCTGCTGCAGGCCGCGCCCGGTGTAGACCTCTGCCCGGCTACGGTCCAGATCGCTCGCCTCGTCCTCCCCGGCATATCTGCAGTGCGGGCAGATCACCCCCTTGGCAACCATCCGGTGGAGGTCCCGGTCCCAGATGAAGTACTCAGCCGAGACGTGGCCCGCACACTGCGGGCAATCGGTGGCGTACAAGTCAAGCATGAACGGCTCGAGTCGCTGATGATCCTTGGTGCTCGATGCCAGGCGGGCAAGCACCGCCTGCAGTTCTTGCTGGGAAGGCGGTTGCAGCGTGCTCTCCAGCACGAAGCGGGTGACCGGGTTGTTGCAGGCCACCAGCACCGCCCACCCGGCTCGAGCCGCCTCGAGCACCAGGCGCGGGCTGCTGCCGAACGGATCAAAGGCCAGGCCGGCGCGCAGGCTGAGATCGGCCAGGGCCCGGGCGGTCATCCCCGGCTCGAGCGGGGGGAGGAACCGGCCCAAGGGCCCAGCGGCGTGGGCGCGCTCGGTAGCAGGAAACGGAATATCCATCAAGGCCAGTATACGGCAGGGATACCGCCGAATCGACCCGCTGGCGAGGTGCCTACAGCCGTCGAGGAACAACCCCCCGACCACACCCCTTATCGACTGCCAGCTGGTGCTTGGCTTGCGACCTGCGTCCGGCGATGCGGGAGGCCGCCCGGCGGGGGAAAGCAGATCCCTCGCTTCCCTTCGCTCCGCTCAGGCCAGGCGCTCGGGATGACAGCCTGTATGCGCATGTCATCCCGAGGCGGCCCTTTCGCCGAGGGATCTGCTTGCAGCCAGTGAGAAGGAAGCACGCCGGGGGAAAGCAGATCCCTCGCTTCCCTTCGCTCCGCTCAGGCAGGCGCTCGGGATGACAGCCTGTATGGGCATGTCATCCCGAGGCGGCCCTTTCGCCGAGGGATCTGCTTGCAGCCAGTGAGAAGGAAGCACGCCGGGGGAAAGCAGATCCTCGCTTCCCTTCGCTCCGCTCAGGACAGGCGCTCGGGATGACAGCCTGCATGGGCATGTCATCCCGAGGCGGCCCTTTCGCCGAGGGATCTGCTTGCAGCCAGTGAGAAGGAAGCTCGCCCGGGGAAAGCAGATCCCTCGCTTCCCTTCGCTCCGCTCAGGCCAGGCGCTCGGGATGACAGCCTGCATGGGCATGTCATCCCGAGGCGGCCCTTTCGCCGAGGGATCTGCTTGCAGTTTCGATGCGGGTCAGCGGGAGTGCGTCGCCCGGTGCAGGATCCCGCGCGAGCGCGGGCCGGGCCTCCATCCTTCGGCCTCAAGACGATTCGTGTTCCGGACCGGCCAGCAGGCGCTGCAGATCTTCGTAGCTGTTCATCCAAGCCATCGCCCGCAAGAAGGCGGCCGGCGATGGACTGCGCTCCCACAGCTCACGCACCGCGGCGCCCACCGGGTCCTCGCCGGCCGCGCCACCCGGCTCATCGGCATAGGCGCCGTGGAAGGCGAAGTACGCCTGGTTCAGGCGGCGCAGGTTGTATCCTTGCCGATTGAATTCCTGGCGCCGCTCCTCCATGTAGGCCTCCGCTTGCTCGATCTTGCCTTGTTCGAGCAGTCGGTCGACCGTCAGGCGCGTGTCGCGCATTGCAGCCCGGAAATCGAACACCGGCGTAGGAGCCGGCGCCGCCTCCTCCGAGGAGGAGGTCTCTGCCTGGGCCGGTGGCGGCGCCAGGTCAAGGTAGTAGCGCTGCAGCACCTTCGCCCCGACCAGTCCACCCCACAGCGATGCCGCTGTCTCGTTCATCGTGCGCGTCTCAGGCGTGGTGTCGTAGTTCAGGCCGAGCGGGCGCAGCGTCAGGTAGTTGTGCGCCCACTCATGGGCGACGACGTCGACCAGCCAGGAGATGGCGCCCGTCTCCATCACCATCGTCGGATAGGTCCCGATCCCCCCCACCGGGACGACCAGCGCCGAGGCATTCAGATGTTGCTCGACGCGTTGTTCGAGCGCGATCCGGTCCGGGATGTCCAGCCCGGCATCGATCTGGATGTTGGCATCCTGGCGGATCACGTTGCGTGGCGAGACGATCAGGGCCAAGGGCAACTCGGTGAAGCGGAAGGCCACCGGCGGCCCGACCAGCCCGCCGGCGTCGAGCCCGAGCTCGGCCAGCACCACGGCCACCTGCTCCTGCACGATCAACTCGGCGTAGGGCTGAAGCACCGCCATCTCCTGCCGCAGCTGCTCGAGCTCACTTGCGAGCGCCTGCGTCTGGGGGTCAGCGGCAGCCTGCAACTCGGCCAGGCGGACGGCCAAGTCGGTCTCCAGCCTCGAGGCCCGGTCGATCCTGCCGGCGTAGTCCCGTACCAGCCGCGAGCGATCCGCCTCGGTCAGGTAGTCGGTCAGGGCCAGGTTGCTGGCGGCCAGCTTGGCCCAGGCAGCCCTGGCCGTCCAGCCGGCGAAGTCAAACTCGATCGCCCGGGTGAACTGGCGCACACGGTCGGATTGCTGGCGCGTGGCCGGGATGCTCTGGGTGAGCAGGAACAGCGCGCTCAGCGCGACCAACACCAGCCCGGTGGTGCCTGCCCATGACCTCGGGGTTTGGCGCATGGCCGGATGATACCAGCCCCCCTTCGGGGGCAGATGCTATAATCTCGGCTCCGGGTTCGGGCAGGGAGCAGGCAGCGGATGAATTTCCTGGTGACAGGTGCGGCCGGGTTCCTCGGGTCAGCGCTGGCCAACCGGCTGGCGCGCGAGGGCCATCAGGTACGCGGCATCGACGACCTGTCGGCCGGCGACCCGGAGCGGCTCGACCCCGGCGTGCTCTTCAGCCGCGGCGACATCGTCGACCGCCCCAAGCTGTGGTCCATGCTGCAGGAAGTCGACTGCGTTTACCACCTGGCGGCGCGGGTGGTGGTCCCCGAGTCGGTGCTGTATCCCCGGGAGTACAACGCCACCAACGTCGGCGGAACGGTCAGCGTGATGGAAGCCATGCGCGACGTTGGCGTCAAGCGCGTCGTGTTCGCCTCCTCGGGAGCGGTCTATGGCGACCAGCGCAAGGTGCCGCTCACTGAGAGCCTGACGCCCGATCCGCGCTCCCCCTACGCCGTCTCCAAGCTGGCGGCGGAGTACTACGTGCGCACGATCGGCGCGCTGTGGGGAATCGAAACCGTTGTCCTGCGCATCTTCAACGCCTTCGGGCCCGGCCAACCGCTTCCCGCCGCCCATCCTCCGGTCGTGCCGCACTTCCTGCGCCAGGCGATCCGCGGCGGCTCGATGGTGCTACATGGCAACGGGGAGCAGACCCGCGACTTCGTCTACGTCGACGACGTCGTGGAAGCCATGGTTGCGGCGGCAACCGCGCCCTCGATCGACCGGCTGACGCTCAACATCGGCAGCGGAGTCGAGACCAGCCTCAAGACGCTCGCCCAGCAGGTGCTCGAGATCTCCAACAGCAGCGCCGAGTGGATTCTGAGAGAGGATCAAGACCCGGGCCCGTCGCGCATGGCGGCCGATATCCGCCTGGCGCGCAGCAAGCTCGGCTACAAGCCGCACACCACGCTACAGGACGGGCTGCGGCGCATGCTCACCCGCGATCTGCGCTTCCAGCCTGCGGCGCTGGCCGAGCCGGCGTGAGCCGGCGCACCACCTGCGCTTCCCCTGCGACCTTCCGCCCCTGAAGCGCCCACATCCCGGTCCTCGCCAGCCTGGCAGAGCCCTGCCCGCCGCTACCCCAACCGCGTCACGTCATGCGCACCCGACTCGATCTGCCCGGCCGGCGTCAGGCGGACAAACTCGGCCCGCTGCCACAACGCGTCGATCGTCTCTGCGCCGGCATAGGACATGGCCGAGCGTAGGCCGCCCACCAGCTGCTGCACGATATCGCCGACCGCGCCGCGATAGGGGACGACGGCCTCGATCCCTTCCGGCACCACACGTTCCCATTCGCCAGGATCCATGTCCTCGCCGCGCTCGAGCTGCAGGCGGTCAATGTTCGCCGTTAGCGAGGCCATGCCGCGCACGATCTTGGCCTTCTTCCCATCGCGGCTGACGGTCGCTCCCGGCGCCTCGTCGGTTCCGGCGAGCATCCCGCCCAGCATCACCGTGCTGGCGCCGGCCGCCAGCGCCTTGGCCAGGTCGCCCGAGTTGCGCAGGCCGCCGTCGGCGATCAGCGGAATGCCCAGCGTGTGGGCGACCTCGGCGCACTCGAGCAGCGCCGTCAGCTGCGGCACGCCGAAGCCGGTCACCAGGCGCGTGATGCAGATCGACCCCGAGCCGACGCCAACCTTGACCGCCGAGGCGCCGGCTTCGGCCAGGTCGCGCACGCCCTCCGGCGTGGCGATGTTGCCGCCCACGATCGGCACCTGCGGCAGGGCGCCTCGGACTTGGCGCACCATCTCCAGGCAGTTCTCGGAATGGCCGTGGGCCAGGTCGACCACGATCACGTCGGCGCCGGCAGCCAGGCAGGCGCGCGCCCGCTCGAGGTCAGCCGCCCGGGCGCCGATCGCAGCGCCCACCCGCAAGCGTCCCTTGGCATCCTTCGTCGCTTGCGGGTAGCGCTCCAGCTTGACGATGTCCTGCGCCGTCACCAGGCCCGTCAGGCGGCCGGCTTCATCCACCAGCGGGAGCTTCTCGAGGCGGTGTGCATGCAGCCGGCGGCGTGCCTGGTCCAGGTCGATGCCCGCCGGGCCGGTGACCAGCCGCTCCAGCGGGGTCATCAGCCCCGTGATCGGCAGGTCGTCATCCGGCGCGAAGAGCAGGTCGCGCCGGGTGAGGATCCCGGCCACGCGCTGTTCCCGGTCGACGATGACCAATCCACCGATACCGGACTCGGCCATCGCCCGTCGCGCCTCGCCCACCACGGCCTCAAGCGCCAGCGTCACCGGCCGCTCGACGACATAGCCCTCGGAACGCTTGACCCGCGCCACCTGCGCCTGCTGCGCCTCGATGCTCATGAAGCGGTGGATCACCCCCAGGCCCCCGGCACGCGCCATGGCGATCGCCATCTCGGCTTCGGTCACGGTGTCCATGTTGGCGCTCAGGAGGGGGACTTCGAGCTCGATCTCCGGCGTCAGCCGGGTGCGCGTCGAAACCTGGGCGCGGCTGGTGATACGCGAATGGCGCGGCACCAGCAACACATCGTCGAACGTCAGGCCAGGGTCAGGTCGGATGCGCATCGAGGTCACCTCATCGGGTGTTTGCGGGATCGCACCTGCGGCGAATCGAGTATACATCCCCAACTCGTGGGGCGAGCGCCCGGCGGTACAATCGTCTGCATGCCGCATCGGCTTCCCCGCGCCTTCTACGCCCGCCCCACGCTCCAGGTTGCCCGCCAACTGCTCGGGCAGCGGCTGGTGCGGATCGAGCGGAGCGGGCAGCGAACCAGCGGCTGGATCGTCGAGGCCGAGGCCTATATCGGCCAGGCCGATCTGGGCTGCCACGCCCACGTCGGCCGGACGGCGCGCAATGCCACGATGTGGGGCCCGCCGGGGCACGCCTACGTCTACTTCACCTACGGCATGCACTGGATGCTCAACGTCGTCACCGAGGACGATGGCTACCCGGCGGCGGTGCTGCTGCGGGCGATCCTGCCCTGCGAAGGCGAGCGCCGCATGCGGCGGCGGCGCGGCGCTCGCCCGGCGCGCGCCCTGACCGATGGCCCGGCCAAGCTGTGCCAGGCGCTGGCCGTGGACCGCCGCCTGGACGGCCACGACCTGTGCGCCTCGGCGGCAGTCCTGTTCTTCGAACGCAGCCCGCAGGTTCCAGCCCGCAACGTCACTCGCGGCCCGCGGGTGGGGTTAAATGGAGTGCCGGAGCCGTGGAAGGGGAAGCCTTGGCGCTTCCAGCTGACGGCAGCCGGAATCGACCGGATGGAGGATGCATGCGATGGAACTACTTGAGGGAAAGACTGCGCTCATCTTCGGTGTCGCCAACGATCATTCCATTGCCTGGGGGATCGCCCAGGCAATGCACAAGCACGGCGCCCGCCTGGCATTCTCCTACGCCGGCGAGGTGTTGGAGCGACGCGTCCGGGCGCTGGCACAGTCCGTTGGATCGAGCTTCATCGAGGCGTGCGACGTCGCCAGCGACGAGCAGATCCAGACCGTGTTCCAGCGCGCCGCCCGGGAGCTGGGCAAGATCGACATCCTGGTGCACTCGATCGCCTTCGCCGGGCGAGACGAACTCTCACGGCCTTACCTGGAAACCAGCCGACAAGGTTTCCTGACCGCCTTGGAGGTGAGCGTGTATTCGTTCACCGCCCTGGCGCGCGCCACCGCTCCGCTGATGCCCGACGGCGGCAGCATGATGACGATGACCTACTACGGCAGCGACAAGGTGATGCCCAACTACAACGTGATGGGCGTGGCCAAGGCCGCTCTCGAGTCGTCCACTCGCTACCTGGCCTCCGACCTGGGGCCGCGCGGCATCCGGGTCAACGCCATTTCGGCCGGGCCGGTGCGCACCCTCTCTGCCGCCGGAGTCAGCGGCTTCAAGCGCCTCTACAGGCATTTCGCCGAGATTGCCCCGCTGCGGCGCAACGTCACCGCCGACGATGTCGCCGGCACGGCCGTCTGGCTGGCCTCCGACATGGCCCGCGCCGTCACCGGCGAGGTGATCTTCGTCGATTTCGGGCTACAATATTCTCGGCATCCCGACCTCGACTGAAGGCGAAGGATAGGCGCCCACCCCCAGACGCCCCAGATGCTCGCCCGCCTCGAACGCACCTTCGTCCCTCGCCTCGACGCTGGCGAGTTCCGCTTCCGCCAGCGGGTCACCCGGGCGGTGCTGGTCACGGTGGCCGTCCTGCTCGGGGTATGGCTCGCCGCTGACCTGTTTGCCTGGTTGGTGCTGCGTCCCACCACCGGTCATGCCTATCCCTTCGACATGGCGGCGATCGCCGTGCTCAGTCTCGTGCTGTTGGTCGCCAGGGCGCTCGAGCGCCGCCGCCGGGTGATCGCCGCAGGGTACCTGCTGGCGACGAGCGCGTTCCTGTTTCCCCTGCTCAACACGCTCTTCGCACCCCACGACACCTATCTGGTCAGCCCGACCTACCTGTTCTCGGTGTTGCTCGCCGGAACATTGGTCGGCGGCCCGGCGGCGTTCCTGTTTGCCGGCGCCTCGATCGCGGCCAACACGGCCACCTGGTTCGCCCTGCGCAGCCTGGCCGCCGGTTGGCCGCTGCCGCTTGAGCCGGCAACCGGCGTGGTGTTCGTGCTAGCCAACGGCCTGGTGGCGCTGGCGGCCGCAGCGGTGATGAGCCTGCTGTCTTCCCATGCGCGCGAGAGCATGGACCTGCTCTCCTCCCAAGCCGAACAGATGGCAAACCTGGCGAACACCGATCCGCTCACCGGCCTGGCCAACCGCCGCCGGTTGATGGAGCAGTTCGAGCGCGAGTTCCGCCGTGCGCTGCGCTACGGCCGTCCGCTCAGCCTGGTCTACCTCGACCTGGACGGGTTCAAGACGATCAACGATCACTTCGGACACATGTTCGGCGACGACGTGCTGCAAGGCGTCGCCAAGTCGATGCTGGCCGTGCTCCGCGCCGCGGATCTACTGGCGCGCGTCGGGGGCGAGGAGTTCGCCCTGCTCCTGCCCGAGACCGGGCTGGAGGGCGCCAGCAACGTGGCCAACAAGCTGCGCCGCTCCCTGAACGCCTACAGCGCCCAGCTCGGCCCGGCGGTCCCGCCACTTACCTTCTCCGCCGGCATCAGCCGCCTGCGCGATGCCGACACCTCGTTCGAGGACATGCTCGCCCGCGCCGACGCCGCGCAGTACCTGGCCAAGACTACCGGCAAGGCACATGCCCGCACCGAAGAGGAGCTTCCCGCCGTTGAAGCCGCATCGAACTAGCAACCCGCGACTACCGGCCATCCACTAGCGGCTAGTCGCTCGCTGCTAGTTGCTGGAGTCCCAATGATCTACTCACAGATCATCACCCTCTCGACCCGCGGGCATGCCGCTGTGCACGATCTGACCGACAGCGTGGAAGCGGCCATCGCCCGCAGCGGCATTCGCAACGGCCTCGCCTGTGTGTTCACCCCTTCGTCGACCAGCGCCCTGACCACGATCGAATTCGAATCCGGCGCGGTCGAGGACTTGCGCCTCGCCCTGGAGAGGCTGGCGCCGTCCCAGGCGGAGTATCGGCACAACCTGCGCTGGGGTGACGGCAATGGCCACGCCCACCTGCGGGCGGCGCTGCTTGGCCCATCGCTCTGCCTGCCGATCGCCGACGGGCGCCCGGTGCTTGGCACCTGGCAGCAGGTGGTGTTCATCGATTTCGACGTCCGCCCCCGCAGCCGGGAGATTCGGGTGCAGGTCATCGGCGACCCGGACTGACGTGGTATCATCCCGCCCCAATGAGCCCAGACAGGACCCCAACCCCGGAAACGAAGCGGTGCCTGCTCGCCATCTTCGCTCATCCGGATGATGAGAGCTTCGGACCGGGCGGGACGTTGGCGCTCTACGCCCGCCAGGGCGTCGAAGTGCATCTGATCTGCGCCACGCGAGGCGAGGTGGGTGCGGCGCCGCCGCATCTGCTCGATGGGCATACCGACGTCGCCAGCCTGCGCGAGTCCGAGCTGCGCTGCGCTGCCGGCCACCTGGGACTGACCGGTGTGCACTTCCTGGGCTACCGTGATTCAGGTATGCCTGGATCGGAGGACAACCGCCATCCGCAGGCGCTGGCGGCGGCGCCGCTCGAGGAAGTCGCCCAGCGCTTGGTGTGGTACCTCCGCCGGCTGCGCCCTCAAGTGGTGATCACCTTCGATCCGATCGGCGGCTACCGCCATCCGGATCACATCGCCATCCACCGGGCGACAGTGATGGCGTTCGACCAGGCCGCCGATCCAGACCACTTGCCCCCAGCCGGCCCGCCCCACCAAGCCGATAAGCTGTACTTCGCCGCATTCCCCCGGCGCGCCATGCGCTGGTTGGTGCGCCTGATGCCGCTGGTCGGGCGCAACCCGCGTCGGTTCGGGCAGAACGGCGACATCGACCTGGTAGACATTGCCTCGCAGGACTTCCCAGTACACGCCCGCATCGACATCCGCCCGGTCCTCGAGCGCAAGACCCAGGCCAGCGCCTGTCACGCCAGCCAGGGCGGCATGCCGCGCCGCGGCCTGATCGGCTGGATCTTCCGCCTGACGGCGGGCAGCGAGACCTTCACCCGAGCCGTTCCACCCGCGCCGGCCGGTCTGCGCGAAAGCGACTTGTTCGACGGCGTGCCGCCACACCCCGCATGACGAGCGCGATACAGCTCGCCCGCCGTGGTAAGATTGCCGAGTTCGCGCCCCACCGTGACCCCACAAATGGATGACAACCACCTCCCGCCCCACGCCCCCGTCACCTTGCCGCGCGAATTCAGCCTGCCGCGCCGCCTGCGCCGCCTGGCCGAGTTGGCCTACAACCTGTGGTGGACCTGGAATCCAGAGGCCGAGCGCTTGTTCCGCCGCCTGGACGCCGATGCCTGGGAGCGAGCCGGACACAACCCGGCGACCTTCCTGCAGCGCGTCCCCAGCCGGGTGCTGGCCGAGGCCACACAGAGCCGTGCCTTGCTGGAGCGCTATGACCGGCTGCTGCGCGCCTTCGATGACTACCTCGATCCCAACCGGCCGACCTGGTTCAGCCAGAATCACCCCGACCGACTGAACTCCCCCGTCGCCTACTTCTCCACCGAGTTCGGCCTGCACGAGTCACTTCCCTTCTACGCCGGCGGACTGGGCGTGCTCTCGGGCGACCACCTGAAGGAAGCCAGCGACCTGGGCCTGCCGCTGGTCGCCGTCGGCTTCCTGTACACCCAGGGCTACTTCAAGCAGCGCATCACCGAGGACGGCTGGCAGGAGGCGCACTACGCCTCGCTGGCCTTTGAGAACCTGCCCGTCCTTCCGGTGCTGGCCCGCGACAACACACCGCTGACCATCGGCGTCGACCTTCCCGGACGGCAGGTGCATGCCCGCCTGTGGCAGATCCAGGTCGGACGGGTGCCGCTCCTGCTGCTCGACAGCGATGTGCCGGAGAACCAGCCCGGCGACCGCAGCCTGACCTCGCGCCTCTACACCAGCGATCTCGAACTGCGCATCTCGCAGGAAATCATCCTCGGGCTGGGTGGAGTGCGCGCCTTGCGCGCCCTGGGCTACAACCCCGCTGCCTGGCACATGAATGAAGGCCACTCGGCGTTTCTGGCGCTCGAGCGGCTGCGCGAGACGATCGCCGCCGGCCACACGCTGGAGACGGCCATGGAGAAGGTGCGCCGCGCCACGATCTTCACCACGCACACGCCGGTCCCCGCCGGGCATGACGAATTCCCGCTCTGGCTGATGGACAAGTACTTCAGCGGGTTCTGGCCGCAGCTGGGCATCGAGCGCGAGCGGTTCCTCGATCTGGCGCGTCAGAAGCACCCCTGGGGCGAGACCTTCAGCATGGCGGTCCTGGCCTTTCGCATGTCCGGCCGCTGCAACGGCGTGTCCGAACTGCATGGCCAGGTCTCGCGGAAGATGTGGTCGTTCTTGTGGCCGGAACGGCCGGTGGCCGAGGTCCCGATTTCGCACATCACCAACGGCGTTCATACCGGGTCGTGGCTGGCGCGCCGGCTGAACGTGTTATACGACCGCTACCTGCCGGAGGACTGGCGCGAGCGGCTCGACGATCCGGAGGTCTGGCTGTACCTGGACCGCATCCCGGATGAGGAACTCTGGGCGGTGCGCCGCCACCTCAAGCGCAAGCTGGTCGCCTACGTGCGCGAGCGCGCCCGCCAGCGCTGGCAGAGTGGCCAGTTCCACCCGGTGCAGGCGATCGCCAGCGGGGCGCTGCTCGATCCCTACGCGCTGACCGTCGGCTTCGCTCGTCGCTTCGCCACCTACAAGCGGGCGAGCCTGCTGCTGCACGATGTTGACCGGCTGCTGGCAATGGTCACCCACCCCACTCGGCCGCTGCAAGTGATCTTCGCCGGTAAAGCGCACCCGGCCGATGAGCCGGGCAAGCTGCTGATCCAGGAGGTCTACCGCCAGGTCAAGCGCTCGGAGTTCGCCGGGCGATTGGTGTTCCTCGATGACTACGACATCAACCTGGCGCGCTACCTGGTGCAGGGGGTCGATGTCTGGCTGAACACGCCCCGCCGTCCGAACGAGGCCTCCGGCACCTCCGGCCAGAAGGCGGCGCTCAATGGCGCCCTCAATCTGTCGATCCTCGACGGCTGGTGGCGCGAGGCGTACAACGGCCGAAACGGCTGGGCGATCGGCAACGGCTCCGACGCTCCGACAACCGACGGCGACGACATGGCCGATGCCGCCTCGTTGTACGAAATCTTGGAGGACCAGATCATCCCGCTGTTCTATGTCGAGCGTTCAGCCGACAACCTTCCCGGCGAGTGGATCGGCTGGATGAAGGAGTCGATGCGCACGCTGTCGCCGCAGTTCAGCATGCGGCGCATGGTCAAGGACTATGTGCAGCAGATGTACCTGGCCGAACCGGTCGAGGCCCGAGCCGGCGCCGCAGCCCGTCTGATCCGCCGGGCCGCATCCACCCATGGAAGAACGCTGATGCTTGACGTGCTCGCCATCCCTCCTGCCCTGATGCCGTTCGCCATCTTTGCCTTGCGCGTAACGGACATGACGTTCGACACGTTGCGCGTGCTGTTCGTCATCCGCGGGCGCAAGCCGCAGGCGTGGATCTTTGGCTTTCTGCAATCCGCCATCTGGGTGGTGGCCATCACCAGCGTCCTGGCCAACTTGAACAATCCATGGAACATCGTCGGCTACGCCGCCGGCTTCGCCACCGGCAATGTGGTCGGCATGGCGATCGAGGAGCGACTGGCAATCGGCCATGGCCATCTGCGCATCATCAGTGCCACGCTCTCCAGCGCCATCGCCGTCGCCATCCGCCAGGCAGGTTACGCTGCCACCGAGATGTCGGGCCGCGGCAAGGATGGCACGGTCGGCGTGATCACCAGCAGCGTGCGGCGCAAAGATGTCGACCGCGTGCGCAAGGCCGTGCTGCAGATCGACCCCACGGCTTTCGTCACCGTCGAAGAAGTCCGCCCGCTGCACCGCGGCTTCTGGCGGGCCTGAGCCCGAGGCGGGGACTTACGATGGACGGCACACTTGCCACTGCCCTCACCGACCTGCTGTCCGGCCTGGCGCCGCGCTTCGCTGCCCAGGCGCCGGCCTGGACGCAGCTGCCGCCGCTGGCCGTCGCCACGATTGTGTTCCTGCTGCGGGCCATCGACCTGACCATTGACACGCTGCGCGTGACCAGCGTCGCCCGAGGCCGGCGCGGCATGGTGTGGCTCTTTGGCTTCACAGAAGCGCTGACCTTCGTTATCGCCGTCTCCGGTGTCCTGGCGACCCTGGGCAGCCCGGTAAACGTGGTTGCCTTCGCCGCCGGCTTCGCCACCGGCACGCTGGTGGGAATCGTGATCGAAGAGCGGCTGGCGCCGGGCCACAGCCTGCTGCGCATCGTCAGCCCAACGCTGGGCCTGGCCATCCAGAGCCGACTGCACGCCCACGGTTACGGCGCGACCTACATCGCCGGTGCGGGTCAGCACGGCGCCATCAGCCTGATCCTGACCTATGCCCCGCGGCGCAAGGTCGATCAGGTCAAGGAGCTGGTGCTGCGTGAGGACCCCGTCGCCTTCATGACCGTCCAGCACGTGCGTCAACTCCGCGGTGGTTGGAAGCCCTAGCATCGTCTCCAACAGCACTTCGCCCTTTGTCCCCCCACGTCCCCCGGCGGCTGGCTGACTGCGTCCAGCATGGCACTTGGGGGAGAGGCAATCCTCGCACTCCCAAGCCGGATCCCTCCTGCCCTGGTGAAAGGCGTCACGGCTCGAGGCCCGATCGGTTCAGGGATGATCCCTCCAGCATCGTACGCGAAGGCTTGCGTCGAGTTCCGGCGGCACCTGACGCCCACACTGGCCGAACCGGGTGGCGTCGGCGCCCCGGGGGCAGGGTCGATCCAAGTGTGCTGCCGACCTCGGCCAGCAAGCTGGGAGGTTCGGCCAACCCCACTTCCCCCTTGCCGAACCCCTCCCCATTCCGTTGACCATCCTGCGCTCACCTCCACGCCAAGCCGATCGCTATTCCTTCGCCAGGCGGCAAGCCGGCGAACCGCAGGGATCCAACCAAGACCGCAACCACCGCAGCATGGCTTGCCCCTCCCTCGGAGAATCCCCGGGACCCTTCTCCCCTTCTGACGACTGGGCATCTCGGAGCGTCGGCTTCGGAGCGCACACGCGGGAACCTCTGCATGGTGCGATGCAGGCCTCGGGGAAGCCTCCCGGGAACTCTGGCTGTTGGGCGGCGCCTTTCCCACGGGGGCCGCTGAGCCCCGGCTGCACCCCCCGACCGCCCCGGCACGAGCATTGCATCCGAGCCCTGCAGCACGGCGGAAGCCGACGGTGGCGGCCGGTGTTTCCTTGCCCCGTGCTTGTTGGGTATAATCCCGCCACCCTGACCGTGTTCCGGGGAGAGGCGCGACGAGGCCTGCATGGCACTCAAGGGCAACCTGCGCGACTTCAGCGTCACCCAGCTCTTCAATCTAATCAGCCTTGCCCGCAAGACCGGAACGCTCACCGTCGAGGGGCCGAACGAAGCCGCCTGGGTGACTTTCAGGGAGGGGAAGCTGGTCTATGCCCAGCTGGGGAACGAGGACGGAACGCTAACCGGCATCCTGACCAAGGCCGGGCGCATCACCCTCAAGCAGGCGCAGGTCATCCGCACCCACGCTCCCGACAAGGGGGACAAGGAACTCGGGCTGCTGCTGATCAACGCCGGCTACCTCTCGCAGCAAGATATTCTGACCTCCATCCGCCAATATGTTCTGGACATCGTCTACCAGCTGTTCACCTGGGTCGACGGCTTCTTCCGGTTCGACAACGACGTGTTGCCGCCGGAGGACCGCATTGTCGTGCGCATGGACATGGAAAACATCATCATCGAAGGCTCCCGGCGCATGCGCGAATGGGAACAGCTCCAGGAAGAGATCCCCAACCTGGACATGGCGCTCAAGTTCGTCGAACGTCCCGGCACCGATATCAAGAACCTGAACCTCAACGTCAAGGAGTGGAAGGTCGTTTCCTTCATCAACCCCAAGAACTCGATCCGCCAGATCGCCAAGGCCAACAAGATGAACGAGCTGGAGATGCGGCGGGTGGTGTTCGGCCTGCTCCAGGCGGGACTGGTGGAGATCGTCCGCCCGGAAGGGATGCCGCTGCCGGCTCAGGCGCAGAAGCTGCCGCCGGTCGACCCCAAGCAGCAGTCGTCGCTGGTCAACCGCTTGATCGACCGGATCCGGACCCTCTAACCGAGGACAGCCATGCAAACCGTCAAGATGGTGGTGACAGGTCCCTTCTCAGCCGGCAAGACGGCCTTCATCCGCTCGGTGAGCGAGATCGACGTCGTGTCCACCGAGCGCAAGATCTCGACCGAGGCCGAGCGCATCAAGGAGACCACGACGGTCGCCATGGACTTCGGCCGGATCACCGTCGACGACGACCTGGTGCTCTACTTGTTCGGCACGCCGGGCCAGAAGCGCTTCGACTTCATGTGGGAGATCCTCTCGGAGGGCATGCTTGGCTTCATCGTCATGGTCGACAGCACCCGACCGGAGACCTTCCGCGAGGCCAAGGGCATCCTGCAGACCTTCCGCGCCTACGCCCCGACACCGTACGTCGTGGCCGCCAACAAACAGGACGTCAAGGACGCCTGGACCGTCGAGGACCTGCGCATCGCCCTCAAACTGGATAGCAGCATCAAGATGCTGCCTTGCGTCGCCAGTGACCGCGAGTCGGTGAAGAAGGTCCTGCTCGAGCTGCTGTTCAGCATTCTCGAGGAAATGGAAAAGAAGTAGGCTGGGGGCGCGCCGCGTCAGCCAACCGATTGATGGCCGAGGTCGTGATCCCTTCCACCTACTACTTGCCCAACAGCATCAGCCGCAGCCTGCTGCTCTCGCTGGAGGAGATCATCGGGCATACCGGGCTGACGGCCGTGCTCAACTCGGCCGACCTGCGCCACCTGGTCAACAACCTGCCGCCCAGCAACCTGGATCCCGAATTCCCCTTCGACGACGTCGGCCACTTGTATCAGGGGCTGGAGAACCTGTACGGGCCGCGCGGCGGGCGCGGCCTGGCGCTGCGCGGCGGCCGCGCCTTCTTCCGCTACAGCCTGCGCGAGTTCGGCCCGCGCCTCGGCCTCACCGACCTGACCTTCCGCCTGCTTCCCATGCCGATGAAGCTCAAGGCGAGCGTCGAGGGCTTCGCCAGCGTCTTCAACCAGTATGCCGACGAGGTGGTCGAGCTGGAGGAACAGCCGGACGCGTTCTGCTGGCACCTGCGCCGCTGCCCGTTCTGCTGGGGGCGACACACGCAGGGCGCCTGCTGCCACACGGCTGTCGGGTTGCTGCAAGAGACGCTGTATTGGATCAGCGGAGGCAAGAACTTCTTGGTCGAGGAGACCTGCTGCCTGGCGCGCGGCGACGCCTCCTGCCAGATCCGCATCGACCGGCAGCCGTTGGACTAGAAGACGAAGCGGCTAGCAGCTAGCGATCAGCCATCCGCTTACAGCTCTCGGCAGCCGGGGCTCGGGGCTAGTCGCTAGCCGCCAGTTGCCCGGTGCACTTCGCCAGCCGCAAGAGATCCCTCGGCGGATGTGCCGCCTCGGGATGACACTGCAACGGGGGCTCCATGCCTCAGGGACCATTCATCCCGAGCGCCTGCCTCGAGCAGAGCAAGAGGGGAGCGAAGGGAAGCAAGGGCTCTGCTTTCCCCTCCGCCGTGCATCCTCCTGACTGGGCGCTGGTTATCGGTTGCTAGCTGCCAGCTTCCGCATGACTGAGGAGCTATACGTCGCAGGCACGGTTTCGCGGTTACATAAGGAGAGCGGAGGCCGCCTCGCCGGCCTGCGCAGCCGTCGCCAGGAGACGCCCGGGTGGACGTAGCCTACGCCGCCATCGCCCTGCTGGGCATGGTCATCGTTGCCAGCATCGCCTTTGTGCTGGGCCGTCGCGAATCGCGCGCCGCCGAGCGCAACTCGCGTCTTCCACGCCCGCCGGCATTGGCGTCGAAGGCTGGCCGCTCGAAGACCTGCTGCGGATCGTCGCCGAGTTCTCAACCAGCCTCGACCTGGCTTCGGTGATGGACCGGGCGCTGGTGCTGGTGCGCCGGCTGACCGGCGCCGACCGCGCCGACATTCTGCTCGCCACTCAGGACGACTCGCACATGCGCCACGCGGCCTGGCTTGGTCCGGAGGGCATCATCCCGCCGGAGGGCCGCCCCTCGCCTTTCCGCCACGGCGAGGGGCTCGCCGGCTGGGTGATGGAGCACCGCCAGCCGGTGGCGATCACCGATCTGCGCTCGGACTCGCGCTGGATCTCGCTCAGCGACCTGGCCCAAGCCGCTCACAGTGCGCTGGCTGTGCCGCTCGTCGCCGGCGAACGTGTGCTCGGCGCGCTGATCCTGCTCAGCCGGCGCACAGCCGCCTTCGACGAGAGCCAGGTGCGCCTGGTGGGGGCCATCGCGCAACACGTGGCGGCAGCCATGAACAACGCCGAACTGTATCGGCTGATCCACAGCCAGACCGAGCAGTTGAGCGCCTCGCTCAGCCGGCAGCAGGTGGAGGCCAGCAAGTCGCGCGCCATGCTCGAGGCGATTGCCGAGGGTGTGCTGGTGACCGACGGCGCCCACCAGGTGGCGCTGCTCAACCCGGCAGCCGAGCGCATCCTCGGTGTGCAGCGCGAGCAGGTGCTCGGCAAGCCGGCGACCAGCATGATCGGCCTGTTTGGCCCCTCGGCCCGCCAGTGGGCGCTGGCGGTGCAGACCTGGGCAGAACCCAATGGCCGCCGCACCGGACCAACGGCCCTCGCCCAACGCATCCAGCTCGAGGACGGACGGGTGGTCTCGGTCGAGGTCACGCCGATCCGCGGCGAGAACGGATTCCTGGGGACGGTATCGAGCGTCCGCGACGTAACCCGCGAGGTTGAGGTCGATCGCTTGAAGTCGGAGTTTGTGGCGACTGTCAGCCACGAGCTGCGTACGCCGATGACCTCGATCCGCGGTTACGCCGAGATCCTGCTGATGGATGCCGTCGGCGCCCTCAACGACGAGCAGCGGCGCTACGTCGAGATCATTCGCACCAACACCGAGCGCCTGGCCGGGCTCGTCGCCAATCTGCTCGATCTTTCCCGCATTGAGGCCGGCCGGGCGCAACTGATGCCGCAGCCACTGGCCCCGGCCGACCTGCTCGAGGAAGCTCGCCGCTACGCCCTGGCCCGCTGCCAGCAGGAGAGCAAGCCGCTCGACATCCGGGTCAACCCGGCGGCGGATCTGCCGGCTGCCTCCGGGGACTCTGAACGCATGCGCCAGGTGTTCGAGAACCTGATCGACAACGCCATCGAGTTCACCCGCGCCGGCGGCTCACTGGCTCTCTCCGCCCGGCTGGATGGCGAGCGGATCGAGTTCAGCGTGAAGGACTCAGGCATCGGCATTCCAGCCTCCGAGATCGACCGGGTGTTCGAGCGTTTCTTCCGCGGCGAGCGCGCCCTCGACCTGGGCGTGCCCGGGACCGGCCTCGGCCTGCCCATGGTGCGCAGCTTGCTGCAGTTGCAGGGGGGTGAGATCAAGGTCGAGAGCAGCGGCGTGCCCGGGCAGGGGACCACCTTCATCTTCCGCCTGCCGGCGTATGCCGCCCGCATCCCCGCCGAGCAGCCGGCATGACCACGATCCTGGTTGCCGAGGACGAACGCGACATCCGCGAGCTGATCACCTTCACCCTCAAGTACCACGGCTTCGAGGTGATCACCGCCGACAACGGCGAGCAGGCTCTGCAGCTGGCGTCCGAAGCCCAGCCCGACCTGCTCTTGCTCGATGTGCGCATGCCGCGCCTGAGCGGCTATGAGGTCTGCCAGCAGGTCAAGCAGCAGGAGTCCACCCGCCACATCCCGGTTGTATTCCTCTCGGCCAAGGGCCAGGAAGCCGAGATCCAGCAGGGCCGGCAGGCCGGCGCCATCGACTACATCCTCAAGCCTTTCTCGCCGCAGGAGCTGGCGGAGAGGCTGAAGGCGCTGTTGGGGGATTAGGGCCCCGGGTCGAGGCGCAATCGATCGAGTGCATCCCGCGGCCATCGGATCCTCCGTGCCGATCTCGCAAACTCTCCAGGGGCGTCGTGGTCTGAGGCGTTCATGCCGGAGACTCGCGCGCACTGAAAGCTCCCCTCCCGCCAAGATGCACGCAGCTCATGACTTGCGCGAGAATTGAGGCCCTCTCGCAGCAAGCCGACGCAGTCCCGCAGGAAGTGGACACGGTGCAGCGGCGAGTGGCACACATTGGGTCCGTGGCCCTTGCGCCAGGTTTCGGAGGGTGTTGCAGCCCAGCTCGGGTGTGCACATCTAGCAGGCTGCTGAACAACACCGTGTGATCGTCCAACCCTCTCCCCTAGCCCCTCCCCCTGCCTGAGCCGACATCCGCCACTCACACGCCTCCCGCAGGGGAAAGGGCTGATATTCCTGGGGGGTGACCCCCCAAGATCTTGTTCCCCCTCTCCGCCACGGTTCATGGGCGTACTCGTGCGCCGTCCTCGGAGAGGGGGTCAGGGGGTGAGGCCTACGCGTTCTTCCGCAAGCTCCTGGACGTATGATCCCTGCAGGACGGCCCCAATACCAAGATCGACATCGCTCAGCAGAAGGTTGAGTATCTGCAGGGCCAAGGGCATCAGACGCCTTGTAGCCTTAGGATCCGCCCCAGGGGCGAGGCAACGTCCTCAAGCGACATTGACCTGATCGCGCGCCTACCGGCCGATGCCTCCCTACTCGACCTGGCTCGCATTGAAAGGGAGGTCTCCTCCGCCCGCGGTCGAGAGGTCGCTCTCCTCACCGAAGACTCCATCAGCCCGAATACCGCCAGAACACGCTCAATCCCACTCTCAGGGCGGACATGGATCTCGAGGGCATGGACGAATCAGGGTTCCGTGCGGGCACCCGCACCCAGGACGCAGTCGTGCGGCAGCTAGAGATCACTGGCGAGGCTACGGAGCGACTCCCGCAGGGCATCCGACGCCGCAGCCCCGACACCTCTTGGAAGGACATCGCCGGCGCGCGCGACGGATTCATCCACAGTTGCTTTGGCGTTGATCTGCAGCGTGCGTGGAACATGGAGCGGCGCGACCTGCCCGCCTTGAAGGCCGCCGTGAGCCGCCTGCTCGAGGGAGACCAGGAAGCGTAGCACGACTGCAGCGCAGGCATGTCTCCGCCTCCTTGACGCCTCCCTCTGTGCGCCGTATACTGAAAGCAACAGCACCACGGGGAGCCCGGAAACCGGGCTGAGAGGAGGGCTTGGACCCTCGACCCGCTGAACCTGATCCGGATCATACCGGCGTAGGGATGGCAGGCAGCGCACATCAGCAACCGAGCCACTCCCTCGCAGGAGTGGCTTCGTCTTGAGCGAGAGTACCGCCCTCGTCATCGCCAACGGCGACTTGGCCGAGCCGGACGCCATCCGCCCGCGGCTGGCTGGCCTAGCCCCGCGCTGGGTCATCGCCGCCGACGGCGGCACCCGCCACGCCCTCACCTTGGGACTGCACGTCGATGTTCTGATCGGCGACCTGGACTCGATCGAGCCCGCTCAGGCTGAACGCCTGCGCGCCGAGGGCGCACAGGTCATCGCCCACCCGCCGGGCAAGGACGAGACCGACCTCGAGCTTGCCCTGCTCCAGGCACGCGCCCTCGGGGCGAGCGAGATCGTCGTGCTGGGCGCGGTCGGCAGCCGCCTCGACATGACGCTCTCCAACGTCTTGCTGCTGCTGCATCCCGCCCTGCGCCCGGCGCAGGTCGTGCTTTGGCACGGCCGCCAGACGGCCTTCGTCGTGCTTCCACCGGGGAGCAAGATCCCCGCCCGGTCGGGCGACGGCGTCAGCCTGATCCCCCTCGCCGGCGATGCCCTCGGCGTGCGCACCCAGGGCCTGGCGTTCCCCCTCAACGGTGAGGCACTTCACCTGGCCGCTGCCCGCGGCCTGAGCAACGTTGCCACCGACGATCGGGTGCGCGTCACATTCGACCAAGGCGCGCTGCTCGTCGTCGTCCGGCCGGACGCCGGCGGCAGCGACGCAGAATCCTGAGAGGAGCTCGGCATGCCGCTCGACCCCAAGCGAACCGTCAACGTCTCAGTCCAGATCCTGCCTCTGACGGACGATCCGTTCCCGCTGATCGACCGCGCCATCCGCGTCATCCAGGCCTCGGGCGTCAAGTACGAAGTCGACCCGATGGAAACGGTGATGGAGGGCCCGCTCGAGCAGCTGCTCGAGATCGCCAAGGCGGCCCACCTGGCCGTGATGGAGGCCGGCGCCGAGCGGCTGGTGACGCTGATCAAGATCGGCGACCGCGCCGAAGGAACCAGCATGGAGTCCAAAGTCGCCAAGTATCGCAGCGCATAGCCGGCGAGGGATGACGACACAAACCGCTGCCCATAAGAACGGATGGCGAAACCGGATGCGCCAGCTGCTACCGGCGTTGCTCGTGCTCGCCCTGGCCGTGCTCGCTTGGTCGGCGCTGAGCTCGGGCGCCGGGCTGCCCTCTTTCATCCTGCCCTCACCGGGAGACGTTGCCCGCGCCGGCTGGCAGACGCGCACCTTGCTGCTCCCGGCGCTTCGCACGACATTGCTCGAAACGCTGATCGGGTTGGCGGTCGCGGTCGCCCTGGGCGTGGCGCTGGCCGCCGCCATCGACCTATCGTCCTTCCTACGCCGCGCGCTGTACCCGATCCTGGTCGCCTCGCAAACCGTGCAAATCCTGGCCATCGCCCCGCTGCTGATCATCTGGTTCGGCTTCGGGCTGACCTCGAAGGTGCTGATCGTCGTGCTGATCTGTTTCTTCCCGCTGGCGCTGAACACCGCCGACGGCCTGGCCTCGGCCGACCCGGACCTGGTGGCGCTGTTCCGCGCCATGGGCGCCCGGCGCGGCCAGATCTGGCGCATGATCCGTATGCCCTCGGCGCTGCCGGGATTCTTCTCCGGCCTGCGCATCGCCGTCACCTACAGCGTCGTCGGCGCAACCATCGCCGAATGGGTCGGCGGAACACAAGGCCTGGGACTCTATATGCTGCGCTCGAAGAACGCCCTGGCCACGGACCAGGTGTTCGTCGGTATCCTGATCACCTCAGCCGTCAGCATTGGGCTGTTCGTCTTGGTGACACTGATCGAGCGTGCAGCTCTGCCTTGGTATTACTCGACTCAGCGCACGGAGCAGTGGGAGGAGACCGGCATCTTCTAGAAGCCTCCGGAGGGTCCCCGCCTCTACCTCGCCCCCACCCCCCAAGACATGCCTCCCCTCCCCCTGCGGGTCGCATGAGGGCGCGAGACTGGATCGCGCAGAGGGGATGGGCGAGGGGAGGGAGGACCAACGCGTACCAGCTGCCGTCGCAGCCTGGTAGGAGGCTGATGAGTGCCCGCACCACCGGGCAGAAGCCCGTGGGGATGCTGAACCGTCCCGAAATGCGGAGGGATGGAGGTTGAGACGGTCGAGGCGTTTCGATGCGCTGCCGAGTTCGGTTGCGAGCCCATGCAGGCCAGCCGTGGAGTCACAAACCACGACGCACCACCGGGCGCACGTTGACAGCTAGGGAGGTAGGAGATGGTAGCGCGAACCATTGTTGTGGGGCTGGTCGCCATGGCGCTGTCAGCATGCACCCCGGGGCCAGCCCCGGAGGAGCCACTGGTAGTCTTGCTTGATTGGGTGCCCAACACCAATCACTCCGGTCTGTTCCTGGCGCAATCGGAAGGTTACTTCGCGGATGAGGGGCTGCAGGTCGAGATCATCCAACCGGGCGAGGTGTATGCCGAGCAGGCCGTCGCCAGCGGCGCAGCCGACTTCGGTATCAGTTTCCAGGAACAGGTGACCCTGGCCGTCGCCGACGGCGTGCCGCTGGTGTCGATTGCCGCCATCCTGCAGCACAACACCTCGGGCTTCGCCTCGCGCGGCGAACTCGGCGTGCGCTCCCCAGCCGATTGGGAAGGCCTGCGCTACGGCGCCTTCGGCAGCCCGTTCGAAACGCCGACGCTCCAGGGTCTGATGGCCTGCGATGGGGGCGACTTCCGCCAGCTCGAGATCGTCGAGACGGGCTTCACCGATCCGCTGGCGCTGCTGCAGCAGAAGCAGACCGACCTGGCCTGGATCTTCTACGGCTGGCAGGGAATCCAGGCCGAGCTGCAGGGCATCGAACTCAATATCGTGCACATGGACGGGCAATTCGACTGCATCCCCGACTACTACACGCCGTTGCTGATTGCCAGACCCGAGACCGTTCAGAGCCGTCCCGAGGTGGTGCGCCGCTTCCTGCGCGCCGTGTCGCGCGGCTACACCCAAGCCGCGGCCGATCCTGAAGCCGCGGCAGCGGCGCTGCTGGCGGCGGCGCCCGAACTGGACCCGGCGCTGGTCCACGCCAGTCAGGCCTGGATCTCGCCGCGCTACCAGGCTGATGCCTCGCGCTGGGGCGAACAGTCCGCCTCCGTCTGGCAAGGCTACGCCGATTGGATGACCGACAACGGCATCCTGCCGGAGCGCATCGACATGTCGTCGGCCTATACCAACGAGTTGCTGCCTTGAGTGCATCGCCGGCACCTGCCCTCGAGGTTCGTCACGTCAGCAAGCGTTTCCACGCCAACGGCCTGGAGGTTCAGGCGCTGGAGGACGTCAGCTTCTCTGTCGCTCAGCAGGAGTTCGTCACCATCGTCGGGCCCTCTGGCAGCGGCAAGAGCACGCTGTTCAACCTGATCGTCGGCTTGCTTGACCCTGATGAGGGTGAGATCTGTCTCGATGGCGAGCGCTGCGGCGAGCGCCTCGGCCGAGTAGGCTACATGCCCCAGCGTGACCTGTTGCTTCCTTGGCGCAGCGTGCTGGACAACGTGATCGTGCCGCTGGAACTGCGCGGAGAGCCTGTCCCGCGTGCCCGGGACCAGGCGCGCCAGCTGCTGCCGCTGTTCGGACTGGATGGCTTCGCCGATGTCTACCCGGCGACGCTCTCGGGGGGCATGCGCCAGCGGGCCGCCCTGCTGCGCGCCGTGCTCAGCCAGCGCTCGCTGCTGCTGCTCGACGAACCGTTCGGCGCCCTCGATGCGCTCACCCGGCGCGAAATGCAGGATTGGCTGCTCGGCCTGTGGCAGCGGTTGCGACAAACGATCCTGTTCATCACCCACGATGTCGACGAGGCGGTCTACCTGGGCGATCGAGCGCTGGTGTTGAGTGCGCGGCCCGGCCGCGTGGTGGGCGAAATCCCGATCCCTCTGCCCCGCCCGCGACGCCAAAGCATGGTGGGGCGTCCGGAGTTCGGCGGACTCGTCGCACGTCTGCTCACCACACTGGGCGTGCCGGATGAGGCGGGAGAATGAATCCGCTGCCGTTCATCGTACACAAGCTCGATGCCGCCGGGCGCGAGGTCTGGCGCTATCCGGCCGAGGTCCTCGAGACGGGGCCGGCGCATATCGTGCTGCAGGCGTTCTTCGACCGCGACGATTCTGTCTTGCATGGCATGCGACTGCGCCGCGGCGACCGTTTCGTCGAAAGCTTCTACACCGACCGTTGGTACAACGTCTTCGCCGTCTACGACGTCGAGACGTCCGCCTTCAAGGGCTGGTACTGCAACATCGCCCGGCCGGCCGCGATCGCGCCCGGTGGCCTAACCTGCGAGGATCTGGCGCTCGATCTGCTGGTGTTCCCCGACGGTCAATCGATCGTGCTGGACAGGGACGAGTTCGAGGCGCTGGCGCTCACCGTTGAGGAACGTCAGCGCGCGCTGCATGCTCTGGAGGAAGTGCAGCGGATGGCCCAGCGGGGTGAAGGGCCGTTCACCGACCGCCGCCAGGGAGCCGCATGAGCTGCGGACAAGCGACAAGCGGGGCCGGGACGCTGCCCGACCCCGCCTAGAGGGGTCAGCCGATCGCGGAACCTTCGCTGAGTTGCCGGTCCCGGGTCAGGCCAGGAGAACCGATCCAGCCACCTGGGCGAGGCCCAGAGACCGCAGGACCTGATCGCCGCTGATCCATGCGATCGGAACTGCCAGCGCAGCACAACAGCAACACACCACCACCAGGACAATCAGCACAATCAGCCAGATCGGCCGGGACCGCTTGGGTGCTTCCATCCCCGCAGGGGCCGTTGTCGTCTCGGTCATTGCCTCACTCTCCTTGGGCCGAACCCGAACGCCTGCCGGCGGCCCGGGCTTCACGTAGGATGCCACGCCCCGAAGCCGCGCCGGGTCGACCGCTGGCGTGCCTGGGGTCCAGGATGGCTCAGATGATCACGCCAACGAACCTAGACGAACAGCAAACCCTGAAGGATTGCCCCGAACTGATTGGCGTTACCGATGATCCCCGCCGGAAGCAGCACGACGAGGAAGCAGGCGATGCACAACCCGACCACGCTCAGCACTACGCCGATCCAGCCCATGATCAAGCCGGCCAGCGCCATGCCATTGCCCGTAATCGCTCCGGCACTGGCGGCGATTTCCTTGCGCGCCATGTAGCCGGTGACCACGGCGGCAATGCTTCCGATGATCGGCAACAGCGTCAGGCCGACGATCCCGGCGATCAGGCTGACGAGCGCCATCGTGCTGGTGCGTGTGGTCGGCAGCACCTCGGGGGTTGGACTTGCAGATGTCATGACTTCTCCTCCTGATGATTTCGATTACGACCTGAGCTGGGCTGTCCGCCGCGAGTTCTCCCGCCGCCAAATCCCCCAGATGATCAGGGAGGTCAGCAGGACCAGCAGGCAGCCGAGCAGGATCGGCACAAGGATCGCCAGGACCGACAGTGCGGTGGCCGTCACGTCCTCGGCGATGCTTACCGGGACGTTGCCCGCCCCGCCGGTGGTCGCGGTGATCGCCGGACGAACCGCGGCGGCCTTGACCGCGTGCACCGTTCCGGCGACCAACAGGCCGGCGATGATGGCCACCACCGGGTGGATGTTGGTCACGGCGCCGGTGCTGGCGGCGAACAGCACCGCCCCGGCCGCCGGCCGGACGAAGGTCTGAATGGCGTCGTTGACGTGATTGATCGCCGGCGCCTTGTCGGCGAAGAACTCCACCCCCGTCAGGATCACCAGCGCGCCGATCACCCACCAGCTCGTGAGCGGCTCCCATGGCTCCGACAGCGTCAGCAGATTGGTGAAGCGCGCCATCAGGGCGATGGTCAATAGCGGCACGTAGGCATTGAGCCCGGCGCTGGCCGCCAGGCCGAAGGCCGTCAACACCCCGGCAAGTTCAGTCATTCTTCGATCTCCTCCTTAGAGCACAAACCCGTTCCAGGTTTGCGTAGCGGCGAAGCGGATCCAGTCGATCGCCGCAATCTGGGCCAGCGCCAGGCTGACGCCCAGCAGCCCCGGCAGGGCAAGGTCCCGCCAGTTGACCGCCCAATTCTCGCGCCGCAGCACGATCACCGCCATCACCGTGTACACAACGGCCAGCAGCCCCAGCACCGACAGCGCGCTGGCGATCGCCAGCGGGTATAGCACCAACGGATTCTCCCACAGTACCAGCAGCACCATCCCGGCGGCTGCCACCAGCAGCACGGCCACCTCCTGCCAGCGCCGCAGCACCGGCTGCGGCAGCCAGTCCTTCCACACGGCCTGGTTGAAACCGGTGTACACCAGCACGCCCATCCCCAGCCCGAGCAGCATCCCGCTCACCAGGCGCAGCGTGTTGCTGGGCTCGTACAGATGGGGAGCGTTGGGGAAGAAGTGCAGGTAGGAGTTCACGCCATCAATGGCGAAGATCAGCCCGAAGACGCCGAACAGCGCCAGGATCGGCCAGCGAGGGAAGCTTCCCGCACGCCCGCGCCCGAGGCCGATGAGCGTGCCGAGCGCAACCAGCACGCCCAGGTAGGTTCCCGAGCAGCGGGCGCACAGCGGCAGGGGGCGCTCGCCGAGATGGAACGAGCGCAGGTCGATGCGGTGGCAGACGGCGTAGCCGATGGCATCGGCCTTGCCCAGCAGGCCGCCGGGCGTCAGCAGCAGCCAGGCGCCGAAGAGCACGCTCGCCACAGACGACCGCGATCGCGAAACCAATCCGCGCCAGCCCCAGGCTGCGCGGCGGGGTCAGGGTTTCTTCGTGCATCGCCGCCATTATAGTCGACGCAACCCCGCCAACCTGACAATTGCTTGACGGCCAACCCCGCGGCGGTATAATCCCTCCGCCTTCCTCGGTAGCTCAATCGGCAGAGCGGGCGGCTGTTAACCGCTAGGTTCGAGGTTCGAGTTCCTCGCCGAGGAGCCTTCGCCAGCGTTGCCCGCAGGCGGCCCTCTCCCGGGCCGCCTGTTCGATTCTTGCCCAGGCCGGCACGGCCTTTGCACCCCACTGGCGGGCCTCCAGCCGCTGGTGCCCGGGTACTTCCGGCGGGCAGGGCGCATGGTACCCGGGGGTGACGAGCCCCGGATGAGCCCAGCCTACAGGCGAAAGCGGGCTGGAAGGCCGGCGGCGAGCCTGGTGGGATAGGATTCGGGCAGGAGAACGCGAGCGCAGGTAGCCAGCGGGGTCAGTCCCTCGCCCAATGCGGCGGCTCGCATCCTCGAAGGAGCATTTCGATGACCACCTACCCTGGCAGACAGCTGCGGATCGCAGTGGCTGCCGTCACCATCACCGCTCTCCTCAGCATGGCGGTCGGACCGCTACCGGTCCGGGCGGCGTGCGTCCCGGCTGCAACCGGCGGCGATGACACGATCGTATGCGATGCAGCCAACGACACGGTCAACGGGGGCGACGGCAACGACACGATTTCCGGCAATGGCGGCAACGACTCACTCACCGGCGGCAACGGGAACGACACGCTCGACGGCGGCATCGGGAACGACACGCTCAACGGCCAGGCCGGCGACGACACCCTGATCGGCGGCGACGGGACGGACAGCTTCACCTTCGACGCCGACGGCAACATCGGCGCCGACTACGCTGCAGGACTTGAGCGGCACCGACACACTCAACTACTCCTCGACCACAACCGCCGCCCGCGCCCTCACCCTCGACCTCGAGCTCAAATGCTGCCCAGGTGGTCAGCCCCGGCTTCCACACGCTGACGATCCAGCCGGGGACCACGATCGAGAACGCCACCGGCGGGAGCGGCAATGACACGCTCACCGGCAACGCCGCTGCCAACTCGCTCAGCGGTGGGAACGGGAACGATACCTTGTCCGGCCTGGCCGGCAACGACACGCTCAACGGAGGCGCCGGCAACGACAGCTCGCAGGCGGGAGTGGCACGGACAGCCTGACCGGCGCCGCAGGCGACGCCCTCGACGGCGGCCTAGACAACGACAGCTACCTCTTCGACGCCGATGCCAACATCGGCGCCGACGACGCTTCAGGATCAGGCTGGAACCGATACGCTCAACTACAGTTCAACCACGACGGTCAGTCGCAACCTGACGCTGGACCTGGGCTCCAATGCGCTCCAGATCGTCGCCGCCGGCTTCCCCTCGCTGACCATCCGATCGAGCAGATCAGAACCTGACCGGCGGCAGCGGCAATGACACCCTCAACGCCGTGCCATCGCTCAGCGGCGGCAACGACACCCTGTCCGGCTGGCCGGGAACGACGCCTCAGCGGCGGCAACGGCAACGACACTCTCCTCGGCGGGAACGGCAACGACACCCTCACCGGCGCCGCCGGCAACGACGACCTCGACGGCGGCGCCGGCAATGACAGCTTCCTCTTCGACGCGGACGCCGACCTCGGCGTCGACACGCTGCAAGACAACGGCGGAACCGACACGCTCAACTACTCCTCCACCACGACGGCAACTCGAGCCTTGACGGTCGATCTGGGGTCGAATGCTGCCCAGGTCGTCGCCGCCGGGTTCCACACGCTGACCATCCTGGTCGGGACGACGATCGAGAACCTGACCGGCGGCAGCGGCAATGACACGCTGACCGGCAACGCCGCCGCCAACACGCTTAACGGCGGGAACGGGAATGACGCTGGGGGCCGGGAACGACACGCTCACGGCGGCAACGGCAACGACACGCTGGCCGGCGACGCCGGCAACGACACGCTTGCGCGGCGACGCCGGCAACGACGCCTACCTGCTGGATGCCGACACAGCTCTTGGAACCGACAGCCTGACTGACAGCGGCGGCACGGATACCATCGACTTCTCATCCACGTTGGCGCCGGTCACCGTCAATCTCGGCGTGGCCGGAAATCAGACGTGTATACGCAACCTGATCCTCAATCTGGCATCTGCCACGGCCTTCGAGAACCTGATCGGCGGCGACGGGAACGATAGCCTCACCGGGAACACCGCGTACGCGAACGGCGCGCGGGAACGACCTCGTCGGAGCAACGGCAACGATCAGCTGACCGGCGGCATGGGAGCGACACGCTCAACGGCGGCGCCGGCACCGATCGCGTGCTCAGACCCGCGACGCCAACATGACCCTGACGAATGCCTCCCTGGTGATCGGCGCCGAGGGCACCGACACGCTGACCACGATCGAGCAGGCCAGCCTGACCGGCGGAGCGTCGAACAACACCTTCACCGTCACCGGCTGGACACAGACCGCCACGCTGGATGGCGCCGGCGGAACCGACACGGTCGCCGCTGCCGCCAACGCCAACCTCACCCTGACCGACGCGCAGCTGCTGGTCTCCACCGGGCGGCACGTTCGGCCTGACCTCCATCGAGCAGGCCAATCTCACCGGCGGTGTCGGCGAACAACACCCTCGACGCCAGCGCCTTCACGCTGGGCGCGGTCAGCCTCAGCGGGGCGGACGGCAATGACACCCTGCGCGGCGGGAGCGGCAATGATCAGCTCGACGGCGGCAACGGCAACGACAGCCTGTGGGGCAATGCCGGCGCGGACCTGCTCGTCGGCGGCACCGGCGACGACGCCCTGGACGGCGGGATCGGGGACGACGACCTTCAGGCTGGAGATGGCAACGACCAGCTCCGCGGCGACGAGGGAACCGACGTGCTCGACGGCGGCGGCGGCAACGATCTGCTCTGGGGCGGCGGCGGTAGCGATACGCTCACCGGCGGCACCGGCAACGATACGCTGCGCGGCGAGGACGGCGACGACACGCTCGACGGCGGCGACGGCGATGACGCTCTCTTCGGCGGCGCGGCAACGACACGCTGTCGACCTCCACCGGCGCCGACGCGCTGCACGGCGAGGACGGCGATGACACCTTCCTGATCAGCGGCGCCCACCAGGCCGGCGACACGATCTCCGGAGGCAGCCGGCCACAACATCTTCGCCTTCCCGACCGGGACCAACGGTCTGCTCTCGCTGATCGCCGGTGACGACGACGTGCTCGACTTCAGCCTGTTCGGCACGCCGATCACGCTCGACCTCTCCAACGCCTCCCAGCAGGACGTCGGCGGCGGATTGCTGCTCACGCTGAGCGGGCTCTTCCGCAGCGTCATCGGCACCGTGTTCGACGACGTGATCCTCGGCAACGACGCCGACAACACGCTGACCGGGCTGGCCGGCAATGACACCCTCGACCGGCGGCCTCGGCGCACGACACCCTGCTTGGCGGCGATGGCGATGACACGCTCACCGGCGGCGAAGGCAACGACGCCCTCGACGGCGGCAACGGCGAGCGACACGCTCCCGAGACCCGCGACGCCGATCATGACCCTGACCGAACGGCCTCGACTCGCCGCCTTCGGCAGCGGACACGCTCAACTCGCATCGAGCAGGCGGAGCTCACTGGCGGCGCCTCGGCCAACACACTCGACGGCACCGGCATACTCGGGCACGCTCTCGCTCAGCGGCATAGACGGGGACGACACGCTGCTCGGCGGAGCCGGCAACAACACCCTCTATGGCGGCGATGGCGACGACTCTGCTCGTGGGTGGATCCGATGCCGACAGCCTGTTTGGCGAAGCGGCGACGACACGCTCACCGGCGGCCAGGGCGACGATCTCCTCGACGGCGGCTCCGGTGACGATGCGCTGATCGAATCGGGCGACGTTGACTTCGTCTTGACGGACGGCTCGCTCACCGGGCTGGGTTCGGACTCGTTGAGCGGGATCGAGTTCGCCATGCTGACCGGTGGGCCTCGGCCAACACACTCGACGCCACCGGCTACTCTGGAACGCTCACGCTCGACGGCCGGGCGGGGACGACACCCTACTGGGCGGCGCCGGCCCCAATACGATCTACGGCGGCGCCGGAAGCGACAGCCTTGTTGGCGGTCCCCTTGCCGACAGCCTGTTCGGCGAAGCCGGTGACGACGTGCTCGACGGGGGAACTGGCATCGATTGGCTTGATGGCGGCGACGACTACGATGGGGTCCTCAATTACGAGTCCCAGGACACCCACCTGAACATCGAGTGGGGGTTCCCCACGACCGGGAAGGGACATGGGGGAACTGCCGGCTCGACGACCACAACTTCGGTCCTCTATCGCGTTCAGTCCGGCGATAGCATCCCGCTGAACTGCGCCTTTGATCGCACCATCCTGCGCCTGCCCGACCTCGACCAGGTTTCTTTCTGGCACCTGTGCGGGTATCGCGTCGGGCTCGAAGTGTTAGACACTCTGGCGCTGCAGGACCTGCCTTTCCCCTCCCTCTCAGCTCTGCAGGTACTGGTCACCGCTGGAGATCAGACGATCACCCTGCTCCCGTCAGCGTCGAAGGTGACGGTCTCCTTCGTGCTTCCGACCCTCGAGCCGGGTCAATCCGCTTCGATCTGGTTCTGGGATCAGATGCTGGGCGAATGGATCGAGCTTCCCACCGCGGCCGAGACGGGATTTGCCCCTCAGGCATTCACCGAGCCTGCTGACGGCCGGATCGTGGCGGAGGGAACGCAGTCGACCGCTGAGGGACGCATCCAGGCGTCGACCAACTTCACCGGCACCTTCGCGCTCGTCGTGCGCTGAACAACGACGACCTTCACGCACAGCACCCCCCACCGTCTGCCGCTGTGGGGGGTGTTGCTGTTCTGGCTCCGCATGCCGTTGTCAGAGGAACGTCCGCGTGTCAGGCTGCGCTCCGGAACCAGGGCTCCTGGCGCTCGTCCGCCCACGGCGCGTGTGGCAGCTGGGGAGAGATTGCGGATCGCAATGTTGGACTGCGTGCGGGCCTGCGCCGTCGACGATTCTGCGCCTGGCCTCAGATCGGCACGACGCGCAGCTTTCGCGCAAGCTCGCGCGGCAGGACCGCCGGCGCCGACCGATCGGCGACTTGCAGCGACACGCGATCGCCAGCTTCATCGACCGTAACCAGCGTCACCTCAGCGCCTGGCACCAGCCCCGCCTCGGCCAGCCGCTGCAGCGTCTCAGGCGCTGTGTCCAACACGCGCTCGACGACGGCCAGCCCCCCGGGCTGCAGCAAATCCAACGCAACGCCGGCATCCTTCGTGATCTGCAGCTGTCGATCGGGGATCGGATCGCCGTGCGGATCCCGCTCCGGGTCACCCAACGCCTGGGCGATACGCTCCTCGAACTCCTCCGAGATCACATGCTCCAGCCGGTCGGCTTCGTCGTGCACCGTGTCCCATTCGTAGCCGAGCACCTGCACCAGGTAGAGTTCGAGCAGGCGGTGGTGGCGGATGATCTCCAGCGCCACCCGTTCGCCCTCTGCCGACAGCACGGCGCCGCGGTGTTTGGAATACAGCACCAGCGGCGGGCGGGTGGCGGCGAGCTTCTTGACCATCCCCGTCACCGAGGCCGGCGTCACGCCCAGGCGCTCGGCGATGCGGTTGGTGGTTGCCCGGCCATCCACCTGGCTGAGCTCATGGATGGCCTTGATGTAGTCCTCGATGGCGTGGGTCAAGTTCGGGCGCATGGTTCCTGATTGTACTGCGCCGTCCGTCGACGTGCCGGCAGCAGGGCGATCACGAGCGGCGCTCATTTGCAGCAGCATCCGGGAGACGGCGTGGCTGCACGCCGCCTCGGCTGGCAGCAAGTTCCGGACCCGCCTCCACAGCAAATCGGCGTGGCGACCACCGCCATCCGCCACAGGCTGGGCTGCCTGCCAGGTCCGTTACGAGACGGGCGAGACCCCTTCTCCACCGGGTCAGGCGCGGTGCGGCAAGCGGCCAGGCGGATCGCGTAGGCTCACGGATGCATCGACCTTCGGCGGCCCCCGGACGGGCGTGTTCTTACCTTCGAGCCAGCAGCCAGGCGCTCCCACCGCCGAAGGGAGGCAAGCACACCCCTGCGGCTGCGAGCGCGCCCAGCCGCAGAGGGAGTGCTGCCGTCGAAGGGTGAACTCACGCCAACGGGTCCGGCCCCAGCAGCACGATCAGGCCGAGGGCGCCCATGTTGCAGAAGAGCAGCGGCGCCAGCACCGGCGCCCCGCGCAGGAAGCGCTCGACCACCAGCACGTTCATCGTGGTCAGATCCTCGGCGACGTGCAGCCCGGCGCCCACCAGGCCGACCAAGATCATCAGCAGCATGCTCGCAACGTAGACCCGCAGATCGGTCGTCGTTGGGCGGTCAAGCGCCCCCAGCACCAGGGCGACGATCGTGGCAAACACGCCGGCCGCCGTCGGTATCCACAGCCAGGGGTTGGTGAAGCCGGTGCGTGCATGGTCGAGCACCGAGCTGATCACCGTTGCCAGCGACCCCATCGAAACCCAGAAGAAGTACGCCCGCGTCTTGCTGTACGGCATCCGCAGGCGCCGCCGCCTCGACAGCAACAGCACGCCACTATCGGGCGGCGACTCCACCCAGGCGGCACTGATGCCAAGCACGCCTACCAGGGCAAAGGTCAACGGGCCGAGGATCGGCGGCGCCCACACCAGCAGGTCGATCGAGACGCGCTCACCGATGGCGGCGCTCGGCAGGATGGCGCGCAGCATGTGGAAGTACGCGCCGAGCAGCCCCACCCCGATGCTGGCCAACAGCACCGCGGTCGCCAGCCAGGTGGCCAGGCGCCGGTTGCGGATGGCAATCACCCCGGCCACGAGCAGCGCCAGCCCCGCGGTCAGGCCGAAGATCACCGGGATCCATTCATTGGGACGGATCGTGCCGCTGATCAGGTGCGCCAGGTAGGTATCGATCCCAAGGAAGATCAGATTGACCGCCGCCATCAGCAGCATGCACTGATCGCGGGTGAGCGGCAGGCGGCGCACGAATGCCAGGCGGGGGTGGATCGCCTCCAGCATCGTCATGGCCTACGGCTCAGGCGGCCCGGCAAGCTTCTGGGCCGCCAGCTCGCGCAGCTCGGCCAGGTCGCTCAGCACCTCGTAGATGCCGTGCCACTGGGTGTAATCCGGTCCCTGCATCCACACCCCGAACTTGGCCGTTCGCCCCCAGTGATGCCACAGCTCGAAGTAGGTGAAGTCGATCGGCTCGTCGAACGGTTCGGCGGTAAGCAGCCCGCGGTCCTTGAGCGGCTTCATGATCGCATCGCTCTCGACCACGCGAGCGTTCACCGCCTCCGTCGCCTTGTCCGCCGCCTGGTAGAAGTCGGTGATGAACTCCTGATTGTGGCACTCGCGGCAGACGTTCTGCATGCGCACCAGGTTGTCCTGCCAGCCCGGGCGGCGCTCGCTGATCGGCGCGAACAGATACCAGGCCAGCCGGTCGCCGACGTCATGCGTCGTGCCGCTGGCGCCGAAGCCGCTGAAGTGGCATAGCGCGCAGGTGGCTGCCGGGAAGTCCTCGACGGTGAGCGTGCCGGCCTCGGCCTCCCAGTTCCAGGTGTGCCCCATGGTCATGTAGGCGATGCCGTGCGGCGACTCCTGGTAGATCTCCCACTGCGGATGGTCGGGCCCAATGTGGCAGGCATTGCAGGTCTCCGGCTTGCGCGCCTGCTCCAGGCTGAAGGTGTGGCGCAAATGGCACTTCTGGCATTGCCCCACCGACCCGTCGGCGGCCGGATCGCCAACGCTGTGGCAGGTCTCGCAGGCGAACTCCGTGATGTCCGGCCCCTCGATGGCGAACAGCGCGTTGCGGCTCTTGTCCGGGGCGTACGACCCTTCAGGGATGGCGGCATACATCGCCAGGTGCTCGGGCGAGAGCTGCGCGGTCCCGGCGTAGGCGACATAGGCGGGCAGCGAGTGTCGGCTGTTGTAGAACTGGGCGACCTCGGCGCTGTGGCAGCGCTGGCACATGGCGGTCGTCGGCGATCCGAGGACGTAGGTCCCCTCGTGCTCGACCGCGCCCGGATAATCCACGCCCACCTGATGGCAATCGATGCAGCGCACCTCTGCCGCCGCCATCGTGCTGATGCCGTACTGCTCAACGATCCCCGGCGTCGTCTGGCGATGGCAGACCACGCACTCGTCGCTGCTGTTGGCCAGCGCGTTCGGTGGGCGGCTTGCCTCTGCCGCCACCGGGGTCGAAGCGACCAGCGCCCGGGCGATCAACGCAATTCCGACCAATGCCGCCACCACCAGCAGGCCGATGATCAGCACACGCCATGTCCGCCAGAATCCCGCCTTGTCCACGCTCATGCCAACCTCCTCGATAGCCCGGTGCCTTGCGCCGCCGCGAACAGAGTGACACCCCGATAGGGGCGGCCGCTGCTTCCATTATAGGGCCAGTGGAACTCAGTCCTTTGCGCCGGCGCGGAGAGTGCCACCCCGGAGTCATTCCCCGGCCAAGTTCTCTGGGTCTTTGGGATCGAGCAGCACCAGGCGTCGGCGTTCGGTGCGGAGCCAGCCTCGCCGCTCTCAACTCTCGAGAGCCCGACTGACGGCGGATAGAGTCGTTCCGCTCACGCTTGCCAGGTCGCGGCGGGTCAATGGGAGGTCGAGTGCGATCACCCCTCGCTGCAGGGCTTGTCGGAGGCACGTGTCAGCCGCTGCAAGGTGCGGGTGATTCGTGCCTCGACAGGAAGCGTGGAGGCTTCCCGCACCCTCGCCAGCGCCCCCTGGATGGCTTCGGCTGCCGTCCTCAGCAGATCAACAGCCACCTGCGGGTGGTCGCGCAGCACCAACTCGAAACCCCGGGCGGGGATGGCGAGGACAATCGGGCGGCAGAGGGCAGCGGCGCTTCCGGGATCGGCCGGTCGCCTCAGTGTCGGCAGCGCGCCGATCAGGTCCCCAGGTCCCAGCACGTACAGGATGATCTCGGGAACGTCCTGGCTCGGCTACACACCCTTGGCCTGGCCTTCGAGGATCAGGTGGTTGACGACGGCCAGCTCTCCCTGGCGGAGAATGCACGCACGGGAGTCGTACTCGCCCCGCGAGAAGCAGGAGCGGATCGGCTCGGCTCGATCACGCGAACGGACGGCCCCGCCACCAGCGCCGAGGAACGAAAGGCCGCTGCAGTCGTGGGGAGATCCATTCCTCTCATCGCTCGGCGGATGTCCTTCTCGGGCCCGTCATGCGGGAGGCGGCCTGCTACTCGTACTTGAGGGCGGCCACCGGCTGCAGGGTGGCGGCGCAGCGCCTCCCTGCCCGCTCAGCCGGCTACGGCTGCGCCAAGGTTGTCTCGCTGCCCTCGCTCACGACTGCATGCCCGCCAAACTGGTTGCGCAGCGCCGCCAGTAGTTTGGCTGCGTAGCTCTCGTCCTGGCGACTCACGAAACGCATCAGCAACGACAGCGTGATCACCGGCGCTGGCACGTCCAGCTCGATGGCCTCGGCCACCGTCCACCGCCCCTCGCCGCTGTCGGCCACCCAGCCCTTCAGATTGGTCAGCGATGGATCATCGGCCAGGGCATTGGCCGCCAGATCGAGCAGCCAGGAGCGCACCACGCTGCCGTAGCGCCAGATCTCGGCAATCTGGTGCACATCCAGGTCGAAGCCCGGCTTGGCGTGCATCACCTCGAAGCCCTCGGCCATGGCCTGCATCATGCCGTACTCGATGCCGTTGTGCACCATCTTGACAAAGTGGCCCGCGCCGTGCGGCCCCACCCGCCCCCAGCCCTGCTCCGGCCCGGGCGCCAGCGTCTGGAAGATCGGGCGCAGGCGTTCGGTGACCGGTGCCTTCCCCCCGATCATCAGGCTGTACCCCTCGCTCAGGCCCCACACGCCGCCGCTGGTGCCCACGTCGACAAAGTCGAGGCCGCGGAACTCGAGCCATTGGGCGCGGGCGATCGTGTCCTTGTAGTTGCTGTTGCCGCCGTCGATGAGCACGTCGCCCTGGTCGATCCGATCGGAAAGGCCCCGCAACGTTGCTTCGGTCGCCTCCCCGGCCGGCACCATCACCCAGATGGCGCGCGGCGGCGTCAGCTTGGCGACCACTTCGTCCAGCGAGTGGGCGCCGACGGCTCCCTGAGCTTCGGCCGCCATGCACCGAGTCCGCCGAGCGGGCATAGCGCCACCACCCGGTGCCCGCCGCGCAGCAGGCGCAGCGCCATGTTGCCCCCCATCTTGCCCAGACCGATCATTGCCAGATCCATCAGTTCGCCTCCGCGTGGGCTGCTCCCCCCTGCCGCAGCAGGCGGGAAGAGTTGGCCAGGATTCCCAGGTCGGGGATGCTCTGGACGGCCGCCGCCAGCACGGGCGGCAGAAACCCCAACGCCGCCAGCGTCAGCCCGACTGCATTGTAGACCACCGTGAAGCCCAGGTTCATGCGTACCACCGACATCGTTCGCCGGGCCATGCGCAGCGCCTCCGGCACCTGGGCCCAGTCGTCGCGCATCAGTGCGATCGAGGCCGCCTCGAGGGCGACATCGCTGCCGATGGCGCCCATGGCAATACCGACGTCAGCCTGCGCCAGCGCCGGGGCGTCATTGACGCCGTCGCCGACCATGACCACGACCTTGCCTTCAGCCTGCAGCCGCCGCACAATCTCGATCTTGTCCTGCGGCAACAGTTCGGCGCTGAACGGCAGGCCGAGGCGCTCAGCCAGCGCCGCCGCTGTCCGCCGGTTGTCTCCGGTCAGCAGGTGCAGGTCGTTCAATCCCAACTGGCGCAGCGCCTCGAGCGCCGCCGGAACCTCCGGGCGCAGGCTGTCCGAGAAGGCCAGCGTGCCCAGCAGTTCCCCGTCTTGCTCGACATGCAGCAGTGTCTTGCCCTGCGCCTCTAGGCGCGCCGTCTCCGGCTGCCCGGCCGCCGCCACGACCAGCCGGCTCGATCCGACGGTGACCTGCCGGCCGTCGATGCGCGCCCGCAAGCCCATGCCGGGGAGCGCTTCGAACGCATCCGCCGGCTGCAGCGGCACCCCGCGCGCGGCGGCCGCCGCGCGCACAGCGCCGGCCAGCGGATGCTCGGAGTAGCGCTCGGCGCTCGCCGCCAGGCTCAGCAGCGCCTCGGGCGTGCGGCCGTCCAGGGCGATGAGATCGGTCAACTCTGGACGCCCCAGGGTCAGGGTACCGGTCTTGTCAATCAGCAGCACATCCGCCCGGGCAAACGCCTCGATCACCCGGCCTCCCTTGAAGAGCAGGCCTTGGCGTGCGGCGGCGCCGATGGTGGCCATCACGGCGATCGGGGTGGCCAGGGCGAACGAGCAGGAGCAGGCCACCAGCAGCACCGCCGCCACGGCGGTGGGGTCGCGCCGCAGCACCAGCGTCAGCAGCGCCACGCCCACCACCACCGGGAGGTAGTAACCGGAGAAGCGGTCGGCCATGCGCTGCACGGTGCCGCGGTTGGCCTCGGCCTCCTCCACCAGGCGGATCACGCGCCCGAAGGTGGTGTCCGGACCGATGTGCGTGGCGCGCACGCGCAGGCTGCCCAGCTGCGTCAGGCTGGCGGCCATCACCTTCGAGCCGGGAGCCACGTCGGCCGGCATCGATTCCCCCGTCAGGGCGGAGACGTCCAGCGTGGCATTGCCGTCGACGATCACGCCGTCCACCGGGATCCGCTCCCCGGGACGGACGACGACGACATCACCCACCCGAACCTGAGAGATCGGGACTTCGCTTTCCACGCCGTTGCGCTCGAGGCGCGCCGTCTGCGGCATCAACTCGGTGAGCGAACGCACTGCGCGGCGGGCCGTGCCGGCGGTGTAGCGTTCGATAGCGTCGCCCACCCACATCAAGAAGACGATCAGCGCCGCCGCCAGCCATTGCCCAACCCACAGCGCCGCCAGTACGCCCAGCGACATCAGGGTGTGGGCGATCACCCGCCCGTGCAGCGCATTGCGAATGACGTTGCGGAAGACGGGGAAGCCGACGACGACGACGAAGCCAATCGGGATCCACGCCGGAATGCCGGCGCTGATCGGGTCGACGAGATTGAACGCCTCAGCCAGCACGATCAGCAGCAGCAAGCCGCCCAGGCCGAAGGTCAGCCAGGGGAGCAGCGGGCGGGACAAGCCAGCCAGGCGCGTGGCGCGTTCGGGGGCGATCGCTGCATCGGGCACGCTGTAACCGGCGGACTCAACCGCCTGGCGGATGGCGGGCAGCGAGGTCGTCCGGGGATCCAGCTGGACAACCGCCTTTTCGGCGGCCAGCATCACTTCCACCGACTGCACACCGCGCACGCCGGCGATCGCCTGTTGCACGTGCCGCGTGCACTCGGCGCAGTCCATCCCGCGCACCGGCACTTCCAGGCGCTGGAGCTCCGTCATCGGTCGGGCTCCGTCTCAAGCCGAGTGCACTCGTACACCCCGCGCGCAACATCACTGAGCAGGCTGTCGGCCAACTCGAGCAGGTCCTGCACGCGGCGGTCGCTGAGGGTGTAGGTCACATAGCGTCCAGAGGGCTGGGCGACGACCAGTCCGCAGTCGCGCATGCAGGCCAGATGGTTGGACACATTGGACTGGCTCAAGCCGGTAACGGTCACCAGCTCGCTGACCGTGCACGGGGAGCGCGAGAGTGCATCCAGGATCTTCAAACGCGAGGGATCGGAGAAGCCGCGGAAGAGCTTCGCCTGCAACGCAAACCGGGTGGGAGTGGATTCCAGCAGCATGCTGCACCTCCACCCATCATTATATCAGCATTCCCTGATATTACAGGCCACCGCAGAAAGCCGCGCTGCCCTACAACTGCCTGGCCTGACGGGCAGCCGGTGGCCTGCAACCGCCCTCAGTTGGCCTTATGGGGGTCCAAATGGAGCTGGTTGGCAGGCGGGCATGTCAAAGCCAGCGCCGCGCCTTCCCCTCCCGGACTGCTGGCTAGCCTCCAGTGTACAGGTACAGCAGGGCCGGCCGGCTCTCACTCAGCAGCTGGCGCAACAGCACCTCGCCAGGGGCCAGGCGCGCTTGCGTGCCGAGCAAAGTCTCCAGGAACCCAGGCGGCGGGCTGTACTCCACGATGCGCGGCTCGCCTTCGATCCCGCCCAGCTCAGCCGCGCGGGCGATCGCGTCCGGCAGGTTCCCCAGGCTATCGACCAGCCCCACTTGCTGGGCCTGCTCTCCGGTGAACACCCGGCCGTCGGCCACCTCGAGCACCTCCGCTTCGGACATCCCTCGGCCATCGGCCACGACGCCGACGAAATCCTCGAAGGCGTCGTCAATGATCGCCTGCCAGATGGCCTCGTCCTCGGCACTCATCTCCTCGAACATGCTGCCGCTGGCTTTGAACTCGCCGCTGACAATCGTGGTCACACTGACGCCGTTCTTCGCCAGGAACTCCTCGAGTTGGATGAACTGGCTGATCACCCCGATCGATCCGGTGAGCGTGTTGCGATTGGCCATGATCTCATCGGCAGGGGCGCTGATGAAGTACCCGCCGCTGGCGGCCATCTCCCCCATCGACACCACCACCGGTTTGGTCATGGCCAGCATCTGCTGATGGATCTCATCCGATCCCACCACGCCTCCCCCAGGAGAGTCGACGCGCAGCACAATCGCCTTGACGGATGAGTCTGCCTCGGCCTGCTTCAGATACTCGATCACCCGGCCGCTGTAGACCGTGCCGCCGCTCGAGCTCATGCTGTCCGGAAAGCCGGAGGCGATTACGCCTTCGACCGGGATCACGCCGACCGCCTCCCCGAATCCGACGGAGGTCGTGCCGGCCGAGCCGGCCGCGCGCCAGAGCAGCGCACAGGCCGCGATCGACAGCGCCAGGATCACCACCACCAGGATCACGGCTGCCCACGTTCGTCGATTGCCCATCACCCACCCACCTTCCCGCTCCGCTCGATGTCGGCCAACTGCGCTGCGCATGCTATCACACTCAGCCCGGCCCGGCCCTCTCCGCCCCGCCCGCCGCCGCCCGGGCTGCATCGTCCCCGCCGCGCCGCCGCGCCAGCAGATGCAGGCCGGCGAGGGAGAGCATCAGCAGCATCAACGCCACGAGCTGTGCCTGACGCACACCGGCGAGGTACTGACTGTCTCCGCGGAATCCCTCCAGCAGCAACCGCGTGGCGCTGGCCAGTGCCAGCCAGCCGAGCGCCAGCTGTCCGGGGAACTCCTGCCGCTTCTCCAGCCACAACACGATCAGCAGGATCACCAGCGACGCCGCCAGCGCATACAGTTGAGCAGGATGCCGGCGCTCCCCCCACAGCTCGATCGCCCAGGGGAGGTTGGTCGGCGCCCCGAACCCATCCCCCGAGGCCAGCTGCGACAGGTGGACGAACACCGCAAACAGCGCCGCGCCGGGGGCCAGCGCATCCAGCGTCGGCCAGAGCGGCAGCGACTTGCGCTGAGCGTAGATCAGCGCCGCCAACACCGCGGCAGCCGCGCCCTCAACGGGCGCAAACGCGGTCAGGTTGAAGGAGAGGATCGCTCTCGGATCCTCGGCATAGGCGGAAGCGTTGTGCAAGACAAAGCCAAGCCGAGCGCCGATCACGCCGGCGACCATCGCCAGCAGCAGCAGGCGATCCAGCACCTCCCCGTCCAGGCCATGCCGCCCGGCAGACCGGCCCACCAGCAGGCTCGCCAGCCAGAAGCCCAGCAGCAGGAGCAGCCCCGGGAGTTGAACGGCCAGCGGGCCGACTTGCAGTACGGGAAGCATTCAGCCAGCCTCCTCCAACAACGGCGCCACCAGGCTGCGCAGCGTGGCCAGGCTGACCGGGCCGCCGATCAGGACCTCGCGGATCACTCCCTGGCGATCCACGACGAAGGTGCTGGGCATCGCCTGCAGCGCGTAGGCTCGGCTGGCCTCGCCCTGCGGGTCGAGCACGACCGGGAAGGTCAGCCCACGCTCGGCGACGAACGCGCCCGCGGCGCTCGCACTGTCTTGATCCGTCGCATTCACCGCCACCACGACCAGCCCCTCGTCCTGGTGCGCTTCGTACAACTGCTGCAGCGCCGGCATCTCTGCCCGGCACGGTGGGCACCAGGTCGCCCACAGGTTGACCACAACCACCTGCCCCCGCAGGTCGGACAGGCGCAGCCGCTCTCCGTTCAGCCTCTCGAGGTCGAAGTCCGGCGCAGCGAAGCCGGAATGCGGGCTGGCAATTCGGCCAGCGGCGGCAGCCTGCTCAGGTCTGGCGGACCCCACGATCCAGCCCGCCCCCAGGAAGAACACACCGGCCATCATCAGCAGCCAGTGCGGTCTTCGGGCGATCCACGTGGTCATGCTTCTCCTTCTTGGCGCCGCAGAGCCCTTGGGCGTCATGCGCCAGCGCGGACGTCACCGGGAGCCAATCCTACCATCCGGGCCGTGGTCAAAGTCACGGCGCTGCGGCTTGATGGGCCGCGTCTTCGACGAAGATCCCTTCGGAGTCCAGTCGCTCGGTCAGCGAGGGACTCCAGCAGGAGCCCCGTTTCGCCTCAGCGGCTGCCGCTGCACCGCGGACAGCCATCGGCCTCCCTGGGGAGCGAGGCGGAGGGAGGCCATTGGCTCTGGTCGTGAGGTGGGGCAGCGCTCCAATGAGAGCGATCAACACGTCCACAGCCGGCGAGCCTGCCCGAGGAAGGGGCTCTCCAGGTTGCCTGGCGCAGCGGCGGGTACCCAACAAGCTGACCCGGGCCAGGACCGCCGCAAATCAGGGAGCGACGAGCCCGTGAGCCTCCAACAGGTCCGGCGTTGAGAGCAGGATCTGGGTCGGCCCGTCGGCGACGATCCGTCCCCCATCGATCACCGCCGAGCGCTCAAACAGCTCCTGCACCATCCACAGGTCATGCGTCGAGACCAGCATGGTCTGCGGCAGTTGCCGCAGCAAGTTGATCAGCTCGCGTCGTGCCCGTGGGTCTAGCCCGGCGGTGGGTTCGTCGAGCACCAGGATCTCCGGCTCCATCGCCAGCACCGTAGCGATCGCCACGCGCTTCTTCTCGCCGCCGCTCAGATGATGCGGCACGCGCTCGCCCGACTGCTCCATCCCCACCGCCGCCAGCGCCGTCTGTACGCGTTGCTGCACCCCGGCCTGGCTCAACCCCATGTACATCGGGCCAAAGGCCACGTCCTCGAACACCGTCGGTGAGAAGAGCTGATCGTCCGGATCCTGGAACACCAGCCCCACTGCGCGGCGGACGAAGGCCAGATGCTCGTCGTCGACCGGCTGGCCGCAGACCTCGACCGAACCGGCGGCCGCCCGCAGGATGCCGTTCAAGTGCAGCATCAGCGTCGATTTGCCGGCGCCGTTCGGCCCGACCAGGCCGACCTTCTCGCCGGGGGCGATGCTCAGGTCGACGCCGCACAATGCCTGCCGACCGTCCGGATAGGAGAACTTCAGGTCGCTGACTTCGATCGTGTGATGCACGTTCTCATCTCCGGTAGACCACGGCCAGCAGCCCGGCAAGCAGCAGGACAGCCAGCGCGGCGGCGATCCAGTCGGCCAGGCGCAGGCGATGAGCCGCCAGGCTGGGCATCTGACCGTTGTAGCCGCGGGCCAGCATGGCGGCGTGCACGCGCTCGCTGCGCTCCAGGGCGCGCAGGAACAGGCTGCCAACCATGTTGCCTGCCACACGTGCCTGCCACACCACTCCCGGCCGCTGGCTGCCCGGCGGGCGCGAAGCGCGGGCGGCGCGTGCCCGCAGCATACGCGCCGCTTCGTCGGTCAGCACGAACAAATACCGGTACATGAAGCCGATGGTCGCCACCAGCGTCCGCGGCAGGCGCAGCGCGCCCAGCCCCCACAGCAGATCCGGGAACGGAGTGACCGCCGTCAACAGGATCGCCGCCTGGACTGCGATCCAGGAGCGCAGCAGCACGCTGAGGAAGCGCTCGAGGCCCTGGGCACTGGCCGTCCAACCGAGCAAGGGGACGGTGAAGATCACTTCGCCCGGCACGGTGAACAGCAGCGGCACGGCGACCAGGACGAAGGGAAGCGCTACATACGACCGGCGCAGAGTGAACGCCACCCCCAGCCGGCTGAGGGTCGAGGCGATCAGCACCAGCACCAGCAGCACGGCGAACCCTGCCCAGGCGCCGACCGGCATCAGGCTGCAGGCCAGAATGAACAGCACGGCCAGGACCACCTTCACCCGGGGATCCAGGCGATGGATGGCCGATGGCTGTGCCCGGTACTGATCGGTCAAATCATAGTGCACGGCTAGCCCTGGGCGGCCTCCCGTCGCGTCGCCAGCCGCCCGATCAGGACTGCGCCGCCGAACACGATCAGCGTGCCGAGCGCCACGGCGAGGATCGTCGTCAGCGCCGGATTGGAGATGAACGGGAGGGTGTAGTCGGGCAGCAGCGCATAGGGCGAGGCGAGCGCCCGGCCGATGAACCCCTGCTGCTCGGCGACGAACTCCAGGCCGTCCGGGCTGGGGGAGGCGAGTGGGGAGAACAACGCCACGATCAGCGCGATCCCCAATCCCACCAGCACGTAGGATGCGCTCCGCTGTCCCGGCGCGACCTGCCCACCCTTCACCACGTCGGGACGGGTGGCGAGCAGCAGGCCGACGGCCGCCGCCGTGATCAGTCCTTCGCCGATGCCGATGAAGGCGTGCACACCGGCCATGGCCGCCGTCGCCAGCACCAACGGCGACGTCCCCGAGGCGGCCAGCTCGAGCGCCGTGGCCACGGATGCCAGCATGACCGAGATCCAGCCGGCGGCGAAGGCCGCCGCTAGCCTGGCGACCCGTGAAGCCCCGGCAAGCCGGCGCACCAGGCTGTAGGTGAAGTAGCCGGTGAAGGCGGCGATCACACCCATGTTCATGATGTTCCAGCCCATCACCAGCAGGCCGCCATCCTGGAACAACAGCCCCTGGACGACGACGACGGCGGTCATGATCAGCGTAGCGGCCCAAGGGCCCATGACGATCGCCGCCAGGGCGGCGCCGATCAGGTGGCCGGAGGTGCCGGCCGCCACCGGGAAGTTGATCGCCTGTGCGGCGAAGATGAACGCCGCCAGGATGCCCATCATCGGGATCTGACGCTCCCCGAGCTGACGGTTGGTTTGGCGGATGGCGATCACGATCATGACGATGGCCAACGCCCATCCGATCCCGGCGATCAGCGGGGTGAGGAACCCATCCGGGATGTGCAGGGCAGCGGGAGAGAACCACATGGCGCTCAAGCCTCCTTGCGCCTGCGGGCGCGAGTCGAATTCCGGGCGGACTGCTGCCGGGCACAGCGCCGGGCACAATCCGCTGAAGGTCTGGTGACCCGAGATCGGCCTCGAACCCTGTCCGGCGGTGGATGTCCTGCGCCAGGCGGGTCAACCAGGTGACGGGCAGCTCGAACGTGGCGCCGCACTGGCGGCAGACCAGGTGAGCGTGCTGGTGTTCCGGATCCCGTAGCGAGAAGCGCAGCGAGCCATGGGTGTCGTCCATCAGGTCCACCAGGCCGGCTCGATTCAGGCTGTCCAGCGTACGATAGACCGTGGCCAGGTTGAGGCCGGGCAGGCGGCGGCGCGCCGCCGCATACACCTGCTGCGCCGACTGATGGTCGCTCCCATGAGCGACGACCTCCAGGATGACCTGGCGCTGCGGCGTGATGCGGAATCCCGCCTGGCGCAGTGCGCCGGTCATCTGTGCTCCGCACGCCATCGCAACTCCTTGTAACTGCGAAGATTTGCAGCAAGGATACCGCCGTGCTTCCTGTCCGTCAATGCCCGGCCGGGTCCCGTTCGGGCGAATGCGCTGACAGCCCTCTGGCTTCGCTGGCCTGGCGTCCGCGCCTGGACTGCCGACTCCTTTTCGGCCAAGCCGCTGGCGAGAGGAGATGGCGACGCAGCCCTTCGGGGTCTCGGCCTTCGGGCAAGTTCCCATGCCGTGCGCGATCTTCTCGTCTGAGGGATGGGGCTGAGCCGACTGCGCCGTGCAGCCTCCTTCGGAGACGCCCGGGCGCCAAGCCGATCTGCGAGCATCAGGTCGACCGCCATCCAGCACCCCGTCGATCACGGCCGTGCCTGCCCGCCAGAGCACCCAGCAGCGCGGGGAAGAGTGCATCGGCTGGAGCTCCGGCGGGTACCGGACTACCCCCGCCCGCCTCCTGCTAGGGAGACGGCTCACGACCCCCGGCCTCAGCCAGCGGGGCTCGCGGCATCCTCACCCTGTGAGCGGGATAACTCGTCTGACGGCGGTACCGCCAGGATCACACCGGCCATCGCACGCTGTTGATTCCGCCTGTGGGCTCAGCTGAACTCAAGACGGCGGATCCCCCGCTTGGGCCGAACGCCCAGTGCGTGTACAGTCATCCACAACATCGGTGGGCAGCCCCTATAGAACTAGGGCTGCCCACCGACAACGGAAGGCCTACGACCACAGAGCGTGTGGGCAAGCCTACTCGTCGAACTCCTGCATCTCGAGAAGATCGCCATGCCAGCTGTGGTACCAGACCTGGCCCGTATACCCGTTCACACTCATCATCCCGACTACTTCACCGTTTTCCAGCACGTGCAGCGTGTAGTAGCCGGGGAACTTCTCCACTTCGTCCGCGGCCGTTCGCCCAGGGAAGGCTTCACTCAGGTAGTCCTGCGCCGCCGCGGCGGCCTGCTCCGGCGTGACCGTCATCTCGCCTTGCGGCGCCGTCTCCGGGCCAAACGCCGGGCCCATCATCCCGCCGTGCATCCGGGCGACGTTGTGCATGCCGTAGCTGGTATTCCACATCATCGACGGGCCGAACTCGAGCATCGCCCGCTGGCTCACCGGGTCGACCAGCAGCTCGATCGCGCCCTCGCCCGTTGCCGGATCCTTGATCTCGACGTAGGCGTGGTTGTCGAACACCATCACCTCGGCCACTTCGAGCTCGCGTCGTCTCGATCCCGGCCAGGTACGCCTCGGCTGCAGCGACCGCCTGCTCAACGCTGAGCGGCTCGGCCGACGGATCGGTGCCAAAGGTGAAGCCCCCCATCCGGCCGCCAGGACCCATCATCCCGCCCGGGCCGAACTCGTCCTCAGGATCAAGCCCGAACATGCCAAAGGGCATGCGGTGATCCTCCGGTCCGAACGGCCGGCGGCCGTCCTCACCGGGACGCATCGGGCAAGCACCCTCATACGGGCATTCCCCTTCGCCATCTGCGTAGCCCCGGCCCTGTCCGAACATCGGCATGCGGTAGGGCCGGTCGTACGTGTCCGGCTGCGCCTGAACATACGGGCGCATGACGGCCGCGCTCGCCAAGCCCATAGGCATCCCGACCCTGCTGAAGAAGAACCCGGCACTTGCCGCGGTCGTCACCAAGACGCACAGCAAGATCACCCCACCAACGATCCCCAGAACGATCTTCGTCGTCTTCGACATCCTGTCCTCCGCCTAACACCAGTCTGTGTTCGATGCCACTCTACCCTGCACCTGTGGAGAACCTGTGAAGCGATCCTTAGAAGCCCATGAGCGGGCCGCAGCGAGCACTGCGCGGCCGGCCCGGCGGTATAATCCGCGCGCGCAGGCGCTGGTTGGGATCCGGCTGCGTTTCCCTTGGACGCCCTCCGGCGCACGATTCGCAGACAGGCGGCGAGAGCCATGGAAAAGCCCACCCCCACCGTTCAGCAGCTGACCTGCGCCCGCATTCCGACGGACGAGGGCCTGTTCCAGCTCTGCGTCTATGCCAACAACCAGGACAACAAGGAGCACCTGGCCCTCCTGCACGGCGAGGTGTACGACGGTGAGGACGTGCTGGTGCGGGTTCATTCCGAGTGCTTCACCGGCGACGTGCTCGGCTCACGGCGCTGCGACTGCGGCGACCAACTGCACGCCGCCATGCGCGTGATCGCCGACGAGGGGCGCGGCGTGATCCTCTACCTGCGTCAGGAAGGTCGCGGCATCGGCCTCAACCAGAAGCTGCGCGCCTACAACCTGCAGGACGAAGGCTTCGACACCGTCGATGCCAACCTGGCCCTCGGTCACCAGGCGGACGAGCGCGACTACACGCTGGCCGTGTTGATGCTGCAGGACCTCGGCATCCGCTCGGTGCGACTGCTCACCAACAATCCGGCCAAGATCGAGAGCCTGCGCGCGGCCGGAGTGAACGTCGTCGCCCGAGTTCCCGTGCAGGCCCCCGTCTACCAGGAGAATCTGCTCTACCTGAACACCAAGCGGCTGCGCATGCGCCATATGCTTTCGCTGGACACCGATCCCGACAGCTCGCCTGCCGCGCATGCTTGACGCGACCCCCAACGACCCACTGCTCGACTGGCTTGACTCCCAAACCGCACCCTCTACACGCCCCTGGGTCACCCTCACGTACGCCCAGAGTCTGGACGGCAGCCTGGCTGGCCCCGGCGGCGTTCGACTGGAGCTGAGCGGCCCAGACAGCTTGCGCCTGACTCACCGCCTGCGCGCCTGGCACGACAGCCTGCTGGTCGGCATCGGCACCGCCCTGGCCGACGACCCCAGCCTGACCGTGCGCTGGGTTGCCGGGGCCAACCCGCGTCCCATCGTCCTCGACAGCCGGCTGCGCCTGCCACTCACGGCGCGCCTGCTGCATGCGGGCCAGCGCCCCTTGATCTTCGCCGGTCAGGCTGCGCCGCCGGAGCACGCCGAGCGGCTGCGCGCAGCCGGCGCCGAGGTGGTCTGCGTTCCCAGCGGACCGACTGGAGGCCTTGACTTGCGCCAAGTCCTGGCCGCACTCCAGCAACTGGGAGTGCAACGGTTGATGGTCGAAGGCGGCAGCCGGGTCTTGCACGCTATGCTCGCCCAGCGCCTGGGGGATTGTCTGATCGTGACGGTTGCCCCGCGGCTGGTGGCCGGCACACCGGTGCTGGCCTTGCCGGGGCCGGACGGCGTCGCCTGGCCGGCGCTCGTCGAGCCCCACTGGTCGCAGGCGGGCCAAGATGCTATCCTGTGGGCACGCCTCGAAGGACCACAACCGTGAACGCCAGCCAGCTGGTCTTCGCTGCGCCGCGCGAGATCGAGATCCGGCCGATTCAGCTAGAGCCGCCTGGCGCCGGGCAACTCCTCGTCGCCAACCGATTGAGCGCCATCAGCGCCGGTACCGAGATGCTCATCTATCGCGGCCACGCGCCGCAGGAGATGGCGATCGACGCCACCTTGCCCGCGCTGCGCGGGCTGCTACGCTACCCCCTGACCTACGGCTACGCTAGCGTCGGCCGAGTGCTCGAGGTCGGACCGGGAGTCGACCCGCTCTGGCGCGGCCGGCGCGTGTTTGCCTACCAGCCGCATGCCTCGCACTTCCTGGCACAGGTCGATCAGGTGCTCGCCCTGGGGGAGGATCTGGCCGACGAGGATGCCGTCTTCATCCCCAATCTGGAGACGGCCGTCAGCCTGGTGCAGGACGGCCGCCCAATCCTGGGGGAGGCCGTCGTGGTCTTTGGCCAGGGGATCGTCGGCTTGCTGGTCACGCGGCTGCTCAGCCGCATGCCGTTGGGGGCGCTCGTCGCCCTCGAACGCTACCCGCTGCGCCGCCAGGCAAGCCTTGAGCTCGAACCGACCGCCTGTCTCGACCCATCGATCTCCGATCTCCCGGCGCAATTGGCGCACGCCCTGCCGACCGGCCGATCGGATCTCACCTTCGAGCTCTCCGGCGACCCTTCGGCCCTCAACCAGGCGCTCTCGATCACCGGCTTCACCGGGCGAGTCGTGCTCGGTTCCTGGTATGGCACCCAGCCAACGCAACTCGACCTGGGCGGCGAGTTCCACCGCAGCCGGATTCAGATCGTCAGCAGCCAGGTCAGCACGATCGCGCCGGAACTCAGCGGGCGCTGGACCAAGCCGCGGCGGCTGCAGGTGGTGCTGCAGTTGCTGCCGCAGATCGCCCCCCGCCGCTGGATCACCCACAGCGTCGATTTCGGCGACGCGCCGGAAGCGTATCGCCTGCTCGATCAGCAACCGGAAACCACGCTCCAGGTCGTGCTGCGCTACCCTGGATCCGATGATTAGTGCTGTGCGCGACGATCCACGCACTACGCCACACCCCCACCCCGGCCTCCCCCCAGCCTCGGGCTGAACGGAGACGCCATCGCATCATGCGGGGGAGTAGATGGTGTCTCTTGGGGGGATGAGCTCGGCCGTGGTTCTCCGCAAGCTCGCGGCAGGTTGCAGATAGCCGCCTGGCAAGTGGGAGGGTAGATGTACCAACTATGCATCCAGCGCGAGTTCGAGGCCTTCCACCAACTCGTCGGGGGCGACTGGGGGGCGGAGAACCAACGTCACGCCCACCGCTATCGGGTCGAAGTCCTGCTCGAGGGCGCACGGCTCGATGGACACGGATACCTGGTCGATCTGGTCGACCTGGAAGACCAGCTGCAGTCGGCGGTCGATCGCTATGCGGGGAGGATGCTGAACGACCTGCCTGCCTTCGCTGACCTGAATCCAAGCCTGGAACACTTCTGCCGCATCTTCTGCCAGGAACTGTCGGCCGCAATCCAAGCTCCCAACCTGCAGGCCATCATCCTGCGCCTGTGGGAGAACGAATTCGCCTGGGCCTCCTATCGTCTGGAGCGCTCTTGAACCTGGGCCTGGTGATCTACGGCAGCCTGGAGCAGAGGACCGGAGGCTACCTGTACGACCGCCAGCTGGTGGCCCACCTGCGCCAGCAAGGCGACCGGCTTGAGGTGCTCTCGCTTCCCTGGCGCTCCTACGCACCTCACCTCTTGCACAACCTCTCTCGCCGGGTCGAACGCTGGGTCCAACATGCGGCGTTCGATCTGCTGCTGCAGGACGAGCTGAACCATCCCTCGCTCTTCTGGGCCAACCGCCGCTTGCGCCGCCGGGGCCTGCCGATCGTCTCGATCGTCCATCACTTGCGCCTCAGCGAGGCGCATTCCCCGTTGGCGCTGGCTGTCTACCGCTGCGTGGAGCGCGACTACCTGCGCTCGGTCGACGCCGTGGTGTGCAACAGCCACCCCACGCTCGACGCCGCCCAGGCGCTCGCCGGGCGTCGGCTGCGCTCCCTCGTCGCCTGGCCCGGGGCGGATCGCCAGCGCCAGCGGATCCAGCCGGAACAGGTGTTCGGTGCGCGCTCAAGGAGCCCGGCCCACTGCGCCTGCTCCACCTGGGCGCCAGCACGCCGCGCAAGGGCCTGGAGGTGTTGCTGCGCGCCCTGGAACGGTTCCCGCGCGGCAGCCTGCGTCTGACCGTCGTCGGGGAGACCGAGCGGGATCCCGGATTCGCACGGCGCATGCTCGAGCGCTCCCAGCAGCTGGCCATCCCGGTCGAGTTTCTCGGCCCGGTGCCCGATGACCGCCTCGACCGGCTGTTCACCTCCCACCAGGTGCTCGTCGTCCCCTCCTGGCATGAGGGCTTCGGCATCGGCTACCTGGAGGCGATGGGATTCGGCCTGGTGTGCCTGGCTTCGGCCTCCGGCGGCGCGGCCGACCTGGTGCGCGACGGCGTGGAAGGCTTCCTGATTCCCCCGGGCGATGATCTCAAGCTGGCCGAGTGCCTCGGCCAGCTGCACGGCGATCGGTCCCTTCTCGCCCGGATGGGCCTGGCCGGCCTGGAGCGCGCCCGGAAGCATCCAACCTGGGAGACCACCGCCGCCAGGATCCGCGACTTCCTGGTGGAAGTCGCCCGCCAGCAGCGCACCGAGCAGTCGGCTGGCGGGTTGCTATGAGTGTCGACCGGGGCGATTACCGGATCATCCACAGTACCTGGGAGGGTAGATCGATGAACAAGCAAACGCTCCGCACCGTCGTGACCATCACCGCGGTCGTGACCGCCGTGATTCACCTGTACTACGCCTTCCTCCAGATCGGGCCAACGCAAGCCCTGGGAATCCTCTTCATCTTCAATGCACTCGGCTTCCTGGGCTTGTTGCTGGCCTACCTGGGCAAGCTGAGCTTCCTGCGGCTGTCGCACAACGTGATCACCTGGGCCTTCATTGCCTTCACCGCCATCACCATCCTGGCCTGGATCCCGATGGGCGAGCGCTCGCCGCTGGCCTACTTCACCAAGCTCGACGAGCTGGTCCTGCTGATCGCCCTGTTCCTTGGCCGGCGCAGCGCCTGAAGAGTCCTGGGCAATGATGTCGCCGAACCCATCCGGGCCCTTGTCACAAGCGATCCCGTAGAGCGCGTGCGAGCCAGTGGCGCGTATGCGCTCTACGGGCGGCGGTAGATCATGGTCCCTCAGCGCTACAACTTCCAGCGCTACTTGCTGAGCAAACAACCGGTCGATGATCGTGCGTTGAACGCCGATGTTTGGGCGACGCTGGCCGAGCAGATGGCTCGGCGCCAGGCCGCCGGTGAGGTGGCCGTCGTCGAGATCGGCGCCGGCATCGGCACAATGCTCCACCGACTGCTCCGGCAGGGAGTCCTGTGGCGCGGAACCTATACCGGGGTGGACGCCGAGCCGGCGAACATCCAGCGCGCCGACCGTCAGTTGCCAGCCTGGGCACGGCGGCAGGGATGGCACGTCGGGGCCCACGGCGGCTGGCACCGGCTGAGCGCGCCCCACGGCGAGGTGACGGCGCGCTTCGTGACGGCGGACTACGCCGCCTTTGGCCGGCGACCATCTCAGCGCCGGGCGTCGGATGTCGTCGTGGCGCATGCCTTCCTCGACCTGGTTCCCCTCGAGACCGCCGTACCGCTGTTGCTCTCCATGTTGCGCCCGGGCGGCCTGTTCTATTTCAGCCTGAATTTCGACGGCGAGACGATCTTCATGCCCGAGATCGATCGCTCGCTCGACGGCGAGATCATCGAGGCTTACCACCGCACGATGGATGAACGCACGATCGATGGCAAACCGTCCGGCGACAGCCGCACCGGCCGCCGTCTGCTGGCCGGCTTGCCTGCGATGGGCGGCGCGATCCTGGCGGCGGGCAGCTCCGACTGGGTCGTCGTGCCGCGCGGCGGCGGCTACCCCGGTGACGAGGCCTACTTCCTCCACCACATCTGTCACACGCTGTGGGTTGCGCTCCGCAGCCGTGGCGAGATTGACCCCCAGCGACTGCGACGCTGGATCGAGCGGCGCCATCGGCAAGTCGAGCATGGCGAGTTGATCTACATCGCCCACCAGCTGGACGTCATCGGGGTGGTTCCGGCAAGCGCCCGATAGCCGGACCCACGGCGGCCACGACCAAAGCCAGCCTCTCCGGGCCGCTCAGAGGCAAGGTAGCATTGGAGAAAGGGCGTCATCTCAACCGGTCGGCCGGGAAGGCTGGCTGGAGTGAACCATGCGCTACCGGATCGTCTGTGACCCTGCAATTCCTACGCAACTCGTGCAACGGCGGGTGAGCCGCCCAATAGAAGGAGTCCGTTCCCCATGAACAGTGTCGACAAAGCCACCGAGGCTCAGCTTCGCAATCTCCAAACCCGAAGCGGCAAGACGCTCGACCAGTTGTTCGCCTTGATGCGCAAGAGCGGTCTGAAGAAACACGGGGAGCTGCGCGACCTGTTGAAGCGCGACCTGGGCATGGGCCATGGAGACGCCAACGCCCTGGCCCGCGTCTACCTGCAGTCGTCCGAGGCTGGCGCGCCGGGCTCGCCGGCTCCGCGGTCGGGCGATGTGCTGGATCAGATCTACGCCGGTCCCAAAGCCGAGCTGCGGCCGATTCACGATCGCCTGATGACCGCCATCGACAAACTCGGTGCATTCGAGATCGCCCCCAAGAAGGGCTATGTCAGCCTGCGGCGCAAGAAGCAGTTCGCCATGATCGGCCCTGCCAGCAAGGGACGCCTCGAACTTGGCCTGAACATGAAAGGCGCGAAGCCGACCTCGCGCCTGCTTGAGTTGCCGGCCGGCGGGATGTGCCAGTACAAGATCTACCTCACCCAACCCAAGGAGGTAGACAAGGAACTGCTGGGTTGGATTCGTCAGGCGTATGAAGCCGCGGCCTGAGTCAGCCGGCGCTCTCCCTCGATCGTGGTCCTTCCCCAGAGGCCGGGGGTGTTCTCCGTGCGGGAGGGCAGGACCCTGCGCCGTGCCCCCCGCGGGCCGACCTCTCCCAGCCAGGGTGCGGGGGAACCCGGCTTAGCTGTCCAGCCCCTTGCGCGTCCAGTGCGCGGCCAGCGCCAGCCCCAGACCCCCAAAGAGCAGATCGCGCAGCCGGATCAGCAGACTCAGGCTGATGCCGAGGGCGGCGTCGTAGCCCAGCGCCTGCAGGGCGAACACCTGACTGGCTTCGAGCGCGCCGAGCCCGGCCGGCACCGGCAACAGCAGCGCCAGCCGTCCAACCGCCACAACGGCGACCGTCTCGGCCGGCCCCGAGGCCGCTCCGAGGAACCGCAGCATCAACCAGCGCTCGACGACAATGCCGATCCAGCTGAGCAGCGAGAACCCCATCGCCAGGGTGATGTGCCACGGGCGTTGGCGGCAGAAGTCGCCGGCCTGCGTCTCGAAAGCCTGGACGCCTGCTTGCAGCCGGGTCACTGCTGGCCAGCGTGCCTGCGCCTGGCGCGCCAACCAACCCGTCAGTCGCGTCAGCGGCCGGCGTCGGGTCCACCACGCCAACAGCAGGCAAAGAGGGACAACCAGCAGGAGGCCAGCGATGACCCCGGGAAGCAACGCCTGACGCGAGTTCAGCCAGCGCAGACGCAATAACACCGTCAGTCCTACAGCCAGGAAGGTGGCGTTCCCCAGCACTTCGAGCGCCTTGTCGAGCGTCACGGAGGCGGTCGATGCGGGCAGCGCGATGCCGTGCTTCCGACGCAGCAGGTCGATCTGCAGCGGCTCACCGCCGAACTGCGATCCCGGCGTGAAGTACGAGACCGAGAATCCGGCCAGCCGGTAGGCGGACAGCCGGAAGTACCCCGGGCGCAGGTTCATGCCGCGCAGGATCGCCCACCAGCGTCCGCTGAAGGCCAGGACGATCGCCGCATTCAAGGTGAGCAACACCAGCCACTGCCAGGGTCGAATCGCGGCCAGGCGCCGGGCCACGTCGGACCAGTCGACGCTCCGGGCCGCCAGGAGCAGCAGCCCAAGGACCACCGGCCAAATCAGCCAGCGCGCCGCTCGCCGCATCGGTCAGGGCCCGGCCTGGCGCGGTGACCCCGGGCGCCAGTTGACCAGGAACGAGTCGCCGCGCCAGAGCGACCCCGGGCCAGTGCCCGTGAGCAGCAGCGCCAGCGAGGCCGTCATCAACAGCAGCAGGAGCGGTGGGGTTCCCACCAGCACCATCGCGACCGCGCTCAGGATCGTTGCGCCAAGCGCAGCCAGCCGGCCGGCGATCCCCAGGACCAGCAGCACGACGGGGATCCCGGTCAGGACCACAAGCCATCGCCCGGCGGCAGGCGCACTTGGATCCACCTGCACGGACCAGACTGCCAGCACCCAGCCCAGCAGGACCAGCACGCGCAGCACCGGCGGGAGCCATAGGTGCAGCACGCGCTTCGAAAGGTTACGCCAACGCACGTAGGCCGGCGAAAGCGGAGAGAGGTGCCCGCTCACCACCAGATAGTCGCGGCCGAATCCCAGCAGGAACGGAAGGCCGATTACCCAGCCGGCCGCCCGCGCCGCCGCCGGAGGGACGATCGGCCAGAGCAGCACGCTGGCGAAGACCATCATCACGCCGGCGATCGGCCGGCGCAGGTCGCTCGCCGGCAGGGGCCGGATCACTCGCCCGCGCCGCTGCTCCCACCCCAGTCCGAGCAGGTAGGCGTAGCGGGCAGCGCCCACCAACATGAACCAGAGCGGCATCGTCCCCCAGTGCACGGCCAAGGCGCTGGCGATCAGCAGCCCCAGCGCGTCAAACTCGATATCGAGGCGCTCGCCCAGCCGGGTGGCGGTGCGCGTCGCCCGGGCGAGGTAGCCATCCAGGAGATCCCCGACATCGACCAGGGAGTAGAGCACCGCCGGCGCCCAACCCAGCCAGCCGGCCGGGCGTGGCAACAGCAGGAACCCGGCCAGCAGGCCGATGAGCGTGCCGCGGATCAGGGTCAGCGTGTTCCCTGGGCCTAGCACCTCCAGCGGCTGGGTCTCTCCAAGGCGGTGGTTGAGCCGCAGGTGGCTGAGCGAGAAGGTGAGCACATAGGCGAGCGTGATGGCTGACCCCACTGCCCACGCCCGGGCCTGTGTTGGCGGCAACGCTCCCCACAGGATCCACAGGCCGGCCGCCCAGGCGACGAGGCTGGCCGCGGCGAGGATCGTCCAGCGCCTCTGCAACCCAGCAGGGATCAGCGTGTCTGACACCACGCACTTGTCCTGTCTTCGACCGGAAGACCAACTATACACCGTGCAGCTTTCGACCTCCATCTCTCCCGCATGGCGGCCGGGCTGACACGCGAGCCAACCTCTTGTGAAACCCGGAACAAGCCACGGCGAATCCGCGCTCGCGACGAGGGCGCCAGGGGTGTCAGTGGGTCGGTCTGCAATTAGGACGACTTGCGGCGGAAATGGGTGACAATTCCCACTGCCTGGGGGAAAGGCCGAAAACAGACACTGGTGGGGAGTCCTGGCTTCAGGGCCATGGAGGAGGTGAGGGAATAGGGAACTCGACCTCGTTCGATTCCCAGTTCCGGGTCCTGGCCGTCACTCAGGGTCTATGGGGGGAGCGCATTGCCGACAACATCCAGGCAAACGCTCCCGCCGATTGGAGAGTGAGCGCCTGGGCCGCCCCGCGCGTCCTGCCTCCAATCGTCGATGATCCTGAGGAGTACTTGCCCGCCAGCCTGCCTGGGGCCGACTTGATCCTATCTCTGGGTGAGGTGCCCGGCGTGGCGCAGTTGCTTCCCGATATCGTGCGGATGACGGGAGCCACAGCCGTGATCGCCCCCATCGACCGAACCGAATCCTTGCCCCTCGGCCTGGTGGGCCAGTTGCGAAGTTGGCTCGAAGCCGCAGGCGCGAGCGCGATCTTCCCTCGACCGTTCTGCACGCTGACCGAGACCCAGTACAACCGGACACCGAACATCGAGCACTATGATGACCCCCTGATCCGCCGCTTTGCCGCCCATTTCGGCCGGCCGAAGTTCGAGGTAGAGGTGGATGGTGGCCGCATCCAGCAGGTGACCGTCGTGCGCGACGCCGCCTGCGGCTGCAGCCGTCACGTGGCGGAGGGGTTGGTCAACGTGCAGGTCGACGAAGCGGTCGAGCAAGCCGGCATGCTGCACCATCATTTCCCGTGCCTGGCGAGCATGAACCAGGAACCGGACTACGGCGACACGCTGATGCACCTCTCCGGGGACTGCCTGCGCGACGCCATCAAGGTAGAGATCCGCCAGCATCTATCTCCCACGCCCTATCTGCGGCCGGCGAGCCGCAGCCAGGACGATGCCAGCGATAGGAGTGAGACCGGATGGAACGCCTCGTCATGAACATCCCTGCCCTGTATGGCGATCATCACACCTCCGCCGTCCGCAAGCTGCTCGAGCCGATGGAAGGGGTAGCCGAGATCCTGGCCAGCCCGGCCGCGCACAAGCTGGTGATCAAGTACTACCCAACCGTGGTGACCGAGGAGGAGATCGTCAGCAAGCTGGCGGGCGAGGGCTACATCGCCGACGCGCTGGAGACGGCATTCCCCATTCCGATGGGCGAGCGGACCGGGCGTCACACCGCCATCCTTGCCGGCACCCACGAGTCGATGGCTTTCGCCGAACAGTCCCCTACGCTGCAGGGGCGTGCCCTGTGGCCGTGTCCAGGTTTCGAAATTCAGCGCATTCCCAAAGAGTAGTTGAGCCGAAGGAGGCCCCACCGCCATGCCCCCCGAGAAGAGCAAGAAGGCCCGCACCCCCCAGGAACGATCGCTCGACCCTGCTGCCCAGGAGATGCTGATCCGCGCCGACGCCCTCGGGCTGGATACGGCCTTCTCCCGCGCCGAGCAGATGGCTCCCTGCCCGATCGGAGCCACCGGCTCGTGCTGCAAGCTGTGCTTCATGGGCCCGTGCCGTTTGGTGAAGGACGGACAGACCGGTGTATGCGGCGCGACGATCGAGACCATCACCGCCCGCAACTTCGCCCGGGCGGTCGCCGCCGGCGCGGCTGCCCACTCCGATCACGGGCGCGATCTGGCGCTGACGCTGCTGGCGGTCGCCAAGGGCGAGGCGCCGGGCTACAAGGTCCGCGACCCATACCGGCTGGAGAGCGTCGCCCGCAAGCTGAAGATCCCAACCGAGGGCCGGCCGGTGGGCGAGATCGCCCGCGACGTCGCTGAGCTGTACCTCGCCCAATTCGGCCAGCAGACCGGCGAACTCGCCCTAATCGACACGGCTCCGCCCAAGCGCAAGCAGCTCTGGCGCGAGCTCAAGCTGGCCCCGCGCGGCATCGATCGTGAGGTGGTCGACATCCTGCACCGCACGCACATGGGCGACGATCAGGACCCCGAGCACATTCTGCACCAGACCATGCGCTCGGCGTTGGGCGACGGATGGGGCGGCTCGATGATCGCCACCGACATCTCCGACATCCTGTTCGGTACCCCCAGCCCGCTGGTCTCCCAGGTCAACCTGGGCGTGCTCTGCAAGGACGAGGTCAACATCGTCGTCCATGGCCATGAGCCCACGCTGTCGGAGATGATCCTGGCGGCAACTACCGACCCCGAGCTGATCGAGTACGCCGCCACCAAAGGCGCCCAGGGCATCAACCTGTGCGGCATCTGCTGCACCAGCAACGAAACCCTGATGCGCCAGGGCGTGCCTTCCGCCGGCAATTTCCTGCATCAGGAGCTGGCCATCATCACCGGCGCCGTCGAGGCGATGGTGGTCGACGTGCAGTGCATCATGCAGGCGCTGCCTGACCTGGCCAGGAAGTTCCACACCGAGGTCATCACCACTTCGCCCAAGGTCAAGATCACCGGCGCCACCCACATCGAATTCGACGAGCACAACGCCTACGGGATCGCCAAGGAAATCGTGCGTCGGGCGATCGACAACTACCCCAACCGCGGCGAAATTGACATCCCGGATGTGTCGTCGGATGTGGTGCCGGGCTTCTCGCACGAATACATCAACTACATGCTGGGCGGCTCGTACCGCTCCTCCTTCCGGCCGCTGAACGACGCCATCATGAGCGGCCGCATCCGGGGCGTGGTGGCCAATGTCGGCTGCAACAACCCGCGCACGACGCAGGACGCCTCGCACGACTACCTGGTGCGCGAGTTCCTCAAGAACGACGTGCTGGTGGTCGAGACCGGCTGCGGCGCCATTGCCAGCGGCAAGTTCGGCTTGCTGTTGGGCGAGGCGGCGCTGGAGTCGGCCGGACCGGGGCTGCGCGAGGTGTGCGAGGCCACCGGCATGCCGCCGGTGCTGCACATGGGGTCGTGCGTCGACAACTCGCGCATCCTGACCGTGCTGACCCAGATGGTGCAGGAGGGCGGCCTCGGCGAGGATATCAGCGAAGTCCCAGCCGTGGGCCTCGCCCCGGAGTGGATGAGCGAGAAGGCCTTGGCCATCGCTTCCTACTGCGCCGCCTCGGGCGCCTATGTGATCATGGGCATTCACAGTCCGGTCGCCGGCAGCGAGGAGGTCACCCGCATCCTGAGCGAGGGTTGGGAGGCCAAGGTCGGCGGCAAGATCGAGTTCGTTGAAGAGGACGCCGAGATGGTGCGGCGAGCGCTGGAACACATCGACAAGAAGCGCGCGGCGCTCAAGCTGCCGGCCTACGATCCGTCCCGCTTCGGCCGCAGCGGCGATGCCCGCATGCTCGAGCTGATGGAACTCGAACCGGAAGCACGCGCCGAGGCCCTGTACGGGCAACCGGCCGGGGACTAGGAGCGCACTATGTCACGCTACATCGCCACCCACGCCATCCGCGGCGCCAACAATGTTGTGCATGAGGCCGAGGTCATGCTCGAGCGGGCTTTGGCCGAGAAGGGCCCCGACACGCCAGTCTCCTTCCCCAACACCGCCTACTACTTGCCTACCATCCTGGGGATGACCGGGATGGAGGTCACCACCGTTGGCGGCTTGCAGGCGGCGCTGGAGCAGGCCAGGGGCCTGTTGCATCCGATTCCCCCCGATCGGCGCTGGACGCCATACCTGGGCGAGACGCTCGACTCGGGCATGGCTACCTTGCTGGCCGAAGAAGTGATCATGGCGCTGCGCTTCGTGTATGAGCTGCAGCCCGAGGCCCTGGCCGGCTTCCAGCTGGCCGGCGGCACGGCCTATCCCTCCAAGAATGGGAACAACGGCACCGGCCACCTCAACGGTCCGATCGACGATATCCAGCTTCGGTCCTGGGGCATCCAGCTGGTCGATGGCCGCATGCCTGGCTTCGCCGCCATCGTCGGCTGCGCCAAGTCCAACGAAGTCGCCGTCAAGATCGTGCGCGAGCTGCAACGGCGCAACATCCTGACCTTCCTGTGCGGCAACGTCAATGGGCGCAGCATCATCCACCAGCTTCAGGAAGAAGGCGTCGAGCTCGGCTACGACACCTACACCGTGCCCTTCGGCACCGACACCATCTCCGCCATCTACCCGCTGGGCTTCGCCGTGCGCTCGGCGCTGACCTTCGGCGGCATGAAGGGCGGCCAGGCGCGCGACATCCTGCTCTACAACAAGAACCGCGTCTTCGCCTTCGTGCTCGCCCTGGGCGAGGTCGACGACCTGAAGTACGCCACCGCCGCCGGCGCCATCAACTTCGGCTTCCCGGTCATCGCCGACACGGTCATCCCCGAGATCCTGCCGACCGGCGTCACCACCTACGAGCACGTGGTGTCGATGCCGTTCAACGAGATCGAGGGCAAGGACGACCTGGAGCGGGCGGAGCGCCTGGTGCAGAAGTGCATCGAGATCCGCGGCGTCAAGGTCAAGGTCAGCGAGATCCCGATCCCGGTGCCCTACGGCTCGGCCTTCGAGGGCGAGGTCGTGCGCAAGACCGACATGCGCGTCGAGTTCGGCGGCAAGAACAGCCGCGCCTTCGAGTACCTGCACATGGCCGACCTGGACAAGGTCGAGGACGGCAAGATCGAGATCCTCGGACCCACCTTCGAGGACATGCAAGCCGCAAGGCGCCATGGATCTGGGGATCGTCATCCAGGTCGCCGGGCGCAAGATGGAGAAGGACTTCGAGCCGGTGCTCGAACGCCAGGTGCACTACTTCATCAACGGCGCCTCGGGCATCCAGCACATCGGCCAGCGCGACATCGCCTGGATCCGCATCAGCCAGGCCGCCGCCGACAAGGGCTTCAACCTCAAGCACTTCGGCGAGATCCTGCACGCCCGCTTCCACGCCGACTTCGGCAGCATCGTGGACAAGGTCCAGGTGCAGATCATCACCGATCCCAAGCTGCACGCCGAGTGGCTGGACAAGGCGCGCGCAGGCCTACGAAGAGCGCAACGTGCGCATCGGCTCGATGACCGACGAGAGCGTCGACACCTTCTACTCCTGCACGCTGTGCCAGTCCTTCGCTCCGAACCACGTGTGCATCATCAGCCCGGAGCGCCTGGGCCTGTGCGGCGCCTACAACTGGCTGGACTGCAAGGCCTCCAACCAGATCAACCCCACCGGCCCCAACCAGCCGATCAAGAAGGCCGGCCAACTCGACGCGGTCAAGGGCTACTACGTCGGGGTCAACGAGTTCGCCGTCGGCGCCAGCCACCAGCAAGTGGCCGAGGTCTCGATGTACTCGATCATGGAGAACCCGATGACCGCCTGCGGCTGCTTCGAGTGCATCGCCATGGTCATCCCCGAGGCCAACGGCGTGATGATCGTCAGCCGCGAGGACACCAGCATGACCCCGGCCGGCATGACCTTCTCGACGCTGGCCGGCATGGCCGGCGGCGGACTGCAGACGCCGGGCATCATGGGGCACGGCAAGTTCTACTTGCTCAGCCCGAAGTTCATCTCGGCCGACGGCGGGTTCAAGCGTGTGGTCTGGCTGTCGTCGGTGCTCAAAGAGCAGATGGCCGAGCAGTTGGAGAAGGTCGCCATTCGGGAGGGCGACCCCGACCTCCTGTCGAAGATCGCCGACGAGAAGATCTCCACCGACGTCGAAGGCCTGATGCAGTTTCTGACGGAGAAGAACCACCCTGCCCTGACGATGCCTTCGCTGTTCTGAGCGGGCCAGAAAGGGCTATCATCATCTCGGAGACGCGCCGCGCGCGCGACAGCCGGGAATCGTTGGGAGGGCGGCCGCCAGCAGCACCGGCCGCCCCTTCCGCCCGACCGGCCGATCGCCGCCTTGCGCAGGGAGGAACAGGCGCATGACCATCGAGATTCCCAAGGAGAAGTGGGCCGGCAAGGTGCGCGAGGTCAAGCTCGGCGCAACCAAGGCCGATGGCGGGACGCGCAGCCGCGTGGTCACCCTGGGGGGCGAGGCCGCCCTGCCCCACCTGAGCTTCGAAGGGGCGTTGCCCAACTCGCCCGTCCTGGCCCTCGAAGTGCGCGACCGCAAGCCGGATGACTGGTCCCCCCTGCTGGTTCAGGCCTGGGGCGAGGCCATGCAGGACCCGGGGGATTGGGCCAAGGCGGCCGAGGCCGCCGGCGCCGAGATGATCTACCTGGCTCTCAGCCTCACCGACAGCGATGGCCAGCGCAACACTCCGGCCAAGGCCCGCGCCGCCGTGCGCAAGGTGCTCAACGCCACCGGCCTGCCGCTGGCCGTGGTGGGGCCAGGCCAGGCCGAGATCGACAATGAACTGATGGTGCCGGTGGCGGAGGAGGCCAAGGGCGAGCGCATCCTGCTCGGCATTTGCGAAGAGAAGAACTACCGCACGTTGGTTGCCGCCGCCCTGGCCAATGACCATCTGGTGCAGTCCAAGACCCCGATGGACGTCAATCTGTCCAAGCAGCTGGTGATCCTGATCCACGACATGGGCCTGCCGCTCGAGCGGATTGTCATCGACCCGACCACCGGCGCCCTGGGATACGGGATCGAGTACGGCTACTCGGTGATGGAACGCCTGCGGCTGGCCGCCCTGCAGGGCGACAGCATGACGCAGCAGCCGATGATCGTCACCCCCGGCGAGGAGGCCTGGCGCGTCAAGGAAGCCCGCGTCGGCGAGGGGGTCCCCCAGGCCTGGGGCGACTGGGGGCGCCGCAGCCTGAACTGGGAGGCGGTCACGGCCAACTCGCTGGTGTACGCCGGGGCCAACATCCTGGTGCTGCGCCATCCGGAGACACTCAAGCGGCTGCGCGGCGTTATCGACGGCCTGAAGGTCACGGCCTGAGGCCGCGGGAGGACACTGATGGCACTCACCGGACTCGAGATCTACAAGCTCCTGCCGCAGACCAACTGCAAGGAATGCAGCTACCCCACCTGCCTGGCGTTCGCCATGAAGCTGGCGGCCAAACAGGCGGAGTTGAAGGCCTGCCCGTATGTTACCGAAGAGGCCAAGGTCAAGCTCGAGGCCGCCTCGGCGCCGCCCATGCGGCTGATCGAGATCGGTCCTGCGGATCACCGCCTGCAGGTCGGCAATGAGACCGTGCTCTTCCGCCACGACAAGACTTTCTATCACCGCCCCGGGCTGTTCTGGCGCCTGCGCGATAGCGAGAAGCCCGAGGACCTGAAGAAGAAGGCCGCCGAGGCCGACGCCTACCAGGTCGACTACGTCGGGATCAATCTGACGCTGGACGGCTTCGCCATCGAGGCCGCTTCAGGCGATCCAAAGAACTTCTCGGCCGCAGTGGCCGCCGTGCGCGCCGCCAGCCAGAAACCCCTGATCCTGATCGTCTCCTCGCCGGAGCTGGCCAAGGCCGGACTGGAGGCGGCGGGCGACAGCCGGCCTTTGCTCCACGCTGCCACCGCCGAGAACTGGCAGGCCATGGCCGAAGTCGCCAAGGCAGGCAAGGTCCCGCTGGTGGCTAGCGCCTCCGATCTGGATGCCCTGACAGCGCTGACCGAGAACCTGATCAAGGCCGGCCTCGAGGACCTCGTCCTCGATCCCGGCGTCGCCAACTATAAGGACTCACTCGAACAACTCACCATCGCCCGCCGGCTGGCGCTGCGCAAGAACTTCCGCCCGTTGGGCTTCCCGGTGATCACTTTCCCCGGCGTCGCCGGGGCGGACGAGACGTTGCTGGCCGCCGAGCACATCGCCAAGTACGCCGGTTTCATCGTGCTCGACACCTTCGACCCGGCCTCGCTCTACCCACTGCTCGTGCTGCGCCAGAACATCTACACCGATCCGCAGAAGCCGATCCAGGTCCAGCCGGGGGTGTACGAGATCAACAACCCCAAGCCCGACTCGCCGGTGATGGTCACGACCAACTTCTCGATCACCTACTTCGCCGTCGCCAACGAGGTCGAGGGCTCCGGTTGGCCGGCCTGGTTGGTGGTGGCCGACGCCGAGGGCATGAGCGTGCTCACCGCCTGGGCAGCCGGCAAGTTCGACGCCGAGCGCATCGCCAAGTCGATCAAGGGCTTCGGCATCGAGCAGAAGGTCAGCCACAAGAAAGTGATGATCCCCGGCCAGGTGGCTGTGCTCTCGGGCGAGCTGGAAGAGGAACTGCCCGGCTGGCAGATCCTGGTCGGCCCGCGCGAGGCGGTCGACATCGGCGGCTACCTGAAGGCGATGTGGACGAACTGAACTGTGCAAGGTGGTAGGAGGTGATGGGTGACGGTGCGCATGCCCACGCAGAGTCGTGACCCGTATCTTGGCTATGACACGCTGCAGGTGGCGCGGGCCGCCGCAGCCTGCCTGCAATGTGGCGCACCGGCGCCCTGCACCCTCGCCTGTGGACACCATTCCGATATCCCAGGCGTGATGCGCCTGGCGGGCCAGGCGGCCTGCGAGGGCCTGGCGCTGTCGCGCTCGGTTCCTCGACCAGGAGCAGGTCGAGGCGGCGCGCGTTGCCGACGACATCTGCGACGGCTACAACTGACGGCGGGGAACCGCAGGGCCTGGCGCAACGCCCTCGCCCACCGGTTGGCGATGCTCGCCCCGTCCGCAGGATCGGAAGTCCCAGGCGGGAGCGGAACGCGGCAAGCTTCCGGTCCCGCTTGATGCCGGCGGGCCCCGCCTCGCGCCGGTGCCGTTCCGCCCGAGCCGCCGGTCGTCCGGTGAGGCTCACCACCGCCACGGGACAGGACCTTGGCCACACACAAGGTCGTCATCCAACCCTCCGGCCTGACCCTCGAGGCGCCCACCGGCGCCCTGGTCGCTGAGGCGATTCAGCAGGCGGGCCTCGAGATCGCCCAGCCGTGCGGCGGACAGGGCCGCTGCGGCCGCTGCGCCGTGTTGGTCGAAGGCGGCGCCCGCCGCCGCTCCAGCCTGCGCCTCTCGCCGGAAGACCTGCAGACCGGCTACGCCCTCGCCTGCCAGACGGTGATCGAAGGCGATCTGACCATCACCATCCCCGAGCAGGAGAAGATCGAGCGCCGGCTGGTAACGGATAAGGCCGCTGCCCGCATCGGCCTGCCCTTCCCCTACAGCTCCGACCTGCAAGGCATCCACGCCTTCCGCCTCAGCCTGCCCGAACCCAATCTGCAGGACAACCTCGATGACCTCACCCGCCTGCAGAAGGGGCTTGAACTGGCCGGGTATCCGCGGGTGGAGATCCCGCTGGGGATGGTCCGCCGCATGGGCGCTGCGCTGCGTCAGGCGGATTGGACCCCCTGGGTGGCGCTCGAAACTCGATCCTGGTCGCTCCCCGACGGCCCTGCCCGCTTGCTCGACCTGCGGCCCGAGCCGATCGAACCGCTTGGGTTGGCGATCGACATCGGAACGACCACGGTCAGCCTGCACCTGGTCAACCTGTCCTCCGGCGAGGTGATCGAGACGGCCGCCGAATACAACGGCCAGATCGCCTACGGCGAGGACGTGATCTCGCGCATCATCTACGCCTCCAAGAACGATGGCCTGGGTTCGCTCACACAGCGAGTGCAACAGACCATCGCTGGGCTGCTCGATCGCCTGCAGAAACGCACCGGGGTAACGGGCGACCAGATCCTCAAGGCGGTCGTGGCCGGCAACACGACCATGATCCACCTGTTCCTCGGCATCCCGCCGGCGCCGATTCGCGTCGCCCCGTACATCCCGACCGTCAACCTCCCTGCCGTCTGCCTGGCCGGAGAGATCGGACTGCCGATCAACCCGCAGGCCGTGATCGATTGCCTGCCGGGCGTCGCCTCCTACGTCGGCTCGGACATCTCCGCCGGGGCGCTGGCCTGTGACATCGCCACGACCGATCAGCTGACGCTGTTCATCGACGTGGGCACCAATGGCGAGATCGTGCTCGGCACCCGCGATTGGCTCGTCACCTGCGCTTGCTCCGCCGGGCCCGCCTTCGAGGGCGCCGGGGTGGTCGACGGGATGCGGGCGACCGAAGGCGCCATCGAAGAGGTCTGGGTCAACTCGGCCACCTTCGAACCGACCTACCGCGTGATCGGCGGCGGCAGGCCGCGCGGCATTTGCGGCTCGGGCCTGATCTCGCTGCTGGCCGAGCTGTTCGTCACCGGCGTGGTCGATCGCGCCGGCGGAGTGAAGCTGGACCAGGCCTCGCCGCGCGTGCGCCAGGGGGATCACGGTCCGGAGTACGTCGTCGCCTGGGCCGCCGAGACGGAGACCGGCAAGGACCTGGTGCTGACCAAGGTCGATGTCGACAACCTGATGCGCGCCAAGGCCGCTATCTACGCCGGCTTCACCGTGCTCGCCGCCAGCGTCGGCGTCAGCCTGAGCGACGTCGAACAGGTGCTGGTCGGCGGCTCGTTCGGCAAGTACATCAACGTCGAGAAGGCGGTCCAGATCGGCCTGCTTCCCGATCTGCCCTGGGAGCGCTTCCGCTTCCTCGGCAACACCTCCCTGCAGGGCACCTACATGGCCCTGCTCTCGCTCGATCAGCGCCAGCTGTTGGCACAGGTCGCCCGGCAGATGACCTACATCGAACTCTCGGCCGACAACTCCTTCTATGAGGCCTTCACCGCCGCCATGTTCCTGCCCCACACCGAGATCGCCCGCTTCCCGAGCGTGGCCGAGGTATGGGAACGTGACAGCACCCGGGAGCAAGCCGCCGGCGGAGCGCCGTCGCCATGACCCTCACCGGCCTGCACTTCCTGCTCACCTACCAGTGCCTGTTCTCGTGTGAGCACTGCTTCACCTGGGGCAGCCCGGACCTGCAAGGCACCTTCTCCCTGGCCGATGTCGAGCAGGTGCTGGACCAGGCGGTTGCGCTGGGGACGATCGAGCAGGTGTACTTTGAGGGCGGCGAACCCTTCCTGTACTACCCGATCCTGACCGGCGCCGTGCATCGGTCGGCGCTGCGCGGCCTGAAGCCCGGCATCGTCACCAATGGCTATTGGGCGACCTCCGCCACCGATGCCGAGGCTTGGCTGCGCCCGATGGCCGCCGAACTGGAAGACATCTTTGTCTCCTCCGACCTGTTGCACTACGATCAGCTCGTCAGCCCGCAGGCCCACAACGCCCTGGCGGCCGCCGAGCGGCTGTCGATCCGCGCCAACCTGATCGTGTGTGAGACACCCGGCGCGCCGCGCGAGGCGCTGGACCCCGATCGAGGCCAGCCGATCGAGGGTGGATCGATCGTATACCGCGGCCGAGCCATCGCCTCGTTCGCTGCGGCCGCGCCGAAGTTGGCCTGGAAAAGCTACACCGAGTGTCCTTACGAGGAGCTGCTCGCACCGGAGCGCCTGCACGTCGACTACCAGGGGAATTTGCACCTGTGCCAGGGGCTGCTGATCGGCAACCTGTTCGCCCAGCCGCTGGTGGAAATCATGGCCGGCTACCAGCCCGAGCAGCATCCGATCGTCGGCCCGTTGGTGCGCGGCGGCCCGGCCGAGCTCGCGCGAGCTCACGGATTGGCCCCCGCCGAAGGCTACGCCGACGCCTGCCACCTGTGCTACACCGCGCGCGACCAGCTGCGCGCCCGGTTCCCCAAGTCGCTCGGCCCGGGCCAGATGTACGGGGAGGGACTTACATGACCTCCTCCCGCCGCTCGGCACTCAAGTCGTCCCCGGTGTTGGACTGGCTGCTGGAGAAGCGCGACCCGGGCGTGCGCTACTTCGCCCTGCGCGATTTGCTCGGCGCGCCGGCCGATGACCCCGACCTGTTGGCCGCACGCCGGGCGACGGTGCGCACATCGCCGGTGAAGGAAATCCTGCAGGCGATGGAGACCGAGGGCTGGTGGGTCAAGCCGGGCCCGGGTTACTCCCCCAAGTACACCGGCACCGTCTGGCAGGTGATCTTCCTCGGCCAGTTCGGCGCCGACGGCGAGAACCGCCGCGTGCGCAAGGCCGCAGACTATGTCCTCGACCACAGCCGTGCTGCACTGGGCGGGTTCAGCGCTTCGGCGACGCAAGGCGGGATGGTCCATTGCCTGCAAGGAAACCTGGGCGCAGCGCTGCTTGAACTCGGGCTTCGGCGACGACCCGCGCCTGCGCACCGCGCTCGGATTGGCTGGCGCGCAGCATCACCGGCGAGGGCATCGCCGCCGAACACCGAAACCAAGGCCGAGGTTCACTATATCAAGTCGGCCAACAGCGCTCCGGGTTTCGTCTGCAGCGCCAACAACCAGCGACCCTGCGCCTGGGGCGCCATACCGGCGCTCGACGCGCTGCGCCGGGTGCCCGCACGTCAGCGAACACCGGCCATCCGCCGCGCCATCGACACCGGCGTAAGTTCCTGTTCAGCAAGGATCCGGCGACGGCCGATTACCCCATGGGCTGGAGTCACGAAACCGAACGGCAGCTGGTTCAAGTTCGGCTACCCGATGGGCTATGTCGCCGACGTCCTGCGCACGGCCGAAGTGCTGGTTGGCCTGGGACACGGGCGCGATCCGCGGCTCACCAGGCTGGGCGAACTGATCCTCTCCAAGCGCTGCCCGGACGGCACCTGGCCGCTCGAGTACAGCTACACCGGCAAGACCTGGTTCGACCTGGGGCCGAAACGCCTGCCCAACAAGTGGGTCACCTTGCGCCGCGCTGCGCGCCTTGAGCGGTATGGGAGTGGAGGGATGAAGACGATTGCACTGGCCGGCAAGGGCGGCACCGGGAAGACGACCCTCTCGGCGCTACTGATCCGCGCCCTGCTCCGCGCCGGCGGCAGCCCCGTGCTGGCGATCGACGCCGATCCGGCGACGAACCTGCACCTGGCGCTCGGTCTGCCGATGCCGGCCACCGTCGGCGACGTGCGCGAGGATATGCTGCAGGCCGCCCAGGCGCAGCAGCTCGGCGTGGCCATCACCCGCCACGACTACCTGCGCCAGGAAGTGCGCATGGCGCTCGAGGAGGGCGATTCCGTTGACCTGCTGGCGATGGGGCGCCCGGAGGGCCAGGGCTGCTACTGCGCCGTCAACCATCTGCTGCGTCTGGTGGTCGACGAGCTAGGCGGCAGCTATGCCTATGTGGTCATCGACAACGAAGCCGGCATGGAGCACATCAGCCGGCGCACGACGAAGGACGTCGATCTGCTGCTGGCGGTGACCGACCCGACGGTGCGCGGGCTGAAGACGGCGGTCAGCATCGCCCGTCTGGCGGAGGACGTCGAGGTCAATATCAAGCACACGCTGCTGGTGATCAACCGGGTCCAGGGCGAACTGCCTGCGGTGCTGCAGCAGGCGGTCGAGGAGAGCGGCTTGACGCTGGCCGGTCTGATCCCGGCCGATGACCAGGTGAACCAGCTGGACGCCCGCGGAGAGGCCTTGATCCGGCTGGACGGAGATTCCCCCGCTGGCCAGGCGATCGACGACCTGGCACGGCGCATCCTGACCATGATCTGACTTGGAGGAGCGAAGCGATGTACAAGATTGGAGAGAACATCCATATCATCTCGCCCAAGGTCAAGGAGGGCATCACCAATCGCGACGGCGCTTTCTTCGTCGACCTGGCCCGCCGCCAGAAGGCGGCCGGCGCCGACGCCCTCGACCTGAACGTCGGCCCGCGCAAGAAGGACGGCCCGGAGGTGATGACCTGGCTGGTCGACGTGATGCAGGAGGCCGTGCCCGGGACGACGCTGTCGTTCGACACCACCAATCTGGCGGCGATCGAGGCCGGGCTGAAGAAGGTGGGGGCCAACTCCATCATCAACTCGATCCTCGGCCGAAGAGGAGCGCCTGGCCAACGTTCCGCCGCTGGCCGCCCAGTACGGGGCGAAGCTGATCGCCCTGTGCATGGAGAAGAGCGGCATCCCGGTCAGCGCCGACGCCCGCGTGGCCATCGCCATGGAGAAGCTGATCCCCCGCGCGGAGGAAGTGGGCTTGCCGATGCAGAATCTGCTCATCGATCCCCTGATCCTGACAGTTTCCGGCTGTCAGGAGTACGTTCCACAGGCGATTGAAACCGTGCGCATGGTTAAGATGGTGATGGACCCGCCGCCGATGACCGTGGTTGGCCTGTCGAACGTGTCCAACCAGGTGCCGGCGGAGATGCGGCCCTTGCTCAATCGGGTCTACATGGTCATGTTGATGGCCGTCGGGCTGGATGCGGCCATCGTCGATCCGCTGGACAAGGACCTGATGGAGGCCATCCGCATCGTCGAGGCGCGCGATGAGAGCACCCCGGTCGGCGCGCTGTACCTCAAGCTTCACGACGCCGTCGCCGCCGGCGAGGAGCTGGAGCCGGATCAGGTCAACCTGGCCGATCCGCTTCAGGCGGACGTCTGGAAGTCGGTTCAGGTTCTACTGAACAAGGTGATCTACACCAACTCGTACTTGCGACTGTAGCCGGTGCTGACATTGGCCCATCCGGGCGCAACCTGACGCCCGACTGGCGGACAAAGGAGCGTACACCCATGGTCGAAAGCAAGCCGACTCCCACTGTGGAGGAGTTGCTGGCCAAGGCGACCCAGCCATCCAAGGACGCCATGGTCCTGCATCCGTTCTACCGAGGCAAGGTCGAGGTAGCCCTGAAGTGCTGCGTCCGCAGCCTGGACGACTTCGCCATCTGGTACACCCCGGGGGTTGCCGCCTCCTGCCGGGCGATCGAGCAAGACCCCGAGCTTGTGTACGAGCACACGCACAAGTGGAACACGGTGGCCGTGGTCTCCGATGGCACGCGGGTCCTCGGCCTGGGCGATATCGGCCCCAAGGCCGGCCTGCCGGTGATGGAAGGCAAGGCGTTGCTCTACAAGTACCTGGGCGGCGTCGACGCCTGGCCGATCATGCTCGACACGAAGGACCCCGACAAGATCATCGAGACCGTGCTGTTGATCCAGCCGGGCTTCGGCGGAGTCAACCTGGAGGACATCTCCAATCCGAAGTGCTTCCGCATCCTGGATACACTGCGAGCCAAAGCCGAGATCCCGATCTGGCACGACGACCAGCAGGGCACGGCCACGGTGACGCTGGCCGGGCTGATCAATGCCCTGAAGATCGTCGGCAAGAAGATCGGCGATGTGCAGATCACATTCATCGGCTCCGGCGCCTCGAATGTGGCCTGCGCCCGCCTGATCTTCTCCGCCGGGGCGGACCCGGCGAAATGCCGGGTGGTCGACAGCAAGGGCATCCTGCACAAGGGCCGCCACGACATCGAGCTGCGCAAGGCCGAGTTCATCGACAAGTGGAAGATGTGCCAGATCACCAACGCCGAGGGACGCGAAGGCGGGATCGAAGAGGCGATGGTCGGCGCCGATGTCGTCGATCGGCCTGTCGAAACCCGGGCCGGGGGTGATCAAGCCCGAGTGGGTGAGGGCGATGGCCAAGGACGCCATCGTCTTTGCCTGCGCCAACCCGATCCCCGAGATCTGGCCGTGGGAGGCCACCGAGGCTGGCGCCGTTGTCGTCGCAACCGGCCGTTCCGACTTCCCCAACCAGGTCAACAACTCGCTGGGCTTCCCCGGCATCTTCCGCGGCACGCTCGACGTGCGTGCCCGGACGATCACCGATGCCATGTGCATGGCCGCCGCCACTGAATTGGCCAAGATGGCTGAGGAGAAGGGCCTGAAGCCAGATTACATCATCCCCAACATGGATGAATGGGAGGTCTTCCCACGCGAGGCGGCCGCCGTCGCCATGATGGCCATCAAGGAAGGGGTGGCCGGAAAGACCATCACCTACGAGGAAGAACTCGAGAACGCCGGCCGGATCATCAAGCGCTCGCGCGGCCTGACCCAGAAGATGATGTCCGACGGTTTCATCGCCCTGCCCTAGCAGCCCGGATGAGGAGTGAACCACAATGTATGACCTGATCATTCTTGGGGGCGGACCGGCCGGCCTGACGGCCGCGGTCTACGCCCTGCGCAAGCGTCTGAAGGTTCTGCTGATCACCCGCGACCTGGGCGGCAAGACCAACTTCCGCCTGCAGCTGCCCTTCATCGAAAAGCACCTGGTGATCACCGGCGAAGAGGTCGTCAGCCGTTTCGCCAACGAGATCGACTACCTGGAGTTCTCGCGGGTCTTCGACAAGGCGATCAAGATCGAGAAGCTGCCCAAGGGCTTCCAGGTCCACACCCGCAACGGGCAGGCCTACTCTGCCCGGGCATTGATCGTCGCCACCGGCGCCTGGGGGCAGCGGCTGGATGTGCCGGGTGAAAAGGAATACATGATGCGCGGCCTGTGCTACAGCGCCGTGTCCTATGCCCCGCTGTTCATCGAGCGCGACACCTGCGTCATCGGCGATTCGGCGCTGGCCATGCGCTCGACCGCCGAGCTGGCCACCATCGCTCGCAAGGTGACCCTGGTGGCGCCGACTCACGGCGATCTGGACTCAGCGATGGGCGCCCGCGTGCGCCAGGCGCCGAACGTCGAGATCCTAGAGGGCTACCAGGTGGAATCCGTCCAGGGCGATGAGTATGCGCGCAAGATCGTCATCCAGGGCAATGGCGAGAAGCTCGAACTGACCGCCGACGCCTTCTTTGTCGAGATCGACCTGGTGCCGCAGTCGGACCTCGTGGCCGAACTCGTCACGCGCGACGCCGCCGGCCGGATCGTCATCGACGCCCGCAACCGGACCTCGTGCGAAGGCATTTTCGCCGCCGGAGATGTCACCGACGTGATCTCCGAGCAGGTATTGATCTCGATCGGCGAGGGCGCCAAGGCTGCTCTTTCCGCCTACGAGTTCCTGCTGCAGCAAGCCGACTGAGAGGCCGGCCGGGAAGGAGAACGGTATGTCCCCGCCCCAAGAGAATGCCTACCGCCAGCTGATCACTCTGGCCGACGGGGCGCGCGTCCTGCTGCGCCCGCTCACGGCCGAGGACCGGCAGGCGCTGCTGGCCCTGTATTCCAACCTGACCCCGGAGGATCGGCGCTACATGCGCCACGACGTTGATGATCCCGGCGCCGTCGGATCCTGGGTCGATGCCCTCGACTATGACGTCGTCTATCCGATCGTGGCACTGGTCGGCGATCGAATTGCTGGGCACACCAGCCTGCACCTGAACACCGGCCCTTCCCGCCACCGCGCCGAGGTACGCGTCTTCCTGGCCAAGGATTTTCGCGGCCGCGGCTTGGGCACGCGGCTGCTGCAGGCGATCATCGACCTGGCCAAGCGCCGCAGCCTGTACCTGCTGGAGGCCGAGGTCGCTGCCGAGCGCACCAGCGACGTGCGCGCCTTTCAGAAACTCGGCTTTGAGGCCAAGTGCACCTACGAGGACTACTTCATGCTGCCCGACGGCACCTTCATGGACGCAGTGCACCTGATCTGCCGGCTGCGCACCGGGGCGCAGGAGTTCTAGCGCAACGAGTCTCCACACGCGCCTGCCGCGCACTTGTCCCCTGGGCCCCACGTTGCCGACCGTGGCTGGGGGAGTGGGGCAACCAGGGCGCGAGGCGATCACAGGCTAAGCGATGGGGGGACTGTGCTCCCCCCATCGCTTCTTCTCCGGCCGACTGCGGAAGGGTGCTTCACGCATCCGGGGTGAAGCTCATCGGAATGCGCACGTTCGCTGCGCGCCCTGCTCGGCTCGCCTCGCGCCCAGCGGGAGCGGCCTTTGCCCCGGCCAACAATACGGAACATCTGCCAGGCCGCCTCGAGTTCGCCTACCCTGTCCGCGCCGGGGGTTGTTGCCTGGCCGGGGAGCTGCGGACTTCCCAGCGCGGATGCCGGCCCGCTCCAGCGGACCGGCCGATGTGGGCTCGCGTTGCTCCCCCGTGCCTTGGGCCTGGGGGATCAAGGATGGACCTTCTTGCATGGATGCCATCGCCCGTCGAAGCGCGGCGCTGTACGACCTGGCCGTTCCCGACTGGCCCGGAGTGATCGAGTTCTATCGCTGCCTGGCAGCGCAGGCCTCCGGGGGCGTGCTTGAAGTTGGCTGCGGCACCGGACGCGTCACGCAGCAGCTGGCAGAGTTGGCCCATCCGCTGGTCGGGCTGGACAACTCGCCGGCGATGCTCGAGATCGCCAGGGCTATAAGCCAGTCCATCCGCTGGGTCCAGGGCGACATGCGGGAATTCGACCTGGGTGAACACTTCGGCCTGATCCTGATCCCCGGCCACTCGTTTCAATACATGCTTACCGCGGAAGACCAGCGGTCCTACCTGGGCTACCTCTTTCGCCATCTGGTCCCTGGCGGCACCTTGGCCGTCCATCTGGACCATCAGGACCTCCAGTGGTTGGCCGGATTGCCCGCCACGGCCGGCAGTCGCTTCGAACCCGCCCCCGAGATCGCCGATCCGAGGTCGGGAGACCGCTTCGCCGTCCGCAAGGCCTGGTCGTTCGAACCGGCGGCACAGGCTGCGACGGTGGTGAGTGAATATCAGGAGTACGGCGAGCGGGGCGAACCTCTCGCCTTCTGGCGCACAGAACCGCTCCGATTGCACTGCGTGTTCCGCTTCGAGATGGAGCACGCACTGCACCGCGCCGGGCTTGAGGCTATCGAGGTCTACAGCGATTTCGAGCGCCGGCTGTTGCGAGACGACAGCCGCGAGATGGTCTGGATCGCTCGGCGACCGCCGGCATAGCTTCCACGACCCTGCCTGCGGGCGTGGGCCCGCCCCCTCACACGATCAACCCCTGCAGCCCGCTACCAGGTGGCGCTGGATTCCGGCTCAGATCGGGTAAACCGGACAAAATAGCTCGCCTAGGCGTGACATCCGGCACTGGGGCGGCCATTGCCTCGGTCCCTATCATCGTTTAGGCAGAGGCCTCGGTCCGCAGCCCGGGATCGACCCTGCCAGGGGTCCTGGTTTCCCACGGCACGCAGTCGGGCCTGTCCCGGGCAGGAAGCCACCTGCGATCCCCCACGACGGGACCGCGGCATCTGCCGAGCCTGTCGTGGTTGCTGGTGTTCAAGAACTGACCGACTTAGACCTGAGTGAAGGAGCCTGCCATGCCAGTCTTCTCCCCCCGCCGCTATCAGCCAGCCTTCTACCCCTACACGCGCGACAGCGCGCCGGTGCGCGCCTTCACCACCTTCGAGCGCACCGCCAAGGGAGTTCTCTTCGGCTGCCGCATGTGTGGGAACTGCATTCTGCAGGAGACCGCCTTGATCTGCCCGATGACCTGTCCCAAGGGACTGCGCAACGGCCCGTGCGGCGGCTCGACACCTGAGCACTGCTACGTCGACCCGACGCGGCCCTGCACCTGGTACCGCATCTATGAGCGCTCCGAGAAGATGGGACGCACCCACATGCTGCTCGAGATCCAGGCGCCGCTGGACGGTCGGCAGGTGGGACATGAGACCTGGCTCGATCTGGTCCGGATCTACCGCGACAAGCACTTCCACATCAACCCGCTGGATTTCGTGCGGGATCGGCCGCACTTCCAGGAAGAGTGGGACCGGTTCTTCTACACGGTGCGCCAGCCGGAGTGGTGGCAGGGCGACAACCAGTACCACGCCCCCGGCTACGCGGAACCGGTATCCGAGCTGGAGCGCAGCCTGCGCTCCGGCCGCTTCACGGTGACCGCGGAAATCGCCCCGCCGCTGACGGTCAACGTCGACGCCATGCTCAAGAAGGCGGCGATGCTCAAGCCGTGGGTGATCGCCTCCAACTTCACCGACAATGCCTCGGCCTCGCCGCGCATGAGCAGCCTGGCCTCAGCCACGAAGTGTCTGGAGGCTGGGCTGGAGCCCGTGCTGCAGCTTCAAGCCCGTGACCGGAATCGCTACGCCATCGAAGCCGATGTGATGGGCGCTTCGGCGCTGGGCATCCGCAACATCCTGTGCCTGAGCGGCGACCATCTGCGCCTCGGCCCTGGGCCGACGCCCAAGCCCGAGCAGAACGACATGGACGCCATCCAGGTGCTGTGGATGCTGCGCCGGATGCGCGACGAAGGCCACTACCTCGACGGGCGCGAGATCAAGACGCGACCCACCTACTTCCTGGGCGCGGCGGCCAACCCGTATGCCGCCAACTCCCGCTTCGAGGCCATCCGCGAGGAGAAGAAGATCGACGCCGGAGCACAGTTCATTCAGACCCAACCGATCTTCGACTACGAGCGATTCACCGAATGGCTCGAGGCCGTTGACAAACGCGGCCTGCTCGACAAGGTCTTCATCCTCCCCGGGATCATTCCGCTCAAGAGCGCCAAGGCCGCGCACCTGATGGCCGAGGAAGTGCCGGGGGTCGTCGTGCCCCCGGAGATTGTCAAGCGCATGGACGCCGCGGCGGATGCCAAGCAGGAGGGCGTGGCGATTGCCCTCGAGATCATCGAGAAGCTGCACCATACCCCTGGCATCCATGGCATGCACATCATGGCGGTGCACTGGGAGGAGATCGTCCCCACGCTGATCGAACAGTCTGGGCTTCCGCGACCGGAACGACAGCCGGCTCAGGCGGTTTGATCGGAAGCTCAAGTGTCGCAGCCGGAGCCTCCCCCATCGCGCGGCCCCTTGCGCCACATCGTGCTGGTCTCCACTGGCCAGGATGTGGATCGCTGCGTCAACTGCGCCCATTGCGACCGGTTCGATCTCCCGGACATGGACCTGACCTTCGGCGAGATCCTGCAGGCCGCCGCCCGCGATGACCCTATCGCCCTGACCAACAGCACATTGTGGGCCTGCGATGACCTGTTGCTGTTCTGCAGCGTGTGCCACAACAAGATCGACATCCCGTCCGTGATCCTGGCGCTGCAACGCGAAGCCGAACTGCGCGGCCTGGCGCCCGAGATGCGGGAATGAAGCTGGCCATCACCGGCAAAGGCGGCGTCGGCAAGACGACGCTCACCAGCCTGCTGGCCTACGCCTTCCAGGACCTGGGCTATCGGGTGCTGGCGATCGACGCCGACCCTTCCCCCTGCCTGGGCGCGGCGCTCGGATTTCCGCCCGACAAGCTCGACGCCCTCACGCCGATCGCCCAGATGGAGGAATTGATCTACGAGCGCACCGGCGCCCAGCCGGGCACCATCGGCGGCTACTTCAAGATCAACCCCCGCGTCGATGACCTGCCGGATCGCTTCTCCGCCGAGCACCGCGGCATCCGCCTGCTCGAGCTGGGCGCAGTCGAGATGGGCGGCGCTGGCTGTATCTGCCCGGAGAGCGCCGTGCTGCGCTCGCTGGTGACCCATATCCTGCTGCGGCGCGACGAGATGGTCCTGATGGACATGTATGCCGGCGTCGAGCACCTCGGCCGGGCGACCGGCGACGCGGTGGACGCCATGCTGATCGTCGTCGAGCCGACGGCGCGCAGCCTGGGAACGGCCGCCCAGATCAAGAAGCTGGCCGAGGACCTGCGCATGCAGCGCCTCTACCTGGTCGGCAGCCGAGTGCAGAGCGAGGCCGACGAGGCATTCATTCGTCAACGCTCGCCCGGATTGCCGGTGCTCGGCTTCCTGCCCGAGGATCCAGGCGTGCGGGAGGCCGATCGCTCCGGCCTGCCAGCGTTCGACACCTCGCCAGCCCTCGCCGAGGCGGCACGCGCCATCGCCGGCGAGCTTCACCGAACCCGTCCCCCAGACTGATCTTCGCCAACGGAGTTGCGCGTGGCCATCCCGTCCTTTGGCCCGGACGGTCCCCCGGCCGCACAGACTCACCGGGTTCGCCTAGCAGGCTGCCAAAAAGACAGTGTGATCGTCCAACCCTCTACCCTAGCCCCTCCCCCTGCATGAGCCGACATCCGCGACTCACCAGTCCCGCAGGGGAAAGTGTGGGCATTCTTAGATCCTGTTCCCCCTCTCTGCCACGGTTCATGGCGTACCCGTGCGCCGTCGCGGAAGGGGGTCGGGGGGTGAGGTCGAGAGCACGTTTTCCAGCAAGTTCTCCAAGGCATGTCCACTTGGGAGCGGACCGCCCGGGATCTTGGCCAGGTGATGCGCCGCTGTTCCTGGATTGTCAAATCCTGTCACGGCAACGACGGACAAGGGATTGCCGCAGTTCGCCGCTGACATCCAGCCGTGACCCATTCCTGGAGGAGGTTTGGCGCGGAACAGGTCGCCCATCGATTCCCCGGACTTCCAGGCCACTGCGCACCGGGTGGCTGTCTTCCCTCTGACGCCAGCGCCTGCTCGAACAATCCCACATGTGGGGGCTGGGATTCGAGGAGGAAGTCACTACAATGTTTCCAACGCAGGAACTCTCCGGTCAGACCGCAGGGAGCGAATTGCATGACAGCCCGAAACCGATACAACTCCAGGATTCCTGTCGAGAACCGCTCACTGCCTCGGAAGTCCGTATGGCTCTTCGTCGGGTGTCTGCTGGTAGTCATCTCGATAGCCTGCAACTGCAACATTCCTGCCTTGGCTCAGAAGACAGCCTCAGGCAATCCGCCCCCGGGTGAACCTGACGCAGCCCCCCATCGCCTGCCCCGAGCGTCCCTCTTCAAGCCGCCGGTTGCGGCGCCGACAGGGCCGGGGTTCACGGCTGCCGATTGCACGGTGCCCGGCGTCACCTTCCCCCCTCCCTCCTTCGGGTATGAAGTCGATGATCTCCACAACGGTCCCTACGTGTACTGCTCATTGTCGCACGAAGGCGCACATGGTCTGTCCGAGGACTGCGTACATTGGGATCATGACCCTCCAACCGGACAAGCTGGACGGGGCCTACGAGCAGGCGTTCGATGGCATTCAAGGGTTCCTGGACCAGGCGCAGAAGAGGAACGCCATCCCCGACATCCCTGCCGATGCGCGTGATGAGATCTCCCTCATCCAGGATGACGATGACGGCCTGGTGTTCATGATCACCAGTCAGTCCAATGTGTACAACTGCCTCTTCGGTGCCGGTCATGGTGCAGAGAAGGTGAACGGCAAGTATCTGGTTATCACCCAGTACGAGTTCGTGCGAACTCGGCGACGCGGCAGCCTACACCGACAGGCTGAAGAGCCTCCAGGCGGCAGCGCAGGCCGCGATCGAGCGCGTTGAGGCTGCCGCACAGTGACGACCCGGGCCGAAATCTGGCCGTGATCGAGACTGACATGACCACCAGGATGGGGCCGCCTAAATCCGCGACTCCGGTGCATCGCGTGGAGTCTGCCAATCGAGTTCCCGCTGCTCTTCTCGGCGTAGCTGAGGTACGCCCACGCAATCGATGGGGGCGCGAGGGGCGGCAAACCCGGAGGGTTGGGCCGTCGGGCCCCGCTGACACGACCGTGTGCCCATTCCCCAGGCGTGCGGGCCGCGCGCCTGCCCGTGTTTGGATTCTTGAACGAGGATCCAGGCGTGCGGGAGCCCGATCGTTCCGGCCTGCCGGCGTTCGACACCGCGCAGGTGCAGGCGGTACGCGCCCCTTGCCCACAAACCGCGAACCCACACTCCCTCCGACCCTTAGCCCAGGGCCGATCTACCTCCTCCGACACGCCCGGCGAGCCACCTGGGCCCCCGACGCGACCACAACGGAGCGCCGGATGACCCCTTGCCGCGCATCGATGCGATCGTGCCTCCCGCCCACCTTGCTCCCCCTGCAGAGTGTTCGGTGACGCTTCCGAACCGATGCGCGTGGTCAATTCGCTTCCCATCCATGGTGGCTTGTGTCACACTGGACACTGCGGAGGCTCTACACGCAAACCGCCGCCTACCGCCCACCCTCGGGGCAGCGAAGCGCCCGCAGCCGGCGCGGAGGGCCAAGGGAGTTTCGGTTCCCGTAGCCTTCCCCAATCTCGAGGCGTCGGAGGCCTGATGAGAAGCCTGCGAATCCTTGTCCCAAAGGGAAGCCGGCTGGTCGTGATCTTCGTGCCCATTGCGGTACTTGGCTTGGGTGGATTCTCGTTGCGTACATCCGCGGACCTTGCCGGCTCCACGCGCACTCCAACAGAAACCCTCGGACCGATCTCGAAGACCAACGCCGCCTACGATACGGCAGTTGCGCAGACGCAAGCCGCGATCGCGACTCGCGTCGCCACGGAATCGATGGGCGCCGCCAGTGGTTCCCCCACGCGGACACCGTATCCGTACGAGGCAACCAAGATCCAGTTCCTGACGGATGTGGTTCGCACACAGGATGCTCTACGTCTGACCCCCTCCCCAACATTCGATTGGGCACTCGCCACCGCACACTCCGGCCCGCCTCCCGCCCCAGATTTCAGTTCCTTTGTCCACCGGCTCACCGACGCCGGCGTGATCATCTGGCAGGGACAGCCCGAGGTCTTCTACGTCTGCTACAAGCAGAACATGGACGAGATGCCAGCGATCGTCAATGAGTGGCGCGCCACCGATGGCCCCTCGTACCCATCCCTGGAGGCCTATGCCGGCGCCCTGCACCCCGGCGATGCCCAGGGTGTGTTGCTCGTCACCGAACACGGAGTCGGGGATCGATGTCTCCCCGAGTCCTACCCCACCCCCTTCCGAGCCGGCGCCGTCGAGATCGTGGATGCCCAGGGCCATCGCCTCTTGCTGCGATCTCAGAACGGCTCGCGGGTCATCTACTTCGACCTCGACTCGCGCCAGTTCCTCCCGGCACCTGCCACCTCCACCCCCACCAGGACGCCCACACCCGTGGGAGGGCCTCGCCCTCCATCCCGCATCGAGGACTACGTGCTCTTCGCTCAGGATAGCCTCGCGCTCAATCTGGGCGTGCAGATCGAAGCGGGCAATATCGGCGTCAACGACCCGCCGGCTGGCGATCGCGAGGTCGAGTTGTGGCTGGGAGCGAACATTCAGCTCAGCCCTTCGACCACCCTCTCCGCCGACACCGTTTCCCTTGGGCCGGGCGTCAAGGTGCCTGGGATCGTGTTCTGCAATGACCTGCGTCGGCTGCCTTCGGCGGCAGTCACCGGCAAGAAGATCTCGCCGCTCCAGCTGCCGCTGCTCCAGCCGCCCGCGATGCCGCAGTTCTCCGTCCCCGCCGATGCGCCCGATCTGGTGATTCCCCCCGAAGAAGGGGGACTGCCGTGGGCGGAGACCGTTGCCGGCAAGGTGACGATCTTGCCCGGGGCAGTCGTCGTGCTCGGCAGCGGGGTACACACCTTCCGCAGTCTCAGCATTCAACAGGAGGGGAGGCTGGAGTGCGCCGGCCCGTGTGAGTTGCAGGTCGTTGAGGAGGTCACCCTCGGGCCGCACGCCTATCTCGGCCCAAGCCAGGTGCTTCCCGCCAGCGACCTGCGCCTCTACATCGCCGGCAGCCGGATCCCTGCGCTTCACGCCGGCCCTGGAAGCACAATCCGCGGCCAGGTGTACTCCCCAATGGGGAACATGCGCTTGGGGATGGGCGGGACCTTCGTGGGCTCTTTCGTGGCCAAGAGCATCTGGGCGCTGCCCGGGGCCGTCTTTCGCACAGAGGATGCCCCCGGAGGCTGACGGTTGGGGGCCCAGCCTGCAGCGTTCGGGGGGCTCAGCGGATTCGACGCCTAGCAGATGCGCGGCAGCATCTCGCCGGCCAGCGTGTCGACGACGCGCGTGCCGCCGATCGCCGTGCGCATCAACACCCGGCCGGCCGGTGCCTCACGCACCACACCGATCTGCACCGAGCCTTCGCCATAGCGTTGAGAGCGCAACAGCTGCAGCGCGGCCTGGGCATGGGCCACGGGCAGCACGATCAGCGCCTTGCCCTCGTTGGCCACGTACAGCGGATCCAGCCCGAGCAGCTCGCAGGCCGATTCGACCGATGGGCTCGACCGGGATCGCCGTCTCGTCAAGCTGGATCGCCACGCCGCTCTGGCGGGCGATCTCGTTGAGCGCCGTCGCCACGCCGCCGCGCGTCGGATCGCGCAGCACGTGCACCTCCGGGAAGGCGGACAGCAGGGCTTCGACCAGCCGGTTGAGCGGAGCGACGTCCGAACGCACATCGGTCTCGAGCGCCAGCCCGCCGCGCGCCGTGAGCACGGCGATGCCGTGGTCGCCGATCGGGCCGGTGAGCAGCACGACATCTCCCGCCTGCGCGTTGCGGCCGGAGATCTCCCGCCCGACCGGCACCCAGCCGAGCCCGCTGGTGTTGATGAACACCCCGTCGCCCTTGCCGCGCTCGACGACCTTGGTGTCGCCGGCGACGATGCGGATGCCGGCCTCCTCGGCCGCCAGGCGCATCGACTCGATCACGCTCTGCAGCGTGGCGATAAGCAGGCCCTCTTCCAGGATGAAGCCGGCCGTCAGGCCAAGCGGCTGCGCCCCGACCATCGCCAGGTCGTTGACCGTGCCGCACACCGCCAGACGCCCAATGTCGCCGCCGGGGAAGAACAAGGGGGCGACGATGTGCGAATCGGTCGTCAGCGCCAGACGGCCCTCACCAGGGACGGTCGAGCATGGCCGAGTCGTCGCCCGCCAGCAGCGGCGCGTTGTCGAAGGCGGCGTAGAACAGGTCGCGCACCAAGGTGTGGGTCATGCTCCCGCCGCTGCCGTGGCCGAGCACGATCTGCTCGTCATGGCGCAGCGGCACCGGACACACCGGGCCCTGCATCGTCACCGTCGGCTGCTTGCCGGGCTTGGGGCTCTCTGCCACGCGCTCCCGTCCTTCAGGCGGCCGCCTCGGCGAAGCGGCCATAGCGGTAGTAGGCGGCGCACGCGCCTTCCGAGGACACCATCGTCGCCCCGAGCGGATGCTCGGGCGTGCACAGCCCGCCGAAGGCGGCGCAGTCTGACGGTTTCTTGCGCCCCTGCAGCACCAGTCCCGCGATGCAGTCCGGCGACTCGACCGGCTGGATGCCCGAGACGTCGAAGCGGTGCTCAGCGTCCAGGTCGGAGTACTCCGCTCGCAGCCGCCAGCCGCTCATCGGGATCGTCCCGATGCCGCGCCAGGCGCGGTCACACTCCTCGAACACCTGCTGGATCGCCGCCTGCGCCGGCCGGTTGCCCGCCTCGGTCACGGCCCGGCTGTAGGCATTCTCGACGCCGCGCCTGACCGGCCTCCAGCAGCTGCACGGTGCGCAGGATTCCCTGCGCCAGGTCCAGCGGCTCGAAGCCGGTGACCACGATCGGCACGCCGAACTCGCTGGCTAGCGGCGGGTACTCCCAGTAGCCCATCACCGCCGAGACGTGCCCGGCCGCCAGGAAGCCCTGCACCCGATTGCCCGGGGAGGACAGGATGGCGCGGATGGCGGGCGGCACGCGCACCTGCGAGACCAGCAAGCTGAAGTTGCGCAGGCCGAGCGAGCGCGCCTGCAGCGCCGCCATGGCATTGGCTGGGGCCGTGGTCTCGAACCCGATGGCGAAGAACACGACCTGCTGGTCCGGGTTCTCCTGCGCCAGCCGCACAGCATCCAGCGGGGAATACACCACGCGCACGTCGCCGCCGGCGGCGCGCACATGGAACAGGTCTTGGCCGGAGCCGGGCACACGCAGCATGTCGCCGAAGGAGGTGAAGATCACCTCCGGCTGGCTGGCGATGGCCAGCGCCTTGTCGATCAGTTCGAGCGGGGTGACGCACACCGGGCAGCCCGGGCCGTGCACCAGTTCGATCTCCGTGGGCAGGAGTTGGTCGAGGCCGTGGCGCACGATGGCGTGCGTCTGGCCGCCGCAGATCTCCATGATCACCCATGGCCGGCGTACCGTGCGGGCGATCTGCTCCAGCACGGCGCGGGTCAGGTCTGCGTCGCGGTACTCGGTCAGGTACTTCACGCCGGTGCGCCGTCCTCGAGATCCAGCTCGCCGATCTGGCGCAGCGTGTCCAGCGTGGCCATCGCCTCGCTCTCGCTGAGCAAGCTGATGGCGAAGCCGACGTGGATGATGGCGTAGTCGCCGATCTCAGCCTCCGGCACGTAGGTCAGGCAGCACTCGCGCACGGTGCCGCCGAAGTCGAGCCGGCCCATGCGCAGGCCGCCGCTCTCATAGATCTCGAGGATCTTCCCGGGTATCGCCAAGCACATCGGACCAACCTCCACCCAGATGCCCGCACCGGCCGCCCCCTGTCATCGGCCAGCCGGGTTCAGCCTGCTACCAGCCGCGCCCCAGCCACAACCACCTGTCCCAGCGCCACACCGCCATCGTTGGCCGGCACCTTGCGGTGCAGCAGCACCTCGAATCCTTGCGTCCGCAGCGCCGGAACGGCCATCTGCAGCAAGGCTACATTCTGCCACACCCCGCCGCTCAGGGCGATGGTGGCAATTCGCCGATGAGCGCAAGCGCGCACGTAGGCAGACCTCGACAACAGCCTGGGCTACGCCCCGGTGGAAGCGAGCGGCCATGACTCCCGGCGGGACTCCCGCCCGGCAATCCGCCACCAGTTGCCGCAAGGCCGGTGCCGGATCGAGGACACCGTTGCCATCGAGGTCCAACGTGTAGGAGCCGGGCTCGGTAGAGTCGATCAGCGCCTCCAGCTCAATCGCCGCCTGGGCCTCGTAGTTCACCTGCTGGCGGAGCCCGGCCAGCGACGCCGCCGCGTCAAACAGGCGACCCATGCTCGAGGTGCGCGGCTGCAGGGCAGCCAGCGGTGAACGCTCGTCGAGCATGGCTGCCGCGGCAGCCAGCCCTTGCTCGCCGGCAGCTTGCACACACGCCAGGTCGTCCTCCCAGGGGATCCCCGCTGCACGCAGCCAGGATAGGGCCATGCGCCACGGCTGGCGCACGGCGGCTTCCCCGCCAGGCATGGCCACCGCGCGCAAGTGGCCCAGTCGCTCGAAGCCGGCATAGCCGGCGAGCAGGATCTCTCCGCCCCAGATCGTGCCGTCCTCGCCGTAGCCGGTGCCATCCAGGGCCACACCGATGACCTGGGCGTCGACGCGGGAGCCCATGCTCGGCCATGACGGCCGCGATGTGGGCGTGATGGTGCTGCACGCCGAGCAGGGGAAGGCCCTCACGCTGCGCCCGCTCCTGCGCGTAGCGCGTCGCCAGGTAGTCCGGGTGCAGATCGCAGGCGATCGCCTCAGTCCGCACGCGGAAGAGCTGCTCCAGGTGGGACGATGCCTGCCTGATACGACTCGAGCGTCTCGAAGTTCTCCAGGTCACCGATGTGCTGGCTGAGGAAGGCATAGCCCTTGCGCGTCAGGCAGAAGGTGTTCTTGAGCTCGGGGCCGGCGCCCAGGATCGAGGGTGGCTCCCAGGGAAGGTGGACAGGATACGGCGCGAAGCCGCGCGAACGCCGCAGCGGGTACTCGTGCCCTTCGAAGGCGCGCACGACCGAGTCGTCGCAGCGCACATGGATCGGCCGGTCATGCATCAGGAAGGCGTCGGCCAGCGCACCCAGGGACTGGCGGGCCTGATCGTTGTCGGTGGCGATGGGCTCCTCGCTCAGATTGCCGCTGGTCAGGACGAGCGCCTCAGGGAAGCCAGTCTCCGGCTCGAGCAGCAGGTGATGGAGCGGGGTATAGGGAAGCATGACGCCGAGCGTATCTTGCCCCGGTGCAACCGAGGCGGCGATCGGTGAGCCCGGCCGCCGGCGGCAGATCACGATCGGCCGCTCCCAGCCGCTCAGCAGCGTGCGCTCGACGTCGCCGATCGGTGCAGTGACGCTCGACGGCCTCCAGGTCCGGCAGCATCAAGGCGAAGGCCTTGTCGACGCGCAGCTTGCGCTGGCGCAGCCGGTCGACTGCTTCGCCGTTCAGCGCATCGACCGCCAGGTGGAAGCCCCCCAGCCCTTTGATGGCAACAATCGAACCTCCGGCCAACAGCCGTCGCGCCTCCCGCAGCGCAGCCTCGCCGGCGAGTGACTGCTCGCCCTGTGTCTCAAGCCAGATCTGAGGCCCGCACTTCGGGCAGGCCACCGGCTGGGCGTGGAAGCGGCGGTCGGACGGGTCGCCGTACTCAGCGGCGCACTCCGGACACAGGGCGAAGGCCCGCATGGTGGTGTTGGGGCGGTCGTAGGGAATGTCGGTGATGATGGTGAAGCGCGGGCCGCAGTTGGTGCAGTTGATGAACGGGTAGCGGTAGCGGCGATCGGCCGGATCGCGCAGCTCACGCAGGCAGTCCTCGCAAGTCCCAACATCGGGAGAGATCGGCTGAAACGAGTCAGGGTCCGGCTGCGAGGCCAGGATCGAGAAGGCGCTGATACCCTTGTGAAGGGTTGGTCTGCGGTCGTGATCCGGTCGATCCGCGCCAACGGCGGCGCCTCCCGAGACAACCCATCGACGAAGGCCTGCAGCGCCGAGGTGGGACCATCCAGCTCGATCTCGACGCCTCCGGACGTGTTGCGCACCCAGCCGGTCAGCGCCAGGCGCTGCGCCAGGGCGTAGACGAAGGGCCGAAAGCCAACTCCCTGCACGACACCCGTGACGTGGATCCGTAGGCCCTGCGGCTCGGCTGGAGCCTGCACGCTGCCGCGTGCTCATCGCTGAGGCGATGCCGCACGCCGCGGGTGCGCCTGGCGGAACTGGCGCACCTCGGCCTCGACCCAGCCCAGCCAGGCGGCCAAGCCCTCGCCGGTGCGGCACGAGAGCGGGAAGGTGACCACGCCGGGATTGAGCGCCTCCACTCCCTGCTGAAAGAAGGTCTGATCGAAGTCCACGTAGGGCAGCAGGTCGATCTTGTTCAGCACCAGGGCCTGGATGCCGCGATACATGCCGGGGTACTTGTGCGGCTTGTCGGCGCCTTCGGGGACGGAGGCGATCAGCACGTTCTTGTGGGTCCCCAGCGCGAAGCTGGCCGGACAGACGAGGTTGCCGACGTTCTCGACGATCAACAGATCGAGGCTGCTCAGGTCGAGCCGTTCGAGCGCCGGTTGGATCATCACGGCATCCAGGTGGCACTCGCCGCCGGTGTTGACCTGGATGGCGGCGGCGCCCGCCGCCGCAGCGCGATCGGCGTCCAGGCTGGTGGCGATGTCCCCATCGATCACGCCCAGGCGGAGCGATCCGGAGAGCGCCTGCAACGTGCGTTCGATCAGGGAGGTCTTGCCCGCACCCGGTGAGGCCATCAGGTTGAGGGAATACACACCCGCCTGGTCCAGCGCCTGGCGGTTGGCTGCCGCCAGCCTTTCATTGGCGCCGAGGATGGCTTCACCGACACTCACGCGTTCCGTCATTCGCTCCCCCGTCGAGGGCTGGGCTGCGCGGCAGGTTCGATGGCAATCGAGTTCGAGCCGGAATTGATCGCCGGTCAGCAGACGCAGATGGCTGCTGCCGCATGCCGGGCAGAGCAGGCTATCCCCGCTTGGGGCGTATTCCCGCCCGCAGTCGGTGCACACAGCCCGGGCCGGGATCCGTTCGAAGTGCAGCTGGGCGCCTTCGGCCTCCGTCCCCTGAGCGACCATATCCCAGTAGAACTGGACCGAGTCGTCGACAATCGAGGACCATGCCCCGATCACCAGGTACAGGTCGGTGACCCGCTGCGCACCAGCCTCCCGGCCGTGACGCAGGGCGATCTCCAACAGGCTCTGAGTGACCGACAGTTCATGCATCGCCGCCTACAGCCACCCAAGGATACCCCCCTGGGCCCAGCCCGTGGAGTGGCATGTGTCACCCAATGGCCACGAATCCAGTCCACATTGGCCGCTCACCCTCCCCGCAAGGCTTCCCCCCAGCCGCTAGATGAGAGCTGTCTAAGAATACTAGACAATAGCTTGACAACTCAAGAACAACAGCTACAATGACGCCAATCTGTAATTGGAGGAGTGAAGTGAAACGTCTGACATTGGTTTCTGTGATGGTGGTACTGGGGATCGTGCTGGCGGCTTGCGCCGCCCCGGCGACGCCGGAACCGGTGGCCGAGCCGACGGCCATGCCGGAGACGATGCCGTCGATCGTCGATGTGGCGGTCGGCAACGGCTCGTTCACCACGCTGGTGGGCGCGCTTCAGGCGACTGGCCTGGTTGAAGCTCTGGCCGGCGAGGGACCGTTCACGGTCTTCGCCCCGAGCGATGAAGCGTTCGCCAAGCTTCCGGCGGGCACGCTGGAGTCGCTGACGCCCGAGCAGTTGAAGGACATCCTGCTCTACCATGTCGTCGCCGGCAAGGTGATGGCGGCCGACGCCGTGGCGCTCGATGGCCAGATGGTCGATACCCTGCTGGAGGGCAAGCAACTGGCGATCTCGGTCGACGGTGAGACGGTGATGATCAACGACGCCAAGGTTGTGACGGCGGATGTGGAAGCCGGCAATGGCGTGATCCACGTGATCGACAGCGTGCTGCTGCCGCCGACCGAAGAAGCGGCTGAGGAGATGACGGGCAGTACCGTCGCCGATATCGCCGCTGGGGATGAGCGCTTCTCGACCCTGGTCGGCGCGCTGGTCTCGGCCGGGTTGGTGGACGCCCTGAAGGGTGAAGGCCCGTTCACCGTCTTCGCCCCGACCGACGATGCTTTCGCCGCTCTGCCGGCGGGCACGCTCGAAGGTCTCACCCCTGAGCAGCTCAAGAACATCCTGCTCTACCACGTCGTCCCCGGCAAGGTGATGGCGGCCGATGCGGTGGCGCTCGACGGCCAGGCCGCAGGAACGCTGCTCGAAGGTGCGGAGATCGGGATCTCGGTCAAGGACGGTAAGGTCTTCCTCAACGACTACGGTGGAAGTCGTGATCACCGACATCGTGGCGGCCAATGGCGTGATCCACGTCATCAGCGCCGTCCTGCTGCCGCCGGCGGAGTAACAACCCCGGCGCGGTGTGCGGCATCACCAACAGAACGAAACCAGCGGGCTCCTGAGGAGCCCGCTGGTTTGTGCTTCGCCTTGGCTCGCCCGATTCCTGCGCTGCTTGCGTGGGAGACGGCACCCGCTGCCGGGCAGTCACCGATGCTGGGGCGACGGCCCATCAAAGTGACCGGTCATCCCCACGAACGGGGATCCAGGGAGTCTGCCGCGGGGCGACGGGCCGTCAGTGCCTGGGCCCCGGCAATGCAGGGGCCGGACGGAGATCGCCCGCAAACGAAGACTGCGCTCGCACGGCGCACGCTTCGCCTGGGCCCCTGCTTTCGCAGGGGCGACGGGCCATCAAAGTGACAGGTCATCCCCGCGAAAGCGGGGATCCAGGGAGCCTCGCCGTCGAACGAGCGGAGCAGGCGGCGCCTGTTCCCTCGCCTGGGCCCCTGCCTTCGCAGGGGCGACGGGCCATCAAAGTGACAGGTCATCCCCGCGAAGCGACGGGCGGCATCCAGGGGAGCCTCGCCGTGCGGCAACGAGCGGAGCAGGCGAGACGCCTGTTCCCTCACCTGGGCCCCTGCCTTCGCAGGGGCGACGGCCCATCAAAGTGACCGGTCATCCCCGCGAAAGCGGGGATCCAGGGGAGCCTCGCCGTCGAACGAGCGGAGCAGCCGGCGCCTGTTCCCTCGCCTGGGCCCCTGCCTTCGCAGGGGCGACGGGCCATCAAAGTGACAGGTCATCCCCGCGCAAGCGGGGATCCAGGGGAGCCTCGCCGTCGAACGAGCGGAGCAGGCGGCGCCTGTTCCCTCGCAGGCTTGGTGTGCAAGCTGGCGCAAGCTGCGCGAAACTCGAAGTGACCTGGCATGCCATGAGGATCGACGGCATGACCCACTACTACGTGTACCTCCTTGCCAGCAAGCGCAACGGAACCCTCTATGTCGGCATGACGAATGATCTCAGCCGCCGCCTCGATGAACACAAGCACGGACTTGTAGATGGCTTCACCAAGAAGTACGCAGTCCACAGGTTGGTTTGGTACGAGACCACCTACACGCCGGGCACGGCAATTACGCGCGAGAAGCAGATCAAGAAGTGGAAGCGAGCATGGAAGATCCGACTGATTGAGGAGTCAAACCCAACCTGGGAGGATCTTAGCGCTCAGCTGGTTCCCTAGTCCCGCCTGGCTAAGGGCCGCCGGAACCCATGCCCACAGGCAATCTTGGGGTGTCCTGCCGGCGCGGGTCGGCGACACCCGAATTGCAGATGAGCTGGCACCCGGGGATGCCTTGCCGGTGGGCGGACGGCACGGCCAGCGCTGAGCCTCTCGCCTGGGCCCCTGCCTTCGCAGGGGCGACGGCCCATCAAAGTGACCGGTCATCCCCGCGCAGGCGGGGATCCAGGGATGCCTTGCCGGTGGGCGGACAACGCGGCCAGCGATGAGCCTCTCGCCTGGGCCCCTGCCTTCGCAGGGGCGACGGCCCGTCAAAGTGAATGGTCATCCCCGCGCAAGCGGGGATCCAGGGGGAGCCTCGCCGTCGAACGAGCGGAGCAGCCGGCGCCTGGGCCCCTGCCTTCGCAGGGGCGACCCCTCTCCAAGGTTGGGGTCATCCCCACGAACGCGGGAATCCAAGGATGTCTGGCCGACGCGCGCACCGCGCGGCCGGCGACCGCGCCGGCTCAGGCAACGGATCGAGACTAGCGCTCGATCACCTGGCTGGCGCTGGCGATCACCACCGGCGTGTTGGAGAGCGAGTCGTACATCTCCAGGAACTGCTCGACTTCCGGCCCATCCGCCATGCGCAGGTTCTCAGCCCAGCGGTAGCCGATGGACTGGTACAGCAGCTCCACCGTCAACGTCAGCGGAGCCTGGGCGGAGGGCAGCCGCAGTGCCAGACCGACCCGATCTCCCCCTGCGTCGAAGTCGGCATCCTCCAGCGCGGGGCCGCGAACCTGGATGTCCTCGTAGGGTGCGGACTTCTCAAACCCCCAGGGCAGCAGGCGGTTGTCCTTGAAGTAGCCGGCGGCGCTCAGCACCGAGGTGGTCACGTCCTCCTCGGTGTCCTTGAGGATCGCCTCATAGATCTGGACCTGCTCCGGCTGCACGATCGCTTGGTAGTGCGGCTCGAACGCTCCCCCGTCCAGGTCGTTGTCGTTCTCGACGATCGAGCCGTCGGGGTTGACCCCTCCCAATTCGAAGATCAGGTTCCCGCCGGCGTCCTCGACGGTGATGTGCAGCCAGGCTCGGCGTGAGGGGAAGCTGGTCGGGAACTTGTGGCCGGCGTTGTTCTCGATCACCACCTCGGCCGATAGGTAGTCCCCGACGAGTTTGATCTCATCCAGGGCAACCGTCGCCGTCTGCTCCTGCAGCAACGCCAGCGTGGCGGCGATCGTCTCGTCGAACTGCTCATCCGAGGCGGTCACACCGATGTCCACGCCGAACGCTTTCAACATCTCCAGCAGGAACACGTTGCCACCTACGATGCTGTGCTTCGACACCGGACTGCGCAGGTTGGTGCTGGTCGCCGAAATGCGCACCCCGCCCTCGGCCTCCGGCATGTGGCAGTCCTGACACGTGGCGCTGCTGCGGTACGAGCTGTAGAACCACTCCAGGTAGGTGACCTGCTCGGGGAACTCGCCGACGATCTCGCCGTCGACGTTCAAGATCGGCGTGTACAGAGTGTGACAGGTGGCGCACATCTCGGAACCCGAGAGGTGCAGCCCCTGCACCGGGATGTAACCCGAGGCGGCCTGCATCAAGCCGCTCTGAGCCTCTTCGATGGTGAACGGGCCAAAGGTCAGTCGCGCGCCGACCGGCGTTTCGGTGTCGATCACGAAGCCACCGTTGTAGCTTCCCGGTAGGCCGAGGCCCTCCTCGCGAATCTGATGGCAGAGCGCGCAGGACACACCGTCCATCGCCAGCGTGTGCAGCGGATGGTCCTGCCGCAAGAATCCCTCATCCAGCACAGCCGGCTCTTCGCCCTCTGCCAGCGCCGTGACGTGGGCCATCGGCATGTGGCAGCGGGCGCAGGTGCTCTCGATCTCCTGACGGATCTCCGGCCGCAGCGAAACCTCCGCCCGGATCGACGCCTGCCAGTACGGGTCACGCGCGGAGTTGGCCATGACGGTCGAACGCCACAGCCGATCGATTGAGACGTCGTTGCCGCCTTCGTCCAGCATGCCGGTGTGGCATCCAGCGCAGGCGCCGGAGGCGGAGAACAGCTTGCCGCGCTCAGTGGGCAGCGGCTCCCCTTGCGGCGCCTCAGCCTGCGCTGTGGGCGTGACCACTGCCGTCGCCGTGGGCGGAGGGGTGTTCGTGGGACGGGCCAGCGTGGGCGGTGCCGACGGCGCCGGGGTGACCGGCGCGGCGCACGCCGTCAGGAATGCTGCAACGCCGGCCAGGACTGCCAGATTCCACTTTGCCACGCTCACCTCTCCTCCTGCGCCGCGCTTCTGCCGCCGAGGTGCACGGCGACCTCTCGCTCCACCACCGCGCCTGCCGGCGCCAGGCGGCACGGTCACGCTCGTCAGCCTACAGAACAAAGCGGCCGTCGCGGTAGACCCGTTGCCCGTCGACGGTTACTTCCGATCCGCCCCGCATGTCGCAGATCAAGTCCCAGTGGATCGCGCTCTGGTTGTTGTTGCCAGTATCGGGATAGCCGGCGCCCAGGGCTAGATGCATCGTGCCGCCGATCTTCTCATCGAACAGGATGTTCTTGATGTGCCGGTCAATCCCGTAGTTCAGCCCGAAGGCAAACTCGCCCAGGTAGCGCGCCCCTGGGTCGGTGTCCAGCATGCGCAGCAGGAAGGCCTGGTTCTTCTCCGCCTTGGCGTCGACGACGCGTCCGCTCTCGAAGCGCAGCTCAACGCCTTCGACTTCGCTGCCCTGATAGACCGCCGGGAAGGCGAAGCGGACCCAGCCGTTGACCGAGTCCTCGACCGGGCCGGTGAAGACCTCGCCATCGGGCATGTTGTGCTCGCCAGCGGCGTTGATGAAGATGCGATCCTTGATGGAGAGCGTGAGGTCGACGTGCTCGCCCCGCACCGAGACCCGGTCATGCCCGTTGAGCGCATCGGCGATCGCCTGCTGCTCCGCCTGCACCGTGTTCCAGTAGGCAACCGGGTCTGCTGCGCTGCCGTCCACGTGACAGGCCCGGTAGACGAAGTCCTCGAAGGCGTCCAGGCTCATCTCGGCGTCCTGGGCATAGGCGTGAGTGGGGAAGAGCGTGGTCATCCAGCGGAACTCCCCGGCGGCGCTGCGTCGCATCTGGGTGCGCAGGATCCCGGCCAGGGCTCTGCGCCTCTGCGCAAGCTTCGCGCCGTCGACGCCGCTCAACGCCCTGGTGTTGGATTGCGAGTAGATCCGGATCCGCGAATCGAAGGTGTCGTAGGCCAGCTCGTAGAAGGTTGCCGGATGATCGAGTTGGTCTTCGTCGGCCAGTTCCAGAAAGTCCTCGTCGAAGCCGGTGAGCGTCGTCCATCCCGAGAGGTTGACCAGCACGTGCGGATGCCCACCAGCTCGAAGCACTTCCTGGAACAGCGAGCGCAAGAAGGGCTCGGCGGCCGTCTCCCCGTAGAGCAAGACCCGATCTCCCTTGCGGATCCGAGTTCGAGTACTGGACGATTAGACGAGCCAGTTGCGCGGTGCGTGGGTCCTGCATGCCTGCTCCCTGTGCTGTGCAGTCTCGGCCAATGTACGGGGAACCAGGAGTATACCCTCGACCTCACGACGTCGTCCGGCGCCGGCTCCCCTTCAAACGACCGACGGCACACTTGCCTTCAGCCATCGGGCACCGGTCAGGCGGAGGAAGTCCTCCCGGCGCAGCCTGAGGTTGATCCCTCTTCGACCGGCGCTGACCACGATCTCCTCCAGCTGGCGGGCCTGCTCGTCGAGGTAGACGGCGAAGCCCTTGCCGAGCAGGCCCAGCGCCGAGATTCCGCCAGCCTTCAGACCGGTGACCCGCTCTGCCTCCTCCCGGCGGGCCATGGCGACCCGCTTGACCCCCAGGCCGGCCGCGGCCTGCTTCAGGTCGAGGCTGTGCCCGCCAGGCACCAACACCAAGACATACTCTGGTCGCCGCTTGCCGGCCGGATCAGGGACCTCGACCACGAGCGTCTTGTAGACCAGTTCGGGCGGCAGCCCACAATACTCCGCCACTCCCAGAGCATCGTGGATGGTCTCCGGGAAGGTGAAGGGGGTGTAGGGGATGCCCTGGCGTTCGAGGGCGCGCATGCCGAGGGTCTTCTCCACAGGCTTTGACACGGGCCAATTCCCTCCCCGCCCTGGAGGGGCAGGGCTCAACGCCCTTTGCCGGCGGAAAGGATCCGTGCAGCCGCCTGGCGCGCGATCTGAACGGCGAAGTTCGTGCCGCGGTCCCACGGGTACACCTGGCTCATGCTGGCAAACCACAGACCGCTCAGCGGTGTATCGAGCGGAGGGATGTGGCGCGAGTGGTTCAGCCCGGGCACAGGTTGAGCGTACGGCGTGCGGAACAGCCAGGAGTCGCGCACCCACGCCGGGGCGAACTCGGGGTTAAGCCGCTTGAGCGCGGGCAGGAAGCGCTCCAAGAGCTCCTCCTTGCTGAGGGAGAAGTACTCGTGCTCCGGATCGAGGTAGTCGCCGCAGTAGACGATGTGGTCCCCGCCGAAGAATGAGGGGGAGACGAAGTTGGTGTGTTCGACCAGGGCCAGGAAGGGGAAACCAGCGGACTTGGGCAGGTTGTGCCAATAGAAGCCTCGGGTCGAGAGCTGCTGGCGCAGCGCCAACACCAGCGAGATCGAGCCCATCGAGCGCAGGCCAAGCAGTCCCTGCAGGTAGTCCTCAGGCAGAGCGGGGGCCAGCCGGGCCAGCAGGCCGGGAGAGGTGGTGACCAGGCAGTGATCAAAGTCCTCGGCGCCGTCGCCGAGCCCGAGCCGGATCCCCCCTTCCACTGCGGGATCAATACGCTGGATGGGCGTGCGCAGACGAAGGTGCGCGCCGCGCGTTTGCACTCGATCGGCCAACACGTCGAGGAAGGCCTGGAAGCCTCCCTCGAAGGTTCCCAAGCGCGGCGTGCGCGCCTTGACGCGCGCCCAGAACCAGGCCATGTTGACGTCGCGGTAGTGCGCTCCGAACTTGCCCTCGAGCAGGGGCTGCCAGAGCACCTGATAGCCATGCGCACCGCTGCGCTGCGAGAGCCACGCATGCGCCCGATGTGCCTCCAGCGGCTTCCAGTTGGAGGTGCGCGTCAGGTACAGGCCCATCCACCCATAGCGCAAGGTATCGCCCAGCGAGAGGGCCGGGAAACGCAATGCGTGCAGGCCGCGCGCCAGCAGCCCGGCGGCCGGCAGATTGTCCAGCCAGCGCGGCCCGGGCAGGGCGGCCGTCAACGGGCCGTCGAGGACGTAGAAGCGTCCCTGGTGATAGGCGGCGGTCATCGGCCAGGGGAAGGTCACCTTGGGGCGGACCCCGAGCTCCTCGGCCAGGCGCAGCACCTCGGCATCGCTAGCGAACCAGTGATGGTAGAACTGCTCGATCGACCAGTCCCAGCGCGGCAGCCGGAAGCCGGCCGCCAGCCCGCCGATCTGGTCAGCGGCTTCGAAGATCGTGACCTGCGCGCCGGCCCCGGCCAGGTCATAGGCGGCGCTCAGTCCGCCGGCGCCGGCGCCGATGATGGCGACCTTCATGCCGGCGCCTCCTCAGCCATCTCAGCCTTCACCTTGCGCAGACTGAGGCTGTAGCGTGCCATGTAGTACAGGCCGAGCAGCGTCACCGGAAGCCAGAGCGCGGCGTGCAGCACCAGCGTGTAGCCGGCAGCGGTATTGGGCGGCACGCCATACGCCTGCAACACGGCGATCCCGGGCGCGTCGAAGGTGCCCAGGTAGCCCGGCGCAGAGGAAATCGTGGTCGCCAGGTTGACCACGCCGTTCATCAGCATCAGCGCAAAGAAGCTCACGCGGAACTGGAAGGCATGCATCACGAACCAGTACTTGCCGGTCTCGAGCAGCCAGATCACCAGCGAGGTCAGCAGCACCATCAGGATGTCGACCGGCGAGCGCATGAAGGCCAGCCCCTGCAGAAAGCGCTCGAAGAAACCGCGCACCTTGGCGGCTGTGCCTGAGGGCAGCACTCGGGCCAGTTGAGCAACCACGTGCAGCGTCAGCGCCGGGAAGAAAGCCATCAGCAAGAACGCCAGCGTCGCCAACAGAAACACCACCGCCCCCAGCACGGCGACCGAGCGGATGCTGCCGACAACCCCAGACGAGGCTGTCATCCCCTCCAACTCCGACAGATTGAGGAAGACGAATCCGAGCATCACCAGCCCGTCGAAGGCACGCTCCGCCAGGATCGTGGCCAGCGAGGCCGAGATCGGGATCGCCTCCATGCGTCGCAGCAGGTAGACGCGCAGCAGTTCCCCGGCCCGGACCGGGTAGATGTTGTTGCCCATATAGCCGATAGCCGTGATGGGAAACAGGCGCGCCGTCGAGACCGCTTTGATCGGCCGGAGCAGGTAGTGCCAACGCCAGGCCCGCACACCCAGTCCGATGAAGTAGACCACGATCCCGGGGATCAGCCACACGTAGTTGGCCTGCCGCAAGGCGAGCCAGACCAGGTCGATCTGCAGCCCGCGCAGCGCCAGGTAGAGCAGCAGCATGCTCAGGGCGAAGCCCAGCCAGATGCGCCAGTCTTTCAAGGGGCCTCCGAAGAACACAGCCCGGCGGCAGGCAGTGGCTTGCCCCGGGCATCAGGCGCCCAGTTCGGCCGGCGGACGCCGGCATTTGCCGCTAGCGGCGGCCGAATCCGCTAGGCGGCAGGGGTTGCGGCATTCTATCACGGGGGATACGCAAGCCGGGCACCCCGCGCGGGGTGCCCGGCACTCTAGCTCGCCAGACTGGCTTCAGCCGACTTCGGCGGCGACAGGGATCATGCGCTCCAGGATGCGCTCCAGCGCCATGCTGTGGCTGCACACGCCGCGCCGAACGAAGAACTCGCAATCACATTGCCAGCCGCCGTTCTCATACACCACCGAATGCGGATTGTTGTCCCCGTCAAAGGTAGCTTTGAACGACTCAAACCGGATTCGCTCGCGTTCTTCTGCGTAGCGCTTGGCCTTCTCGATCTTGCCGATCATCCCATAGTCCATGCCGACTCCTTGTTGACAGCGAAAACAAAAAGGCACGCGGCGCTCGGCCGTCGTGCCTTTAGCTGGCGTACCCTATTTGTCGTCCGGCTCCGCTCACAGCGGCATGCCCTCCTTGCGTTAGTGACCGGAGTATAGGCGCAAACGGCGTGCCTGTCAACGTACGCCTGCCTTACGCTTGCCCTGCGCTCCTCCGCCGCTCAGCCGCCGATGTACGACATCTCAATCCGGGACAGCCCGCTGGTCTGCGCCGAGCGGATCTCCGAGTAGCGGTCGGCCCGCAGGGTCCACAGGCGGCGAATGTGCTCCGCCAAGTCAGCCTCGCTGGCACCCTGTCGCAAGACTGCCCGCAGGTCATGTCCCTGGCTGGCAAACAAACAGGTAAACAGCTGACCCTCCGCCGACAGGCGCGCCCGGGTGCAATCGCGGCAGAAGGCCTGGGTCACCGAGGCAATCAGCCCAATCTCCCCTTGGCCGTCGCGGTAGCGCCAGCGCCGGGCCACCTCGCCGCGATAGGTTGGCTCCAGCGGCTCCAGCGGGAAGCGCTCACCAATTCGACGCACAATCTCCACCGCCGGGACGACGTCGTCTAGCCGCCAGCCATTGGTCTGGCCGACGTCCATGTACTCGATGAAGCGCAGGATATGGCCGGTGCCGCGGAAGTATTCGGCCATCGGCAGCAGGCTGCTATCGTTGACGCCGCGCTTGACAACCATGTTGACCTTGACCGGCGCCAGTCCGGCCTCGGCCGCCGCCCGAATCCCATCCAACACGCGTGCCACGGGAAAATCGACATCGTTCATTGCGCCAAACACCTGGTCGTCCAGCGAGTCCAAGCTGACCGTGAGGCGCTGCAGACCGGCGCGGCGCAGCCCGCCGGCCATGCTGGGCAGCAAAGAGCCATTGGTGGTCATCGTCAGATCCAACCCGGGGATCCCGGCCAGCATCGCCACCAGCCCCCCGATGTCGCGCCGCACCAACGGCTCTCCGCCGGTCAGCCGGATCTTAGACACGCCCAGCTCGACGAACACCCGCGCCAGCCGGGTGATCTCCTCGAACGTCAGCAGTTCGGTGCGATCGAGGAACTGGTAGTCGCGCCCGAAGATCTCGCGCGGCATACAGTAGACGCAGCGGAAGTTGCAGCGGTCGGTGACCGAGATGCGCAGGTCACGTAGGGGGCGGGAGAGGCTGTCGACGGTCTGCATGGCCGATATGCCGACGACATTCTAACACTGCCGCGGCCACGGCGGCGGTATAATCCCGCCAGAGGGAATACGATGAGCGACAAGACGCCCAAGCAGCTCCCGCCGCAGCGCGACGCAGGTTTCTTCGAGAACCTGTCGTCCCGCATCAAGCTGATCGGCCGTCTGCTGGTCGACCGCAGGGTGAATCCCCTGCTCAAGCTACTGCCGATCGGCGCGCTGGCCTACCTGTTCATCCCTGACCTGGCCCCGGGGCCGATCGACGACGGCGTGATCATCTGGTTGGGAACGTACCTGTTCGTCGAGCTCTGCCCTCCGGAGATCGTCCAGGAGCACACTCGCGCCCTGAACTCGGTGGTCGACGCCGAGTGGCGCGAGGTCGAACTCGAGCGACAAGCCAAAAGACCCGCCGACCCTGCTCCCCTGACGGTCGCCTCGCAATCCTCGGTGCCCGGCCTTCCTCCAACCCGTGCTACGCCGCACGGTCGAGTGATGTGGCTCAAGGCCCATTCGCTTCCACCAGCCTGCGCGCTGCCTCGCCGCCGCACTCACTTGCACGCGGCAGAAGGCCAGCCTTCCTCCTACTCTCGACACGTCAGCGCCAGGGCCACACTCTGCCTCCCAGCCCCGCAATGCCGTCGGGATTGCCAGAGGCGCCCTGCCCCATTGGCCGCCGCCGGCAGTCTCCCCGTTCATTGCTCCGTCGCCGAGAGGGTGCTTGCGGAAGGGGATGCTTCCCGCCTGCGCTTTCATCTTGTTCGGCGGTGGCCCGAAGCATGGGAGAAGCGGGGCCCTGCTGCCGGTGCATCCCGTCCGCCGCAGGCGCGAGTCGCCCGGGACCCGGGACTACCCGAGGTCGGGAGGGATCTGCGTTGTCTCGCCGGACGGAGGCAGCGGAATCCCGGTCAGGTCATACTCGAGCGCTCCCTGGATGAGCACGCTCGCCATGCGTCCGACAGTCAGGTCCCCCTCGACGATGACCATGCCATCGATCTCGGGGGCGTCGCGGTAGGAACGGCCGATCGACAACCCGTCTCCCCGTCCCTCCACCAACACCTGCAGGCGGCGGCCGATCTGCGCCTGATTGTTCTGCAGCGAGATCGTCTGCTGGAACCTCATCAGCCGATCGCGCCGCTCCTGTTTGACCGGCTCCGGCACCGGGTCCCCCAGCGGCTCGCTGGTTGTGCCGGGCTCGAAGGAGAAGGTAAACACGCCGACCCGGTCGAAGCGCGTCGCCTCAACAAAGTCGAGCAGTTCTTGAAACTCGGCCTCCGTCTCGCCGGGGAAGCCGACAAGGAAGGTGGTCCGCAGCGCCAGATCCGGCATGACGGTGCGCATCTTCTCTAGCGTGCGCCGCACCCACTCGACGTTGGCGGGCCGGCGCATCGCCTTCAGCACTCGCGGATGGGCGTGCTGCAGCGGCATATCCAGGTAGGGCACGATGTTGGCGTGCCGGGCCATGACCTCGATCAGACGGTCGGTGACGTAGCCCGGGTAGGCATACAGCACCCGGATCCATGGGATGTCGGGGACGTGGACCGCCAGGTCGTCGAGCAGATCCGCCAATCCCTCGCGCACGCCGAGATCATGCCCGTAGTCGGTCGTGTCCTGGGCGATCAGCACCAGCTCCTGCATGCCCTGCGCTTGAAGGGCGCGCGCCTCAGCCAGGATGGCTCCTTTCGGCCGACTGACGGCGGTTCCCTTGATCAGGGGAATCGCACAGAACGCGCACGGCCGACGGCAACCATCGGCGATCTTCAGGTAGGCGCTTGCGCCTTGGATCGCGGTGCGGGGGATGCCGTCGCTGTCCATGGCAACCGTCACCGCATCCGACAGGTCATACACCGGACGGCGGGTTCGGCGCGCCCGCTCGACGACGGCAACGATGTCCATCCAGCGCCGCGTTCCCAGCAGGCCGTCCAACCCCGGAACCTCACGCGCGATCTCAGCGCCGTAGCGCTGCGTCAGGCAGCCAGCGGCGATCAGCAACTGGCCCGGCCGCTTTGCCGCCGCCAGCTGGCGCAGGGTGTCCAGCGACTCGTCGCGCGGCTGGGCCGATGAAGCCGCAGGTGTTGACCAGCAACACATCGGCCTCCTCGGGCGAGGCTGCGCTGCGGAACCCGTCGCGCTCGAGCAGTTGGGCCATCGAGTGCGAGTTGACGGTGTTCTTGGCGCAGCCGAGGGAAACCAGGTGATAGCGCGGGCTCATCCAAGGGCTCCCGGCGCTCTGCCCTGCGGGCGGTCCGCGGCGAGGCTGCTGCCCGCCGGGCACCGGCGCCCGGTGGGATTGGAGGCTGAGGGGCGGGAAGTCAGCCTCACTGCAGCGCGGTCTCCAGGGCGTCCACCAGGCAGGCGTAGTCCTGGCGTAATCCCCACGACTGTTCCAGCGAGAGGTAGCGCTCGGGCCCAGCGGGGCGGCGCAGGGTGTCCGGGCAGACGGTCATGTCCCAGCCCTCGGCGCACAGCGCGTGGTAGCTTGCCTGCGCGCCGTTGCCGTAGAACCCGCATTCGCCCTGCTCGCCATCGGCCAGGTCGACGGTGCGATCGGGACAGGCGCGCCGCGCTTCCCGGTACAACGCGCGGCTGACCTCGCCCGGCCGGGTCGAGCCGTTGCTGATGAACAGATCAGGACAGGTGGCCAGGCTGTTGCCATGCAGCTGAATCGTCAGGCTCTCTCCGTCGCACGGGGCGAGCGCTTGGTGCCCTGCCTGGAACATGGTCCGGGTGGCGTGCGCCACATCGGATTCCCGATAGGGCCCGACTTGGCCGCAAGCGATCGTCGTCCCGCCGCAGTTGGCAGGAGCGGCGTTGGCACAACGATGGGCGCCGGCAACAAGCAGCGCTCGCGCCGATAGACTGCGAAACAGCACCACCCCCTCCGTGCGCGTCCGGCTGTCCGCCAGAGGATGCGGCACTTCAATCAACAGATCGCGCGCCGCGTCGGGACGAAGGACATAGGTCCCCCAGCCCGTGGTGACCGGCAGGCTCTCCCTCAACATCAACACCCGCTGCGATTGATTCGGCAAGTCGGTGAACTCCACAACCTGATAGGGGAATCCCTCCCGGGCGATCAGGCGGCAGGCCGTGTCCAGGTCGTTTCGGCTCGTGGCCTCCACCACCGCCCCCCAGGCAAGCATCTGCTCAACGTCTGGCACGCGCATGCCTTCGGAGTCCGGCCCTGGCATCTGGGCGGCAATCCGCTGCAGCTCGCTGATCAGCCCGCCGGTCTCCTGCACCGGGCAGGGTGAGGTCGTGGCGGGAGGCGAAGGCGGGAGCGCGGTCGCCGTCGGGGAAGGCTGGGCGGTTGGAGTGGCGACGGCTGACGTCGGCATAGGATCAGAGGCGACCGGTGAGGCTGGCATGGGAGGCGCAGGCTCGCCGGCCGACGAAGCGCAGGCACAGGCCGCAAGGCTGATGGCCAGGCTGCCGACGATCACCAGCGGCGTAATTGGCCTGCCAGGTGCATGCGTGGCGAATCCAGGCGGGCGATGCGCCACGCGCCGGCCGGCCCGGCGCATCCCGGTGCCCGCCAATTCCAGTTGGCGGATCCTCATCCTGCGCCAGGCGGCGTGGGCGTGGCCGGGAGGGGCGTGGCCGTGGCCGCGCCGACGGTCGGCGTGCGTGTGACAGTCGCCGTCGGTGTCAGCACGCCTTGCTGCGTAAACAGGCGCAGCACCGGCTCGTCGAACACGCCCAGCAACCCCTCGTCGTTGCCATTGAAGATCACCCGCACGCCGCCCCCGTTGCCCGTCAGCACCTCGATCAGCGTCTGTCCCTGGAAGTCGAACACCTCACCCGGCCGGGCGCGGGTGCGCAGTTGTTCGAGTCCGTCGACGTTCACGACGAGGAAGGCATCCTTTTCCACGGCCAGGCGCAGACCCAGTGCGCCGATCGGCCCGATGGGAAGCGTGGGGGTGATCGACGGGACCGCCGTCACCTCTTCCAGCACCAACGCGCCGGGGAGGCCGGGCGTCGGCGTCCCCGGGGAAACCGTCGCCATCCCGGCGGCCGGCGCCGGAAGCGCCTCTTCTCCAGCATCTTCCAGCGTCTGCTGACGCAGGCTGGCCATCACCCACGAGGCGCCCCAGACCAGCAGCACGAGCAGTGCCAGCGAGATTCCCGATGCAATGACAATGTCGGACGAGATCAGGCTTGGGCGTCTTACGTGCACTTCTCCGGGCGGGGCGCTGGCGGGGCGAGGCTGGGTGGGTGTGGCCGGGGATGGACGTCGAGCCTGGATCCCTTCGGCGTAGCGCAGCAGAATCTCGCCTGGGTCCAGCCCGATGAAGTCGGCATAGTTGCGCAGAAACCCGCGGGCCTGCACCGGGGACGGAAGAGAATCCCAATCTCCGCGCTCCATCGCCGCCAGGTGATGGGTGCGGATGCGGGTGGCGCGCTCGGCCTCTTCCAGGGTCAGGCCGAGGCGCTCGCGCGCGTCGCGCAGCGTATTCCCCAGGTCATCCATCAAGTTTTCGACGAGGCCCCGGGCGCAGGCCGTTGGGGTTCACGCCCTGCGTCAGTCTTGGGGTTCGGTCTCGATCTCGGAGACGTCCGCCGCTTCCGGCTCGGACTCGCCCTCGTCCAGCTCGTCGCCGGCCTCGACCACAGCCTGCGCAACCGGCTGCTGCTCGAAGGCCGACTCGGGCGGCTCGCCCTCACGGTGTACCACCACCTGGATCTCGGGGATCAGGTCGACCGTAAGGCGGATGCGAGCCTTGTGCACACCGAGCGTCTTCACCGGCTGGCAGTCGATCTGCCGGCGCTCCACCTGGACGCCAGTTGCCTTCTCGATGGCCTCGGCGATCAGCATGTGGGTGATCGAGCCGTAGAGCTTGCCGGTCTCCCCGGCCTTGGCCGGGAAGATCACCTGCAGCCCGTTCAGTCGCTCGGCAACGGAGCCCAGTTCCTGGTTGAGCCGCACGCGCTCCTCGGTTGCGACGCGTCGAATGCGATCGGCCTGCTTGATCGCGCCAGGGGTGGCCATCAACGCCAGGCCCTGGGGAAGCAGGAAGTTGCGCCCATAGCCATCCGCAACCTTCTTGGTGTCGCCGGCGCGGCCGAGCTTGTAGACGTCTTTCAGCAGGAGTACTTTCATGGGGATCAAGCCCTTTCTTCCATGGATTGGACGCCTACAGGCGCCCGGGCGAAGGGTACAACGCCCGTGAGGCGGCGCATTGTATCAGATTCGGGCGGCAATCAGCAGGAATGCCGCGGTCAGCCCTTGTTGGCGCTCCCGGGCTTGCCCATCACCAGGCCATCCTCGCCATCGCGGTAGTAGGCCGGCCACACTTCGAGCTGGCGGTAGCCCTCGCTCAGGTACAGCGCCAGGGCGCCCTCATTCGTTCGGCGAAGCGCAAGGCGCAGCAGCCGGGTGGATAGCTCGAGCTCACAGCGCCGCAGCAGCTCCCGGGCAATCCCTTGCCTCCGGAAGCCGGGTGCCACCGCCAGGGAAGAAATCCAGCCCACCCGCCGCCGGTCTCGCCGCTCGCCGAAGACAAAGCCAACCGTTGCCGTCCCGACCTGCGCCTTGATCCTCACCGCGTCGGGCAGAGAGAGGGCGGCCAGCACATCGATCCACGGCCAGGCGTCGGCCCCGAAGCAAGCTTCTTCCAGGGCCAGGACGGGGCGCAGCTCTCGCCAGGAGGCATGCCGGTATTCGACGGAGGGGACAGGCAAGGGGAAGATCCCGTCAGAATGAGGTCTCAGGGCGTCTGCTCGAGCAGGGCCGGATCGATCACAGCCGTTTCTCGTACACCCTGTAGGTCTTGTACACCTCTCCGCCGAGCAGGCGGATGGAGCGGTTCATCATATCGTTCGACTCGAGGATCCAGCTCATCTCGGCGAACGCATATCCCTTGGTGATGGCGTTGCGGGCGGTTTGCAGGTAGAGCATGGCATCCACGCCCTCGCCGCGGAACTCGGGCTGCACGCCGAGGGCGATCACCCGCAGCCACTTCGACGTGTGGCGCACCTTCCAGTGCCAGACAAGCTTGCCCATCGTCAGCCATTCGGGAGTCCCCGGGCGAGGGTAGGCCTTGGCCAGGGGCTCGTTCAAGTCCGGCACGGTCAGCCCGAAGGCCACCGGCTCACCCGCGTGCTCCACCACCAGCACCAGGTCCGGATCGAGGATCGGCTTGAGCTGCTCGGCCAGAAGGTCGAACTCGTGCTCGGTCATCGGGACGAAGCCCCAGTTGCGCTCCCAGGAGCTGTTGTACAGCCGCTTGACGTGCTCGATCTCGCGGTCGAAGTCCTTCATGTTCACCTTGCGCAGCTTGAACTTGCCGCGGTGCGATCACCTTGTCAACCACGCGCTCGAGCTTGGGCGGGACGTGGGTGCGGAAGTGCTCGATCGAGGTGCGGTAGGCGAACAGATCCATCGCCTTGGCGAAGCCGGCCTGATCGAAGTAGCCAACGTAGCGCCGGGGGTTGTAGGTCATCATGATGCGCGGCGTATCGTCGAACCCATCGATCAGCAGGCCGGTCTCCTCGTTGGTCGAGTACTGGGCCGGCCCGAGCAGCGCTTCGAAGCCCTGCTGGCGTGCCCAGTCGGCGGCAGTCGTCAGCAGTCCGGCGGCGGCCTCCGGGTCGTCGAGCACCTCAAAGAAGCCGAACCAGCCCACGTTGCTCGAATGGAACTCGTTGTAGCGCCGATTGGCGATCCCGGCGATCGTGCCAACGACCTGCCCGCCGCGTTTGGCGATGAAGAACTCCGCCTGGCTGTGTTCAAAGAAGGGAAACCGCTCTCGATCGACCAGCTTGCGTCGTTCACTGAGCAGCGGCGGCACCCACCACCGGTCGCCCTGGTAGACGGTCCAGGGGAAGATGGCGAACGTCTCAAGGTCGGCTGCAGTGCGCACCGGGTCGATGGTCAGTTCTGGCATGGGGGCTGCCCTCCGAGGGCTGGTTGATTATACGGCCAAGCGACCCGGATCGCAGGCCTGGACTGCGTTCAGGACGGCCAAGCCAGCGCACCCCGGTGGTATCATTCGCGGCGATCCCTTGGGGTGAGGCTTGTCGAACGCGTTCCCGTGGATCCTGACGCTGGCGGTCGTGGCTGGGCTCGCCTGGCTGCTTCTCCCCGCCCCGGCGCAGCCCCGGCCCATCCCGAGCCGAGGCCCCAGCGGCCGGCCGGAGGCGGCCTTCGAGGCCGGCCTCGTCAGCTTGGCGGGAGGGCTGCTGGGCGCCCGCCTGGGCTTCGTGCTCACCCACCTGGCCTACTTCAGCCAAGATTCCTGGGAGATCGCTCGGCTGTGGCGCGGCGGACTGAGCGGCCCGAGTGCTGTGCTCGGCGCCGCCTGCGGTCTGAGCCTGTTTGCCATCGCCACCCGCCAGCCGTTCTGGCCGCTGGCCGATGCCCTCGCCGCGCCGGCCCTGCTCGTCGCCGCGGCGGCCTGGCTTGGGTGCCTGGTCGACGCCTGCGCCTTCGGCCTTCCAGCCGCCGGCCCGTTGCGCCTGCCCGTTTCGCCGGGCCTGATGCAGGTGCACCTGCCGCGCTGGCCAACCCAGGCGGCCGGGGCACTGGCCTGTCTTGCCCCCCTGCTCTTTCTGCTCCGCAGAGGATCGACCGCCTTGCCCTCCGGCGTTCCGGCGCTTGTCGCCGTACTCAGTCTCAGCCTCAGCGGCCTGGCGCTTTCCTTCTTGCGCGGCGATCCGGCGCCGACCCTGGCCGGAATGCGGCTGGAGGCGCTGGGCTGGACGGCGATCGCGCTGCTCAGTGTATTGGCCTTCGCCCTGCACCGAAAGGCGCTCCGGCGTGCGTGATTCAACGGGCCGCCTGACGCTTGCCCTGGCCCAGATCAATACCCGCCTGGGAGATCTGCAGGGCAACCTCGAGAAGCATCTGGCGCTCGCCAAGCAAGCCCGGGCTTCCGGCGCAGACCTAATCCTGTTTCCCGAACTGTCGCTGACCGGGTACGCGCTGCAGGACCTGACGCCGACCGTCGCCCTGCGTCCGACCGGTGAGGACCGCCTCTTTCGTCACCTGTTGCAGGCCAGCCGGGGGATTGACCTGATCGCCGGCTTTGTCGAGGCCGACGCCCGCAGCCGGTTCTACATCGCTGCCGCCTACCTCTCCCGCGGCGAGGTGGTCCACATCCATCGCAAGGTGTATCTGCCGACGTACGGCCTGTTCGACGAGGGACGCTTCTTCGCCTGGGGCGACGCGGTGCGCGCCTTCGACACGCGCTTCGGCCGCGTCGGCATGCTGATCTGCGAGGACTTCTGGCACGCCTCGCCGCCCTACCTGCTTTGGCTGGACGGCGCCGATCTGTTCTACCTCACCTCGGCCTCCCCGGGACGCGGCCTGAGCGGCGACCCCCGGCTCAGCTCGGCCAGCTGGGTGGAGCATATCCATCAAGCCTACGCCAGCCTGTTCACGGTGTTTGCGGCACACGCCAATCGGGTCGGCTTCGAGGACGGGCTGAACTTCTGGGGCGGGTCGACGGTGTTCGATCCGGATGGGCGGCGGCTGGTGCAGAGCCCGTATCACCAGGAGGCGGTCACGCTGGCCGAGCTCGATCTCGCCCAGCTATCCCGCACCCGCGCCCGGCTTCCGCTGCTGCGCGACGAGCGAACCGCCCTCACCCTGCGCGAACTGCTACGCATTCAAACCGCCGGTGCGGGCCCTGCCGGCGGCAAGGAAGGTGGCCATGACTGAACCGGCGCCGGAGTTGACGATCAATACCGATCTGGCGCGCCAGATTCTGGTGGAGTTCCTGCGGACCGAGATCCAGCGCGCCGGCTTCAGCCGGGGTGTGATCGGCCTGTCCGGCGGGGTGGATTCGGCATTGGCCTGCTATCTGGCGGCCGAGGCCTTGGGCCCGGAGAACGTGCTCGCCGTGCGCATGCCCTACACGTCCTCCGCCCCGGAGTCGTACGAGCATGCTGAACTCGTGGTGCGCGCCACCGGGGTCCGCGAGAGAACTCTGCCCGTGACTCCGATGGCCGATGCGCTGTTCGAGCTGATTCCGGATGCTGGCAGCATCCGCCGCGGCAACGTCTTCGCCCGGCTGCGCATGATCCTGCTGTACGATCAGTCGGCAGAGTTCCAGGGACTGGTGATCGGCACCGGCAACAAGACCGAGATCCTGCTGGGCTACACCACGCTCTATGGCGACTCGGCTTGCGCCCTCAACCCGCTGGGTGATCTGTACAAGACCCAGATCCGTCAGCTGGCGCGCGCCGTGGGCGTCCCCGAGGTGATCCTGGCCAAGCCGCCCAGCGCCGATCTCTGGTTGGGACAGACCGACGAAGGGGAGCTGGGCTTCACCTACGAACAGGTCGACCGGTTGCTTGTGCTTCTGGTCGATGGACGCTACTCCCCACAGGCTTGCGTCGAGCAGGGATTCTCGGCGGCGTTCGTCGAGCAGGTCCTCGAGCGCATCCGGCGCAACCAGTACAAGCGCCTGCCGCCGCCAATCGCCAAGGTGAGCAACCGCACGGTCGGCTATGACTTCCTCTACCTGCGCGACTGGGGCACCTGACCTGCACCGGACGCAGTGCCTCCCCTCCGACTGCGCCCGGTTCAGCTCGCCCACCAGGACAGCGCGCCTTGATCCCACCCGCCCTCCGCTACCGCAACTACCGCCTGCTCGGACTCGGGCTGCTGATCTCGGTGGCCGGGTCGCGCATGCAGGCTGCGACGGTGCTGTGGCAGGTCCATGATCTGAGCGGGCAGCCCATCGCCCTGGCCGGCGTGGGGCTGTCCAACATCCTTCCAGTCATCGTGTTCTCGGTGATCGCTGGGGTCGCCGCGGATGCCTTCAATCGGCGCAGGCTGATCCTGGTCACCCAGTCGGTCATGGCGATGCTGGCGCTTGTGCTCGGGCTGCTGACGCTCGCCGGGCGAGTGCAACTGTGGAGCATCTACTTGATCACGGCGCTGATGTCGGCGGTGCTGACCTTCGATCTGCCTGCCCGCCAGGCGCTGATTCCCAACCTGCTGCCGCGCGAGGTACTGCCCAGCGCCTTCGGCGTCAATGCCACCATCTTCCATCTGGCTTCGATCATCGGGCCGGTACTGGCCGGCGCGGTGCTGGCGACGGCCGGTGTGGGGGCGGTGTACGTTATCAACGCCGTCAGCTTCCTGGCGGTGATCCTGGCGCTAGTCGCCATGGGCCCCGTCGCCCAGGTACTCGTCCGGCCCGCATCCGGCAGCGCCTGGCGGCCGCGCGAGCTGACCGTCTCCGCCGGCGAAGGCCTGCGCTACGTTGTAGGTCAGCCGCTGATCTTCTCCAGCATGCTGCTCGACTTCGTTGCCACCTTCTTCGCCTCAGCCACCTACCTGCTGCCGATATTCGCCAAGGACATCCTTGGCGTCGGAGCCGCCGGCTATGGGTGGCTGGTGGCGGCGCCGTCGGTGGGTGCCGGGGCGTCGTCCATCTTCCTGGCCTTCCGACGCCAGCTGTCCAACCAGGGACGGACGCTGCTGCTCGCCGTCGCCGGCTTTGGGCTGGCCACGATCGTCTTCGGCCTGTCGCGCACGTTCCTGGTGACCTTCGTGGCGCTGGCGGCCACAGGCGCCACGGATGCCTTCAGCACGATCATTCGCAACACGCTGCGCCAGCTGCAGACGCCCGATCGATTGCGCGGACGCATGACCGGGATCATGCAGGTGTTCTTCTTGGGCGGACCGCAGCTGGGAGAGGTCGAAGCCGGCGTCGTCGCCCAGCTCTTTGGTGCGACGGCTGCCGTGGTCAGCGGCGGCGTTGCCAGCCTGGTCGCGACGGGCTGGGTGGCGGCGCGCTTCCCTCAACTCCGGCGCTACCGCGGCGACGAGCCGCTGCCCGTGTGATATCCTAGCCCGGCGAGACACTTGCAGCTCCCCGAAGGCCGCGGGATCTGAGGCAGGCGCACCTCGCACATCGTCCGGGCAACGGAAGACGGCGTTGCCCAACAGGAGCCTACCAGTGAAGCGAGCGGTCAGCATCAGCATCGGATCATCACGCCGCGACAAGACGGCCGAGATCGAGCTGCTCGGTGAACGCATCCGTCTTGAACGCATTGGAACCGACGGCGACATGGAGCGGGCCGCCCGCCTGTTCCAGGAACTGGATGGCCAGGTCGACGCCTTCGGCGTCGGCGGCGCCGATCTGGGCTGCCGCGTCGACCGGAAGTGGTATCCGCTGTACTCCGTCCGCCCGATGGTGCGCTTCATCCGGCACACGCCGGTGGTCGACGGCGGGGGGCTGAAGAACACCCTCGAGCGGCAGTTGGCGCCCATGCTCGACGCCCAACTGGGGGATCGGGTCGCCCCGCGGCGCTGCCTGGTGACCTCCGGCGCTGACCGCTGGGGAATGGCGATGTCGTTCTTCCATGCCGGATACGAGTGCGTGTTTGGCGATCTGATGTTCGCCCTCAGTCTGCCGATCGCCATTCGCTCGGAAACGGCGCTCAAGCGCGTGGCGGCCGTGGTCATGCCCATCGCCGGCCGCCTGCCGTTCCACTGGCTGTATCCGACCGGCGAGAAGCAGGAGGTTCGCACCCCACGTTGGGGCGAGCACTACGCCTGGGCGAAGGTGATCGCCGGCGACGCACACTTCATCAAGCGCTATCGCGCCGGACCAGCTTGCCGGGGAAGATCATCGTCACCAACACCACCACCGCCGAAGATGTCGAGCTATTTCGCTCCTGGGGATGCAGCTATCTGGTGACCTCAACCCCCGTCCTCGACGGACGCACCTTCGGCACCAACCTGCTCGAGGCGGCCCTGGTCGCCGTCGCCGGCGAGGGGCGGCCGCTCAGCCAGGATGAGCTCCAATCCCTGATCGACCGGCTTGACCTGCACCCGCAACTGCGTTCGCTGAATCCCTGACGACGCCCGCTACCCAGCTTCGGGGGAGGGGATGGCCCGCTCCCACAGCATGACCGCCTTCGCCCGGCAGGTGTTTGCCCTGGTGCGGCGCATTCCTCCCGGCCGGGTGGCGACGTACGGCGGCCTGGCGGCGCACATTCCGCCGCCACAGGGCATCGATCCGCTGGGGTACGAGCGCGTGCGCGCCCGCTGGGTGGGCGACGCCATGGCCCGCTGCCCGGACGACGTTCCGTGGCATCGGGTGGTCAACGCCCGCGGACAGATCAGCCCCCGCCCCGGATTCGACCCCGCGCTGCAGCGGCACCTTCTGGACCTCGAGGGGGTTGTCTTCGGCGAGGATGACTGCATCGACCTTGGCCGCTTCGCCTGGGACCGTCCCACGCAGGCGAGCCGCAGGCCCGCCAAGCCGCGAGACCGGTAGAGCAAGGCCGAGCGCCCCAACCGCTCGCTGGGCGCTGGGAGGAGAGACAGCATGCACGCACTGATCGTCGCCGGCGGCACCCCCGCGCCAACCGACCCGCTGTTCCCGCACACCAAGGACCGGTCAAAAAGCCTGATCGACCTCGCCGGGCGCCCGATGGTGCAGTGGGTCCTGGATGCGGTGGCAGGCTCCCCCAGGATCGACAGGATCCTCGTTGTCGGACTGGACGAGGCAGCCGGGCTGATCTGCAGCAAGCCGCTCAGCTACCTGCCGGAGCAGGGCAGCCTGCTGGCGAACGCCCGGGCTGGGATCGCCGCCGCCGGGAGGCTAGGCGGGGGCTCCCAGCACCTCTTGATGTCGACCTCGGACATCCCCTTGATCACCCCAGAGATGGTCACCTTCCGTGCCGACCAGATCGAGCAGGCTGGCGCGGATCTGGACTACTGCATCATCGAGCGCAACGTGATGGAGGCGGGTTTTCCAGGCTCCCGGCGCTCCTACGTCCGCATGCGGGATATCGAAGCCTGCGGTGGGGACATTCACGGAGTCCGTCTGGACTTGAGTTCGGACGATGCACTCTGGGATCGGCTGCTGGCCGCGCGCAAGAACGCCCTCAAACAAGCCTACCTGATCGGCCCGGACACCGCGCTGTTGCTGCTGCTCCACCTGGCAACGGTGGAGTGGGCCGAGCGGAGAATCGGCCGGCGCCTTGGCATCCGCGCCAGGGCACAACGCTGCCCGTTCGCCCAGGTCGGGATGGATGTCGACAAGCCTTTCCAACTGGAGATCGTGCGCCACGAACTCGAGGGCGGCGCCCGCTGATGTCAGCTTGAACGTGGAAAAGCTGCTCGCCGCGGACGTCCGCTATTCCTTGGCGCTGCGCCTCCCTCCGGATGCCCGCGCAGTGCGACGCCTGGCCGCGCTGCTGGCTCACTCGGGGGACTCCTGGTTCTGGCTGCTCGGCCTGGTGCTAGTCTGGCTGCTTGGCCCGCCGGCTGCCCGCACCTGGGCGCTGGCGATGGGCGCCGTCCTGGCACTGCTGGCGGCAGCGGTGTTCGCCATGAAGCAGATCATCCGGCGCCCCCGACCGGAGGGCGAATGGGGGCAGATCTACCGGGCGACCGATCCGCACTCGTTCCCCAGCGGACATGCGGCCCGCGCCTTTCTGCTGGCCGTCCTCGCCACCGGCTGGGGCCCCGCCTGGCTCGCCCCGATCCTGTGGATCTGGGCGCCGCTCGTCGGAGTGGCACGCGTGGCGCTCGGCGTCCACTTCCTCTCGGACATCGTCGCCGGTGCGGCGATCGGCATCGGCGTCGGCCTGCTCGCGGTCTTGGCCATCCCGATCTAGCTCCGCCGTCGACCGGCGCCCTTCGCCCTCCCCGGCTCTCCTATCGAAGCCAGCACCCTTCGCCACCCAGAATCAAACGACGCCGGCTGATGCCGGCGTCGCGCAGGCTGGGCTGTGGGGCGACGTCAGGGAATTGCTCCCTGCAGGGCGGCGTAGGCCCAATCGGCGCCGAGCACGACTTCGAGGTCTACATCCCCGGACGGCGCCACCGGGCTAAGGATCTGGCCTTGTGACAAGCCCATCATCTCGGCCAGGAAGCGCAGCGTGTAGGGAAAGGTCGGGTTGTGCACGAAGATGCGCGACTTCTCGTAGTCCAGCCGGTCGGCATTGCCGACATCGACCACCGTGATCCCCTGTGAGGTGAGGTAGTCGGCAGTCTTCGTCGCCAGGCCCTCCACCCCCGAACCGTTGAGGATGCGCACGCGCGGGTTCTCGACTTTGGCCGCTTCCACAGGCTGATCCACCGACACGGCGGGGCCGACAGCTCCGGCTTCGGCAAACAGCTCATCGCGCAAGCGTCGGATCTCACTGGGAATTGGCCGCAGGACCTCAGCGCCGGTGGGCAGGATCTCCAGGGTGACCATGTCCGGCGGCGAGATCACGCCGCGGCGGATGCTCTCTTTGGGAAGCTGCAGAGCCAGTGTGCCCAGGGCGATCATCTGGTCGAACGACAGATTGGTGCGGATACCGGAGGCGAACTGCTCATACAGCGCCGGGGCCTTGGCCAACAACGACGGCAGCATGTTCAGGTTGAGGATCTTGTCGCGGACCGCCAGCGCCACCTGCTGCTGGCGCTGGGCCCGGTCGAAATCGCCGCCGGCCGTCTTGCGCGCCCGGGCATAAGCCAGCGCATCGGGGCCATTGAGCAGCTTGCTGGAGGGATAGAGCCATCGGCACTTCTGCCCGATCGGACAGATCTTGACCTCCTCCGTGATCTTGACCTCCACGCCGCCGATCTCGTCGATCATGCGCTCGAAAGCTCGGAAGTCGATCACCGCGAAGTAGGTCACCGGGACACCGAGCAGTTGCTCGACCGTCTTGGCCGCCATCGCCGGCCCGCCGCCCGGCAGCTGGTAGGTCTCACCCAGGAAATAGGCGGTGTTGATGCGGTTGTGTTCGAAGCCGGGAATTTCGACCCAGAGGTCGCGCGGGATGGAGAGCATTCCGGCGGCCTTGGTGATCGGGTCGATCGTGACCAGCATCATGCTGTCGGTGCGCGGTGGGCCTTCGCCTTCGGACCAGTCACGGTAGTCGAGGCCCATCAGCAGGATATTGACCCGGTCGACCCCGTTCCACGCCGGGCCGGTCGGCTGCGCGGCAACCGCCGTCGGCGCCTGGCCCGGCTCGGGCGTGGCCTGGCTGGCGCCGCCGCCCAGGAAGGCAAAGGGCGCCGGCCCGGTGCCCGTCCAGGCGGAGGCCAGACCCCGCACCAACGAAAACACCAGGTACCCGGTGAGCAGGATCCCCACCAGGAACGCACCGCTCAGCAACCAGACGACCCAGGCGGGCAGGCCGGCGCGACGGTGGGGTCGATTTCCGGAGGACGGACGGGGTCTCAAGGGCGTAACCTTCCGGCGCCCCCGAATCCGGGGGCGAGCGGCCGGATTATACCCCTTCCATTTCTTCGGCCAGCCGCTCCCAGGCGCTCAGGGCGGCCTGTAGCTCGGCTTCCAACTCCGCGTAGCGCTCCCCCAGCTCCCGCACGCGGCCCACGTCGCTGCCTGACTGCTGCAGCTGGGCGCCGAGCTGGGCCAGAGACTGCTCCAGAGTGTGAATCTCGGCCTCCTGCGCCTCGAGCCTGCGTGCCGCCTGGCCGGAACGGGCCTGCCGGCGGGAGGTGGGGGCAGCGGCAGACGACCTGGTTTGGGCCGGTTGGGCCTGCGCCCGCTGGGCGTCCAGCATCTGATCGTAGTTGCCGAAGAATACCTGCAGCTGCTGCGACGCAGCCTCGACCTGCCACACCTGGGTAGCCAGGGCATTCACCAGGTACCGGTCGTGCGACACGAGCAGGATCGTGCCTTCGTAGGCCGAGAGCGCCGCCTGCAGCGTCTCCTGCGAGGCGAGGTCCAGGTGCGAGGTCGGCTCATCGAGCAGCAGCAGATTTGCACCTTGCAGCACCAGCCGTGCAAGCGCCAGGCGCCCACGTTCGCCCCCGGAGAGCAGGTCGACGGTCTTGTCGACGTCGTCGCCGCGCAGCAGGAAGCGCCCCAGCCAATCGCGGGCAGCCGCCGGGGTTAGCGATGGATCCGCCTGCATCACCGACTGCAGGACCGTGCGGGAGGCCTCCAGATCGGCATGCGCCTGGGCGAAGTACCCCAGGCGGATGCTTGCCCCCAGTCGGACCTCACCGGCGCGCGGCGTCACTTCGCCCAGCAGCGTGCGCAGGAATGTCGTCTTGCCGGCCCCATTGGGGCCGAGCAGCGCGGCGCATTCGCCGCGCCGAAGCACCAGATCCGGCACGACGAACAGCGCCTCCGGTGCATCGGAATGGCCCACCTGCAGCGCCTGGGTCTCCAGCACGCGGTCGCCCGAGCGCTCGGCCCGGGCAAAGGCGAAGTGGATCGAGCCCTCCGTCCGAGGACGCTCGACGGCCTCCTGGCGCAGCATGCGCTCCAGCCGCTTGCGCCGGCCCTTGGCCTGACGCGTGTTCTGCCCGGCAAGGTTGCGGGCGATGTAGTCGCTCTCTGTCGCCACGAACGCCTGCTGCCTGCGGTAGGCCTGCGCCTGCAGCGCCTTGCGTTCCGGCCGCTGCTGGACGAAGGCAGAGTAGCTGCCGCGATAGACCTCCAGCCCACCGGGCTCGAGCTCCCAGATCTGATGGGCAACCCGATCCAGGAAGTAGCGATCGTGCGAGACGGCCAGGACCGCGCCCGGCCAATCCCTCAGCCAGCCCTCCAGCCACTCGAGCGCCTCGATGTCCAGGTGGTTCGTCGGCTCGTCGAGCAGCAACAAATCAGGGTCTTCCAGGATCAGACGCGCCAGATAGGCGCGCGTCCTCTCGCCGCCGGAGAGCCTGGCCAGCGGGCGGTCGAACGCCTCGCCGGCGAAGCCCAGGCCGGTCAGCACGCGCTTGATGCGGTTGGCGTAGGTGTAGCCGCCGCTGCGCTCGAAGGCCTCCTGCATCGGGCCATAGCGCGCCATGGCCTCCTCCGCCCGGCGCGGGTCGGCCATGGCGGCCTCCAGCAAAGCCAGCTCCGCCTCCTGCCGCCGCAGCTCCGCCAGAGCGTCCAGGCAGAAATCCCATAGCTTGGTCCCCGCCTGCATGCCGGGAAGCCCGGGCGGCAGCGCTTCCTGCGGCAGGTAGCCGATGCGCAGCGCGCGCGCCCGGCTGAGCTGCCCGCCATCCGGTTGTTCGATCCCGGCCAGCAGCCGCAGCAGAGTCGTCTTGCCGCAGCCATTCGGCCCGACCAGGCCGATACGCGACTGATGGGGGATGGCAAGCGAGACCGCGGAGAAGATATCCTGGGCGCCGAAGCTCTTGGCCAGGTTGGAGGCTGTCAGCAGGGACATGGGGTCATCCAGCGCATTATACCCAGGCGATGGAATCCACCGGGCGGGCGCGATCGCCGCCCACAGCAGCTGCTGGGCTATAATCCCGGCCAACCCGGTCAGAAACCCGATCCATGTCCGACTCGCCATCTCAAACCTACCGCAGCACGCTGATCGCCGGACTATTGCTCGCACTCGCCGGTGGACTGGGGCTACTGCTGTTGCTGACCACTACCTTGCCCACCGTCGGACCACGCTGGCTGTTCTTCTTCTTGGCAACCATGGCCGTCACCGGCCTGGCACTTCCCTTCGTCTGGCTGCTGAACGTTCGTTTCGGCAAGCGCCGTTCCCCCTCTCCGGGCGTGCTGGCGCGTGAAGCGCTGCTGGTGGCGCTGTACGTCGACATCGCCATCTGGCTGCAGATCAACCGCAGCCTGTCGCTGCCGGTTGCCCTGCTGATCGGCGCCGGGCTGGCTACGCTGGAGTGGTTCCTGCGCCTGATCGATAGGTCATCCGGGAAAGCCGGCCGGTGAGTCTCGCCGATCTGCCGTCGATCGATCGCCTGCTGCGCACTGACCAAGCCCGCCGGTTGGTGGAGCGCCATGGGCGCCCGCTGGTGCTCAGCGCGCTGCGCGCCCGGCTCGAGGCAGTGCGCGGCATGCTGTCGCCGGGCGATCCGGTTCCCGACGACGCCCTGTTGATCGAAGCTGCCGGGCTGTCGATCGAGGCGCTGCTGCAGCCTGAGCTGCAGACGGTGATCAATGCCACCGGGGTCGTACTGCATACCAACCTCGGCCGTGCGCCGCTCAGCCACGCCGCGCAGCAGGCGATGCTGGAAGCGGCCTCCGGCTATGCCTCGCTCGAGTTCGACCTGCGGCGCGGCGGGCGCAGCCAGCGCCATGTGCACACCGAGCCGCTGCTGTGCCAGGTCACTGGGGCGCCGGCGGCATTGGTGGTCAACAACAACGCCGCCGCCGTTCTGCTCGCCCTGACCGGGCTGGCACGCGGCCGGGAAGTGCTCACCTCCCGCTCGCAGTTGATCGAGATCGGCGGTGGTTTCCGCATCCCCGACATCCTCAAGCAGTCGGGGGCGCGCCTGGTCGAAGTCGGCACGACCAACCGCACCCACCTGCGGGACTTCGAGCAGGCGATCCGCTTGCAGACTGCCTTGATCCTGCACGCCCATGCCTCCAACTTCCGCCTGGTCGGCTTCGCCACCGAGCCCAGCCTGGCTGCCCTGGCCGACCTCGGCCGCAAACACGATCTCCCCGTGGTCGACGACCTCGGCTCGGGAGCGCTGCTCGACACGGCCATCTACGGTCTGGGGCATGAGCCAACCGTGCAAGAATCCCTCCAGGCAGGGGTTTCCCTGGTAGCCTTTTCGGGGGATAAGCTGCTCGGGGGACCGCAGGCGGGGATCCTGGTCGGACAGCGGGACCTGATCGAGCAATTGCGCCGCCATCCGCTGGCGCGCGCCGTTCGACCCGACAAGCTGTGCCTGTCCGCCCTGCGCGCCACGCTCGTTCACTATCTGAAGGACGAAGCCGTGCAGCAGATTCCGGTGTGGCAAATGATCGCCGCCTCGCCGGACAGCCTGCGGCGCCGGTCGGAGGCGTGGGTGCAGGCGCTCGGCGCCGGCGAGGTACGCCCGGGGCGGTCGACCGTCGGTGGAGGCAGCCTGCCCGAGGAGACCCTGCCCACCTGGCTGCTGGCCATCTCCCTGGCGCATCCCGACCGAGCGGCGGCCTGGCTCCGGCGTCAGACGCCTCCGGTCGTCGCCCGCATCGAGGACGACCGCCTGGTGCTCGATCCACGCACGGTCTTCGCCAGCCAGGAGGTCGACTTGCTGCGCATCCTGCGCGAATTGCCTGCCGGGTAATGGCCGGGGGCGCAAGACCTATCGGGCCGACATGCCGGTCACGGCCAGCCCGAACTCTCTCCAAGGAGCTGCGATGAAGGCCGACCTCGACGCATACCTGCAGGACGCCGGATTGGAGGGCTTGCTGATCCTGTCGGAAGAATCGCCCGGCCCGGCGATGGCGTACTTCTGCGGGACCACCAACGTCGGGACCTCGCTCCTGCTCAAGCTGCGCGGCCAGCCGCCGATCCTGTATCACGGCAGCATGGAACGCGAGCAGGCCGCCCTCACCGGCCTGACCACGCGGGACTTCGAGCAGGCCGGCTGGAGCAAGGCGATTACCTTCGAGGCGGGGGAGCAGTTCGCGGCTGAACTCGAGGCGCAGGCGGTGCGCGGCCGTCTCGCGGTATACGGCGTGGCCGAGGCCGGTGCGACCTATGGCTTCCTGACCGGCCTAGCGCAGGCCGCGCCTCAGATCCAGCTCGCCGTGGAGGATCCCAAGAGCGCCGTGCTGCGCCTCGCCCGCTCGACCAAGGACCCGCAGGAGATCGAGCGCATGCGCCTCGTCGCCCGAGCCACCGTGTCCGTCGTGGGCAATGTCGCCGACTTCCTCACCAGCCACCGCGCCGAGAGCGGCAGGCTGGTCAACCATCAGGGTGATCCGCTGACCGTGGCCGAGGTCAAGCGGCGCATCAACCTGTGGCTGGCGATGAAGGATCTGGAGAACCCGGAGGGGACGATCTTCGCCATCGGACGGAGAAACCGCCTTCCCCCACAGCACCGGCCGCCCCGACCAGCCGATCCCGCTTGGCACGCCGATCATCCTGGACATCTTCCCGCGCCAGGCGGGAGGCGGCTATTTCTACGATCTAACCCGCACCTGGTCCCTGGGTCACGCAGACGAGCGCCTGCTCTCCGCCTACCAGGACGTCGCCGAGTGCCACCGCGCCTGCGCCGCGGCAGTGCGCCCCGGCCTCTTAACACGCCAGCTTCAGAACCAGGCCTGCGATCTCTTCGAGGCCCGCGGCCACCCGACGCTGCGCAGTCACCCGAAGACGACCGACGGGTACGTGCACTCGCTGGGCCACGGCGTCGGGCTGAACGTGCACGAACTGCCGAGCATGCGCCACCCAGAGAGCGAGCGCTCCGTGCTGCAATCCGGCATGGTCTTCACCATCGAGCCCGGACTGTACTACCCCACGCAGGCCTTCGGAGTGCGCCTGGAGAACACCTACTGGCTGGAGGCAGACGGCAAGGCGGAGGCGCTGGCCGATTTCCCCGAGGATCTGGTCCTGCGGGCGCCCGGCTGGTAGCCGAGCTCACCCCAGCACGCGTGGCTGGCAGGGTTGACTTCGCTGCCGAGTTGATGCACCATCATCGGCCAAACATGGATCAAGAGACGCGCATCCTCGGCATTGAGACCTCGTGCGATGAGACGGCGGCTGCCGTGGTCGAGAGCGGTTGCCGTGTCGTCTCCAACGTGGTCGCCTCCCAGGCCGAACTGCACGCCCGCTACGGCGGCGTCTTTCCCGAGGTCGCCTCGCGCATCCACATCGAAACCATCTTCCCGGTGGTCGCCGAGGCGCTGTCCCAGGCGCACGCCGGCATGGACGCCATCGACGCCATCGCCGTCACCCGCGGCCCCGGCTTGGCCGGGTCACTCGTCGTCGGGCTGAACATGGCCAAGGGGCTGGCCCTCGCTTCCGGTCTGCCGCTGCTCGGCGTCAATCACCTCGAGGCGCATCTGTACTCGACCTGGCTGGTCGACGACCTGCCCCCGCCGGAGTTTCCGCTGCTGGGCCTGATCGTCTCCGGCGGCCACACCGAGCTGATCCTGATGACGGACCATCTCGAGTATCAACGCCTGGGCGCCACGCTGGACGATGCCGCCGGCGAAGCGTTCGATAAGGTGGCGCGCTTGCTCGGCCTGGCCTATCCCGGCGGCCCGTCGATCCAGGCCGCCGCCGAGCATGGCAATGCCACCGCCTTTCGTTTCCCGCGCGCCTGGCTGGAGGGGACGTGGGACTTCTCTTTCAGCGGACTGAAGACGGCCGTGCTGCGCGAGGTGCGCGCGACAGCAGCCGGAGATCGAGGCCGGGGTCGAGGCGCCCGATCCGGGGCTGCCGATTGGCGATCTGGCCGCTTCGTTCCAGGCCGCCGTCACCGACGTCCTGGTCGGCAAGACGATGGCGGCGGCCAAGGCGCTCAAGGCGAAGGAGATCCTGGTCGCCGGTGGAGTATCGGCCAATCGCCAGCTGCGCGCGGCGATGCTCGACCAGCCGGATTTCCCGGTGCGCGTGCCGCCGCTGTACCTGTGCACCGACAACGCCGCCATGATCGCCGCGCTGGGGCACTGGCGCTACCTGGCCGGCCAGCGGGATGCCCTCGACATCGACGCCCTGCCCGACCTGGCCGCTGGCCGGCTAGCAGCCTGGGGGATCAGCGGATCCCCCGCTTTCCCCACCCCCCGCCAAGTTGGACATCGATCGCAACGGCATCGTTCACGGGGAGGGATGTCCCTTCTCTTCCACCCCCTCTCCGCTGCGCACCGTGGCCGGCCAGGCGGGAAGCCGCGCGAGAGGGGGTGAGGTCGAGGGGGGCAGACAACGCACAATTCCACGTGGACTCAACGTTCCATCGTCACCAGACGCGTCCCTCAGGCGATGGATCTGGTGGAAGTTGGCCCCCTGGCGGATGCCGGCCATGACCCGCTGCGGCTGTTCGACGCAGCCGCCGCACAGCAGGCTGATCCCGTAGTCGAATGAGCACCTCGCCCAAAGGCACGCTCGGCCCAACCAGCGCCACTTCGCTCCCTGGGGAACACAAGGCAAGCAGACCCTCCAGCGTCCGGTTGACTGGCGCCATCCCGGTGCCCACGATCAGGTCCGATCGCGGCAGAATGTCGCCGCCGCTCGGCTGGGCTTTCGCCCGGGGCGGCTCCAGCTCGAGCACGGCAATGCTCGCCGCCAGCGCGCGCAGGGCTGCGGCGAAACTGAACCGGCCAACCCACGCCAGCCGCTTGCCCCGGCAACGGCGCGGTAGCACAAGATCGGCGTTCCCCTCGACCCATCGATCGGGATCGAGCGGGGCTATCGCCTGAAGGGCGTCGAAACCCAGGCTGGCTTCCGGCCTGCCGTATGGCACGCGCTCGGCCAGGGCGAGGGCACGCCGCGACGCCAATTCCCCTGCTCCAGCGACCGCGGGCGCTTCGCTCCCGGCCGGGCAGGCGCCGCTCCCGGAGCGTGATGGCCAGGCCGCACCGCTCTCCGCCCGGCAGCCACACCCAGACACCGGCCCAGGGCAATCCGAGGCAGGCGTCGACCCCATTGGCATCGGCAGCAACCGCCAGCAGGGCCTCATCCAAGCCCATCCGCCCCTCCTCTCCGAAGGCACCGTGACCGGGTGACGGTTGACACTCCCTCACCCGGGCCGAATCGGGGACAATCCAGCCAGCATCGCAACATACTCCCGAGACCGCCCACATCCGGCTGCTCCCCCCGCTCCGCAGGGTTCCCGACCGCGGAAGCCGCCGATCCCGCGTGGGCCGGGTCACCTGGCCGGAAGGAGTGGCCCCGCATGATCGAAGTCCTGCTCGCCCGCTGGCAGTTCACCATCACTTCCGTCTATCACTTCTTCTTCGTGCCGCTGACCATCGGCCTGGCCTGGCTGGTGGTGATCATGGAGACGGCCTACGTGCGCACGGGCGACGAGACCTACCTGCGCATGACCCGCTTCTGGGGCAAGCTGTTCCTGATCAATTTCGCCGTCGGCGTGGTCACCGGCATCGTGATGGAGTTCCAGTTCGGCATGAATTGGTCGGAGTACGCTCGTTTCGTCGGCGACGTGTTTGGCGCTCCGCTGGCGATCGAGGCCTTGTCGGCCTTCTTCCTCGAATCGACCTTCCTCGGGTTGTGGGTCTTCGGCTGGGCATCGTCTTTCCAAGGGCGTGCACGCCGCCACGATGTGGCTGGTGGCCTTCGGGGCGACGATCTCCGCGCTGTGGATCTTGATCGCCAACTCGTTCATGCACGAGCCGGTGGGCTACGCCCTGGAGAACGGCCGGGCGGTGATGGTCGACTTCTGGGCGTTGGTGAGCAATCCGCATGTGCGGGTCCAGTTCCCGCACGTGATCGCCGGCGCCGTCACCACCGGCGCCTTCTTCGTGCTGGCGATCAGCGCCTACCACCTGCGCCGCCAGACGGCCGACAAGCTGCTCTTCCGTCGTTCATTCGTGCTGGCGACGATCTACGGCGCGATCGGAGTCGCCCTGGTGGGGCTGGTCGGACACAGCCAGGCACAACACATGGTGCAGGCGCAGCCGATGAAGATGGCCGCGGCGGAGGCGTTGTGGGAGAGCGAGGACCCGGCCTCGCTTTCGCTGTTCACCATCGGCAACGAGGCCGAGCGGCAAGACGTGTTCGCCATCCGCATCCCCAGCCTGCTCAGCCTGCTGGCCTACAACCGGCTGGACGGCGAAGTCAGGGGCATCAAGGACCTGCAGCTTGAGTTCGAGCAGACCTTTGGTCCGGGAAACTACGTCCCGCCGGTGGCCATCAGCTACTGGACCTTCCGGCTGATGGTGGGCGCCGGGCTGCTGATGGCCCTGCTGGCGCTGCTGGCGCTGATCGGCGTGGTGCGCGAGCGCTTCGACCGCTCACCCCGCCTGCTGGCCGCGCTCATCCCGGCGCTCCTGCTGCCCTACCTGGCCAACAGCACCGGATGGATCCTCACCGAGGTGGGCCGCCAGCCGTGGATCGTCTACGGCCTGCAGCTCACCGCCAACGCCTCTTCGCCGACGGTGACGACCGGCATGCTGATCACCTCGATCGTCACCTTCACCTTGCTCTATTCCGTCCTGATCGGCGTGGCCGTCTACCTGCTGTGGCGCAACTCGGTGGGCGCGCCGGCTGCCGCCAGTCTGGCATCCGCCGGCGTCTAGCCGGCGAACGAGGTGCAGCATGACCTTGAACACTCTGTGGTTCGCACTGATCGGCGTCCTGTTCATCGGCTTCTTCATTCTCGAGGGCTTCGACTATGGCGTCGGCATCCTGACGCCTTTCCTGGGGAAGAATGACCATGAGCGGCGCCAGCTGATCAACACCATCGGCCCATTCTGGGACGCCAACGAAGTCTGGCTGATCGCCGCCGGCGGGGCGATGTTCGCCGCCTTCCCCGACTGGTACGCAACGATGTTCAGCGGCTTCTATCTGGCGCTGCTGATCATCCTGGTCTTCCTGATCCTGCGGGGCGTGGCCTTCGAGTTCCGCAGCAAGGAGACTCGGCCGAACTGGCGCCGCACCTGGGACTGGGCGCTGTTCATCGGCAGCGCGGTGCCGGCGTTCCTTTGGGGCGTCGCCATGGGCAACCTGATCCTGGGTGTGCCGATCGACCCTGACATGAACTACGTCGGCGACCTGTTCGACCTGCTGCAGCCGTATGCCTTGGCCTACGGAATCACCTCCCTGCTCGGCTTCATGCTCACCGGCGCCGTGTTCCTGACGCTCAAGACCACCGGCGTCCTGGCGGAGAGGGCGCAGCAGATTCGCCGAGCGGCTGTGGCTGCCGACGTTGATCGTGGTCGTGCCTGGTCGTCGGCTACGGCTACGTCTACACCGGGATGTTCCAGCGCTTCGGGGTGAATCCGGGGATCGTCCCGCTGACGGCCGGCGCAGCGCTGCTGTCCGCCGGCTTCCTGCTGAAGCGCCGCTACAACGGCTGGGCGTTTGCCATGCTGCTGGTCACGATCGCCTTCACCCTGCTCACGCTTTTCATCGGCCTGTACCCACGCCTGATGGTCTCCAGCCTCAATCCCGCCTGGAGCCTGACGATCTACAACGCCGCCTCCGGGCCGTACACGCTGCGCGTGATGACGATCGTGGCCGTGATCTTCCTGCCGTTCGTCCTCGGCTACCAGGCATGGTCGTACTGGGTGTTCCGACACCGGGTGACGCCAGAATCGCACCTCGAGTACTGAAAGCCCACTGCTCCGACGGACGACTCCAGGCGGAGCCCTTTCGGCTCCGCCTGGGCCTTATGCGCCAGCAACGGCCCAAGCCTGCGCCGGGCCCGGCCGGCCTGGCGGCCAGATTCGACCTGATGCTGGAAAGACGGCTGCTCGCCCTGGCTCCCTCCGCCTCGCGCCTGCTGGCGACGGCGATTGCCGCCGGCACGCTGGCGGGTTGGACCTCGATCGGACTGGCCTGGCTTGTCAGCCGGATGATCGCCGACGTCTTTCTCGGCGGAGCGGCGCTGCCGCAGATCCTCAGCCCGCTTGCTGCAGCCGTTGCCCTCACCGCGCTGCGGGCTGCTCTGAGTTGGGGAAGCGATGCCGCCGGGCACTCCGCCGCCGGGCAAGTGCAACACGCCGCCCGTACCCATCTGGTCGAGCACTGGTTCGCGCTGGGCCCCGCTTCCCTCACCCGCCGGAAGGTGGGCGAGCTCACGGCAGCCGCCGGTGAGGGGGTCGATGCCCTGGACGCTTTCGTCGGGCAGTTCGTACCGCAACGCGCTCTGGCGCTACTGGTTCCGGTGAGCATCGTTGTCGTCGTCCTGCGCATCGATCCAATCTCGGCGGCGCTGCTGGCACTGACCGGGCCACTGATCCCGCTCTTCCTGTGGCTGGTGGGCGACACCTCCGCCCGCCAGGCTCGCCGTCAATGGCGAACCCTGGGCAGACTCAGCGCTCAGTTTCTCGACGCCCTGCAGGGCCTGGCGACGCTGAAGGCCTTCGACCGGAGCCGGGCGCAGACCGCACGCATCCAGGCGGCCTCCGAGTCCTTCCGCACGGCGACGATGCGTTTGCTGCGGGTCGCCTTCCTCTCCTCCCTCACGCTGGAGTGGCTGGCCACGATCAGCACCGCCTTGATCGCCGTTCAGGTTGGCGTGAGGCTGCTGTATGCCGAGCTGTCCTTCGAGGCGGCCTTGCTCGTGCTGCTGTTGGCGCCGGAGTTCTACCTCCCGCTGCGCACATTGGGCGCCCGATTTCACGCAGGGACCTCGGGCAGTGCTGCGGCAGCCAGCTTGTTCCAGCTCCTCGACGAGCCGATCCCCCTTCGCCGTTCAACCCCCCGCCCGACGGGCGCGGCCGCGCCGGGCAAGGCGATCCTCGCCTTCGAACGCGTGGGCTTCGGCTACCCGTCGCAGCCGCAGCCAGCACTCAGCGAGTTGACTCTGCGCCTCGCGCCCGGCACGCGCCTGGCCGTGCTGGGGCCCAGCGGCGCAGGTAAGACAACCCTGGCTTACCTGGCGCTCGGGTTGCTGCAGCCCACCGCCGGCGAGGTCACATTCGCCGGACTGTCCGCTGAGCACGTCGATCCCGCCGCCTGGCGGCGCAGGGTGAGTTGGCTGCCACAAACGCCGGCACTGCTGGACGGAACGATCGAGGAGAACCTGCGCCTGGCGCGCCCGGGTTGCAGCCGAGAGGTCCTGCGGACGGCGGCGCGGTGCGCCGGCGCACAGGCCTTCATCGACACCCTTCCCGACGGATACGACACACAGGTCGGGAGCTCGGGCGTGCGCTTGAGCGCCGGCGAGGTCAAACGCATCGGGCTGGCACGAGCGTTTCTGCGCGATGCCCCGCTGTGGATCCTCGATGAACCGACAGCTTTGCTGGATGCCGACCTCGAAGCCTACGTGCGCGATTCGCTTGAGGCGCTCCCCGCCGAGCGCACGCTGATCCTGATCGCGCATCGACTGGCCGGCCTTCCACCATGCGACCAGGTCCTGGTCCTGGCCGAGGGCAGCACCGTCGAGAGCGGTTCCCCGGCTGTTCTGGCGCAACGCGGCACGATCTACCCGCAGTTGGTGGCGGCCTACCAGCAGGGATAGGCGGCGATGTCACAGCCCTCCGCCCTCGCCGCATCGGCCGACCTTTCCCTCCCGCAACCGCAGAGGACGGCGCTTGCGGTGGATCGGCGGCTGCTGCAGGTCGCCCAGCCGGTGATGGGCTGGATGGCCTTGGCGGCGGCACTGGGCGTGCTCACCGTCGTCAGCGGGGTTGCCCTGATGGCGGCCTCGGCGTGGGTGATCTCCGCCGCGGCGCTGCAGCCCTCGATCGCCGAGCTGCAGGTGGCGATCGTCGCCCTGCGCCTCTTCGGCATCACCCGCGGCCTGCTGCGCTACGCCGAGCGGCTGGCCTCGCATCATGCCACCTTCCACCTGCTGGCGCGCCTGCGCCTGTGGTTCTTCGCCTCGCTCGAACCCCTCGCACCGGCGCGGCTGCAGCAGTTCCAAAGCGGCGACCTGCTTACCCGCATCCTTTCCGACATCGAGACGCTGCAGGATTTCTACCTGCGGGCGATCTCGCCGCCTGTCGTGGGATTCGTGGTGGCCCTATTGACCGCGTGGGTCCTGGCCGGAATCTCGCCGGCGCTGGCGGTGCTGAACCTGTGCCTTGTTTGCCTGGGCGGAATCGGCCTGGCGTGGGGGGCGCAGCGGCTGACCCGGTCGAGCGGTTCCCGGCTGATCCAGGCCCGCAGCCAGATGCAGGCGGCGCTCGTCGAGGCGCTGCAAGGGATGGGCGATTGGCTGGCCTACGGCCTGGAGGCTGGATGGATCGCCCGCCTCGGCGGCCTGGGAAACCAGGTGGAGCGCAGCCAGTCGCGCCGGTCCGAGGTGCTGGCCTTGGTCAGTTCCGCCAGCTCCGCCCTCGGCATGCTGGCCTGCCTGGCGACCATCGCCGTGCTCACTCCCCAGATTCATCAGGGAGGCCTTCCCGGCGTCTGGCTGGCCGCCTTCGCCTTGGGTGTGCTCGCCAGCTACGAGCCAGTGGGGGCGCTGCCGGCAGCCGCCGAACAGGCCAGCAGTTCAAGGCAGGCAGCCGAGCGCCTGATTCAGGTCGTCGAGACCACGCCCGAGGTCGACGAGGCCGCCGGATCGCCCTTGGAGGCGCCCTTCCGCTCCCTGCGCCTCGAGCAGCTGACCTTCCGCTATCCGCATGACCCTCGCCCGGTGCTCTCGGAGGTCACCATTGACCTGGCACGCGGGCAACGACTGGCTGTGATTGGATCCAGCGGCTCGGGCAAGAGCACCCTCATCCATCTCCTGCTGCGCTTCTGGGAAGCGGACAGTGGGCGGATCCTGGTCAACGACGTCGACACTCGTCAGCTGCAGCCGGCAAGCGTCCGGCGGCTGTTCTCGAGCCTGCTCCAGCCACCCTATGTGTTCTCCGACACCCTGGCCAGCAACGTCGGCCTGCACCAGCCGGACCTGCCTCCGAGCGCGATCGAGCATGCGCTCGAACTGGCGGAACTCAGGCTACGCGTGCAGAGCATGCCAGAGGGCCTCGACACCTGGGTCGGCGACTTCGGCACCGCGCTCAGTTCCGGGGAGCGACAGCGGCTGGCGCTGGCGCGGGCGCTGGCCAGACCCGCTCCGATCCTGCTGCTGGATGAACCGACGGCGGGGCTCGATCCGATCACCGCCGGGCGGGTGCTCGACAACCTCTGGGGCGCCCTCGGCGACCGCACCCTGATTGTGGCGACGCACGACCCGACTGCATTGGAGCGGATGGACGAGATCATTATTCTGGAGCGGGGAACGATCGCCGCCCGGGGAACGCACGCTGAGCTAGCCAGCGGGGATAACCTCTACCGGCGCATGCTGGCCGCCCGTCGACAGGAAGTGATCCTGGAGAGGCTCCAGCGGCAGCCTGAGCAAGGCCAGGCGGAGCCCGCCTGAGGCCCCTCCCTGCAGAATGTGCAGAGGAGAAGGGCGCCTCAGCCCAGCTTGACGGCCGTGCCGCTGGTGGCCACCATCAACATCCCTTGCCGGATGACCTCGAAGTCGATATCCACGCCGACCACCGCCTCGGCCCCCAGCCTGGCAGCCTCGGCGGCCATCTCATTGAGGGCAATGCCGCGGGCCTTCTGCACCTGATTCTCATACTCCACCGAACGCCCCCCGATGATATCGGTGATGCTGGCCATGATGTCCCGGCCGATATGCGCACCGAGGATCGCCTCGCCGGCGACGACACCCAGGTACGTCTGGATGGGCCGGCCTTCGACATGCGGTGTGGTGGTGATGATCATCATCGTCCTCCTGCCAGATTCCGTCCGAACTGCAAGCCTGCATGCATCCTAGGCGACGACAGCGGCGCGACCTGAAGGCAGGCAGACGCTCAGCCGACAGACTCCCGCCCGCAGCCCCCGGCCGATCTCATCCGGTAGTCCAGGCCGGTAGCAGAGCACCGTCCAGCTGCTGCCAGTGCGGCGCCCAGACCAGCGCCACGACTTGAACGGTGATCCCCGTCTTCTTGGCCCGGACGTCGACTTGCTCGAGGTCGGCCTGCAGCGGATCGCCGCCCTGCTTGAGCCGCGCCGCTTCAGCCTCGAACTCGGCCTCCAAGTCCTTCAACTGCTGTTGAACTGCCTCCAGCGACTCCTCGGCCCGATCGACGTCCTCGGCCTGGCGCGCCGATCGGCTGACGCTCTTGGCTGCAGTGCCTGCACGGCTGACTGTGGTGTGGCTGAGCAGCTTGCGGCCGACCAGCGCCCCGACCAGCGTCGAGCCAACCGAGATCGCCGCCCCGACCTTCTGCTCCGAGGCCTGCTCCCGCTCGCGCTCGACGGCGTGCTCGGCGCGGCGGACACGATCCTTCAGCGTTTGCAGCTTGGAGGCGTACTTGGTGCGCAGCTTCTCCAGCTCGTCGTCCCGCTGTTCATGCTGCGACTGCTGGAGGCGCACGCGAAATTCGCCTTCGCTCTCGCCCGGGAGCGAAAGCAGCTTGCCCTCCGGGCTGCGCCACAACGCGAGAGACTGTGACTCGGCCAGCCAGGTCTTGTACAGCCCCGTCCAGGCGGTGTAGTTCTTGGCCTTGTTGGCGGCCGCCGGAAGGGCGCCATGCTCGCCAACCGCCGGAGCGGCGCGCGTCAGGTCGCCGGCGGGGGCCTGTGCCGGATGTCCGGCCGCCCAATCCACCGGAACCGCAGCCTCCGTGATGCGGGTGAGGTGGTTGACCTCCTGGGTGGTGTTCAGCTTGAGCTTGGCATCGCTGAAGACCAGCCGCGCCCCACCGTACAGCAGCGGGTGGTAGATGAGCTTGGCGCCGGAGGCGGCCGGGCGGCGCAGTGGGAGATAGAAGGCATCCACCCCGGCTGGCAACGCCGGCGCACGGGTTGTGGCCTCCCCGGCGCCGCTGGCGGCCGAGGCAGGTGCCGCCGGGGTCTGGCGCGGGAACGGGCGGCTGCGAATCCTTGCCCGGCCGCATCAGGCGCTTGATCTGCTCTCGCGTCATCGGCCCTGCCAGGTATGACAATGCCCAGCGCGAGTGGAAGACCACCGGCCCATCCTCGTGAACGTTGTGCATCAGGAACACGCGGCTGGACAGCCCGGCCAGGTCCTGCTCAGCGGCGGCCTTCTTGAAGCTGACATTGGCGCCAGCCGCCCAGCCTTCCAGCGCCTCCATCACGCGCTGCTTGTCGCGCTCGGTTTGCAGCCGGCCGATGAACCAGGTCCCGGTGTTCGACAGCGCCTTGTAGTCGAGGTCCACCGGGTTCTGCGTCGCCAGGACGACGCCCAGCCCCGAGGCGCGCGCCTGCTTGAGCAGCGTCAAGAGCGGCTTCTTCGAAGGCGGCTGGGCGACCGGCGGCAGGTAGCCGAACAGCTCATCCATGTACAGGATCGCCCGCAGGCTGGAGGTGCCGGGCTGCGCCCGCACCCAGCTGAGCACTTGGGTCAGCAGCAGCGTGACGAAGAACATGCGCTCGGTGTCGCTCAGATGGGCGATCGAGAAGATCGACAGCTGCGGCTTGCCCTGCGAGTTGTGCAGCAAGCGTGCGATATCCAGCGGCGCGCCCTCGAGCCAAACGCCGAAGCCGGGCGCCGCCAGCAAGTTGTTGAGCGCCAGCACCAGGTTGAAGCGTTCCTTCTCGGGGTAGAACGACTCCAGATCGAGCACCCCGATCTTCTGCATGGGTGGTCGCTGCACCTGCTGGATCAGCCCCGCCAGATCGAGCCCGGCCCCGGCGCTCCACGCCGCTCCCAGAATCGTCGAGAGCAGGATGTGCTCCCGGCTTTGGACGGGATCGGCCTCGATGCCCAGCAGGCCCAGCAGGCTGGCAACGGTGGCCTGGATGCGCTCACTCAGCAGCTCCGTATCGGCGAGCACTTCCTTAGCAGGCGCATCGAAGGCCTGCAGGATGGAAACGGGCAGCCCGGCTGTGCTCCCCGGGGTGTACACCGCGACGTCCGCCGCCTTTCGCAGCCGCTCGATGCGCTTCCCGGATTGCATCCAATCCGCCAGCCCCTTCGCCCAGGCCTCGGCCTGCTGAGCGGCGAAGGCCTCCGGGGTCTGTCCCTTCTTGCGGGCATCCTCCTCGCTCACCCAGGGAAGGAAGTCCTCCGGCCGCAGCTGCGGGAAGGTCAGCATCAGGTTGGGCATGTCGCCTTTCGGGTCGATGATGATGGCCGGGATGCCGTCGATGGCCGCTTCTTCCAGCAGGCTGAGGCACAATCCGGTCTTGCCGCTTCCTGTCATGCCGACGCAGACGGCGTGGGTGGTCAGGTCCTTCGAGTCGTACAGCAGCAAATCCTCTTGAATGGCCTTTCGCTTCAGCGAGTACTCTCGTCCGAGGTAGAACACTCCCAGCTTCTCGAAATCGCTCGCCCGCTTCTTCTCCGCCATCGTCACTCCTCCTCTGAGGCCGCCGAAGTCTGCGCCGGATGAAGATCTCACCTGCGGTTGCCGCAGTCCACCCGCACCCGGTTGCCCGACGGTTCACCCGTGCCACGACTTCATGCGGCGCTTCGGAGCCCGCAGCAGCCTGCTAGGCTGCTGAAAAACACCGTGTGATCGTCCAACCCTCTCCCCTAGCCCCTCCCCCTGCACTGAGCCGACATCCGCGAGTCACACGAGCCCCGCAGGGGAAGGGGTGGATATTCCTGGGGGGTGAGGTCGAAAGCACGTTCTTCAGCAAGCTCCTAGGGCCTGGCCGCCTCGAAGAGCGTCTCGAACTCCTCAAGATACTGACGGGCCAGCTCGGCATCATGCAGGATGAGCACCGCTTCGTCGTTCTGCTCCTCGGCGCTGCGAGTGAAGTTGTACGACCCCGTGATCACCGTCTCGCCGTCGATCACGATGACCTTGTGGTGCAGCAGCCCGTCGGATCGCTCCAGCCGGACGTCCAGACCGGCCTGCTGCAGCCGAGAGAACTCAGCGCCGGAGGCGTTGGCCTGACCCTCGTCGAACACCCCGCGCACGGTCACGCCCTCCCGGGAGCGATCGAGCATCGCCTCCGCCAGCGCGTCGGAGGTGAAGGAGAAGGCCATCACGTCGATGCTCTGGCGCGCCCCGCGCAGCAGCGCCACCAGCCGGGCGGCGACCCGGTCATCCGGCGAGAAGAGCACCTCGAGTTCCGTCCCGTCGACCCGCAGGCTGGGGTGCGGCGTGTCGGCGCGCGAGCCCGGGCCGAAGCGATCCTCGACGAACATCTCGTCGAACTCACGGCGGAAGTCCTCGGCCAGCAGTGTGGATCGCAGCTTCACCCAGTTGTTGTGATCCAGCCGGGCGCCGCCGTAGGTCAGGTTCATCGAGCCGGTCCAGGTGTCGAGGCCGTCGATCACCACGAACTTGTGATGCATCAACCCTGGGCCGCGATCGCCGATGACCGGGATGCCGGCCTCCAGCAGGTCCGCCACCTCAGGCTCCGGCAGGTGATCGCTGTCGACCACCATGCGCACATCGACTCCGCGCCGCTGCGCACGCAGCAGGGCCTGGCGCACGCTCCACAGGTTGAAGTTGTAGCTGGCCACCTCGAGCGTGAAGCGCGCCTCATCGATGGCCTGCACCAATTCGTCCTCGGCAGGCTGAACCGCCTCGCCCGGCCGGGTGAAGTACAGCTGGATCGGCGGCTGATCCGACGGGGGCGCGCTGGGCGCCGGCAAAGGAGGCGCCCTCACCCTGGAAGTGAAACAGCGCCAGCAGTCCCGCCAGGGATAGCAGAGCGATCGTCCCGCCGACCAGTGGCCGGTGATCCCGCTTGGTTGTCAGCTTCATCCTGCGGCAGGTCCGGAGCCAGAGAATCGCACTCGCGTCTGCGGGAAGGATTATAGCCATGCAGGGTGACGTTGTGCATCCGCAGGGGTGACGCCCGTCAGGGGGGCCTGGCGCGAAAGGGGAATATCTTAAGGCATACCTTAAACCTTGGTGGGAGGCGGGCATGCGCCTGCGGCCTTCATCGGGCGAAAGCGCCGAGATGTACCTCAAGTCGCTGCTCCTGCTGGGCGGGGATCAGGTGCACGTGCCCATCTCCACGCTGGCCATTCGCCTGGGCGTGTCACCGATTTCGGCCACCGAGCGGGTGCATCGCCTGCGAGCCGAAGCCCAACTCGATCATCAGCCTTACCAAGGAGTTCGCCTCACCCGCCAGGGTCGCGTGGCCGCGCTGCGCGTGATTCGCCGTCACCGGCTGTGGGAGTGCTTCCTGCACGACCAGCTCGGGCTGGCCTGGGATCGAGTTCACGCCATCGCCTGCCAGCTGGAGCACGCCGTCGGCGACGAGGTGGCGGAGGCGCTGGCGGTCCATCTCGGTGAACCGTCGGCCTGCCCGCATGGAAACCCGATCCCGTCCGGCACGCGCGACTGGCGTCGAGCGGAGGGTGTGCGCCTGGACGAGCTAGCCCCCGGGCAGCGGGGCGTGTTGCTGTGCGTCGAACCGGAGACCCCCGAGATCCTGGCCCAGTTGGCGCAGGTCGGGATGCGCCCCGGAGTGCGCCTGCGGCGGGAGGACCGCGCCTCCTCCGGGCAGCTCCGACTGCAGGTCGCCGGCCGTTCGGCTCGCCTGACGGCCGAAACCGCCCAGCATGTGCACGTTGCAGTCGAGGACTGACATGCCGCGTGGCGGGCGTCATGGCGAGGGGTGGAGGCGCAGGCTGCGCATCCCTTCCCCACCCCACACGCAGGCCGCCTCCGACCTGCCGGGCGGGCCGGCCGAATCGCCCTTCCCGCTCAGCCAGGCCGAGATCGGCGCCCCGCTCGAGATCGTACAGATCCTCAACGCCGGCGGCGTCGCCCAGCGGCTGCGCCCGATGGGCCTGGCTCCCGGCGACCCAGTTCGCGTCGTGCGTGGCGCACCCTTCTGGGGGCCGATTGTGGTTGAAGTACCGGGCAGGGTGCTCGCCCTCGGACGGGGCGTCGCCCGCCATGTGCTCGTGCGCCGCATCCCGTATCCTTCGACTCAGATCCAGCCGGAATCCGACACGGCGCAAGATGACCTGACGACAGGCGATCACTGATGCGCCTGGCGCTCGTCGGTCAGCCCAACTGCGGCAAGAGCACGCTGTTCAACCAGGTCGCCGGCTACCAGGCGCACGCCGGCAATTTTCCAGGCACCACCGTCTCGGTGACCGAGGGCCGGCTGCGCCTGCAGGGCGAGGTCGTCGACCTGGCCGATCTTCCGGGAACCTACACGCTGGCCGGCGCCAACCCCGCCGAGCAGATCGTGCTGCCCTGCCTGTCGTCCTCCTCGATCGACGCGGTGGTCAACCTGGTCGACGCCACCCGTCTCGAACAGGGCCTGAGTCTCACGCTCGAGCTGCTGGAGCTACAGCTCCCCATCGTGGTCGCCATCAACGTGATGGACGAAGCCACTCGTCTGGGGATGCGCATCGATGGTCCGCGTCTGCAATCGCTGCTCGGTGTGCCGGTGCTACCCCTGATCGCCAGCAAGGGGCGCGGCGTGCGCGCTGTCTTCCTGGCGGCGTTTCGGGCGGCGCGCGACCGGCGCCTGTCCGTTCGCCTCCCCTACTCCGCGACCGTCGAGGCACACCTCCACCACCTGTCCGGCAAGCTCGGCCCGCTGAACGGCCGCGGTTCAGCGGAAGCGATTGCGCTGCGCCTGCTGCAGGAGGATCCCCATTGGTGGGCTGAAGCGGCAGCCAAGGCGCCCGATGCCTTGCGCGCGGCGCGCGCCGCCCAGCAGTCGATCCAGAGCCAATCCGGCAGAACCGCCGCCGAAGCGATCTCCGAGGACCGCCGTCGTCTCGCCCGCCAGATCGCCCAGGAAGTGGTCAGCCAGGGAGAACGTAGCCCTTCGCTGCGCGATCGACTCGACGATCTGCTGCTTCACCCAATCCTGGGCTACGTCTTTCTCCTGCTGACGCTGCTGCTGCTGTTCCAGTTTGTCTACACCGTGGGCAAGGCGATCGAGCAGCCCTTGGTGAACCTGTTCGCCACGCTAGCGCTCTCGCTTGAAACGGTGGTGCCCTCCGGCACGCTCGCCTGGGCGCTGATCTCCGGGGTGATGCAGGGTATCTTCGGCGGCGTGGCAATTGTGCTGCCCTACCTGATCCCCTTCCTGCTCGGCCTGTCGTTCCTCGAGGACGTCGGCTACCTGCCGCGCATCGCCTTCCTGACCGACAGCTTGATGCGCCGCCTGGGTTTGGACGGCAAGGCAGTCGTGCCCTTCATCCTCGGCTACGGCTGCACCGTCCCGGCGGTGATGTCCACGCGTATCCTCGAGGCCAGCCGCGACCGATTCATCGCGGCTGCTCTGGCGACGTTGCTGCCCTGCGCCGCCCGCCTGACGGTGGTCTTCGGGCTGGTCGCCTTCTACCTGGGACCCCAGCTCGCCCTGGCGATCTTCCTGGCCGACCTGTTCCTGGTGGCCCTGACGGCCCGCGTGCTCTCCAGCCTGCTGGCACAGGAATCGCCCGGACTGATCCTCGAGATGCCCAGCTATCGGGTGCCGACGCTGCGGGGGCTGCTGCGCAAATCGGCCTTCCGCGTGCAGGAGTTCGTCGTGCAGGCCTGGCCGATCCTGATCGCCGGCAGCGTTGCACTCTCGCTGCTGACCTATTTCCAGGCCGACGCCTTGATCAACGCCCTGATGCGCCCGCTGACCTGGGTCCTCGGCCTGCCGGCGGCGACCGGCATCCCGCTGATCTTCGGGGTGCTCCGCAAGGAGCTCTCGATGGTGATGCTCAGCCAGGCGCTCGGCGGGCCTGATTTCTCCATCGGCCTCACACCGGTGCAGATGGTGACCTACACGGTCTTCGTCGTGCTGTACCTGCCATGCCTGGCCACGCTGGCGGTGTTGCGCCGAGAATTCGGGGCCCGGCAGATGATCCAGATCGCCGGGCTGACGGTGCTGTTGGCGCTCGCCGGGGCGGTAGTCGCCCGTGGCCTCAGCGTACTCCTCCTCGGATAGTCAAGACTGCCCAAGCGGATCCCGCCGGCTTGCGGCTCGCTCACTGGGAATGCGCCGCTAGGTTCCTTGCGGCGGAGCCGCGTGCCTTCATGCGCTTTGGCCTGGCTCGCCCGTGGGAAAGAGCCCAGGCGGGGCTACCAGCGACGGCGAAGGCCCTGCCCAGAGTCCCACCAGGGCGTTGGGGGGCGGTGTCCTGCTGCTCCCGTTGGTGGATCACGGCCGAGCGGTCTCTCCTGCGATGAACTGCGGGATAAGTTGCGGGCAGGATTCTGCACTTCGCACACTTGACATGCAGAATTCACGTTTTGCAGTAGAATTCGTGTGGATCGACCGAAGGGTCATCCGTCAACTCGAGCTGAAGGAGGACACACATGGCAACTGCGAAGAAGAAGACGACGAAGAAGGCCGCCAAGCCGAAGGCCAAGAAGACGGTCAAGAAGGCCGCCAAGCCGAAGGCCAAGAAGACCGTCAAGAAGACCACCAAGAAGGCCGCCAAGCCGAAGGCCAAGAAGACCGTCAAGAAGACCACCAAGAAGGCCGCCAAGCCGAAGGCCAAGAAGACCGTCAAGAAGACCACCAAGAAGGCCGCCAAGCCAGCCGCCAAGAAGGCCGCCAAGCCAGCCGCCAAGAAGCCCGTCAAGAAGGCGACCAAGCCGGCCGCCAAGCCGGCTGCCAAGCCGGCGGTTGCCCCCAGCCCGGCCCCCAAGATCAAGGCCTGGCATGTCGTGACCAGCCAGGACACTGCGTCCTCGATCACGCAGAAGTACTACGGCTCCAGCGACCAGGCCAAGTGGATGGCCGTGTACGAAATCAACAAGGCCGTCATCGGCGCCGATCCAAATCAGATCCGCCCCGGCCTCCTGTTGCGCATCCCCGAGTAGGCTAACGGCAGACGCAACAACGCAACCGCCCCCCGCAAGTTGGGGGGCGGTTGCGTTCTCCGCCGATCCTCGCCGGCGCGGCCTTCGCCGGACCGACAGGGGAGCCGCCATCCGCCCGGTGCAAAGCGGGTGGGTCGGGCTGGTGCCCGGCTCGGCCACCCCCTTCCGCCTGTTCGCCGGCGCCGGGCGCCACCCTGCGGCAATCCGCCAATCACGTGCTACGGCGACGATCGGGACATGTCCGAGAACACAAGGCCCTTCCCAGAACCGGGAAGCTGCCAGCCAGGCAGGCTTGGCCCATCGCAGCTCTGACCATCAATCCCCCTAACCCCTGGCGCGCTGGGCGCATTGCGATCCGTGGCCACTCGCCCCACGCTCGCTGCCCGAGCGCTGCCGGCCACAGGGCGACCCAAAGGAAGGATCCACCCAGCGGAGCTTGCGGCAGAGGCCGCAGCCATGATGGCGGCTGCCCGACGGAGCGGCCAGCCCCTGGACCCTGCCAGCCACGATTGGCAGGGAGCGCGGCCTTCGCCGGACGGCCATGACGGCTCCTGCGGCAGCTGGCTCCGTCCCCGTCGGACAGCGAACACCGGCCTGGCTCGCTCCCCGCGCCAGGGCTCCGGAAACCTCCCTGACCGGCCGGGCTTGACCTCACGACCTGGTTGGAGAGACCGAACGGCGGCGTCTGCAGGCGGGCGGCCCTCGGGAGAGTAGCGGTGGCAGCCCAGCAGATGGTCATCCACCATGCCGACCGACTGCATGAATGCATAGCAGATGGTGGTTCCCACGAAGCGGAAGCCAAGCGCCTTGAGGTCTTTCGCCATTGCATCGGAGACCGACGTGTGCGTGGGGACCTGGGCCCAGCTGCGCACCGGCCGCCCACGCAGCACGCGCCGATCGGTGAATTCCCACAGGTAGTCGGAGAAACTGACCTCTCCGCTCCTGCAGGTCCAGCACGGTGCGGGCGTTGCTGATGGCGGCCTCGATCTTCAGTCGATTGCGCACGATGCCAGCGTCGCGCAGCAGGCGGTCGACATCTCGTCGGCCGTAACGCGCCATCCGCTCCGGGTCGAAATGATCGAAGGCCTGCCGGAAGTTCTCCCGCTTGTAGAGGATCGTCCGCCAGGACAGGCCGGCCTGGAAGCCTTCCAGCACCAGCTTCTCGAATAGGGCTCGGTCGTCGCGCTGCGGGATACCCCACTCGTGGTCGTGGTAGTCCGCCATCAGCGAATCGCCGGTCCCGAAGCAGCGTTCGAGGTCAACCCTCATGCGACGACGATCCTCGCCGGATCTTGCCGCTCAGACGCGCTGGGCCTGTTCGGGGGCGAGCGCAGCCTTGCGGGCTTCTTTGCTGTAGCCAACCCACTTCAGCAGGTCGTTGAACCCCTTCACGCCACCGGCGATGAACAGGCTGGTCACCAGGATATCGAGCGCATTGGAACGCACCATCCCCAGCGGCGTCAAGATCCGGAAGCCGAGCCCGAGGCTGAGGGCGAGCGCCAGCACCAACGAGGCCGCGCTCAAGATCGGCTTCTTGTAGCGGCTGAGCCATGTCTCCAGGAACGGGTCCACCAGCTCGATCAGCTGCTGCAGGGCGATGCTGGCGATCACAGCCGGCGCCAGCGCCAGTGCCAGGGTGTCCATATCCTGCCTCCCAGTTGAGAGCTACGGCGCCTCAAGTGAACCCCAAAGCCCGGCGCAGTGCAACCGATCCTGCTGGATATCCATGCCGCCCGGCGAGCGGTGGGCCCGGATGGGGGGACGCTCCGGGCTGTCAGGCGCTCGGGGTGCGCAGGCGCCTCCAGGCTGGGCGTTCGGTGGACAAGGCGCAACGCACAAGTTCTGCTGCGGTTGGCATTCCAGACCCAGCTGCCCTCCGGCTTCGGCGTGGGCGGGCCGCCAGGATCTGCACCGGGCCGAGATCACCCGAAGCCTTGACCGGGCTGCCCGAGGCCCAGCCGGGTTGGCGGTGGTCCGGCAGCGACATCGCCCACCGTGGTTCTCGGCGTCGCGGCCGTCAAGCGACGGCGCCGACTGACCCTGTATCAGGTGGCCGACACCCTCCTAGCCTGCTCCCGGCCCGAAACGGCAGTTGGCGTTCTGCAAGGCTTCGGCCAGCGGCGCTCCAAGGGTAAGGGAGGGCGTGGATGTCGGCTCGTGCGTTTCGGTGGCGGTGGTCGAGAGGTCGCGCCTGAGCGAAGCCTCTCGGCAGAGTAGATCTCCCGCCGCAAGTCGGCCGCGGGTCCGGGCCAGAGAGTTAGTGGACGGCCAGCCGGGCGACGGTGACTTCGTCGCCGCCCTCGCCCTCGGTTCCGGCCTCGAATGAGGTCACGTAGGGGCTGTTGCGCAGCGCCTGACGCACGGCCTGGCGCAGCCTGCCGGTGCCCTTGCCATGGATGATGCGCAGGAAGGGTACCCCGGCCAGGTAGGACGCGTCCAGCCGCTGCTCCAGCTCCTCGAGCGACTCGTCGGCGGCCAGCCCGCGCAGGTCGATCTCAAGTGGCGGCACGGGCGGAAGATAGGGAGCGGCAGGACCGCCGACACCGTGCTCCCGCCGGGCCGGGCGCTGGCGTTCGGCCGCGCCGGACGGCGCCTCAAGCTCCTCGAGCCGAGCCCGCACGCGCAGCCGCCCGATCTGCACTTCCACCTGCTCCGCTTCCACTTCCTGCACCACCCCCTCTGCCTGCAACGTGCGCACGCGCACCCGGTCCCCGGGTCGCAGCTGAGGACGCCTCGGCCCCGGCACCTCGACCGGTGCCGCCGACCCCATGCCGGAGACTTCGTCCTCCAGTTCTTCCCAGGCGTCTTGAACGTCTTGGACGGCTTGCAGCGGCTGGCGAGCGGCCGACAGCTGTCGCCGCAGCTGATCGATCTCGTCGCGCACGGCCCCAAGCTCACGCTCGGTCTGCTCTTGCGCCTGGCGCAGCAACGCCGCCCGCTCGGCCTCGATCCCCTCCAGCCTGCGCCGGAGAGCTTCCCGCACCTGCTCGGCTTCGGCCGTTGCCTGCTCCGCGGCCTGCCGTGCCTTTCGCGCGACATCCCTCTGGCGGTGGATCTCGTCGAGCATCGCCTCGGCTCGGAGGTCCTCCGGCGACAGCATCTGGCGTGCGCCTTCGATTACCGCATGGGCCAGCCCTAGCCGTTCGGCGATCGCCAGTGCGTTCGACCGACCAGGCAGGCCGATCACCAGGTGATAGGTGGGCTGGAGCGTGTTGAGGTCAAACTCCACGCTGGCGTTGCGCACCCCTGGCGTCGAATGTGCATAGGCTTTGAGCTCCGGGTAGTGCGTCGCCACCAAGGTCGTCGCCCCGCGCTCGAGCATCTCACTCAGGATGGCGCGCGCCAACGCCGAGCCCTCGGCCGGGTCGGTGCCGGCGCCAAGCTCGTCCAGGATCACCAGCGCTCGGCGGTCCGCCACCTTGAGAATCTGCACGATCTTGGCGATGTGCGACGAGAAGGTCGACAGCGACTGCTCGATCGACTGTTCGTCGCCGATATCGGCGTACACGCCGCCGAACACCGTCACCTCGGAACCGGAGGCGGCTGGCAGGTGCAGACCACACTGCGCCATCAGGCTGAGCAGCGCAGCCGTCTTCAGCGCAACCGTCTTGCCGCCGGTGTTGGGGCCGGTGATGACCAGCGCCGTCGTCCCGCTGTCCAGCACCAGATCGATCGGCACCACCTGCCCCGGGTCGAGCAGCGGATGGCGGGCGGCCAACAGGCGCAGCCGGCCGGCGTCCGGCGGCGGATGGTCGACGTCAAGCAGGATCGGCTCGGTGGCGTCGAGTGACTCGGCATAACGCGCCCGGGCGAAGGCCAGATCGAGCTCGGCGAGCGCGGCCACGGTTTGCTGGATCGCCTCGGCCTGTTCGCCGACCCGGGCCGAGAGCTCGGCCAGGATGCGCCGGATCTCGTCGCGCTCGGTCAGCTCCAGCTCGCGCACCTCGTTGTTCAGGTCGACGATCGTGAGCGGCTCAATGAAGAAGGTCGCCCCGGAGGCCGACTGATCGTGGATCACGGCCCGGATTCGTCCTTTGAACTCGGCGCGCAGCGGCAGCACGAAGCGGCCGTCGCGCTGGGTGACGATGGCCTCCTGCAGCATGGGCGCGAGCTTGGGATCGGAGATCATGCGCTGCAGCTTCGCCATCAGTCGGTCGTGGGCGATGCGCAGGTCGCGGCGAATGGCGGCCAGCGCCGGCGAGGCCGAGTCCGGAATCTCGCCACGTTCGGTCACCACGCTCGAGATCGAATCGATCAGGCCCGGCAGTGGCGACAGGCCGCCCGCCAGGCGGGCTAGCGCCGGGTAGCTCTCACCTACCTTCTCGAAGAGACGCGCCAGCGTGCGCGCGGCCACCAGCGTGGTCTTGATGTCCAACAGGTCCTGCGGCTCGAGCACCGCGCCATGCGCCGCCGCCTCCGCCTGCGGGCGAACGTCGTGGGCGCCGCCGATCGACAACTCCGACTTGCTGATCAGCAGCGACCTTGCCTGCGTCGCCTCCGCCTGACGCTGGCGCGCCCGATCGAGCGACGTCGTCGGCCGCAAGCTCAGCGCCGCTTCCTTCGAAGCCGAGAACGCCGCAAAGTCCGCCAGGCGCTGCAACACCTTCGGCAGTTCGAGCTTTTCCAGGCTCTTGCCATCCATGCGCGGCAGTGTAACATGGAAGGGATCGTCCCCCTCGTGACTCGCGTGGCCCGGCCAGGCCTTCCCAGCACGCGTATCTCGCCGCACCAAAGGGATCGACACGGAAGGGTCACGCACGACCAGACGTCTTCGTCGAACGGATCTGCCTCGCCTCGACCCACCTGCCACCTGCGATCGGGGGCGCCCTCTGGGGTCGCACGTGACCGGGAAGCCGAGGGCTCGCTAGCGCCGGCCGCCAGGTGCGGTCCTGGTCCACAACCACTTCCGCCGCTAGTACACCCGGCACATTGCCTGGCGCGATACCCGAGGCCTATGCTCAAAGGACAAGGAATTGACAGGTGCGCTGCCGCCAGGTCTGGCCGCCGCGCCCTCGCAGGCTGCCGTGGGCCACGGCATCTGAGGAGGAGACTCATGTCCAGGACCCGTTCGACCCCACTTGCCTTCGCTCTTATCGGCACGCTCATCTTCCAGTTGGCAACACCCGTGTTCGCCTTTGCCGACGAGGGCGTCCCCCCGCCCGACCTCGAGGCGGGCGAGGTGGTGCCTGCAGACGCCCTCGTCGCTCCGGAAGCCCCAGCGTCTGAGCCGGTCGAGGCCCAGGCTCCGCCAGCCACGGCGCCCACGCCGGCCGAGGTCTTGGCTGATGTCCCGGATGGGACGGCCGTGCTCGTCCTGGACGAGGCTGGTGAGCCGGAGCCGCTGACCACACCGGAGGCGGCCGAATCGATCATCACCAGCGACCCGGAGTGGTGCCCGGACGGCCAGTCGCCACCGGAGGCGCTGGCTGCACGCCTTCCCAGACCACCGTCACCGATCTCTTGACCTGATCGGGGCGAACCAGGCCACGTACAATGGCGATGGCACGATCTTCTTCACCACGGACTACGGCACCAACGACGCCTACATCCGCGGCACCGATGCGCGTCTGGCTGCCCTCCGGGATCTGACGATCGACGGCATGGGCTACACCCTCACGGTCCCGCTGGAAATCGTCAGCTGGCTCTACGACGTTGCGGTAACGGACCTGACCATCACCGGCGCCGGCCTGCGCGTCGAGACCGATGGGGCCATCCAACTGACGGACGTCTCCGTCACCGGGAGCCCGGGCACCGGCGCCTATCTGGACAGCACGGGTGGAGCGGCAAGCAATGTAATCGTCACCGGAAGCCAGTTCAACAACAACACCTGGACCGGGCTGGACATTCGATCGGACGGCGACGTCAACGTCACCAACGTCATCGCCGACAGCAATGAGTACGGCGCCTACCTCGACGCCAGCCCTGGTTCAGGGAACATCGTCATCTCCAATAGCACCTTCAACACCAACGATGCCGCCGGCCTGACCGCCCGCACGGACGCCGGTGGCCATCTCTCTGAACGGCGTGACGGCCAACGGTAACGCGACTGCAAGTGACGCCTATGGCGCCGGGCTGACCGGCCTGGGCGGCGGGGCGATCGATGTGAGCGGCAGCAACTTCTTCGGCAACGCCGAGAAGGGTCTGTGGATCGAGGCCTCTGGGCCCACCACCCTGCAGGGCGTGACCGCCAGCGGCAACGGCCTGCACGGCGCCTACATCCACAACCTCAACGCCTGCGCCGCCTGACCTTGCCGGTGACGGTCAACGGCGGGACCTATGTCAACAACGGCGGATACGGCGTGCTGGCCAAGCTAGGGCCCGGGGGAACGCTGACCCTGGTGGGCCCACCTACATTCAGTGGCAACGCTGCCGGAGACTACCTCGAGGACCTCAGCCCCTGCCCGTCCTGCGAGGGCAAGCACGAAGGCAAGCACAAGGCCTACCATGTGGTGCACGTCCCCGAAACCGGTGGAGCCCCGGTGCCTTTGGACTGCCAGGCCTACGCCGGCACGGTGCTGATCCTGCCGAACGGCGGCCGGGCCACCCTGGTCTGCCCGGTCAGCGGTGAAGCGACCCTCGAGTCACTGACGGACGACGGGCTTCCCGGCTTGCTGCCTCCCGGCCGGACGTTCGTCTCCGGCGTCGACGTTGGCCTGACCGAAGGTGGCGTTCCCCTCCTGGCCATCATCGACGGGGGCTTCATCACCCTTGCCTTCCCCATCCCAGACGGATGGGCGGACGCCAGCCTGGCGGTCCTGTTCTGGGACCCGCTGGCGAACGGTGGGGCCGGCGGATGGGTGGAGCTACCTCCGTATGCCCTGCGGCCGGACGGCACGCCGATGATCCACCGGCTGCACCCCGACGCCGATCCTGCCGACGGGATGGAGATCCTGGGCGGCGTACATGTGCTGGGGGGGAGTGTCAAGATCGCCGTCAACTTCCCCGGGATCTTCGTGCTCGTGGCTCGCTAGTCCACTCCAGCTGCTGAACACAGGAGGGACAGCGATGGCTGTCCCTCCTGGTTTTCTCTGTCCGCACACCATTCGCGGGGCAGGAATTCGGCCGGGGTGTCCGCGCTCAGGTAGCGCCATTCCCTCGTCAGGTCGCCCTGGGGTAAGATTCAAGTCGCCCCAGCATCTGGGCAACGATCTTCTTCCGAGACGCCCATAGTCCTGGCTCTGGCGGTCCCTCGCGAGAGATGCCTTGGACCAGGCGGCCTGGAGGCATGGCATGCAGAATCTGACCGAGCACTTCGTGGAACTGATCCGGCGCACTTCGACCGACCTGCCGGCGGATGTCGAGCAGGCACTGCGCGACGCACGCCAGCGCGAATCCCCCGGCTCTGCCGCCCAGCGCGCCCTGGATGCCATCCTGGAGAACGTCGATCTAGCCCGGCGCACCGCCTCCCCCATCTGCCAGGACACCGGCACGCCGTTGTTCTTCGTCCACCACCCTCCCGGCTGGAGCACGCGCCAGCTACGGGAGCAGATTCGAGCGGCGGTGGCCGAAGCCACCGCACGCAGCCACCTGCGGCCGAATGCCGTTGACTCCGTGAGCGGCAAGAACAGTGGCAACAACCTGGGGGATCCCTCCTTCCCCACGATTCATTTCGAGGAGAGCGAAGGCGAGGAGCTGGTGGTCGACCTGATCCTCAAAGGAGGCGGTTGCGAGAACGTCGGCGCGCAGTACTCGCTTCCCCACAGCGGCCTGCAGGCCGGGCGCGATCTGGAAGGCGTGCGCAGGGTGGCGCTCGACGCCGTCCACCAAGCCCAGGGCCAGGGTTGTGCTCCCGGGATCCTCGGCATCGCTATCGGGGGCGACCGTGGATCGTCCTTCCTGGCCTCCAAGCAGGTCCTGCTACGTCCGGTCGACGACCGCCATCCCGACCCCGAGCTGGCCGCCCTCGAATCTCGACTTACCGAAGAGGCGAACCAGCTAGGGATCGGCCCAATGGGGTTCGGCGGCGAGACGACCGTGCTGGGCGCCAAGCTGACCCACCTGCACCGCCTGCCGGCCAGCTTCTTCGTTTCGGTCTCCTACATGTGCTGGGCCCACCGCCGAAGACGGATGACGGCCCTGCACGATCACGTCACCTACCTGTGAGGCGCCTGACATGAGATCCCTCAGCCTCCCGCTTCGGACGGAAGATGTACTCGACCTGCACGTGGGCGACCCGGTGGGTTTGTCCGGCGTGATGATCACCGCCCGTGACGCGGCCCACAAGTGGATGGTCGAGACGCTGATCCGCAAGACCCGCCGCCCAGAGGGCGACGACCTGGCATGCGCCGCGGCGCTGCAATCGATCCTGAACGGCGGCGCCATCTACCACTGCGGCCCGGTGGTCGCTGGACTGGACAGCGGCCAGTACCGTTTCGTCGCCGCCGGTCCGACGACCTCAACGCGCGAGGAGCCCTACCAGGCGGAGGTGATGGCCCATTTCCAGGCGCGGGCGGTGATCGGCAAGGGCGGCATGGGCCCCCGCACGCTGGCGGCCTGCGCCACCGTCCCCTTCGTCTACCTGCACGCCATCGGCGGCGCGGCCACGTTGATCGCCCGCACGGTCACCCGGGTGCTGGCGGTACACAAGCTGGACTTCGGTGTGCCGGAGGCGATGTGGGTGATCGAAGTGAAGGACTTCCCAGTCGTGGTCACGATGGACGCGCACGGATCCAGCCTGCACCGTGACATCGAATCCCACTCGCAGCAGGCTCTACTGCGGCTGATCGGCCTCGAGGGGTCCGTCGAGGCACAGTCCGCCGAACCTGTCTAGAGCCTGGGAAAGAGGGAGGCAGACAGATGGTCAAGATCATCACCGACAGCACGTGCAACCTGGACGACGAGCTGCTGGCCCGGCACGATGTCCGCGTGGCACCGATCGCCATCCAATTCGGCGAGCAGACCTTCGAGGAAGGCATCGACATCGACCGAGATGCCTTCTATTCCAGAATCGAGCGCACCGGCCGTATACCGACCACCTCGCAGCCCTCGCCTTCCTGGTTCGAACGCTTCTATCGCCAGGTGCACGCGCAGGGTGACCAGGCGCTGGTGATCACCGTCACGGCCAAGCACAGCGGGACGTATCAGTCGGCGCTGCTGGCCAAGGCGATGGTGCCGCAGGCCTCGGTTGAGGTCTTCGACTCGGCGAGCATCTCCCTGGGCACGGGCTGGATGGTGGTCGAAGCGGCACGCGCCAGCGAGCGGGGGCAACCGCTCGCCAGCATCCTCGAGCGGCTTGATCACATTCGACGTCATCTGCACCTCGTGATCACCCCGGCGACGCTGAAGTACTTGCAGATGAGCGGCCGGGTTGGCAAGCTTCAGGGAACGCTGGCTTCGCTGCTCGACGTCAAACCGATCATCGCCGTACGTGACGGGCTGCTGGAAGCAGGCGAGCGGGTTCGCACGCGCAGCAAGGCGCTGCATCACCTGGTCGACTATGTCCAGGAGCACACCCGTTCAGCCACCGCCGTCAATCTGGCAGTGATCCATGCCCGCGCGCCGGAGGATGGCCAGCATCTGCTCGACCTCGCCCGACGGGTGCTGCCGGTGCGGGAGGTCCTGATCGCCGATCTGGTGGCCTCGTTGGCCGTGCATGGCGGGCCGGGGATCGTTGGCTTGGGAGCGTATCCGGTCTGAGGCCCGCTGGTCGCAGACGGATCGCGGGCGGAGTTCCGGATCGGCGGACGATTCCCCGCCAGGGGAGACGGAGCGCGCTTTGATCTACTCGGGAGGGACGAAGCCGAACTCGTGCGGCTCGGGGTACGTCGAGTGGCAGCTGAGGTAGTCCACGAGTGGCAGAAACGGAGAACCCTCAACCGGAGCGAAGGGGACCTGTCAGGGCCTCGCTCTCTCCCTTCCCCCTGCGCCAGCAGAATGAGACCCGGGCGGCGCAATGCCGGGCGAAGCCACTCGCCCCAGGGCTCGGCCGGGCGGGGATCTCTGGCGCCGCAGCGAGGCCAGGCGCGGCGATCAGATGGATGGCTCTCGGCCCGCGCCAGGGGATGAACGGAGGGATGAACCGGAGGATCTTCTTGTCCTCGCCAGTGCGCATCGAATGCGGCGTAGCGCGCCAGCGAGCGGTCCTTGCGCCGCATGTTCGGCCCCCACACGAAGATCACGTATCCCAACGGCACGACCAGGGGCAGCCAGTGCATCGCCAGCAGCGCAACGCCAGGTAGATCAGCAGTTCACCGAACGAGTACGGGTTGCGGCTGCGGGCCATCATCCCAGTGGTGATCAAGCGCTCCGGTTGCAGCTCTGAGCGGTGGGTTTCTGGCTTGTCTGTGGTGAAATGCAGGAAGAGGCCAACCACGAACACGCCGATAGCGATGGCCACCAGCCCGTAGGGGCGCCTGCACCCCGCCGCGAGGTGATCAGCCGAGGGCGATCCAGTACAGCGTCAACCCGAACCAGATCACCAGCCCACTAACCCAGGCTGGCCTGGCGCTCCCACGACTTGTCCGGGAAGATGCGGCTCTTCCACACCCGCAGCAGGCCGAACGTCCCATGCAGCGCCAGGCACACCCAGGCGGTTGGGGTCTCCCACTGGTGGTCGATGGCCACCATCGCCAGAACGGCCAGGCCGGTGAGGCCATTGTGAACGTCGGTATACCCACGCATCTTCATCAGGGACCTCACGTGAGGACAACCGGCAGAAGCAGACGGTGACGGTATCCGCTCGGCAGAACGCGATCGGCGCGCACATGGCGCCACGTTGGACTCGCCGGGGCTCACCAGGCCACGCCCGCTGGCCGTGGTATGCTCCTGACCACCGACCCCCGTCCGGTACACGCCGAGGACCACGGGCCAACAAGATGTCCGCTACCCCTGAGACTGCATCCCTCCAGGCTCGGCGGCCGCCGCGCTGGCGGACCTACGGCACCCTCGTCAAGAGCCTTCAAACCGGCCTGCTGGTGTTGACCGGCATTGCCGGCCTGGCCAGCGCACAGGGGTTGGAGGCGGGGCTTGACCTCTGGGCAGGCCTGACCGTCAGCCTGATTTTCGCAATCGGCGGCAGCACCGTGCTGAATATGGTGTACGACCGGGATATCGACCGCCTGATGCAGCGCACCTGCTCCCGCCCGCTCCCGCAAGGCATGCTGTCCGTGCGCGAGGCCGTGCTTCTGGGCTCGCTGCTCACCGGCGCCGGCGTGCTGTTCGCCTTTCGACTCTCGCCACTGTACGGGGCACTGATCGCGGCCGGCGCCTTCTTCGACCTGGTCGTGTACACCTTATGGTTGAAGCGGCGCTCAGCTTGGTCGATCCTGTGGGGCGGGATCGCCGGAGCGATGCCGATCGTTGCCGGGCGCGCCCTCGGGGTGGGCGTGATCGACGCCGCAGGGGTCGCCCTCGGGGTCTCCGTGTTGCTGTGGATCCCGACGCACATTCTGACCTTCAACCTGCGCTACGAGGACGACTACCGCCGCGCCGGCATCCCCACCATCCCGCAGGTCTACGGCCAGCGGGCGGCGCGGCGGCTGATCTCGGCCTCCAGCCTGTTGGCGGCAGTCGCCATGATCGCTGCCGCACTCCTCCTTGGCCTGGGGCCGGGCTATCTTCGTCTGCTGACCGTGTTGGGTCTGGGGTTAATCGCCCTGGCCGTGCGCGGCGCGCTGCGCCCGTCGGCCCGGCTCAACTTCGCACTCTTCAAGTACGCTTCAGCCTTCATGCTCAGCGGGATGCTCGTGATCGTGTTGGACAGGCTGGGCTGAGGCAACCCTGCCCGGAGGAGCGATCCGAATGGAGCGAGTGTTCCTGGGAGTTGCCGCGCTGGCCGGAGCGCTGGCTGTGGCCTCCGGCGCCTTCGGCGCCCACGCGTTGGCCGATCGGCTGCCACCGGAACGACTGGCGACCTTCGAGACCGCTGCCCGCTATCTGATGGTCCACGCCCTGGCGCTGGTCGGCGTCGCACTGGCTTTCGGACGCTGGCCATCGGCAACGGGATGGCTCCAGGCCTCGGGCTGGTGCTTCATCGCCGGCATGCTGCTGTTCTCCGGTAGCCTGTTCCTGCTCACGCTGACCGGCATCCGCTGGCTGGGCGCCATCACCCCGCTGGGCGGGGTGGCCTTCATCGCCGGCTGGATCTGCCTGGCGGTCGCTGCGCTGCGCGGCTAGGGTCGGCGCCTGCGAAGCCGCCCGCCCCGCTGCTCGCTGGTCGAGCAGCACGCTGAGCAGGTGTGGGTTCCCCAGTAACTGGGTCCGCAAGCGCTCGGCCTATCGACGAGCGCCTCAAGGCGAGGCCTCCGGCCACTGCAGGCTGTCCGGACGGGCAGCGTTGGTCACGTCGCAGAGGCATACTCGGTGCAGGCGCGGTCGCCGGCCGGGGTTCAGCTTCCCAGGGCGAAGAACATCGGGCTGAGATAGGGAACCAGCCAGATCAGCCAGACCGCCACACTGAACTTGTGGAAGTTCTGGATCCAGTGTTCATCTTTTCGCACCAGCACGACCGTGGCCCAGATCGCGTGGATGAACATCAGAACGATGGCCAGCACGCCGGTCAGACCGTGAACATCGAACGTCAGCCCGCCGGCGAACTCGAACATCATCCCCGTGCCCCAGGTGTCACACAGCAGGCCCAGCCAGAAGAACACCAGATGCCATGGTTTCAGCCTTCCCGAGATCCGCTCACCCCACACGCCGATGGAGTAGAAGACCAGCGCCAAGGTGATGACGATGCTTGCGGTGCTTGACACGTTCTCGCTCCTACGATCCGGGATTGAGGCGGGTCGCTGTTCCGACAATTCTCGCGCCCGCCGAATATCGCTTGACTAGTGCTTCGTCCAGACACACAACCTTCCGGTCCTGTCGTCTGGGCCTGGACCTCGGCCGCCGGCCAAGAACGTGGTGGCAGGTGCGGAAGTGCGCCAGGCTCAGTTCGCGGGACCTACCCATGCCGCAAACTGCGCATCGAGTTCGCACCCACAGGCAGACTCGAAGGCCGCCTGCATTTCCTGCGCTGTGCCAATTCCGTAGCGGTTCTGCTCGGCGTAGGCGCGCAGCCCTTGGTCGAGCGCCAGCTGGCCGATCTCGTCGGCGATCGCTTCGAAGAACAGCCCGCCGCGTCCGTAGACGATGCCGCTGTACTCGGCCGGGGTGTAGGCGCCGACCGGCTGGCCGATCGGGATCGGCTCGCCACCGACTTGGTCCCAGCGTCCCTGCAGGGAGGCACGATACCCGGCGGCGCCCGGCGGCCCGTACTGATCGCCGAAATACAGCAGCGTGACATACTGAGCTAGCGACTCGTCCAGCCACGGCTGGTCGATCTGATCGTTGCCCACCAGGCTGTAGAACCACTGGTGCGCCACCTCATGGGCGGTGACGCCCTCCAGCATCGGTAGCGGGTATTGCAGGTTGTCCTCCGGGTACATGCGCTGCGCCATGGCGACCACGCCTGGATACTCGACGCCCAGCGCCAGGGTCGGTGTGCTCACCATGTCCAGTTCGGCAAAGGGGTAGGCGCCATAGCGCTCGCCGAAGTCGAGCAGCGAGCTCTCGGTGAAGTCGAGCACATTGGCTGCTCCGGTTTCGAGTCCCGGCAGCGTCGTGCTGCGCACGCGGACCCCCTGCACCTGCCGCTCTTCGGCCACGAAGTCCGGGCTACCGGCCAGGTAGAAATCGCGCACCGGTCCGGCGGCATACTCGCGCACCGTCCGTCCCTCCGCCTCCGACTTGGCGACCTCGACGCCCGAGGTCACCAGCACCAGATCCTGCGGAGCCTCTACTCGCACCCGGTAGAAGCCACTGTCGGCATACACCACGTCGCCGTACTCGGGCGGGATCTCGGTGTTCCAGCCGGTCTCGTCGTAGACCGCCAGGATCGGGTAGATGTGCGGCAGCGCCAGCACGCCCTCGGCCAGGCCAAAGACGCCGTAGTTGCCGGAGGATTCTGTCGGCACCTCGATCTCGTAGTCCAGCGAGATCGCCGCACGCTCCCCGGGTAGCAGCGGCTCAGCGAGCGGAACGGTCATCACGCTGTCCATGGCCTCGAGCAGGACATCCACTGGCTCTCCGTCGACCGCCAGGCGGGTGACGTCGATCGCGCCGCCCAGCAGGTTCGGGTACAGGCGGAAGACGATCCGGTCGAGCGGGACGTCCTCGCTGTTGGTGAAGAGCACTTCCTGCCGGCCGGTGATCGAGGTCAGATCCTGCGAGATCGCCAGGTCGATATGGTAGACTGGGCGCGTCGGGAAGCGACATCGAGGATGGCCTGTTCGCCCTCCAGCAGGTTGGAGCGGTAGATCGAGCGGTCGAGCCAGGCGGTCTCGAACAGCGCCGGCGGCGGGACATCGAGGTCGGCCAGCGTCATGGGCGTGGGCGAGGCGGGAGGCAGTGCAGCAGCCTCGAACATCGGCGCGGGCGCTGGGCTTTCGGGCAGCCAGCGCGTCACGGCCTGACAGGCGAGCGTCGAGTGCACCAACGGCCAAGATCACTGGCAATGCGAGAGAATTCTGGATGCGCATGACTGCACCTACTTTCCCGATGCGTAGGCCGCTATCATACCCGGCTTGACGCGGCCCGACGCTCGCCTCCCGAACGCGAAGCCCGCCTCGGCGGAGGCGGGCTCTTTTGACCTCTCGCATGGTAGCGTCTAGTCGTCTGGCAGGAAGCTGTTGATCCACTCCAGCACTTCGGGGATATCCACCCGCGCCGAATAGCCAACACCTGAGCAGTTGACATTCGTGACGTAGGAGTTGACTGCCAACACGGTGTCGGTTCCGCCAAGCAGGTCGGGTCCGCCGGAGTCGCCGAAGCACGTCCCGCCCGAGCCGCCGCCGGGATTGAGGGCGAGCTTCATGTAGTCGGCGCTATGCACGAACTTGCCGGACACGAGGTTGCTGGGAGCGTATAGCCTGACCCGAGGTCCGGTCCAGCGATAGTACGGTGGCGGTTGGGGAAGCTCCTTCCCCGGGATCTTCGCCTGTTCCGACACGCCATAGCCTACAAAATCGATGGCCGACTTGTTCTTCAGCGTGTCGACCAACCCTGCGGTCGGGAGGTCAGCGAAGCCGCCAACGTCGATATCCTCATCCAGCACGACGATGCCGACATCCCCGTAGGAGAACGCCGGGAGGCCATTCCCATCGTAGGGGGTCACGTTGTAGTCCGGGTACAGATAGGGGGTCCCTTCAGTAGCTCCGCTCCCTTCGCCGCCATAGGGGTAGAGCGGGAATGGCACAGCATCGTAGGTGACATCTTCAGCAAACCACACCCTCGCTGCGACAGCACCTTCCGTGCAGTGCCCGGCCGTCAGGACGACGTTAGGGGCGATCAACGACCCGCTGCAGCGCCAGCCTGGTTCCCCGGGTGCGTAATCGAACACCAAGAGCCCGACGTACGGATGCCGACCCGCATCCGGCTGACCATTCGTGATCGCGCCGGCAATCCCCGCCGTCGCCAACACCAGCACCAATGCCACGACCAATGCAATCGAGATCTTCCTCATGGCCTCCTCCTTTGGATGAGCTCTCAGCGGCTCGGCATGTTCGCAGGTTTGGATTGGTTTTCGCCAGTCGCACCTCCTCCGGGAACTCGTCCGTCGGCGGGTGAGCCGCCTTCGGACGCGAACCTTCAGTGTGTGTGCTTGCCTGGGCGGACAGCCCGGTGTGGAGCGCTCGGCCTTCCCCTGCCGAGCGCCTACCACCGGTTCAGATCCAGCCTAGCATCAGCCAGCATGCCGAGTCAACCACTGCCGCCCGTTCGACCGCCAAGCGTCAGGCTGGCGTAGCCTGGCGGTCTGCCAAGCACGCCGGAGGCGGTCCCAGGCCCGTTTGCTCCAAGCGGAACAATCCTAGCTGGCCGCTGAAGAGACACCGTGTGATCGTCCAACCCTCTCCCCTCGCTCCTCCCCCTGCCCAGCCGACATCCGCGAACTCTGCACGAGTCCCACAGGGCAAGGGGCGGAATTCCTGGGGGGGTGATGTCGAAAGCACGTTTTGTCACCAAGCTCCTAGGCCCCGTGCACGGTTGTTCCCCGGCAATCCGACCCCGCCAGCACCATTCCTTCATACCTCACCCTTCATCATCGATTTCTCAATGGCCGACACCGTACCACCGCAACTTCCTCTACCTTCCCCCTGTAGTCCCCGTAGGCGCCGCCCACTCGATCGGCGAGCGACCCTTCAGGAGGTGCGTCATGGCCGACGTCTCTGCGATATTCGGAATCCTGCTCATGCTGGCGATTGTCTTTCCCGGACTGATGTTCACCGTGTGGCTGCTCTTCCCCGACAAGGTCTCCCAGGCCGAGGCGGTCCTGCCGCGCCGCCCGCGGACGGGCGTTCGGCGTCGGCCTGGGTTCGGTGTCGGTCGTTCTTCTCGTCTCCTTGGTCCTGCTGAATGCCGCCGCCGGCGTGGGACAGTTCCTCGGCTGGCTGCTGATCGCCGCCGGGCTGGCGCTGGCCTCGATCGGCGCCGCCGGGCTGGCGCTGCTGATGGGTCGGCAGCTCAGCCTGGTCGCCGGCGGAGGCCTGGGCACGGTGCGCGCCTTCCTTGGAGGGGTCGTGGCGCTCGAGCTGGCGGCAGGCTTCCCGGTGATCGGCTGGCTGCTGGTCATCCCCGGCGCCACGTTGTTCGGCCTCGGCGCCTGCGTGCTGGCCCTGTTCCACTGGTCGCCGCGCCCCGGTTGTCTCCGGCCGAAGTCGGCCGCCGCACCGGCCAGCCTATCGCCACGCGAGGCGTGAGTGGCTCGCAGCGCAAACCTCGATCGGCGCTCGTTTCTCCGCCTGTCTGCGCTGGTGGCTGCCAGCGGCGCGGCCTCGGCCTGCCTGCCCTCCGGACGGCTGCAGGGTCAGGCCTACAGCCGCCTGGCGGCTGAGCCGGAAGCGCTTTCCGCCCTGCCACCGCTCGACCCGGCTGCCTTCGCCGTGCTGCGCCGACTGACCTTCGGTCCGACGCTGCAAGAACGTCAGCGCCTGGCGCAATTCGGCCCGCACGCCTGGATCGAAGAACAGCTCGCCCCCGAGACCATCGACAATTCCGCCTGTGAGCTGCGGCTGCGGGCGCTCGAGTTCGCTCAACCTCACGGCGGGCGAGCTCGCCGACTGGAGCGACAAGCTGTTCGACGAGGTCGACCGTCACAGCGTGCCCGATGAACTGGGCCAGGCAGCGCTGCTGCGCCAGCTGACCAGCCGCCGCCAGCTGTATGAGCGCATGGTCGATTTCTGGAGCGATCACTTCAACATCTCCACCGACAAGGGGGAGTGTTACTTCCTGAAGACGGTCGACGATCGGGAGGTCATTCGCCCGCATGCCCTGGGCCGCTTCGGCGATCTGCTGCAGGCCTCGGCGCATTCGCCGGCGATGCTCGTCTATCTCGACAACCAGGCCAATCAGGCTGGCAGCCCCAACGAGAACTACGCCCGGGAGGTGCTCGAGCTGCACACGCTGGGAGTCGACGGCGGATACACCCGAGCGCGATGTGATGGAACTCGCACGCTGCCTGACGGGCTGGACGGTCAAGCAGCACTTCTGGCGCGGGCAGTTCACCTTCCGCCCCGAGGCGCACGACAGCGGCCCCAAGCAGGTGCTGGGCATTCCGGTCGCGCCCGGCGGGCTGGACGAAGCCGAGGGTGTGCTCGCCCGACTGGCGGAGGATCCGGCGACCGCCCGCCTGGTTTGCACCAAGCTCGTGCGTCGTTTCATCGCCGACCCTCCGCCGATGGATCTCGTGCAACGCGCCGCTCAGCACTTCGGCGAGAGCGGCGGCGACCTGCGCCAGGTGCTGCGCCTGATCCTGCTCGACGGTCTCCCCCGCATGCAGCTCCGCTTCACCCGACCGGCCGACTTCGTCGTCTCTGCGCTGCGCCAGCTGCATGCACGCCTCGACCAACCGAGGGAGCTGCTGCCGCATCTCCGGCGAATGGGGCAGCCGTACTTCGCCTGGCCAACCCCCGACGGCTATCCGGACCACGACGATGCCTGGCGGCACAACTTGCTGCCGCGCTGGCAGTTCGCTCTCAGCTTGGCCCAGGGTGAGCTGCCGGGCGTGGTGGTCCCCTGGAGCGCGATCCGCCAATTGGCATCCGATCAGGATACCGGCGCAACCGCCGATGTGCTGAGCCGGCTGCTCTTGGGAGCACCGCTCGACCCGGCGGCGAAACAGGATCTGCTGATCAAGATCCGCGCGGCCGGCGCCTCGGACCCGGAGGAGATCGACCGGGTGTTCTTGGCCGGTTTGGTGGCCTCGCCGGCCTTCCTGTGGCGCTAGCCCCGGTGGCGGAGACCCCCGGGGCGGCCAGGCCTCGGGTGCCCGGGCAGATCCTCTGGCAATCCATTCTGCTTCGAGGGACACGAGATGAAGCCGACTTCCCGACGGGCGCGCGGTGCAGGCTCCAGGCAGGCATCCTGCGTGCGGTATGCCTTCAACCCGGGTGGCCCAATTCGCGACGTGCTGGTGGTGGTCTTCCTGCGCGGCGCCGCCGACGCCTTGAACATGGTCGTTCCGCACGGTGACCCGGCTTACTATGCCCTGCGCCCGACGCTGGGCATCGCCCGCCCCGACGACCGACGGGGCGAGCTTGCCGAGCGAACTATCGATCTTGACGGTTTCTTCGGGCTTCACCCGGCGCTCTCCCCGCTGCGCCGGCCGTGGGACGACGGCCAGCTGGCGATCGTACATGCCACCGGTGCACCGGACGAGTCGCGCAGCCACTTCCTGTCGATGGAACTCATGGACGCGCGGCGCTGTCCGATCCGGAAGGCCCGGCCACCGGCTGGCTCGGGCGCTACCTGTCCCAGTCGCAGCCCGAGCCTGCCTCCCCACTGCGAGCCGTCGCCTGGGGCGACCGACCGCCGCGGCAGCCTGCTCGGCTCGATCCCGGTGACGACGCTCCAGTCGATTGCCGACGCCCACCTCGGCTCGGACAAGGCGCCGCTGGATGCCTTCCAGGCGGCGCTGGCCGCGCTCTACCAGCCGCTCAATTCTCTCGGCGCCACCGGCCAGGAGGTGCTGCGCCTGGTCGGCTCGCTCGACCGGCTGCGAGGCAATGGGCAGGCATCACTCCAGGCATACCCCGAGACGGACTTCGGACGCGCCCTCGAGCAAACCGCCCGGTTGATCCACGCCGAGGTCGGCCTGGAGGTCGCCGCTCTCGACCTCGGCGGCTGGGATACCCACTTCGCGCAAGGGGGCAGCCAGGGCCTGATGGCCAGGCTGCTGGCCGAGCTCGCCAGCGGCATGGCCGCCTTCTATGGCGACCTCGGCGAAGCCGTCGCCGGCGTCACGCTGCTGACGATGTCGGAGTTCGGACGGCGTGCGTACGAGAACGGCAGCCTGGGGACCGACCACGGGCACGGCGGCTGCATGTTGGTCCTTGGCGGGAACATCGCCGGCGGGGCGGTGCACGGCCGTTGGCCGGGACTGGACGCGGGCAACCTGTTCGGCCCCGGCGACCTGGCGATCACGACGGACTACCGCGATGTGCTGACCGAGCTGTGCCTGCCTGCGTCCGGCGCGCAGGATCAGGAGGTCTTGTTCCCAGGGTACCGGCCCCGGCGCGTGGGGCTGCGAGGCTAGGGCCGGGCCGCGCCGGCCGTGGCCGGCGTCAACCGTTCTGCGGGAGGCTGTCGATGCGCTCAATCACCACCACGATCCACTGGCAGGGGATGTGGACCGTATGGGCCTGGATCGCCACGGGCCTGCTGTTCGCCGCCCTGCTCCTCGGGGATCGTTCGGCGCCCAGGTCACCCTACTGGGCGTCCGAGCTTGTGCTGTACGGCCTTCTCCTCGGAGGGATGTGGGCGAATCGCAGGTACGATCTGAAGAAGAAGCTGCCCATCCCGAGGCGCTTCGCGCCTTCTCGCCTACGTCTTCTTGGTCTGGCTGTTCGGGATGCTGTTCGAAATCAGCCTGACGGTCACTGGAGAAGGGGTCGGAGGGCTGCACGCTCAGACGCTGCCCTCCTTCATTCTGGCCCAAGGCGACTACATTCCGATCGCCTTGATCTCGTATCTTGTCATCCGGCGCACCCAGGCCTCGTTTCGGGATGTCTTCTTCTTCGCCGGGGGCAAGAGCCTGACGGAAGGCCTGATCTTCAGCGGGGCGCTCACCTCGCTGGTCCTTTCGCCGAGCTTCTGGCTTGCACCTTTGGGCCTGGCGTACTACACGCTCGCCTACGCCAGCTTCATTGCCCTACCCTTGCTGATCGTTGACGAGCAACTCTTGTGGAAGGGGCCCGAGCGAGCCGAGCGGCACTCGATTCTCTTCTTCTGGATTCTGGGCTTCATCCTGGCGATGGGGATCCGCCTGTTCTGGGGGCTGATCTACGGACCGTGGGTGACTCAGCTCTTTCACCTTCCGCCCAGCCCTTAGCCCCACACGACGCCTGTGGGACGGGGCAACTGGCGCCTGGCCGGGTTCGATCTCGGCCACCGCAGGATCGCCTTCCCTGCCGTTCAAGGTCGACGCGGCAGGGCGACAAGGGGGCGTTCCCCGATCTCGCCGTCAACGGCACGCAAGGTACTTGGCACAACAGGCTGGGTTCGGAGGCGGCCTTCGATCGCAGGCACGCGAACGCGTGCAATGACCACCGGCCGCATCGGCTCAGGCCGCCAGAAGCCGCAGTGGGATTCAGGCCTGGCGGCATTACCGCCGGGCCCACGACTTGTCGCCGCGGGTAAGCCTCTACTCGAGCGAAGCCTTTGCAGCTTGCTGCAGCGCTTCGATCGCCTCGGGGCTTGCCGGCCCCGACATCCGCCACAGCACCTCGCCTTCCCGGTCGATCAGCATCACCACGATGGACTCCTCGTCGGGGATCTCGAGCGCCTGGCGGAAGGCCGGTTTGTCCAGGTACAGCGTGATGGTTGTGGCGCGCGCCACCGGGTCGGGAATGCCGGAGCGCATCCCGCCGTCGATGAACAGGCGCGCCGCCGGATTGAGGCGGTCGATCGTCGGCAGTTCGTAGTAGGCCAACGCCTTGTACTGCTGAGACAGATCACGGGCCACCGGCAGCCAGGTGTTGACGTCGAATTGGTGGACCTGCTGGAAGGCGATCATCAACAGCGCGACCTCGCCCTCGATATCCTGGGGCAGCGTGTAACCCCGCCCAGAGAGGCTGGACCCTCGCACTGTCGGGAAGCGCACGCCCTCCAGCGCCTTCGGATCGATCCGTGCCTGAGGGTTGATGAAGCGGTCATACCCCCACAGGCCGAGCGCGATCACGGCAACAGCGATGACGATAGCTGCAAACCAGGCCATCCCTGCATTCCTCCTTCGCTTGGCCAGCATGACGGCGCCTCATCGGTCCGTAGCTTCAGCTGCTTCGACGCCATCCCGGCTTGGCCGGTGTGACGCCGGACCTTGTCGTTCCATTGTACGACCAGCCCTTCTCCCCGAAGCCGTCCGGCAGCGGGGCGCCCCCGGCGCAGGACGTGCCGGCTCGCCATTTCTACGGCACGATCCCCTGCCAGCATGGCCTTGGCTGCGGCAAGGGAAGGCGCAGAACGCACGGCAGTGGTGCCCTCGGCGCCGGGGGAGGCGAGCCGCTTCTTTGGCGCCTCGGCGTGCTCCCATTCGTCCCTGATCTGGGCCTGCACACCACGGCCCAGCGCTGGCCAGCACGGGCGGTTGACCTTGACCCGGCAGGTCGGACAATCGGCGAGGGCTTGCCGCTCGCCTGCCTGGCGCTTGGACCAGGCGTCCAGCAAAGCCACCATGTCCATTCCGCCCTGCCCGTGCGACTTCGGTTGCGCTCCTCCACCGCAAGCATGGGAGACCAGCGATCGGAGGGTGGCCGGGATGCGCGCCCGCATGACCTCAGTCAAGCCCCCGGCGGCCCGCGCCTGGGCCGTGGCGCGGCGTCCGACCGGAAGGCCGCCCCTCCTACCTGCGTCCCCCTGCGATCTGCACACCAGCGCTCGCGGGGCGAGGCTCCTTCTCCGAAATCCGCCACACTCCCCGGCGCGCATGCTGGGGCCCTCACCTAGCCCGTTGGGCTCCATCGGCCAGCCTCCTTCCTGACACCAACCTGCCACGGAATCGGGCTATCCTATACAGCATGGCCGCCCGCATCCTGGTGGTAGACGACGAACCCGCCGTCACCGACCTGCTCGCCTACAACCTGCGCGCCGCTCACTACGAGGTGCTGACCGCCGGCGACGGGCGCGAAGCGCTGCGCCTGGCTCGGCAAGCCAATCCCGACCTGATCCTGCTCGACCTGATGCTCCCGGAAGTCGACGGGTTGGACGTGTGTCGGGAGCTGCGCAAGACCAGCCAGGTCCCGATCATCATGATCACCGCCCTGGGCGAGGAGACCGACCGCATCATCGGGCTGGAGCTCGGGGCGGACGACTACCTCAGCAAACCCTTCAGCACGCGGGAAGTGCTGGCACGCATCAAGGCCGTGCTCCGCCGCAGCCAATCCGAGACGGCGCCTGCCACTGGCGGCAACGTCCTGCATGGCCCAGGCGGCTTGAGACTGGATGTCGAGCGCCATGAGGCCAGCGTGGGAGGCTCAAGCCTCGTGCTGACCCGCCTGGAGTTTGACCTGCTGTCGCTGTTCCTCCACCATCCCGGCCAGGTCTGGACGCGCGAGCGCCTGCTGGAGCAGGCCTGGGGGTACGACTTTGCCGGCGACACCCGCGCCGTGGACAGCGCCGTCAAGCGCCTGCGGGCCAAGCTGCGCGCCGCCTCGGAGCAAGCGGATTGCATCGAGACCGTGCGCGGTGTCGGCTACCGGCTGTTGGCGTGAGCATGGGCCGCTCGCTGCGCTCGCGCTTGTTCGCGAATCATCTGCTCGTTCTTGCGCTGGGAATGGGAGTGGCGGCGGCGCTGTCCTGGTGGGCGGTGGAGACGCTCTACCTCAACACCCAGCGCGACAACCTGTTGGCGCAAGCGGAATTGGCGGCGGCGGCTCTGGGCGGGCAGCCCCTTGCCGCCACGGCCGCCGAGCCCTATCTGCAGACGGCCAACGTCCTTCCCGGCATCCACACCCGCGTCCTCGGCGCACAGGGGGCGGTGATCGTGGGGCTGTCGGCGACCCAGGGGGCGGGCCCGGTCCAGGCCCCCTGGCTGAGAATGCGCCGGACCTCACTGCGGAGGACTTGCTTCAGCGCCAGGAGATCCAGCCTGGCCCTGCAGGGCCAGGCCTCGACCGCCATCCGGCGTGTCGCCACAGCAGCCGGGCGACGGGTGCTGTATGCAGCCGCGCCGATCGTCGAGGCGGATGGCACGGTGTCCGGCCTGGTCTACCTGGCGACGCCTCTGCCCGCAACGGGATTGCCCCCCGGCATGATCCGCGGCCTGGCCGCCGCCATCCTGGTCGCCCTCAGTCTGGCCGCCCTGGCCGCCTCGTTGCTGGCCCGCCGCATTGCCCGCCCGGTCGAGGGCGTCGCCGTCGCCGCCGCCTCCGTCAGCGCCGGCGACCTGGATCGGGAGGTTCCGGTTGAGCGAGGCGTCCGCGAGCTTGCGAGCCTGGGTCTAGCCTTCAACCAGATGACCGAGAGCCTGCGCCAATCGAATCAGGCCAAGAACGCCTTCGTGGCCGATGTGACCCACGAGCTGCGTACCCCCCTCACGGTCATCAAGGGCACGATCGAAACGCTCGAGGATGGCGCCCTGAACGACCTCGCCGGGCGCGGGGCTCTCCTGGCATCGATGCAGCGCGAGACCGAGCGCCTGATCCGCCTGGTCAACCAACTGCTGGTGTTGGTGCGCGCCGACGCCGGGACGCTGTCCATCAGCCTGCAGCCGGTCGACCTGTCGGATGTTGCGCGGGCGCGCTGCCAGCAGCTTGCCGCCCTGGCTGCCGGGCGCAGGGTGTCGCTCTTGGTGAGCGTCGAAGCGGGCGCGCCAGCCTGTGTCCTCGGCGACCGAGACCGGCTCGCCCAGGTGTTGGACAACCTGCTCGACAACGCCATCCGCTACAGCCCTGCCGGCTCGACCGTCGCCGTCGAGCTCCGGCCTCAGCAAGACGAGTGGGTTTGCTCAGTTCGCGACGCCGGTCCGGGAATTCCCGCCGAGCACCTGCCCTTCGTCTTCGAGCGCTTCTACCGGGCCGATGCCTCTCGCAACCGACAAAGCGGCGGAGCCGGTCTGGGACTGGCCATCGCCAGGGCGCTGGTCAAGGCCCAGGGGGGCCAGATCAGCGTGGAGTGCCCCGCCGGCGGCGGGACCATTGTGCGCTTCTCTCTTCCTGCGCACGCTGACTGCCACGAAACGGACAACCTCTAGACACCCTCCTGAACGCCTGCGCGTGTACGGTCAAGAACACCGCACCTCAGGAGGTTCCGATGAAGCAAGTTCCGTTCTTGTTCAACGCCAGTCCTCACGGCAGCTCTGGCTTTCCAGCTGCTCCCCGCCGGCAAGCCGGCCTCCGCCCAGGCCGCTTCGCCCACGCCGGCGCCCACTGCCACGCCGGCCGCCGCTCCCACCCCCGAGGCGATGGCGTCGTGCAACTCTAGCCGCAGCGTGCAAGTCACCGGCGCGGCGACGGTCAAGGTGGCGCCAGACCGGGCGCTGATCCAGCTTGGCGTGCAGTCCAACGGCCGGACGCCACGCGCAGTCGAGGCGGCCAACTCCGCCGCCATTCAGAAGGTGCTCAAGGCGCTTCAGGACCAGCGCATTCCCGCCAAGGATATCGCCACCGACCTGTACGTGATCGAGCCGATCTACGAGGACTACGACTCGCTGTACATCAAGGGCTACCGGATCAACAACGTCGTCGCCGTCACGTTGCGCGACGTCAAGCAGACCGGGCCCGTCCTGGCGGCGGCGCTCGAGGCCGGCGCCAACCAGGTGCTGGGCGTCGAGTTCTACACCAGCGATCTGCGCAAGTACCGCGATCAGGCCCGCCAGCTGGCGATGCAGGCTGCCCAGGAGAAAGCGCAGGACCTGGCGTCGGCGGTTGGGGCAGAAGCCGGCTGTGTGTTGAGCATCAGCGAGAACAGCTGGTCGTACTACAACGGATGGTGGTACGGGCGCAGCCAGAACGCCATGACCCAGAACGTCGTCCAGAACGCCCCCTCGGGCGACGCCGCCAGCGCCCAGCTGGGGGACGAACCGGTCAGCCTGGGGCAGATCTCGGTTCGAGCCGAAGTGAGCGCCAGCTTCGCGCTGGAGTAGCCGGTAGCGAAGGTTCCGCTTCCCGCTGGCCCCGAGTAGTGGCTCGGCGGGGCCCGAGATCACTAGATCTGCCGGCCAGGAGCATCTCCCCGGGCAGCGAGGTAAGAGCCACTCGCTGCCCGGGTGCATCCCGAGGCCCTTCCGGCCAGCGTTTGACAGCACCCTCAAGGTGATTGACTTCTCTTCTACCCGTGTAGTACTGTAGTCCTACCTCACTCGTGTGTCCCGTAATGGGTATCTGAAAATTGCAGGAGGGGGCCAATGGGCGGACCACCCAATTCCTCCGGCCATCGCGGCGTCGATGGCCTCCGGAACGTCTGGCCAGGAATCCAGAACAAGATGACCAGGGCAGCACGCGCCCTGGTTTTTCTTTCCCTGCTCGGCCTGAAGTCCCTCCGCATTCGGCAGATCCCAGATTGAGGCGCCCGACGTGCGCCTCCAAGACCCGGAGGCGAGCCCGTCAATCCAATTCGTCGAGAATGTCGGCCAAGCCGATCCTCAAGCACGCTTCACCGCCCAGGCCCTGGGCGGGACCGTTCACCTGGCGGCCGACGCGGTTTGGATCACCGTCATCGACCCGCTCCCGACGTCACTGGCCGAAGACCCGGACGATCGACCTGCACTCGAAGGGGCGCATCTTCGCCTGAGCTTCAACGACGCCAACCCCGACGCCGCCATCGTGCCTTTCGGCGCGCAGGCAACCCTTATCTCCTACCTGCGCGGCCCCGAGGGCGGTTCGGACTGGCACCCCTCGGTCCCCGTGTGGTCCGGCGTGCGCTACGAGGAGTTGTACCCCGGGGTCGATCTGGAAATCTCCAGCGATGCCGGTGAATGGGCGTGGCGGCTGATCGACAAGAACGCCCCGATCCCACCTCGCACAATCCCGGGGCCGGTTCAGCCATGATGCCTCCCTCGCCTGCGCCCGAGCTCCCAAGGCGAGGGGATCACGCTGCAGATCGAAGGCGCGGAGAGCCTGGACCTGGCCGACGATCAAATCGAGATCGCCACCTCTGTGACCGACATCGCCCTGCCGCTGCTCGACCTGGTCAACTCGGACGGCACACCCCTGCCGCAAGACGAGACCGGGCCGGTGATCCAGGGTGATCAGATCATCGAGCCCTTCCAGCCAGCCGAGGGTGTCCCTCCCGCAATTGAGCCGACGCCGGGCACCAGCCGATCCTCCGCCACCCATCTGATCGCCTGGCCCAGCCGGCCATTCTCCAGCCTGCAGGCGGATCCGGCCCGCCCGGACGATCTGGTCTATGCCACCTATTTGGGCGGGATGGACGGCGGCGGCTGGGCCTGGGGAGTCGATGTCGACAGCGAGGGCGCTGCCTATGTCGGCGGTTTCGTCCTCTCGCTGGACTTCCCGGTCACGCCCGGCGCGTTCCAGACACAACCCGGGGGCTTCGATGGCTTCGTCGCCAAGTTCAGCCCGGACGGCGCCAGGCTGGAGTACGCCACCTACGTCTCCGGGTCGGACGAGGAGGACGTGCGCGGGTTGGTCGTGGACGACAACGGCGCCGCCTACGTCACAGGACGGACGACCTCGGATGACTTCCCTACGACTGATGAGCGCAGCCGACACCGAATTCGACAACGGCGAGGCATTTGTCGTCAAGCTTCTACCGGATGGCACCGATCTCGCCTACGGCACCTTCCTCGGCGGGCAAGGCGGCGAGGAGGGGCACGACCTCGCCGTCGACAGCGCCGGCGCAGCATACGTCACCGGCCTAACGACCTCACCCGACTTCCCGGTTTCCACCGGCTCAGCCCAGACCGAATTCGGCGGCGGCTCCTTCGATGGCTTTGTCGCCAAGCTCGCACCCGACGGGGGTAGCCTGGAGTATTCCACCTACCTGGGCGGCAGCAACGCAGACTGCGAGATCGGCGGGATCGAACACGAGTGCGGCATCGCCGTCGGCCCGGACGGATCAGCATACATTGGCGGGCCGACGTATTCGCAAGACTTCCCAGTCACGGCACATGCCAATGACAGCGAGCACAATGGCGAGCGAGACGCCTTCGTCGCTCACCTTGCACCCGACGGATCGCACCTCCTGTACGCAACCTATGTTGGCGGAAGCGGCGACGAGTGCTTACCGCAGCTGCGACATCGGCATCGATCGCTACGGCTCCGCCTTCCTGGCAGGCTCCACGAATTCCGACGACTTCCCGGTGACCCTCGACGCCTCCAGGACCTCCCGCCGGGCGAGTGGGACGGCTTCCTAGCCCGGCTCAACCCCGACGGCGTCGCGCATGCTGTATGCCACCTATCTCGGCGGAGATGCCCACGATGAAGCCTGGACCGTGGCGGTCACCCCGGCCGGCGAGGCCTTCGTCGCCGGCGAGACCTACTCCGACGACTTTCCGGACCACGGCTGAAGGCGCCAGCGACCTGTGCGAGCTGCCCGGAGCAGCCGGATGCCTTCATTGCCCAATTCGGCCTGGATGGCTCGCTCCGCTACGGCAGCTACCTCGGCGGGTCTGGCGCCGATCCCGCGAATGCTGCAGCTCTCGGTCCGGAGAACCGGCTCGCGCTGGCCGGGCGCACGACGTCCAACGACTTCCCTATGACCCTCGAACTCGTACCAGCCGACCAAGTCAGGGCAACGACAGCACCTTCCTGGCGATCCTCGACCTCCCCACAGCCCCCGTGCCTGCCGTCGATCCGGCACGCTCGACCATCGAGGCCCCCGAGAGCTGGCCCGTCAACATCGGGTTCCCTCCCAACCGCAGCGGTGATCGTCACCCTGCTGGACGAGACAGGGAGTCCCATTGCTGGCGAGCAGGTCGAGATCCTCCTTGTCGGCGCCACCGCCCCCGTCGAGGTCCGTTCGATATTCCCGATCAGCGATGCCAATGGCAGGGCGCAGTTCGAGCTATCGACGAGTCACGCCCAGAGCATCACGATCTTCGCTCGCATTGCCGCGACCGGCGTCGTGCTGTTCGATTCGGCCCCGCTCACCTTCTACGGCGCTCAGACCGATCCCACTCATTCCACGCTCACGGCCGACCCGCTGCGCGTGACCGCCGATGGCAGCGACACGACCACACTCACGGTGACGCTGCGCGATGCGGCCGATAACCCTGTGGCCGACCACCAGGTCGTGATCGTGCACAACGGCGTCGACGTTGCCGTCACCACCGCCAACCGGTCAGCAACTCCGAAGGCCGGGTGGTGTTCACCGCCTCCAGCCCACGTGGCACAGGATGTCCGCTTCCAGGCAGTGGACCTCACCGCTGCTGTCCAGCTCGACGCGGCCGTCGACGTCAGCTTCGTGTCCACCGACCCCGATCTGTCGACGGCGGTCATCGAGCCGGCCGAGCTCGTGGCGGACGGCGCCGCGACCGCGACGCTGACCGCCACGCTGGTCAACGCCTCGGGCGCGCCGATGGCCGGCGTCGATGTCTCGCTTGCGGTTAGCCCGAACCAGGGCGTCACCATCAATGGGGTCGCCGCCCCAGCCGGCCCGGTCTCGCTCGGCCTGACGGACGACCAGGGGATCGTCACCGCCCAGATCAGCGCCACGAAGGCTGGCGTCAAGACGCTCACCGTGCGCGATGAGACCGAGGGCGTGACGCTCACGCAGCGCCCGACGGTGACCTTCCTGCACGGGCCGCCCGACGCCGCCCAGTCGGTCGTCACCGCCATTGACCGGGTGGTCGCCGCCGACGGGCTGGCGCAATCCCTGGTGCTGGTCACCGTCTCCGACGCCTTCGGCAACCGCGTCGCGGGCGCGACGGTCGAGCTGCTGACCTCCAGCGACGCCGTCCCGATCCAGCCCGCCGCGCCGACCGACTCCCTCGGCCAGGCCCGCGGCTATGTCACCGATGTCAACGGTCGAGACCGTCACGGTGCGCGCCACGGCCGACGGCGTGCTGATCGACGACTTCGGACACCATCACCTTCCGCGGCGCCGATCTGGCCCTGACGAAGACCGGCCAGGCGCTGAGCAACTACGACGGCCCGTCGGACCAGTACGCCCTGGCCGGCGGCACGATCACCTACCGTCTGTCGGTGCGCAACGAAGGGTTGCTGACGGCGATGGATGTCGAGCTCGTCGATACCATGCCCGCCAACATCAGCTTTCTGCAGAACGTCAGTGGCCCGGCGCCGCAGGTCGCTGGTCAGGTCGTCACCTACGACCTGGGCACGCTGGCGGTGGGTGAGACCAGGTCTGTGGAGTTCGAGGCCTCGATCGCCGAGGGAGATCTTCGGGCAGCGCACCAATGCCGGCCTAGGCCAGCACCTCCGGACAGGGGGACGACCTGGCCGACAACGACGCCTTGCTGGCCACGACCGTCGAGCTACCGCGGCCGGTGATGAGCCTCTCGCCGATCGGCCCGACGCTCGACGTTGAGCTGGCGCAGTCGGCCCAGCTCGTGGCCACGGTGCGGAACCGCGGCGCCGGCGAGATGACCGGCATCACCGGCGCCCCGCCGCCCTACATTCCCTGGGTGACAGTCGACGCCTCCGGCCTCACCGCCCTCGCGCCGCGCACCGATGGCACCTTCACCTTGACGGCCTCGCCGCCTCTCGGCACGACGCCCGGCTCGTACCGCGACTTCGTCGACGTGTCCGACGACTACGGCAACCTGCAGCGCATGGCGCTTACGGTGCGCGTGTTCGCTCCCGCGCCGCGCCCTGACCTTGACGGTGGGCAACGATCAGGGCCAGGTGATTGCTAACGCCCAGGTGCAGCTCATCCGGCAGGAAGGCTCGGTCGTCGTCACCGAAGGCGTGACGCAGACCTACAACGAGACCCTCAACGGACGGACGAACGCCTCCGGCGTGCTTTCGCTCCCGGCCATCCAACTCGGCGACTACGATTACACCATCGTCGCTCCCGACCACGACACGGCCATCGGAGTTCTGACGATGGATGCGGGCGAAGGCGCCCAGGCGGAGACCATCACGCTGCACGCCCACGGGCGACTCGGCCTGACGCCGACCTCGTCCCGCTTCGGCGTGCTGCGCGGGACGGTCGCCGGTGTCTCGCTCACGCTGACCAACCTCGGCCAGGCGCCGCTGACTGGGATCTCGATCGAAGCTCCGGCCGCCCTGCCCTGGGTGACGATCGCCGCCCCCGATCCGCTGCCCGACCTGGCGCCGGGCGCCAGCCTGTCCTTCGACGTGCTGGCCAGCCCGGCCACTCTTGAAGAGGGCGACATCTTCCAGGATTTCGTCACCGTGCGCGCCGACGGCGGGCTGAGCGCCCAGGCGGCACTGACGATCGAGCTGACCTCCGACATCACTCGCGACGTGCGCCTCAACGTCGTCGACGACTTTGACGACCCGATCGCCGGCGGCGGCGAGATCGTGCTCATCGAGCAGGAGCCGACCACAATCCAGCTCCCAAGCGGTGAGGAGCGCACCTTCAACCAGCACTACACGCTGCCGCTGCTCAGCGGCGGCACGGCGCTCTTCCCGGCGCTCGAACCGGGCGCCTACAACTACGTCGCCTCGCCCAACGGTTACACCCGCGAGACGGGCGAGATCTCCTCGTCCAGCCTGGCGCCGGCGTACAGCAAGAGATCGTGCGCTCAAGTTTCGATCCCTTCACCTACGCATGGACCGTCGTCCCCATCAGCAACGGCTATGAGATCACCCTCACCATGACCTACGACGTCACCACGCCGGTGCCACGCCTCGACGATTCCCGAGGTGTGCTGGAACCCGACCGACACCTCAACCTCCCAATATGTCTACCTCTTCAACCCCAGCGCCCTGCCGATGGCGCTCGAGGGTCTCGAGGTCAGCCTGCCCGGCGCTCAGGTCACGCTCGGCACGCTGCCCACCGAGATCCCGCCCGATTCCCTCGTCACCCTCCCGGCCGAGGTCGTCAAGACGGGTCCGATGGGAACCGGCTCGATCGTCGCCGACTACGCCTGGCAGCGGGCGCTCGACGAGTACGTCACCTTCACCTTCAACCCCAGCAGCAAGACCTCGCCGCTCATCCCTCCCGGCTTCTGTCTTTGACACCGTGTACGGGATCGAGCCGGCGGTGTTCGACCCGGACGTCACCTACACCACGACGATCACGCCGCCGACGGAGCTGACCTGGATCACGCTATCGAGCGACACGCCCGATCCGATGCCGTGGACCGAGGCCACCGAGATCAAGGTCGCCCTGCATGCCGACCCACCGACCTTCCTGGCGCCGGGCGTCTACACCGATCAGAGCGACGATCCGCGTCGACGGCAGCGACGGCACCTGGCGCGAGGGCTACTCTGGAGTTCGAGGCCACCCGCACCTCCAACGGCACTCTTCCTGCACACGACCTTCACGCTGGGGCCGGTGCCGACCGAGGCCCGCCAGGCGACCGCCCAGGGCGCGATCCGGGCCGGCAACTGCACCAGTTGGATCTGGAGCTCCGCCCCCGGCAGCCATCGCCTGGTCGGCACGACCGGCGGGAGCAGCGCCAGCTTCCCGACCTTCGCCGGCGCACCCACCTACAACTTCGACCATCAGCAAGTGCGCATGGAGATGTCGCAGAAGGTGATGCTCGAGGGCGAGGCCTTCCAGGCCCGGCTCGAGATCACCAACACCAGCGCCGCACCCATCGAGTTTGTCTCGGTCGACGTGCGCCTGACCGACCTGGAGGGGAATGACCGCTCCTCCGGGTTCGACTTCATTCCCGAGACGCCGACCGGTCTAGGCACGATCGGGGTCGGCGGCAACAAGGCGCAGGAGTGGATCCTGCTGCCCAGAGCCCTGGGCGTGACCGATCCCGAGGGCGAGCCGTTCCTGGCCTCGGCGCGCATCACCTACACCTGGGGCGGCCAGACCTTCTTCAACGACACCGTCCCCGAGCGGATCGTGGTCTACCCATCGCCCGACCTGGTCATCTCCTACCAGCTGCCGCTGCCGCAGAACGCCTGCACCGACTTCCCGCTCAAGGTGACGATCCACAACCGCGGCCAGGGCCCGGCGCGCAACCTGCGCTTCAGCACCGCTCTGCCGCAAGTGGTCGACCCGGTCACCGGGATCGCGATTCCCTTCACGATCAGCGAGACGACGGTGAATGGCGTGCTCGATCGGTCCCACGCTCAATGTGACGCTGGGCGACCTGCCGCCCGACGTCGAGAATCCGGCGGTGATCGTCTGGCGCCTGCGCACCACGCTTCCCGGCCGCTTCATCGAGTTCACCTCCGACTTCCGCCAGCTGAACCCGTTGAACGTCCCGCTGCGGCCGCTGATCTCCGAGGTGCGCACCTTCTTCGTCCCCGGTCCCTGCGGCGGCGTGCCCGACCGCGCCGTCTTCTGCCCCAGCGGCGAGTGCCCGAGCGCGCCCTGAACGGGACGCAGGCCGTGACCAAGAAACCGATCAACACCCGCACCGGCTGGCTGTCGTTCCAGGCGACCGACTTCACCTTCCCCACCGCCGCCGGGCCGCTGACCTTCGACCGCTGGTACTCCTCGCCCACGACCGACGACTACACCGAATTGCTCGGCCCTGGCTGGACGCACAGCCTGGACTCGCGCCTGATCCTTCCCACCGATCCGCTCGGCGAGCAGGGCGTCATCCAGCTCAAGCTGCACAGCAGCAACCGGCTTGACTTCCTCGAGGCCGGCGATGGAATTTACGAGCCCTATCCCGGTGTGTGTGGCGACCTTGTGCTGGCGGAGGACGCCTCGGGCGGCTACCTCTTCACCGACGACGCCCAGCGCGCCTATGCCTTCGATGCGGATGGCCGAATCCTGTCGCTATCCGATCCCCAGGGCAACGCCCTGGTCTACACCTACAACGCCGATGGGCGGCTGGACCGCGTCTCCGATGAGTCCGGCGACCGCTACCTACAGTTCACCTACGACGCCCAGGGCAGGATCGATGCCGTCTCGGATCACACCAATCGCCGCGTCGGCTATGCCTACGACGACGCAGGCGATTCGACCGAGGTCACCGACGTCCTCGACCAGGTGTGGACCTACGTCTATGACGAGGCCCATCGCCTGACCGAAGCCCACGATCCGCGGCGCGCCATCATCGAACGCACCGAGTACGACACTCAGGGCCGTGCCGTGCGCCAGTACAACGGCGAGGGCGAGCGGGTCGTCGAATTGACCTACAACCCGGACGGGACGACCACCGTCACCGACGAACTCGGCCACAGCCGAACCGATGCCTACGACGACCGCGGCACGCTGATCGACCAAACCGACGCTCTGGATCAAGCGCTGGAGAAGGTCTACGACGGCAACTTCCGGCCTGCCGAGTTCACCGATCCGGCCGGCAACACAACCGCCCTGACCTGGAGCGAAGACGGCGCCAACCTGACCCAGGTCGTCGATGCCGAGAACAACACCACCCGCCTGGCCTACGACGCGCTGAACAATCTGACCGGGCTTGAGGGATCCTCGCGGCGGAGAGATGTCTTTCGCCTACGACGGCACGCTTCTCACCCGCTCCGAAGACGCCCAGGACAATGTCACCCGCTACACCTACACCGATGCCGGGGACGCCCTGGCGCCGCCGGGGCTGCTGGAGACGATCCTTGACCCACGCGGCAGCACGACCAGTTTCGGCTACAACGCCAGCGGCCAGCGCACCTCGATGACCGACACTCAGGATCACACCACCCGTTTCGTCTACGACGACCTCGGGCGCTTGGTCGAGACGACCGATCCGCTCGGCCGCCGCAGCCGCAACGAGTTCGACTCCCTGGGCGGTTGGTGCGCACGATTCGCAATTACGATCCTGACCACGGCCAGAACGACGCAGGCGTGTGGAACATCATCACCGAATACGCCTACGATCCCGCCGGCAACCAGACCCAGGTGACCGACAGCCTGGGCCGGATCACCCGCTTCACCTATGACTCGGCCAATCGCCTCGTCACCGTCACCGATCCCGCCAACAACACCACCCGCAACACCTACGATGATGCCGGGAATCTGATCTCGACCCAAGACGCCCTCGGCCGCAAGACCGAGTACCACTATGACTCGCTCAATCGCCTGGTGCGAGTGATCGACGCCGCCGACGGCGAGGCGCTCACAACCTACGACGCCAGCGGCAATGTCGCCTCGCAGACGGACGTCAACGGCAACACCACCCGCTACGAGTACGACGACCTGAACCGCCAGGTGGCGAGTCTTCGACGCCCTCGGCAATCGCTCGACGATGGTCTACGACGCCTCCGGCAACCTGCTCTCCTCGACCGACGCCGCCAATCGCACCACGACCTACAGCTACGACTCCCTCAACCGGATGGTGACTCAGACCGATCCCGAGGGCGGGGTGACGCGCTTCGAGTACGACGCCGTCGGAAACCGAATCCGAAGCGTCGATCCCGAAGGTAATCCCACGCTCTTTGCCTACGACGGGTTGAATCGCCTGGTCACCGTCACGGACGCCCTGGGCGGGGTGATGCGCTACGAGTACGATGCCGTCGGCAACCGCACCTCGATGACCGACGCCAACCGCAACACCACCCTGTTCTTCTACGACGAGCTCAACCGGCTGGTCGAGACCCGTGATCCCCTGGGCGGCATCCAGCGCTCGGAGTTCGACGCCCTCGGCAATCTGTTGGCGCAGATCGATCCCAACCAGTTGCGGACACGGTACGAATACGATTCCCTCAACCGCCTGCAGCGCCAGATCGACGCGCTGGATGGCATAACGGCCTACACCTACGATGCCGTCGGCAACCAGCTCACCCTGACGGACCCCAACGGCCATGTGCAGTCCACGGAATATGATGACCTCAACCGGCCGGTCGTCTCCACCGATCCCAACCTGCATGTCAGCCGGACGATCTACGACGCCGCCGGCAACGTGCTCACCCAGATCGATCCGCTGCAGAACGTCACCGCCTTCACCTATGACAAGCTGCACCGCCAAGTGGCCGTCACCGATCCGCTCAACAACACGGTGAGGTACGCCTACGACGAGGTCGGCAATCGGATCTCGATGACCGACGCCGAGGGCGTGGTGACGCGCTACGAGTACGACCGGCTCAGCCGTCTGACGGCCGTCTTCGAGAACTTCCGGCCGGGGTTCAAGCCGAACGCCGACACCAACGTGCGCACCGAGTACGGCTACGACCGCAACGGCAACCGCCTGACGATCCGGGATGGCAACGGAAACGTCTCGACCTTCCAGTATGACGACCTGAACCGGATGATCGCCGAGTTGGATCCGCTCGGGCACACCACGGCCTACGGCTACGACCACAACGGCAATCGGACGACGCTGACCGATGCCGAGGGATTGACCACGAACTTCGCCTACGATGCCCTCAATCGTCTGGCGGCGATCGACTATCCCGATCCCGATGCCGACGTGGTCTTCACCTACGATGCCGCTGGCGCCCGGACGCGCATGCAGGACGGCATGGGCACCACAGCCTGGACCTACGACAAGCTGTACCGGCCCACGGCTGTGACCGATCCGCACGGCGGCACGGTCGGCTACGGCTATGACCCCGTCGGCAATCGATCCCGGCTGACCTTTCCCGATGGCCGATCGGTGAGCTACGCCTACGATCCCGCCGATCGGATGGTCCAGGTCACCGACTGGGACTCGCTCGTCACCGCCTACCAGTACGATCCCGCCAACCGGCTGACGCAAACCGCGCTGCCGAACGGCGTCGTCTCGACCTACACCTACGACGCCGCCGGACGGCTGCTCGACCTGCGGCACTCCACTGCGGCCGAGACGCTCTCGTCGTTCACCTACACCTACGACGACGTCGGCAATCGCACCCAGGTCGTCGAGTTCATGACCTGGCCTAGCGAGCCGCAGCCTGTCGCAGCCCGGATTCCGGCGCGGGTAGCGCAGGCGCCCAAGGCGCCGAATCCCGTCGCTGCCCATCGACCCGCTGGCGGCCGGCCTGGCGCCCTTCGCTCTGTTGATGCTGGTGCTGGCGCGGCGCCGCAAGCTGGCGCATCCAGCGCTGATGGTCACTCTGGTCGTGCTGGCCGGGATGGCCCTCTCGGTCACGGCCTGCGGGCCGAATCCCGACGCCGCCGCCGCGGCCAACGCGCACTCCGACCCGCACACCGACCGCGCACGGCGACCTCAACCGCCGACGGCCACCTCGACCGCCACTTCCACCGCCACCGAGACGGCCACGCCGACGCTCACGCCCACGCCGACGCCTGAGCCCGAGGTCGAGACCACGACGATCGACTACACCTACGATGCCCTGTACCGCCTGACGGCCGCCGACTATGACAGTGGCGAGTTCTTCCACTACACCTACGACGCCGTCGGCAACCGCCTGCGGCAGGAGACGCACAACCAGCACCAACCTCTACACCTACGACATCGCCAACCGGCTGATCAGCGTCGATGGCGTCACCTACACCTGGGACGACAACGGCAACCTGCTCACGGACGGCGAGCGCGACGTACGCCTACGACCACGCCAACCGACTGACCTCGGTCGCGATGGGCGCCGACACCTTCACCTTCGCCTACAACGGCCTGGGCGACCGCCTGCGCCAGACGATCAACGCCGTGCCGCAGAACTACACCCTGGACATCGTCTCCGGCCTGACGCAGGTGCTCTCCGACGAGGCCGACGGCCTACCTGTACGGCGTCGGGCGGATCGGGCAGGAGGCCGGCGGTGGGTGGCAGTATCACCTGGGTGATGCCCTTGCTAGTGTGCGCCAGGTAGGCGGGGCCGTGGACCCGGTCGGCTTTGCGGAAGCATTTGAGCCCTTCGGCGATCTATTCTCTGTCGCCGGGCGCGCCCAGACGGCATACGGGTTCACGGGGGAGTGGACCGACGGTAGCGGCCTGATCCATGTGCGCACTCGCTACTACGACCCGACCGTTGGGCGCTACTTCCAGGCGGATCCGTGGGATGGCGACCCAGATAGGCCACAATCGTTCAACGCCTTCGGATATGTTGGGAACAACCCCAGCAACGTCACCGACCCTAGCGGGGAGTGCTATGGCCCGCTTGAATTCCTTAGGCAAGTCCCTGTTGAGAAAGACATCTGCACCGCACTTGACCAAGCATTGTTCATCTATGCTTGGCCTGGGACATCTGCCAACGACAGGGACCTCGCCGCTGCCTACATAGGCCTTTGGGCCTTCGGACACTCCGCTGTTGATCGTCGGCGTTGGTGCTTTGATTGTTGCGGGGGCGGAGGAGGTGCGTTCCTCTGGCTCTATGGTCTATACCTTGCTTCTCCGCTAGGACAGCAGGTCTCTTTCCAATGCCAGAAGATGTGGTTGAACATCTCGTCATCGACTCTGCCGCGGAATGGGCAAACCACTACCGTGATCGGCAGGTATCCCCGGTACCTTGAGGCTGCGAAGCAACTTGGAGCGAACGCTCTCAACATCCCAACGGATGTTTGGAATAGGTTAAACGAGCTCCAGAGGTGGGCACTCAACAGGACATTCCTGGACCTGGCAGTTTCCCGCGGGGACACCATACTTCTAGTGACCCCCCTGGAAGGTGCCCCCTGGGTCTGCTCTGGAGATGGAAATCGCGTACCTTCTTTCACGCGGCTACCAGCTCATCGAAGGGGTCTTCACGAAGGTGAGGTGATAGATGACATCGGAACGAGCGCAGGAACCCGGGTTCTTGAGGAGTGAGTGCCAGCTACTATTCGGAGAGATTGGGTTCGAAGCAATAGGTGTCACCCCCGAAACTGACATGTCTCAGAATTGGCAGGTGACGCTCAGATCGAACAGTCTGGACCTACTTCTCACGGCCGACCGGGGTCAGGTCTTTGTAGGCCTGCGGGCCCGGGAACGGGCAGATCCTTGGTTCGATATGATGAACATACTGGCATTTCTTGACGCTGGCGGACCGGAAGACCGGTGGTCGTACAAGCCTCCTCAAGGCAGGATCGATGTGAGTAGCATCCGCATGCAGCTCGCCTCTTTGTCTGAGATCCTCAAGTCAAACCTGACTAGGATTGTGGCAGTGCTTACCGGTGACTCGAGCGGAAGAAATAGAATGGAACTACATCAGTTCAGCAAGAGGCGAGCCGAAGAGCGAACCAGACGGATGGCAGAGGAGGCACGAAAGAACACGTAGCTGCATTGTGCAAGCAGCGCCCTCCACTCCCTGAACTAGTCGACCTCTTCGTGCTACGGCGATAGAAGGGAAGCCAAATCCTATGGCGGTCAGCCAAGGCGCTCTCACTCGAGCACGCATGATTATCCTTGGGTCGGCCCTTTCCCTCCCAATCCTGGGAGGATGCGGCCTTGACGGCGTTCGGCCGCCTATCCCCATATCTCCCCAGGTCACAACTGAGTCCCAGCCTTCCGCCTCTCCTCGAACCACCGAGCCAAGCCCCCCTGGTCCTGCAGGCGATCTCACGAGGGTTGCGCAGAGCAGCGTGACTCCGGAGGCCTCCGGATCGATTCCGCCAACCGACTCCTTCGACGCCCCTGCGCCAGAGGGGGCTCTGGCTCGAGTGGGAAAGGGGATACCCTCTGCACTCAGCATTTCACCGAGTGGAGACATGCTTCTCGTAGGCAGCTCAATCGCCGTCTTTGCCTACGATCACACCGCACTGACCGAGTCCTGGAACATCCCTCTGGGAGGCGCACTCAACATCCAGTTCTCCCCTGATGGGGGGACCTTCTACTTCGTCAATGGAGGAGATGCTGTCCACGTGCTGGACACGGTCAACGGAGAGCTGATCACTCAGCTCCGCGCCGAAGACCAATCTCTTTGGTCCCTTGCTCGCTCCCCTGATGGCAAGACACTGCTGGCCGGATCGGCACAAGGGGATGTCTTGTCGTGGGACCTTGGTGAGCCCACAGAACCCGAGCGTCGAAATGCCGCAAGCAGCGGGATTCAAGCGATCGACTACGCGCGCTGACGGGGGCACAGTTGTGACTGGGTCTTCCGATGGCACAATCTCCGTTTGGGATACGTCCCTCGGTGCGCTGATGTACGCCGTCTCGGCCGGAGACAAGGGCGTAGGGGTGTAGCCTTCTCTCCCAATGGGAGTGTCTTGGCATCTGGAGGGGGAGATGGCTCGATCAAGTTGTGGGACACCGCAACCGGCGAGCTCTTGAATACGCTCGAAGGGCACACGAACGGGGTACGCAGGCTCTCTTCTCCCCCGCCGCGACCTCTCGCGTCAGCGTCCTATGACGGCACTGTTCGCGTGTGGCGCATTCTGATTCTTCTGCAGTGGCTTCGTTCCCCGGCTTCGCCAGTTCTCCTGACGTAATCTTCCACCCGGATGGCAGCCACCTCCTTGCCCCGGACAATAGAGCCAACATCACTGCCTGGGATGCCAAGACACAGACACCAACAGTCCACCTGCAAGGCTTCACCAACAGAATGGGCGCCCTCGCTACTTCTGCTCACGGGCCCTTGCTGGCCTTCTTGCTCCATCGATGAGCTTCGCCGAGTCCTGGAAGTACTGATATGGAACGTTGGGGACTCCCATGCAGAGCCCGCACAGCTTTCAGAGCGTCTGTCACGGGAGATCCGGGAAGCGGGCCATCGATCGCAGGGTGCACACTGGTCATATCCGACAGCAAAGACGCTGGCGTGATCGCTGCACAGTACGATGGGTCCGTCACAAGATGGAGCGGCCAAACACACCTGGCACAGAGCGTGCTCAATTCCGGTGCCGGCGACTGTTACTACTCCTTCGCGGCTACCATGAGTTCCAATCCCGCAATCGCCAGGTCCTGCCTCGGGTACATTGAGACGTTCGATGCCACAACCGGGGCGAAGAAATGGGACTTCACAGGCGAGATCGTCTCCAGCTTGGCATTGTCGCCGGAGGGTTTCGTTCTGGCTGCAGGCACAGCGGGCGGGGATATCGTTCTGTTGGATGCCACACAAGGATCACTAGAGAGGACGCTTCATGCCGGGAGAGGGTCCAGCGGACGCCATGAGCTTCTCGCCGGACGGCACGCTCCTAGTTGCAGCGAATCACGATGGCTCGGTGGAGATCTGGGATACCGCCGCCGGACGACGTGCCGCTAGGTTTGCAGCCGGACGCGCTCATCCGGTTGCGCTGGTCATAGACTCCGACAACGATCGATTTGCGATTGCATACGAAGACGGCTATGTTCAGGTGGCAACCACCGAAGGGGCGATGCTCACGGGATTCCAGGCGTCCTCGGAGATTCGCCTTCGGATTGGCATTCCTTGATGGGGGCACGGTGCTCGCAACAGTCGGCCGACGGTTCTATCGTGCTGTGGTCTGTACCCTAGCAGAAACCGATGTAGCCTCTGCATGTCGGCCCCACCTGCAGCGGGATGACCAGCTAGAAGCGCTGCGGATCGGGTCCTTGTTCCCGGCGCGGGGAACGCTTAGGGCGCGGTCGTTCAGGCCCTCTGATGTCGCACATCTGATTCCTATTGCTGAAGCCCTCGGCATCCACCCCCACCCGACGCCTGAGCCCGAGGTGAGACCATGATTAAGATCGACTACACCTACGATGGGCTCTCCCCGTCTCGCCTCGCTCCGCGGGGCGACCGGCCGCCTGACAGCCGCCGACTATTCCCAACAGGGCACAGGCTCCTCGGGCGAGTACATCCACTGCACCTACTCCGATAACGCCACTCGGGCCGAATGGCGATGCGTGGGCAACCCCGCCTCGCTTCGCTCTCAGGGCACACGACCGTATACCTCGGTCGCGATGGGGGGCGACCTCCGAATACCGAATCGCCCGATTCCCGGATGCATCGAGTCCTTCGTACACCCCGCTTCGCTTCGCTTGCGGGGCGGACGGCTAATGAAAGAGAACTCTCCCGTGCCAAGGGCGACAACCTGACGAGTTCTGGCTGACGGTTCGCTGAGTGAGGGCGCCGCTTCGACTCCCTTTAGAGGTCAAGGTCCGCATCGCGAAGCGCATACGGCCGCGAGCGGGAAGGTCTCTCTGGCTAGTCATCCTCGTAGCTGTATTTGACATACGCACCACTTCGCTCCTGCACGGACATCTCGGGGCCCACATCCTGCAAGACCACCGGCTCAGGTCCGAGCACTCGCAGACGGAGCAGGACGTCGCCGGAGGTGTTGACGTATGGGTCGGGATCCTTCAGGCTGTTCTCGCCCCATTCGACCTGATCGGCTCCGATCGCCCTCTCAAGCGATCGGTAGAGCTGGGCCTCCAGTGCGGGCGCCCCGCTTGTGTCCGGCAGCAGGTGGACATCGAGCGCCGTGATGTCGTAGAAGGTGAAACCCTGCGGGGGAACGAAGTACAGATCAAAAGCTTCGCCCGGCGCCAGCTCGATCCGACCCGCGCCATCCGTTAGCCGCACGTACTGCAGCGGAACCGGCATCGGATGATTCTCCGGCAGGGCAGCCAGCGGGGTGACTTCGGGATAGGGAACGGCCGTCGGCTGGTAGGGCTGCTCGCCGAGGGCTGCCAGCTCCGCCTGGAAGCGCTTGACAAAGGGGCGGCTGCTCCAGTCGGTTGTCATCTCTGCCTGCTTGAGGAGTTCCGTCGCTTCTGCGCGCTCGCCGCGCGCACGGGCGATCAGCGATTGGACATACAGGTAGAGCCCATCGCGCCCCCAGGTGTTCATTGCACCCAACTGTAGATCCTTCGAGCGCCCTCGGTGTCACCTTCCTCCTGGCGGATCAGTGCGCGCAGCCAGTAGCGGTAGCCGGCAAAGCTAGGGCAGGCATCGATGATGGAGTTGAGCTCGCGCTTGGACTTCGCTGTGTCACCCATGAGAATACCAGGATTCCGCCCTAAGGTAGCGATAGAGGCACTCAGGCTTGAGCGATCGCTTGGTCCTGATGGTCTATGGCAGCCTGATGCTCGCCCAGGCACAGGTTCAGGCCCCCGACGCGTACGACAGGGGGAGACTGGGAGCGGCGTCCTGCCCGCCGCGGTCGGCATTCAGCCGCTGAGCAGCCTCCAGTCCCTCCTCGCATTGACCTGTGAACGTCGTGTTGATCGAGCGCAGCCCGGCCGGCGAATGGATTCGTGCTCGGAAGGCTATCGGAACGCAAGGAGTTTTCAAGGCGATTCCGAACAACGGCGGGCGGTTGACACGGGTCTCGGCAATGGCACCGAGATTCTCATATGCCCAACCACGGACTTCGTAGTAGTCGCCGTTGAATCCGTCGGAAAGCACAATTGCCTGATCCGCGTCCACAATCGCTTGCAGGGCCCGCAATTGGTAAACCTGGAGGATGCTCTCCCCCGTCGGAGGCCTCCAGGTTGCTCAACGCCCGTTGGTAGTAGGCGGCGTGGTTGGTGGGAATTTGCGCTCAGGACCTCGTCCCACAGGGGAATGGCGTCCTGGTATTCTTCCTCTTCCATCAAGGCGAGGGCTTGCGCCGCCACCTCGTTCCCTGCCAGCGGATCTGGTGTCGGCGGCGGCATCGTGGGGGCGGGTGTCTGGAGTGGGAGTCGCGATCGGCGCCGGAGTGTCGGTCCATACTGGCGGCAACGTGGCGAAGGCGGCGGGGGCAGAACCCTGTCGGCTTGGCGCCAGAACCAGTGCCACAATCCCGATCGGCACGAGTCCGACCAGCACCGCACCGCCGATGACCGTGCCCGCTAGGACGATGCGGGATGGACGGCCGTGGGGCTTGGGTTCCGGCGGTCTCGTCGGAACGGGCCAGAGGCGACCTTGCTGCCGGTCTGTCGCTCGCTTGGCTTGGCCGGTGGCCATGGATACCGGCGGTCTTGCGCTGGCGAACGTGGGCCGCCCCGCGCTCCCAGGCTTGGAGGCCGCTTCGACAGGCAGGGGGCCACTCGGCTGTCCAGTGGCCGACGCCGGGGGTGGTGCCTTTTCCGGGCAGCTGCGGCCCCGGCGAACGGACTGCAGCCTCGCCGGAGTAGTTGGGATCAAGCGCGCGTGCCCGATGCAGGCAGTAGCGGCGCTGCGCCTCGTCGTCCAGCACCTGCCCCAGCCACCACCAGCCCTCGACCCGGTTGGGCTCTTCCTGGACCACCTTGGCCAGCCACTGCCTGGCGGTGGCCTTGTCGCCTGCTCTGGCAGCGGCGATACCTTTCCCGGCAGCGACTCGGCGCTCATCACAGGCCCCCTTCAAACCGCCGCACGCACCTCGGAAGCATGTGCTCAGTATGGAAGCCTATCGGACTTCGGTCAATATCTCCTGTCGGGGCTTGTCGCTCACGCCATCATGGCCGTTGGCATGATCGACGCCGGGCCGGTTCGCTTGCCCGCCTCACTTCTGAAAGAACAGATGTCCCGCCAATCCCACCAGCACCAGGGCGAAGATGCGCCGGAAGTCGGCCGTCGAGACGTTCTCCAGCAGGCGCGCCCCGATCTGCGCGCCGATCATCCCGCCGAGCCCGAGCAGGATCCCGACGCGGTAGTCGACATTGGCCAGCTTGTTGTGCGCGATCAGCGCCGAGATCGAGATGATCAGAATGGCAAGGAACGAGGTCCCCACCGCCTTCTGGGCCGTGTAGCCCAACAGCAGCAACAACGGCACCAACAGGAATCCGCCGCCCAATCCGGTGAAGGAAGCGGCGATCCCCACGCCCAGCCCGGCGAGCACAAGCCACAGATGATTCCAGTCCACAGTTCTGCTCCTTCTCCGGCCGGCAACTCCGCCGGCGCAGAGTATGATCGGACCACTCGATGAAGCCGAAGGCGGGCGCAACTCAAGGCCCGCGCCCAATGTAGACCACACTCGCCCGCAAAGCAACTTGGGATGCCCAGCCGCCTGCGGCCGCCACTCAGCCGTCCATGATGCACGTCAATCTGCTAACGGTTGCGATCGCGTGCCTGATCGACGGCATGCCATACCCTCGCTGCAATCGCGCCTTCATGACCTGCGTTGACGGCACAAGACACGCGCCGCGAGGGAGCCACCCGTTCCCGCGTCGCCCGGGATTGTGAGGTCCGGGTCCACGTACACTCCTCGACCCCTGCGCTTCTTCGCTGCAGTGGCTGCGCAACGCAATCCGAGCGTGGACGTAGCCCCGTCGATGCCGCATCCCCCGAACGCCGCCAGCGAAAGGCGTGGCAGACGCCCCGCCGGCCGCCACTTGTAGGATCGCCGAAGCGGAAGTAGCCTCGCCATCCAGCTCAGGAGGCTCCGGCCATGCGCTACGACTTCGACCGCGAGATCGACCGGCGGGGGACCAACGCCACCAAATGGGAATTCATCCAGCACGAGGACACTGCGCTGCAATTGGAGCGAACCGATCGCTTCTTCGGCGAAGGCCGCACGTTGCCGATGTGGGTGGCAGACATGGACTTCCCCTGTCCGCAGCCGGTGATCGAAGCGCTGGCCGAGCGCGCCGCCCACGGCCTCTACGGCTACACCTCACCCTCCGAGGCGTACTTCCAGTCGGTCATCGAATGGATGAAGCGCCGCCAGGGCTGGGAGGTCGCGGCCGAGTCGATCTGCATCTCTCCGGGTGTGGTGCCGGCGCTGTGCATGCTCGTGCAGACCTTCACCCGGCCCGGCGAAGGCGTGCTGATCCAGCCGCCGGTGTACTACCCCTTCGCCGCCGCCATCGAGCTCAATGGCGCCCGGGTGGTGCGCAATCCACTGGTCCTGGAGGACGGCCGCTATCGGATGGACTTCGCCGACCTGGAGCGCAAGGCGGCCGATCCGACGGTCAGGATGGCCATCCTGTGCAGTCCGCACAATCCGGTCGGCCGGGTTTGGGAACCGGATGAGCTGCGCCGCTTCGCCGAAATCTGCCAGGCGAACGACGTGCTGATTGTGTCCGACGAGATCCACGGTGACCTGATCGTCCCCGGACGCACCTTCACGCCCTTCGCCGCCCTCGGCGACCAGCTAGCCGATCGTGCGGTGATCTGCACCGCGCCGAGCAAGACCTTCAACCTGGCCGGGCTGCACACGTCGAACATCATCCTGGCGGATCCCGACCTGCGCCAGCGGTTCCAGCGCACGCTGCTCAAGAACGGGCTGACCGGCGCCAACCCCTTCAGCCTGGTCGCGGTGCAGGCGGCCTACGAGCAGGGCGAGGACTGGCTGGCGCAGATCCTCGACTACCTGGACGGCAACCTCACCACGCTGCGCCAGCACCTCGCTCGGAGCACCCCGCAGATCACGTTGATCGAACCTGAGGGGACCTACCTGGCCTGGCTCGACTGCCGCCGCCTGGGTCTGAGCCGGCAGGCGCTGCGCGAGTTGATGCTCAACCGCGCCCGGGTCTATCTCGATGAGGGTCACATCTTTGGCGAGCAGGGCGAAGGCTTCGAACGCATCAACCTCGCCTGTCCGCGGGCCGTTCTTACCGAGGCGCTCGACCGCATCCAGGAGGCGGTGGACACGCTCTGACGCCCGAGTCGATCCAGCCGACGTTCCGTGCCCGGAGACTGGCGGCATCGATTCGCCGCAATGACTGAGCTCATAGGCGCCCCCGATCTCTCGCCCGGCATCGCCAGGCGGCCAAGCGCAGGTCGGGCCCCCCTCTCGGCGCTCTCATCCCCTGCCCCTGCTCACCTGCCTGCGGTAGGCGAGCCCGTGGTGGCGACAGGGTAGAAGGAAGAGAGAAGGCGGGAGCTTCGCTCCCGCCTTCTCTGGAGAGACAACCAACTGAGGGCACAGGTCAGAGCCCGATGCGCGCCATCTCCCCGGTTGCCGGCTAGCTGTTCTGGCGCGGGGGTTCCACCTCGGCCAGCACGGCCAGGTCCTTCTTCAAGTTGCGCGAGCGCACATACAGGCTGAGCACGTACAGCCCGATGGTCCCGAAGATCAAGACGAAACCCATCAGCATGTAGCTGGTGGTGTCGGCTGGTGCAGTCTGAAGGAACATCCCATTCTCCTCTCGGGCAGGCTCAGTCGGCGAGCAGCCGGGCCTTCTCTTGCTCGACCCGGTCGGCCTGGTGCTGCAGCCGGATGCGGTGCCAGAGCAGCGTGGCGTAGATGAAGGTGAAGGTGACCAGGCTGAACATGAAGGCTTGGAACATCTTGGCCGTCATGTCAAAGCTCCCCTCGGACCCAGGGTCGTTGCTGCCGATGACCACCGGGTGAATGGTGCGGAAGATGCGGATCGAGAGGAACGTCAGCGGCACGCTCAGGAATCCGATGATGGCATACACCGCCCCGAAGCGCGCCCGCCGATCGGGATCGTCGATCCCCTGGCGCAGCATCAGGTAGGCGACGTAGACCAGCTCCATCACCGTCGCCGTCACCAGCCGCGGATCCCATGTCCACCAGGTGTTCCAGATCGGGCGGGCCCACACCGAGCCGGTGACGATGTTGATGAAGGTGAACACCACGCCGATCTCGATCGAGGCCAGGCCAACCGTGTCCCAGCCCCGGTGCTTGGTGATCAGGTAGACGATCCCGGCGATCACCGCCACCAGGAACGCCAGCGCCCCGACCCAGCCGGCGGCGACGTGGAAGTAGAACACGCGCTGCACATCGCCCATCACCGCCTCACGCGGGGCGTAGATCAGCACGGCGTAGCTGGCCAGGGCAAACAGCCCAACCGTGATCCAGGTCAGAACTTTCAGTCCCCTGGGTGTCGCGTCCATCCCATCTCCTCCTCGATTCCCCAAGCGGCGGCGTGTGCGGCCGCCGTCACTCTTCCACCACGAAGTCGAACAGCATGAAGGCCACGGCGGTGAACACCACGTCGTAGACAATGAGCAGGTTCAGCCACGGCCGGATATCCGCCATCTCCAACCCCTGCAGGAAGCCGTTGGTCGCTTTGATCGCCGCGATCAACACCGGCAGCACCACCGGGAAGAGCAGGATCGGCAGCAGGATGTCGCGCGTGCGCGCCTGGACGGCCATCGAGGCCAGCAGCGTTCCGACGACGATGTAGCCCAGGCAGCCCAGCACGATCACCACCAGCAGTCCCGGCACCAACAGGTTGGTGTTGTAGAGCAGGCTGTAGAGCGGCACGACCACGGCGGCCACGATCAGCAGGAAGATCAGATTGGCGGCGGTCTTGCCGAAAAAGATCGCGCTCCGGTCGACCGGCGCCAGCAGCAGCCCATCCAGGCAGCCGCGGTCCTTCTCCACCGCCATCGAGCGGTTCAGCCCGAGGGTGCCGGCGAAGGTGAAGGTCACCCACAGCACGCCGGAGGTGATGGTCGCCCGGGTGCGCACGTCCAGCTCGAGGGCGAAATTGAAGATCAGCACCACCAGCAGGGAGAAGACCAGCATCGCCCCCAGCAGCTCGCGGCTGCGCAGTTCGGCCGCCAGATCCTTCCAGATCACGGCGCCGATGGCGCGCAGGTAGCCGCCCAGCCGCCGAGGGCGCCTTGCCGCTGCCTCAGCCATGCGTCACTTGCTGGTAGAGCGCCGCCAGCTCGCCCGGCTGCATCGAGGCCGGGTCGAGCGAACGGGCGATCACGCCGCGCGACAGGATGTCCAGCCGCGTCGCCAGCGACGCCGAACGCAGCAGGTCGTGCGAGGTCATGATCACCGTTCGGCCGCGCCCGGCGACCTGGCGCAGCAGGCCGTCGAGCATCTGCGCCGCGTCCTGATCGAGCCCGGTGTACGGCTCATCGAACAGCAGCACCTCGGGGTCGTGCAGGACCGCCCGGCCGATCGCCAACCGCTGCTGCATGCCGCGCGAGAACTCGCGCACCAGATCCCGCCGCCGGGCGCGCAGGCCGACCAGCTCGAGCGCCTCAGCCACGCGGCGCTCGACATCGGTCAGGTCGTACATGCGGCTGTAGAAGCGCAGGTTCTCCTCGGCGGTCAGGTCGCCGTACAGCAGCGGCAGGTGCGAGACCACTCCCAGCTTGCGCGCGCACGGCGGCGGCCTCTCCCGGCAGCGTGTGACCCGGCGATGCGCACCAGACCGGCGTTCGGCCGGGCCAGCGAGGCCAGGATGCGCAGCAACGTGGTCTTGCCCGCGCCATTGGGACCAAGCAGCGCCAGGAACTCGCCGGGCTCGACCCGCAGCTCCAGCCCGCGCAGCACCGGCTTCAGGCCGAAGGTCTTGACCAGCTTGCGGACTTCGATCATCCCGCTTCGCCGTCACCTTCCGCAGAAGTGGCCAGCAGCGAGCGCTTGAGCGCCTCGCGCCGCTCCCGGTAGTCGGCCTCGGGCAGGCGGCCGGCTTCAAAGTCATCATCCAGCCGGGCGATGGCGCGGCAGCAGTCCTTCGCGCTCGGGATCCGTCGGCGGCGGTGATTCTTCCGGCTCCGGCGCCTCGCGCTTCGGGCGGAACCACAGCAGCCCGGCCGCAATCAGCGCCAGGCCGACGGCCGCCAGACCGATGGCAAGGCCGAGGTTGGGCGGCAGCGAACCCGTTGCCGAGGAGGCCGCCGGCCGGCCGCTCAGGTTCACGCGCAGCGCATCGCCCGCCGCCACCGGCCCCAATCCGTAGGTGCGGATCACGCCCGTGCTGATCTCCCGTTCGCCCATGTCCTGCAGGCCCTCGGCCTGCAGTTTCGGGCCGGGCTCGGGCGAGAGCAGCACCACGGCGCTCACGGGATAGCTCACCGGCTGTTCGAAGGCCAGCCGCCGCTCGTAAGGCAGGCTGTAGCTGAACACCAACTCACCGGATCCCTGCCCGGGCGCCACCGGCTCCATGTCGGCGAAGCCGGTCGCGTTGAGCAGGAACCGCTGGCCCACCTGTCCATTCTCGAACTGCAGGTCGGTGGCGCCGTCCGGCAGCGTGACGGCGATCCCTTCCGCAGGGGCAATCGTCTGCTCGCCCTGGTTGGTCAGGATCCACAGCTCGATCACGCGCAGCGTGCCGTCGATCGAGAAGTCGAACAGCGTGTGCAGGCGCTCGATCGCCAGGTCCAGCTGTGCTCGTCGGTCGCATCGTAGATCACGACCGGCAGATCCAGGCTGGCCTGCGCTGGCAGCAGGTGAGCGACCTCCGAGGCGTAGCTCAGGCCCTGGTGCTCGACGATCACGAAGTACAGCCGCCCGGGGACCATTTCGACGTCCTCGAAGGCGAAGGCGCCGGAAGTGTCCGAGCTGCGACTGCTCCGAGACGACTTCGACGTCCCCATCGAAGCCCTTGAGGGTCACGCCGAGTCCGGCGGGGACCTTGCCGGAGGGAGTGGCGTTGCTGACGGTCCCCCGGATGACCGCCGCCACCGGCAACGCCGGCTCTGCAGTGGCCTCGATCGCCGAAGGTGTCCCAGCCTCGGGTGCCGGCTCGGCGGGCGTCCCGGCCGAAGTCGCGGCCGGCTGCGCTTGCGCAGTGGGCGGGACGGAAGCGGTGGGAGCGCTCAAGGACAGGCTGCGAACGAAGGCGGCGGCGGCCTGCTGCTCGTCCTCGCTGAGCTCGTCGGCGAAGGGCGGCATCTGGCCGCGTCCCTGTTGAATCAGCGCTACCGTCGCTGCCAGCGAGCGCTCGGCGAGCTGTTGCGGATCGGTGAGCGCCGGACCGACCGTACCGCCCTGCCCGTACTCCCCATGGCAGGCCGCGCACTTCGCCTGGTAGATCGCCACGCCATCTTGCACCGACTGCTGCGGCGTACCGAGGCTGAGCGCGTAGGCGACCACGTCCCAGCGCTGCTGATCGCTCAGGCTGACGAAGGGCGGCATGAAGCGCTCGATCCGCCCGCGGGTGACGACGTCGTACCACGCGGCGCCGGTCGCCGTCTGCGACACCTCCGGCGCGCCCAGTGCCGTCGGAGGGATGGAGAGAGCGGCGGCCTGCTGCCCGTCACCGAGCCCGGCCGGCCCGTGGCACGGCGCACAGCGTTCGGCGAACAGCATCGCACCTGAGGCGAGGTCCGGAGGGGTCGGCGGCGGGGCGAAGGCCTGGCCCGACTCGGGGACCACTGGCGCAATCGCTGGCTGCGCCGCCTGGGCGGTGGCGAGGTCGGGCGGGGGTGTGATGTCGCCCGCCAGCGAGCAGCCAGCCGTGAGCGAGGCCGCAAGCAACAAGGCGATCCAGCGGCCGGCGCTCATGCCGAGGCCTCCGCCGGGATGGCTGTGCCGCAGCGAATGCAGAACCGGTCGCCCGACTGCAGCGCGTTGCCGCAGTTGGCGCAGTAGCCGGCGCCGGCCGCGGCCGATGCTCGACGACTGGCGATCTCCCGTTCGAGGGCGTCGTCACTGGTCGCTGCGGCAGGCCTGGCCGGCAGGTGTTGGTCGATCTGGCGCAGGACCTCCGCCCCGCGCGCCACCAACGGCGAACGCTGCGCCTGGTAGTCCTCCGGCGGAATCTTGCCCATGGCGTGGTCCATCTCCAGGTCCTGCAGCAATTGCAGGATGCGGTCGCGCTCGGCCTGCAGGGCCGATAGCTCCCGGTCCGCCTCGCTCACCGGCTGCGCCTGGCGCTCGACCAGCGGGCGGGCGACGAACGCCACGACCATCACCAGGATTGCCAGGCTGATCAGCAGCCCACTGATTTCCATCCTCTACTCCATCCAGCGAGCGTCGCTGACGCCGGGCTAGCCGCCCGGCGAACCGGCGGCGCGAGCGGTCTCGATCTGACGCACGATCTCGTCCAACGACTGGTAGGGACCGATCTTGATGGCCGCCAGTCGTCCGTCCGGACCGACGATATAGGTCTCGGGCACCCCGCGAATGCGGAAGGCTTGCGAGATACGCGTGCCCAGGTCCGGTCCGTTCGGATACGTGACACCGAACTTCTCCAGGTAGGCCTTCGCCTCGCGGTCGGTGTCGACGTAGTCGACTCCGAGGAAGACCACGCCCTGGTCCTTGTACTGCTGGTAGGCCTGCTCGAGTTCGGCGGCTTCCTGCTCACACGGCTTGCACCACGAAGCCCAGAAGTTGATCACCACCACCTGGCCGCGCAGGTCGCGGATATCGACCGTTTCGCCGTCGAAGGTCGTCAAGCTGAAGTCGGGGACGGTGGCGCCAACCCCCACCGGGCCCTGCTGGGTGCGGACCAGGCCCAGCCCGAGGATCGCCAGCAGTCCGAGCAGCAACCCCCAGACGAGAACCACGCCCCAGCGTCGGGGGCGCGGGGCGGGCCGCTCGGCGTCCGCCTGCACCGGGTCCGCCGGCCTCTCAAGCATGGTGGCCTCGCCATTGGATGATGCTCATGTGCGCTCCCGCAGCTCGCGCTCGAGCTGCTCCACGTACCTGTTCTCGGCCGGAGTGGGGGCGGCCGGCGGCGCGGCGGGGGTTCCTGGCGAACGCCAGGCACGCAGCGCGCGCACCAGCAGGTAGGCGCCCCCAACGAAAGCCAGCGGCGGAAGCAGATACACCAGCCAGTTCAACCCCGTCGCCGGCGGCGTGGCCAGGACGCGCGCCCCATACTGGTCGACGAAGTACCGCTGGATCTGCGCCTCCGTCCACCCGGCGCTAAGCTTCTCGCGGATCGTGTCGCGCCACTGCTGGCAAGCCTGGGTCGGGCACACGTCCAGTGGGACGTTCTCGCACACCGGGCAGTAGAGCTGCTTGGCGATGGCGTTGACCTGGTCATCGGTCGGCGGTTCTTCCTGAGCGGCCGCAACCGACGCCAGGCTCAGTGCCAGCAGCCAGACGACCAACCCCGTTAGCAGACCACGCCGCATGCCCGCCTCCCCTAGGCCTCGACCGCTGCCGGACGCACCGGCGCCGGACGGCGCTCGCGTTCCGGCTCGCGCTCGGGCCAGGCCGCCACCAACGTACCGAAGATGAACACCAAGCCGCCCAGCCAGACGTAGTTGACCAGCGGATTGTGGTAGATCTTGAAGGTGGCACCTTGCTGAGCGATCTGCTCCCAGTCGACGAGCAGGACGTACAGGTCATCCTCGAGCGACGAGCGCACGCCGGGGATGGTCATCGATTGCTGCGAAGCATAGTAGAAGTCACGGCGCGGATACAGCTCGCCCAGGAACCGGCCGTCGCGATACACCGACACCACCGCCCGCGCCACGTTGCGATCGTCGGGTGTGTCGAACTGAGTCAGCCCGTCGTAGGTGACGACATAGCGCCCCAGCGTGAGCTGCTCACCCTGCGCCAGCTGGCCCTGGGTCTCCGTCTGGAAGATCTCGATCCCGATGATGCCGATCGCCATCAGCACCACGCCGACGTGGATGATGTAGCCGCCGTAGCGCCGGCGATTGCGCGCCGCCAACCGGCCGAGGGCGAGGAAGAAGTTTTCCCCATGCCGCTGGTGACGCGCCCGGGCGCCGCGCCAGAATTCGTAGGCCGTCACCGCCAGCACCAGGCTTCCGAGCCAGCATGCGATCAGCGCCGCCGGATTGCGCATGCCGCCGATCAGCAGCGCTGCCAGCACCAGCAGCGAGGCGGCGGCCGGCTTCCACAGCGCAGTCCCCAGTCGCTGCCAGGAGGCGCGGCCGTACACCGACAGCGGCGCCACGCCCATCAGCAGCAGCAGCATGGCCCACAGCGGGCCCGTGGCGCGCTCGTAGAAAGGCGGACCGACGGTCACTTTCTGGCCCGTGAACAGCTCGGAGATCAGCGGGAAGAGGATGCCCCACAGGCAGACAATGAAGATGCCCATGAAGATCAGGTTCTGCAGCAGGAACAGCGCCTCGCGCGAGAACATCGAATCCAGCCGGTTCTCACTCCGGAAATCACCCCAGCGTGAGATCAGCAGGCCTAGCGAAGCGGCGAAGGTCAGGCCGATGAAGGCGAAGAACATCGGGCCGATGGCGGACTGTGCGAAGGCGTGCACCGAGGAGAACACGCCGGAGCGCGTCAGGAAGGTCGCCAGGATCACACTCGAGTAGGTCAGGATGATCAGCACCATGTTCCACTGCTTGAGCATGCCGCGCTTTTCCTGGACGATCACGGAGTGCAGGAACGGCGTGCCAACCAACCATGGCAGCAGCGCCGCCACCTCCACCGGATCCCAACCCCAGTAGCCTCCCCAGCCGAGCACATCGTAGGCCCAGCGCATGCCGAGGATCAGCCCCAACGAGAGGAACAGCCAGGCGAAGAGCGTCCAGCGCCGCGTGATGCGAATCCAGCGGTCGTCTGAGCGGCGGGTGACCAGGGCGGCGATGGCGAAGGCGAAGGGAATCACAAACGCCACGAAACCCAGGTAGAGCATCGGCGGGTGGATGATCATGCCCGGATGGCGCAGCAGCGGGTTCAAGCCGTTGCCGTCAAACGGCACCAGCGGCGCGGTGCCGGCCGGCTGGAACATGGCCGTGACCTGCTGGCCAGCGGCGGTCTGCCACAGCCGCAGGAACGGATTCTCGAAGAACACCACCAGGCTGAGGAAGAACGCCAGCGTGCCCATCGTCACCAGAATCACCCAGGGCAGCAGCTCACGGTCGCGGTCCCAGCGGCGCGCCGAGGCCGCGGTGGCGAAGCCCGCCATCAGCCACGACCAGAACAGCAGCGAGCCGGCCTGTCCGCCCCACAACGCCGTCACGCGCAGATAGACCGGCATCGCCCGGCTGGTGACCGAGGCCACATACTCGACCTGGAAGCTGCCGCTCACCATCAGGTAGATGAGCGCCAGGGCGGCGGCGGTCAAGAGCGGGAAGGTGAGCAGCATGGCATGCCGGGCGCTTTCGACGAACGCCGGTCGACCGCGCCAGGCGCCGTACGCCGCCGCGGCAGCGCCGTAGAGCGCCATCACGAACGACAGCAACAAGATGAAGTACCCGACCTGGGCAATCACGATACGAGCCTCCTCATCCCCTGGCCGCCACCCTCCCGGGGCTTACCCTGGCGCGGCAAGCCGCCCTCGAGTTCGGCGGCGGCTTCGGCCTCGACCATCCGCGCTCGGCTGCGCCGGCCGAGCAGCCGGCGCAGCCGGCCGATCAGCCCTGCTCAGCCTGCAGCGGGACCTCTTGTTCGTAGCGCGTGGGGCATTTCAGCAGCAACTCGTCGGCGTAGAACACCCCGTCCTCGCCGAGGCGGCCGGTGACGATGGCCTGCGCCTCGTGGCGCAGCAGATCGGGCTTCGGCCCGACGTACTCGACCTGTAGCCGACGCGCCGCTGGATCGCTCACCGCCTGATGCAGCACTTCCGCCAGCCCACCGCCCGCCTCGATCTCATCCAGGTCACCCGGCACGTGGGCGATGGTGAAGCCAAGGGTCAACGTCTCCGGGTCGTAGGTGATCGAGTCGCCATCGACGGCGCCGGCCAGTTTGAGATCGCGACCCTGAACCGCCTCGCTCTTCTGCGTCAGCTCGTCGACGGTCATGTAATACTGTGCGGCCGCCTGGGTCGACGATGCGATCAGGTACACCACGGCGGCGACGATCAGCAAGCCGCCGATCAGGAACTTGATCCTTCCGCCGGAGCCCGTTCGCCGGGCCGGCTGCAGTTCTTGCGACATCCGTGATCCTCCGCTGGACAACTTCCGGGGGCGGGCTTACCCGCACCAAGGATGTCCATTTTATCATCGACCGTGGCAGCGCCTGCCGTTGGCCGCATCATGCCACATGTGGCTTAATGTTGAATGAGACGGGCGGGAGGTGCGCTGGCACCCCGGGGGGCGGGCCCAAGCCTCCGCATCCTGCCTCCTTCCCGAGAGCAGGGGTGATGAACGTCAGCCCTCCGGCGGACGGTTCCCACTGACCAACATGGCCGGAGTCCTCCAGAATCGTACCTGGGGCATTCTACCCACGCGGCATGGGGCCCCGTTTGGCCTGCCGCACCCAGCCTGCAGCTGCCCGTCCGGACGCCCATCGGCTTCCTGGCGGGAGGGGAGTGACCGATGCACCGACCTGCTGTTGCCCGCCGCCTGCGCCGCCCGCTGGCCGTTTTCCTCGCCCTCTTCCTGGGCTTCCTCTTGCTCGGAGCGGCGGCAGGCCTGAGCGGCTCACCGGCCTTCGCCCAGGAGGCAACGCCCGAGGCGCCGGTCGATCCGGCGCAGGCAACTCCGTCTCCCGCCGAAGCCACCTATGCCGGGCCGGATTTCTGCGCCAACTGCCACAAGGATGTGCACGAAGAATGGGACAGCACGCGTCATGCGCAGGCCTTCTCCTCGCCCATCTTTCAGCAGAACTGGGAGGAACTGGGGAGCGAGTTCGCCTGCCTGCAGTGCCACACCACCGGCTACGATGCTGAAACGAACTCCTATGCCGCCGAAGGCGTGACCTGCGAATCCTGCCACGGACCGTTCGTCGTCGGCCATCCGGAGAAGCCGATGCCGTTCAACCCGGACGCCGAGCTGTGCGCCACCTGCCACACGACCACCACCAATGAGTGGATGGCCAGCCCGCACGGCGCAGCCGGCGTCGACTGCCAGTCCTGCCACAACCCGCATTCCCAGGCGCCGAAGGCCGAGAGCGTGTCGGCGCTGTGCACCAACTGCCACAGCGATCCCGGCGAGGGCTTTGCCCACAGCACGCATGCCAACTCCGGGCTGGAGTGCAGCAATTGCCACATGTACACCGCGCCCACCGATGCTCCGGCGATCGGCGGGCTGGTCCCCACCGGTCACACGTTCACCGTCGGATCCGAGGCCTGCATCAACTGCCACCAGGACACGGTCCACACGCGGGACACGATCGTCGCCCTGACCGGCGGCGCTGCCGCGCCCGGAGGCCAAGACCCCGACCGAGCTCGAGGCCGAGATCATCGACCTGGAAGCGCAGAAGCAGCAGCTGGAGGCCAGCACGACGTCCAATCTGTACGCCGGCTTGGTCCAGGGCGCCATCATCGGCCTGGTGATCGGAGGCACGGGCGCCTGGATCGTCAGCAAGCGCCTGAAGGTTGTCGAGGTCGAGGAAGAGAGTGATCCCGATGCCTGAGAAGGAGAAGGGCAGAAAGAAGAAGACCCAGGTCAAGCTGGAACTCACCCGGCGGGACGTGCTGACGCTGGCGGGCACCACGGCCGGCGCGGTGGTTTTCGCCACTGCCGTCACCACCGGCCCGCTCACGCCCTTCGCCAACCTCAAGCAGAGCCAACTGGAAGGCACCCAGGGCGAAGGCGAAGGCTCGCTCGGCCGGCGTCACTGGGGCATGCTGATCAACCTCGACACGTGCATCGGTTGCGAATACTGCCAGCGCGCCTGCTCGGCCACCAACGACGTCGCCGTCGACATGCCCTGGAACACGGTCGTGCCGAGTGTGAGTTCCACCGGCCGCCGCTTCTACACGACGCGCCCGTGCCTGCACTGCCAGGAAGCGCCCTGCGTCGAGGTCTGCCCGGTGAAAGCCACCTACGTGCGCCCAGACGGCATCGTGATCATGGACTACGACCGCTGCATCGGCTGCCGTTACTGCCAGGTCGCCTGCCCCTACGGGGCTCGCATGTTCAACTGGGAGGCGCGCGGGGACGAACCCAACCCGTACGTGCCGACCTGGGGTATCGCCGAAGTCGAACGCCGGCCGCGAGGCGTGGTGGAGAAGTGCACCTTCTGCGTCCACCGGATTGACGCCGCGCTGGCCAACGGGCTGACACCCGGGGTCCAGCCTGAAGCCACGCCGGCCTGCGTCAACGTCTGTCCTGTCGGCGCCCGGGTCTTCGGCGATCTGGATGATCCACAGAGCCCGGTCTCGCGCGCCGTCGCCGCCAACCCGACCTTCCGCCTGCGCGATGAGCTCGGCACACAGGCCAGCGTGTACTACGTGCCGCCGAAGGAGGGGCTGTAGCCCATGGCCGCCATTCCTGCGACCTCGGAGCGCCGTCCGCTCATCACCCCCGGCTTCCTGGGCTGGATGGCCTTCGTCGGCGTGCTGATCCTGATCGGCCTGGGGGCGGCATTCATCGTGTTCTCCCAAGGCCTGGTCGTCACCAACTTGACCAACATCGTGCCCTGGGGGCTGTGGATCACGATCGACCTTTCGGCCATCGCCCTGGGCGCCGGCGCTTTCACCCTGTCGGCCGTCGTCTATGTGCTGGGCGTCAAACGCTTCCGGCCGATGATCCGCCTGGCGGTCTACCTCGAATTCATCGGCTACACCACCGCCCTGCTGACGCTGGTGATGGACATTGGCCGTCCGGACCGCTTCTGGCACCCCTGGGCCTTCTGGAACGTGCACTCCGTGCTGTGGGAGATCACCTGGTGCATCACGCTCTACCTGATCATCCTGGTCATCGAGTTCCTGCCGGTGATCGCCAACTCCAAGCCGTTCCGCCGCCACCAAACCTTCGGCCGCCTGGCCCACACCGTCCACCGCGCCGCCCCGGCGCTGGCGGTGATCGGTCTGGGCATCTCGCTCCTGCACCAGTCCTCGCTGGGCGCCACCTACGGCATTCTGAAGGCGCGCCCCATCTGGTTCAAGCCCAGCATGCCGATCATGTTCATCATCTCGGCCGTGTCGGTCGGGCCGGCAGTCAGCATGGCGGCCGCCATCGTCCTTGCCTGGGCCCTCAACCGCAAGACGGTCTCGATGGAGGTCTTGCGCACGATCGCGCGTTTCTCCGGGCTGGGCCTCTTGCTCTATGCCTACATCAAGTTCTGGGATCTGGCGGTGGTCACCTACTACGGCGGCACGCCTCTGGCGCAGGAGAGTTTCCGCACGCTCGGAGAGTTCACCCCGTACACCTTCGGCTTCTGGGTGGGCGAGATCCTGCTGGGGATCGTGCTTCCCGTCGTGATCTTCCTGTCCCCGCGCTTCAATCGCCGACCGGGCTTGCTGGTCCTCGGCGCAGCGCTCGCTGCGTTCGGGATCGTGGTCAACCGTTGGAACGTGACCGTCTCCGGCCTGGTGGTGCCGCTGGTCTACAACCCTGGCGCGCCCATCCTGCTCGCCCCCAGCCCGTATCAACCCGCGCTGATCGAATGGGCGGTTGTGCTGGGGGTGATCGGATACGCCCTGCTGATGTTCACCCTGGGCGGCAAGTTCCTACCGCTGTTCGGCGAGTCCGCCCAGGACGACCTGGCCAGCCGCCACTTGTAAGACGCCTTCCCCCGGCAGTTCCGCCCTCGGGATGACAGGCTCAAGTTGAGCCTGTCATCCCGAGGCCGCTCTTCGGCCGAACACCGTCCTGCACCCCGTCCGGGCCGGCGCCCCCGCGTTCTATGCGCCCCGCGCTGCTTTGCGGGGTGCGGGCGCAGCCCGTCGGGGCGAACGGCCTGCGCTCCCTGGCACCGCCCGCCAGGGCAGGTGTGCAGCGCAGCTGCAGTGCAGGTGGGGATCTGCTTGTCCTCGCACTCCCCGGATGGCACAACCACAAGCAGCTCCCTCGCTGCGCTCGGGATGACATCGCGGGGTACCTGGCATCCCGAGGCCCCGCTTCGGCCGAGGGATCCCTCGGTCAGCCCACGGCCGCCCGCCCCACCGGACCCCGTGAAATAGCGTACAATACGGCCCTAATCGTTCGGATTGGTGTAGACGGGCTGGAAACCGGGGTTTCGGCGGCGAGCCCGAGTGCCAAGTGCAAGAGGAGACTCATGCGAAAAGCACTGCGCAACTTCTTCTTCCCGCCGTCCGGCAGCCCGTGGTGGATCCGTGTGCTCCCCTACACGGTCCTCGGCGTGCTGACGCTGGTGGTGCTGGTCGGGGGCGTGTTCGCCTGGGACTACACCAACAGCCCCGAGTTCTGCGGGACGGCCTGTCACACGATGCCGCCCGAATACACGGCCTACCTGTCCTCACCCCACGCCCAGGTGGCATGCGTCGAGTGCCACATCGGGCGGGGATTCGTTGCGACCAAGGTCTCGCGCAAGGCTGGTGATCTTGAGCACGTGTTCGACACCACCTTTCACAACTACGAGTTCCCCATCCGCGCCCGCAAGATGCGCCCGGCGAGCGACTCCTGCGAGCAATGCCACTCGCCGCAGAAATTCTCCGATGACAGCCTGCGCGAGGTTCGGCGCTTCGGCCTCGATGCCAACAACACGCCCACCAGCACGTATCTGGTCTTGAAGACCGGCGGCGGCAGCAAGCGCCAGGGATTGGGACGCGGCATCCATTGGCACGTCGAAAACCCGGTCTCCTACCTGGCGACCGATGAGCTCGATCAGGAGATCCCCTACATCCGGGTGGAGAACGAGGATGGCACCTTCACCGAGTTCGTCGACCTGAACTCGGGGATCGATCCTGCCGCCATCAACCCGGATGACCTCAAGCAGATGGACTGCATCACCTGCCACAACCGCATCACCCATCTGATCATGACCCCCGAAGACACGGTCGACCAACTGATGAGCCGCGGCCTGATCTCGTCCGCCATCCCTGACATCCGCGCCCGGGCCGTCGAGGTCTATGGGGGCGACTACCCCACGGTCGAGGCAGGTCAACAGGCCCTCGCCGGGCTGAAGGAGTCGTACAAGCAGAGCGAGGCGGAGTTCGTGGCGCAGAATCCCGGCCTGATCGACGATGCGATCGTCGCCCTCCAAGACGCCTACGCCAAGAGCAACTTCCCTGAACAGCTGGTGAACTACGCCACGCACCCGAACAACGTCGGCCACAAGGATTCGCCGGGCTGCTTCCGCTGCCACGACGGCACGCATCTGAACGCCGAGCAGGAACCCATCCGGCTGGAGTGCAACCTGTGCCACTCGATCCCGGTCGTCGCTGGGCCGCCGGACTTCCTGGCCGACATCGAACTCAGCCGCGGGCTCGAGCCCTCGTCGCACCTCGACCCGAGCTGGATCCAGCTGCACCGCGAGGTGTTCGACGCCTCCTGCGCCAACTGCCACACGACGGACGATCCGGGGGGCCTGAGCAACACCTCGTTCTGCTCGAACTCGGCCTGCCACGGCAACGTCTGGGAATTCGCCGGCTTCGACGCCCCCGGCCTGCGCGAGATCGTACTTTCCAAGCTGCCACCGACGCCTACGCCCACGCCGCTGCCGGCGGCAGCCAGTGTCACCTTCGAGACCGTTGTCGGACCGGTCTTCGCGCAGCGCTGCGTCGCCTGCCACGGCGGCGGCAGCCCGATCGCCGGGCTGGATCTGAGCAGCTACGCCGGCGCCCTGCAGGGCAGCGCCAACGGCCCGGTCATTGTCCCCGGGGACGCAGCCGCCAGCCGCCTGATCGCCGTCCAGAGCGGGCCGCAGAACCACTTCGGACAGTTGACGCCGGAGGAGCTGGAACTGGTCACGGGCTGGATCGACGATGGCGCACCCGAGCGCTAGCCCCGCTCGACCGCATCCCTGCTGAACGACGTGCGGCCGCCGGGGAATGCCCGGCGGCCTGTCCTCTTGCCCTCACCGACACCGTCCCAGGCCACAAATTCCTGATTGTGCAGTGTTGCACATGGGTGTATACTGCTGGGAACCCACGCGCATGGGGTGTTTTCCCCATACTCCGGCGCCGGGTGCTTGGCCGTCGCGATCCGCCCTGGCGCGCCGGAGACAGCCTCGAATGCAGGGCACACAGGCAAAGGGACAGCCGGGGAATGCTCAGCCCGGGCGGTCCCCTCGCAGCGGAAGGTGACTGACCTCAAGCCGGTTGTGGGAGCGCTCACCGGCTTGGACCCACAGTCTCCGCTCCGCCTCGGGAAGGAGGTCGGCTGCGAACCGAGGACAGCTGTGACGGTATTCCGTTCCACCTACACCACATCTCTCACGGGTTGAGAGAGGAGAATGCATCGATGAGACGTACATCCCTACTGATTGGCTTGATCCTGGTAGGGGCAGCGCTGGTCCTGGTGGCCTGCGGCGGCGCGGCAACGCCCACGGAGGTTGCCCCCGTCGAGCCGACGGAAGCACCGGCACCTGAGCTCGTCGTGCCCTACGAAGAGGCCTGGGCCGCTTCGCCGCACGCCGACGCTTCGGCCGAGGCTTTCCGCCACTGGGACGAGGAAGATCCGGCTGGAAGTTCCGGTGGAGTGCGCCAAGTGCCACTCGGAAACCGGGTATGTCGACTTCCTCGGGGCTGACGGAAGTGCGGCAGGCGTGGTCGACAACCCCGCCCAGATCGGCACGGTTGTCTCCTGCGTTGCCTGCCACAATGACGTCACCCTGACAAAGACCAGCGTGGTCTTCCCCTCGGGCGTCGAAATCACCGGGATCGGTGACGAGTCGCGCTGCATGGAATGCCACCAGGGTCGTGCCTCCACCGTCCAGGTCAACGAAGCCATCGCGGCTTCCGGCGTGGCCGACGAGGATACGGTGATGCCCGAGGCGGGCTTCATCAACATCCATTACTTCCCGGCCGGCGCCACCCTGTACGGCACGATCGCCCAGGGCGGCTACCAGTACGACGGCAAGACCTACGACGCCAACCTGCGGCACGCCGACGGGCTGAACACCTGCCAGAGCTGTCACGACACGCACACGCTCGAGGTCAAGGTTGAGACCTGCTCGACCTGCCACGAGGGCGCGACCAGTGTGGACGACCTCAAGAACGTCCGCATGAACGGCTCGCTAGCCGACTACGACGGTGATGGCGATGTCGAGGAAGGCGTGTACTACGAGATGGACGGGCTGCGCACGATGCTGCTTGGAGCCATCCAGGCTTACGGCACGGAAGTCGCCGGCTCGGCCATCGCCTACTCCGCCGACGCCTACCCGTACTTCTTCATCGACACCAACGGCAACGGTGAGGTCGATGGCGAAGAGGGCGCCGTCCCCAATGCCTTCAAGGCCTGGACCCCGCGCCTGCAGAAGGCCGCCTACAACTACCAGATGTCGGTCAAGGATCCGGGCGCCTTCGCCCACGGCGGCAAGTACATCATGCAGCTGCTGTACGACTCGATCGAGTCGCTGAACGAGAAGATCGCGACCCCGGTCGATCTCAGCACGGCTCACCGCATCGATCCGGGCCACTTCGCCGGATCGGAGGAAGCCTTCCGCCACTGGGATGCAGAGGGCGAGGTTCCTGCCAGCTGCGCCAAGTGCCACTCGGCCGGCGGGCTGCCGCAGTTCCTTGCCAACGGCGGGACGACGATACTGTCCGGCACGACGCTGGCAACCACCGGCGTCGTGGCGCAGGAGCCGTCCAACGGTTTCGAATGCAGCACCTGCCACAACGAGGCGGAGTGGCCGGCGCGCTATGCCGTGACCACGGTCCCGTTCCCCAGCGGCGCCAAGGTGACCTTCTCAACCGAGAAGGACGCCGACGGCAACCTGGTGCCGGTCGATGCCAACCTGTGCATCGAGTGCCACCAGGGTCGCGAGTCGACGGCCAGCGTCAACAACGCCATCACTCGCTCGGGCCTGACCGATGATCAGGTGGCTAGCAAGGAACAGCCGCTGTCCTTCCGCAACCCGCACTACTTCGCCGCCGGCGCAACGCTGTTCGGCGATGAGGCCAAGGGAGCCTACCAGTACGACGGTCAGACCTACGTCGGGCGCAATGTCCACGTGGCTGGCTTCGACACCTGCACCGCCTGCCATGGCACCCACGAGCTGGAGCTCAAGTTCGAGGCCTGCGCCACCTGCCATGCCGGCGCAGCCACGCCGCAGGACATCCGCATCTCGACGGTCGACTACGATGGTGACGGCGACGCCACCGAGGGCATGGCGGGCGAAGAAGCCACGATGCTTGGAGGCGCTGTATGCCGCCGTCGTCAAGCATGCCGCTGATGCGGGCACACCCATCACCTACGATCCGTTGGCCTATCCCTACTTCTTCGCAGACGCCAACGGCAACGGGGCGGTGGACGAGGGTGAGGAGGCCTTTGCCTCCTGGACCCCGCGCCTGCTGCGGGCTGCCTACAACTTCCAGTGGTTTTCCAAGGACCCGGGCGCCTTCGCCCACAATCCCAAGTACACCGTTCAGGTGCTGTACGACAGCCTGAAGGATGTCGGCGGGAACGTGGCCGGGATGACCCGGCCGTAAGCCGATCCACCCGGCCACAGGCCTGCCCCGTCGCGTTGCGGGCAGCCGGGGGTCGATGTGTAACGAAAGGGGTTTGGGCATCTGCCCAAGCCCCTTTCGCTTTCCTGCCACCTGGCACTGCGGATGGGGGTACTTCTACGCTTCGCCACGGGTGGGATGGGTGGGGTGGTCCCATCCGCCGGATGTGTCGTTGTCCCCATCGTCAAACTGTGGCGCCCGCCGGATACCTTTCTCTTCCCGTTCCGACTACTGTGAGAGCAGCCGAAGGACACAAGGGGGCGACATGTTCCGGGTCACACTGGTAGCCGTACTGGCAACACTGGGATTGACGATCCCGTTCCTCGTTCTGGGGATCCTGGGCGCCGCGTGGCTGACGCAGAATCTCACCTGGTGGGCGACGGCGCTGGCCTCCGCCACCCAGCTGAACTGGGCGGACCTGGCGATGGAAGGCTGGTCGCGCTGGCCGGAGGCACTCGGCATGGTAGTTGGCCAGGCACTGATCCTGCTCATCGTCCTGCTGGCGCGTGACCGGGCCTCCCTGACGCGCGATGCCAGCGAGCACAGCCGACGCTGAGCCGACGTCCGCCTGCCGCTAGCAGAGCAGGCACACCGTCACCCCCTGAGTGGTAGAACCGACCGACCGGCGACCTTGACAGGTCGCCGGTCGTCCTGTTGTTGAAGCCCTTCAATTGGCTCGGCTTCGGGCAAGCGCTCGCCGTCCGACATCGCTGCGCTCCCGTGCAGTGGCCCCCCTCACCCCTGCCCGCTCCCCCAGCGGGGGAGCGGGAGTTCGGGGGAGTGCCTCCCCCGCACCCCCCGCAAACGGCGGTTGACGGCACCCTCCGTCCTTGATCACGACCGCCGTTCAATCCACTAAGGATGCCTGCGACGTGGCACTCCCGCGGCGGTCTCGATGTGCATGCGCGAGGTGACGTCACCCGCCGCTTGACAGGGAGAGGGGTCAGGGGTCCAGGGGACATGGGGGGCGGGGGAGCAACTCCCTCCCCCCGGTCCCCTGGAAGAAGCCGGGCGGATCACGCTTCCCTCGGGGCCGCAGCAGCACACCGGAGCTCGCTGCCTCGGAGCGCGCCAGTGTCGACGCGAGTCGATCCGGCACTTGCCGGCGGTCTCAATCTGCTGCGCGAGGTGACGTGACCCGCCGCTTGACGGGGAGAGGGGTCAGGGGTCCAGCGGACCGGGGGAGGAGATGCAAGCCATCCCCCGGCCCCTGGCGCAACTGCGCTTGCGCTCGCTGAGCGAGACGAGCGCTGGCGGCTAGGCCTGAATGATGCCCTTGCGGATGGCGTACTTGACCAGCTCCGAGCGCGAGTGCAGGTTCAGCTTGCGCATGATGTTCTCACGGTGGCGCGAGACGGTCTTGGGGCTGATGCCCAGCCGATCGGCGATCTCCGGGTTGCCTTCCCCTTCCGCCAGCAAGGCCAGCACTTCCTGCTCCCGGTCGGTCAAGCCGTCCAGCGCGCGGGCGCTGCGGGCTCCGCCCTCCGAGGTCAGGAAGTCTTTCACCAGCAGCTTGGCCAGCGACGGGTAGAGGTAGACCTCGCCGGAGGCGGCCGCGTGGATCGCCTGGATCAGTTCTTCGGGCGCGGCACGCTTGGGGACATACCCCACGGCGCCTGCCTCCAGCATCTTGAAGAAGTACTCCTCGTCCTCATGGATGGTGAGCGCCACGATCGCCGTCGCCGGGGAGCGCTGCTTCACCTGCCGCGCCACTTCGATGCCCGAGATATCCGGCAGACCGATGTCCAGCAGGACGACATCCGGCTGCAGGCGCTCGACGGCCTGCAGGGCTTCGGCCGCCGAACCGGCTTCGCCGATGATCTGCATGTCCGACTCGTTCTCGAGCAGCATGCGCAGACCAGAGCGGACCACGGCGTGATCGTCAACCAGCAACAGGCGTGTCGGCATAGCCCACCTCGCGAATCGGACCGCGCGGGATAACAACCGTGACGCACGTTCCCTTGCCCGGGGCGCTGTCGATGGCCAGCTGTCCACCCAGCAACACCGCCCGTTCCTGCATGCCCAGCAGGCCCCACTGTGGACGCTCCGCCTGACGGACCAGCACCGGGTCGAACCCCACCCCTCGGTCGCACACCACCAGGTGAACGTAGTCCGGCAGGTACTCGAGACGCACAGAGGCGCGATCGCTCCGAGAGTGCCTGACAACGTTGTTGAGCGCCTCCTGGGTGATGCGAAAGAGCGCCGTTGCCACTTCGCCGGGAAGCGCCTCGTCTTCTCCGCTGAGTTCGATCGCTACCTGCAATCCGTCCCGGGCGCGCAGCTCTCCGGCGTACCAGCGCAGGGTCGCCGGGAGGCCGAGGTCATCCAGGTGCGACGGTCGGAGGTTGGCGATCAGCCGCTGGAGCTCGTGCAGGGAGTGCGTCACCAGGTCCTCGATCTGCTTCAGCTGGCCGCCGGCGCGCTGCGGGTTTCGGGCCAGGTTGCTGATGGCGCCTCGCACGCCCAGGCCGATCGCAGTGAGCGACTGACCGGTATCGTCGTGCAGCTCGCGCGCAATGCGCTGCCGCTCGGCCTCCTGCGCCTCCACCACACGCTTCAACAGCTCGCCGCGCATCGCCTCGCGACGCTGCGCCTCCTGCAGCTGGGCGGCCTGCAGCTCGGCAAGGTGCCGCTGCATTTCGACCTCGGACGAGCGCAGGAAGCGCACGACGAAGATCGCAACCACGACTGCCGCCGTGGCCCGCAGCAACTGCACCGGAAAGCCGAAAAGCGACAGGAACAGCTCGCTGTTGATGACATTGGACGGCGGCAGCGGCGTGGCAGCGGCAAAGGCTTGGCCGACGGCGCCATACCAGGCGAAGGCCACCGCGGCCCACAGGCTGTCCTGCCCAAACTCGGCCATTCCCGCCTGGGCGAACACCCTTCGCTGCGCCAGCAGCCCGGCACACGCCAGCAGCGCCGCGGGGATGGCCAGGATGTAGCGTGTCCAGACATCGGCCACATGCCAGAACTCCTGCGGGTAGCGGCCGCTGAGCGCCAGCAGACCGGCCGACCAGGCCACCAGGCCAGCCAGCGGGATCCACAGGCTCGCCCGGCGGGCGACCGGGGCAGGAAACAGCAGGGCCGCACCGAAGGCGGCCAGGGCCAGGAAGGACAGCGCCAGCACGAACACACGCACGATGTCCAGCGACTGCGGGTCCAGCGACTGCAGCGGGCTGATTCCCATCAGCTGGAACATCTCCATCCACTCGTGCGTGCCGTGGACCAGACCAAAGGCGGCCAGGAAGCGCAGGGCGTAGCGCAAGCGTTGATCGGAGATGTGCCCGATCTCGAGCAGAATCGCCAGGCCCATGCAGAAGAACGCCAGGCCGTAGACGAAGAAGATCCAGATCAGCGCGGTGGAAGACATCCGTCCCTCGGGTCCAGTCTAGCATCAGCCGGCGGCATCCGAAACCGGCCGAGCCGCCTGGATGACGGGGATGACCGTCCCGGCTGCGGATGGCGAGCGTGCCTCCGTCTCCCCCAGAGGGCGCAGGCGATCGTGTGCTTGGGAATCGATGTTCGAGGGGACGGCCGCTAGCCGCGCAGCTTGGTGCCGCACTGGCGGCAGAACTTGTCGGTGACGGTGCCCTGGCTTCCACAGGTGTGGCAGAAGACGACCGAGGCATCGATCGCTGGCCCGGCTTCCGGCTGAGACGAGCGCCGCGGGCGGTGCCGCTCGCGCCCCGGTGCGCCGGAAGCCCGCCGCCGTGAGCGCCAGTACAGCCCCGCTCCAACACCTACCAGCACCACGCCGACAACCCCCAGGCCGAGCGGGAGCCAGGCAGTCACGTCCAGCCCGCCAGCGGCAGGTTCGGCCGGCCCGGCGACCGGAGGCGCCGGCTGCCCGACCGAGTCGATTGACAGCGCCGACGACTGCGCGCTGGTAGCTCAGCTGGATCTGGCGGGTTTCCATTCCGGGCACCGGACCCAGATCGGCAAACGAGTACAGCAGGCCATCCGGGCGCGGCGCTGAAGACTGCGCCGGCGGGTCGATCGTCATCGCCTGCGCGCCCACCGGGTGCTGCACCTCGTAGCTCAGCATCCCCAGGTCCTGCCCCCCGGGCCACTCGTAGAGGAAGTCTCGCTGCGTGCCCGAGATCTGCAATGGCTGGTAGTACTCCACCTGGGCATTGGGCGTTTCGCTGGTCAGCGTGATCAGCGCCCAGTCGCCCTGCACCTGCCGGGTGTAAGGAGCGTTGAGAAGCGCACCATCGGCAGTGGTGTAGGCCACGGCCAGCGGCTCCCCGGCGGAGGCCGGGATGGGCAGCGTGACTTCGGCCGGCAGCGCGGTCCCCGGCGCCAACTGCACCCGCAGGATCACCAGCATCGCCGGCTGGTCATACTCGGGCCAGAGTGCTACTCCCAGGCGCTCGATGGCCGGCGGCTGCTGGGCAGCGGCCGGCCGCAACCCCAGGCCCAATCCAGCCAGCACGACCAGCAGCAGCATCCATCGCAGGTGGCGCATCACAACTCCTCAGGCGCGGCGGTAATACAGGGCGAGCGCAAGCACCGCCGCGGCCAGCAGGCCCCCCAGGATCACCAGGCTGGCCGGCCGGCCGAGCGGACCGACGGATTCAACCGGAGGCGGTGCTACCGGCGAGATCGGGGCGAAGGTGAGCACGTAGGCCACTACATCGGCGACCTGCTGGTCGCTCAGCGGGCCACCGCTGGCCAGACCCCAGGCAGGCATCTGGGTCCCGGCAATCCCGGCGGCGACCACCGAGCGCAGGTAGGCCTGCGGGTCATTGGCCGGCCAGTCCTTGGCCAACGTGTAGCCGAACACGCCCTGCCCTTGCTCGCCGTGGCAAGGCTGCGCAGCTCTCATGATAGACGATGGCGCCCCTTGTGGGGTCACCGTCCACGTCCGGGAGTGGCGGGATGACTGGAGGTTGATACGTGGGGGCGGGGCGGATTGGCTCCGTGCCATCGGAAGGCGCCCTGAATGTACTCCGCAAGGTCGGCGATGTCCTGATCCGACAGCGGGCCTCCGTTGGCGGCGGCCCAGGCCGGCATGACCGAACCCGGCACACCGTTGGCAATGGTTGAGGCCAGGGCCGCGTCTACCTGGATCCCCGGGAATGCCTCCAGGCTGGCTCCGACCCTGCCCTGCCCGTCGATCCCGTGGCAGCCGGCGCAGTAGGCGACATACAGCTCTCCGCCGCGCTCGGCATTTGCCCCATCTTGAGCCCCGGCCGTGATCACCGAACCCAGCGCCATCAGCAAACCGAGGCCGATAGCCACTCGCCCGAGCTTCCAGCGCATGCTGATCTCCTCCCGGTGGGTCTGCGCCAAGCGTGGTTGTGATTGTACGCCACGCCCGCAGCCGCCACCGCTGGGGTTATTCAAGACGCCGCCGCCCCGATCGAGACGACGGCGCCGAGCGATGCCGATGGTCTGCCGCCGACCTGCTCAGCGCAGGCTGTTCATATAGGCGATCAGGTCGGCCAGGTCCTGTGCCGTCAGGCGCTCACCGTAGTTCTGCGGCATGATGTTGGGTTGGTAGCCGGACACGATGAAGGCGTTGGTCTGGACGACCGATTCGACCAGGTATTGCTGCGCATCGCTCGCCTGGCCCGTATAGTCGTCCTGGGCGAAGCGCGAACTCGGCGCGCACCCCGATGCCCGGTTGATCCCCGGAGGCCATCCACGCCGGGCCGACCTCGGCCAACACGTGGCAGCCGGAGCAGCCCAGGCTGCCTTCGGCCAGCTGCTTTCCGCGCTCCGGGTCCCCTGCCGGGAGCGGCTGCGCAATGTCGGTCCCCACTGCCCCCTCGACCACAGTCGGCGGTGCGGCGCCGCCGCCTTCGGCCAGGGCCCGGTCCTCCCAATTCATAATGAAGGCGACCAGCGAATCCACCTGGTCATCGCGCAGCGGGCCGCCGTAGCGCTGGCTCCAGGTCGGCATGCGCTGCGGGTAGTTGGTGCCGGCGGAGGGCACCGGACGGCCGGCGGCGATCACATTGCGCACGTAGTTGTCGGTCGTTCCCGACCAGCCGATGGCCGCCAGGCGCGAACCATCGTACAGATCGGCGGCGTTGATGGCCGGCGCTACGCCTTCGATGCCTTTCCCCTGCGGCCCATGGCAGGAACGGCAGTTGTTCTCGAACAAGCTGGCGCCCGCTTCCACCGTACGGGCGTCATTCGAGGCCTTGAAGAGCTCCATCCGCGGCATTTCGTTCAGCGCCAGCCCGAGCGTCAGCACGATCAGGCCTAACACCAGGAAGAGGCCGGCAGCGATCTGCCACTTCATGACCCACCTCCGCGGTCATAGGCCGCTTGACGGTGCAGGAACACCACTTGGCTGTACTCTCCCGGCGAGCCATCCACCAGGTTGGTCCATATCACGCGCAGGGTGACCTTCTTGAGGTCGGTCTGCCAGTCCTCGATCACCATGACGCCCTCAGCTTCGCTGCGGGCCTCGTCGTTGACCCTCTCCACTTCCTCGTGGAAGCTCTCCAACAAGGCGGCCATCTCCGCGTTGGGCGCCGAGGCGTATTCGCTGGCCGTGAACGAACCCAGCTGCAGCGCCTCCCATTCCGCCTCACGCAGCGGTCCGGGGTGGGTCTGCGGCAGCAAGGTGGCGACGGCCTCTTGCTCGGCCGAGGTCGAGACGCCATACCAGGGGGTACCCATGAAGGACAGCACGGCGATGGCGGCCACAGACAGCGCCGCCAGGGACAGCCCAACGCGACGGTCGCCATAGCGGCGGCTCGGGCCAACCTCGAAGTAGGGCAGGACCAGCAGCAGGCCGATCAGCACCGTGGGAACGATCACGCCCCAGATCACCTTGTCGCCCAGCTTGAGCATCCCCTGCAACCACAGGAAGTACCAGGGCGCCGTCGTATGCAGCGGGGTGATCAGGGAATCGGCCTTGACCTCCAGCGGCGCCTCGTAGAAGAAGGTCGCCGCCGCCAGGAAGAGGAACATCAAGGCCACAATGTAGAACAGCTCGCGGGTGATGATCTTCGGCATGAAGTACACCCGGCTGTCCATCGGCACCCGCTTGGCCGTGTCCTCACCGACCTTCTCGGATCCCGGCGGCAGGCTGTGCCCGTGATGGATCACCTTGTAGTAGTGCACGCCGAAGGCGATCAATCCAATGAACGGCAGCAGCACGACGTGCAGCAGGTAGAAGCGCAGCAGGCCGTCGGCGTTGAACTCCGGACCGCCGCGCACGATCAGGTTCATCGTCTGCCCAACCACCTCCGGCGGGAAGGCCTCGACCATCGAAGCCCCGATCGTCACCGCCCACAAGCTGAGCTGATCCCAGGGCAGCAGATAGCCGGAGAATGACAGGAACAGAGTGACGCCGAGCAGAATGATTCCGGTAGCCCAGGTGAATTGGCGGGGCTTCTTGTATGAGCCGGTGACGAAGGTGCGCAGCATGTGCAGGGCGACGACCAGCACCATGGCCTCGGCCCCGAGCTTGTGTAGATCGCGCAGCGTGCTGCCGAGGAACACGTTCCCCAGCAGGTTGAGCATGTTCTCGAAGGCGGCGTTCGGGGAGGGCGTGTAGTACACCATCAGGAAGACGCCGGTGATGATCTCGAAGACGAAGAAGAAGGTCGACAGCCACCCCAGGCGGAAGGTGGGGTAGAGGCCGTCCACCAGCGTGTGGTAGTAGGTCGGCCGCATGTGCAGCCAGAAGCCCTCGGCGTGAGGGGTCAGGCGCGGGTTGGGGCGGCCCGGCGCGTCATCGCGCAGCAGGCCGCGCACATCGCTCGGGTTCAGCCCGGCGGTGACACGCGTGACGATGTCGTCGGCCTTGGCCCGCCCGGCCTGGCGCAGGCCCTTGGCCTTGACCTCATCCAGAAACGGGATATGCATGCGGAAGATCGCCATGGAGATGCCCTCTGCCTAGACGCTGCTGGATGCGCCCTGGATCTTGGCGCCGGTATTTACCCGCAGGGCGACCGTGCCGGGCGGGATGGGCAGGCTCGAACCCTGGCGGCTACCTTCCGTCGGTTCCGTCTGCGCCAACACATTGCCCTCGGCGTCGACGGCTTCGATCACGAACACGTCCAGGTTGCGCGTCGCCGGGCCGTCGATCTTGGCGCCATCCAGCAGGTACTTCGAGCCGTGGCACGGGCACTCGAAACGCTCGCCGGTCGGTTCCCAGCGGTACAGGCAGCCCAGGTGGACACACACCTTGTAGAGCGCCTTGACGCCGGGGGTCTCGGCCAAGCCCTCGGGCTGGCGGGGGTCGGCCGCCGCCTGCTGCCCCAGGTTGACCAGCCAGAAGCGCCCGGCGGCGAACTCCGCCGGCGGGCTGTCGGGCGGCGGCACTTGCTCGACCGGGAGAGTGATCACGCCGCCGAACTCCCCCTCCTCGAAGCGCGGCAGGGCGAAGAACAACAGCGCCCCGGCCGAGCCGGCCAGGTAGATCACCAGCGAGGTGCCCCACAGGTAGTTGAGGAACTCGCGCCGGCTCAAGGGCGGCGAGGCCGGGCTGCCCGCTTGCGATTCGGCAAGCGCCTCGGTCATGTGCAACCTCCTCGGTCGAGTTGTCAGGACAGTGGGCCCGGCTGATCGGGGGAGTGGACCCTTGCCTTCCGGGTAGACAGGCCATAGATATCATAAACCATCGTATTTGTCAAATTATTCACGCCTGACTAGCCTACGCCTGCCGTCCTTCGGGTGCCGGTGGGTATAATTCTGTCGATGACGAAGGCCAGCCTCCCCCCCATTGAAGTCATTCAGCGGCCTGAGCAGCTCACGCGGCTGGCGACCAGCTTGAAACGCCAGCCGCGGATCGCCGTCGACACCGAATCCAACAGCCTGTATGCCTACACTGAACGCGTCTGCCTGATCCAGTTCTCCACGCCCGAGGTCGATTATCTGGTCGACCCGTTGGCGTTTCCCGATCTCTCCCCGCTGCGTCCGCTGCTCGCCAACCCGAAGATCGAGAAGGTGTTCCACGCCGCCGAGTACGACCTGCTGTGCCTGAAGCACGACTTCGACTTCGAGGTCGCCAATGTCTACGACACGCGCATCGCCTGCCGCACGCTGGGCTGGAAGGAAACCGGCCTGGGAGACATCCTGAACAAGGAGTTCGGCATCAGCCTCGACAAGCGCTTCCAGCGCGCCAACTGGGGCAAACGCCCGCTGCCCGAGCCGCTGCTGGACTACGCCCGGCTCGACACACATTACCTGCTTCCGCTGCGCGATCGGCTGGAAACAGCGCTGCGCCAGGAGAATCGCCTCGACGAAGCTGCCGAGGCGATGGCCTACGCCAGCCACACGGAGCTCCCGCACCGCGAGGAGCGTCCTTCCTTCTGGAGCGTCAGCCACGCCCGCGAGCTGAGCCCGGAGCAGGCCGCCGTGCTGCGCGAAGTGTATGCCGTGCGCGACCGGCATGCCCGGCGTCTTGATCGTCCACCGTTCAAGGTGATGGAAGACCGGACCCTGCTGCAGATCGCCCGAGTGATGCCAGCCGATGCGCAGCAGCTGGGCGCCATCCCCGGCATGACCCCGCGTCAGATCCAGCGCTACGGCGCCGATGTGCTCACCGCCGTCAGCCGCGGCCGCAGCGGACCGCGCCCGCGGCTCCCGAAGAGCGAGAACGGCGACCAGATCATCCAGGCCCGTTACGAGACGCTGCGCCGCTGGCGCAAACGCGCCGCCGAGGCGCGCCAGATCGAGTCGGACGTGGTGCTGCCGCGCGAGATGCTGTGGACCATCGCCCGCTCTGCGCCGCGCACGCTCGAAGAGCTCAAGCCGATGATGCATCCCCTGACCTGGCGACACCGGACCTACGGCCCGGAGATCATCACGGCCTTATGGGGCTGACTTTCTGCCCGGAGGGCTGAATGCAACTCGAGTTTCACGGCGCCGCTCGCACGGTTACCGGTTCCCGCCATCTGCTGCGCCTCAACGGTCATCAGCTGCTGTTGGACTGCGGGCTGTACCAGGGCCGGCGCAGCGACACCTACCAGCGCAATCTCAACTTCCCCTTCGACCCGAAAGAGATCGACGCCGTCATCCTCTCGCATGCCCACATCGACCATTCGGGCAACTTGCCCAACCTGGTGCGCCAGGGATACCCCGGCCCGGTCTACGCCACCCACGCCACGACGCATCTGGCGGATCTGATGCTGCGCGACTCCGGCGCGATCCAGGAGTCCGACGTCGACTACGTCAACAAGCGAAGGGCTCGCAAAGGCGAGCCGCCGGTTCAACCACTGTATACGGCGGAAGACGCTGCGCGCGCCGCGGCGCAACTGGTGACCCGCGTCTACGACGAACCCTTCGAGCCGATCCCGGGCGTGGTCGCCCGGCTGGTGGACGCCGGTCACATGCTCGGCTCGGCAGCTGTCGTGCTCGATCTCGAGGAGAAGGGCCGCAAGCTGCGGCTGCTGTTCTCCGGCGACATTGGCCGGCCCGGCCTGCCGTTGTTGCGCGATCCGATCCTGCCGCAGCAGGTCGACGTGCTGCTGATGGAATGCACCTACGGCGACACGCTCCACGACGACCCGGACCTGGCCTATCAGGGCCTGCGCCAGGTCGTCGCCGAGACGCTCGACCGCCAGGGCAAGGTGATCATCCCCGCCTTCGCCGTCGGCCGCGCCCAGACGTTGGTCTACTGGCTGCATCAGTTGATCGACCGCGGTGAGCTGCCGCGTGTGCCGGTGTTTGTCGACAGTCCGCTGGCGATCGACGTGACGGCCGTGTTCCGCGAGCACGTGGACGAGCTGGATGAAGAGACCCAGGCCTTCGTCGGCAAAGACACCCACCACACGCCCTTCGGCTTCGGCGAGCTGACCTACACGCGCAGTGTCGAGCAGAGCAAGGCCATCAACGACATGCGCGGCCCGGTGATTGTGATCTCGGCTTCCGGCATGGCCGAGAACGGCCGCATCCTGCACCACCTGAAGAACAACATCGGCGATCGACGCAACACGATCCTGATCACTTCCTGGATGGCCCCCCAGACCCTCGGGCGCCGCCTGGCCGAGGGCGCCGAGCGCGTGCGCATCTTCGGCGACGAGTACCGGGTCGAGGCTCAGGTGGTCAGCCTGAATGGGATGTCGGCGCACGCCGACCAGTCCTTCCTGGTCGAATACGCCCGGGCCACCCGGGACACGCTGCGCAAGACCTACCTGGTTCACGGCGAGGCCGAGCCGGCGGCGGCGCTGGAAGCCAAACTCAAGCAGGCCGGGATCGGCGCCGTGCACTACCCGGATCTGGGCGAAGCGGCTGAGCTGTAGCGCTCAACCGTTGGGCCTGCCCTTGGGAGGCAGCCATGCCTTCGAGCGCCTCGCAACTGCCCGGCGATTTGTACCCCGACCACCTGGATCTGGAGGCCGCCCGCCAGGAGCAGGTTGACCCGCGCGCCGGGGTCCCCCTGGGGGCAGCGCGCTCCCCGCTGTACGGCTTGCTGATCGCCCTGCTGTGGGTGTACCGCACCACGCTGGTCCGTTCGGTGCGCGTGCTGGGTCGAGAGAACATCGAGACCGGCGCCCGCATCCTGGTCTCCAACCATGCCCGCGTCAGTGACGCTTTCCTGTTGCCCTTCATCTACCATCGACGGGTCCACGGCCTGGCCCAGGAGGAGAGCTTCAGCCTGCCCGTGCTTGGCAGGCTGCTCAAGCACGCCGGGCAGATCCCAGTCCGCCGCGGGACAGGTTCACACGCCGCGTTGGTCCTGGCTCAGGATTTCCTGGAAATGGACGAACATGTCCTGATCTACCCCGAAGGGCGTGCTCACCCACGGCGGAGAGATGCGCCGCGGCCTGACCGGCGCCGCCCGCCTGTCTCACCGCTCCCGGGTCCCGATGCAGCCCGTCGGCGTCTTCGTCCCCGAAGCCAACACGCGTTGGTTCCACGGCCGCTTCTACGACCGGCCCACCGTCGGCTGCTGGCAGTTCGGCGGCCCGGCCGTGGTCGCGATTGGCAAGTGCCTGTGGCCGTTTCCGTCTGGCGGAGAGGCAGTGGGCCAACACGAGTTCCGTCAGGCCACCGATCTGGTGATGAGCCGGGTCAGGGATCTGGTCGAAGCCGCCCGCCTCGCCCTCGCCTGATGCGCCTCGCCCTGATCAGCCAGACCTACCCGCCGATGGTCAGCGGCATCTCCATGGCGGTCTGTCAACTGGCCGAGGGTCTGGCCGAACGAGGGCACCAGGTTCTTGTCCTGGCGGCAAGCGAGCGCGGCAAGCCGCACACCGACGACACACCCAACCTCCGCCTCACTCGCCTGCGCTCCTTCCCCACGCCGCTGCGCGTGGGGCAGCGGTGGTGTTGGTGGCAGCGGCGGCGTTCTGATGCGCCACCTGAGTGCCTTCCGCCCGGAGGTCGTCCATCTGCATGATCCAACGCTCGGGGCGCTGCAGGTTCCGGGGCCCATCCATCAGCTCGGGCTGCCGTTGGCGATTACCGTTCATGCCCTGCCGATCAACGTCGTTCACATCGTTCACGCCCCCCGTCGCTTGCAGCGCTGGATCGAGTCGTACCTGTGGCGCCTGGCAGCCCGGCGACTGATTCGCTTCGAGGCCGTGGTCACCCCGTCGGAGTACGCAGCCGCAAGCTATGCCCGCCACGCAGGCGTGCATCCGCTCGCCATCAGCAATGGCGTCAATCTCCAGCGCTTTCATCCCTCCTTGGGACCCGCAGACGAACGGGCCTCCCTGGCCGAGCGCTTCGGCCTCGACCCAAGCCGGCCGATCATCCTGCACGTCGGGCGGATCGATCGCGAGAAGGATGTGGACGTCGTGATCCGGGCGGCTGCACGCGCCCTGCATCAAGCCGATGCTCAACTGCTGGTTGTCGGAGACGGCAACGATCGCCAGCGCCTGGTGGCGTTGGCACGCGAGCTCGGGATCGGGGATCGAACGGTCTTTGCAGGCTTTCTCGGCAGGGACACCGTGCCGCTCGTCTATCGCCTGGCCACGGTGTTTGCCCTCTCGACGCGCATCGAAGCCGAAGGGATCGTCGTGCTCGAAGCCGCCGCCAGCGGGCTGCCGATCGTTGCCGTGAGGGCAACCAGCATGCCGGAGTTGGTCGAGCGCACTGGTTGCGGATACCTGGTCGAGCCCGGGGATGCTGTGGGCATGGCCGACCGCCTGGTCGACCTTCTGCGCAATCCTGCGCAACGGGAGCAGTTGAAGCAAGCCGCACTGGCGATGGCTCGCCAGCATTCGTACGAGATCACCTTGGACCAGCACGAGGCGCTCTACCAGCGCCTGGCCGGCCGCCTCCCGGCCGAACTCATCCCAACAACTGGATGAGCCCCCAGGTCTTCAACCCGCCGATCGTCAGCACGATGGATGGGATCAGCACGTAGAACACCAGGGCAGTCACCACCACGATCGTGATCGCCTTGCGTTGGTCCACTTCGCCCGCAACCGACAACCCCTTCACCAGGATCGCCAGCCCCCAGAACAGCGCCACGAACTGGAGCACGGATGCTGCTGCGCTCCAAGCGCTGGCTTCGGGTAGCGGGAAGGACCCCAACACAGTCAGAACCTGCGGCGCGGCCGACACCAGCAGCAAGACGACCAGGGCCCGCAGGCTTCCGCCTGCGCCCATCAGCTTGGCGACGAGCAGCACCGGCAGGATGGCCGTCATCCACGCCGCCAGCAGCGTGAGCGGCGTGGTCAGCCACTCGCCGATCAGACGGATCACGCGGCTGGTTTGCACGCCGAGGGGCGGCGCGAAGCTCTCGAGCGTGGCGCCCAGGTCGGTGAACCATTGTGTAACGCTCAGCGCCGGCCCAGCCGCGACGCGGCCGACAAACCCTTCCAGTTGGCCCGACCAGGTGCTGACATCCTCCGCCACCTGGTAGGCACGCTCGGCAACCGTCGGGGTTTGCAGCAGCTCCCGGGTTCCGCTCAGGGTGCCAATGCCAGCAATCAGCCCGACCATGACAAACAGCTTGAAGGCGAAGAGCACGCCGTCTTTCGATTGCCGCAGCCCTTCGAAGGAATCACCGTTGAGCATCAGCAGCCGGCCATAGGTTCGGAAGAAGTCCGTCACAGCTGTCTCCTTGATCTGCCCGCGCCCATCAGCCAAGAGCTCCTTGTTCCGCCTGTTCGTCCCGCCGGGTGCGACTAGAGCACCAGCGAGTAGACCAGCACCCCCAACAGCACACCCAGAACAATCGATAGGAAGATGAAGAAGTAGTGCAGGGCGTACATCGCCAGCGTGGTGCTCAGGGTGCGGCGCCAGTTCAACTGAGGATACGTTGCCTGGGTAGCCTGGTAGCTGGTGAGCAGCGTCCAGGACCACAGCAGCCCCGAGGGGACGACCAGGCCCGGGATGATGTTGAGCACGGTCAAGAGCTGCGGCGCGTTGGCCACGGCCAGCGCTCCCCAGAAGGCCCGCCGCGGCGCCTGCCCACCCAGTTTGCGGCCGATGAGCTCCCCGAAGATGGCGAAGGTGACCCAGTTGAACAGGCCCATCCCCCACAGCGACAGGGGTGCCAGCAAGATGTCGAGACGGGAGGGGTAGCCGATGCGGATGCCGGCAATGAACCAGAACAAGCGATAGCCCAGGTTGACCACCGCCGCCAAGGCGGGCTGCTCCACGGTCCATTGCTGGTACAGCCCCGAGTTGAGAATCAGCTCGCCGACCTGGGCCTGGATGACCTCCACCTTGGGCAGGGTCAGATAGTGGAAGATCAGCCCGAGGCTGGTGATGAGGCCGGTGATCAGGTACAGCGCCGTCAGCATGCGGAAACCCTGGCGCACC
>CAWBME010000002.1:0-207284 GCA_963789825.1 uncultured Chloroflexia bacterium
TCCCCACCTGCACTGCAGCTGCGCTGCACACCTGCCCTGCCGTCTCGCACGCCGCCGTGCTCGCGGCACGAACGGTGGCGGGCGGTGCCAGGGAGCGCAGGCCGTTCGCCCCGACGGGTGCAAGTGTCGGTGGTGCGCGCCCTCGGGATGACAATGCCTCGCGTGTGACGTCCCGGGCGCCTGACGCAAGTCCCCGTCCCGGGGATGTCACGATGTTCCTGTGGCGAACCAACTACCCGAGACCCCGTCCAACCGAGAGCTCATTTGCCCAGGGCGGCCAGGCGACCACGCTCTGAGCCCGCCCAACCGGGGGCTCATTGGACCGGTCCGGCAAGTCACCGAGCCCCCAGGCCGCCGCAGTCGCCTTCGGTGCTGCAGCAGGCCATCGCACCGCCGACCAGTCCACTCTCCTGTCTTGACAGGCTCCCCGGTCATGATTGACAATTGCCCTGGGCGTTCTCGGAGCCGGGCGGACTTGCTTCCGCTCCGTAGCGCGCACGGAGGGGAACATGTTCTACCTGGATCCGTTCTACCTGATGATCTTCATTGTGACGTTGGGCATCTCCTTCGCCGCCCAGAACTACGTCAAGAGCACCTACAACCGCTACGGCCGCGTGCCGAACGGCAGCGGACTGACGGGCCTGGAAATCGGGAAGGCGCTGGTCGAGCGCACCACGCTCGGCGACGACTACGAGCCGGCCATCTCCACCGGCCAACAAGCGCCGGCCCTGCAGGTGCAGGCGATCCGCTTCGCCGGCACGCCGGGGAAGCTGACCGACCACTACGACCCGCGCAGTCACACCGTGTTCCTGTCGGAAGGGGTCGCCCGGCAGCCGACCGTTGCCGCCATGGCGATCGTCGCCCACGAGTTGGGCCACGCCGAGCAGAAGGAGCGTCCTCGGTGCTGATGGGCCTGCGCAACCTGCTGGTGCCGGCCATCCGCTTCAGCCCGCAGCTCGCCTACATCTGCATCTTTATCGGCCTGATCTTCAACTTCACCCAGCTGTACTGGCTGGGGATCCTGTTCTATGCCGCCATGGTCGGCTTCATCGTCCTCGACCTGCCCATCGAAATCGACGCCAGCCGGCGGGCGACCCGCCTGCTCACTGAAGCCGGCCTGCTTCGGACGAGGACAACTCGCAGGGCACCGGCGCATGCTGACTGCGGCTGCGTCCACCTACGTCGCCGCCGCCGTCACCGCCATCCGCAGCGCTGTACTACATCAGCATTGGGCGTCGCCGAGCCTAGTTCGACTCGACACCGCCGCCCGTCGCACTCGCCGGTGACCGGCTGGGGGACGATCAGGACCTGCGGCCCCGCACCGATCGAGCGCTTCCGAGGGCGATGGGCTCTTCCCGGCCAAGAATGCCGGCTTTGCGCCGGAGGGCTCGGAGCATTCTGCGAGAAGACGACCCACCCCAGGAGCAGGCGCCGGAGGGCCGCACACCGGGTAGCCTTCTGGCAGCGACCATGGAGCGATCCCAACGAAGGTCCTACCGTTCACCCGGCGAACTCGTCGCGCGATCTCTGGGCCCTCCTTCGACAGGCGCAGCAGATCCCGCCCCTGATGCGCGGCCGCTCGCTTGCCCCGGCCTTCCGCGAGCGATTGATGCTCACCGTCACCCAGGTCAACGGGTGCCGCTATTGCGCCTACGCCCACGCACGCATGGCCTTGGCCGAGGGTCTCTCTCACGAGGAGATCGAAATCTCTCGGCCGCGGTCGTTCGAGGAAGCCCCACCGGCCGAACGGGCCGCGATCCGCTACGCCCAGCACTGGGCCGCTGCCGACGGGCTGCCCGATCCTCAGGCCGTGCAAGAATTGCACGACCTGTATGGGGAGGAGCAGGCTGCCGCGATCGATCTCTCGCTCCGCCTGATCCGTGTCGGCAACCTCGTGGGCAACACCTGGGACAAGCTGGCTCGCCGGCTTGGCCTCGCCAGGAATGCCCCGGCCCCCTAACCCGCTCAGACATGCGAAGATGGCATTGGCCAGGATACGACCTGTCCCTGGGACACGCCCGGATCCGTCGGCCGTTCTCGCATGGACGGCGGCGACCGCAACGGATGGCCAGGTTCCTTCTTGTGTAGCATTCGCCTTGGCGCTGGCACGGCGGCAGGCCGTTTTCGCTCGATGTCCGGCCAGCGGCAGCCCGGAGCGTCCGGCCCGGGGCCGCCGCGTGGGTGCCCCGGATGGGGGTGTGCGGGACGCCGAATTCAGGTGTAGAATGCCGCCAATAGTGGGATTTGACCGGCATCTTGCGGGGATCAACGGCTCGACGACCGCCCTCTCAAGACGATCCCTCACCGAACTTGGACTGGCATCCATTTCACTCTCGTGTCCCGAAGGAGCGACATCATGAAGATCTCCACCGCCCTGGCTGGCGTCCTGATCGGCATGCTCCTGCTTGCCGCCTGTGCGCCTCGCGACCATTCCTGAACCGACCAGCCCAACGGAACCCCCTCGCCGCCAGCCCCGCCGGAGTTGCCCGCCCTGACGCCCATGTCGGTCGACGAACTCACCGACATCACCTGGCAATGGACGGGACAGCTCGAGCAAGACCCGCCCTTCCAGGCGAGCGTGCCCAATCCTGAGAACTACACCCTGACCTTCCGCACGGATGGGACGTACGCCATGCAGGCGGACTGCAATGTGGGTGGGGGGGCCTACACCATCGACGGCGCGGATCTCTCGATCCTGCCGGGGCCGATGACTCTGGCCTACTGCGGCGAGCAATCGAGTTCGGAAGTCTTCCTTCTGTTGCTCTCCCAGATCGGCACCTTCGCCTCGGAGAACGGCGATCTCCACCTGGTCACGCAGGATGGCAACACGCACATGGTGTTTGCCAATGCCGGTGCGGCGCCCGCATCGGAGCCGATGCCCGCCGCCGGCTCCACCGATCCGGCGGTCTTCCTGGGAGAGCCGAGCGGCGAGGACGATTTCGTCAACGCCAGCAACTGGACCCTCTTCGACAACCAATGCTTCACCAGCCGGATCCAGGGCGGACGCTTCAACATGATCGCCAACGGCGTCGAAGCCTTCCCCTGCTGGGAGGTGTCCTGGCCCATGATCGAGGACTTCTACATCGAGACCCTGGCCTTCACCCCGGAGGTCTGTGACCCGCAGGATCGGTATGGCCTGTTCGTGCGGGCTCCGGACACCACCCGCGGCTACCTGTATGGCATCGACTGCAGCGGTAGCTACAGCCTCAACCTGTTTGACGGGGAGCGCACAACGCAGCTTGTGGCCCCGACGGCCAGTGATGTCATCAACCGGGGCGAGGGCACAACCAACCGCCTGGGCATCGCCGTCTCCGGCGAAGACTTCTACCTGTACGCCAATGGCGCCTACCTGACACAAGTGCAGGATCCCACATTCGTCGAGCCCGGGAGGATCGGCTACTTCGTCCGGGCGGCGAGTGAGGAGCCGTTCACCTCCGTCGTACGACTACCTCAAGGTCTGGGTGTTGCAGGATGACTTCTATCCGCCGGTGGCCGGCGCCGAGCCGCCCGCGGGCGAGGAGATACCCCTCGACCCGCCCGAGGCCGGTGACTTGAGCGCCACCGCCAATGTCAATCTGAACGTGCGCGCCGGACCCGGGATGCTATTCAAGGTCATCGGCCACGTGCTCAAGGGACAGACCGGCGAGATCCTGGGGAGCAGCCCCGATGGTTTCTGGTACGCCTTCAGCATCCCGCCCGAAGGACTTCAGGCCGGGAGAATGTCCTACGATACCGGCTGGGTTTCGGCCAACTTCGCCACCCTGGACAACCCCAGTGGGGATCCGTTGCCGATCGTCATCCCTCCGCTGTTGCCGCAGTTGGTCTACGTGGACCAGCCGGCGCCCGGCGCGCCACAATTGACGACGCAGCAGCCTGCGACGGTGCGCACCGGCCCGAAGCTGACGTTCCCGATCCTGGGGGTCACCTCCGTCGGCGCCATCGGCCGAGGTGCTGGCCAGGAGCGAGGACGGCGAATGGTGGCAGATCAGGCTTCCCACCTGGTTCACGAGCGATGGCTTTGGTTGGGTGAACAGGGACTTTGTCCGCACGCAGAATGTCTCGAACGTCAGGGTGATCAGGGACAGCAGCCTTCCGTCCGTTCCACGCGATGTCCGGCCTTCGGCTTCGGGCGCTGGAAACCCGGCCGCCCGGGCGCTTGAGACGATCAGGGTACACAGCCGACCGACCACCGACTCACCTCTCTGGGCAGGGTCGACGCTGGCACAGTGATGGCCATCTCTGGCAGGTCGGAGGACGGCCGCTGGTGGGCCATCAACCTGCCGACGACCATCGCCTCCGATGGCCGAGGCTGGGTGCAGGCGGCGTACGTTGTCGCCACCAAGACCAGCAACGTTCCGATCGTCAGGTAAGGCGCGGCGAGCCCAATCGAAGCATACGACTGCGGCGGCCTTCCTTCGGCCGCCGCAGTCGTTCTTCCGAGCGATCTCGGCAAAGTCGCTCTCCATCTGTCAAGGTAGAATGGCGGTATCTGGCGACCGAAGGATGGTCTGAGACGTAGCGCCACAGAGCCCCACAGGAATCAACCCACTATCTCAGCGAGGCTTCCTCCAGCTGCCCAGCCCCACCCTTCCCGACACAAGCTGCTGAGGCATCCCGCAATCCTTTGCCCAAGGGGGACCGCCCATGACTTTGAGAGAATACAAGCCAGGCACCGCTTTCAACGGGGTGATCGGGCGCACGTTCGACACCTCGGAGCCGGCCTGGCCCAAGCCGCTGCGCGCCAAGGAGAGCGCCCCCAACGTCCTCTTCATCATCCTCGACGACACCGGCTTCGGCCAACTCGGCTGCTTCGGCAGTCCCGATCGAGACGCCCAATCTCGACCGCCTGGCCGCCGGCGGTCTTCTCTACAACAACATGCACACCACCGCGCTCTGCTCACCCACGCGCTCGTGCATCCTGACCGGCCGCAACCACCACTCGAACGCCATGGCCTGCATCACCGAAGGCTCGACCGGCTATCCCGGCTCCAACGGATACATCCCCTTCGAGAACGGCTTCCTCTCCGAGATGCTCCTCCAGCACGGCTACAACACCTACGCCATCGGCAAGTGGCATCTCACCCCGGCCGACCAGATCTCGGCCGCCGGCCCCTACGACCGCTGGCCCTGGGCCGCGGCTTCGAGCGCTTCTACGGCTTCCTCGGCGGTGAGACCCACCAGTACTACCCGGAGCTGGTCTTCGACAACCACCAGGTCGAGCCGCCGACGACGCCGGAGGAGGGCTACCACCTCACCGAGGACCTGGTCGACAAGGCCATCTCGTTCATCGCCGACTCCAAGCAGGTGGCACCGCGACAAGCCGTTCTTCCTGTACTTCGCCACCGGAGCCATGCACGCCCCGCACCACGTGCCGCAAGGAGTGGTCGGACAGGTACAAGGGCAAGTTCGACGACGGGTGGGAGGCCTACCGGGAGAAGACCTTCGCCCGGCAGAAGGAGCTGGGCGTGGTCCCCGCGGACGCCGAGCTGTCGCGCCACGACCCCGACGTCAAGCCCTGGACGGACTGCTCGCCCGACGAGCAGAAGCTCTACGCCCGCATGATGGAGGTCTTCGCCGGCTTCCTCACCCACACCGACCACCACATCGGCCGCCTGCTCGACTTCCTCAAGAGCATCGGCGAGTTCGACAACACCCTGATCATGGTGCATCTCCGACAACGGCGCTCGTCCGAGGGCGGACCGACCGGATCGGTGAACGAGAACCTGTTCTTCAACAACGTCCCCGAGTCGCTGGAAGAGAACCTGCGCCAGATCGACGAGCTCGGCGGACCCGACGACCTTCAACCACTACGCCTGGGGCTGGACCTGGGCCGGTGACACCCCCTTCCGCCGCTGGAAGCGGGAGACCTACCGGGGCGGCATCAGCGATCCGTTCATCGTCCACTGGACGCAAGGGCATCAGCCGCCGAGGCGAGGTGCGGACCCAGTACGCCCACGCCATCGACATGGTGCCCACCGTCCTCGACGCCCTGGGCATCGAGCCACCCACCAGCATCAAGGGCGTCACCCAGTCGCCGATCGAGGGCGTGTCTCTTCGCCCACACCTTCGCCGACGCCGCAGGCGCCCAGCCGGCGGCACACCCAGTACTTCGAGATGATGGGCCACCGCTCCATCTATCACGACGGCTGGCGGGCGGTCTGTCCGTGGCCCGGGCCCTCGTTCGCCGAGGCGGGCATGCCCTTCGGCACGCCCATCCCGGCCGACACGCTGACCGAGCTCGACGCCAAAGCACTGGGAGCTGTACCACGTCGAGGAGGACTGGGCCGAGAACCACGACGTCGCCGCCGACAACCGGGCCAAGCTCATCGAGATGATCGCGACGTGGTACGTGGAGGCGGGCAAGTACAAGGTGATGCCGGTGGACGGGCGCGGCGTGCAGCGCTTCCTCGACGAGCGACCGCAGCTCACCGCCGACCGCACCTCCTACACCTTCTATCCGCGGCACCCAGGCGGTGCCCTGGAACGCCGGCCCGCGGATCCTCAACCGCACCCACAGCATCACGGCCGAGGTGGACATCCCCGCGGGCGGCGCCGACGGCGTCCTTCTCTCCTTCGGCGGCACCGACGGCGGGTTGCTCCTTCTATGTGAAGGACGGAAGGCTCCAGTACGTGCAGAACTACGTCGCTCGTGACTACCTGCACGTCGAGTCGAAGGAGGCGGTGCCGGAGGGACGTCACAGCCTGCGCTTCGAGTTCGAGGTCACCGGCCCGCCCGGACCTCGCCGCGGGCAAGGGAGCACCCGGTCGCGCCCAGCTCTACATCGACGGCAGACTGGTCGGCGCAGACGGAGTTCCCGCACACCACGCCCTTCAGCATGGGCCTGACCGGCGGCTGGACCGTGGGCGCCGACCCGGGCGCACCGGTGGCGCCGTTCTACGATCCGCCCTTCGCGTTCACCGGCACGCTTCACAGCGTGACGGTCGACGTCAGCGGAGAGGTGATCAAGGACGACGAGGCCGAGTTCAGGATGCACATGGCCCGGCAGTAGGCGCAGCTTATCGGCGTCGGGAAGGGCGAGTGGGCCACAAGGCCAAGGGCGATGCCACTGACCGCTGCACTGCCTCTTCCATCCGGGCAGCGGGCCCGCCAGATGAACCGGTAGGCGCCTTCCGATGACCTCCGTGCTGCTCGAGCTCTTGCCCGTGGCTCGCCGCGCGCTGACGCCGACGGCTGTCCTGGCCGTCATCCTGCTGCTGTTCTCCCCAGGGCACGCCGCAATGGCATCGCGTTCCTGGCCGGGTGGTACCTTGGACTCCTTCATCCTGAGTTGGGTGATCGTCGCCTTCTTGGCAAGGCTGGGCTTCTTCTCTTCGCTGTTGGCGGGCACTCACTCTCGGCCGGACTCATGGTGGTGCTGGGGCTGCTGCTTCTCCTTCTCGCCATTCAGCAGTGGCGTACCCGTCCGCGGGCAGGGACCCCGGTCGCCGAGCCGTCATGGTTCGACCAGGCTCAACACACTCCGGCCCGGGCACTCGTTCGGCATTGGCGCGGCGCTGGCCAGCATCACGCCCAAGATGATCCTGCTGACGCTCGCTGCCGCCGTGATCATCGGACAGACGAGCACGATCCCGCGGCACTCCATTGCTGCCGACTTCTTCTACGCCACCCTGGCCAGCATCCCGATCGCCATTCCGGTGGGCGTTGTTCCTCATCCGGGGCGAGGGGCGCCAGGGCCACCTTCATGCGCTGGAAGGATTGGCTGCTGCGCAACAACAACGCCCTGATGGCCGCCGTCTGTGGGTTGATGGGACTTTGGCTGCTGGGGGCAGGGTTGTCCGGGTTGGGATCGTGAGTGCCTGCCAGCCTCGCAAGCCAGCACATTGACGCCTCCCACGCGGCCTCTGCCAGCCACTCAGCCGGCGCCCGGGGAAGACCGACCGCCCATCGGACAGGAGAGTGTTACCGAGCCTCTGGTTGCATGGCCCCGGCACTGGTTGACCCGGGTTATGCGTTGCCGAGCCTTCCGCCCGGAGCCGACTGCACCCCCTGGAGGGGAGATGGGATGGCGCGGCGCACGCCTCGCCCGGGTTTTCCACGCCTCGACCGCCACGGAAACCACCTCAAGGGGTTAGGCTTGGTGATGAGGCGCAATCCCATGGATGCTTGTCGTGGCCGCAACCGGGAAGACCATGAGCCGGATGATGGGAGTCTGTCTTCTGCTCTGCGGCGGGAGGGAGCCAATTCGGCTATCGGGCACCCAGTCGTCGTCGACCTCGGGCTCATCCCGGCGCCCTCTTGCCTCCACGTCCAGTTGCGGAGCGGAGGGCGCCTGGCGCGGCTCGACGATCCGTTCGCGCCCTGGCTCTGTGCCAATGTTCATCCTTCCAAGTCCGGCTTCGCGCTGGCCGACCCGCCTGGCAGCGGGCAATTGCTACCACTGGGAGCATGACCGTCCCCACCGAGTTTCCTAGACTAGAATGGAGACCGGCCCACCGACTTTCGAGTGGCAATCCCACCATGGCCTGGCGGGATGGAGCCGGGATACTACCGAGGAACCAAGCCTGGCCCTCTCCCTGCTTTGGCGGGGTGGCGCGACGGGATCAGCAGTCAGTCTCACGCAGCAGGTAAGTCAGGGAATGGACCTTCGGAGGAATCTGCGCTCCTCTTCTTCGGAGCACGGACGGCAAGGCAGACAGGACACTCTGTGACTTTGTCAAGATAGTAACCACTAAGATCTACGACGGGGGCATCCCAGCATGCAGGTGCCGCGCTCAGCTTCGACATGGACGGTGCGCATTCGGCCGGACGCACGTCCTGCTGCAACGGGTTGCCGCAATCCCAGAGCGGCCTATGACCCCGTCGAGGTAGCTGGAGGCGAAGACTATGAAGCAGGCCAATCGCCCTACCCCCGCGGGGATTGCACTCATTGCCACCGCGGTCGCCCTGATCGTTGTGCTCACCGTCGTTGTGCCGGCGTTCTCAGCCACGCTCACCGGCGTAGTCGTCCCGGCGAGCACACCAACTCCCTACCCCGGTGACGTCATCCCGCTCCAATCGATCGCGGGACTGACATCGCTCAACGCCACGGTCCAGCTTGAGGTGAACGGCCTGATCAATGGCCAGCGCGCTCAGGGCGACCTGAACGCACTGCTGGCGACGAATGACCAAGACGCAAGCCGCATCACCATCACCGGTAGCCTGCTGGGGCAGCTCGCGGCTCAGGTCGGCGGATCCCTGGTCGGCTTGTTCACCCCCTCCAGTGTGGACATCTACAAGGTGCCAGAAGGCACCTACGTCGTGGTCAACAGCTTGATCCCTGTATGCGTCAAACCCGCTTCTCTGAATGCCACCGCACCGCTAGACGAGATGAGCCCGGCGAACCTGCTGAGCATGCTGACGAGCAGTGACGTGGCCCGCGGCAAGCTGATCGGTCAAGAGACGCTGAACGGCAAGACGGTCAAGCACTATGTGCTCAACGGCGACGCCTTCCTGGCGGCCGCCCAAGCGAGCACCGATCCCAAGCTGCGAGCATTTGGCGAAGCGCTGTGGTCGGCGGAAGACGCCGATCTGTATGTCGACGCCAAGACCGGCTATCCGGTGGCCTTCCGCGGCAACTACAGCGGCGCCTACGAACCGCTCAAGTTCGAAGGCGACTTCGCCGTGCAGATCGATCTGACGGGCGTCAACACCAACCCGCCGGTTTCCTTGCCGTCGTCGTGCGCCAACCCGATCTCAGGCTAAAGTCGACCGCCAAGGCGAACGCGCAGCGTACGGGCTACGGGACGAGACGAACAAACCCAGGGCACGCGCCATGGCGAGCCTATCGGCTGCGCGCCACGGCCGCGCAGCCAAGACCGCCATGCTCGAATTCGTTGCCCAGGCGACCTCAGCCAGCGGGCCCGATCTTGTGCCTCCCGCCGGGCGCATCGCCACAATGCACATCAGGCACTCAGCCGAAGGTTCCTATGCCGGACGGCGGCATGTCTTCTGCTGTTAGCTCAGTGGACTTGTGAGGCGGATTCGGCCCCCGGGCGGCCAGTCGTCGCGCTGCTCAGGCTTGTGCCGGACCCACGTTGGCACCCCGTCCAGCAGTTGCGCAGAGACCGGAAGCCCCTGGGTCAGCCTTGCGCTCCATTCGGGGCAAGGCTCGGTTGTGGGCTGTGCCTGTTGACCCAGGGGCGGGTGATTGCTACTATAGGGAGCATGACTGGCGTGCTTGTCCACACTAGGATTCTCTAGGGTCGCCGGCCGCCAGCGGGGAGAGCGGCTTGCGTGCGCCCTCCCCAACCCTTCTCTCATCGGAGCCGACCGGGCTCGGACGCACGAGGTGATGGGCGCGGTAGGCGCCACCTTGATACCACTGCACTCGATGACTACGGCGAGCCGATCGGGGGGGACAGGTGCCCCGCACGCCGCTGGAGATGGGGCCTAGAGCCTAGCGGGGCACGGACGGAAGTGGATCAAGCATGAGCCGGAAGGTAGAAGAGCGTGTGATGTGACAGTGCGAAGACCGCAGGCCACGGCGTTGCCCGGGCGAAACCCCTGCGGAACCTGTTCCTGCTGGATGTGATCCAGGACCGGGGTTCGCGCTCCATCTTCCTCTGGGCGGCGGCCGCCCTGCTGACGGGGACGTTCGTCTATCACTGGCTCGAAGGGTGGAGCCTGTTCGACGCGCTGTATTTCAGCGTGGTCACCCTGGCGACGGTGGGTTACGGCGATCTCGTCCCAACAACACCGATCGCCAAGCTCTTCACGATCTTCTACGTGATCAACGGCGTCAGCATTCTGGTGGCGCTGTTGGATCGCCTGCGCGCTGTGCGGACAGCGCGGTTCGTACAAGACGACGCAAGCTCTCAGGGCGCCGAGACCTAGACAGGCCCCGTCAGTGCTTCGACCCAGCTACCTTCGGGCAGGCAGGGTCAGGAAAGGAGGAGCAGCATTCCGTCACGCGATCGTCGAACGGTGTTGCCCTAGACCCTTTCACCTTCTGGAGGAGATGCAATGAGCACTAGAACCAATCCCAGCAGTTCAGGTTGCCTGACGGGCATGTTGGCCGCCTTCTCGCGGTTCTTCCTGCTCTTCGCCTGGATCGCCCGGCCGATCGCGTTCGAACGGGCCTTCGGCGGATCGTGGTTCCTCCCCTGCCTCGGGATCATGATCGTGCCGTTCACGACGCTGATGTATGTGCTTCTGATCAGCAACGGCCCGAACACGATCTCCGGCATCGACTGGCTGTGGCTGTTCCTGGCCTTGCTCGTCGACATCGCCAACGTTGGCGCCGCCGGCGCCGCCAACCGCGACCGGCTTCCGGCCAGCGTGCCAGGCTCGACGGCTCCGCCCGCCGCCCCGCCGCCCGCCGCAAGCTAGCGGCACATCCGGGGAGCTTACCCCGGCTCCAAGTCCGTCTCCGAGGCCGGGCGCGGATCGACCTCGGACGGATCCCATATCCGATATGCCGAACAGGCAGGCGCTGACTCACGCCTGCCTGTTCGGCTTTCAGATGCTCGTGGTCCTCTCTCCCAGGTGCCGGGCTGGCGCACGGAGGATCTGACACCCGAGGATGTTCTTCCGGTCGGAACCGCCGCATTGGCCATGCTCAGACGGATGAAGAATGGATCCTTCCCACACGCTCCCCACGGTGGCTCCAGGCTCACCGCCAGCCCAACCTCGATGAAACCCCACTCCGGACAGGCGAGCCCGGGCACCGGTGGGGAGGGATCTCGCCAGGCCATGAGCTCTTCGGTCTGCCCAGTGTGTCTTGCTCCTCCCCGAGTCCAGGCTCCACGCGGCGACACGGGAATCCCCGCATGTACAATTAAGCCGGAGACACTGGGTCAGCGCGATGCCGGGGCAGGACACCATCCTTCTGCAAACCAAGCTGCACCGGCCGCGCCTGCCGAAGGACCTCTTGCCGCGGGTCCAACTCATCGAACAGCTCAACCGCGATCTGGACCGCCAACTCGTCCTTGTCTGCGGCCCGGCCGGGTTTGGTAAGACCACACTGATCGGCACCTGGCTCGACCAATTGGCAACCGTGCAGAACGACACAGCGGCCACCCCGCGCTCGGCCTGGCTCTCATTGGACGAGCGCGATAGCGACCTCACCCTGTTCTTGCGCTATGCGATCGCTGCCTTGCGGACGGCCTTCGAGGACTGCTGCGAGCACACCCTGAGTCTGCTCCAGGCACGCCAGCAGCCCCCCCGGCCCTGTTGTATGCGACCTTCGGAAATGAACTCGAACACCTTCCCGGTGACGTCGTCCTCGTTCTGGATGACTTCCACACGATCCACAGCACCCAGGTGCACGGGCTGCTCGACGAGTTCGTCCGCCACTGGCCAAGACCGCTGCATCTGGTTCTGATTTCACGGGTCAATCCGCCGATCCCTCTGGATCGGCTGCGCGCCATGGGGATGCTCTGCGAAATCCGCACCCGAGACCTGCGTTTCCAGCCCGATGAGACCGCCGCCTATCTGAGCCAGCCGGGTATCGCTCCCCTCACGCGAGAAGCGCTTCCGCTGCTCGAGAAACGCTTCGAGGGCTGGCCTGCCGGGGTTCGACTGGCGGCCCTCTCGGTGCGTTCGGAAGGCAATCCAGAGGGCCTTCTCGCGGCGCTATCCAGCGAGAACCCCAACATCACGGGCTTCCTCGTGGACGAGGTGCTCAGCCACCAACTCCCGGCGGTGTACACCTTCCTGCTGAGGACCTCCATCCTGGATCGGTTCTGCGCCTCGTTGGGCGAGGCGGTCCTGGGCGAGGTCGAACTCGGCCTGGGATGCACAGGCCTGCGTGGATTGGCTCGAGCGATCCGAGCTGTTCGTCACCCCGCTGGACCATCAGCACCTCTGGTACCGATACCATGCCCTCTTCCAGGAACTGCTTCAACAGAGGCTCTCCTCCGAGATGACGCCGGACCAGATCGGCGATTTGCATCGGCGGGCGTCGCTGTGGTTCGAGGACCACCAGCTTGCCGATGAGGCCCTTCAGCACGCTCTGGCTGCCGGCGATCTGAATCTCGCCGCACGCCAGATGGGTGAGGCGCTGCGCGAGGTCATTAACCGTGAGGACCGGCCGACCCTGGAGCGCTGGCTGCGCCTGCTCCCGGATGACCTGATCCAACGCAGGCCCGAGTTGTTGATGGTCCGGGCCTGGGCCCTGGAGTTCTCCTGGCGGTTGGACCTGCAGACAAAGGTGGTCGATCAGGTGGAGGCCCTGTTGAACTCGCCGGTCGGCGTCTCCCTCTCGGAAGGCGACGCGCGGATCCTGCGCGGCCAGGTGCTGACGTTGCGGGCTCAGCAGGCCTATTTCAGCAATCAATCCGCCCGAGCCATCGAGCTCTGCCAGCAGGCCCTGGCGCTCCTCCCCGGCTTCATGGAGCTTCGCTCGCGGCGGAGCGATGATGTACCTGGGGATGGCCATGCACGCGAGCGGCCAGTCGGCGGAGGCCGAACGACTGCTGCTTCAAGAATACGAGGCGTGCGCCGATCGGACCGGCACCTATGCCTCGCTCGTGCTCAGGGCGCTTGGCTTCAACCATCTCGGGGCGGGCGAGCTCGAGCCGACCCGTCGGGTGGCGCGAGTGCTGCTCGACGGGGCTACGCACACCGGCGTGGCGATCATGCTGAGTTGGGCACACTGGTTCCTCGGCCTTGTGTGCTTCGAACGCAACGAACTGGAGGCTGCCGCGCTCCACTTCCAGCAGATCGTCGACAATCGGTATGTTTCCCAGCTTACGGCATACCGGGACGCGGTCGCCGGCCTGGCCCTGATCCATCTCATCCGCGGCGAAGCCCTCCAGGCGTGGCAGATGGTGGATTCGGTCAGCCAGTTCGACCTGGAGCAACGCGGCAGCGAAGACGATCGCACTCGTTCGCTGCGTGCCCGGCTCCGCCTGCTGCAAGGCGACCTCGAAGAACCCCTTCGCTGGGCAGAGTCCTTTACCGGCCCGCCAACGGACCAGCCTCTCCTCTGGCTCGAGGAGCCGCAGGTCACCCGTGTGCGCTGCCTGCTGGCCATCGGGCCGTGAGTCTGACGTTCAGCAGGCGCTGGAAGCTGTTGGCCGTCCTGGACGACATTGCCGAGCGAACACACAACAACCGCTACAAGATTCACATCCTGGCGCTGCGCGCCCAGGCGCTGGATGCCCAGGGGAAGACCAGCGAAGCCGACGCCACGTTGCAGCAGGCGGTCGACCGGGCACGGTCGGGAGGCTTCCTGCGCGTCTTCCTCGACCTCGGCCGCCCGATGCAGGAGATGCTTCGCCGGCTTTCGAAACAGGAATCCTCGGCGCAGTCGACTCGAGGCATCCTGGCGGCTTTCAACCAGGAGGACCGTCGTTCGGGCGCCGCCCAGCCCGGGCATCCTCGCGAGGCCTCACCCTTGGCCGAGCCCCTGACTACCCGGGAGCTCGAGGTCCTGAGCCTGTTGCGAGGGCCGCAGAGCGTCAAAGAAATCGCACTCCAACTCCACATCTCGCCGGCCACAGCCAAGCGCCACATCGCCAATATCTACGGCAAGCTCGACGTCAAGCAGCGCTGGCAGGCGGTGGCCCGAGCTGAAGAACTGCACATCCTCCCGCCTCGCTGAGTCCCCTCTTCCCTCCCGAATCGAGCTGCAACTCGACTACACCCTAAATACACCTTTCGGTGGCGTTCTTGCGTCCGCGGATCTCTTAGGATTGGATCATGGCAAATCCTCCGCGCAGGGAACCCATCCCGTTCGATTGCCCGGCCACCTACCAGATCGCTGTGCAGGGACGGATCGACCCGAGCTGGTCTGGCCGCCTGCAGGGCATGACCATCCTCCCGTCCGCGGAGGAGGCGCTTCCACCCGTCACGACGCTCGAGGGCGAATTGACCGACCAGGCGGCGCTGGCCGGCGTACTCAACACACTCTATGAACTGCACCTTCCGGTGGTCCTGGTAAACCGCCTGGGAGGCTAGCCCACTGTGGCACACCACCCCAGCGGGGACAGGCTCAGCCGAGAATGGGGCCCGCCAGGCCGGACTCGAGCAAGTGCCAGAGGAAACGCGGCCAGGCAGGGCGAATGGGAGGAAGAAGCGTGAAGGTCATCATTGTCGGAGGCGTGGCGGGCGGCGCGTCGTGTGCGGCCCGCCTGCGTCGGTTGGACGAGCAGGCAGACATCGTGCTGCTGGAACGCGGACCGTACGTTTCATACGCCAACTGCGGCCTGCCCTACCACGTCGGCGGGGTGATCGAGAAGGAGCCAAGCCTGCTGGTGGCGAATGAACAGGTGTTTCGCTCGCTGTATCGCATCGATGTGCGCACCGGTTGCGAGGTGATGAAGATTCTGCCCAAGCAGAAGACCGTGGAACTCCGCAGCGCAGCGACCGGCGAGGTCACCAGAGAGTCCTACGACAAGCTTGTGCTATCACCGGGTGCAGCTCCGATTCGTCCGCCCCTTCCCGGGATTGATCTGCCGGGGATCTTCTCCGTGCGGACGGTGCCTGACGCCCGCGAGATCCGGCGCTGGATCGAGGAGCACAAGGCGCATGCCTCAGGCATGCACACCTACACCGGATTCCAGACGGTGAGGCCCACATTGCGGGCGGTGGTCGTCGGCGGCGGTTTCATCGGCCTGGAGATGGCTGAGAACCTGGTCCATCAGGAACTTGAGGTGACGCTGATCGAGCGCGGTGGACAGCTTGTGGACCCGATCGACCCGGAGATGGCGCGCTATGTCGAGCGCCACATGGAGAAGCACGGCGTGCGCCTCGTTCTCTCCGATGGGGCGGCCTCCTTCGCGCAGGCGGCAGACGGCTCACTCGAAGGTGCACACGCAGTCGGGCAGGGTCTTCCCGGCCGACATCGTCGTGCTTGGCATCGGCGTGCGGCCCGAGACGGCGCTGGCCAAGGAGGCCGGCCTCGAGATCGGGGAACGCGGTGGGATCCGCGTCGACGAGCACATGCGCACCAGCGACCCGGACATCTTCGCCGTGGGCGATGCGGTCGAGGTCAAGGACACCGTCACCGGGCAGTGGTCGCTGATCGCCCTGGCCGGGCCGGCCAACCGCCAGGGCCGCATCGCCGCCGATGGGATCGCCGGCCGCGACTCCCGTTACCGCGGCACGCAGGGCACGGCCATCATCGGCCTGTTCGGCGCCGCCGTCGCCTGGACCGGCGCCTGCGAGAAGTCGCTCGTGCGCAACGGCGATACGGACTTCGAGAAGATCTACCTGTACCCCAACTCGCATGCCGGTTACTACCCCGGCGCCAAGATACCTGGCGCTGAAGGTGCTGTTCCGCAAGTCCGATGGGCGGCTGCTCGGCGTGCAGGCGGTCGGGCAGGACGGGGTCGACAAGCGCATCGACGCCGCGGCGATGGTCATCCAGCTCGGCGGGACGGTCTACGATCTGGAGGAAGCCGAGCTGTGCTATGCGCCGCAGTTCGGCAGCGCCAAGTCCCCGCTCAACTTCGCCGGCATGGTCGCCGCCGACGTCCTGCGCAATGACCTACCCCTGGCTCACTGGAACGGGTCCCAGGATGGATTTCTGCTGGACGTCCGCAATCCGGAAGAGCTCGCCGTCGAGCATGTGCCGGGCGCGGTCAACATCCCGCTGCCGGAGCTTCGGCAGAGGCTGGGCGAGCTGCCGCGCGACCGCGAGATCCACGTCATCTGCCGCTCCGGCCAGCGCGCCTACTACGCCACACGCATCCTCGTGCAGAACGAGTTCAAGGCCCGCAACCTGTCGGGAGGCATGCTGTCTCGGACGAACCTCGCAGTCGATGCGAACCGAGCGGAGGTGAGCAGCGCAAAGAAATGACGAAGAAGAGTGCCCTCTGGCCAGAGAGTCCGCCAGACCGACCCTATCACACAGGAGGAACCTACGATGGCTGAGACAAAACGCGTTTCTACCACGGTGCCGCTGAACTGGAAGGAGGTATGGTTCACCAACTGCCCGATGATATCTGCCAACAACGTCGACCAGGAACTGGGCTGGTGCCGTGAGGAGTACAAGAAGATCGGCGTCGAGTACGCCTACTTCCGCCACGTGCCCGAGAACAACTGGTACCCGCACTACATCCACAACCTCGACAACCTCATCCGCTTCGGCGGCCTGTATCCCCCGATCGCGGTCCATGCCGACCTCCGCCGCACCGTGCTGCTGGGGGCGACGTGGGTCTACGAGGGCGGGGTGATGCAGGTGCGCGCCCGCGACAAGATCTTCCGCGTGAAGGATCTGAAGGGCAAGAAGATCGGCATCACCAAGAGCCTCAACACGATCAAGAACGACTGGTGGCGCATCCAGGAGCACATGGGCATTGAAAACATCCTGATGCTGAACGACATGACCATGAAGGATATCGAGCTCGTCGAGTTCCCCTACGCGGACGACTGGTACGACAAGCCCGAGATGCTCTCGCCGATTAACAACCCGTCCGAGTTATGGATGAAGCGTGACCACAAGCACGACTATGCCTTCCGACCCTTGGAGAAGGCACTGCTCGCGGGTACCGTCGATGCCATCTACAACCAGATGGGACAATTAGGACAGCTCTCGGAGGCCACGGGCGAAATCAAGGCCATCTTCGACCTGTCCAAGCTCCCGGACTGGACGATTCAGGTTGCCAACACCCCTGCCGTCATCACCTGTACAGACGTGATGGCCAAGGAGCATCCCGAGCTGGTCATCGCCTACATGAAGGCCATGATCAAGGTCGGCCGTTGGGCTAACGAGAACAAGCACGCGGCAGGTGCGATCCTCAACCGCCAGACGTTCTACCTGGATGCCGAGCACACCTATGAGGGCATCAAACACGTCGACATGGTGCCGAGCCTGAGTGCGCAGAACCTGCAGTGCATCAAGATCGGCAAGGACTTCATGTTCAGCCACGGCTACATCAAGAACGACTTCGATGTGGATAAATGGGCGGCGCCGGAATTCCTCGAGCAGGCAGCGGTTGAAGTCCTCAAGGAAGAGTGGCAGCGCCGGAGCTGGAGCAAGCTTCCTACGGGAGGCGGGCTCGAGGTGGAAGGCACGCGGCTAGGGTAGTCCGATAGACAGTGCAGCCCAAGATGGCGCTGAAAGACGAAGTAGATCAAGAAGAGGTGCCAAGCGTCGCACGCTGGCGCTTGGCACCTGACCACAAGCAGACAAGAAGAGAGATGCATCTGTTGGAGACTGGCATGACTGAACAACAAAGAAACTCGAATGCAGAGACTCGGTTACCGTCCACCCGAAAATGTCGCGGAGCCTGAGCAGCTCGTGCTCGTCGAGTACGTCTCCGGCGGGCGCGTGGCGATTATCACCCTCAACCGTCCGCATGCTGACAACGCTGTCACGACGGAACTGGCGGCACAATTGATCGAGGTCCTCGAGACGGTCTCGGCTCGTACATCCGTGCGCGTCGCCATCCTCACCGGAGCAGGTGACCGTGCCTTCTCGGTCGGCGGTGACTTGTACCAACGCAAGCAGATGACAAAGGAACAATGGCTGCGCCAGCGCCAGGTGTTCGATCGCGTTCTTTACACGCTGCGTACGTTACGCCGTCCGATCATCTCCGCAGTCCACGGGATGGCCTACGGCGGTGGCTGTGAGATGGCCATCAGCACAGACTTCATTATCGCTTCTGATGAGGCTGTTTTCGGCCAGCCCGAAGCGATCGTCGGCTTGAGCGCTGGCGGCGGCTCACCGGTCTTTCTCCCCCGTTTGCTCCCGCCGGGCATGGCCATGCAAATGTTAATGACCGGAGAACCGATCACCGCACAGGAAGCATACAGGCTTGGCATGGTCAATGCGGTACACCCCAAGGCCGAACTGATGAACGCGGTTCATAAGATCGCGGAGACAATCGCGGCCAATTCGCCGACAGCGGTACAGTCGGTCAAGCGTGCCGTTCAAAACGGACAGGGCGAACCTGTTGAGCAGGCAGTTGCGATCATGATGGATGAGCACTGGCGATCGGTCGTCCATCAAGACCGTGTGAATGGAATCCTTGCCTTCACCGAAGGCCGGGAGGTTGAGTATCCGGACCCTGACTTCTAGTGCGTAGACATTCCCAAGTAATGTTCGGGTTGAGAGCTGCCCGTCATATTGGGATTTCCAGAAAGGGAGAGTAGAAAATGACTACTGTTGAAATTTCCACCCCTCATTCAAGCCACCAGGTGCTTGAAGAAAAACTGACCAGCCTGGGGCTCTATGTCACTGCCCGGGAAGCCTACGAGATGTGGAAGGCCGATCCTGAGCGGATCAAGGTCCTGGACGTTCGCACGTTCGAGGAGTACGTCTTGATCGGCCATGCGGAGATGGCGGCGAACATTCCGCTGGCCTTCCCCACCTACAAATGGGATGCCGGCAAGGGCAACTACTCGGTGGTGGGGAACAGCGATTTCATCGCTCTCGTGAACAAGCGCTTCCAACCGGACGACACGATCCTGGTCATGTGCCGCTCCGGCGGCCGCAGCGCCATGGCGGTCAATGCGCTGGCCAAGGCTGGTTTCACGAAGGTGCACAACATCATCGATGGTTTTGAAGGGGACAAGGTGGAAGACCCCGAAAGCATCTATCACGGGATGCGAATGCGGAACGGCTGGAAGAACTCGTCGCCGTGGACCTACAAGCTTGACCCCGAGTTGGTCTGGCTTCCTTCGGCGGGCGAGCTGGAGATCCTCAGCAAGACGCTGGATCTCTAGTCAGGGCGGCTGTCAACCCGTGAGCCTGTCCCGGCGCAGCGTGGGTTTACCGCGAGCGCCCGCCCCGAGCAGCGGGGAGGGGCAGGCGAGGGATCTGCGTTTCCTGCGTGCTTCTGCTTGCTTCGATACTGCCACAAGCAGATCCCTCGGGTGTTGTCTGTCATCCCGGGCGCCTGTCCCGAGCGGGAGCGAGGGGAAGCGAGGGATCGGCTTTCCCGCCGCCACCTTGCGCATTCGACGGACATGCAGATCCCTCGGCCCAAGACCGGCCACGGGATGACAACCCGGTGACTTGGGCGAGGGATGACAACATGATCCGGACCTTCGGGCTGACTCGCGGCGTATAGACCCAGACCCGGCTATACGGCGCCAGCCCGGTGTGCTCCGTGCCTGCATAGGGCAGGGGCGAAAGGAGATGCACATGACGCTCAACGACTTCTTCTCCGCGATCGCGGGGATCTCCGGGCTGCTCTTTGTGGTCACAAGCATGCTGGCGATGAGCCTCAGCCTCAGCGCCCAGCAGATGACGCAGCCCCTCAAGAATGCACGTCTCGTTGTCCTCGCACTGCTGGCGAACTTCGTGCTCGTGCCGTTGCTAGCCTACACGATCATCAAGCTGATCCCCCTCGAACAATCCCTGCAGGTCGGGGTGATCTTGCTGGGGACAGCCGCCGGAGCGCCCTTCATACCGAAGTTGGTGCAAGGCGCCAAGGGCAATGTCGCCTACGCGGTCGGGTTGATGTTCCTGATCATGGTAGTCACCATCTTCTACCTGCCCGTCGTTCTTCCGCTGCTTCTGCCCGGCGTGGAAATCAATCCCTGGGAGATCGCCCAGTCGCTGATCGTGACCATGCTGATCCCGCTGGTGATCGGCATGCTGATCAAGTCGCATTCGCCCGACGTTGCCGATCATTGGGCGCCGGTGATGCAGAAGATCTCCAGCCTGTCGATCCTCGTCCTGCTGGTGGTAGGGTTGGGGCTGAACATCTCCAACATCCTCAGCTTCATTGGAACGCTCGGGATCGGGGCCATCGTGCTGTTGATCGTCGGATCGCTGGTGATCGGCATGCTGCTCGGCGGGCGTGATCCAGGCGTGCGCACGCGCCATGGGACTGAGCACAGCCAATCGCAACGGCGCGGCTGCCCTGCTGGTCGCCACGCAGAACTTCTCCGGAACGAACACCCTCCCGTTTGTGCTGGTGGGGGTTGTGCTGATGCTGCTGATTCTTCTTCCGTTCGCCAAGCGCCTGGGCGCACGCAGCGACGGAGCCATCGCGCCGGCGTCGCATAGAGACCCGTGATCTGAAACGCCCCGTTGTGGTACTCGAATGGCTCATAATCGGCGGACGTCCCGATGACGATCTTGCCGCTAGATTCGATCCGGTCCCAGACCGGACTGGGAGCCGCTCGTGCCCGGCAGGCCGCCGCGGGGGCTGGCTGGGGGAGGAGGAATACGCAGTCAGGGTATAGGCGAGGTGCATGACCGGGAAGCAGTGAGAACCCCGTCGTAGGGCAGTCCAAGACTGGGTCAGCGCATCTGGACAGCCGTCCCTTCCCGGTAGATGTCCCCCGATCGGCGCCGGGGCGCCGGGAAGGGCGTCGATGTAGAATTACCGCATCAGACGCCATTTCGCAGGCATGCCCAACTCGGCTCCCATCCTTCTCCAAACCAAGCTACACCGGCCACGCCTGCCGAGGGATCTCGTCACGCGGGAACGGCTGATCGAGCGCCTCAACCGCGAGGCCGAACGCCCGTTGATCCTGGTTTGTGCCCCGGCCGGCTTTGGCAAGACGACGCTGATTGGATCCTGGCTCGAGCGCATGGATTCCGATCCAGGGAAGCTTGAAGTCACCTTCCCCTCGGCGTGGCTCTCCCTGGATGAGAACGACAGCGACCTGACGGTCTTCATGCGTTACTGCATCGCCGCCCTGCGTTCGGTCATCCCGGAAGCGTGTACACAGACGGCGGCATTGCTACAAGCGCGCCAGCTGCCGCCGCCGGCCGTCCTGCACGCGATCTTCAGCAATGACCTTGCGCAGCTCCCCACAGAATGCATCCTGGTCCTGGACGACTACCAGACCATCCAGGGGACGGAGGTTCACGATCTCCTCGGGAACTTGGTGCGGCATTGGCCGGATCCTTTGCACCTGGTGCTGCTCTCCCGCATCAGCCCGCCGATCCCTCTGGGTAGTCTGCGAGCGAAGGGGCTGCTCACCGAGGTTCGCACCCGAGACCTCCGCTTCACACCCGAGGAGACCGCCGCCTATCTGAGATTGTCGCAAGCTCATCTGAGCCAGAAGGCCCTTCCTTTGCTGGAAGAGCGCTTCGAGGGTTGGCCTGCCGGTCTGCATCTGGCGGCCCTCTCCCTGCGCTCCAAAGACAGCCAGGAGTCGGTGCTGGAAGCCTTGTCCAGGGAGGATGCCAACATCACCGGCTACCTGGTGGATGAGGTCCTGGCCCATCAGTTGCCCGCGATCCACTCCTTCTTGCTCAGGACTTCGATCCTGGATCGCTTCTGCGCCTCGCTCTGCGAGGCCGTTGTTGGTGGAACGGATCCCGCCTGGAGCGCTCAGGCCTGCCTGGAGCGGATCGAGCGCTCCGAACTGTTCATCGTCTCTCTCGACGATCAGGGAGTTCTGGTATCGCTATCATCACCTGTTCCAGCAACTCCTGCAGCAGCACTTATACGCCGAAGCTCCGGCCGACCAGGTGAGCCAATTGCATCGCCAGGCATCGGTCTGGTTCGAGACGCATCAACTTCTGGATGAGGCCCTGCAGCACGCGCTTGCAGCCGGCGACATGGATCTGGCCTGCCGCCAGATCGGCGCAGGGATGTGCGCAGTGCTCAACCGGGAGGACCGGGCCACGCTCGACCACTGGCTCCGCATGATGCCCGAAGAGATCGTCCAGCAACGGGCAGTACTGCTGATGGTCCGAGCCTGGGCGCTGCAGTTCGCGTGGCGCCTCGGCCTGCAAGTCCAGGTCGTCCAGCGCGCCGATGAACTGCTCGATTCTGCGCAAGCTGCGCCGCTCCCAGAGAGCGACCGGCAGGTCTTGCGCGCGCAGATCTCCCTGATCAGAGCCGAGCAGGCCTTCTTCAGCAATCAGCACCAGCGGGCGATGGATCTCTCGCGGCAGGTCCTGGGCCTTCTGCCGCCGGCGTGGAGCTTCGTGCGCGGTGGGGCAATGATGTATCTGGCCGTGTCGATGCAGGCCAGCGGCCGGGCGCAGGAAGCCGAAGAGATGTTCCTCAAGGAATACGAGGCGCGCTTCGACCGATCCGACACCTTTGCCCTCTTCATCCTGCAATCCCTGTGTTTCGTCTACCTGAATGCCGGGCGGCTCGACCGGGCGCAGCAGTCGGCTCAGCTTCTGGCTGACAACTCCTCACAAGCCGGAATGGCGCTCATGGGTAGTTGGGGGGACTGGCACTTGGGAATGGTCGGCTACCTGCGCAACGAACTGGAGGCTGCCGCGAAGTACTTCACCGCGATTGTCGACAATCGCTATGTGGCCCACACGTCGACCTACCGCGACGCCATCGCCGGGCTTGCACTGATCCATCAATCCAAAGGAGAAAGCGCCAACGCCTGGCAATTGGTGGCGTCGATCAGCCAGTATGACCTGGAGCAAGGCGGCAGCGAAGATCCCCGCACCCAATCCCTGCGCGCCCGGCTGATGCTCCTCGACGGGGACCTGGAAGGCGCAGGCGATTGGGCTGACAGCCTGACCGGTCCACTTCCCGATCAGCCGTTCATGTGGCTGGAGGAACCTCAATTGACCCGGGCGCGCGTTCTGGTAGCCAGAAGCCTGACCCGAGAGCCCGCCCAGACATGGCAGGTGCTGGACTCCCTGAAGGAAATCGTCGAGCGCACCCACGACACCCGCCACGCGATCGAGATCCTGGCACTGCGCGCCCTGGCGCTGGAAGCCCAGGGCGAACCCGATCGCGCGGACGCCGAGCTGAGGCGGTCTATCGATCTGGCTCGCCCCGGCGGATTCGTCCGGCCCTTCGTTGACCTGGGGCAGCCCATGCAGATGCTGCTGTGCAGGTTTGCAGATCAGGGACACGCCACGGAGGCCGTCCGGCGCCTCCTGGCAGCATTCCCATCTCAACCACTGGGGTCAGTCGCCGCCGCCAGCCCTGCCCCAGCGGGTCCCCACTCAGCCGGAAATCTCGCTCTGGCGGAGCCTCTGACCTCGCGGGAGTTGGAGGTGCTGAACCTGCTGCGCACACCGCTGAGCTTCAAGGAAATCGCCCTCCAGCTGCACATCTCCCCCGCCACGGTCAAGCGTCATTCGATCAACATCTACGCCAAGCTTGGCGTCAGCACGCGCTGGAAGGCCGTCGCCAGGGCAGAGGAACTCGGCCTCCTGCCCGCGCTCTGAGCCCTGGCTTCCGACCGGCAACCCTGCGCCCGAAGTACACCCTTTCTGCACCCTTCGGTGGCGGTGCGGAAAGGACGTCTCGGCTACTCTCAAGGCATGGTCATCCCTTCCGCCAGACCCGCACCGCCATTCGATCGTCCCGCCTTCTACCAGATCATCGTCCAGGGCCGGATTGATCCGACCTGGCAGGACCGCCTGGAGGGGTTGGCGATCCTGTCGATCGATCGGGAGCCCAGCCCACCGATCACCACATTGCAAGGCCAGTTGACCGACCAATCGGCGCTGGCCGGCGTGCTCAACACGCTGTATGAGTTGCACCTGCCAGTTCTCTCGGTCAACCGCCTGGAGGGTTGAATGACCGCCCGGCCAGCTCCGGCCTGTTCATTCGCTCGGCACGATCTTGCCGCGCTCCGAGCTGATGCGGCCGAACTCGGCCCTCCGGACCTGCGCCCTGGCGCTGGGCAGGCTGCTGAGCATCACTCCGCCCAAGGCTGGCGGGACTCATCGATCTGGCCAACGTCGGCGCCACCGGAACAGCAAGTCGCAGCCTCATCCCGCAGGGGTTCCCTGGCCGCCGAACTCACTTGCGGATAAGAACAACATTCACAAGCAGGAGGATTCGAAGATGAAGGACAGCAAAGCCAAGTCCCTGCCAGTTCCGGCATATGCGGGCGGAACCCAGGCGATCACCTTCACTCCGGTTGTCGGCACGCCCCGACGGAAGTACGCCGAGATGTTCATCCCAGGCGAAGAAGCGCTCGAAGACGGCGAGCTCCGAGTGACCGTGCTTGGAAGCGGCAATCCCTGGAACACACGCGCTCAGGCCTCGGCCAGCGTTATGGTCGAGGTCGGCAACCCCGAGCGCGACGTCCTGCTCTTCGATATCGGTAGCGGCTCCCTGGCGAACTACGCAAGTCTGAAGCTGCCGGTCAACCAACTCAACAAGGTGTTCCTGACTCATCTGCACGCCGACCACATGGGCGACCTGATCACACTCTCGGGCAGCTGGTCGAAGGTAGGGCGGGCCGACGGGCCGATCTACGTGTGGGGTCCCAGCGGGGCCGAGCCTCGCCTGGGCACGCGGCACTTCGTCGAAGCGATCGAGGAAGCCCTGGCCTGGGACACCGCAGCGGGGAACGGCGCCATCAACCCGGAGAGCATGAAGATTGTGGCATCCGAGTTCGACTTCAGCCGGACCCAGGTGGTTTACGAGGCGAACGGCGTCAAGCTAACATCGTTTCCCGTCGTCCATGCCCTGAGCGGCGCTGTCGGCTATCGCCTTGATTTCGCCGGCCTGTCATTCGCCTTCTCGGGCGACACGCGTGCCTGCTGGCCGCTTGTGCGTGCCTGCGAAGGCGTCGACCTGCTGATCCATGAGTGCTTCCCACCTGCAGCAGCTCTCGCCGCCGCGTCGGGCCTCTCCATCGAGCGGGCGACAATCGCCCTCAATGCCGCCCACACATCGCCCACGGCTGCCGGCAAGGTATTCGGGCTGGCGAAGCCGCGTGTGGCCGGTCTATACCATACGTTGCTCTCACCCCAGGTCATCCAGATGGTCTTCTCGGAGCTTGGCAGCGTGTATGACGGCCCCGTGGTCCAGACCCAGGATCTTACGGTCTTCAACATCACGAAAGAGGCCGTGGTCGCTCGCCAGGCGAAGCAATTTGACCAGTTTCCTCCAACACCGGGTAAGCAGCGGATGGCCTTCGCGCCCGTTCGCGGTGCCGCCTCCCGATTGGTGGGCAGAGGCACTCATCCCGCCCGACGACGTCCCGAAACCTGCCTGACGCGTGGCATGAGGCAACCCCGTGACGGTAGGCACCGCGAGCAAGACCTGGAACATGAAAGGAGACACTAGCATGGAACTTGGACCGATGTCGTATCTGGCTTTCGAATTCGAAGGCAACAAGTTCAAGGGTGACATCCTGCCCGACCTGATGGGGATGGTCGAGAAAGGGATCATCCGCATCCTCGACCTGGTCATCGTCCTCAAAGATCAGGCAGGGAAGGTATCCAGCCGGGAACTGGTGGAACTAGACCCGGTCGATGTCATCCTTCTCAACCCTCTGAAGTCCCACATCAAGGGAGTGTTCTCGGTCGAGGACATTGAGGCGATCGGCGCCCTCATCCGCCCCAACACCACCGCCGGATTGCTGCTGATCGAACATCTGTGGGCGACCAAGTTCTTCAAGGACGTGAAGGCCGCCAATGGCCGTCTGGTTGACAATCAGTTCATCCCAGGGATTCTCGTCCAAGAAGCGTTGGAAGAGGCGCAAAGCGGTGCCGTCTGAGCAGGAGCTCTTTGCATGCGGACAAGGCGCCACAAGCGAAAGGAGTTCTAACGAAATGATGCGACGAAGACGACGACGGATGATCGTCGGGGCGGCAGTCGTGGGTGCGGCTGCGGGCAGAAACACCGCCTCCCAGCAGACATCGGCGAGCGAGGCGCCGGCACCAGAACCGGCACCACCCGCGCCCCCGGCCGAGGCGGACCTCAACACCCAGATCCAGCAGCTCGCCCAGATGCACGCTTCCGGCGTGCTGACAGACGCCGAGTTTGCCGCCGCCAAAGCCAAACTACTCGGCACATAGTTCGTGTCCCTCGTCCCGGACGGGCGGCTGGTCCAGCCGCCCGCCGGGGCGCCTCACAGCGCCTGGAGCATCGCCGCCGCCGCCGATTGATCCCACCGCAAACGGTGGGGGCGAGGGCAACGTTTTGCCTTCTGCGTTGACGAGTACAATTCCAATCTGGGGATCTCTGACAACGCGCAGGTGAGAGCAACCATGCAGACCACAGCCGTGCAGACCACAGCCGAGCCCCAGCCGAGCCTCTGGGTGCGCTACCTTCCGATCCTGGCCTGGCTGCCCAAATACGATCGCAGCTGGCTGCGCCTCGATCTGATTGCCGGCCTCACGGTCGTAGCCCTGCTGATCCCGGAAGGCATGGCCTACGCCCAGATCGCCGGCGTGCCGCCCCAGACTGCCTTCTATGCCGCCCCGATCGGCCTGCTGGCGTTTGCCGTCTTTGGCACCTCGCGTCAGCTGGTCGTGGCGGTATCGGCGATTATCGCCACGATGTCGTTCGCCACGGTCAGCCTGATCGCCGCGCCGGACACGCCGGAGTTCATCCTGCTGACTGCGGCGCTCGCCGTGCTGGCCGGGCTGATTGCGATCCTTGCCGGGTTGCTCAAGCTGGGGCGGGTGGCGCAGTTCTTCTCCGAGTTGGTGATGGTGGGCTTCATCACCGGCCTGGCGCTGACGGTGATGGTGAAGCAGGTCCCCAAGCTGCTCGGCATCGAGGGCGGGCAGGGCAACTTCTGGGAGCGGCTGTACGACATCGTCATTCACCTGCCGGAAACGACATCTGGCCACACTGATCACCGGCGTGCTCTGCCTGATCCTGCTGATCGCCCTGGAGCACTACTTCCACAAGATCCCGGCTGCGCTGGTGGCGCTGGTCTTCGGGATTGTCATCTCGGTCGTGTTCGGGCTGGAGGCGCGCGGCGTAGAGGTGGTCGGCGATATCCCGGCAGGGCTGGCACCGCCTCAGTGGCCAGCGGTCGGGCTGCAGAACTGGTGGCTTCTGCTTCCAGGGCGCGCTCGGCCTGGCGCTGGTCGAACTTCGCCGAAGCCATCGGCCCGGCGCGCAGTTTCGCCGCCGCCCACAAGTACCGGATCGATGAGAACCAGGAGCTGATCGGACTGGGGGCAGCGAACTTCGGCGCAGGGGCTGTTCCAGGGCTTTCCGATCGGCTCGAGCCTGTCCAAGTCCGCCGCCAACGACCGGGCCGGCGCGCACAGCCAGATGTCGGGCATCCTGGCCGCTGGCGTCACCGTCGTGGTGGCGCTCTTCTTCACTCCCTTGTTCTACGCGCTGCCCGAAGCGGCGTTGGGGGCGATCGTGATCGTGGCCGTGTCGGGCATGGTCAAGGTCGCCAAGTTCCGACACCTGTAGCGCGTGCGCCGCGCCGATTTCGTCTTGGCGGTGGTGGCGCTGTTGGCCGTTCTCACCTTCGAGACTCTCGAGGCGCTCCTCATCGCCGTGGTCATTTCTCTCTTTGCCTTGGTCTGGCGCGCCAGCCATCCCAGGTTGGCGGTGCTGGGCCGTATCCCCGGCCGGCTGGAGTTTGGCGACATCCGGCGCAATCCAGAGAACCGCACCGTCCCGGGCCTGCTGATCGTCCGGCCGGAGAACGGCTTGTTCTTCGCCAATGCCGCCGGTTTCAAGGAGGCCATCATCGGCGGAAATGGCCGCCAGCTCCGAGCCCGTCAAGGCCGTGTTGCTCGACCTGGGCGCTACGACCGACCTGGATGTGCCGAGCGCCGACATGCTGGCCGAGCTGGGCGAGGAATTGCAGGGTCGGAACGTCCGCTTCATGCTGATGCGCGCCATCACGCCGGTGCGCCAGATGCTCGAGCTGGCCGGTGCGATGGAGAGGATCAGCCCGCAAGACGTCTTCGCCGGTCCGCCGGAGGCCGTCCTGGCCTATCTCTCGTCCCATTACGATGAGGCCGAGGCCCAGGAGCTGATCCGCAGCGGGGCACAGGCGATCCGAAGCCTGCTTCAGGCCAGCCTGCCCTCCGCCCCGGAGGAGCGCCGGGCTGCCCTGGCGGCGATCGTGGACGAGCTGGACAAGGAAATCCAGCAGCCTGCGAAGGGAGCCGACCGAGGATGAAGCCGACACCGCCTGCTCGCGGGATCGCCCAATTCGTTCCGGGTCTTGCACTGTTCGGGGGCGCCGCCCGCGCCCTGTTGCGCACAGAATTCGTCGTGGCCGCCACGGTCTTCGCCGTGCTCGTCCCCTCGGCCATGGCGTACGGCGATCTGGCCGGGGTTACGCCCGTCGCCGGCCTGTACGTTGCGCTTGGGGCGATGGTGATGTACGCCTTGTTTGGCACATCCCGGCAGCTGATCATGGGGCCCGAAGCGACGACCGCCATCATGACGGCCGCCGCCGTCGCCCCGCTGGCCGGGGGTGACCCGGTGCGCTACGCCGCTCTGGCGGCGCTGGCCGCGATCCTGGTCGGCCTGCTGGCACTTCTCGCCCGCGTGGCCCGGCTGGGATTCATCACCGATTTCCTGTCCAAGCCGATCCTGGTCGGCTACATCTTCGGAACGACACTGATCGTGATCGGCAGCCAGCTGGGCAAGATGTTCGGCATCAAGCTGGAGAGCGACGAGTTCTTCCGGCAGGTTGCGGAAGTGATCAGCCGCCTCGACGAAACGCACCTGCTCACCTTCGTCATTGGCGTTGTCTGCGTGGCGGCGCTCTTCCTCATGCGCCGTGTCTCCCGCACTCTGCCCGGCCCGCTGATCGTTGTCGTCGCCGCGATCGTGGGCTCGACCGTGCTGGATTGGTCGGCCAAGGGAGTCGCCATCGTCGGCGCGGTGCCCGCCGGGCTCCCCCGTCTGACGATCCCCGCCTTCAGCGTGCAGGATATCTTCTCGCTCCTGCCGGCGGCCCTGGCCCTCACCATCCTCATCTACGCCGACGAGGTGCTCACCGCGCGCGTCTTCGCCAACCGACACGGACAGAAGATCGACGCCAATCAAGAGTTCGTTGCGATCGGCTTCGCCAATATCGGCGCCGGCTTCCTGACCGGATTTCCCGCCGCAACCAGCGGCTCGCGCACCGCCGTCGCCGATCAGATGGGCGGCAAATCGCAGTGGGTCGGACTGATCGCCGCCGCGCTGACCATCATCTTCCTGCTCTTCTTCACGCCGCTGCTGGCGCCACTGCCGACCGTCGTGCTGGGAGCCATCATCATCGTCGCTTCGTTCGGGTTGCTGGACCTGGCTGCGTTTCGCTTCCTGCGGCAGGTGCGTTCCGTCGAGTTCTGGCTGGCGGTGGTGACCGCCCTCGGCGTGCTCACGGTCGGAATCCTGCAAGGCGTGCTCGTGGCGGTGATGCTGTCGCTGGTCAACGTGATCTATCACATCTCGCGGCCGCACGATGCGCTGCTCGACGACCTGGATGCGAGCGGCGGCACGGTGTATCGCGGCGTCACCGACAAGGAGACGACGCTCACCGAGCCGGGGCTGATCGTTTACCGGTTCGACGCGCCGCTGGTGTTCGCCAACGCCGCCTACTTCACCGAGCGCCTGGAAGCCCTGGTCGCCAACGCCGGCCCCGGGCTGAATGCGTCATCCTGGATGCAGAACCGATCAGCGACTTCGATTCGACGGCGGCGGAGGCGCTGGAGAATCTGGACGCGAACCTGGAGCGGCTTGGCGTCGAGCTGTGGATCGCCCGCGCCAATCGGCCCCTTGCGCGATCTCCTGCAGGTGACCGGGCTGACGGCCCGGATCGGCCAGGAGAATCTCCATCCGTCGGTACGCTCGGCGGTGACGGCGTACCGCGCCCGCTTTGGGGCGGCAGCACGGTAGCGCCGCCACCATCCTGAGGAGAGTCGACGGACATGAGGGACGGGCAGGCCCATTTCACAGGCAGACGACTCACGACGCCCCGCGCGGCGGCCGTCGCCGGAATCCTGTTCGCCCTGCTCTATGGCACCAGCCTGGTGCTCGTCCGCATCTCAATTCCTGACGTGAGATCGGTCGACGCTGCCTGGATGCAGACCCATGCCCAGACGGTCACCCTGGCGCTGAACCTGGTTCCCTATGCCGGAATCGCGTTCCTGTGGTTCATCGGCGTGATTCGCGACCGCGTGGGCGCGCTGGAAGACCGCTTCTTCGCGACCGTGTTTCTCGGGCAGCGGCCTGCTCTTCCTGGCGCTGACCTTCGTGGGCGTGGCGATGGCGGGCGGAGCCCTGGCGAGCTCTGCCCTCGGCCAGGGCAGAGTTCCTCGCCAGCGATGTGTACGCCTACAGCCGCACGGTCACGTACAACCTGATCAACATCTACGCGCTTCGCATGGCGGGCGTGTTCATGATCTCGCTGGGCACGATTTGGCTGCGCACCGGCGTGATGCATCGCGGCTGGGCGCTGGTGACCTACGCCCTGGCGCTGGTGCTGCTGCTGAGCACGAGCCTGTCTTCGTGGGTGCCGTTGATCTTCCCGGGCTGGGTGCTGGCGGTCAGCGTGTATGTCCTGATCCTGAATCTCCGAGAGCACCGCCGGGGCGCATCGAATGGGCCTTGATCCCGCCCAATGAGTTGAACCACAGCCCGCCTTCGTGCCGCCGGCTCTCGCCTGGCACTGCGCCCTCGGAATGACCAGTCAGCGTCGTCATCCCGAGGCCGTTCTTCGCCACATGCACCCCGTCCGGTCCGGCGCCGCCGGGAGGCAAAGCAGATCCCTCGCTCCGCCTCGCGATCCGCTCAGCCAGGCGCTCGGGATGACACCCGGACTGTCATCCCGAGGCCGACTGTGGCCGAGGGATCTGCTTGTGCGCAGCTCTGCAGGGCGAACGCCGTGTCAGCTAAGGCAGCTGCATCACTGCCTCTCGCAGTCGCCCGAGCACGCCCTCGTGGACGGACGCCGCCATCTCGCCATCCCGACGCCGTCTCGGCCAGGTCGCTGCACCGGCGCCATCGACGCGCCTGACGGTGACCGGGCGCTTAAATCTCGTACCGCCCCACGCCCGGGGGACGGAGCTGCATCTCGATGCCCGCGAGTCTCGGCCTGCCCCAACACTCCCCCCAACGCCCCCCCGGCATTCCACGTTCTCGTCAAGCCCACCGGCGCCATCTGCAACCTCGACTGCAAGTACTGCTTCTTCCTCTCCAAGGAGATGCTCTATCCCGGCAGCCGCTTCCGCATGGCGGACGACCTGCTTGAAACGTACATCCGCCAGCTGCTCGAAGCGCATCAGGCGCCCGAAGTCACCATCGCCTGGCAGGGCGGAGAGCCCACGCTGATGGGCCTCGACTTCTTCCGGCGCTCGGTCGCGCTGGCGGAGAAGCACAAGCAACCCAGCCAGAAGGTCCAGCACACGATCCAGACCAACGGCACCCTGCTCGATGACGAATGGTGTGCCTTCTTCAAGCAGCAGCAACTTCCTGGTGGGGATCAGCGTCGACGGCCCCCGCGCGCTGCACGATGCCTACCGGGTCGACAAGGGCGGCGCCGGCACCTTCGACCGCGTCATGCGCGGGCTCGATCTCCTCAAGGCGCATGCCGTTGACTTCAACCTCCTGTGCACCGTCCACGCCGCCAACGGCGACCACGGGCTGCAGGTCTACCGCTTCTTCCGCGACGACCTCGGCGCCCAGTACCTGCAGTTCATCCCGATCGTCGAGCGCGCGACCGCCGAGCTGCTGCCGCTGGCCAACCAGGGCTGGGGCGACACGCACCAACCGCGCCCGCTGTACCAGCTCGAAGGGGATCTCGTCACCGAGCGGTCCGTCCGGGCTGACCAGTGGGGGCGGTTTCTGATCGCCGTCTTCGACGAGTGGGTGCGGCATGATGTCGGCAAGGTCTTCGTCCAGATGTTCGACGCCGCACTTGGCTCGTGGGTCGGCATCGGCAGCTCGCTGTGCATCTTCCGGGAGACCTGCGGCGAAGCTTTGGCGCTCGAGCACAACGGCGACCTGTACTCGTGCGATCACTTCGTCGAGCCGAAGTTCCTCCTGGGGAACATCCAGCAGGACCACCTGATCGAGCTCGTCGGCTCCGACCAGCAGAAGGCCTTCGGCCAGGCCAAGCGCGACACGCTGCCGCGCTACTGCCGCGAATGTGAGGTGCGCTTCGCCTGCAACGGGGAGTGCCCGCGCAACCGGTTCATCCGGACGCCCGATGGCGAATCGGGGCTAAACTACCTGTGCGCCGGCTACAAGGCGTTCTTCAACCACATCGATCATCCGATGCGGCTGATGGCCGATCTGCTCAAGCAGGGACGCTTTGCCGACGAGGTCATGGGGCAGCTGTGGCAGGAAGATGCGCAGCGCTTCGCCGGCTCGGCGCGCAACGCGCCCTGCCCCTGCGGCAGCGGCCGCAAGTTCAAGCACTGCCACGGGAATCAAGGGTGACAGTTCGGGGCGCACGGGTCGGTGGGACATTGAGCCTCCGGCGGGTTATCGTTCTTTCGATTTCGCTGGTCATCTAGGCGGCGAGCGTGTTCCCTATCCGGAAGACAGGGAGATTCTCAGCGCCGGCCGGGCAGGGGAAGCCCGCCAGCACATCAACTTGTGCATTGTGGCTTGCTGGCCTACGGCGACGGGCCGGTTCGAGGGCAAGGCAACCTCGACGTGGGGTATCCTACAAGACAAATCCGATCGGCTACGTTCAACATCGTTCGCCGTTCCTCCTCAGGAGCGACGCGACTAGCTGGGCCCAAGGAGGCCACTGACGATGGAGTCAAACGCATTCGCACGTTCCATCGTTGCACGTCGTCGCCGCGGGCCAGTGGGACCTGGCCCTGTCGGCCCTGGACCCGTCGGCCCGGGCGGACCGGGTGGACCTGGCGGGCCGGGCGGGCCTGGGGGTCCAGGCGGACCGGGTGGCCCCGGCAAACCGGGCGGCCCTGGCGGACCTGGTGGCCCCGGCAAACCGGGCGGTCCAGGCGGACCCGGGGGGCCTGGTGGTCCGGGACGCCCAGGTCCGGGTCGTTAATGACCTGAAAGCCAACCGGGGCATTCAAGCCCGTTCTGCCGGTTGAAGGATCAGGGGGGATCGCCGAGATACCCAAACCGAGCGTCAGCGGCGCCCGCCTCCGCATCGGGAAACTGCCCGATTCAGGGAACTGAGCCGGGCCGAACCCACCCCTTTCGACTGGAGTGGCAGGGCAGGCGCGCACTCCTCCCAGCTCGGCATCTCGCACCTGTCTGTGAAGCGACACCTGGGCAGTCCGCACGCCAAGCTTCAGGGCGGCGGCCGCAGGGATGCCGTCGGCGGGGCGGCCTCGCTCCGGCTCCTCGCCCAGGGTGAGGACGCTCCACACGTCCGCGGCCTTCTCCCCCGGCAAGTTGGTCCAGACAGCCCGATTTCTGCCGAAATCCCCACAGGCGACTGCTACCATTGGGAGCATGACCTGCCCCCCTGGGCCGTTCTACCATGAAGCCAAGCAGAGTCGCCTGATGGGCATCGCCTTTGGCGCACCGGCCAGCGGTCTTGGGTCAAGCACCGCTCGATCTGCCTGGACTGTATGCCCGTGGCCACGGCGCCACGATGGCGGGTACGGGACGCACCGGACGCGACCCAGAAGACCGGGCCACGAGCACAGAATGAGAACCCCCCGCTTAGCGCCGGAATAGACTGTCGTCCTCGGATATCGACGGGCGGCGCACGCCCAAGGCGCGTCGTCGGCCCGGCAAGCGACCTGAGACCAGCGGGTGTTGCGCTGATCACGCTCAATCCAGATGAGGAGGGTGAATACGATGGAGCTAGGACCGATGTCTTACCTGGCCTTCGAGTTCGAAGGCAACAAGTTCAGGGGCGATCTGCTGCCTGATCTGATGAACCTCGTCGAGAAGAAGACGATCCGGGTTCTCGACTTGGTCACGATCATGAAGGACAAGGACGGCAAGGTGACCACGCGCGAGCTGGTCGAGATGGAGCCGTCCGAAATCATCCTCATCGATCCGCTCAAGTCCCAGATCAAGGGGGTGTTCACCACGGGCGACATCGAAGCGATCGGCGAGATGATCCGCCCCAACACGACCGCCGGCCTACTGCTGATCGAGCACTTGTGGGCGGACAAATTCTTCAAGGACATCAAGGCCGCCAATGGCCGGATGGTGGACAACCAGTTCATCCCGGCGATCCTCGTCCAGGATGCGTTGGATGAGGCCCAGAGCGACGCGGCCTAAGCCGCGGCTCTCTCTTGGCGCGCACTAGGCGCGCCACAACCGAGCAGGAGCGTACCAAGATGATGCGACGACGACGAAGGCGGATGATTGTCGGTGCGGCAGTTGTATCCCACGTTGCGGCGTCGAACGCTGCCGCCCAACAAGCAGCAGCGGATCAGGCGGCCGCGCCAGTGCCAGCGCCGGCCCCCGCCGCGCCGGACATCAACACACAGATCCAGCAGCTAGCGCAAATGCACACCACCGGCGTGCTGACTGATGAGGAGTTTGCCGCGGCGAAGGCGAAGCTGCTAGCGAGCTGACCCTGCGGCTCCCCCCAGCGGACGGCCGAGGGCAGCAAGCCCGGCCGTCCGCCGATGACGCGGCACTTCCGCGCGGGCCGATCCCAGGGTCATCTTGAGAATGACAACTCAGATTCAGAAGCTGACGAAAGCGAATGGCCCGCAGCCAGAACAAGGATGAGACCTTCGCTGGTGCTTGGAGGATGCTATTTGGCTCGCTCCCCCACCAGGCAGACATCAGGTTGGTGACTCGTTGGGTGGCTCGGAGGTTCGCTGGCTTTCTCCATCGGAAGCCGAAGCCTGCGGTGGGCGAGAGCGGCCGGAGACCGCGGTCTGATGGTAAACTCCTGCTACCCCGGCTAGCGACCGAGGAGGAGCCCCAATGATCGACCCACAGGCGAATGCTCCTCGTTACTTCAGGCTCATCGCGGTGGCGACGATTCTCGGCGCCGTCGCAGCCCTGGTCACCTTCCTCTTCGTCGTCCTGGTCAACGCGGGCACCGCCCTGATCTGGGAAAGCGCCGCCCAGGCGACGGGGCTGCCGGCCCCAGCCTGGACAATCCTCGTCTGTCTCGTGGGCGGATTGCTGGTCGGACTCCTGGTACGCGCCTTTGGCGACCACACCGGGATCTTCGCCGAGGTGATGAACGAGTTCGGCCGGACGGGACGGTTTGACTATCGCAACGCCCCGGGCATCGTCCTCACGGCGCTCGTGTCACTCGCCAGCGGCGCCAGCCTGGGGCCGGAGGCGCCTCTGGCGGACGCTACGGGCGGAATCGGAACCTGGCTCGCCGATCGCCTGCATGGCGACGAGCGGGAGACGCGTTCCCTGAGCTACTCAGGCGTCAGCGGAATGCTCGGCGCGTTCATCACCTCCCCGGTCGGAGGGCCCTTGCTGGCCCTCGAATCTGCCCGAGGGGGAGGGGCGATGCCCAGCCTGTACTTCTGGATCCTGTTCCCGAGCATGCTCGCCTCGGCGACCGCCACCGTGATCTTCGTCGTTCTCACCGGGTCTTTCTACGGCACCGTCTACGTTTTCCCCGAATACCTGCCGACCTTCCGAGATCTGCTGCAGGCCGTGCCTCTGGGCGCAATTGGCGGAGCAGTGGGCGTTGTGTTCTTCATTCTGTTGCGCCTGCTGCAACGGTCTGTGCAGCCGATGAAGAATCGCCTCGTCCTGCGCGGGCTGCTCGGCGGACTCGCCCTGGGAATCGCCGGGGCCGCCTTTCCGCTGATCCTTTTCTCGGGAGAGGAGCAGTCGGTCGAACTGATCGAACGCGCCGCCGAGATCGGAGTGCCGATGCTGCTGGCGCTGGCGGGGGTCAAGCTGGTGATGACCTGCCTGATCCTGGTCTGCGGATGGAAGGGCGGCTACATCTTCCCCATCATGTTTGTCGGCATCGCGCTGGGGCTGGCGGTCAACCTGATCTTCCCGCAGATCCCGGTGGCGGTGGCGGTGGCGGCAACCATCGCCGGCGCGATCGCGGCAACCATGCGGGCACCGCTCTTTGCGATCTTCTTCACCGGCATCCTGGTTCAGCGCGAAGCTCTCCCGGCAATTGCAGTCGCCACCGTCGCCGGCAGCCTCGTGGCGGCCGGAGCGGCCTTGTGGAACGCGCGCAGGGCGCCGTCGGCAGCGCCAGCCGACGGGTAGCGTAGCACGCGGGCGGCAAGTTCCGCATGCACTTCAAGGACGGAGGCGGACCGCTGGAGGTATTCGATTGAGTGAGTACGCCTTGATCGGGAGCATCTGACCGTCGATGATAGGAACGTCAGTTTCGGGCTCGATCCGCATCTGACCGTATCGGAAGTACAAACCACAGGAGGAGTTGCATGGCCATCAAGACCTACAAAGACGGAACCCCGTTCACCGGCGTCATCGGACGGACCACCGAAGAGTCCTCGCCGGCCTGGCCTGAGCCACCGCGCCCGCCGGAGGGCGCGCCCAACGTGCTGTTCTTCGTCCTGGACGATGTCGGCTTCGGGCAGCTTTCCTGCTTCGGCGGGCTGGTCGAGACCCCCGTCCTCGACAGCCTGGCCGCCAACGGCCTGCGCTACACCAACATGCACACGACGGCGTTGTGCTCGCCGTCGCGCGGCTGCATCCTGACCGGCCGCAATCACCATTCGCTCGGGCTGGCGATGATCACGGAGTTCTCCACCGGCTACCCCGGCTACAACGGTATCCTGCCCTTCGACAAGGGCATGCTCAGCGAGATGCTGCTGCCGAAGGGCTACAACACCTTCTGCGTCGGGAAATGGCACCTGACGCCCCCCGAACACACCACGTCCGCCGGACCCTTCGACCGCTGGCCGCTCGGCCGCGGCTTCGAACGGTTCTACGGCTTTACGGGCGGCGAAACCAACCAGTGGTATCCGGAGCTGACCTACGACAACCACGAGGTCGAGCAGCCCAAGTCCCCGGAGGAGGGCTACCACCTGAGCATCGACCTGGCCGACAAGGCCATCGAGTTCATCCAGGATGCGCACGTCAACGCGCCGGACAAGCCCTTCTTCCTGTACTACGCCACGGGCGCCGGCCACGCCCCTCACCACGTGCCCAAGGAGTGGGCGGACAAGTACAAGGGCAAGTTCGACATGGGCTGGGACAAGTACCGCGAGATCGTCCATCAGCGCCAGCTGAAGATGGGGATCATCCCCAAGGGCACCGAGCTGTCGGCGCATGACCCGGATGTTCCGGTGTGGGACACGCTGTCGGCGGACGCCAAGCGGCTGTATGCCCGGTTCATGGAGGTCTACGCCGGCTTTGTCAGCTTCACCGATCATCACTTCGGACGCATCCTCGAGTTCCTGAAGGAGATCGGCGAGCTCGACAACACGCTGATCCTCGTCGTCTCCGACAACGGCGCCAGCTCCGAGGGGGGGCCGGTGGGCTCGCTCAACGAGATGTTCTTCTTCAACAACGTGAAGGAATCGCTGGAAGACAACCTCAAGGTGATCGACAAGCTGGGCGGCGTCGAGAGCTGCAACCACTACCCATGGGGCTGGACCAATGCCGGCAACACGCCCTTCCGCCGCTGGAAGCGCGAGACCTACCGGGGCGGCACGACGGACCCCTGCATCGTGTCCTGGCCCAAGGGGATCAAGCCGCGCGGTGAGATTCGGACGCAGTACGCGCACATCATCGACTTCGTCCCGACGGTCCTGGAAGCGCTGGGGACCGAGGCGCCGGAGAGTATCCGCGGTGTGACCCAGGCGACGATCGACGGGGTGAGTTTCGCCCACAGCTTCAACGAGGCGGCCGCGCCCAGCCAGCACCATACCCAGTACTTCGAGATGATTGGCCACCGCGCCATCGATCACGACGGCTGGCGAGCGGTCTGCCCGTGGCCGGGCCCGAGCTTCAGCGAGGCCGCCCAGAAAGGGCGCAAGTTCGGCACTCCCATTTCCAACGATGTGATGGCGGACATCGAGGCTCATGACTGGGAGCTGTACCATATCGCTGAAGACTACTCCGAATGCCACAACCTGGCCGCCGAGAATCGCGAAAAGGTGATCGAAATGGTTGGCCGCTGGTGGGCGGAAGCGGGCAAGTACCAGGTATTGCCCGTCGACGGCAGCGCCTTCGAACGCATCAATGTGGAGCGTCCGACCATTGCCAAGCCGAGGAACAAGTACGTCCTGTACGCCGGCGGTTCAGGGGTTCCCTTCACCGCCGCTCCCAAGTTGTACAACCGGCCGTGGAGCATCACGGCCGAGGTGGTGATCCCGAAGGGCGGCGCGCAGGGGGTGCTGCTCGCCCTGGGCGGCCGCACCGGCGGTTACACCTTCTTTGTCAAGGAGAAGCGGCTTCACTTCCTGTACAACTGGCTCGGCCATGACAAGTTCTGGCTGCATTCCAGTGACACGATCCCGGAGGGCGAAGTCGAGCTGCGCTACGAGTTCGAGCCGACGGGTAAGCCCGACGTGGCCCAGGGGAGAGGGGTACCGGCTCGCGGCCAGCTCTACATCAACCGCAAGCTGGTGGCCAGCCTCGACATGCCCTACTCGGTCCTGAACATGTTCGGGACACAGGGCATGACCTGCGGCTACGACGGTGGCGAGCCGGCAGCGCCCGAGGAGTACGAAGGCACGTTCCGCTTCACCGGCACCATCCAGCGCGTCACGGTGGACGTATCCGGCGAGTTGATCCAGGATAGCGAGGCCGAGCTCAAGATCGCCATGATGCGGCAGTAGCCTTGGGGGGCGACCAGGCGAGGGAAAGCAGATCCCTCGCTTCCCCCTCGCATTCGCTCGGGGCAGGCACTCGGGATGACAGAGGGGGTATGTCATCCCGAGGCCGACCCTCGCACCTCGCCCGGGCCGCCGCCCCCGCGTTCTTACGCCCCGCGCGATCTGCGGGGTGCGGGCGCCGCCCGTCGGGGCGAACGGCCTGCGCTCCCTGGCACCGCCCGCCACCGTTCGTGCCGCGAGAACCGGCGGCACGCCGGTGCGAGACGGCAGGGCAGGTGTGCAGCGCAGCTGCAGTGCAGGTGGGGATCTGCTTGTTCACAGTCGTGGCAGGATTCACCGCCGAGGAGAGCAGATTCCTCGGTGCCCCTCGCCCTGGCTCGGCCGTTCGCCCCGCGGGCCGGCGCCGGCCCGGACGGGGGGCTGGCGCTCGGACATGACATACACAGCGCGGAGTAACCGATGACAAGCAAAGCGGAGAAGCCCACGCTGTCAGCCAGGGTCAGCAAGGTCACAGCCAAGGCCTGGCCGGGGGTCAAACGCGTCGTCCCGATCCTGACCTGGGCGAGGACCTACGATCGCGCCTGGCTCCAGCCGGACCTGATCTCGGCGGTGACGATCTGGGGCGTGATGACCCCCACCGCGATGGCCTACGCCGCCATGGCGGGCCTGCCCCCAGTGAATGGCCTGTATGCCGCCATGATCTCACTGGCGCTGTACAGCCTGTTCGCCTCCTCGCGGCACGTCAAGGTGACCACCAGTTCGACGGTTGCCATCCTGTCCTACTCGGTTGTCGCGGCGCTGGCCGGCGGAGACCCGGCCCGCTTTCTTGCCCTCAGCGCTGGTTTGGCCTTGGTCATGGGCCTACTGCTGCTGCTGGCTGGCATCTTCCACCTGGGGTTTCTCTCGGACTTCCTCTCCCGCCCGATTGTCACGGGGTTCGTCTTCGGCCTGGCACTGGTCATCATCGTCGGCCAGGTGCCCAAGATCCTTGGCGTGCCGGCCGGCGAAGGGAACTTCTTCCAGCAGGCATGGGACATTCTGCTGAACCTGGATGAGGCGCTGCCCCTGACCGTGCTTCTCGGGGTCGGTGCACTGGTGATGCTGCGCGTGCTCAGGCGCTCGCCTACCCCAGGTGCCCGCCGCGCCGATCGTCCTCGTGATTGGAATGCTCGCCGTGGCGCTCTTCGATCTGGACCTCAAAGGGGTGGCTGTCGTCGGCAGCGTCCCACGCGGCCTTCCGCAGCTGACGATTCCGCGTCTTCAGCCTCGCCGACTTCACGGCCCTGCTGGCAGGGGCCTTCTCGATCGCCTTCCTGGCAATGGGCGAAACGGTGGGCATGGGCCGCGCCTTTGCCCTGAAGCACCACTACGATTTGGACTCCGATCAGGAACTGCTTGGGCCTGGGCGTGGCCAACATCGGCACGAGCCTCTTCCAGGGCTTCGCCGTCGACGGAAGCATGTCCACTTCGGCTACGGCGGAGGCCTCGGGCGGGAAGACTCAACTGACCGGGTTGATGTCGGCTGGATTTGTGCTGCTGACGCTGCTCTTCCTGGCACCGCTCTGTTCCGATTCGTCCCTCAGGCGGTTCTGGGGGCGTTGGTCGTGAACTCGGTTGTCGGCCTGGTGAATGTCCCGGCGCTGCGCGAGCTCTATGTCCAGCGACGGCGGGACTTCGTGCTCGCCATGGCCGCCCTGATCGGCATCCTGTTCTCGGATGTCATGGTCGGGCTGACGCTGGCCGTCTGGCTGTCGCTGATCATCGTGCTCTACTCGGCCTCCCGCCCGACGCTGGCTGTCCTGGGCGAGATGCCGGAGAAACCCGGAGCATTCGCCGACATCGCCCGCCACCCCGAGTGTCTCGAGATCCCGGGCCTGTTGATCCTGCGTATCGATTCCCCCTTGTACTACTTCAATGTCAACTACGTCGCGCGCATGATCCGGGAACGAGTCATCGCGCGCCAGGAGACTCTGCACAACCTGCTGCTCGATGTCGGCGCCACATCCGATCTGGACCTGACGACCATCGATGGAATGCAGGCCCTGATGTCTCAGCTCCGTGAGCGCGGCGTCGAAGTGATGTACGCTCAGGTGAGGGGTGGCGTGCGGGAGCGGTTGCGGCGCGTCGGGGCGAGCGATGAGCTCTACGACAGCTTCTTCCCCACGGTGGCGTATGCCGTGCAGGTCTACGTCCAGCGTCAGGCCAATCTTCCGGACGTCGGGCCCGACGAGCCTGGCGTCAGCACGGGCTCTCTGAACCGCCATCGCCCTGAGCAGACCCCTCGGCCGCTCGCGATGTCATCCCGAGCGCCGCCGAGCGGAGCGAGGGATCATGCTTTGCCGCCACGTCCTCGCGCCTGAAGCCGCCACAAGCAGATCCCCACCTGCACTGCAGCTGCGCTGCAACGCGGTGCAAGTGTCGGCCAGCGAACGGCCTCGGGATGACAGCCCCCGTTGTGTCATCCCGAGCGAAGCGAGGGATCTGCTTTGCCGCGCACGTCCCGCGGCTGAAGGCCACAAGCAGATCCCCACCTGCACTGCAGCTGCGCTGCAAGCGCAGGTGCAAGTGTCGGCCACCGACGGCCTCGGGACGCCCGCCCCCGCAGTGTCGGCGCGGAGCACCGGCCTCGGGATGACAGCTCCCAGTGTCGGCCGTAAACCCGGCCTCGAGATGACAGCCAGGTGGGTCGTCCCGAGTGACCTCCGCCGAATGGCCACACCCCCTGCGTGTTAGAATCCTCGTCCCATCCCCGGGCGACCGCCTGGGGCGGCGGACCCCTCCGGCCAATCGCCGATGAAGCCTCCCGACCCTGCGCCGCCCGCACCCCCCCGGATCCTCGGCCGGCCGCTCCCGCCGGCCGGGCTGCTCCCACGCCCCGTGCTGATCGCCAGGCTGAACGAGGGTGCGAACCTGCGCCTGACGCTGGTCTCGGCGCCCGCGGGCTCCGGCAAGACCACTCCTGCTTGCGCAGTGGGTCGAAGCCTGCGATCGTCCGTGCGCCTGGCTTTCTCTCGATGCTGAGCGATGCGAGATCGTGCCCTATGTTCAGGATCTGATCGGCGCGCTGCGCACGATCCATCCCGAGCTCGGCCGCACGACCTACCGCATCCTCCATGGCGCCAGACAGCCTGCCCCCTCTAAGCTGGCTGAGGCCTTGTGCCAGGAATTGGACGCGGTGCTTGAGCCGACCGCCCTCGTGCTCGATGATTTCGAACGGATGCGTGATCCGACCTCGCTGGAATTCACCTCTGTCTTCATCCGCAGGTGTCCTCCCTCGCTGCACATGGCGATCGCCTCACGCACCGATCCACCCCTCCCGTTGGCGCGGCTGCGCGTGGCAGGACAAGTCTCCGAATTGCGTGCTGCCGATCTGTACTTCTCGCCCGAGGAGTTGGCGGTGTTCCTCCAGGCGGTTTCCCCTCGCCCCCTGTCTCCGCAGGTCGTCGAGGCCATTGTCGGCCGAAGTGAGGGTTGGCCGGTCGGCCTGCGGCTGGCAGCCCTGTCGCTATCCGGCTCGTCGTCGGCCGATGCGGATCGACTCCCTACCGGCCGCAGCCGCCTGGTGATGGACTACTTCCTGGAGGAGGTCCTCGCTCAGACCGGCCCCAAGATCATCGGCACGTTCCTTCGATCCTCCATCCTCGACGAGATCAGCGTCCCCCTGTTGTCTGCAGTCGCCAGGATTCCCGTTCCGGACGCAGCCCAATTCCTCGAGTACCTGGAGCGCAACAACCTGTTTGTCATTGCGCTCGATGGACGGGAGGGCTGGTTCCGACTTCATCCCCTGCTGCGCGACACGCTGCGCAGCCGGCTGGACACGGTCGAGACCCCGCAGGGCATCGCCGGTCTTCACCGGCGAGCCGCCGAATGGTTTCTCGCCAACGGCCATCCAGACCAGGCCATTCGCCACGCCCTTTCGGCCGGCGATATCGCGTGGGCGTGCGAGCTTGCGGAGGCGGAGCTGCTCGGCGCCCTCGCCAACGAAGACCTGCTCCAGACTGAGCAGCTCCTGAGACTGATCCCGGAGGAGTCTCTCCGACTGCGGCCGATGTTGCTGGCGATACAAGCCAGAGCCGTCGGCGGTCGGACGGGCTGGCATGCCGCTCTGCCGATCCTCGACGCTGCCCAGGCGAGGTTGGATCAGGAGAAACCTTCCACCGATGAGAATGCTCTGATCGCCCGCAGTCTGATTGACGTCTTCCGCGCCCCGGTCTACTTCTTCGGTGGTGACACGGCTCGGTCGCTGGAGCATGCTGAACGCGCCCATCAAGCTCTGCGCGGACGGTTCGCCTATACCACAGGCTGGGGCGGCTTCTTCGCCGGGCTCTCCCATCACCTTCTCGGTCAGCCACAGCACGGCCTCAAAATGCTGGAGGAGCTCCTGGCGGAGGGTGAGACCAGCGGCCAGAGTTTGCAGGTCTTCTTCGCCATGCTCGGCCTCACGCTCGCGCACATGTTCGGCGCTCGGTTGCCGGAGAGCGAGCGAACCGCGGCGCAGATGCTGGCGCTGGAGACGGCCGCCGGGCGCGCATTCGGCCAGGCCTGGTCTCACTACCTGCTTGCGATTCTGTGCTACGAAACTAACCGTCTGCCGGAGGCGGTGCAGCATTTCGACCAGGTGATCACCCTGCACCAGGACACGAGCGCCCTGGCGCTACACGATGCCATGCTCGGGGCCGCCCTCGCCCGCCAGGCGCTCGGCAGAGCCGACGAAGCCGTGGCCGTCCTCGACGAAGCCGAAGAGCTGATCTTGAGCACCAACAACATCACCTTCCTCGCCAACCTTCACAGCTTGCGGGCGCGCATCGCCTTGATGCAAGGGGACCTGCGCTCGGCACAGGCATGGACCGCGGCCACATCCATGAAGATGGGGCCCGGCCCGCTCATCTTCCTCGAGGTCCCCCCCTGACCGCTGCCAGGGTGCTTCTGGCGGACTCCGACAGGCAGGCCGCCCACGAGGCACTGGCATTGGCGGCGGAAGTCGAGGAACGTTGCCAGCGCGAGCACAATCTGCGCTATCTGATCGCCGTGTTGGCGCTCCAGTCCGTTGGGACGGCGAAGCTTGGTCGCCAGGCTGACGCCCGCAAGAAGCTTGAGCAGAGTATCGATCTGGCCCGGCGAAGCGGCTTCGTGCGCCCGTTCGTCGATCTGGGCCCCCCCATGGCGGCGCTGCTCCAAAGCGTGGCGGAGAGGACCCCTCATGCGGAGTATGTCGGCCGGCTGCTGGCTGCCTTCGCGGGCACGGACGTCGGGGACCAGCCGGAGTTGAATCGCATCGAACCGCTCACTCAGCGAGAACTTGAGATACTGCCGTTGCTCCAGCGCAGGTACAGCAACGAGGAAATCGCCCGTGAACTCGGCATCTCAGTCCTGACCGTGAAGCGCCACACCGGCAGCCTGTATGCCAAGCTGCAGGTCAGCGGCCGCAAGGAAGCCGTCCGGCGCGCGGGCTCGCTCGGGCTCCTCTCCCCAGGCGACTGAGGCTCTCTGGTCTCCAATTGGTGAATGCGCAAAGGCGCTCGGCGGAGACCAGGTTGCCGCTACGGCTGACAGCCGCTCCCGTCCCTTCCCTACCGATCCCCTGGGCAGAGAGCGAAGAAGCCGGGGACTGACCCGTGCCCACACCACAGCGCCCACCGAGTGCCGTCCTTGGAGGACGGCTGAGCGAATGCACGGCTGGGGGGCTCTCCTCCCATGCCAAGTTGACCCTCAGCGGGCCGAATTGTGGTGCGGGGAGAGAGGACGGCATTTCTAAGGGAATTGGGGTGCTCCGCGAGTCGCCGGGACCGTTTCGCCGTCCTGACGGGATACGGTCGACGCAGTGTTCCGCCCGCCCCTCCGTCCCCGCGGCAATGACTGAGGCAGTCTGAACCTCGCCGTTGCTCACTCAGTCGATTGCTACCATTGGGAGCATGACCGCCTTCCTCAGGCGTCCTACGATGGAGACAGCCGGAATCTCCCCTGAAGGACAACCATGTCCACACTCGGTCCCGTGCGACGTCAATCCGACCCGGGCGCCTACTGCATCCACACCAGCGGACGCTTCCCCGAGGCCTTCCCGGAGCTTTTCGGCGGCTTCTCGGTTGAGGTCGTCCCGGGCACCGGCGGGCCCGTGATCACCGAGCTGACCGGAGCCGTCGCCGACCAGACGGCCCTGCTCTCCCTGCTCCAGTACCTGGACGACACCGGCCTGGTGCTGCTGTCCGTAGAGACCCTCGAAGTTCCGGCGGCCGAAGGGCCCGCCGGAAGCCCGATTTCCCCAGGAGGAATTGAGTCATCGAGTTCCAAGACGTCTTGCCCGCGCCGTGGCCGTTGGCGCCGTGGTCGGCGCCGCATCCGGCGGTGTCGGCCGGCGGGGCGCCGCCGCAGCCCCGGCTGCCGCGCCCGCCGCCGCCCCGGGCGCAGCCCCTGCACCCAGCGGCGACCCCGGCCATCAGTACATGATGCGTCAGAAGACCTTCGCCTTCGGCGACGACTACGTGGTCGTCAACGCCCAGCGCCAGCCGTGCTTCAAGATCGACGGCAAGGTGCGCATGGTGAAGGAATCGCTCGTCCTGCGCGACATGCAGGGGAAAGAGCTGTACAAGCTGTCGGAGAAGGTCATCCGCGTCCGCGAGTTCTTCGACATCGTGCGCGGCGACGCGGTCGTCGCCCGCGTGCACAACGCCATCGTCGACCCGCTTCGGGAACGCTTCGATATCGAGATCCCCGGCGGCCAACCGATGACGGCCCGCGGCAAGATCATCTGGGCCGAATACACCCTCACCCGCGGCGACAAGGTCGTCGCCCAGATCACGAAGCGCTTCTCGTGGCTGGCGCGGCGAACTCGTATGGGGTGGCCGTCGGCCCCGGCGAGGACGACGCACTGATTCTGGCCATCGCTGTCGTCATCGACATGATGGTCCACCAGGGAAGGTGAGCGATGGCCATTGGACCGATCCAGATCATCGTCTTCGGCTTTGACCGCACTGATCAGTTCAAGGGAGAGGTCGTTCAGGAACTGGCGCGGCTGCGCTCGCGCGGCATGATCCGCGTGATCGACGTCTTCCTTGCCCTCAAGGACGCCTCGGGCAAGCTCAGTCACGTCGAGATGAGCTGGCTGGAGGAGAACGAGAAGGTCGAGTTCGGCACGGTCGTGCGCAAGCTGCTCGAAGCCGGAGGGGCGCCGGAGGTCCCGGGCCGCGGTCCCGAGCTGCTGGACCTTGCTGCCCGGTCCTCAGGCATCACCCCCGAAGATCTTCGGGCGGCCGTCGCCGCCATCCCGCCGGGCAAGGCGCTGGGCGTGCTGCTCTTCGAGCACACCTGGGCCATCCCGTTCCGGGACGCCATCCGCCGCGCCGGCGGTCGTGGCCTGGCGCAGGGCTTCATCACCCCCGAGGGCCTGACCGTCGTCGGCGCCGAGCTGGAGGCGATCACCGAAGCCGAGCTGGCGATCGAAGTCTCGGACGCGGTGCGCGGCGCGGCCATGCTCGACGCACTGGCGGCAATCCATGAAGGCGAGCAGATCAAGGCGGCCGTCGCCGCCGACGTCGTCCGAACCCTGGTCATCGCCGACCTGATCGAAGAGGCGGCCGTCGAGCAGGCGTTGGACGCCCTGGTGGCTGCCGACATGATCGAGCAGCGGTTGCTTGAATTCGGCGCAGAAGGCGGCCGACGCGGCGGAGGTTATGCCCGAGTAAGGTTTCAGAGCGCGGCATGCTTCGCCACCTGAACCGGTGCCCAGAGGGAGCGGCTGGGGGCAACCCTCGACCCTCGAAATCGGAGGTCATCTGGCACAAGCGCTCCTGACGAAGCGGGCAGGGTTACCTGCCTAGACGGGCCGCACCAGGCCCACGACCCAGAAAGGAGATCGATATGACTGCTGAAGCCGCAAATCCAAAGAAGCAGCGGGGATTCCCGAGCGCCTTCACCATCCTGGCGCTGCTGCTCGTCGTGGTCGCCATCCTGACCTTCATTGTCCCCGCCGGCTCGTATGATGTCGACGCCGATGGAGCCCCAATTCCTGGGACCTATCACACCGTCGAGGCGAACCCACAGCGCTGGCGCGATGCCGTGCTGGCGCCGATCAACGGCATGTACGGCATCCAGGACGACACCGGCTACATCAACGTCTACAACTCCGGCAGCCTGTACGGCGCCATCGACGTTGCCCTGTTCATCCTGCTCATCGGCGGCTTCTTGGGCGTAACGATGAAGACCGGCGCCATCGACGCCGGCATCAGCGCTGTGGTGAAGAGCCTCGGCCAGCGCGGCAAGTTGCTGATCACGGTGTTGATGGTCATCTTCGCCGCCGGCGGCACGACGTACGGCATGGCTGAGGAGTCGCTGGCCTTCTATCCCCTGATCATCGCCGCCCTGATCGCCGTTGGCTACGATGCCCTGACCGCCGTCTCTTTGATCCTGCTCGGTGCAGGCATCGGCGTCATCGGCTCGACCATCAACCCCTTCGCCACCGGCATCGCCTCGGGCATCGCCGGCATCCCGCTGGCCGAGGGGATCGGCTACCGGATCGTGATCCTGATCATCGGCCTGGTGCTCGGCATCTGGTACGTGCGGCGCTATGCGTCGCGTGTGCACGCCGATCCCGGCAAATCGCTCGTCGCCGATATGAAGGAAGAGAACGAGAAGTTCTTCCTGCGCAGCGGGGAGAGTACCGAGGCCCCCGAACTTACCGGCCGACGCAAGCTGATCCTGGCGCTGTTCGGGTTCTCGTTCCTGGCGATGATCGTCGGCGTGATCCCATGGGAAGATCTGGGCATCACCGCCATCGCCACCCGCTGGTGGTGGTTCGCCGAGCTGGCGGCGCTGTTCATGTTCATGGGCATCGTCATCGGCCTGGTCGGCGGGCTGGGCGAGAAGGGCACGGTCGACGCCTACATCGACGGCGCGCGCGACCTGTTGGGCGTCGCCCTGGTCGTCGGCCCTGGCGCGCGGCATCTCGGTGATCATGACCAACGGCCTGATCATCGACACGGTGCTCTACTGGTGCGAGCAGGCGGTGGCCAGCCTGGGATCGGTGGCGTTCATCAACGTCATGTTCCTGGTCTACCTGCCGCTGTCCTTCTTGATCCCGTCGTCCTCGGGGCTGGCCACGGTCACCATGCCGATCATGGCGCCGCTGGCGAGCTTCGCCGGCGTGCCGACGCACCTGGTGGTCACCGCCTATCAGTCGTCCTCGGGGCTGCTCAACCTGTTCACCCCGACCTTCGCCGTCGTCACCGGCGCCCTGGCGATCGGACGGATCAACTTCGCCGTATGGTGGCGCTTCGTCCTGCCGCTGGTAGCCATGCTGGCAGTGGTCATCATGATCGTGCTATCCGTCGGCGCCCTGATCGGCGCCTAGATTGAGCGACGGGGCACCGGATGCCCCGCGCCAGGAGGATCCAAGATGGCTTTCAATCTTCGCAATCGCAATTTCCTGAAGGAACTCGACTTCACCAAGGAGGAGTTCGAGTTCCTGCTCAAGCTCTCAACCGACCTGAAGGCGGCCAAATACGGCGGCTATGAGCAACCGCGCCTGACGGGCAAGAACATCGCCCTGATCTTCGAGAAGACCTCGACCCGCACGCGCTGCGCCTTCGAGGTGGCGGCCTACGACCAGGGCGCCAAGGTGACCTACCTGGGACCGTCGGGCTCGCAGATCGGCCACAAGGAGTCGATGAAGGACACCGCGCGCGTGCTGGGACGGATGTACGACGGCATCGAGTACCGCGGCTTCGGCCAGGAATTGGTCGAGATCCTGGGCCAGTACGCCGGCGTGCCGGTGTGGAACGGCCTGACCGACCAGTTCCACCCGACGCAGATGGTGTGCGACATCCTGACCATGATGGAGCACAGCGACAAGCACCTGGAGCGAGATCGCCTACTGCTACTCGGGCGACTCGCGCAACAACATGGGCAACTCGCTGATGGTCACCGGCTGCCTGCTGGGGATGGATGTGCGCATCTGCGGCGCCGAAGTCGCTCTGGCCGGAGGACGAGCTGGTGAAGCGGCCAAGGCGCTGGCGGCCAAGTCCGGGGCGCGCTTCACGCTCACCGACGATCCCGCCGTGGGCGTCAAGGGCGTCGACTACATCTACACCGACGTCTGGGTCTCGATGGGCGAGGCCAAGGAAGTGTGGGACGAGCGCATCAAGCTGCTCAAGCCCTATCAGGTCAACGCCGACCTGATGAAGAAGACCGGCAACCCGAACGTCAAGTTCATGCACTGCCTGCCGGCCTTCCACAACCGCGAGACCAAGGTCGGAGCCGATCTGTTCGAGAAGACCGGCATGGACGGCTTGGAAGTGACGGAAGAGGTGTTCGAGTCCGAGGCCTCGATCGTCTTCGCCCAGGCCGAGAACCGCATGCATACGATCAAGGCGATCATGGTGGCGACGCTGGGGGACTGAGCCGTCCAGCGTCAGCCTCGGCAGAGGGCCGCGGCCGGCAACCGCCTCGCAGCCGGCCGTGCCCTCTGCCCTGAACCGAACACCCAGAGAGCATGCCTCGGCTGAGACGGCGGCGGTCTCTCAGGCGGTAGTGCAGAGCCGCAGGTGGCAACCTGCGCGAGTCCCAGGAGCCAATCTGCAGACTTGGACGTTGAGCCGTTCGTTTTCCCACTCGCCTTCGAAGTCCTCGCCACACTCGCCTGGGCGGTCAGCGGCGCCATCGTGGCGCGCGGACGCAACTTCGACTTCATGGGCGTCTTTGTGATCTCGGTCTTGTCGGCCACCGGCGGGGGCCTGATCCGCGACGGGGTGTTCCTGCAGCGCATCCCGATCATGCTCACCACGCCAAGCTACCTGCTGCTGCCGCTGGCCGCGGCGCTGGCCATCAGCGGGTTTGGCCGTCAGTGGGAACGCTTCGTGGTGTGGGACACGCTCGTCAACGGAATCGATGCGCTCGGCACGCCGGCCTTCGCCCTGATCGGCTTCCAGACCACCTTGCTGGCGGGGATCCCGATCGTCGGCGCGATGTTCGTCGGCCTGATCAACGGTGTCGCCGGCGGCATCCTGCGCGACGTGTCGGTCGGTGATGTCCCGCGCTTCTTCCGACCGGGACAACAGTCCAGCATGATCCTGATCGGCGCCCTCCTCCTCTATGGCGGACTGCTGACCGCCGACGTCGAGAGCGATCGCGCCGCTTGGTTGGCCATCTCGGCTGCAGCCATCGCCCGCCTGTTGGTGATTCGCTTCAACTGGCAGACCCGGCCGGTCAGCGAGTGGGACATCGAGCGCACGCTCACCACGCTGCCGGCGCATCTGCACTACGGCAATCCGTTCGCCCGCCGCCGACCGGCCGGGACCGCGGCAGGTGCTCGCCGAAAGCGAGCGCAGATGCCGTCCTGCCGCGAATGCGACCTGATGCTGCTCGCGACGATCCTGCCTTCAGGCCACCCCCATCGCCACGCCGCGGCGGTGGAACGACTGTCGGCACCGATCCGGACCGTGGATCCTTGCAGCTCGAACTCCATGCCGTATCGGCCGCCGAATTCGGCCAGGGCATCCTCACGGATGTTGGCGGGCGGAGCAGGCGCTGCGGAAGGCGCATGCTGACTGACATTCTGCTGCACGTCCTGACCATCCTGCTCGTGACGACGGCTTTCGTCGTCGTTCGGACGATCCTGTTCGAACGCCGGCGCGGCGCGGTCCCACGCCTGTGAGCCCGTGCGACTCGACGCCGACCAGGTCGCCGAGCATCTGGCCGCCGCCGTGCGCTGCCCGACCGTCCCCAAGGACGACAAGGGCACACCCGATCCGGAGGCCTTCCGTCAGCTGCACCAGATGCTCGCCGAGACCTATCCCCTGGTCCACCAGAAGCTGAAGCGCGAGGTCGTCAACGGCTGGAGCCTGCTCTACACCTGGGAGGGAACGCCGGCCGGAACTCGAGCCGGTGATGCTGATGGCGCACCAGGACGTGGTCGCCGCCGAGCCGTCGACGCTCGACCAGTGGACTCATCCGCCCTTCGAGGGCCGCATCGTCGATGGCTTCATCTGGGGTCGCGGCACGCTCGACATCAAGAATCAGTTGATCGGCATCTTCGAGGCCGCCGAGATGCTGCTCCAGCCAGGGCTTTCAGCCGGAGCGCACGGTGCTCTTCGGGCTGGGCCACGACGAGGAGACCGGCGGGGTCAATGGCTGCAAGGTGATGGGCCAGTTGCTCCAGGAGCGAGGCGTTCGCCTGGCAGGCATCGTCGACGAGGGCGGCGGCATCTTCGAGGGGGTGGCAGCCGGCGCGCGCGGCCCGGTGGCGCTGGTCGGCGTCAGCGAGAAGGGATACCTGACGACCGAGATCTCGGTCAGCGGCCAGCCCGGGCATTCGTCCACGCCGCCGCCGCAGACCGCCATCGGCATCCTGGCGCGCGCCCTGGCGCGCCTCGAGGCGCATCCGATGCCGACCCATCTGCGGCGGCTGCGGCCGATGTACCACGGCATCGGCCGGGCAGCCCCGCTGTACGTCCAGGTCGCCATTCGCCAACGTCTGGCTCTTCGGCCCGCTGCTCAAGCGCTGGCTGACGCGCATCCCGGAGATGAACGCCAGCATCCGCACCACCACCGCCCTGACCATCATCCAGGGCGGCATCGAGGACAACACCATCCCGGCCGAGGCCAGGGCGACCGTCAACTTCCGCCTGCTGCCGGGGAACTCGATCGCCAAGGTGCTGGAGCACGCCCGCAAGGTGATCGGGGATGACCGGGTGAAGATCCAGCCGGTCGAAGGCAAGTTCAACGAAGCCCTGCCGGTCTCGCCCGTCAGCGGGCCGGCCTACCGCGGGCTGACCGACGTCATCCGCCAGGTGTTCGACGACCCCCCTGTGGCTCCGTTCGTGATGCTGGGGGGCACGGACTGCCAGCACTTCGTCCCGGTGTGCCAGGCGATCTACCGCTTCACCTCGCTGGTGATGGACAAGTCGTTCATGGGACTTGAGCACGGAATCGATGAACGCATCCCCGTCGAGGGCATGGCGAACATGGTGAAGTTCTATGCCCGACTGCTCCAGGTTTGGGGCACCGCATCCATGACCGGCGCGCCGGCAGGAGGTTGAGATGAGGATTGTCGTAGCCCTGGGGGGCAATGCGCTGCTCAAGCGCGGCGAGCCGATGACCGCCGAGGTGCAGCGCGAGAACGTGCGTACGGCGGCCCGCGCCCTGGCGCCGGTGGCCGAGAAGCATGAGTTGGTGCTGGCCCACGGCAACGGCCCGCAGGTGGGCCTGCTCGCCTTGCAGGCCTCGGCCTACAAGGACGTGGAGGCCTATCCCCTGGACGTGCTCGGGGCGCAGACCGAGGGCATGATCGGCTACATCATCGAGCAGGAGCTCGGCAACCTGCTGCCGTTCGAGGTTCCCTTCGCCACCATCCTGACGATGGTCGAGGTCGATCCCGAAGATCCTGCCTTCAAAGACCCGACGAAGTTCGTCGGCCCGGTGTATACGAAGGAGGACGCCGAGCGCCTGGCCAAGGAGAAAGGCTGGGCGATCAAGCCCGACGGCGACAAGTGGCGTCGGGTGGTGGCCTCCCCGCTGCCCAAGCGCATCTTCGAGCTGCGGCCGATCCAGTGGTTGCTCGAGCACAAGACGGTCGTGATCTGCGCCGGCGGCGGCGGCATCCCGACGATGTACCTGCCCGACGGCACGCGCACGCTGGCCGGCGTCGAGGCCGTGATCGACAAGGATCTGGCCAGCGAGCTGCTCGCCCGCGATCTGGGCGCCGACCTGCTGGTGATCGCTACCGACGTCAAAGGCGTCTTCCTCGATTGGGGCAAGCCCACGCAGCGGGTGATCGAGCGGATGACGCCCAAGGAGATCGCCGCGATGAAGTTCCCCGCCGGCTCGATGGGGCCGAAGGTGCAGGCCGCCCGGCAGTTCGTCGAGAAGACCGGCAAGCGCGCCGCCATCGGCTCGCTGGAGGACATCGAAGCCATTGTCGCCGGCACGGCCGGCACCAACGTGGTTCCTGACTAGGAGAGAAAGTTGTGGGGTGTTCGGTGAGCTTCGCTCACCGAACACCCCACAAGGAAAGCCCCCTCCCCCTGCAGGGATGCCTTGAACGCGGATCTGCCCGGCCGCAGGGGGATGGGCAGGGGTGAGGGTCCGACAGAAGCTGTAGCCTAGTTCGCCGAGAAGACGGATGTGCAACCTCGGCGCCACTAGCCCGAAACAACACAAGGAAGCCAGGAGGCAAGATCATGACCAACACGTTCGGAGTTCACTCAGAAGTCGGCAAGCTGCGCAAGGTGATCGTGCATCGGCCGGGGCTGGATCTGCAGCGCCTGCCCCCTCCAATCACGATGACCTGCTGTTCGACGACGTGCTGTGGGTCGAGCGCGCCCAGTGGGAGCACGATCAGTTCGTCAAGGCGATGCGTGAGCGCGGCATCGAGGTCTTCTACCACGTCGATCTGCTCGGCGAGGCGCTGGCGGCCTCCGAGGAGGCGCGCCAGAAGCTGATCGCCATGGTCGCCTCCGAGTACACCGTCGGCTGGTCGCTGGTCGACGAGGTGCGCGCCTTCCTGCACAAGATGCAGCCGGCCGATCTGGCCACCCACCTGGTCGGCGGGCTGACGGTTGGCGAGATGGTGAAGGCCGGCTTCGACCTGGCGAAGTACCGCAAGATCTCGCTGGGCGCAGCGGCGGCATCCGACGAGCCGGGCTTCTTTGTGCTGCCGCCGGTTCCCAACACGCTGTTCCAGCGCGACCCGTCGTGCTGGATCTACAACGGCGTGACGGTCAACCCGATGTACTGGCCGGCCCGGCGACGCGAAGCGCTCAACATGCTCACCATCTACCGCTACCATCCGATGTTCCAGGGCGCCGACTTCAACTTCTGGTATCCGGAGCTGAAGGATGGCGTCTTCGAAGCCAGCGACTTCGGCCGGTCGTCGATGGAAGGCGGCGACGTGCAGCCGATCGGCCACGGCACGGTGGCGATCGGCATGAGCGAGCGCACCCAGGGGCGGATGATCGAAATGGTCGCCCGCAGCCTGTTCGAGAAGGGCGCCGCCGAGCGCGTGCTGGTGGCCATCATGACCAAGGACCGCGCCCACATGCATCTGGACACGGTCTTCACGCTGCTCGATCGTGATAAGGCCACTGCGTTTCCCAAGGTCGTCAACAACATCCGCGCCGTGAGCCTGCGGCCGGGCGCCAAGCCGGGCGACTTCCACGTCACCGAGGAGAAGGACTTCGTCTCGGCCGTGGCCGACGCGCTGAAGATCAAGAAGCTGACGGTGGTCGAGACCGGCGGCGACGAGTACCAGGCGGCGCGCGAGCAGTGGGACGATGCCAACAACACCGTGGCACTCGAGCCGGGCGTCGTCGTCTCGTACGAGCGCAACACGTTCACCATCGACAAGATGCGCAAGGCCGGCGTCGAGGTCGTGGCGATCGCCGGTTTCGAGCTCGGCAAGGGCCGCGGCGGCGGGCACTGCATGACCTGCCCGATCCTCCGCGACCCGCTCTAGGTTCTGGCCGGAATCCCGGCCACCGCCAGGCAGCAGGGGAGCGTGCCCGCAGGCAACGCGGGCCGCTCCGCCCACCGGTGGTCGGGCGCAGGATGCACTTGTGGAGGCAGGGAATGGGGGATGGTTTCTCCGTCCACGGTCACGATGAGCCCTTCGAGCTCCCCGGTCGGGTGGAGGCTGCGGAAGCAGTCCACGCGGGTGACCTCGAGACGCCGGCAATCCTAGTGAAGGAGGAGGGGATCATGCCGAGCAAGAAACCGAAAGGGCAAGAAGCCAGTCCAAGAAGGCGGTCAAGCTGCCCAAGGGCAAGCAGGCGCGTGCGCTACGCGTGGAAGGGCACCAGGTCCCCCTGGAAGGACGAGCCCAAGGTCAAGCGGGACGAGTTCGACGAGGAGATGGAGAAGCTCCAGGTCGAGCTGGTCAAGCTGCAGGAGTGGGTCAAGGCCACCGGGGCCAAGATCTGCGTGGTGTTCGAAGGCCGCGATACCGCCGGCAAGGGAAGCCTGATCCGGCGCATCACCGAGCGGGTCAGCCCACGCGTGTTCCGCGTCGTCGCCCTGTCGGCGCCGACCGAGCGGGAGAAGTCCCAGATGTATTTCCAGCGCTACATGGCGCATCTCCCGTCGGCCGGGGAAGTCGTGCTCTTCGATCGCAGCTGGTACAACCGGGCGGGGGTCGAGCGGGTGATGGGCTTCGCCACCGAGCAGCAGGTGGCAGTCCTTCCTGCAGCTACGTCCCCTCGTCGAGAAGGCCATGATCAACTCAGGCATCACCTTGATCAAGTACTGGCTCGAGGTCAGCGAAGAGGAGCAGGCGAAACGCTTCGACGAGCGCAACAACGACCCGCGCAAGATCTGGAAGCTCAGCCCGATGGACCTGGAGGCGCAGGCCCGCTGGTACGACTACTCCCGGGCGCGGGATGCGATGTTCGCCGCCACCGACACGCCCGCGAATCGCCCGTGGTTCGTCGTGCCTTCCGATGATCAGCGCCGGGCGCGGCTGAACTGCATCTCCCACATGCTCAGCCTGATCCCGTACAAGAAGGTGCCGCGCGAGAAGATCAAGTTTCCCAAGCGGCAGGCGAGAGGCGACTACATCGAGCCGACGCCGCCGAAGCGCTTCGTGCCGGCCAGGTACTGAGAGGTCCATGAGAACACGGGTCGCGAGGACGACTGCCCAGTCGAGATCGCTTGCGGACCTGGCATCGTCTCAGGCCCTCAGGGCGGCCGGCTTGCGGCCACGGTAGCGGAACAATGGCTGATCACAGCGAATCCCAACGCACGATCCGCTCCCCATCGGTGCTGGACGCCCTGATCCCGCTGCTGACGCTGATCGTGCTCTTGGCCCTGTCGGTGGCGCTGTACGGCGTGGATGCCACCCTGGGGCCGCTGCAGGTGGCGCTGTTCATGGCCACCGTCGTCGGCGCGGTGGTCGCCGACAAGAACGGCCACTCCTGGGAGGAGATCGGCACGGCGATCGTGCAGGGGATCTCGACCGCCATGTCGGCGATCTTTATCCTGCTGATGGTCGGCGCGCTGATCGGCGTGTGGAACATGTCCGGCACGATCGCCACGATCGTCTATGCCGGCATCGAGTTCCTTGAGGCTACCTGGTTCTACTTCGCAGCAGCGTTGGTCACCGGCGTGGTCGGGCTGGCAACCGGAAGCTCCTGGACGACGGCGGCCACGATCGGCGTGGCGCTGGTGAGCATCGCCCGGGTCATCGGCGTTTCCCCCGAGATCACCGCCGGCGCCGTGATCTCCGGCGCCTACTTCGGCGACAAGATGACGCCGATCTCCGAGACGACCATCCTGGTCCCGCAGCTGGTGGGCAGCACCGTGCCGCTGCACATCCGCAGCATGATGCGCAGCACCGTCCCGGCCTTCCTGCTGGCGCTGGTCGGGTTCCTGATCCTGGGCCTCACGAGAGGTGCGGCGGCCCCGCCCATCGACAAGCAGGCCGCGCTCGACGCGCTGTCCTCGCGTGTATGCCATCAGGCCTCTGGACGCTGCTCCCGGTCGTGGTGCTGCTGGTGCTCTCCTTCCGCCGCTTCCCAGCCTTTCTCGCCATCCTGATCGGCACGCTGATCGGCGGGCTGGTGGCGGTGGTTCTCCAACCCGAACTCGTGCTGGCCTTCGTCAACGATCCCACATTGAGCACCCCGGTGGCCTTGCTCAAGGGTGTGTGGTCGGCGATGGCGACCGGCTTCACGCTCGACAGCGGCTACCCGCCGATCGATACCCTGTTCTCCGGCGGCGGGATGAGCAGCATGCTGTACACGGTGTGGCTGATCCTGGGGGCGATGGCCTTCGGCGCCATCACCGAGTACGCCCAGTTCTCGCGCCGGCTGATCGATCCGCTGCTCGCCCGCGCCCGCTCGACCGGGCGCGCTGATCGCCAGCGTGATGGGAACGGCCATCGGGCTGAACATCTTCGCCGGCGATCAGTACGTGGCGATCATCCTGCCGGCGCGGATGTTCCTGGCTGAGTTCAAGCGCCGCAACCTGCACCCCGAGAACCTGGCGACCGCCGTCGAGAACTCCGGCACGGTCACCTCGCCGCTGGTGCCCTGGAACTCCTGCGGCGCCTACATGACGGCCGCCCTTGGCGTCTCGACCTTCCTGTACTTCCCGTACTGCTTCTTCAACTTCCTCAATCCGATCCTGGGCGCGATCTTCGGCTTCACCGGCCGAGGCAGTCCTGCGCCTGTCGCCCGAGGAAGCGGCCGCCCTCCCGGCGGAATCGCGTACCGCGCCTCCAGCACCACTCGTGAAGTAGGACCGAATCAGGGCGGCCATGGATGCCGCCCCGCAAAGCGTGAGGAGAGAAGCGCATGACTGAGTCAGAAGCCGTACCGAAGAGTTCGTCGCCCCGGCATGGTACGCCCTGCCGGCCGAAGACGTCGCCAGCAGCTCCAGGTGGATCCCGCAAAGGGTCTGACGGCCGCCGAAGCCAAGAGCCGCCTGGAGAAGACCGGCCGCAACGAACTGACGGCGAAGAAGAAGGAGGCCGGCTGGCAGGCTTTCCTGCGTCAGTACCGGGACTTCATGCAGATCATCCTGCTGGGCGCGGCCGCCGTCAATCTGATCTTCACCGGTGAGCTGCGCACCACGATGCTACTGGTCGTCCTGACCGTCTTCAACGCCGTGCTGGGCTTGCGCGGCGAGTCCAAGGCCGAGGCCAGCCTGGCGGCGCTCGACCAAGATGATGAAGAACATCGCCCGCGTGCGCCGCGACGGACAGGCGATCGAGATCGAGGCCGAGGAGTTGGTGCCCGGCGATATCGTGCTGATGGAGGCCGGCAACCGCGTCCCGGCCGATGGACGTTTGTTTGTGGCAGCCACGATGGAGATCGAGGAGGCCGCCCTTACTGGTGAGAGCGTCGCCACCCTGAAGGATACGGCGGCCATCGCCAAGCCCGAGGTCGCCCTGGGCGACCGCGTGAACATGGCCTTCATGAACACCGCCGTCACCCGCGGCCGCGGCGAGATGATCGTGACCACCACTGGCATGGGCACCGAGATGGGCCACATCGCCGACCTGCTCAACAAGACCGAGGCCGACAAGACGCCGCTGCAGAAGCAGCTCGATCGCCTGACCATCAGCATCGCCGGCCTGGCCGGTCTGGCGTTCGTGCTGATGGTCATCATGGGCCTGCGCCGCGGCGATCCCTTCGAGACCATCTTCATCGCCGGCATTGCACTGGCGATCTCGGCCATCCCCACCGGCCTGCCCGCGGTCGTGACGACCATGTACTCGATGGGCACGCGTGCGCTGGCCGACCTGGGAGCCATCGTCAAGCGGCTGCCGTCGGTCGAGACGCTGGGTTCGGTCTCGGCCATCTGCTCCGACAAGACCGGCACGCTGACGCTGAACAAGATGACCGCGCGCGAGTTCACCGTCCCCGGCCAGAACCGCTACAAGGTCACCGGCGAAGGGTACAGCACCAAGGGAGAACTGCTGCACAGCGGCGGCGCCAAGATCGATCTCGATGCCGATCCTGCTGCCGATGGCGCTGTGCGCCGACGCCCGCCTGGACGGCGAGGCGCTGATCGGCGACCCGACCGAAGGCGCGCTGATCGTGCTGGCGGCCAAGGGCGGCATCGACTTGGAAGGGGTACGGGCGCAGTATCCGCGCGTGGCGGAGGTGCCCTTCGATTCCGACTACAAGTTCATGGCCACGTTCCACAAGATGAAGAACGAGCAGGGGAAAGACGGTGGTGCGCTGCTTTGTCAAGGGCGCGCCGGATGTGCTGATCGCCCGTGGCGGGTCCTACTTGCTGCCGGACGGACAGTCGGTTGCCATCACCGGATGAGAATCGACCGCTGGCGATCACCGAGAACGATCGCATGGCGAAGGCGGGCGAGCGGGTGATGGTCGTGGCCCGCCGCGACTTCGACCCGGCCACCTTCGACCCGAAGGGCAAGCTGCTCGACCTGGTGAAAGACCTCACGCTGCTGGCGATGGTCGGCATCGTCGATCCGCCGCGCGCCGAGGCCAAGGACGCCATCGCCAAGTGCCACAGCGCCGGCATCCAGGTGCGCATGATCACCGGCGACCACGCTGTGACGGCGGCCGCTATCGGACATGAGCTGGGTATCGAGGGCACGGCGCTCACCGGCGCACAGTTCTCCGCCAAGGGCGATGAGGAGCTCCTCAAGGAGCTGCCGGAGATCGGCGTTGTGGCGCGCGTCGCCCCCGAGGACAAGATCCGCCTGGTGGACCTGCTGCAGCGACAGCAGAACATCGTCGCCATGACCGGGGATGGCGTCAATGATGCTCCGGCCCTCAAGAAGGCCGACATCGGCGTGGCCATGGGCATCACTGGCACCGAGGTCTCCAAGGGCGCGGCGGTGATGATCCTGACCGACGACAACTTCGCCACCATCGTCAAGGCGGTGGAGTACGGGCGGGCAATCTACGACAACCTGTCCAACTATCATCCGCTTCCAGATGACGTCGTTGGTGGCGTTCATCGCTGCGTACCTGGGAGCGGCGTTCTTTGTCATCGCCGGCGGCGTGCCGTTCACGCCATCGGTTGTCCTGTGGATCAACTTCCTGGTCACGGTGCCCATCGCCATCGCCCTGGGCTTCGACAAGCCGATGCCCGGCTTGATGGAACGCAAGCCTCGCCCGCTCAGCCAACCCGTGCTCTCGCGCTCGCAATGGGTGCGCATCACCTTCATCGGGATTCTCATAGCTGCCGGCACGCTGTTCGTAGAGGCAGGTGCTGAGCCCAGCCGGTGCGCGGGCCTCCATGGCGTTCGTCCTCTTCTCGCTGTTCAACGTTGTGATGGGCCTCAGCACTCGCAGTGAAACCGGCACCGCGTTCAACCGGGATATCCTGGCTGACCAGAACCAGCTGAAGCTGTATGGGCTGGCCCTGCTCCTGACTTTCCTTCCCACCGAACTGGCCTTCATGCAGCGCATGCTGGGCACGACCTCCCTGAGCGGCAACCAATGGCTGATCTGCATCGGCTTTGCCATTGCCCTGCTGCTCGTCGATGAAGTGATCAAGTTCTTCATGCGCAGGCGCCGCAAGGCTGGAGCACCGGCCGTGGTCGGAGCGCAGGCTCAGGCCTAGGGGGCTGTTGAGGAGTGTGCTCCTTGCACCATCCCCTCCCCTTGCCCTCGCGCAGCGTCCCGAAGGGGCTCCCCCTGCGCTGGCGCGACTTTGCACGCCTTGGAATCGAGCAGGGGGAGGGGATAGAATTCCTGGTTAGTGCGGGGAGCGAAGCTCCCCGCACTAACCGCAAATTCTGTATCCCCTTGGCTCGAGGTGCTTCGCGAGGGGTATGGGGGTGAGACCAGAAGGGGGCATGTCAGCATGCTCCCAGTCGCCAGCAGAAACCGGGTGCGGCGTTGGAAGGAAGCGCGACCTGTTGACACAGCCTGTGCCGCACACTCCCTGTCAGCATCTTCCGTACGGGCCTTCCGCGCGCACCGCCCGCGGGCGGGCCCTAACCTTGTGACGACGAGGACATAGCGACGATGACCAACGGTCCGCAGGCTAAGCAGGCAAGTTGGGGCGTCATCGGCATGCTGGCGGCGGCGCAGTTCATCATGGTGCTCGACACGACCGTGATGAACGTGTCGATCACCCAGGTCGCCGAAGACCTGAACACGACCGTCGTCGGTTTGCAGACGGCCATCACGATGTACACGTTGGTCATGGCCTCGTTCATGCTGCTTGGCGGCAAGCTCGGCGACCGCTGGGGCGCCAAGCGCGCCTTCACCATCGGCCTGCTGGTCTACGGCGCTCGGCTCGTTGACCACGGCGCTCTCTCCGACGCTCGAAGTGCTGCTCGTCGGCTGGTCGTTCATCGAGGGATTTGGCGCGGTGCTGGTCATCCCGGCGATCGCCACGCTCACGGCCGCCACGTACTCCGGCCGGCAGCGCGCCCTGGCGTACGGCATCCTCGGCGGCGATCAGCGGCGCGGCCGTCGCCCTCGGTCCGCTGATCGGCGGTTGGGTGACGGCCAACTACTCCTGGCGCCTGGTCTTTGCCGGGGAAACGGTCGTCGTGCTGGCGCTGATGCTGTTCTTGCGCCTGATCCCGGCCACGCTTGGACGCCCGAGCAAACTGGACCTCCGCGGCGCCTTCCTCTCCGCCGCCGGCCTTGGGCTGGCCGTCTTCGGCGTTCTCCGTTCCAGCCAGTGGGGCTGGATCGCGCCCAGCCCATCGGCGCCGGTGGCGCCGCTCGGATTGTCGCCGGTGTTCTGGCTGATCGTCGCCGGGCTCGTCTTGCTCGGGTTGTTCGCCCGCCACGAGCGAGCGATGATCGCCGCCGGCAAGGAGCCGCTGCTCGATATGCGACTGCTGGAGATCCCGCCCATGCGGGCCGGCCTGACAACCTATCTCTCGCAGCAGTTCATCGTCATGGCCACCTTCTTCGTGCTCCCGCTCTATCTGCAGACCGTCCTCGGCTACGATGCACTCGAGACCGGCATCACAATTCTGCCGCTCTCGATTGCGCTGTTCGTGTTTGCGCTGGCCGGGGCGCGGCTGGCCGGACGCTACTCCCCCAAGCGAATCGCAGCCGCCGGCCTGCTCGGGAATGCTCAGCGGCGAGATCCTGCTGATTGCCTTCACCGGGCCGGACCTGCGCTCGGCCGGATTCGCGCATCGCGCTGGCGTTGGTCGGCGCCGGCAATGGGTTGCTGGTCTCACAGTTGGGCAATGTCATCATGTCGTCCGTGCCGACCGAGCGCGGCAGCGAGGCCGGCGGGCTGCAGGGAACTGCGATGAACCTCGGCGCCTCGTTGGGCGTGGCGTTGGTCGGCTCGATCCTGCTCGCCTCGCTGGTCACCAACTTCCAGAAGGCGGTGCTGACCGACCCGGCTTTGACAGCGATCGCCCCGCAGCTCACCGAGCAGGCAGAAGCCAGCGCCAACTTCGTCAGCGTCGAGCAGGTCGAGGCGACGGCGGTCGAGGCCGGGCTGAGCCCGGAGGAGGTGGAGGCAGTCACCGAGACCTACGCCGACGCCCAGATCGTGGCGCTGAAGGTGTCCTTCGCCGCGATTGCCTTCTTCTCGCTCCTGGCGCTCTGGTACGTTCAGTCGCTGCCCACCAAGCCAGGCGAGGAGAAGCCCGCCGGTGCACCGGCGGCCGCTGGCGCAACCGGTTGAATGCGCATGACAGATGAAGGGGCAGCCTCTCCGGGTCGATCGATGAGACCGCGTGGTTGCACGGTCGCCCTGCTGAGGGAGCCGCAAGCTGGTCGCTGAAGTGGCGGAATGGAGGGGCCAGCCGGTGCACCTGCGGCCGCTGGCGCAACCGGTTGAATGCGCATGACGGATGAAGGGGCAGCCTCTCCGGGCCGATCGATGAGACCGCGCGGCTCTTGCATGGACCTCGCACGGTGGCCCCGGGTAAGGGGATCTCCGGCAGGGCACGCGGGGTCCAGTTCCATCGTGGGGGGTCGTCCCTGATGGAGGCGAGTCTGCTCACGGCGGTGCTTTGGGGTGGGCTGGCGGCGGCCTCGCTGCTGATCGGCTACGCCCTCTCGAGGCGCCGGCTGTCGATGCGGACCGTCGGGCTGGTGATGGGGCTGGGCGCCGGGGCGCTGATCGGCGCCATCGCCTACGAACTGATCCCGGAGACGCTCCTCGTCGAGCCGGGCACGCTGCTGGTGTGTGCCCTCGGCGCCCTCACCTACTTCGCCGCCGACTGGGTGGTCGACCGCCGCGGCGGCAGCGCCCGCAAGGGACTGCAGGCCGGAGGGCCCGCCGGCTCCGGCGCGGCCATCGCCATCGGCACGCTGCTCGACGCCATCCCCGAGTCGATCGTGCTGGGCATGGGCCTGGCGTTCAATGGCGTGGTCAATCTGGCCTTCCTGGGAGCCGTGCTGCTGTCGAACATCCCGGAGGGCGTCGCCGGCTCGATGAATCTGACGACGGCCGGGCAGCCCCAGGGGAAGATCCTTCGGATGTGGGTGGTGCTGGTTGGGGTGTCGGCCGCCTGCGCAGGGCTTGGGTACTGGCTGGCGATCACCCTTCCAACCACCGACGGGCACCTGGCGCAGGCCTTCGCCGCCGGCGCCGTGCTCACCATGTTGTCGGACGCGATGATCCCCGAGGCCCACGAACATGGAGGCAACCTGGTGGGCTTGTTCACCGTGCTGGGCTTCCTGGGGGCGGCAGCGCTGTCGATCGCCCAATGACCGCTCGGCTCACACTCCATCCCCGGACTGCGGCCTCGACGGGAGATTTGCGGGCTACGCCGCGAAGGGCGACAACTGGCGGCCGGGAGTCCAGTGACCGGCCGAATTCGACCGAGCCGGTCGCATTCGTGACCTCCACCCAGAAAGCCAGTTGGCCGGGCCCCGCGGGCAGGCGTGACCCCCGCATCCGACCGGGGTTATACTTGTGGCAAGCCGGACTTGTTGAACACAAACTTCCCTTCGGGGACCCGATTCAGGAGAGGAGATTCTGCAATGAAACGACCGTTTGGCGTCACCGTTCTGGCTATTCTTTCGGGCTTCTTGGCCATCCTGGCGATCTTCGGCGCTCTGCGCTTCCTGGGCGTGATGTTCCGCCCCATCGGCAAGGTCGTGCCCGGTTCTGGTACTCCCTGATGTACGGCCTGCTGGCCTGGGTGTACATCTGGCTGACCCAGATGCTGTGGCGCCTCGACCCGGCCGCCTGGCTGTTCCTGGCGGTGATCACCGTCTTCAACCTGGTGCTGAACTTCATCGTGATGGTCACCGGGAACGCCTTCACCGACGTGTCCACGGCGATCGTGGTCAACGCCCTGATCCTGCTCTACGTCATGCTGCCGGGGACCAAGAAGGCCTTCGGCATGGACAAGCCGCCGCGCGCCGCCGGCTGCCTAGTCCGACGAGCTCTTGCTCCAAGATCACGAAGCTCGCTCCGGCGCTTGGCGCCGGAGCGAGCTTGCCTCTCGCACCATTGCCCCTCCCCGGCCTCCTTCCGTCGCATTCGCTCGATGTTGCTCGCAGCCAAATCACCCGCCACCGCCCGGCTGGCGGTCGAGCGTGCCGGATCGCACCACCTTGCCTTCGACCGAAGCAGAAACCTCCACCACCCGGGAACCTCCGCCCTTCAGATCTCACGGTGGTCAACCGGAGGCATGCCCTCCCGGGCGAGGGCACCGGCGGGGGACTCTAGCGCCAGCCTGACTGCGGCAAGGCGGAGCTCAACCTGCCAGCCAGAACATGCGCGAATGGCCAGCCCGTGATAGATTCTCCCAATACCGATCGGGCTCAACAGGAGAGAGATCCATGACCGAGGGATCGGGCAAGAAGAGCAAGGAGTTGACGAAGTACCGGATACGAGATCTTCATCCTGCTGCTCTCGTTCGTTTCGATCTTCAACCTCTTCTTGGCAGCTGATCTTTGGGTTTCTCACCAAGGATCCCCTGACGCTAGAAGTCCTGGTGATCATCGACTCGGTTCTGACCTTGTTCTTCATTATGGATTTCATCCTGCGGTTCACATCCGCCTCCTCGAAATCAACGTATTTCTTCCGCAATTGGGGATGGGCGGATCTGCTGGCGTGTATCCCGTTCTTCCGGATCTTCCGAATCTTCCGCGTCGGTGCGCGCCGTCCGCTTGATGCGCACCTTCGGCGTGAAGAACATGATCAACGAGGTGGTCAACAACCGGGCAGGGATCGCTCTGTACATCACGATCTTCGCCCTGATTGTGCTGGTCGAGTTTGCCAGTGTCTTCGTGCTCAAGGCCGAAGCCGCCAACCCTGACGCCAACTTGAAGAGCGCCGCGGATGCCGTGTGGTGGGTGTTTGTCACTGTGACCACGGTCGGGTATGGCGATCGCTTTCCGACCACCACTCTCGGCCGGATCTACGGCATCTTGGTCATGTTCGGCGGCATCGCGCTGATCGGCGTGCTGGCCAGCTTCCTCTCCAGCTTCTTCCTATCCCCGCCTACGAAGGCTGAGGCCGTCGTTCACGGGGATGCCCGCGACCAAATCGCCGAATTGAAGACGCTGCTCGAGGAGCAGGAGAAGACCAGCGCCACGATCCGCGAGAAGCTGGCTGACGTTGGAGAAGGTCTACCCGACATAGGAGACGAATGAGCGCGGTCGATCCCGATGGGGGCAGAGGCCGAAGATCCGCGACTCTGGCGGCCCACCCGGAGCCGACCGCCGAGCGCAGCGAGCCCGGCTGGACCGCAGATCGTGGAGGCAGACTCGGGTCGGACGTCACGGCCCGGCTGTGCAAGCCAGTCACCCACAAGGAGGTGGACGAAGATGCGTAGAGGAAGAGGAGTAGGACCCGGACCAGGCCGCCGAAGGGCGATGCGCCGCGTGCGCAGGCGCAGGAGAAGGCGAATCATGCTCACGGCCGGCTTTGTCGCCTGGGGCGCCAAGAAGCTCTCCCAGCCCGACGTGCAGAAGATCGAGCAGTCGACCGGCAAGTCCTACGAAGACCTGAGCGACGCCGAGGTCCAGCAGGCGGTGACCACGCTGGGCATCGAGGCCCAGCCGCAGACCCCCGAGGAGCAGGCCAAGGTCCAGGGGCAACCCGAGTTCGAGGAAGTCGAAGTCGAGGAGCCCGATCCGAACGGCTGAGGCCAGCCCTTCCGCCGGATGGAACCGCCAACGTGGTTCGCTATCCCGCGGGGAGGGCGCTGCCCTCCCCGCGGTAGCCATGCCGACGTCCGGTCAGTCCTCGGCAAATCACAGAAGCCCACACGGGGGGGCGGGCAGGTGCCTGCCCCCCCCGCAACCCGCATAGGAGTGTCTCGATACCTCCGCCCGCAGCCGCAGCGAAGGCAGTCCAGCGCGGCGTTCACTGGCGGCGCGTTGGGTGACCCCGGTCAGGCCGAGGTTCCTGAAGGACAGCGCCCGGCCATCGACGCCAGGATCGACGTCGCCTGCCACAATCCCGCACGCCGGAGCGCGGGGCCTGCGCAGATAGAGGCGCCAGGATCAGCCGACGCCGGTGCTGGAGCCTGGATTGCGAGCCTCTTCCGGCAGCCGCAGATCCTGGGATGCGCTCGCATGCTCCCGACACCGTGATAGAATCACGCATATCTCTGAGGAGGAGATCACCATGTGTTGCTTCTTCATCTCGCTTTTCGCCTTTGGACCTCGCATCGCCTTCTTGATCTTCTGGCTGATCGCACCGGTACGAGTGAACGCTTCGTTCGCAACGTTCAATTTCCCGTGGCTGGTGGGCGTCCTGGGCCTGGTCTTCATCCCATGGACGTCGCTAATGTACGTTCTGATCTTCCCGCTGAACGGTTTTGACTGGATCTGGCTTGGCCTCGGTGTGTTCGCCGACATCGCCTCCTACTCGTCCGGCGTATACAAGCGCAAGCAGGTCCCCGGGTATACAGGCCCGTAGGGCCCACCGGGCTGTAGGCCCACACGCTTCAACTCGCCGACCGGAGCGACCGCTCGACCTCCGGTGGAAAAGGGACTCACAGCCGCCCAGCGCATGCGCTGGGCGGCTCTTGCTCTCACAAGGCCTCGCGGCACCTGCGAGCAGCAACTCGGACCTCCTCATGCCCTCGAGTGCAGACTTACCCCCTCCGGCCATCTGCGCTACACTAAGGCACCGCGGCTCCCGCCTACGAGCAGCCGCACAGGGAGTTGAACATGACCAAGCGACCCGGCGGAGTTTCCTTTCTCGGCATCCTGCTCATCATCCTCGGGATCCTCTCGCTGTGCTGGAGCGGCTTCGCCCTGAGCTTCGGCGCCCTGACCGCAGTCTTCGGCGACGGACTGGGCGCGCTGCGCATCGGCGGCTTCGGAAGCCAGGCCGCCTGGCAGGGAGCGGTCGGCCTGCTCGCAGCCATCGTGCAGATTGTCGTCGGCGGAGGCTTGCTGGCGCTCAAGCGCTGGGCCTGGTTCCTGGCCTTCCTGGCGGTTGCCTTGAACCTCGCCCAGGGCGTGCTCAGCATGTTCGGTGGCGGCTTCTTTTCGATCTGCTGCGGCGCCTTCTGGCTGCTCATCCCGCTGGGGATTCTGATCTACCTGCTGACGCCAGGCGTGCGACGGGCGTTTGAGAAGACGCCGCCATCGCTTCCGCCGACAGGGGCAGCCCCCCCGCTCGCGCCGCAACCGTAGCCGGCGGCGAAGCCTTGCCGACCATCACCGCGTGAGTTCCACACCTGCGGCGGTGGGCCCGATCGTAGCCTAGCGTCCCGGGCAGCGGCGAGGCGCCGCCTACGCTCGGCAGCGAATCGCCGGCCGGGCGTCGCCTGCCATGAGGCCAACCTTGCGAGAGCGGCGGGAGGGTGTCTCCCTCGCTCCCGCCGCCTGCTTCGCCACACGATTCGCCCTTGGGGAAACCGAAGGTCGCCCCGTCACACTCCCCGTCAGAGGACAGATACCTGCCTTTGGCAGTGTTCCTCCCCAGGCTTCGGGCAATGCGCAGGCAGGATGCAGCGGGACAGACGGTCGTCCCGTCCTCTGTCCACAGCCACCGTGCCGCGGATGCGATCAGAAGCGGTGGAGTCGGTTCCACGCCACCGGCCGTTCACCTCACGGTCTACTGCAGTTCCCGCGTTGAACTCGGGCAGGCGCTCTCGATCCGCACAAGGCGTGGCGGAAGCCGGCCGCACCACACGTGAGGTGCGGCTGATCTCGTCGGGTGAGGCGCTGCGCGACCCACCGGCTTGATACCCACGGCGGATACCCGCTGCGACCGATGTCGGCGGTCGTCGCTCACACTCAGAGCGTCAGGGACCTCCATCTGCCCCCACGCGCCGGCACCCAGCGAATGCTGGGCGCCGGTTGCCTCCTCGCCGCAATAGCGGCTTCAACGCCAGGGGTCGAAGAACGCCAGGTTCTCGCTCATCGTTCGCCAGGCGTTCTCCGCGACCGGCACGCCGTCCGGGAATCGCACGCGATCCAACGGCTGCACGAAGAGCGTGTATACATCGCCGTCGACCAGGACCACGGCCTGACGCGACGGCCAGGCGCCGTTGGTGTCGATGAAGATGGCGGCCGGGTGCCCACCCAGGGTGCCTTCCTCCAGGGATCCGGGCTCGATGAACTGCATGCGCCCATCTGCGAGGAATTCAGCGGGCGAGGCGGCTTCCGTGTGACCCCAGGTCCCGAAGGCGAGCGTCGTGCGCACCTCGCCGAAATCTGGATCCGTGCCGATGACCGGCCCACCGACAAACACCTCTGCGATCTCCGGGTGCGGCGAGAAGTCCGCCGGCAGCAGCGTGCACATGCCCAGCGTGTCGCTGCGATAGGCGATCGTGCCCTCCGCGGCCTCCGGGCAGACATCGTCCGCGCGCACTGCCGGCGCCGGGTTTTCCCGCGGGAAGAAGACGATGGACCCCGTCACCGTGTCCCAGAGCGCTTGTGCCGCAGCGTCCAGCTCGGGGACATCGCCCGGCTGTGGCGCCAGCGTCAGCTGGTACTTGACGCCCTCAGCGACGACGAAGGCGCTCTGCATGCGGATCATCCCTGGCAGGTTCTGGAGCAGGGTCGCCGGCTGCCCGCCGACAGTGATGCGTTCGGGCTCCACGGGCGGATCCGGCGGGCCAAAGACACCGGAGATGCCGTAGTGCTCGGACCACCTCTGGGCGTACCCGGCGCTGTCCAAGCCATCCGCCGGCCCGTTCTGCGCCACCTGCATCCACACCGCGGCACCTTCCTGCTGCTTGGGCCCGAGCGTCTCGCGCGGTCCCTGCAAGAAGATCATATCATCCGGCCGGAGCGGGTCGGCATTGACCTCGATCCCCAGGGGGACGAGCATGCAGAACCCATTCTCGCGGCTGAGGTAGAGGGTTGTGTTCGCATCCGGCGTTTGGCAGAGCTCGACAGGATCGGCGACCGCCGAGGGAGCCTCGGCCGGCGCGGGGTTGGTGGCGGCGACCAGTGTTCCGCCGGATATTGACGCAAACGGGAACAGGCTGCAGGCCGAAGTAAGCACCAGAATCGCAAGGCCAAGTGGAAGCCACCAAGAATGTCGTGATCCAGGCATCGAGCCCTCTCCTCCGGGCCGCAGGTCGCTGCGCGTCGACGGGCGCCGGAGCGCTATCCTACCGCGTTGAACCGCGGCCCGGAAGGGGGAAAGGTCCCCGCTGGACTCAGCGTCGCGAATGCTCCAGCAGAACCTGATCCTGCGTCTCACCGGGCGCCAGCAGGTACAGGCTGGGGTTCTCGGTGCGGTATTGCGTCACAGCACCCAACAAGCCGAGGTACCCCGCCGCCTGCTCCATCGTGCCCTCCGGGCCGGCGCAGTACAGCTGGGCGATCGGTCCAACACTCGGCCGAATCGCGCTTCCGTCCAGCTGGTACTCCCCGCGGCAGGTGCTGCAGCCTGACGAGCCCTCGAAGGTCAGGTTCGAATACAGCCGCAGGCCGATCTGGGTCCCTATAGCCACCACCTGCATCTGTCCGAGGCTGGGGGTCACCCTCTGCGCCAGGTCGTACGCCGCGGCGTCGGATGGAGGCGCCGGGGCTGCGGTCGGCGGCTCGAGGGTCGGTCGCGGCGCGGTCGGTCGGCGGCTGTCCCTGGCTCACCGGCACCTGGCGCTCAGCCGTCGCCGAGCCGCCCGTGCCGGTGGCTTCGACGGCCCGTCGGCCGAAGCGGTGTCGGGCTTTGCCGCCGACGGCAGCCCCGCCGGTCGGGGCCGCTTGACGGATCGCGCCTCAAGGGGGGATAATTAGTCAATATTGCCCGTGTCGATAGACCCTCGGATCGTTTCAAAAAGGAGTTGAACATGACCGTCCCGACAGCAACCCCACCAGAGGAATCCCCCACGCGGTCCAGATGGTGGATCATCGGCGGCGTGGTGGTGGTCCTGCTGGTCCTGGCTCTCGCCTGGGCCTCGTGCAGCCGCCAGCCGGCACCGCCGCCCGAGCCGACGACCGAGCCCATCCTCTCCGACGCGGTCTGCGACCGGATCGACGCCTCCGGCAAGATCGTCGTCGGGACATCCGGCGACTATCCGCCCTTCTCCTTCTACAACGAGCAACAACAGCTGGATGGTTTCGACATTGCATTGATGCGCTCCATCAGCCAGGAACTGGGGGTCACCCCCGAGATCCGCGACTACGCCTTCGATAGCCTGGGCACTGCGCTTGTGCTGGGCGAGATCGACGTGGCCATCGCCGCCATCACCCGCACCGCGGAACGTCAGGCAGTCGTCGACTTCAGCGATGGCTACTTCGCCGGACGCGGGGTGGCGGTGGGACGCCCCGATGCCGGACCGCAGTCGATCACCATCCCCGGCGACTTTGCCGGGGCGCGAGTAGGCGTCGGGCGTGGGACAACCTACCAATCCTGGGCGGAGGCGAACCTGGTCGCGCCCGGGATCATCCTCAGCCAGCAGTTGTTCGCCTACGAGCGTACCGACCAGGCGCTGACCGATCTGCGCGAAGGGCGGCTGGAGGTCGTGCTCTTGGATGAAGCCGCGGCGCAGAGCGCCGTCGCCTCCGGCGAATTGAAGATCGTCGGCGAAGGCGCCGTCGAGCAGGTCTTCGTGATCGCTGTTCCCCAGGGGGCAGCCTGCATCCAGGCCCGCATGAACCAGGCCCTGACCACACTGCGTCAGGCAGGCGTGATCGATACCCTGGCCGAGCGCTATGTCGGCGTGCTCTCGGGCGAGATCCCTCCATCCGAGCCCGCCGAGCCGGAAGCTACCCCCGCGCCGGGAGCCTGCCTCTTCAGCAGCCAGCACGTGCAGGACCTGACCTTCGACGACCAGAACGGCACGGCCCCGCCCACCGTTCGGCCCAATCAGCGCTTCAGCAAGGGCTGGCGCATCCGCAACACCGGTACCTGCACCTGGGACTCCCAGGTTCGACTGGCCTACGCACGCGGCAATGTCAGCGCCGCGCAGATGGATGGCCAGCCAGTTAACGTCACCGGTCAGGTAGCGCCAGGGCAGACCTTCGATTTCTTTGTTGACCTGCAGGCGCCGTCCGGCGTGACCGGGATCATGCAGGGCTTCTGGCAGATGCAGAACCCGGAGCGCGAGTTCTTCGGCCAGACGGTGTGGGTCATGGTGAACGTCGTGCCGCCCACCGCCGGGCCGACAGCTATCCCGACCACCACCCCGACGGCTCCTCCCGGGCCGACCGCCACGCCGCAGCCCGGGCCGACCGCAACGCCGCTGCCCGTGCCCACATCCACTCCGCCTCCGGCGCCGAACCCGCTGGAAGGGCTGAGCTTCGAGTTCTACGCGATTCGCGGGGAACCAACACTGGACGAGGCCATGCCGAGCCTGGACTTCGCCCGCGATGGGGAACTCGAAGCCTTCGACGGCTGCAACACCTATCCGGGGACGTACGAGGTCGCTCCGGCCGGGACGAGCCAGGGCGGCCTCACGATTGAACTCGAGGCCGGCACGAGGAAGGCCTGTGAAGGGGCGGTCGCAGACCAGGCCTCGGCCTTCCTGGAGGCCATCGATGAGACTACGGCTTACCACTTCCCGCCCAGAGGCATCCTGCTGGCGCTTCTCGACCGAGAAGCTGAGGAGATCTTGAACGGCGAATTGAAGTAGCCCTGCGGCGAACCGGCACGTCTGGCCGCCGTCAACCCAGGTTGACGGCGGCCGTGTCTTGCCCGGGGGCGCGCCAGCCTGCACCCTCCAAGGCCAGCGCAACGGCGCGGCAAACCGCGGGCCAACCCTGCCGCGTGTGCCGACAAGGGGCCGTGCGTTTACCGGGCCGAGATCGCCCTGGCTGGCGTGTCTCACAGGGCCCCGGCGCGCAACCGCTGCTGCAGGTCAAGCAGCGCCTGCGCAGGCACTTGCTGCACCCCATTGCTCGAGGGACCAAGCCCTATGATCGACAGGAAGGCCAGCCTGAAGATCAACACCCGCAGCACCGGCGCCAGAAGGGTGCGCCGCTCGCCGCCGCTGTCTGTTCCCCGGCCCTAACCACCAGCACCACGCCGATCAGGCCAAGCGAAGTCACCGGGGGAAAGCGGAAGGCGACCTCCGGCCTCAGCCGTGCCAGGTTCAAGTCGATGACCGCTTTGACGGATTCCAGGCAAGGCGAGATCGTGGATAGCAGGCTCTTGACAGCCAGGGCAGGAGCCACAAAGGAGTCACAGATGAAGAATCGTCCAGGTGGGATCACATTCCTCGCCATTCTCCTCATCCTGCTGGGGATCCTCTCGCTGTGTTGGAGCGGGTTCGCCTTCAGCTTCGGCGCGCTGACGGCCGCCTTCGGTGACCGGCTGGGCGCGTTGCGTCTCGGCGGGTTCGGCAATCAGGCAGCCTGGCAGGGGGTGGTAGGCCTGGTGGCCGCCATCGTTCAGATCGTCGTCGGCGGTGGGCTGTTGGCGCTCAAGCGCTGGGCCTGGGTCTTAGCGTTCTTGGCGATCGCTTTGAACGTCGCCCAGGGCGTGCTCAGCATGATCGGCGGCGGGTTCTTCTCGATCTGTTGCGGCGCCTTCTGGCTGCTCATCCCGCTGGGAGTCCTGGTCTACTTGCTGACGCCGGGCGTGCGGCGGGCATTCGGCCAGGCGCCGCCCTCCCTCCCGCCGAAGGAGGTCCCCCCGCCTTCTGCACCCCAGCCGTAGGGGCTTGCGGATCAGCAGGATCGGCCGTTTCACCCCCCCTCCAGCCCCTCCCCCCCTGCGTTGAGTTGAACGCGCGGGCCATTGAATCCGGCAGGGGGAGGGGATGAGTTCTCTGGGCCGCTCACCTTCACCGGAGGTCCTGGTGGTGCGAGGGGCTGGGGCGGCCGGCGCCGCGCTGGCTGGCGCCATCAGGTCACCGGCCCGAGCGGGGCGAGGCGCACTCGCTTGCTGGGGCTTCACGAATCGCGGCCCCAGGCGCCTCACATCCGGGGAACTGACGGCCACCACTCGCAGAGAGCGTTTGCCTCGTCAGGGCCTCCTCACCTATCTTGACGCACAGGCGCCCAGCGTGTGCTGGGCGCCCTGCTTCGTCTCCATGTAGATCAACTTCAGCGCCAGGGATCGAAGAATGCCAGGTTGTCGGCGACCGTCTGCCAGGCCCGCTCGGCCACCGGCACACCATCCGGAAAGCGCTCTGGATCGAGTGGCTGAACCATCAGTGTGTATGCATTACCGTCCACCAGGATGACGGCCTGCCGCGAGGGCCAAGCGCCGTTCGTGTCGATGAACGTGGCGGCGGGGTACCCGCCGAGCCTGCCTTCTTGCATGGATCCGGGCTCGATGAACTGCATGCGGTTCCCGGCCAGAAACTCGGCCGGCGACGCTGCGTCCGTGTGACCCCAGGTCCCGAAGGCCAGCGTCGTCCGCACCTCGCCGAAATCCGGATCCGTGCCGATGACCGGCCCACCGACAAACACTTCAGCGATCTCCGGGTGCGGCTCGAATTCAGTCGGGAGGAGCGCACACACGCCCAGTCGATCGCTGCGGTAGGCGTACGTGCCCTCCACGGCCTCCGGGCAGACGTCGCCCGCGCGCACGGCTGGCACCGGATTCTCGCGGGGGAAGAAGACGATCGAACCGGTCACAGTATCCCAGAGCGTTTGCGCCGCGGCCTCCAGTTCCGGCACGTCCCCCGGCTGGGGCGCCAGCGTCAGCTGGTACTTGACATCATCGGCGACGACGAAGGCGCTCTGCATGCGGATCATCCCAGGCAGGTTCTGGAGCAGAGTTGCCTGCAGGCCGCCAATCGTGATCGCCTGGGGCTCGATCGGCGGATCCGGCGGGCCAAAGACGTCTGAAACCCCGTAGAACTCAGACCACATCTGGGCGTAGCTGGCGCTGTCCAACCCATCCGCCGGGCCGTTCTGGGCCACCTGCATCCAGACGGCGGCACCCTCCTGCTGCTTGGGTCCGAGCGTCTCGCGCGGTCCTTGCAGGAAGATCATCTCATCCGGCCGGAGCGGGTCGGCATTGACCTCAATCCCCAGGGGGACCAGCATGCAGAACCCATTCTCGCGGCTGAGGTACAGCGTCGTGTTCGCATCCGGCGTTGGGCAGACCTCCGCAGCATCGATCGGCGCGGCGGTCGGCGCGGGATTGGTGGCGGCGATCGACGTTTCGTTCGGCTGGGAGGCGAGCGGAATCAGGCTACAGGCCGTCGCCAGCACCCAAGCCACGAGGCCGAATCCCATCCACCAGTGGTTTCTTCGTCCAAGCATGGGTCCCTCTCCCTCCGGCCCGCAGGTCGATGTGACGCCACGGACATGGAATCGCCATCCTACCGCATCTGGCTGCGGCGTGGAAGAGGGAAGGCGACCGCGTCAGGTTCAGCGGCGCGAGTACTCCATCATGACCTGATCCTGCGTCTCCCCGGGTGCCAGCAGGTACAGGCTGGGGCTCTCGTAGCTGTACCGGAGTCACGCTCCCCAGCAGCGAGAGGTAGGCCGCCTCCTGCTCCATCACACCCGCCGGGTCGGCACAGTACAGTTGCGTGAGCGGTCCGACGCTCAGTCGGATCTCGCTGCCCTCGACCTGATACTCCCCGCGGTAGGTGTTGCAGCCCGACGAGCCCTCGAAGGTCAGGTTCGGATACAGGCGCAGATCGATCTGCGTCCCTGCAAGGACCGGCTGTAACTGCCCCAGACCGGGATTCATGAGCTGCGCCAGGTCGTAGGCTGTGCCGTCGAAGGGCGGTGCAGGAGTCGCCGTCGGCGGCTCGCGGGTCGCCGTCGGCGGAGCGGCGGTAGCGGTCGGCGGCTGGCCCGCGCTCACCTGCACCTGACGCTCTGCCTTCGCCGAGCCGCCGAGGCCACTGGCGTCGATGGCGTAGGTGACGGATCCCGCCGCTGCCGGGCAGTCCTGGGTATTGCCCTTCGTCGGCGCGTTCTTCCAGAACACCTCGCCGCTGCGTGCCAGGTTGACGGTGTCCGTCTCGCCACCCACCGACCAGCTCAGCGTGAAGCATTGGCCAAGCGGGATGGCGGCTGGATCGACGGTGAACGTATCGATCGTGGGCTTGCCGGGCGCCGGCGTGGCCGTGGCGGCGTTCTCTGGTACGACCTCGATGCCCACCCAGACGCGGTCGCCAAAAGCCGTGTTTGCCGGGTCGAACAGAGACCAGAAGCCCAGATAGGTTCCGGGATCATCCGGCGCCTGCAGATTGACGTATAGGTCATAGGTCTGCCCCGGCACGACCGTACCGACAACATAGGTCGGCGATCCGCCCATACCCGAGGCGGATGAGTTCCCGCCGGCGTAGGCCATGTAGTACTTCGGATTCCAGGTGCAGCTGCCTACATTCCTCAGGCGCCATCCCTTCTGGAAGGTCGCACCCGGTTCGAACTCGGGCGGATTCTGCATGCCGTCGTCGTAGTAGTTCAGATCCTTGACGAAGTCCATGCCGTTGGCGCAGTAGCCTGGCGGTGTTGGCGTGGGCGCCACGGGCGTGGCGGTCGCCTCTGGCGCCGGAGTCGGGGTCGGTTGAATGGCGTCCGGCGACAGACTGAGGTACTTCTGGCTGAGCGCGGCGATCACGCCCTCGTTCGTCAGCTGGACCAGGGCGGCGTTGATCTCGGCCTGCAGCTGCGTGGCGCAGGGATTCATCATCAACGCATACAGTTGTTGACTCCCGCCGGTGCCTGCAAGCCGCAGGCCTCCCTGGCTGGCGTAGTCCAGCGCCGGCGCGTAGTCCAGCACCACCACCTCCAGCCGCCCCTGCCGCAGGTCCTCGATGGCCTGGTCGATGCGCGGGTAGCTGAACACGTTGGCTGCGGGCATCAGGCCGGGCTCAACCAGGGTGCTGAGTATCCATCCCTCGAAGACCGATTGCGTCTGGACTCCTGTGCGCTTGTCGGCCAGCTGTGCCGGGCTGGTCAGCTCACCGAACGTCGAGTCATCCTTGGCCAGCACACCGGCCTGGCTGACCAGGTACACATCGGAGAATAGAAACGCCTGCCGCCGAGCCTCGGTCGCCGAGATTGCGGCTATGGCGACATCGATCTGCCCGATCTGCAGCGCTGTGCCCAGACCATCGAAGGCCATGTCGGCGATGTCGACTTGCTTGCCCATCTTGTCGGCAATGGCCCGCATCAGGTCGATGTCGAATCCCGTCAGGCGGTAGTCGTCCGCGTAGTATTCGAACGGCGGGTAGTCGCCGGAGGTTCCGGCCAGCACGATCCCCGTCGTCTGGTACAGCGTACATACCTCGGCCTGCGGTGGCTCGCTCGGCGGAGGGGGGCGCGGTAGTCTGGCCTCCGCCCAGCAGAAGGATCAGTACCCCTCCTAGAAGAACAACCACCAGTACGGCGATCACGGCCAGGGCAACCATCCGGCCGGTCCGGCCCTTCGGTTTCTCTTCAAGGGGTTCTTCCAATGGAGGGAATTCCATCACTTCCTCCTCAGCCTTGCCGGGACTTCGTGCTCGTCGCAACCGACAACTCGGGATGGGGACAGCAGGCTGCTTCCCGTCTGCTCAAGGATGGTAACGGAGGACCGACCGCCAGGCAAACCTGGCCTAGTCAGCCGGCCCTCCGGTGAGACGGAGGCAGACCGTTGGTCAGCGCCCGCCGACATCCGCAGGCCGGAGTGTGACCGACCCGCGCTCCTTCACGGCCACGCCGGGCGCAGATGTGGGATAATCCCATTCCGCGAGGCAACTCAGGAGGAACCCTATGGACGTCGGCCCGATTCAAGTGATCGTGTTCGGTTTCGACACGACCGACAAGATGCGCGGTCAGATTCTCCAGGAACTGACGCGCCTGCGCACCCGCGGGCTGATCCGCGTGATCGACATCCTGCTCGCCAAGAAGGAGCCCACCGGCGAGATCCGCGCCATGGAGATCGAAGGCCTAACCGCCGCCGAGAAGCGGGACTTCGGCCGGGTAGTGCAGGGCCTGCTCACGGCTGGCGGATCGGCCTCGAGCGCAGTTCAGCCGGCGTCCGGTGTCGAGATGCTCGATGCATCGCTGCAGTCCGTCGGGTTGAGCGCGGCCGACATCGTCCGAGCGGCGAATGCCCTCCCGCCGGGTAAGGCCATCGGCATCCTGATGTTCGAGCACACCTGGGCCATCCCGCTGCGGGATGCCATCCGCAGCGTTGGCGGGATTCCACTCACCCAGGGCTTCGTCACCCACGAAGCGCTGGCCATGGTCGGCAGGGAAGTGCAGGCTGCCGCCGAGGCACGGCAGGCGCTCGAGCTCACCCAGGCGATCCAGGCCGTGGCCGTTCTCGAAGCCATGGCCGCCGTTGAGCAGGCCGAGCGCATCAAGAGCGCCGTGGCGGCGGATGTGCTGCGCACGCTGGTGGCGGCCAAGATGATCGAGGAAGCGGCCGTGCAGGAGGCGATCGACGTCCTGCTGGCGGCACGCCTCATCGAGGATCAGGCGCTGCTCGAAGCTTCGCAGAAGGTGTCGAAGGCCAAGGCCTGAAGCGCGGCACGGGCCGAACAGCTGCGCCGAACGGATGGGGTGAGCAGGGACAAGTCCGCCATCTGACGCCCCAGGACCCCGGCGCCTGACCGACTGAGCCGAGGCAGAACAGGAAGCAGGGGTGAGTGCATGGGCATCCGTGATTTCTTCAAACGTCTCTTCAAGCCATCCGGAAAGCGCGTGCAGGGGAGACCCAGAGCCAGTCGGGCCGATCGCGAGTATGCGGTGATCGGGCTGGGAAGGTTCGGCCGCAGCCTGGCACGTCGCCTTGACCTGCTGGGCCTGACCGTCACCGCGCTCGACATCGACCCGCGCAAGACCCGGCTGCTCGCCGACGACGTGAGCTCAGCGCTGACCGTCGACAGCACAGTCGAAGCTGCGCTGCACGAGGCCGATATCGAGTCCTGCCACACCGTGATCGTCGCCACTCGGCGGCGACAGCTTCGAGGCCTCCGCCCTGACGACGATCTCCCTGGCGAAGATGGGCATCCCGAACATCATCGCCCTGGCGAACTCGCCGCGCCAGGAGGATATCCTGCTGAGCATCGGCGCGCACCGTGTCCTCAATCCGGATGAGGACAGCGGCGTGCGCCTGGCCGACGAGCTGGCCGACCCCGGCCAGGGCGAAAGTTGGGCGCTGGACAACAACACCCAGGTCGCGCTGGTCCAAGTCCCCAAGGGAATGGCGGGGAAGACGGTTGGGGATTGCGCCAAACTCGGGGTCTCGGTCCTGATGATCTATCGCGCGCCTGAGACACTGCCTCACCCCGCCGGGGATGCGGTGTTCGGTACCGCCGACCAGCTGTTGATCGTCGGTTCGGCCGGGAATGTCCGAGCCTTCCGCCTCCTCGAGTAGCGGTGCTGCGGGGCCTGCCGAGGAGCGCCCGGGCCGGGTTGCTCGCCTCGGGGGCCGTCTGCTCTCCGCTGGCCGCCCCCGGGTGCCCGTCGCCTGGCGGCTGATCCTCGGCCTGCTGGCGATGGTTGGCCTGGGCACGATGCTGATCAGCCTCCCCGGAATGACGACCCAGCCTCTGACCTTGATGGACCGGCTCTTCACCGTGACCTCGGCGGTCACCGTTACCGGGCTCGTCGTGGTGACGACCAGTACCGCCTTCACCCCCCTCGGCCAATTCCTGCTGATGTGCCTGATCCAGCTTGGCGGGCTCGGCTACGTCGTGCTGGTGGTGCTCGCCTTCCGGGTCATGGGACGACAGGTGCCGCTCGCCGAGCGGATGACGCTGGCCAGCGAACTTGGCCTGACGAAGACGCGCTCCATTGTCTCGATCTTGCAGCGATCGCTTGTCCTGATGCTGATCATCGAGGCGGCCTGCACTCTGCTGTTGTTCGTGCATTGGAGCCTGAAGGGCCTGCCTCTCGACGGCAGAACGTTCTTCTACGCCCTGTTCCACGCGGTGGCGGCCTTCTGCAACGCCGGCTTTGACCTGTTCTCCGGTCTCCCGCCCGAGCAGGCGGGGTCAGCCTTGGATATCCCAACGCTCCTGATTCTCGGCATCACCGTCATCCTGGGCGGGCTCGGCATCCCGGTGTTCATGGACCTGGCCTATCGACGCGGCACGCACCGCCGTCTGTCCCTGCATTCACGGGTCACGCTGGGAGTGAGCCTGATCCTGATCGTGGCCGGGATGGCAGCGATCTGGGTCGCCGATTACTGGATCGGCGGCGCACTGGCTGATTCGCCGGCGGGATACCGGCTCACACTGGCGTGGTTTCAATCGGTCGTGACGCGCACGGCCGGGTTCCCAGGCCTGATCTCCATGGTTCCACTGAACTCGGCGACCATCCTGGTCCTGATGGGATTGATGTTCATCGGCAGCGGGCCGGCCTCCATGGGGGGCGGGATCACCACGGGGACCTTCTCCGTCCTGTTGATCACGGTGATCAGCCTGGCTCGTGGCCGCACCTCGCCCCAGCTCGGCCGGCGCGCGATCTCCTTGCAGACTGTCCAGCGGGCGATGGCGGTGTTGGTTGTGGCCGGCTCGGCCGTGGGCGTTGCCATCTGGCTGTTGCTGCTGCTCGAACCCTTCAGCCTGCAAGAGACCGCCTTCGAGGTGATCTCGGCGTTCTCGACGGTCGGTCTTTCTCTGGGGATCACGTCGCAGCTCAGCACCGCCGGCCGGGTGATCATCATGCTGACGATGATCTGGGGACGTCTGGGCGCGATGACCATCGTGGCAGCGCTGGTCCAGCGCCGGGCACGTGCGGATCTGGTCGACTACCCGGAGGCCGACCTGCTGGTGGGGTGAGGCGCCGATCGCGGCTCCGTTTGCGCCAGGGCCACGCAAAGCAGATCCCTCGCTGCGCTCGGGATGACAACCCTCGCCGGGTGTCATCCCGAGGCCGGTCTTCGGCCGAGGGATCTGCTTGTCCGGCTGGCCTCGACACCACGGCGATGAGCAGATCCCTCGCTGCGCTCGGGATGACAGGCCGAAGGTGTCATCCCGAGGCCGGTCTTCGGCCGAGGGATCTGCTTGCCGCGTGCTCGGCTCTCGGAGACGACAGGGCAAGGGCAAAGCAGATCCCTCGCTACGCTCGGGATGACAGGCCCCGCCGGGTGTCATCCCGAGGCCGCCCGCCCACAATGGACAGCCGCCCTCGCGGGCGGCTGTCGCAGCTCATTCCAGTTCCAGCAGATCCCTACGCCGCAGGCGGGACTTCTACGACGACCGCGGCTTCCCCACCCACCTGTCCGAACAGGTGGGCATAGACCACCAGGACCAGCGGCGTGAGCAGGGCCGTTGCCGCCAAGGCCAGGATCCAGCCGACGCACGGGATCCAGCCCAGGACGGTGCTGATGAAGCCCAGCACGGCCCCAGCCACCAGGGCAAACACGAAGTACGCCAGCCAGGCCAGGACGTACCCGCCCAGGTTGTCCCCGATCAGGCGGAAGACCTCACGCAGGTAGAATGCGGCGGCGAAGCGTCCGCTTGCGCGCGTAGTTCACCTGCGCTGCGGGGAACACAAACGAGAACAACAGCACATACAGCCCCAGCAGGCAGGTGAGCCCCAGGCTGGCGCCTCCCAATACCCAGGCCAACCCTTGCTGCTGCTCTGCCTGGGTGGCCGCGCCGATGATCAGCGGGATGAGCGGGATGCCGAAGAGCAGCGCCGGCAGTCCGTACACCAGGCCGGCCACTGCGATCAGCAGACCTTCGACGAACTTCTGCCCGAAATCCCCCCAGTCCGCCAGAGGCTCGGTGCTGCGCCCCGTCACGCGGCGGATGATCTCGTTGCCATAGCCTCCCAGCGCCAGGTTGACGATCGGGATCACCGCAACCACTGCGCCGATCAGCAGCTTCTCAAACCATTTCTTGTCCTCGAAGACATAGACGAACGACTTGCCCACATCCATGGCGTATCCTCCTCATCGTCGTCCCGGCGGGCACGGTGATCTGCAGTCCCGGCGGGCGGGTCCCAGGGCAGCCTGGCCCGATTCGCTTCTAGCGAGCTGGAATCGCCTCGCTGGCATCCCCTCCCCATACGCACCCGCAGGGGTCTCGGTCGCGCCGTATCAGGCGGCGCTGCCCCGGCCCGCGGGCGAAGCACGGCGAACGGGTTGCCGCCCCGCCAACCCTGAAGCCCGATCAGGATCAGCCCAAACTGCGAGACTGCGAACCACAGCAGGAAGACGGTCAAGGCAATACATGCCTGGTCGATCCATGCGGGCAATCCGGCCTGGATCTGGGCGATCTGCGTCCGCCAGCCGCCGATCTTGGCCTCGTACTCGGTGACCACTGCCAGCAGCTGCTCGACACTCTGCTTCGTCTCGGTCAGGTCGCCCCCCAGCAGATACTCAACATCGCCCAAGACCGTCGAGGCCTGATCGGCGACCTGCTCGACATTGGCGATCTCCGTGTCCAGCGTATCCGCCGCGTCGATCAGCCCGGTGAGCAGCTCCTCCCCCGGGACATCGACGTTCAAGAAGGGCATCGAGTTGATCGTCTTGAGGGTCGTCAGCACGCCTTGCAGTGCGAGGCGTACCTGGTCGAGCTTTTCGCTGGCCGTCTTCAGCCCGGGGATGAGCCGACCATCCAGCGCTTCGCCCACACCCTGCAGCGTCTCCTGCGCCTTGGCGCTGGTCTGGCTCAACGCGGCCAGCGCCGTCTCGGCGCCCTCGATGATCCGCAGGGCACGCGACAGCTCCGCGCTGGCATTGGTCAGCGCCGACTGCGCCTGGCCCAGCTCGCGGTCGATCTCGGTCAGGCGTTCCATTCCCTGCTGGGTCAGAGGCTCGTTGTAGGCCCAGGCGGCCCCCACGCCCATCACGCTCAACACGAGCAGGATGCCGCTGACCGTGATCAGCGCTCCGTACAGGATCTTGCGCGCCATCCCATCCCTCCTTCCAGGAACCGCTCGGTCCTATCCTACACCATCCGCTGCCCGGTGGGCCGGGGCGGTGCCCGCTGCCCTCAGAAGGCGGGAGTCCGTCGGCCTCGCCAGCGCAGCCCGGCCTTGACCACTTCGATCCCGGCCAGGAGCACCACGCCGCACCCAGCGCGACGCCGAAGATCGGCAGCGGTGAGCGGCTTGGGTGGAGAACACGCTCTGGCCAAAGGATGTGTACACCACACGCCAGCTGCAGCAGCACGGTCAGCCCGATGGCCAGCAGCATCGGGCGATTGCTGCTGCAGGCCGATGCGGAAGAGGGAACTCCTCCTCGGCGCGCGCTTCGAGGGCGACGGCCAGCTGGGCGAAGATCAGGGTGGTGAACAACACCGTCTGCCATGCGGGATCGCCAGTGGAGAACGACCACCAACCGACAGCGACCGAGACGATGCTCATCACGACTCCCAGTCCCAGGATCCAGTAGGTCATGCCTCGACCGAAGATGCTTTCCTTCGACGAGTACGGCGGACGCCGCATGACGTTCAATTCGGCCGGCTCGACGCTGAGCGCCAACGCCGGCATGCCGTCGGTCACCAGGTTCATCCACAGGATCTGCAGCGGAAGCAGCGGCAGCGGCATGCCGAGCAGCGGGCCGATGAGCATCACGGCGATCTCGCTGGCATTGCAGCTGAGCAGATACTTGATGAAGCGGCGGACGTTGTCGTAGATCACCCGCCCCTCTTCGACGGCGGCGACGATTGTGGCGAAGTTGTCGTCGAGCAGCACCATCTCGGCCGCCTCTTTCGAGACGTCGGTGCCGGTGATCCCCATCGCCACGCCGATGTCGGCCGTCTTGAGTGCCGGAGCGTCGTTCACTCCATCGCCGGTCATGGCGACGATGTCGCCGCGCTGCCGGTAGGCCTGCACCAGCTTGAGCTTGTGCTCGGGCGACACGCGGGCAAAGACCGACACCCGCCGCGTCAGCTCGACCAACTCCTCCGGGCTCAGCTGCTCCAGCTCCTGGCCGGTGGTGAAGCTCTCCGAGTCGCCGATGCCGAGTTCCTGGGCGATGTGCCGGGCGGTGAGCGGGTGATCGCCGGTGATCATCACCGTGTGGATGCCGGCCGATCGGCACTGCGCCACCGCTTGCGCCACCTCTTGCCGGGGCGGGTCCATCATGCCGAAGAGACCGACCAGCGTCAGTTCGTTCTCCAGCGCCTCACCGACATTCGCCGGCGGTGCCTCCGGCAGCATGCGTAGGGCGACCCCGAGCACACGCATTCCCTTGGCGGCCAGCTCGTCGTGTGCCCGCACCACGCGCTCGCGCCAACTGGAGTCGAACGGCTGAGCTTCGCCCGCGACCCATACCTGCCGCGTGTGATCGAGCAGGCCGTCGACGGCGCCCTTGGTGACAGCCAGGAACGGGGTGAACGCCTGCGGATTGGGCTGGCGATCCCACAGCGGCGCAAGGCTTTCCGGCAGCTCCTCACGCGAGCGGGGGACGCGGTGCACGGTCGTCATGCGCTTGCGCACCGAATCGAACGGAACCTCCGCCACCCGCGCGAAGCCCCGGTCGAGGTCGTCTTTGCGGATGCTGAAGCTGGCGGCAGCCAGGATCAGTGCCCCCTCGGTCGGATCGCCGACGGCGTGAAACTCGCCGGGCAGGTCTTCTTGCTCGGCAAGCAATGCGTCGTTGCACAGCGCACCACAGACGAGCAGCAGGTCGAGCGTGGGCAGCAGGTTCGCTCGTTCACCACTGCCCTCGGTCGGCGCCAGCGCCATATGGGGGTCCTGCTCACGCTGGCGCAATTCGACGCGGTGATTGGCGACATCCAGCGCGGTGACCGTCATCCGATTCTGGGTCAGCGTCCCGGTCTTGTCGGAGCAGATCACGTTGACCGATCCCAGCGTCTCGACCGCCGGCAGGCGGCGGATCAGCGCCCGGCGTTTGAGCATGCGCTGCGCGCCGAGTGAGAGGGCGATGGTCACCACCGCGGTCAGCGCCTCGGGAATCGCCGCCACCGCCAGGCTGACCGAGGTCAACAGCATTTCCTCCCACGGTTCGCCGCGCAGCAAGCCCAGGCCGAAGATCACCAGCACCAGAACCATCGCCGTTGCGGCCAGCACCTTGCCCATGCGGTCCAGCCGTCGCTGCAGCGGGGTCTTGCCCTCGGGAACCGACTGGATCATCTCGGCGATGTGACCGAGCTCGGTCTTCATGCCGGTGGTGGTCACGACCATTTCGCCGCGGCCGTAGTTGACCACCGTCCCGGAGTACAGCATGTTGCGCCGGTCACCCACCGCCCGGTCGGACTCGAAGACCAGGTCGGCTTCCTTCTCCACCGCCTCGGCTTCACCCGTCAGCGCTGCTTCCTGCGCCCGCAGGTTGACGCTGACCAGCACGCGCCCATCGGCAGGGACGATGTTGCCAGCCTCGACCAGCACGATATCGCCAGGCACCAGATCGCGGGCCGAAGCTTCCTGCACACGCCCCTCGCGCCGCAGGCGCACGTTGGGCACCGCCAGGCGTTTGAGGGCAGCCATCGACTGCTCGGCGCGGTACTCCTGGCTGTAGCCGAGGGCGGCGTTGAGCACGACAATCGCCAGGATCACGACCGCATCGATCACGTCCCCCAACACCAGCGAGAGCACGGCGGCCCCAATCAGGATCAGGGTCAGGATCCCGGTCAGCTGCTCCACCAGGATGCTCAGCTTCGAACGCCCGCCTCGCTCCCGCAGTTCGTTCGCACCCACTGAGCCCAATCGAGCTTCTGCCTCAGCCTGCGTCAAGCCTCGGGCTGGATCGGCTTGCTGAGCGGATAGCACTTCCGCCACCGACATCTGATACCAGGCTTTTTCCACCGATCCTTCTCCCAGCGGCGGTTGCCGCGTTGGATATGAGATGCCCATCGGCACGAGAGACTCAGCCTCGGACGACGCGGAAGACGTGGTGCCCCCAGGCCGGCAGGTCGAGATACAGCCCACGCTCCGCCAGGTCGTCCCCGCGGCGCAGGTACTCGGCCTCGCTCATCTGATCCACCAGGCGCCAATCGCAGCCGGCGAGATCGGGCAGCGGCAACCGCACGAAGCCCTGCGAGGCATGCCCAGCATAGTTCACTGCCGCCAGGACCAGGTCACCGTCCTCAGCCGTCCACAGGTAGCACAGGAAGTCTTCCCAGGTCCAGTTGCCGTGCCAGGCCTGGTGACACTCCAGCAGCCTCCACTGACCGTTGCGCACGACCGGAAGATGCAGCACATCGAGCAGGTGAGTATAGAAGGCCGCCAGGTCGACATCGGTAGCTTCGCTGCCGCTGCGGCAGAGCTGCACCGGCACCTGGCGCCGCCATCCCTCAAGCTGTCCTTGATGGAAGAAGCGCATTCCCGGCGCCAGGTAGGTGACGATTGCGGCAGCCTGGTGCGGACCCGGCGCGAAGGCGGCTGCCGCCCGCGGTTCATCGTGATTCTCCAGGAATCGGGTCAGGCGGCCCTGTTCTTCCAGGCCCGTGCGCAGATGGGCACACACGGGGACCGCCCGCTGTTGTTGCAGCCGGTCATATAGCCGCTTGTCGTAGGCGTAGTCAAACCCTTCCTGGAGCATGCGTGTCTCCAGGTCCCAGTACACTTCCGCCAGGAACAGGAAGCCCGGATGGCGCTCGCGCACCGCGCGGATTGCGCCTGGCCAGAAGGGCGGACAGGCCGTCCCCCAGGTTCGCCCGAACACCTCGGGCAGCTCGAGCATCGCCATGTCGCAGCGCACACCATCGCAGCGCTTGGCCACCTGCAGCAGGGTCTCGATCATCGCCTGCTGCAACCCCGGGTGGTTGTAGTTCAGCTGCAGGGTGTCGGTCCAGCCAGGGAAGTTGGGGTCACGGCCGTGCGCCAGGATCCGCCCTCCCTCCCCGAGTGGCAGCCGGATGTAGTTGCCCGGCGCCTGGGCCAGATCGGCTTCGGACCCCTCGAGGTAGTACTCGGGATGCTCCTCCAACCACGCATGATCGATGGCGGTGTGGTTGGGCACGAAGTCGAGCAGCAGCTTGATGCCGCGATCGCTCAGCCGCCGGCGGAAGACGGCCAAGGCTCGCTCCCCGCCCAGGGCGGGGTTCACCGCATAGGAGGCGATCGAGAAACAGGAACTGCACAGATCGTCGTCGGTAGGGTCAGTCAGCAGCGCCTCGGCGGCCTGACGCACGCCCGGATCGAGCCGCGCCAGCTGCGCCCCCACCTGGCTGGGCTGCCACACCCCGAGAAGCCAGACCCAGTCGAAGCCCGCCTGCGCCCAGCCATCCAGCTCGGCCTCGGGCACCTCATCGAGCGTCAACGGGCGGCCCCGGCGCTCGGCGAGCCGCCTGAGCCACACTCGGGTGTTCACCTGGTACATCGATGGAAAGCTGGGTGGTTTGCTCATCGGCCTTCCTCCCCTCCGCCGCAGATCCTTCCGGCGATGAGAACGCCGCCAAGCATCAACTCGCACCCGTCAGGGCGCGACCGTGATCGGAATCGCCTCCAGCAACTCGAGCGAACGCTGCAGAACGCCAAACCCCTGCCCCCAGAACTCCGGCGAGCGTATGGCGACTCCGGCCCGCTCCAGGATGCGCACCGGCGAGTCCGATCCTCCGGCGGAAAGGATCTCGAGGTAGCGCGGCTTGAACGCCTCCCCCTCGCGTTGGTATTGCTCGTACAGCGAGAGCACCAGCAACTGGCCAAAGGCGTAGGCATACACATAGAAGGGTGTGTGATAGATATGGGGGATGCTCAGCCACTCATGGCGGAAGTCATCGCTTAGCTCCAGCAACTCCCCGAACTGCCCGCTGAGGTTCTCAAAGTACAGCCGGGACAGGTCGTCCACCGAGGCTCCCTGGCGCACGGCGTCGTGGGCGGCGCGCTCGAACAGGGCGAAATAAGCCTGGCGGCCAATGGTGGCGTAGGCGTCATCCATCTGGGCGAAGAGCAGGTCGCGCTGCACAGCGGGATCCGGATCGGCGCGCAGCAGATGGTCGACCAGCAACATCTCCCCGAACGTCGAGGCCGTCTCCGCCAGCGGCAAGGAAGCATCGGCGGTGAGCGCCGGATGGCCGGAGGCCAGCAGCCCGTGGATGGCGTGACCGAGCTCGTGCGCCAGGGTCGACACGTCGTCGGCCGTGCCGTTGTACGAGGTGAGCACCCACGGGATCAGGTCCGGCTCGATCGAGGCGCAGAACGCGCCGCTGCGCTTTCCTTTGCGCACTTCCGTGTCCAGGTGGCGGGAGCGGAACACCTTCTCAGCCAGGTCGGCCACGCCGCCATCGAACTGCTTGAAGCTGTCGAGCACGAAGTCAACGGCTTGGTCGAAGCTGTAGCGCGTGGCCGCCGCGCTGGATACGGGCGCATACAGGTCGTAACGGCGCAGCCGGTCGACACCCAGCCAACGCGCCTTGAGGCGGAAGTAGCGCTGGAACAGCGGAGCGTGCTCCTGACAGACCCCCAGCAGCGCCTCGACCACCTCGCCTGGGATGTCGTTCGACAGGTTGCGTACGGCGAGCGGCGAGGCGTAGTGGCGCAGGTCGACGCCTTCGCTGCGCCAATCGCGCACCCGGTACTGGTAGACCTGGCCGAGAACGATGGCGTCACGCGCGTGGGTCTCATGCAGCACGCGGTAGGCGGCCTGGCGCGCTTGCGGGTCTGCACCCCGGATGTGCACCTGCAGCTCTCCCCGCGTCAGTTCCTCATGGCGGCCGTCCAGCTGCATCCGATACGTGTAGCGATTGGTGATCGTGTCATAGAGCGTGATCAGCGCGGCAGGACCGTTGACGTCCTTCAGGTTGATCACCCGCTCCTCGGCCTCGGAGAGCGTGTGCGGCCTTTGCAGGCGCAGCGCCTCCAGGAAGTAGTGGAAGTCGCCCGAGGCCGCCAGCAGACGCTGCGCCGGCGCCTCGTCCAGCTGCTTCCACCACAGTTTGACGAACAGGGTGCGGTTGTCGATCTCGGCCAGCCGCTGCTGCATCTGCGCCAGCACCGTCTGCGCCTGCTGATCCTGCGTGTCCTCGGCGAACTTAAGGTGGGCGAAGCCGACGAGGCGCGAAAGCAGGCGCATCAAACGATCATAGGAGCCCAGCAGCGCCAGGAACTCGTCTGCGGCCAGCGCATCACTCAACCGCGGCCGATAGGCCTCGATCTCAGAAACCAGATGGTCGATATCCTGCAGCGCCTTACCGACCTGCGGCGCGTCCAACGCAGGGAACAGGTCCTCCAGGGACCAGCGCTCCTGCCGGTAATCGCTTCTCGCCATCATCTCACCTCAGGTACTGAACCGGATATGAACGACTTCGCCATCCTGCACGATGTATTCCTTGCCTTCCAGCCGCAGCTTGCCCTGTTGCCGGGCGGGTGTCAGTCCACCCAGCTCCAGCAGCAGGTCCCAGGCGATGACCTCGGCGCGGATGAACCCGCGCGCCAGGTCCGAGTGGATCGTGTCGGCGGCCTTGAGCGCCGTCTCGCCGCGCTTGAGCGTCCAGGCATGCACTTCATCCTCGCCCACGGTGAAGAACGAGATCTGGTCGAGCAGAGCGTACGAAGCCCGGAGCACACGCCGGCGCCCGGACTCTTCAATGCCATATTCCTGCTGGAAGGTACGCCGCTCCTCGGGTGAGAGCTGGGCGATCTCCATCTCGATCTCGCCCTGCAGGCTGAGCACATCGACCCCGACGCCGTGGGAGGCCAGCAGGTCGGCCGGCATCGATTCCCCCTTCGCCCAGGTTGACCACCACCAGCATCGGTTTGCGCGTCAGCAGTCCGAAACCCGACAGGCTGCGTTCGTCGTCACCGCTGAGCTTCAGGCTGCGCAAGGGTTGAGACTGGCTCAGGTGCGCCTCCAGCCGCCGGAAGAGCGCCATCTCGCGTTCGACCGCCGCCCGGTCGCGTCCGCCGCGCTGATGCTCCTCCTCCTGACGCTTGAGGCGGCGCTCCACGGTCAGCATATCGGTCAGCAGCAGTTCCGACTCCAGCACGGCCAAGTCCTGCTCGGGATTGATGCGCTCCAGCGGATGCGGAACGGCGGGGTTGTCGAAGGCGCGCACGATGTGCAGGAAGCCATCCACCTGCGCCAGCTGGTTGATCAGCGCCCCGGGCAGGCCCTCGCGACTGATGTCGGCCTTCAGGCCACCGATGTCGGAGTAGGTGACTTTGGCATGGACGGTCTTGCGCGGCTGGAACAGCCCGGCCAGCGCCTCCACGCGCTCGTCGGGGACGTCGGAGACGGAGGTGTGAACCTCCGGTCGGCCGATACCCGCCGCAGCCCCGGTCGGCAGGTTCCCGCCGGTCAGGGCGTTGAAGATGGTCGTCTTGCCTGCCGACTGCAGGCCGATAATTCCTAGCTGCATGGGTATCCAGATTGAGCCGGAAGGGGCCGCGCGGGGCAGATTTCAGGCGGGGCGGGCGCGGCAAGCCGCTCCGGCCGCCATCGCCTTGACCCGACCTATCCGATTGGCTATACTACCCATCCCGGCCGGAGTGGCGGAACTGGCAGACGCGCGCGACTCAAAATCGCGTTCCTTCGGGAGTGTGGGTTCGAGTCCCACCTTCGGCACCTGGCGATTATAGCACCGGGACCCCTCGTCGCCGGCGATGTCCGGCCTGCCCGGGCCGCACCCCAAGGGGACGGCAATTGCCAGCCACCCACGAGTGTGGCACAATGCCGCAGCTTCGCAGCCCATGCCACGCTTCCTGCCTCGCTTCCTGCTCGGATTGGCCGTCGGCCTCGCCGCCGGTCTGCTCTACGGCTGGGTGATCCAGCCCGTCGAGTACGTTGACACCGCGCCCAACACCCTCGACGCACAGTACCGAACCGACTTTGTCTTGATGGTCTCCGAGACCTATGGCGCCGAGCGCGACCTGGGCCGCGCTCAACTGCGCCTGGCCAGCCTTGGCCCCGAGCCTCCGCTGGAGAAGGTCGAGGCTGCCATCCTGTACGCCGTCGAGCACGGTTTGAGCCGCGACGACCTGGCCACCATCAACCGCCTGGCGGTCGACCTGCGCACGCTCTCCCCGCCCACCGAGGCCGAGTCCCCATGAGGTCATCCAATTGGCTCCCCTGGGTTCTGGGAGGGGTGCTGGGCCTGCTGGCGGGCGTGTTCTATGCATGGCGGGTCAACCCGGTCTCCTACACTCAGACCGATCCCACCTCGCTGCGCGCCGATTTCCGCATGGACTACCTGGCACTGATTGCCTCGGCCCATGCCGGGACCGGCGATCTGGGACGCGCCCAGGCAAGGCTGGCCGTGTTCGGCGCCGAAGGAATCGGCGAGACCCTTGGCGCGCTGGCGCAGCAACGCCTGGCTGCTGGTTATCCGGAGGCCGAGGCCCGCGCCCTGGCCGGCCTGGCGGCGGCGCTCGGCGAACGCCCCGGCGTCCTGCCGCTCGCCACGAGCGGCACACCCGGCGCAACGCCCGTTCGCCCGATCACCTCGACCCCCCGACCGATCCGCACGCCGCAGGCGACGTCCACCCGCGCCCTCACGGCGACCCCGGGCGCTCCCTTCCAGCTGACCCGTCAGGAATTGCTGTGCGACGCCGAGGCCGTCACGCCGCGTCTCCAGGTTCAAGTGCTGGACGCCAGCGGCCGGGGTGTGCCAGCGATGGAGATCCGCGTGATTTGGGACCAGGGATCGGACCGGTTCTTCACCGGTCTCAAGCCGGAGCTGGGCGCCGGCTATGCGGATTTCACCCTGCAGCCGGGAATTGCCTACACCGTCGAGCTTCCTGGATCGTCGGCGCTGGTCACGAACCTCGCGCTTGAGCCCTGCACTGCCGACCAAGGCGGGAGCTTTAACGGCTCCTGGCTGCTGGTCTTCTCTCAACCGGCGCGCTGAAGGCTAGCCGCCGGACAACCCCCACCCGGCTGGATTAACCCAGATCGACGCGGCAGCCCAGACCGGGCACTTCGGCCGCGGTCAGGTAGCCATCCTCCAGGCGGAAGCCTCCCTGCGAGGGGTCGTTGAGCAGATCGAGGTGGCCGTCGAGGTCACAGAAGTGCACATTGGGGCTGCTCGAGCGCGATCGCCAAGCCGGCGGCGATCATCAGGCGGGGTTCGATCACGCAGCTCACCATCGTCAGCAGGTGCGCCGCACGGGCGATGGCATCGAGCTGCGCTGCCTGGCGCAGCCCGCCGGCCGTGGCCACCTTGATGGTGAAGCCGTGTGCGCAATGTCCGGCCGCAAGGAGCAGTGCGGACTGCGGCGTCGATACGGCCTGGTCCGCCAGGATCGGGACATGGCTGTGCTGGGCGACCTGTCGCAAGCCATCGAGATCCGCCGGCGGCGTCGGCTGCTCGATCATCTCGACCTGCCCCTGCAAGGCGGCCGCGACTTCGAGCGCCGCCCGGATCGGGTAGCCGCCATCCGCATCGAGGCGTAAGGTGTGGAGCGGCAGGGCGCGGTGGATGGCCTTGACCTTGGCTACATCCTCCTCGGGATCGAAACCGCCTTTGAGCTTGAGGATGCGGAAGCCCTCGCCCGCCAGCCTCCTTGCGATCTCGACGGCTTCCTCGAGCGAGACGCAAGGGATGGTGACCGAGGTCGGGATCCGGTTCCGGTAGCCGCCCAGCAGCCGGTACAGCGGGAGTCCGGCGATCATCCCCAGCAGATCATGGAAGGCCAGGTCGAAGGCGACCAGCGCTGAGGGCGCTCTCGCCACCAGCGGCGTCAGCTCGGCCAGTGTGTATTCGACTTGCGTCGGGTGAAGGTCGGGCACGCGGTCGGCGCACGCCCGGCACGCCTGCAGAACCGCAGATGGCTCATCGCCGGTGAGCGCCGGGTGGGCAACGGTGCAGCCCCAGGCCGATCGCCCATCCCGCGTAATCAGCCGGACGAAGACCGCCTGCACCGAGTCAAGCGGTGGAAGACAGGCGGTGCGCAGCGTATGACGCAGGCGGAGTTCGACCGGGATGACCTCAACCCTGGCGATCTGCATGCTGTTTCCTCGGCGAACCGTCGCAGCTGGACATCCGGCCTCTCAGCCTCTTCCTGAACCCCAGTCCATCCAGGCGAACTCAGGACTTGAATTCGGCACCCTGGCCACCGTCAGGCGCTTCGACCGCGGCAAACTCCGACGGGTCCGGTCCCAGCCCCAGGTCGAGTTTGTCCTCCATGCGGATCTGCCCGCGCAGGAACGCACCTTCCTCGGTCGAGAACGAGGTCGTGGTCACATCCCCCACACGCGACCGCTGCGGGTGATCTCGACCCGCTGCGCCAGGATGTCCCCCTTGAGTGAGCCGGCGACGACCACCGTCGTCGCCCGGATCTCTCGACAGGTGACGCGCCCCGTCTCCCCGATCACGACCAGGCCGCGCAGGGCAATCTCGCCATCGAAGGCGCCGTCGATCCGCACACCGCCGGTGCCGCTCAAGGCCCCCAGCCAGGCGATCCCCCCGCCCAGGATGGAATCGACCCGTTCCGTGACTTCGACCACGCTTGCCGGACGTTCGCTTCCCTTGCGGAACACTCCATCCTCCCGGCACCCACGACTCAAGCGCCGACTGGTTTGACGTCAGGCAGAACCGAGCAGGTCGCCCGCCGCCGGCAATCCTCCCGCCGGCTCTGCGGCAAGCACGGCGCGCTGGATCGCCTCCGCCACAGCCTCGGCCGCGTACGCTCCAACCGCCGTCACGTCTCCCCGCCGCCGCCCGGTCGAGAGCACGAACAGCGTATCCCCATCATACAGGGTATGAGCGGGTCGGATGCAGCGCGCGATTCCGTCCTGGGCCATCTCGGCCACCCAGTTCGCCTGTTCTTTGGTCAGTCGCACGTCGGTGGCCACCACCCCGATCACGGTGTTGGAGCCGCTCATCAGGCGAAGGAGCAGCCGGCCGGCTGCGGTGCGCATCCAGTGCAGGCTGTCGACGTAGGGACCCTCCCCGCCCAGGCGCAGCGGGCCTCGTCGCACCGGGCGCGCCCGGCCAGGATTCTTCCGCTGGCAGGATGAACGACATCTCCCAGGGCGTTGACCACCACCAGCGCCCCGACCGTTGCCCCGCCGCCCAGCGGCATGCTGGCGCTGCCAATTCCGGCTTTGGTTGCACCGCCCGGACCGAGTACTTTCCCTACGCTGGCGCCCATCCCGGCGCCGGCATTCCCCTCGCGCACAGGCTCGCGCGTGGCTGCCTGACAGGCGGCATAGCCCATCGCCGCGTCCGGCCGCACATCCGATCGGCCGAGGCCCAGATCGAAGATCACCGCCGCCGGCACGATCGGCACACGGACCCGGCCGACGGCGAATCCCACCTTGCGCTCCTCCAGGAAGCGCACCACCCCAGTCGCCGCATCCAGCCCGAAGGCCGAGCCGCCGGTGAGCAGCACCGCATGCGCCCGCTGCACCAGATGCATCGGCCGCAGCAGGTCGGTCTCCCGCGTGCCGGGTGCACCCCCGCGCTGCGAGACTCCTCCGACCGCGCCGTGCGGGCACAGCACAACGGTGCAGCCGGTCAGCGCTTGTGCATCGTCGGCATGGCCCACCAGGATGCCGCCGACGTCGGTAATCGAGCCTTGTTGCCCCATTGCACCCCTCGTTCCTGCTCTGTCCAGCCTGCCTCGGCGCCATCTCGTGGCCGAGGATCCGGCGTTCGGGCCGGGTGGCGGACCGACCCAGCGACGTCGGCGGCCTACCGGATCCCGCTGTCCATCCGCACGGTCACCTCGGTCCACGCTCCGGATCGGATGACGATCTCGAGCGGTTCGGCCCAGGGCAGCGGCGCATCGCCGGCCGCCGACGCCGCCAGGGTATAGGTTCCTTCGGGGAGGCTGACCGCGAACTCGCCCCGTTCGTCGGCTTCCAGGCGGGCCACCAGCCGCCCAGCCGGATTGACCACGTCCAGGCTGGCTGGATACGGCTGATCCGGACAGGTCGCGCCGGCCTGCACCACCGGGCAGGATGGCCCGACGAGCACGCGTCCGCGTACACCCGAGTCTGCATCGGGCGCAGCAAGCCGGCAGCCGGCCAGCAGCATCCCCGCCGCCAGGCACACCCAGCCCACGCCGCCGAGGGTCAGTCGCTTCACTCGGCGGCCTTGTAGCCGAAACGGCGCAACAGCGCCTTGCGCTCGGCCGCTTCCACAGCGGACTCGACCCCCTGGGTCCGGTCTCCGTCGATCACCCCCAGCACGCCGCGGCCTTGCTCCGATTCGGCGACGATCACCTGAACTGGATTGGCCGTGGCGCAGAAGACCCGGCAGACCTCGGGCACGGCCTTCACCGCATTGAGCACGTTGATCGGATAGGCATTGCCCAAGATGAGCACGAAGACGTGGCCGGCCGAAAGCGCCAGTGCGTTGCGGACCGCCAGCGCTTGCAGCGCCTCGTCCGTCCCGCTGGCGCGCACCAATGCCGGCCCGGAAGCCTCACAGAAGGCCAGGCCGAACTGGATGCCTGGAACAGCATTGACCATGGCCTCGTGCAGGTCTTCGACCGTCTTGATGAAGTGCGACTGCCCGAGGATCACGTTCGCCGATTCCGGCTTCTCGATCGTCACCAAGCTCAGGTCCATGGTCGCCTCCCGTCGCCTGGCCTTGATTCTAGCTCAGCCAGGCTGCTGCACCGGGGCAGTGAGGTCCACACCGGGCCGAGGGCTTTGCGGTTCAACGCCAAGATGGCCGCGGTCGTGATCGCCTCTGCCCGCCGGTCTGTTCGCCAGAGGCATGCGAGGGACCTTCTCCCCCTCGGCCGCTGTCCCCTCCGCCGCCCCATTTCGGCCGGCTCCCCGCAGGTCCTGGCCCCGAGAGGCCGGGCCGGTGGGCGAGGCAACCCGACCATCGTCAGGGCGTTCTTCGCTGGAAGCGATCGGTGTCAAGACAAGACGCGCGGGAGAGAGCCGCCGCTTCCCTCCGGGATGCCCCGCGGGCACGACGGCCGCCTCCCGCGAGGCGGAAGACAACGGGATCAGACGAGCGAAGCCCCCCATCCCCTTGAACCCTCTCCCACCTGGCTGCAAGCTCCCCGTGGTCGCATCCCTTGCACCGAACAGGGAAGGCGCTACGGCCTGCTTCGGACCCTCTCCGACGGGGCAGGGATTCGCAGGGTATCCAGCGTCTTCCGGAGCTTGCTAGGGCGTAGCGCCGGGTTCGGGGGTGGCGCTTGGCTCCTCCTCGGCGGTAGGTTCGAGGGTGGCGGTCTCCGCAGGTGTCAGCGTCACGCTCGGGGTCCACGTCGGCCCTGGGGTTTCGGTGGGCAGCGCCGGCGAATGAAAGCGCAGCAGCTTGCCTTCGTCGTCCCAGCTCGACTGGAAGCTGACCACCTCGATGAACGTCCGCCCTGGCTTAAGGCCCAACGGCTCGCCCGCCTCGGTTTGAATATTCAGCTTCCCCTGTTCGGTGGACCAACTCACCGGGTATTGCAGCCCGTCACGGAACAGCAACCCAGGCAGCCCGCTGCGGTTCAGCAGATCGATCTCGAGGATCGTCCCGGCGGCGTTCTCGAAGTGGTGATTGGCGAAGACGATCAGCACGTTCTCGAAGGCCAACTGCTCGCCGGTAAGCCGGTCGATCGCCGGGAACAGGATGCCGCTGTCGTCGGCTCGGTCCTGCGAGCGCAGGTAGGATCCCCGCTCGCCGGAGTACTGCCAACCGACGTGATCGTAGCGGTTGTAGATCAGCCGCAGCGAGGAGGCCGGTGTACCGCCCCCCGGAGGCTGGCGCGTGAACAGCAGCCCGGCATGATCCTGCGGCATGACCTGCAGGACTGGCAGCGAGCGAAGATCGTCCAGCGTCAGGCCGGCACTGTTGACGTCCTGCGCGCTGGCAGCGAAAACGCCGACACGGTTACTCAACTGCGGGCGCACTTCGGCGGAGGCGCCACGCGTGATCAGCGTCGCGTCCGGGAACAGCACCTTGATGTCCTCGTACACCACGCGCCCTGAACGGATCGGCGCGATGACGTAGCCATAGGGACTGTCCAATGGCCGCTCCGCCAGGAGGCGTTCGAGATTCGCTATGTAGTCGCCGTAGAACACGGCCAGGAAGCGGCTCATGCCTTCGCCGATCGATATCTCCCAGACGATCGAGGCCAGCGAGAGTCCCGCCTGGGGCCGGGCGGAGACGGGGAAGTTGGTGACCGAGACCAGCAGCGGCGCCTGCTGCAGCGTAGCAGGATCCAGAACCGGCAGACCGGTCAGCGGATTGAATCCTGGCCGGTAGGCCGGGCCGACTACCGCCGGCAGCGGCGTCGGGCTGGTCATCGGCGGGGGCGTCGCCGAATGTGAGGCGGGCGCGGTCGCAGTTGGCGGGATAGCGGCGGTAGTCGGCGGCGCCTCAGCCGGCGCGGCGCAGGCCTGCAGCACCACCCCTAGCAGCAGGCTGGCCGCCAACGTTCGAATCCAAACGACTCTCTGCGGGGGCGCGAGCTGGATACCGGCCATAGGTGCGAATTCTACCGGATGTGCACGCCATCCCAGGGCTAGGGCCCGGGCGGGTTGTGGAACCGGACCGTCAACTGCTCTTCGTTCCAGGTGGACTCGTAGGACACCACTTCGAACCAGCTCAGTCCGGGACGCAGCGGCATCGGGTTGCCTTCTGCATCGGCGATCTGCAGCTTGCCTCCCGGCGTCGACCAGGTGATTGGATACACCTGTCCATCGCGGAAAAGCAGACCCTTCCGGTCCCGCACGTACACCAGTTCCATCTCGACGATGGTGCGCGCCGAGTTGACAAAGCGGTGCTGGGCGAACAGCACCAGCACATTGTCCGCACCCAGCTGGTCGCCGGTCAGGTGGTCGAGGGAGGGCAGCAGCACCTCCGAACCATCGGCTTGATCCTGCGATCGCAGGTACTCGCTGCGGCCGGCGTCGTAGGTCCAGCCGATCTGGTTGTAGCGGTTGTACAAGACCCGCACGAACGGCGCAGGCATTCCACCAGCAGGTGCCTGCGGATCGAAGGCCAACCCGGCATACTCCGCCGGATCGACCTCGACCTCCGTCAGCGCCTCGAGGTCTTGCGGCGTGACACCGGCGGCGTTGGTCGTCTCCGCATCCGCGGAGTAGACCGAGATTCGGTTGCTCAGCTGCTGCTTGACGTCTTCGGAGGCCCCGGCCGTGATCAGCAGCGCCCGAGGGAACAGCGTCTTGATGTCCTCGAACGCCACTCGGCCCGAGCGCACCGGACCGATCACGAAGCCATCGCCGCCGTCTACCAAGCTCGGTTCTCCAGCAGCTCGGCAAGCTTCTGCTGGTAGTCGCCATAGAACAGGACCAGGTAGCGCGTCATCCCCTGGCCGATGTAGGTCTCCCACACTTGCGAGGCAAGCGACACACCGGACTGCACCTGGCGTGCGCTGGGCGGGAAGTTGGCGACCGCCACCAGCAGCGGCCGGTGCGACAGACTGGTTGGATCGGTGACCGCCTCGCCGGTCAGCGGATTGATGGGTTCGGGATCTCCTGGGCCGCCCGCCTCTAGGACCGTCAGAGCCGCCGGCACAGTGGCCGCCTCCGGCCGGGATCCCTCTCCGCCAAGCTGCACAAGGGTCAGCCGATCGCCTTCCAGAACAGACGGGGCCACCGCAACGCGATGGCCTTGTGCCTGCGCCAATGGCGCGACCGCGCAACCAGCCAGTGCCAGCACGGCGAAGAACTGCATAGGTTGTGCGTCCCATCGGTCCCATCTGGCGCCCTCCGTGGAGCATGCAACTGCGAGATATGTCCAGTCTACCTGTGCCCCTGCAGAGCGGGGAGAGTGACATTCCTCCCACGCGACGGCGATCGACACAGGCTGGACGGACGCTGGAAGAAAAGGCGAATGACTGCTGGAGGCCGAGATCAGGCGGGCGGCCGACGGCCGGGGACGGCTAGCCAGGATCACCTCGAACTGGCGCAGGCTGGCCGGGCTGTGTCCGGCAAAGTGGTTGTTGAAATAGCCGTACACATCCACACCATCGTCCAGGAAGCCGCGCACCCGCTCGGCCCACCCGGTCAGCTCGCGGGTGCGGTCGATCCGGATGCGGTCGAACTCCGCGATGTCGCTGCGCCGGCCCAGCCAGCGGATCACGGTGAATCCTGCGGTCACCCAGGTCATCTTGGGCATATAGTACAGGTCTTGCAGCACCAGCGCCGCGCCGCAGCCGGAGAGCATCTCGCCCAGCTCCGGCGTCAGCCACTTGCGGTTGCGGATTTCGACGGCGTAACGCACGCCGCCAGGCAAGCCACGCAGGAACTGCTCCAGGCGCGGCAGGTTGTCGGGCGTGAAGTCGTAGGCAAACTGCAGCGTCAGCACGCCCAGCTTGTCGCCCAACGCCTGCATCGTCTCCACGAAGGCCCGCGCTTCGGCCTCCGCTCCGACCAGCTTCTTGTCATGCGTGATCAGGCGCGGGAACTTGGCTGCGAAGACAAATCCATCGGGCGTGCGCCGGCGCCACCCCTCGACCACCGAGCGACGCGGCACAGCGTAGAACGTGGCATCGATCTCGACCGTGCCGAAGTTCTGGGCGTAGGACTCGAGGAAGCGATCCTTGGGAGTCCCCGCCGGGTAGAACGGGCCGACCCAGTCGTCGAAGGCGAAGCCCTGCGTGCCCAGATACAGTCGGCCGGAGGCGGGACCGGGCATCGCGCTCAGCCGAGCAGGGCCTCGACCCGGTCGAGGATGTGCTCAGCTACCTGCGCCTTGGGCATCAGCGGCAGCGACTGCACGCCGCCGCCGGCGTCCAGCAAGGTGACGCGGTTGTCATCCCCGGCGAAGCCCGCGTCCGTCGCCAGAATGTCGTTGGCGACGATCAGCGCGAGCCCCTTGCGCTCGAGCTTGCCGCGGGCGTTGTCCAGCAGGTCCTGGCTCTCGGCTGCGAAACCGACGATCACCCTCGGCCGGCCTCCCTTCTTCCGTTGCTCGGCGACCCGCGCCAGGATGTCTTCGGTGGGTTCCAGCTGGAGGGTCTGTCCACCCTGGCCGCGCTTGATCTTGTGCGGAGAGCTAGCCTGCGGCCGGAAGTCGGCCACCGCCGCCGCCATCAACAGCGCGTCGCTTTCTCCTGCCTGAGCTAGCACGGCCTGCTGCATCTCGGCCGCCGTCCTCACCTCGATCAACGTCAGGCCGAATGGGACGGCCAGGTTCGACGGGCCGCTGATCAACACGACCTCGGCGCCGCGATCGATGGCGACTTGCGCCAGGGCATAGCCCTGCTTGCCGCTGGAGCGATTGACCACCGCCCGCACCGGATCGATCGGCTCCTGCGTGCCGCCGGCTGTCACGACCACCCGCTTTCCAGCCAGGCTGCCGCCGCGGCCCAGCAGGTAGCGCACCACCCCCACCAGCTGATCTGGCTCGAGCATCCGACCGAGCCCGATCTCTCCCGAGGCCATTCGGCCTTCGGCCGGGCCGGCGAAGAACACCCCGCGCTGGCGCAGGATCTCGATGTTCGCCTGGGTTGCCGGGTTCTGGTACATGCCGGCGTCCATCGCCGGCGCCACCGCCACCGGGCAGGTGCAGGCCAGCGCTGTCAACCCGATCAGCGTGTCGGCCAGGCCGTGGGCGAGCCTGGCCAGGGTCGTCGCGGTGGCAGGAGCGATCAGCAGCAGATCCGCCCGCCGCGAGAGGTCGACGTGCAGGATGTGCGCCTGGCTCCCCCACAGGTCGGCATCGGTGTAGGCCGTCCGGCCGGTCAGGGCCTGAAAGGTCAGCGGGCTGACGAACTGCAGGCCGCCCTGGCTGAGCAGCACGTCGACCTGCGCCCCGGCCTGGGCCAACGCCGAAGCCAGCTCGGCCGCCTTGTAGGCGGCGATCGATCCCGTCACACCCAGCAGAATGCGGCGGCCCTTGAGCACCGGGATGTTGGAGAGCTCACCCATCGCAACCACCCTTCCCCGGCAGACGGGCGCCTGCCTGTGCGGATTCTACATCGTTCCCCGGAAGTGGGTCCTGCGAACCGGCTCCGACCCCGGGACGACAGCTCGATGGCCGGCCGCGGGAGGACAGTTGGAGGGCGATGCTTCGCGATCACTCTTCAAGGCGCAGAGCCCAGAGGACCCTCCCTGTCATCCCGAGCGTCCCGCAGCGAAGCGCAAGGATGCGAGGGATCTGCTTTGTCCGTGCCCGGCACCTTCAACAAGCGGATCCCCACCTGCACTGCACACCTGCCCTGCGCGCACGACGTGCCGCTGGGCGGGCGGTGCCAGGGAGCGCATGCCGTTCGCCCCGTCGGGCTGCGCCCGCACCCCGCAAAGAGCGCGGGGCGCACAGAACGCAGGGGCGCCGGCCCGGACGGGGTGCAAGTGTCGGCCGAAGACCGGGCTCGGGATGACAGCTTGGTCTGCCAAGCGCCTGCGATATACTCCCATATCCCGGCAATCAGGAGCACGTGTCATGTCGAATTCGGTCGAGGTCTTTGTCCGTGAGACGGTCGAAGGGGCGCGGCCGCTAGACAAGGCGGTCAACCTTGCCGAGTGGGAAGCTGCAACGACCGGGACCGACGAGGCCAATCTCCGCCAGCAGCAGGCGCAGAGCGCGTACATGCGCTACTGGGCCAATCCTGAGATCTACCAACCGGCGAAAGACCTGCTGGCCATGCAGCCGCCGCGCGATCCACTGCTCGCCCGACAACTGCGCCTGGTCTACCTGACGGCCGCCAAGAACCAGCAGGACGAGGCGAGCATCGAGCAGATCACCCGCCTCGAAGCCGAGGTGCGCGGCCAGTACTACAACTTTCGCGGCCAGGTCGGCGGCCGTTCGCTCTCGGACAATGAGCTGGATCACACCCTCAAGACCAGCCACGATTCGGCCGAGGTGCAGGCCGCCTGGGAAGCGAGCAAGCTCGTGGGCGCTCAGGTGGCGGCGCAGATCCGCCAGCTGGCGCACCTGCGCAACGCCGCCGCTCGGCGGCAGGGATTCCGCGACCACTTCGAACGCTCGCTCACGCTGGATGAAATCGACGAACATCGGCTGATGGAGCTCTTCTGCCAGTCTGGAGTCCGGAACGCGATCGGCCTTCGCTCGGCTGAAGGCGCGAGATCGACCGCGACCGGGCTGCCTGGTTCGGGATTGAACTCATCGGCTCCTGATGCCGTGGCACTACCCCGATCGCTTCTTCCAGGAGGCGCCCCCGATGGGCGGCGTCGACATGGACGCGCTGTTCGCCAAGTTCGATCCGACCGAGCTCGCCTTGCGCACCTACGACGGCCTCGGCCTGGAAGCGCGCGACGTCCTTGCTCGCTCCGACCTGTACGCCCGGCCCGGCAAGAACCAGCATGCGTTCTCGATCCACATCGACCGGGAAGGGGACGTCCGCACGCTCAACAACCTCGAGCGCGACCTGTACTGGAACAACACGCTGCATCATGAGCTCGGACATGCCGTCTACGACAAGTACCTGGACCCCTCACTGCCCTGGCTGTTGCGCATGCCGTCGCACACGCTGACCACGGAAGCGATCGCCATCCTGATGGGCGGGCGTCACTCTACCAGCGCGAGTGGCTGACGGGCGTGCTCGGACTGAGCGGCAGCACAGGCGGACAAGGTGGCCAAGTCGGCGGATCGCCGGCGCTCGCGCGCCGCCGGGCTGATCTTCACTCGCTGGTGCCTGGTGATGACGTTGTTCGAGAAGGCACTCTACGACAATCCAGACGGTGATCTCGACGGCCTATGGTGGGACTTGGTTGAACGCTACCAGCAGCTGCGCCGACCGGCCGGACGCCAGCGCGCCCGACTGGGCGGCCAAGTATCACATCGCCCTCGCGCCGGTCTACTACCAGAACTACGAGCTCGGCCACCTGGTGACCGAGCAGCTTGCCCACTACCTGAAGAAGCAGGCGGGCGGGCTGGTAGGGCGGAAGCAGGCCGGGCAAGTGGTTGAAGGAGCGGATCTTCTTGCCCGGTGCGAAGCAGGACTGGGAGAGCGCATGTCGCTACCGCCACCGGAGAGCCGCTCAATCCGGCCTACTTCGCCCGGGCGCACGCTTAGTCCGACCTTGAAATCCAGTTCGCCCGAGCGGTGTAGGGGAGCGCCCACGGCGAGCCTACGATCCCCACGTCCCTCCGGGCAGGTGCTGGCGCTTTCGTCTTCCGTTGGGGAGCGCCGGGCCACCCTGCCCGCCAGGGCTAGGTAACCGCCACGAACTCAGCGCTTGACGAGGACTTGGGGATAGGCAAGCGGTCTTCGCGCGAGGCCGGCCCCATGCATCTGAATGGCCTCGTGCATCCGGCGAGCAGCCTGAACCCGCGTACTCCCCGTCGCAACGCAACCAGGCAGATCAGGTGAGTACGCTGAGAAGTTCCGTCGTGCGCGCTCAACGACAATCAGGAAGCGATGCATGTTGTACTACCTCCCCTTCGGCCTCTTCAAACCAGCCGGCTTGAGGACGCGGTTGAGGGTCCCGGGCGCCAGATCATCTCCCGGGTGACCCGCAAGTGTGACGCGGCCAGTCTTCCGTGGATGCTTGAACTGGCGGTGATTACCGCGGTGACTCCTTGATGGCCACGATGTACCAGCCATCTTCCTCGATCAGCTTGATGACTCGCATATCTTCCAGGGTGGGCTCAGCCGCCGCCAAATTTGACTTCGGCACACGTCCGAGTCGACCTCGTGCGCCCGCCCTTCACAGCTCGGAGAGACGGCATGCCGTGCGAAGGTATCGTGAAGCACCCCGTACCGCATCGCGCTCTGCTGAAGGCATGCCGCCAATCGACCACTCGATCACGGGTCCAGTGATCGAAGGCTGCGCATGGATCTGACGGCGGCCTCTCACGCGACCCATCCCCCGGCGCGCAGAGGCTGCGGTGAGTTAGGCTGGAGACCGATCCGTCGCTCAGCGAGTCGGCTCAGGCTCACTGCTGGCCTCGCCCCGCATCGGCGTCGTGGCGCGCAGGAAGCCCAGGAAGAGCAGGATGGCGCCGAGCAGTTCGCTCAGGTACAGCACACCGCTCACGCCGAAGCGGCTGAAGGCGCCGCCGAACGCCGGCAGCAGCGCCCCGGCGGCGATCAGCAAGTTGCCCAGCACGCGGTGCAGCAGGATGCGTTTGCGCCAGAAGATCCAGGCCGAGTACAACGCACCGCCCACCAGCGTCACCGTCCCGTACAGGTTGAAGATCGGCGTGAGCGTGCGCACACCGGAGGTGACGATCGCATGTCCGCTCAGTTCACTGGCGGTGTGCAGGCCGGTGGTCATCAGGCTCGGATCGAGTTCGGCGCTGAACACGCGGAAGGCAGCGTAGAGCGAGCCGATCGCCAGGGCGATCATCAACCCGTCCGCCCAACGGCGCTTGGCCAGCAGGTACACCGTCCCCTGTCCCAACCATGCTGCCACCAAGATGGCGCCGAACAGATACCACAGCCGGAAGACCAGCGGGCTCCAGCCCCAGATCCCGAAGGCCGCTTCGCAGAACCCACCGATTCCGTAGAAGGTCATCCCGATGCCCCATAGCAGCAGGTACGGGCCGCGCCGCCGCGCATAGCGCCGGAACACCAGCCCCGCGAAGACGAAGCTCAGGATGGAAGAGGCCAGTGGGATCAGAGTCAGGAGGGTGTTCATCTTTGATTCCCTCACACCCCGCGTGCGGGGCTACTCTCGGCGGATCGCTATCCCCCGAGCCACGGAAGCCAGCCCAGGCCGACCGCCAGGGCCATGGCAATGGCCACGATCAACGCACCAACGAGCAGCACCATCAGCGTCGGGACGAGTCGTTCATAGCGACGCGGATACTTGCGGGCGGAGTGCGGGTCGGGCCGATCGGGGTTCACATCGGCATTCTAACACCCCGTTCCAGCCTCCCTTCCTCCCCCGTGGCAGGCTGGCCGGTCGATCGGTAGCCGAATCAACACAGCCCGGCCAGGCGGCCGGGCTGTACGAGGCGCCTCGTGCCCGAGGGGTCAGTCAGGCTGTCGGTCCGCCAGACTGGATCCCGAGCGGACGGCGACGATCTGCGCCAGGATGCTCAGGGCGATCTCCTCCGGGGAGCGGCCGCCGAGGTCCAGCCCGATGGGCGCGTGCAGTCGATCCAGTTCGTGCTCGGTCATGCCTGCGGCGATCAGGCGTTCGCGCCGCAAGCGGGTGGTCCTGCGGCTTCCCAGCGCGCCCACGTAGAAGGCCGGGCTGCGCAGCGCCTCCCGCACCGCCGGATCATCGATCTTCGGATCATGCGAGAGCACGGCGATCGCCACAGCATCGGTCACGCCTAGGCCGCGCAGCGCCTCGTCGGGCCAGGCCAGCAGCCGCTCGTCGGCGTGCGGGAATCGCTCCTCGGTGTTGAAACCGCGGCGCGGATCGATGACCACCACACGGTATCCCGCCTCCTTCGCCAGCCGGCACAACGCCAGTCCGATGTGCACCGCCCCGACGATCACCAGCACCGGTGCAGGTCGATCGACATCGAAGAAGACCTCGACCTTGCCCTCCGGCCATGGGTAGCTGCGGATCTCCGGCCCGCCGCTGCCGAGCAGTGTTCGCGCCTCGGCATCGATCATCCCAGCCAGCTCGCCCGAGGCGAGTGAGCCATCGGCGCCCAAGCCGTCCATCAGGCGTGAATTCCCCAGCCATTCCGGCGGACCACCGACGACGACCGTCCGCACGGCGCTGCGCCGCTCGGCGATCGCTTGCTCCCAGCGTGCGAAGGCGCCCTCCTGCGACACCAGCCTCGAGGCCGGCTCGACCCACACCCGGATCTCACCGCCGCAGGCCAGGCCGACCTGCCAGGCGGTATCGTCAGCCACGCCGTACTGCAACAGCCGAGGCGTGCCGCTGCGCAGCACATCCAGGGCCTCCTCCGCCACCGCACCCTCGACGCAGCCGGCGCTGACCGACCCGATCATGGCCCCGTGCTGGTCGATCAGCATCTTCGAGCCCGGCGGGCGCGGCGCGGAACCCCAGGTGCTGACGACCGTCGCCAGCGCCACGCTCCTGCCCTCGGCCAGCCAGGCCTGAAGCTCGCTCAGGACGTCTCGCATGCTGCCTGACTCACCTCTACACCGGATTTTGACGGACCAGGTGTACGTCCTACCCCCACCCCGTTCGGGCCGAGAGCTCCGGCCCGCCGGGGCGAAACGGCCCTGACTCCCCCTGCGCCAAGCATATCGTCGATCATCGGTCGTGCAGGGGGGGATTGACTCATTGGGATGGGGGCTTCGCTCCCCCCAATCCCCAAACCCACTACCCACTCGCCGCCGCGCCCCACCGAATGCTCAACAGCCGTTCGCGGAGAGGGGGCGGGGGTGAGACTGAAGGGCGCTCCGCCGCCCTACGCTTTCGCCTGATCGATCCCTGCCTGCAGCTTCTCGAGCCGCTTCGATCCGGTCGGCGACGAAACGCTCGACCCCCTTCAGCACCCACTCGGGCGACAGGTGGGCCTCCTCCAGCACTTCATCCACCGTCCCACCGGTCCGCCAGCGGTTGTCCCAATCGGACGACATGGCGTATTCCTCGGCTACCTTGTTGAACAGCCAGTCGTGCATCGAGGCCCGCGACTGGGTCGTGAGCACGGTCGAGTCCATCCGATCGCCCGCCGAGAGGATCTGGCTGCGATAGGACTCGGGCTGCAGGGCAAACAACTCGGGGCTGGCGCCGTAGACGACCTTGACGTTCAGCCCTTGCTGCTCGAGCGCCGGAAGCAGTTTGGTGATCGCCACCATGCTGCTCGTGCCCTGCACGACCAGCGCCCCGCCCTTCGGCTTGCCGGGCTGGTAGTCGCGCACGATGTAGGCGCCGCGGGCTGCCTCGAAGTGCGAGGCCATACCCAGCGCCGCGCGGTCCGGGATCACGATCGGCGGCCGCGTCAGATGCAGCACGACGATGGGCGCCTTCTGCTGCAGCGCCGCGCCCAGCAGGACCGGCACTTCGTTGTGCTCCCACGGGTGCAGGTTGAGCACGTGACCGGCGGGGAAGAGCTGCATCACCGCCGGCGAGAACACGCCGAAGTGCGTGCGGCTGTCATCGGCCGTCTCCGGCCCCGAGTGCCCGGCGACATACATTACCTTCCCGGTCCGCAGCTGGCAATCCTGCGACAGCTGGCTGAACAGGCGCAGCATACCGTACTTGAGATAGGAGAACGACCCGTAGGTCGAGCAGGCGCCCCAGAATCCGTCAAAGGCCCGCTCCGGATCGTCGGCGAAGTTGACCGTCGCCATCCCGGCCAGCATCCCGACATTGGCGAACTCGGTGATCTCCTGCGGCAACAGCGCCCCCTCCGGCGTGCCGTAGCGTTCGTACCAGCCGTAGCCCTTGAAGTCGCCGTAGCCCTTGGCGAAGCCGCTGATGTTGGTCGAGTCCGCCAGATCCGCCGAGGCCGCCAGGAAGATCGGGCGATCGTACTTCTCGGCGCCGTAGCTGTTGATCCAGGCGCCCCACTTGGAGAGCGCCGCCCGGTTGGCGATCGAGGTGCCGGGCTTGACGTACAGGTCCTCGGGATAGCCGCGATAGTCGAACAGCTTGCCATCCTCAAACGGATTGCCGCGTGCGCCAAGCCGGAAACCGGCGATCGAGTTGGGAATGCTGTCACCCAGCTCGACCAGCCGTCCGGCGAGGTAGTCGACCAGCGCCTGATCCTTGCGCAGCACGTCGATCACCGCTCTGAGGTTGGCTTTGAACTCCGCCTCGAGCGCGGCCGCCTCTTTGGGCGCCTCGCCGCCGAAGTTCTCGAACTTGGCGCCGTACTTCTCGGCGAACGGCCGCTTGGTCTCCCAGAACTCCTTCGAGTTCCGCGCGTGCGGCGCGCCGTGGGAGACGTTGTCGTACTTGAGGTAACCGCGCCCCTTGCGCGTCTTGAACCAGGCCATGCCGGGGGTGCGATCCGGGTTCGGCCCATCGACCAGGGCATGCAGGGATTCGACCACCGCTTTCCACGACTCCCCCTGCTCGCTTCCCGTTACGCGCCAGCCGTGGGCGGCGAACCAGTCCGCCGGCGAACCGTAGACCACGCTGCTGATGGTGTGATCGTCAATGCCGAAGTCATTCCAGTCGACGACGTAGTACAGGTTGTCGAGCGCCAGGCCCCAGGCCGAATTCATGGTCTCGTGGACACAGCCGGGAGTCAGGCCGCCTTCCCCCTCGAAGGCCCATACCCGCACACCCTGGGCGCCGGCGCGCTTGAGCGCCAACGCCAATCCGGCAGCCGCCGGGCTGCCATGCCCCGAGGGCCCCGTGTTGAACTTGAGGAAGAGCGTCTTGCCCTCCATCTCGGCATGGCCGGAGAGCCCGCCGCGATGGCGGAAGCCCAGTAGGTCCTCCCAGACCAGCATGCGTTCTTTGGCCATGGGGACCTCGTAGCGCTTATCTCCGGTCTGTTCGAACTTGAGGCGCAGGCTCTCGTTGAACAGCGCCAGCATGCAGTAGATCAAGGGCACGGTGTGCCCACCGGCGAGGACGAACCGGTCGCCGAAGCGTTTCTCCGGGTGGCGGATGTCCCAGCGCATGGCGCCGCTGAGCAGCGTCGTCACCAGCGCATACACCTTCGACCGCGAGCCGCCCGGGTGTCCGCTCTGCCGATAGTTGAGGATGACGTCGATCAGCTGGTCGAGCAGATCCTTGATCTTCTCCCAGTGATCGAACTCCTTCTCGAGGTCCTTCACGCGCACAGGCGCCCGCTGATTCGATGCTTCCACGCTCAGCTCCTTGTGTCCAGGGTCGATCCCGATCTTGCTGTCAGGCCTGCCACCAGGCCTCTTCCCACACCCGCTTCGTGCCGGCGATCACCTGCTGTGGCAACTCATCGGCGCTCTGCGGTTTGACCTCGAAGCCCACCCACGGGCGCGGCGACTTGCCCTCCGCCAGATAGCCGACCTTGAACAGCGCCCGGATGAACTCCACGACTTCGGGCACGTCGTTCGCCGCGCCCGGCCAGCCGAAGCGCGGGTGCTGGTCGCCGTAGCCCGGCGTCGCCGCATCGGTGACGCAGTTGCCGACATGGATATGCACCAGGTGCTTCTTCAGCAGCTTGAGCGCCGGCTCCGATTGCTCTCGCAGCAGCGGCTGATGGCTGAGATCGTACATCAGGCCGAACTCGGGGTAATCGCGCCGCACTTCCTCGGCGTACTTCGCCGAAAGGTCGCTCGGGCCGATCAGCGCCGCCTTGTCGACATCGTAGTCGAACGTCTCGCAGGTAAGCGCCAGCCCCTTGTCGCGGGCATGGGCCGAGAGCTCCTTGGTCGAGCGCACCAGCGCCTCCACGGCGGCCTTGCGATCCTTCTCGCCCGGATCCTTGCCCGAGAGAAACGCCAGCCGCTTGCAGCCGAACCCGGCTGCCTCGTCGATCTTGGGCTTCAGCGTTTCGACGGCGCGCTGTGCGTTCGGCCTCGTCCAGGCTGTTCAGGTTGAGCTTGCCCATCAGCACCACCGGTTGGGCGCCGTAGCCCACCTGGATGTGCGAGGTCTTGAGCACGTTCTTCACCGCCCGACGTTCTTCGTCGTCCTTGACGGTAGTGATCTCGACCGCCCCGAAGAACGGATCCTCGGCGATCACCGCCACGCTCTCGGCGATGGCGCCTTCGCCGCCCATCGTCTTGGGGAAAGCCATGAAGTGGACGATGCTCATCGTGCAGTACTGGTTCCAGTGCTTGTCCATGAAGACTCCTCCGTGCGGTTCGTCTCAAGCTGGCGGCAGAACAGGATACTCAGGTGCGCGACCCTCGATGACCGCCATCACGTCTTTCACCACCAGCGCCATCCGGTACAGACCTTCGTCGGTATGCGCCGCCATGTGCGGCGAGAGCACAACGTTATCCAGCGCCAGCAGCGCATGGTCCTTGGGAAGCGGCTCCGGGTCGAACACGTCCAGGCCGGCGCCGCCGATCCATCCTTCTTGCAGCGCCCGCAGCAAAGCGGCCGGATCGACCACCGCACCCCGCGCGCTGTTGATCAGAAAGGCGCCCGGCTTCATCCTGCGCAGCGCCGCTTCCCCGATCAAGCCGTGGGTCTCCTTGAGCAGCGGCACATGCACCGAGACCACATCGGCCTGGCTCAGTACCTCGTCCAGCGATGCTCGCTTCGCACCGAGCTCACGCTCCGCTTCGGGGAAGCTGACAACATCATGGTACATGATCGGCATCCCGAGCCCGAAGTGCGCCATGCGCGCTAGCCGCCGGCCGATGTTGCCGAAGCCGACCAGCCCCAGCGTCTTGCCTTCCAGCTCGACGCCGATCAGGCGATAGCGCGCCTCCCAGTCACCGGCGCGCAGGGCGCGATCCGCCTCATGCAGACGCTTGGCCAGCACAAGCATCATGCCCAGACAGTGCTCGGCGACCGAATTCGTCGTTGGAGTTGGGCGTGTTGACGATGATGATCCCCAGCTCGGCGGCCGCCACGCGGTCGATCGCTTCCACCCCCACGCCGTGCCGCCCCACCACCTTCAACCGTGGCGCAGCCTGCATCAGGCGCCGGGTCACCTTGCCATTGGCGCGGATGATGATCCCCTCCACGTCGGGGACCGTCTGCAGCAGCACCTCTTCGTCCAGGCTGGGCGCCATGCGCACCTCGGCACGCTCCGCCAGCCAGGCGACGGCCTTCTCATGCATCGGCTCGTACAGCAGGACAATCGGCTTGCTCATCGCGTCATCGGCCTATTTGTGAACGCACAGCCGAGCGCCGCGCAATTCGTAGCTCATCTCCTGGTAGACCGTCTTCCATTCCAGGTAGTCATCGATGGCGATCGACCCCTGCTCGCGCCCGATGCCGGACATCTTCATCCCACCGTAGGGCGCCTGGACGTAGGAGCCGTGGATATCGTTGATCCACAGCGAGCCGGCTTCCATCGTCTGCGCCGCCAGGTAGCAGTTGCGGGCATCGCGGCTGAAGAAGTAGGCGCTCAGGCCGAAGACGGTGTCATTGGCATACTCGAAGGCCTGGTCCAGGTCGCCGCCGATCTTCATGAAGGCCAGCACCGGCCCGAACGTCTCCTCGCGCATGACTTCCATCTCATGCGTGCAGTCGGCCAGCACCGTAGGCGGGTAGAAGAAGCCCTTGTCGCCGATGCGGCTGCCGCCCGCCAGCACCTTCGCCCCCTTGGCCACAGCCTGCTTCACCTGGCTCTCGACCCACTCCAGCTGCTTCTGGTTGACCAGCGGGCCGATGTCGACGCCTTCCTTGAAGCCGTCTCCGGCGACGATCTTCTTGGCGTAGCCGGCCACCCCGTTGACCACCTGGTCGTACACCTTCTCATGCACATAGACCCGGTTGATGCGGTTGCACACCTGGCCGCAGCCGCGGAAGGACTGGAAGGTGATCGCCTCGACCGCCTTCTCCAGGTCGGCGTCGTCCCAGACGATGCACGGGCACTGCCCACCCAGCTCGAGCGTGACGCGCTTGATACCTTCGGCGGCGGCCTTCATCACCGCCACACCTCCGGCGACGCTGCCGGTGATGGCCGCCTTGCGCACCAGCGGGTGGCGCACCAGCGCCTCACCGACCTTGCTGCCGCCGCCGGTGATCACGTTGAACACCCCGGGCGGGAACCCGGCCTCGCCGGCGATCATGGCCACCATCGGGGCCGTCAGCGGCGTGTCCGACGACGGCTTGGCCACCGCCGTGCAGCCGGCGGCGAAGGCCGGGCCGATCATCCGGCTGAGCAGATGCAGCGGGTCGTTCCACGGCGGGATGGCGGCGATCACGCCCATCGGCTGGCGCAGCACGTACACAAACTTGTCTTTGACATCCGACTGGATGACCATGCCGTGGACGCGTCGGGCTTCCTGGGCGTAGAACTCGATCACGTTGCAGAAGCCAAGGATCTCGCCCTTGGCTTGCGGGAAGGGCTTGCCCTGCTCGCTCGTCAGCACCCGCCCGATGTCCTCGACCTGCGCCCGCACGCTGTTGACGAACTTCTGCATCAGCGCCCCGCGATCCGCCGCCGGCATCGCCCGCCAGACCTTGAACGCGGCGTGCGACGAGCGCACGGCGGCGTCGATCTCCTCCGGGCTGGCGACCGGGACGCGGCCCACCAACTCCTCGGTGGAGGGGTTGTAGACGTCGATGAATTGCCCGGAGGCTCCGGCCACCGGTTTGCCATCGATGACCATCGGGGTGATTTCGATCTTCTTGTCGCTTGCCATGGTTCACTCCCTCGAACTGTCTTTGCAGTTCATCTCTGGATGGATTGTGCTTGCCGCTTCAGATGCGTTGCGGCGCTTCGCGCCCACGAGCCTTTCCCGCCGGCGGACCGGCCGCCCTGGACGAGACGCGCCATCAGGATCCATATCAACTCCTGGGCCAGTTGCCGAAAATCGCCGACGACGATCGAGTTCGCGGTAGATCTGGCGCACGAAGTCCGCACCAACGCCAATTCCAATCACGGTCGTCCCCTGGCGCTCCAGCCGGCGCACTGCGGCGATCAGCTGGTCGGCATTCCCATTCGGCTGTCCGTCGGAAAGCACGATCAGCACCCGGCTCACCTCGCGTCGCTGGCTGAGACGATGATGGGCGAACAGCAGGTGTTCCTCGTCCCAGTTGTTGTGCCGGGCCTGGATCCCTGCCAACCGCGTGCGCACGAACCGGAAGGGTTCGTCGAAGGACTTGTAGATGCGGTGCTCCAGCGTCGTGCAGCGCATCGAGCGGTAGCGGAAGGCCGGCGTCAGCCCAAGCCGCATGGCCGCCTGGGCCTCGAAGCCAGCCGTGGTGAAGCCGATGATCTCGAAGGGGACGCCAATCCGGCTGAGCGCCTCACCCAGCAGCACCGCCGCCTTGGCCGCCGTGCGCCACTTCTGCTGGCCGCCCATGCTGGCGCTCTCATCGACCAGCAGGCTGACGGCAAGCTGCTGCCTTCCGCCTTCGACCACCCGCTGGAAGAGCCGGTGATCGCCGCGCCGCTGTTTCCACAGCCGGTTCATCTCGAGCTTGCCGCTGCGGTAGTGACCGCCATAGCGCAGGTAGGCCTGCTCCTGCATCAGGTACAGCAGCCTTGTCAAGAGGTAGCCCGCCTCGCGCTGCACCTCGGCCCACAATTCCCGGTAGGCATCGGCTTCCTGACGCGGAGCATCGACAATGGTCTGCCGATCGCTGCGCACCGCGCTCGGATGGACCTGTTTCTCGCCCAGCCCGCGCTCGAACCAGGGAGCACTTCCCGGGCGATACCACTCCGGCAGCTCGCGCTGCCTGCCCAGCGGCGTGACCTCGATCAGCCCGTCCTCGAGCTCGATCTGCGGCGGCCGGGTGTCCCCACCCTCCCGCTCGCCGGTTGGCCGTTCCCGCTCCGGTTCGCGTTCGAGCAACTGCGCGCCGCCTTGCCCGGGTGATCCCCCAGCGCGAGGCAGCAGCCCCGATAGCCCGGGATAGATGCGGCGCATCGCCTGCAGCGAGTCCGCTGCGCTCTCCCCGCAGGCGCCCGCCTGGACGTCGCTGTGAGCCCGCGCAAGCGCCTCGGCCACATCGGACCGCAGGGGAATGCCTTCGTGCCCGCGACCGGTCAAATACAGGCCATACTCGACTTGCCCGAGCGCGGGCATCCGCCTGAGCAGCCCACCCCCCAGGTTGGGGAGCAGGCGCGCGGCGAACGAGCGCTGCATGCCCGGCCAGCGGCGGATCATCCAGTTCTCGATGCGGGCGTCCTCGAGCGCGTGCCACAGCCCGAGGAAGTGCGGCTTGCCCTGCGCCTGCTCGCGCTCGGCCTCGCCCGCCGTCGCACGCGTGTCCTGCAGGTAATGGCCGAGCAAGTGCAGCGCCGCGCCGCGCAGCCACAGATACTCGGCAGCGGCAGCCTGCTCCTGCTCGATGCCGAGCACAATCTGCCCGACGCCAATCCCGTCGGAATCCCCGAAATCCAACCCCAACTCGTAGGCATGCGAGGCGATCTGGACCAGCTTCTCCAGCCGCTCCCGTCGCTGCTGTGCCCGCTCGTGAAGCGGCTCGGGCCTAGAAGTAGTTGTCAAGGATGTCCTCGACGACCTCGGCATCGTAGCTCGACAGCTTGCTGAGGACGGTGTAGCGGGCGCTCTCGCGCACGTCGAAGCTGAGCGACATGCGTGCCCAATCGATCACCCGCCGCGTGCTGAAGGCACCGAACACCTTCTCGTTGCGGATGGCGGCCCGCACATCGTTGGCCATTCGCACCATCTTGCGCACGGTGGCTTCCTCGCGGTTGCCGCTCTGGGCGATCACCGCTTCGACCTCCTGGTCTTCGTGCAGGTAGTCCATGCGCAGCACGATGGGGAAGCGGTCGAGCAGCGCCTCGTTCAACGTCTTGGTGCCGCCGTAGCGCCCTTCCTCGCTCGGATTCATGCTGGCGAACAGGCGGAAGTTGGGATGCGGCCGCACGATCCGTCCGTCGTACTCCATCAGCACGACCATGCGGTCGTCGTCCAGCAGCGAATGCAGGCAGAAGGCGATCTCGGGCAGCGTGGCGTTGATCTCATCGAGCAGGATCCAATCGCCAGCCAGCATCGCTTCGACCAACACGCCGTTCACCCAGTAGGTTCCCTGCTCGTTGATCAGCAGTTTGCCCAGGAACTCGTCGACGGTGGTGGCGCCGTTCAGGTTGACGCGGCGCAGGCCGTTGTTGGTCTTCCACGCCAGGTAGCGCACGGCCAGCGTCTTGCCGACACCGGTCTCGCCGATCAGCAGCACCGGCAGGTTCTGGGCAAGACCGTAGGCTAGCTTCTCCAGGTACCCCTGTGCCGGCATGACATAGGCCTGCTCGCCAGGGATGAAATCGCTGGCGTTGCCGACATTGACCGGCAGCCGCACCGATCCGATTTGGATCTCCGTCTCTGAACCCATCAGACACCTTACCGCGGCCGCGCCAGCGATCTCGCAGCCCGCTCGCCGTCCATCATGCGGCGGATGAGGTGCGTTGCCGCCCTTCCCCACCCGCCGCACCATTCCCCTGCATTCCGCCCGCAGGCAGCGCGGGCGGCGAGCCCACTACCTGGCCCGCTTGGCCTCCAGCGCCCGCAGCACTTTCTCCGGCGTCGCCGGCAGATCGGTCATCCATACCCCAACGGCGTCATGAATGGCATTGATGATCGCCGGTGCCTGGGTGTTGGCCGTCATCTCGCCGATGCCCTTGGCGCCGTACGGCCCAGTGCGTGAACCCATCTCAACGACCACCGCGTCCAGCTCGGGTAGATCCTTGGCCGTCGGGATCATGTAGGAGAAGAACCCCGTCGGGTGGTGGTCGAGCGTCGGGTAATACGGATGGAGCTCTTCCATCAGCGCTGAGCCCAGGCCGCCGGCGGCGCCGCCGTCGATCTGGCCTTCGACCAGCATCGGGTTGATCGCCTTGCCGCAGTCATAGGCGCTGGCGAGCTTGAGCACCTTCACCCAGCCGGTCTCGTCGTCGACTTCAACTTCAGCCACCGTCGCGCCGTAGGCCATGGTGTGCAGCGGCTCACCCTGGCCGGTGTCAGGGTCGACCGCTGCCACCGGCCAACCGAACGCCCCGCGCCCGGCGATGATCTTGCGCTCATCCCACGTCGCCCGCCCGGCGATATCGGCGATCGGGATCGCCTGCTCGGGGAAATCGCGCACCACGATCTTGTCGTCCTTGGCCTCCAGCTGCTCGGGCTTGACGCCCAGCTGCCCGGCCGCCACTTCGAACAACACCTGGCGCGCCTGCGCGCCGCCAGGATCGTGGCGTTGCCGGTCTGGTGCGTCACGCGACTGGCGAATGTTCCCGTGTCCAGCGGGCTGGTATCGCTGTCGACGGCGGTCACGTTGACCTTTTCCAACGGAACGCCCATTTCCTGGGCGGCAATCTGACGCACGATCGTGCGCGCCCCCTGCCCGATGTCCACACTGCCGATCAGCACATCCACGCTGCCGTCGGGGCGCATCTTCACCACCACCTGGCTGGGGTCACCCCCGCCGCTCATCCCGGTCGAGTACCAGACCGCGGAAATTCCCTTGCCTCGTTTGATCGCCATGTGCGCCTCCGCCTACTTCTTCGCCGAAGACATCGCCAGCAGGTCCGCATCCAGCGAGACCCCGGCGCGCTTGGCCGCCGCCTGCATCACCTCGATCAGGCCGCAGTTGTGCTGAACCGCCCCGGTGGCCGAGGTATCCCCGTCGCGGATAGCGTTGAGGAAGCGCAGCCGCCACGAGTCCATCCCGATCGCCTCGGCGATCCTCTCCATTTGCACGTCCCAGGCGAAGGAACCCTGGTACAGGCCGAAGCCGCGCATCGAGCTGGTCGGCCGCTTGTTGGTGAAGACGGCATAGCTGTCGATCCACACATTGGGGATGTCATACGGCCCGGAGACCCCAGACGAAGCCTTGCGGATCACATAATCGTTGGTCGAGGGGTAGGCGCCGCCGTCGCGCACCATCTTGATCTTGCGCGCCACGATGCGTCCATCTTTCGTCACGCCGTCCTTGTACCAAAGGTGGGTGGCACCGCGATGGGTGGAGGCGATGAACTCCTCCTCACGCGTCCACACCCACTTCACCGGCCGGCCGCCGGTGTACAGCGACAGCACGGCGCAGAGGTGGTCCGCATGCGGGTCGTTCTTTGAGCCAAAGCCGCCGCCCAGGATGCCGCCGATCATGTGTACATCTGCTTGCGGCTTGTTCAGGATGGCAGCAATCGTGCCTTGGTTGAAGAACACCGCCTGGGTGACGGTGTAGATATGCGTCCGGCCCATGGAGTCGGTGTAGGCGATGCTGGCTTGCGTCTCGATCGGCGAGTGCTCCTGGGCCGCTGTGCGGAAGTAGTTCTCGACAATGTGATCCGCCTGGCGAAAGCCGGCCTCCACATCGCCCTTGCGCACCTGGTAGTGGTCCTTGCCGTCGAAGGGCAGTAGATTTCCCTCCGGGCGGACTTTGGGCGACCCCGGCTCCATCGCCTTCTGCGGGTCGAGGATTGGAGCCCGCTCCTCCAGTTCGACCTTGATCTTGCCCACCGCCAGCCGGGCGATCTCGGGTGTCTCCGCCGCCACCACCGCCACTTCCTGGCCGAGGTAGCGGATCTCCTTGTCGGCCAGCACCGGCTGCTCGCCGCCGAACACGTTGACCGGCACATCCTTGCCGACAATCACCGCCACCACGCCCGGCACCTTCTCGGCCCGGCTGATGTCGATGCTGGTGATGCGCGCCGAGGGCACGGGTGAGCGCCAGGCCTTCACGTGCAGCATCCCCGGCAGCTTGATGTCGCTGACGTAGCGCGTCCGGCCGGTGGCATGCTGCATGCCGTCATAGCGCGGCAGGCGTTTTCCGACGTACTGGGTGTCTGCCATGGTCGTATCCTCCTCCTACCGCATCTGCTCGGCCGCGGCCAAGATCGACTCAAAGATCTTGTTGTAGCCGGTGCAGCGGCAGACGTTCCCGACGATGGCCTCCGCCACTTCGTCGCGCGTCGGGTTCGGATTGCGGTCCAGCAACGCCTTGGCCGAGATGATCATCCCCGGCGTGCAGTATCCGCACTGGGCGCCGTAGTGCTCGGTGAAGGCGGTCTGCAGCGGGTGCGGCTTCTCCGGCGTGCCGATGCCCTCGATGGTGACCACCTGGCGGCCTTCGACCGTCGGCGCCAGCACCAGGCAGGCGTTCACCGGCTCGCCGTCAAGCAGCACCGTGCACGCGCCGCAGTTGCCCTGCTCGCAGCCGAACTTCGGCCCGGTGACGTCGAGGGTTTCCCGCAACAGCGTCAGCAGGTTGATGCCGAAGGGGGCATCCACCGTGACCGGTTTCCCATTCAGCTTGAAGGAGATCTCATGCTTCAACATGGTTACTTCGCTCCTTCCTTCAACCCGCCGGCCTGCCGCAGCGTGCGTTCCACCAGGACCTTGATCGTCTTGGTGCGGTACCAGGCGGTGCCGTGCACGTCGTCAATCGGCTTGATCTCGCTGGCTGCCACCTCGGCCGCCCGGGCGATCGCCTCGGCGGTGAACGGCTTGCCCTTCAGCAGCTTCTCGGCCTTGACCGCCCGCAGCGGCTTGGGCGCTACCGCTCCCATGGCGATGACGACCTCTTCGCAGTTGCCTTTGGCATCGAGCTTGACGCGCGAAGTAGCGTTGACCACCGCCAGCGTCAGCGCCGCCCGACGGCCGATCTTGGCATAGGCCGATCCTTCGTTCCGCCCAGTGGGTGTGATCACGATTTCGGTCAGGATCTCGCCGGGCAGGATCACCGTCTTGCCCGGCCCGGTGAAGAATTCCGCCAGCGGCACGACACGCTTGCCTCGGCTGCTGGCCAGCACGACCGAAGCCCCGAGGCCGAGCATGGCGCAGACCGTGTCTCCGGCCGGTGAGGCGGTGCACAAGTTGCCGCCCAGCGTCGCCAGCGAGCGCACCGGCGGGCTGGCCATCTTGGCCGAAGCCTGCGCCAACGCCGTCGCCTTCTGCTGCAGCAACTTGGAGGCGCCGGCGGTCTGCATGCGCGTGGCGGCCCCGATGTGGATCAGGCCGTCCGCCTGCCGGATGTACTCCAGCCCCAGCTTGCCGACCCACAGCACGCCGTCCGGGATCTTGAACTCGAGGTTCATGTCCCGCACCAGGTCCGTGCCGCCAGCGAGCACCTTGAGGCCCGAGCCGTGTTTCCCCTTCAGCTGAAGCGCTTCCTTCAGCGTGGCGGGAGCGAAGTACTGCACGTCCTTCACGTTCCTCCCTCCTCTCGAGGAGTGGACTTCCCCAATCCTGAAAGCTCTGCCAGCAGGCAGTAGATCGCGATGGCATCCTGGTCGCCGTAGCCGCAGGCCTGTGCGGCGCTGAAGAGCTGGTGCGCCGCGGCCGTCACCGGCAATGCCACGCCGAGGGCGTGACCGGTTTCGATCATCAATCCCAGGTCCTTGTTCATGTGCTTGAGCGGGAAGGCGGGCGTGTAGTCCTGCGCAGTGATGTTGCCCACCTTGCGCTGCAACAGGTTCGAGACCACACCGCTCGCCAGCACGATCTCGCCCATCGTCTGCAGGTCGATCCCGCCCTTGGCCGCCAGCGTCATGCACTCGGCCAGCGAGGCCACCTGGGCCCCGACCAGCAGGTTGAAGGCCAGCTTGGTCGTGGCACCCGCTCCTTGCGGACCCATGTAGAAGAGATGCTTCCCCATGCACGCCCAGCAGGGTCGCGGTAGCGTTCGAACAGCTGACGACTCGCCTCCGACCATGATCCCCAGCGTGCCGTCCTTGCGCCGGGCCGGTGCTGCCGAAGACCGGCGCTTCGAGCAACTCCCAGCCGTGTGCCGCCAGGTGGCCAGCCAGGTCGATCGCCTGCTCGGGCGAAATCGTGCTCATGTCGATCAGTACGTTCCCGGGGTGTCCGCCAGCCAGCAGGCCCTCGGGCCCATCGAGCACCGCCCGCACGCCCTCGGCGTCGGTCAGCATGGTGATCACCACCTCGCTGGCCTGGGCCACCGCGCGCGGACTCGCAACCACCTGCGCCCCCAGCTCCACCAGCGCCTGAGCCTTGGCCGCCGTCCGGTTGTAGACCGTGAGGGAATGCCCGCCGCGGGCGACGTTGGCCGCCATCGGCGCACCCATCAGTCCCAATCCGATGAACCCTACCCTGGCCATCCCAACTCCCGCAGCTGCCTGCGCCTAGTACGGCACGAAGTCGCCGCGCTTCTTGGCGGCTTCGATCGCCGGCTCGCCGTATTCCCACGACATCTCCGGGCGATAGCGTTCGCGCCAATCGTCGAACCTCATCCTGCCGATGTCCGCCTGATCCGGGAAGACCCACTTGACGCCCCACTGCGGGATGATGATCTTGAGGTCGGGCACGTGGCGCTTGGCAACCCACACCACCTCTTCCGGATCGACGGTGGTGTTGCCCCAATTGTCCCAGTGCATCGGCATCAGCACCTTGGTGCCCATGGCCTCGGCCAGACGCACAGCGTCATAGGGGGTCATCTTATCCGTGCCGCCCGGCGCGTTGTAGCCGATGTTCACCGACAGCACGTCGATCTTGTGTTTCTTGAACGTCACGTAGGCGTTCTGGAACAGCGAATCCGCCAGGTGACAGAAGTTGAAGCCGCCAATCTTGAAGAAGAAGGTCACCGCCACGTCGTCGAACGGACGGCGCACGCCCGGCTCGACCTTGACCCCGGGGCCGCCGGTCATGGTGGCGATCCGGTCGTAGTTCGGCAGGATATCGACCTGCACGTCCTTGATCTTGTAGCTCTGCCCCGGCCGCACAACCTTGATCCGGTCCTCAGGCACCTGGAAGTTGCGCATACGCTCGACCGAGGACATCGGGGCGTAGAACGGCGCCGTGGTCGTCTGGGTGGCGGCCTTGAGCGTGTAGATGTCGGTGTGGTCGGCGTGCTGATGCGAGCAGAACACGCCGTCCAACGTCTCGAAACCGAAGATGTCGATCACCTGGGGATTGAGCCGCATCCAATCGATCGTCGGCGAGCCCGTCGTGCGGCACACGCCACAGTAGGCGTACTCGGTGTAGTGCGCCGGGCCGGCGTAGTTGTCGACGAGCAGCACGGCGCCGCCCGGCGACTTGAGCACGAAGCCCATGCCGCCGGTCCACCAGAAAGCGTAGGTTCCCTTCTCGACCTTGGTGTTCTCGATCTGCTTGTTGAGAAACTGACCCCATTCCGGGAAGCACTCGATCGCCCAGCGCACGCGGTCCATCGGTCGATCCTTGTTCAACAGGTAGTCGCCTTGCATCGTGCCGCGTCCATCGCCGACGATCTCGATCTCGCGGTAGTTGATCTCGTCCCCATTGGAGCCCATGACTGTCTCTCCTGATCTCGCTGACGGACTGATACATGTGATCGGCTCAGCCGGCAGGCCTTCTCCGGCCGGTCAGGTTGTTGCTCAGGGCGTGCCGTTCGGGTGGAGCATGATCTTGATCCCGTCCCGACTTCCCGTGGTCAGCAGCTTGAATCCTTCGTCGAATCTCTCCAGCGGCAGACGATGCGTGATCACCGGACTCGGATCGAGCTGGCCCGAGGCCAGCAAACCATCCACCAGCCGCCAGGTGTCCCACATGTGACGCCCGGCAACGCCGCGCACCGTCACCTGGCGCAGAATGATGGCGAAGTTGATGTCCAGCTCGACCGGCTTGGGGGTGATCCCGAACAGCGTCACCCGGCCCCCCTTGCGCACCGAGTCGAAGGCGTTCTTGACCGAGGCCGGCGCCCCGGCCATCTCGATCACCACATCGGCGCCCACACCGCGCGTCTCGTCCTTGATCGCCTGCACGTAGTCCACGCCGTCTTGGATGTTGTAGACTGCGTCGGCCCCCATGCGCTTGGCGACCTCGAGCCGGCTGGGAACCATCCCGATCAGGGACACCTTGCGCGCCCCGCAGGCGCGCGCCACGCCCGCCGCCAGCAGCGCCATCGGCCCGTCGCCGTAGATCACGACGTACTTGGCCGTCACCGGCTCGATCAGCGTCGCCTGCACTGCGCCGCCCAGCGGCTCCATGATGCCGCCGATGTCGGGATGCACCTCGCGCGACAGCGGCCACAGCGAGCTTTCCGGCACGACCACGTATTGGGCAAACGAGCCGTCGACATCATTGCCGAAGATCTTCAGGTTCTGGCAGATGTGCTGCAGCCCCATCTTGCAGACCTCGCACACGCCGCACACGATGTGGCTGTCGGAGGTGACGTAATCGCCGACCTTGAACTGGCTTACCAGCGCGCCAACCTCGACGATCTCACCGCTGAACTCGTGCCCCAGCGTCAGCGGCGGCTTGATCCTCTTCTGGGCATACTCATCCCAATTGTAGAAGTGGATGTCCGAACCGCAGAGGGCGGTCGAGAACACCTTGACCAACGTCTCGTCCGGCTTGATGGCGGGAATCTCGACCTCGACCAGATCGCAACCGGGCTCCGGACGAATCTTGCGAACCGCCTTCATCGTTCCTTTCATCCGCCTGCCTCCTACCTGCTCCCGTTTGTCGGTGGATCGACCCCTCGGCTAGAGGACTCCCATGTCCTTGAGCACCCCCTTCAGCCGCTCGCGCTGCTCCGGCGCCAGCGGCCCGACCGGCGAACGCGCCGGTCCGCCTTCCATGCCCATCAGGTCGAGGGCCTCCTTGATCACCACGGGGAATGAACCCCAGGTGAAGGCCAGGCGCAGCGGCGCCAGAGCCCGTTGCGCCTGCAGCGCACCCGGCAGATCGCCGGCGATGAACTTGTCGTAGATCGCGGCCACCAGCGCCGGTTTGACGTTGCCCGTGGCGGCAATCCCGCCGCGGGTACCGTACAGCAGGCCGGCGTAGATCAGCGTATCGCGGCCCATCAGCACCGAGAACTCCGGCGGCGCGGCGCGGATGTATTCCGCCGTCAATTCCAGATCGCCGCTCGAGTCCTTGATCCCGACGATCCCTGGGACCTTGGCCAGCCGCGCCAGCAGACCGACCGAGATCTTGAGGCCGGTGCGCGCCGGATTGGTGTAGAGCAGAATGGGGATATCGACTGCCTCGGCCACGGCTTTGTAGTGATGGAAGAGCTCGTCGTCGGTCGGGGAGATGAAGTACGGCGTCAGGATCGAGACGGCATCGACTCCGGCCTGCTTGGCCAAGCGGGTGAGGGCAATCGTCTCGCGCGTCGTGACTCCGACGGTGCCCCCATACACCGGCACCCGGCCGCGCGTCTCCTCGACGACCACTTCCCAGATGCGGCGCTTCTCGTCCGCGGTAAGCGCCCAGAACTCGCCCTGGCTTCCGACGGCAAACACGCCGTGCACGCCGCCGTCGATGCAGTGATTGACCAGACGCCGCAGCGCCTTCTCGTTGACTTCCTGCTCCTTGGTGAACGGCGTCACCATGGCGGGGATGATTCCCGAGGGTGGGGACTCTTCAGCATGTGGGCTCCTTGCGAGCTGTCAGGGTCAGCCTCAGCAGCTCAGCAGACTCAGCCAGCATGCTGAGGTCTAGGCTGACGCTGATCGCTGATTGCTGATCGCTAGTTCTTCATCTCTTTCAACACCGCCTCCGTCGCCGCCACCCAGGCGAAGCGTGGGTCGGTGGTGATGTTGTAGGCCTTGTCGTCGCCGGAAAGCACCCACAGGTAGGCCACGGTCACGCCGGGGGCGGCGGCCGTCGGGTGATAGCCCTGCTGCAGGATGGCCACATCGTCGTTGACGATCACAAAGGCATTGTCCCGGCCGTCATCGTTCAGCACCTGGATACCGTAGCCATCGGCCGGCTTCATCTTGAACAGGTAGAACTCCTCCAGGATGTTCTCCTTGTCGTTGATCGTGTCGTGCTTGTGCGGCGGGATGCCGGACCAGTTGCCCGGCGGGTTGATCGTCTCGCCGACGATCAGCCGGCTGCTGACCGGCGAGCCGGGCGCCACCAGCAGGCGCACATCCCGCCGCCAGTTGGCCATGCCGGCCGAGATCACCTTGACCGTGTCCGGGTTGAGGCGCTGCGGCTTGAGGTCGACCTCGCAAGGCGCCTTGGCGATCGCCATCTCCATGCGCGCTTGCGCCGTGACCTCGAGCTGGCTGCGCCGCGGCGCGTAGACCGTCGTCCCCAGCGCGGTGAAGATGTCGGCGCGGGCGATGTCATCGAAGCGAGTCTGATCGACGCTCACCGAACAGCGGCCGGACAGCAGCACCAGCGCCGCCTCTTCGTCCTTGAGCTGCCCTTGCCAGCTCTCGCCCGCCTCGAGCCGCAGAACCTCCAGCCCCAGCCACTTCACGCCCAGTTCGCCCGATTGGAAGACTGCATGGTGACCCTTGCCCTGTGGTGCCTTCGTCATGCGGCTCATCGAACACTCCCCAAGTCGCTCAGTAAGATTTCCCCGCCGGCTCGGCCTGCGCCCATGCCAGCGTGCGCACACCTGCCTGCAGAGGGATGTACTCCAACCCGATGTACCCGTCGTAGCCAATCGCCTCGACTGCGGCGCGAATCCCCTCGAAATCAAGCCCGCCGGATCCCGGCTCGTGGCGGCCCGGGTAGTCGGCAAACTGGATGTGCCCGATCCACCCGGCGTGCCGCCGAATCTCGTCCGCCGGGTCGTAGCCCAACAGCCCCAGGTGATAGGTGTCGAGCTGCATGCGCACGGCAGGGTGGCCCAGCGCCTCGACCACCTGGCGCGCTTCCACGGGCGTGGTCAGGAAGTAGCCCGGATTGTCGGTCGGATTCAGCACTTCCAGTGTCAGCACAACACCGGCGTCCGCCGCCAGCGGCGCAGCCAGACGCAGGTTCTCCAGCATGCACGCCTGCTGCTCCTGCCGCTCGACTCCGGGGAGCTCGACCCCCGCAGGCAGCATCACCTTGCCGGCGCCCAGGCGGCGGCAGATCTCGAGCGCCTGATCCAGCGTTCGGCGGAACTCGTCCTTGCGCCGGCGATCGACCAGGTAGCCGCGGTTGGCTGCGTCCCACACCGGGACATCCTGGTTGAACAGGACCACCTCGAGCCCCAGATCCCGCACCGCAACCTCGAGGGCAGGGATATCGGCGTGCGAGGGGAAGCCGAACTCGAGCGCCCGGCATCCCGCTTGGGACACCAGCTTCGGGCGCTCGGAGAACAGCGTCTCCGGGAACAGCCAGCTCACATTTGGCGCGTACGAAACCACCCACGTCCCTTGTCTGTCTTGCGGCTAATTTGCACTGCCTTTGCGCGCAGAATAGATGGCGACAGCGCCAAGCAAGATCAGACCCTTGATGATCCATTGCAGGTACGGATTGACACCCATCAGATTGAAGATGTTGTTCAACACCGACACGATCAGCACCCCGGCGACCGTGCCGATCACGCCGCCCTTTCCGCCACCCAGCCGCGTGCCGCCGATCAGCACCGCGGTGATCGAGTCCAGATCGAAGCGGTCGTACTGCAGGCCGCCGACCCGCGGATCGCCCGCCCCCATCCGGGCGGCCAGGTACATGCCCGTGATGGCCGCCATGGCACTGCAGAACATGAAGGCGTAGGTGATCACGCGGCGGGTCTGCACCCCCGACAGGCGGGCGATGACCTCGCTGCCGCCGGTGGCCTTGACGTGCCTCCCCCAGATCGTCCGGCTCAGCAGCACCCAGGTGACCGCCACCAGCGTGAACAGGAACACCACCGGGAAGGGAACGGGCCCGATCACGCCTTCGGCAAAGTACTCCCACCCGGGGGCGATGCTGCCGCCAGGCTTCTTGGCATACAGCAGCACCATGCCCTGGATGATTGCCCCGACGCCCATGGTGGCGATAAACGGCGCCACCCGCAAGCGGGTGATGATGTTGGCGTTGACGAAGCCAAAGAACAAGCCCAGCGCCAGCAGGGCCACCACCATGCCCACCACCAGCGGCAGCGTCGTGTACTTCGCCATGAACCCGCTGGAGTACACGTTCATCAGGCTGACGATGGCGCCGACCGACAGATCGATTCCGCCGACCAGGATGGCCATGGTCTGCCCGACGCTGGCAATGCCCAGGGCCACACTCTGGCGCAGGACATTGGTGAAATTGCCGGGGTTGCGGAAATCGGGGATGAAGATGGCGGCCAAGAGAACGATCGTCAGCAGCAGCCCGTAGATGATCAGGACATCGCGCTGCTCGTCCAGGAAGCGGCGACCAGTCGAATGTTCTGCGGCGGGTGGCCATCGTTTCAGTTGCCATCAGGTTTCCCATAGGTGGCAAGCATCATGACCTTCTCTTCCGTGGCTTCGTCGCCCCGCAACTCACCTACGATCTCGCCCCGGTGCATGACGTACACCCGATCGCTCATTCCAACGATCTCCGGCAGCTCGGACGAGATCATCACGACCGCTTTGCCTTGGTCCGCCAGGTCACGCATCAGCTGCCAGATCTCGGCCTTGGCGCCGACGTCGATGCCGCGTGTCGGCTCGTCGAAGAGGATCAACTCCGGTCCGCTGATCAGCCACTTGGCCAGCACCACCTTCTGCCGGTTCCCGCCGCTCAGGTTTTCCACATCCGCACTCAGACTGGGAGCGCGCAGGCGCAGGTCCTGGGTGGTAGCTTCGACCACTTCGCGTTCCCGCTTGCGGTTGACCACGCCCCAGCGCTGCCGCCTGGAGAGACTGGGCAGGGCGGCATTCTCGGTCACCGTCTGTCCCAGCACCAGACCCTCGGCATTGCGGTCCTCGGTCAGGTAGCCGATCTTGTGCCGCATCGCCTGGCGGGGCGTGCGTAGCGTCACTCGTTGGCCGCCCATCCGAATTGTTCCGGCATCGATGCGCCGTGTGCCGAAGATGGCCTGGGCCAGCTCGGTCCGCCCGGCGCCTACCAGCCCCGAGATGCCGACAATCTCTCCCCGGTGGGCCGACAGGTGGATGTCCTTCAGGCGGTCGCCCACCCGCAGCCCCTCGATGCCCAGCACTTCCTCGCCGGCGGCGGCGCCGCGGGGCGGAAAGGTCTCCGAGAACGAGCGTCCGATCATCATGCGCACCAGCGACGGCCGGTCGATCTCGGATACGGCGAACGTGCCCACGACCTTGCCGTCCTTGAACACCGTCACCCGGTCGGCGACCTCGAAGATCTCGGCGATGCGGTGAGAGATGTAGATCACGCCCACACCCTGTTCCTTGAGGGCCTTGATCACTCGGAACAGGTACTCCAGATCGCGCCCGCCGAGGGCGGCCGAGGGTTCGTCCATGATCACGATGCGAGCATTCAGCGATAAGGCCTTGGCGATCTCGACCATTTGTTGCTGAGCCATGCTCAGCCGTCCCAACTTGGCCCGCGGATCGATCTCGACGCCTAGCCGCTGCAACACTTCCCGTGCTCGGGCGGCTTCGTCTGCTTCATCGATCAGTCCCAGCCGCCCATGGGGCTCGCGGCCGAGGAACACGTTCTCGGCGACGTTCAGGTCGGGCAGCAGGTTGAGTTCCTGGTAGATGATGCTCACCCGGTGCTGTTGCGCCTCATGCGGGCTGGTCAGTCGAACGGTCTGGCCATCGATCAGGATAGCCCCGCTGTCGGGTTGATAAACGCCGGCCAGGATCTTCATCAGCGTCGACTTGCCGGCGCCGTTCTCGCCCACGACGGCATGCACCTCGCCCGCCAGACACTCGAAGTCGACCCCGTCGAGCGCCACGACGCCGGGGAAGGTCTTGGTTATCTGGCGCATTTCAACCAGGCATTCCGCCATTGCTTCCTCGCCCGCGCTGTCCGGGTTCCTGCTGGCCGAGGGGGAAGCCCCTCGGCCAGCAGTACTTCCCGTACAGAGAGCCGGCCGGAGTTGAGCCTACTCGCTGTAGAACTTCTCGCGCACTTCGGGCAGCATGTCGAGCCACAGCTCGTCCGACATGCCGGCGTTCCAGAACTCCGAGATGTTTTCAGCGGTGATCACGAGCGGAGCCACCTGGTGGTGGAACGGGATCGGCTGTCCCTGCAGCAGCGCCAGCGCGTCCTGGACGGCGACGTAGCCCATCCGGTTCGGGAAGCTGACGGCGGCAAACGGGAAGTTGTTCTCGGTCGCCTGGCGCAGGAACAGCGCCCAGTCCTCACCCGTGATCGGCGGCACGGTCATGCCGGCGGCCAACAGGGCTTCCACTACGCCCACACCCTGCAGGGCGCTGTCGGACCAGATGCCGTCGACCTCGCCGAACTGCGTGATCCAGGCTTCCATCTGCTTCTGGCCGCCGGTGGGCGACCAGTCGGTGTAGGCCTGGGCCAGTTCCTTGATGTCCGGATACTGGGCGAAGACCTCGCGCGACAGCGCAGGCGCTCTTCGGCCGGGCTGGCGCCCGCCATACCGGAGAGCAGCAGGATGTCGCCCTTGCCGCCCAGTTCCTCGACGAGCCATTCCGCCTGCATCCGGCCCATGGCGCACGAGTCGCCATCGGTGTAGGAGACGCGGTTGGCCGGGCTCTTGACGTCGCGGTCGAGGGTGATGACCGGGACGCCCATTTCCATCGCCTTCTTGGCGCCTGGATCGACCACGTCCTGGGCAGCGGCGCTGATGACCAGCACCGAGCAGCCCTTGGTCAGCAGGTCTTCGATGTCGGCGATCTGCTTGTTGGGATCGTCATTGGCGTCGGCGTACAGGTAGTCCCCGACCAAGCCGGCGGCCTTGCCCTCATCGATGCCGAACTCGAAGTTCTGCACCATGGCCACGCGCCAGGCATTGGCGACGGAGGCGTTGCTGAAGCAGATCGTGTACGGCGGTTCCTTGGCTAGCCCCGTGGTGTCGATGCATGCCCTCGGCATCCGGCACAACCGCGATCGGGCCCGCCGGTGCCGCCGGCTCGGCCGGCGCGGGGGCTTCGGTGGCCGCAGGTTCAGCCGGTGCAGCCGGTGCTTCCGTGGCGGGCGCCGCCGGCGCACAAGCGCCGATCAGCAGGCCCAGGACAACCAGCAGGGAAACGAACAACATGCTCTTTCGACCAGACATCTTCCTGTCCTCCTTGAATATAGGTCGAGCGTCTCACGCGGGATTGCTTTTCGGTTCCGCCTCGGTGTGTCTCCACCTCCTTTCGGGGCGGCCAAGCAGTCGACTGCCCTCGTTGGGTCGGCTAACGGGTTGCGCGCATGCGTGCATACAGCGCCACCGCCAGCAAGATCACCACTCCCTTGACGATGCGCCGGGCCTCTTCATCGAACTGCAGCATCAACACCAGGTTGAAGAGCACGGTCAGGATCAGCACGCCGGCGACGGTGCCCCACTGGCCGCCCTTGCCGCCCTCGAACGCCGTCCCGCCGATGACTACTGCCGCGATTGCGTTCAGCTCATAGCCGTTCCCCAGCCAGTTGTCGGCGGTGCCGACGTAGCCCACCAGGATCAAGCCGGCAATGCCGGCCAGCAGGCTGCAGGCGGTGTAGGCGGCGATCTTGATGCCGTCGACGTTAACCCCCGAGAGATAGGCCGTACGGGCGTTGCCTCCCACGGCGTACAGCCTGCGGCCGAAGGTGGTGCGCGAGAGCACAAAGGCGGCGATCACCACGATCACGAACCACACGATCAGCGCCATGGGAATCGGCCCCAGCGAGTCCCGCCCCCAGAAGCGCAGCACGTCCGGGATATAGGTCTTCGGGGTTCCCTTCGAGTACACAAAGCGAATCCCCTGCACCACCAGGATCATCCCCAGGGTAGCGATGAAGGGCGGGATCCTGAGCTTGGTCACCATCAACCCGTTGCCCAGGCCGACCAGCAGGGAGAACACCAGGCAGAAGGCTACGACCGGGAGAACAAGCTCGTCCTGGCCATCGGTGATCCCGGCGGCGAAGATCGAGACCGAGGCCATGACCGAAGCCACCGACAGGTCGATCCCGCCGGTGAGGATGACCAGCGTCTCCCCCACGGCGAGGATCCCCAACGGCGCGGCTTGCTTGAGGATCGTGGTGAGGTTGCGCGGGGTGAGGAAGTTCGGCGAGACGAGCGAGGCGATCAAGACCAACACGCCCAGCACGATCCAGATCGCCGCCGCCTGCAGCCAACGCCGCCGCGCATCGGATTGGGCGCGCACCAACTGCCGCACTCGCGGCCCGGAGGGTTCAGGCACCAGCACTTGACCCATGCTCCCTGCTCCTCACCACGCGGTGTAGGCCCCGTCGACCACCAGCACGTGGCCCGTGACGAAGGCCGAGGCCGGGCTGGCCAGGAAGACCACCGCTCCCGCCAGGTCCCGGTCGTCGCCGAAGCGTCCCAGCGGGACCCGCCCGACCAACTCGTTGTAGAAGTCCGGATCGCGCTGCTTCAGCCGATCGGTCATCGGCGTGACGAAATACCCGGGGGCAATGGCGTTCACCCGGATCCCCTTGGGAGCCCACTCAACCGCCAGCGACCGCGTCAGGGCAATGACGCCGCCCTTGCTGGCGCAGTAGTGGCTGTTGTTGCCGCCCCGGTTGCCCACCAACCCGGAGATCGAGGCAATGTTGACGATCGAACCGCCGCCCTGCTGGATCATCTGCCGCGCCGTCCAGCGCGAGACCTGGTAGACGCCGCCCAGGTTCACTTGCAGCACCTTCTCCCAGTCCAATTGCTCGAGGTCCTCAAACGGCGCACGGGTCGTGACCCCGGCGTTGTTGACCAGGACGTGTACGCCGCCATAGGCCCTGACCGTCTGCCGCACGAGGTCCTCGACTTCGGCAGCCGAGGTCACGTCGGCCAGCACGGGCAAGGCCTGGCTGCCCTCGGCGCGCAGCGCGGCCGCCGCCTGGTCCAGGTCCTGCTGGTTCACATCGACCAGCGTGAGCAGGGCACCGGCCTGACCGAGCGCCCGGGCCATCGCCAGCCCCAGGCCGCGTCCGGCCCCGGTGACGATCGCCGCCCGGCCGTCCAGCCGGAAGCTGTCCAGCACGCTCTGCGACGCCATGCCTGGTCCGGCCTCGCTCACAATCGTCCGCCCCGCGCTTCAAGAAGTTCAAGGATGCGGCACTTGACGTTGATGATGTGCGCAGTCAACGCCTGTTCGATGGCCTCCGCCTCGCCGGACTGGAACGCCGCCAGGATCGCTTCGTGTTCCTGATGCGCCTGACGGGCATTCTCGACGTTGTTCAGGTAGTGTGCCCGCGCCACGCGCATGTGAACATTCAGCTCGGAGAAGATCTGCATCAGCCGCTGGTTCTCGCTCATCGCCACCAGCGTTCGGTGGAGCTCGCGGTCGGCGCTGATGAACGCCTCGTAGTCGCCATAGGCGCCATTGACCGTCGCCTCGCGCATCTGGTTGATCGGCTCATCAACCGCCCGCAGGAACTCCTGGATCCGGCCCTGGCTGACGATCGAGCGCGCCGCATGCGCCTCGATGAGCAGCCGGATGTCGAATAGCTCGGCGACGTCGCGCGCCGTCAGCTCGGTGACGAACGTCCCCCGGCGCGGCTGGATCTCGACCAGCCCTTCGACCGCCAGGCGCTTGAGGGCATCGGTGACCGGCGTGCGGCTGACCCCCAGGCCTTGCGCAATCTCATCGACCGAGACGCGCGCACCGGGCTCGAGCTGGCGCCGCAGGATCTTGTCCTTGAGGACCTGGTAGGTTTGTTCCGAGAGGTCGGTATGGGGAAGGGGCGCAAAGGTGTCGGCAACCGGCTGGCTGTCCCGCAGCACCATGGCTCACTCCCTTGGGATGCACTCAGGGGGTCTGCCCTCGGTCCTTCCCGCACGTGGGCTGGACCTGGTGGCCCCCGGAGGATCGAGCCCGCCCCCGAGTTGCGTGACCCGAGAAGCGCTGAGATACGTGAAATGTTACATGTTACATGCATCAGTATAGGGAAGTTGGCCGTGCGGAGTCAACAGGATGAGTGTCACCTCCTGCAACCCCAGCAGACTGCCTAGGAGCGGTCGTGCCCGGCGTTGCCCTCGAGAAGGGCGCGGGCACCGGACGGTGCCTGGCGTTGGGAGGTGCCGTGATCCCGACCGGCTAGGTCTGGTTCAGCGCCCAGACGATCCGCAGCCCGTCCAGCGTCAGCCAGGGCGCTTTGATCTGGATCACCTCCGTCTCGGCGGCGATCAGGTCCAGCAGGCCGCCCGTCCCGATCACCTTCATCGTCGGCCCCAGCTCCTGACGGAAGCGGCCCACCATGCCTTCGACCAGCCCCACGTAGCCGAAGACCAGGCCCGACTGGAGCGCGTACACCGTGTTCCGACCGATGGCGGCCGGCGGGCGAGCCAGATCGACGCGCGGCAGCTTGGCCGTCCGCAGGAAGAGCGCCTCGGCGGCGATCCCGATCCCGGGCGCAATCGCCCCGCCCAGGTAGTCTCCCTCGGGCGAGATGGCATCGAAGGTCGTCGCTGTGCCGAAATCGACAACGCAGGCCGGCCCACCATACAGCTGCTGTACCGCCGCTGCATCCACCACGCGGTCGGCGCCAACGGCCTTGGGATCCTCGTACCGTATGCGCACACCGGTCTTGACGCCGGCATCGACGACCAAGGGTTGCAGGTTCAGGTAGTGGGTGCAAGCCTGCAGGAAGGTCCCGGTGAGCGGCGGCACCACCGAGGCCAGTGCCCCGCCGGTGAGCTGCGCCGGCTCGACCCCGGCGTGCCGCAGCAGCCCCAGCAGCTGCAGGCCGTACTCATCCGGCATGCGCTCGTGTGCCGTCGCCAAGCGCCAGGCATCTACTCGCCGATCCCCTTCGTACAAGCCGAGGGTGATGTTGGTATTGCCAATATCGATCGCCAGCAGCATGTCGATCTCCTTGCGCAGCCCGCCTACCCGACGAGCAGGTTGTCGATCAGGCGGGTGGCGCCAATATGGACCGCCATCGAGAGCAACGCCCGCTCCACCGGTCCGGAGAGCTCCGCCAGAGTCTCGGGGTCGGCGACGGATACGTACTGGGGCCTGGCCAGCGGTTCCCCGGCCAGAGTCCGCTCCATCCGCTGGCGCAGCCTATCCGCTTCCCGCTCACCGGCTTCGAAGGCCTCGGCCGCCGCCGAAAGCGCTCGGAAGAGCACGGGGGCGGCCCGTCGCTCGTTCGGATTCAGGTAGGCATTGCGGCTGGACAGCGCCAGTCCATCCGCCTCGCGCACGGTCGGACATACAACGATCTCCAGCGGGAAGTTCAAGTCCTGCACCATCCGCCGCACAACCATGGCTTGCTGAGCATCCTTCTGCCCGAAGTAGGTCCGCTGCGGCTGGACAACGTTGAACAGTTTGGCGACGATGGTTGCCACACCCTGGAAGTGGCCCGGGCGGTGTAACCCCTCCAACGGCTGCGTCAGCGACTCGACCTGCACCCGGGTCTGGAATCCTGGCGGATACACATCTTCCACCTGTGGCGCCCACACCACATCGGCCCCTGCCCGCTCGGCGAGAGCCGCGTCACGCGCCAGATCGCGCGGGTAGGCGCTCAAGTCCTCGCTTGCGCCGAATTGCGTCGGATTGACGAAGACGCTGACCACGACGGAGGCGCAGTCCTGTCGGGCAAGGCGGATCAGCGACAGGTGGCCGTCGTGCAACGCACCCATCGTCGGCACCAGCCCCAGCGGGTTGGTCAATTGGGAGCGTGCTGTTCGCAGCTCGGCGATGCCCCGCACTACTTTCATTGCGAGGCCTCCCCGGGGGTCATCGCCGAGACCAGCTGCCACAGCAGGCGGTTGACGGGCGCCTGAACGCCGTCCACCTCGGCCATCCGCACCACCGCGCCGTTGATGGCGTCGATCTCGGTGCGCGCGCCTCGCCGCACATCCTGCAGCATCGAGGACGAGTTGTCGGCCGAGGCGAGCGCCGCCGATTCAGCCTGCTCGGCGGCGTCCGGAAACGGCAGCGCGATCCCCATCGCTGCTGCCACGGTCTGCACCTCGGCCGCCGCCTGACGCATTACCGCCCGCGCGCCGGGACGCTGCAGCAACTCGCCATTGCGCAAGCGCAGCAGTGCTGACACCGGGTTGATGCCGGCGTTCACCGCCAGCTTGCCCCACAGCACGCCCGCCAAGTCGCCGACGCGCTCGATCTCCAGACCACCGGCATGCAGGCACTGCTCCAGAGGGCCGAGGCGCTCGTGAGCGCCCAGCGTCGTCGGGCCTCGCCCTCCTAGCCGCACAACACCCGGCGCCAGGAGCATGGCACCCATGCGCGTCACCCCGGCGGCTGCACGCGCTTCGCCGAGGCTCTCGCACAACGTCTCCCAGTTGCCGACTCCGTTCTGCAGGCTGAGGGCTACCCCGTCCGGGGCAAGGCATTGGCGCAACTGCTCCGCCGCGCGCGGCGTCTGCCACGCCTTGACCAGCACCAGCGCCCGCCGAATGCCGGCGCAGGTGCGCGGGTCGTCGGTCGCCGCGACGCGCAGCGCCCGCTCGCCGCCCTCCGTATGCAGGCGGATGCCCGAGGCGTTCACCGCCTGGATCCCTTCGGACCAGGTCCCCAGCAGCGTGACGTCGGCGGCCTCCGCCAGCAGCCCGGCGAACAGGCAGGCCATGGCACCGGTGCCGACGATCAGCAGCCGATCGTCGCTCACGCCGCCGCCTCGCTGCGCATCGCCTTGCGGGCGCTGCGCCACTCGTCCTCGTCCATGGCGAGGCTGTGTTCCGCAGCAGGGAACTGGCCCGCTTCCACGTCCAGTTTGTAGGCGGCAAAGGCGCGCCGCATCTCGCCGTGCAGGTCGGCATATTGCTTGACGAAGCGCGGCGTGAACCGGTCGAATAGGCCGAGCAGATCGTGGGTCACGAGCACCTGGCCGTCGCATCCCGCTCCGGCGCCGATGCCGATCGTCGGGATGGTCAGGCGCCGACTGATCTCCTCCCCCAATTCCTGCGGGATCGACTCGAGCACGATCGCAAAGCAACCTGCCTCCTCGAGCGCCACGGCGTCACGCAGCAAGCCAACCGCCGCCTGCGCCGTCCGCCCCTGCGCCCGGAAGCCCCCCAACTGATGGACCGACTGCGGCGTCAGGCCAATGTGTCCCATCAGCGGGATGCCGGCCCGCAAGATGGCCTCGATCGCCGGCATCCGCTCGCGGCCGCCCTCGACCTTGACCGCGTCCATGCCGCCCTGCTGCAGAAAGCGGCCGGCGTTGCGCACCGCCTCCTCCGGCGACACTTGGTAGGAAAGGAAGGGCATATCCCCGATGAGCAGCGGGCGCTGCGCGCCGCGCGCCACCGCCCGGCAGTGATGCAGCATCTCCTCCATCGTCACGGGCAGCGTGTTCGCGTAGCCCAGCACGACCATCCCCAGCGAGTCCCCCACCAGAATCGAGTCGATCCCCGCCTGATCGAGCGCCAGGGCGGTGGGGTAGTCGTAGGCGGTGAGCATGCTGATCCGCTCGCCGGCGGCCTTCTTGCGGCGCAGGGCGAGCGTGGTGACCTTGGCGGGTTGGCGATCGAGCGTGGGGGTAGACATGGCTATCTCCTCCTTCGAGTGAGATGCCGATCGAAAAGAACAACCCCCGCCCGGTGCGAGGGCGGGGGAATCGGCATGCGACGACCCAGCCGTCTCGGTCAACTCTTCGATCCAAGCGGCAAGTCCAGTATACCCCTTTCCGCCTCCCGGCTACAATCGGCCTGATGTCGCTCTCCACACCGGCCACACGCGCGCTAGACCAGCTGGGCATCCCCTATCAGGTGCATGTGCATGCCGGTCCGCTGCATTCGCTGGAGCAAGCGGCGGCCGAGCGTGGCCTGGCCCCCGATCAGCTCGTGCGCACGCTGCTCTTTCGGCTGGAGGACGGTGAGTTCTTGTTGGTGCTGATGCCCGGGGCGCGCCAGGTCTCCTGGCCGAAGCTGCGCCAGCACCTGGGGGTGTCCCGCATCACCACCGCCAACCGGGAGCAGGTGGTCAGCGTTACGGGCTACCCGCCAGGGATGGTCTCCCCCTTCGGGCTTCCACGCCGGCTGCGCATTCTGGCCGATTCGGGAATCCTGGTGCATGAGCGGCTTTCGCTGGGCGCAGGCGCTCCCAACGCCGGCCTGATTCTGGCGCGGGACGACCTATTGGCGGTCGTGCAGCCGGTGATCGTGCCGCTCGCCGATGAGCGTCCCTCTGACCCATAGCGGTCCGGTGCGTCAGCCGACCGGCGGTCAAGCACGGGTCAGAACGCAGCCGAAGGCCGGTACCTCACTCGGATCCGGCGCGGCGCCGCTCAGAAGGGCTGTCACAGCTTCCGCAAGATAGCTCCGCGTCGGTTGACGCTGGCGCAACGTCACGTCGTCAGGCGCACCGACGTAGCGGATGATCCCCTCTCGATCAAGCACGACGACATGCGGCGTGACCTCGGCGGCCAGGGAGTCGGCGAGCTCCTGCTTCGAGTCAAGCAGCACGGGCGCAAGACCCAGCCCCTGCGCCTGACGCATCAGCTGTTGCGGCGTCTCATTTGCGGCGCTGGCGATCCGCCAGACCACGACGTCGTTCTGGCCAGCCGGACGCTAGCTGCATCAGTGCACGATCCAGGCGCTCGGCATGCGAGCATTCACAGGACCAGAACACGAGCACGCCGATCCTGCCCCGCAGATCGCTTAGGCGCCGCGTCACGCCGAGCAGGTCCGGCAGGGCGAACTCCGGGGGACGGCTTCCGGCAAGCGTCACGGCAGCCACTGCGGAGCGTAGCCGCGTTCCCGGACGGGCTGCGCAGTGCCGGTTTGCAGATCCAATACGTAGACGTCGGGCGGCTGTCCCAGGTCGGCCTGATTCAGGCGCATGAAGGCCAATCGCCTCGAGTCGGCGCTCCAGACCAGGGCCGAATGGTTGAAGGCCGGCTCGTCGAGCAGCTGACGCGCCTGCGTCCCATCCGGTCGGGCCAGCCACAGCTGGCGGCCTAGCGTCCACCGTTCCCGGTCGAGGTACTTGCGGGCGAAGGCCAGCCACTTGCCGTCCGGTGACAACGCCGGCGAGGCGTCCTCGACCCATTCCCCGCTAGGGGCGGAGAGGTCTGTCACCGCCAGTGAAGGCACCTTCGCCCGCACTAGATGACTGTAGAATGCGCCTTCCGTCTCCTCGCTGGCCGGCGTCGGGCCGGCCTCTGGCTCGTTGAGGAAGGCGATCTCCGGGAACACCAAGAACGACGAGTCGGCGGCCCAGGCGCCCGTCAGTCCCAGGTCGTTCGGCACGTAGGCAACCACCTCGCCCGCCGCGCCGTCAACAGGCAACACCACGACACTCGCTCGTAACGTTCCATCGTAGTAGGCGAGCTTTCCATCCGGGGCCCACTCCGGCAGCATCGCCAGGTGATCCTCCGGACTCACGCGGACCGGGTCGCCGCCGGCCATCGGCAGGATGACTACCCGGCGCATGCCTTTGACAGGCTCGGCACCGGGTCCCGGCCGATTGTCCGCCTGCTCGAAGGCAAGCTGCTCCCCATCCTCCGAGAGGGCGGGAGAGCCGCATTGGGAATTGGCGGGGCAGGTGTAGAGCAGGCGATCGTCGCCGCTGGCCAGATCGAGCTGCCAGAAGTCCACCTGGCCATCCGAGCGCACGGCAGCGTACACCACGACGGAACCCATGCCGCCGACCGTATACTCCCGCACGCCGTGCTCGGATGCGGTCAGTCGCTCGGCCTCGGAGGAGTCGAGCGTGGCAGCGTACAGATCTGCATTGCCGCCTGAGGGCCAGAGGTAGAGCAGTCTCGGGGCAGCTACACGGAACGACCAGGCGCGAGCGCCAATCAACGGCAAGCCGCGCTGTGAGCGAGCCCCGCTCTCCAATCGGGAGCTGACCACGGTCTGCTCCTCCCAGGGGCGATCGGGCGTAAAGACGAGAGTGTTGTCGATCCAGCGCAGGCTGCCCGACGTATCCGGGTCAACCGAAAACGCTAACTCGACCGAGGCCTGATCCATTGGCCGGGTGAAGGTCAAACGCAGCGATGACGTGGAGGGGGCCGTGGTGCTGGGGACGACCTGCTCGACGCGCGGCGCCGCCCACACGGCTGCTAGGAGGAGGCCGGCCAGCAGGCCGCCCACCACAACCAGCACCGACAACAAGACGCGGCTCGATCCCTGGCGCACGCCGGCATTATACCCATCCGCTCACGCCTGCCGGTGCAACGCGGCGCCAAGTCACTGCCTCGCCCGCAGAGTGCTTGCTTGCGGCTCGGGCCTGCCATCCGGATCCACGAGCTGGATCGCAGGCACGGGTTGGATGAAGCGCCGACCGCAGATCGGGGCTGCTGTGCCTACGACCGCGGTAGGCAGCAAGAAGCTGTGCGGTGGGACGGTCGAGCCTGATGCCGAGGGCAACTCAGATCGCTCGCATCCGATTTCCCTTGGAATTGTGCTCGAGCTCCGCCTTGCCCAGCGCCTCCATCAAGGGTGGGACATACATCGCAAATCGCCCCCGCAGACCCTTCTTCAGCCCGTACCACCCTTTGACGGGATTCTTGGGCGATCGAGCCCAGGCTTCGACAGTTCCTTCTGCGGCCGGTTTCTGCTCGTCAGCGCTGCCGAGCAACATCCAGTCGCCGTGTTTCTTCAGCATTGCATGTAGGTCCTCAAGGCATCTCAGTTGGTAACTCAGCTTCGTGGACCCAACGATGCACACCAAGGACGGGGGATCAGAGGTTTCATCGCGATACATCCGATACTCGGATGTCCCTGGCGGAGTCTTAAGGACCCAGGGGTCATCTGCCGTTCCTTTGCCCTTTCCAGTCGCCTTCACCATCGATACCTCCACGCCACGTGCGGTTCACCCAATTCTATCAATTGCGGGTGGTCTTCCCTCAATCAGACACCGTCCTCATGCGGACACCGCCTCCTGCCGGAGTCCGCCCGCTCGGCTTGCCCATCGAGGCGCTTCCCAGGGTTCGGTTGAGCGATGATCGACCCGAGGGGACGGAAGCGGTGCGGTGCGCTGCGCCGGACCTCCATTCTTCGTCGGCATCCTGTTCGAAAGCACTCGAGCGGGCGCGGTTCAGCCGTGCGCGGCTTCTGCCATTCGGCGTTTCAGGCTCTCGATCGCCGGGATCGGCGTGGGGTCGACGCCGTAGGCCATGGCCAGGTAGTAGGCAACATAGTCGCCAAAGTGCAGCGCCGTCCACTGATGCGCCATCGCCGAGGATCCGGTGCCGTCGAGGATATCCGTGTTGAAGCCCTCGACCATCAGGATCTGGCGTGTCGCCTCCAGACGAAGCACGTTGCGCGGGTGGTCCAGACGCGAGCGCAGCACCAACACCATGACCTGGATGATCAACCCCTCGGGATGCACCACGCCGGCCAGCATGTTGTGATCGGCTTCCGGCAGCACCTCGAACTGGGCAACCGACTTGGCGATCTCGGCCAGTTGGGTGCGCCAGCGCCGCGCAACCGGCGCGAGCACGCCGGAGCCCAGCACCAACGGCCAACGGTCGACGAACTGCCCGGCCATGCGCTTGGCCGGGTTGGATGCGGCCGGGACATGCGCCTGCAGGCTCGATTGCTGCGCCCGCATGGCAGCAACCGTCTCGGCCAGTTCGCCTCCCGGGTGCGGCAGCACGCCAAGCCGGTGCAGCGCCGCCAGCGACAGCGCGTAGGAGAAACCCACCGCCGCCCGGGGCTGGCCTCGATGCTCAAAGCGCCACAGGTCGACCCCGTCCACAGAAGCCCGGCGTGCCAGCTCGCCGCCGGTGGTGATCGCCAGCAGCCGTGCCTGCGCGGCGCGGGCGGCATCGTAGGCCGCCAGGGTCTCTTCCGTGTTCCCCGAATGGGAAGACACAACGACCAGCGTCTCGGGGCCGCGCGCCCATGCCGGCAGACCGTAGTCGCGCCAGACGATGATCGGGATCGGAGCCAGGGGCGCGGCGTAGGCCGCAGCCAGGTCCGCCCCGATGGCCGACCCGCCCATCCCGGCCAGCACGACCTGGCGCGGGGGATCGCCCGCAGAAAGCGTGAGCTCCTGTCCCATTCCCCAGGCGGCTGCCAGCTGTCCCGGCAGGCCATTGATGTGCTGCAGCATCCCTTGGGGGTCGAGCGCAGCGAAGCGCTCCAGGTCGTCGAGGTTCATCGTTCCTCCAACGCCAACCGGTAGACCTCCTGGCGAGGCAGGCCGCTTTGCTCCGCAACGGTGCGCGCCGCCTGCGAGGCGGTCAGGCCGTCCCGGCGCAGCCGGCCAACTGCCTGCCGCACGCGGGCCTCGTCCCACAAGACCTGCGCTGGCGGCGCGCCGGCGACTACCAGCGTGCACTCGCCGCGCGGCTCGATCTGACCAAAGTGCTGCTCGAGCGAGGCCAGGCTGCCGCGCAGCACCTCCTCGTGCAGCTTGGTCAGTTCGCGGCAGACAGCGGCCGGCCGGTCACCGCCCAGCGTCTGCCGCAGATCGAGCAGGCAGGCGCGCAGGCGGTGCGGCGCCTCGAACAGCACCAGCGTGCGCGGCTCGCCGTCGAGCTCACGCAGCCAGCGCTGCCGTTCTGCCGAGCGGCGCGGGGGGTAGCCGAGGAAGCTGAAACTATCGGTCGGCAGGCCGGAGACGACCAGTGCGCTGATCACCGCCGAGGCGCCCGGGACCGGGAGAACGGCGTGTCCGGCCGACAGAACCGCTTGCACCAGTTCATGCCCGGGGTCGGAGATCAGCGGCGTGCCGGCGTCGGTCACCAGCGCCACGTCGCCCTGCTCGAGCGCCTGCAGGATTCGGTTCAGTCGCGCCCGCTTGTTGTGCTCGTGGTAGCTGATCAGCGGAGTGGCGATCTGGAAATGCGACAGCAACTGCCGCGTCCGCCGCGTGTCTTCCGCCGCGATCAGGCCGACCTGCGACAGCAGGCGCAGCCCACGCAGCGTCATGTCTTCCAGATTCCCGATCGGCGTGGCTACGAGATACAGCGTCCCCACGCGGCTATTGTAGCAGTCGCCCGGCGAGCAGGCGCGGCGGGCTAGGTGCCTTCCGGCGGAAGCGGACGGACCTGTGCTGCCTGCGGGCCCTTGGGCGTCTCCTCGACCACGAACGAAACGCGCTCACCCTCCTCCAGGTTTCGAAAACCGTCGCCCTCGATCCCGCTGAAGTGGACGAAGATCTCCTTCTCCTCCCCCTCGGGAGTGATGAACCCGTAGCCCTTCACCCGGCTGAACCACTTGACCGTCCCCGTGCGCCGCTCTTCCGACATCTGCTCCTCCTTGGCGTTCCATGCGAGTCCTGCGCGCAAGAAGCCGCGCTGAAGGTGCGGCTGCACCTTCGGCTCGGCTCCATCAGGCAGTGCTACGATCCAGTTCGCATAGAACGGCTCCAGACTAGCACAAGCGCAGTCTGGGGTCAAACGCCGGGGGTGGTGCAGGCGGCTTGAGCTACCCTGCATTTCCCCCTTGTGACGGCAATCCGCTTGGGCAACAGCCAGCGGATCCGGCGGCCATTGACTTCCAGCACGCGGCGCGGGAGAATTCCGGGCTACCTGTCCTTGCGGTGAGGGCAGGTCAGATCGACCCGACCAGGATCCATTGCGAAGCGGCGCCAGCCGCGCCAAGCCGGGAGGCCATGCATGTCGGACACCGGGCCGATTCTGCCTGCACTCGAGCAGGGCCGGCTGATCCTCGCCGATGGGGCAACGGGAACGATGCTGCACGCGCGCGGCGCGGAGCGCCATGCCTGCCTCGACGCCCTGAACCTGCAACATCCGGAATGGGTGCTCGAGATCCACCAGGCCTACGCCACCGCCGGCTGTGACCTGCTCGAAACCAACACCTTCGGGGCCAACGCCTTCAAGCTCGCCACGGTTGGTCTGCAGGACCAGTTGGCGGCGATCAACACTGCCGGCGTCCGCCTGGCACGTCAGGCCGCCCAGGATTCCGGCCGGGACATCTGGGTAGCGGGTAGCATCGGCCCGCTCGGTGTACGGCTTGTCCCGTACGGCCGGGTGAAGGCGGAGACCGCTGCATCCTCCTTTCGCTGCCAGATCGAGGCGCTGGTCGAAGCCGGCGTCGACCTGCTGTTGCTCGAGACGTTCACGGATCTGCGCGAGCTTTGTCTGGCGCTCGAAGCCGCCCATGTCGTCTGTGATTTGCCGGTCGCCACCAGCTTGACCTTCACCCGCGACGATCGGACGCTGCTGGGCGACACCCCCGAGCAGGCCGCCGCCACGCTGCGCGACGCCGGCGCGGACCTGCTGGGCGCGAACTGCTCCGAGGGGCCTTCGCAGCTGCTGCGCGTGGTCCAGCAGATGCACAAGGCCGCCCCGAAAGCCCGCCTGCTGGCCATGCCCAACGCCGGATGGCCCGAGCGTTCCGGCGGGAGGATCCTGTACCCGGCCACGCCAGACTACTTCGCCGGCTACGTCCCCGCCTTCCGGCAGGCAGGCGTCCAGCTTCTCGGCGGCTGCTGTGGAACAACGCCCGAGCACATAGGCGCGATGCGCCTGGCGGTCGATGCCACCCCGGTGGAATTGCCGGCATGGGCGATGCTGGCGCCGGCACCTGTCGAGGAGCCTCTGCCGGAGGAGGGCCCGACCGCTCTCGCCAGCGCCCTGCAGTCTGGCCATTTCGTGATCGCCGCCGAGCTCGACCCGCCGCGAGGCTTCTCCACCCAGAAGATCCTCGCCGCCGCCCATCTGCTCGCCGAGAGCGGGGCGGATACGCTGACCGTCGCCGACAGCCCGATGGCCCGGCTGCGGATGAGCCCCTGGGCGGTCAGCCATCTCGTCCAGCAGCAGGTGGGCCGCGAAGCGATCCTGCACTTCCCCACTCGCGGGCGCAACTTGCTGCGCATCCAGGGGGACCTGCTTGCCGTGCACGCCCTCGGCATCCGCAACGTGATGATCGTGATGGGCGATCCGACATCGATCGGCGATTTCCCCAGCGCCATGAACAACGTCGACCTGGTTCCCTCCGGCCTGATCCGCCTGATCCGCGAGAACCTCAACACCGGGGTGGACCACGCCGGTGGGCAGCTGGGCGAGGCAACCGCCTTCTTCTGCGGCTGCGCACTCAGCCTGATCCCTTCCGACCCCGCCCGCGAGATGCGCGCCCTGCACAAGAAGATCACCGCCGGCGCCGGATTCGCACTCACCCAGCCGGTGTTCGACGCCGACGCCGCGGCGAGCTTCCTCGAGGCATACGTCGACGCCTACGGTGAACTGGGGATTCCGATCCTGGCCGGGGTTCTCCCCCTGGCCAGCGAGCGGCATGCCGCCTTCCTGCACCACGAGGTTCCAGGGGTGAACATTCCTGACCACGTCCTGCAGCGCATGGCGGCTTCGTCGGCCCCGGCAACGACCGGCGTGCAGATTGCGCTGGAAATCGCCGCCGCACTCTCACGGCGAGTGCAGGGGATCTACCTGATGCCCGCCCTGCAGCGCTACGACCTGGCAGCTGAGGTCATCGAAGGAATCCGCGCGCAGCACGACCCTCGACCAGGCTAGGCGGCACGAGCCGTACCGTCGAGGGTCGCGGCACCGGGGAGGAGAAGGAGCACAGCATGAATTCCGATCTGGCAGGGCTGGAGTGCGTCCCCTGCAAAGGCGGCATCCCGCCCATGCAGGGCAACGAGCTCGCCTCCTGGGCCAAGCGCCTCGGCGGAGACTGGCAGGTGGTCGACGGGCATCACCTGGCCAAGGACTTCCACTGCAAGGACTTCCGCCAGGCATTGGCGTTCACCAACCAGGTCGGCGAGCTGGCCGAGGCGGTCAACCACCACCCCGACCTGGGTTTGAGCTGGGGGCGGGTGCAGGTGACGGTGTGGACCCACAAGATCAACGGCCTGAGCGAGACGGATTTCGTCTTCGCCGCCAAGGTCGATGCCCTGCGCTCCAGCCCGGGGAATCGACCTGACGGTGTACAAGGATTCTCAAGGGACTAGCATGATTGCAGCATTCGTCCGCACCTCTCTCTCGATGGCCATGCCGCAACTGCCGGGGCCGATGGGATCGGGTCCATCGGACGGATAGCGCCGGTTTGCGGCGCCCCGGCTCCTCCCGCCAGCCCCGGCTGGCGTTTTCTTTTCTGCAGGCCGGAGGGAAGCGCATGCTACAATCCCAAACCCCGGGCGGAGGGCGCTCGGCCTACCGCCCGCCAGCAGGACGAGGTCCAGCATGACCCACACGATTCACGTCTCCGTCGCCTGGCCATATGCCAACGGCGACCTGCATGTTGGGCATCTGGCCGGCGCCTATCTGCCGGCGGACATCTTCGCCCGCTACCATCGGCTGAGGGGCAACCGCGTGCTGATGGTCTCGGGGTCCGATTCCCACGGCACTCCGATCACGGTCGAGGCCGAGAAGCGCGGCCAGTCGCCGCGCGCGGTGTTCGAGCACTACCACCGCCGCTTCCTGGATACCCTACAGGCAACCGGCATCAGCTTCGACCTGTTCACCCACACCGACACCGAGAACCATCACCGCATCGCCCAGGCCCTCTTCCTGCGCCTGCATGCCAATGGGTATCTGTACCTCGACACCCAGCGCCAGCTGTACTCCGAATCCCAGCAGCGCTTCCTGGCCGACCGCTACGTGGAGGGGACCTGCCCGGTGTGCGGCTACGAAGCGGCGCGCGGCGACCAGTGTGACCGGTGCGGCTCGCTGCTGGATGCGGTTGATCTGATCAACCCGGTCAGCAAGATCGATGGCTTGGCGCCCGTCATCCGCCAGACCGAGCACTTCTACCTCGACCTGCCGGCCTTCAGCGAGCGGCTGCTCGCCTACCTGGACTCGCACGCAGACCACTGGCGCCCCACCGTCATCAATTTCGCCCGCAGCTACATCCGCGAAGGCCTGAAGGGACGCCCGGTCACCCGCGACATCGAATGGGGCGTGCGCGTCCCCCTGCCAGACTGGCAGGAGAAGGCGCTCTATGTCTGGTTCGAGGCCGTAATGGGCTACCTGACCGCGACGGTGGAGTGGGCGCACAACAACGGTCAACCCGAGGCCTGGAAGGACTGGTGGTACGCACCCGAGGCGCGGATCTACAACTTCCTGGGCAAGGACAACATTCCCTTCCACACCGTGATCTGGCAGGCGGAGCTGCTGGGCGCTGAGCGTCTCGACGAAGCCGATGCCGGCCGCCGCTTCAACCTGCCGTACGATGTCCCGGCCAACGAGTTCATGAATGTCGAGGGCGCCAAGTTCAGCAAGAGCCGCAACTGGGCGATCTGGCTGCCGGATATCCTGCAACGGTACGACCCCGACCCAATTCGCTACTACGTTACCTGCTTGATGCCGGAAGCGCGCGACACCGACTTCGCCTGGGAGGAGTTCGTGCGGCGCAACAACGACGAGCTCGTCGCCACCTGGGGCAATCTGGCCAACCGCGTGCTCTCCTTTGCCTACAGGCATTGGGAGGGCCAAGTGCCCGCGCCGGGCGACCTGCGGCCCTACGATGTCGAGCTGCTGGCGCAGGTGAATGCCGGCTTTGAGCGGGTCGGCGGCTTGATCGAGGCCGTGCGGCTGCGCGAGGCGCTGAACGAGGCGCTCGCCCTGGCACGCGCCGTCAACGGCTACCTTGACCGCGCCCCCTGGTTCGGCGTGATCAAGACCGATCGCCTCGAAGCCGCCACTACCGTCTACACGGCGCTGCGCGCCATCGATTCGCTCAAGACGCTGCTCTCGCCCTTCCTGCCGTTCAGCAGCGAGCGGCTGCACGCCGCCCTCGGCTACCGTTCTCCGCTCCAGGGAAGCCTCCAGATCGAGACGTTCGCTGAGGCAACCCGCGAGCATCAGGCTCTGGTGTACGTCGCCGGCGAGGCCAGCGGCCGGTGGGCGCCGAGCGAGTTGTCCCCCGGACAGCAACTGGAATCCCCCCGGCCTCTCTACCGCAAGCTCGAAGACGAGGTCGCAGAGCAAGAGCGCAGCCGGCTGGGAACGTAACCCGCAGAGTCAATCCATTTCGGCACAGTAGCTCCCGTGGCGCAGCGGAGGGAGCACAGCCACCTTCGGCCCCCTCTCCCACATAGGGCGAGGGCGGTCTTGAATCCCCTCTCCGGGGCATTGGGGATCGTGGGTTCCGAAGACCGTCGCCCCGCGCAAGCGGGGGCCCAGGCAAAGGTCCGACGCAGCCGGGTCCTTCGCTTGACGGCAAGCTCTCCCTGGATCCCCGCTTGCGCGGGGATGACGATGGGCCGGGGATCCTGTCGCCACTGCGCAAGCGGGAGGCAAGGGTAAATCCCCCGCCATGGGCGGATGAGGGCAGCTTGACCCCGCGTTTCCACCGACCCGGTGGTGGCCACTGCGCCCTTTGCTCACGCTCGGGGAAGCCGCGCGAGGCTGGATCGGAACGGACATCGATCAGCCTGCAGCTGGAGAGCCGTTCAGGCGGCCGGGGCCTCCCCGCCTGCGGCGCGGCGATCCTCCTCGAAGATCAAGGCGCACTCGCACTCGCGCCCCTCGGCGCAGTCCTCACAGCAGTGGAACTTGTCGCCCCGCAGCACGGGTGCGCCGGTGATCTCGGCGCCGCAACCATCGCAGAACAACACACCCTCTTCCCATGCCATGGCTCACCTCCAGAGGACATAGGGCGCGCGACCGACGAGCGCACCTGGCGCGCCGGGCGTAGCAGGCGATGAAGCGCAAGCAAGTCAGGGGGTGGTGCCGGTGAGTGCGATGTCAGAGCAGTGGGTCTAGCCCGGCGTCCCCCGCTTCGTCCAGCGAGTCATCCAGGTCCAACCCGAACTCGACTTCCGCCCGGCTGTCATCCAGCCGGACCCACAGGAGCAGCATGTGGCCGTCGGCCACCTCGACCCAGCGCACGGCGACGATGGGGGCTTCCTGAGTCAGCCCGTCCTCCGTGCGGTATTCGAGATTCATCGGCGTCCCGTCGCGCCAGGCGCGATAGCAGCGTTCGACCAACGTCGGGCCGTTGAGGCTGCGTACACGGCACATGGCAACCATGCCGGCATAAGGACCCTCGATCAGGCCCAGCAGCCACGAATCGCTGACCACCTCGAACGTCGGCGGCGGTCCCTCGATGATCGTGATCTTCTCAGGCTGTGTCATGCTGCCCTCGGCCCGGGCTTCTCGCCGGGCGGCGCCATCATACCATAGTCCGACGTCGACGCAGGTGGCCACGCGCCTCGAGCCAGTCATAGGCGTCCCGCAGCGTAGCCTCCACCGGTCGTGCCCGCAGCCCGAGCACACGCTCGGCTTTGCCGGAGTCGAAGGCCGGCCAGAAACGCATTGCCTGCAGATGCCCGGCCGCCGATGCCAGCCCCGGCAGCCGGGAGATCATGCCGGTCGCACCGTCAAGCCAACGGACCGGGATCTCCCAGCTGGGCGCCGGCGCCCCGGCGGTCGTTGCCGCTCGGGTCATGAACTGGCGCACGCTCAGGTTGAGCCCGCCGAGGATGTAGCGCTCCCCGACAGCGCCGGCCTCAGCCGCCGCCAAGTGCGCCGAGGCCACGTCGCGCACATCGACCACGTTCATCGTTGCAGGCACCGCCAGGCGAGCCCAGCCGCGCGCCACCAACACCAGCAGGCGCGCCGTAGTGAGATGCACATCGCCGGGGCCAAACACCGCCGTCGGATTGACCACGACCAACGGCGCCTCCAGCGCCAGCTGCTCCATCGCCGCTTTGACCTCATAGTAGGCAGAGCGCGGCAGCGTGCCGGGCACATAGTGATCCCCCTCGTTCGCCGGCCGCGACTGCCCCGGCGGCGGCCAGCCGATGGTCGACAGGCTGGAGGTGTACACCATGCGCGGCGCACCGGCCGACCGCCACGCCTGCAGCACCGCCTGCATCGTCGCCCGGCCGCGGCGGACATGCTCCGCCACGCTCGCCCCACCCTGAGGGTAGTAGCCGGCAACATGGAACACGACTTCGACCCCAGCCAGGGCGCGACCGAGCGCCTGTGGGTCGGCGAGGTCCCCATCGATCCACTCGATCGGGGCCTGCGCCAAATCGCCGGTGGCGCCCGGCCGGCGGCGCAGGGCACGCACGCGCCAGCCGCGTGCCAAGCACGCTCGCGCCACCTGGCCGCCGATGAACCCGCTCGCTCCCAACACCAGCACCTGGCGCACAGTCATCGCCTACTCCCGACGTGCGTGCGCCTGCCGCCTCCCGCGCCGTTCTGTTCCAGCCGCAAGCCTGATGCCGGCCACAGCCAAGCCGCCAATCTCCAAGCGGCTGGCATCATCGGACTGACTTTATCCATATGGAGGCTCACCGCACGATGGTACTTCACATGCGCACGATTCTGCCGGGGCTTGCTGCAGCTCTCTTGTTGGCCGCCTGCGCTCCGGCAACACCCGCTCCCACCGAGCCCCCTGCCGAAGCGACGGAGGCCATGACCGGGGGGACGGGGATGGAAATGGACATGGGCGACGCCCCGAGCGTGCCGGCCGGCATGGCCTACGCCGAAGGGATGGAGATTCGCTTCATTCATACCGAGGCCTCCGACCCCGAAATCGCCCAGTTGCTCTCCGACATGATGAGCTCCCCGGTGCTGCACGTCCCTTCTCTGGCCGATGTCCCCGAAACCGCTCGAGCCAGAGTGTACGTGTTCACTAACGGGGTGGAAGGTACTGGGCCGCTCGGTTTCCAGCCGGACGTCTTCGACAACCCACCCGGCACCGAGGGCTACAGCCCCCTGCGGACGCTGCACACCGTCACTTGGGGGGATGAATCCCAGGCGATCGAGCTCAAGTCGGTTGCCGACGTGCTCCAGGCCGAGCAGGACGGTCTGGTGACGATCGAGGCGCAGCCGGTCGTGATCAACATGCCGTTCCTGAGCTGGCCTGGCGGAGAACGCTAGCCAACCGAGTTCTCTACGCACAGCTGAGTGCGCCGCCCCAATGGGCGGCGCTGTGCTTAAGGTCCGACTTCCGCCCGGACGCTGGCACGCACCGCGGCGCAGGCCTCACAGCCTGTGCGGTTGCACAGCAGCGCTCGCGGGTCCTGTCGGAGCCAGCCCACGACGGTGTGCACCAGATCGCGCAACGGCAGCAGCCGCGCCGCGAACCCACGCAACTCCATCCTGCGGCCGATGCCGTTCAGCCGCGGTTCGAGGGCTTCGAACCCCTCGGCACACCCCGGCATGCCAGGGCATTGGCGTACGCCGGTCGGCGTCAGCGCCCAGCGGATGAACTGCCGCCGCCCGGCCATCCACTCGGCGTAGTGGATGGCAACATTGTCTCGCTGACCGGCCCCCAGCAGCAGGATATCCCCGTCGCAGGCGGCCAGCTGCGCCAGGGGCGCCAGCGGCGACTCCGAACTCTGAGCCGTAAGCAACTCGTCCGCCTGCCAGCCGCAGAACGAGAGCAGCGGGTGCATCGAGCGCGCGAGCTCCCTGCTTCTGGCGCAAGGCCTCCGCCACCTCGCCCAGATTGGCATCGATAGGAAGTTGCGGCCGGAAGAACTCCGCCTGCTGGCTGAGCTCGTGCTGGGCTCGGTAGTCCAGTCCGTTGTCGGCAGGGCCGACTTCAGGGACAACCTGGCAGCGCAGCGTGAAGGCCGGCATCAGCAGCCCGGCGGTGCTGGCCAGCAGCGCGCCCAGCACCGTGTCGGCGCCCCCGACGACCTGCGCTGCGAAGTCATCTGCGACGTGGGCCAGCACGACGCCGCCTGGCTGCATGTCCAGCTGATTGAAAGCCTGGGTCAGACTGCGGTAGGTCAGCACGTCATCCTGCCCGCGCGGGTCAGCGGCCCCGCCAGGTGGGTGCGCGCTTCTCGATGAACGCCGCCATACCTTCCTTCTGATCATCACTGTCGAACAGCAGATAGAAGGCCCGGCGCTCTGCCGCCAACCCCTGCTGCAGCGGCAGCTCGAACGCCTGGTTGATCGATTGCTTCGCCAGGCGAACGGCCAGCGGCGCTCGCCCAGCCACCTCCTCCGCCAGCCGCAGCGCTTCCTCCAGGTAGCCCTCCAGCGGCACCACGCGGTTGACCATGCCCAACTGCTGCGCTTCCTGCGCCAGGAGCATACGGTTGTTCAGGATCATCTCCATGGCGACGGCCTTGCCGACGGCGCGCGTCAGGCGCTGCGTCCCTCCAGCGCCCGGGATCACGCCGATGGTGATCTCCGGCTGCCCGAACTTGGCAGCCTCGGAAGCGACGATCATGTCGCAAGCCAGCGCCAGCTCACAGCCGCCTCCGAGGCACCATCCCGACACGGCCGCGATCACCGGCTTGCCGACCCGCGCCACGCGGTCCCACAGCGAGATGCGGTCTTCGAGCAGCATCTCCATGGCGCCGGCGCCGGCCATCTCCTTGATGTCGGCCCCGGCGGCGAAGGCCCGCTCGTCGCCGCAGATCACGATCGCACCCACTTCTGGGTTCGCCGTCCATCGCCTGCAGCGCCTCGGCCAGTTCCTGCATCAATGCCTGGTTGAGCGCATTCATCGCCCGCGGCCGGTGGAGCCGGATCAGCCCCACCCGCCCGCGCGCTTCGATCTGGATGTTCTCGGGCATTCAGTCCTCCTGCTCGGGGGATTCCCAGCCGCTGCGCCAGTTCATCCAGATGTTCCTGGGCATGCTCTACCGCTCGGGTCATCCACCACTCGAAGCTGCGTGGCCCGGTCTCCGGATGCGTGCCGGTGCGCTCCCAATCCTGTGGCGTCATGTCGGCGGTCAGCATCTTGGCCCGCTGGCGCGCGGCGACGAAGCTCTGAAGCACGGTTGTGACAGGTTCGGATTCGCGGTAGTGCTCCTTCATCCAGCCCTCGGCATCGAAATCCTCGAAGGTCGGATTGTCCTGACGCAGGATGCGCTCCAACCGCAAATGGTAGGCGCGCACCTCAACATCTCGCATGTGCACCAGCACCTGGTGCACCGACCAAGCGGCCTGGCTCGGCGGTTGAAGGATCTCCGCCTCTGGGAAGCGTTGCAGCAACCGCTCGAGTTCGTCCGGCTGGCGGAGGTAGTGCTCGAGCAGCTTCATTCGTTCGGGGGAGGGAATCTGGCGCTGCAGCATGGTGATTCTCCCGGGGCAGGTGGGCGCTGCCTGACCCATGGCCGGCACGTCCAGATCGTGAGCTGGCCAACGCCTCTAGCCGAGCATGCGCCGCAGACGCTGCAGGTGCTGCGCGTGGTCGCGCTCGTGCCACAAGGCGCGGCGCAGCACCTTGCGCGCCGACCAGGTCTCCCCACCCATCGCCAGCACGCCCTGCCGCTGCACCAGCGCCGTCAGCGAGTCCAGCAGCTGGTGGCGCACCTGGTCCAGCCGCTCGAAGGGATCCTCCACCAGTTCATTGCGCGGGAAGGACAGGCCCATGCGGTCCAAATACCACCACTCGGCGGTGGCCACGTGGCGCAGAATGCCGAGCATCGGCCAGCGCTCGCCGGGAAAAGCCCGCCCCAGCTGCTCGATGCGCACCCCATCCACGGCGCCGATCAGATCACGGCGGGTCGCGCCCAACAGGTGCTCATACTCGGGGAGCTCATCGGAGGTCACCGGCGGCCGATCGGCGGCGAAGAAGGCGTTGACTTCCTGGTCGACCTCATAGTTCCAGCTGCGGATCACCTCGCTGACGGTCATCGGCCCCGACAGTCCGGAGACGCGCAGGCCGTGGCCACGGCACCAGGCAAGATAGGCTTCGATGCCGGCCGGAATCGCCTTGAGCACCAGGTCGAGGTCGGCGTCCGAGGTGAAACAGCCGGGCAGATCCGGCACATGGGCGATCCAGCGACCGTCCATCTCCTCGGCGCACACCATGTAAGCCATCAGCTCATCACCTTCCCGCCATCGACGTTGATCGCCTGGCCGGTGAGGTAGCGCTGCTGCTGGCGAGCACAGGAAGAGCACCACGCCGACAACATCCTGGGGGTGTCCCAGCCTTCCCTGCGGAATGTCGGCCAGCCAGCGCTGCATCATCTCGGGATCGTCCCGCAGTCGAGCGGTCATCTCGGTCTCGATCACGCCCGGGCAGACGGCATTGACGCGGATATTATACGGGGCGAGCTCGCGCGCCGCTTCCCGCGTCAGGCCGATCAGGCCGAGCTTGCTGGCGACATAGGCGGAGCGGTCCTTCAGTCCGTGTGCCCGACCGGCGATCGAGGCCACGTTGACCACGCAGCCTCCACCCTGCTCGACCATCACGCGTGCAACAGACTGCGTCAGCAGAAACGGACCTTTGAGATTGACCGCCAACGTGCGATCCCAGTCCCACTCATCGAGGGTCAGCAAGGAAGCGTGCGGCTCGACACCGGCGTTGTTGATCAGGATGTCGATCCGGCCGTAGGTTTCCCGCACCTGCTCGATCATCGCCTGCACCGCCTGCTTCGAGGCAACGTCGGCCAGGAAGGCGCGCGCCTGTCCGCCCTGCTGCTCGATCGCCCGCAGCGCTGGATCCAGGTTGACCGGGGTGAGGTCGTTGGCCGCGACCCGGGCGCCCTCCCCGGCAAACGCTTCGGCCAGAGCGCGGCCGATGCCGCGGCCGGCCCCTGTCACCAGCACCACCTGCTCCGCGAAGGCCTGCATGGCTTCCTCCTGGGTGGACGTCCGTCAGCCGGCCGGAACCGCGCACGTCGGCGGCACGACCCCCACGCGCGCCGCATTGACCTCCACACCGAGGTACGGGCTAGGGTCAAGCGTGTTGGCGATCTCCAGTTCATTGCGGAACTTGCCGAGCCCATCGTCGAGCACGATGGAGAAGTGCAGATGCATCCCAACCGGGTTGTTCGGGTCGGCCGAGTAGTTGCCCTGGTAGCCGAGCAGCGTTCCCGCCGGCGACGAAGATCTCCTGCGTGCCGGGAGGGAACTCGTCACTGATGTAGGAGCGGCCGTCGGCATCTGCCATGTGGGTGTAATACAACCAAATCGTCCGACCCGGCTGTAGAGGATCGCTGGGCAGGCGCTGGATCACGGCCGAGCGCCACTCGGGGAGGCGCGTGAGGTAGCCATCATAAGCCGCCACGACGGGTGTCTGGCCCAGCCCATTCGGCCCGGTAGGTCCAAAGATGTCCAATCCCTGGTGCGTGTGCCCGGGACGGAACGAGTTCCCCCAAACAAACCCGATCAGTCCGTCGGTCGGCATGACGAATGGCGCCTGGCTGCAACGCTCGCCGGCTCGGACTGACCAGGCGGCATGCGCCTGGGGATCGCTCCAGAACTGGCGCAGCTGCTGGATGCGCCCTCCCGCCGGGGCGACCTTCCAGCCCAGGTAGACCCCGGCGCTGATCACCGCGACAGCCACCAGCCCCGCCAGCTGCATCCACCGCCGGCTCGACGGAGCGGGGCCAGGCAGCTTCAAGCGCTTGCCCAATTCAATCACCCCTGAGCGGGGGCTGTGCCGAGCAGGCCGGCCCCCTCATGCGGGCAGCGACATCTCATGATGTTCTGCGAAGCAGATCGTCACCTTGCCGTGCGCCAGGGCCATCAGCGCATGGCCGGCCGCCTGCCCTTGCGGCGAGCCCATAGCCTGCATCAGCAGCTCGCTGCTGTCGAACAAGAACTCGTGCATCAGATATGGGGCGCCCTCGCCGGCCGCCACTCCAGTGATCCGGCCGACGGCCACCCGGCGCACACCCGGCAAGCGTTCGATGACCGTAACGAATTCCTCGCTCCAGCGCCGATCGAAATCCACCGGGTCCTCGGGCTGATTGAACAGCAGCACGAGCTTGTGCATGGCGTCGCCTCCCCCCCTGAGTACTAGTCCTCGGGACCGGGTCTAACCCTCGGGGTCTATTGCCCAGTTACTACCCCTTCCTATATGGTAGGGGTGCAATCATCCGCAGTTCTTCGGGGGTAGGTATGCAGGTGGTCACCCCACGCGGTCAAGGCCTTGTCGAGTATGCCATGATCATCTTGCTGGTCGGCATAGCCGTCATTATCACCTTGTCCATTTTCGGAACCGGCGTGGGGAACATGTTCAGCCAGATCGTCTCGGGGATCTGAGACCGACTCGGCTGCGTTCCCCAGCACGCCTGCCATGCGGTCCGCCGGGCTTCCCGGCGGTTCGTCGCGCGGTCCTCTGAGCAGGTTCGCCGCCCCTTCGGCCGGGGTGGGACTATCCGGACTCGGCGCCAGGTTCAGCTGCCTCACCCCGCCGCACGGTCAGCTTGATGCGTCGCGCCAGTTCGCGCCGCGAGAGCAGCACCTTCCGCCCGCATCCCAGGCACTTGATCCCGATGTCGGCACCCAGGCGCACGACCACCCAGTCCGTGCTTCCGCACGGATGCGGCTTTCGCAATCGGAGGACATCCTGCATCTGAAGATCGGGTAGCATGCTGTGGGGATGGGATTATAGCATCGCCCAGTTGGTATAATGCGATCCATGCTTGGTTTGACTCTCGGCGCACTGATATCACGGGTGATCATCCTGCTGATCGCCTTCCCCGTCCATGAGTTCGCCCACGCCTGGTCGGCGAACGAGCTGGGCGACGACACGCCGCGTCTCAACGGTCGGCTGACGCTCAATCCGCTGGCGCATCTCGACGTGGTCGGCTCGATGATGCTCCTGCTAGCCGGTTTCGGCTGGGCCAAGCCGGTGCCGGTTAACCCGTACGCCCTCACGCGGCGCACCCCCGCCGGCATGATGCTGGTCGCTGCGGCGGGTCCGTTCTCGAATCTGATCCTGGCGATCGTGGCCGCCATCCCGCTGCGCATGGGCGCCACCCCGCCCCAACTCACTCAGTTCCTGATGCAGTTTATCTTCATCAACCTGGTGTTGCTGTTCTTCAACATGATCCCGCTCTTCCCGCTGGACGGCGAGAAGGTGCTGGCGTACCTGCTGCCGCCTGCCGGCCAACAGGCGATGGCCCGCATCCGCCCCTACGGTCCGATGATCCTGCTGGGGATGATTGTGTTCGGTTCGCTCGGGGCGATCGACCTCATCGGCACGCTGGTGACCGGCCCGGCGACGTTCGTGCTCACCCAGCTCGTTTGATGGACAGGGCGGTCTACCGCGCCCGCCAGTTCCTGCAGGCGCTCACGGCCCGCCCCGGCGTCGAAGACCAGTCCCACGCCCACTCCTTGCTCGGCCCCGAACTGTACAAGCTGTTTCTGTGCCTGCCACCCGCCGACCAGGCGCACGCCTTGCGCGTCTACCGTGCACTCCGGGCGAGCGGCGAGGGTGACCCCGATTTGCTGGCCGCCGGTCTCTTGCACGATGTCGGCAAGAGCCCACTGCCGCTGCGCCTGTTCGACCGGGTGGCGATCGTCGTGGGGCAGGCCCTGCTGCCCGAGCGGGCGCTCAGCTGGGGCGCCGGCGACCCGCGCGGCTGGCGTCGCGGATTCGTGGTCGCTTGCCGCCATGCGGAGTGGGGCGCGACAATGGTGGCCCAGGCTGGCGGCTCCCAGCGGTTGGTCACCCTGGTGCGAGAGCACCAGTGCGGATCCCCGGCCGATGCCGCTGTTAGCCGCTCTTCAGGCAGCGGATGGAGACAGCTGATGGACAACACGATCGCCCTCATCGGACTTGACATCACCGGACAATCGATCGGCCTGGCGCTGCGCCAGGCAGCCGTCGAAGCGCCGCGCCTGGGCTACGATCGCGATGCGGCCGCCGCCCGCCAGGCGCAGCAGGCCGGCGCGGTGGACCGGGTGGAAGGCTCGCTCAAGGCAGCCGCCGCCTCGTCGCCGCTGGCCATTGTTTCGCTCCCCGCCTCCAGGCTGGCCTCCACCCTGAAGGAGTTGGCCGCCGTGCTGCCATCCGACGCGGTGGTGCTCGACGCCTCGCGTCTGAAGCAGCCCGCCATGCAGGTTCTGCCAGCGCTGCGCGCCGCCGGCGTCCACTATGTCGGGCTGACGCCGGCTGTCAGCGGCGATTGCCTGCAGGCAGGCGAATTCGGCCGCGGCGTGGCCAGTGCCGACCGCTTTCGCTCCGGCGTGTTGGGTGTGATCCTCCCTCCCGGCACACCGCAGGCAGCGCTCGATCTTGCGCTGCAGATGGCCTCCCTGCTCGGGGCCGCACCCTACTTCCTCGAAGCCGGGGAGGCCGATGCCTGCAGCATCCTGTCGGATGAGCTACCCGCCCTGCTCTCCACGGCGCTGATGAACGCCGGGCTGTCCGAGACGGCGTGGCGCGAGGTGCGCCGGACCGCCGGGCCGTCGTTTGTCGACATGGTCTCACTGGGGCTGGCAGCCCCGGCCCAGGAGATCGCTCTCATCGCCATGGAAGCGCGCACCTCCACGCTGGAGAAGATCGATCACTTTCTGCTGGCGCTGCAGGAAATCCGCCGTCTGGTGGATGAGGGAGATCAGGCAGGCCTCGAGCGCACAGTCAGCGAGGCCGACCGCGCCCTGCGCCAATGGCTGACCGCGCGCAGTCGCGCCGACTGGGTGGCCGAGGAGATCGGCCAGCCGGCCCCCCCGATCCGCGAATCGCCTTTCGCCCGCCTGTTCGGCTTCCGCCGTCCGGCCCCCCGGTCCTGACCCGGCCCGGTCGATCCAGGCCGCCCTATGTCGCTGGCCCAGCTCTTCTCCCAGCCGCGCTTCTGGCAAGAAGCCGCCGCCATGCCGGTGACGCGCGCCGTGAGCTGGCGCCTGGGCCGGCTACGTCCGTTCGCCGGACGAACGGTCGTCTTCGGCCATCTATTGGTATGGAACTCCATCGTGGTGGCGGAGGCCTTGTGGCGCGGCGGAGCGCGGTTGATCTTCACCGACGCCCACGCCAGCCCGGCCACCCGCTCGGTGACCGAGCTCCTGCGCCAGCTGGAGGTGGCTGTCTGGCCGGTGGACGAGGCGGTGCGCCGCGGCGATCTGTTCTTCGACGTTGGCGCCGTGCTCGGTCGACAGCGCACCCCGGCCGCCGCCGCCGAGGTCACGCGCACCGGCGTGCTTCACTACCGCACCATCCCATGTCCGGTGGTCAGCGCCGACGACTGCCGCGCCAAGCTGATTGAAGGCTTCTTCGGCACGGGCGATTCCTTCCTGCGCGCCTGGCGTCAATTCCGCCCCAGCGATCCGCTCCCCGGCAAGCGGCTGGCCCTCTTCGGCTACGGCAAGATCGGGCGCGGCGTGGCGCATCACACCCGGCGCGCCGGCATGCAGGTGACCGTGATCGATCTCAAACCCAGTGTCTGCAGACGAGCGCAGGCGGAGGGGTTCGCGGCCCTGCCGGCCACCGATGGCCGGCGTCTGCGCCGGACGCTGGCGCGGGCGGACGTCGTGATTGCCGTCACCGGCCAGCCCGGGGTGATCGGGCGGACGATCCCGGCCACGTGGCTGCGGGCCTCCAACCCGGCGCTGGTGAACCTGGGCGCCGAGGACGAGTATGGGCCGCAATTCGCCGAGGAGGAGATCTTGGGCGGGCGCAGGGTCCCCTTCAACTTCCATCTCGAAGAGCCTACCCTCAACCGCTACGTCGATCCACCCCTGGCGGCACATCTGCTTGCCCTGGAGGCCGCCGTCTGCCAGCCCGACTCCGAAGGTGTCCGCCCGCTGCCAAAGGCGATGGACGAGTGGGTGCTTCGCACCTGGCGCACCGCCTGGCCGGGGGAGGATCTGCGCGGCATCGGAGAGCAGCTCGGCCTTACCTGAGGTGCGGCTTTGGCCGGCGCGGCCGTCAAGCCTATAATCCCCGTATGCCCGCGCACTACTGCTACATCTTGCTCTGCCAGGACGGAAGCTTCTACACGGGATGGACGACGGATCCGCATCGGCGCCTGAAGGAACACGCCGCCGGCCGCGGCGCCCGCTACACCCGCGCCCGGCTGCCGGTCGTCCTGGCGTATGTCGAACCCCAGCCCGATCGGCCGACAGCCATGCGGCGTGAGCGTGCCTTGAAAGCGCTCACCCGCCAACGCAAGCGCAGGCTGATCGGCCTCGAGGATGCCCCGGAGGCACACGAAACGCATGCCTGAACCAACCGCTCTCCAAGCCGTCGCCCATGAATTGGACAGCCTGCGCCAGTCGGGCCTGTTCACCCACATCCGCACGTTGACCTCTCCGCAGGGCGCCTGGCTCGTCGTCGACGGCCGCCAGGTGCTCAACTTCTGCTCGAACAACTACCTCGGGCTGGCCAACCACCCCCGCCTGGTGCAGGCGGCCAAGGACGCCATCGATCAATACGGTGTGGGCCCGGCGGCTGTGCGCACCATCGCCGGCACGATGGGCCTGCACGTCGAACTCGAGCGTCGGCTGGCCGCCTTCAAGGGGGTCGAGGCCGCCATCACCTTCCAATCCGGCTTCAGCGCCAATCTGGGCACCATCCCCGCCCTGGTCGGCCGGGACGACGTGATCTTCTCCGACGAGCTCAACCACGCCAGCATCATCGATGGCTGCCGGTTGTCGGGGGCGAACGTCGTCCGCTATGCCCACGTCGACCTCGCCGATCTGCGGCGCGTGATCGTCGAGAGCCAGTCCCAGCCCCACGGCCGGCGGCTGATCATCACCGACGGCGTGTTCAGCATGGACGGCGATATCGCCCCGTTGGAGGCGATCTACGCCGTCGCCCGCGAGTTCGACTGCCTGCTGATGGTGGACGACGCCCATGGCGAGGGCGTGCTTGGACGCGGCGGACGCGGTATCGTCGACCACTTCGGTCTGCACGGCAAGGTCGACGTGGAGATCGGCACGCTGTCCAAGGCCTTCGGGGTTGTCGGCGGGCTGGTGGCCGGGCGGCAGGTGATCATCGATTGGCTGCGGCAGCGCGCCCGGCCATTCCTATTCTCCTCGGCGATGACCGTCCCCGATGTGGCGGCGTGCCTGGCGGCGATTGACGTGCTCGAGGAATCGGATGAGCTGACGCGGCGCTTGTGGGAGAACACCGAGTACTTCAAGCGCGAGCTGCAGGGGCTGGGGTTCGACACCGGCAGGAGCACTACGCCGATCACGCCGGTGATGTTGGGTGAAGCGCCGCTCGCTCAGCAGTTCAGCCGGCGCCTGTTCGAGCACGGCGTGTTCGCCATGGCCCTTGGCTTCCCCACTGTGCCGCGCGGCAAGGCCCGCATCCGGGTGATGATCTCCGCCGCCCACAACCGGGCTGATCTCGATCAGGGACTGGCGGCGTTCGAGGCGGTCGGGAGCGAGCTGAAGGTGATCTGAGCTCCGCCTTTGCCGCCAGCACAGCGCGATTCGCCGGGCAGCTAGCGGAAGAACCGCCTCCCGCCTCACCCGGTTCCGGCCGCAAGCCCCTCGTCCTGGCCGGCGCCCTGCCGCACCGTCCCGGCCGTCTCGCCCCGGTGGGCCGGTCGTTGTGGCCCAAACGGGGTGGCCTGTCGGGAGGGCGAAACGGCTCCCTGGCTCCTCGCACAGCACCCCACGCTTCCAGGATGCTGCGCGAAGCACGAGCGGGGGGCTATTCACGGACGGACGTCCAGCGGGCCACGTTGCATGCCAGAGAGGGAATGAAGATCTGGGGAGAGGGGCTGCGGTGGGCGTAGGCTGAGTTGGCTTGTCCGGCGCAGGAATCCGTGGTGCCCGTGCAGATGCACGGGCACCACTTCGACCCGACTTGAAGGAGGAGGAGGTTAAGCGCGGAGGCGAACCGCTCAGGCGAAGGGATCGAAGCCTGGGAGTGTCCCGGCCCAGCAGCAGGTGGGCCGGTCCATGGCATTGCACTGCAGCCCAAGGCTGCAGCGATGCCCCAGCACACGCGGCGGCTGATCCGGCAGAACGTCCGGCGGGTAGACCAACTGCGCTTCCAGGACCACGGATTCGTGGACCCGGTCACAGAAATCCCGCTGGACTGGCCGCCACTCGACCCACGGCATGCCGACCTCCTTCACCCGACGCTTGCTCGACTGCCCCGATTCTACCGGGGCTCGATGGGGGCCGAAGTGCCCTCTGTCACCCCCAAAGATGACGCTTTTCCTCTAATTCAACCGGCCCCTGCTTGCCCGCTAGAACTGGAACCGGCGGCGCAGCGGAGCCACGCGCCGCTGGTAGTTGACGACGAACTCCTGCAGGCGTTCCTCCAAGCCCTGAAAGTCGGGCGAGGCCACGGCGAAGTCCATCGTGTTCTGATCGGGGGCGATGAACCCCGTCAGGCGCAGCGGGTATTCGCCATAGGCGGTATGCCACGCCTCCGACATCTTCAGGCCGAGTCGCTCCATCGCAGGCACGAACTCACCCAGCACGAAGCGGAAATACGCCTCGCGCCGGTCCGGCATCGGGTCATACGTCAGCAGCAGGATTACGGGGTAGTCTTCGCCGGAGGTCATCGCGGCGACTCGGCCGCAGCCGCATGCACCGGTTGTCTCCGGGCGCGCGGCAGCGTCCACACGCCGGGGAGGCGCGTGCCACATCCCGGGCAGCTACCCTCGGAGGTCAGGGAATTGGAGAGCACGAAGAAGCCGCGGCGCTCGATCAGCCGGCGGCGGCAGCTGGGACAACTCGTCGTCTCGTAGCTGTTTACCGATCCCGGAAGGTTGCCGGCGTACACGAAGCGCAGGCCAGCCTCCTGCCCGATCTCCGCCGCCCGCAGCAAGGTCGCCGCCGAGGTGCTGGGCCTGTCGCTCATGCGGTAGTCGCTGTGGAACGCTGTGACGTGCCAGGGGATGTCGGCGGACACCCCGGCCAGAAACCGGCCGGCGTCCATCAATTCCTCCGGGCTATCGTTCAGCCCGGGCACCACCAGCGTCACGACTTCGACCCACAGGCCCATGGCATGTGCCCTGCGGATCGTCGACAGGGTGGCCTCGAGGGTTCCTCCCAGGCGGCGGTACGTCGGGTCGCGCATGGCTTTCAGATCGATCTTGACGGCGTCCAGGTAAGGATGCAGATAGTCGAGGCCGCGCGGTGTGGCGTTGCCATTGGATACGAAGGCAGTCATCAGGCCTTGCGCTCGCGCCAGGCGGAAGATTTCCACCGCCCACTCGCTGGTGATCAGCGGCTCGTTGTACGACGAGACGACGATCTCTGCGCCGGAGCGCACGGCCGCCGCCACAATCTGCTCGGCGCGGATTGGATGGACAGTGCTGCTGACGCCATCGCATGCCGGATCGCGCAACACCTGCGAGGTCAACCAGTTCTGGCAGTAGCCACAGTGGAAGTCGCAACCGAGCATGCCGAAGGTCAGGGCGCCCGAACCGGGCAGCAGATGGAAGAACGGCTTCTTCTCGACGGGGTCGTTCTGCAGACCGGCGACGTAGCCGTGGGGGACTCGCAAGGCGCCACCGGAGTTGAAGCGCACCTTGCAGATGCCGCGCCGTCCTGGGCGGATCAGGCAGTTGTGGCCGCAGGCAAAGCAGCGGACCGCCTGCTCAGGCAGGCGCTCGTACAGCACACCCTCTGCGGTCAGGCTGTCGAGTTCCTCCGCCAGGCTCGGCATGTTCCCTCCGCGGCATTATATCATCCAGCACTCTTCGATTGCGGTTGGTAGAATCGCTGCATGATCTCCATCGTCATTCAGGCCGGAGGCGAGTCGCGCCGCATGGGTCAGGACAAGGGCTTGGTGCAGCTGGGGGGCCGGCCGTTGGTGCAGCACGTGCTCGATCGTGTCGCCCAACTGGGCGATGAAGTGTGCATCACCACCAACCGACCCCAGGCCTACGCCTTTCTCGGCGTGCCGACCGCCTCCGATCCCCAGCCCGGACTGGGAGCGCTGGCCGGGCTGCGCACAGCGCTCCACGCTGCGCGCGGCGACACGGTGTTGGTGGTGGCGTGTGACATGCCGTTCCTGGAGCCTGCCCTGCTGCGCCATCTGCTTTCGCGCAGTGGCGAGGCGGAGGTCGTCATCCCGCGCCGCAACGGCGAGTTCGAACCGCTGCACGCCGTCTACCGGCGTAGCTGCCTCACCGCCCTGGAAGCCGCCCTGGCGCGCGGCGAGGCGCGCATGATCAGCTTCCTTCCCGATGTCCGCCTGCTTCCAATCGACCAGCCTGAACTCGCTGCCTATGACCCCGAAGGACTGTCGTTCTTCAATGTCAACACACCGGACGATCTGATCCGGGCGGAGCGCCATCTGCAGGCCGCCTCCTCCCAGCCCACGGAGGACATTCATGACGCTTGACGTTCAGGCCATCCGCGAGCAGTTCCCGGCACTGACCTCCGGCCTGATCTACTTCGACAATCCGGGCGGCACACAGGTTCCCAACCGGGTCGTCGACCGCATGGTCGACTACCTGGTGACGAAGAACGCCAATCACGAAGGCGCCTTCCCCACCAGCCAGCGCTCCGACGCCCTGATCGACCAAGCGCGTCAGGCGATGGCCGCTCTGCTCAACGCTTCGCCGGCGGAAATCGTATTCGGCGCCAACATGACCACGCTGACGATGCACCTGAGCCGCTCGATCGCCCGCCGGCTGCAGCCCGGCGATGAGATCATCGTCACCCGCCTGGATCACGATGCCAACATCTCTCCGTGGATGCTCGTCGCCGAGGATCGCGGCTGCACCCTGCGCTGGCTGGACTTCGACGTCGAGGACTGCACACTGCGGCTGGATGACCTGGAGGCTCTGTTGTCCAAGCGCACCCGGCTGGTGGCCGTGGGCTACGCCTCCAACGCCGTGGGCACGATCAACCCGGTCGAACGCATCGTCGAACTGGCGCATCAGGCCGGCGCGCTGTGCTATGTGGACGCCGTGCAGTACGCTCCGCATGGCCCGATCGATGTGCGCCGCCTCGACTGTGATTTCCTCGCCGTCTCGGCCTACAAGTTCTTCGGCCCGCACGCCGGCGTGCTGTACGGCAAGCGCGAGCATCTCGAACGGCTGTTTCCCTACAAGGTGCGCCCTGCACCCGAGATGCCGCCCGACAAGTTCGAGACCGGCACCGGGAATTTCGAGGCGATGGCCGGCACGTTGGGCGCGGTCGAGTACCTGGCCTCGCTGGCGCCCGAGGCCCAACCTGCCGACCTTCACAGCGCCTTGCCGATTGCGCTGCAGTCCATCCGCCAGCACGAACAATCGCTGAGCCGTACGCTGGTGGAGGCCCTGCAGCCCTTGCCGGGCGTACGGATCCATGGCATCACCGATCCAGCCGCCATGCACCAGCGCGTACCGACCGTCTCCTTCACCGTTCCTGGGCTTCACCCACGCCGCATCGCCGCCGCGCTGGGGGAGCAGGGAATCCAGGTGTGGGACGGGAACTACTACGCGCTGGCGGTCACCGAGCGGCTGGGCGTCGAAAGCCAGGGCGGGATGGTGCGTGTCGGCCTGGTGCACTACAACACCGAGGACGAGATCCAGCGCCTGGTCGACGCCCTGCGGCCGATCCTCGGCCGGCGCTAGCCAGCATCCCGGGCTTCTTCGAAGCCTTCCACCCCTGCCCTCCCGACCCCAAGTCGATGGCGATCATCGCCCGCATGCTGTACGACACCGGCGGGAACCGGTGGCCGAGATTGTGGTCGACTGCATGCAGCCGCGCTACCTGGGCTTCCGCGAGCAGGTGGAGGTCGTCGATGTGGCTACGCCCCTGAGCTTCGAGCGCTGCACCGGCAACGGGCGCGGCTCGGTCTGTGGCTGGCTGCTCAGCAAGGGAACGATGCGGATGCTGCTGCGCGGCATTCCCAAGACGCTGCTAGGTCTGCGGGGCTGTACATGGCCGGGCAGTGGGTCGAGCCGGGGGCATGGCGCCGATGGCGGCAGCCTCCGGCCGAAACGTGATCCAGCTCATCTCGCGCCCAGGACGGGATCCCATTCCATGCCGAGCCTGGCTAGGACGCACGCCAACCTCCGGCCGTTAAAGCGCCGGCAGACATCTAGGTGAGGGGGGCACCCAGATGTCCGCCAGCGGCCGGGAGTATACCACCCTGGAATCGCCCGTCAAGCCGCCCCCTGGTCCTGGTGCCTGACCCCCCTGACGCCGCCAAGGCGGCGGGTGAAGGATGACGACGCTGATGGGATGGAAGGCACTTCGTGGGCTACACTGGCGTCGGTAGACTAGAGGGCAATAGCCGATGCAACGCTTGGACGCCGAGGCGCTGGCCTCCCTCCCCTTGTTCACCGGGATGACCATGGAGCAGATCGAGCACGTCGCTCGGTTGGGGGAGGTTCGCCTCTACCCCAACGGCGAAACGCTGTTCGCTCAGGGCGACCCGGCCGACCGCCTTCACGTGCTGCTCTGCGGCCGGGTCAACATCCGGTTCAAGCCGCATGACGGCGATGTGCTTTCCGTGGCGGAGATCTCGCCGGGGGGTGTGTTCGGGTGGTCCTCGGCGCTCGGCCGCCGCGCCTACACCTCCTCGGCCATTAGCCTCGAGGAGTGTCAGACCTTCAGCCTGCGCGGCGAGGCGTTACGCAAGCTGTGCGAACTCCATCCGGACACTGGGGTGACGATCCTCGAGCGGCTGGCGCAAGTGATCGCAGATCGCCTCGACAGCACCCACAGCCAGGTGGTCGATCTCTTGCGCCTGAGCATGCAGCCCAGGGAATAGGCTCGATCCTAAGGCAGGAGGTACCTATGAGCGAGGTGCGCCCGCACACCCACGCCGACGAGATTCCCGCCGAACAGCGCCTGACAGCCCTGCTGGAGGTCATCAGTTCCTACATCGAGCACTACCACGGCGGCTGGGTGCGACTGGTCGATTTCGACGGGAAGGTGCTGCGGGTCGAACTCGGCGGCGCCTGCTCGACCTGCAGCCTGTCGGAAACCACTCTGCACGGCTGGGTTGAGGGGACGGTCCGCCAGTTCTTTCCGGAGATCGAACGCATCGAAGCCGTCTGACCTGCCGATCTGCTCGGCGGGCTTCAGCGCCGGCGCCGCCCTGTCCCACGCGTCCCGATTGACACCCCTCGCCACTGCCCGGCCGAGGGGTTGTTCGTACCGGTCATTGTCATCTGTCGGGTTCGTCGGCGCGCCCGGACCGGAAGGCGTCCTCCAGCCAGCCCAGGGCAAGCGCCCGCCTCCGGCGGGCGCAACTGCAGACGAACGTAGGCCGGGCTTGCCAGCGCTCTCGCTCAGGCGCCTTCGGCCTGCAGCACCACGACCGGAACGGTCGCCGCCCCGGCGAAGGTCTCGGCGTCCTCTGGACCACCGGCGACCCCGGCGCCGTAGTGCATGGGAACGGCGACCCGCGGCCGGATTTGCCGCGCGGCCTCCACCGCCTCCTCCGCCGTCATCACGTACACACCGCTCACTGGCAGCAGCGCAACATCGCAGCGAATGTCGCTCATCTCCGGGATGACATCCGTATCGCCGGCAAAGTACAGTCGTTCGCCGAGGAGTTCGAGCACATAGCCGACATGCCCGGCCTCCTTCGGATGGAAGGCCTTGTCCAGGTTGTAGGCCGGGACGGCCTCGATCCTGACCTCGCCCACGCTCAGGCTGTCTCCAGGGCGCACGATGCTCACCGGGGGAGAGAGCTTGGCGGCCGCCGAGGGATTGGCCACCACTCGCGTCGTCGGCGTGCGGATGGTGGCGATGTCCTCCGGGGAGCAGTGGTCGTGATGATCGTGCGTCACCAGGATCAGATCGGCCGGCGGCGCTCCCGGCGGCAGCCGACACGGGTCGAGATAGATCACCAGCGGCCGATCCAGGCGGAACGCGTCATGCCCATACCAATGCAACTGCTGCAGCAGCGCCGGCTGCGAACTATCCATGCTGCGCTCCTTTCTCTCCTGCGGACGGCTTGATCCGATAGCGCATAATCGGCCGGGATGGCGAACGGCGCGCGACCTCAGAGAACCCGGCCCGGATGAAGGTCGACAGCAGCCCGGTGTAGGCGTAGGGATCGGGGTAGGCCGGCGAGGAAGGGTCGATGGGGTAGGCCTCGACGATCGCCGCGCCGCTGGCACGGGCATAGTCGACGGCGGCCTGCGCCAGCCACAGCGAAAGGCCCTGGTGACGGTGGCTGCGGGCGATGAAGAAACACACGATCGACCATACCGGTTGATCATCGATTCGCGCCAGCACGCGCGAGCGATCGAGCGCCGGGAATGCCGTGCGCGGGCCGAGGCAGCACCAGCCGGCCGGCTGGTCGTCGCAATAGGCCAATAGGCCAGGCACGGCGCCGCCCTCGATCAGCCGCCGGAGGGCGCGGCGATTGGCATCGCCTTTGTGCGCCTCGAACTGCGATCGACTCAAGCGCCACCACATACACCAGCAGCCGGCACATGCGCCACGCGGTCCGAAAAGCAGCTCGACGTCCCGCCACCGCTCCGGCGTGACCGGCCGCAGCACCAACGCCAATTCCTGTGCGGGAGCTGCCGCCACGCTCACCGTCTGTCGCACGAAGCCAGGAAGGCATCCACCAGGAGCAGTGCGTCGCCAAGGTCGCGGTAGCTGGAGACGGTCAGGCCGGCCGAGTCGTTGCCGGTGATCATCTTCGACACCCGCTCCCCCTCCCGGTAGCAGCACAACACCGGCTTGCCTTGCCCCAGGGCATAAGCCACTTCGTACCCCACTCCATGCGAGGGTGTGCTGACCTCGGCCACCAACGCCTGGCAGCCGTCGATCCAACGGATATCCCGTTGATACACCTCGGCCGGGACAACCACCCGTTCGAGCTGCATCACCTCCGGGCGCGCCAGATGCGCCGTTGGCACTTCATGGCCTCGTGCGAGCAAGTGATCGACGATGTGCCCGTAGGCCGCCTCGTGATCGCGCCCTCCGGTCAGGGAGCAGGAGAAGTAGACGTTCATGCGGGCTTTTCTCGCTTGGTGCTGTGTGTGAGGGCAGAGCGTCTCAACCCCGCCCTATCGGCATGATACCATGCGCTTCGTGCATGATGCAGCTTGAACCAAGGCTCTCGCTGCCGCCCAGCATTCTGCCCGGCGGCGATGTCTTGTTGAGCCAGCAGACTACGCCCCAGCCCTCCCGCAAGAGGCGGCCAAGGCCTGAACGGCTGCGTGCCACGGTGAAGGGATTCAACGCTGGCCAGGGCTTCGGCTTCGTCGGCCGGGGTGGAGGCGGCGACGTCTTCGTCCGTTTCTCCTCGGCTCAGATGGGATGTTTTCGCAAGGTCGAGGCCGGGCAGTCGGCGGAGTTCACCGTCGAGGCGGGTCCCAAGGGCGTGCGGGTCTCAGGCTTCGTGCCCCTCTAGCCACGGGTCCCCCGGATTGCAGAGTCGACGCCCCAGGGGCGCGAAACGTCGTGATTGCCTGCACGGTTGTCCCCCGATGGCCGGCATGCTATCATCCCTCAGCGAGGGCGCCATGGACACATCCGATACCTTCCGTTTCCTGCAGGCGGAGGTCACCCGTCTGCGCGACGAGAACCGCGATCTCAAGGGCGAGCTGGTCGTGGCACAGTCATCGGTGCGCGCCTTGTGCTCGCTGCAGGCGATCCTGGAGAAGGTCAGCCCCGAGCTGGACGTGCTGTCGCTGCTCCATGAGATCCTGGCCTCGGCGCTGATGGTCGTCGGCGCCAGCGACGGATCGCTGCTGCTGCGCGATGACCAGACCGGTGATCTCGTGTTTGCCGTCGTTCTCGGCCAGGCGCGCGCCCAGCTCACCGGCTTTCACATCCCGCCCGGCAAGGGCATCGCCGCCTGGGTGGCAGTCAACCGACAGCCGGCGATCGTGCGAGACGTCCACCTCGATCCGCGCTTCTACTCAGCGGTTGATGAGACCTTCGGGTTCCACACACACTCGCTAGCCTGTGTGCCTCTCCAGGATGGAGCCCGCGTGCTGGGTGTGCTGGAGGCCATCAACAAGGGGGCCGATCGCGACTTCTCGCCGCAGGATCTGGACCTGCTCCAGCTCGTGGCGCTGCTGGCCTCGATCGCCCTGGCGCGCGCCGAGCAGTTCACCGAAACCACGCCCGCCGCCTAGGTCGACCCCAGGCGCGGCCCGGTCATCTCGAGCCAGAGTTGGACCGGCTTGCCGTCAGCGAATGGCCACCCGCGCCCCGCTGGTTTCACCCCCCGGATACGGCATCCCCGAGAAGCTTGCTGAAAGACGTGCTTTCGACCTTACCCCCTGACCCCCTCTCCGCCGACGGCGCACGGGTACGCCATGAACCGTGGCAGAGAGGGGGAACATGATCGGATCGCCCCTTCCCCTGCGGGACCTCGCGTGAGTCGCGGATGTCGGCTCATGCAGGGGGAGGGGCTAGGGGAGAGGGTTGGACGATCACACGGTGTTTCTTTCAGCAACCTGCTAGAGGGATGTCGAGGCCGACCGGTTGAGCCTCGGCATGCGCCGGAAGACCCCGCAGGGTTTCGCGTCTGCCGTGGATGCAACGAAGCGCCGGCACTCCCCTTCCACAAGTACCTTGTCCAGCAGGCCTAGAATCCCCTGCTCACCCACTTCCGGACATGGAAGTGGGAGAGCGCCACCTACGACTGCCCGCGCAGGCTGACCGATACGCTGCTGGAGAAGCGCGCCTGGGCTCGGCTCCAGAGCGACTGGGATCGCGCCGTCGCAAAGCGTCGCCAACTCGACAACGAGGGTCGGCAACGCGAGAATCAGACTCCGGCTCCGGGAGGAATTGCTGCCGGCAACGGTCCCTCAATCCGGGGAGAGGCACCTGGAATCGCTTGAGCGGGTGAGGGCATTCTCGATTGAGCTCGGCTCTCCCCAGGGCACCGCGATCGACACCCCGATGGTGGAGAGGGTCGAATCGGGCAAGAATGCCTAGGCAAAGGCGCACATGTGCCGGCCATCGAACGGGCGCGATGCGGGCGTCTGCCCGCATCTCGCCCGTTCCACTCCCCGCAGCATCCTGCCGAGCCTACTGGCGAAGCGAGCCGCCCACTTCCTCCTGCAACGCCTTGACAATCCGCTGGCGCACGGCGCGTACTTCTTCATCGGTCAGCGTGCGCTCTCTGGATCGGTAGACCAACGAGTAGGCCAGGCTCTTCTTGCCGGCGCCGATCTGCTCCCCTTCGTACAAATCGAACAGCTGGATCCGTTCGAGCAACCCGCCAGCTGCCGTCCGGATCACCTCTTCGACGTGAGCTGCCGGCAGGGCCTCGTCGACCACCACTGCAAGGTCCTCCAGAACGGGCGGGTAGGGCGAGACCGGCGCCAAGTCCTGCCGCAGACGCATGGCATCCAACAGCGGCGCCAGGTTGAGCTCGGCGGCCAGCACCGCCGGGCCGGTCAAGTCATAGCGCTGCACAAGCATCGGATGCAACTCGCCCATCCAGCCGACGACCGATCCTCCCACCGCCAGCGCCGCGCACTTACCCGGCAGGTAGGACTCCACCTGCGCCGGCTCGAACTGCGCTTGCACGTGCAGCTCGGAGAGCAGGTGCTCGACCACACCCTTCAGGTCGAAGAAGTCCAGCTCGCCCCTGTCCCCCGACTGCCAGCCGGGGAGGGCGCGTCGGCCAGTCATCACCAGCGCCAGGCGTGCCACCTCATCCGGCAAGGGCTCTTGCGGCCGGGGCAGAAACACCGGACCGATCTCGAAGAAGGCGATGCGCTCACGCAGGCGGGCATTGCGCTCGACCGCCTCCATCAGCCCGGGCAGAATCTGCCGCCGCAGCACGCTGCGGTCGGCCGCGATCGGATTGGCCAGCCGGACATAGTCCGGCTCTGCGGCCGGCAACGCCAGCCTGAGGCGCGCCTCCCGCTCGGGGGAGGTCAGGCGATAGGTGACCGCCTCCTGCAATCCCAGGCGGGCCAGCGTCTGGCGCAGCCGCTCTTCGCGTTCGATCTCCGGCGTCGCCCGCTGCGGCGGGAGCCGATCGTGGATCATCGTCTCGGGGATGCGGTCGTAGCCGACCATGCGCCCGATCTCCTCCATCAGGTCCGCCAGCCCGATGTCCCCACCGCCGATGTCCAAGCGGTGGTCGGGCGGACGGACGGCGACACCCTCGCCCTCCAGGCGCGTCTCAAATGCAAGCCGGTCAAGCAGCGCGGCGATCTCCGGCGCGGACAGGCGAATACCAAGACTGCGCTCGACGTCGTCCGGGTTGACCACGACCGTCTCGGCCTGCACCGGCCGGGGATAGGCGTCGACCAGTCCCTGGGCGACCGTGCCGCCGGCCCAGCGGCGCATACATTCGAGACCGCGCAGCACGCCGCGTTCGGCCATTGCCGGGTGCACCCCGCGCGAGAAACGGTAGCCGGCTTCCGAGCTGAGCCGCTGGGATGCCAACGTGCGGCGGATGTTGATGAACTCCCAGCACGCACCCTCCAGCAGCACCCGGCGCGTGGTGGGACCGACTTCCGACTGGCTGCCGCCCATCACGCCGGCGATCGAAAGCGGCCCGGCGCCGTCCGCCACCAGCACGGTGAAGCCCTCCAGTTGGCGCTGCTCGCCATCCAGCGTCTGTAGCGTCTCGCCGGTGCCGGCGCGCCGCGTGATGATCTGCGGCGGCTTTCCCCCGGCGCGCTGCAGCAGCACGTCGTAGTCAAAGGCGTGCAGCGGCTGTCCAAGCTCAAGCATGACGTAGTTGGTGGCGTCGACGACGGCGTTGATCGGCCGCATGCCTGCCAGGCGCAGCCGACGCTGGATCCGGTACGGACTGGGCCGCGTGTCCACGTTCTCAATCAGCCCCAGCACGAAGCGCGGGTTGAGCTCCGGCTCACGGATGTCGATGCTGCACTGGCCGGCCATCGGCGGCCCGCTCCACTCCACGGCGTACGACGGCGGCTGGAGCGGCTTCCCGCACAAGGCGGCAACCTCACGCGCCACACCCAGGATGCTGGCATTGCGCGCCATGTTGGGCGTGATGGTGATGTCCAGCACGGCATCGCCCATGTAGTCCACCAGCGGCATGCCCGTCGGCGCGTCGTCATCGAGGAAGATGATCCCCTCGTGGTCGTCGGAGATCCCCAGTTCCTTCTCCGAGCAGGCCATCGAGTACGATTCGACCCCGCGGATCTTGCTGCGCTTGAGCGTCATCAATTCCCAGCCGGGCTTATGCCCGTCGTACAGCCGCGCCCCCTCACGCGCGTAGGCCACGCGGATCGGCTCGGCCAGCGGCCCTTTTCCCTTGAACGGGAACAGGTTGGGGGCGCCGGTCAGGACGACATGCTCCCGCTCCCCATCGAGCAGGCGGCACAATACCAGCCGATCGGCGTTGGGGTGCGGCATGACTTCGAGAATGGCGCCTACTACGATCGTCGCCGGATCCCAGGCCAGGCCGCTAATCTTCGTACCGGGTCGCGCCTCCTCGCCGGGCAGGGGAAGCCCCGCGTAGCGGATCTCCTCCACTTCGAGGCCGGCGATCGTCAGGCGCTGCGCCAGCCGCTCGATCGGAAGGTCGATCTCGACGAAGTCCTTCAGCCAGGATATCGGTACCTTCACGCTTGCCTCCCTCAGCCCCCGGGTTCTTTGTCGGAAGGGCCACTCCCGCCCGCCGCCGGCCGTGTCGCCTGTTCCAGTTCGGCATTCAGGCGCTGCAACACGCGCAGGATCTCCTGGCGCATCATCGTCGCCGTTTCGCCCGAGCGCAGATCGTTCTCCACCGACTGCAGATCTGCCTTCAGGCGTTCGCCGGTTTCGCTGTCCTGGAACTCCTTCAGCTCGCCACGCAGATGTTGCAGCGCCGCTTCCAGCCCACCCTCTACGTCGGCCTGCAGCTTCTTGCGCTCGTCGCTCTGCCACACATTGCGGATGGCCCGCTGCAGATTCTCGCCCAGTGCGTTGAGCTCGCCTTGTAGGTTCTCCTCGCGAACATCATCGGCTGGCATGTCATCCTCCTTAGAACTGCTCCAGGAATTGAAGGTCATTGGCCCAGAAGTAGCGGATATCCTCGATGCGGTGCTTGAGCATTGTCAGACGCTCCGGCCCCATCCCGAAAGCGAAGCCGCTGTAGCGCTGCGGATCGTAGCCGCCGTTGCGCAGGACGGTGGGATGGACCATGCCGCTGCCAAGGATTTCCAGCCAGCCGGTCTGCTTGCACACGGCGCAGCCGGCGCCGCCGCACAAGAAACACTCGATGTCCATCTCGGCGGACGGCTCGGTGAACGGGAAGTGCGCGGCGCGGAAACGGGTGCCGACCTGTTCCCCAAACATGCGTCGGGCGAAGGCATTCAGCGTGCCCTTGAGGTCGGCGAAGGTGATGTTCTCGCCAACCGCCAGGCCCTCCACCTGGTTGAACTGGATCTCGGAGCGCGCCGAGATCTGCTCGTAGCGATAGCACATGCCCGGCAGGATCACCCGGATCGGCTCCGGCGCCCGCTCGCGCATGACATGGATCTGTCCTGGGGAGGTATGCGTGCGCAATAACACCCCCGGGGTGGTGGTGTAGAAGGTGTCCCACTGATCCCGCGCCGGGTGATGCGCCGGGATATTGAGCAGCTCGAAGTTGTTGGCGTCCGTCTCGACATCGCGCGAGCGGTAGACCTGGAAGCCCATGTCGCGCCAGATGGCGTAGATCTCGAGCAGCGTCTGTGTCGCCGGATGCAGCCGACCCAGCGGGATGCGGCGGCCCGGCAGACTGACATCCACCCGGTCGCGCTCCAGGGAGCGCTCCAGGGAGGCAACCTGCAGCTCGGCCTGCCGGGCGGCATAAGCCGTCTCCAGGGCCGTCTTCACCTCATTGGCGCGCTTGCCGACAGCCGGCCGCTGTTCGCGCGGCAGGTCCTTCAGCCCATCCAACACCTGACTGAGCGCCGAGGCCCGGCCCAGATGCCGCACGCGCCAGGCCTGCAGATCGGATTCCTGCTCGACGCTCGCCAGCGACTGCTGCGCCTGCTGCACGATCGTTTCCAGCTGCTCGATCATTTCCACCTCCTGGTGGATACCCGCCTCGCCCAGAGAACAAACAACCCGCCCCGGCAAGGGGCGGGTCAGCGGACCCGCGGTACCACCCTCGTTGGCCTGGATTCAGGCCCCCTCAACCCGGACGATCCTTGCAGCGATGATCCGGTCCCTTTGCTAACGGGAGGGTTCCGGCCCGAACTACTTTGCCCCAGCGGGGCGTTCACCCGGGCAGCTCAGAAGGGAACTTCGGCCGGATTCCATCGGGCCGGGATCTCAGTCGCGTCCCAGCTTCCCTGTCGATCTCCGCCGGCCTACTTTCCTTCGTCTCGGCTTTGATAGGCTCGATTTCCGCCATTATCCATCAAACGCGGCGGGTGTCAACCAGGCGTATCGGCGCCTCTGTGAAGCCTCTCGGACGGCAACGGACAGTCCCCCCGTCGAGATACCCTCTGACCTCCGGATCGTCCGCCATCCAGACGATTGCCTGAGGGCGGCGTCGGGCGCCAACGGCAGCGCGCACTGAATGCGACCACTCGGATGCGGCTGGCGCGCCTCGCCGGGCGCAGGCGTCGGATCGGCTTCAGGTGCCCAGTCCGGCTCGCCAGGCACCGGGCATCGGTTCGGGAGATTCCGGGGAGCGCCAAACCTCGACCCGGCGCCGCCCGCCATGCGCGCCATGGCTTGCCAGCCGCCATTCCAGCCTGCGGTCGAATGGCATGCGACGGCGATTACGCCGGGAGCACCTCACGCGAGATCACCACGGCGTTCGGAGAGAAGATCCGGACATTCGCTTCTAGGTCGCCAAGGTGGCGCTCCACATCACCAAGCGGAATGCCCGGCACGGCGTAGACCGCATACAGGACCGCTCGCGTGTCGGCGGTGATCCGGGTTCGTTGATCCGGGCCGTACACAATGCTCGAGATGACACCGTCCTCATCCCGAATGCACATATCCCCCGCCTTGAGGGTCGCCGGAGTGCCCGCCAACGTGGCGTACTCCTCGCTCCCCTCGGCCACATCGACGGTCAGGCTGCCCTGGATCGCCCCGAGATCATGCCCGGCGGTCAGGAGCAGGTTCTTCATTTCAGCCATGAACATGGCTTGCACGAGGGCGCCTGACCCAGCGATGGCTTTGTTCTTGTGGGTCACGGACTCGAGCTGCAGGATCAGGTGGTAGGTCTTGCCGAACCGCTTGTAGTAGACAGCATAGGCCCGAACGCACGGCAGGCTTGCGATTTGGGAACGGTCGGGTTCCAAGAAGCGGCTGCGCAGATCCGCCTCGAGGTCGCGCGCGCGTCCCTCGAGCGCGGCGTCCTGCTTCGGGTTCTCTACCCCGCCGAGCGCCACTGCTCCCAGTATGGCCCCCGGGTATGCCTGCTTCCATCGGTCCGTGACACGCATGGACGGATTCAATGCAACAACCTTCCGCCGCCGAATCGCCGCTTGGCCTACACCTTGGCCGGCAGATCGGCCGGCACCGGGGTACGCCTCGGGCGGATGTTGACGATGGCGATCCCGGCGATAATCAGCAGCGCTCCGATTGCCAGCCCCAGATCCAGCGTCTCGTTCAAGAAGGTCACGCCCAGCACCAGGCCCACCACTGGGAAGATGTAGGTGACCAGGGTTGTGCGCGTCGGGCCGACGTTGTGCAGCAGAAAGAAGTACAGCAAGTAGGCAACGCACGATCCCAGCAAGCCGAGCCAGAGCAGGGCAAACCAGGTGATCGGCAGGGCAGGAACCTCTACGCCTTCGAGCGTCGCCGCCAGGATCCAGGCCGCCGACGTCGCCGAGAGCACAGGGACAAAGGCCTGCACCAGCGGGTCGATGCCGTGCAGCGTGCGTCGCGCCAGCACCGCGCTGGCGGCGTACAACAAAGCCGCCAGCAGCACCGCCACCTGCCCCAGCACACTCCCTGTCGACTGAGATAGGTCCAGATCGTGGCCCATCAGCACGACGACTCCAACGAAGCCAAGGATCAGCCCGACGATTCTCGGCAAGGTCATGCGGTCATCTTTCAGGAACAGGTGGGCAATGATCATCGTGAAGAGAGGCACGGTGCCGTTCAGGATGGCGGCCACGGCCGAGTCGATATGCTGCTCACCCCAGGAGATCAGAGCGAAAGGCAACAGCGTGTTGGTGATCCCGAGCAGCGCCATCCAGAACCACAGCCTCCGGTCGCGCGGGAAGGTGGAACGCCGCCAAGCCACGACCGCCGCCAGCGCAGACAGGCCAAAGAGCACTCGCCAAGCGACCAGCATCAGCGGCGCCATTTCGTCCAGGGCGATCTTGATCCACAAGAAGGAGGATCCCCAGATCAACCCCAGCCCCACGAAGGCCGCCCACTCTTTCGACCGCATCCTACGCTCTCCCGCACCAAATCTCGGACAAGTTTACTCCACTCTCAACCGGCCAGCGGCGCCCCTTCGAACCGCAGCAAGCGCAGCTTGGTCGACACGCCCCCGCGGGCGGAGTAGCCACCCAGCGATCCGTCGCCGGCGATGACACGGTGGCAGGGGATGACCAGCGGCACCGGGTTGGTCGCCAGCGCACGTCCGACCGCCCGGGCGGAGCGCGGCATGCCCAGCGTCCGCGCCAAGCCGCCGTAGGTCATGACGCTGCCGCGCGGAATGCGCGCCGCCGCCAGCAGCACCTGGCGGTGGAAACCGGTGAGCTGCGAGAGATCGACCGGGCAGTCAAAGCGCTCCCGCTCGCCGCGGAAGTATTCCTCGATCTGCGTCCGCACCTGGCGGGTTCGCTCACTGGAGCGCATCGCCCCCTGGGCCCCGAGGCGGCGCAACTGAGCCACGAAATCAGCTTCGCTCCCGCCAAGGGCCACCGCCGCCAGCCCCTCAGTGCCAACCGAGATGTACACCGGCCCGATAGGCGTGTCGGGGAGGACGTCGTAGTACATCGGGCGCTGGTCGACCGCCAGGCGCTCCCGTACCCGAGCCACGGCACGCTGGGTGACCTTCGCCTCCGGAGCCGGGTCGAACGCCGCGTCCAGTGCGGTCAGCATCGGGTCGGTCACCGGCGCCCCGGTGCGCTCGCCCAACCAGGAGTCCCACTGCTGCTCAGCCGTCGGCCGTCTTCTTCATCTCCACCTCTCCCTGGCCGCTCGGTCACCGGCAGCAGCTTCCGCAGCCGGCGGAGCGCCTGATAGACATTGGCCCGCGCCGCTTCCGCCGAGTTGCCCTGGACGGCGGCGATCGTGGCGTAGTCCAGGCCTTGGTATTTGCGCAGCAGCAGCGCCTCTCGCTGACGCGGCGGGAGACGATCTACGGCCGCCAGCAGGCTCACCGTGTCCAGCCGCTCAGCCGGATCCTCGCCCGCCGACCCGGTCAGGCGCTGCTGCTGCGCCTGCTCCCACCCGGTCTCCTTGCGGCGCTTCTTCAGCCACGTACGGCCCACGTTGGCGGCGATGGCGTACAGCCAGGCGCGGGTGTTAGCCTCCGGCGCAAGGCGAGGGAGTGCACGGTAGGCCCTCAGGTACGTCTCCTGCAGACAGTCCTCAGCGTCCTGGTCGTCACGCAGCATGCGCCACAGGAAGACGTGCAGTTCCCTGCCGTGTCGCTCGACCAGCCCTTCGATGCCTTCGGTTTCCCGCACTCCGGCTGCCTCCGATCCGTCCCTTGCTCTACATATAACCACTATGCCGGCCTAGATGTGAAATCCGGTCGGCGGCTGACCGCACCGCCATCTTCGACCCGAACCCCGGGCTGGGGTTCAGGCGTGCGGCGCGCTGTCCGGCGAAGCCTGCAGCCTGATACGCCGGCTGAGCGCCACAAAGGCGACTGCCGCCAGGCCTCCCACCAGCCCGCCGAAGGCCCAGATGGCAACCGGCGCCAGGTTGTCGTTGAGTAGGCCGCCGATCACCGGGCCAATCCCAAACCCCACCCCCCAGGTCAGTGCGTACACGCTCATATAGCGCCCACGCATATCGGCCGGCGCCAGATTGGCTGTCAGCGCGGTTGAAGTCGGGATCATGATCATCTCGCCCACCGTCAGGATCACCATCGCCAGCCAGAACCCGAAGAAGCCCGCGCTCAGTCCCACCATCCCCACGCCGAGCGCGTAGAAGGCCGAACCTACCGCCAGCACCGGCAACGGGGCGTAGCGCCGGGTGCGGCGCGTGGTTGAGTACTGCAGCAGCACGACCATGGCGGCGTTGGTGGCCATGATGAAACCATAGGCCCGCTCGGGGACAAAGAAGTTCTCCTTGGCGTACACCGGCAACAAGACCATCATCAGCGAGTAGGAGATTCCCGCCAGGGCGTAGGCCCCACAGAAAGCCAGGAAGGGACGATCGCGCAGCACGCGGGTGTAGCCCTCGAGGCGCGGGGCCGGCCCATGTTCACCGCGCGGCAGGGTCTCGCGGGCGAAGACCAGCAGCAGCCCGGCGAACACGGCGTGGGCGCCAGCGGCGACGTAGAAGGCGATGGTGTAGGACACCGAGGCGACGAAACCACCCACCGCAGGACCGATTGCGACCCCCAGGTTGGCGATCATGCGCAGCAGTGCGTACGCCCCAGGTCGCTCTGATGCTGGGATCAAGTCGGCGACCATCGCATCCACCCCAACTCGGTAGAGCGGCTGGAAAGCGCCCGCCAGCAGCATCAGCACCAGGAACTCCGTCAGGTTGTCGGCCCGGCTCATGCCGAGCATCACCACACTGCTCATCACCAGGCTGAGCACCATGGCCCCCTTGCGCCCGAACCGGTCAACCACCGGCCCGGCAACCGAACCCGAGACCAGCCCGGCGAGCGAGTTGGCGGTCAGCATCAGCGCAACCGTTGTCAGCGGAACGTCCAGACGCTCGCGCATGTAGATGGTAAGGAACGGCCACACCATGGAGGCGCCTGAGGCGTTGACCAGCATGCCCCAGAACAGCAGCCAGAACTGACGCGGGTAGGAGCTGGACAGGCTGCGGGCGCGAGTCAGCATGCAGCGGAACTCAACCGGGATTGGGATCCGGAATCCAGGGCGTGAACGCAAGGGCGGGCAAGCCATGGCGACTGCCGCTGCAGCGAGCGCCTGAACCGAGGTTCGTTCAAGTGCATGGAACCGGTCGCCTCACACCCGATCCCCGACGGCATGCCTGGGAAGAGCAGCGCGCGACACTCCGCCGCGCTCTCGGCTGGTCCATTGCGCAGGCGATGCACCATGCACCTGCGAAGCCCGATCGGCGCTCCCTCGCGGACGGAGTGTGGTGCGCCAGCCCCCGTGGAGCTCGGCGAGGGAGCGGGCACAGACCTCAGCCTGGCGACGGATCGGGCCGGCTGCGCTGGAGAGCTCGTGCGCCGCTGGCGTTGCGGCGCTGCTCTCGATCGACCGGCGGAGGATTATAGCGTCCTCCGTCCCATCGAGGCAGGCGGGAGGCTTGCGGCAATTGCGAGCATGGGCGGGGGTTTGCCCAGGAGGTCTAGCGGTTGCGGACCGAGCGGGTGTCTGCGGGGAGAGGTGGGGAAGATGGGCCGCCTGCTGGCGGCGCGATCAGCGCGGCAGGCCGTTCATGCGCCCGATGGCATCCGGCACTTCGTCCAGCCGCCCGGCCGTGACTTCCGGCCGCACGAGCCCCTCAAATGCGGCGATGGCCTGCGGATCGGCGTAGGCCCGCACCCAGATCTGATGCAGCCCGCAGCGCTGAGCACCCAGGATATCCTCGCCCAGCGTGTCTCCGACCATCACGACTTCCAAGGGATGGACCCGCCAAGCCTCCAGGATCGGTTCAAAGGCGCGGCGATCCGGCTTGCGGATCCCGATGGCAGCCGAGACAACGATCGGATCGAAGAACGCCCGCAGTTCGGCTTGATCGATCAACCGATCGACATTCTCTGCGTCGCCGGCGTTCGACAGTAACCCCAACCGGAAACCCTGCCGACGCAGCGCCCGCAGCACATCCTCGGCCCCCGGCACCCGCTGCCAGCGGGCCTCGCTGACCGCGTACATCTGCCGCAGCGCCCGGCGCAACACCTCCGCCGGCGGCTCGGGAATGCCTTGTGCCTGCAGCACCTGGCGCAAGACGAAGGCTGTGGTTTGCTCCAAGTGGTCAATCTGACGCTGGCGTTGGTAGCGTTCGTTCTCTTGCCGGAAGGCCGTTGCCAAGCCTTCTCGGTCCAACGCCACGCCGCTCGACTGCAGGCTGTCCAGCAAGGCTTGTGTGCTCTCCTCCAGGACGCCCGGCCACTCGCCCTGGAAGGCGATCAGCGTCGATCCCAGATCGAAGATGGCGGCCTTGATCACGCGGTCTCCGTGCTGCCTCAGTAGCCGCGCTGGCGGTCGTAGCGGTTGAGCAACGGCTGGCCGGCCAGGTAACGGCGCAAGTTCTCGCGGAAGAGGTCCGCCGCTCGCTCAAAGTATTCGCCCGAGGCGCCGGCGATATGCGGCGACAGGATCACGTTGGGCATCTCCCACAGCGGGCTGCTCTCCGGCAGCGGCTCGACCGGGTACACGTCCAGCGCAGCTCCGGCCAGCCGCTTCTCCGTCAGCGCCTCGATCAGCGCCCCATGATCGACAACTCCCCCCGCGAGACGTCGATCAGAAAGGCTCCAGGCTTCATATTCTTGAACACGTTGCGCCCGACAAGGCCTCGCGTCTCGCCTGTCAGAGGCACGGCGACCACCAAGAAGTCGCACAGCGAGGCCATCGAGACGATGGCTTGCGGCGGGTAGAGCCGCTCCACCAATTCGCCGGCCGGATCGCCCAGGCCGCCGGGTTGGTAGCCGCGCTCCTCGGGATGCATCAGGTCCCGCTTGACGGCCAGCACCTTCGCCCCGAAGGCCCGGCACAGCCGGGCGACCTCGCGCCCTACGCTACCATACCCAAGGATGCCAACGGTGCTGCCGCGCAACTCGACCGGTCGGAAGCGCTCGAAGCGGTTCTCGGCCCACTGCTTCGCTTGCTGGTCGCGCGTCATCCGCGGCAACCGGTGGCCCAGCGCCAGGAGGCAGGTCAGGATGAACTCCCCCATCTGCGGCGCCGCTGCCCCGCTCAGCGTGGTGATGGCGACCTCCGAGCGCAGCAGCGGGTGGTCCTGCACGTGGTCGATCCCAGCGAAATGAAACTGCACCCAGCGCAGGCTGGGTGCTTGCTCCGGCAGCGGCAGGCAGGTGAGGGTGTAGAGGATCTCGATGTCCGTCAACAGGTCCTGGGGCAGCTCGTCGGCCGTCCGGGCGGTGTGCTGGTGGAAGCGGAGGTCGGGCGAGAGAGTGCGCAGGCGTTCGAGCAGCGGGTCGGGAAAGGGCAGAGTCAGCAGGACGTGCACTTCCGTCATAGGGCGATTGTACTGCACGCTCTCGCTCCAGCGTAGGGGGAGCGTAGGGCAAGCGTCAGGCGCCAGTCGAGCAGCCAGGGCCCAGCCCGACGTAGAGTAGTCTCGGAAGGGCGGAATCTCTTCTTCTCCTCCTTACTAGAGAGCCGGGGTCGGCGTCCCCGGCTCTCCCAATTCCCCCGGGAACTCCGCCGCAGCGCAGGACGTCTTCTGGTCAGCTGCCAGCACACCTACCCAGCCGGGCCGGCAGCATCTATACTAGGGGCCGAGGCAGGTATCGCCCTCCCCGGGCCAATCTCGTCGGGGAGGCATTCGTTCCAGCCTGGTGCCGGCTTCCTGCGCAGGCCACCAGTTCGAAGGAGGAGAGAAGGATGACCAGAATCCGTTTGTGGATACCCGTGGCGCTGGCCGCAGGCCTGCTGCTGACGGGATGCACGGCGCTGGGAACGCCGCCCACGCCGCCCGATACGCTGTCCGTGACCGGCACGGGCATCGTCGTCGTTCCACCCGACATCGTCACCATCACCCTGGGCGTGCAGACCCGGGGCGAGGAGATCGGGTCGGCAGTCGCCCAAAACAATCTGCTCGCCGGGCGGGTGATGCAGGCCCTCTCACAGTCGGGCGTGGCGGCAGAGGACATGCAGACCACCTACTTCAATGTCTACACCCAGCCGAAGTACGACGAGTTCGGCAATCCGACGGACGACCAGCTCTACTTCGTCGACAACACCCTGACGGCCGTCCTCCGCGACCCGACACAGCTCGCCTCCACCCTGGAGGAGGCGCTGGCCGCCGGCGCCAACAGTGTGCAGAGTGTAGCCTATGGCGTCGATGATCTGTCGCCAGCGCTGGATGAGGGCCGCCAGCTCGCCATCGCCGATGCCCAGCGCCAGGCGCAGCAGATGGCCGCTGCCGCCGGCGTCACCCTGGGCGAGGTGTACACCATCTCCGACACCATGGGGCGGCCCGGTGCCGTACTACGAGGCCATGGTCGGCGGCAAAGGCGGCGCCCCCGCTGGCGTCCCGACCGCCCCGGGCAGCCTGACCTACCAGGTGCAGGTTGGCCTGTCGTATGTCCTTCCTTGATGTTCAGTGTGAGGTATTGAGATGACCCGCAAACTCGCCCTTCTGACCTTGATCCTGGCAGCCCTGCTGCTGGCCGGCTGCAGCGCATCCGAGGCCACCTTTCCGCCGACGCTCGCCACCAGCGGCACAGGGATCGTCCACGTCACGCCGGACATGGTGACCGTCAGCCTCGGCGTGAACACGCAGGACTCGGACGTCTCGGCTGCGGTCGCCGAGAACAACGCCGCTGCCCAGGCGATCACCGACGCCGCCGGGCTGGTCGGCGTTTCCCCCGCCGACATCCAGACGACCTACTTCAGCGTCTGGTCGCAGCCGATGTATGACGAGTTCGGCAATCCGACCGACGCCGTGACCTACACCGTCGACCACACCCTGACGATCAAGCTGCGCGACACCAGCAAGCTCGGGGATCTGCTGCAGGCTTCCATCCGGGCCGGCGCCAATACGGTGCAGGGCGTGACCTTCGGCCTGCAAGATCCGACGCCGGCGCAGGATCAGGCCCGCGAGCTGGCTATGCAGGACGGCCAGGCCCGCGCCCAGATGCTTGCCTCCACCGCAGGCGTCTCTCTCGGCAAGATGACATCGGCCAGCACATCCCTCTCCGCCCCACAGCCGATGTACGCGGTCTACGCCGAGGGGATGGGGGGCGGCGGCGGCGGTGTGCCGACCGCACCCGGGACGCAGACGGTCCAGGTTCAGGTGTATCTGGTCTACGCGATCCAGTAGCGCCAGCCGCTCGACGCCCGGGGAGGGAAAGACCCCCACCGGACGAATGGCCAACAGCGCAACACGCGGGGAAGGGCGATGGCCCTTCCCCGCGTGGCATATCCCGCAACCCCGGCCGCCCAGGGCACACGTCGGCGGGGTTGCGGCTCAATGCTTCGCCAACGGCTATCCGCCCGTCACTTGCCGGCGCAGCGCATCCGGCACCGGCAGCGGCTTGAGCGTGCGATAGTCGACGAACACGCCAACCTGCACGGCGCGCGCGACCAACTGCTCATCCTGCGTGAACTCGGCCCGCAGCGACCAGCTGGCACGTCGCACGCCGGCAAGCCACATTCGGCCTACCGCTTGATCGCCGAAGCGCAGCGGGCGCAGGTAGTCGATCTCGGTCCGCGCCAGGACCGGCCCACGTCCCTGATGGAACTCCGGCTCGAGCGGCAGATACTCGTCCAGCATCTTCAGCCGGAGATCCTCCAGCCAGCGCACGTACACCAGGTTGCTCACGATGCCGGCGAAGTCGACATCGTAGGTCTTGACCCGAAAGTCGATCTCCACCAACATCGGCCTGGCGCCGGTCGGATCGGAGGTCGTGACTCGTCATGCCCCCCGACCCATCCCCGCCGGCGGAACCAGAGCGTAGAAGCTGAGCGGGATACCCACGGTGAGCACCAGCATCACCACGAAAGCCAGCCGCCCGGTCCACGCCGGGAGCGGGAAGTTGGGACTGAAGAAGTTCATCCCGAAGAAGCTGGCAATGAACGAGATCGGCATGAACATCGTGGTGATCACGGTCAGCGTCTTCATGATCTCGTTCATGCGGTTGTTGGTGGCTGAGAGATAGGTCTCGAGGGCGCCGCCCACCTGGTCCCGCATCGAACTCGTTGATGTCGAACAGGCGCACGAGATGATCGTACACGTCGCGGAAGTACACTCGATCCGGCGCGTCGATCACCTCATAGGTGTTCCGGGCGAGCCCGTTCAGCACTTCGCGCTGCGGCGCAAGGGTTCTGCGCAAGGTCACCAACGCCCGCTTGAGGTGGAAGATGTCGGCCAGCGTTTCCCTCGAAGAGCTCTCGAGGATTGTGTCCTCTAGGCCATCGACGGCTTCGTCGATCTCGGTGAATGCGCCCATGTAGCTGTTGACCAGCTCGTCCAGTACCAAGTACAGAGCGTGGTCGGGGCCTTCCCCGAGGATGCGCTGGTCCTTCTGACAACGATCCCAGATCTTGTCGACCATCGGGATCTTCTCATCGTGGTGGCTGACGAGGTATCCCTTTCCCAGGAAGAAATCCACCTCCTCGAGTATCCACATGGGGGCCCCCGTCCATTCTGAAATCCCACGGAATGAAAGGCGATATACAAGTAGTCCCCCCAGTCGTCCAGCTTGGGGATATGGGTCTCGCGCAGGGCATCGTCAATCGCCAGATGGATGGAAACGGAAGACATCGCGCAAGATCGGCTCACAGGTCTCGATCGGCTCCCCTTCGAAGTCGACCCAGATGGTTCCCTGGGAGGCGCGCAACAGGCGCGGGGTGAGCTCCGCCGGGCTCAAGGCCCGCAGGGTTCCCTTGGATGGAAGTTGCTGGGCTCGGATCATCAGATAACTCCCCTGGGCTGCACAGAATTTCCATGATTCTATCCCGCTCGACCGTTCGCCGACACCCAAGGCCATGGGCGTGGCGTCCGCCTTGGGAGCAGCCCGTGGTCTATAATCCCCGGCCATGAACAGCGGCGATCGTCAGATTGCCCGCGGCGCCAGCATCGTGATGGCCGGCCTGGCGCTCTCCAGCCTGACCGGCCTGCTGACCACCATGCTGGTCTCGCAGGCGTTCGGCACCCAGGCTGAGATCGACGCCTTCTACGCCGCCAACCGCCTGCCCGAACTGCTGTTCCTGTTGATGGCCGGCGGCGCGCTGGCCTCGGCGTTTGTCCCGACCTTCACCGGCTTTCTGACGCGCGGCGACCGGCCGGGCGCCTGGCGGCTGGCATCCGCTGTCGCCAACCTGGTGGCGCTGGTGCTGCTCGCCGCCTCGCTGCTGGCCGCCCTGGGCGCGCGCTGGCTGGTCACCACCGTCCTCGCCCCCGGCTTCACCGACCCGGCGCAGATCCATCTGACCGTTTCGCTGATGCGCATCCTGCTGATCGCCCCGACCGTCTTCGGCCTGAGTGGTCTGGTGATGGGGATCCTCAATGCCCATCAGCGATTTGCCCTGCCGGCGTTGGCCCCGGCGATGTACCGGGTCGGCTGGATCCTCGGACTATGGCTGCTGGTGCCGAAGATCGGGATCTTCGGTCTGGCCTGGGGCGTGGTTCTCGGCGCCGGGCTGCACCTGGCGATCCAGATTCCCGGCCTGCTGCCCCTCGGCGGACGCTACCTTCCCAGCCTGGGGCGTAACAACCCGGCCGTGGCCGAGGTGGGCAGGCTAATGCTGCCGCGCCTGCTGGGCGTGGCGGTGGTGCAGATCAACTTCGTGGTGAACACGATCCTGGCCTCCGCCATGCCCGTCGGAAGCCTATCCGCGCTGACCTTCGCCTTCACCCTGATGATCATGCCCCAGGCGGTGGTTGGCCAGGCTGCGGGCATCGCCGCCCTGCCGACCTTCTCGGCGCAGGTCTCGCGTGGCGAACTGGACTCGCTGCGCACCTCGCTGGGTAGCACGCTGCGGGCGGTGTACTTCTTGGCGCTCCCCGCCAGCCTGGGGCTGGCGCTGCTCAGTACGCCGATCGTCTCGGCACTGTTCGAGCGCGGGGCGTTCACTGCCCAGTCGACCGAGATGGTCGCCTGGGCGCTGATCTGGTTCGCCCTGGGACTGGTCGGACATTCCTTGTTGGAGATTGTCAGCCGGGCCTTCTACGCGCTGCATGACACGCGCACCCCGGTGATGGTTGGCGTGATTGCCATGCTGCTCAACATCGTGCTCAGCCTGATGCTGTGGCGGGTCTTCGCCACCGCCGGCTGGATGCCGCACGGGGCGCTGGCACTGGCGAATTCACTGGCCACCGCCGTCGAGTGCGTGGTGTTGCTGGAACTGATCCGCCGGCGATTGAATGGGTTGCAGGCGACGCGCCTGCGCCCGGGGTTGCTGGCGGCGACGGCGTCTGCCGCCGTCATGTCACTGGGCCTGGTCGGCTGGCTGTATCTGACGCAGGCCTGGTCAGCCATCGCCATCGCTGCGGGAGGCGTGCTGCTTGGTCTGGGTGTGTACCTCGGCGTGGCGGTCGTCTTGGGCGCCCCCGAGCCGGTCGCCTTGGGGCGGGCGGTCGTCCGTCGTCTCTCCCCTCAGCGCTGAGCGGGCGGACGCATCGGCCTCATCCCGCGGCCAGCCACGGCGCCAGCAGCTGCGCCACGATCAGCCCGAGCAATCCGCCGGCGAGCGCCTCCAGCGGGGAATGGCCCAGCAGTTCGATCAACTTGGCCTGTTTGAGTGGATGGCCGGCGACCAGATCGCGCACCAGAGCGTTGATCACTTCGGCGTGCAGCCCGGCTTGGCGCCGCACCCCGGTCGCATCGTAGACGACAATCATCGCCACAACGAAAGCCAGGGCGAAGGGCGCCGAGTTCGAATCCCTCGGTCAGCCCGATGGCGTGCGTCACGGCCACGACAAGCGCCGTGTGGGAGGAGGGCATGCCGCCGGCGCGCAGATAGAGCGACCAATCCCAGTGGCGGGTACGCAGGTATTCAACCGGCGACTTGGATCCCTGTGCGATCGCCCAGGCAACCAGGGCGCAGACCAGCGCCGGGTTACGCAGCATCCCCTCAAACATACCTCATCCGTCCTCCTCCCCATCGTCCTCGCCAATCGCCGTCAGATCCTCACCGGCCAGCGTCTTCAGCCGCAACTCGGCCTTGTCGAGCATCTCGGCGCAGCGTGCAGCCAGGTCCTGCCCGCGCGCAAACAACGCCAACGCCTCCTCCAGCGTGAGATCGCCCGCTTCCAGCCGGTCGACCACCTCGCCGAGCTCCCGGAAGGCCTGCTCAAACGTCGGTTCCTTGGGGGTGCGTGCCTTCGGCATGCCTACTTCCTTCCTCGAGCCGGCGCGACTTGAGCTGGAACCACGCCGTCTAGCAGGCGCAGGTCCAGCGCCTCGCCAACCGATACCTGTGAGGCGCTGTGCACGATCGTTCCGTCCGAGGCACGGCTGACGATCGCATAGCCTCGGGCAAGCACCGCCTGCGGACCCACGGCACTCAGCGTCTGCATCCATCCTTGCACCGCGACCCGTCGCAGGGCAAGATCATGGGTCACAGTGGCCTGCGCCCGGCGCATCCGGTCGTCCAATTGCTGCCGAGCGTTTGCCAGCCGCATCTGTGGCGAGGTCAGCCGCAGGCTGGTCTGCAGCGCCCGCAGCTCCGTCCGCCCTCGGCGCAAGCTGTGCACCAAGCTCTTGGCCAAGCGCGTGCGCAGCAAGCCCACCTGGTGGCTAAGCGCCTCCTGGCTCGGAGTGGCGATTTCGGCTGCCGCCGAAGGGGTGGGAGCGCGCACATCGGCGGCGAAGTCGGCCAGCGTGACGTCGGTCTCATGGCCGACGCCGGTGACGACCGGCGCCGCCGAGCCGGCGATCGCCCGCACGACGGCCTCGTCGTTGAACGCCCACAGGTCCTCCACCGACCCGCCCCCGCGCACGACCAGGATGACGTCTGGCCGGGCCCGCCGATTCAGGCGGTGAAGCGCACGGGCGATCTGTTCTGGCGCCTCGTCGCCCTGCACGGCGCACGCCGCCAGAACGACCTCGGCCAGCGGATAGCGCCGCTCCAATACGTGCAACACGTCCTGCAGGGCGGCTCCGCTGGCGGAGGTCACCAACCCGATGCGCCGCGGCCAGGCCGGAAGCGGTCGCTTGCGCTCGGCCGAGAACAAGCCTTCCTGCTCGAGGGCGGCCTTCAGCCGCAGGAATTCCTGATAGCGGGCACCCTCGCCGGCCGGTCGCAAGGTGTCGACGTAGAGCTGCAACTGACCGCCTGCCTCGTACAAGCCGATGTATCCATGGACCTCGACGGCCTCACCTTCGCGCGGCAGGGAGAGTAGACGTTGGGCATCCGCCCGCCACATCACACAGCGCAGCGCCGCCTGAGCGTCCTTCAGGCTGTAGTACAGGTGCCCGGATGCCGGCCGGGCGAGGTTCGAGACCTCTCCCCGCACCCAAAGGTCCTGCAACGGCTCCTCGGCCTCGAGCAGCACCCGCAGGTGGCGATTGAGCTCGCTGACCGAGAGCACCGGCGATGCCGCAGAGAACAACTCGAGCTGGTCCATCCGGCGAAGGATACTCTCGCCCCCAACCGGCGTCAATCTGCCGGATAGGCAACGGCGATTTCCCCTACCGACGTCCACCGCCTCGGATGGCCGAAGGCAAGCAGGCTGCTCGGGGTTGGCGAGCCCTCGCTTCCGGTCACCGCTCATCCTCCCAGGAGACGACCGAGCAGGGACGTGCCGAGCACGAACCCACCGCGAATAGGGAGCGAAGGGCAAGATAGAGCCTAGCAGGCTGCTGAAGAACGCCGCTTCATCGTCCAGCCCTCTCCCCTAGCCCCTCCCCCTGCATGAGCCGACATCCGCGACTCACACGAGTCTCGCAGGGGAAGGGGGCGGAGTAGCTTCCCCCTCTCCGCCACGGTTCATGGCGTACCCGTGTGCCGCCCGCGTAGAGGGGGTCAGGGGGTGAGGTCGAAAGCACGTTTTCCAGCAAGCTCTTAGGAAGGCCTGAGTGCCCTTGCCTCCAGGCGATCCGCAAGGACTGTCCAACCGATCTCCGCTGGCTGAGGCCGGCAATCCTGCGCCTGCCTCTGCAAGAAGGGTGCGCTGATCCTTCCGGGAACCGGCGCAAGGGCCAAGACTGCGGGCTGAGCCGGTCGAGGCAGGGCAACCGCCGGAGGCGGAAATCCGGCGCCGCAAGGCCCTCTGCGCCGGCCCGAATCCGATCCCATGCCGCCTGTCGGCGGCTGAGGCCGGCGCGGCAGGGCCTATAATCGTCTCCGGCGGCGGACTACCGACGCCGGGAGTGCAGCCAATGAGCGAGGATCCCATCGAGGTCCAAGTCGGCAATGCCTTGCGGTCGCTGGGGTGGACGCTGGCAGTGGGCGAGTTCGTGCACCGGCGGTCTGATCGGCCACCGGTTGACGCAGGTGCCTGGAGCCTCAGAGTACTTCCTGGGCAGCGTGGTGGCCTATGCCTACGATGCCAAGGAGCGGCTGCTCGGCGTGCGCCATCAGACACTGTACGACCATGGCGCCGTGAGCCGCGAGACCGCCCTGGAGATGGCCCATGGGGCCCGCTTGGCCTTCGGCGCCGACATCGGCCTGGCGGTCACGGGGATTGCCGGACCGAGCGGCGGGCTACCCGGCAAGCCGGTCGGGCTGACCTGGATGGCCGTCAGCACGCGTCAACACCAGGTTGCCGAGCACACCATCTGGCCGGGGGATCGGACAGCCGTCAAGGAGCAATCGTCGGATGCAGCCCTACGGCTGGCGCTGCGCATGCTGCACAAGGGCGAGATCGATCCCGTGCAATCCTGACACCGCCGGCTGGCCTTCCAGTGAGAATACCAGGGGAACCATCAGAGGTGGGCTGGGCCCACCTCTGATGATTGTGGAAGGAAGCGGGGTGAACCCGCGGGCGTCGGCAGCGCTACGACAGATAATCGCGCAGCTGGCGGGCGCGGCGCGGGTGGCGCAGGCGCCGCAAGGCCTTGCCCTCGATCTGGCGGATGCGCTCGCGGGTCAGGCCAAACTTCTGCCCCACCTCTTCCAGGGTGTAGGCCCGGCCATTGTGCAGCCCGAAGCGCAGCCGCAGGATGCGCGCCTCACGCGGGGTGAGCGTCGCCAGCACCTCTTCGATCTTGTCGTGCAGCATATTGGTGTGGGCGGTCTGGGTGGGCGTGGGCGTGCCCTCGTCTTCGACGAATGCCCCCAGCTCAGAGTCCTCTTCCTCGCCCACCGGCGACTCCAGCGACAGCGGCCGCCACGACACGCGCATCATCCACTGCACCTTGCGCGAGTCGCACTCCAGCACGCCGGCGATCTCTTCTGGCGTGGGCTTGCGCCCGATGTCCTGTTCGAGGTCGCGGGCGACCTTGTACAGCCGCCGGATGCGGTCCGACATGTGGACCGGCACACGGATCGTGCGCCCCTGGTCGGCGATCGCTCGAGTGATCGTCTGACGGATCCACCAGGTGGCATAGGTGCTGAAGCGGAAGCCGCGATGGTAGTCGAACTTCTCGACCGCCTTCATCAACCCCAGGTTGCCCTCCTGGATCAGGTCGAGGAACGGCACGCCGCGGCCCATATACTTCTTGGCGATGCTGACGACCAAGCGAGTGTTGGCCCGCACCAAATGGTCGCGCGCCGCCATCGCATCCTGGACCTCAGCCTGATACTGCAGGCGCTTCTTGAGCGTGGCGTTGCCGTTGAGTTTGGCCAGCTTGGCCTCGGCGGCGTTGCCGCGTTCGATGCGCATTGCCAGCGAGACTTCTTCCTCGGTGGTGAGCAGCGGCACGCGCGCCATTTCCTTGAGGTACAACCCGACGGTGTCGTCGCTGGAGATGGCGCTCAGGTCGAAGGGCTCGGCCTGCTCCGCAGCGGCGTCCGGCGTGAACTCGGTCGGCACCTTGGTCAGATCGTCGAAGACCTCGATGCCTGCCTCGCGAAAGAAGCCGCGAATGCGCTCGAAGCGCTCAGTCGACTCCTCAACCTCGGGGAAGACCGCCACGATTTCCTCACTGGTGACGAAGCCCTGGTAGTCGCCCTTCTCGAGCAGCGCCGAGAATGCCTCGCGCTTCTGCCAGCGATCCTTGGATATACTCATCCGCATACTCCTGTCATGCGTCGGGCCCAGAAGCGCCGTCGAGCAGCGAACGCAGGGCTGCCAGGCGGGGATCGATCAGGTCATCCGGATGTGAGCACCGCAATTCGTTCCGGTTGTTGCCACATACGGGGCACAGCCCGAGGCAGTCCTCCCGGCAGAGAGGCTGCAAAGGAACTTCCAGCAGCAGATACTCGCGTAGCAATGGGTTGAGGTCGAGGATTGCGGTCTCGGGAATGGCCAGCAACGGGTCGGTGGCCTCTCCGGGAGGTGAGGCGAACAGGTCGTCGATGCGGATTGTCAGCGGCTGTTCGAATTCGGACAAGCAGCGCACACATTCCGCCCGGCTTCCCGCCGTCAGCCGCCCATCGCCATACAGGCCCTGCGCCGTGCGGGTGAAGCGCAACGACCCCCGGAGACTGCGGATGGCCAGATCCTGGCCGATCTGGACCGCCGGGAGGTCGAAGTCGATGGTCCGGCTGTAGCCGACTTGCTCATGCAGCAGGAAGCCGACATTGATGCGCAACGGGTGCCGAGTGCTGTGTGTCACACCGCCGCCTGTCAATTCTCTTTCCAATAAAGCGCTGGCATTATAACATAGTTAGAATCGACCGTCAAGCCGACCGCGTTATTGGAAGCTGTGGCCCCTACAAGCACGGCATATGTCCGAGTGCTGGCATTGATATGCTTATGACCGCCATAGATAGGGTGAGGGTACTGTGCGAATAGTCAATGAACCCGCGGTCCTCCTTGCAACTACCAACCCTGGCAAGCTGCTCGAGATGCGGGCCCTGCTCGAACAGATTCCGGTCCGCCTGGCCGATCCAGCCACGCTCGGCCTCTCCCTGCAGGTCGAGGAGACCGGCGGAGACTATGCCGAGAACGCTTGCCTGAAGGCGCTGGCGTACGCCTCTGCCAGCGGCTGGTTCACCTTGGCGGATGACACCGGGCTGGAGGTCGATGCGCTGGCGGGTGCCCCTGGGCTGCGCTCGGCTCGTCTGCTGCAAGCGGGCGCAACGGATGCCGACCGCCGCGCGCGCCTGCTCGAGCTGCTTGCCCCCTTCCCCCAGCCCTGGACGGCTCGCTTCCGCTGCGCCATGGCCCTGGCCGGGCCGGATGGGCGCATCGATTGGGCGCCTGGTGAATGCCCAGGACAGATCGTGCCCTCGCCTCGAGGGGAAACCGGCTTTGGCTACGATCCGCTCTTCGAGGTCGAGCACACCGGCCGCACAATGGCCGAGCTGGGGATGTCGGAGAAGAACCGGATCAGCCACCGGGCGCGGGCCCTCTCCGCCCTGCTGCCCGTTCTGCGGCACAGGCTAGGCCTGGCTGTCTGACCCGCGCCGGGTCGCTACCCGCCGGGGCGGGGCGCGTTCCGCCCAGCACCGGGCGGCAGGCGGAGTTGGACCTCCTGGCGCAGGCTGGCAAACTCGATCTTTTCCTGCCGGAGACGGCGGGCGACCTCGCGCCGCAGTTCGCCCTCCACCCTCGCCTGGCGGAAGAAGTGCTCGAGCTCGATGTTATCGACGAAGAACCACAGGCTGAACACCAGTGCCCCGTCCTGAAATCCCTTGAAAGAGGCCCCGGAGCACTTCCACGGCGGGACCGGCTGCTTGAAGTCGCTCACCAGCCAGCGCGCCAGACTCACCACCGCACTATCCAGCCGCTGCTCCAGCGTGTCCGGGTCATTGATGCGATTCTGCAGTTCTCCGACCCGGCGCAGTAGCCCAAGCAGCCGTGAGCCCCAACGGGTCCGCAGCCGCTGATCGTCCACGCCGGCTTCGATGTCCGGATCGCGGCTCCAGACGCCGACCCACTCCCAAGCCAGTCGCGCCAGCGAGTCCGCTCCTTGCTCGGGCGCCAGGGCGTCGAACAACTCTTCCGGGGTGCCCTTCCAGTCGTCGAGCCTATCGTCAAAGTCCTTCACCGCGCCGAGCTGCGAGGCCAGCACGGCGAAGCGCTGTCGCAGCACCACCCGCTCCTGTCGATCGAAGCCGCGCTTCTCCATGCGGCTGATCTCGGCGGCGAATTCCATCAGTCCCAATTCGCAGGACCGCAGGCTCTGGTCGAGCGCGTGCTCGGCTGCCAGACGGCTGCGCCCGTGTTCCCGCTTGGGCGGGCCCAGGATGACAAAGCGCTCGCTGGCCAGCAGCTTGTCCGGAATCACCCCCAGCAAGTCCGGGTGGCCGTCGAGCACATCCGCCAGAAGCCGCCGGGCAGCCTCGACGTCGGTGTCGCGATGCAGCTCCACGCGGACGGTCGAAATCGACTCAGCCGTCGGCTGCATCAGGTTGACCAGGCGCTCGTTCGCCAAGTGGCTGTTGGGCATGTAGATCACTGCATGCGTGTCGATGTCGTACAGTTGGGTCACCCGCACGCCGATGCGCACCACCTGGCAGTAGCGCTGGTCTTCGAGCAAGATCAGATCCCCGTAGCGAAAGGGGGTATCCACCAGCAGCATCATGCCGCTGAAGATGTTGGAGAGAATGTCCTGCAGGGCGAAGGCCAGGATGAAGGCCGCGCCGCCGATGGCCACCAACAGCGCGTCCAGACGGACGCCGACGTACTGCAGGATGACCGCCCCGGCGACCACGAAGATCACCAACGGGGCAAACTGATTGGCGATGGGCAGCAGCACATCGTCGAGCCGCGTCTCGCTGCGCTGAGCCATGCGCTCGCCGTAATGAACGACGATTTCCTTGAACACGCGCCATACCCAGTAGGCGACGATGGCCATCACCAGCGCGCCGGTCCAGCGGATCAGGTTCTCCACGAGCGGTGTGCTGATCTCTGTCGCCAGCAGGGAAAGCCGGAAGCCAAACAGCACAATCGTCAGCACCAGCGGCCTGCGGGTGATGTCGATCAAGACATCCTCGACGTCGGTCTCCGTGCGCCGCGCCAGCACCTTGACGATGCGGAACAGGACGAACTGGAGAACCAACGCCAGCATCAGCCACAGGGCCAATGTCACCAGCGCCCAAGCCAGCGGCGCCGGAAGAAAAGCCAGGAAGGGGGGAATGGGTAACTGCCACGGTCCAATGGTGATCATCGCTGCTCCTGGCCGCCGGGACGCGGTCCGGCCATCGGAATTCGGATGATTATAGTCAACTCTCGGGGGAACCCCGGGGCCGATGGCGGGTGGGCTGAGGACGAGCCTCGGCTGGTGCCCACCACTCAGGCCTGGGCGCTGGCGGCCTCTCCAGGCGCAAACCAGCGCTCCAGCCAAGCCCTCAGCCGGCGTTCGACTGCCGCCGGCTGCTCGAGCATCACGTAGTGGCCAGCATCGGGGATGAACTCGAGCTCCGCCCGGGCGATCGCCTCGGCCAGCGCCACGCTCGCCGGAGGCGGAGTCATGCGATCCTGTTGGCCGCACAGCACCAGCGTCGGCAGCTTCAACTGGGGCAGACGCATCTCGGCGTCAAAGGCATCACAGGCCACCAGGTCGCGGTGCAGCACTCCGGGGCCGGCGGCCAGCGTGCGGTCGGTGACCCAGGTGGTGAGCGCCTCCGGCGCCTGCCGGGCGAACGACCACTGGGTGATCCGTCCGACTGCCTGGGTCAGTTGGGCCGGATCCGCCGCGGCCTCCAACAGCCAGGGGTTGACCGAAAGGCGGACGCCGCTCCCGACCAGAACCAGCCCGGCCACCTGCTCGGGCCAGCGCAGGGCAAATTCGAGCGAGATGGCGCTGCCCATCGAGTGGCCGATCAGAATCGCCGGGCCAGATATCAGCCCGCTCATCCACTGGCGGAGGCGCGTGGCGCTCTCAACGATGCTGCCCGCCACCGGTCCCGGCGACGCGCCGTGCCCCGGCAGGTCGGGCGCCAGAACGTGGTGCGAGGCCAGGTGGCGAAGCTCCGACGGCCAGAACCGATGCTCCGCACCGGCGCCGTGAATCAGCACCAAAGGCCGCCCGCTCGGGCGGCCTTCGTCATTGGCCTCATAGGCAATCCCGTTGTGTGTCGGCAGGCTCACGAGCGCTCCGCCAGCCAACGCTCGGCCATCATCCCGGCGGCGCACCCTTGCCCCACCGACGAGGCAACCTGGCGGTAGATCGGATCCTGCACCTCGCCGGCGGCGAACACACCCTCGACGCTGGTCATCATGCGCCGGTCGGTCGTCAGATAGCCATGGTCATCCATCGCCAACTGGCCCTTGAGCAACTCGGTATTGGGATCGTGACCGACGTAGATGAAGACCCCATCGGCGGGTAGGTCGCTGACCTGCTCGGTCTTCAGGTTGCGCAGGCGCACGCCTTCGACCTTGCCGTCGCCCAGCACCTGCTCGACCACGGTGTCCCAGACGAAGGACATCTTCTCGTTGGCGAAGGCGCGCCGCTTGAGCGCCTCACCCGCCCGCAATTGGTCGCGGCGGTGCACCACGCGCACACTGTCGGCAAACCGTGTCAGGAACAATCCCTCCTCAGCGGCGCTGTCGCCGCCGCCGACGACCACCACCTGCTTGCCGCGGAAGAAGAAGCCGTCACAGGTGGCACAGAACGACACGCCGCGGCCGATCAGCTCAAACTCGCCGGGCACGCCTAGTCGTCGCGGCGAGGCGCCCGTGGCCACCACCAGTACCTCGGCCTGCAGGTCTTCAGCGTAGGTCTTGACCCGAAACGGGGTGCCCCGGCGCAGATCGATCTCGGTGACCTCGTCGATCAGCAGGCGGGCGCCGAAGCGCTCCGCCTGCTTCTGCATCAGCTCGACCAGCTCGGGCCCGGTCGTCCCCTGGGGGAACCCGGGGTAGTTCTCGACCTCGCTGGTGATCGACACCTGGCCCCCAAGCTGGTTGCCGGAGATCACCAGCGGCGACAGGCCGGCCCTTGCTGTGTACAGGGCGGCCGTCAGGCCGGCCGGCCCCGATCCGATGATGATCACGCGTTCCATTCGCTCTCCATCTCTCTTGCCGCGTCAGCGCGGTGGGCGGCGTCCCGCGTCCAGCCAGCTCGGCAGCTGGGCCAGGCTGGCTCTCAGCCACCACAAGGGTGCCCGCGTGCGTACCTGTCCCCGGGAGTCCATGATCGGACGGCGGCACGGATCGTCGGGCTCCCCCGGCCTACAGCCGAGCCGCGCCTCGCCGCAGCGCGGGCACAGCCCCGGCCCGCCCTCCGCGCTCAGACAGCGAGGGCACAGGTAGACCTGGAGCGTCTCCTTCGAGGACATCGGCTTCTTGCTCCTCTGGTGCGCCCATTGTACGTCGGCGCGCCGATCCCTTCCAGCATCTCAGGCGCTGCCTCCAAGGGGCAACCCCGCCACCTCAGATTCGGGCGCCCGTCCCCTGGACGGACCCGGGAAACGGTTCCTTACGCCGCCGGCGGATGGGGTCGTCCGGCGGACGCCAAGCCAGCCGCCGCACCCAGCAGGCCCGCACCGATTACCCAGACGGGGATTCGTCCAAGAACGGCAAGCAGGTCGTCAGGCGAGAAGTCCGGTTGGACATGGCTGTGCAATGCCACCTTGACCAGCATCATCACCGCGGCCACTAGCGGAACGAGCGCGCCCAGGATGCACCCCCCCATGGCGGCGCTCCCCGCGCGACGCATGCCACCCCGGGCGGCGGCATGGCGCACCGCGCGCGGGACCCCCAGGCTGGACACCAGCACGGCCGACAGCAGGAGCGCCACCGTGGTCTGGTCGGATTCGCTCATCAGCCAGGTGAAGCAGGCCAGGGCAACTGCCGCTACCCATCCGCGCTGGATCCATTTCATACCAGGGCCGATTCCAGCTTCACGCCCAACGCCGGGCACGGGAGGGCGGTCACCGGGAGGCGCGGGCGAATCGAGCGCACTGTGCCGCGTCAGGCTCCGGCAGACTCTGTTGGCCGCGGGATCAGAACCTCGATGCGCGTGCCTCGGGCTTCATGCGAGTCGATCCGCAGCTGTCCGCCGGTCAGGGCGGCGCGCTCGCGCATACTGACCAGGCCCAGGCTTCCGCGCTGGGCATAGTCCTCATCGACCGCGCCGACGTTGAAGCCCACGCCGTCGTCTTCGATCTCCAACCGCCAGCCGGAGCTGACCGGTTTGAGGCGCACCCAGATGTGGCGCGCCTGGGCATGCTTGACGGCATTGTTGATCGCTTCTTCGGCGATATAGAAGGTGATGCTTTGCTGCAGCGGGCTCATGCCTTCGGCATCGTCGCGTTCGGCTTCGACGATCACTTGCTCCCCCTGCACCTCGTGGACCTTCTGCCCAAGCTGCCACAGCGCCGGCACAAGTCCCTGCAATTCCAGGATCAGCGGCCGCAGGGCAAACAGCATGTGCCGGATGTCGCGCGTGGCCCGCCGCGCCATTTCCTCGGCAGTCGCCAGTTCCAAGCGGGCGGCGGCGGGATCGCGGTCGACCAGCTTGCCGATGTAGTTCAGGCGCATGGCCAGCGAAGCCACCGCCTGGGTTGGACCATCGTGCAGGTCGCGCGCCAGCCGCCGGCGCGACTCCTCCTGCACCTCTCCTTGACGTTGCTTCTCCGCCTCCACCCGGCCCAGCCGGCTGAGACCATCCAGGGCAGCCGAGGCGAGGCGTCCGATGGCCTCCAGCTCGGCCAGCACCCCTGGCGAAGCCACCTGCGGTTCGGCCCAGCCAATCAGCAGCGCACCGCCCGGCGATCCGCCGGTCACCAGCGGCACGCAGACCACTTCCCGGCACTCGCGCAGCGCTCGCATGCCCGCCAGGCCCGCCGCCTCCGCCGGCTGGTGGATGACGAGCGCTCGGCCAGCGGCGGCGGCTTGCGCCAGCAGCCCCGCCGGTTCAGCGAGGACTGCCTGCCGATCGCTGGCGGACAACCGGCGCGCCCCGCGCACCGTCCAGCCAGAACCGCCGGCCAACAGCACCGCCGCGCTGCACGGCCCCGCCGCCGACGGGGCGCAGCCCAGCGCAAAGTCGAGGGCACGTTCGACAACCTGGCTCTCATCTGCGGCAGCTCCCAGCGAAGCCGCCGCCTCCAGCATCCACGTCGGGCCGGTCTCCCCAGGCCCAAAGGATTCGCGCAGCGCCTCGGCTGGTTGTATTGGCCACAACCTACGCCCGAGGCTGATCATTAGCCAGGTCGCCGACAGAATCACCAGAACCAGCAGCGAAAAGGCCAGCAGATCGGCAGCGGCGGGTCTGCTGACCACAGCCAGGAAAAGTCCGGTCAACACCAAGCCGAGCGAGGCCAAGCGCAGGCCAGCCGCTGTTCCGAGTGACAGGCCCTCCACCACCCCGAGCAGCAGCCACACCGAGAAGAACGGGCTCTGCCAGCTGGCGCTGGAGGCGATCAGCCCGACCCCCAGCGCCAGGTCCACGCCGAGTAGCCACGGCTTGGAAGGCGCACGCTCGGTCCGCCCGAGCAGGGTGGACGAGAGCCATGCCGCCAATCCGCAGGCCAGCCCGAGCACGATCCAACCGATCGCCGGCAGCTGGAACGCGGCCGCAACGACGAGCATCGACCAGAGCCAGAGCCAGCGCAGCAACAACTGCACTCGAGGTGCGTGCGGCATGGGGTCAATCATAGCGGCTCTGCCCGCAGGCGCAATGAACACCGGCCATTGCCGGCGGCACGGCAGGCGGAAGGCAAGGGATCGCGAAAACTAGCTGAAGCCGGGATACAGTTTGCGAATGGCCTGCAAGGTGAAGTCGTCCGGAGCCAGGATCCACAGCGTCTGCCGCCCGGAGGTGAACAGGCAGGTGAACTGAGCGTTGGCGGACCAGCAGTCGCCGGTGGAGACGTCGGTTTCCCCGCCGCGAAAACGCCCATCAAGATGCTGCTTCATGGCGCGGGAAAACGCCGAGGCGTCGCCGTTGGTGTCCCAGACCCATTGCGCAGCCAGCAGCGGTGCGTCATCAGCCTCCCGGGAATACACCTGGAAGCTGTCCCCTCCCCAGCCTGCAGCGGCGGCCTCGGCGGTGTTCAAGGCGATCTGAGCCTCCAGATCGGCACCATAGCCAAGCAGCAGGAACGTGCCCCACTCGCCGAGCGTATTGCCTTCCAACTTGCGCCAGTCATCGCCCAGTGTGGCCGACAGGTCGGGGCTGGCGGCAGCCTGAGGCGCATCGCCGGCAAAGTACTTCTCTGGATGCAGGATCTGCTCGGTGCTCTCTGGCAGCCGCTCAAACGCCTTGTTGACCTGCGCCCAACTACCCCGCTGGTGCAGGGCGCCGACGAAGTCGAGGCCGGCGACGTAGGGGAACTGCGACTGCTGGATCAGGTAGTCCGGCGGGAATTGCTCGGGCAGAGTCTGTGCCGGAGCCTGGTAGCTGGCGATATCCTGATAGTCCTTCGGTCCGGCATACTGATTCAGCCACTGGGCCATCACCAGGCTGGCATCGCCCTCGACGAGGGCGCGGATGGCGCCACATGCATCCAGGCTGCGGGTGCATTCCGGATACACCCCCAGGGCCCCCAGGCTATGGTGCTGGTCAACCAGGGCATGGGCGAACTCGTGGGAATACACCCAGCGCTCAATCCCGGAGAACCGGCTGCCGATGACAAACAGCTCTTTGCTCCACGGGAAGTAGAAACCGCCCAGGCTGTCGGTCAGCGAGTTCAAACTATTGGTGTACAGGTTGTAGGTCGGCTTGATCAGGCCGAGGGCACTGAGCACGCGCGCCTCGTCGTCCAGCTCCGCCTGGGTCCCTCCGCTGGCCAGGAAACTGGCCTCCAGCACCGGGCGGACTTCATCGGCCGGCAACAGGTAGCCGGCCACGGGCGCCAGCGGCGCCAGGCCGCGCAGGTCGGCCACCTCGCGCCCGATCTGATCCATGGCGGCGGCCGTCGTTGCATCGGGCGGCATCGGGGTGCGCGTCGGCGTCGGCGACGGGCTGATGGTGATGGTCGGGGTGAAGGTTGGCGTCGGCGAGGTGGTTGCCGTCCAGGTCGCCGGCAGCGTCGCCGGAGCGATCACGGGCTGGGTCGGCGTGACCCGGACGCGGGGGATCGACAGGTAGGCGACCACCGCCATGACCAGTGCTGCCAGCACACCCAACGCCAGCAAGACCAGGCTGACGACCAGGAAGGCGCGCAGGAACCGGGCACAGCCGCCGCGTTTCTTGGGCGGCTTGCCGGGGTCCGAGATCTCGATCGGAGCCGAGGAGGAATCCCCCGGCATCCAGTCCGGCTCTCGCCGCTCGGCCGTTTCTGGGCGGGCCGCCGCCGCGCTGGGCCTTGCCTTCGGGGGCGGTGAGGCGGCTGCAGGAGGCGGAGTGGCGGGACGGGGCGGAGGGACTGCCTTTCCAGCCGTGGCGGCGGCAGGTGCGGCGTGTCCGGGTCCTGGCTGCAGGGGCTGCTGTGCAGAACGCAGCCGTGACAGCCGCGCCCCGGCCGAGGTGTTCGCCGGGTTGATCGCCAACGTCCGCTGCAGGCACTCGATCTGCTGCTTGGAGTCACTGACGGCGAAGCTGAGCAGGAACCAGGCCTGGTCGGACTCCGGATACTGGACTACATACCGGGCGAGCAGCGCCTGCGCCTGCTGCATCTTGCCGACACGCAGGTGCTCGACGGCCATGCGCAGCTCGGGCGTCAGCGCATAGTCCTTCCCATCCAGGGAGAAGGAATCAGGCGGGACGGACATCCGGGGCTCCTCTCCTCCAGCGCGACCACAGGTGTCGGCGGCAGCGGCGCGACAAGCAGCGCCACAGCAAAGATGGCAGTCGCTACCAGAACGATAGCAGGTCCAGAGGGTAGGTTCCAATAGTAGGAAAGGTAGAGGCCGAGGAACGCAGAAAGCGTGCCAAACGCCGCCCCGAGCGCCATCATTGAAGGCAGGCGCCGGGTGAGCAGGTACGCCGCCGAAGCCGGGGTGATCAGCATCGCTAGGACCAGGGTCACCCCCACGGCGTTCAGCGAGACCACGATCACCACCGCCATCAGGACCAGCAGCAGGTTCTTGAGGAAGTGCGCCGGCAGGCGCAGGGTTGCCGCCAGTACCGGGTCAAACGAGAGCACCAGCAATTCCTTGTAGAACACAAACACCGCCCCCAGCGCCAGCAGCCCTAACACGCCCATCCAGACCAGGTCCTGCGACGTCACCCCCAGCAAGTTGCCGAACAGGATGTGCACCAGATCGACGGCGTAGCCGCGCTGGGTGGACAACATCGCCACGCCCAGGGCGAAGGCGGCGGCGAAGATCACGCCGATGGCGCTGTCTTCCTTGATCCGTGCTTGCTCGCTGATGGCGCCGATCCCCAGTGCAGCAATCACCCCGGCCAGCAACGCACCCAACACCAGTGGCCAGCCCGCAAGGTAGGCCACCACCACACCGGGCAGCACGATGTGCGCCAGGGCATCGCCGAAGAAGGCCATGCCGCGCAACACGACGTAGGCCCCTAGCACCGGACACACCACGCCGACGATCACGGCTGCCGTCAGACCGCGCACCATGAACGGGTAGGACAGCGGGCCGGTCAGCCAGCCGAGCGCTTCACCTACCAACCTCGTCCCCCTCGCAGCAGGTGTCGGTCAGCACCATCAAGCCCTCGCCGTCGACGAGACGGTGGATGTGGCTGCCGTAGGCCCGCTGCAGGTTCTCGGGCGTGAACACCCGTTCTGGTCGGCCGGCGGCGATCAGCGCCCGGTTGAGCAGCACCACTTGGTCGAAGCGTTCGGCTGCCAGGTTCAGGTCATGGGTCGAGAGCACGATAGTCACGCCGGACTGGCTCAGCCGGTCGATCGCCCGGAAGATCGCCTCCTGGCTGGGCAGGTCGAGGCCAGTCAGCGGCTCGTCCATCAGGATCACCTGCGCCTCTTGCGCCAGCGCCTGCGCCAGGAAGGCCCGCTGCTGCTGGCCGCCGGAGAGCTCGCCGATCTGACGGCGGGCCAACTCTCCCATCTCGACGCTAGCCAGCGCCTGGTGAACGATGGTCCAGTCGTGCCGCCGCGGCCAGCGCAACACCCCGATCTGGCGGATGCGCCCCATCATCACCACCTCGGCCACGGTCACCGGGAAGGCCATGTCGATCTGGCTGCGTTGGGGCACGTAGGCGATGCAGATGTGGCCGCCGGGTCGCTCGCCGTACACGTCGACCCTTCCCTCGTCGGGGCGCAGCGTGCCGGCCACCACCCTGAGCAGCGTGGTCTTGCCGGCACCGTTCGGGCCAACGACCGCTACGCGTTGACCACGCTCGAGGCGGAAGCTGACCTGCCGCAAGGCAGCGGTGCCGTTGTACTGCAGCGACACCCCATCGAACTCGACAGCAGGCGAGGCATCGACATGAACGGCAGGATGGATCAGCATGGGATCACACCAGTTGGACCGCCCGCTGCCGGCCAGAGCATCCGCCTCTGGGCGATCGTGCGTGCATTGTATCGCATCGCATGGTCACCAGCCGGCTGCGACACAGCGCCGCCCGTCCAGCTGAGAGCCCGAGCGCCGACCCTTGCCATGCAGCCTTCAGCCGCCGGGTTCGCTGGGGCTCCGCCCGGCAGCTGATGCATGCAGGCTCTCTCAGGGTGCGAGCGCCTCAACGATGGCGCTCACGTTGTAGCGCATCAGATCGAGGTAGCTGGACGCCGCGCCCTGATCGTCGGTCAGCGAATGGCCTTGCAGGGTGACCAGCTGCACGCCGGCGTCCTCGGCCAGCCGCTGCGCCAGGGCCGGATTGGCGACCGAGGTCACAAAGATGGCGGGCACCCCCTGGTTGCGGACCAGATCGAAGAGGGCGGCCATCTCCTGGGCGGAGGGTTCCGCCAGGCTGCTGGAACTCGTCAGGACTGCGCCCCCGATCTCGAATCCGTATTCCTCGGCAAAGTAACCCAGCTCTTCGTGGTCGGTGACCAGGATGCGCCGCTCCTGCGGAAGGCGCTCGACGAACTCCCGGATCTCGCTGTCGAGGGCCTGGAGCTGCGACCGATAGGCGGCGGCGTTGGCGGCATACTCCCGGGCGCGCTGCGGATCGGTCGCCACCAGGGCGGCCTGGATGTTCTCCGTCCAGTGGATGACATTGTTGGGGTCAAACCAGGTATGCGGATCAACGGCATGTGGCTGTGGATCCGCGCCTGCTGGCGCTCCCTCCCCTTCGTGTTCGCTTTGCTTCTCCCCGAGCTCGCCAGGGGCCTCAAGCGGCGCGATGCCCAGCGAGGCCGAGACCACCACTGCATCCCCGCCGGCCTGTTCGATCAGATCGGCCATGAACTCCTCGAGGCCGAAGCCGTTGATGAAGATCACGTCGGCGTCTGCCAGCAGGCGGGCATCGCGCGGCGTCGGCTGGAAGGCATGTGGGTCAACCCCGGCGGGAATCAGAAGTCGTCAGCGAGATCGCCTCTCCGCCGACCTGGCCAACGACATCGCCCAGGATACTGGTGGTGGCCAGGACCCGAAGCGGCTCACCCGCCGGGCGCTCAATCGGCCGCAGGTTCTCCCGCGGGGTCAGGTAGGGTTCGGCGAGGACATGCCCCTGCGCCCGTCCCGCCATCCCACAGCCGACGAGCCACAGCCCAGCCAGGCCAATGACGAGTGCCGCAGCCAATTCCCTACGCATCCACCCCTCCAGCAGAGCGCTCGGCCAGCTCCCCGGCCGCCTCCTGCTGTTGACAGGAGGCGCAGGTGCCGTGCAGCTCAAGACTCCGCTCAATGACTCGGAACCCCGTTTGCCGCTCCAGCCGGCGGATCACAGCCTCGAGATCCTCCGCGCCCGGCAGCTCGATTGTCTTGCGACACGCACGACAGACCAAGTCCGGGCGCGCGGAGCGCTCGGCACCGACATAGGCATGGCAGCCGTCCGGACTGTGCACTCGCCGTGCCCATCCCAAATCGGTGAACAGCGCCAGAGTGCGATAGACGGTGACGAGGCCGAGGCCTGGGCAGATGAGAGCCGCCTGGGCGTGAATCTCGTCCGGGCGTAGGCCGCCCTCGGCCTGATCCAACACTTGCCGAATCGCCTGACGGGGAAGCGTCGCCCGTCCGCCTTGGCGCCGCAGCCGTTCCCAGCCGGCCGCGCCATCGAGTTCCGCCTTACTGAAACTTGTTTTCATTAGAAGCGCAGGATACCCCAAGCGGTGACGCCGGTCAAGCACCGCCGCTCGTCCCAGCGGAACTGGACCTCTTGCGCTGCTCCTGGTGAAGGTGGAGCGGGATACTGCTTGGGAGATGAAGAGCGGGGCCTAGAACAGCCTGCCGGGGCCTTAGCTCAGGGGGTGGGGGTCAGGGTCGGGGTGGCTACCGAGGACGGGCCGACGGTGGACAGGAACTCGGCCAGCATCCAGCCTGTCGTGCCGTCGAGGGTGCGCACCTGCACCCACGTCCTGCCATCGAGCGCCTGAGGGTTGCCGAGGAACTCGACCTCGATCCCGCCGTATAGCCCGGAGACCAGCGCCCCCATTGGCACCGCGCGCAGGAAGACACCGTCGTTGCCCACGCCGACAACGATCGCCCGAGGCGGGATCGGGGTGGCCGTTCCCGTCGCGGTCGGCGGCAGGCTGGCCGTCGGGGAGGGGCTGGGTGTGGCCGTGGCCGTGGGCGTGCCGGTGGCCGTCGGCGGCAGAGGCGTGATGGTCGGCGTCGGCGTGGGCGTCGGCAAAGACGCCACAACGGTTGCGCCCAGCCCGGCGACGGCCAGCAGGCCGAGCAGGCCGATCAGGCCGATGGCTATGGCCAGCGAGTGCGTTCCGCCCACCAACGGCCGGAAGCCGAGAACGATCAGCAGGATCAGTCCAGCGGCCAGCGCCAGGATCAGGTGCACGCCGAAGACCAGGCCGGCGTCCTGGGCCAGGGTCAGGTCGCCTCGCGCCAAGCCATAGGTCGCGGCCCCCAACGGCAGGAGCACCTCGTAGGCGATCGCCAGGCTCGGGGCAAGCTGAAGCTGATTTCGGCGGGCGAAGAACCAGGTGAAGACAAGCGCCCCGGCGATCAGCAGGGCCAAATCGATCAGATTGATCGAAGTGTGCAGGCCGGCCAGCAGCTCTTGTTCCTTGGCGAGCGTTCCCAGCCCACCGAGCCACACCAGCCCGGCAGTCGAAGCCAACACCACAGCCAGCATGGCCAATTGGATGAGGAAGAAGCGCAGCCGGCCGGAGACGGCGGCCAGGGTCATGCCCAGGATGGGGGACATCGGCGGCGCAACCAGCAGGCCGGCGAAGAGCAGCGCCGCCTGCTCGAAGCGGAAGCCCAGCGCCAGCAGCAGGCCGGCGCCCAGGGCGCGCAGGTAGAAGTCGAAGCCTGGGGTGAGCAGCCGCGCCAGTCCCTCCAGGAAGGCTTCGCGCTCGTCAGCCTGCAGCTGGGTGAACTGACGCTTCAGCCGGCGCTGGCGCGCCCGCGCCAGGCGTTCGGACTCCGTGTTCGGCTCCACCGGTGGAAGGCTCATCGCCGCAGTGTGGCCACCAGACGCCGGGGATTCTGCAACAAGGCCAGCGCCGCCGCAATGTCCGGGACGAGCACACCCGCTGCCTGAGCGGCCTCGCCGGCCGTCCCTTCGGGCGAGAGAACGCAGATGCCCAGCGCCGCGGCTTTGAGCATGCCGGCATCATTGGCGCCCTGTCCAAGAGCGACGACGCGGTGAGCGCCCAGCTTATCGACGTAGGCCGCCTTGGCCTCGGACTCCTTGCCGTGGGGGATGCGGACCGCAGTCAGGCCGAGCGCCTGATCGATCGCCGCCTGCCGGCCATAGGTGTCGGCCGTCAGCAGATGGATCTCCAGCTGCTGTCCGAGGGCACGCAACGCCTCGGACCACGCCGGGCAGCAGCTGGCCGTCGAGCGCCAACGTGCCGTTGACGTCGCTGACCAGGTGGTGCAACTGCATTACGCCCCGGCCGGGGATCTCGATTTCGATCATGGGCGGTCCGCCTCTCTGGGGCGGATACTACCCGAGACCGGCGCTGCGGGCAATTGACCACCGAGGCCAAGGCTTCACGCCCCCGAGGCTCAGCGGATCCGGCCGAGGCGGCTTGACCTCCCGTCGCATCCTGGGGCGCAGCTCAACCCCCTCCGCGGCATGCTGGTCGGCGATCTCAAGGACTCCAACCCTGACCGGATGAACCATGCCAACACCCAGGCGCGTCCGCGGCACGACTCGGACAGCCTCGGGTTGGCACGGCTGTTGGGGATCTGGCTGATGCAGTACGCCAGCGAGGCGCCGGTCCGAGTGACTGCGCAGCCCGAGACAACTGACCCCCTCTGCCGCAATGTCTGCGGCAGGCATGGAAGCCCACGGCCTCGGGGCATTGGCCCGGCCCATATCTCGGTGTCGATGGCCAGCTTGTCAGGTTCCTATCGCCGGCACGCGGCGGCGATTCGCGAGGGTTCATTCCAGCTGCAGGGCGCTCCGCCTCTTCTTGCGCCGGGAGAAGCCCGGATGGGCCCGCGCCTGCTTCGGCTGGATGAATCGACGACGCGGTCTGAATCGCCGATGGGAGGTGCCGACCTTCCCCGACACGAGCCGTCCTCTGCTATAATCCAATTCACAGGGCGCGTAGCTCAGTCGGTTAGAGCGCACGGTTCACATCCGTGAGGTCGTGGGTTCGAGCCCCTCCGCGCCCACCACATCAAGGGTTCACTCCAATCCGAGGCAGCCTCTCTGCAGAGGCTGCCATTGTCTCTACGGAGCGTCCCACCCTGAGCGGAGCGATCGCGCAGCATCCCGAAGGGAAGGGCAGGCGCCGCGCCCACTAATTCGAGGCACCAGGATCCGGCATTCCCGTTCTCCGTGCTGGCCGTGTCCGGCTCGGATGGAGCGTCCCAAGGCTCGAGGCCGAGAGCCCGCGCCCACCGGATCGTCCTCCTCAGACAAGAGCGCTACTTTCTGGATCGCTCCATTGATTCATCGGTTCGACACGATCCCCACGCCACGCGCACCGGACTCCCCACACCCGCACCCCCTTTGACGATCGGCTAGTCCTCCCCGAACACACCCGCCAGCAGCGCCCGCAGGTGCCGCCGCAGGACCGCGTAGGAATAATGCCTGCGCGCCAACTGGTAGTTGTGCTCAGTCATCTCACTGGTGAGCGCCGGATCCTTCAGCAGCCGCTGCGTCCACCAAACCGTTTCATCGGTGATGTAGCCATCAAACTCGATCACCCGGAAGCCCTTTGGGCGGATATCCGTGGCGAAGATCGAGTAATTGTTGACCACCAGCGGCCGACGGTGGTAGATCGCCTCCAGGAAAGCGTTGCCGAATCCTTCGATCGTCGAAGGGTAGGTCACCAGGTCGGCGGCCTGGTAGGCGTCCCCCAGCGAATACACCTTCCGTCCGCCGGCCGTCTCCCCTCGCTCGCTGCGGATGACATCGGCCTCGAAGTTCACCCGCGCCTTCAGCCGGCTGGCCAGGCGGCGCAGGTGTTCCTCATAGCCATGACCCTCGTCCCCACTGGCGTGCGTCACGACCAGGCAGGCCTCGAGCGGCAGCCGGTCCACCAGATCGATCGCATGCTCGATGCCCTTGCGCTGCACGATGCGCGTCGGCTGCAGCACGAGGTACTCTCCTGGTCGCAAGCCCAAGTCCACACGAATATTCTCGGCGTAACCATCGGCAGGATCCGGCGGACGCTCGAAATCCATCACGTTAGGAATGATGACTGGCGAGACGCCGGTGCGCAGGCTGAGCTGGTTCGAGGCCGAGCTGTTGATCACCACGTGCTGGATCGATGGCAGATGCGGCGGGAAGGACATGTTCAGGTAGTCCCACACGCAGTTGACCAGGAAGCGCTTGCGCTCCCAGAACAAGTCGTGGTGGTGTCCGATGACCGGGATGCCGGTCTCGGCGATGTACTCGGTGAGCGCCAGGCCGAGTGGAAGGTTGAGTGGAATGGCCAGCGCGTTCTCGACGATCAGGATCTCGACGTCGAACGCCTCGACAAATCGAGCGATCGCCTGCCGCAGATGTTGTGCCAACTCGTGGATGCGCTCGGTCGTGGCCCGCGGGCGGATGCGGCTGGTGAAGGCCGTCAGGTAGATCTCCTGCACCTCAGGATGCTGAAAGTGCATCTCGGGCACCACGACGCGCGCCGGCGCCACCTCCGTCGCCTTCGCCGCTCAGGAAGAAGCACCGGTGCCCTTCGCTCTCGAGCACCTGGATCCACTTGGCGGCTTCGAGCGTGACGCCGTCCGTCCCGCGCAAGCGCGTCGCCACGAAGCCGATCCGCCGCTGTTGCCCCGCTTTCGGCATGCCGCACCTCACCTGCCCAGCCGAATGCCCCCGCCCGGTCGGCTGACAGAATCTTAGCCCTGCATCAGGTGCCGTCAATTCGCCCCGCTGCACCCGGCGGGCTCTTCCATGCTATCCTAGGGCTCCAGACGAGCGTTCGTCACCATTCCCCTCATCGGAGGCATGCCTTGGCCAACCTGCAAACCAGCTACATGGGGCTGACCCTCAAGAACCCGGTCGTCCCGTCGGCCTCGCCGCTCTCGCGCGAGCTCGACGGCATTCGCGCCATGGAGGACGCCGGCGCCGCAGCCATTGTGCTGTACTCGCTGTTTGAGGAGCAGATCGCCCTCGAAACCGGCGAGGTCCCCGACCGGCTATTCAGCGGCGCCCTGGGGATCGCCGACGCCACGCTGCACTTCCCCCAGCGGCAGGAGTATCCGCGCAATCCGGACGATTACGTCGAGCACCTGCGCAAGGCGAAGGAAAGCGTCGGCATCCCGATCATTGCCAGCATGAACGGCACCAGCAAGGGGGGCTGGCTGGACTACGCCCACCGACTCGAGCAGGCCGGCGCCGATGGGCTCGAGCTCAACATCTACTTCATCCCGACGACCGACACCCTGATGGGGATGGATATCGAGACGGTGTACGTGGACATCCTGCGCGCCGTGAAGAAGAACGTCAAGATCCCGGTGGCCGTCAAGCTCAGCCCGTTCTTCAGCGCCATCCCCAACATGGCCATGCAGCTTGACCAGGCGGGGGCCAGCGCCCTGGTGCTGTTCAACCGCTTCTATCAGCCCGACATCGACGTTCCCAGCCAGCAGATCCGGTCGGTTCTCTCCCTCAGCCGCTCTGAGGACATTCTGCTGCCGCTGCGCTGGATCGCCATCCTGCACGGCCAGGTCGAGTGCGGCCTGGCATTGACCGGCGGCGTGAATTCGGCGGACGATGTGCTCAAGGCCGTGCTCGCCGGCGCCGATGTCGCCCAGGTCGCCTCCGTCCTGCTGCGAGAGGGGATGGGCAAGCTGCGCCAGATCGTCCGCGATCTCGAGACGCGCATGGATGAGCTTGGGATGGAATCGATCACCGCCATACGCGGCAAGCTCAGCCTGCAAAGCCACGTCGAGCCGGCGGCCTTCGAGCGCTCCAGCTACATCAAACTACTGCAGAGCTTCCACCGTATCTGAACTCGCCGGCGGCCTTCCCTTCCCACGCGGCCGCCGCAAAGCCAAAGCCGCTCTCTGCAAGGGATAGTCCCCGGCCGAGAGCGGCTTGCTTACTGCTCGCCAGTGCGGCGCATGCACAACTAGGGCACCGCCACCTCCCAGCCCTCGATGCCCGCCAGCGCCGAGTCCAGTTCAGCCAGCGCGAAGTCCAGGTCGTCCCACAGCGGGGCGAGGGGGACCCCCGCCGTCGCCGTCGGGGACGCCGGCGCAACCTCAAGGCTGGGCGGCGGCGCAATGGGTGTCGGTGGGGGCGTCGGATCCGGCGCTTCGGCGGTCGTCCCCGCCATGGGCGGCTCGATCTGCACCGTCGGCGGAGGGGATGGGTGCACCCGGCCGCGGCGGCTGCAACCTGCGATCGACGACCGCCGCAACCACGAAGATCGCTGTGAGGAGCGTCCGGGTTGTCAGCATCGGGACTCGGTGCACCTGGCCCATTAGCTCTCTGGGACCGGCGCCTGGCGGTGGCTCTGCCGCCATTCGCGGGCAAGCTGGCGCAATTCACCGGCGAGCTGACGCATGTCGAGCAGGGAGTCGCGCGGCATTGGCCAGCGCGTCGCGACCTGTGCGGCAGGTATCGCCAGCCTGCTCGCGATCCAGCACCGACCCGTCACCGTCATAGCCCTGATGCGCATTCAGGATCGCGCCGGCCTGTTCATGATGATCGTTGGCCGCCGCCAGCAGCGAGACCATCTGCGCCAGCAGCGCTTCACCCTCACTGACGTCGATCCCCAGCGACTTCGCTTTGTCCAACGCCTGCTCGATGCGCTCCACGGCCTGGGCTGCCCGCTCCAGGTTGTTCGCCTGGACGCCGCGCCATTCGCCGAGGCGCTCCAGGCACAGCTCGAGCTGCTGGTCCAGCCGCTCACCGGTGGGCGGCGGGGGTGTCCCGTCCTCGGCGAAGGCCGGAACGACCGGCGTGGCGATCACGAGCGTCACGGCCAGCAGCACGGCCAGCATGACCGCTCCCGGGATCTTGCCGAACCTCGATTTCCAAGACAGCGACATGGTTGATCCTCCTATCCCTCTGCGGGACTGAGCACATTCTCCCGTCCAGCGGTAAGCGGCCGACGGGCTAAATGTAAACTTCCGGTAAACTCCGTCCCGTGACGGAGGCGAACGTTGAGCCTCCGGTGACGAAATCCGGACGGGTCGCCAGCCATGCCCACCGACCGACTCTGCCTCAGCCGCGCGCAGATCGTCGAAGTCGACCGGCTGATGATCGAGGTCTATGGCATCGCCCTGATCCAGAGGATGCAGAATGCCGGCCCGCGCCTGGCGGAGCTGGCCCGTCCGCTGCCCCAATGCCCTCGCCCTGCGCAGGGTCGGACTGCAGCAGCCACTGACGCGCCCGTTGGTGGGCGTGATGCAATGTGGCGGGTTTCGGAGTGCCGCCGGCCCTCAACCGCCTTCTTGGCCAGGAAGTTGGGTCGCGGTTCGCTGAGCAGGCTATCCTGCGGCTGGACGAGGCGGGTTTTCCCGGCTCGTGAGAGAATCGCCGTTGCGCCGTGCTGTGCGCTACGGCGGCGCGGCAGGGATGAGGTGATGGCCTTGGATGCAAGTCTCGCAAAGCGAAGCAGCCGTTGGGAGTGGTTGCTGGCGATTGGGCTGCTGGCGGCGCTGGCGCTGCTGGCCTACGGCCCCTGGCTGACGCAACTGGGTTTCTACCGCGACGACTGGTATGTCCTCTGGGCTGGGCGCGTTCACGGCGCCGAGAGCATTCCTGTCATCTTCTCGACGGATCGGCCGGTGATGGGTCAGCTGTACTCCCTAACCTACACCTTGCTGGGCGAGAACCGGCTGGCCTGGCAGGCCTATGCCTTGTTGCTGCGCTGGGCGGGCGCGGTCTTCGCCCTGGTGATCGGGCGCACCGCCTGGCCGGGCCGCCGCCTGCAATCAACCGCCGTGGCGGCGCTCGTGCTGCTCTATCCCGGCTTCCTGCAGCAGCCAAACGCCATGACCTTCTCGAACCAGCTGACGACCTACGCCGCAGCCTTGCTTTCGATCGCGCTGACCGGCCTTGCCTTCCGTTCGCGCCGGACATGGGTGCAGGTGGTCTTCACCCTGCTCTCGCTGGCCGCCGCCCTCTTCTACCAGCTGCTGTACGAGTACATGATCGGCCTCGAGG
>CAWBME010000003.1:0-78965 GCA_963789825.1 uncultured Chloroflexia bacterium
GCAGGCATGACAAGGGTGCCGCTGGCTGCGGCTCTCCCGAGGGGCGCAAGGCCGCCCGGGGCGGAGGGCGCGTTGACCCGCCCCGCGACTGACTGTACACTGACTGGAGAGGCCGCCATGGCTGCACCGGCACGCACAGGCATTACGCGAGCCCAGCGCGAGCTGCATGCGCTGAACGAAGTCGCCAAGACACTCAACGCTGCCCAGGAGCTCCCCGCCCTCCTGGGCGCGGTCATGGATCGCCTGGTGAACGTGCTCGATCCGGCTGAGGTGGGGGTGATTGCGTTGTGGGACGACGACGCCGGGCTGTTTCGTCCCGCGGCCGCCTTCGGTTTTGATCTTGAGTTGCTGAGTAGTGTTGGCTACCGGGCCGGCGAGGCCATGACCGGTAAGGTCTACGATGCCGGGCGGGCGCGCCTGTTCAAGACCCCGCGTGAGGTTGCCGTGGCCATGGCAGACCTGCGGCCGGCAAACGCCGCCGTCCTCGCCCGGGCCCTGGGCAGCCGGCAGCTGCCGATCAGCGCCGTCGGTGCGCCGCTGGCGGTGGGGGAGCGCAAGTTGGGCGTGCTCGAGCTGCATACCCTGCGCGGGCCGGCCGAGTTCACCGAGAACGATCTGCCCTTCGTGCAGACGCTGGCCGACTTGATCGCTCTGGCGATCGACCGGGACCGCTTGCTGCAGCAGGCCAATGTCATCCGCGACGCGCAGCAGGCAGAGCGACTGCGCTCGGAAGTGATGGCCAACCTGTCGCACGAGCTGAGAACCTCGCTGGCTGCTCTGAAGGGCTACACCACCGCCCTGCTGCTGGAGGAAGTCCAGTGGCCGGAGGAGAAGCGCGCCGATTTCCTTACGCTGATCGATGAAGAATGCGACAACATGGACGCCATGATCCAGGAGGTGCTGAGCGCCTCGCTGATCGAGGCGGGGCAATTCACGCTGGAGACGCAGCCGCTGCGGCTTCCAATTCTGGCCAGGGAAGTGGCCGAGCAGATGCAGCGGCGGACCGAGATCCATCAGTTGATCGTCGACTTCCCGCAGGGGTTTCCCATCGTGGACGCCGATCACCTGCGCATCAAGCAGGTCCTTCGCTCGATCCTGGACAACGCCATCAAGTATTCGCCCGATGGCGGCGTGGTGATGATCCGCGGAGAGCTGCGAGCGGAGGACGTCGTGGTGTGCATCTCCGACCAGGGCGTCGGCATCTCCCCGGAGAATCTGATCCCACTCTTCGAGAAGTACTTCCGGGTAAGGGCGCCGACCGGTTATCACGTGGCCGGCACCGGCCTCGGGCTGCCGGTGGCCCGGGCGATCGTCGAGGAGCATGGCGGCCGAATCTGGGCCGAGAGCAATCTGGGCGAGGGAACAAGCCTGTATTTTTCGCTGCCGCTCCAAGCCGGCCCGAGTGGCGTCGAGGCGGAGCAGGCGTGATTACGGTCGTCGGGGCAAACTGACCATGGACAAAGGCAAGGTCCTGGTGGTCGATGACGAACCGAAGCTGGTACGGCTGGTGCGCGAGGTGCTGACCGCCGCCGGCTACGGTGTGGTGTCGACCGGCAAGGGCGAAAGCGCCGTCGAGTTGGCGGCCATCGAGCAGCCGGACCTGATCCTGCTGGACGTCGTGCTGGCGGGCGCCATGGACGGCTTCGGCGTGGCGCAGCGGGTGCGCGAGTTCTCCGAGGTCCCCATCATCATGCTCACGGCGCGGGACCGCGAGAGCGATCTGCTGCGCGGCTTCGAGCAGGGCGCCGACGACTACATCACGAAGCCATTCAGCTCCAAGGAGCTGCTGGTGCGCGTGCGGGCGGTGATGCGCCGGTCTCGCCGGGAAGCCCTGACCGATGAAGAGGTGGAGTTGACCTGCGGCGCGCTGCACATCGACCTGCCGCGGCGCAGAGTGAGCGTCGGGGGACGGGAGGTGCATCTCACCCCGACCGAGTACCGACTGCTGCATGAGCTGGCCACCCACAAGAACCAGGTCATGCTCCACACGCAACTGCTGACGGCGGTGTGGGGGCAGGAGTACCGCGACGATCTAGAATACCTGCGCGCGTATATTCGCTATCTCCGGCAGAAGGTCGAGCTCGACCCGGCCAACCCGACTCGTATCGTGACCAGCCCCGGCGTCGGCTACATGCTGGTCTGTCCGGACGAGGACAGCTAGGCCGCGGCTTTCACGCGATTCTCATTCCTTCCACGCTGTTTCCTATGCGATTCACAGGCGGAAGCCGGTAGAGTGGCGCAAGGGCCACCGCCCAGGACACCGCCTGCATGCAGCCTGCGCCCACAACGCCAACCTCGCTCACGGCCGACCCGCCACTGCGCGTCCTGATCATCGAGGACGAGCCGAAACTTGCCAGCCTGGCAGAGCAGCTGCTGACCTCGACCGGGTGTGAGGTGGTCGTCCTCACGGAGGCGGCCGAGGTGCCGCTGACCGCACGTCAGTGGCAGCCGGATGTGGTGCTGCTGGATCTGGTCTTGCGCGGCGTCCCGGTTGGACGAGACCTGACCTACGCCCTGCGCGCAGTCACCTCGGCCCCGATCATCCTGGCGACGGCCCAGCGCACCGGCAATGGCGTCCCGAGTGGGATCGAAGAGCTCACGGACGATGTGCTATGGAAGCCTTTCGGGGCCGGCGAACTTCTCCAGCGTGTGCAGGCAGCCGCCGCCCGCCATCGGGGAGCCGACCGGGCCGCCGGGAGGATGATCGAGTGCGGGGACATCCGGGTCGACGACCTTCACCGAAAGGTGCTGCTGGCCGGCCAACCGTTGGCGCTGACTTCGGGCGAGTACTCGCTGCTGCGCATGCTGGTCCAGCGGGCCGAGCGGGAGGTGCCGGCTGAGGAGCTGCTGCAGACGCTGTGGGGGCCGGCTTTCTCTGGCGACCTCGAATACCTGAGGGCCTACGTTACCCGCCTGCGCCAGAAGATCGAAGCGGATCCAACCCACCCTCGGCGCCTGCTGGCGGGGAAGGACGGCTACCGGCTGACTGTCTTGGGGCAGGCCGGCCGATGATCTAGCGGCCGGCGGCTCCTCGGCCGCCGGCTCGCCCGACTGGCACAAACGCTTCCTGACCCCCCAAGCGGGCCGGGGGGCTGTGCGCGCTTCGGTCCCTCCAGGGTGAGTAGTGTCACTTGACCGCTCCGGGGATTGCCTGTACGTTCGGTGGAAGTGACAGGCACCAACAGGTCCACAGCCGGTCCCACCCGGTCTGTTGCACGTACTCAACCGGCCGCCGGAGCCCAGCCAAGCCCGGGGGGCTGCGGGGGTTTCGCGTCGGTGAACAGCGATCAGGTTTTCCTTCACAGGGGAGTCCACAAGGGGAAGGGGGTGGTGGCCTAGCTCTATCGAACCGCTCCACCCGGGCTGTTGCCGTCCGCCATCTGGGGGCAGGTTGGCGGGGAAGCTCCTGCAGCAGGCCGCGCACCGTTCCTTTCCGCAACGCATCAAGATCGTGATTCTTGTCATCCTTCAAGGAGGAGGACTCGCAATGGCTGATATGAAGGGCAAGTCGCGCGACGAGATCATCGCCGCCGACGTCAAGGAGCTGCACCAGCTCGGCTACGCTCAGCAGCTGTTCCGCGAGATGGGCGGCTTCTCGAACTTCGCCATCTCGTTCTCGATCATCTCGATTCTGACCGGGGCCATGCTGCTCTACGGCTACGGCCTGAAGTTCGCCGGCCCGATGATCAACACCATCGGCTGGCCGCTGGTCAGTATCTTCACCATGATTATCGCCGCCTCGATGGCCGAGATCGCCTCGGCTTACCCGACCGCCGGCGGCCTGTACTACTGGGCCTCGCGCCTGGGCGGCGTTGGCTGGGGCTGGGTGACGGCCTGGATGAACATGATCGGCCAGATCACCATCACCGCCGGCATCGACATCGGCGCCGCGATCTACTTCATCGGCATGCTCACGCGGATGTTCGCCCTCGATCCCGCCACCCCTGTGCTCGGCGGGCTTTTTGGCTGGACGCTGACCTCCTGGGGCTTCTACATCTTCATCATGATCGTGATCATGATCCCGCAGGTGCTGATCAACGTCTACGGCATCCGCTTGACCGCCAAGATGAATGACTTCAGCGTGTACTGGCACATCGGCGGCGTGCTGATCATTGCCTTGCTGCTGACGTTCTTTGGCAAGAACCACCAGCCCGTGTCGTTCGTCACCCAATACGTGAACACGGTTCTTCCCATCGACGCCGTCTCCGGCACATACACGGACGGGTCAGGAGCCGGACCCGCCCTGTTCGTGGGGGCATGGGTTCTCCGCTCGCCGCTGTTCTCGATCATCCCCGGGCTGACCAATCTCTACACCCTGGCGCCGTTCGTGCTGGTCTTCCCGCTGGCCTTCCTGCAGGCGCAGTGGACCTACACCGGCTATGACGCCTCGGCGCACGTGGCCGAGGAGACGGTGCTGGCTCGCCTGAACAGCGCCTGGGGCGTGTTCCTGTCGGTGGCCGTCTCGGCCGTCGTCGGCTACATCGTGCTGATGGCCTTCACCTTCAACGTCCCCGACATCGCCGCTACGGCAGCGGATCCGTATCCGGTGCTGTACATCGCCTACTCCGGCCTGAGCGCGTTCATGGCCAACCTGGTGGCGATCATCGTGTTCGGCGGGATGTGGCTGTGTGGGCTGGCGACGATCACCAGCATGAGCCGGATGTTCTTCGCCTTCGCCCGGGATGGACGGCATGCCGTTCTCGTCGGCCTTCCGCTACATTCATCCGAAGCTGCGCACGCCGACCAAGTCGATCCTGATCACGTCGGTGCTGGCCGTGCTGACCTGCATGTACGCCGCGGCCTACTGGGCGGTGACGTCAATCTCGACCATCACGCTGTACATCGCCTACAACATCGCCCGTCTTCCTCAACGTGCGCAACAAGCTGCGCAAGCGAGGCGAGTTCACCACGCGCGAGAACGCACCCTGGAATCTCAAGGGCTGGGGGCCGTTCCTGAACATCGTGGCGGTGGTGTACACGATCATCATCTGCATCGTGCTGATGCTGCCGCCGAACGAGATCGTGCTGTGGACGATGGTCGTGTTCGCGCTGATCCTGGTCGTGTACTGGTTCGCCTGGGCCAGGAAGAACTTCACCGGCCCGAAGAAGGCATCGGAAGAAGAGCTGCGCAAGATCGAGGCCGATCTGGCCACGGCCGCCAAGGGCAGCGGCGACTAGAGTCTGCCTGAAAGAGGCAGGGGCCCGGCCCACGGTCGGGCCCCTGCCTTGTGTTCGCGATTTCCATCCACGGAGGCAAATCATGGGGCTGACGCTCGAACAATCCATCGCTCGGGTGCCCTTCCTGAAAGACGCCAAGGACATCAAGTCCAGTGAGCTGACTGGCGGCATCACCAACAAGAACTACAAGCTGGAGACGGGCGGCAAGGCCTACATGCTGCGCATCACCGGCGAAAACACCGACCTGCTGGGGATCAAGCGCGAAATCGAGCATGCCTCCAATCTGGCGGCTGGGCTGCTGGGCATTGCACCCGAAGTGCTGTACTTCATCGAACCCGAAGGCTACCTGGTGACGCGCTTCATCGACGGCAAGCGCATCCCGCCGGAAGAGATGGTCAAGCCGGACAACATCCGGCGTGTGGTGCGCAAGCTGCGCATGTACCACACGCGCGCCCCCGAGGTGAAGGGCGAGTTCAACGTCTTCCGCCGGGTCGAGCACCTGATCGGCATCTCGAAACAGCACGGCAGCAAGTTCCCCTTCGACTTCGACTGGATCATGGGCAAGATGAAGGACGTGGAAACGGCGCTGCTCAAGGATCCGTACGTCCCCACCCCCTGCCACTGCGACCTGCTCAACCTGAACTTCCTGGACGAGAACGTCGCTGGCGAGATCGGCGAGGTCAAGATCCTGGACTGGGAATACGCCGGGATGGGCGACATCTTCTTCGACCTGGGCAACTTCTGCCATCACCACCGCTTCAATGATGAACTGGTGAACGTGCTGCTGCAGGAGTACTTCGGCGAGGTGACGCCCAAGGTGTTCGCCCGCCTGAAGCTGATGTGGCCGATGTCGACCATCCACGAATCGATGTGGGGCACGACGCAGACCGGCATCTCGAAGCTCGACGAAGACTTCCAGGGATACGCCGATCTGTGGTTCGCCCGCACGCGCGAGGCGATGATCGATCCTCGCTGGGATCAGTGGCTGAAGGACGCGGCCAAGAAGTAGCCGTTCCCGCATCCGTCGCGTCCCATCGCAATGCTGCGGCGCCCGAACCCCGGGCGCCGCTCGCGTAGCCGCTGAGCCCACGCCTTGCGCCCGCCCGTCGCCCCCGCGGAAGTGGGGGCCCAGGCGAGTGACCCCAGGCAGGCGGCCGTCGCCGCCGAAGGACTCCCTGGATGCCCGCACGCCTCCACTTCGTTCCGGGTGTCTGCGACTTCCGCGGGCATGACAGACTCCGTCGCCCGCGGAAGCGGGGGCCCAGGCGAGGGACCACCTGGCAGGCGGCCGTCGCCTGCCGACAGGACTCCCCTGGATGCCCGCACGCCTCCACTTCGTTCCGGGTGTCTGCGACTTCCGCGGGCATGACAAGACTCCCGTCGCCCCCGCGGAAGCGGGGGCCCAGGCGAGTGACCACCTGGCAGGCGGCCGTCGCCTGCCGACAGGACTCCCCTGGATGCCCGCACGCCTCCACTTCGTTCCGGGTGTCTGCGACTTCCGCGGGCATGACAAGACTCCCGTCGCCCCCGCGGAAGCGGGGGCCCAGGCGAGGGCCGCTGGCAGCCGTCGCCTGCCGACAGGACTCCCTGGATGCCCGCTTCCGCGGGCATGACGAGTCTCCCGGCTGGACTCCTCTGGATGCATGACGGACAGAGCTGCGAAGGGAGAGACGCGACGAGGGCCGGCGTCGAGCCGGCCCTCGCTGATGGACGAACGGCGCCGCGGTGCCGTCAGGCGGCGAAGTATTCCTTGACGGCGGCGATGAACATGTCGTTCTCTTCCTTCGAACCGACAGTCAGGCGGAACCAGCCGTCGCTGCCGTACATCGGCTCCTGGCCGCGCAGGATCATCCCCTTGGACTCGGCATGCTTGATCATGCCGTCGCCGGTCTTGCCCGGCACCTTGGAGTCGAAGAGCATGTAGTTGCCGCGCGTTGGGAAGGCCTTGACGCCGGCGAGCTTGTTCACCTCGTTCATGATTCGATCGAGTTCGCTGTTGTTGAAATCCACGCGCTTCTTCAAGCCCTCGGTGTCTTCGAGGGCGGCCAGCCCGGCCCACATGGCGATCGTGCTCTGGTTCCACGGGATCAGGGTGGCGGCGATCTGCATGATCACGTCCTTGTCGCCCAGGGCGTAGCCGAAGCGCAGACCCGCCAGGCCGTAGGCCTTCGACAGGGTTCGGGTGATCAGCACGTTCTTGTACTTCTTGACCAGGCCGACCTGGGACTTCTCCTTGATGCCGGCGTACTCGACGTAGGCCTCATCGATGACGAAGGGAATCCCGGTCTCGGCGATCTTGACGAAGCCGGCCGGCTCCATGAAGTTCCCGGTGGGATTGTTGGGGTTGGCGACGATGATGACCTTGGTCTTGTCGGTGACGGCCTTGACGATGGCCTCGGGATCGTACTGCATATGGTCGTCGCCCCACTTGTACTTCATGGGCACGCTGACGATCTTGCCGCCGCAGATCAAGGTGCGCAGCTTGTAGATGCCGAAGCACGGCGTGTGCTGGATCACTTCTTCGCCGGGCTGGACGAAGCTGCGCAGGATCATGTCGAAGACTTCGCTCGAGCCATTGCCCAGCAGCACGTTCTCGATCCCAGGAAGGCCGTTGCATGTCGGCGATCTTCTGGCGGGTGGCAAAGCCCTGATCGGCGTAGCGATTGGCCATCCCGCCGTACTTCTCGATCGCGGCCATCACATGCTCGGAGGGCGGGTTGGGATTCTCGTTGGACATCAAGCGGTGCAGCTCAGGTCGGCTCCAGGCCAGGTCGATGTGCGGTGAGAAGTACATCTTCTGGCCCTTGAGCCAAGGGACGAAATACTCGTCAACGGCTTTCATGGGTGTCTCCTTGGGATCAGGGTTAGGGCGGGTGCCTGTCGGCCCGGCTGTCTGAGACATGCCACGGCCGCCGCTCTGCCTGCGAGCCGCCGCCGCCGAGCCCCGTCCAATCTGCTCGAATCCTACCCGGGAGAAGGGCCTCCGGCAACTGCCTATCCGCGTGGAGTGCAGGTGCCGTTTCGCCCGTCCTCGTTGCGTCCCCGGGCCACAACGGGAATCTCTGCGCTGCCCGGTTGCCTGCCGGAGGCGCTAGGACAGTAGACCCTGGGCGGTTCTTGCGCTAGGAGCTTGCTGAAGAGCGCGCTTTCGACCTCACCCCCGGACCCCCTCTCCGCGAACGGCGCACGGGTACGCCATGAACCGTGGCGGAGAGGGGGGAACAAGATCCTCGGGGGAGCGGGAGCCACTCCCTCCACCCGCAGGAACTCGTGTGAGCGGCGGATAGTCGGCTGATGCAGGGGGAGGGGCAAGGGGAGAGGGTTGGACGATCACACGGTGTTTTTCAGCGGCCTCCCAGGGCCGAGTCTAGAGAGCCGACAACCAGATGGGCTACAATGGGCAGGACAGCCCTGACGCCCGTCAACCATCGCGCCCGCTGGCCCATTCCGCTCTGCTCTGCCGACAGAACGACTGTGACACAAACCTCTGATGATGCCGCCTCGTCCGCGCACAGCCCTGCTTCACTACTCGGCGCCGCCTGTTGTCGGAGGGGTGGAGGCAGTCCTGCGGCGCCACGCCGGGTTGCTGGTTGAGCACGGCTACCCGGTACGGGTGATCGCCGGCCGCGGCCAGGCGTGGGACTCTCGCATTGCGCTGGACATCATCCCGCTCCTCGACTCCCAACATCCGGAGATCCTAGCGGCCAAACGCGATCTGGACGCGGGCCGGCTACCCGATGGGTTCGAGGCGTTGATCGCCCGAATCCGCGCTGCGCTGGCGGAGCGGCTGGGCGCAATCGACTTGCTGCTGGCGCACAATGTCTGCTCCTTGCACAAGAATCTGGCACTGACCGCCGCCCTGCACGGCATGCACCGGGACGAGGGCCGGCCGCGGATGGTCCTATGGCATCACGATATGGCGTGGAGCGCGGCTGCCTACCGGGGCGAACTCCATCCGGGATGGCCCTGGGATCTGCTGTCGACCGACTGGGGTGCTGAGCATGTCGTGGTTTCTGCGCATCGCCGCAAGGAGCTGGTCGATCGGATGCATCTCGATCCAGCCAGTGTCTCCATCGTGCCCAACGGCGTCGACGCCGGGCGGCTGCTCGGGCTCTCGGCGGAGACTCAGGCGATTGTCGAAGACCTCGACCTGCTGCAAGCGGATCCGATCCTGCTGACCCCGGTGCGCATCACGCGCCGCAAGAACCTTGAGCTTGCGCTGCGGGCCAGCTGCCGTGCTGGGCGAGATCTTTCCGCGGCTGGCGCTGCTGGTGACCGGCCCCCCAGGCCCGCACAACCCGGCGAACCGCGCCTACCTTGATGAGCTGCTGGCACTGCGCGCCGAACTGGGGCTGGAGCGCCAGGCTCACTTCCTGGCGGAGGGACGACCGCAGCCGCTGAGCGACGAGGCCATCGGTGGCCTGTTCCGGCTGGCGGACGCCTTGCTGCTGCCGAGCCGGGAGGAGGGCTTTGGCATTCCCTTGCTCGAATCATCGCTGGCCCGTCTGCCGATCTTCTGCAGCGACATCCCGCCGCTGCGTGAGCTCGGTGGCGAGGAGGCGAACTACTTCGCGCCGGATGCGACGCCGGCAGAAGTAGCCCGACTGATCGCGACGCGCCTGCAGGCGGATCGCGCCTATGCCATGGCAGTGCGGGTCCGGCAGTCCTACGACTGGCAGCGAATCTTCGTTGAGCAGATCGAGCCTCTGGTGCAGCGATGACACGCCGTCCGGTCTTCAGCCGCCTGCAGTGTGTCCTGGTTCCCGTGCTTCTGGGGCACAGCCCGCTCGATTCGATCCGGCTGGCGCAGGCGCTCACGGCCGAGACCGTGCTGCTGGGCGTGGTCCCAGTGGCGGAAGAAGAGGCAGTCAGCCGGGCCGCGGGGGACGCCCGCCGGTTGCGGGGCGAAATGCGCCAGCTGGATCTGCTTCCGCAGACCCGCATGCATCCCCGGGTGAGGGTCTCGGCGCATCCCTGGGAAGAACTGCGCGAAGTCATTGGGACAGAGGAGCCGGATCTCACGCTGCTTGAATGGCCGGACCAGGTGACCGCCCTGGGCCTGGGTCACCCTGAGAAGCTGGCTGAGCTCGGCTGTGACCTGGCCATGGTTCGGGGTCCAGTGCCCGATACCCCGCAGCGTGTGCTGGTTGCGCTGCGGGGCGGTCCAAACGCCGAGCTAGTGCTGCGGATGGCGCTGGCGCTGCGTCCGGCGGAGCTGGATGTTCTCCATATCGGTCCGAGTGGGAAGTCGCAGACGGACGATCCCTACCGCGGCCTGGAGCGCGTGCTGGGCGCCTTGCCGCAGGTGAATGTCACCCGCCGAGGCGGAGAGGATGTCGCGAGCACGATTCTCGAGATGGCGCCCGGGCACGATCTGCTGCTGATGGGTGTGAGTGCGCGCCTGGGAAGTGAGGGCGTGCTGCTTGGCCCGATTGCCGAGGAGACGATGCGGCGGGCGCCCTGCGGTGTGATCAGCTTGATGGCCGAACGCCGCCTGCCGCCAGTCTCCTACGATGCGCTAGTCGGCGCGCGGGCGATATCGATCTTGGTCGACAAGTGGTTCGCCGAGAACACGTACTCCTCTGAGGAGTTCGCTGATCTGGAGAGGCTGCTGGCGCTCAAGCAAGCGCAAGGGCTGGCGATCAGCCTGGCACTGCCGGCTTTGAATGAAGCGGAGACGGTTGGGAAAGTGATCCGGACCGTGCGGCGGGCACTGATGGACGACGTGCCGCTGCTGGATGAGATCGTCCTGATGGACTCGGCCTCCGACGATCGGACGCGCGAGATCGCTGCCCAGGAAGGAGCGCGGGTGTACGTCCATCAGGAACTGCTCCCTGCCTATGGGCCGCGCGCGGCAAGGGGGAAGCGCTGTGGAAGAGCCTGCTGGTCACGCGGGGCGACATCGTCGCCTGGATTGACACGGACATCGTCAACATCCATCCACGCTTCGTCTACGGTGTCATCGGCCCGCTGCTGCTAGATCCTCGGGTACAGTTGGTCAAGGGCTTCTATCGCCGCCCGCTGCGTGTGGGCGACAAGATTCAGGCAAGCAGCGGTAGCAGTGAGATGATGGCCGGGCTGACAGAACGACTGTGACACAAGCCTCTGATGATGCCGCATCGTCCGCGCACATGCCCTGCTTCACTACTCGGCGCCGCCCGTTATCGGAGGGGTGGAGGCGGTCCTGCGGCGCCACGCCGGGTTGCTGGTTGAGCACGGCTACCCGGTACGGGTGATCGCCGGCCGTGGCCAGGCGTGGGACTCTCGCATTGCGCTGGACATCCTCCCGCTCCTCGACTCCCAACATCCGGAGATCCTAGCGGCCAAACGCGATCTGGACGCGGGCCGGCTACCCGATGGGTTCGAAGCGTTGATTGCCCGAATCCGCGCTGCGCTGGCGGAGCGGCTGGGCGCAATCGACTTGCTGCTGGCGCACAATGTCTGCTCCTTGCACAAGAATCTGGCGCTGACCGCCGCCCTGCACGGCATGCACCGGGACGAGGGCCGGCTGCGGATGGTCCTATGGCATCACGATATGGCGTGGAGCGCGGCTGCCTACCGGGGCGAACTCCATCCGGGATGGCCCTGGGATCTGCTGTCGACCGACTGGGGCGCTGAGCATGTCGTGGTTTCTGAGCATCGCCGCAAGGAGCTGATCGATCGGATGCATCTCGATCCAGCCAGTGTCTCCGTGGTGCCCAACGGCGTCGACGCCGGCCAGCTGCTCGCGCTCTCGGCGGAGACTCAGGCGATCGTCGAAGACCTCGACCTGCTGCAAGCGGATCCGATCCTGCTGACCCCGGTGCGCATCACGCGCCGCAAGAACCTGGAGCTTGCGCTGCGGGCCAGCGCCATCCTGCGCGGGATCTTCCCGCGGCTGGCGTTGTTGGTGACCGGCCCCCCAGGCCCGCACAACCCGGCGAACCGCGCCTACCTGGATGAGCTGCTGGCGCTGCGCGCCGAACTGGGGCTGGAGCGCCAGGCTCACTTCCTGGCGGAGGGACGGCCGCAGCCGCTGAGCGACGAGGCCATCGGTGGCCTGTTCCGGCTGGCGGACGCCTTGCTCCTGCCGAGCCGGGAGGAGGGCTTTGGCATTCCCTTGCTCGAAGCATCGCTGGCCCGCCTGCCGATCTTCTGCAGCGACATCCCGCCGCTGCGTGAGCTCGGTGGCGAGGAGGCCAACTACTTCCCGCCGGATGCGACGCCGGCAGAAGTAGCCCAACTGATCGCGACGCGCCTGCGGGCGGATCGCGCCCATAGCCATGGCGGTGCGGGTTCGGCAATCCTACGACTGGCAGCGAATCTTCGTCGAGCAGATCGAGCCACTGGTGCAGCGATGACACGCCGTCCGGTCTTCAGCCGCCTGCAGTGTGTCCTGGTTCCCGTGCTTCTGGGGCACAGCCCGCTCAATTCGATCCGGCTGGCGCAGGCGCTCACGGCCGAGACCGTGCTGCTGGGCGTGGTTCCAGTGGCGGAAGAAGAGGCAGTCAGCCGGGCCGCGGGGGACGCCCGCCGGCTGCGGGGCGAAATGCGCCAGCTGGACCTGCTTCCGCAAACCCGCATGCATCCCCGGGTGAGGGTCTCGGCGCATCCCTGGGAGGAACTGGGCGAGGTCATTGGGACAGAGGAGCCGGATCTCACGCTGCTCGAATGGCCGGACCAGGTGACCGCCCTGGGCCTGGGTCACCCTGAGAAGCTGGCTGAGCTCGGCTGTGACCTGGCCATGGTTCGGGGTCCAGTGCCCGACACCCCGCAGCGTGTGCTGGTTGCGCTGCGGGGCGGTCCAAACGCCGAGCTAGTGCTGCGGATGGCGCTGGCGCTGCGTCCGGCGGAGCTGGATGTTCTCCATATCGGTCCGAGTGGGAAGTCGCAGACGGACGATCCCTACCGAGGCCTGGAGCGCGTGCTGGGCGCCTTGCCGCAGGTGAACGTCACCCGTCGGGGAGGGAGGATGTCGCGGGAGCAATTCTCGAGATGGCGCCCGGGCACGACCTGCTGCTGATGGGCGTCAGCGCCCGCTTGGGCAATGAGGGCGTGCTGCTTGGCCCGATTGCCGAGGAGACGATGCGGCGAGCTCCCTGCGGTGTGATCAGCTTGATGGCCGAACGCCGCCTGCCGCCAGTCTCCTACGATGCGCTAGTCGGCACGCGGGCGATATCGATCTTGGTCGACAAGTGGTTCGCCGAGAACACGTACTCCTCTGAGGAGTTCGCTGATCTGGAGAGGCTGCTGGCGCTCAAGCAAGCGCAAGGGCTGGCGATCAGCCTGGCACTGCCGGCTTTGAATGAAGCGGAGACGGTTGGGAAAGTGATCCGGACCGTGCGGCGGGCACTGATGGACGACGTGCCGCTGCTGGATGAGATCGTCCTGATGGACTCGGCCTCCGACGATCGGACGCGCGAGATCGCTGCCCAGGAAGGAGCGCGGGTGTACGTCCATCAGGAACTGCTCCCTGCCTATGGACCGCGCGCCGGCAAGGGGGAAGCGCTGTGGAAGAGCCTGCTGGTCACGCGGGGAGACATCGTCGCCTGGATCGACACGGACATCGTCAACATCCATCCACGCTTCGTCTACGGTGTCATCGGCCCGCTGCTGCTGGATCCCCGGGTACAGTTGGTCAAGGGCTTCTACCGCCGCCCGCTGCGCGTCGGCGACAGGATGCAGGCGGGCAGCGGTGGGCGGGTGACCGAGCTGGCCGCCCGGCCGCTGTTCAACCTGTTCTACCCGGAGCTGTCCGGAATCGTTCAGCCGCTTTCCGGCGAATACGCCGGCCGCCGCAGTGCGGTGGAGCAGGTGCCGTTCTTCTCGGGTTACGGTGTGGAGACCGGCCTGCTGATCGATGTCCTCGAGCGCTTTGGGCTCAGTGCCATCGCCCAGGTGGATCTGAGGGAGCGGGTGCATCACAATCAACCGCTGGAGGCGCTTGGGCAAGATGTCATTCTCCATCATCCAGGTCGTAGTCAACCGCCTGGAGGCGCGAACTGGCCAGCCGATCCTTGAGGAAGTGAACAAGTCGATGAAGCTGATTCGCCACAACCGGCGCGGCTACTTCCTGGAGGTTGAGGAGCTCGCCGAACTGGACCGCCCGCCGATGATCAGCCTTCCCGAGTACCAGCAGCGTATTCCATCCGACGGAGAGCCCGCTGCGTGACCCCCGAGCCAACGAGGAGCCCCGTATGGCGCGCTTGATCCTGGTGCGGCATGGCGCCACCGACTGGAACCGGGATGGCAGATATCAGGGGCATTCCGACACGCCGCTCAACGCTGAGGGAATGGCCCAGGCGCAACGCTTGGTGGACCTGCTGCGGAGCGACGGGATCTCGCAAGTGGTCAGCAGCGATCTGCGGCGCGCCAGCGTGACCGCCCAAATCCTGGCGGAGGGCTTGCGACTCGCACCGCCACGCCTCGATCCTCGGCTGCGCGAGATCGACCTCGGCGAATGGGAGGGAAGGTTGGCGACCGAGATCGCAGAAGACGACGCGCGAAGCATGGGACGCCCGGAACCAGAATCCAGCGGAGGTTGGCGCACCGGGGGGAGAGACGACGCGTCAGGTGGCGCAGCGCGTCTGGGCCAGCCTCGACGAAATCGCCACCCAGGCGCCCCGAGTGACGACGGTGCGGTGGTGTCGCACGGGGTGGCGCTGGCGACCGCGCTCTGCCGTGTGCGGGACATGCCCCTGGAGCGGGCCAGCGAGACTCGATACCCGACAACGCCGCTGCCGATCGGGTCGATTGGCCGCCGGATCGACGGATAAGGAGGACCGGCAGATGATCACACCGATCCTGGCCGCGCTCATCATCGTCATCGTCGCGGCCAAAGCCTCGGGGTGGATCTCCGTCCGGCTCGGGCAGCCAGCGGTGCTGGGCGAGCTGCTGGCCGGGCTTGTCCTTGGGCCTTCGCTGCTGGGGGTGTTCGCGATCCCCTACTTCGCTGAGGCCCACGTCACGGAGTTGCTGATCGAACTTGGCGAGATCGGGGTGATCCTGCTGATGTTCGTCGCCGGGATGGATGTCCACCTGGAGGACATGATCAAGACCGGCAAGCCGGCGGTGTTGGCCGGTGACATTGGGCGTGCTGGCGCCCGTTGTGCTGACCTTCGCCGTTGCCGCTGCATTCGGCTACGAGCTGACCCAGTCGCTCTTCCTCGGGCTGGTGCTTGCGGCGACATCGGTCAGCATCTCGGCGCAGACGCTGATCGAGCTGGGCGTGCTGCGCAGCCGTGAAGGGAATTGCGCATGCTGGGCGCGGCTGTGGTCGATGATGTGATCTCGTTGCTTCTGCTCTCCGCTGTTCGCCGGGCTCGTCGTGACCGGCGGCGCAGGCCGCGCTGGGAGTGAGCGGGCATCGTCCTGCGGATGCTGGTGTTCCTGGGTCGTGGCGCTGGTGGTTGCGGTCCGCCTGCTTCCCGCGCTTCCGGCGCGGCTCGGCCGGCTTCCGGTCAGCGAGCCGATCGTGACCGGCGCCGTGGTGGTGATGCTGATCTTCGCCTGGACCGCCGAGGAACTGGGAGGAATCGCGGCGATCACCGGCGCCTTCCTGGCCGGGGTAGGGCATGTCACGCAGCGCGCAGAACGACACGATCCGGCGAGGGACGCATGTGCTGGCCTACGCCTTCTTCGTTCCGATCTTCCTGGTCTCGATCGGCCTGCAGGCCGATGTGGGCGAACTCGACCCCACCTGCGGCGGTCCTGATCCTGGCGCTGATCGCTCGTGGCCGTGGTCAGCAAGGTGCTCGGCGCCGGGGTAGGTGCGCGGCCTGGGCGGGCTGACAGGCAACGAGTCCCTGCGTCTGGGAGTGGGGATGATCTCCCGCGGCGAGGTCGGGTTGATCGTGGCGAATGTCGGGCTGAGCATGGCGCTGATCAGCCCCGAGGTCTTCACCGAAGTTGTGCTGGTGGTGCTGGCCACCACGCTGCTGGCGCCGCCATTGCTCAAGCTGTCCTATCGTCGCAAGGAGGCCCCAGATGCCTAAGCTGGTGGTATGCGTCGTCGATGATCCCGCGAAGGCGGAAGACGTTTTGGCTGCCTGGGTGCAGCATGGCGTTCCGGGGGTGACGATTCTGGAGAGCACCGGGCTCGGGCATCACATCGCCGGCCTGGGCGCGCCGGATGACGCCCCTGTCTTCCCGTCGCTCGAGAGCCTGCTGCGGGCGCGCGAGGAGAGCCACCGTACGTTGCTGGCAGTGGTGGATGACACGCTAGCCCATCGATCAGTTGGTGGAAGCGACGGAGCGCATTCTCGGGCCCGCTGGCGTGCGCCCGACACCGGCATCCTGTTTGTCGTGCCGGTCGAACAAGCCTGGGGCCTGCGCAAGTCGCGCGGGTGAACTGGAACGGATCGGAGGGGACTACTGTGGCGACCAGAACGCTCGTACAGGCGCTGCTCGTCTTGGCGGCGATCGGGATTGGATGGTTGGTCTTGCGGCTGGCCTTTCGACGACTGCTCCACAGGATCGAGCGCACCGTGGACGATCCAAGCCGGGCGGCGCGCCTCAGGACGATTTGCATCGTCGGCCGTGACTTGCTGCTCGTGGTCCTCGTCGTCGGCGGAATGCTGGCGGTGCTGGACCTGCTGGGGATCAATACCACCAGCTTCGCGGCGGTGATCGCAGCCTTGGGGCTGGCGCTGTCGCTCGGGGCACAATCCCTGGTCAAAGACATCATCGCCGGGGTGGTGATCCTGGTGGAAGACCAGTTCCGCCTGGGGGATGTGATCACGATCCAGGGTGTGACCGGCGCCGTCGAGCGCATCTCCCTTCGAGCGACCCACCTGCGAGCTGTCGACGGCCAGTTGCACATCGTGCCGAACGGGGATGTGCGCCTGGTCTCCAATGCGACCCAGGAGTATTCCCGAGCCGTGGTGGACATCCCGGTGGGCTTCGACCAGGACACGGAGCGGGTCGCAGGGGTGCTGGCGCAGGCGATGCATGCGTTGAGCGCCGACTCCCGGCTGCGGGAAGTCGCTGCGGGAGCCCGCCGAGGTTCTCGGCTGGTCTGGGGCGACCGAATTCGGCGTGATGATGCGCCTGACGGCGAAGGTGGCGCCCGGCCAGCAATGGGCGGTTGCGCGGGAGATGCGGCGGGTGGGCCTGGAGGCCTTGCGCGCCGCGGGGATCCCGGTGGCCATGCCGAGCGCCGTCCGGGGTTCGGCTTCGGCGGATTGAGGCGGGGCGGGCGGGCCCTGGACAAGGGCGGGCGTAGAGATCGCCTGCGCCCTTCGGGTTCGGCTCCCTGGGGCAGGCGCTCAGCCCATGTGCCGGATGATGGCGTCACCGAACTCGGAGCACTTGACCAGCGTGCCGTAGTCCATCAGGCGGTGGAAGTCATAGGTGACCGTGCGGGCGCGGATCGCGCCCTCCATCCCCAGGATCACCAGGCGGGCCGCCTCGCGCCACCCCAGGAAGCGCAGCATCATTTCGCCGCTCAGGATCACCGACCCGGGATTCACCATGTCCTTGTCGGCATACTTCGGCGCGGTGCCATGCGTGGCCTCGAACACGGCATGCCCCGTCTGGAAGTTGATGTTGGCGCCTGGGGCGATGCCGATCCCGCCTACCTGTGCCGCCAGGGCATCCGATAGGTAATCGCCGTTGAGGTTCATGGTGGCGAGCACATCGAACTCGCGCGGGCGGGTCAACGTCTGCTGGAAGGCGATATCGGCGATGACGTCCTTGACCAGGATCCGCCCGGCTTTCAGGGCGGCCTCCTGCTCGAGGATGGCGGCTTCCTCGCCCTTGGCCTGGGCGGTGCGCTGCCACTGCATCCAGGTGTAGGTCTGGTCGGCGAACTCGGTCTCCACGACCTCGTACCCCCACTTGCGGAAGGCGCCCTCGGTATGTTTGAGGATGTTGCCCTTGTGCACCAGGGTTAGTGACTTGCGGCCATCTTCGAGGATGCAGTGCATCGCTGCCCGGACGAGCCGCTGCGTGCCTTCGCGTGAGATCGGCTTGATCGCCATGCCGGAGGTGTCCGGGAAGCGGATCTTGGCGAACTTGGAGGGAAAGCGGGTGCGGAGCAGCTCGCGGAACTCGGCGGTCTCGTCGGTGCCCTGCTCGAACTCGACGCCGGCGTACAGATCCTCCGTGTTCTCGCGGAACACGACCATATCCACATCTTGAGGGCGACACACCGGGGACGGCACGCCCTCGAAATAGCGCACCGGGCGTACGCAGGCGTACAGGTCGAGCGCCTTGCGCACGGCGACGTTCAGCGAGCGGAAGCCCTCGCCGACCGGCGTGGTGAGCGGCCCCTTGATGCCGACCTGGAATTCGCGGAAGGCGTCGAGCGTTTCCTCGGGCAGCCACGTACCGAAGCGGCTGAACGATTTCTCGCCGGCGAAGACCTCCATCCAGATGATCTTGCGCCGGCCGCCGTAGGCCTTCTCGACCGCAGCGTCCAGTACCCGTACGGAGGCACGCCAGATGTCCGGGCCTATGCCGTCGCCCTCGATGTAGGGAATGATCGGGTTGTCGGGGACGTGCAATTCGCCGCCTGAGAAACGGAGGCGTTCCCCGTTCTGGGGCACCTGGGTGTGCTGATAGGGCATCGAGGGACTCCCTTGGCGAAGAGTGGATCGACTGCGGGCGGATTATAGCAGACGGGTGCTGCTAGTCTTCCAGAATCTCGAGCCGGGCGACGGCAGCCGAGAGGCGCTTCACGCCGACCTTGGCGAAGCTGACGGTGACGATCTCATCATCCTGTTCGAGGCGGGTCTCGAGCACTACGCCCTCACCGAAGCTGGCGTGGGCCACGCGCTGCCCCACAGCGAACTGGGCCTGAAGCTGGAATGATGGACCAACCGGCGCATCCCAGCGTGTCTGGCGCAGGTAGACCGATTGCGCCTCGGTGCGGCCGTAGGGCAGGTCGCCGTGGATCCGGTCGGCCGGAAGGTCCGCCAGGAAGCGGGACGGCTCGCTGATCATCGAGGCGCCGCCGACGCGGCGGCGGAAGGTGCGCACGAGGAACAGTCGGTCCATGGCGCGGGTGATGCCGACATAGAACAGGCGGCGTTCTTCGTCCAGTGCATCCTTCTCCTCAAGCGAGCGCTGGTGCGGCAGCAGCCCCTCTTCGAGCCCGACGATGAAGACCACCGGGAACTCCAGACCCTTGGCGGCGTGCAGCGTCAACAGGGTGGGCACGTCCTGCTCATCGCTCAAGTGTGTCCTGGTCGGAGACCAGGGCGACGGACTCCAGGAAGGCCGCCAGGTCGAGATCGGTGTACTCGGCGGCAAGGCTGGACAGCTCTAGTACGTTGGCCCAGCGCTCGGCGCCCTCCTCCGTTCCATCCTCAAGGTAGCGGCGAAAGTCGATGTCGGCCAGGATGGCCTCGATCAACTCCGAGACGGTCCCGGCCTGGCTCAGCACTCGCCAGCGCTGCAGGTTGCGGCCGAAGTCCCGCAGGGCGGCGCCGGCCTTGCCCGACAGACCCGTCGGGAGATCGGCCAGTCCACTGCCGAGCTGGATCAGCAGCCGGGCCGGACTTTGTCCGCTGCCGGCGGCAGCCTCCAGCACGCCGGCGGTGGACTTCGCCCCCAGGCCGCGGCTGGGGGTGTTGAGCACGCGGAGCAGGCTCACCGCATCGTCCGGGTTGTGCACCAGGCGCAGATAGGCGATGACATCCTTCACTTCGCGGCGTCCGTAGAAGCGCTGCGCACCGACCAGCCGGTAGGGCAGGCCGGCGCGCAAGAACGCTTCCTCCAAGGAGCGGGATTGGGCGTTGGTGCGGTACATCACGGCGCATTCGCCGGGACGGGCGTGGTTGCCGGCGGTCAGCTCGGCGATGGTATCGACCACGTAGCGCGCCTCGTCGCTCTCGTCGTACGCCTCGTAGATCCCCACTCGGTTGCCCTGCCCGCGATCGGTGAAGAGCCGCTTGGGCTGACGCCCGGGGGCGCGGTCGATGACGGCCATAGCAATGTCCAGCACGGTCTGCGTGGAGCGGTAGTTCTGTTCGAGCAGGATCACCTGCGCCTGGGGGTAGTCCTGGCTGAAGCGGCGGACGTTGCGGTAGTCGGCGCCGCGCCAGCGGTAGATCGACTGATCGGCGTCACCGACCGCGAACAGGTCGGACGTGTCCGAGACCAGCCAGCGAAGCAGCTCGTACTGCACGCCGTTCGTGTCCTGGAATTCATCGACCAGCAGATGGCGATGGCGCGCTCGGCTTCGTTCCCGGACATCGGGGTGTTCCCGCAGCAGACGGGCGGCCTGCGTGAGCAGGTCGTCAAAGTCGAGGGCGTTGTTGCTGCGCAGCGCGGCCTGGTAGCGGGCGAACACCTGACGGGCGATCGTCTGCAGATGACTGCCGGGTGCCATCGCCTCCGGTGCCAGCATCTCGTTCTTCGCCTGGGAGATCATGGCCTGGATCTTGGCCGGGGACGCCTGTTTCGGGTCATAGCCGAGATCCTTGATCGCCTGACGGATCAGCGTGTGCTGATCGTCATCGTCGAAGATCACGAAATCGCGGCTGACCTCCAGGTAGGTTGCCTCGCGGCGCAGCAGCCGGGCAGACCAGGCGTGGAAGGTCCCCAGGGTGGGTCGCGTCGACTCGGCCGTCGCCGGGAGCAGGGTCTCCAAGCGGGAGGCCATCGCGCGGGCAGCCTTGTTGGTGAACGTCACGGCCAGGATGTGTTCCGGCGCCACACCGCGGCTGCCGATCAGGAAGGCGATGCGATGCGTGAGCACGCGTGTCTTGCCGGAGCCTGGCCCGGCCAGCACCAGCACCGGGCCAAGCGGTGCAGTCACCGCGCTGCGCTGCGCCGGATTGAGTCCGGCGAGGGGATCCGCGGGGGACGTCATCGATCGCAGCCCAGGCAGGCTGGGAGGTCAGGCAAGCGCCTCACGCCGGACGGGGTCCGATATGCAGCACGCCGGCACCGGCAAGCAGGCCCGTGACGGCGTGGGCGGGGACATCCAGCACGCGGCTGTCGGCGAAGTAGGGGAAATCAAAGTGCACCGGATCGCCGGCCACCTTCCCCGGAATGGGCATCAGCCGGGCGGTCAGGGGCTTGTTGTGGCGCAGGGCGAGCGCTCCCAGATCCACCAGGATGGCCATCAGCGCATCGGGTGTGGTGTCGCCCGGAACGGGCAGAGTGTCCAGCCCAGTGCCGCACAGGGTGGAGAGCACCAGCAAGTCTGCGAGGGTCAGATGTCCTTCGGCCGCGCGAGCGGCGAGGGTGGAGTCCTCCAGGACCGCCAGGAACAGGCCACAGAATCCGGTGCGCTTGAACTGGGCACGATCAAGGCAGTCGGCAAGAAACGCCGCCGCGGCAACCGTCCCGGCCAGGCCGACGGCCGACACACCCAGCAATTCGAGGGCCGTGCCGAGCGAACGGTGATGCTCCGGGTACGGCGCCAAGGAGAAGTCGATGCCGAGCCAGCGCGTCTCGTGCTCGGCGGCGATCGGCTGCATCAGGCGGGTGATGGCAGAGGCGTGGGCTTCGATCATGCCCACCAATCGACGCCGGGCGATCTCGGGGGATGACACCTCACGGAAGGCATCGACGGCCAGCTCGGCCGCCTCGGTCGCAATGCCCAGCGCGGCCGGTCCATTGTCGTGGTAGGCAGCGGGGAAGAACGGCGTGCCGGAGGGTACATTGGCCAGCGCCGCGAAGCGCAGGTTGGCGAAACCGTCCGAGGGCAGGCGCGAGTTGCGCTCGATGACCTCGGCGCAGGCCCGAGCGGCAGGCAGCGCCACGCCGATCTCCGCATGTGCGTACATGCCGCTGGTGAACACGTTCTCGGTGGCCGCCAGGATCTCCGGGATTGCGGCGAAGCCCCCCGGTTCCTCCGGCAAGGCCGGGCCGATCGCCACATAGTCGATGCCATGCACAAAGGCCTGCGCCTCAAGCTGGCGCGCGAATTCGGGGCGATCCGCCGGCGCCACCGGCCGTTCCATCTCGGCGGGCGGCGGGGTGGCCAGGCGCAGCGTCTGCACGGGATATCCGGCCTGCTCCAGCGCCAGACGAGCGGCGGCGAGACAGCGGCTGGTCTCCTCGAAGCGCCGCGGCTCCACCGGCCAGCCAGGGGCGACAAACGCGGTGATCGATCGGATGTTCATGCGCTACCTCGCTGGCGGGCGATCTCGAAAAGGATGACCGCAGCGGCGATGGCGGCATTGAGCGACTCGGTACCGCCGCGCAACGGGATGTGGACCGTTCCCTGGCTGGCTGCACGCAGGGCCTCGCTTGCGCCAGCCGCCTCGCCTCCAATCACCAGCCCGGCCGGCAAGCGCCAGTCGACCTGGTGATAGACCGTTCCTTGGCGCGCCTCGGCCAGCCACAATGGCACGCCCTGTAGGCGTTGCAGGATCTCATCGGTGCCGAGGCTCAGGATCGGAAGGTGGAGATGAGCGCCCATGGCTGCCCGCACCACCTTGGGATTGTAGGGGTCAACCGTGCCCTCGCTGAGCAACAGCGCTTGCACACCGGCCGCGCGACAGGTGCGGATCAGTGTGCCGAGGTTTCCGGGATCCGCCATGCGATCGGCGACCACTGCCAGGGTGATCGGCGCCTGCAGCGTGGGCTCGGGAATGGGCAGCACCACCAGCAGGCCGGGGGGCGTATCGGTGGCCGACATCGCCGCCATCGCCGGCTCACTGACCGGCTCGGCGCTGGCCCCGGCTCGCTGAAGGCTGTTGACCAGACCCCGCCCGCGAGCGTCGAGATGCTCGGTGTAGAAGACCGCCCGCGCCGGGGTTCCCGCGGCCAGGACCTCGCGCGCCATGCGCTCACCCTCGACCACATACGCCGCCTCGCCGGAGCGGCTGGAACGGCGCGTCTGCAGCGCCCGGACCCACTTCACGCGCGGATTGCTGGCCGATGTGATCATAGATTGCCGCTCTCCTCCGGCCAGCGCTCTTGCCAGCAGGCATGGAAGGCCTGCAGCACGCGCGCATCGATCAAGACAAGGCGCACCAGCTGCAGATGGGTGTCGGACATGGCGAGCAGGGTGGTCTCGGCCTGCTCGAGCAGGATCGGAGCTGCGCGCGAGGGTGGGAAGCCGAAGATCCCGGTGGAGATGGCCGGCAGGGCGAGGCTGGCCGCACCCAGACGGTCGCCGGTCTCCAGCGCGGTGCGCACCGCCGCCGCCAGCTTGCGTTCGTCCTCGGCATCTCCCCAGATCGGGCCGACGGCGTGAATCAGGAAGCGACAGGGGAGATCGCCGCCGCTGGTGACTGCCGGGTGTTCGTGGTCGATCGGGCCATTGTCCGCCAGCCAGCGGTCGCTCTGCTGCTGCACGACGGGTCCGCCCTTGCGGGCCAGGGCGCCGGCCACCCCGCCCCCGTGTTGCAGCCGATCGTTGGCCGCGTTGACGATGGCGTCCACGGCCTCCTCACTGAGGTCCCCTTGGCGCAGTTCCAAGCGCTGTCCTGTAGGCAGTTCACGGTAGGCGATCAGGCCAGACACGGGACACTCCAACCGAGATCCAGGAGGCACGAGGATTGTATCAAGCTCGCTCCCCGGGCATGTGACACGGCCGATCCTCCCTTCGGAGGCGGGGTCTCGGTCGTACGAGCAGGCACCAAGGAAGATCTGGCGTCGTTTGTGGTCAGGCAGGATTGCACCCTGGCTCCAGTGCCGGAGCGTGGCCATGGCGTGGATGCCCGCACGTCGCAGCTGCATTCCAGGAGCCTCCGATCTGCGGGGGATGACCATGGGTATGGGCGGCGAGATGCGGGCGCGTCTGGTGGGGGAAGGCGGGACGGGAGTGATCGCGCCTCATTTCACCTTCCAAGGCAGGCGGCAACCCAAGCTGGCGACGATGCAGGCACTGTGGGTGGCGCGGCGTCAGGGCAGGGGTGTCCGCGAAGCCACCCCGCCGGGGCGGGGTGGCAAGAGAGATCGCGTTGGGCAGGCTCAGGGCTGGGCGGCCGAGACGACCGCGGCAAAGGCGGCCGGGTCACGCACGGCCAGATCGGCCAGCATCTTGCGATTGATGCGGATGTCGGCCGCCTTCAGATCGTGGATCAGCCGACTGTAGGTCGTGCCGTGCAGCCGCGAGGCGGCGTTGATGCGGGCGATCCACAGGCGGCGTAGGTCACGCTTGCGCGTGCGGCGGTCGCGGTAGGCGTACCACAAGCTCTTCATCATCGCCTCGTTGGCGCGACGGAAGAGCAGGTGGCGCGAGCCATACATACCGCTGGTCATGCGCAGGATCTTCTTGTGACGTCGGCGGGTGACGATACCGCCCTTTACTCGAGCCACGTTCTTCTCTCCTGCGGTCCCCTGAGCGCCGGCGGGAGGTGCTCCTGCCAGTTGGATGCGCTCAACGGCCGCGCCCGACGATCTCGGTGTCCCGGACGGGATTCCCGGCGGGGACTACTTGCCCAGATTGGGAGCCAGGCGTGCCACGCGCTTCCTGAACGAGCGGCCCTTCACGGGGACCATCTCGCCCAGCAGCGCCTTGGTGCGGGCCGACTTGCGCCGTCGCAAGTGGCTCTTGCTGCCCTTGGTGCGCAGCAACTTGCCGCTGGCGGTGCGGCGGAAGCGCTTGGAGGTCGCCTTGTGCGTCTTGAGCTTGTACTTGCTGGTCTTGTTGGCTTTCCGCGGCACGGTCCTTCTCCCTGCTCTTCTGGGTCACCTGCAGCCTCAGACGCCACCGCGGACCTTCGTCCGCGGCGCACGGTGCATCGGCGGGACTTGCAGGCGGCTAGCTCTTTGGCTTTCCCGGCGCCAGCGTCATCAGCATGGTCCGGCCTTCCATCATGGGCGTCTGCTCGATGATCGAAACGTCGGAAAGATCCGACGCAATATCCCTGAGATCCTCAAGCGCGATTTCCGGGAAGGTGATCTCGCGACCGCGGAAGCGGATGCGGACTTTGACCTTCTTGCCCTCCGTCAACCAGCGACGCGCATTGCGGATCTTGAATCCGCGATGGTGATCGGAGGTCTTCGGGCGCAGGCGGATCTCTTTGATCTCGATCTTGGTCTGCGCCTTGCGGGCTTCGCGCTCCTTCTTGGCCTTCTCGTAAAGGAACTTGCCGTAGTCCAGCACCCGGCACACCGGGGGTGAGAGATTCGGGGCGACCTCTACCAGGTCAAGGTTGGCTTGCTGCGCCAGGCTGAGCGCTTCGCGCAGCGGGACCACCCCCAAGTTCTGACCGTCCGGACCGATCAGCCGAACTTCACTGACCCGGATCTCCTCGTTGACACGGAACTCGGATGCGCTGATCTTTCTCTCCTCTCGGACTCCGACACGGCGGGGCCGCTCATGAGGGCGTGAGCGGCCCGAGATTACGCGAAATGATACCACGGGTGGAAGGGGAGCGTCAAACCGCGGGCTGGGCCCCAGGGCTGGCCCCTCCGGTCGGCGCCCAGCGGCTCGGGCCCAGATCTTGGGGGAAGGAGGTCCCAGCCCCGTAGATACGCAGCAGGGTGCTCGGTGGCGGGTCGGTGCCTGGGGCCCGATGCCGGCGGCAGACGACTTGAGGCAGAGGCAGGCTCCCGAGGCTACCCGGGCCAAGGCGATGGGCGGCCACCGGCGGCGGCAGCCCGAGCCTGGCAGGCAGCCGCTTTGTGCGGGCTTCCAGGGGGCAGCCGGGGGCAACGCATGGCGCCTGCTCCAGATCTGCTTGCGGACTTCACGCGTCCTTCATCGCCCGCGGCTAACCTGCTCTCAGTCCGGAGCGGCGGTTGGCCGTGTCCAAGGGAGTCGAGGTGAGAACGATGATCAAGAAGCTGTTGTTCGCCGGTGCGATTGTGGCTGTGCTGAGCCTGATGGGCTACGGCGTGTACGAGGCCGTCGGTGGAACCGGGACGGAGACCCATGCCGGAATCGAGGCCGGGCGCTATGCCGCAGCGGCCGGAGTGGACGAGCCCGCTGAAGGGCTGGGCCGGGGCCAGAGCCAGGGCCAGGGTGGTGGACGCCGGGCGACGGAGGCCCGGCCGGAGGGTGGACAGGCCGGCGGCGGGCGCCAGGGATTGGCGATCGATCCGGCCGAGCCCGACCGAGCCCAAGATCGGGCTGCCATGGTGCTTGCCGGAACCGTTGTGCAGCTCGACGGCAGCGAGCTGGTGCTGCAGACGTCGGAAGGGGAACAGATCGCGGCGGGACTCGGCAAGCCCAGCTACTGGGAGAGCCTGGGGATCACGCTCCAGGCCGGAGACCCGGTGGAGATCACCGGCTTCTGGGAAGACGGCGAGTTCGAGGTCCTGACGTTGACCGCGACCGCCACCGCGCAGACGGCTGTGCTGCGCGATGAAAGCGGCCGGCCGCTCTGGGCGGGCGGCGGGCGCTGGGCGGCACCAGCCGCCGGCGGATCAAGCCAATCTTTCTAGGGTGAGGGGAAACGATGTCACTCAAGCCGAAATGGAATCTGCTTCTGAACAGTGTGATCGCCGTGGGGTTTGTCGTCACGGCGCTGACCGGGCTCGTCTTCTTCTTCGGGCTCGCCGGCGCGGGCTTCCAGGGCGGCCGGGTGGCCTCGCAGTCCTGGCTGCTGGCGCGCGATGCCTGGCGCAGCCTGCATGACTGGTTTGGCCTGGCGATGATCGCCGGGGTGACCGTGCACGTGATCGTGCACTGGAAATGGATCGTGGCGGCGGTCAAGCGCAATGTGCTGGGTGCCGTGCGTGGCGGGCGGGAGAAGGCCGCTCGCCCGGCTCAGCCTGCGGCGCCAGGGGTGCCATCGGCGCGCTGATCCTGCTGGGGTGCGCACTCTCTGAGGGAGATTGGTACGGCGCGAGCGGTGGGGTGACCCACCGCTCGTTCGCGCCCGGTTGTGCTCCCTGGCGCCAGTTCAACCTCGCCTGAGGGATCTGCTGGCGGCAACGGAGTCGGGTGGCCCCCGGGGCGAAGCCCGAACGGGCTGCCCCCGGGCGGGACGGGGAAGCGGGTCCGGCGGGCGAGCAGGGGTGAGCCGGGATCGACACCGGCCGGCGGCAGTGCTCCGGGCGGGCCCCAGTACCCAGCGTTGCCCAGCAGCCAGGTGTCGAGGGTGGCGCGATCCACGCCAACTGGGGCGAACAGGCTCTCGACGGCGCGCAGCAGCAGCTCGGCATAGGCCGGGCGGTCGTAGGGCAGCGGACCCTCGACCAGTTCCCACGCCCGAGCCTTCTCGGGGCCGGGCACCAGGATCAGGCGGACGACCGCACCCGGGCTGAGCTCGACGCCGGCCTGCACCAGCTCGCGCGCCGCCTGCGCCGTGACGGTGTGGGTGACGTACTCCACCGGCGGCCGCGACAGGCGCTGGGTGATCACCAGGTCGGCCGGCGCCACCTCGCCGGCCAGCAGCGCCTGCAGCTTACGCCGGGCGTGATCAACCGCCGCCGGCAACGCCTGGCGGAAGCCGGCGGCGTCGGAACCCTGGGCCAGGATGTCGAGGATTTCCAGCTGGGTCTGCTTGATGAAGCGCGGCGTGTCGTGGCGGCGGGCCTCGATGCCGCGGATCTTCAGGCTGCCATCCTGGAAGGCGCCGAAGTAGCGGTTGGCCACTGTGATGCGCGGCTCGGTGCGCGACGGCAGAAAGGCCAGCCAGCGGTAGATGCCCTCCAGGCCGATGTGCAGCCCGGTCTGAGCCTGGATCTCCTCGAGCAGGCTCTGGTAATCCGGCGGGCGGCGCACGCCCGGCTTGTGTATCCATAGCCCGTCGACGTACAGGTGCAGCACGCGGAAGCCGCGGGCCTCGACCATCTCCTTGGCCTGTAGCAGCACGTCGCGCCCGTACGCCGTGACGGCCTCGTGGGCTTCGATGCGACCGAAGCGGGCGTTCTTGTAGCCGAGGTAGCCGAAGCAAGTGACCAGCAGCCACTTGTGCGCTGAGTAGCGCCGGCGGTAGGTCTCGCCTCGCGGGTCGTCGACGGGAAGCTGGCGGGCGAGCACCTTGTACTGGGCTCGCTTCTCCAGCAACGGCGCCAGGGTCTCGGGCACCAGCCCCTGGCGATGGGTGCAGACCGGGGTGCCCAACTCGGGCACGGGCCGGCCGTCGCAGCAGGCGGCGCCGACGGTCTCGGGCGACAGGTTGAAGCGCACCATGATGCTGGGGTACATGGCGGAGAAATCGAGCTCGGCGACGTGCTCGTGCAGGCCCGGCGTGGGCAGGTAGACCAGGCCGCCCTTGTCGGCCAGCAGCAGGTCGAGGCCGGATTTCAGCGACTCGGGCTGGCGCTTCTGCCAGGGGACAAGCACGCCGCGGCGTTGGGCGGTGGCAACCTGCATGGCGCTGATGCCGGTCCCGGTCGAGACGCGGGCCACGGTCTGCACCGGCAGTCCGGTCAGGCGGGCGATCTCCAGCGTGCCGTCCAGCCCGTAGTCATCGGCCAGGAAGGCATTCTGGCGGTCGATGTGCCAGCGCCCGAACAGCAGGTGCTGTTCGTCGCGGAAGACCACCCGGCCGTAGGAGAAGTACGAGCGGGCTGTCTTGTGAGCGACGCGCTGGGACGGATCGCGGTTGAGCGACAGCGGGATATGGTAGTGCGCCGCCAGCTGGATCAGACGCGGCAGGATGTAGGAGTCGCCGTAGGCCGTCATCAGCAGGTCCGGATCGTGCTGCTCGAGCAGGTGCTGCAGTCCAAGCACCAGGGCGCGGCCGTCGCCGCGCCGGAAGGTGTACAGCCGGTCTTCGATGTCGACCAGCAGATCGCCGCGGTGGCCGCGGGCCGGGTCGCGCAGCTCGCCCGACAGGCACAGCGCCATCACCCGCAGCGGTGGCAGGCGGTAGTCGATGTCCCAAGGGGTGTCGAGGGCCTCGATGTGGCGCAGGCGGCCCTGGTCATGCTCGGCGGCGCAGTACGCCAGCGGGAACAGGTTGCGGGCCAGCACGTAGCGCTGCGGCAGGCTGATGTCGGCATCGTAGTAGGTCAGGTACGGGAAGGTGTCGGCGACCTGGCGGAAGAGCAGCGGCAGTTGGCCCGGGATGCGCACGGCGACGGCCAGCACCTCCACCTCCTGATCGAGGAACAGGTCACGCCGCTCGGCGCGCTGCAGGTCGACTGGGGCGCGGCGGGTGCGTAGATGCTGGCACAAGGCGCGCAGCCCGTCCCGGGGCCCGCGCACGTAGAAGACCGGAGCGAAGGTATCGCTCAGGGCATGCATCCGGCCGTCGGCGTCGAGCAGCCACAGGCACATCCCGTCGCCGGACGGGTAAACATCGAACAACCAACCGAAGAGAGTGGACACGTGTGCTCCTGGGAACAGCTTCGCCTTTCGCCGTGCAGGTCTGTCCGGGCTGTGCCCCGCCCGGAGGCGGACTCGGCTCTCGGCCGGCATCCAGGCGATGGGCCGCTGCCGCGTGATCGGTTCCGGCTCCGGCGGCATGAACCGGGTCGGATTCACGGCAAGCCATCGCTGCAATCCTGCGCGGCCTCCCTGGATTCCCGCTTGCGCGGGAATGACAGGCTTGCGATGAGCGGCGCCTCCTGCGTCCGCCGAAGGCCGGCATCGAGACCCGGCACGAGCTACCTTTGCGATTTCTGTCATGCCTGCGCAGGCAGGCATCCAGGCGATGGGCCGCAGCCGAGCAATCGGCTCCGGCTGCGGCGGCACGAACGGGGTCGGATTCGCGGCAAGCCGTCACTGCAACCCTGCGCGACCTCCCTGGATTCCCGTCCCCTCCGCTTCGCTCGGGGATCTTCGACCTGCGCGGGACTGACGAACAGGTACGCCGCTTCCCTTCGCTGCGGCCCTGCGTGCCCCACGCCACCCTACCTCGGGATGCCCGCATCCCTGCGCTCTGCTTCACTTGGATGTCTTCGACCTGCGCGGGAAGGACGGGCATCCGGCGCAGGACACATGTCACCCCTGCGAAGCCTGCCCCTGCGCAGGCAGGGGGCAGGGGTCCAGGCGACGGACGACGTCCGGCATGCGCCCATCGATTGCGACGCGCCCGCGCCCTGTCTGCGCTCGGGATGCCGCCAAGGAACGGGAGGGGGATGGGAAACGAGGCTTCATCGCGTGCTAGCCCTCCGGAGCAGGCGGCAGCTGGGGGGTAGAGGCGAGGCTCTCGATTTGCTCCAGTCGCCGCCGGAGGTCGAGCACCTGCTTGTGTTCCTCGACCAGCATCGCCAGCAACATGGTCTCGAAGGGCAGCAGGTGGGAGGCATAGGCGGCGGCGGCCAGGTGGTGACGCGAGGCGGCCAACAGGTCATCCAGCGCCAGTTGATCCTCGCGGCGCAGGGCGCGGCGGAAACGCAGCAGCGACTGCTGCTCCTGCAGGAAGGCCTGGGTGATCGAGGGCAGGGTGCGGCCCATCAGAACAGCCTCGGCTGGAGCGGCGGCTCGGTCAGTGGGGAGCGCAGCATCCAGGCGGCATCGGCGGCAGCCTGCAGATGGTCGAGCAGCGCCCAGCGTTCCTTGACCAGGGACTGCGGCTCGCGGGCGCCGACGATCACCGGCCCGGCAGCAGCCAGGCGCTTGAGGTGGCCGAGGGTGGTCAGCAGCAGGCGCTCGGAGTCCTGCAGCGAGACGCTCTCGTCATAGAAGGTGGCCAGCAGGTCCAGGGCGAACAGCGGCTGCGGATCGGCGGCGGCGTTCTCGATCAACTCGGCCAGCTGAAAGCAGGTGAAGGCGCGCGACAGGCGAATGCGCTGCAGCACTGCCTGCGGCGCCGGGGTGAGCTGGCGCGCCAGCCGGGCGACGAAGTAGCCGTCGAAGCGGTTGCCGCCGTCGAAGACGCGCACCGCCTGCCCGCGCGCCGCCAGCGTGGTCAGCACGGCCAGCAGCGTGCGGGTGGGGGTGTGGGCGCCCCAGAACAGCGACAGGCGCGGCTGGAGCAGCGTCTCGAGCAGCGCCGGGTCGGCAACCGGGAGCGGAAGGTCGGTGACGGTGAGCGGCAGATGGGGCTGAGGTAGCATGACGGCTCCGGGCAACGCAGAATAGAACAAGCGTTCTATTTCTACGTCACTTGACGGGCGAGGACAATCCCGCCAGGGGTGGAACTGGGGTGGCGGAAGGTCCTTCCCCCATACGGGGGATGCTGGCGGCCGGCGCCTGGAAACGGTGTCCGGGAGGCATCGTCCCATACCAACAAGGAGCGGTGCGGGGCGTAGAATCGTGCCCAAAGCAACAGCAGGGCTTCCGCCGGGAACCAACGTTCCCGGATGCCCTGGGCCCTCAAGGGGCAAGGAGTCAGGAACGATGAAGAGTGTGCGCTACCTGCTGCTTGGGGGCATGACAGGGTTGATGATCAGCCTGGCTTGTGCCCTGCCGGCTGATCTGCTGCCACAACCGGCAGTCGGCAACTCGGCGGGGACGGCAGCCGCGCAGACGGTTGAGTCGGTCATGACCGAAATCTCCGCCGCCGCGACCGGGCCGATCCCCTTGCCTCCGGTTTCGACGGAAACGCCGACCCTGCCATCCCTTAACCCAGAGGCCACCGCCCCGCCAAGCCTGGCGCCGGTAGCCACGGAGGTCACACTGCCCTGCCACCGGGCGACCTTCGTGCGTGATGTCACCGTCCCTGACGGCTCGGAGTTCAGGCCGGGGGCGGACTTCACCAAGACCTGGCGTCTGAGCAACAGCGGCTCGTGCAGCTGGACGCGCGGCTATGATCTGGTGTTTGAGGCGGAGGACCGGATGTCGGGGCCCAAGAGTCAGCCGCTGTCGGGGGAGGTCAAACCCGGCGAGACGATCGACGTCTCCGTGGACCTGAAAGCGCCTAAAGAGGAGGGGGACTACCGCGGCCTGTGGAAATTGCAGTCGCTCGGCGGACAGCTCTTCGGAATCGGAGAACAGGGGACGAAGCCCTTCCGGGTAGCCATCCAAGTCTCCCTGCCGGATGAAGTGGTCTACAGCCTGGTGGAGGACTACTGCGACGCCGACTGGTCCACTGCCTCGGGCGACCTGCCGTGCCCCGGCGATGCTGGCTCGCCGGCTGGTTTCGTCGTGCGCCTGGAGGAAGCGGTGATGGAGGGCGGGCGCAAGGAGAACGAGCCCGGCCTGTGGATGCACCCCGAAGCCGTCGAGGACGGGCGCATCCGCGGCGAGTTCCCGGCCTTCAAGGTCGAAGAGGGCGACCTCTTCCAGGCGGTGATCAGCTGCCTGGACGGCTCGCCCGCGTGCAGCGTGCGCATGAAGCTCGAGTACCGTATCGGCGATGGGTCGATCAAGACGCTGGGGGATTGGGAGGAGAGAACTGACGACGAGTTTCGAAGTGTCGCAGTCGATCTGTCCGAACTGGCCGGCAAGAAGGTGAAGTTCATTCTGAGCGTGCAGACCCGCGGAGACTACACGGACGACTCCGCCTTCTGGCTAATGCCGCGCATCATGCGCTGATCTACAGCTGAAGGGAGACACCCCGGCGTGCCGTGGAACGCGAAGACCGGCTGCGCGGATGCAGCCGGTCTTGTTGTCCCTGCGCCGTCGGAGTGGCCCAGCCGTCGCCTGCCGGCATCACTCTTTGCTGCGCGCCTGCACAACCACGCCGGCCACCAACAGCACCAGGCCGATCAGGCCGGCGACCGAGGCGCCCATCCCGAAACCGCTCTCCAACCGGCTGGCGACCACCGATGAACCCATCAGCGCCGTGAGGACGATCAGGCCCCAATCGAACAAGAAGTTCATCAGGATCAGGCCGATGACGCCGCCGATCACAGCGCCGATCAGGAAGCTGAGATCGATCCCGATCAAGCCCAACAAGAAGGGGACGATAACGGCGCCGGCCGCGAAGCCGACAAACAGGCCGATCCACTTGATGAACTTGGTCGCCAGCCACCCCATGACGCAACGCCACCACCAGCCCGATGAGGATGGCCACCCATCCTCCCCCGAACAGGGCCTCAAACACAACCCAGGTGAAAAGAAATGCCGCCAACCCGGCAGCCAGCCAGAAGAACCGCTTGCCGGCGAAGACCAGCACCAGACCCGCAACCAGAGCAAGAATTGCCTCAAGCATCTTCGTCCCTCCATCGGAGACTCCAGCCGACACGAATCGGCTCGTCGCTCATACAAACCCCGGCCAAGCGCTGGGGTTGCTCTCGAAGGCTCCTTCAGGCGGCTCCGCGCACCTGCGTGCCGGCTGGGCCTTGTGTGCGTCTCCCCAGCATCGCCGCCGTTCCCGCGCGCAGGCGCCGCCTCGGCGCCAACGGGCGAGGGGATGGTGTGCCCGGCTAGGAATCGCCCGGCGGAGACGCCAGCAGCGCTTGCAGGCGCGGGTGGTCCGCATACGCGCCGCGATAGCGTTCCGGCAAGAGCACCGCGATGCGGCACATGACCTCGTCGGCTTGCTGGCGGGTGGACTCGGACCGGCGGGCAGGATCAAGCGGCGGCAGGCGGAACGGCTCACCAATACGCAGGAGGGCGTGTTTGCGGTGCAGGCGGAGCAGCGCCGGCAGCGCGTCCTCGGTGTTGATGAAGGCGGCTGGCACGATCGGAACCCCTGCTTGTTGGGCAAGGTACACAATGCCGGACTTGCCCCGGTTGAGCTGATGGGTGCGGCTGCGCGTGCCTTCAGGCGCCATGCCGAACACCCTCCCGGACCTCAGCCAGGCGACGGCCGCATCCAGTGCCGCCCGGTCGACCTCCCCCCGCTGGATGAAGATGCCATTCGCCGCCCGCATGAACGGGCCCAGGATCCAGTGGCGTTCCCATTTCTCGGCCACCCAAGCGGCGATGTGGGGCCCGCCGAACTCGCTGTAGAACAGCGGGGCATCGAGCATGCCCAGGTGGTTGGCGGCCAGAATGTATGGGCCGCCGGTGGGGAGATTCTGCCGCCCCTCGACGGTGTGCGTGCACACCAGGCGAGTGATGGCGGTAGCCACGACATGAACGAACTGGCTTCGGCTCAGAGCATCCTCCTCAGGAGAGCCAGGGCAATTGTAGGCCCAGGGGGCGGGTGCTACAATGCGCGCCGCAGCCGCGCGGAGGGAAGATGCTCACCATTCAGGCCGTCGACGTGCGCGATCGGGCGCAAGTCAAGCGCTTCCTGCAGCTGCCCTTCCGCCTGTATGCCGACTCGCCGCACTGGGTGCCGCCGATCCTGACGGATGCCTCCACCCAGTTGAATCCGGACAAGCACCCGTTCTATGAGCATTCGCAGGCTGAGTTCTTTCTGGCCACGCGGGACGGAGCGCGATGTCGGGCGCATCGCGTTGCTGGAAAACCGTCCGTACAACCGCTATCACGACAAGCGCCAGGCGCAGTTCTACCTGTTTGAATGTGAGGACGATTTCGAGGTGGCGTCGGCGCTGTTCGAGCGCGTGTTCGAGGCCGCCCGTGCGCGCGGCCTGACCCAGGTCGTCGGCCCCAAGGGATTCGGTGCGCTCGACGGCTACGGCATGCTGGTGGACGGCTTCGAGTTCCGGCCGGCGATGACGATGATGAACTACAACCCGCCGAGCTACCCGGCCTTCGCCGAACGGCTGGGGTTCCGCAAGGAGGTCGATTTCGTCTCCTGCTACCTGAGCGCCGAGAAGTTCCGCCTGCCCGAACGCGTGCACCGCGTGGCCGAGCGCGCCGCAGCCCGCAGCGGGCTGCGGGTGATGCGCTTCACGCGCAAGCGCGAGCTGATGGCCATGGCGCCCAGGATCGGCCAGGCCTACAACCGCACCTTCGTCAACAACTGGGAGTACTACCCGCTCAGCGATCGCGAGATCAAGTTCCTGACCGACAACATCCTCGGCTTTGCCAACCCGCGCCTGATCAAGATCATCCTGCATGAAGACGACGTGGTCGGCTTCCTGTTCGCCTTCCCGGACGTCTCCGCCGCCATCCAGCGCAGCAAGGGTCGCCTGCTGCCCTTCGGCATCGTTGATCTGCTGCTCGAGGCGCGGCGCACGCGCTGGGTGGCGCTCAATGGTGCCGGCGTGCTGCCCGAGTTCCACGGCCGCGGCGGCAATGCCCTGATGTACTCGGAGATGGAGAAGACCATTCACGAGCACAAGTTCCTGCATGCCGACCTGACCCAGGTGGCTGAGTCGGCCGTCCAGATGCGACATGACCTGGAGAACGTCGGCGGCGTGGCCTACAAGAACCACCGCGTGTTCATTCGCGAGCTCTGACGCCGCGCCCCGGCGGCACAAGCCGATGCGGCGGCGCTATGCCCTGGTTGCGTCCGCAGGGGCGCCATCCGCAGCGTGGCGGCGCAACCACTGGCAGGCGAAGTCGACGCACGCCGGCTGGGAGAAGAGCCGGGCGGCCGCCGAGCCGACCCGGCCGAGGCGCACGTGGCCGGCGGCCTGCAGCGCCTCGCCGATCTCCACGAAGTTGTCGGTCGAGTAGTCGATCTCGGTGATCGTCACCAGTTGGCGGCCGTGCGGGCCGAGGATAGGAACCTTCTGCGTGAGGCGGCCGACGATACGCGGCGCCCGGTGCTCGGCAAGGTGGAACGAGGTGTTGCTGTCGAAGCCGACACCGAGCAGCAGCACGTGTGCATCGAGTTCGTGCAGCCGCGCCAGCGGCGAAGTCTCGCCCAGCCCGTCGTCCAGGCCGTGATCTGCGGTCACCCGGTCGGCGTGCCTTCCCCAGGCGCAAAACGAGTTCGAGCGGATGCCGGCTGCGCAGCACGCCGGGCCAGCTGCGGAAGCTCTCGGCGATGGCGCCCATGCCGCGCGTCGGGGCTGTCTCCGGCTCAAAGGCCGGCATGCTGGCGTGGATCACCTCCACCCAGGACCGGGGGACCGGCGGGTGCTCCCAGTAGGTGGGATCGGAGTAGCCGGTGAAGGCCGGCATCACCAGTGTGCCCTGCGGGGTCAGCACGTCCATCAAGGCCTGGATGACCGCAACCGGCCCGCCGCTCACCCAGCCCAGCGACGACTGCGACGAATGCACCAGCAGCGTCATCGTGGGGATGACGCCCAGGGCGCGCAGATCGGCCGCCAGACTGGAGCGGGTCCGGGGCTCGGGGGTGGCCTGGATGATCTGCTCTTCGCGCATCGGGGAGCACTCCGTTGGGCCCAACGGACTCCTGGCCGGGCAAGAACCCGCCATCCGGTTCGTCGGGCCGGGCAGCCTCGAAGCAATTCTCGCACAGGATGGCGGACCTGGAGGGCAGCCCGGCGGCTCGCCGAGCGGCAGGCCTTCACCGGGCCATCGGGCTGCGAGGGTCACCGGGTTCCCATCGGCCGCAGGCCTGCCGGGCGCGGCGGAGGTCGCCTCAGATCGGAACCGCCGTGCCTGTGACGATGATCCCACCTTGCTTGGGGATCTCGACGGTCAGCAGGCTAGGTCGCCCCATCGCCTCGCCCTGGCGAATGGTGAGCACGACCGGAGCCTGGATCAACCCGGCCTGACGCAGGTAGCCGCCAAGTGCGGCGGCCGCAGCCCCGGTTGCAGGGTCCTCGACGACGCCTCCAACCGGAAACGGATTGCGGGCATGGAAGACGCTTTGGCTCTCCCGCCACACGAGTTGCAGCGTCGTGAGGTCGTGGGCCAGCATGATGGCCTTCAACCGGTCGAAGTCGTAGTCCAACGTGGCGAGTTGCTGGGCGCGGGTAACCGCCAGGACAAGGTGCCATGCGCCGGCGTAGGCCTTGGCCGGCGGGATCGATGGATCGAGCTCCGCCTCATCCCATCCGAGCGTTGCGAGCGCATCCGTCAGCAGGGACCTGTCCGCCGGCGCAAACCTGGGCTCTACCGAGGTGAGCGACGCCAGACGCTGGCCGCTGCGCTGCCGAACCGACACCGGCACTTCTCCGACGGCTGTTGTCAGGCGATAGACGCCCTCGCCTCCCGCCTCGGCCAGCACGATCCCGGCCGCAATCGTGGCGTGACCGCAGAAGGGGACTTCGGCGACCGGGCTGTAGTAGCGAACGACGCGCTCGGAGCCCGAGGCGGGCGCAAGGAAGGCGGTCTCCGAGAAGCCCACCTCGGCCGCGATGCGTTGCATCGTGGAAGGATCGGGGAGTTCGTCGCCGATCCACACGCCAGCCGGATTCCCCCCTTCGGGGGTATCGGTGAATGCAGCCAGCTTGAAGAGCCGACCCGACGTCATCTGGGAATCGTCTCCTTGCAGAGGGGTTGCCGTCCGCGTCGACACCTGGCGTGCCGGTGAGGCGCAGTGAGCGGGTCAACAGCGCCGTCGTCGGCGCGGCAGGAGCAGCAGTCCGAGCAGCACGGCCGTGGCCACCGGCCACACCCAGGCCAGGTCCCCCGGGCCGCCCGGGCCGGTCAGGGCATGCGTGCGCCGGATGCGGATCAGCCGATACGGCCGGGAAGCGGCGTCGAGCGCCTCCTCGGTCATGCCCGCTGGATCCAGGCCGGCAACTCGGGCGGCAAACCCGCTGGCGATCAGCACCTGGCGCAGCAGCGGCAACCGGTCGGGCGAGTCGGAGACGTCCTCGGCCATGCCCGCCCACCAGCCATGCGGAAGCCAGATTTCGACCTGCGGGTTGACCAGCAGATTGCGGTACCAATCGGCGACCTGGCCGAAGCCGGCGGTGCAGTACACGTCGCCGTCGACGATGGCGTAGTTGACCGGCGTGCGGCGGGTGCGGCCGGTCTTGCGGCCAACGTGCACCAGCACCATGATCTGGCCGCTGAGCTCGCGCTGGTTGGCATAGGGTCCGAGGCCCAGGCGCCAGTGAAGCAACATGTACCGGTTCAGCCAGCGGAAGGCGCCCCGCAGCTGCTGTTCGCGCGGAGTGAGTGCGGTTGACATCGCAGCCTCCAAAACGAGGTGGGCCCGGTGGCCTGAGGCGGCAGGCCCTCAGCCGCCGGGTGGACGGTGGGGATCGATCTGGTCGAACGTGCCGCCGGAGATCACCTCGCGCACCCCTTCGGAAGCCAGAAACTCGTGCGGGAAGCCGAGTTCGATGCGGCTGGCTTCGTCCAGGCGACCGGCGACCTCCGCAGGCAGCGCATGCTCCAGGCACGCCAGATTGTCGCGCAATTGATCCAGCGTGCGTGCGCCCAGGATCGGCACGATCACGCCGGGCTGCTGCCGAAGCCAGTTGATGGCGGCCTGGGCAGGCGAGCAGCCGATCGAACTCGGCGGCCTCGGCCACTGCCGCGGCGATCTTCATCGACCGTTCGTGCAGAATGCCCCACTGCGCCGCTCGCCCTGAGCCAGGCGCCTCCGGCTGGCCGTACTTCCCGCTCAGGATGCCGCGACCCAGGATCGCCCAGGGAGTGACCGCAAGGTCGAGGGCACGCGCCATCGGCAGTAGATCGCGCTCGGGCGTGCGCTGGATCAGGCTGTACTCGATCTGCAGAGCGACGAAGGGTGTCCAGCCGCGCAGCATCGCCAGTGTGTTCGCCTGGGCCACAACCCAGGCGGGCGTATCGGACACGCCGACATACAGCACCTTGCCGCCGCGCACCAGATCGTCCAGGGCGCGCATCACTTCCTCCACCGGGGTCAGGCCGTCCCAGGCGTGCATCCAGAGCAGATCGATGCGCTCCGTGTTCAAGCGCCGCAGGCTGCCCTCGACCGAGCGGACCAGGTTCTTGCGATGATTGCCGGCGAAGTTGGGGTCGCCCTTGCGGTCGAACAGCGTGTACTTCGTGGCGAGCACGAAGTGATCGCGATCGGCGGCGATGAACTCGCCGACGAGGGCCTCGCTCTGCCCATCGGTGTAGCGATTGGCGGTGTCGATGAAGTTGCCCCCGGCCGAGGCGTAGGCGTCGAACATCTGCCGGCACTCCGGCTGGCCGGCGCCCCAGCCCCAGGCCTCACCGAAGGTCATCGTGCCGAGACAGAGCTCGCTGACTCGCAAACCGCTGCGTCCAAGGATCTTGTAGCGCATCTCACTCCCTCAGTTGGCTGGATACCCGTGCAAGGACGGAATGGGCAGGCGACAAGTGCGCTGGGCTACCAAGGAATGCGCCGGCGGTCTCGAAAGAACCCGCCGCTCGAACCGCGGGCGGGGAGTGTCGCCAGCCAGACGATCGTATCGGCGCCCTCGGCCGGGGTGCGCGGCGCTTCGGGCCCACCCATCTGGGTGTGCACCCAGCCCGGGCAGGCGGCGTTGACCTTGATGTCTCCGCCGCGCAGTTCGTCGGCCAGGATGCAGGTCAGGGCGTTCAAAGCGGCCTTGGAGATGCTGTAGGCGGGCGCGCCTGCACCCATTTCGCTCAGCGCGCCATAGCCGGAAGAGACGTTCACGATGCGTCCGTACTGCTGCCGGCGCATCAGCGGTGCGAAGGCGCGGCACAGCCTGAGCGGTCCGTAGAAGTTGGTCTCCATCGTCAGGCGGAAGTCCGTCAGATCGAGATCGAGAATGCTGGCCTGCTCGTCGAGGTAGATCCCGGCGTTGTTGACCAGCACGTCCAGGCGTCCGCAGGTCGACTGAACGAACTCGAGCGCTGCCTCGATCTGCTCTGGCCGGGTGACGTCGAGGGTGCGCTGGATCAAGGTCAGCCCTTCCCGCGCCAGCGACTCGACGGCGGCAGCCCCCTGATCTGGATCGCGGCTGCCCAGGATCACGTGCAGGCCGCGGGCAGCGAGTTGACGGCAGGTCTCCAGGCCGATGCCTCGGTTGCCGCCCGTGACCAGGGCGAAACGTTCGGCCGCCGTCACGCGACAACCTTGAGCCGCACGGCGGACCAATCCGAATCCACCGCCACCTGGGCCACCGCCTGCAGGCCAAAGCGCAGGGCGATGGAGATGATCACGTCGCGGTTGACATCCGACGCCAGGGGTGAGCCACCTTTGGCGTACGTGACCCACAACAAACCGCCTGGCGCGAGCCGACGCTTGGCGGCCGGCAAGCCTTGCTCCAGCTCCTTGCGGGAGCGGGTGAAGAGCTGGACCCAATCGGCCTCTCCCGTGGATGACCGCAGCCAGACTGGCGCCCTTCGGCAAGGGGCCGAGCACGGCGGCGTAGCCGGGCGGTGCGGCGAGCAACACGAGGCGGTACCCCTCGCGCAGGTACATCTTCTCGGCCAGCGACTTCTGCGCCATGACGGTTCTCCCGGGGGTCATCCTGCCCGGCGTGGTGCCCGACTTGTCCGGGCGAGCATGCGCTGAGTCCAGGCCGGATCCGCCCGACGCAGGCGGTTCTTGCTCAGGTTCTGGCGCACGACCCAGCCGATGTCAGGGTCGTCGCAGGCGGCCCAGCGCTCGAATCGCTCCCGACCGAGCTCGAGGTCGGCGGCGAGGGCCACGCTCCAGGCGTAGCCCAGCGCCTGGCGCAGGACGCGGAACGGCTCGCTCTTGCGGTCGGCCTGGCGCGGAAGGTGGCGGGTGGCTCGGTCGAGCAGAGCGAAGACGGCGTTGGTTGTGCGGCGGCGGGTGAGCAGGCGTGGTTCGCACACGGCGGCCACGGCCGCCCGCTGTTCGAGCAACGAGCCGCGGATCCAGCTGCGCATCTCGCGCAGGAGTGCGGAGGTGTCAACGTCCCCCCACGACTGCAGGGCCATGGCCACGGCCTCGCGGACGCGCCAGCGCGGGTCATTGGCCAGGCGGCGCAGGCTCGGCAGCAGGCTGAGGTCTCCTTCGGCCAGCAAGCGGCCATAGCCGAGAGTCCCACACACGACCAGGAAGACGCCGGGGGTGTTCTCGGGGGCCTGATCCGGCGTGAGCCTGAGGTAGCGGTCGAAGCGCCTGCGGTCGCCCTCGGCGGCGGCGGCCGCAGCCAGCTCCAGGTTGCCGCGCGGCCCGGGCAGCCCGCTGTGGGTGCGCAGGTAGGCATCGAAGTCGCGCCTCCGACTGCAGCGCGCGGCGGTATTCGTCGACCCGGCTCACGCCGGGCAGTGTACCAGAAGCGTCCGGGCGCGGATGGTAAGATGGCGCGGCACGCGTGTGCTGCGCGGAGGCAACCATGATGGACTTCGGCCAAGCCTTCACCTTTCCCTTTCAGGACGACCGCTGGCTGGTGAAGCTGGTAGTGGTTGGCCTGATTCTGCTGATCCCGGTCGTTGGGGCGGTGTTTATCACCGGCTGGCTGATCCTGATCGCCCGGCGCGTGATCCGCGGGCAAGCGGAGCCGCTGGTGGGCTTCGAGCCATGGGTCGAAGCGATTGTGCTCGGCCTCAAGTACCTGGTGGTGTGTCTGGTGTACCTGCTGCCGGCATTCGTCGTCACCCTGGTGGTCTCCCTGCTGGCGGAGACGATGCAGTCCTCGTCTCAGCCGAATTTCCTTCTGTTGTGTCTGACCACCTGTCTGGGGATGCTGTTCCTGATCTACTTCGTGGGGCTGATGTACTTCCTGGTGGCGGCGGCCGGCGTGCTGGCGGACACCGAGCGCCTGGCCGATGCCTTCCAGCTGCGCCGGTTGTGGCGCCACATCCGCAACGCGCCGGCGGCGCACGTGCTGGCGCTGTTGGGCGTATTTGTGGCCTCCCTGGCGGCTTCGCTCGGCCTGGTCGTGTGCCTGGTCGGCGGGGCTTTCACCACGGCGTATGCGGTGGCGGTTCAGGGACACCTGTACGGCCAGGCTTACAAGGCTGGGCTGCAGGCGCCGCCCCGGCCACTGCTGGCCTAGCGGCCCAGTCGCCGTTCAGCGTGATGCATTCGCCTCACCGGCGTGGCGTCGATCGGGGTCGTTTCCGGGAAGCGCCAGTCGGACCGGCTCCCGGCGGGAGGCAGGCGGAACAGGCCGTGGCTGCCGGGCGCGCCCTGTCGCTCGGGCTTCGGCGGCAGGCCCAACTCGAGCAACAGCAGGCGCAGCTCGGCCTTGCTGCGCAGGCCGAGGCGCTCCAACACGTTGGCGACATGCGTCTTGACCGTCTCGGTCGAGATCACCAGCGTCTCGGCGATCTGGCGGTTGGTGCTGCCATCGGCCGCCAGCCAGGCGACCTCTTGTTGGCGCGCGGTCAGCCTGGCCAGGGTGCGCTCGCCACGCGCCCGGCGGATCTCCTGCTCCAGGGCGCGCGCCAGCAAGCGCTGGCCCAGCACTTCCGGCGATTGTCCCTCGGCGAATGCCAGGCTGCGCAGCTGTGAGCACAGGTCTTCGGTGACCTCAATCGACAGCGGATCGACCGCGGCCTGGCGATCGAGGGTAGGGGTGGGCCGGATAGGCACAGGGCGACGGGGAAGCATGGCCTCTGCATCATATAGCACATTTGTTCTAATGTCAAACCTATCGGGCAGGGTTACACTGCGCCAAGCCGGAGAGAGCGAGGCATGACCCGAGTCGCACTGGCCATAGGCCTGGCACTGAGTGTGGCGGCCTGCACACCGCCCACGGTGAGCCTGGTCGTGCCCAGCCCGTCTCCCGCCGCGTCGGCGGCGACCGTCCTGCCAACGGCCACCGTGCTGCCGACGGCCACTCCCACCGCCCCACCGCCCGCGCCGCCGGACCTGCCCGACGAGGCCATCGTGATCCTCGAACCCGGGCCGGTCTCCCGCGTGATCAGCCCGCTACGCGTCTCCGGGATCGCCGATCCCGCCTTCGAGCAAACGCTGGTCGTGCGAGTCGTGCTGGACGACGGGACGCAGGTCGCCCTTCAGCCGCTGATGATCCAAGCCGAGCTCGGACAGCGCGGCCCATTCAGTGTGGACGTCCCCTTCGTCATCTTCAGCGAGCGCAACGCCTTCATCCAGGTGTTCCAGCAAAGCGCCCGCGACGGCGGAACGCTGCATCTGGCCTCCGTGCCAGTAGTGCTGACGCCCTTCGGTCCGGCTGAGATTGCCAGCCAGACGGTGCAGCCGGAGCGCATCGCCATCCTGCAGCCGCAAACCGGCGACCTGGTCTCGGAGGGCGTGGCGCGCGTCGAGGGCATCGGCATCGCTGGTTTCGAACAGACGCTTCTGATTGAGATCCTCGACGCCGAGGGGAACCGCATCGGCGCGCAAGCCGTGATCCTGCAGGGTGTAGAGTTCGGCGTGCCGGGTCCGTTCGCTGCCGACGTCGCTTACACGGCCGGCGCGGCCGGCCCGGGGCGTATCGTCGTGCGCGACATCAGCCCCGCCTTCGGCGGGGACGTCCACCTGGCAAGCGTGGAAGTGGAGCTGCAGCCGTGATCGGGCTGGCATTGGGACAACGGCGATAAGAGCGCGACAGAACCCGCCTGGCTGCGGTAGCATAGGCAGAGACGGACGACTCGCCCGGCCCGAAGTATGAGCGACCCAGGAAGATCGAATCCCAGTCCGCGCGACGCGGCCCGGAGCACACGCCTGCTGGCCGGGGCGGTCTTGATTCCTGCGGTGCCGATGCTCTGCCTGTCGGTGGCTGCGCTGGCCCTGTTCTACGCTTCCCCGGGCCGCCTCGACCGTGTGCTGGCGATGCTCCCCGGCGACCAGTTCCTGCGTCTGGCGCTGTTCTTCGCGCCGGCGACCCTCTTCGCCATTGTGGTCATGGCGTTGCTGTACGCTCTCGAGCCGGCGCGACCGGCGCCGGCGGCGGTGACCCAACCGCTGCCCTCGCCGCGGCGGCCCGCCCGGAGACCCAGGCAGCTGTCGGCGCTGGTCACCGGCACCATCGTGGCACTGCTGCTGTCGGTGGCGCTGCTGCTCCTTTCGTTTGTCGCACCGGGCAGATTCGGGCTGCTGATCGAGCCGCTGCCGGGTGATCGCTATCTGCGACCGCTGCTGCGCCTGGCGCCGTTTGTATTCTCGGCGGCGCTGGTGCTCTTGGCTTCGCTGGCTGCACGTCGTCCTGGCCGGGCAGCCGAGCGCGCCCAACCCGCGCCAGCCTGGAGTGCGGCAGTGTGGTCGGTGCGGTTGCTGCTGGTCCCCACCATCCCGCTGCTGTTGTTCTCGCTCGGGGCGCTGGTGCTGTACTATGGTGCGCCGGGCCGGTTTGACACGCTGATGACCACGTTGGGGAGTGAGGCCTTCATCCGCTTGGTGCTGTTCTTTGCGCCGTTCCTGCTGTTCGCCGTGATCGCCCTGGCTGCGCTGTACCTCGGGCGGCCGGCGCGGCCGGGTGTGGCGGTCGTTCCCGCCGCGCCGGGGAGCAGCGCGGAAGCCTACGGCGGGCGCTCGATGTGGGGCGTGGCGCTGCTCTCGGCCGGTTTGACGGCCACGGCGATGCTGGGTCTGGCAGGGATCGGTGTGGTGGCCTACTTGCTGCTGCGGTAGTCGACCGGTGAGGTGGAAGGGACAAACCCTATGCTCGCCCGGCTGATCGCCGACTTCCCTTTTGTGTTGGCGCTGCTCGCCTCGCTCATCGCCGCGGCAAGTGCCGTATTGCTCCGTCGCGCCGCGCCCAGCGTCGGACGCTGGGCGGCTCAGGCCGGCAACGTGCTGTGGCTGCTCAGCCTGGCGGTCAACGTATGGTCGCTGCTCTGGGCCTACAGCCTGCGCATCGGCCCCGGCTCGCCCGGCGTGGTCACCTCGTATGGCACCTACGGGTTGACCGGGCCGCAGGCGGGTACCACCAACCTCTCCCTGCCCCAGCTTCTGGCAGGGCTGGCGGGGCTGGCGGCCGGGGGTTGGCTGACGGTGTGGGTGCTGCGCGAGCGCGCCCGCCTGGGGATGCTGACGGCGCAACTGCCGGCGCTGGTGGAGCGTTTGCCTTACCGGCGGCTGCGCCGCCCGGGGATAGCCGGACTGATCCTGCTCGCCTTGGGGCTAACCATTCTCGCCGAGAGCCTTCCGCTGTGGGTCTGGTTCGTGCTCTGGCTGCCGACGGCGTTGATCCTGGCGGAGATGGCCGAATGGGAGCAGCGCAGGCGATACCCCGAGTTGACCGACTACTTCCACCACACGCCCCGCTACCTGCCGCGTCCAATTCGCAGGTCCCGGGCGTAGCCGCCCGCGGACGCATCCCTTTCCGCATCAAACCGTTCAGGCCTCGAGCCTCCCGTCCGGGCCGTGGGCCTGCAGACGCCAGCCAGCGGGGCGATCGGCCGGCCCGCCGCACATCCTACCGGGGCCATCACACCCCTGTCCGGGCTGCCGGTTGTGGCCCGAGTGGGGTGTCCTGCCAGGAGGGCGAGACGGCCCCATGCAGGCACCCACTCGGTGCACGTGCCGGTGAGCGGCGCTGATGGCCTGGCGGCGGAGAGCACCCGGCCTCGCCGAGAAGCATGACGGAGAGGCGCGCCACGACGCTGCGCCGTGCTTGACGACCGCTGCGCTGCGGGCGGTGCGGCGCGCGCTGGAAGTTCCAGGCCGGGGGGGAGCCCCGCTGATCCCACGGCCACGGATGTCATCCTGTACCTCGGCTGGATCGGAAAGCCCCTGGGTTCAGCGCACCACAGAAGGAGGGGTCAGGGTGGAGTTGCGCAATCGGATTGGGCGCAACCTGCCAGTGCAGGCTCAGGCGCGCAGATAGGCTGCGGCGACCAGAACGACGAAGAGCAGGCTGGCGGCCAGCTGCCGCAGCCCGATGGCGGCCGGGCGTGCCCCGACGCTCGGCCGGAGAATGCCATCGACGGCGTCCGCCAGCATGAGGCCGAAGGCCACTGGAACCAAGCCTGGCACAACACGCCATGCCGCCAGCAGCGTAGCAGCCAGCACGTTGAAGAGGTGATAGGCCAGCGCGCGCCGGCCCGATCGCCAGCGCCTGCTTGGCGGGGGCACGGTCGGCCAGTGTCGCTGCTCGAGACGGAGATAGACCAGCACGATCGACGCCGCGGATTGCAGCCAGCACAGCAGCCACAGAATCCACGCTGTGCGGTCGTTTGGGCCGCCGGCGACCCAGTAGGCGGCGGGTGCGGTGAGCGCCAGCACGCCGGCCCCGACGATTTCGATCCCCATCTGGCCGCGCTCCTCGCGTCGGCTGACCAGCCACAAGTGCCAGGCGAAGACGAGCAGAGCAGGCAGCGCGAGCAGGAGCAGCAGCCGGCCAAAGCCCAGCCACGCCAGTCCGGCCAGGCCGAGCAGGACGATCACTCCATAGATGGCGGCCCAGAACAAGGCCGGCAGTCGATCGCTGGCCGGGCGGCGGTGGCTGGCGACCTTCACCAAGAGCGCGATGGGCTGGCGTGAGAGGAAGGCCGCAAAGGCGGTGACGAAGAGCAGCCAAAGCGCCGCCGGGAACGCGCCGGCCGCCGCAGCGCCGATCACAAAGGGGCCGATCCACCAGATCCACGACCCGTGCTCGGTCGGCAGGGCGTAGTGCTTGCGGAAGATCCGCCGGAGATCGGTGTGCCCGGCCATCGAGTGAGGCTCAGCCGGCCGGCGTGAGGCGGTACACGCCGCCGCGCTGGTCGACGAGGTACACGCCCCCGGTTGCGTCCTGGCCGAAGGCGGTGATGTTGAAGTCGGTGTCGAACAGCAGTTGGGTCTGCCAGGTCGAAACGTCACCGGGCAGCAGCCCCCACACCCGCCCGCTGCAGTAGTCTCCGTACAGGTACACGCCGTTCCACTCGGGCAAGCCGGGGTCACGCACCACCACGCCACCGGTCACCGAGCAGCCCTGGTCATGGCCGTACTCGGCCACTGGATCGACCATATCCGGCGCGGCCTCGCCCGAGAACGAGTGCAGCCCCTCGCGCACGTTCCAGCCGTAGTTCTCACCCCCGGCTGCGGCGCTCGGCTGGTAGTTGACCTCCTCCCAGTCCCCCTGGCCGACGTCGCCGATGAACAGATCGCCTGACGCCGGGTCGAAGGCGAAGCGCCAGGGGTTGCGCAGGCCGTAGGCCCAGATCTCTTGAAGGTTCTCGGTGCTGCCGGCGAAGGGGTTGTCCGAAGGGATGGCATACGGCTCGGCCCCGTCGACGTCGAGGCGCAGAATCTTGCCCAGCAGCGTGCTCAACGATTGGCCGTTGCCCTGCGGATCGCCGCCGGAGCCGCCATCCCCAGTGCCGATGTACAGGTAGCCGTCCGGGCCGAAGGCCAGTGCGCCGCCGTTGTGGTTGGCATACGGCTGGTCGATGGTCAACAGCCGGGCCTCGCTGGCCGGGTCGACCTGCCCGGTTTCGGGGGACACGCTGAAGCGGGCAACGACCGTGTCGCCGCTGCGATCGGTGTAGTTGATGTAGAAGCGCCCGTTCTCAGCGAAGCGCGGGTGGAAGGCCAGGCCGAGCAAGCCCTGCTCGTTCCCCTCCGACCCAACCTGGCTGCGAATGTCGAGGAACGGCGGATCCAACCGCTGCCCGTCGACCACCACCCAGATTCGCCCGGCCTGCTCGACGACGAACAGCCGGCCATCGCCGGCGTGCTGCAGATCGAGCGGCCGATCAAAGCCGTCGACCACCTTCGACCAGGCGTAGGCTGCGGCATTGGGCAGGGTGGCGAGGCGAGGAGCAGCGCCGGCCGTAGGCGTGAGGCTCGATGCTTGTCCGGTGTCCGGGATTTGAGTCGCCTGGGCCGGAGGCGGCTCGGTGGCCGCGGCGCCGATAGCGGTCATGGCTGCCGACACCGTCTCCACCGCTGCGGTCTGGACGGCCGGCGACGAACCGCCGCCGCAGGCCGTCAGCAGCAACGCCAACCCAGTGATCCCAATCCAACGCACAGCGGACATTCGATGACCTCTTCAGGGGGTGAGTACAATTGTACCCGCCGGGTTTCCAGAACCTGACCGGCCGTGCCCCACGGATGCCGCGCCCAGCGTTGCCCTTCGCAAGTCGCATCGACCGCGCGCAGTTCGCGCTGCAGGCGCTGCGCGCCGGCGCCTGGCTGGCGCGAACGGTCCAGCAGGAACACCTCGGCCCAGCAGCGGCCAAGTCCGACCGCTCGCCGGTGACGGTGGCGGACTACGCGGTGCAGGCTGTGGTGGGTGGCATGCTGGAGGCCAGCTTCCCGGGTGAGCAGCTGATGGCCGAGGAGGACAGCCAGGCGTTGCGCGCCGGACCGCCGGCGATGGCTTCGATGGTGGCGGACTACGTTCGCCGATGCCTGCCGGGCGTGCCGCCAGCGGAGATCTGGCGCTGGATCGATCTCGGCCGCGGGTCAGGCGAGCAGGCCTACTGGGTGCTCGATCCGGTGGATGGGACCAAGGGCTTCCTGCGCAACGATCACTACGTGGTGGCGCTGGCGTGGATCGAGGCCGGCCAGGTCGTGCTGGGAGGTCTGGGCTGCCCGCGCCTGGCAGCGCCGGGCGCCTCGGCCGATACCCCGGGAAGTGTGGTGCTGGCTGTCCGGGGCGAGGGCGCATGGATCACCGGCCTGGAGGCGGACGCTTGGCAGCGCCTCAGCGTCTCGCAGGAGGTTCGCCCGCAGAAGGCCAGGCTGCTGCGGTCGTTCGAGGCAGGCCATACCGACGAGGGCTTGATGGACGAGCTCGCCCGGAGACTGGGATGCGAAGCGCCGCCCGTGCGCATGGACAGCCAGGCCAAGTACGCCCGGCTGGCACTCGGTGAAGGCGAGCTGCTCTTTCGCCTGCTCTCTCCCACCCGTACCGACTACTGCGAGAAGGCCTGGGATCAGGCGGCTGGGTCAATCGTTGTCGAGGAGGCGGGCGGGCGGGTGAGCGACCTGCGCGGCGAGCCGCTGGATTTCAGCCGCGGGCGTGAGCTGACCGCCAACATCGGCGTGCTGGCCTCCAACGGCCAGCTGCATGCCGCTGCGCTGCAGGCGCTGGATGCGCTGGGCGCCAACCGGCGGCCGTGACTACCGGGTCCGACTCGCGGGCAGGTCTGCTGGCCGTCTGCTTGGCGCTGCTGGCGCTGGCGGCCTCGTTACGCATCGCTGCACAAGTCTACGAAGGCCTTCCCCACATCGAGGATGAGTTCGCCAACTTGTGGCAGGCGGAGGTGATGGCGCAGGGCAACTTGACCCTGCCCTCGCCGGCCGAACCGCGCTACTTCGTTGTGCCGTTCGTCGTCGACCATGAGGGTGTGCGCTTTGGCAAGTACCCGCCGGGCTGGCCGGCAGCGCTTTCGTTGGGCATCCGCCTGGGCGCCCCGACGCTGGTCAACGGACTACTGGCCGCCCTGTGCGTTTGGCTGACCTACCGGCTGGGGAGTCGCCTGGGAGGCCGCAGCGTCGGACTGCTTTCGGCGCTGCTGTTGGCCACCTCACCCATGCTGCTGATGCTCTCCGGTTCGTTGATGTCGCACATGCTCAGCCTGTTGCTTGGACTGGTGTTCTCGCTGGCGTGGCTGCAGCTCTTCGTGGCGGCGGAAGGTGCGAACGAGCCGGTGCGTGTGCCGCGCTGGATGATCGTGTTGGCGGCCGGATCGGCCCTCGGCCTGCTGATGTTGACGCGCCCCCTGACCGCACTGGCGATCGCGATTCCCTTCGTGCTGCATGCGCTGGGGTTGATGGCCAAGGGGCCGGGTTCGGTGCGCCGCGAGCTTGCTGCGCTAGCGGGCGTGATCGTGGTGGTGTCAGCGCTGCTGCCGCTCTGGCAGGCAGCGGTGACGGGCAGTCCGTTCACCAATCCGTACACGCTTGTGGTGGCCGTACGATCGCCTCGGATTCGGGCCGGGACATGGTCCCCAGCCGGGCGGACACTCGCTGCATTGGGCGTACATCAACACCCGCTTCAGTCTGTGGACGATGCAGCACGACCTGTTCGGCTGGCCGTACCTGTCGTGGCTGATGGTCCCGGTTGGCATGTGGGCGCTGCGGCGTCAGCTCGGCCTGTGGCTGTGCCTGGCGATTCTGCCGTCGCTGCTGTTGACCTACGCCGCCTACTGGGTGGGCGCCTGGTTGTACGGCCCGCGCTACTATGTCGAGGCGCTGCCGGGGCTGGCGGTGGCCAGCGCCGCCGGCTTCGTGTGGCTCGGGCGGCTGGCCGACCAACAGAGGCGCGGATGGGGTCGAGCGCGGCGTCTGGGTGTGTCGGCGGCGATACTCGTGCTGTTGGCCGTCAACGTGGGGGGCTATCTGCCGGCACGCTTGGCTTCGCTGCGCGGCCTGTATGGAATTGGTGCTTCCGACCAGCAGGCGTTCCTGCAGACGCCGGACCGGGCGGACAAGCTGATCCTGGTGAACCCGATCTACCACTGGTCGGAGGCGGTGGTGCTGATGCTGCTGGCGCCTCCCTTTGAGGACGGCGACTTCTTGGTCGCCTGGGATCGCGATGCGCAGGCCGAGGCGCGGTTGCGCCAGGCCTACCCGCAATGGGAGATCGTCCACTACTATCCGGACCAACCGGGAGTGCTGATCCCCTCCCGGCGATGAAGAATCGAGCCCTGTCCTGGCCTGCCTGGGGCATGCACCACAAGAGGGTCAACTTGCTCGGCGGGCGTGGGCGCCTGGCGGCTTCGCCTTCAGCCCCTAGCCGAACCGTCCGAGGATGTAACCCTCCGTTCGGTGATCCGAGGGCTTGACGAAGAGCTCACGGCCAGGTGCGAACTCGATCAGCTCACCGGCAAGGAAGAAGGCTCCGAAGTCGGCCATACGGGCGGCCTGCTGAATGGAATGGGGCACCAGGACAATGGTGTAGCGATGCTTGAGGTCTTGGAGGGAGGCTTCGACTTTCTCCGTCGAAATGGGGTCAAGCCCCGAGGTCGGTTCGTCAAGCAAGATGACCTCCGGCTCGAGGGCGAGGACCCGCGCCAGGCAAAGGCGCTGCTGTTGGCCACCCGACAACGACCCGGCGGGCGTATCCAGACGATCCTTGACCTCATCCCACAAGGCTGCGGCGCGCAGGCTGCGCTCCACAACTTCGTCTCGCTGTCGACGAATCCCCGCCAACTCAAGACCATAGGTCATGTTTTGTCGGACGCTCATGGGAAGGGCAACCGGTCGAGCGAAGACCATCCCCACCCGCCGGCGCAGGGCGATGACATCCACCGCCGGGTCGAGCACGTCTCATGCCATCGAGCCACACATGCCCGCTTTGATGCACAACATCCGTCAGGTCGTTGAGCCGATTGATGCTGCGAAGCAGGCTGGACTTGCCGCCCCCCGCTGGGCCGAAGAGAACGTTGATGGTGTTGGCCGGGAGAGCAAGGTTGATGTCTTTCAGAGATTCCTTACCGTCGGAATAGGTAAGGCTCAGGTGCTCGATCACGATCTTGATCGCAAGATCAGGTCCAGCCGCGGCGGGAGATCCGGCCATGTCTACCATTGTCGCTTGGCGCGGGAGCGGGAGCGGATGACTGTGGCAATGAGGTTCATCAGGAGGACAAACACAAGCAAGACTGCGGCGGTGCCATACTGAATGCCGATGGGCATGCCTGGAACCTGGGTTGAGATGACAAAGAGGTGGTACGGCAGGGCCATGGTTGGATCGAGCGGGGAAGTCGGTAGCGTCGGGAGGTAGAACGCGGCGGCGGTGAAGAGAATTGGGGCTGTCTCGCCCACGGCACGCTCCAGCCCAAGGACAACGCCCGTCATGATCCCGGATAGCGCCTGCGGCAAGACGATGCGGCGGACTGTCTGCCAGTGAGTTCCGCCTAGGGAGATGCTCACGACTCGGAAGCTGCTCGGCACGGCGCGGCAACGCCTCTTCCGTGGTGGAGATCACCACCGGGAGTGTCATGATAGCGAGGGTGAGGGATCCGGCCAGAATGCTGGTCCCGAAGCGCAAGAAGAGAACGAAGAGACCGAGGCCGAAGAGGCCGTAGACGACGGATGGGACGCCGGCCAGATTGATGATGGCGACGCGGATGGTGCGGGTCCAGCGACTATCGGGGGCATACTCTGCCAGATAGATGGCGGCGGCGATTCCGAGCGGCACGGCCGCCACGGCCGTGCCGATGGTCAGCCAGAACGTGCCAATGATCGCCGGCAGGATCCCGCCGGATCGCATGCCGTCCGTGGGGAAGGTCAAGAGGAATTCGGCGCTGATCGCCGTCAGGCCTCGGACGAGGACCAGGACCACAATGAAGATGATCGGAACGACGGTGAGCACAGTGGCAGCCGCCAGTAGGCCGAATCCCACCTGCTGCGTCCGGTGTCGCCGCCTCGAGCGGAGCGTTGCAGCATGGGAGGCCGTCACGACAGGACCCTCTCGGCGCGGGTGCGGATCCGGAAGACCACGCTGGCAGCCGCGAGATTGACGAGCCAGGAGATCAGAAAGAGCACGATCCCAATCAGGAACAGCGTGTGATAGTGCACGCTGCCGTTGGCGACCTCGCCCATCTCGGCGGCGATTGTCGCCGTCATGGTCCTCACAGGGCGGAAGAGAGATCCCAGACTTGTGGGCAGGACAGCGGCGTTGCCTGTGACCATCATCACGGCCATCGTCTCGCCCAGTCCGCGGCCGATCCCGAGCATTACGGCGATCAGGACGCCGGAGCGCGCCGCTGGCAGGGTGACCCTCCAGATGGTCTGCCAGCGAGTGGCGCCCAGCGCCAGTGCAGCTTCGCGGTACGTGCGCGGCACGGCATCCAGCGAGTCCTCAGCGACGCTGACAATGGTCGGGATCGCAATCCATCCCAACAAGAGTGCCCCCGTGAATGCCGTCAGCCCGGTCGACAGCCCCAGAACGGCGTACAGCTGAGGGGCAAGCAGTGTGATCCCCAAGAAGCCGAGCAGGACCGAAGGCAGGCCGGCCAGGATCTCAACCAACGGCTTGAGCGTCTCACGCAGTCCACGCGGCGCCACCTCGGCGATGAAGACTGCCGTGGCGAGCCCGAGGGGAACGGCGATCAGCGCTGCGCCCAGGGTCACCAGCAAGGTTCCGAGAAGAATCGGGATAAGTCCGTACAATCCCTCGATCGGGTACCAGCGTGATCCCAACAGGTCGCGGATGGGAACTTCGCGGAGCGCAGGAGCCCCTTCAGCAAGGAGAAAGGCGAAGATGGCAAAGACGAAAACAACCGCCGAGTACCCGGCGGCCCGAGATCGTCTGCGTGATTGCGAATTCAAGATAGGCCGATCGGCTCCAGCTGCGGGTGCGCATTCAGCCTCCGACGGGGACGAAGCCCTGATCGGCTACGATGGCCTGGCCCTCGGAGGAGAGGATCCATTGAAGATAAGCAAGGATCTCCCCTTCCGCTTGGCCGGCCGAGTACATGTAGAGATCGCGCGCAGATCGGATACGTGCCGTTGTTGACCGTCTCCGTCGATGGCCGGGTGTACGGATTTTGCGACGATCGGGCGATGGCAAGGACGCGAACGGCATCGGTGACGTACCCCAAGCCGTCGTAGCCGATGGCATTCTCGTTGTAGCTGAGTTCGGAGGTGATGCCTTCCGACGAAGGCAGGAGCAGCGTGTCGGCCGCAAAGAGCGTGGCGTCGTCCGGATTTCCCAGACGGATGACCTGCTCCAGAAAGTAGACATGGGTCCCCGAGTTGGTCTCGCGCGAGAGGCGGACGATTGGCCGGTCCAATCCACCCACCTGCGACCAACGGTTGATCTTGCCGGAGTAGATGTCGGAGATCTGCTGCAGGGTGAGCTGTTGCACCGGATTGTCGCGATGAACGATCACGGCGATGGCGTCGCGGGCAACGACGTGCTCGATCGATTCCACGCCTCTCGCCTCAGCCTCGGCTCGCTCTTCCGGCTTGATCGCCCGCGAAGCGTTTGCCAGGTCCACGGTCCGGTTCACCAGGGCGGCGATCCCCGTGCCTGACCCACCTCCGGTCACGGACAAGTTGACGCTTGGACGGCTGCCGCGTGGTATGCCTCCGCCCACGCCAGCGCCAAGTTGACCATGGTATCGGAGCCCTTGTTGACGATGGTCACGCTGGGGCCGGGGGTGGCGGGCGAGGTGGAGGGTGTGCAGGCGCAGATGCCGAGCACTAGGCCCAGGGCCAGGAGGCGAGCCTGCGGCTTGGTCCAGCGGCGGCGCATCGACCGGATTATACGGCATGGCTGGCCGCCATCGACAATCGTCGCACGACGGGGCGCCCGTGTGAAGCCGGTGGCCAAGTGAAGCGCGGCCGGCGTCATGTAGAATTTCCACCATGAACGTCGACCGGCGTCCCAAGATCGAAGTCGAGGACCTCGACTTCTTCTATGGATCAAAACAGGCGCTGCGATCGCTCTCCATTGCGATCGAGGACCGCCGCATCACCGCCTTGATCGGTCCCTCGGGCTGCGGCAAGTCGACCTTTCTGCGCTGCCTGAATCTGATGAATGCCTCGATTCCTGAAAGTCGCATGGCTGGCCGCATCCTGCTGGACGGCGAGGACATCAATCGCCCGCAGCAAGACATGGCGGATCTGCGTCGTCGGGTCGGGATGGTCTTTCAGAAGCCCAATCCCTTCCCCCAAAGCATCTACGACAATGTTGCCTTCGGGCCAAGGGTTCTCAGCTTGGCCACAGGTCGCGGCCAGCTCCGCGGCCTGGTGGAACGATCGCTGGTGCGAGCAGCGCTGTGGGATGAGGTCAAAGACAAGCTCGACGCCAATGCCCTCACGCTCTCGCTGGGGGAACAGCAGCGACTGTGTATCGCCCGCGTCCTGGCGGTAGAGCCCGAGGTCATCCTGATGGACGAGCCCTGCTCAGCGCTGGATCCGATCGCGACCTTGAGGATCGAGGAATTGATGCGCGAGATAAGCAGCGAATACGCGATCGTCATCGTCACGCACAACATGCAACAGGCCGCTCGCGTTTCGGACTACACGGCGATGATGATGCTGGATGAGACGCGGGCTGGCACCATCGTAGAGTTCGGTCCGGCGGGGATCATCTTCACTCGACCCAAAGACAAGCGCACGGAGGACGACATCACCGGCCGCTTTGGCTAGCGACATGCGCACGACGATGGCTCTCGCTGGCGGATGAAGGAACTGAATCCAGAACCGCTGGACACGCTGGATCTCGAGTAGCTCCCGAATTGCGGTCAGGCGTCGCCCGCGTCGCCGTCCCGGCGGGCAAAGACCCCGGCTTGGCATGATACACTCGCCCTCGAAGCGGCCGCCGGCCGTGTCCTCCGATCCCCTGTTTCGGAGCCCGAGCGCATGACGACCGCTTCCACTCTCGACAACCTCGCGGGCGATCGGCCGTCGGGGGCCTCCCAAATCTGGCACACCCTCGAAGGATCGGCTGTGGTGCAGGCGTTGCACACCTCGCCGCAGGATGGGCTGACCCCCGAAGAGGCGCGTGCGCGCCTCTGGCACACCCTCGAAGGATCGGCCGTGGTGCAGGCGCTGCATACCTCGCCGCAGGATGGGCTGACCCCCGAAGAGGCGCGTGCGCGCCTGCAGTCGCATGGGCCAAACGAACTGGCGGAAGCGCCTCGGCCAGGCCTGCTGCACAACCTGATCGCCCAGTTCAACTCCTTCCTGGTGATCGTGCTGATCGCGGCGGCGGTGATCTCGGCCGTGCTCGGCGACTGGATCGAGGCGGCGGTGATTCTGGCGATCGTTCTGCTGAATGCCGTGCTGGGCCTGATTCAGGAGCACCGGGCCGAGCAGGCGCTGGACGCGCTGCGCAGGCTGTCGGCGCCCGAGGCGCACGTGATACGCGGGGGTCACCGCCAGGTCGTGCCGGCCGGTGAGCTGGTGCCCGGAGATCTCGTGCTGCTCGAAGCCGGCAACTACGTCCCGGCGGACCTGCGCCTGATCGAGAGCGTCAACCTGCGCATCGAGGAAGCTGCGCTCACCGGCGAGTCCGTGCCGGTCGAGAAGGACGCCGGCGTCGTGCTCGTGCAGGACATCAACCTGGGGGACCGCCGCAATACCGCGTTCATGGGCACACTGGTGAGCTACGGGCGTGGGCGCGGGGTGGTGGTCAGCACGGGCATGCTGACGCAGATCGGCCTGATCGCCACCATGCTGCAGTCGGTGCAGCAGGAAGACACACCGCTGCAGCGGCGGCTGAACCAGCTGGGAAAGGCGCTGGGCTGGGGAACGTTGGCCATCTGTGGGGTGGTCTTCCTCGTCGGCTGGCTGCGCGGCGTGCCGCCGCTGGAGATGTTCATCATTGCCGTCAGCCTGGCCGTGGCGGCTGTGCCGGAAGGCCTGCCGGCGGTGGTCACCGTGACCCTGGCGCTGGGCATGCGCGAGATGATCGCCCGCCATGCGCTGATCCGCCGCCTGTCGTCGGTCGAGACGCTGGGCTCGACCACGGTGATCTGCTCGGACAAGACCGGCACCCTGACCCAGAACCAGATGACCGTCACCCGCGCCTGGGCCGACGGGGCGATGATCGAAGTTGGACCGGCGTCTGCCGATGGGCGCGCCGAGCTGCAGCAGGCGGGCCGACCGGTCGAGCTGCAACAGATGCCGGCGCTGGCCACGGCGCTGTGGGTGGCACTGCTGGCGAATGATGCCGTGGTCGAGCCGGGAGAGAACGATCGCTCGACGCCGCGCCTGGTGGGGGATCCAACCGAAGCGGCGCTGCTGCTGGCCGCCGTGCGCGCCGGCGCCGATCCGGCGGCCATGGGCCTGGCCTATCCGCGCATCCAGGAGGTCCCCTTCGACTCCGGGCGCAAGCGGATGACCACCATCCACACCGTGCGCGACCCGCGCCCGGAGGACCCGGGCCCGTTCTACGACAGCTCGCGGCGCGAACACACGCTGATTGCCGTCAAAGGCGCGCCGGACATCGTGCTCGGGCTGTGCACGCGGCGACAGACTCTGGACGACCGGGTGGCCCCCCTGGAGGAATCCGACCGCCAACGCGTGCTGCAGGCCAACGAGCGCATGACGCAGGACGCCTTGCGCGTGCTGGCGGTTGCCTACCGGGTGCAGGACGAACCGGTGTCCGAGGTGCACGCCGAGGCGATCGAGCGCGATCTGATCTTCGTCGGCCTGTTCGGGATGATCGATCCGCCGCGGGCCGAGGTGCCGGCGGCCATTCAGTTGGCCCAGCGCGCCGGCCTGCGCTCGGTGATGATCACCGGCGACTTCCCGGCGACGGCGCGCGCGATCGCCGAGCAGATCGGCCTGATCCGTCCCGGGCATGGCGTGATCACCGGCGCCGACCTGGACGGGATGGACGACGCGGCGCTGGCCGCGGCCGTGATGCGCAACGACGTCTATGCCCGGGTGTCGCCGGAGCACAAGACGCGCATCGTCGAGGGCCTGAAGGCGAACGGGGAGGTCGTCGCCATGACCGGGGACGGGGTGAACGACGCGCCGGCGCTCAAGCGGGCGGACATCGGCGTCGGCATGGGCATCACCGGCACGGATGTCGTCAAAGAGACGGCCGACATGGTGCTGACCGACGACAACTTCGCCAGCATCGTGGCGGCCGTGGAGCAGGGCCGCATCATCTATGCCAACATCCGCAAGTTCGTCTTCTACCTGATCTCCTGCAACCTGGCGGAGATCGCGGTCATCTTCGTCGCCGTGCTGGCCGGCCTGCCCTCGCCGCTCACCGCCATCCAGTTGCTGTGGCTCAACCTGGTCACCGACGGCGCGCCGGCGCTGGCGCTGGGCGTCGAGCGCGGCGATCCCGACATCATGAATCAGCCGCCGCGTCCGCCCTCGGAACCGATCATCAATCGGGAGATGCGCCTGCACGTGGGGATCCAGACGATCGCCAAGGCCGCCGCCACGCTGACTGCCTACGGGGTGGGCCTGCACCTGCACCCGGAGCAGCCTGAGTTCGCCGAGACGATGGCCTTTGCCACCCTGGCGCTGTCGGAGCTGCTGCGAGCCTACACCTCACGCTCCGAGCGCTATTCGGTGTTCAAGATCGGCGTCTTCTCCAACCGGGCCATGAACTATGCGGTGCTGCTCTCGCTGGCGCTGACGCTTCCGTTGATCTATGTGCCCGCCCTTCAGCCGCTCTTCGACACCGTGGCGCTGGGGTGGAGCCAATGGGCGTTGATCCTGCCGCTGGTGGCGTTACCGGCCGCCGTGCACGAACTGACCAAGTGGGCGATCCGACGCGGGATCTTCCTCCGGACTGCGTCTGGCCTGAGGCGTTGCACCCGGGCTGAAGCCGGGTCGTCCACCGGCGGCGGTCACGGCCGGGCCCGCCGGGCTGCTCCCCAACTAGCTCGTTATTCGTCTGCCTCGACCGGGTTTGATCCCGTCGGAACTTCCAACGCTCAGAGATGGACCAGGCCGCGGTGCGTCCGCAGTGAGTCAATTCGCGCGTGCGGCCAGGTTTGCGCGGGTCCGGCCGAGGGAGGCGCAGGGAAGATTGGGTCGCCCAACCCGGGAATGTGAGTGCTCGCCCAACCGCCTTGCCCCATGCGATTCACAACCCCTCGGCGCTCTGCAACCCTCTCGGGCGAGACTTGCCTTCGACCCTCGCTCTGACGCCGTGGGCGCTTGCCGGCCCGTGTATGCGACCATCGTGGAATCTGGTGCGGGAAATTGGATCAGCGCATCATGCTCCCGTCGTATGCAGTGCCAATTCCAGGTGCCTGGACTTCCTTCAGCCACGTGTGACCGGGCAGCACAGCGCTGGCTTCCCGCGGGGAGAGGGGCGGAGGGATGCGCACTGGTGGGCCGCAGAGCTCATGTGCGGCGAAGGAGCGATCGACCTGAACGCCAGGAAGGATCCAGGCATCCGGAGTGTCGACGCCCCGGATCAGGGTCGGCTGGCTCCCAGAAGGATTCCGAACAGAAGGGTAGCCAGGACGGTGAGAATGATCAAGAGGTTGACCAACGTGCCGTGAATTCGGCGACCTCGATGTGTCCTGTGCAGCTGCCAGGCCCCGATCGAGGACGCGACGATGAGCAGCGGGACGTAGTCGAGCGCGAAGCGGTTGGTGACATGCCGATAGGCCAGGGTGGAAAACGCCGTCAGCACGGCCGCGGCGATCAGGGTCGTCCCAACCCCAAGGGCGCCTGCACTCGGCGCCCCATGGACCTTGACGGACGATGGGACTCTGGGTGAGGCCAAGCCAAGCGCGTGCACGATTTGGGACGCAACGAGCAGCCCGGCGAACAGGATGAATGGCGCAGCCACCAGGAATCCCGTTATGTTGCCCACCGAGTAGACGCCTGCGGGATTCGAAATCTCCCAATGAAGATCCTCTCCCAAGCGAGCCCTCCGCTCGAGGACTCAAGGAACGGAAAACGCTCATGCAGCCCTGCTGGCGCCAAGGAATAGTAGAGCGCATTTGGGGCCAGGTATTTCACATTGAACATCTCCCCCGCGGCAACCAGGCGCGGATAGTCGAGATCAGGGACGAGCTGAAACTGAAACCCGGTTTCGGTGAGCTTCCCGAAGCGGAGGTAGTTGTAGATCCCGAGCAGACTGCAGATGAGCAGCAACGGGAGAAGGAGACCGCATTTCGCAGGGAGGAGCGAACCCCCCGGCGGCCGTCTTCTCTGCGCCGCGCCAAGCCCGAGCAGAGTCCCGAGGAGGAGAGCCCCGACCGCCGGGAGAAGTGTCAGTCGGGATGCGATCGCCAGCCCCCAGCAAGCTCCGGCCAAGGCCATGGATCTCGGACTGGCTGCGGATTGACCAATCGCCGAGATCGCAAGACACAACCCGGCGAAGAGGAATGCCTGGCCAGCGCCAATGGCGGCTTCGTAGATGGCAGGGAAGCTGAGATTCCACAGGATAGGATGGGCCATACCGACAGCCGCGAGGCCGAGTGCAACGAGCCAGGTCGGGAGGCTTGGGAAGTAGAGTTTGCGAAGCCGTAGCAGCAAGACCACGGCGAGCAGGAAGGAAGCGACTGCCGCCACGAAGGCGATCGTCTCATCCCCGAACGAGCCCTGGAAGCCGATCTTCCAGAGAGCGAGCAAGACTGCGGGGGCAGGTCCCCAGTAGGCGTAGTACCTTCCGCCGAAGTACGTCGCATCTGTGGAAACATCGATGCCCGCGTGCTGCGCGGGGTCATAGGGGTCTTCGACTGCTGCCAGCTGGGGCGGCGGGTCAGGAGAAGATCGAGTTGCCCTTGCATGAACGACTTCAGCGAGCAATTCGTACACGCGGCTTTCACATCGCACTTCCCGCGAACCGCGACTGCGGCAGCGCGCGACGCACAATGAAGGGCTAAACGTGGGGGGAGCTTGGCGCTGTGCATCGACGACTTCCGATGCGCAGCAAGCCGGCAGAGCTGTTGCGCGACAGGGGCGTCGAGAGTCACGGTGGACCGGGAGTGCTCGCCGGCCTGCAGAGCGGCTGCGCAATGCGTCAGCCAGCTGGACCGGAGTCCGGATCAAGCTCAACCAGCCGATGGTACAGGTCCGGTCGGCGATCGGCGATCAGATCCAGTTCGTACTCGCCGGGGACGAACAGCCGCTCCTTGTGATCGGCCCGCGCCAGGTCGATCTCGGCCAGCAGCAGCGCTTCGTCCTCGTCTCCGGCCTGCTGCAGCACCTCTCCATCGGGACCGATGATCAGGCTGTTGCCGAGATAGCGCGTGCCACGCTCCTCGCCGACATGGTTGGCGGCGAGCAGGAACACGCCGTTCTCGGCAGCGCGGGTGCGCGCCAGGTGTTCGGAGTACAGACGGGCCGTGTTCGGCCAGGCTGTCGACACCACCACCAGCTGGGCTCCCGCCAATGCGAGGACGCGCATCGGCTCGGGCAGGCGCAGGTCGTAGCAGATCAGCAGGCTGACCCGCCCTGCTGGGAGCGGGAAGGGCCCGGGCAGATCATCGCCGCAGGCCAGGTAGCGGTCCACCCCCAGGAACGGCAGGTGAGTCTTGCGGTACACCCCGGCCACTCCCTGCGGGCCAAGCAGGGCAGCGCTGTTGAACAGCACGCCGTCGGGATCCTGCTCCAACACCCCAACGACGGCGAACAAGCCCAGCCGCGCGCAGGACTGGATCAGCGCTTGCGTGCTCGGGCCCGGAATTGGCTCCGCCACGCGGCTGGCTTCCTCAAGCGTCAGTGAGTAGCCCGAGACGGCGCATTCGGGGAAGGCGACCAGGTCGGCGCCTTGGGCTGCCGCGCGCTCCAGCAAGGTCTGCATCGCCGCCAGGTTGGCAGCCGGATCCATCAGCCGGGTCTCGAACTGTGCAGCCGCGACACGCATGTGCGCCTCCAGGGTGACCGGCGTTCGCCGGCGATGCGATCGATCGGTTGCGCCCGAATTGGCGCTTGCCCCTTACGGTAGGCCTCGTGTGGACTCCGACCTCCGACTTCTCCACTCCATTCCAGCCTGGGCGAGCCCTGTTCGGGCCGGATCTCGGCCGTGGAGCTTTCGCGTCCGCTCGCCCCGCTTGGGAAGCGCCTTGGCTGCACTGGCGCGGACAAGTAGCTTTGCCAGAGCCCAAAGGCGAGGGCGAAGATGCGCTGTGTCGCAGCCTCTTACGTCCGCTCGAGGATCGTCGCCGTTGCCATCCCGTGCCCGATGCACATCGTCTGCAGGCCGTAGCGGCCGGAGGTCCGCTGCAGCGCGTGGACCAGCTTGGTCATCAGAATGGCGCCGGTGGCGCCCAGCGGGTGGCCGTGGGCGATCGCGCCGCCATCTGGGTTGAGGCGAAGCGGATCGACCGGGTACTCGTGCAGCCAGGCCAGCGGCACGCAGGCGAAGGCCTCGTTGACCTCGAACAGATCGATATCGTCCAGCCGCAGGCCGGCCCGCTCGAGGACGCGGGCCGTGGCCGGGATCGGCCCATCGAGCATGAGCACGGGGTCCGAGCCGACGGCGACCCGGGCGACGATGCGGGCCAACGGCTTCAGGCTGTGGCGGCGCACGGCGTGTTCGGAGGCAACCAGCAAGGCCGCGGCGCCGTCGCTGACCTGGCTGCTGTTTCCAGCCGTGATGACGCCATCGGGCTTGAAGACCGGCTTGAGGTCGGCCATCTTCTGCCGGTCGGGCGGCCGGCGCACCCCCTGATCCTGCACAATCATCCCGCGTCTGTCCGTCCGGCTGAGGGAGATGGAGTGCCAGGGTCTGCGACGCAAACCTGCCGGCCTCGATCGCCGCGCCGGCGCGGCGGTGGCTCTCGAAGGCGAAGTCATCCAGCGCCGCCCGGCTGAGATGCCAGCGCTCGGCCATCATCTCGGCGCTCAGGCCCTGATGGACCAATGGGTACGGAAAGCCGCGCGGCCACTCGGGAGGGTAGTCCTTGCCCAGCGGCTGATGGGACATCATCTCGATCCCGCCGGCAAGCACCAGGTCCATGTCACCGGCCAGAATTGCCTGGGCGGCGAAATGCACCGCCTGCTGCCCGGAGCCGCACATGCGGTTGAGCGAAACCGCCGGGGTGGCGGGTGGGAGTCGCGCCTGCAGCGATGCCAGGCGGGCGATGTTGCCTCCCTGGTCACCGATCGGCGTAACGCATCCCAGGATGACGTCTTCGACCGCATCCAATGGGCTACCGGCCCGGCGCACCGCCTCGGTCAGCACCGCGGCGGCCAGATCCACCGGCGGGTAGGGCCATAGGGCGCCGCTCTCTGGTTTGCCGATCCCGATGGGAGTGCGGACAGCGCTGACCAGGTAAACATCCGCCATGGGGTTCTCCTCGGAGTTGCCGCGGCCGGCGAAGGTAGAATCAGACCGGACGCATGCATGAGGATACGCGTGCCTCTCAGGCAGGTCAAGCGGCTCACCGGACGGACGATGGTGCGTTTCGGTAGATCTCACGGGCGCAGGGTCTTGGTGCTTGCCGGGCTGGTGCTGGCCGCCCTGGCTTGCATCCCCTCGAGCGAGCCGACGCCGGCCCCTCCGCCATCGATCGAAGACGCCAGAGATCTGATCGACGTGCTGCGTGGCGCGGGCGTTGCCGTCCAGCCGACGTCAGCGCCGGCTGATCCCGCGTTTGGCGGCAGAGGCCAGGTCCTGCAAATCGGCGGACAACGGGTGCAGGTCTACGAGTACGAATCGGTCGACGAGCGTGAGGTCGTATCGCTGGGGATCTCGTCCGGCCGCTGGTCCTCCGGCGAAGGAGATCAGCCGCAGCAAACCGTGGTCGCCGTCTGGGCTGCCGGAAAGCTGATCGTCGCCTATGGCGGCAGCGATGGCGGGACCCACCTGTTGCTGCAGGCGCTGCTGGGGGACCCGATCACGCTGGCTCCCGAGGTGGTGGATGAGCCCTACCCGGCGGCGGTTCCAGCGGTGCTGGCCCAGGCTGCCGAATTGCTGGGCATGGCCCCGAATGCCATCGAAGTGATTGGCCTCGAGGAGGCGACCTGGCCCAATTCGTGTCTGGGCCTGCCGAGGCCGACAGAGCGCTGCGCTGAGGGTGAGGTGCCAGGATGGAGCGTCGAGGTGCGCGGCGATGGCGTACAGGCGCGCTTCCGTGCCGATTTGGCAGGAGATCGCGTGCGGCTTGAGCGGACGGTGAATGGACCCTGAGCCGCACGTGCGCCCGGCGGCAGCCGTCCGGTCCGCCCGGCACGGCCAGGGAGGTGCTGCTCCAGTTCCTGCGGCTGGGGCTGATCGCTTTCGGCGGCCCGGCGGCTCACCTGGGCTTGATGCAGGACGAATTCGTGCGGCGCCGCAAGTGGATCGACGAGCAGGGGTTTCTGGACTTTGTCGGCGCAGCGAACCTGATCCCCGGCCCAAACTCGACAGAGCTTGCCATGTATCTCGGGCAGCATCGCGCCGGCCGGCGAGGGTTGATTGCGGCGGGCGCTGGCTTCACCCTGCCGGCGTTCACGATCGTGCTCTTGCTGTCGATCGCCTACGCGCGCTATGGCGCCACTCCCCAGGGGACATGGATCCTGGCTGCCGTCAAGCCGGTGGTTGTGGCGGTGATCGCCTACGCCTTGTGGACACTCGGGCGCAGGGCGGTCAAGGGGTGGCTGACGGCCGCCATCGGCCTGGCGGCCTTCGCCGTCTACTTCGCCGCTGGATGGGGGGAGTTGGTGGTCATCGTCTTGGGAGGCCTTTGCGCCGCCCTGGCGCTGAACTACCGCCGACTACTCGGCCGTACCGGGTTGCCGGCGCTCGCTTTCCTGCCGCTTGGCGTACAGTCCGGGTCGCTGAACGAAGTATGGCGCCTGTTTCTAACCTTCGCCAAGATCGGCGCGGTCCTCTACGGCACAGGCTACGTGCTGATCGCATTCCTGTATGGTGAATTTGTCGACACGGGCATCCTGACGCAGCAGCAGTTGATGGATGCCGTGGCCATCGGGCAGGTGACTCCCGGACCGCTCTTCACGACCGCCACGTTCATCGGCTACCAGCTGGCGGGCCTGCCGGGTGCGATCGCCGCCACCGTGGGCATCTTCCTTCCGTCATTTGTCTTCGTGGTCATCAGTTCTCCTTGGATTCCGCGCATGCGGCGCTCCCCGTGGTTGGGGGCGTTCCTCGACGGCGTGAACGTGAGCGCGTTGGCGCTGATGGGCGGGGTGACTTTGCGGCTGGCGCGGGTGGCCGTGGTCGATGTGCCGGGAGTGATCCTGGCATTGGTCTCGGCGGTTCTGCTGATCCGGTTTCGCGTGAGCGCGATCTGGCTCGTGCTGGCGGGGGTTGCCATCGGCCTGGTGCGCTACCTGTTGAGCGGATAAGCTGGTACCCGCAACGAGAACCTTCGACGCGGCAGCCGCGTTGTTGCTGCGCCGCCAAGACACGGGGGCATGAAGACCCAGAGATGAGCACAGGTCAGGGTTCGCCGCGCGGCCTGAGAGACTTGCCCCGCAACGTCTGGGTGCTGACGCTGACCTCCTTCCTGACGGATATCTCGTCGGAGATGGTGGTCAACTTGCTGCCGCTGTTCCTGGTCGGCGTGCTCGGCGTGAGCACGGGTGTGGTCGGCCTGATCGAGGGGATCGCCGAGACCACTGCCAGCGTGGTCAAAGCTGGGATCGGGATGGCTCTCCGACCGGATGGCACGGCGCAAACCGCTGGTCATGCTGGGCTATGGCCTGTCGACCGTCGCCAAGCCGTTCCTGTACTTCGCCACCAGCTGGTGGACGGTGCTCGGCGTGCGTTTCGCCGACCGCCTGGGCAAGGGCCTGCGCTCGGCGCCGCGCGATGCGCTGGTGGCCGATAGCATCGGGGCGAAGCAGCGCGGGCTTGCCTTCGGCTTACACCGCGCCGGGGATACTGCCGGAGCGGTGATTGGTCTGGCGATTGCGCTGGCGGTGGTCGTGGCCGGCGGATCGATGACCGCGCTTTCACGGACGACCTTTCAGCGCGTGGTGCTGCTCAGTCTGATTCCCGCAGCCTTGGCGGTGGTCCTGCTGGGCGTGGGGGTGCGGGAGCAGGCCCGGCGGCGAGTGGGGCGGGAGCGCTCGGCGGCTCGGGTGCGCAATCTCGGCCGACCCTTGCTGCTGTACCTCGCTACGATCGGCTTGTTCACCCTGGGCAATTCCTCGGATGCCTTCCTGATCCTGCGCGCCAACAACGTTGGCCTGACGGTGGCCGGGGTGCTGGGCATGATGTTGATGTTCAACCTGGTCTACGCCGCCTTCTCGACGCCAGCCGGGGCCGCCTCCGATCGGTTCGGCCGCAAGCGGATGCTGCTCGGTGGCTGGTTGCTCTACGCGCTGGTGTACCTTGGCTTCGCTCGGATGAGCGCAGCCTGGCAGGCGTGGCTGTGGATGATGCTCTACGGGCTGTACTATGCCCTTACGGAAGGCGTGGGCAAGGCGGTTGTGGCCGACCTGGTGGCGCCCGACCAGCGCGGCCTGGCCTACGGGCTACATGCGGCGATCGTCGGCCTGATGGCCCTGCCGGCCAGCCTGCTGGCAGGCGTGTTGTGGCAGGGAGTGGGCACCTGGCCGGGTCTCGGGCCTTCGGCACCCTTCTTGTTCGGCGCTGGGATGGCCGGGGCGGCCTGCGTGCTGCTGAGTTTCCAGGATTTGCGGCCGCCGGAACCTGTCGGGCAGGGCGGGTCCGGTGATCCGGTCCAGGCTGGCTCGCTCAACGGTCGCTGAGATCAAACGGCTCGGTTCCGCACTGGGCAACTCCGCACTTCCGTGGCAGCCAAGAGCGGCTGACTTGGAGATGCTTGACACGCCCAGCGCCTGGAAGTACGGTAATCCTTCCTGACGAGATCCGCCCAGGCTTCTGGCGGTACGTGTTCGGGCGGACTACCCGAGTTCCCGAACAGGCCGGAGTCTTGGAGGACCGGTTAGGAGAGAGAGGCGCAGAAGCCCGTGACGAAGTCATCGGTCAAGGCAACCACGCGCCAGCCCCGAGGAGCTCAGGCATCCAAGCCTGCCGCAGCAGGCCGGGTGGTGGTCGAGAACGTCAATGTCCCGGGGTACACCTCAAGCGTCGACGCGGCGATGTACAGCTCCATGAAGAAGGCGCTGCTGAAGGTGCTCCCGGCCAAGGCGCCTGGGCTGACCCAGGCCGAGATGTTCTCGGCGGTCGTGCCGCACCTGCCGGCGGACCAGTTCCCGGGCGGCGCCAAGGCGGGCTGGTGGGTCAGGTGCGTATAGCTCGACCTGGCGGCCAAGCGCCAGATCGTGTGCGAGCCGTCCAAGCCCGTACGCTGACACAAGCTACCGCCGCGGTAGGCTTGCGTCGTAGGTTGAATGAGGATCGCTGAACATCATGCGCAAGCAGCTTCTGCCGCGAGTTCGCACGCCGGTGCGCCGGGAAGGCGCCCAAACCTACCTGCTGCTCACACTGATCGCCTTCGGCGTCTCGGTGGCATCGACCCGTCTCGTGCTGCAACTCAGCGGCTACCCTCAGCTGACGGCCGGCGAGCTGCACATTGCACATGTGCTGTGGGGTGGCTTGCTGCTGTTCGCAGCCTCCTTGCTGCCGCTGGTGCTGGCCAACCGCTGGGTGTACACCGCGGGAGCACTGTTGGCCGGGATCGGCGTCGGTCTGTTCATCGATGAGGTCGGCAAGTTCATCACCCGCAGCAACGACTACTTCTACCCGGCGGCAGCGCCGATCGTCTACGTCTTCTTCCTGCTGACCGTGTGGGTCTACCTGCAGGTGCGGCGACCGGGCCGTAAGGACAGCCGATCCGAGTTGTACGCTGCGCTGGTTGAATTGGAGGAAGTGCTCGACCGGGACTTCGAGCCGGGGGAACGGCGTGCCCTCGAGGCTCGCCTGAGCGCAATCACCCATGACCCAGATCGTCCCGAGGTAGCCAGGCTGGCTACCGAATTGCTGCATTTCCTGCACGCCGATCTGCGGATCGAGGCCGAGGAGTCGCCGGACCTGCTGGAACGGATCCAGGCGCGTCTGGAACGGTTCGAACGCGACTGGCTTACGAGGGCTCGCCTGCGCCTGCTTCTGGCGGTGGGCTGGCTTGGCCTGGCCGTGTTCATGATCTTCTCGGCTGTCGCTGACCTGCTCAGCTTGGTCGGAGGCGGGCTGTCGGACGTGTGGGCCCAGCTCCCCGGAGTGCTGCGCCGGGCGGATGTCGAACCTTGGAACGCCTTGCTGCAGGTTGCGGTCGGTGTGCTGCTCGTGGCGGCGCTGGTGGCGTTGGCGCTCAGACGGGAACGGCTGGCGCAGCGCCTCGCCACCTATGGATTGCTGCTGGCACTGACGGTGGTCAATCTGTTTGTCTTCTTCTACGATCAGTTCTCGACGATTCTGCCGGCGACCCTCGAGCTGCTCTTGCTGCTGGAGGCACCGCTATCAGAAGCGCTTCCTCGGGAGCGCGGAGGTCACCGCTACCAGAAGCGTTTCCTCGGTGAGGCAGGCGTCGTACTGGCGGACCTGCCCGGCGATGAGCCGATGATCCCCGGCTAGCCCCACACGCAAGCCCGCCCGGCTTCGCCCGAGTCCCCAGCGCCGCGTTCCCAAGCCCGTCCTCGACGGTCGCAGCAGGGGAGCCGCCTGCCAGCAGGTTGCGGGGCGCCAATCCTCCCGTATCGGCGAGAGGGAGCCCATGCGGTCGGAACAAGAGTAGAATCATCCGAAATCGTTCGGCCCAGTGGATGGTGGAGGCAACTGCGGTGATTGCGGGATTGCTCCTCACGCTTCGGGAGGGTCTGGAAGCAGCGTTGCTGGTCGGGATCACGCTGGGTGCGATCCAGCGGATGCGGCAGCCGGGTCTGCGGCGCTTCGTGTGGGTCGGCGTGGCAGCGGCAGTGCTCATCAGCCTGGCCGTGGCGGCCGGCCTGCAAGCCGTCGGCGCCACGCTCTCTGGAGACGCCGAGGCGATCTTCGAGGGGATGACCCTGTTGCTGGCCGCCGGCGTGCTGACCTGGATGATCCTCTGGCTGCAGCGCCAGGGACGCCGGACGCAGTTGGTTCTCGAGACGGACGTGCAACGTGCCGCCCAGCGACAGCAGTCAACCATCATCTTCCTGATCGCCTTCACGGCCGTCCTGCGCGAAGGCATCGAGACCGCCTTGTTCCTGTCCGCCGCTGCCATAACCGCCCGCGCGGCGGACGTACTGGCTGGAGCGCTGCTGGGGCTGGTGGCAGCGGTGATGCTGGGCTACGCGCTGTACGCCAGCGCGCTGCGCCTGAACCTGCGCCGGTTCTTCCAGGTCACTGGGTTGCTGCTGATGCTCTTCGCCGCGGGGCTGGTGGCGCATGCCGTCCACGAGCTCAACGAAATTGGTATGATCCCGGCCATCGTTGCCCCGCTGTGGGACATCAATCACGTCCTCGACGAGAACTCGTATCTAGGCCTGGTCTTCAGGGCGCTCTTCGGCTACAACGCCAACCCGTCGCTAAGCGAGGCGCTGGCCTACTCGGCCTACTTCGTCATCCTGGGTGTGGTGCTCCTGCGCATGCAGCGGCCGACCCCTCGCCGCGAAGCCCAAGCCGGCGTGTAGTCTCCCATGACCCGGGCCGCCGATGGGGGAGGCATAATCCCCCAGGGAGAGCACCTGGAGGTTTGTTTCAGCCGGTCGGCTTCCCCCAGGACTGACTGCGCACCGTCGGATCCGGCTGTCCCACCGATACGCGGTCTATCGCAGAGTGAGATGCGCTGAGGGAGTGGAGTGGTAGAGCCATCCGCGACAAGTCTCCTGGGCCGGGCGCGATCCGCGCTCCTGAGATCGCGATATCCACCACAGCACAGTGGGCGGCCAAGCCAGCACCTGCAGGTTGACGGCGATGGTCGCCAGAATGTAGATCAGGAAGAAGCCGGTAAAGACCACGCGGAAGCGGAAATTGCGGGTGAGCGAAGCGGTGACGCTCGAGGCGAAGGGCGGCAGGATGATCACCGGGTAGATCGAGCCCTTCGCGGTGGGGTCTTACGGCACTCTACAGCGCCGTGTCAAAGGCATCGATCAGAGGGAGCACCGCCCCAAGCGCAAAGAAGAAGCGGAAGTTCTGGTGGTACCGAGTTTGCAGGTCGAGGCCGTCGGGAAGAGCAGTACCGCCAGGATGTAGCCAAGGATTCGGACTGAGCAGGACGAACAGCAGCAGGAAGAACGTCCACGTCTCATGTGTGGGCCAGCGGCACAGGATCCAGGCGTTCAACAGCCGAAAGACGAACAGGGTTCAGCGCCCAGAGGTGCTGAACCCAGGTCAGACGCAAGCTGCCGCGCGATGGCATCAGACGTCCTGCGCCGCGCAGGATGTGGGCGATGCCCAGTACCAGGACGACCGAAGTGATGCCCGCAAGGGTGCCGAAGGGAGCGAGGCTTGCCCGGCTCTCCTGGGGGCTCAGTGACCTTCTGTGTGGAAGACCCGCTCCCCGGCCTGGATCGGGACTCCCAGCCGGTTCTCGGCGGGCGTGATCGGGCAGGACCAGCGCTCGTTGTAGGCGCAGTACGGGTTGTAGGCCAGGTTGAAGTCCACACGTAGCCTGCCGTCGGGCAGTTCCTCCGGCTCGAGATAGCGGCCAGCGCCGTAGGTCTCGCGCCCGGCCAGGCTATCGGCGAACGGCAGGAAGTAGCCGTACTCGTTGCGGTAGACCGTAAGGGAGGCGGCTTGCCCGTTGACGTCGAAGCGAATGCGGCCATAGCGTTCGTAGGCCTGCACGTCGCCCGTAGTGGTCTGCATCTGGACGGCTTCCGGATCGGGATAGCGCTCGAGGGGAATCTCGAACGTCAGCGCTGGGTCCGCATCGAAGTAGCGCAGCCCCTCGAACGAACGCTTCTGATCGGGGGTCAGCGGGCTGTCGGGGCTAAGGCGGAAGAAGGCGTCCTTCTCGCGACGGAAGCGCTCCAGGTCATCCATACCGCTACCTCCCACGCTGACATGCTTATAACATGGTCGCTGCCCCGCCTTCGCCGGGGCAGGATGTCACCGTGATGGATCGCCGGGCAGCCGACCTGCTGGTGGCCTACGACTGGCCGTATGACGAGCCGTTCCTGGATCGGCTGGAACAGGCGCTTCGCGCTGCCGGCCGGTCGTTGGTCACGGTGAACCCTCGTTCGCTGGCCGACACGTTCGAACGGCTGCGGCGGGGTGACCTGACGGCACGGGTCTTCCTAGGATCGGGCGGCAGACACCGACCCGGCCTTCGAGCCGCTGGAAGCGTGGGCGGAAGCGAATGTCGGCTTGCTCCTCAATCCTGCGTTGGATCGCCGCCGCGTCTGGAAGAAATCCAATGTCCACTGGGAGTTCATCCGCGCCGGGCTGCAATACGCCGTACACAATCGCCGTCCCTGCCTGGAGCCGCAGCCCGTACTGGATCCGCTGCCCGACCTCACGCCTTTGGGCCCCGCCTTCGCCATCAAGCCGGACCTCGGAGGCGGCGGTTGGGGCGTGACCCTCGGTGCGCGCTCCTGGGACCAGGCGGAGCAGGCGCGGCGCGACATGCCCGACGATGCTCTGTTGCTGCAGGAACTGGTGGAACCGAAGGTCGTCGACGGCCGGAGGGCATGGTTCCGGGTGTTCTCTGTCTGCGCAACGGTTGTGCCGCGCGGTGGGATGACCGGACACGTCACTTCGAAGAATGGGTCGACGCGGGAGCCCGGCGGCGATGGAATCTGGAAGCCCTGTGGGACGTGGTTCAGATTGCGTCCGGGATCGCCCGCCTGCAGGTCTTCTCCACCGAGGTGGCGCGCCTGGCCGACGGCCGTTGGATCGTTGTGGACTACGTCAACGACCCGATCGACCTGCGCCTGAGGTCGCATGCGCGCGAGGGGATGCCGGTCGAGGTCGCGGATCACCTGGCGGAAGCCATTGCGCGCTGTGTCGCCCAGCAGGCGTAGACGACGGCGAAAGTCGGGTTGAACCCCTCACGCTGGCGCCCGGCGGGGCGAAGTCTCGCGCCGGGCGTGGCCGCAAGTCCCCGGCAGGGCCGGTTGGCAGGAGACACGAACGCCGAACCTGATCGGCGGCCGAGGCTGTCGGGCATAAAGCGACAAATGGGACCAAGATAGCCTTGACAATCTTCCGCTGATGCTTGATAGTGCGCCCATGGATCGTGTGGGCATTGAGGAGGCTGAGCATGTTCGGCGGAAGTGCATGGATGCGTTTGACCCTGGCCTGCGGGCTGGCAGCCATCGTGCTGTCCGGCTGCAATCTGTCAGAACCCGAAGTCACGGGCACCCTTCCCCTGTATGAGCCCGACCTGCAAGCGGGTTCGTCCATGGATCCTTGCCTGGAGGGCCACTGGACGATGATCACGATGGACCTGGATATCTTCGTGGCCACGCTCGTCCCGGTGCCGAACTTGCGCGTGTCCGATGGCTCGCTGTTCCTCAACATGTCGGAGGGAGCGTACGAATACGGCTCGGATCGCTTCGTCCTGCATATCGACATGGCTCCCGACCAGTATCTGGAAGGAGCCGCGGTGTTCCTGACGACGGGCGGGTATTCCTCGGATGGCGGAAGCCTGCTGCTGGTCAACAACGGAACCCAGAAACAAGTCACCGAGTGGAAGGCGTTCAAGCAAGGCCGGAGCTACGTTGCGCCGGGAGGCACGCCAGAGTTCACCCTGATCCCGTCCGGCCCCCTGGACTACACCTGTGGCCCGGAGGAGCTGGTGCTGTACATGCGCGGACCCACCGGCGGCATACCGATGATCTTCAAGCGCTCGCCGATGTAGGCCGCGAATATCCACAACCCAGGTTCATGCTCCGGGGTGTGAGGGCGGGGCGGGGACCTTCCCGGGCGCCCCGATCGACGTAGGTAGTCGCGGGCGAGAATGGATCGAAACGCACCGCGCCGAGCGCGGTGCGTTCGCTTCTTGGGCCGATCGAAAGGCCTTGTGCGTGGAGACTACGAGACCCGCGTCCAGGTGGTCCCGGCGGGTGAATCCTGCAGGCTGATGCCCAGGGCGCTCAATCCGCCGCGCGCCTGGTCGGACAGTTGCCACTGCTTGGCGTTGCGCAAAGCCCGGCGCAGCTCCAGGAGCAGGTCGATCAGCGCCTCCGGCGCCGGGTCGGCGGGCCATGCCTTCGGCGGATTGAGCCGCCAGCGCAGGAGCCGCGCCAGGCGCCGATGGGAGCGTCGGCGGCCGGCGGCGCGGCGGCCGCACGATCTCTGCCCGCCCGCCGTAATTGAAGGCGACATTGAGATGAAGACGGTCGTTGCGCGCCGTGCGTCGCACGGCCCGCTCGACCCGCAGACGGCTCGCCGGCGCCAGCCCTTCGAGGGTGCCCAGGTGGCGCAGGCGCACTCCGTTTCGATCCAACCCATTCAGCTCACGCTCGAGATAGTGATCGATCAGGCCGAGCAGCCCGCGTACCTCCTCTGGCGGGCGGTTCCAGTTCTCTGTGGAGAAGGCGTACAGCGTCAGGTGGCGGATGCCGGCTTCGACACTGGCTTCCACCACGCTGCGCACATTCTCGACTCCGGCGCGGTGCCCGGCTGCGCGCGGCAGGCCGCGGGCGAGCGCCCAGCGGCCATTGCCGTCCATGATGATGCCGACATGCCTGGCTGTTCCCTCGCAAGGGGATGCCAGTGAAGGCAGGGCTTCCGATGTGGTGCGCGTCATCGCTCTTCTCCTTCCCGGGTTGAACCGGTCTGAGCCGAGGGGGATTGCGCAGCCGTCTGCAAGGCCGGGAGGCGAGCGGGGCCGACAATCCTCCAACCCAACGCGGCCAGCGGCAAGGCCATCAGGCCCAGCGCCGCCAGGAACTGCGGCCAGAGAAACCGCTCCGGCAGCACGCCCAGCACGGCCGGGATCCCGTGCGGCACGGCCTGCGCTGCGTCCCAGATGAACACGCCGACGGCGAAGAGTGCGCCGCAGGCGGCGCCGACCCAGAGCGAGGGTGGGATCGTGCTCACACTGCCGTCGAAGGTGGGGTGCGTAAGCAGCGCACCCAGGGTGATCATCAGCAGCGAGATCAGCACCGGCGCCAGGACCGGTCCCCACCACGGAAGAGGCAGCAGGAACAGAATGTCCCAGTCGAGTATGGAGGCGGGCCAGCCGCCCATCCAATGCAGGAACAGGTAGTAGCCGAGATCCCATAAACCGAAGGCGATCAGGAAGAACCCGAAGCGGGATTGCCGGTCCCGGCCGGCAAGGCCGGCCACGGCAGCCAGCATCAGGAGCGTGGCGATCTCGCGCGCCAGTTCGATCGGGCCGAGCGTGGGGAGCGACGGCAGCGGATCGGGCTGGTAGGGTTGAACTCGATCGGCGGGGATACGCAGGTACATCACTGCGGCCGCCTCCACCCAGGCCATCGCCAGGGCGAAAAGCGCTACGAGCAGCCATCGTCGGAATGGGGTCACACCGCCTCCTGCCGCAGCGGTCTGAAGCCGCCGGGTTGCGTCCATGGTCTCCGGCCGGGACTCTCAGGAGCTATCGCAGGGCTATCAGGCGGCGGGGCCGCCTCGTCGGCGTGGTTGCGAGGATGCTTCTCGCACAATCCACGCATTCGGGCGGCCCATGGGCGCTGAGGGGGATCGCAAGGCGAGAACTAGGTGGTGGGAGCGTGCAGAAAGCCAGTCGCGGGGGTCAGACCCGTCGTTCCCAGACCGGGCCATCCGGCGTGTCGCGCACCTCGATGCCGAGTGCGACCAGGTCGTCCCGCACGCGATCCGAGGCGGACCACTGCTTGGCTTCCCGCAGCAGTTGCCGGGCCAAGACCAGCAGGTCGATCAATCGGGCCGGGTCTACCGTCGGGGTGACCATGCGCTCGGCCTGCTCGGCAGCCATGCGCAGGACGGAGGCCTGGTCAGGAGGGGACGCCTCGGCCAGTGTGCGCAATCCTGCGGCCAGGTCCCCGGAGGCGATCTGGGAGGCCGCCTGCACGTCGGGCGGAGGTTGCTGGGAGTTGGCTCGCAGGTCCGTGGGCGGTGCAACGTCGGTTTGAGCGGCGGCGAGGCCCATCAGGCTTCGGGTGGCAAAGCTGCTCCCGGCGGCGTGCACCGTGGCGGCCTCTCCCTGAAGAACGGTGACGCCGCCGCGGCCGTGCACCTGGGCCTGGCCGGCATCGAGATCGAAGACGCAGGCCGTGTGTTCGTCCACGCCAAGAACGCTCGTCCCGGCCGGGAGGAGGCGCCGCAATTGGGCGAAGCGCTCCATGCCCATGAAACACGCCCGAGTGTCGTGCGACCCGCCCTCGGCGTTGTCCCAGTGCGGGACGATCGCCAGGTCCAACCCGAGGTCGCCGAGCACATCCAGGCCGGCGATCCAGTGCAGCGGCTCACCCACCTTGTAGATCTCGTAGACCGGGAGAGCGTGTCGGCCGAGAGCGATGGCGGCCGAGGAAGCGAAGACCAGCGTGGCGCCGGCGTGCCAGCGTTCGACCACAGCGGCGAAGAGCGCAGAACCGCGCCAGTGACGGATGGCGTACGAGGGGCTGCCCGGGCCGGCGATCAAGTAGTCGGCGCGGCGGATGATCTCGAGCGCGGCGCCCATCGACGCCGCCGGCTCGTCGGAGCTGCGATAGGAGGCGAGGCGGAGCTCCACGCCCAGCCGTCGCGCGAAGTAGTCGGTGAAGCGCTCGTGGATCGTGGCCAGGCCCAGTTCGAAGCCGGCCGGCGTGTCGAGCAAGGCCGCCTGCGCCTCGGGGCCGAGGTCCCTCAGCAGCCGCCGGTGCAGGCCGACCATGCCCGGCGCGACCTCGCCCGAGCCGATCAGCACCAGTTTCCCTGTCACCGCCCCTCCACGCTGCCGGGAGTATACCGTAGCCGCCTCGGCGATCGGAGCGCTGACTTCGGTCTAACTGCCCGTTAACCTTCCTCTAGCGGCGGGGGGGTACGATAGCACGAGATTGTATGTGAGGTGGTCCATGTCGAAGATCATTGGGATTGATCTGGGTACGACCAACAGCGTCGTGGCGGTGATGGAGGGCGGCGAGCCCACCGTGATCACGACGGCCGAAGGCGGGCGGCTGTGCCCGTCGGTAGTGGCGTTCACCAAGAACGGGGAACGGCTGGTGGGCCAGACGGCCAAGCGCCAGGCGGTGGTCAACTCCGAAAACACGGTGTACTCGATCAAGCGCTTCATGGGCCGACGATTGGATGAGGTCCAGCAGGAGCGCGGCATGGTGTCGTATGAGGTGGTGGCCGGGCCGAGCGGCGATGCACGCGTCAACATCCCCATCAACAGCCGGGAATACAGCCCGCAGGAGATCTCGGCCATGGTGCTGGGCAAGCTGAAGGCCGATGCCGAGGCCCACCTGGGCGAGGCGGTGACCAAGGCGGTCATCACGGTCCCGGCGTACTTCAACGACTCGCAGCGCCAGGCGACCAAGGATGCCGGCAAGATCGCCGGCCTCGAAGTCATGCGCATCATCAATGAGCCGACGGCGGCGGCGCTGGCCTACGGCTTGGACAAGAAGGAGAACGAGACCATCCTGGTGTTCGATCTGGGCGGCGGCACCTTCGACGTCAGCCTGCTCGAGGTCGGCGACGGCGTGGTCGAGGTCAAAGCGACCAACGGCGATACGCACTTGGGTGGCGACGACTGGGATCAGGCGATCCTGACCTGGGTGGCCGAGGAGTTCAAGCGCGAGCAAGGCATCGACCTGCGCGGCGACCGCCAGGCGCTGCAGCGGCTGCGCGAGGCGGCCGAGAAGGGCAAGATCGAACTCTCCACGGTCTCGGAGACCGAGATCAACCTGCCGTTCGTCACCGCCGATGCCAGCGGGCCGAAGCACCTGCAGGTGAAGCTCACCCGGGCGAAGTTCGAGCAACTGACCGAAAGTCTGGTGCAGCGCGTGCGCGGCCCGTTCGATGCCGTGCTGCGCGATGGCGGCGTGAAGACCGGCCAGATCCACGAAGTGGTGCTGGTCGGCGGCGCCACGCGCATGCCGATGATCCAGGAGTTGGTCCGCTCGCTAACCGGGAAGGAACCGCACAAGGGGGTCAACCCGGACGAGGTGGTGGCGGTGGGTGCTGCCATCCAGGGCGGCGTGCTGGCCGGCGACGTCAAGGATGTTCTGCTGCTCGACGTCACTCCACTCTCGCTGGGGGTTGAGACCCTGGGCAATGTGATGACCCGGCTGATCGAGCGCAACACGACGATCCCGGTCAAGAAGTCAGAAGTCTTCTCAACCGCCGAGAACAGTCAAACGGCGGTGGATATCCACGTGCTTCAGGGCGAACGGCCGATGGCAACCGACAACATGACCCTCGGCCGGTTCCGTCTGGAAGGGATCCCGCCGGCGCCTCGCGGGGTGCCGCAGATCGAGGTCACGTTCGACATCGACGCCAACGGCATCATCAACGTCAAGGCCACGGACCGCGCCACCGGGCGCGAGCAGAAGGTGACCATCACCGCCTCGACCAACCTGAGCAAGGACGACGTTGAGCGCATGGTGCAGGAAGCCAAGCGCAACGAGGCCTCCGACCGCAAGTTCCGCGAGCTGGCGGAGGCGCGCAACCAGGGCGACAGCCTGGCCTATCAGGCGGAGAAGTCCCTGGCCGATCTGGGCGACAAAGTGCCGGCAAGCGATCGACAGCGCATCGAGCAGACGATCGTTGAATTGCGTGAGGCCTTGAAGGGCGACGACCAGGGGCGTATCAAGAGCCTGACCGAGCAGCTGCAGCAGGCGTCGTATGCGCTCAGCCAGCAGATGTATGCTCAGCAGCCGCCGCAACCGGAAGCACCGGGCGGCGGGCAGGGCGGAGCGGCCGGTGAAGACGTGGTCGAGGGCGAATTCCGCGAGGCCTAAACCACATCTCCAGCAACGGAGCAAATCGCACCGGGCCGGCCCATGGGGCCGGCCCGGTGGTTCTCGCCACTTGGCCGGGTCGATGCCGGCCTTGCGGGCATGGGCGACGTGCAGCCCTCGGATCGATTACACGTGCTGATCGATCAAGATGGCGTTCCCGTCGGGATCCATCACCATGCAGCTGGCAGGCCCGGCGCTGAATTCGTCGGCTTCGCTGAGCAACGGAACCCCCGCCGCCTTCAGCCGACGTTGGATCTCACGCACATCGGTGAAATCGGCGATCGGACGGGCGCTGCTGTCCCAGCCGGGATTGAAGGTGAGGATGTTCTTCTCGAACATCCCCTGGAAGAGCCCGACCACGCACTCGCCGTTCTTCATGATGATCCAGTGCTGCGAGGCATCCCCGTGGAACATGGAGAAACCGAGCTTCTCGTAGAACTCCTTCGATGCCCCGAGATCCTTCACGGCCAGACTGATCGAGAACGCACCAAGCTCCATCGCTTTCTCCTCCTTCTGCACGCTCGGGTATCGGCCTTGATCCAACCTGGAGGCCGCCTGCGAGCCGTGTCGACGCCATCCGGCGGCAGGCTCGCTTTCAGCGTGTCATCCAGCGGCAGAGCGCCCACGGCTCGGCGGCACACGCCATCCGTGGCTAGCCCTCGCCGCAAGCGCCCAAACAGACCGGTTCGACGGGCGGCTGGGCCGGGTCGACGCCCCAGATCTGGAGCATGCCATCGTTTAGGAGCAGCAGCAGCCGCTGGTCGGGACTGAGGGTGCGCTCCAACTGCGAGATGGCGTAGGCGAAACCAAGATCCCAGGTGAGGCAGGTATCATCCAGAAGGCGTGCGTACATTCCGTGGCCGTCGCGAGGATTCCAGAGCATCGGCCCGCACCTGATCTCGGTCGCGTCGGCGGGACCGAACTCAAACACCTCCCAGAGCAGTGAACCGTCCGCGGAGGACAAGCCGGTCTGCGTGAGCGAAGTCTCGGGACCGAGGGCGTCGTACGCGTATTCGTTGATAAGCTTGCCTGTGGCGGCATCGAAGACTGACGTGCCGTCGGATCGCACCCCGATCAGAAGGCTCCCGTCCGGCGAATAGGCAACGGTAGACGCACCACCGGTCGCGACTTCCGAGAACTTCCCGGTGAAAGGCAGGTCATACACCCGTCCTCGCACGAGTTGCTCGCCGAGCCAGATCGTCGCCAGGTTCTGCCCGTCGGGACTGAAGGCCGCCCGCCAGATGTTGTCGACTGTGCCCTGCAAGAAGGGAGCATCCTCCCAGTTCCACAGCTGCAGCTGCTTGTCCCCCAGGCTCATCAGCCAGGCGCCGTCGGGGCTGAAGGCAAGCCTCTCAACGCCGGTGCGCTTGGAGGAATGCGATAGCGTGCGGAACCCCTTCATGGACTCAAGATCCCACAGCTCGATGTCTCGGTTGGCGAGCCCGAAGGCAGCGATTGGGCGCTCGGGATGGAAGGCGATCGACAAGGGGATGTCGCCCGTCTCGATGCGTGCGAGCTCTTCGCCGGTGGCGGCATCGAGCAAGAGCACCTGCGGGGTGCTCTCGCAGTAGTAGCGGTAGTGCCGAGGGTTCGAGCGGTTCTCGCGCGGGGCCTCGCAGTAGCCCAGCGCCGACCTGCTTTCCATCGGGGCTGAAGGCCGCGCCAAGGACCTGCGAGGGCGCGTAGCAGTCCATCAGGTAGCAGCTCTCATCGGCTTCTTCTACGACGTATTCCTGTGACCACAATGGCCGAAGCTGCCCGAGCGTCTCGGCGCGGATGGGCAATGTGCCCGGAGCCGCCGTGGGCGTAGGAGAAGCAGTGGCGGTTGCCGCAACCGTCGGGGTCGAAGTTGGCTCCGCCGGCTGGGTCGGCGATGGCATCGCGGAGGGGGCGACGGTGACCGCGGCTGGGGCCGCCTCCGGTGGGGCGTCCGTCTGCGGCGCGGCGCAGGCAGAGGTCATGATCAACATTGCCCCCAGGAGGATGAACTGAGACAGACGCATGTGGGCACCTTTGGCGACGAATGAATGGCCGGGGATTGTACCAGGGGGAAAGCCTATGGCGACGGGAGGCAGCGCGGCAAGGCTTCCGAAGGTTCGCTCCAGCGATCGCCTGGATTGGCGTCTCGTACGCCTGCCGTGGGCTCTCCGCTCCACGTATCCGGGATGCGACGCCCGCTCCTGCAAGCCGTCCCAGGATCGCAGTCTAGCGCCGCGAATCCAGAGACGCCGGGACGTAGAGATGTCGGGAGACCCCGGTGGGCGCATCCAAGGACGCATTGACCTCGGCCCGCCTGAGTTTCCGCTCTGTCTCAGCGCTTCAAGTGATACGGGACATCGATGATCGCCCGCTGGTAGCCATGCCGGCGGCGACGGTAGAGCATCGCCGTCTTGAGCAGCCAGGCGGTTTGGTTGTGCAGCAGGCCCTGCCACCAGTGGGCGGGGACGAACTCCGGAAGCAGCACCGTCGCCTGCAATCCGTCGTTGTAGTGTTCGTCGATCTGATCGAGGTAGCTCAGCAGCGGCCCGATGAGCGAGCGGTAAGGGGAAGGGATGATGTCGAGCGGAATGTCGGGCCACCAGTCGTGCC
>CAWBME010000004.1:0-114696 GCA_963789825.1 uncultured Chloroflexia bacterium
TTTGAGCAGGCGATAGGCGCGCCGGAAGACGCCGATGCCAAACCACTTGCGATCGGCCTCGGTCCAGTTCACGCCATAGTAGGCGGCCTGTTCCGGGATGATGGGTCGTTCCGTGAGGCGGCCCAGCATATGGGTGATCACGGCTCGCCAGCCGGAGGTGTCAACCTTGTTCTTGCCGGCCTCGGCCAGACCCTCTTGTGCCGCCCGCGCCACGGCCATGATCTGCGGCAGCGTGAAGCAGGTGGTGGTGTTGGTGGCGATGCCTTTCGAGGTCAGATGGCGAACAACGTCCACGCCTTGCTCGCTGGCCGGGACCTTGATCATGACGTTCTTCGACAGGGCCTTCAGCTCATCTGCCTGCCCATACATGATTTCCTTCTCGGTGAAGAGCCGAGGATCGAGCTGGCCGGAGACCCAGCCATAGCGACCGCCGGAGGCCTCAAACAGCGGCAGCAGTTTCTCGGCCCCGCGCTGGACAATCTCCTTGTAGGTCATCCACCACAGGTCCTTCAGCTGGATGCCGGGATTGGCCTTGATCTGGCCGTCGACCCACTTCTCCCACAGGGCCGGGTCGGTCTTGATGGCCGTCAACGAGAGGGGGGGATTGGTGGTGCAGCCGCGGAAGACGCTCTTGGCCATGTCTTCCCAGACGAACAGACGCTTGAGCTGTGCCTCGAGCTCCTTCTTCTTGGCGGCCGGCGCCGCGTCAACATTCTTCTTCACCCACCAGTCGAAGATCAGCGGGGACGAATCCCACCAGATCTCCGCATCGGGGTTGGTCTGTCTGAAGTCGCTCGAACACACTCTCGGCCATGGACAGTCCTCCTGTCTGAGGTTTCCCCGGAGCCGTCTGTTGGCCCCGCTCCGGAGCCTGATCGAGTTGCGGGATTTGACGCCGCGGGCAGTTCCCGTCGGCCGCGGCGCATGGTTCATCCTAGCATGGAAGGGCATGGCGCCCGCCCCGCCCAAACTCACATCCTGGGAATGATGCTTGTCTAGCCTGCCGGAGGGGCAAGCGCTCCCCCGGCACGCAGGCTGCACCAAGATCTGCGGCTCAGGCGCGAATGCGCTCGCCCTTCGGATCAAACAGCGGATCGTTCTCCACCGTCAGCTTGATGCGCTCGCCAAACAGCTCGACCTCCAGCGCCGTGCCCGCCTTGGCCAGTTCGACAGGCAGAAAGCCGAAGGCGATACTCTTCTTCACGGCGTAGCCGTAGCCGCCGGAGGTGATCCAGCCGACGACCTTGTCCTTGTGGAAGATCGGCTCGTTGCCCAGCGCCACGGCCGTCGGGTCAGCCAACGACAGACAGCACAGCTTCTGCTTGACGCCTTCCTTCTTCTGCTTGGCCAAGGCCTCGCGCCCGATGAAGTCGCCCTTGTCCAGCTTGACGGCGAAGCCCAGGCCGACCTCATAGGGCGTGTAGTCCGGGTTCATGTCGGCCGCCCAGTAGCGGTAACCCTTCTCCAACCGCAGCGAGTCGATGGCCTTGTAGCCGGCGGCGACGATCCCGTCCGGCTCGCCCGCCTTCCACAGCGTGTCCCACAGCTGCTGGCCATACTCGATCGGGCAGTAGAACTCCCAGCCCAACTCGCCAACGTAGGTCACGCGCATGGCCAACACCGGCACCGGCCCGACCGCCATCTGCTTGGCGGTCATGTATGGGAAACCCTCATTGGAGATATCGGCGCGGGTGACGCGTCCGAGGATCGTGCGCACCTTAGGGCCCCACAGGCCGAGGCAGGCATAGGACGAGGTGACGTCCTCGATGATCACCGACCCGTCGTCCGGCGCCCGCAGCCGCATCCAGGAGGTATCGTGCACGCCGAAGGCCGTTCCGGTGATGATCAGGAAGCGGTCGACGGCGATGCGGGTGACGGTGAAGTCGCACTCGATCCCGCCGCGCTCGTTGAGCATCGAGGTGTAGATCACCGCACCTACCGGCTTGTCGATCTGGTTGGCGCACAGGTAGTTCAGGAACTTGAGCGCCCCCGGTCCCCGCACTTCGATCTTGCTGAAGGACGACTCGTCGAACAATCCCGCCCGCTCGCGCGTGCCCAGGCATTCGACCCCGATCGCCGGTGACCAGTTTTCGCGGTACCAGCCGCGTGGCTCGTAGCCGTGCTTGGCCTGCTTTTCGTAGGGCGTGTACCAGTTGGGCCGCTCCCAGCCGAACTTTTCGCCGAAGAACGCCCCCAGTTCTTTCTCGCGGTGGTAGGCCGGTCCCAGACGCAGCGGTCGGCCGAAGACGCGCTCCTCGCCGGGGTAGTGGATGTCGTAGTACCGGCCATAGGTCTCCCGCGTGCGGCCAACGGTGTAGTCGATGCTGGCGTAATTGGGGCCGAAGCGGCGAACGTCCAGCCGCCAGGCGTCCCATTCAGGCGTGCCGTGGATGATCCATTCGGCCATGGCCTTGCCGATGCCGCCGGCGCCGGCCAGTCCGTGGGCGCAGAAGGCGCAGGCCACCCAGAAGCCCTTGACGTGCGTTGGGCCGAGCAGGAACTCGGCATCCGGCGTGAAGCCCTCCGGGCCATTCAGCAACTGCACGATCTCGGCCTTCTCCACTGCTGGCACGCGCCGGATCGAGTTCTCCATCAGCGGCGTGAAGCGCTCCCAGTCCGGCGGCAGCAGCTTGTAGTTGAAGTCGTCCGGGATGCCGTCGATGCCGAAGGGCGCCGGGTCATGCTCGTAGCCGCCGGTGATCAGCCCCCCGACTTCCTCGCGCCAGTAGACCAGCAGGTCCGGGTCGCGCAGCGTCGGGAAGGTGTGTGTCACGCCCTCGATCGGCTTGGTGATCAGGTACAGGTGCGCCATCGGCACGACCGGCAGATAGATGCCGACCATTCGTCCGACGTCGCCGCCCCACTGGCCGGCGGCGTTGACCACAATCTCGGTCTTGATCTTGCCGCGGCTGGTGACAACCTCGTCCACCCGGCCGTCCTTCAGGCTAATCCCAGTCACCAGGGTCTCGGTGAAGAACTTGGCCCCGCCTGTCTTGGCACCCGCCGCCAACGCCATGGTCAGGCCGGTCGGGTCGATGATGCCGTCCGTCGGGGTGTACACCGCGCCCAGCACACCGTCGAGGTCCATCAACGGGAACATCTTCTGCGCTTCCTGGGGCGAGATCATTTCCAGCGGCATGCCGAACGAGCGGGCATAGCCCACCTGGCGCTTGAGCTCAACCAGGCGTTCCGGCGAGGAGGCCAGGCGGATGCCGCCGACCTCGCGCCAGCCGGTGTCCTGGCCGGTCTCCTCCTTGAGCTTGCGATAGAGATCGGTGCTGTAGGTCATCATGCGCGTCAGGTTGAAGTCGGAGCGCAGCTGGCCGACCAGCCCGGCCGAGTGCCAGGTGGAGCCGCTGTTCAGCTCGTGTCGTTCGAGGACCACGACATCGCTCCATCCCATCTTGGTCAGATGGTAGGCGATGCTGCAACCCCCCACGCCCCCGCCGATGATGACAACCTGAGCCTGTGTTGGAAACGCCGACGCCATTGGCGACCTCCTTGTGAAGTGCGAAGTTCAAAGCAAATCCGGCCCAGGGGCCGGATCATCGTCTCCAGATGGAGCCCGGCTGGGCCATCATCCCTACGATGTCGTAGGTCGAGATGATGCCCAGCGGAATACTCTCGGGTTGCTGCTCGTCGACGACCACCAACCGATGATGGTGGTGATCGATCATCTTGTCAGCCGCCTCGCGCAGCGAGGCGGTCGGCGCAATGGTCAGGATGCCGTGCATCACCTGGGCCGCCGTGGATTTGTGCGCATCCTCATCGCCGCAGAACGGCAGCAGGTCCGCTCCGCTCACCACCCCCACCGGACGTCCGTTGGGAGTGACCACCAGCACCGAGCGGTAACCGGCGTCGGTCATGGCCCGCGCTACATAGGCGACCGGCGTGGCCTCACGGCAGACCAACATGGCGCGCGACATCACATCGGCAACAGTGCGCCGCTCGATCGGCCGTTCCTCAACCAGGCTGGCGACGAAATCCGAGACCGAGATCACGCCCACCGGCTTGCCCTGCTCCTCGACCAGCAGGCGACTGATCCCTTCTTGACGCATGCGGGCAGCAGCGTCGCAGACTTCGGCTTTCGCCTCGATGGTGTCGATCGGAACAGTCATTAGCTCGCCGGCCGTCATGCGGCGCATCGCCTCCAGGCTCTCCTGGTCGATGGAAAGCCACTCAGCGGCGAGCAGGTCGAAATCGGTGATCACGCCCAGCGGACGCCCATCGCGGTCGGCCACGATCAAGGCGTGCACGTGATGGTGGTCGAGCAGAACGGCCACCTGTCCCAGGGGGGTGTCGGGCTTGCAGGTGATCATGCCCGGATGCATCAAGTCTCGAACGAGCTGCGCCATGGTCTTCTCCTGCCGGTGCGGCCTACCGCACCCAGCGTGCGAGCCGGCGCCCGTGGGCGCGGCCGGGGGGATCAACTGACTTCGTCGACGTCCTTGTACCACTTGACCCGGTCGCCGACCCGGGCGCGCAAGCGCCAGCCCATGGTCTTGGGTGCGGCTTCGATGCGCGCCAAGGCGTCGTCGACCTGGCGGGAGACGCGTGCCTTGTCGCCCTCTTCCAGGACGGCATAGCCTTGCGCCAGCAGCTTGACCTTGTCCAGGTTCATGGTGACCGTGCGCCATAGGCCCCAGTCGTCAGCGCACATCTGTCCAATGCGTCCCATGTTGATCGTTTCCTGATCGCCGTCCCCCAGGTCGTGTTCCAGCAGCAGCATGATCGTGTCGATCACGTCTTTCTCGTTGATCTTCACGATCTGCATCTTCTCCAGCACCATCTCGGCCAAGGGGATGGTGGGCGAGTCGACCTCGAGCCGGCCGGCCCACGGGATCGGGTGGCAGAAGTCGAGCTTCTCGTAGAACACATCGACGTGCATGTTCGCGCGGCCGTTCTCAAAGATCGCCCGGCTGCCCTCGCTGACAACGAACACTTCCCGCAGCTCGCTGTAGCCCAGCTCCTCCAGCAGCGATCGCACCTGCTTGTTCTCGCGCGAGTAGCCGGCGAAGTCGATGTCGGTGTAAGCGCGGCCCATCTTCTCCTGCAGGCTTCCGTACTTCGGGCAGTGGATCTGGAAGGCGAGCGAACCGAGCAAGCGCAGCGTTACCCCGCTCTTGTTGCCGGCTTCGACGATACGCTGCACTTCACTCTCGAAGCGCTCTCGCTCGGACCGGTCCTGGGGAGCCATTCCGACTGGTGGTTTGGACATATGTCGGTGTCCTTCTGCCCGGGGGCGCCGAATGGGCTGAATCTTCCGCATTATACCGCATAACTTGCAAAACTCAGCAAAATCCTTCATAATGAGCGCGTTGCTCCTGCTGCCTCCATCACATTCGCTCACGCTGGTACTTCCGTCCTAGGGAGGACGATCCCCAGTGAGCCGAGCGCTCATACCCGCTCAGCGTCGGCAGATGATCCAGGAGTACCTCGAGGCGCATCGCGTGGCCCGCCTGTCCGACCTGGTGGACCAGCTGGGCGCCTCGGAGGCGACCGTCCGCCGCGACCTGGAGTGGCTGGAAGCCCAGGGGGTCGCCGAGCGCACGCACGGCGGCGCGCTCCTGACGCAACGTCTGCCGACGGAACCGCTGTTCTCCGCCAGTGTGCTCGCCCATCCTGAGCAGAAAGACTGGATCGGCCGCGCCGCTAGCCAGCTGGTGCAGAGCGACATGACGGTCTTCGTCAACAGCGGCACCACCACCGCTGCGCTGCTGCGCCACCTACGCGGGCGCGCCGAGCTCAACAACGTCAACCTGGTGACCAACAACCTGCGCGCCGCCGCCGAACCCTGGGAGCCCGGAGTGGAGATCCTGCTCCTGGGCGGGGTGTTCAGCGGCCGCGCCCAGTCGATTGTCGGCCGCTTCGCCGCCGATATGCTGCGCCAGCTTGGAGCCGACCTGGCGTTCATCGGCGTCGACGGCGTCAGCCCGAAGCACGGCATTACCACGCCCAGCACACAGGAGGCCGAAATCGGCCAGCTGATGGTCGACCGCACACGCGGCCAGGTGTATATCGTCGCCGATCATAGCAAGTGGGGCGTGGTCTCCAATTACGCCATCGCCCGGCTGGATCAGATCCACGGCCTGGTCGTCGACACCGGCCTGGAGCCCGGGCCGCGCACGGAACTCGAGGCGCGCGGCCTGACGCTGGTCCTGGCCGGCCCGACCGGCGGCAACCAGCGGTCCGTCGGCCCCATCCCCCGCGAGGAGAGAGCGCATGCCCCTGTTTGGCAAGAAGACCGATAACAAGGCGACCAAGCTGTTCTTCGCCACCGACGTGCATGGGTCGGAGCGCACCTGGCGCAAGTTCCTCAACGCCGGCAAGTTCTACAGCGCCGACGTGATCGTCATGGGGGGCGACATCATCGGCAAGATGGCGATCCCGATTATCCGCGAGGGCCCCGGCCGCTACCGGGCCACCCTGCAAGGAACCGTCCAGCACCTGGAGGGCGACGAAGCGCTCAAGACCCTCCAGGACCGCATCGGTTTTCTCGGCTTCTACAGCCAGGTGATGGACGATGACGAGTTCCGCGCCCTGGCTGCCGATCCGACCGCCGTCGACAGGCTGTTCCACGACCTGGCCCGCCAACGGCTGGCTTCCTGGATTCAACTCGCCGAGGAGCGCCTGGCCGGCACGGGCATCAAGGCCTACGTCACCGGCGGCAACGACGACTACGCCGATGTGCTGGCGGTGCTCAAGGAAGCCCCGGCCGGCAACCTGATCGACTGCGAGGGCAAGGCCGTCCAGCTGGATGACGAGCACAGCATGATCAGCGTCGGCCTGAGCACGCCCACCCCGTGGAAGACGCCGCGCGAGGTCTCCGAAGAAGAGCTGTGGACCGAGATCGAGCGGATGGCCACCCAGGTGCCCGACCTGAGCAAGACCGTCTTCAACTTCCACGATCCGCCCATCGACTCGACCCTCGATACTTGCCCGATGTTGGACTGGAGCAAAGATCCGCCAACACAGGTCTTCAAGGCCGGACAGGTGGTGCTGCATGGCGCTGGGAGCAAGTCGGTGCGGCGGGCCGTCGAGAGCTATCAGCCGATGCTTGGCCTGCACGGCCACATTCACGAATCAGCCGGCGTGGCCAAGCTCGGACGAACCGTTTGTATCAACCCTGGCAGCGAGTATGGCGAGGGAATCCTGCGCGGTGTGCTGGCCACCCTGCGCGCCGGGGAAGTCGACGGCTATCAGTTGACATCCGGCTGAAGCCCACGATCAGGGAGGAGGCGCCTATTGGAGCTGGCCGGCGGTGAGGGATCCGAACCAGTCGCGTGACGAACCATGGAGGAAACGTGATGGCTAGTATCGCTGCAACCCCTGAGGTCTTTACCCGCAAGGCGTCCGGCCTGATACGGGTCATGTCTCCGTATTCGGCGTTCGTCTACAACATCCTGACGATGGGCCTGATCTTTCCCTGGACTTATCTGTGGGCGCCGGGCGCGCTGCCGGGCGGCAAGATGGTCTGGGGCATCCTGCTGGCCATGCTGATCGAAATCCCGATCGCCCTTGCCTACGTCTGGCTCTCGACCGCCCTGCCTCGCTCGGGCGGCGACTACGTCTTCGAGAGCCGCGTCTTCGGCGGCGGCACCGCCTTCACGGTGGTGATGTCGGGCTTCGTGATCTGGATCCTGCAGTGGGTGGCTCTCTCCGGATGGCTGCTCTCCTACCTGGGCTTCGCGCCCTTGTTCCTTGGACTGGGCGCAACCCTGGGCATTCCATCGCTGTCCGCTCTCGGCGTGTGGTTCACCCAATCCACCGGGATTATCGTCGTCAGCATCCTGAACGCCCTGGTCGCCATGCTCATCCTGTGCAGCGGTTTCAAGAACTACGTCCGCTTCCAGTGGGTGATGTGGTACGTCGTGCTGGCGGCCTTCGCCACGATGTTCGCCGTGCTCTTCATGACGCCGGCGAGCGAGTTCGTTGCCCGCATCAACGCCTTCTCGGTGGCCAGTGGCGGCGTGGAGAACTTCTACGAGACTGCCATCGCCGCCGTCACCGCCGCCGGCATCGACACCAATCCGCCGTTCAGCATGATCGCCACGCTGCTGGTGGCCCCGATCGCCTGGACCTCGTTGCAGTGGGCGACGTACTCGGCCCAGCAGAACGGCGAGATCAAGGACGCCCGCTCGTTCAAGAGCCAGTCCTTCATCATCGTCGGTTCGCTGATCGTGACCGGCCTGCTGCTGGCGCTGCTGGCTGTCGGCCTGGAGAAGGTGGCCGGCGCCCAGTTCATGTACGTGGCCGGCGCCGGATACTGGTCGCTCATCCCAGAGGCCACCATCAACGGCTTCTACCTGTGGCCGAACATCCTGGCCGTGGCCATGGCCGCCAGCCCGATCATCGTGCTGATCATCGGCCTGGGCTACTTGCTCAACTCGCACCAGATCGTGCACAACTGCTACATCGGCATGACCCGCATCATGGTGGCCATGAGCCTCGACCGGCTGCTGCCGGAGTGGTTCAGCCGGGTGAATGAGCGCTACCACACCCCGGTGAACGCCCATCTGGCGTACTTCCTGGCCAGCATCCCGATCATCCTCTGCTACAACCTGGTGCCGGGATGGGTCGGCTTGACGCTCGGCGTCACCTTCGGCTGCGGCTATGTGTTCATCATCACTTGCCTGGCCGGCGCGCTGCTGCCCTACCGCGCCAAGGAAGTCTACGAAGCCTCGCCGGGCGCCAAGTACACGGTCAATGGCTTCGTCGCCCTGCTCTTCACCCTGCTGGGCGTGGCGGCTTTCGTCGCCACTGCCTGGGTGCTGGCGCCGCAAGCCTTCGCCAGCTATCCGACTCTGATCTGGGTAGTGCGCCTGCTCACGATCGTGGGCGTGGTGTTGTTCCTGTATCCGATGCGCAAGCATCTGGGCAGCTGGGCGCGCGGTCAGAAGGCGCCCTGGCTCTCAGCCCTGGGCATGCTGGGTGGCGGGTTCGGCGGCGCCATGGTGGTGGCCTTCCTGCTCGCTCCGGCGCTGGGCGTGCTCGGCAACTGGGACTTCTCGGCCCTGCCGGGCAGCCTGTGGGCTCAGATCATTGCCTTCGGGATCATCATCTTGGTGGGCATCTGGTATGTGCTCGTCAAGAACAGCCAGAAGTCGCGCGGCATCAACGTCGACTTCGCCTTCAAGGAGATCCCGCCCGAGTAACTCCCTCGCTCTACCGGGGCCGGAGGCATGAGCCTCCGGCCCCTGCGCCGGCCCTCAACCCTGCTCGCTCGGTTGAGGCCCGGCGCAGGAATCCGCCAGCGGGCAATTCCGCGATTCCGGGAGGAATGCATGAAGGACCAAGCCAGAGTCGTCGTGGTCGGCGGCGGGATCATGGGGGTGAGCGTCGCCTATCACCTGGCCAAGCTGGGCTGGACCGACGTCGTTGTGCTCGAGAAGGGCGAGATCGCCAGCGGCGAGTCCGGCTGGGCAGCCGGGTTGATCACGCAGTTCCACACCTCGCCCACCCTGATGCAGATCCGCAAGTACAGCCTCGACCTGTTCAGCGAGCTCGGCCTGATCAGCCATGTGGGCAGCTTGCGCCTGGCCTCCAGCGAATCCCAACTCAAGGAGCTGAAGCGCAATGTCAGCCAGGCACGCGCCATCGGCCTGGAGGTCGAGGTCATCGGACCCGACGAGGCCGCCAGCCACTTCCCGAACCTCTCGAAGGAGAGTTTGTACGGGGCGTTCTATATCCCACGCGACGGCCACCTCGACCCCTACCTGACGACGACGGATCTCGCTCGGCGGACGCGCGAGATGGGAGTGACCATCCTGACCGGGACGCGCCTGACCGGCATCCAGCTCGGCCGGCGCGGCGAAATCACCGGCGTCCAGACGGACAAGGGCGCCATCCGCACCGAGATCGTCGTCAACGCCGCCGGCCTGTGGGGGCCGCAGGTGGCCGCCATGGCCGGCCTGCATATCCCGACCACGCCCGTCGATCACCAGCACATCGCCCTCAAGGCCGTCCCCGGCTTCGAATTCCCGCACAACACACCCTGCCTGCGCGACCCGGACAACCTGGTGTACCTGCGCGAGGAGAACGGCGGGCTGGTCGTCGGCGGGTATGAGCTCAACCCGATCGCCCGCTGGATCGACGGCACTCCTTGGGAGCACGGGGGTAAGGCGCTGCCGCCGGACTACGACCAGTTCGAGCCGCTGTTGGAAGGCGTGATCCGGCGCATTCCGCATCTCGATCGTGCGGAGATCATCACCCTCGTCCGTCACCCCGGCGCGTATACCCCCGACAGCCGCCCGCTGCTCGGGCCGCTTCCCGGCGTGCGCGGCTTCTGGTGCGCCGCCGGACTGTCCCTCAACGGCTATGGCGGCGCCGGCGGCATGGGCAAGGTTCTCGCCGAATGGATCATCGAAGGCGAGCCGTCGCTCGACGTCTTCGGCTTCCATGCCTGGCGCTTCGGGCGCTACTGGTGCCGACCCCTCCTTCGCCGCCGAACGCACGCGGGAGGGGGTCAAGTACTACTACCTGCTGCGCTACCCCAATGACGAGAACGAATGGGCTCGGCCACGGCGTGTCAGCCCGGTCCACAATCGCCTGCAGGAGATCGGCGCCGTCTTCGGCGAGAAGAACGGCTGGGAGCGGGTCAACTTCTTCCAACCCGGCAAGGCCTGGCGCCGCGCCGGCGCAGACCAGCGTGACTGGGGCTGGACGCGCCCACCCTACTTCGAGCGGGTCGGCGAGGAGCACCAGGCCGTGCGCGAGCGAGTCGGCCTGTTCGACATGACCTCCTTCGGCAAGATCGACCTGCGCGGCCCCGGAGCGCTGCCGCTGCTCCAACGCCTGGCGGACAACCAGATCGATGTCCCGGCCGGCAAGGCGGTCTACACCCAATTCCTCAACACCCGCGGCGGCGTCGAGACGGATGTGACCATCACCCGCCTCGAAGAGGACTACTTCCGCATCGTCACCGGCTCGAACTTCATCGGCAACGACCTGGGCCTTGTCCGCATGGGCGTGCGCCCCGACGACCCCCCGGTCGAGATTCGCGACGTCACCGAGGAGTATGCCGTCATCGGCCTGTGGGGACCACGCGCCCGCGACCTGCTGCAGGCGATCTCCGAAAGCGACCTGTCCAACCAGGCGCTGCCCTATATGTCCGCCAAGGCGATCGAAGTCCGCGGGGCACCGGCGTACGCCCAGCGCGTGACCTATGTCGGCGAGCTGGGATGGGAGCTCTACGTTCCCTATGCCCGGGCCATGCAGGTGTGGGACGCCGTCTGGGCCGAAGGCCAGAAGTACGACCTCCAGCCGGGTGGCTACAAGGCGCTCGACTCGCTCAGGCTGGAGAAGGCCTACCGCTACTACAGCATGGACGTGACCAAGACCGAGAACCCGTACATGGCCGGACTCGGCTTCTGTGTCCGCCTTGACAAGGGCGAGTTCAACGGCAGGGCCGCACTGGTCCAGATCAAGGAAAAGGGCATCAGCCAGAAGCTGTGCACTCTGACCATCGGGGAGCAGGAGTACCTCCCGCTCTACGGCGGCGAGGCGGTGCTCTCCGGCAAGGATATCGTGGGACGGCTGCGCAGCGCCGGCTACGGCTTCACCGTCAAACGCAACCTCTCCTACAGCTACCTGCCGCTCGATCTGGCCAAGCCGGGCACGAAGCTGCAGGTCGACTTCTTCGGCGATCTGGTCCCGGCCAGCGTGGCCCCGGATGTCCTGCACGATCCCAAGGGCGAACGGATCCGCAGCTAGCCCGACCTCGCCCGGCCCCGGCGCGGCCGATCACCGCCGCGCCGGGGCCGGCTGCACTCATCACAAGGCGGAGGCGTCATGTCCATCGGTATCGACGAGGTCATCGCTTCCATTCCGGAATGGCAAGGGAAGCGGGCAGATGCCAAGCCTGTGGCCGGCGGTCTGACCAACAGCAACTTCCTGGTTGAGGTGCAAGGCACACCCTTCTTCGTCCGCATCCCCGGCGCCAGCACCGAGCTGTTGGCGGTGGACCGCCAGAACGAGGTCTACAACACCAAGGCCGCCGCCAAGGCGGGAGTCGGGCCCCAGGTGATCCATCATCTGCCCGAGCACAATGTGATGGTGCTCGAATTCATCCAAGGGCAGACGATGTCGAACCAGGCTCTCGCCGCTCCCGGCGCGCCGGCCCGCATTGCCCGGTCGCTGCGCCGCTTGCACGCCGGCCCGCGCTTCCTGATCGATTTCAACATGTTTCGTCTGGTCGAGTTCTATCTGAAGATGGTCGACGAGCATCAGGTCCAGATCCCGGATGGATATCGCCAGCGCTTGCCCACGATCCACCAGATCGAGCAAGCGGTGAACGCCCGCGCGCTGCCCACGGTGCCCTGCAACAACGACTTGCTGGCGGAGAACTACATCGATGACGGGACGATGCTGCGGCTGATCGACTTCGAGTACAGCGGCAACAACGACCCTTGCTTCGAACTCGGCAACACCTGCCAGGAACTGCAGTACGACGAAGGGCGGTTCGCCGAGTTGTGTGCAGCGTATTTCGGCGAGGCCCAGCGACACTTGCTGGCGCGCATGCACTTGTATGCCCTGATGTCCGACATCGGCTGGACGCTGTGGGGGGCGATCCAGAACAAGGTCTCCGCCATCGACTACGATTTCTGGGCTTACGCCCAGGGCCGATGGGCGCGGGCGGAAGGGATCATGGCTGTCGGCGGAGTTCACTGCCTGGCTGCGTGACGCCCGGCGGGATGACTGATCGAGCGGTGGCCGCTGGCGGCAGCAAGCCCCGCCGCCGTTCGACCTCCGCCCCGTCCCAATCGGCGGATTCCACGCGGCCCAGGCTGCTACGGCGGCAGCCGGCCTGCCGGCGCATGGGCGACACCTGTCCTCGCTGCAGGAAGGCCAGGCTTGACTACGACAGCCTGATCCAGCTTGCATGCCCGCGCTGCGGATACGTCGCCGACCCCGGCGGGTTCACCTGATAGCCTGCGCGCGCCGGGCGTGTCCCGGAAGAAGACACACAGCCCCAGCGATGCCGGGGCCACGAACTCACGCTCAAGGTAACAGCCTTCAGCCGCTGCGCTTTGCAGCTCCGCCGTCGTTCCCATCATCCAGTGTCACATCGGGATTCCGGCCCTACTGTGCCCCCGCACGGCGGGTCGGCTTGAGCTCGCGGATCGGCGAGCTGAGTCACCCCGGCCCAGGCGGGGCTTCCTGTCGGCCAACCCACTGCGACATCTCATCGGCATGGGTCTGATAGTCCGCTGCCAGCGAGCGGATGATCTTGGCAACCGTAGCCGGCTCGCCACTGTAGTGCTTCACACCCCGGCTCTTCTGGAGCTCCGCGACCGGCAGGCTCTGGATGAACGCAACAAACTCGGCAAGGGATCGCCGCAGTTCTTCGAGCAGGTCCGATCTCGACCTGGAGCTGTGGTACTGGACAAACGCGGCGTTGATGTTCCTGTAGTCGTTGGAGGAATCCGCATAGTAGGCGGGCGGCTCGCCAGCGAGGATCGACCGGGACGCCTGGATCATGAGCCGATTCCATCCGACGAGGTGGGCGACGATGTCCCGAGGCCCCCATCCATTCCTTCTCGAGAGAAAGAACGTCTCGGGCATCGAGCGAACGCACGCAACAAGGTTCTGCTCCGAGACCCTAAGCGAGGCAAGGGGGTCTGCCTCACGCATAGCGGGCGGCCCTTTCGTCAGCTTTGATCGAAGGCAGGCCTGGAAGGCGAGAACTCCGAAGGATCGATCATCCGCCGGCGCGGTCCTGCCGGCGCCGCTCGCGCCGCCCGGCGCGCTCGGCTTCGGCGCCGCCCTCCGCCTTGGCCGCCTCGCGCGCGGCCTTGAGCCAGCGCATGCAGTTCTCGTCATGGCCCATCATCACATTGGCCGCCAGGATCAGCTTGCGGATGGAAATCCTCCAGCGGGTTGGTGATGGCGCTGGTCAGCCCATTGGCGATGGCCATCGTCAGGAAGGCGCCGTTCAACGTCACGCGATCCGGTAATCCGAAGGAGACGTTCGAGGCGCCGCACACCGTGTTGACCCCGAGCTCGTCACGCACACGGCGCAACAGGCGGAAGACCGCCGGGCCGGCGTTGCCCACTGCCCCGACGGGCAGCACCAAGGGGTCGATCAGCACATCCTGCCGCGGGATTCCGATCCTCTCCGCACGCTCAACGATCTTCTTGGCCACGGCGAAGCGCACATCCGGATCCTGCGAGATGCCGGTCTCGTCGTTGGAGATGCCGATCACCGCCGCCCCAAAGCGCTTGGCCAGGGGCAGCACGGCTTCCAGCCGCTCCTCCTCTCCGGTGACAGAGTTGATCAGCGCCTTGCCTTTGACCACCGCCAGGCCGGATTCCAGGGCCGCCACCACCGACGAGTCGATGCTGATCGGCACATCGGTCACGGACTGCACCAGCTGGATCGCCTGCGCCATGATGGCGGGCTCGTCGGCCAGCGGGATGCCGGCGTTCACGTCCAGCACCTGTGCGCCAGCCTGGACCTGGGCGATAGCGTCGGCGCGCACGCGCTCGTAGTTCCCCGCCGCCATCTCCGCCGCCAGCTTCGAGCGGCCGGTCGGATTGATCCGTTCCCCAATGATGACAAAGGGATGATCGGGGCCAATGTGAACTTCTTTGGTGGGTGACCTCAGGATGGTGTCCATCAGGTGGCAATCTCCTCGCGAGTTTCAGGCTGGTCGACGTCGGGCTGCATGCTGCGTGGAAGCAGACCGGCGGATTCGATGATTTCAGCGACGGTATCCTCCTGCCGATAGGCCATCACATGCACGCCGCTGATGCCACGCATCTCCCGCACTTGCTGGATGATCTCGACGCACAGCTGCTTGCCCACCTCCCGCTGGCGGTCCGCCGGAGTCTGGCGCAGACGGCGCAGGGTGCTCTCCGGGATCACAACCCCTGGGACGTTGGCCCCCATCCACTCTGCCGCCCTAGCGGAGCGCAGCGGGCCGACGCCGATCAGGATGAACGCCCGCTGGTCCAATCCCAGGTCCCGTACCTGGGCCATGAACTGCTCCAAGCGCGGCACATCGAAGCAGTACTGTGTCTGGACGAAGTCGGCGCCGGCTTCGATCTTCTTGGCCAGATGGCGAGCGCGGTGCTCCAGCGGGGGAACGAAGGGGTTGGCCGCCGCCCCGAGAAACAGAGCCGGCGGAGTATCCAGTTTCCGGCCGCTCAAGAATTGGCCTTGATCGCGCAGCATGCTGGCAGTCCGCAACAAACTCACCGAATCCAGATCGAAGACTGGCTTGGCCTGCGGCTGGTCGCCCGTCTGCACCCCGTCCCCGGTTAGGCAGAGCACATTGCGCACTCCCATCGCCGCCGCGCCCAGCAGGTCGCCCTGGATGGCAATTCGGTTCCGGTCGCGGCAGGAGACCTGCATCACCGGTTCGTAACCGGCACGCGTCAGCAGCGCACACACCCCGACGCTTGACATGTGGACATGCGCCCCACTGGCATCGGTGGCGTTGATGGCATCGCACACTTCCGCCAGCACCAGCGCCCGGTCGTACACCGCCTGGGCGTCGGCGCTGTCCGGCGGGTTGAGCTCCGCCGTGACGGCGAAGCGCCCGGAGCGCAGGACGCGCTCCAGCCGCGACCCGCTCCTCAGGGGCGCTGCCATCCGGCCGGCGCCTCCGTGGCAATGCCTTCGAAGTCGTGGATCCAGGCCGACCCACCCTGCAGCCGGCGATCGAGCGGAGGCAGCAGCAGCTCGATCTCGCGTGCCATAGCGCGGCATGTGCTCCGCCCTCCGCCAGGCCTCCACCCAGATGCAAGGCCGGTCGCGCAGGATCTCGCAACGGCCATCTTCCTGCACGCCCCCGCACGGACCGTTGCGCATGTCCTTGGGGCAGGTCATCGGGCAGGTCATGCCCGTGCTGTGCAGAACGCAGCTGCCGCACATTCGGCAGTCAAACACCTCGCCCTTGCTCAGCTCCTCGACCGCGATCAGCAGCCATTCGACCCAGCCGCCTCGGTGAAGCCAGCGACGGAACGGGCGCAAGCCGCGCGCGGTCAGCGCATAGGCCGATTCGAGCCAGGCGGGGTGATCTTGCAGGCCAGGACACCGTCTCAGATCCGGCCGCCGTTCTGCACCAGGGTCTTCAAACGATCGTTGGTGAACTCGGCTTCCAGTTCCTCCGCCACCACCTCAGCCACGGCGTGCGGCTCGCCTTCGCGCTCCACCCAGTCCTGGCTCCGCATCTCCGTTAGGTAGGCGTCGCTATCGGTCTTGCCTGCTTGCATGGCGGCTGCGTCCGCCGCCTGCTGAAAGCGGTCGCTCAGGCTGCGCGACACACGTCCCTTGCCATGCCCGCGCACGCGGACCTGCAGAGGGATTTCACGCCACAACACCACTTGATAGGTTGCCATCTGATCCTCTTCCCGTCTAAGTTCGATGCCCGGCCGCGTACCCGGGCCGTTCCTCGCCAGGCTTAGCCCGCCAGCCGGTTACGCAGGGCTTCCGCCATCGCCCGCAGATGCGCCGGCGTGCTGCCGCAGCAGGCACCGACGACCCTGGCGCCTCGGTCGGCTGCCGCCAGGGCATACTCGGCCATCGACTCCGGAGTTGCCGCATATACCGCCCGTCCGCCAACCAGCGTCGGCAAGCCGGCATTGGCCTTGGCGATCAAGATCGCTCCCGGGGAGGCGGCGCGCATCTTCTCGATCACGCCCAGGATCTCCTCCGGCCCGTTGCCGCAGTTGCCGCCGATGGCCGCCGCGCCTTGCTGTGAGAGCACCTGCAAGGCCTTCTCCGGGGTGACGCCCATCATGGTATGGCCATGGGTATCAAAGGTCAGGGTCGCCAGAATCGGCACATCGGCCGAAGCCTGCCGCACGCCGCGCACCGCTGCCGTCACCTCACCCAGGTCGGACATCGTCTCGATCCAGATCACATCCACCCCGCCATCGAGCAGGGCTTCGGCCTGCTGGGCGAACCCAGCCACGGCATCGGCCTCGTCCAGCTCACCCAGGGGTGCCAGCAGTGAGCCACTCGGCCCGATGTCGCCGGCGACCAGCGCCCGGCCGCCGGCGGCCTCGACCGCGACGCGAGCCCCGGCCTCAACGAACTCCCGGGCGCGCGGTTCCAAGCCGTGCAGCGAAAGCCGCCAGCGATTGCCGCCAAAGGTGTTGGTCAGCAGGATGCGCGACCCCGCCTCCAGGTACGCCTGGTGCACCGCCTGCACTCGCTCCGGGTGCTCCACATTCCAGCGCTCGGGCGACTCGCCGAACTGCAGTCCGGCCTCGAAGAGCATCGTGCCCATGGCGCCATCAGCCAGGATCACCCCCGGCGCTGCGATCATCTCCTGCCAGTTCATCATCCGCTTCTCCCCGCCGCTAGCCGCGCCTGATGGCGAGCAGCTTCTTGGCCGTCTCGACCGCCACCGCCGCATCGCGACAGTAGGCGTCCGCTTCGACTTCCTCGGCAAACGCCGCATTGAGCGGCGCGCCGCCCACCAGCACGACCAGGTCCTTGCGCAGGCCGGCCTCCTTGAGGGCCTTGACCACCACGCCCATATACGGCATGGTGGTGGTCAACAAGGCGCTCATCCCCAGGATGCTCGGGGAGTGCTCGCGCACCGCCGCCAGGAAGGCCTCGGCGTCGTTGTTGATCCCCAGGTTGACCACTTTGAACCCGGCGCCTTCCATCATCATCCCCACCAGATTCTTGCCGATGTCATGGATATCGCCCTTCACCGTGCCGATGACCATCGTGCCCATCTGGGGCGCGCCGGTCTCGGCCAGCAACGGTCGCAGGATCGCCATGCCGCCCTTCATGGCCTTGGCCGCCATCAGCACTTCCGGCACGAACAGCACGCCGTCGCGGAAATCGGCGCCTACGACATCCATCCCGCCGACCAGCACCTTGGTCAGGATGTCGTAGGGCGTCATCTTGCGCCGTAGCAGCTCGTGCACGCCGGCCACGACCTCTTCGGCCAGTCCGTCGTACAAGTCATCCTGCATCTTCTCGATCAGTTGCTGGGTCTCGATCTGCGTCAAGTCCTTCTCCTCAGTCATGCCTGCCTCGTTTCCTCGTGCTGCGTTGGTCTTCGTCGTGGGCGCGGCCTTCCGCCAGCCGCGCCGGGATCCGCCGGCAACTGGCCTTCCAGGTGTGGGAAGCTGTCGCTTGCGTGCGGCAGCGCCATGGCCGCCACGAACTCGTCCTGGAAGTCGGCGGCGGTCGCCGTCTGCACGTGCTCGACCCAGCCCGCCAGGCGAATCGCCTCCCGCCGCTGCTGGACGTTCAGCAGGGCGATGCGCGCCCCATCCCCGGCCGCGTTGCCCACGGCGTGAACCCGCGCCAGATCGCAGTCCGGGATCATGCCCAACACCATGGCGTGCAGCGGATCGATGTAACTGCCGAAGGCTCCGGCCAGCAGGATCCGATCGACCTGCTGCACGTCCAGCGCCTTCATCAGCAGCTTGGCGCCGGCGTACAGCGCGCCCTTGGCCAGTTGGATGGCGCGTACATCATTCTGGGTGACGACGATCGGGCGGCCGGTCGCGCTGCGCTCAGCATCGACCAGCACGTACTCGCTCACCCTGCTGCCAGGCTGTAGGCGCACGCGTGCCGAGCGCGCGGCAGCCTGCTCGGCGAACCGGCCATCGGCGGTGAGGATCCCGGCCAGGAACATCTCGGCCACCACCTCGATGATGCCGCTGCCGCAGATACCGGTGGCGCGGGCCGCCTCGGACAGCACGGCCGGTGCCCCTGCATCGATCCAATCCTCCTCGCCGATCACTCGCCAGCGCGGCTCGAGGGTCTGGCGATCGATGCGCACGCGCTCGATGGCACCGGGCGCAGCCCGCTGTCCATGGCTGATCTGCGCACCCTCGAACGCCGGCCCGGTCGGGCTGGAGGCACAAGCCATGCGCTGGCGGCCGCCCAGGCTGAGCTCGGCATTGGTGCCCACGTCGATCAGCAGCGCCACCTCGTCCTGCGCCTGGGGCGCCTCGGCCACCAGCGCGGCCACATGGTCGGCCCCGACGTGGCCGGCGATACACGGCAGCACGTGCAGGCGCGCCGCCGGGTTCAGGCGCAGGCCCACCTCACCTGCCCGCAGGTCCAGCGCCTCGGACACCGCCAGGGTGAACGGCGCCCCGCCCAGCTCGACCGGGTCGATCCCCAGCAGCAAGTGATGCATCACCGGATTTCCCACAAGCACCACGTCCAGGATGTCGTCAAGTTCGATGCCAGCCGCCTCCGCCGCCGCGGCCGCGAGCTCGTTGAGCGTGCGCAGGATCGCCCGGTGCATGCGCTCGGTGCCCTGCGGCTCGGTCATGGCGTAGCTGACGCGGCTCATCAGGTCTTCGCCGTAGCGAACCTGTGGGTTCATCGCCGATTGCGTCGATAGCACCGCCCCGGTGCGCAGGTCACACAGGTGAACAACCACCGTCGTTGAGCCAACATCGATCGCCAGCCCGCAGACCCGCTCATCGTAGCCAGGCTGCACGCGCAGCACGACCCGATCGTGCCACAGGCTCACCGTCAGCGCCTGCCGTCCCTGGCGCAGCGCCGGCTGCAGGTCCCGCAGGGCGAAGATCTCGATCTCCAGTTCCCCCAGCCCCCATTGCTCCAGCAGCGCCAGTCGCAGCCGGCTCCAGTCGGATCGCCCATCGTCCAGATCGGCCGGGGCGACCTCGACGTAGACCTGGCGCACGGCGGGCTGGACCTCGATGGCACGCTCGGTGGCCGCCTTGGCCACGATCTGCTTGCGCGCCTGGCTCTCCTCGGGGACGCTCAGAACGAGGTCCCCGGTGATGCGGGCGGCGCAGGCCAGCCGCCGTCCCTCGATCCCTTGCTGCTGGCAGCAGGCAAGCTCAGCCTCCTCGACCGGGCTCAAGTGGTCCTCGGCCGAAGTGATGCCGTGCTTGGCGAAGGCGCCGACCTCGACCACCACCTGGCACTTGCCGCAGGTCTGGCGGCCGGCACAGATCGATTCGAGTTCGACGCCCAGCTGGCGCGCCGCCTCCAGCAGGTTGCCTCCAGTGGCCACCTGCCCGCGCCGCCCCGAGGGCAGCATCACCAGCGTCACGTTCTCAGGACTGCCCACGCGCCTCCGTCATCCCAGCCAGCCGATCATGCCGATGCCCAATGCTACCAGCACCGACCCCATGATCCGCAGCCTTCCCCCTTGTTCCTTCAGGACCGTCACACCGTAGATCCCGCCCAAGACCACGCTGAATTCGCGGACCGCGCCGGCATACGTAGCCGGCGTCCCGAGCGACATGGCGATCAACACCAGGGCATAGGCGGTCATCGTGGTGAACCCGGCCAGCACGGCGCGCCAGTTCGAGTAGCGCAGCTCGCGCTTCAGTTCCGGCCAGCGCACCAGCGCGAAGCTCACCGGCGTCAGCCACAACAGTGTCACCAGCAGCGCCAGATACGTGTACACAAAGGGCTTGACAAAGCCAATGCCGACTTTGTCGATGGCGGTGTAAAGCGAGGTGCTCACCCCGGCGAACAGCGCCCAGCGCGGTCCGCTCGTGCGCAGCGCTCGTAGCGGCTCCCGCCAGGCGCCCAACCGGGGCAGGTTGATCAGATACAGGCCGGCGGCGATCACCAGCACCCCGCCGATTCCGCCGCGCGTGATTTGCTCGTGCAACAGCGTCACCGACCAGACCAGCAGGAACACCACCGCCGAGCCGCGCGCCAGCGGATACACCACCGACAGGTCTCCGCCGCGGTAGGCCTTGCCGATGGAGAAGAAGTAGGTCGCCTCGAACACGGAGCTGAGCAGGATGTACTTCCATGCTTCCGCCGGGAACGGTTCCCACAGCAGCACCAGCAGCGGCGCGAACAGCACGGCGTCCCACAGCAGCATCCACCACACGAAGGCGTCGCGGTTGCGCGAGCCCTTGATGGCGACATGCGTCACCAGGTGGATGCAGGCCGAGACCAGCAGCAGCACTAGGCCGAGCGTGCTCATGCGTCATGCGTCCCCGGTGCTCCGTCTCAGCCGCTGGCAGCCCGGGCGCGGCGGCGCTCCTCGCGCGAACGTCCGGCCGGCGCCGGCTCGGCCGCCGACTTGCTCCAGCCCTTGGGCGGATGCGAGTCGCCGGCCACCAGCCCGGCGAAGGCCGCACGCACGCGGGCATCGACCTCCGGCGAGAAGACCGCCGGGTTGTCGCGCGTCAGGATATCCTTCACCCGGCGCATGGCGTGCGCCTGAGAGTCGGGTGCGCCCTTCTCGACCCACTGCTGCCGCGCTTCGCGGTCCGCCACGTACGGCAGGTAAGCGGTGGTCTTCATGCGCTCCAGCGTGTGGATGTGATCCATGAACATGCCCGCCGGCCCGATCTCGGCGATCAGGTCCAGCGTAAGGTTCGCTTCGCTGAACTCCATGCCGCGCTGGATGCGCTTCAGCATCAGGGCGATCTCGTCGTCGATCACCGCCTTGGCGAAGTCGAAGGTCATCAGCGCATCGAGCAGCCCGGCCACGTTGTACATGTCGACGCCGCCCAGCAACCCGGCGGTGCATGACATCGCCGTCTCGTACCCGGATTGTGCATCGTTGACCTTGGAGTTGGTCAGCCCGATGTAGGCGCCCGAGGGCACGTTGTAGAAACGCGCCATCTGGCCGACGGCGATCATGATGATCCCGGTCTCGACCGCACCCGGTGCATAGGCGCCGGTGCGCATGTCGCCGATGGTCGGCAGGCTGGCGTAGATGGTGGGCTTACCCGGATCGATCATCTGCTCGAGCACGGCCGCCGCCAGGAACTCGGCATTGCCCTGGGTCAGCACGCCCAGCAGCGTCAGCGGGGCCGTCAGACCGCCATTGGGCACGATGGTCGGATAGCAGGGCAGCTTCTGCTCGGTGTAGTAGATCGAGGCGGCCGTCGAGTCGAAGTCCATCGTCAGCGGCGACACCACCGGGCAGTAGTGGTGCGTGACGAAGGGATGCGCTCGATAGGCGGCCTCGCTGCCGGCAACCAGGTAGCACATCTGGAGGATCTTCTCGAAGTCCTCCGGTGGCCCGCTGGCCCGCACCGGCTTGACCGTGTTCTTGAGCGAGCTGTACAGGCGGGTGAGGCTGAATAGGCCCGGCGCCGCATCTTCGGCCAGCGTGGAGATCGAGAAGACATCGTAGCCTTCGAGCTCGTTCACCAGGTGAGCGATGCGCGCCAGGTCCTCGGACGTCGCCCGCCGGTCGGCGCCGGTGACCGGATCGATGACATTCGGGGCCGAGCTGCCGGTCACGATGATCGGGCTGTCGTCGGGCATCGTTCGATCGAAGCGCGGGTCGCGGCCGTAGAAGGTGAACTTGGGCGGCATCTGCTGGCGGAATTCTTCCACCACCCCCGACGGCAGGCGCACCAGAAGCGTCTGCGAGTCGACCTTGCATCCATGCCGGGCAAAGATCTCGCGCGCCCGGTCGTTGCGCACTAACATGCCGACCTTCTCCAGGATCTCCAGCGAGGCCGCATGCACGCGTTCGACCTGTTCTCCGGTAAGCAACGTAGCGTATTGGGTGATCATCGGCTCCCACTCTCCTGGGGGTGGCTGTCAGGCAGCTCGGATGGGTATTGGCGGTTGCGCGGACGAGGCTGGCTCCCTCTGGGAAGGCTGCCTCCTCCCTCCACGAAGAATTCAGGCGGGCTCCCCTGCTGGGGACGATGCTCGTCCCGGGAATCCCACGCGGGGAGGAGCGGCGGGTGCCTCGGAACGAAAGGGGCCTGCTGCAGCCTTCCCCCACTCCGCCACAACGCCGTCAGGGGAAAGCCCTGCATTGGCGCTCGGGAGGCTGGTCGAGGGGTCAGGCAGTGAGGCGGGAGGCGAATTCGCGCGCATGCTCTCAGCCCTCCCGCGGGGCGGTCTCGGTGATGAAGCGGAATCGGTCGCCGCGATACAGATCCCGGCCAGCCTCAACCGGCCGACCCTCGGCATCGAAGGAGACGCGCCGCTCGAGCATCAGCGGAGCGCCAACGGCAACCTGCAGGTGCTCAGCTTCGTAGGCGCTGGCCAGCACCGGCTCCAAGCTCTGCCAGGCGCGTTCGATCGCCACGCCGTACTCGGAGGCCAGCACCTCGAACACGGAGCGCGCCTGCAGCTCCTGACGCTCGAGGCCGGGGAAGCGGCGCACCGGGAGCGTGTAGCGCTCGAGCAGTGCCGGCGCCTGATTGACCGTGCGCAGCCGGGTGATGATGTACACCACGCTGGAGACCGGGATCGACAAGTCGCGCGCCATGCTGGCGTCGACCGGCCGCTGCTCGAGCGACAGCAGGCGCGCCCCGGGCTTGAGCCCCTGGCGCTCCATGCCGCGGGTGAAGGAGAACAGTCGGCCGGCGTTGCGATCAAACTTGGGCAGGGCGACGGTCGTGCCGCGGCCCTGCCGCCGCTCCAGCAACCCTTGCAGCTCGAGCATGCGCAGCGCCTGGCGCAGCGTCATACGGTTAACGCCGAGCATCTGGCTGAGGGCGCGTTCCGGCGGCAGCCGGTCGCCGGGCGCCAGCTCGCCCAATTCAATGCGCTGCAGCAAGCTCTCGGCGATCTGAACGTAGAGCGGGACCGAAGTCAGCAGTCGGCTGACGGGGTCGGCCGGGGGAGCATCCAACGCAGGGCTGGGGGCAGCAGGCAGGCCAGGCAGTTCTCGCCTCGTGGGCTAATGGTATATACCAATGTAGCACCGGGTTACCCCAGCGTCAATTGGCAATCCGCCCCTCAGCGGGCGTAGGGGCGCTGGCTACCTCGGGCCCCTCAGCGCCCCCCGCGCGACCCACTGCCTGGCTGACTCAAAGAGCGTTCGCGGGGCAGTGTTCTCCATCGCCCCTGCGGAAGTCGAAGACACCCGAAGCGGAGCGGAGTGGTGCACGGGGCCAGGCGCTGGGGGCCCGTTATCCACGCCGATCGCTCGACGGCGAGTCTCCCCTGGATCCCCGCTCTCTCCGCTTCGCTCCGGGGATCTTCGACTTGCGCGAGGATGACAGAGGCCGGAGAGAGATCGTCGCCCCCGCGAATGCGGAGGCCCAAGCGAAGGCGCTCCATCAACCCCGCCGCCTGCTCGACGGCGAGTCTCCCCTGGATCCCCGCCCCCTCCGCTTTGCTCCGGGCATCTTCGACTTGCCGCGAGGATGACAGAAGTCCGAAGAGATCGTCGCCCCTGCGGAAGCAGGGGCCCAGGCGATGGGGTCCCGTGAGCAACGCCGATCGCTCGACGGCGAGCCCCCCTGGATCCCCGCTCTCTCTGCTTCGCTCCGGGGATCTTCGACTTGCGCGGGGATGACGAGTTGCCAGGAATCCGGCTCGCCCCGCCGATCCTCGCACTGGGGGTCGTCGCCTCCGCGGAACCCACCCCCAGGCAGCATCCGGCCCCAGCAGCTGCGTGCCTTCGCTGGGGCCGAGGGAGGTTGCCGATTGCTCAGAGACTAGCTGGCGGACATCACCCAGGCGGCATGCGGTGGAAACGAGATCGTCAAGGGCTCACCGGTCTTCGGCAGCGCCAGTCGCCGCTCGTTCAGCGCATCCAGCGTCATCACCGCATCGCCCAGCTGGACCACCATGCGCACGATCGCTCCCAGGAAGGCCAGCGAGATCAGCTTGCCGGTCAGCTGGTTCTCTCCCTCGTGGACTCCCACCCGCAGCTGCTCGGGACGCAGCATGGCGACCACGGTCTCGCCTGGCGGCAACTGGCCGCTGACCTTGAAGCGCTGCCCGTGAAACTCCAGCTCACCGGTCTGGGCATTCACCACCCGACTGCGCAGCTGGTTCAGGGTCCCGACAAACCCGGCCACGAACTCGGTTGTCGGGTAGTTGTAGATCTCCCACGGCTTGCCGATTTGCTCGATGCGGCCGGCGCTCATCACCACCACCCGGTCGGAGAGCGCCATCGCTTCCTCTTGATCGTGGGTGACATAGATCGTGGTGATCCCCAGCTCCTGCTGGATGCGCCGGATCTCATAGCGCAGCTCGACGCGGATCTTGGCGTCGAGCGCCGAGAGCGGTTCGTCGAGCAGCAGTACCTGCGGCTTGATGGCCAGCGCCCGCGCCAGCGCCACCCGCTGCTGCTGCCCTCCGGACAGCTGGTAGGGGTAGCGCTTTGCCAGGTCCGGCATGCGGATCATCCCCAGCATCTCTGCGACGCGTTGCTGGATCTCTTCCTTCGGTCGTTTGTTCACCTTCAGACCAAAGCCGACATTGTCACCCACCGTCATATTGGGGAAGAGAGCGTATGCCTGGAAGACCATGCCAACGTTGCGGCGGTTCGGCGGCTTGTTCGTTATGTCCAGGCCATTCAGTTCGATCTTGCCGCTCGAGGGGATCTCGAACCCCGCAACCATGCGGAGGGTAGTGGTCTTCCCGCAGCCGCTTGGCCCCAGAAACGAAACCAGTTCCCCTTTTTCGACTTCGAGGTTGAAATCCTCAACCGCCACACTCTGCGCGTAGCGCTTGCTTGCATGTTGGATCGATAAGAAGGCCATCACCATCGCATCCTCTAGTGCCCTGCAGCAACCTGCGTCTGCCCTGGCGCCCCGCGCCCCAGGATTTGGATAACCCCCAGCGAGGCCCAAGTGAGGGAAAAACTGATGATCGCCAGCGCCGCCGGCTCATACGCCTTCTGCTGCATGAGATAGGCCATGTAAGGCGCGAAGGCCGGCTTCACCAGATACTGGGCCAGGATCAACTCGCCCATCACGATGGCGAAGCTCAAGAACGCGCCGCTCAGGATGGCCACCCGGACATTGGGCAGGATAATGCGGAACAGGACTATGCCCCAGCCACCCCCCAGGCTCTGAGCCGCCTCAGTCAGCGTGCGCACATCGATTGCCCGCAGCCCCGTGTCCACCGCGATATACATGTACGGCATCGTTAGAATGGTGTAGGCCGCGATCAGCAGGGCCGGGCTGTTGACGATAAGCAGTGGCGGCCGACTGAAAGTGCGCACCAAAGAGAAGACATAGACAATTGCGGGTATCACGAACGGAAGCAGGGTGATGAACTCGACTGGGGCGCGGAATTTCGGCAGCCTCAAGCGAATGACGTAGGCCGTCGGCACGAAGAGCAGAACCCCGACCACGATCGTGAGGCTCGCCCAGATGGCAGAGGCGGTGAAGTTGTAGATGAAAGCCCGGTCGTGTAAGACATTCTGATAGGCCAGAAGGCTCAAGGTCCCGCGTTGCGCACGCAGCGAGAACGTGAACGTCGCCAGCAGGGGCAGAAAGAAATAGAGCACCCCAAGTATCATCCAGAACCAGGCCCACGCCCGACCGCGTCTCATCGCAACCACCTCTCGGTCCTTCGCGCAAGCACGGTGCGCCCCACGATGGCCAGTGTCATCACAATCAACATGCCGAACGCCATGGCATATCCCAGGCCGGGATCGGCCAGGATGTCGCCGCGCAGCTGCGATCCAATCACGATCGTGGCCAGATTGATCTGGCCCCCCGTCAACGCCTGGGCCGTTGCGAAAGCGCCGAAGGCGTTGCCGAACAGCAGGATCATCGCGCCCAGCATGGCCGGAAACAGGATCGGGAAGGCCACGTGCCGCCAGTAGTGGAAGGAACTGGCCCCCAGATTCTCCGCCGCCTCAAGCCATTCGCGCCGCAGACCGTCAATCGCCGGGGCGATGATCAAGACCATCAGAGGAAATTGGAAGTACATGTAGACGATGCACAGGCCCGCGAATGTATAGAGCGTGAAGCCATGGTGGTAGGGATTGAGCCCGAGAGCCGCCAGCCACCGCGTCAGCATCCCGGTGGGACTCAACAAGGCGATGAAGGCAAAGGCCAGCGGAACTCCGGCGAAGTTGGACGCCACGCCAGAGAAGGTCATCAAACCCGAGCGCATGAACCTGGGCAGTCCTCCTCGAATCGCGGCGAACGCCAGCAGGAAGCCAAACACACCGCCGCCCACCGCGGTGATGACACTGATCTTGATGCTGAGCCAGTAGGCGTTCAGCAGGTAGGGGTTCTGCAGGAGCTGCGCAACGTACTTGAACGTAAACTGCTGCGTATCCGTATCCCGGAAGCTGCGCACAATGAGAACCGAACCCGGGTAGAGCAGGAACAGAAAGGTGAACAGGAAGAACGGGGTCACCCCCAGCCAGGCCCACGAGAACCGCCGGGAGGCGGGGCGCGCCTCGGGCGCGCCCCGCTCCACTACGTTGCCTTGAGTCGTCGTCTCGATCATCTCACGGAGCCGGCGTCGGGATCTCAACACCCACGGTTGTCATCCAGCCATTGGTGATGAGCTCCTTGGCCGCCGCGAGCTGGTCCGGGCTCGGGGAAACGGCTGCCGCAAACTCGCTGGACGACGGCAGTTTCGCCGCCAAGTCCGCAGGGATTACCCCACGGGCTTCCATTTCTCCTTGCTGCACGCCGTGCGCAAAGCCCTTCATCCAGGCCAACTGGCCCTCATCGGAGTGGAGGATTTCCATCCACACCTTGGCGCAGTTGGGATGCGGCGCATAGGCGCTGATCCCCTGGACATACATGCTGGCGATCGTCGGGGAGGGGTAGACGATCTCGGCGTTGGGGTTCCCGGCCCACTCGTTGACGTAGCCCTGACCCAAGTAGTCCCAGGTGAAGACGATCGGGGTTGCGCCCTGGGCAATGGTGCCAGGCTTGGCGATCACCGGGACGAAGTTGCCGGCATCGTTCATCGCCTTGAAGTAGTCCAGCCCGGGCTGAGCGTCGTCCAGGGAACCGCCGTTGGCCAGTGCTGGCCGCGAAGACGGTCTGGATGGCCTGATTCGAGCTGCGTGGATCACCGCTCAGCGCAACCTGGCCGGTGTATTCCGGCTTGAGCAGGTCTTCCCAGTTGGCGGGCACGTTCTTGACCGCGTCGGTATTGGCCAGCATGGCCATGACGCCGTAGTAGCCACCCGTCCAGAAGCCGTCCGGATCCTTGGCGGCAAGGCCCAGCAGGGTAGCGGGGATCTTGTCCCACGTCGAGACCTTGTAGGGCTGGAGGATGCCCTTGTCGATGCCTTCCTGGCCATAGGCATAGCCGACATCCACGATGTCCGGAGCCTGCGGGCCCTTGTTGTCCTTGTTGGCTTCGATGGCCGCATATTCATCCGCCGAACCCGCGTTGGGGTCGAGCGAATTGATCTTGACGCCGGTCGTCGCCTGGAAGTCGGCGAAGATCTCGCCATAGTTGGCCCAGTCGGGCGGCGTGGCGATGATCGTGACCATGCCTTCCTTCTTGCAGGCGTCGATCAGATCCTGCGGCACACTCTTGACCACCGTACCCGTGTATCCTTCGGCGACATCGGGGGCGGCCGGCGCCTGCGTACCGCAGGCACCAAGCACGAGGCTGACGAGCAGCATCGCGGCGAGCAGTTTCTTGACGGTCATGAGCTTCTTCTCCTCGGTTTCGAGTATGTCGACAAGATGCCATCGGGGCGTCTTGTCAATGTGTCCCCCATCCCTCCACAGCAGCACTCTCGCTGAGGGTGCGAGGGGCAAGATCGTCGAGTAGCTCGGATTTTCTGCGTATCGCTGGATCGTGGGCTCGGCTGTCCTCCTGGCCCCGCATCTGCGGGCCGACGGCCCCAGACACGGCGCACGCATGGTTTGACTACTTGTAACACGCTCGGCGGAAGTGTCAAAGCCTCTTGTCACCCCGCTGACCGGAGATTCGGCGCTTGACTGCAGCTTCCTGGGCGGCTTACGCCGCCCAGGAAGGCATCGCCACAGCTCCTAGTCCTATTCGACCGGAATCTCCTTGTACACCTTGTCGACGTCGATTCCCTGGCGCTTTCGGTACGATGAGAACCCGAAGAAGATCGCTGCCGCCAGGCCGTACATGACGATCATGAACACCATCGAGGTGCTGTTCTGCCAGCCGATGCCGTACAGGTACCCCGGATCGAAGAACCACTCGATCAGCAGCCAGTCCAGGAAGGCGAAGAAGATCAGCGCGGCGACGGTCACCACCGGGAGCCTCTCGCCCGCCAGCAGCTTGCGGATCACATACAGGGCCACCCAGACCAGCAAGACGACATTGGCCGCGCCCAGCAGCATGACCACCACGATCATCAGCTGGGTCAGCGGCACCTGATCCGCCCACTGGCCGAAGACCGCCAGGGCGTGCTGGTAGGTGCGATAGATCAGGTAGCCCGCCCCGATCACGAAGGCCAGCGTCGCCAACCAGCCCAGCCAGCCAGCCACCTTGTAGCGGGCGATCGGCGAGCCGTCGAAGATGCCCTTCTGGCGCCAGGGCATGACGATGCCGGCGATGGCCGTGCCGAAGAAGGTGATGGCGATCACCAGTGTGGCGTCCAGCACGATCGACTGCATGCCCACGATATTGAAGGCATACATGATCGAGATGATCACCGACGGGATCACCATCAGCAGTAGAGCGTTGACAGGTGTCTGCGTGCGCGGCTCGATCTTCGACACCCACTCCGGCAGCATCCGGTCCAGGGCGGCGGCGAAGATCACCCGCGTCGACGACAGAAAGACCGTGCCCGACCAGCCGAACCACCAGAAGCTGACCGCCAGCACGATCAGGAACTGCAGCGTCCGGCTGGTGGTCAGGAAGGTGGCGAACTGCACCGGATACGGCCAGACCGGGATCGGCACCGATTCGGTGTAGCCGAAGATGTAGCTCCAGAAGGCGCCATTGGCGTTCATGTAGAAGTCCCAGCCCATGGTCTTGCTGATCAGGGCAAAGAACACCAACGCCAGCCCGGCGGTGACGATGATCGCCGCCGCCATGCCCCCGAAGTTGCGCTTGTAGTCCGAGGCGCCGCGCACTTCCCCGTAGAGCGTCGAGCCCCAGTTCGGCCACAGGTTGAAGAACACGATCATCGGGATCAGGGCGAAGCTCGCCCCGAAGGCGATCGAGCCAAACTGGCCGAAGGTCACTCCAGCCGCCGCGCCGGCCTCCATCGTGGCGGCGTAGTAGTCCCCTTCCGGCACGCCGTACAGCGCCGGCAGATTGGCGTTCAGGCCGGCGATGAACGACTCCTTCGTGCCGAACAGCAGCAGGGCGAACACCGATCGCCAGGCCGACCGCGCCGACGTAGAAGGAGAACTTCTGCACCCGGGCATACCACCGCATGCCGATGGCGATGTAGATGAAGACGATCAAGCACACCAGCAACATGCTGGTCAGCGGCCCATACGGGTAGGTGGTGAACCACAGCGCCAGCTGCGGAAACCCGAGGATGGCCGTGATCGGGGTGAGGAACTCGTAGGCCAGCATCTGGCCGTAGAGCGGCACCCACAGCCACAGGATGAACCACCAGCCGGTGACGGTCAGCAGGAAGCCGACGCCGCGGCCGAGGATGCGGCTCTGCCAGACATAGTCCCCACCAGCGCGCGGCATGGCCGAGATCAGGCTGGCATAGAGGATCACCTCGAAGATGGTGAAGATACCGCCCACAACGACGGCCGTGCCGAGGTCCCCGCCGAAGTACCAGCAGTACGAGAAGATGAACAGACCAAGCGTAATCAGGTTGATGGAGAAGGTGGCATAGATGAACGCATCAAAGACCGACCACGACCGCACCAGACCACTTGCTTTTCGTACGAACAGAGTTGCCTCGCTCATCGAGAAGCTCCTTAGCTGGTTCTGTCGTCGCCGTGCCGCCCACGGGCCGGGCGTCACGTGCGGGCGCTGTATTGCGCGCGACTTCTCGTCAAATCGCTTGCGGACCGCTCGTGACCGATACCCTCCTCCTTCCCCCGGCGGCGCATCGGCCCTCCGCCTCCGGGACCAGCAGGGCGCTCAGCCCGTCGTCAAGACGTAGTTGCCGACGGACTTCTCCTTGAGATCGACCCACGCCCCGTGCAGGACACCCTGCTCGTACATGCTGCCGGGATTCACGCACAGCGTCCGCCCATACTTGCGCGTGCCCTTGCCTTCATGGATGTGGCCGTGGAGCGTGAGCAGGGGCTTGTGCGTCTCGATCGCCTTGAGGACGGCCTTGCTTCCAACGGGCACCAGCGAGCGCCCGGCATACGCCGGCCGCAGGTCCTTGGTCAGCTCCGGCGCCTCGTCCAGGCCCGAGCCGTAGGGTGGGGGATGAAAATTGAAAACGGCGTTGGGCATGTTCTGGACCTTGCTCAACACCGCTTCCAGCCGCTTCGCCAAGTCTTCGTCCGGCTCCTCCCGGTGGGTGTCCCAGGGCGTCGGGTTGGACCAGCCGCTGCTGGCCAGCTCGTGATGGTCATCCAGTTGCGTGACCTCGCCCTCCACCGAATGCACGCTCTTCGAAGCCGAAATCGCCGCATCGATCTCGAACATGTCGTCGTTGCCGGGACAGACGTAGCACCGGATTCCCGTCCCGGCGAGCTTGGAGTCGGCATACTCCATCCAGCGCTGAACCGTGGTCAGCGCCTCCTGAATGAAGAGCTCATCCGACCGCCCCGGGGTGGCGGTGATGGCGGCAACTTCATCGGGATCGGTGATGTAGGGGTAGTAGCCGCGGTTGCGGATGGTCCCGGCCATTTGCTCGGCGTCAGCCCGGCTGTCGAGCATCGTCTCCTGCTCGAGCAGCGTGACTTTGTACTTGCCGCCGGCCTGGGCGATGATCGGGATGATGGCTTTCCCCGTCATGTCTCCGCCCAGGATCAGCGTGTTGGCCTCGTAGAATTTGGCGGCGCTGATGAACTTCTTCCAGCAGACCTCGGAGCCGTGCACATCGGTCGCAAAGAAGAGACGGAGCAAGCCAACCTCCCGGTGCACGCCGTAGGTACCTGCCGGCGGCGCGGTATCGATCACGCTCGTACGGCCGATGTGGGCCAGCAGACCGCCGAACGGGCGGCGCCCACGAGGTTGCTCGGAAGCCGTAGCGGCCGGTACAGCGCTCCCCGGCTCCCCCTTGGGGGCCACCGAAGCGCTGTGGTTGGTGCCCAGCTTCCTTCCGATGAGTATAGCAGTCTTCGCAAGTCGGTCAAACGGCAATACAGACGCCTTTCAATGTGGCATTCGCCACCTCCCCGGTGGATATAATGAAGGTGTGTCTGCCGATCGCCGGCGCGCCCGGCTCGTTCACCAGCGCCTGCTGCAAGCCTACGGCTCCCCCCGCTGGCGGCCATCGCTTCCTCCGCTGGAGGAGCTGATCTCGACGGTTCTCTCCCAGAACACGAATGATGCGAACCGCGATCGGGCCTTTGAAGCCTTGCGGGAGCGGTTCCCCACCTGGGAGGCGGTGCGCGATGCCCCGGAACAGGCGGTGATCGAGGCAATCCGCCCGGCCGGCCTGGGGCCCCAGAAGGGCCCGCGCATCCAGCGCCTGCTGCGCCAGATCACCGAAGAGTGCGGCGGACTCGACCTGACCTTCCTCCGCCAGGCACCTGCACAGGATGTCTACGACTGGTTGACCCACTTCGAGGGTGTCGGGCCCAAGACGGCTTCGATCGTGATGCTGTTCTCGCTCGGCCTGCCCGCCTTCCCGGTCGACACCCACGTCTACCGCCTCACCGGCCGGCTGGGCCTGCGGCCGCCGGGCATCACCGCCGACCAGGCCCACCGCGTGCTGGCGGAAGCCTTCCCTCCCGAGACCTATCTGGACGCCCACCTCAACCTGATCCGCCACGGCCGGGAGGTCTGCCACGCCCGCAACCCAGCCTGCCAGCCCTGCAGGCTGCTTGATCTGTGCACCTTTGGTCAGGAGCGGGGGGCGACATGACCGCCGAGCGCCTGGAGGCCATCCGCCGCGCCCTCAAGCGCCTGCAGGGCGTTCCCGATCCCCAGTGGGCCGGCATTGCCCAACAGGCGTTGGTCGATCTGGAGGATCTCGCCGCCCAGTTGGAGAAGGGCAGCGAGCATGCCCGGCTGCTTGCCCTGTATGAGGTCTCGCGCGCCATCGGGTCGTCGCTGCTCCTGGACGAGGTGCTGCAGCAGGTGATGGACTCGGTCATCCAGCTCACCGGAGCCGAGCGCGGCTTCCTGCTGCTGTTCGACGAGCAGTCCAGCGAACGCGCCGTTCAGGTCGGGCGCAATTACGAGGGCAAGAACCTCAGCCCGCAGGACGTCCAGGTCAGCCGCACGGTGATCAAGGAAGTGCTGCAGACCGGCGAGGGCGTCGTCACGACGAACGCCCTGGCGGATGACCGCTTTCGGGCGCAGGAGTCGGTTGTCGCCTACGCGCTGCGCTCGGTGCTGTGTGTCCCGCTGCGCTCGCGCGGCCGAGTGATCGGCGTGGTCTACGTCGACAACCGGATCCGCACCGCCTTGTTCGACCAACGCGATCGCGAGATGCTCGAGGCCTTCGCCGGCCAGGCAGCGATCGCCATCGAGAACGCCCGCATGTACACACAAACCGACAGTGCCCTGGCCCTGCGCGTGCAGGAGCTTGAGACGCTGCAACAAATCGACCGGCAACTCAACACCCGGCTGGACACCCAGCGCGTGGTCGAATTGACGCTGGAGTGGGCCCAGCGCGGGGCGCAGGCCGACGCCGGATGGATCGCCGTGCAAGTAGATCGCGGGTCTCCGATGGTTGTGGCTGCCGGCGTGGGCGTCGGCGCGGCGCTCGATCCGGCTGCGCCGGGGCTGGCTTCGGCGCTCAGCAATGGCCCTGCGGTCCATCGCCTGCCGGCAGCCAACGGCGCAGGCGAGCAGTTGGTGATCCCGCTGCTGCATGCCGGACAGCCGATTGCTGCCATGGGGTTGTCCCGCAGCGCTGGCGCCTTCGAGGACGAGAGCCTTGCCTTCCTGAGCCGCCTGGCGGAACATGCCGCCGTGGCGATCGAGAACAGCCGGCTGTACCAGGCCGTGCAGGCCGCCAACCTGGCCAAGTCCCAGTTCATTACCGTCGTCTCGCATGAGATGAAGACGCCGATGACTTCGATCCGCGGCTATGCCGACCTGGTGCGTCGCGGCATGGTCGGCCCGGTGAACGACCAGCAGGCCGAATTCCTGGACATCGTGCTCGACAACGTCGACCGCATGGCGGCGCTGGTCTCCGACCTGACGGACATCTCCCGCATCGAGACCGGCCGTCTGAAAGTCAACCTGGCCGAGGTTGCCCTGCAACCTTATATCCAGGAAGTGGTGACTTCGCTGCGCCCGCAGATCGATGCCAAGCAGCAGACCGTCGGTCTCGCCCTGCCCGCCGACCTGCCGGTGCTGCACACCGATCCCGCGCGCCTGGTGCAGATCCTCACCAATCTGGCAAGCAACGCCGTCAAGTACACCCCGCCCGGTGGCCGCATCGAAGTCTCGGCCCGCGTGCAAGACGGCTTCCTGCGTGTCTTGGTCAGGGACAGCGGGATCGGCCTCAGCCCGGAAGACCAGACGAAGTTGTTCACCCAGTTCTTCCGCTCCGACAACCCGGTCGTGCGCGAGCAGGCCGGTTGGGGTCTCGGCCTGAGTGTGACGCGCAGCCTGGTCGAGCTGCTGGGCGGCAAGATCGGCGTGAAGAGCCAGCTGGGACAGGGCAGTACGTTCTGGTTCACGCTGCCCGCCTCCCACAGCTAAGCGCCGGCTGAGCGCACGACGGACCAGGCTCAGGGTCTCCCATCCTTGCTCTCCCCCTGACAGGGCGAGGGCGGGCCTTGTTCCCTCTCTCCCTCGGGTGCAGGGTTGGTGGGCTCTCCCTCCCCCTACCTACAAAGGGGGGCGGCTGGGATGGAGGTTCCATCCTCTTCATCCAGAGTGACCACAGGGACTAGGACGATCGTCTCGGTCAATGGCCCTTGCTCCGCACTCGATCCCTGCCGGCCTACCCGTCCCGAGATCCGCCAGCCGCTACCGCAGCACCCAATCGGCGGCTTCCTCCGCCTCCCGGCACCGTCCCCCCGGCGCAGTGCTATCATCCCCGCTCAACCGATGCGACCCACACCGCTTCCCGAGTCGGGACCCGTGACAGGCCTGCCCTGGCGCCAGGTTGCTGGCCTGACGGCATTCGCGGTTGCCATTGGAATCACGATCAACACGCTGGATCCGCCGCTGCTCGGCGATCGCTTGATCGAGCTTGCGCCCGACAACAAGAGCTCCGCCCTCGGTCTGATCACACTGGCGGGGTTGCTGACCGCATTGCTGTGGCAGCCGATCGCCGGGGCGCTCTCCGATGGGACCCGCACTCCGTGGGGACGCCGTCTACCCTACCTGGTCATCGGAACGCCGGTCGCGGCGCTGGCGCTGCTGGCGGTCGCCGTCGCCCCTTCGCTTGCATGGTTGCTGGCGGCAGTGGTCCTGACCCAACTTGGCATCAACACCGTGCAGGGCCCTTGGCAGGCGTTGATCCCCGACCGATTGCCAGCGGTGCAGCGCGGCCGGGCGGCGGGGATGAAGAGCGCCTTCGAGATCCTCGGCTTCGTCGTCGGCCGCCAACTCGGCGGCCAGCTGGTTGCCGCCGGGTACCCGCTGCTGGCTGCCGCCGCCGCCGGCGCTTCGTTGTTCCTGGCGCTGGCGCTGACGGCTCGCCTGGCCGCCGAACGCGCACCCGCCCACCCGCCATCGCCTGACGGCGTTGGTCTGCGCGAGATGCTGGTCGAACTCCGCCGCCATCCGGCGTTCGTGCTGTGGTTCTCCAACCGGCTGCTCATCTGGGGCGGGTTCATCACGCTGAACACCTTCCTGCTGTTCTACGTGATCGATGTGCTGGGGCTGCCCCAGGCCCAGGCACAGCGCTACATTGCCAATCTTGCGACGATCATCGGCTTGATGCTGCTGCTCGTGCCTTTGCCCGCCGGGTGGCTTGCCGACCGGATCGGCCGCCGCCCGCTGCTCGTGGCGGCTGGCCTGCTGGCCGCTGCCGGCACAGGCCTGATCCTGCTCTCGCCCAACGCGGGCGTATTGCTGCTGGCCGCCGCCTTGCTCGGCGTGGGCGTGGGCATCTTCCTCAGCGCCAGTTGGGCGCTGGTGACCGACATCGTCCCCCGCGCAGATGCCGGGCGCTATCTGGGCCTGGCCAACGCCGCCACGGCCGGAGGCAGTGCCGCCGCCCGACTGATCGGAGCACTGCTGATCGATCCCCTCAATCGACTGCTGGGCACCTCGGATGGCGGCTACATCGCCGTCTATGGCCTGGCACTGGCCGCGTTTCTCCTCGGCAGCTTGATCGCTCTTGCTATCCCCTCGCCGCGCCCGTCGCCCGGCGATCCCGAGACGCCGTACTCGACCTAGGCTTGTCGTATCCCGGAGCTGAGACGACGCCGTTCCCAGGCGCTCGCCCCGAAAACACGGCGGCGCCTCTACGCCTGGCACATTCGGCCCGACGTCCGATCCACCGCGCGGGGGTCTTCGCCGGTTGCCGCCAGCCGATAAGTTCGAAGACGCCCAACCCGCTTGCTCTGGTGCAGCACCCAACACGGAGCGCAAGGATCGCACCACGACGCCGACCAGCTTCCCTGACCGGCAGCAGCCAGGCCAGCCAGCATCGGCGGAGGCTGGCCGATCACCGCAGGGGCCGGCATCCTTCCGATCCGGGCCCGGGGAAGGAGCTTCCCCTCCAACGCTCCCGCCACGAACTCTTCCTTGCTGGGAACACTCCCACGAAGCTGCGCCCACACCGGCGAGGGATTGAACCCCGGCTCCAGCGGGCTTGTCGGCGGAGCCACACCCGTTGGTCTGCCCCGGCGGCTGCTACATGCACACCCTGCCCAGCGAGCGTTGCCAATGGGTGCAGGCCGTGCGCCTTCCGGGCGCCAACCGGTCGGGGCGCTCTCCCAAGGGGGGCGAGGCCTGAGGTCAGGCAGGCGTCTGCCGCACAGGTATGCTCGCCTCCTGACCAGGTGGGCGGCGAGCGCCGGGGGCCGTATCGGCCCTGAACCCCCACGGGGCTTTGTCGGCCGCCGAGCTTCGTTGTATACTTCGTCGACCCCTTGGGCTTGCCCTTCGGAGGGAGCACCCCGCATGAAGGTCACCTGCCTGCAAGAGAACCTCGCTCGCGGATTGAGCATCGCCGCCCGTGCCGTTGCCCCGCGCAGCACGCTGCCTGTGCTCGGCAATGTGCTGGTGGCGACGGATCATGGCCGTCTGCGCCTGTCGGCGACCAACCTGGAGATGGGCATCAGCTGCTGGGTGGGCGCCAAGGTCGAGGACGAGGGCGCCACCACCGTGCCGGCGCGCACCTTCGTCGACCTGGTGAACACGCTGCCCAATGACCATGTGCAGATGGACCTCACGGTTCGCACCCAAACGCTGCATGTGGTCTGCGGCGCCTTCAATAACGACATCAAGTGCCTGGACGCCCAGGAATTCCCGCCGTTGCCTCCCTCCGACCTGGACGACGGGATCACGCTCAACGTCACCGACCTCAAAGAGATGATCAGCCAGGTGGTCTTCGCCGCCTCGAGCGACGACGCCCGGCCGGTGCTCACCGGCGTGCACACTGAGCTGCACTCGGGCGAGCTAACGATGGCCGCCGCCGACGGGTTCCGTCTCTCGGTGCGCACGGCGCACCTCTCGAGCCCCGGGGGGACGGCAGTCAAGGTGGTGATCCCGTCGCGCGCGCTGGCCGAGCTCGCCCGCATCCTGGGCGATGGCGATGAAGTCGTCACCATGTCGCTGCCGGCGGCCCGCAATCAGGTGATCTTCCGCACCAAGAACGTCGAGCTGGTCTCTCAGCTGATCGACGGCGCCTTCCCGGATTACCGCAGCATCATCCCCGACAATTCCAGAACGCGCACGGTGCTCTCGACAACGGCCTTCCTCAAGGCGTGCAAGGCGGCGGACATCTTCGCCCGCGAGGCGGCCCACAGCGCACGCCTGCGCATCACGCCCGGCAGCGGCAGCGAGCCCGGAAACCTCGAGGTGACCGCGGTGGCTGCCGAAACCGGATCCAACGAGACGGTCGTCGAGGCTACCGTCGACGGCGAGCCCGTGGAAATCGCCTTCAATGTGCGCTTCCTGGTGGACGTGCTCTCGGTGATCGACACCCCGAACGTCGCCCTGGAGACCTCGGCCTCGACGGCTCCCGGCGTGCTTCGCCCGGTGGGGCGGGATGACTTCTTGCACGTCGTGATGCCCATGCACCTGGGTCGCTAGCCAACTCCGCTGCACAGCCTGGGAGGCGGGGTTCCCCGCCTCTTTTAGTTCCCACCGGCGACGATAGGACCCTACCAGCCATGGCTCTCGATCCCGATCAATTCCCTCGCGTGCTCACCGTATACCTCGAGCTCACGCGGTATCCGATCCTGGCGGAGCGCATTCGTGAACGGATGCGCCATGAGCTGTTCCAGCGCGGGATCATCAGCCGCGAGGTCTTCGAGACCGAGGTGCGGGAGAAGGCGCGCGAGTCCCAGGTGCGCGAGGGCCTGACCGAACCCCTGGCGCAGGAGTCGCCCGATGTGTGGGATCAGCGCCTGTGGATCACCCGTCAGCAGCTCACCGATTTCTACTTCGCCTACAACCTGCCGCACGACCTGCTCGAGGACCTGGTCCGCCAGACGCTGGCCGATCGCCTGCCGGCCGAGGACGTGATGCTCACCTTTCACCCCGAGCTGGCGCCGTGGGACATGCTGTTCGCCCAGGGCGAGGCCTACGAGGCTCTTCCGCAGCCTGAGCGCTCCCGCATGGAGCACCACCTGCAAGAGATCAAGGTGGTGTTGATCAAGGCCATGATCAGCGATCATCTCAGCTACGTCGGGATCGCCCGCCGCTGGTTTGAGATGGCTGACCTGCGGGCGATCCGCGCCCGGCGCTTCGGCCGCGGCAAGATCGGGGGCAAGGCAGCCGGGATGCTGCTGGCCGAGAAGATCTTGCGCCAATCCGCGCCCCCCGACGTGCGCCTCAGCCTGCGCCTCCCCGCTTCGTGGTTCCTGGGGGCGGATGTCTTCCGTCAGTTCGTGCAGATGAACGGCTTGGTTCGCTTTGCCAACCAGAAGTACAAGGATCACGAAGCGATGCTCGTCGACTATCCGGAGGTGCGAACCCTGGCCCTGGCTGGCGAGGTGCCGGCGGAGATCGTGGAGGGCATGCGCCAGATTCTGGACCAGGCGGCTGGGGCGCCCCTGATCGTGCGCTCATCCAGCCTGCTCGAGGACTCCTTCGGCACCTCGTTCGCCGGCAAGTACGAGAGCCACTTCTGCCCGAATCAGGGCACGCCTTCCGAAAACCTGTCCGCGCTGCTGAATGCCATCCGCTCGATCTACGCCAGCGTGTACAGCCCCGACGTGCTGCTCTATCGCCGCCACATGGGACTGGTCGACTACGACGAGCGCATGGCCGTCCTGATCCAGCAGGTGCAGGGTCGCCGCCAGGGAGGGGTTCTTCTGCCCGATGCCGCCGGCGTGGCCTACTCGCGCAATGCGTTCCGCTGGAACCCCCAGATCCGCCGCCGGGACGGATTCGCCCGGCTGGTGTGGGGCCTGGGGACGCGCGCCGTCGACCAGATCGGCGGTGACTACGCCCGGTTGATTGCCCTCAGTCACCCCGCCTCCCGGCCGGAGGCCGACCCGGCGCGCATCCGGCGCTACTCGCAGCAGCACGTCGACGTGATCGACCTGGCGGGCAATGCCTTCCGCACCCTGCCGGTGGCCGACCTCTTGTCGGCCGACACTCCACACTTGCGCTACCTTGCCCAGCGCTTCGAAGAAGGGACGTTGGCCGACCTCGTCAGCCTGCCCCTTGGCCTCAAGCCTGAGCAGTTGACGCTGACGTTCGATGGGCTGTTGCGACGCACCCCCTTCCCGGCGCTGCTGCGCGACGCGCTGCAGACGCTCGAGCACGCCTACGGAGTCCCGGTCGATGTGGAATTCGTCCTGCAGTTGGAGGGCGAGGACGGCGCATCCCCTGCGCCTTACCTGCACCTGGTCCAGTGTCGGCCACAGAATCAGGCGGATCCGGTCGCAGTGCCGGCCCCTGCAGAGATCCCGGATGGGGATCGGCTGCTTGTCGCCCAGGGCATGATGCCCGACGGCCAGGTAAACGGGATTCGCTACCTGGTCCTAATCCCGCCCCAGGCCTATGCTGCGCTGCCTGCAGAGGCTGATCGGCGGCAGCTCGCCCAGGTGATCGGGCGCCTCAACCGCCGGCTAGCCGGCGAGACGTTCCTGCTGCTCGGCCCGGGACGCTGGGGAAGCACGCATCCCGAATTGGGCATCCCGGTCACGTACGCCGATATCTACAATACGCGTGCCCTGGTAGAGCTCTCTGCCGATGTGGCTGCCCCCGAGCCTTCCTACGGCACGCATTTCTTCCACGATTTGCTGGAAGCCCAGATCTACCCGTTGGCGGCGGCCTTGCAGGACCCAGCGACGCACTTCGGCGCCGAGTTCTTCTCCTCCGCACAGAACGCCCTGCCGTCGCTCCTGCCAGACGACGCCTCCTGGGCGCGCAGCATCCAGGTGATCGACCTTGAGCAGGCACCCGGAGCACGCCGGGCTGCGCTGGCGCTCGACGGTGAGCGCGGCACAGCCATCCTGTACCTCTCCCCCACGACAAGCTAACCGCCACTCGAATCCCCTTGCCCACCGACAGGCATCGGGGTCCACTCTGCATGGGCCGTTCTCCCCTTCGGGGAACCAGGCGAGTCTGCGGGGTGTGCCCTCGGGGGGCCTGCGAAGCGCGCCTCATTGCGCTTGAGCATCCTCGGCAACCCCGTCGCCTTGCGGGCGCGAGGACTTCCCTGCGCCTGCTTCGGTTCGCGAGCCGAGCAATTCTGTGGCCATGGGATGGCATCTGCGGAATGGCGCGATGGCGCTGGAGGGAGATCGTGACGAGGCTTGTCGGCGACCCACCAGCAGTTCGAGTTGCGCTCTGCCCAGCAAGCCGGTGACTCAGGCAAGAACGCCTCGGCCAACCCAGGTCATCTGTCATCGGGGAAGAGCGGCTTCGTGGTGGGTGTCCGAGTGCACGCGGCAGGATCAGTGGCAGCCGCCTCAGCGCCACTGCAAAGGATGGCTTCAAGCACGGCCGATTCGGTTGACTCGGCGGCGTCACAGCCGGCTTCGCCCTCCGCCGGCTAGCCGCAGAATGCCGAGATCTCCGACGACCACCCGTGCTGCCCGATCAGCGGCACAAAGGCCACCGGGGCAATCTGCTCGCGGTCGAAGCGCCCGCCGCTTCGCCGCCAGCGCTCCAGCATCTGCCCGCCCCGACCGCCGACCGGGAGCACCAGGCGCCCGCCTTCCTCCAGTTGTTCTTTGAGCGGCTCGGGGACACCTGGCGCAGCCGCCGTCACGATGATGGCCTGGTACGGTGCGTGCTCCGGCAGCCCGCGCGTGCCGTCCCCCTCGACAATGGTCACATTCCCCAGCCCCAGATCCGCCAGCACGCTTCGGGCTTGCTGGCACAGCTCAGGCAATCCGCTCGATGGTGTAGACCTGCCCGGCCAGCACCGCCAGGATGGCGGCCTGGTAGCCGGACCCGGTGCCGATCTCCAGCACACGCTCGTCCCCCTGCAGGTCCAGCAGCTGCGTCATCAGCGCCACGATGTAGGGCTGCGAGATCGTCTGGCGATGGCCGATGGGCAGCGGAGTGTCGGCATAGGCCAGGTCGCGTTCGTCTTCGGGGACAAACCGGTGCCGTGGCACTTGGAGCATTGCCTCCAGCACCCGCGGCGAGCGGATGTCTCGGCTGCCCAGCTGCTCCGAAACCATGCGTCGGCGTGCCTCGGCGAAGGCATTCTCCTCATTCATCTCACAGCATCTTGGAGACCGGCAGGCTGCTGGGAGTTCTCATCATTGTCCGCTCCGACGCAATCCATCGACTGGTCAGGTCGCACAGGCATGTTCCTGCGTGCGTGGGTCAACTTTCCGACCCTGGTCCTTCGGCGGCGCCGATCCGTCTCCAGACCTCCGCAAAGACGGCCTCGCCTCGTCGCACTTCATAGATCTTCTGGAATCCTTGTGGCCCCCAATCATTACGCAAGTACCAGGTGCAGACAACAATGTAATCCGCCTCAGGAAGACTGGAGTCTCGCACCATGACTCGAAGATCCTCTCGAGCGAACATCTCGGCACTCCACGGCTGCCCCACGGCCAGAACCTTGGCGTCCTCCTTCGCATCCTCATTCACAACCCGCATCGCCTCGCGGTGCGAAGTACACCAATGCTCCGGATTGTATCGACCGTAGGCTCCGCTGACCCCGCCGACGAAGGCGTTGAAATAGGCATACTGATACGGGTGCATCCGCACCAATCCAAAGACGCCAGGGGCCAAGACGAGGACCAGAAACCCGATCCTCGCCCACGGATGTTTCAGGTGCTGCATGATCAGCTCTGTGCCAAAGCCGGAGAGCAGGAACAGCACCGGCAGGACGAAGAGAAGATGGCGGAGATTGTCGTAGACCGTCATTCCCAGCAGATACACGCCTACCAGCGGCACACTCAGCCACAGGCCTAGCACGAGTCCCACGATCCACTCCGTCTTGCCTCGAGCCAAGCGCCACACTAGTACGGGCAAGCCCAGGATGATCAGCAAGACCGCCGGCTCTGTCAACTCAAGCGAGGCAAGGGTGAAGAAGTAGTTCCACGGCAGGGCTTCCGAGGGCAGGAACTCGCCGTTGAACAGCACTCTCGTCTCGCCGAACCGAGAGGTGCTGGCAATGCTCTCTAAGAAGCGACCGATCGGATCCGACCAAAGATAGGGCCAGGTCGCGTACGTCGTGGCGGCAGCCACGCCCCACATCCACAGTAGAGCCAGGAGGGCACTACCCTTCAATTTGCCGAACGTGTACACACTCACCAGCCCGCCGGCAAATACCCCGACCTGTCGGATACTGATGGTGCATCCAAGCAGCACACCGGACAGGAACCACAGAGGTAGCGGACCCCGGAATAGCGCCCTCAGACCATTCCGGATCGACGGCATGACCAGGCTGACCGCTCCTACGACGATTGCCGTCACCACGGGGATAGCCGTCAGCCGAGCCAGATTGAAGCCTGCTGCTAGTTTCCCCTGATACAACACCAGAGGGGTCTTGTATGCATCCTGTGCAATGCCAGAGTAGATACGCTGCACAAGCGGCGAGCCACGGCCCTCGTACGCGGCTTGAAGTAGCGCTTCACTCTCCCTGCGAAGCAACCCGATGAAGAGCAGGTCACAAAGGGCAACAAGGCAGACCAGGCACGTCAAGGCCAGGGCGGATTTCCGGCTGAGGGGGAGGGTTCCCCAATCTGCAACGACCGAGCTCCAGCGGCTCCGGAAGTGCGCCCGGGCATCTTCGGCCGCCAGGCCCCTTCTCTCCTGTGTGGTGACTTCGTGTCGCTCCACCGCCGCAAAACCGCTGGCAACGGTCGCCAGGAAGAAGACAAGGAAGGGAATGTCCTTCTGGTTGATGAAAGCATAGCCAAAGAGCAATGGCTGGGTGGCAAGAAGCGCAGATGCCACCCACGCAGTCCGCAGATGCGTGAACCGGCAGGCGATTAGGTAGAAGCACCCAACGCCAGCTAGGTAGACGATGTAGTTGAAGAAATGGCGACCGTCAGACCGCACCCAGCCCGGGATCGTGATGCCGATCTTGTCCCCAATCAGCGACCAGGGTACAAAGTAGACTGGGCCATGATCAGCCAGCACACTCGGGTCGTCATACTGTGCGTCGGTCCCCAGGTACTCTCGCACCGATTGCCGGCCAACTCTGGCATTGAAGTACTCATCGGTTGAAGCTCCGAAGTCATTGCCGATTGCCAAGCCAACCGCAAGACACAGCAACAGAACGCTCCCCAGAGCCCATCTCCATGCTGGCGAGTCCTCCGGGGGGGTGCGCCAGTGGCCGAAGGATCGGGGTGAGTGACTCGTGCTCTGCTCCCCCGAGGAGACCTTACCAGACACGGCGATGGCTCCCGCGCGGCTCGATCTGAACGGATGAAGCTCGCCAGCAAGACACGCAGGCGGGAGGTACTGGAGATCCGAACTCCGACACGGACTCGCCGAATAGCAGGTCGAGCGATTCGGAATTCAGCCGAAGGGGATGGTCTGGGGAGTTGATGCGCCGCTGTCTGTCGGGACGGGAAATGCCGGGCCCTCCCCGACGCGGACCTTCAGCGAGCATTCCGCCTCCCCGGGAACAAGCTCCATGGAATCCGTGGCGGGCAGAGCGCGCGGTTGCGGTGTTGGTCATCGACCTTGCACCGCGCCGATCTTGGGCACTCGTCGCCGTCGAACATCCTACCCCGCAACGATTATCGCGCCTCTCACCCGTCAACAGCCCGGCGCCCGCTTGAGGCGGGCGCCGTTCGGACTTCCGTATCGTCACCAGCCGGTCGTGCGCTGTTCTTTCCAGACGTCCGCCTCGTTGTGGTAGCCGGCCTGCTCCCAGAAGCCGAGCCGGTCCTTGGCCATGAATTCCAGCCCGCGCAGCCACTTACCGCCCTTCCAGAAGTACGGGACCTTGAGCTGGTCCTCTCCGGGGATGGAGCCCACCACGCCGCGCAGCGGGTATCCGTGGTCGCGCGTGAGCGGCTGCCCTTCGAAATCCGTGGCCATCAGAAAGTTGCTGGCCAGCGCTACCGCAAGCGGCAGGTTGACTGTGAATCCGTACTCGCAGTGCTGCATCAGGAACTGGGCGGTCGGCTTCAGTTTGAGGAGCCCCTGGTCGATCAGCGTCTGCAGCGAGACGCCCTCCCAGTCCGTGTCGAACTTGCTCCAGCGCGTCACGCAGTGGATGTCCATGTGCAGCTTGGTGCGCGGCAGTTGCTGAAAGGCGTCCCAGGTCAGGCGCTGCTCTTGTTCCACCTCTCCCCAGATATGCAAATCCCAGGTGGCCGCCTCGAAGCGCGGCACCGGGCCATAGTGCAGCACCGGGAACTTCTGGGTCAGCGATTGCCCCGGGGGGAGGCGGCCGCCGGCCTGTACCCTGGCTTCCTCGTCCCGTCGAGATCCCAATCCGAACATCGCCTCAGTCTCCGGCGGAGGATTGTATCAGAGCGATCCTGTCGGGATGTGCCGCCCTGGGAACTCCGCCCGCCGAGGCGACGTCTTCCAAGCAGATTGCATAAGCAACAAGGAGGAATGCCATGTCCGCCCCGAGCCTGCATGCCCTTCGCCGCCTGATGCCGTGGATCCTGGCCGGCCTGCTGATCGCAGCTTGCACCTGGGCCACCATCCTGCCAACTCCCGCCTCGCCCGCACACACGCCGACGGTCGAGGCCTCCGAGAGCGGCGTCGCCCTGACAATCTACAACCAGGGCACGGCGCTGGTGCGAGACCGACGCCAGTTGACCTTCCAACCGGGGGTCAACGATCTCGACTTCAGCGAGGTGGCGGCGCTGATCGATCCGACCAGCGTCCTGTTCAAGTCGTTGAGCGACCCGGGCGGAACGTCCGTTCTGGAGCAGAACTACGAATTCGACCTGGTCGGCTCCGCCGCGCTTCTGGAGAAGTACCTGGACGAGACGATCGCCGTCATCACCGAGGACGGCAAGACCCATACCGGGACGCTGCTCAGCGGCCGCGGCGACATCATTCTGCGCACTCCGGCAGGTGAGGTGTCGGTCATTCAAGCCGCCAGCGTGCGCGAGATCTCCTTCCCTGAGCTGCCCGAAGGCCTGATCACCCGGCCCACGCTCGCCTGGAAGGTGCTCGCCGAGAAGGCCGGACGGCAAGACATCGAGGTCACCTACCTGACCGGGGGGATGTCGTGGGCGGCTGACTACGTGCTATTGCTCGACAAAGACGATCGCGCCATCGACCTGGACGGCTGGATCTCGCTCAGCAACACCAGCGGCGCCACGTTCCAGGACGCCTTGCTCAAGTTGATCGCCGGCGATCTGCAGCGCCTGCCGGAGCCCGGCTATGCGGCCGACGCCCTCCAGGCCGAAAGGGCCGCCCTGCCGACCGCCGCCGCCGTCGAGCAGCGCGAGTTCTTTGAGTATCACTTGTACGAGATCCCACGCCCAGTCACCGTGCGCGACAACGAGTCGAAGCAGATCGAGTTCGTCAGCGCCAGTGGCGTGCCGGCCGACAAGTTCTTCGTCTACGACGGCCTGCAGTGCCGGCAGAACTACTGGTACTGCACCTTCCAGGGGTACGCCCAAACTGATCCCTCCTACGGCATCGCCTCGAACCCCAAGGTGATGGTGATGGTCGAGTTCGACACCGAGCAGGTGGACGCCGATCTGCCGCGTGGGCGGGTGCGCGTGTACCAGGAGGACGTCGATGGCGCGGCGCTCCTGATTGGCGAGGACACCATCGATCACACGCCGAAGGGCGAACAGGTGCGACTGTACGTAGGGGATGCCTTCGATATCGTCGGCGAACGCATTCAGACCGACTTCACCCAGCCGACGGACCACAGTCTGGAAGAGGGCTTCCGCATCACGCTGCGCAACCACAAGGACGAGAACGTCGAGGTGCGCATCGTCGAGCACCTGTTCCGCTGGAGCGACTGGCAGGTGCTGACGGCTTCCGATGACTACACCAAGCTCGACTCCTCGACCATCGAGTTCCGCGTGCCGGTGCCGGCCAACGGCGAGCACACCCTGACCTACCTGGTGCGCTACACCTGGCCGTGAGCCGGACGGCGGACAGCCCCGGCCACACGCTCAGCCCGCAGGCATCCGCCTGCGGGCTGATGCTGGAGGTTCAAGCGATGACTGCGTTCCCGTCGAAGTGGCCGTCCATCGCCGCAGTGTGCGTACTGGCTCTCGCCGGGTGTCAGACTACCCTGCACGATCAACCAGCGACGCTCGAGCACTATCAGGGGAGGCTCACCTCAGGCTGCGCACCCAACGATGCCCCTTCAACCGTCCTGGAGCTGAAGTCGGCCATGGGCCCCAGTCAGGTGTTCTTCAACCTGTGGCCTGCCTCGCCGTTGTCGATTCCTGGCGAAGTCCGCTTCGAGGGCAGCCACAGCCAGGGGTGGGCGACTTACTGCACCGAGCCAGATGCCTGCCAGCCGGCGGAGTGGGGGGAAATCGCCTTCGCCGATCCCAGCCCGGACGGGCTGGTGCGCGGCGACTGGACCCTCGGCCTTGCCGCGGGCCGTGTGCTGCAGGGCACCTTCGAAGCCGACTGGCTGGCGATTCAGGCATGTGTGCGGTTGAACCTATCTCCGGTTCGAGCGGGCAGGGCGCGGAGCAGGCGTTATGGAATTCGGGGGGTCAGGTGAGCGGGGGATGATCGTCGCCGATCAGCAGCCCCACCCGCCGAACGCAAGGCCGCAGCAGTGTCTCTTCACCGTGCGGGGCAGCGTTGATCTCGGCAGTCAGGTCTTGCCCGGCGAAGTGCTGGCCGCGGTGCAGCTCGGTCCGCCAGTTGGGACAATCGCTGACGTCGTACACTACGCCATCAAAGGCGATGTAGCGGCGGCGTCCCGGTTCACCGTTGTTCGCCTGCAGTTCCTTGCGCGAGATCCGCCGCTCCATTCCTCGGGTTCTCCTTGGTGATCGGATTCTATGCCCGCGCCGGCTCCAGCCCAGGACCGAAGCGTGGCTCGACGGCCGAGGTCCAATACATTGACAGTCTTCAATATATGGGCTAGACTGGGCGCAACCGTGGAGCTCGGCCCGCCATGAGCGAAATCCAGCAACGCCTGATCGGCCAACGCTGCTGTCTGGGCCCTGCCGATTTGCGCCTGGACGACGGGGCGGCGTCGCTGCTGGCAGAGGATTTCCGATTGCTGGCCGATCCGATCCGGCTGCAGATTCTCGACCTGCTGGCGCAGCGCGGCGGCGAGGTTTGCGTCTGCGACCTGGAAGCGGCGCTTCCGGTCAAGCAGCCCACGGTGTCTCATCATCTGCGCCTGCTGCGCCAGGCGGGCCTGGTGGCGGTGACGCGCAAGGGCCAGTGGGCGTACTACCATCTTCAGGCCGACGGGGTCGCTCTGCGACGCGAGCGGCTGTTCACCTTCTTGCAGTCCCTGCCCGTACCATCCCGCTCTGACGCTCCCCTGGAGGTTTCCCTTGGACGATAACGATCGAACCCGAATTCAGCTCAGCGTGCAGCAGCACTATTCGCAGGTTGCCCGGGACAGCGCCGCTCCCTGCTGCGGCGACGGCCCCGCCTGCTGCTCGTCGGGCTATGCAGCTGTTGAACTGGCCGGCATTCCGCAAGCCGCAGTCGACAGCGGCCGCGGCTGCGGCAATCCGCTGGCACTGGCCAGCCTGCGACCGGGGGAGATCGTGCTTGACCTGGGATCCGGGGGCGGGCTGGATGCGCTGCTGGCCGTGGCAGCGCGTTGGAGCCACGGGCTATGTCTATGGCGTCGACGCCAATCCGGATATGCTCGATCTGGCGCGGCGCAACGCGGCTCAGGCCGGCGCGAGCAATGTCGCTTTCCTACCGGGTGATCTGGAGGATCTGCCGCTGGCCGATCAGTCGGTAGATGTGATCCTGTCCAACTGCGTGCTGAACCTGACACTCGACAAGACGCAGGCGCTGCGCCAGGCTTTTCGCGTGCTGCGGCCCGGCGGGCGCCTGGCAGTCTCCGATATCGTCATCGATCCGGACCTGGAAGGGTTCAGTATGACCGAGGGGGAAATCCGTGCCAAGCTGGATTGGGCCAGCTGCTCGGCTGGCGCCCTCACCACCACCGATCTGCGTTCCCGCCTGGAGGCATCCGGCTTCAGCGACATCGACCTCGAGGTGCTTCACCGCCTGTCAAGCGACGACCTGGCCGGCGCTGCGGGGCTGGCGCCGGGCGAGGCGGCAAACATCGCAGCTCGCTTCTGCAGCATGGCCATCCGCGCCCGCCGGCCCAGCTAGAGCCGCGGCAAGTCAGCGGAGGATGAACCCAGGGCGCCGCAGGGCGCCGTTGTCGCTAGGCTTGCTTGAACAGGGGAAGGTGGCCGAGGGAGACGATGTTCGCCCAGTCCTCGGGATCGCCCTCGGTGAAGATGGCGGCCTCGGCGGCGATCGTCGCCCCCGCCAGATCCAGCACCTTGCGCATTCCCGCCAGCGTCGAGCCGGTGCTGATCACGTCGTCTAGCAGCAGCACCCGCTTGCCGGCCACCTGCTCCCGGTCTTTCTCGTCCAGGATCAGCACCTGCGGCTTGCCGGTGGTGATGGAAAGCGTCTCGGCCTGCACGGCCTCGCCCATGTAGGGCTTGTACGTCTTGCGCAGCACGATGTAGGGCTTGCCGGTCAGCACCGAGAGGGCATGGGCCAGGGGGATGCTCTTGGCCTCGGCGGTCACGATCAGATCGAAGGCGGTGGAGTTTAGCGCCTGCTGCAGCGCCAGGGCACTGGCCTGCACCAGCTCCGTGTCACCCAGGATGTTCAGGACGGCGATGCGCAGCCCGGGTGCAACCTCGAACAACGGTAGGTGGCGTTCCAGTCCGGCGACTTGCACGGTATGGGTCTCGCGTTGCGGCAGCATGCTCAGGTCCCCATTGGCCGATGTCCAGGCCGGGTGATTATAGCCTCCGCCTTCAGGGACTGGAGAGCGGACGGCGGAAGTCGTGGATTCCATCCTGCACCTGCCAGACCGCCCGGCATCCGCTGCATTCCCAGCCCACTTGGATCCGGCTCAAGCCGAGCGACAGGCAATTCGGGCAACGCCAGAATGCGCCCTCCGCGGCCGGAGGCTTCTCACCGGCCCGGGCGCGCACGAACACGCTTGGTGACAGCTGCCACAAGTCGCCGGTTCGCTGAGCCCATGCGTCGAGGCGCACCAGCCAGGATAGCGGCACGAGGCGCTTGAGCGGCGCCGAGCGAAAGTGGGAGACCGTCAGCGACCGCTCGACCGTCAGGCCCTGGTCCGCCAGCCAGCCGACGACGGTACGGGGATGGAAGTCGAAGTGCAGCGGCAGGAACTCGATCGGCTCGGGACTGAATGGGTTCCACACCTGACGGCGCAGCACCCAGCGCCCGATGGCCTTCAGGTTGCGCTTGTTGGCGAACTCGAGCACGAAGGTCCCCCGCGCTCCCAGCACGCCGGCCACCTGCCGCAGCACTGCTTGCGGGTCGGCCATGTGGTGCAACACACGCACCATCACCGCGCTGTCGAACAGCCCAGCGGCAAAAGGCAGGTTGTAACCGTCGGCGGCGACATACAGATAGCGGTCGCTAGTGCCCAGCCGCGCCTGGGCCTGCTCAAGCATCGTGTGGGAGTAGTCCAGCAGCACGATCTGCTGGAAGCCGCTGTAGCGCGGCGCGTTGCGCCCGGCGCCTGCGCCCAGGTCGAGGATGCGTCGCCCGACCGGTGGTAGCAGGCGCCGCAGGGCAATGCCCTCGACGGCGTCCTCGTAGCCCCGCCCGCCCAGCTCCCAGAAAGCCTGCTGGTAGTCCGAGCCTTCGTAGTCGCAGATCGGGGGATGGGGGTCCGACAACGGATGCTCCCGCGGGACAGCTCGATGTGGTGCTGCCCGCATGTCGGGATTGTACCTGCATGCGCAGCGCGGCCGCCACGCTGGCGGTGGGCGCCCCTGCAGGGCGTCTCCTGCCGCGGCTGGGCGCCGGCCCAGAGGGATGCATGTCCGGCAGGTTGCCTCGCTCCGTCAAGCCCATTGCCAGCGGTGGGGGTGGTACCAGCCGGATGGCTGGCAGATGGCCAGCACTCGGCCGAGGCTCGGCATCCGGCGGTTGGGCTGCGCCGAGGGCCCGGCTCCCTCCTCGCAGTCGGGGCGGTGCCAGCGGCGCGGGGATCCTGGCTATCCCGCCAGCGATTGCTCGCTCCCCTTGGGATAGCCACGCCAGGCGATCCACCCGGCCAGCAATCCCAGCGGAACCCAGCCCAGAATCCCGAGGTAGGACACGAAGATCGAGTTCCCGCTGCCGAGGAAGAGCAGGAGCACGAGCGATCCTCCGACGGCATTGGTGGCGGCATGCGCCAGGCTGGGCGCCCAGATCGAATCCGGTCCGCTGGCGAAGCCAGCCGAAGAAGATCGAGAGCAGGACGGTGCCGACGGTGAACACCACCATGCCCAGCACGGGCTGGCCGGGGAAGTTGTAGCCGCGCAGGTTGATCGGCAGGTGCCACAGACCCCAGATGATCCCGGTGGCCAGCGCCGCCGGCAGCGGCCGGCCAGGATACAGGCGCAGCTGGAGATAGCCCCGCCAGCCGAACTCCTCGCCCCACAGCAGTGGGGTGGCCAGCAGCGCCGTCAGCAGAAGTTGGACGGGGAGCAGCGCAACCAGGCCCGGCGGCGCCGGTGGTGCGGAAGCTCCCCCCAAGCTGCTGGCCGCCCGCTGCAAGGTGAAGTCAGGCTCGGCCAGGCCCAGACCGATGGCCAGCGCGCTGATGATCAGCACCGCGGCCAGCGGGAAGAGCCAGGCGAGCAGGTAGTAGCCGCCAGGCGCGGCGCAGGTTCGGCCGCCAGCCGGCGTCGCCGAACCCCTCCCGGGTGACCCAGGCGCGCACGATCAGCGCCGCCACGGCCGGGGCGAAAGCCCCCGGCAGGATCGCCAGTTGGAACAGCGGATTTCCCGGTCCCAGTCCAAGCCGGAACACGGCCTCCCACAGCAGCCAGGCCAGGCCGAAGCTCAGCCCCAGGTAGGCCAGGACACCCTTGTTCGCCCTCATTCACTCACTCCTCCCGCCCCCTGCGTCGGCCCGAGTCCCGAGCCGCCCGATGTTTCACGTGAAACAAACCCCTGGCCTGGCATCTGCCCCGCCCCCGCCCTCTGGCGCCCATCGCCTGCCCGGCCGGGCACCGCAGCACCGCCCGTGGCCTGCCAACGGCCGCAATCCCGTGGCCACCCGGCGCCGTCGGGCCAGGTCGTCGCGCCTTCGTCTCCCTCGTGCGCCAGCGTCGCACACCGGTAGAGCGCCCTCGGCCCGCGCACCCCCAGCCGAGCAGGAGGCGGCTCTCCCAGCCAGGCCCGGAGAGCTGCAGATCCCGCGATCGGCGATCCGCGCCACCGCTTCCAGCGGGCCGCTGCGGCCTCGTCCCAGCACGATGCACCGAAGCCGCTCGCGCCGTTGGGCGTGGTGGCAGCGCGCTTCCGTGCCCATCGCCAGCCCATCGAGGTGCGCACCGGCTCGCTAGGCAGATGTCTCACGCTTCCACAGCAGTACGAGTAGACGACCGGCACGAAGGCGGCCGCCAGCATGGAGAAGGTGAAGACCCAGAAACCGATCTCCCCCAGAAAGGCGCACACGATCGAAACCCCGCCGGCGCCGATGAACGTCCACTTGCCCAGCTGTGCGTCTTGGCCCAGACCGTGTCGCTGCTCAACGTCCAGGGCGTGCGGATGCCCACAAAGAAGTTGCGTTTGGCCTTGCCGATCAGGTAGCCGATGGCGATGAACAGCACCCCCATGGCGGGAAGCAGCATCACCGTCATATTGAACTGGTAGCCGAGCGCCCACAGCAAGGTCAGCGCATAGACGTACAGCATGTAGCCGGTCAGCAGCACCATCATGACGTTGTAGGCGCCGCTGAACTGGGCGATGTTGGCCTTGAGCGGGTCGATCCTGGGGATTGCCAGGAACAAGCCAGAAGATGCCCACCGCGATCAGCGGCAGCAGGAACAGGCCCCAGAACTTGGGCATGTAGCCGTCGACCTCGCCGGCCGCGTTCCAGTGCGAGGGCATTGGGTCCGGCATCTGCGGGTATAGCACGAGCGCCACGAGGAATGCCAGGAGGAGCATACTGAGCATGGTGACGGTCGCGGCTCGTGTGGACATCGTTCTCCTTCTTGCTAGGGCCCCGTGCATCCATGGGTTTCACGTGAAACCCGGGCCAGCCGGCGTCCGTGGGCTGGATGAGGCAAAGAGGTGTGAGGACGACGCCGGCACAAGCCTCTCGCCGGAAGGACATCCGGGTTGGCGCGCAGCCGATCCCCTGGCCTCCGCAGGGCGAGGCAGCCGAGGGATCTGCGCCGGGGACCCAGCCACTGGCCACAGCCCCCTCGGTCACAACAACCGCTGACAGCGGGCAAATCCAGGCCGGTGAGCAGGAAGCGCGCACGCGGCCGAGCAGCGGTGACCAGCCAGCGAGGCCGACCTCCGGCGGCGGCCGAGCGCTGCTCCCCAATTGCGCTCGGCTGGATGGCAGTCACCCTGAGGCGGAGGTTCGACCCGCGCGGCACCCTGCCTACCCCCTCCCGAGCTTCGGATCCCCCCATTTCGAGCGCGGCCTCGATGGCCTCGTCCGTGGGGCAGCTCCAAGTCTCGCCGGACAACTCGCTGCAGCACTCCCGTACCACGGCCTCACCCACGGCCTACTCCTCCGGCGGACGAGCTGGCGGCCAGCGAGGCCAGGCCGGCCAATCCGCCCAGGCCCATGGTCTCGACGGCGGTGGACGGCACGATCACCAAAGCCCCCTTCTCCTTGAGGCCTTCGTAGAGCATATTCATCGCCCGCAGGTGCAACGCCGTCGGATTGTTGGCGTAGGACTCGGCTGCCTTGGCAAACGAGGCCGCGATCTGTTTTTCGGATTCCCCCAGGATCACGCGGGCCTGGCGCTCGCGCTCGGCCTGCGCCTGGCGGCTCATGGCATCTTCGAGCGCCTGCGGAATGACCACGTCCCGAATCTCCACCGACTGCACGGTCACGCCCCACGGCGTGGTGCGCTCGTCGATGATGCGCTGCAGGTCCTTGTCCATCCTGGCGCGGCCGACCAGGATGTCGGCCAACTCCATCTGGCCAATCACCTCGCGCAAGGCGGTCTGCGCCGCCCAGGCGATCGCCGCCTGGTAATCCTCGACCTCAAGCGCCGCCTTCTCGGCGTCCCACACCAGCCAGAACAGCACCGCGTCGACGTCCACCGGCACGGTGTCCTTGGTCAAGGTCTTCTCGGCAATGAAGCGCGTGACGATCACGCGGTGGTCGATCCACGAGCTCACCACGTCGACAATCGGCACGATCCAGAACAGGCCCGGGCCGCGCAGGCCGCGAAAGCGGCCCAGCCGAAGCACAACGGCCTTTTCCCACTGCGCGGCGATCTTGATCGAGAGCAGGAAGAACAACGCCAGGCCGACCATCAGCAGCGAGACGATGCCGATCAGCCATCCGCTGGCGCCGGCGTCAAGCAGCATCAGCAGCACGGCGAAGTACAGCCCGAGCGTCACCAGGAAGGCGGTCAGGGCGAAGCCCGAAACGCGGGCAGCAGCCTGCGCCTGGGTGGTCTTGTACGGGGTGGTTTCGCTGCGAGCCATCGTGTCATCCTCTCCGGGCGGGGTTGCCGCCTTGGGCCGGGTCAGCCTCGGTCGGCGAAATACCGAGCTGCCGCCAGCGTTCGATCATCGCCTGCGCAGCCGCCGCCACTTCGTCCGGGGTCAATCCCAGGCGCGGCGGCGTCGGTCAGGTACAGCCGGGTCAGTGTGTGCAGCGTTTCCTGGCGCAAGGCGCCACTGATCGAGGCCGGCGGCATTCCCACCACATACGTCCCCCGGCCTTGTTGGGTCGAGATCAGGCCGGCCTCGTCGAGCAGCCGGTAGGAGCGGGCGACGGTGTTGAAATTGACCCGCAGATCGGCCGCCAGCTGCCGCACGGTCGGCAGTTGCTCCCCGGGCGGCAACCCGCCCGCCGCCACCTGCTGCCGGATCTGCTCCACGATCTGAATGTAGATCGGGATCTTGGAGCGGAGGTCGATGCTCACCTGCATGCCGAATTGTCCTTATTGTCTCATTGTACTTTTTGTATCTTTGTAGCATTGTACTACGGATGGACGGTCTGTCAAGCCTCCGCCTGCAGGCGCCCAGGCGCTGCGTGGTACAATGCCGTTGAAGCGAGAGAGTTCGAGCAGGAGGCGAGAGTGGAGAAGGAAGTTGGCACGTTCGCCTTGAAGAAAGGCCTGGCCCAGATGCTGAAGGGCGGCGTGATCATGGACGTGGTCACGCCCGAGCACGCCAGCATCGCCGAGGAGGCCGGCGCCGTGTCGGTGATGGCCCTCGAACGCGTCCCGGCTGACATCCGCGTGCAAGGCGGCGTCGCCCGCATGAGCGACCCCGGGCTTGATCCAGAGCATCATGGATACGGTGACGTATCCCGGTGATGGCCAAGTGCCGCATCGGGCACTTCGTCGAGGCGCAGATCCTGGAGGCGATCGGCGTCGACTACATCGACGAGTCCGAGGTCCTGACCCCGGCCGACGAGCACCACCACATCGACAAGCACGCCTTCAAGGTGCCGTTCGTCTGCGGCTGCCGCAACCTGGGCGAGGCGCTGCGGCGCATCGGCGAGGGGGCGGCCATGATCCGCACCAAGGGCGAGGCCGGCACCGGCGATGTGGTCGAGGCGGTGCGCCATGCCCGCTCGGTACTGGGCGAGATCCGCCGGCTGCAAACGATGGCGGCCGAGGAGCTGATGGCCTACGCCAAGGAGATCGGCGCGCCCTACGAGCTGGTCAAGGAGACGCGCGAGCTGGGCCGTCTGCCGGTGGTCAACTTCGCCGCCGGCGGCGTGGCCACGCCGGCCGACGCGGCGCTGATGATGCAGCTCGGCGTGGACGGCGTCTTTGTCGGCTCGGGCATCTTCAAGTCGGGCGATCCCGAACGCCGCGCCCGGGCGATCGTCGCCGCCGTCACCCACTACAACGATCCCCAGATCCTGGCCGAGGTCAGCAAGGACCTGGGCGAGCCGATGGTCGGCATCGGCGTGTCCTCACTGCACGACTCCGAGCGCCTGGCGACGCGCGGCTGGTGAGCCGCGGCCCAGGCGGGGCTCCGACCTCTTAACCGGCGATGCAAGCGCGTGACTGGACGCAACTGCGGCGGGCCGAGTATGCCATGCCCGATGAGGGTGCCATCGCCGCGTTCTTGAGCCGCGCCCCCTACGGCTACCTGGCCACCAGCCTCGACGACCAACCCTTCCTGCACGTCAGCTTGTTCTGGTTCGATGCGCCCCATCGGCGCATCTACTTCCATGGGGCGCGCACCGGGCGCACCTTGGAGAACCTGCGGCGCAACCCGCGGGTTTGCTTCAGCGTCGCCGAGATCGGCAGGCTGATCCCCGCCGCACACGCCTCCGATTTCGAGAACGAGTATGCCAGCGTGATCGCCTTCGGGCACGCCCGCCTGGTCGAGGCGGCCGAGGAAAAGCGAGCTGCCCTACAGGCTCTGCTCGACAAGCACTTCCCCGACCTGCGTCCCGGGACCGACTACCAGCCCATTACCGAGGCGGAGTTGACGCGCACCAACGTCTACGCCGTGGAGATCGACGCCTGGTCGGGCAAAGAACGGTGGGTACCCGAGTGAGGATCGGTGTCCTCGCCTTGCAGGGCGATTTCGCCGAACACATTGCCTCGTTGCAGCGCCTGGGGGTCGAGGCGCCGGCGATCCGCCTGCCAGCCGAACTGGACGGCCTGCAAGGGCTGGTTATCCCTGGAGGCGAGTCGACCACCATCGGCAAGCTGGCGACTCGCTTCGGCCTGATGGATCCGCTGCGCGACTTCGGCGCCGAGCGAGCGATCTGGGGCACCTGCGCCGGAGCCATCTTCCTGGCACGCGACGTTCACCGCGAGCAGCCGCTGCTGGGTCTGATGGACATCACCATCGGGCGTAATGCCTTCGGGCGCCAGGTCGACAGCTTTGAGGCCGACCTGTCGGTGGGCGCTCTCTCCGATCCGACCCGTCCGTTCCATGCCGTGTTTATCCGCGCCCCGGTTATCGAGCAGGTCGGTCCCCAGGTGGAGATTCTCGCCAGCCTGCCGCCGGCCGCCTCCGGAGGCCCCCCGCTGGTCGTCGCCGCGCGTCAGAATCGTCTGCTCGCCACCGCATTCCACCCTGAGCTCACCGGCGACGACCGCTTCCACCAGTACTTCTGCCAGCAGGTGGCGCGTTGATCCGCCCCTTCGACTGGCGCGATCTCTCCCTGCTGCATCGACTGCGCAACCGCGGCCTGTGCCTCGATGCCCAGCTGGCCTACACCCGCGGGCCGAACACGCTGCAGCATGCGCTGCTCGACTCCCTCAACCCTGTTCTGACCGCACACACGTTAGTCGGGCGCAGCCAGAGTGCCGACGCGCCTGATTGCCTCGGGCAGTATATGTACCGCCATCAGGACGCCCTCGCCCGAGTGACCTTCGTCAGCCCGGAACAGGCGCTCGGCGAAGCGAGCGGGATCCAGTTGCTCGACGGGCTGACCCGATCGGCTGGCAGCCAGGGTGCGCGGCATCTGGTGGCTGAGGTCGACGAGCATCTGCCAGCGTTTCAAGCGCTGCGGGAGGCCGGGTTCGCCGTCTATGCCCGTCAGCGGATCTGGCGGCTGGAGGCGTCGCCCGGGGAAATGCCGGAAGGTACCTCCCGCGAGCTCGAGCCGTCAAGCACGGCCTGGCGGCACGAGCAGGCCAGTGACGAGCCGGCATTGACCCTGCTGTATGCCAACCTGGTGCCTGCCCTGGTGCAACAGGTCGAGGCACCTCCCCGCCGCAACGGCCGCGGCTGGGTTCACGCCCACCAAGGCGAGCTTCTCGGTTACCTCAATGTCGACCGCGGGCCGCTGGGCACCTGGGTTCAACCCTACTTGCATCCAGCGGCGGAGGCCGTCGAGCAGCTGCTACGGACCTTCCTCGCCGCCCTCGAGACCCGCCCCGGGCGCCCGCTCTTCCTCGTCGTCCGCTCCTACCAGGGCTGGCTCAACGACGTGCTCGAGCGCCTCGGCCTGCAGCCGGCATCCGACCAGGCGGTGATGGTGCGCAGAATGGTCGTGCCGATCCGCCAGCAGGCCGCCATCGAGCGGGCTCCGGCAGGCGTGACGGTCAAGACCACCTCCCCGATGGCGCACTTCGTGGCCGAAACGCCTTCTGATCCCCCGGCCAGCACCAGCCCTCGGCCGGGCGATCTATCGTCGGGTCACCCGGCCCAGGGTTGACCGGCAAGTCAGGCGGCGTGCGGCAACCCGGGCTCTCCGTCCCGCGACTCTCCAACCAATTGCTTGGCCTGCAACCCGTATGAGTGCGACAGGGCCAGAGAGCGCACTCCCCGGTCTGCCCTCCTTCCGAAGGCTTGCCCAGGTTGTCGCCCTCAGCTTCGCCCCCTCATTGCTGGTGATGCTCGACCGCTGGGTGGTGCCCATCGAAGTCGCCGAGCCGTTGGGCTGCCGCTGGAACCTGTTCTGCGCCGGACACCGCCCGCTGTACTTGCTGTTGATCCTGCCGCTGGCGGCGCTGACCATCGCGACGGTCGCTCGGTGGCCGGGCGAGGCGATCCTCTCCGACCCGGGACGCAATCCGCGTGCCCCCACCTTTCGTCGGATGCCTCGCAGCATGGCGAGCCTTGCCTGGCTGCTCAGGATTCTCGGCGGCGGAGCCATGCTGGCAGCCATCATCCACGGCCAACTGGTGAGGCAAACACCAGGCTGGGCCTATGCCATCGGCTACTCCATGTTTCTGTGCGGCTGGCTCGTCTCTGGAGGTTCCCTCCCCTCGCCGCGCGGTTGGTCCTTGAGGGACAGCGCGGAGACGGTTGCCGCCATGCTGGCCATCGGCGCTGCAGTCGCCGGCGCGCGAGCGTCTTCCCTGCATCCAACCGGAGGGACTGCCCTCATCCTGGGCGCAGCACTGCTGTCCTTTGGGATGTGCCTACGCTGGCGCAGGATTCGCCTCCCTGGCCTCTGGCTGTCAACACTGGCGCTGTGCACCTACAGCCTGTTTCTCACCGCGTGGTGGTTCGTCGCCATCGGTGACGAATTCAGCTTCTACAACATCGCCAGCCAACTTGCCGCGCACTTCGACCTCGCGACGATCGGCAATGCCTTGTACGAGGCCCAGGGTGTCTATGGTTCTCACCCTCAATTCTCCTCCCTGCTGCAGGCGCTCTCGCTGCAGCTGTGGGGGGATACGCTCTTCGGCTGGCGCTTCGGCGGGCTCTGCCTTACCGCCCTCAGCCTCACCTTGCTCTTTCCGTTCTATCGGACGCTCGGGGGCCGAGCGTTTGCGGTGTATGCGTTGTTCCTCCTGGCAGCGTCACCTTATCTGATGTCGTTCGTGAAGATTGGCTACAACAACCTTCAGGCCTTCTTCACCCTCGCCCTGGCACTGGCAGCCGCGACCTGGGCGATTCATACACCAACCGTCGGTGCGTATGCGCTGGCCGGGGCCGCCGTCGGCTTGGGGTTCTACGTCTACCCCGGAGCGCTGCTCACGCTGCCCGTCCCGCTGCTGCTTCTCGGGATGCTCGGATCAACAGCGGTCCGAGGCAGCTGGAGGAGGTGGGCGGTGCTAGCTCTTGTTCTGCTGGCGACGGCTTTGCCCATGGTCGTTCAGCCGGAGTTCTGGGTCACCAAGATCGGTGGGCTGTGGCTCAATCAGCCCGTTCTACGGGACGCACCCAGTGCGGCCCTGCGCCACATGACGGGCAACCTGGTCGATGCCGCACTCGCGCCGCTCTGGCTCGCCGACGAGTCTCACTTCGTCGCAGTAGGCTATCTGGATCCACTGGCGGCCGGCCTGGGGTTGATCGGGGCGGGGGTCCTCCTTCGCCGCGGGGAGCCGCGTCGAACGGCTCGCTATCTGCTCACCAGCTTCGGATTGCTGGTCCTGCTCGCCGGCGTCTTCCACGATCGGCCGTTTCCTCCGACGACGCGCATGTTTGTCATCCTGCCCCTCCTGGTCACCTTTCCGGCCCTGGGCATAGCCTGGATTCTGTCCATGCTGCGCGATCTGAACTGGCGCAGACGGCAGGTGCAGTGGGCGGAAGCCCTGATACTGGTCGGGATCCTCGCCCTGGCGCTGGTCCAAGCCTACCCGCTCTCCCGGGTCCGGATGGCGCCCCGCTACCAGTCCTTCCAGGTGTTGTTGTTGCGCGAGGCCAGGCGCCTGTTCGAGGCCGGGCCGGAGGAAGCCCGACTGGTGATTGTCACCCAGCCCGAACGCCCGCTGCAGGCGTCAATCGAACAGCTGCTTCGCCTAAACGAGATACCGATCAGGCCAGGACAGTTGCGCGAGGTTTCCGCCTCGGCCCCCCAGGGCCAACTGACGCACGATCCAAGCGCATTGGTCCTGGTTGCTCCGTGGGTGCCCGAGGCGGAGCAGGCCGAGCTGGAGTCGGCCCTGCAAGCTTCCGGCAGAAGCCCGTGCCGTTTCCGCGAATTCGCTGGGGGAGGTGCGGCTGCTGCTCTGGGCGCCCCCAGAGTGGAAGGGCTTCTGCCAGCAGGCCAACCTGCAGGTGCACTGAAGGCGAAGGTAGAATAGGGTCGGACGAGGGGCCCCACCCGAGAATGGCACCCGGAAGACGCATCACCGACAACCTGGACGCGCTGCTCGAGGTCCTGCCCAGGGAGCTCAAGCAGCGCCTGCTCGAGATCGATCGGTCCGACGACCTGCTGGAAGTGATCCTCGACCTCGGCCGCGTGCCGACGGCGCGCTTCGTCGATGGCGAGGTGCCGCTGCAGGAGCGCGAGACGCAGCCCGAGGACATCGAGTACGTCGTCTCCCGCATCGGCGAGTTCGACGCCGACAACCGGGCCGGGATGGAACGCACGTTGCATCGGATCTCGGCCATCCGCAACCGGCACGACCGGATCGTTGGGCTCACCTGCCGCGTCGGGCGCGCGGTGTACGGCACGATCGACATCATCCAGGACCTGATCGGGAGCGGCAAGTCGGTGCTGCTGGTCGGCCGTCCGGGGGTCGGCAAGACCACCATGCTGCGCGAGGCCGCCCGCATCCTGGCCGAGGACAAGCGGGTGGTGATCGTCGATACCTCGAACGAGATCGCCGGCGATGGCGACGTACCGCACCCGGCGATCGGCCGCTCCCGCCGGATGCAGGTGCGCAAGCCGAACCTGCAGCACGAAGTGATGATCGAGGCGGTCGAGAATCACAATCCCGAGGTCATTGTGATCGACGAGATCGGCCGCGAGCTCGAGGCGGTGGCCGCCCGCACCATTGCCGAGCGCGGCGTGCAGCTGATTGGCACAGCCCACGGCAACACGCTCGAGAACTTGCTGCTCAACCCCACGCTGTCCGACCTCGTGGGAGGCATTGAATCGGTCACATTGTCGGATGAGGAGGCCCGCCGACGCGGCACACAGAAGACGGTGCTCGAGCGCCGGGCGGCCCCGACCTTCGACATCCTGATCGAGATCATTGACCGAGATCGCGCTGGCGGTGCAGCACGACGTGGCGACGGCCGTCGATGCCATGCTGCGTGGCCGACCGATGCCGCCCGAGATCCGCAGCCTGGACGACCAGGGCGAGGTGCGCCTCGAGGCCGCCCCGCCGGCCAGCTCGGCCCGCATCGGCGAGCGCGGCTACCGGCGCCAAGCCGCACAGCCTTCGATGGCCCCGGGCGAGGACAACGGCCTGCCCTTCTCGCCGACGCCACCGCACATGCCCGGCAGCCCGTTGAGCCCGGTGCGCGTCTACGCCTACGGCGTGGCACGCAACCGGCTGAGAACCGCCGCTCGGCGGCTGCATGTTCCGGCGATCCTGGTCGACGACCCCAGCGAGGCCGAGGTGATCGTCACGCTGCGCGCCTACTACCGCCGCCATCAGAAGCTGATCGCCGACGCCGAGGCCCGCCGCATGCCGATCTACGTCCTGCGCGCCAACACCTCGGGACAGATGGAGAACTTCCTTACCGACCTGTTCAGCCTGGAGGCAGGCCCCAGCCAGGAACCGGAACTGGACGTCGCGCTGCAGGAGACGCAGCAGGCGATCAGCGCCGTTCTCAATGGCGCTCACTCGGTTGACTTATCTCCCTCGTCATCGTACATTCGGCGCCTGCAGCACCAGCTGGCGCGTCAGGCGAACCTGGTGTCCCACTCCTACGGCAAGGAACCCAACCGGCGCGTGCGCATCTTCCGGAATTGAAATGTTCATCACCCTGGAAGGACCGGATGGCTGCGGCAAGTCCACGCAGGTGCGCCTGCTGGCGCAGCACCTGCGCACGCTGGGGCTGGATGTCCTGCAGACGCGCGAACCAGGCGGGACGGCCATCAGCGACCAGATTCGCCAGGTGCTGACCGACCTGTCCAACACGCCAATGCACCCGCGCACCGAGATCCTGCTGTTCTCGGCCTCGCGCGCTCAACTGTGCCATGAGGTCATCCGTCCGCACCTGCAGGCCGGCGGCACGGTGCTGTCCGACCGTTTCTTCGACTCGACCTTCGCCTACCAGGGCTACGGCCATCGCCTCGATCTCGAAGCGCTGCGCGCCATCACCACCTTCGCCACCGGCGGGTTGATCCCGGACATTACGTTTCTACTCGACATCCCGGCGGAGGAAGGGCTGCTGCGGCGCAAGCAGCACGGCGGCTGGAATCGTCTCGATGCCTACAACCTCGAGTTCCACGAGCGCGTGCGTCAGGGCTATCTGGCCCTGGCCCAGGCTGAGCCGCAGCGCTGGCTGACGATCGACGCCCGGCCATCGGTCGAGGCCATTCAGCAGGAGCTGCAGCGCCTGCTCGCGGCGCGCCTGCCCGCACTCCAGCCACCGGCCTAGGCCTAGCCACAGCCTCGCTGCCTCAAGCTGAGCGGCTCTGGCTCCCTCCTCGTTGAAGGGGAGGGAGTGGACCCTCCCATCTGCACAGGAAGGAGATCCAGGAGCGCTTCTCATGACCGAACGCCCACCCTGCCAGGATCCGCAATGGGACGATGACGTCAGCCAGCAGTTCATCGAGCTTGGCGCGTACTGCGTGCCAGACCGAGAACTGCAGAGGCGTGTGCTGACGGACCTGGTCCCCGAACGACCGGGACCGCAGACGCTGATCGAACTGGGATGCGGCGAAGGGTTCCTGGCGGAACAGCTTCTGGAGCGGTTCCCCGACTATCGGTTGCTCGCATTGGATGGGTCACCCAAGATGCTGCAGATCGCCTCCGCCCGGCTTGCCCGCTTCGGCAACCGGGCGCGTTGTCTGGGATTTTCACTGGCCGAACGCAGTTGGCGCACCGCCGACGGCGACGCACTGGCCATTCTCTCCTCCCTGACCCTGCACCACCTCACTGGGCCCGAGAAGTTCGAGCTGTTCCATGACCTGGAAGCGATGCTGGCGCCGGGTGGCCTGCTGGCGATTGCCGACCTGGTGCAGCCTGCGCATCCGCAGGGAGTCAGACTTGGCGGCTGACGCCTGGGATGAAGCCGTCCGGCAGCGGGCGCTCAAGATCGACGGGCGGCTGGACGCCTACCAGCCGGTTCGAGGATGGGCAGTGGAACACCTTTCGCTATCCCGATCCGGACGACATCGATCATCCTTCCGGTCTGTTCGAGCAGCTGCTCTGGCTGCAACAAGCCGGGCTTGTCGCCGTGGACGTGCACTGGATGCGCGCCGGCCAAGCGATCTTCAGCGCATGGAAGCCTGATCCCCCTGGATGATCGCTCCCACCCCGGCCTGCCTCGCCCGCGCGGCCGCCTGAGCCCCAGCGAGGGAGGCTGAACGGGAGAGCGCCGGAAACGCCGGCTCCCGGCAGCCGTGGGGTCCTCTGTCGATAGGCCGGCCTGCCCGGGCGGCGCCTGGACGGCAAGCAGAGGGGCGAACCGGCCATCCCCTTGCTCCCCCCGTTTCACGCACAGCAGCGTGGCGCGGTGGAAACCGCGATAGGAGAGAGCGACGAGGATCCGGCGAGATGCATCGGTGGCCGCAGGGTGCATTTCTGTGTGGTGGTTAGTCGCGAGCGCGAACGTATAGACCGTCTCGAACTCCCGCCCATCACGATATGCACAGATCGCTGTGACAAGTCGTAGACCACCGACCATTGCGTCGTGTCGTTGGCAACGTGGCGCAATAGCTCCAGGGCCTGGTTGACTTGCAGCATGCCACCCGTCGGGCGAAGTGTGTCCAACATTCGGTCGTAGCGTGGGCACAGTCCACTCTCGGCCGTTGGGCCCGCACCGGCACGCTGACGAAGAAGTTGGTTGCCAGATGCCACGGCTCCTCGTTGGGCAGGACAACCATTTCCCCTTGGACATACTCGACCAGCGCCGCCTGGCCAGTGGCGTCGGCAATCAGGTAGTGGATCGGCGGGCCATTTCCCCATGCGACGTTGGCGCGGCGCAGGACGCCCACCGCCTCATCGACGGTGCTCGCCCGGTCGAGCATCCAGCGCATCAGTTCAAGATCGTCCACCGTTGGCAGAGCCGGGTCGAGCGGCGCAGCTCCCGCCGGCACCGCTGCCATGCCGACCGCCAGGCCTTGCTCGTTCATGCCATCAAAGGGGAGGTGCGGAGCCCGCAGGAGCTCGCTGGCGGTCGGCAACGGCCGCGCCTGCAGACAGGCCACGTCGCTCACATCACTCAGCAGATAGGCGATGTCGACCATCGAGACAGAGGCATAGCCGTTTGGCGGGTCGGTGAAGAGCAGCATCGCCGGGCTGTCTTCCCAGTCGAAGTTCCTCCCGTACAGGCGCGACGAAGGGTCTCCCAGGGCCGCGAAGAGGGAGCACGACCAGCCGCGAGCCGGCAAGAGGGCGCCAACCGTCTCGGCCGCATAGGGCGCGGCATACTCCATCGTGTACAACGGGTAGGGATCGACCAGCCTCAGGCTGGAGAGCGTACGGATCTCGGAGTCATCCAGACCCCCAGGCGAGGCTCTCGGCGGGCGAAGGGCTTGTTGCCAGGGCAGTGGCTTCAGGTCCGGGGTTGGCCGTCTCGATTGGGAGACAGGCAGCGAACAGCAAGCGACACGAGCAGGCTCAAGGACCGGCAGACCGATGCTGGATCTCGTCAGTGGGGAGCGGCCGTTCATGCCTTCCATCCCATGGGCCCTTCGGACCGTCGTGGAGATTCTCGCGCCATCCATCCCCCCGCGACACGGGCTCCCGGGTCTGGACCGACCGTTCGCGGGGCTGATTCGAAGGGCTGTTCTCCACCAGCCACCCACCTGCGTCGCCTCTGCGGCACTCGGGGGCGAGAAACCAGAAGCCAGAGCGTATCCCTTGGCCCAGGCGGGGATGGAAGTGATCCGCTGCTCGCTCGACCAGCCGTCATGCGGCCATCAGCCCTATGGGGAGGTGCCGGTCAAGTCCGCAGCCCCGCGAGGGAGATGCCGCTGCTCCTGATAGATCGTGAGAACTGGCTGACAGCTTCGGCAAGCCCGGTTGTGCGAATTCTGGTCGTCAAGAGGAACCCCATGACCAGAATCCCATCATCGGTGCTGTACTCGCTGCTGCTCTTCTCCCCACTGCTGTTGCTGCTGCTGCTTCCCGTCCCCTGCCTGGGCTCGGAGTGCATCCTGCTGACATCGATTCAACTCGCCGATCCGTCGCAGCTCGAACCGGGGGGCCTGACGGGCTTCTGCGCCTGGGGGCTCGGCCCGCTGCCCGCGGCGGCCGTCATCTTCGCCCTCGGCCTGGCGGGCTACCGCCTGACCGGTCAAGGAGCGCCCTCGCCGAATCGACTGGGTCGCCACATGGGCGCTGTTCTGCCTGACCGCCTACGTGATAGTCTGGTACGCCATCATTCTGGTGACCAGCATCGGCGCCTCCGAGACCCCGCCGGAGGAGTTCCTCGCCATTACCGCGGTGATGGCGTTGACGGTGATCACGCTGGGCCAGCCCTTGATCGTGCTCTGGCTGTCACTCGTCAACAGGATCTGGAAAGCGCGCCCGCAGCGTGAGACCGCCGCCCGGAGCCCATGACGGTTGGCTCGATCCCGCTGGATGGCCGGAGGGCACGAGCAGTAGGTCCGAATTAGGGAGGGGGCAGCGCTGGCTGCCGGTGCTGGACGGGCATATTGGCACTTCCTGCAAGCGAGGCGCCCGGACTGCCGCGGAGCTCGATGGCGCTACTGGGCCTGGAAACTCAAGGCGCTGCGTTCGAAGACCGGCAGCAGACCCGTCGAATTGGTCGGGCTCGGCCTGAAAGGAGAGCGTCCAGAGTCGGTCGCTGCCGGCGAGCAGATACAACGCCTGACGGCTCCGCTGGCCGGACTCGACGTCGCGCACCTGCAGCAGCGCCCGGGCCATCGGGTAGCGGCCACCGTAGATCAGTTCCGTCCGTTCGACGATGACTTCGTTCTTGTTGTCTTCGATCGCTTTGAGCAACATGGTCTGCAGGTCCGCAGCTTCCGGGAGCGGCTCGCCCACCAGGAACACCGCCGATCCGCCGGCCGCGTCGGCGGCCATCAGCAGATCGAACTGCAAGGAGGCGCTCATCTCGTCGAGCGAGACCGGGGTCGCCGTTTCGCCGGGCGCTGGAGTGACCAGGCTGGCAAACGCCTCGACCATTCCCTCGGCAAAGACCTGCATCAACAGCACCATCGCCTCACCCATCTCGCCCATGTCGATGACCTGGTAGCTCTCCGGCACGAAGAAGAAGGCGGACTTCGTGTCGATGCGCTTCAATCCGGCCAGGTCCGGATGCTTCGCCGGCAAGGGTCACCACGACCGCCGTGGGCAGCGGGACTCCCTGAGTGGTCTGCAGTTGGCGCGGCGCCTCGGTCGGCAGCGGCGTGGCCGTGGGCGTCTCGGTCGGCAGGGCAACCGTCGGGCTGGGCGTGTCGGTCCAGGCCGGTGGCAGGGTGATGGCTCCGGCCGGCCCGGCGCCCGGGTCCGCCGCAGGCGCGGCAGCCGGCAGCACACCACACGCGAAGGCGGAGAGACTGACCAGACTCAGGCTGGCGGCAAGACGGGAGGCTGTGCATTGCTTCATGTGGGTCACCTCGTGGGTCGCTGCCCGACTGGGCTGATTATCGCCGATCTCCCCTTCGGCGAGGGAAGACCACCTGACGGCCGGCTGACGGATTGGCCAGAATCGAGCGGGGGTCGGCAGGTGCCGACCCCCGAGAAGCTTCTGCGGCCCCAGGGCTGTTCAGGAAGTTGCCCCACGATCGAAGGCAGCAATCGAATCTGTGTGCGCTGGAGGCATCGACGCGCCTGGGCCCTCAGCCGCGCAGTTCCTGTAGCCTCTGCAGGAGAGAGGATGATCCCCACCGCCCCCAGGAGCGCCGCCAGCGCCACCTGCCAGAAGGCGACCCCCAGGACCACCAGCGTCACCAGCGCCAGGAAGATAGCGACATTCCCCAGCGAAACCGCGAAGGTCCGGCGCATGACCGACTCGACCAGGCCGAAGGCGATGACCAGCAGGGCAATGCCGGGCAGCACCGCTTGCGGCGCCCAGAGCAGCAGGGCCGCCACCCCAATGAACATCAAGGCGATGCTGAGGGCGGCCCACATCTCGACGGTGCGGCTGACCGCCGAGGCCGGGACGGGGCTGGCGCGATGCTGGATGTGCGCCTGAGGGTCGCCGGGTACGCCAGCCTCGATCTCCTTCAGTCGCTGACGCAGTGCATCCAGGACCACTCGGTTCTGGGAAAGGTCCTTGCGGACCGAGGTGAGTTCATTCGCCTTGGTGCGCATGTCCACACCCAGGGCGGCGTGCTTCTTGGCCAGGTGCGGTTTGCCCTCCATCCCCTTCCCCAACGCGCCCAGGTGTTGAAGATCTTCCATTCTCTCGGCGGCCGTCGCTTCGAGTTGCTTCTGGGTCTTGCCCAGGTCGGCTACTCTGCGGCGCAGGATGGCGGCTTCGCGCGAGGGCGGCGGGGTCTTGTCGAGACCGGCGAAACCGAGCGGATCGAACCAGGAAGCTCGGGGGGTCCCATCCCGGTTGTACATCGGACCGCCCGGCGCGTTCTCACCGGACAGGGGATCGCGGGCGAACAGGCCCCACAGGCCGCGGTACTGCGACACCCAAGGGGTGGATTCGTCGATCACGACCGGGCTCCACGCCTTGTCGCCGCCCGGTCCGATCGACAGGCCATCGCCGCGAGCGAAGTCGACAAACGGAATCCGGAACGGCCCGCCGCCGATCCCTCTCGGCTCCTGTCAGGCGCGCCCAGAATCGCTGCGCCGCACTTGTGATCCCGCGCAGCCACCCCGGAAGGGGTAGGCTCACTTCCGCCTGGTACTCTCCACGTTGGAAGTAGGAGGCGTGCGATCCGGCTCCGGCATAGACCACGGGGTGGCCATCGGCCAGTTCGAATTCCTCCCGATCGTCCCAGCGGCGGCGCAGGTCGTCGCCGTGGAAATCATGCGAGGCGAAGGCCACCCAGCCCGGCACCAGCGACTTCCCTTCCTCATACAGGTAGACCAGGACCATCTCCCAGTCGGATTCATGGTCGTTCACGCCGTGGAAGCCGGAGCGCCACGGGTTGTAGTCAAAGAAGAACCAGTACTGGAGCGCTATCCAGCCGCGTTCGCGCACGACGCGGCCATGATAGACATAGCGTTCCTTTTCCTTGAGGATCTCCTGGTAGGCAATTCGCGCCGCCGCCGAGGTGGCGGCAGGGACACGGCCGCGCAGGAGCAGTGTGGCGGAGAACAGCGCATCGAACAGGCGCGGAAGCAGCCCGCCGCGCGACAGACGCCCCGGGCCGGGGTGGAAGGCACTGTCGGACTGTCGGTTCAGCCTACCCTCTTCGACGAGGAAGCCGAGCGGCCTCCCCCAGCCCGAAGGGCTGGACAAAGCGCAGGAACAAGACGCTTCCAAAGGGAGCTGTTCGAGGCTGAACCAGGCTCTTCATGTCCAGCGCCCCGGCCGGGACGAGCTGCTCTTCGCCGCCGTCGGGAGAATGAACCCATAGGCTGCAGCGGCGGATGTAGGGTTCGACGTCCATTGGGTAGCAGTGTTCCCCTCGGGTGTAGCGCACCACGGGCTCAAAGCGGCGCAGCAGCGCTTCATCACTCGCCGTCTGGGGCATACGCGGCAGATCACTCGACGGGGTCATGGCTTGGCCTCCCGATGCGGAATGCGCTGCGGACATCGGGCTGGTTCAGCAGCAGCACGAGGCCAGCGTAGATCAGCATCAAGACGTATTCCGGCTGTGAAAAGTAGGCGCGCACCAGGTTGACCATCAACCCCAGGACAAGGAACAGCACCAGCGCGACCCATGCCCAACGCTTGCGTTTGAGGATGCCAATCCCTGAGATCAGGCTCAAGATCGCAATCGGCGCGACGAGCAAGAACGCCATCGTCGTCGATCCCTTCGGGCGTCAGCATGATCGGCAGCTCATCCGGGGCTTCGACCGCGATCGCCTCGAGTTGGCCATTGATGATAAGCACCGACATTCGCCCCAGGATCAGCGGGACGGCCACGATGGCGCACCATCCCGCAACCACCACCGAACCGGGCTGTCGGGATTTTCTCTCGACCGCCTTCTCCTTCTTCATGCTCGCCCTCCTTGCCCAATGGATTCGGGTGGCCGGTTGAGGTTCCGGCTCTCGACGGACGGTCTCTGCTGGATTCAACCCCGTCTGCGCGGTATCGACGCTCCGCCGCGTCAACAGATCTCAGGATGCGGATGGTTGGCACTAGAGCAGTCTGCACTTCCCGGCTGCGGATCAGCCCGGTGAGAAGGATGTCCCGCCCGTCGGATTCGCCCGCAAGCCGCGACAACCCCCGCTTCCAGGCAAGGGCCCGTCCCCGCAACCTTGGCCCCGGCAACCCACCGCGCCGGGCGATAGTCTCTGGGGCTGGATGGGGTTAGGGAAGCTCCCAGTAGGCCATCTCCTGGGCGCCGATCTCCAGGGACCCCGACTTGCGCGCCCCGACGAACAAGCCGAAGCCTCCCGCATCGGTCAGGGTCTCATCCTCGATCTCTTCCAGCTTCTGGCCATTGGCGTACAGCGTGAGCTGGTTGCCGTCGGCCATCACGCCCATGCGGTTGTCCCGCTTCGTGCCGGCGAGAATGGCGGTGCTGCTGGTCAGCGGGATCAGCGTGGTCATCTTCTCGTCGCCCCAGTGCCGCAGCCAGTACCGGCCGTCACAGGTGAAGCCGAGCAAGTACCCCTCATCGGCGGCATGGCGCTCAGGCACACGGAAGATCAGGCCGTAGTGGTCGTTGCCCTGGCAGTCTCCCGAGTTGAGATCCGCCTCCAGGTAGAAGTCCTCGATTTCCGGCCAGGTCAGGCGCCACCCGTCCATCGTCGTCAGGCCCGTGAAGAGCAGCGCTCCGTCCTCGACCTCCGCCCGAGTAAAACTGTCCGCACCGAGCGTCCAATTGCTGCCGGTCGAGAAGGTGTCCTGCCAGGCCGGGTTGCCCAGCCAACTGCGCGGGTCTCCGCTGCCGGGGGTGGTGGTCACGGTGGGTGTGGGGGACAGTTCACTGGTCGCCGTGGGGCTAGGCGTGGGGGAGGGCACGGCCGTCGCCGACGGCGGCGGTGTGGAGGTGGGAGGTTCGGCCGGCTCAGCCGGCTCAGCGGCTTCGGTCTGTGTAGGCAGCGCCTGCAGCGTCGCCTCGACCTGCGCCGCCAAGTCTTGCGTGGGAGCAGGGCTGACGGGGGCAGGGGTGCTGCAGGCCAAGCGCAAGGATCCACAGGCTGGCTGCCGGCAGGACGAGCGACCAGGCGTTTCGGCTCATGGCAGGGCCCTCAGGAAGGCTGCCTCCATTCTACGCCAGCTGCCAAGGTCCGGGACAGGTCAGCGGAAGGCCGCGTCGAGAAGTCGTCGAAGTCATCTCCCATTCCGCCGGCTCCCGCGCCAAGATCGGGGAAGTCCTTCTCGATCTGGTCGGGATTCTCGCCGGCCTCCATGCGGTCGACGACCTCGTCGAACTCCGGCGGCAGATCTTCGCCCATCTCCTGGCCCATGCGCCGCATCATGCGCGCCATCGCCTGCGGGTCGTCCTCGTCGACCGAGTCCCAATCCCCCGGATCCGACAGCGCGTCCATGCGCGACTCCTCGGAGCGCAGCACCCGCACGCGGTTGATCAGGCGGCTCAGGTTGGCGCTGCCGCACTTCGGGCAGGTCACGGGCTGCTGGCCGTACTCGGTATAGGTCTGGTAGATCGACACCCGCTTGCGGCAGTCCAGGCAGCGGTAGTCATAGTTCGGCATCTCGGCCTCCGAGGCTTGCATTATACTGACCGTCAGCACAGGAGATGAGGGTGAGTGCAGGATTTTCTCCGGCGGCGCGGCAGCCGCTGCTGATCGTGATCTCCGGCGCCTCGGGCGCCGGAAAAGACAGCGTGCGGCAGCGCATGAAGGACCGCGGCCTCCCGTTCCACTTCGTGGTCACCGCCACCACCCGCAAGCCGCGGCCCGGCGAGATCGACGGCCAGGACTACTTCTTCGTCAGTCACGAGCGGTTCGCGGCGATGATCGAAAACGGCGAACTGCTCGAGCACGCCATGGTCTACAACGACTACAAAGGGATCCCCAAGCTGCAGGTGCGGCAGGCGCTGGACAGCGGGCAGGATGTGGTGATGCGCATTGATGTCCAGGGCGCCGAAACCCTTCGCTCCCTGTGCCCGGAGGCGCTGCTGATCTTCCTGGTCCCGGCGAATGAGGACGAAATGGTCCGCCGCCTGACGGCACGCAAGACCGAGACGCCACAGGACCTGCAGCTGCGCATCGAGACCGCTCGGCAGGAGCTCCAGCGCATGCATGTATTCGACTACTACGTGGTCAACGCCGATGCGCAGCTCGACGCGGCCGTCGACTTGATCGAAGCCATCATCGAAGCCGAGCACCATCGCATCCACCCGCGCCGGGTGTCGCTGTGATCGAGCCCGAGCCGCCGACGTCACCCGCTCCGCAACAACTCCGCCCGGCGCGGCCCGGCCTGGCCCAGGTGATTCGCCGGCATCCGGTCACCTTCAGCCTGATCGGCGTGAATCTGGGAGTGTTCGTCGTCCAGCTGCTGCTGACCAGCCTGCTCGGTTTCGATCTGGTCATCGCGCTGGGAGCGAAGGAGAATGCCGCCATCGCCGCCGGCCAATACTGGCGGCTGCTCACGCCGGTCTTCATCCATGCCGGCCTGGCGCATCTCTTCGTCAATATGTACTCGCTGTATGTGATCGGACCGACGGGCGAGGAGATGTTCGGCCACGTCCGCTTCCTGAGTTTCTACCTGCTGGCTGGTTTCGCCGGAGCGATCTTCAGCCTGGCTTTCAACGTCTCGCCGTCGGTCGGCGCCTCCGGAGCGATCTTCGGCGCGCTCGGCATGCTGGGGGCCTTCTGGTATGTGCATCGGACGACCTTCGGTTCGGTCGGAAATCTGCAGCTGCGCCAGATCGCGATGGTGGCGGCGTTGAACCTGCTGATCGGCCTGTCGCCGGGGATCGACTTCTGGGCCCACCTGGGCGGTTTCGTGACGGGCATCGCCCTGGGCCTATTCTTCGGCCCGCGCTACCAGGCCCGCCGGACCGACACCGGGCAGGTGCGCATGCAGGACACCCGTCCCTGGGCGCAGGTCCGCGGCGGCGTCCTGCTGACGCTCGTGGCGTTGATTGGCCTGGCCGTGCTGGTCGTGTGGAATCTGGCCTAGTTGCCGGATGTGTTGACGGCCTTCCCCCGGCTCCTTATAATCCCCGCGTTCTTCCCCCCGGACCTCAGGAGCAAGATGGCGGATGACCGACCTGGTTTTTGACATCACTTTTATCGGGGCGGGACCGACCGGCCTGTTCGGCGCCTTCTACGCCGGGCTGCGCGAGATGTCGGTGAAAGTGATCGACGCTTTGCCCCAGCCCGGCGGTCAACTGATCGCCCTGTATCCCGAGAAGATCATCTACGACACCCCCGGCCTGCCGGAGATCTTGGCCAAGGATCTGGTGGCCGATCTGGTGCGCCAGGCCTCACAGTGGAACCCGGTCTTCGCCCTGAGTGAACGTGCGCATGGGCTGCAGCGCGTGGCTCTGCCGGGCGGCGCCGAGGGAGAGACCTGCTGGCGCATCGATACCGACCGGGGGCAGCACTTCACCCGCACCCTGATCCTGGCGGCGGGGATCGGCGCCTTCGAGCCCGTGACGTTGAAGGATGAGGCCGCTCAGCGATTCGTCGGTCATGGCGTGGAATACATGGTCCAGGACCTGAATGCGTATCGCGAGCCGGCGTGTGCTGATCGTGGGCGGCGGCGACTCCGCCGTTGATTGGGCGCTGGCCCTGCAATCGATCGCCAAGCACGTGACCCTCATCCACCGGCGCGAGGGTTTCCGGGCGCACGACACCTCGGTCAATGCACTCAAATCGTCAGCGGTGGATGTCCGCCTGTTCCATGAAGTGCGCAGGCTGCAGGGCGGAGAGCGTGTGTCGTCGGCCGTGATCTTCGACAACCGCACCCAGGCCGAGGCCACGCTCGAGGTGGATGAGGTCATCCTCGCCCTCGGCTTCAAAGCCGATATGGGCCCAATTCGCGAGTGGGGATTGGAGACGGTCGGGCGACGTTACGTCAAAGTGAACTGCAAGGGGGAAACCAACCTGCCCGGGGTGTATGCCGCCGGAGATGTGGCGCTGCAGGAGAACCAGGATCCGTTGAACCTGATCGTGATCGGTTACGGTCAGGTCACCGCCGCTGTCAACTACGCCTACACCGTCGTCCGTCCGGGCGGCAAGGTGTTTCCCGGCCACTCGAGCGAGAAGATGGCCGGCACGCACCTGTAGCGATCACTGCCGGGATTCAATCGCCGCGACCGCCAGGTCGGGCCTGTACCTCAGGATGCGTTGTCCTCGGGGACCGGCTCGGGGGGTTTCGGGCGGCGCGGCCAGTACAGCAGCACACCCACCAGGCTGGTCAGCAGGCCGATCACCAGCCCCAGCACCTGGACCTCGCCGAAGTACAGCCCGCCACGCAGCGTGTGCGACCCGATCCCGAGGAAATCGGCGAAGGAGGCGGCGACAGCGACGACGTATCCGGTGGCGATCAACCGCATACCGATCTCGGCCCGCAGGCTCAAGGGCCGTCCGTTGCGCACGACGCGCACCGTCAGGTACGCCCCGATCAGCAGGAGCGCCAGTCCGGTCAGCCAGGTGTAGATCTGAACGAAGCCGACAACCGCACTGCGGTCCATACCGATCAGATCGGGCTCGACCCCAACGATGAACGCCCCGAATCCCAGCAGGACCAGCGTCATCCAGCGGCGCGCCCAGCGAACCTGGCGAGGAGTCAGTTTTTCCCTGGGCATACTCTCAGGTCTCCGGCAGCAGCCGTTGAAGCAGGGACAGCCAGTTTCCCCCCAGGATGGCCTCGACCTCCGGCGCAGCGTAGCCGCGGGCAGCGAGGGCATCGCCAATTAACCGCAGGTCAGCGACGCTGTCAAGTCCGGCCGGGATCTTGTGCAGGCCAAACCCACCGTCGAAATCGCTGCCCAGGGCGACATGCCGCGCGCTGCTGGTGAGCTGGCAAATATGGTCCACCTGTGCGCACACCCGGTCCAACGTGACCACCGCCCGCCCAGCCTCGGGCTTCCATCCGCCCACCAGGAAGGGATTGTAAAGTGCCAGCCCGATAACTCCATCCCGCTCCGCCAGGCTGCGCACCACGGCATCGGTCAGATGGCGCTCGGGCGTTGGCGACTCGGGCAGCAGCGCCTGCGCGTTGCTGTGGGAGGCAAGCACCACGCCCGGATAGACATCGAGAGCCTGGCGCTGGCCCTGTTCCGTCATGTGGGAGAGGTCCAACGCCAGCCCGAACTCGGCCATTGCCTGCAGCAGCCTGTGTCCGTCCGCCGTCAGCGGGCCGGGCTCGTGCGTTCCCCCGGCGTAACGTGTGCCGGTCCACGCCGGGCCGATGATGCGCACGCCGTGGGCATACCACGCCTCGACCTCCGACGGGGCCTGAATCGCGTCGCCACCTTCCATCAGCAGCACAAGCCCCAGGCGTGGCGACTCCGGTGGCTCCAGCTCCCAGGTCGCCAGCACTTCGGCCAAGTCTCGGCAACTCTCCACCCGCTGGAAGCGGTCGCCATGCTGCGCGATCAGTCGGTTGTACACGTCCAGGCTGGCCAGGTAGAGCGCCCGGGCTTCGTCTGGATCGCGATAGCAGATCCGCTCCCATGGGCCGACCTTGCGGCGAATCGGGGCGGCAAACAACGTGGCGAACACGACTGCCACCCGTCCGGCAACCCATTCTGGCCAGCCCAGCAGGGCATGGCCGGTATGCACCGGGATTTCGCTGTCCTGCTCCAGGGTGCGCGTCTCTGCGACCGACCGATTCGGATCCCGGCCGAAGGTCAGCATGTTCCAGGCGATGTCCTCGTGCCCGTCAACGATCAGCATCCAATCTCCCGCAACCGGGTGATCAGCCTGCGCCAGAACGCATCGCGGCTTCCCGGGGTGAAAGGCAGGTACAGACCCAGCCGGTCCGCGCTGCCCGCGTAGCGCTCGGCGAGCGCCTCCGGCAGATCCTGTTCCGCTGCAAGCACGGCGAAGGTGGCGAGCATCTCCTGTGTGATGCACTCGCCCATCTCGGCCCATGCGCCGCGCTCGAGACAGGCTGCGCAGTTCGTCGGCGTTCTCCCCCCAGCCATGCAAGGCCATCACCGGCCGATAGGACGGGGTCGAGGCATAGAAGGCGATCTGGCCGCGCGCCCACAGCTCTTCCTCCGGCGTGGTGGCGACGATCGACGTGACACTGAAGGCGATCGCCTCGCTCCTCCGCCCGGCTCCGGCAGCGCCCTCAGCGATCGCCGGCAGCACGACCTCCTGCAGGTAGCGCCGCGAGTGGTAGGGATGGACCAGGAAGCCGTCAGCGGCTTCACCCGCCAGGCGGGCCAGGCCGGGATTCACTCCGGCGACAAAGATGGGGATCGCCGGGTGCGGCTGGGGTCCCGGGCTGAAGAATGGGGTCATCAGCGTGACCTTATGGTACTCGCCGCGCACGTTCGGCCGGCCACCCTGCTGCCACGCCTGCCACAGCGCGCGGATCACCTGAATCTGCTCGCGCAGCGCGGTGACCGGCGAAGCCGGCCAAGGCATGCCGAAGCGCCGTTCGATGTGCGCCTTCACCTGGGTTCCCAGGCCCAGGATGAATCGGCCGCCGGACTGCTCGGCCAGATCCCACGCCGTGTGCGCCAACACTGTCGGGCTGCGGGCGAAGGCGATGGCTACCGCAGTACCGATCGAGATCCGCTGGGTGTGCTCGGCCGCCAGCGCCAGCGGAAGAAATGGATCGTGTTGCGTCTCCGTCGACCACAGGCCATCAAACCCAATGGCCTCGGCTGCCTGCGCCATCCCGGGCAGCTGACGCAGCGCCATCGGCGGCAGGCTGGCGTCGAGCTTCACGCCGGTCCTGCAGGACGGGATTGGCCGTCGACCTCGAAGCCTTCAATCGCCGCCCGCCAGCTGGGCGGCACACCGATCGATCGCAGGGCATGGTAGTCATAGGCCACCGAGACGGTCTTGCCGATGGCCATCGGCTGTGCCGGCGGCATAGTCTCGATGGCATACGAGAACGTCAGGCTCTTCGTCCCGATGCGTTCGGTGCGCACCCCGACCCGCAGCGCGGTTCCGTAGGCGATCGGCAACAGGTACTCACATTCGGCTTTGACCAGGATGATCCCGATGTCGAGGAACTCCTTGCCGTCCCACAGGCCGAGGTGCCGCAGGTAGGCGGCGCGGGCGGTCTCCATGTAGGTGAAGAACACCACGTTGTTGACGTGCCGCTGGGCATCAATGTCCGCGTAGCGGACCTCGACCGGATGGTAGAAGCGGAAGTCGGTCATACGGATGGGCGGCGGACGGTCTGCCGTGGCCGTCAGGGAAGCCGCAGCAGCGGGCGCCACCAGGGGATGGCCACCAGCAAGACCAGGGCGGTCAGGGTGAACCAGAGCGCCGAGCGCCGGAAGCGGCCACGATCATCACCGGCGCGCCGAGCGCCCAGCGTCCCAATGTGGACAAACACCACCGCCAGCAGCATGAGCGGGATATGCTCCACCAGGATGCGGCGCAGCTCATCCGATTGCATGGCCGCCTGCATGTTGGCCATAGCCGCCGCCACAATTGGGCTTAGGAAAGTCAGGACCAAGCCCGACTAAGAACTGCACGTCGATGGAGACCGAGAAGAGTGTGCCGGCCGTCTTGTCGGCCGGCGTCCAGGCGCGCCGTCCGAACAGGCCGACATAGGCCCGCACCACGGCGTACAGGCCGAACAGGACCACCAGCCAGCGCACCCAGTTGTGGATCGTGAGCAACAGTGGATACATCGCATCTCCTCAACCCGTCTCGCCCGGCAGCCCTGGCGGACAACGAATTATAGGCCATGGGGACACAGGACGCCGCAGGAGTTCCTGCGCAGAGGGGCGGGAGCGGCCCGCAGTCTCCCCTACGGGTGGGTTGAGGAGGATTCGGCGGAGGCGCCGGCATTGTGCAGCTTGCGGTGAACCACGCTTAGTTGGCGCACTTGCTGCTCGGCGTGGTAGGAGGACCGAACCAGTGGGCCGCTCTCCACCCAGCGGAACCCGATCTCCATTCCATAGCGCTTCAGATCCTCAAACTCCTCCGGCGTGTAGTAACGCTCAATTGGGAGGTGGCGCTTGGAGGGTTGCAGGTATTGACCGATGGTGATGATGTCGACGCCGCACGCTCGCAGGTCGTCGAGCACGGCCTTGACCTCGTCCAGCGTCTCGCCCAGGCCGAGCATGATCCCCGACTTGGTGAGGACTTCCGGATCGAGCTGCCTGGCATTGCGCAGCGTGGCGAGGGCCCACTCGTAGCGGTCCTGCGGCTGCACCGCGCGGAACAAGCGGGGCACGGTCTCCACGTTGTGATTGAGGATCTCCGGCCTGGCTGCGATGACGATCTGGAGCGCTTCCCGGGATCCCTTGAAGTCCGGAATTAGCACTTCCACTGAGCATCCGGGCTGCAGCTGGCGGATGCGGTGGATCACCATGGCGAAGATCGGTGCCCCGCCATCCGGCCGCTCATCGCGGTTGACGCTGGTGATCACGGCATGGCGCAGCTTCATCGCCTCGACGGCGCGGGCGACGCGCTCCGGCTCGAGCCAGTCCAGCGGGGCGGGCCGGCCGGTCTTGATGTCGCAGAAGCCGCACGAGCGGGTGCACACGTCGCCCATCATCAGGAAGGTGGCCGTGCCCGAGCCCCAGCACTCACCCAGGTTGGGACACATGGCCTCTTCACAGACGGTGTGCAACGACTTCGAGCGCATCATGCCACGCAGCCATTCGTAGGTTTCGCCGGAGGGCGCGCGGACGCGAATCCACTCTGGCCGCCGCGGCGGGCGAGCGGCGGCGGTGAGTTGCGGATCGGGCGCAGGCGTCGTGCGGTCTCGGGTGGTCATGATTTCGTGGAAGACTTCATTCTACCGCGGTCGCGGGCATCATTGACGTGCCTGCCGTATAGGTCCATGGGCATCATGGAGGTGCCTGCCGGTACTCGACCGTTGGTCCATGAGCACAGCCAGGGGGCCGAAGCGGAGTTCCAGGCGCGTCTGGTTCCTCCACCAGATCGGAAGATTCAGCAGCGCCGCCAACCCAAGAATGATAGTCAACTGTCGCAGCGGAGCGTGACGGTTCTCCTTCCAGCCGCTGACGGCCAGCAGCACCAGGAAGGGAAGTCCATAAACGTACAGCGTGGTCTTGGTCAGGATGCTCATGCCGAGCGCAAGCCCGGTTGCGACGCACTCCGCCGTCGACAGGCTGCGCAGTTGGCCAAGGACGACGAAGTAGGCGAAGGCCAGCAACCAGAACGCTTCCACCAGGTCATTTTGCGTACTGGTTGCCTGGAGGACCGCCATCGGAACGACGGCCGCAAATCCAATCCCCGCCAGGCGGGCATGCTTTCCCGCGCCCAGCGCTCGGCTGATCCCGGATACGGCAACCAGGGCGCCGACGAAGGCGAGCCACTGGACAAGATTCGCCAGGCGGTCGCTGCCGAAGAGCGCCTGCAACGTGAGGATCAGAATCTCGTGGTCGCGGGCATCATTGACGTGCCTGCCGTATACTCCACAGTTGGTCCATGAGCACAGCCACAACAGACTCATCAGCCCAAGGGATGCCCTCCGGCGACCGCTGGCTCGGCGCCGGCCTGATCGCCATCTCGGCAGCAGGCTTCGCCACCCTTTCCATCTTCGGCAAGTTCGCCTTTGCCGCCGGGCTCAGCCTCACCGGCTTCCTCAGTCTGCGCTTCGGCGGGGCAGCCTTGCTGCTGGGAATTGTGCTCTTGTTCACCCGAAGAGCGAGGATGTTCCCGGGCCTGCGACTGACGGCGATCTTGCTCTGCCTGGGCTTGTTCGGCTACGCGGTGCAGGCCAGTCTGTTCTTCCTGGGGTTGCAGCGCATCCCGGCCTCGCTGAGCGCCCTGCTGCTGTATGCCTACCCGTTCTTCGTCGCCCTGTTGAACTGGGCGGTCAACCATCGGCCGCCGCAGCGGCGGGAATGGTTGGCCATGGGCCTGGCGACCCTGGGCGTGGCCCTTACAGTTAGCAGCGGCAACGGCCCCGGCGCCGGCGAGCCGGTCGACCGGCTGGGAGTGTTGTTCACACTGTGTTCCGCCGGCTGGTATGCAGGGTACATCATCGTCAGCGACCGGCATGTGCATCGGGCGGGGGCATTGGTCAGCACGACCTGGGTGGCACTCGGCGCCGCGATCAGTTTCCTGGTGATCGGCCTGGCCACGCGCACCTGGGCCTTTGTCCCCACCGCCAGCAGCGGCGCGATCATCCTCGGCCTGATCTTGTTCAGCACAATCCTGCCGATCAGCACCTTCTTTGCCGGGATGGCCCGCGTCGGCCCGACCACCGCCTCGCTCTTGAGCACGCTCGAACCGGTGTTCACCATCCTGCTGGCCAGTGTGCTGCTACAGGAGCAGCTTGCGCCGCAACAACTGCTGGGCGGCCTGCTGGTGCTGGCAGGGGTCGTGTGGATCAGCCTGCCGCAGCGTAGCTTCCACCCAGCCCATGCACCGTAGCGACTTGCACCCAACCGAGCGCCGACCCGACAACATGGAAGCTGAGTGCCCAAAGGCGATGATGTTCGTCTCTTGAGCCGGCCCACGGCCTGCGCGAGGCTGGATTCGCCCACACTGCACGGCAGGGGGCAGGAGAACAAGCCAATGGCCACGGAAAGTCACGAGATCCATATCGACGCACTGCTGCCGGGCGAAATGGCGGTGCGGGCGGAACAGATCGGCGTGCGCAAGGCAGCCATGCCGTTCTGGACGGTGCTGACGCTCGCCATCCTGGCCGGGGCATTCATCGCCCTGGGCGCAATCTTCTCCACTACCGTAGCGGGAGGGCTGTCCGGGGTGGTGCCCTATGGCATCGCCCGGCTGGTCGTCGGCCTGGCCTTCTGCCTCGGCCTGATCCTGGTGGTCGTCGGCGGCGCTGAGCTCTTCACCGGCAACAATCTGATCGTGATGGCCTGGGCCGGCGGCAAGGTTTCCACGCTGGGGCTCGCCCGCAACTGGAGCATTGTCTACCTGGGCAATCTGATCGGATCGCTGGGGACGGCGCTGCTGATGTTCTTCACCAAGCAGTACACCTTTGGCGGCAGCGCCGTCGGCGTGGCGGCGCTTACCATCGCCAACAACAAAGTTCAGTTGGGCTGGGTGCAGGCGGTGTTCCTGGGGATCATGTGCAACGTGCTGGTTTGCCTGGCGGTGTGGATGACCTACAGTGCTCGCAGCACCATGGACAAGATCGCAGCGATCATCTTCCCGATCACGGCCTTCGTGGCGGCCGGCTTCGAACACAGCGTCGCCAACATGTACTTCATCCCCATGGGCCTACTGATCAAGGAGTACGATCCAACCTTCACCGCCTCGACCGAGATCGCCCTGGAAAATCTGACCTGGCCCAACTTCCTGGTCAACAACCTGCTTCCGGTCACACTCGGCAACATCATCGGCGGCGCAGTGCTGGTCGCCATCATTTACTGGTTCGTCTTCCTGCGGCATGCTTCCAAGGAAAAGGAATAGGGGAAGCCTCCCGCCTGGCACTTAAGCCAAAGGGCACGCGCCCTGCCGGGCGCGTGCCGATTCTCGGTCGTGACCCGCGGCCAGGGGCTCAGCCGGTGCAGCGCACCACCACCAGCGTCACGTCATCCACAACGGGCGCTCCATGAGCGTGGCGCTGCACATCGGCCTCGACGGCGGCCGCCAACGCCGAGGCCGGCAGCTCAGAATGTGCTCGCAACGACGCCTGCAACCGCTCCTGGCCAAAGGGCAGCATCGCAGCGTCCACGGCATCGACCAGCCCATCCGTGTACAACAACAGGATGTCGCCTGTCTCGAGATCCAACTCCTGGGCTACATAGGTCCCAGCCTCATCAATCCCCAGCGGCAGGCCGCCTCGATCGAGGAAGCGTAGCTTGCCGCGCCGAGCCTGATACCAGAGCGGAGGGTTGTGCCCGCCGTTGACGCTCAACACCCGCCGCTGGCCGGGGCGCAGGCCAAGGTAGAACAAGGTGACGAACATCCCGCTGGCGGCGTCGGCACACAGCAGGCGGTTGGCCTGGGCCACACACTCTCCGCAGTCGCCGGGCGAGGCAAGGCTGGCGCGCACCGTCGTCCGCGACAGGACCATGAAGAAGGCCGCCGCCACCCCCTTGTCGGTCACATCGCCGATGACTACCCCCATCTCGCCATCCGGGCGTGGGACGAAATCGTAGAAGTCCCCCGCCACCTCGTACGCCGATCGCCACAGCGCCCCCAGCTCGAACCCCGCTACGGCGGGGGCCGACTGCGGGATCAGGCTTGCCTGGACCTGTTGGGCGACTTCTAGCTCGCGCTCCAGCCGCGCCTGCACCAGCGCCTGCTCGTGCAGGCGGGCATTCTCGATCGCTACGGCGGCGGCGTTGGCCACTGCCTGCAGCAATTCCAAATCGGCTGACTGGAAGATCCCGGCCTGCATGCGGTTGTCGACATACACCAGGCCCGTCATGCGCCCCTTGAGCAGCAGCGGGGCGCACATGATCGAGCGCAGCTTGAGCGCCATCACACTCTGGCGGCCCGACAGCCAGTCTTCGTGCTGGGCATCGCTGGTGACCACCGGCTGTGCGCTCTCGGCCACGCGGGTCAAGATCCCCCGGCTGACCTGGAACTCGGCGTCGTCGATCAGCCGCTGATCGATGCCGCGCGCCACATGGAAGCGCAAGTTCTGCGGGCGGTCTCCCAGCATCAGGAAGCCGCGCTCGGCCTTGGTCACCGCGATCACCTGGTCCATCACGGTGTTTAGAACTGCCTCCAGGTCGAGCGTCGAGGCGAGTGCCTGCGATACGCGGTAGAGAGTCTCCAGGCGTTCTAGGGAACTGTCGGTCATACGTCCGACTCCAATCCACCCTGCGCCTCGGCCGGAGGCTGGAGCATGGCTTGCAGCAGCCGGGCGGTGAGTTGTTTGACCTCGGCGCCGCCCGCGGCGATCGGTCCGACGCAGGCCGGGCAGCCTTCACTGCATCCGCAATCCCGCACCAGGTCCAGCGCCGCCGCCAGCAGCTCTCCCTGGTGATCATACAGCCGCTCCGATAGCCCCAGGCCTTCCGGCAGCCGATCGTAGAAGGTCAGCGTCGGGCTGCGGGTTTGCCGCCCACGCACTTCGGCCTCGACGGCCAGGTCGCGCGGATCGCACATCAGGAAGAGCGGGGCGATGTTGCCCAGGGCGTAGGCGAGACCGCCGAGCGCACTGCGCGTGCCCCGGGCGAACTCCGCCCGGTGATGGCAGGCCGCGCACAGTGTGATCAGGTTGTCCAGCGAGTTTGCCAGGCGGTCGTTGCGATTCTCCCCGGGGGCGTAGCCGAATTCGCGGAACGATCGCAGATGATGAACATCATGCGCGCGACCCGGCCGTTCCGGCGCGCGGCACTGCCGGCACTGATGTCCATCCCGGGAGCGGGCCGCCTCACGGGCCGCCGGCCAGTCGGGGCCGTAATCATTGGGCGGCGTCAGCACGCCCTGGCGCTCGAGCCGCTCCACCAGTTCCGGCGCCAGCCACATCCAGTAGCCCGTCGTCTCGTACTCGCGCTTGGGCAGGTCGATCGTGCCATAGCCCAGCGTCTCGTGCGTGTAGCGTTTGACTTTGCGGAAGGAGGTGGCCTGCGCGGTGACCAGCACCCGGCCGTGGGCCCGGCGCGCCTCGGCCGCCTCGTCGGCATCGAACACCTCCAGCACCTCGATCTCGACCGCCTCCGAGGCGTCGGTGTAGTAGTCAACCTCCATCGGCGAGACCTGGGCGACGGCGTTCTCCCAATCCAGCCGTTCGACGAGATAGGTGCGGCCTTCATGGACGTACACCGCGCCCTCGTGCACCTGGACCGGCGCCGCGGCCCGGTCGACCGAGCCGATCACCTGCGGCCGGCCCTGCCCTCGATCCTGGATGACGACTGTCTGATCGCTGCTCTCGCGCAGCGACACGCCCTCCGCCGGATACGAGGGCCCCACCCAGTGGTAGCCGGCGGGCGTCCGATGCAGGTCGCCCAATTCGGCGAGCAGATCCAGGACTTCGCGCGCTTCGGCTGGAATCGCCAAACCCCTCCCCGCTGGCGAAGGGCAATTCGAAGGCTGCACAGCGCAGATGCCGCACCAGGATCGAGAGATTGTCCGGCTGAATCAGCCCCATCTCGGGAGTTTGCTCGAACAGGAAGCGCGGATGGGCGACGACGAACTGGTCGAGCGGTGCGGCCGAAGCGACCAACACCGCAGTCGAGGCTTCGCTGCGCCGGCCGGCACGGCCCATCTGCTGCCATAGGCTGGCGATCGTTCCCGGGTAGCCGGCCACGATCGACGCCCCCAGCAGGCCAATGTCCACGCCCAGCTCAAGGGCGTTCGTCGCCACCACGCCGCGCACGCTCCCTGTCCGCAGCCCGCTCTCGATCGCCCGCCGCTCGAGCGGAAGGTAGCCGCCGCGATAGCCACGGATGTCCTGCGCCTTGCCGCCATCCTGAACGTGGCTGTCGCGCAGATAGCCCAGCAGCAACTCGGTCGTCTGGCGCGAGCGAGCGAAGACCACCGTCTGCACCTGGTTGCGCAGAAAGGCCGACCCGATGCGGGTTGCCTCCAGCGTATAGGCGCGGCGAACTCCCAGCCGCGCATCCACCACGGGCGGGTTGTACAGGATGATCTGGCGGGCCGCCCGCGGGGATCCATCCAGGTCGGAAGGGATCAAGCGCACCGGCGCCTCGATCAAGCGCTCCGCCAGCTCTTTGGGGTTGGCGATCGTGGCCGAGGTCAGCACAAACTGCGGCGCACTGCCGTAGAAACTGCACACCCGGCGCAGCCGGCGCAGCAGGTTGGCCACGTTGGAGCCGAAGACCCCGCGGTAGACGTGCAGTTCATCCAGGACGACCCAGCGCAGGTTCTCCAGGAAGGGCGCCCAGCGGGTGTGATGCGGGAGGATACCGGTGTGGAGCATATCGGGATTGCTGATCAGCAACCGCACGTCTTCGCGGACCTGGCGGCGCTGCGCTTGCGGCGTGTCGCCGTCGTAGGTGCGCACCGCCACCTGATCCTGCGCCGCAAGCGCCTGCAGCAGTCCGTGCAAGGCAGCCGCCTGATCCTGGGCCAGCGCCTTGGTCGGGAATAGATAGAGGGCGCGCGCCTCCGGGTCCGAAAGCAGGGTCTGCAGCACGGGGAGGTTGTAGCAGAGCGTCTTCCCGGAAGCGGTTCCGGTGACAACCGCCACGTGCTCGCCGCCCAGGCTGGCTTCCAGGGCGGCGGCCTGATGGCTGTACAACGGCGAGAGACCGAGTTCGCGCAGGGCCGCGATCAAGCGCGGCTCGAGGCCGCCCGGCATTGTCCCGTAGCGGGCGGGGCGGGCAGGCAGCAGCTCCCAGGCGGTCACATTGCGCATGAAGCCCGGGTCGTGCCGCAGTGCGTGCAGGGCGTCTTCGACAGACATTCCGCGGGAATTGTAACCAGCTTCGGACACGAACCAAACCGGCGCGCTGCGCGGGGCAAGGACTCAGTGCGACAGAATGGCGCGGATGGATCAGAGGGCCGATGCCACCAAGCGCCAGATCTGGGCTACCACAAACGTGACGGTGAAACCGATCGCCAGCGGAAGCAGGGCCGACACCGCCGTCCACTTCCGGCTGCCGGTTTCCTTGTAGATCGTGTAGCATCGTCGTGCTGCACGGGTTGTGCAGCAGGCTGAAGAGCATCAGGTTGACCGCCGTCAGCAGCGTCCAGCCGCCTGCGGTCAGGATGGCCTTCGTCGCCAGTTCCGAGTCGGCTTGAACATCACGCCCGCGCCTGCCCCAGGTCGGTCGGCACCCAGCGATCAGTGCCGTCAGCATCAGGACGGTCGGGATGACGATTTCGTTGGCGGGAATGGCGACGATATAGGCCAGCAGGATCACGCCGTTCAGGCCGATCAGCAGGCCCACGGGATTCAAGAAGTCGACAGCATGCTCCGCCAGGCTGACGCCCTGGATCGTGATGTTGGAGACCAGCCAGATCACGGCACCGGCGGGAGCGGCAAAGACCACCGCCCGCCACAGCACGATCATCGTGCGGTCGATGACCGAGGTGTAGATCGTCTGCCAGACCCTGCGGCGGACGGTAGGGCGGCAGCTCCAGGCTGAAGGTCGAGACCTCGCCTTTCAGCCAGTTGCGGACTGCAGCCAGGATGACGGCGAGGGTCAACCCGACCCCGAGCAGCGTGACGCCGACGACGGCCAGCGCCGAGACGATGCCGGCCAGGTAGAACGGGAAACAGGGCGCCGATGAAGATCGTGGCGATCAGGATCTGGGTTGGCCAGCGGCCGTTGCACAAGGCGAAGTTGTTGGTGATGATGGCGATCAGCCGTTCGCGCGGGCTGTCGATGATCCGGGTGGCGATGACCCCGGCGGCGTTGCAGCCGAAGCCCATCATCATCGACAGGGATTGCTTGCCGTGGGCCCCGCTCCGCTTGAAGACGTTGTCCAGGTTGAACGCCACCCGGGGCAGGTAGCCGAAGTCCTCCAGCAGGGTGAACAGCGGAAAGAAGATCGCCATCGGGGGCAGCATCACGCTGACCACCCAGGCCGTCGCCAGGTAGACGCCGTCGATCAACAGGCCGCTCAGCCACCACGGCATGCCGATGGCGTCAGCCAGCGTATGCAGCGCCGGGTAGACGGTCGCCGATCAGCACGGACGACAGCATCTGTGAAGGGATGTTGGCCCCGGTGATGGTCAGCCAGAAGATCGACGGCAAACATCAGCACCATGATCGGGAAACCCCAGGTGCGGCTGGTGACGATGCGATCCAAGGCCCGGTCGAAGTCGAAGCGCTCCTTTTCGCCGGGGCGGGTGACCGCCCGGTCGGCGATGCGGGCCGCCTCCGTGTAGACCAACTCCACGACGCTCTCATGGACGTTGCCGCCGACCTGCCAGCGCAGCGCCTGGGCAGAGGACAGCAGTTGGCTCCGAACGTCCGGCGAGGATGCGCTCATGCCGCGGCCTCCTGGACGGCCGGGCGGGATGCGCCGGAACTGCTGCCGTCCGGGTCGCTGCCGGCGTTCAGCTCGCCCAGCTCGCCGCGGCGCACCGCCTCCGCGATGCGCTCATCGCCATCCAGCAGGCGCAGCGCCACCCAGCGCGCATTGGGCAGCCCGGGGAAGGCATTGTCAATCTGCGCCGCAAGAATTCGGACCGATGATTCAAGCTCGGGTGGGAGTTCCTGGATGCGATACGGACGACAAACGATCTCGCCCGCTGGCCACTTGCTGGATGGCCTGCAGCAGCTCGGCCTGGCCCTCGCGCGAGCGAGCCGCCGTTGGGACGACCGGGACGCCCAGGTCGCGGGCCAGGCGCCGCTCGTCGACCTGGAAGCCGTGACGGCGGGCCTCATCCATCAGGTTGAGGCAGACGACGGCCCGGTCGGTGATCTCCAGGACTTGAAGGACCAGATTGAGATTCCGCTCCAGGCGGGTGGCATCCACCACGACGACGGTCACATCGGGTCGGCCGAACAGAATGAAATCGCGCGCGACCTCCTCGTCCATGGATGGTCGAGAGCAGGGAGTAGGTTCCCGGCAGATCCACCAGCTTGAAGCGGCTGCCGCCGAACTCAAATCCACCCTCGGCGCGAGTGACGGTCTTGCCGGGCCAGTTGCCCGTGTGCTGCCGCAGTCCGGTGAGGGAGTTGAAGACCGTGCTCTTGCCGGTATTGGGGTTGCCGGCCAGGGCGACGACGTAATCCCAATCCTGCATGTCCACGCCCAGTTTCGACAGGGCGGCCGTGTTGTGTACCGGGCAGGTTTCACAGGCGGCGGATGGGAGCTGCGTGGGTTGGGATTCCATCATCCCTCCGCCAGCGTTCGACTTCGATCAGTCGGGCCTGGTCAGCACGCAGCGCCAGGGTTGCCCCGCGCACCAGGTAGGCCGCAGGGTCGCCGCTTGGGCTGGCAAACTCGGCGGCCACTTCCGTACCCGGCAACAGGCCGAGATCCAGCAAACGCCGGCGCTCGGCGCCGCGACAGACGGAAGAGATGCGCACGACCCGCGCTCTCTCGCCGGACTTGAGGTGGCTGAGCGTATCCACCGGCATCGGCGCCGCTGCCACGACCGGCACGGGTTGGACGGCGATGTTGCTGGCGACGATCGGCGCCAGCACATGCTCATCCCCGCCGCCCCAGAAGCGCACCCGCTGCGAACTGCGTTCGATCAACCGGATTTCCATCCCCGGGTGCAGCCGCTCCGCCACCAACTGGGCATACACCACCTCGGGCTCATCCTCGAGGTGAACGATGCGCAGCGGGGTATCGAGCTCGGCCGCGGTCAACGGCACGCCGCCGTGCCGAACGACTTCGCCGGAAAGCGTGGGAATCGGATCCCCGTGCGGATCGCGTTCCGGATACCCCAGCCGGGCGTCCAGCGCCGACAGCTCATCCGCTGTCAAGCGATGCTCGGCTTTGTCGGCCTGCTCGTGCCACTCAACCTCGGGGTAGCCGGTCTCGACCGCCAGGTGGCTCTCCCACAGGCGGTGGGCACGCAGGATGTGCAGCGCCGCCTGGCGCCCGTTCGGCGTCAGGCCGACCTCTCCCCCCTCAACGACGACCAACTCGTCGGCCGCCATGGCGGACAGCAGCTGCGCTGCCTGATCGGCCGAGAGCTGCAGCGCACCAGCCAGGCTGTGCAGGGTTGGGTGACCACCCTCCATCTCATAGCTGTGAACGTGCTTCAGGGCGTCTTCGCGCCGGATGCGGTCGCTTCCCTTGCGGGTGTGCCGCCAGCGGGGGACGATCCCGCTCTGTGGCCGGAACAGCACGAAGGCGCCGAGCGCCAACAGGCCCGCCACCCCCAGAGCCAACAGCGGGTCGATCATTGGGGTTCCAGCCACACCGCACCTCTCGGGACAGCAGTCGCCGTCCGCTCTTGTGAGCCAGGGGCTCGGCCGGAAATCGCGGCCGTGTGCCTAACCTGCCTCAGGCAGTTATGCTACTTTAGTCTAACCTAAATTTCAAGGGGCAACTTGACGGTTCTCGGGAGGGTCGGTCCATATGCAAAGACCGGGCGCGACTGCGGCTCACGCCGTCCGGTAAAGCCATGTACGAGCCTTCATCCCAGGGAGGTGGCATGCGCCGCCTGAGTTCAACCGGCCGTCGTTCTGTTCTTTCTCTCGCCGCTGATCGCCGAGCTGCTGTCCGGTTCTGCGCCGCCGACGGAGTTCTTCAACCCGGTCACTTTCCTGCTGCTGACCGCCTTCTACGGCAGCGGGGCGCTGCTTGTGCGCGAGTTGACCTTTCGCTGGAACAAGGGCTGGCCGACGGTTCTCCTGCTTGGACTGGCCTATGGGATCGTCGAGGAGGGACTGGCGGTCAAGAGCTTCTTCGACCCGACGTGGGTCGACCTCGGGCCCTTGGGAGTGTACGGACGCTGGGCCGACGTAAACTGGGTATGGTCGATTGGCCTTTCGCTCTACCACGCCGTCTTCAGTATCGCCATCCCGATTCTGCTCACCTCCCTGCTCTTCCCGGAGTGGAAAGACCGGCCCTGGCTGCGGCCGAGGTCCTTCCGGCTGTGGAGCTTGGTGCTGGCGCTGGTCGTGCTGCTCTGCAATCTGTTCCTCACGGCCTACCGCCCGTCCTGGCTGCATCTGGCGTTGGCCGGGGCGACGGTCCTCGGTCTGTACCTGCTGGCGCGCCGAGTCCCCGCCACTCTGCCGCTCACGCCGGCCATTGGCCTTCCCCGCCCACGGACGCTGTTCTTGCTCAGCTTCGCGGCGGTCATCGGATGGTTCATCCTGCTGTGGGTGCTTCCCAACACCGCCGTACCAGCCATCGTCACGCTGGTGCTGATGGCGTTGTGGACCATGATTCGTTGTGCGCACCATCGCAAGGCTGACGAAGCATGCCGGCTGGTCGCGCCACCACGCCTATGCGGCAGCCAGCGGCGCGCTGCTCTTCTTCATTCTGATGGCGCCGCTGCTGCAGCTCGATCCAAATCCTCCAGACAACCGCGCCGGTATGGCCCTGGTCGCAGTGGGGGCGTCCGTGTTCCTCGTAGGGTTGCGCCGCGTGGTTAGGCGGAGAGCAATTGGCGCCGAAGGCGCTCCCCACCCATCGGCTCCGCCGGCCCAGGGCGAGGTGGGCGCGTGAGTGCCGCATCACAACACCGGTCCGGATCCGGGTTCCTGCGCCGGCTGGGCTACGTCGCCCTGACCGCGCTCACGCTGATGATCTATTCGGAGCATCTGTTCTGGGCGCGGCCGGGCCCTTGGACCTCGGTCGATGAACTCCTTCCCACCTTCCTGGCCTATGCCCTGGCCACCTACCTGTTCTTGGCGACGATTGCCTACTTCCGCGTGCGCACGAAAGCAGCGCTGTTCCTAGCTGCCGCCATCTACGGCTGGTTCCTCGAAGGGGTGATCGTTCAGACGATGTACGACGACTTCCCGCTCAACCTGTCGTTCACCGGACTGGCCTGGCATGCGTTGATCAGTGTGCTGCTGGGTTGGGTGGTCGTGCCGGCCTGCCTTTCCCACGGAACGGTCCGCCGGACAGCGTGGCTTGCCGCAGGCATCGGCGCGGGCTATGGCCTGTGGAGCCTATGGTGGTGGACGATCGAGCCGCCGGCGGCGGCGCCGCTGGCGTTCGCCGCCTACACGCTGGCGCTCACCCTGGCGTTGATGCTCTCCTACGGCCTGGCGCCTCGCGTGGGTCTTGAAGCCTTCCGGCCCTCCCGCGTGGAGATCGGCGGGCTATTGGCGCTGGCCGCTGCCTGGTACGCCGTCGTAACCATCCCGACTCAACCGCTCTCGCTCATCGTGCTCCCGCCGCTGGCGGTGCTGCTGCTGGTGGCCCTTGGCCGCAATCGCCGGTGCGAAACCCGCCCCGATCAGATCCAAGCCCTGCTCGCCGAGCCGAGTCCGGGCGCCGCCCAGCTGCTCGCCCTGCTTGCCCTCCCAGCCACGGCCTCGGGGGTGTACGTGCTCGCCGCCGCGCTGGACGCTCTTCCACCCACCGGGATGTTGCTCTACCTGATCACGGTGCCCTTGGGGTTTGCGCTTCTGGTCTGGGCACTGGCGACGACGCTACGCCGCCCAGGTCTTGATCTTGCCTCAGACGCTCCGCTTGCCGCTGTGCCCCCGGCGCCCGTCCCATGAATTCCGAATCCGATCAACCGACCCGCCGCTGGCGAGGCTGGCGCTGGCTGCTCGGCGCCAGCGCCTTGCTGCCGGTTGCCCGCCTGCTGGCCGACCCGCAGATACCATGTTGCTGATCTACACGTTTTTCGTCGCCGCCTGGCTCGGGCCGCAGCCAGATCGCCGCGATTGCCCGGCGTGTGCCCCTCCCCAGGTGGGTGCATGCCCTGCTTGCCACCCTGCTGGTCGGCGTATTGACCGAGTGCCTTGCCTGGCTTGGCAGCTACTTAGCGCACGATCCACAACCCGCCTTGCTGCATCCTCAACTTGCCTATGACTTGCTGCTCAGTCCAGGGATCTATGCCGCCTGGGCGCTGGCCTGGATGTTGGCCGGTCGCCACTTCGCCTATCGCCTCCGGCATGTTTTCGTCCTACAGGGCGTGTACGGAGTGTTCGTCGAGCAGCAGGGGGCGGTCTTCCTCAAGGGGCTGGCAGCCCTTCCCGAGGGCTTGATCCTCTGGTTGTACGTGTTCGGGGTCTACGGCTCGGCCATGGGCCTGGCCGCTCTGCTCTGGCCGCCGCATCTGCTGGGTGAGGGCAGAAGCCGCGGGTGGCTGCGATTCCCTGCCGCCCTTCTGCTCAATCTAGCACTGACGGCTGTCACCGCTCTGGGCTGGGGCCTGCTGCTGATGCCACTGCCTGTCCCCGAGCCTCGGCCGATCTGGGAGGCTCCCCTATGGTGAGCGCTGGCACGTACTCCCAACACGCGTTGATCTTCGCGCTGCTCGGTCTTGTTCTCGGAGCTTCCGCCTGCAGCGCTCCGGCTGCGACCGATCCGCCCGATCCCGTCCTGCCGGCGGTCACTCCTGTAGCGCGCGGTGAACGCACACTCTCCATCGACGTCAACGAACCGTCCGATGGCAACTACGATGCGGCCTTCCGACTGGCTCGGGAGGTCGGAACGCAGTCCGTCAGCCTTTCGATTCCCTGGGACAGCTTCGAGCTTGAGCCGGGTCAGTTCTCCCCAGACCCAGACTACCTCTCGATCGCCAACGTCTACTATCCCGGATACGACACTTCGCTGGCGCTCACTCTGGCCCCCATTGACACCAACCAGCTGCGCGTGCCGCAGGACCTTGCCGCCCTCAGCTTCGACGATCCACAAATGATCGAGCGCTTCAACCGCGCGCTGGAACAGGCGCTCGCCCGACTGCCCGAGACAGAAGTGAGCGTGTTGGCCATCGGCAACGAGATCGACATCTATCTACAGGGGGATCCTGCGCAGTGCGCGGCCTACGCTTCCTTCATGGCCGCCACCTCGGCGCACGCACGCAGCCTGCGGCCCGGACTGACGGTGGGGACCAAGGCAACGACCGGCGGCCTGCTTGGGGAAAGCCGCGACTGCCTGCAGGCGATCAACCAGTCCAGCGATGTGATCCTGGCGACCTACTATCCGCTGGGGCCGGATTTCGCCGTTCGCTCGCCCTCAAGCCCGGCCGCCGATTTCGCCGCCCTGGTCGATCTGGCCGGTTCCAAGCCCGTCTTCCTGCTGGAGGTCGGCTATCCATCGAGCGAGCGGCTGGGGAGCTCGGAAGCCCAACAGGCCGAGTTCGTGCGCCAGGTGTTCCGGGCGTGGGATGCACAGGCCGCCTCGATCCCCTACCTGAGTTTCACCTGGATGCACGATATCCCCGGCGATTCACTGCAGGGGTACCTGGGCTACTACGGCCTCGACTCAGCCGAATTTGCCGCTTTTCTGGGAACCCTCGGCCTGCGCAGCCGCAACGGCCGAGACAAGCCCGCCTTCCTGGCTCTTGCACAGGAAGCGGCGGCCCGCGGGTGGTGATCCACCCTGCCGGGCGGCTACAGCCAGTCTCGGCGCCAGAAGATCACCACCACCAGTAGGGACACCACCACCGCAAAGCCCAGCACCGCCCAGAAGGCGGAAGGGTGCCCCGAAAGCGGCAGGGTGACGTTCATCCCATAGATGCTGGCTACCAGCGTAGGCAGCGCCAGGATGATCGTGACCGAGGCCAGGAATTTCATCACCGCGTTCAGGTTGTTCGAGATGATCGAGGCGAAGGCATCCATCATCTGGCTGAGAATGCCGCTGGAGATGTTGGTCATCTCGATCGCCTGGCCGATCTCGGTCAGGGCGTCCTCCAGCAGATCCTCGTCGTCCGGAAACATCTTGAACATCTGCCCTTTCTGCAGGCGGTCCATCATGAGCTGGTTTGCCTTGAGGGCAGTGGTGAAGTAGGTCAGGCTCTTCTGGTACTTGAGCAGTTCCAGCACCTCACGGTTGCGCAACGAAGCCTGTAGCTTGTCCTCCAGCGCGTCCACCGCCTTATTGATCGCCCTCAAGTCGACCAGGTACTGCTGCGCCGTCAGCAGGAACAGATGGAGCAGGAAGCGGTTGCGCTTGGCGGTGCTGATGCCTCGCAACTTGCCGTTCGACATGCCGCGCAGGACTTCGCTCTCCTGAGCACTGACCGTGACCACAGCCCTTTCCGTCAGGATGATGCCCAGCGGAACGGTTGTGAAGGGGATATCGGAGCTCGGGCCCTCATGCCGCGGCACGCGCAGGATGACCAGCGCTGCACCTTCTTCCTTCTCGGTGCGCGCCATCTCGTCGAGGTCCAACGGATAGGTGAGGAACTCGCGCGGAATGCCGTAGCCGGTCTCCACCCTGGCGATCTCCTCGGCATCCGGCGAAGTCAGGTGGATCCAGCACCCATCGACGGGCTGGTCGATGGCGATCACGCCGTCGGGCGTGCTGCGGTAGATGCTGATCATGGCGCCTCCCGTGTTTCAGATCCGAACAGACACCGTCGAGCGACCGCCGCGGTCATGCGGCGGTCACCTGGGGTCGTGGCAGGATGCTGGAGCCGGTGGAACCATGAGGCTCAGGCGTCCTTCCGGCAGCGGTGCGGCCGATCCCGCTCCGCTCCGGAATATCCTGAGACGGAGGTCAGGCGGGGAAGGCGCGCGGTGCTGCGGCCGGGGCAAGCCCGGCCCGGCTACGGTGACTATTCGTGTCGGATGGGTTGCTGTCGTCCATCATGCATGCCCAAAATCGGGCTTGCCTCTCCGTGCAGACATCGCTGGTTATAGCACCGATGGGGTACGCCTGTCCAGCCGCAAATTCTGCTCAGCCGCCCGGCCGGTATAATCGCTGGCGTCGTCCCAGGCTCAGTATGCCCGAGCTCCCCGAACTGGAGGTCGTCAAGGACGTTCTCAACCGCCGCCTGGCCGGGCAGGCCGTGGCTCAGGTTGAAGTCGCCCCCAAGGGCGGCCCGATCGTCGTGCGCGATCTGACGGGTGAGGGGATCTCCGCTCAGCTCGCCGGCCGACGCCTGGCCGCCGTGGAACGCCGCGGCAAGTATCTGCTGTTCCTGCTTACTCCGCGCAGCGCCTCGGATGCTCGTCTGGTGATGGCCGTCAACCCCAAGCTGACCGGCCGTCTACAGCTGTGTCTGCCGCAAGCGCCCAAGGCCGGCCCGGTGCATCTCACAGTCCACTTCGCCGGCGTGCCGGAGGTGCTGCGCTACATTGACAGCAAACGCATGGGGCAGATCTACTTGACGCACGACCTGGCGCAGATTCCCACGTTCGCCGAGATGGGACCCGAGGCGCTGGCGATCACGCTGGAGGACTTCCGCCAGCGGCTGCGCCCTTTCCGCGGCGAGATCAAGGGCATTCTGACACGGGCGGGTTTTGTCGCCGGCATCGGCAACGCCTATGCCGACGAGATCCTGTGGCAGGCCCGCCTGCACCCCTACCGCAAACGCACGACGCTCTCCGCCACCGACGTCGAGTCGCTCTACCAGGCGATGCGGCACGTGCTCCACGGCGCCATCGAACAGGTACGCCAGCAGATGGGGGACGACATCCACCTCAAACCGCGCGACTTCTTTGCCGTGCACATGCGGGGCGGCGAGCCCTGCCCGCGCTGCGGCGGCGCGATCTCCGCCATCACCGCCAACCAGCGCCTCACCAACTTCTGCCGCAGCTGCCAGCCCGGTGGTTTGATCCGCGGGCTGTGAGGTGGACCGGGGCGTGCTACACTCCACGGCGCTGTCACCGCCATGGTAGTCTCCACCGCCGATCTCGTGCGCCCAAAGCTGGAACAGGCCACGCGCTTGCTCCAACGCTACGACCTGGACCTGTGGCTGACGCTTGCCCAGGAAACCAGTCTGACACGGGATCCGGCGCTCGACCTGATCTTCCCCTTTGGGCTGACCTGGCAATCGGCGTTCCTGGTCCATCGCAGCGGTGAGAGCCTCGCCATCCTCGGCCGCTACGATGCCGGCACGGCGCGCGCGATGCGGGCGTTCACCAGCGTGATCGCCTACGATCATTCCATTCGCCCGGCACTCGTGCAAGCGCTGCAGAGGCTCGCCCCGCGCAAGATCGCCATCAACTACTCCCTCGACGATCCTGCCTCCGACGGGCTGACCCACGGGCTGAAGCTGCATCTGGACCAGATGCTGGCGGAGGCCGGCCTCGATGCTGAGCAGGTCGTCTCGGCGTCGGACTTCCTGGGCAGCCTGCGCGGCCAGAAGATCGAGCTGGAGGTGCAGCGCATCCGACAGGCAGTCGCCACCACACAGCGCCTGCTGGGCGAGCTGGCTGCGCAGCTGCAGCCCGGAATCACCGAGCGCCAGGTGGCTGAGCGGCTGCATCAGAGCATGCGCCAGGAGGCCCTGGCGGCCGCCTGGGATTGGGAGGCGGACCCCATCGTCAACTTCGGACCGGAGGCTGAGGTCGGCCACAGCCTGCCCACCGATCGACCGCTCCGGCCAGGCCAACTGGTCCATGTTGACTTCGGCGTCAAAGAAGCTGGCTTCTGTGCCGATCTACAACGCCTGTGGTATCTGCCTTCAGCGGGCGAGGCTCGGCTGCCAGACCCGGTCGGCCAGGCATGGCAGGCTGTGCAACGGGCGCTGCTGGCCGGCGCCGGTGCTCTGCGCCCCGGCGCCCTCGGCTGGCAGGTCGATCACGCCGCCCGCACCTCGCTGACCGCCAGCGGCTACCCCGAGTACCTGCATGCCTTCGGGCACCACCTGGGGCGAGTCGCCCATGATGGCTCGACCGTGCTCGGCCCGCGCTGGGAGCGCTACGGCCGCACGCCATTCGGCACGATCGAGATCGACAATGTCTTTGCCATCGAGCTGGGCGTTCAGCTCGAGGGGTACGGCCCGGTCTACATCGAGGAGAACGTCCGAGTGACCAAGACCGGCCTGGAGTGGTTGAGCACACCCCAGACCGAGATCTTCCTCCTCCAGACCTGACCCGTCGCGCGGTGACCGCGGCCTCCTGAATCTCATTGGCATCGGAGGCGCTTGTGCCAAGCCCTCCAGCTCTGGATGTTACAATTTCGGCCTCACCGGAGGCCGTATGCGCAAGCTCGTCCTTGGGATTGTCGCCAGTGTCCTGCTGACCGCCGGCCTAGCCTGCAGCAGCATCACGCGCCTGGTCCCCGCGCCTCAACAACCCGCCTCGCCGGCTGCGACCGAAGGCCCGGCGATCCTGCTTCCCACGGCGCTTCCCAGCGGCACTCCCGGCCAAGATCCTGCCACCCCCTCGTCCGTTTCCGAGGACGAGCTGCCGATCAGCCCTGAAGCTCTGGCCAAGATGGAGGAGATCGAGCAGCAGGTCATCACGCTGCGCGGGCTGTACCCCAATCTGCCCTCCGATCGCACGCTGCTCAGCCCGGAACAGCTGCGCCAGCGAGTGATCGACGACTTCCTCGGCGATTACACACCCGAGGAAGCCAGGGATGACGCCCAGGTGCTGGCGTTGTTGGGCCTGCTCGAACCGGATTTCGAGCTGCTCGATTTCTATCTCGAGCTGTACAACGAACAGATCGCCGGATACTACGACGATGAGGTCAAGCGCATGTTCGTGGTCGGCGGGCAGGAGTTCGGCGGCCCCGAGCGTCTGACGCATGCCCACGAATACGTTCACGCGCTACAGGACCAGAACTACGACTTCCAAGGAAAGATGGGTTTCACCGACGAGGCGTGCGAGGCCGATTCCGAGCGCTGCGCCGGTATCCGCAGCCTGGTCGAGGGCGACGCCTCGCTCCTCGAAGAGCAGTGGGCTCGCACCTACGCCACCGAACAGGACATCAACCAGATCATCGACTTCTACGACAACCTGCACACACCGGTCTACGACCGCGCTCCTGAATTCATGAAACAGGACTTCATCTTCCCCTACGTCCAGGGCTCGGAGTTCGTTCGCGCACTCTTTCTCGAGGGCCGCTGGGCAGGCGTCGACGCCGCCTACCAGGATCTGCCGCTCTCGACCGAACAGATCCTGCACCCTGAGCGCTATCCGGACGACAAACCACGTCGAGTGGTGCTGCCCGAGATGGGAGAGGCGCTCGGCGAGGGGTGGCGGGAGATCGATCTCAACAATCTCGGCGAGTGGTATCTGCGGCTGACGCTGATGGAGCAGCTACCCGAGGAGGCGGCTGCGGCTGCCGCCGAGGGCTGGGGCGGCGACACCTACCGTGCCTATCACCATGATGCTTCGGGCCAGTCGGCGCTGGTCTTGGCCTCATCGTGGGATCGGATGGCGGATGCCGAGGAGTTCCTGCTGGCGCTGCGCGACTACGCCGACAAACGCCTCGGCCGCCGCCAGGGAGACACCAAGCAGTTCCGCTGGGAAGCAGCCGACGAGGCCATGCTCGCCGAACGCGCCTCGGATCAGGTGCTGTGGATCATCGCCCCGGATACCGCAACCCGGGACGCCCTGCGCCAGGCGGTGTCCTTCCCCGCCGAGCTTGAATGATCGGCTCGCACTCTCGCCCACCGGGCCCCTGCGAGTCTTGACCTCGAATTGCTGCGGGCGGATATGCCTCGGGCGCAGGCGTCCGGTTAGGCCTCTTCCGGCGTAGACCCTGGCGGTGATCCCGTGGACGCATACCGGCGCATCGCCATGCCGCCGCCACTTCGCCCCAGCCAGAGCGGGATCAGCAGCAGGCGAAAGTCCTCGACGAAGACGCCTGAGGTATCGTACGAGGCACGCCCGCGGAACCAGCCGCGCGACCTCGCTCCGAACGCGCTCGACCGCTTCGCCCCGGGCAACAATGGCCGCCTGACTGAGCGGGATCTGGTATGCCTCGGCAAGCCAGCCGGAGAGCAACAGCGGCTCGAACGCGACGGCGCTGTCCGCAGGCGTCGCCTGAGCCACGGCCGACAGCAGCTGCGGGTGGCGCTGGTCGTCGCCGGCACGCACAGGCTCACCCGCAGCGGCAACCGATCCGTTTGCGTGACGACCTTAGCCACTTGCTCCGGATCCGTATAGATCTCCCGAGCGGTGATCTCACCGGCGATCTCAAATGCCCAGAAGGGGAGGTAGAAACCTTCCAGCTCGGTCTGGGCAGGATCGAGATTGCGCTCCTTTGCCCATCGCTCGAGCGAGGCCTTCGCTTGTGCGTGGTCCACCTGGACCGGGAGCAGCATGTCCGGCGCCATCTGGCTGGAGGTGTCGGCCTCGTCCACGACGTGGGAGGTGCGACAGTAAGGGCAGCTCAGGGATGGGTTCTCGAGTGGGACAATGAACGCCGCCCCGCAGCCTTGGCAGGTGACGTTGCGCACGGGTCGCGCCGGCTGGTGGCCGCGCAGCCGCGCCAGCTCGATCACCAGATTCCCCGCTCCCACCTTCGCCGGCTGCTTCCGCCCGCCTCGACGTCCACGACGGGAGCCCGGTGTCGCCCGCAGCGTCGCTCCGGCGGCACCGGGTGCGAATACCTCTCCGCAGAAGGCACATCCGAGTCGAGGCACGCCCGCCAATGCCAGCAGCACCGCGCCGCAGCTCGGACAGTCGACCTGCAGCACCGGCACCTCGCCTGCAGGCGGCGCCGTCTCCGGCAGCGAATCGGGATTGACCACCTCGTCCGGACGCAGCTCGCCATCGAGCAGCGCAAGTCTGCGCTGAGCGCGGGCCTCCCCCGGCTGGATCGCCAGCACCTCTTCCAGCCAGTTGCGTTTCTCCGCGGGCTCCGTGCTCAGGTCGCTCAGCCACAGGCAGGCCTCGGTGCGCTGCTCGTTGGACGGCTCGGAACGCAGCACCCATTCGAGGAAGAAGCGGGCTTCCTTGGCCTCGCCGGCCTTGGCGGCTGCCACGCCTCGCACCAGCAGATCCCGCGCACTCTCCGACATCGATGCCTCTCCCTCGGCGGTTGGGTGCGGGCCGCCGGCTACGAGCTGTCCTGGCCCGTGGGGGGATCTGGCTCTGCCGCCAGCTCGCGCGGCGGCAGGGTCTGCAACGCCTCGCCGACCTGTTTGCGCATGGACATACGGCTGCCCTTACGCAGCCGGCTGGCCAGGTTCTGGGAAACCGCCCGCGCCACTCGCAACATGGCGGCCGAAGGCAGACGCTCTCCGCTCTCGAACCAGGTGGCCACGGCGTAGCCCATCGACACCGTCATGCCGGCCGCCACGCCGACAGAAACCACCCATCCGGGCGGCCCGCCCAGCTTGGTCAGCTCGATGAACAGCGTCCGGCTGAGCACGCCCATGCCGAAGGTGAAGATCAGCTCACGGGCTCGGGCCAGCGTCAATCGCTTGCCGTAGATGCGGGCGATCGACAACGCCATCAGCGACTGGATCCCAAGCAGCGGGACGAAGGAGATGATCGGCAACGGCGTGAGGGCGATTGCCGCCGCGGCGGTTGCCGAGCGCGAGATCACCGTTTGAGCCAGCCTCCAGCGGTACTCCGGCATCGCCTGCCCCAGCGCCGCCACCAGCCCCGGCTCGTCGCTGACAATGGTCACCAGCAGGTTGCCCAGCCCAATGCCGCTGCGAGCACTGATCAGCAGGATCGCCTCCGGCGGGATGTCGAGTGCCTGGGCTGCACGCTCGGCGACCTGCTGGCGTTCCTCGACCATCAGGTCGATCTTGTTCAACACGACGGCCATCGGCCTGCGCAGCCCCAGCAGTTCCAGATACACCCCCCGCTCACCGGGCCCGATCGGCCGGCTTCCGTCGAACAGCAGGACGACGTAGTCCGCTTGCTGCGACGGCGGCCAGCGCCAGGCGCCGCTGCGCCTCGCCCGACACCCCGGCTACGTCCAGGCCCGGCGTATCGACCAGCGCGAACAGGCCCGGAGTCCGCCAGCCTGGACCGGGTGGTCGTCCCCGGCAGCGGGCTGATGTCCTGCCGGTCGGCCCGCGACTGGATCAGGCGGTTGTACAGCGTCGACTTGCCCGTGTTCGCCGGACCGACGATCACCACGCGGTGCTTGTCTCCCAGCGCGGCCTGCAGATGGCGGCCGGCTTCGCCCATCAGCCCCCGCCAACCCTGAACATTGCTCGGCAAGATCGAATCCGAGACGCTCTTCACGACCCTCGCTCCTCTCTACCCCGCCCATACCCAGGCAGGCCGGATCCCTGTACCGTACTTCTCTCAGCGGGAGGTGCCTATCGGCTTAGCCGGGGATTGCTTGCCGTCTTCCCGCCCATCCGCTCCGGCCGATTGTAAACCGGCTTGCCAGGCCCCAGCCCTGTGGATAAACGGACAGGAACTGTGGATAACTGTCTCCCTCTGGGGAGAACCGCTCGCTCGACACGCTACCTCTGCAGCCGGGACAACGCCATACCTGGGTGTCCCAATTGGGAGACCCCCATAAGAGGGGAAAGCTGCTCTCCCTCGGTCTTCCTGTCTCCCTTTCTCCACTCCCTATCCGCAGCCAGGCTGTGGGCAATTATCTCTCTGCTTACCCTCTTTGCTGGCCAGCAATCAGTTCCGCTGCCCACATCTTCGGATCGGAAGGGTTCTCCGCGTGCTTATCCCCATGATCCCCTGCCCCTACGACGACTACGAATCCTATCCATTCCACATTGGGGTGTAGGGAGAAAAGAGGGAGAGCACCCCTGAGAGGGTGCTCTCCGCTCGATGCAAGAGGAGGCAGAGGACTAGACCCAGCCGCGCAGCTGCATCGCCTTGACGACGCGGTCGATGGCAGACCATGTAGGCAGCGTCGCGCATGTACACCTTGTGATCCTGGGACATCTTGAGCACCCCAGCAAAGGCGACGCTCATCTTGTCGTCCAGCCGCTTGAGCACCTCATCGGTCGACCAGTAGAAGTTCATGTCGTTCTGGACGCTTTCGAAGTAGGAGGTGGTCACGCCGCCGGCGTTACACAGGAAATCGGGGATGTCCAGGATTCCCCTCTTCTGGAACTCCTTGTCGGCCTCGATCGTGACCGGGCCGTTGGCTCCCTCGGCGACGATCTTGACCTTCTGGCTGATCTTGCCGACATTCTCGCCGGTGATCTGCCCCTCGAGTGCGGCCGGAATCAGGATATCGACTTCCTTGCTCAGCCAGGCGTCTCCATCCTCGACCTCGTAACCGGCCTTCTTGGCCGCCTCCTTGTCGATGGTGCCGTACTGGTCGGTGATTGTCAGGAGGAATCTGCCGTCGACTCCGTCCTTCTTGCTGAAGGTGTAGGACTTCTTGTCCTTGTTGTCCCAGCAGGAGACACACACAACCTTGCCTCCCAGAATCTCGGTGAAGCCGATGGTAGCGTACTGGGAGACGTTGCCAAAGCCCTGGATGGCGGCAGTGCACGCCTTGGGATCCAGCTTGAGGTGCTTCATCGCCTCGCGGATACAGTAGGTGACACCATAGCCCGTGGCCTCGGTGCGGCCGAGCGAACCGCCAGCGCCGAGCGGCTTGCCGGTGATCATGCCGGGGGTGTACTGACCGGCCAGCTTGCTGTACTCGTCCACCATCCAGGCCATCATCTGCGGCGTGGTGCCAATGTCGGGAGCCGGAACGTCCTGGCGGGGGCCAAGGTTCTTCCACATTTGCTGGATCCAGCCGCGGCACAGGCGTTCCTTCTCCGGCACGCTCAGGGTGGACGGGTCGACGATGATGCCGCCCTTGCCGCCGCCGAGCGGGATGTCGGCCACGGCGCATTTCCAGGTCATCCACATGGCCAGCGCCCGAACTGTGTCGAGCGTCTCGCTGGCGTGGAAGCGGATGCCTCCCTTGTGGGGACCACGCGCGTCGTTGTGCTGCACGCGGAAGCCGGTGAAGACCCGCAGGCTGCCGTCGTCCATGCGCACCGGGATCGTGAAGCGAAACTCGCGCATCGGCCAGCGGAGATACTCTGCGATGGCGGGATCCAGCTTGAGGTTGGCCGCCACGGCGTCGAACTGAGCCTGTGCCATTTCAAATGCATTCACTTTGTCTGCCCTCGTTGAGCGATGAGTCTCCCCCGCAGGGGGATGAACCGGGAGAAGCGGCAGCCTGCGCCGCCGGGAGGCCGGTGCGCGGGCTGCTGTCGGTCTCTGTATGAGTGAACGGTAGACCACCCCCAGAGGCCGGTCAAGTGACGACCTTCACAAGGGAGGGCGATTCTTCTCAAGCTCGGCCAGTCTGTGCCGCAGGCGCTGCTGCACAAGATGGGGGTCTGCCTTGCCGGACGCCGCCCGCATGACCTGGCCGAACAGCCAGTGCTCAATACCCTTCTTTCCTTCTAGGTAGTGGGAGATCTGTTCCGGGTGAGCCTGCTCAACCTCGAGCACCAGACGATCGATAGCCCGAGGATCGGAGAGCTGGGCCAGGCCCCGCTGCTCGACCAGCTGGGCCGGGTCGCCGCCATGGCGGAAGACCTCGGCCAGCAGCTGCTTGGCCGTCGGGAGGTTGATCCGGCCCGCCTGATGCAAGACGAGCACGGCCGCCAGCGTCGGCGCCGGAAGCGGACAGGCCTCGATCGACAGACTGTCCTCATTGAGCAACGAGAACAGTTCGCCCGAGATCCAGTTGGCGACTTCGGAGGGGGGCACGCCGGGGGCGGCCGAACAGGCGGTCTCGAAGTAGTCCGCCGACGCCCGCTCCTCGGTGAGCAAGCGCGCCTGCGAGAGAGACAAGCCGTAGGTCTGCTGGAAGCGCTCCAGCCGGGCGGGAGGAAGTTCCGGCAACGACTGCCGCACCTGATCGATCCAGGCCGGGTCCAGCACCAGCGGCGGCAGGTCCGGTTCGGGGAAGTAGCGGTAGTCATGCGCTTCTTCTTTGCCGCGCTGCGGCAGGGTGACGCCGTTGCGTTCGTCCCATCCCAGGGTCTGCTGCGGCACCGGCTGGCCCGAGGTCAGCAGGGACGATTGCCGGTCGATCTCGTAAGTGATGGCGCGCAGCATGGAGCGGAAGGAATTCAGGTTCTTGACCTCGGTGCGCGTGCCCAAGGTGCTGCGCTGAGGCGGGCGAACCGAGATATTGGCTTCGAATCGGATCACCCCCTTCTCCATGTCGCCGCTATTGACCTCGAGGTAACGCAGCAAGCGCCGCAAGGCGCTGGCGTACTCGCGCACCTCTTCGACGGACTCCAGGTCAGGCTCGGTGACGATCTCGAGCAGCGGCACGCCCGACCGGTTGTAGTCGATCAGCGAGGCGCCTGCCTGATGCACCAGTTTGCCGGTGTCCTCCTCCAGGTGTACCCGGCGGATGCGCACCGTCTTCTGGCTGGCGTCCAGCGGGATGACCAGCCGGCCGGCCTGCGCCAAGGGAAACTCGTACTGCGAGATTTGGTAGCCCTTGGGCAGGTCGGGGTAGAAGTAATTCTTGCGAGCGAACAGGCTGGTGGCAGCGATGGTGCAGTCCAGCGCCAAGGCCACGCGCACGGCGAACTCGACTGCCCGCTGGTTGATCACCGGCAGCGTGCCGGGCATGCCGGTGCAAACCTCGCACACGGCGCTGTTCGGCTTGGCCGAGGTGGAGTCCACCACCGGGCAGGCGCAGAACATCTTGGATTGCGTCTGAAGCTCGGCGTGGACTTCGAGCCCGATCGACGCTTGGAAACGGCTCATGGCGACGATTCTACAACAGGGGATACGGCGGTGGGACTCAGCCGTGGTGCTGCATGAAGCGCCGCAATCGCTCGAGAGCCTGCTCGATCTTCTCGTAGGCCGTGGCGTACGAGCAGCGCACGAAGCCGCCGTCGGCGCCGAAGGCGCTCCCGGGGACGACGGCGACCCGCTCCTCGGAGAGCAGCGCCTCAGCAAAGGCCTGATCGTTCATCCCGGTGGCGGCGATCGATGGGAAGGCGTAGAACGCCCCCAGCGGCTCGAAGGTCGGCAAGCCCAGCTCGTTCAGCCCGCCGACAATCAGCCGGCGACGGCGATCGTACTCGGTGCGCATGCGTTCGACGTGCGGCTCGCCATGCAGCAGCGCCTCGACGGCGGCGTCCTGCGCCGTGGTGGAGGCGGACATGATGGTGTATTGGTGGACCTTGCGCAGTGCGGCCAGCAGCTCGGCCGGTGCGGCGGCATAGCCGATGCGCCAGCCGGTCATGGCGTAGTCTTTTGAGAAACCGCCCAGCGTCACCGTGCGCGGGTGCATGCCGGGGATGGAGGCGAAGCACACGTGCTCGTGGCCGCCGTACACCAGGCGGTCGTAGATCTCGTCGGAGATCACCAGCAGATCGTGCCGTTCGGCGATCGCCGCCACGCCCGTCAGGTTCTGGCGAGACATCACGGCGCCGGTCGGATTGTTGGGGTAGCCGAGCAGCACGGCCTTGGTGCGCGGCGTGACCCTATGCTCGAGTGCCTCCGGCCTCACCTGGAAGCCATCCTCTAAGCGGGTGGGAAGCTCGACGGGGACACCTCCGGCGAGCAGGATCTCCGGCTGATAGGCGACGAAGCAGGGGGTCGGGACGATGACCTCGTCCCCGGGATCGAGCACCGCCGTCAATGTCAGATACAGCGCCTCCGACACGCCGACGGTGATCAGAATCTCGGCGCGCGGCTCATAGGTCACGCCGTACAGCCGCTGCAGATGAACGGCGACCGCCTCGCGCAGTTCCTGGGTGCCTGAGTTGGAGGTGTAGTGGGTCCGGCCGTTTCGCAGCGAGCGGATGCCCGCTTCTAGGATCTCCGGCGGGGTGACGAAGTCCGGCTCGCCGATGCCGAGCGAGATGACGTCCTCCATCGTCGCGGCGATGTCGAAGAAGCGGCGAATGCCGGAAGGCGGCACCGCCGCAACGCGCCTGGCAACGAAGTCACGCATACGTGTCGGCTCCTGCTGAGGCGATCAGGGTTGGTGGACGCGCCACTCGTCGTCCAGCTCGCCGTAGAACAGCTCGAAGACCTGACCATCCTCGGTGCGGACACGGAAGCCTTGTCCGCCGGGGATGCGCCAGCGGGCCTCGATGGCTTCGATCGCCAGTCGGCGACCCTCCCAGCGCACGGCAATCGGACGCTCGGCATAAGTATAGCCGGAATGGCACTCGACAAGCGGTGGCTGCATGGGCAGCTCGGGGTCGGCGGGAGGGCGGGCAGCACGGTGCGCCGCTCGGCGGCGTCAGGAATTGTATCCAAGACCGCCGGTCGGCGCCAGCGGCGGCTGCGGCCGGTGTTTCCCTCGCTCCCGATGGTATAACGCCAGCGGATCTATGCGAAGATCAAGCATGCGGGTGAAGAGGTGACCGAGTGCTGAAGGAGCATGGCCAGCTGTCGCCCGGTTTCTCCGCGGCGGCCTGTGGGCACCTGGAATTCCTGTATGGTGCGGAAGTCGCCGGTCGCCTGCTGGCGCCGTTGGCCGAGCAGTTGATCCGCTTCCAGAGCGGCGAGGTGGCCGTGCGGCCGCCTGCGGTCGAGTGGGTGAGCGAGCGCGACGCCGTCCTGATCACCTATGGCGACATGGTGCAGGAGCCGGGGCTGGCGCCGCTGGCCTGCCTGCACGAGGTGGTCGAGGCGCACGCCGGGCCGGCGCTCAACGGCATTCATGTGCTTCCCTTCTTTCCTTCCTCGTCCGATGACGGATTCTCGGTGGTCGATTACCTGCAGGTCGACCCGGCGCTGGGCAGCTGGGACGATCTCCACCGTCTGGCACGTGGCCGGCGCCTGATGCTCGATGCGGTGCTGAACCACGCCTCGGCGCAAAGCGAGTGGTTTCGCTCCTACCTGCGGGGGGATCCCGAGGTTGAGAGCTACTTCATCGCCGTGTCTCCGGGCACCAACCTCAGCCAAGCGGTCCGCCCGCGCACCACGCCGCTGCTCACCCCCTTCGCCACCGCCGAGGGCGAGAGACTGATCTGGACGACCTTCAGCGCCGACCAGGTGGACCTGAACTTCGCCAACCCGCAGGTGCTGCTGAAGATGATCGAGATCGTGCTGGAATATGTGGCTCACGGCGCGAGCATGCTCCGCCTGGATGCCATCGCGTATCTGTGCAAGCAGCCGGGCACCCCATGCATTCACCTTCCGCAGACGCACCGCATCGTGCAGCTGCTGCGCACCGTGCTGGACGAGGTTGCACCGCACGTGAAGCTGGTCACGGAGACCAACGTTCCCCACGCTGAGAACATCTCCTACTTTGGTGATGGAGAGAGCGAGGCGCAGTGGGTGTACAACTTCGCCCTGCCGCCGCTGGTGCTGCATGCGCTGTGGCGGGGAAGCAGCACGCTGCTGGCGGAGTGGGCCTCCGGGTTAAGCCTGCCCTCGCGCCATGTCACGTTCTTCAACTTCCTGGCCTCGCACGACGGAATCGGGCTGAATCCGGTCCGTGGCATTCTGCCACCCGAGGAGATCGAGGCGCTGGTCCAAGGCGTGTTGGAGCGAGGCGGCGAGGTCTCGGCGAAGCGCAACCCGGATGGTTCCGAGAGTGCCTATGAACTGAACATCAACTACTTCGATGCCCTGGCGGGCGGCGCGGCGGAGGATGTCGGGCGGCAGGTGGACCGCTTCATGGTGGCGCAGGCCATCCTGCTTGCCTTGCGCGGCGTCCCGGGCATCTACTTCCACAGCCTGTTCGGCTCGCGCGGCTGGCCAGAGGGCGTGCGGCGAACCGGCGCCAAGCGTTCCATCAACCGCCAGAAGCTGGCGCGAGCTGATCTGGAGGCGGAACTGGAGCGGCCAGGGTCGCTGCGGCGAGCTATCCTTGAGCGCTTTCTTCACCTGATCACGGTGCGGGCCGGCTGCAAGGGATTCCATCCACACGGCGAGCAGCAGGTGGTGTCCGCCGGCGAGGGGGTGTTGGCGTTGAGGCGGGCATCGCCGGAGGGCGAGGAAGCGGTGCTCTGCCTGCACAACCTGCGCCCGCAGCCACAATGGGTGAGCAGCGTGGGTGCGGCCGGGGTGATGCGGGACCTGGTCACGGGGGAGCGCCTGCAAACCGCTGAGCGCATCCCGCTGGGGCCGTATCAGGTCCGCTGGTTGAGAGAGGACGCTGAGCTGGATGGATGAGCCACGTTCGCCGTTCCTGAGGCTGCTGCGAAATCGCATCGACCTGGATCGCATCCCGTTCACGGAGCGCGGTTCGCGGCTGATGCTGCTGCGCGACCGCGAGGGCTTCGCCATTCGCCTGGCAGAGCGCTGGCTGAAACGGGACTTGGAGCCGGCGGCCTATCGCGTTCGACCGGCAATGGTGGATGGGCTGCAGTTGACCGATGGGGACGGCAATGTGCTGAGCGTGGAAGTGGTCACCTACCCGCACGCCGTCTTCTGCCGTACTTCGGTCGGGGAGTTCGTGATCACCTTTCTCGACAGCGAGACGTTCCTGGTGTCGCTGCCGGCCGCACGCTGCGGGGTGCGCTTTCGAGCCCACCTGGATCAGCTGCAGACCGACCGCCGCGGCGGCGTGCTCCGTCTGACCGGGGAGATTCGACGCAACCTGGCCTACACCACCAACGCCGCCGTTAGCCAGCATGAGGCCGGCAACGGTGGCGCCGGCCCACAGCAGGTCCAGTTGCTGCTGGACGCCACGGGCGGCGGGCGGGCGCTGCTGGTCAACATCACGCCCCGCCTGGGCTTCAATCGATGGGTGCCCTCGGTGGCTGAGGTGCTCAAGTCGGCGGAGAGACCGTGGCACGCCTGGTTTGCCGCCGTGCCGAGCGTGGCCGATGCACTCCGGGCGCAGTACTACTACGCCTGGTGGACGATGCGGGCGGGTCTGATCTCCTCGCGCTACTTCATCACGCGCGAGGTGATGACGCCCTCCAAGCTGCACTACGTCGGATCCTGGCAGTGGGACAACTTCTTCCACGCACTGGCCTACCGCCACGTGGAGCCGAGGCTGGCGCAGGATCAGCTGCGCATTCTGCTCGACCACCAGCGCGACGACGGCATGATCCCCGATGCGGTGCACGACGAGGGCACGGTGACACACCTGACCTACCCGGTCGAGGCCGATGTCACCAAGCCGCCGCTGATCGCCTGGGCGGCCTGGAAGCTGTTTGAACAGGACCACGACCGGGAGTTCCTCGACGAAATCTACCAGCCGCTGGTGAGATCGAACACCTGGTGGTTTGAGAAGAACGATCTTGACCGCAATGGGCTGTGCGAGTACCAGCATCCGTTCTCCTCCGGCCTGGATGACAGCCCATTGTGGGACGGCGGGATGCCGGTAGAAGCGCCCGACCTGAACACCTATCTGTGCCTGCAGCAGGAAGCGCTGGCGCGCATTGCCGGCGTGCTGGGGGAGAGGCAGGATGCAGAGATGTGGGCCCAGCGGGCGGACAACATGGCCCAGCGCATGATCCGGCACATGTGGGATCCAGCGACGGGGGTGTTTGTGGCGCGGCGCGACGGGAAGCCGATCGAGGTCCGGACCCCCTTTGGGCTGTTTCCGCTGCTCACCGGGCGGATGCCGGCGGAGATCGTCGGATCGCTGGCGGCGCACCTGAGCGACGAGCGCGAGTTCTGGCTGCGCTTCCCGGTGCCAACGGTGGCGGCGAATGACCCGACGTTCGAGGCTGAGACGATGTGGCGCGGGCCCACCTGGATCAACGTCAACTACCTGTTGATCGAAGGCCTGCAGCGCAGCGGCCTGGCGGACATGGCCCGAGAACTGCGTCAGCGGACGCTGGAGTTGGTGAGCCGAAGCCCGGACCTATACGAGTACTATCATCCGCTGACCGGGGAGCGGCCGCCTAAGGCGGCCTCGACCTTCGGCTGGACGGCGGCGCTGTTCATCGATCTGGCAATTCAGGCCAGCCGGGAGAGCCTACACGGTGACTGATGTGGCGGGGGACGGCGGGTGAGAGGGAGAGGACATCCACCGGGACGGCAGGGTCAGGCGAAATCGATCTCCGAGGAATCCCCGACGTTCAACGCCCGGTAGCGCCCGATGACCCGCGCCTCGCGCCCAATGATCGAGGCCGCAAGCGCCGTGTCCAGAATCTGGGAGCCATCGTCGATGATCGAGTCCCTCACCAACGAGCGGCGGACCTCGCAGCCTGCGCCGATCGAGACATGGGGGCCGATCACGGACTCGCTCACCTGGGCGGTCGGATCGACGTAGACCGGCGGAACGACCACCACGCCCAGGCGCTTGGATGCCTCAGCGGTATTGTCCCGGCCGGTTTCGAGCAGGTAGCGGTTGGTCTCCAGCAGGGCATCCGGTTTGCCGCAGTCCTGCCACACATTGACGGCTTCGACCCGCATGCGTAAGCCTTCATCGAGCAGGTTGTTGATTGCATCAACCAGAAAGAATTCGCCCTGCAGGCGCTGGCCGCCCGCCATCTGAGTCTCAATGGCGCGCAGCAGCGGAGCCCCGTCCCGGAAGTAGTAGCAGCCCACGACGACCAGGTTGTTGGCCATGTCCTCCGGCTTCTCGATCAACCGGGCGACCGTCTTGTCCGCGCGCAGTTCCGCCACACCGAAGCGCCGTGGGTCAGGCACGGGCTTGACCCAGGCGACTGCATCGGCGGCTTCGGTCTTGAGGAAGGAGTAGTCGGTCTCGATCAGTGTGTCGACGTAGAGGATCAGCAGCGGTCCGGCGAGGTACTCGCGCGCCAGCCACACGGCATGGGATTGCCCGAGCATCTCCGCCTGCTCAACATAGCGGGCCTTGAGGTGGGGGTAATGCCGGGTGACATACTCCTCGACCTGCTGGCCGAGGTACCCGACGATGAAGACTACTTCTTCCACGTTGGGGACGGTGGCGAAACCGTCCAGGACATGGCCGAGCACGGTCTTGCCGGCCACGCTCACCAATGGCTTGGGCTTGGACCAGGTGTGCGGCCGCAGGCGAGTGCCGTAGCCGGCCATCGGGATGACGATTCTCATAGCGGGGGTCGCTCCTTGTGCCAGTGGGTGGCCTGCTGGTAGGCATGCGTCGCACGGAAGAGCTGGGCCTCGCCCAGCGCCGGCGCCATCAACTGCATGCCGATCGGCAGGCCGTCGGCGTCGCGGCCAACCGGAAACGACATCCCCGGGACGCCGGCCAGGTTGGCGGGAAGCGTGAACACATCCTCCAGGTACATCGCCAGGGGGTCATCGCCGTGGGCGCCAATCGGGAAGGCGGTCGTCGGTGCGACCGGGCAGGCAATCAGATCCACCTGAGTGAAGGCCAGGTCGAAGTCGCGCTTGATCAACGTGCGCACCTTCTGTGCCTGGTCATAGTAGGCGTCATAGTAGCCTGCGGAGAGGGCGTAGGTGCCCAGCATGATGCGACGCTTGACCTCGGGGCCGAACAGGCGCCCGCGCGTCTCCACATACTGATCGAGCAGCGCCTGCGCGGCGAGGCGCGGGCCGAAGCGGACCCCGTCATAGCGCGCCAGGTTGGCAGACGCCTCCGCCGGGGCGATCACATAGTACACCGGAAGCGCCAGGTCAGTGTGTGGCAGGGAGATGGGCACCGCCTGCGCGCCGAGTGACTCCAGCGTCTCGATCGCCTGGCGTACGCCGCGCTCGACCTCGGTATGGATGCCCTCGATGAAGTACTCGCCGGGCACACCGATACGCAGGCCTCGCAGATCGCCTTCCAGCTCGACGGCGGGGAGGGCCTCCTGAAGGGAAGTCGAGTCGAGGGGGTCGAATCCGGCCATGCCCAGGAACACCGGCAGCAGGTCGGCCGCCGAGCGGGCCAGGGCGCCGATGCAGTCGAGCGAGGAGCCGTAGGCGATCAGGCCGTAGCGCGAAACGCGACCATAGCTGGGCTTGAGCCCGGTCACGCCACAGAAGGCGGCCGGTTGGCGGACTGAGCCCCCGGTGTCGGTCGCCAGCGCCGCCAGGCACAGCCCGGCGGCGACCGCCGCCGCCGCGCCACCCGACGAGCCACCGGGCACGCGCTCCAGGTTCCATGGGTTGTGGGTGACGCCGAAGGCCGAGTTCTCGGTGGACGACCCCATGGCGAACTCGTCGGTGTTGACCTTGCCCAGGATCACGGCGCCCTGGTCCAGCAGGCGCTGCACGGCGGTTGCGGTGTAGGGAGGCCGGAAGCCTTCCAGGATGCGCGAGCCGCAGGTGGTGGGAACGCCCTCCAAACACAGAACGTCCTTGAGGGCCAGTGGGAGGCCGAGCAGTGGCGGCAAGGGCTCGCCGTTTGAGCGGTCTGCCTGCGCCAGACGGTGGTCGGCAGCATCGGCCTGAGCCATTGCCAACTCAGGAGTCAACGTCAGGTACGCATGCAGGCTGGGATCAAGCGCGGCGATGCGATCGAGATGGGCCTGGGCAAGCTGGCGCGCCGAGAACTCGCCGGCGCGCAATCCGGCGGCGGCTTGCAGCAGGGAGAGATCGGTCAATCGCTGCATGCTGCTGGTGGAAGGCCGGGCCGCTCAGGCCTCGGCATCGAAGACTGGCGGGATGCGGAAGTAGTCGCCCTCCACCTCGGGTGCGTTGGCCAGGATGGACGAACGATTGCCTGATGGCCGCGCAACGTCCGGACGCAGGCGTGCCTGGTACGGCAGCACGCTGGCCGTGGGCGGGATGCCCGTGGTGTCCACCCGGGAGAGGCGAGCGGCATGTTCCAGGATCGACGACAGCTGCTGTTGAAAGCGCTGCTCTTCTTCAGGCGTCAACGACAGCCGTGCGAGGCGGGCGATGTGCCGGACTTCATCGAGCGTCAGCGTCATGGGAAAGCGATTATAGCAGACGCGATTCTAGCGCCGGTTCTCCGGCGATCGCCTCCCGTGCAGGTTGCAGGCTTCTGGGAGAAAGGGGAGCGCCGTCAGGCAGCCGAGCGGACCTGCGAGGGCGGGGAGTCGTCGGCTCACCAGGCGTGCGCCCAGCTCACGCAGGGCGATGTCCACCATTCCGTCCGGCACCACGTAGACCTCGGGCGCCGGGCAGGCAGTGCCCGCTGAGCGCCTCGGTCGCCGCGCGCCTACATGGCGGAGTTCCCGCTTGACTTCTGCCTCGATCAGGGTCTCGATCTCGCAATCCACCATATCCAGTATTCCTGGGGAACCTCGCCCTATATATATGGTAGGGACATTCGAAGCTCACCCGCCTTACAGACGCTCTACAGCCCCATTCATAGCACATTTGTGTTAGGGGGGGATTAACTTCAAGCTCCCCAGAACGGGCGCCCCGAGCGTACCTGCAGCGAGCGGCTCGCAAGTCAGCACTGACCATTCGGGGAGCCACCGGCGCGACGACTTCGCCGGCCGGGAGATGCCTCCACCAGGCGGGACGAGATGGGTGGGCCGGTCAGGCGCCGGGAGGGCTCGAGGATGGCGGCAAGGGCTCGATCGGGACGATGATCAGCAGCAACAGGTAGGCGATCAGGCCGGCCCCGCTGCCAAGCGCCAGCACGACGAACAGCACACGGATCAATGTCGGGTCGATGGTGAAGTACACACCCAGACCTCCACACACACCGCCTAGCATGCGTTCCGTTCGGCTGCGGTACAGACGTCGAATCGCAGATGACACCTCAACCTCCCTGACTCTTCTGTGCTCTGTACGCAGAGAGTCGCACCCGGTCGCGCCCGGAGGCGGCAGTCCGCTCGGCCGAAGGCGTCCGCCACCCAACAAGAAGACAGTGCGGGGCACAAGGCCCCGCACTGTCAGTGTTGATGCGAAAGCCCGTGATCAGAACCAGGAGGGCTCGGGGGAGGCTTCCACCCGGATGTCGTGCCGCAGGTCTTTGACCGCCAGGGCCCAGGCGCCCAGACCCCACACCGCCAGCGGCGATGGTCACCAGCGCCCCAACCCAGGGAATGGCCGTCAAGAGGATGTACACGACCAAGCCAAGAACAAACGGGCCGACACGTGCATTGGCCGCCGTCGGGCGCAATCTGCGCAAGACCCAACGGCCAGCCCACAGGCAGACCGCGACGGGCGCCAGCCACACGATGGCCACAGCCGCAGCCAGGGCGAGCAGGCCCAGAAGGACTACCCCCAGGAAGGCGAAGGTGGTCGCCAACGCCTGCATGGTGAACAGGCCAAGCAAGCCGGCCAGGAGCAGCATCAGCCCCCCGATCGCCGCGGCCGCTGCCACGAGGAGCAGCAGCGCCAGGATGCCCCATCCCAGACTGGCCAGTGGCTGCTGTTCAAGCGTTTCCACGGCGCGCTTGAGCGGCCGGCGGGCGAGCCACAGCAGCAGCAGACCAATCAGCAGCAGACCAACGAACCGCCGCAGGCGGCCCAGCAGGAAGGACACCGCCGACAGCGTTTGTCGGCGCTCCGCCTGTTCCGTGACTTCTTGTGTGAACTGAACCGTGCCGGCGACAACCCCCGGGGGTATGTCGGCGGGCTGTGTCGAGGCGTAGTCCAGATTCCCGGCGATGGCGGCGCTCGGCCCAAACGTCAGGCCGCTGGGGACAGTAGGCACAGCCGGCATGCCAGGCATGAACTGCATCGGGAAGGACGAGGGCTGATCTTCGGCCCCACCGACGCTCAGCTGGGCATCTCCGCCAATGGAGCCGTTGAGCTGCAGCGCCGCCGTGCCGGCCAGCAGATCGTCGCCGACGCTGGCGGCCATCAGCGCCTGGCCTCCGCCCCACACCAGGTCGCCGGCCACCTGGGCCCCCGGGAAGGCGTTCAAGCTGAAACCGGCCAGCACGGCGTCCCCGGCGATCCGGGCATCTTCGCCGAGCTCGATCACGGCCGCCGCCGCCCGCACGTCGTCCTGGACAATTCCGTTGATGCGGATCGACTGTCCAGCGGCGAGGACGTCGCCCTCAACCCGGCCGTTGACGGTGATCGTCCCCCCCATGGCGACGAGATCGCCGAGCACGGTTCCGTCGACGACCAGGCTGCCGGCCGACACATACAGGTCATCCTCGATCACCTCATCGGCGCCGATTACGACGTCGCCGCCTTCGACGAACTCGGCCGCCCGGGCGGACGGAACCAGGACCAGGGTCAGCAGCGCAACCAGGGCCAACCCCGATTGCGCGGCTGACGGCATGCTCGACCTCCATGAACGACTGGCCATGCATCACGTCCACTCGCAGAATGGATCGATGCTAATTCTAGTCGAGGCGTGAGGGCGAGCGTGGCATCTCGCCCGATGCTCGCCCGCTCGGGCAAGACGAGGCGCTGCGGGAGTTCTGAGCCGAGGAAGCGCCGACCGAGCGCGGTACTGGGGCCCTACGCTGGTGCGGAGCGGAGCAGCATGGGCGTGGGCTTGACAGCTCAGCCGGGGGTGAGGTCGGTGGGCGGTAGACGAGAGCGAGAGGCGGAGGAGGGCAGACTCCGCCTCTCGGCCCCAAGGAGAGAGGACTCGCCTCAGCGAGCCCAGACGCGCACGGGAGCGGTCCGGACCGCCGAGAGCAAGCCGGTGGTTCCGATCCCCAAACGGACGTCCTGGGGTGTGACGAACTGGACATCCAGCATGCCGGTGCGAGCGCTGCAATCCGGCAGGCGCAGTTCTCTCATGCGCTCACAGAGCGCCTGATCCAGGGCGTGGATGTAGTCCGAGTGCCCATAGGTCGGTCGGGAGACCAGTGCGATCAGGTGCAGATTGGGCAGCGACAGGTCGTAGGCGAACACCGTGCGCACATCGGGGTTGTCGGCCCCGATCACCTTGGCCAGCTCGATCGCCAGGGCGCAGCGGAAGGGCCCGGCGAAGTCCGGGCGCTGGATCATCGTCTCGAGGTGAGCGGCTCCCTTGAAGGCCGGCACGTTCGCCCGCACCAAATCCAATGCCTTCTCCAGGATGGTCTCGACGACTTCGGAGAAGTGGGTTGGGGCAAGGGCTTGTTCGACGATCTGTTCACGATCCGGGGTCATCACAGGCGCTGTCATGGTGCACCTCCCTTTTCAGTCACTTGTGAGCCCTCAGCCAAACCGTAGCATCCTTGTGATGAAACGCGCATATGAATCCGCCCATGCGGGATGAAAACCGCATGAAGGGGCGGGCGCGAAAACGGGGCCATGTGGCCCCGTCCTCAGGCAGGCAACAACCCGTGCGGCTATCGCTGCCAGAGCCGATCGGGAGTATGGACGACGGAGGACAGCAAAGCGGCGACACCCAGGCCGAGCCGCACATCCTGCGGGGTAATGAGGCTGGCGTCCAACAGCCGCTCCCGGCCGTGGTACTCCGGAAGGCGAAGATCCTGCATGGAAAGGGCCAGCGACCGGTCGAGCGAGTCGATGAACGCCGCCAGACCCGCCGTGGGCCTGGCGACCAGCACCAGCAGATGGATCAGCGGGCTCTCGAGGTCATAGCCGAAGACAGCCTGCACCCGGGCATCGCTGGCGCCGATGGTTGTCGCCACACCCTTGGCCAATTGATCCTTGAGCAGGCGGGCGAACGCCGGGCGACCCAGGAGGGTCTCCAAGCGCAGCGGGCGGTCTTCCTCTGGCAGCGCCAGCTTGGCCTGGTCGATGGCCTCGGCCCGAATGGCCTCGGCCAGGACGTCCATGTCCGAGATGCCCCAGGGCCGGTGCTCATCGGCATGCTGCCCCAAAGCTTCGGTCACCCGGTTGACCTTCGGCTGTTCGACGTCGATGTGGAATTGCTTGGGCTTCGGCGGAGGTGCGACGCGATTGCGGATCGGCTCAGCCATGGCAAATCCTCCTGGCGGGCCTCAGACCCGAGGACCGCGCCTTCCTCTGCATGCTAGCACCCACAATGTGAAAGGCGCATACAAATCCCCAGGGGGTCCATGAAGGCAGGATGAGAAACTAGCGGGCAAGCTGCGCAGCTCGAGAAGCCGAGAGCGGTAGATTGTGGCGCGGTGATGATTACCCACACTGCGCGCCCTCACCCGGGCGCCGAACGCCCTGCATCCTGCGCCAGCGCGTCCGAGGGAGCCC
>CAWBME010000005.1:0-345230 GCA_963789825.1 uncultured Chloroflexia bacterium
CTCATTGACGGCGATGCAGCCGGGGAACCTGACCCACTCACGGGCTGCCGGCTGCGGAGCGAACTGCCGATCTGCCTGAAGCATCAGGCGTGGACTGAGGATCGGATAGCGCCGGGGGAGCGGGTCAGCCGCGCGGCAGATCGATTCGAGCCAACGTTCCGGTCGGGGTGGCGTTCTCGAGCGAGATCGTCCCACCTTGGGCCTCAACCAATCCCTTGGCAATGGCCAGGCCGAGGCCGCTGCCGGCGTCGGTCCCTCGGTGATTGGACCGATAGAAGCGCTCGAACACGTGCGGAAGGTCCTGCGGGTCGATCCCCGGGCCAGTGTCGTGCACTTCGATCCGGACTCGGGCGGTGAGGCCTCGTGCGCGAACCTCGACCGCTCCGCCCGAGGGCGTATGGCGCAGCGCGTTGTCCAGCAGGACCAGCAGCACCTGGCGGAACCGAGTGGGATCGCCTCGGACGGCAAGCCCCTCGTCGACCTGGTGAGCGAGGGTCACGCCCGCTTTCTCGGCGACGCGCCCGAAGGTCCGCTCGATCTCGGCCACCAGCGTGCTCAACGGAATGCTCTGGCTTTCGAGCTGCAGACGGCCCGCATCCAGCCGCGACAGCAACAGCAAGTCGTCGACCAACGCCGCCATGTGATCGACCTCGGACAGGACGTCCCCCAGCAGGGCCCGGCGCGTGTCACCCTCGGGCATCCCCCGCTGGGCGACCTCGGCCGAGGCCCGCATCAGGGTCAGCGGCGCGCGCAGTTCGTGACTGGCGTTGGCAACGAACGCCTGCTGCTTCTCCCAAGCGTGCTGCGCGGGGACCAGGGATTTCCCGGCGAGCCACCAGCTGCCCGATGCTAACGCCAGCGCACCCAGTCCGCCCAGCATGGCGAGCATGCGCAGCAGGCCGTCCAGCACCCGCTGCTGGTCATCCAGGGTGCGCCCAACCTGAATCACCTGCGGAGGCCCGCTGGTCGGCAGACGAACGGTGAGAAGGCGGAGCGCCGTCCCATCCTCCAGGTGGGTCGTGCGCAGGTCGCTCCCGGCCAGCACGGCGGCTTCTGCCGCCGGCGCGTACGGGGCGGTAAGCGGCAGGTTGCGATTGACCGCAACCGGGCGCAGTGCCTGGCTGGCGGAGGAGACGACGAACAACGGCGCCAGGTCGGCGTCGAACGAGTCCAGGTCGAAGGGGCTGCCTTCCAGCGCGGGGTCCTCTGCCTTCGTGCTCGCTCTCTTCGTCAGAGGCCAAGACGGCCGCGCCGCCTTCTACGAGCGCCCCGCTGCGGGCTGACCATTCAAGGCCGACGTTCGCCAGGTCCTCCGGAAGGGGGAATCCCTGCCACTGCAGCTGTTGGGCCATGCGGTAGCGGAGGGCCAGATCGATGTTGGCCTGGAACTCCCGCTTGACCACCAGATAGGCGCCCAAGGCGAGCAAGGCGATCAGGGCCAGCGAGGCCAGAATGTAGAGGGAGGTGAGCTGAAGGCGCAGACTCCTAAACACGATCGCGCTCCAGCCGGTAGCCGACGCCGCGAACGGTCTGCACAGGATCCGCGGCGCCCGGTCGGTCCAGCTTCCCTCGCAGATAGGAGACGTAGACATCCACCAGGCTGGGCTGGACCTCCGCCTTGTAGGACCAGACGTAGTCCAGGATCTGCTGGCGGGTGAGGGTCTGATCGGGGTGGCGCATGAAGCACTCGAGCAGCTTCCACTCGGTGGTGGTCAGATCGAGGATCTTGTCCCCCCGGCGAGCGGTGTGGGCGCGCTGGTCGAGCACCAGGTCTCCCAGGCGCAGCTCGAAGGCATCGGTGGCCTCACCGACAAAGCGTCGTCCAAGCGCCCGGACACGGGCGAGCAGTTCATCGAACTCGAAGGGCTTGACGAGGTAGTCGTCGGCGCCGCTGTCGAGCCCGGCGACCCGGTCCTCGATCTGGCCGCGAGCGGTCAGCAGCAGGATGGCGATCGGGATGCGGGCCGCCCGAAGCGCGCGGCAGATCGATGGGCCGTCCCGGCCCGGCAGCATCCAATCCACGATCGCCACCTGATCCATGCCGCGCAGGGCGATCTCCAGGCCGGTCTCGCCGTCGTGGGCCAGGTCGACGTCCAGCCCCTCCTCGGTGAGGACCTGCTCCACCAAGCGCGCCAGGCGCTGGTCATCTTCGATGACAAGAACTCGCATCAGCCCTCCGTCAGCATTCTCGAACGGGCGGCATGGAGCAAGATTGGAAATCGCTGGTCGATTCTCCCATCAATTTCCAAGAATCGTCGGGCTGCACAGAGCAAACGGCCGGCCGGCGAGGAAGGATTGGAGAACCCTTGGAGGATTCTGCCTGCCGGATCAATGAATTGTCAAGCTCCGTCAGGCAGAATGTTGCCAGGTTCAAGCTCCCGCACCGTGCGGGAAGGCTAGGAGGACAAGATGATCCGCAAGAATGCACTGCTCATGGCCGCGGCGCTTACCGCCTTCGTGCTCGTGCTGATCGGGGGCATCGCCGGCAAACTGTCTAGCGTAGCGTCCGCCGCGGAGGGCCAGCCGAGCAGCCCTTCGGCCACGGTTGATGAGGCCGCCCTGGCGGCGGTGATGCAGGAGCGAGAGGGTGCCTACCGCCAGTTGATCGACCAGGCCAACCTGCTTCTGGCCGAGACGGCCGAAGCGCCGGCAGCTCCGACATACCCGGTGAGCGCCGACACGGCGGTGGCCATCGTGTTGACCACGGTGCGGGGCGGCGAACTCCAGCAGCCACCGGAGCTGGTCGACTACATGGGCGCGGCTGCCTATGAGGTTTCCCTGGTTCAGGGCCTGGTGTACGTCGACGCCAACACCGGCAAGATCCTGGCGAACGGCGCCATCCCCGTGGTCGTCGTGGTCGAAGATGGCAGCAATGACGGCGGAAGCGGCGGGTCGGGCTACTCGGACGACGATGGTGACGACCATGAGGACGAAGACGAGCACGAGGAAGAGCATGAGGACGACTAGCCGGGGATCCTTGGGGAGGTTGTTGGCATGAGCGCCCCCAAGCCCGCAGGCAAACGGGCAACCGGCGTGACGGAGGTGAAGCTTCTGCTCACCGCCGGCACGCTGGCGGCCACGCTGCTCGGCTGGGCGGCGCTGGCGCTGCGCAGCGAAGCTGCCGGGCCGGTGGAGCCCGTCGCCGATGGGCCGGTCGCCCTTCCACCTTCGCTGGCTTTCCTGGCCGAGCCGCTGCCCACCGTGGTGGTACCGCCGCAGTTGGCCGACAGCATACCGGCTGCAGTCACCCCAACCGGGCTGCGCTCGGTCGACGCTCCGCCGCCGGTGCAGACCATTACCATCACCAAGCCGTCCAGCGGTGGATCGGGCGGCAGCGGGTCCGGTCGGACCGCCTCATCTCAGTGATGGACACGTCACGTGCGACCGTCGAGGTCCGCCTGACGGGCGGCCTGGAAACCTGGAAGGATGGCTTGTGGTTGGCGCCGGCTGCCGTTGCAGCGAATCTCGAGGCGGAGCCGGCCAACCCGCACGTGGCTTTCCGGGCGATGGGCTGCACCGTCCGGGCAGAGGTCGCCTCGCTGGATCCCAGGGCTCAAGCCCCCCTGGATCAGGTCTCATCCTTGTTTGAGACCTGGGAGGCCAGGCTGACGAGGTTCCGCCCGGACAGCGAGCTATCCCAGTTGAATGCGCGCGCGGGGGAAGCCGTTCCGGTCAGCCCGGTGCTGTGGGATGTGATCCAGGCCTCGATCCGCGCGGCCAGGATCAGCGCTGGCCTGGTCACCCCGCTGGTCCTGCAAGCACTTCAGGCGGCTGGCTATGATCGGTCCTTCGATGAGCTGCGGGGTGAGGATCACCCACCCTCGCTGGGGCCGGCGCCGGTGGCGGATTGGCGGGAGATCGTCCTCGACCCTGCGGCCCGAACCGTTCGTCTGCCCGAAGGAGCGCGCATGGACTTGGGCGGGGTCGGCAAGGGCTGGGCAGCCGAACAGGCGGCGGACCGATTGAAGGCCCTGGGCCCGGTGATGGTGAGCGCAGGCGGGGACATCGCCTTCAGTGGAAGGCGTCGAGGCTCGCTGCCATGGAAAGTCACCGTCGCTGATCCGCACCGTCCCGAGCGTGACCTGACGGCCCTGGCGCTGCGGTCCGGCGGGGTGGCGACGTCCGGCACCGACTACCGGCGCTGGACGAGCGGGGGGGTGAGGCAGCATCACTTGATCGACCCACGCACCGGCGCGCCCTCGGAGAGCGACGTGCTCTCGGCTACTGTGGTGGGACCCTCGTTGCAGATGGCCGAGGTTGCGGCGAAAGTCGCGATTCTGTTGGGCAGCCGGGAAGGCCTGGCCTGGATCGAGCGCCAGCCCACCCTGGCGGGCCTGATCGTGCTCGAAAGCGGCGAGCGGGTCGAGAGTGAGCGGCTGGCGCAACACGTGTGGAGGCAATGAGTGATGGACAGAATCAGCGAACCGCAGCTCGATGAACTTGCCGAGAAAGGCATTCGCACGCTGATCCAGGTCCTGGTGGCGACGCTGCTGGGCAGTGCTGCGGCAGTGGTCTTGCTGCCGCGCCTGGCAGCCCCGATGGCGCTCACGCTGGACGGCCCGCACGGCTCGGCGTTCTGGTTCCTCTCCCGTTCGAGCGCCTTCGCCGCCTACCTGCTCCTGTGGGGATCGATGATGCTGGGCCTGGCGATCACCAACCGCATGGCGCGGTTGTGGCCCGGAGGTCCGGTGGCCTTTGACCTCCACCAACACCTCAGCCTGCTTGCCCTGGGAACAGCGCTCTTCCATGCCTTGATCCTGGCGGGTGATCCCTACATCAACTACACGCTGGGTGAGATCCTGACCCCCTTCAGGGCGTTGGGGTACCGCGTGGAGTGGGTGGGTATGGGGCAGCTCGGCCTGTACTTGCTGGCCGTGGTCGTTCTCAGTTTCTATGTGCGCAAGAGACTAGGCAACGCCGCCTGGCGGGCAATCCACTTTCTCAGTTTCACCGGGTTCATTCTGGCGCTGTTCCACGGCCTGCAAAGTGGAACGGACAGCCAGGCGTTGTGGGCGCAGGCGATCTACTGGGCGACGGGCGCCTCGGTGATGGTGATGACCGTGTACCGCATCCTGACCATCGAGCCGGAGCGGCGACGCGAGCAGGCGCGTGCGTCGGGCAGCGTCGAGGGGACGATCGCCCGGCCCGAGGGCGGCTAGCCGACACGACGCAAGCGCAACGCGTGCTGCGCCCAATCTGAACCTGACCCCGCTAGACTGCACGCCCCCCAACTCGATCGTCAATCGGCCGCGCACTGCGGCGACGGACCACAGGGCAAGTGCTCGTGGCCGCCAAGCCGCGCCCGTCATCCAGCGCCAGGACGGTCGCGAGAAGGGCCGGTAGTCCACCTTGCTCGCGGACGGGGTGGAAGGCCGGCTCGCGGCTCCCGAGCGGGGACCGGGGCGTGCCTGTCGCCTAGCAGGCTGCTGAACAACACCGTGTGATCGTCCAGCCATCTCCCCTAGCCCCTCCCCCTGCATGAGCCGACATCCGCGAACTCACACGAGTCCTGCAGGGGAAGGGGTCGATATTCTTGGGGGGTGGGGGAAGCTTGGCTCCCCCCACCCCCCAAGATCTTGTTCCCCCTCTCCGCCACGGTTCATGGCGTACCCGTGCGCCGTCCTCGGAGAGGGGGTCAGGAGGTGAGGTCTACGCGTTCTTCCGCAAGCTCACAGACCGGCTGCCCTGAGTCGAGGCTGGCCTGCCTCTGAGAAGCCCGGTCACCGACCGACAAGTATCCGTCGAGCGGCAGGAGCAGCCGTGGGTGCTGTGTCGGTCGGGCCCGTGATTCCCCCTTGGGTACGCCTGTGTGGAAGCGCGCCTTGTGCGAGAATTGACACGCCGCGGATCGACGGCTGGCGGTGGAGGTTGACATGGGGAATGGAGTGCCGGAGCTGCGCGCCTCCCCGCAAGGTGCGCCGATCGGAATGCGGGCGCTCACCCATCCCGCCGTGCTGGTGGCAGTCGGTCTGCTGCTGGTCAATGACCACGTCCTCAAGCGGGTGGCTCCTTCCATCCTCACCGGGAAGCTCAGCGATCTCGCCGGCCTGGTCTTCTTCCCGATGCTGGGGATTGTGCTCTTGGCCCAACTGCTGCGGCTTCGGTCTCGGCATTCCGCCTGGGGAGCCGGGATCGTATTCGCGGTGACCGGCGCCGCCTTCGCGGTGCTCAAGGCCGTCGCTCCGGTGAACACCGCCGCTCTTGCCCTGGCCGACCGATGGCTTGGGATGCGCCTGCAGTTGGCCCTCGATCCGACGGATCTGTGGGCACTGGCTGTTCTCCCTCTAGCGTTCCTGCTGTGGCTGCGAGCCGAGTCCGGCCGTCGGCCGGTTTCGTTGCGTGCCGGAGTTCTATCCGCCTCGGTGGCTGCCCTGGCGGCGCTGGCGACTTCCCCTTGTCCCCCGGAGCAGCCCATCAGCCGGCTGCTGCTGGAGGCCGACGGCGTGTACGCCGTCGCCCACGCCTGGGATCCCTTCAGTTCCGTCTACCGCAGCCGTGACCGCGGACAGACGTGGGAGGCGTTGCAGGAGGCTGACGTGCCAGCGGACATTGCGGCGAAGGCCTTGGTGCCAACTGTCCTCCCCGTGCAAGCCTGCCTGTCGTCGCAGCCGCAACGCTGCTACCGCATCGATGGTGTCCAACCGCAAGTGGAACAGTCGGAAGACGGCGGGGCGACTTGGGTGGGGGCCTGGGCGCCGCCGGCAGCCCGGCTGAGCTACATGCGCCGGGTTGCTTCCGGCTCCGGCGAGCTCCTGTCTTGTGGCAAGGAGCTCGACTTCACGCCGCATGATCTGATCCTGCTGGAGGAGGGCGGGGATGCGATCGTGGTGGTGGCGCTGGGGAACGAAGGCGTGCTGCGTGGCCCGGCCGGCGGCGAGTTGTGGGAGCGATTCGGGGTCGGATGGGCCGAAGCCACGCCCGAGCGGGCGAGCAGTCTGCGAGAGCTGTGGCCGCCGTCAACCATCCTGACCGAAACCCTGGCGCTCCTGGCCGCTGCGGCAATCGCCTTCCTGGTCTTCTCCATGCGCACCTGGGCGCTCTCCCCCCGCAGGTCCGATGCTTCTGGCGACGGCTACCGCGGCTTCTGGTGGGCGGCGGGAGGCATTCTGGCACTTGTGGTCGTGGTGGCGATAGTGGCCGGAGTTGAGGAACTGCTCCCCATGGTGGGCATTCCGCTGGCGCTGATCCTGGCATATCTCGCCTTCCTCGGACAACGATGGTCGATTGCCATCGAGGACAGCCTCGATGCGAATGCCGTGCAACGCTGCCTGTGGCTCAGCCTGGGGGCCACGTTCGGCTGTGCGGGCTTGGCCTGGCTGTTCTTCGCTCTGTGGATGTTCGGGATTGTGCCGATCTACAGCCTGGCGCTGACGCTGGCGGCCGGCGTGGTCATCACGGGCTGGCTCTGGGGCTGGAGGGGGGTGGGGCGGACGATCCATCCCGCCGCGCCCGCATCCCAGGGCCCGGCCGGAGGACCCATCCTGCCGGCACCATGAGTGAGGATTCTGGCCAGTGCGATGGCGGCAGACAGGGAGATGTTGAGCGATCCTTCCGCCCCCGCCGGCTGGAGGATGGGGCAGAAGCGAAACCCCGGCCGCTTGGCCGGGGAGTCATTCTCGAGAGGATGCGAAGGATAGGCCTCACTTCGCTGTTCCCGGCTGGCCACGCCCGTAGCCCGCCGGCGCAGGCACTTCGCCCGTTGCCGCGCTACGGGACGAGCATGAATGACTGAGCCGCGGCGGCGCCCATGGCGATCGTGAAGCCGGTGTAGATCAGGATCACCGCCGTCCAGAAGCCCATGACGTCCATCATGCCCAGCCGGCTGGCGCTGACCCATCCCCAAAAGAAGGGATAGATCGGGAAGAGGAATCCGAGCACCGCGTGCAGCGCACCCTTCTCCTGAGCCAGCCGTATCAGCATGTAGATCAGACAACCCAAGGAGCAGAGCGCTAGGATCACGCTCAAAGCCATCTCCGCACCACCCATACTGCCATCCCTCCTGTCTGGATGCCCACCCAGGATCGCGCCCGGGACGAATTTTGCGGGCTGACTGCAAGCCTACTGCAAGGTCCCTCGGGCTTCCCGAACTCCGCCTGACATCGGCCTGTCAGCTGCCCGGCCTTGAACTCACGGCCCGAGTCGGATAAGATAAGTCCGGTTCCCCGCTTGACGCCAAGGGCACAGCCGCTCGGTCCCTGTCCGACAGGGTGAGGAGATCGGGACGGCGCCACACACCGATCAACCGAGGGGTCGCCCGATGACCTTGTCGAATGAACAGATGCACGAGATGTACCGCATCATGCTGCTCGCCCGGCGGCTCGATGAGCGCGCCTGGGTGCTTCACCGCCAGGGCAAGATCGCCTTCCACATCTCGGGAATCGGCCAGGAGGCGGCGCAGGTCGGCGCGGCCTTCGCCTTGCGCCGAGGGCAGGACTGGGTGGCGCCCTACTACCGTGACCTGGCGCTGATGCTCGCCCTCGGTCTGACGCCCCGCGCCTTCGTGCTCAGCCTGATGGGCAAGCTCGGTGAGCCGACCTCCGGCGCCCGCCAGATGCCCAGCCACTGGAGCCTGCGCTCGGCCAACGTCGTCTCCCACTCTTCGCCGGTCGCCACGCAGGCGTGTCACGCCTCCGGCATCGGGCTGGCGATCAAGCTCAGCCGCAAAGACCAGGTGGTCCTGACCACGATCGGCGAGGGCTCGACCGCTCAGGGAGAGTGGTATGAGGCAGTGAACTGGGCGGCGATCCACAAGCTGCCGGTGATCTTCCTGGTCGAGAACAATGTGTATGCCATCTCCGTCCACCAGGACAAGCAGATGGCCGTGGCCAGCGCGGCCGACAAGGCGGTGGGCCTTGGCCTGCCGGGCGCCTCGATCGACGGTCTGGACCCGGTGGCCATGTACAGCGGCGGTCCGGGAAGCCGCCGACCGCGCCCGCCAGGGCGAGGGGCCGACGCTGCTCGAGGCGCGCGTGCATCGACTGACGCCGCACTCTTCGGATGATGACGATCGCTCCTACCGCTCACGCCAGGAAGTGGAGGCGATGAAATCCGAAGATCCGCTCCGCCTGTTCCACGACAGCCTGGTGAAACAGAAGGTGCTGACCTTGGCGGCGGCCGAGGCGATGGACGTGCAGGCGCGGGAGGAGGTCGAACAGGCAGTGTCCTTCGCCACTCAGGCGCCATTCCCGCCGGCGGCCGATGCCGCCTACCCGGTGTTCGTCGAGGACATCCGCCATGGCTGAAATCACGCTGATCGAAGGTCTGCGCCAGGCGATGGACGAGGAACTGGCGCGCGACGAGCGGGTGTTCATCGTGGGGGAAGATGTCGGGCCGCGCGGTGGCGTCTTCCGGGCAACGCTGGGCTTGTTCGACAAGTACGGTCCCGAGCGAGTGATCGACTTGCCGTTGGCAGAGCTCTCGATCGTGGGCGTGGGTATCGGTGCGGCGCTGTACGGGATGCGGCCGATCTGCGAGATCCAGTTCGCCGACTTCATCCATCCGGCGTTCAATCAGATCGTCAGCGAAGCGGCGCGGCTGTGCTACCGCTCGAATGGAGAGTGGACGGCGCCGATGGTCATTCGCGCACCGTACGGCGGCGGGATCGGCGGCGGTCTGTACCACTCGCAGTCGATCGAGGCCTTCTACGCCCATGTGCCAGGACTGAAGGTCGTTGTCCCTTCCAGTCCGCACGACGCCAAGGGGCTGCTGAAGTCTGCGGTGCGCGATCCGAACCCGGTGCTGTTCCTGGAACCGAAGAAGGGATACCGGCTGATCAAGGGCGAGGTGGCCGAGGGCGAGGAGATCCTGGTGCCGATCGGGCCGGCGCGGGTCTCGCGCCCCGGCCGGGATCTCAGCCTGTTCGCCTATGGCATGATGCACCACTATGCCCTGCAGGCCGCCGGAACGGTAGCCGCCGAGGGGATCGAGGTCGAGGTGGTGGACCTGCGCACGCTGGCGCCCATCGACCGTCCGACGATCCTGGAATCGGTGCGCAAGACGGGCAAGGCGCTGATCGTGCATGAGGACAACCTGACCGGCGGCTACGGCGCCGAGATCGCCGCCATCCTGGCCGAGGAGGCGTTCACCGACCTGGACGCACCGGTGCGACGCCTGGCCGGTCCCGACGTGCCCGGCGTGCCGTTCAGCCATCCAATGCAGGACTGGTTCATGCCCGACCCGGCGAAGATCGCCGCCGCCGTGCGCGAGCTCGCTCTGTACTAAGACCCACCCCCCGCAAGCGGGACATGTCCCGTAGCGCAGCGGAGGGAGGGATGGCAGGGGGTTGGTCTTCGACCGCCGAGCGAAACCCCCACCCCAGCCCTCCCCCTCGAGGGGGGTGATGGGCAAGGACCCTCTCCCAGTAGGGGGAGGTGGAGAGTGTGCACATGCCGACAAAGGTGATCATGCCTCAGCTGGGCGAGTTGGTCGTCGAGGGTACGGTGACCCGATGGCTGAAGGCCGAAGGCGACTCGGTCGAGGAGTTCGAGGCGCTGCTCGAGGTCAACACCGACAAGGTCGACACCGAGATTCCGGCGCCGGCCTCGGGCAAGCTGCTCAAGCTGTACGTGCCTGAAGGGACAACCGTGCGCGCGGGCACGCTGCTGGCGGTGATTGGCCAGCAAGGTGAAGCCGTGCCTGAGGCGGAAGCTGGAGCCGCCCCAGGCTCCCCCCATCACTTCGGCCGCCGCCGTGACCCCGCCCGTCCCTGCCGCTGGGGTGGAGCCGGCGCAAGCGGATCTCGGATTCATCTCACCCGTCGTGGCACGCCTCGCTCGTGAGCACAACCTCGACCTGCGCCAGGTCCGCGGCACCGGCGCCGCAGGCCGGATCACCAAGAAGGATGTGCTGACCCACCTGGAGAGCCGGCCGGCGGCGCCATGGGAGTCGCCCTCGCTCGGAGAACTGTTCCGCCCGACGGAGGAGGTCTTCGGCGTTGCAGGCGCTGCCTCTGACCCAGGCGGACCCGCCGCCGGCGAAGTGGTCCAGCTCGACGCGGTGCGCCGGGCGATCGCCGAGCATATGGTGCGTTCGAAGGCGACCAGCCCGCACGTGACGACGGTGATGGAAGCGGACATGCGCCGGGTTGTCGCCCACCGCCAGGCGCACCGCGAGGCGTTCGCCCGGGAGGGCGTCAACCTGACCTACACCGCCTACTTCGCCGCCGCCTGCGTCAGCGGGCTGCGGGCCGTGCCGATGGTCAACGCCTCCTGGACAGAGCAGGGCGTCCGGCTGCATCCGCACATCCATTTGGGGATCGCCGTCTCACTCGGCGAGCAGGGGCTGATCGTGCCGGTGATCAAGGATGCCGGCCAGAAATCGTTGCTGGGCCTGGCCCAGGCGCTGGGGGACCTGGCGGGGCGGGCTCGCGCCCGCAAGCTGCAGCCGGACGAAGTGCAAGGGCGGGACGTTCACGATCACCAATCACGGTGTGAGTGGTTCGCTGTTCGCCACGCCGATCATCAACCAGCCGCAGACCGGGATCCTCGGTGTCGGGGCGCTGCAGAAACGCGTGGTGGCCGTCGAGTTCCGCGATGCCGCGGGCACAGTCACCGACAGCATCGCCATTCGGCCGATGCTCTACCTGACACTGACCTTCGACCACCGCATCCTGGACGGCGCGCTGGCGGATGCCTTCCTGGGGAAGGTGGTCGAGACGCTGCAGACCTGGGGGCCGTAACGCTCCAAGCACTTGTCTCCTGCCTGACCGGCGCACCGGCCGCCCAACAGGCTAGCACCAGCGCCCACGCAGGATCCTAGCAACCCATCCGGGCGTGCGGTTCGCGCGGCGGAGCCAACGAGTAGGTCTCGCTGCGGCTGCCGCGCTCGCAGGGTGCCGACCCCCGAGCACCAAGGGTCTTGGGAACCTGTCAGGTCGGGGATTGGCCATCCCGCCATCCACCCCCCTCGGCCGGGGGAGGTCGCCAGGGACTGCGCTGGTGCGTGCGCTGAGCCTGCGCTAGACTTCCTCGACGTCGTAGGCTGGAGCCTATGAACCCGTCCGGGGGGTGTCGGCGCTGTCAGGGGATGACCGTTGCACTCAACAAGCGTGGTGATGTTGGGCTGGCATGCTCGGGCGAGGCGAGCCGCGTCCGTCGGCCTGGGGTACTTCCCTCTCCGCGTGCTTTCCATCCCACGCACCGAGAACCCAACGTCGTCCGAGTCCCCAGGATGATTTCCTCCCCCTGGATGCAGGTGTGGTGCATGAGTCGAACTGTGTCGGTCGCGCCGAGCGTCCTTGGCCTGGGAGGGGAACGCCAGGACCTCCGGCTTCCGGGTGAGCGCGCGGAGGCCTGATGCTTTGCCCGCGGCGATGGCGCCTTGCGCTTTCCTTGATGCTGCTCACGGGCCAGGCCTGCCGCGTGAGTCCCACCTCCTACATCCCAGCCTCCCGAGGCCACGACCCTTCGAGGACGCCGGTGTCCGTATCGCCAATCCCAAGCATGCAGGCCATCGCCGGGCGCCTGGATCCCGGCGCCCGGGACAAGCTGGCAGTGGCAGTTGACCGGGTTGCCCGTGGATCTCGGCGTGGAAGCAGACGTCTATGATCTCGACCTGTTCGACACCGACGCCGGGACGATCGCCGCCTTGCACGCCCGCGGCGCCCACGCCATCTGCTACTTGAGTGCCGGCTCGTGGGAGGATTGGCGCCCCGACGCCGGCGCCTTCGCACCGGAGGTGATCGGCGAGAAGTACGTCGGCTGGGCTGGCGAGCGCTGGCTCGATATCCGCCGGATCGACCTGCTGGCGCCGCTGATGGCCGCCCGGCTGCGCCTGTGCCGCGACAAGGGCTTCGACGCGGTCGAACCTGACAACCTCGACGGCTACACCAATGACACCGGCTTCCCGATCACCGATCAGGACCAGCTGCGCTACAACCGCTGGCTTGCCTCCGAGGCGCATGCCCTCGGCCTGTCCATCGGGCTGAAGAACGATCCCGATCAGATGGCTGACCTGGTTTCAGCCTTCGACTGGGCGCTGACCGAGGACTGCTACGACCAGGGATGGTGCGAGTTGGCGTCGCCTTTTCTGCAAGCCGGGAAGGCGGTCTTCGCCGCCGAGTACACCGACACGGGCGTGGACTTCGATGGCGCGTGTGCGCAGCTCCAACCGGCAGGCTTCAGTCTGATTCTGAAGGACCGCGACCTATCGGCGTGGCGGGAGGTGTGCCCTCCGGAGCCGTGAGGGCGAGCCAGCGCCATCGGTCACAACCTTGCCCCCGCAGGCGATGGGAGCACAGCGAGTGAGAGTTCACTAGCCCCGCTTCCTCCTTGGAGACGCGGCGGATGCTGCCCGGGGCACCCTGGAACTGCGAGCCGCTGGGCATGCCCAGGGTGCTACTCGCGGCGGGACCGCTGAACCGAAACCGGAACCTGCGGAAAACGTTCGGTCTTGGGGTGACAGCGCTCGTGCTGGCGGCATGCAGCCCGGGTCCCGGCGCCCAGATCCTGGGGTGACACCGCCCTTCCCGTTTGTTACAATCGCAACCTCAGTGCCTCCCGCAGGAGACGAGCATGCCAGACCATGACGTGATAGTGATCGGCGCTGGGCCGGGCGGATATGTCGCCGCCATTCGCGCCGCGCAGTTGGGCAAGAAAGTGGCGATCGTCGACAAGCAGTGGCTGGGGGGAGTGTGCCTGAACGTCGGCTGCATTCCCTCCAAGGCGCTCTTGAAGAACGCTGAAGTGGCCCACCTGCTGCGCGAGCGCGGCAAGGAATTCGGCTTCCAGGTCGACGGGCTGACCCTGGACTACGCCGCCGCCGTCAAGCGCAGCCGGCAGGTCTCCGATCGGCTGGTGAAGGGCGTCGGCTTCCTGATGAAGAAGAACGGCATCGAGGTTCACCTGGGGACCGCCGTGGTGGAGAAGCCGGGCGCGGTCGGTGTGACGGCCTCGGATGGCAGCCGCAAGACGCTGACCGCCAAGGACATCATCGTGGCCACCGGCTCGAGCACGGCCATGCTCCCGGGGGTGCAGGCCGACGGCGAGCACGTGCTCACCTACCTCGAGGCGATCCTGCAAGAGCGTTTGCCCAAGTCGGTGGTGATCATCGGCGCCGGGCCGATCGGGCTCGAGTTCGCCACGATCTGGAACGCCTACGGCGTTGCGGTGACCGTGGTGGAGATGCTGCCGCGCATCGCGCCGCTGGAGGACGAAGAAGTCAGCCAGGAACTGGCCAAGGCGTTCACCAAGCGCGGCATCAAGCTGCTGACGGGCGCGCGGGTCGAGAAGATCGTCGCCGGCAAGGCGGGGGTCGAGGTGCACGTCACCGGCGAGGCGGGCGCGCAGACCGTCGAAGCCGAGCAGGCGCTGGTGGCGATTGGCTTCAAGCCCAACTCGGGCGGCCTTGGCCTGGAGGCGGTCGGCGTCAAGCTCGATGGGCGCGGGGCGATCGAGATCGATGAGCGCATGGCGACCAACGTCCCGGGGATCTGGGCGATCGGTGACGTGACCGGCAAGCTGATGCTGGCGCACGTTGCCTCGGCCATGGGGATCATCTGCGCCGAGAACATCGGCGGCGCCGAGACGACCACGCTCACCTATCACAACCTGCCGCGCGCGATCTACTCGCAGCCGCAGGTTGCCTCCTTCGGCTTGACCGAGGCGCAGGCACGCGAACAAGGCTTGGAGTACCGGGTGGGGCGCTTCAACTTCCAGGCCAACGGCAAGGCGCTGGGGATGGGGGACTACGCCGGCTGGGTCAAGATCCTGCGCGATACCCGCTATGGAGAGATCCTGGGCGGCCACATGGTCGGCCCAGAGGTGACGGAACTCCTGCCGGAGCTCACCCTGGCGCAGCAGATGGAGCTGACGCCGGCCGAGATCGCCCGCAACGTGCATGCCCATCCGACGCTGAGCGAGGTCCTGATGGAGGCCGCTCACGCCGCCGAAGGACACGCCATTCATATGTAGCCTGCCGCCTGCGCACGGCGGCTCGAGTTGACCAGACCGGGGGCTTGCCCCGACGAGGACGGAGAACCGAACATGGCAGAGATCGCACGCGGGCTAGAGGGAATTGTCGTCTGTGAGACACGCCTCAGCCGGGTGGACGGCGAGGCGGGTGAACTGACGATCGCCGGATTCCCGCTGGAAGAGCTGGCGCCGAACGCAACCTTCGAGGAGGTGCTCTTCCTGCTCTGGTCCGACAGGCTGCCGACGGCGCAGGAGCTGCTGGCGCTGCGGCAGGAACTCGCCTTGCGCCGGCCGCTGCCCGAAGCCACGCAGGACATCCTGCGCCTGTCGGTGGCGCGCAAGACGCCGGTGATGGATACCTTGCGCATGTCGGTCGACGCCATCGGCACCTGTGAAGGGGAGCCGCATCGTCCGCCGGACTTGCCGGATGTGGGCTGCGGCATTGCCCTGACTGCCCCGATGCCGACGATCGTGGCCGCCTACTGGCGTCTGCTGCAAGGACAGGAGCCGATCGCGCCGGATCCGGCCATCGGCCATGCCGCCAACTTCCTCTACATGCTCGAAGGCAAGCTGCCGCATGCCGACAAGGTGCGGGCGCTGGAGACGTACCTCAACACCGTGGTCGACCATGGGATGAACGCCTCGACCTTCACGGCGCGTGTGATCGCCAGCACTCGGTCCGATATGCTGTCGGCCGTTGTTGGCGGAATCGGTGCCCTGAAGGGGCCGTTGCATGGCGGCGCACCTGGCCCGGCGCTGGACATGGTGTTCGAGATCCGCCAGCGCGCCGCGCGCTCCGGCAAGTCCGTCGCCGAAGAGGCCGATGCCTGGGTGCGTGAGACGATGCAGTCGGGCGGCCGGATCATGGGCTTCGGCCATCGGGTGTACAAGGTGCGCGACCCGCGGGCCGATGTGCTCGCCCAGGCCGCCGAGAAGCTGTTCGCCGGCGCCGGTTCGGCCAGCCTGTATGAGGATGCGCGCACGGTCGAGCAGGTGACGCTGCGGGTGCTGGAGGAGCTCAAGCCAGGCCGCAAGCTGCAGACCAACGTCGAGTTCTACACGGCGTTGGTGCTGCATGGCATCGGGCTTGAGGTCGATCTGTTCACCCCGACCTTCGCCATCTCGCGTGTCGGCGGTTGGACGGCGCACGTGCTCGAGCAGATCCAGGAAGACCGGCTGATCCGACCCCAATCGGTGTACGTCGGCCCCACCGACCGCAAGTGGGTGCCGCTCGACCGAAGGCGCTAGCGGCAGCCGAATCGCCCACCGGCGGAGCATCGGATCGCCATCCGGTGCTCCGCTTGCTTTCGGGCATATACTCGTGGCGAGCGGAGGGCCCATGGACGATCTTGCGCGAGTCGCTCAGGCCAAGGCCGCCCACCAGGCGGCGCTGCTGGCCAAACCCAATGTCGTCGGCGTGGGGACCGGCTACCGCACCGTCGGCAAACACCTCACCGATCAGGTCTGCCTGGTGACCCTGGTGCGGCGCAAGGTCCCGCTGGCGGGGCTCGATGCACAGGCGCTGGTCCCGGCGGAAGTCGGCGGGGTGCCGACGGATGTGCTCGAAGTGGGTGACCTGCGCATCCACAAGGCGCGCGACGTCAGCTGGCGTCCGGCGCCGGGCGGGGTCAGCCTCAGTCACTTCCGGGTGACGGCGGGCACGCTTGGGTGCTTGGTGCGCGACCGGCGCAGTGGAGCGCGCTTGATCCTGTCCAACAACCATGTGCTGGCCAACAGCAACCAGTCGCTCCCGGGCGATGCGGTGCTGCAGCCCGGCGCGCTCGATGGCGGGCGTGCCGGCAAGGATCAATTGGCCCGCCTGGAGCGCTTCGTGCCGATCGCCTTCACCGATGAACCCGGGAATTGTTCGCTGGCCAACGGGTTCGCCGCCGTAGGCAACGCGCTGTCGCGGCTGGTCGGTTCTCGTCACCGGCTGGAGGTGCGCCGTATCGACCCGCTGGCTGCCAACCGCGTCGACGCGGCCGTGGCTCGTCCGCTGCAAGATGGCTGGGTGGACGCCGAAATCCTCGAGATCGGCCGGGTGATCGGCACGGCCGAGCCGATGCTCGGCATGGCCGTGCGCAAGTCCGGGCGGACCACCGGGCTGACGCGCGGGGAGATCCAGGTGCTGGACACGACCGTCACCATCGGCTACGGCGATCGGCAGGCACGCTTCGACGGCCAGATCGTCACCAGCGCCATGTCGAGCCCGGGCGACTCGGGCTCGCTGCTCGTCGCCGGGGACCGGCTGGCGGCGGTGGGTCTGCTCTTCGCCGGCTCGGAGCAAGCGACGATCCACAACCCGATCGCCGATGTGCTGGAGGCGCTGGAGGTGACCCTGTGACCGCCGAGCTGGAACCGAACTGGGTCGACACCTACCGCAAGGCGCAGCATGTGCGCGAAACGGCGCTGGACGGCCTGATGCGCAAGGCGAACGTGGTGGGCGTGGGCGTCGGGTTTCGCCTGCAGCGCGGACTGCGGACCAAGCAAGTCGTGCTGGTGGTGATGGTCGACAGCAAGGTGCCCCTGACCGATCTTCGCTCAGCGGACGTGATCCCGAACGAGATCGACGGTGTTCCGGTCGATGTCCAGGAGACCGGTGAGTTCTCCATCCATACCTGATCGACGGAAAGCATCGCACAAGCTGAACCCTGGTACGACTTGTCGAATGCCCTGGAGGGGAGTCGCCACATGACACAGGAAGTCGGGATCCGGCTGTACCGGGCGCGCTGGGGGGTGTTGGGCGCGTTCATGCTGGTGGTGATCGTCAACCAACTCTCGTGGATCACCTTCGCCGCCATCACTAGCCAGGCGGCGGCCTACTACGGCGTGAGTGAGCTGGAAATCGGATTGCTCTCGCTGAGCTTCATGCTGGTGTACCTGATCGTATCGATCCCGGCTTCCTGGGCGATCGACACGTATGGCTTCCGCCGTGCCGTGGGCTTGGGCGCGGTGCTGACGGCGGTGTTCGGCATGGCGCGGGGGCTGGTCGGGCCGTCGTACACCCTGGTCCTGCTGGCGCAACTGGGCATTGCCGTCGGACAGCCGTTCATCCTGAACGCGGTGACCAAGGTCGCCGGCCGCTGGTTTGGCCCCGAGGAACGGGCGACCGCCTCCGGGCTCGGGACGCTGGCGATCTTCGTCGGCGTGCTGCTCGGCGTGGCGTTGACGCCTGTGCTCACCGCCAGTTTCGGCATCGCCTCGATGCTGCTGATCTACGGCGTGGCCGCCGTCGTCGTGGCCGTGGTCTTCTTCGCAGTTGCAGGCGAGCGCCCGCCCACGCCTCCCGGTCCACCCGGCGAGGAGATCCGGGCGCTGGTGTTCGATGGCATGCGCCAGATGCTTCGCCGTCCTGACTTCCTGCGGTTGCTGGCCGTGTTCTTCATCGGGCTGGGGGTCTTCAACAGCGTCACCACCTGGATCGAGGACATCCTGCGGCCGCGCGGCTTCAGCCCGTTGCAGGCGGGAATGATCGGTGGGGTGATGGTCGCCGCTGGGATCGTCGGGGCGCTGGTGCTGCCCGCCCTCTCGGATCGGCGCCGGCGACGCACGCCGTACCTGGTGGTCGGGATGGCTGGTGCGTGCCTGGGCCTGGCCGGGCTGACCTTCGCACCCGGCTTTGCCGGGGTGATGGTCGCCAGCCTCGTGCTAGGTTTCTTCCTGCTGGGCGCGGCGCCTGTCGGGTTCCAGTACGGCGCCGAAGCCACGCTGCCCGCGCCCGAGGCGACCTCCAACGGGCTGCTGCTGATGATGGGCCAGATCTCAGGCATCGTCTTCATCCTGGCGATGGATGCGTTCCGTTCGTCCGAGACCGGCTCGATGACGCCTTCGCTGGTGGTGCTGACGGTGCTGATGGGGGTCAGCTTCGTGCTGTGTCTTGGCCTGAAGGAGACCGCCCCCGTGCTGCCCGCCAAGGGCTAGCAGAGCAGCCTGGACCCCCGGCAACACCGCGTCGCTCTTCGTCGAGGCGGGTGTGCCTCGCCTCGATAAAGCCAGTGGGCGCTCGGATTATCCGAGCGCCCACGATGTCACTTTGTAGGCGGGAGCAGGAACCGTTGCTCCCCTCAGCGGGCTGCGACGAGGTCGATCTCCAGGCGGACGAGGTCCTCCACCGAAGCGACCTGCGGCGGAAGGAACGGGATGTCGACGCCGAAGTCGGCGTACGGCACGGTCAACGAGGCGGTGCCCTCGATCCGGTCGGCTGAGACCGGCGTGACGGTGGCATCGAAGGTGACCTGACGGGTCGTGCCCTTGATCGTCAGATCGCCGGTGATCTTGCAGCGGATAGGCCGTGCCGGGTGTGACCGTCTCGGGCAGGCCTTCGATCTGGGTCGCTGTGAACGTGGCGAACTGGTTCCCTTCCTTGCCGGTCTGCAGGATCGCCTCGTGCAGGGCGCGGGTTGCGGAATCCGTTGTCGGTCTCGAGGCCGGTCAGGTCGACCTCAACCGGTCCCAACGCCGCTTCGGCCGGGGCGCTGAGATCGAGCGTGATCGAACCCGTGACGCCGTCGGTCTCCCCGATGACCGTCTTGGGATTGCCGGATAGCACTTCGTCGACGACGAAGCGGGCAACCGTCTCACCGGCGACGAAGGTGTAGGTGGCGGGGCCCGCAGCGACCTCGGCGCTCGTCGGCTCCGCCGGGGCGGCTTCGGTTGGCTGCGGCGCGGCGGTCGTCGGCTCGGCGAGCGCAGCAGGCTCGCCAGTGGAGGCGGCAGGTGCGCACGCCGCGGCTACGGCGGCCAGCAGAAGGATCGCGGATAGTGAACGGAAGCTCATTGAAGCTCATCTCCATGGGGGCCCGGATCGAGTGGATCTGGGCCGTCGGTTTGTGGACAGATTTTGTCGATTATACGGGCGCCTGGCGTCATCTTGGCTTAGAGATTGGTGAGCCACGGGCGAAGCCCGCCTGACAGCGCCGTCGACCAAGCCAGTGCATGGAGGCGGGTCCGGTCTTGGGGTTTCCCTTGGCGCCCATTCCCCACGCGATCATGCCCGCACGCGGAATGACGCCCACGCCACCAAGCGCAGGTCTGCCGGGCAGAGGTGCAGCGCTGGATCTTCCCGGGAATGTGCTGCAACCAGCCGACCTTGCCCGGTGTTTGTCGATGGTGCAGAATCGATCTGCCGTTGCCGCAAGCCCCGCGGTGGGTGCCACGCGGCCCAGTTCATCTCGGCCGGGATGGATCCTGGAGGAAGAACGTGGCTGCCTACGTGATCGTCGACATCGAGGTCACCGACCCGGAATCGTATGAAGAGTACAAGCGCCTGGCGCCGCCGACGTTGGGGCAGTACGGAGGACGGTACTTGGCGCGCGGTGGAACGACGGAGGTGCTTGAAGGTTCATGGACCCCTCATCGGCTGGTGATCCTCGAGTTCGAGAACCTGGCTCAGGCCAAGGCCTGGGTGAACTCAGAGGAGTACCGGCCAGCCCGGATCCTCCGTCAACGGTCGGCTCGCTCCCAAATGGTCGTCATCGAGGGCGCGGTCTAGGCCAGAGAGTCTTGGCCCACCCATGGCGGTCCAACGGCACACAGGGCGTCAACCATCGCCTGGCGGTGCTGGTGGCGGTGCTGTGCTGGTCTGCTCATCAGGCCGCGACAACCGACACTCTGCCGCGAGTCGCGACTGCCAGGCTGCGCCACTCGCCGGCCTCCGGTGGAGCCGCCGCACTCTGCCTGACGGTGGTCCTGGCTTAGGACTGCTCACCGGTGTCTTGCCGTCAGCGATTGATTGCCGTACAGTACCCGTGCTGCGAGCTGCCCGTCGCTCGCCCGGGCCGCCAACAGGGAGCCACCCATGCCAGACCAGGATGTCGATCGCTACCGCAAGATACGCGACCAGCAGCTCCAGGCGCGGGATCCGCTCAAGAAGCAGCGCGTCCTGGATCATGAAGTCTCCCAGAAGCGCCGCAGAATGACCCAGGGCTTCTCTTTCGGATTGATGTGGCGCGATCTGACGTTCAAGATCCGCTACTCGCTCTTGGGGGGTATCATCGGGCTGTTGCTGTTCGTGGTTCTCTCGCTCCTTCTCCCCGAGACGTGGGGAATTTGTCTGGGCGGATTCCTTTTCTTCTTCGCCATTCTCCTGGGGTTCCTGGTCGGCCGCTACGAAGATTCCTTCGAGGACATTCGGCGGGACCTGCACTGATCCGCCTATGCTGCCCGCTCGCGCCACCCCCGCGGCAAGGGCGGATCGGGATACCGGGCGGGCGTAGGTCCGCAGGATTGAGCGCGCGGGAAGCGGCCAGGGCAGGGTGGCGCACTGGCAAGCAGCGAAGAACCCGTCCAGGCCTACTCCTGGAATTGTCGTCGGGGGCTTGCTGGCCGCGACGCTGATCGGGTGCAACCGCACGCCCACAGGGGAGCCACTGTCTCCTGGCCCGAGCCCAGCCGGCGAAGTTGACCCTGTGGTTCCGCCGGGGAGAGGTTCCAGGCTCGAACCTCTCCCCGCTTTCTTTCATTTGAGCCGGTAGCCTGAGATGTGAACCCCCGGCTCACGCCTTCGGGTGCGCGCGGTACCAATCGAGCGTGGCTGCAATGGCCTGGGCGAGCGGCGTGGCGCGCACGCCGAACGTTGCCTCGAAGTGGCTGCTGTCGACGACGAACGGCTTCTCGAACTCGTACATCATCTCGACCGTCTCGCGGGCTCCGGGGATGAACAGCCCAGCCATGCGCATCATCCCCTTGCTGACCGAAGAGACGCGTGGCTCTGTGCCCAGCTGCTCGAAGATCATCGCCGCGAACTCGCGTTGCGTGATGGTGGGGCGGTCATTCGGGACGTGCCAGGCCTTCCCCAGTGCCTCCTCGCGTTCGCCAAGGACAACCAGCGCCCGGCCGAAGTCGGCGATGTAGGTGGCGGTGTGCGGGACGTCGAGGTTGCCGGCGAAACTGGCGGCCTTGCCAGCCATGGCCGGGTAGAAGACGCGGCTGCCGTGGGAGGAATCGAGGACCCACGGGCCGAAGAAGTCCGAGCCGCGGCCGATGGTGACCTGCACCCTGCCGTCCTGGTGGGCGGCAAGCGCCGTCTGCGTCAGGGAGGCGCGCACCATGCCCTTGCGCGTGTGCGCCGCGAGCGGGAAATCCTCGCTCAACGGAACGCCGTCCTGTCGGCCGTAGGCGTACAGGTTTTCCGCCAGGACGAGCCGGGTTGACGTGCCGGCCAGGCCTTCGAGGATGGCGGCCTGGAGCGGCGGGAACTTCTGCGGCCACTCGTGGTAGTGCGGCTGTGCGCATTGATAGGCGGCGGATGCGCCCTGCGTCACGCGACGGACGAAGGTGGGGTCGTAGAGATCGCCGGCGATCACCTCGACCCCGGCCGGGGTCTCGGCCATCTTGCCGCTGCGGCTGACCATGCGCACCGAGCGGCCGCGGGCGAGCAGCTCCTGCATCACCGCCCGTCCGAGCGGGCCCGTGCCGAATACGACATGTACCTGCGACATCAGTCTTGCTCCTTGTGAAGTTGGGGTTAGGGTTGTCCGCTGGAAGCGTCCGGCGGCGTCAGCGTGGCGGTGGGCGTCCTTCCTCGGAAGCGAGGCGCAGGCCGAGCTGGCGCAGGAAGGCCTCGAGTTCGTAGCGGTAGAAGGCCTTCTCCGTCGCCGACGAGCGGCTGGATGTGGTGGAAGAGCTCGAGCATGACCATGCCGTGGATGCGTGCCCAGCCGCTCATGAGCAGGGCCAGCAGGGCATCGGGCATCTCGATCCCGGAGAGCTGCTTCCAGGCGCAGATTGCGTGGTGGGTCTCGGCAGGGACATCGACATACGCCGCCGGGATCTGCAGGTCCCCGGCCTGGTGCGCTTCGAGGAAGCAGGCGAACAGGCCGAGGAAGGGCCGGCGGGCGAGCGGGATGGTGATGTCGGCTGGCGCGACGTAGCCGGGGATCGGGTTGCCGTAGATCAGTTGGAAGTCCACCGGGTGCGCGATCGCCCAGGTTCGGTAGGCGAGGCACTGCGCCATTGCCCGATCGGCGGGTGGCGCCGCCGGGACAGCGGAGTCGGCCGCCTGCATGGCCACGCCCAGGTCGGTGAAGGAGTCGATGATCAGGGCGGTGATCAGGTCGTCAAGATGGGGGAAGTAGTTGTAGATCGCCGGGGCGGTGACGCCGAGCTCGCGGGCGATGCCGCGCAGCGTCAGCCCGGCCGTGCCGCGCTCGGCCATCTGGTGCCGTGCGGCCGCCTTGATCGTTTCCTGTCGGATGGCAGGTCGGGGCGAGCTCTTGCGCTGCGTGCTGGGCATGGTCACCTTCGGTATTTACACTGTAAATATACAGTGTATATCCCTGGATGTCAAGGGGGAGTGATCCTGCGGGTGGGGAGCTCCACGCGAGCCGCGCAAGGCTGGGAGGGCTGGGCTGGCCCCCGGGTGTCTGCCCGGTGTGCCAGGGTTCATGGACGGGGTGTACGCGGAGGGTGTGTGGGGTGGGAGCGGAAGGCCGGGAGGATCGAGCGCGGGCATCAGCCCTGGGCGTTGTAGTCCACAAACCGGCTCTGGCAGGTCCCGTCGGGGGCCAGGTCGAGCAGGCACGTAGCCAGGTGGGAAGTGCATGTAATCGCCCATCCACCACTTGCCGCAGATGGCGCCGCCGCCGACGTAGGTCACGCCGAGGTACTCCAGCCGCTCATGCTGATGACTGTGGCCGCTCAGGCACAGGCGCACGTTGGGATGCTGGTGAAACAGCTCGACCAGGCGGCGGGCGTCGATGTGGACCCAGGCGCCGGGGACGAGCCAGTTGCCGCTGGCTTCGTTGTCGCCGTCCAGCAACTCGCCGGCGCTCAGGATCGGGATGTGGGACAGGATCGCCACCGGGCGTTCGGGGTCGGATTGTGCCAACTGCTGCTTCAGCCACTCGAACTGGGTGTCGTCGAGGCGTCCGGTGTAGGGCATATCGCCGTAGGGATCACCGGCCTCCAACGTGGGGCGATGTGTGCTGTCGAGGGCGTAGAACTGCCACTCTCCCAGCGCGAAGGCGTAATACGGGCCGGGCAGCCCGAGCGCCTCGATCGCCCATGCCTTGCCGTAGCGAGGATTTCTTCGAGTGTCGGCTCCGCAAGACCCCAGCCCCACACGTCGTGGTTGCCGATGACGCTGTAGATCGGAAGGTCCGTCCCCGCCTGCATCGTCTGGTTGAAGGCCTCCCACTCCGCGACGACCTCCGACTTCGGCGTTTGGAGCGCATCCATGATCGAGTTGCCGGCGTTCAGGATCGCCTGCACAGCGGGCCGCTGCTGGTGCATGTGATCCAACGCCCGCTGCAGACCACCAAGGGCAACCTCGCTTGGCAACAGATGAACGTCCGAGATCAGCGCCAGGTGCAGTGGAGCGGAACCCAGCGGAGAGTCCCCGGCAGGCCGCCAGCATTCCGCCGGCAGTGAGTGTGCCGGCGGCACGCAGGAAGGCGCGGCGGTTGAGCAGCAGCGCGACTGATCGAGGTCTCTCCACCGGCGCGTGCCCGCTGGGCGGATCCGACGGCCGGCGCATTTCAGACTCGCTCCAACACCCAGACGTGGGACAGCCCAAGCTGACGGAGCGGAGTGCGCTCCAGGGCGTGCAGTGCCGCGCGCAGGGCCCTTCCCAGGCGAGGCCAGCGAGCGATGATGTTGTCGTAGGCGCCGAAGATGATCGTTGTGGTGACCGGGTGGAGCGGCAGACCGGCCACCAGCCGCCGCAGATCTGCCGACGAGTAGACCCGCACGTGCGGCGCCAGGCGGTTGCGCCAGCGCCGCGGCAGGTAGTTGACCAGGGGGACATTGCCGAAGTGGTAGCGGCCGCGCCAATACCACGCCGTGCGTCTCGAAGGGATAGCCCCGGTTGGGGACGAACAGCACCAGTCGCCCGCCAGGGCGCAGCAGGCGCGCCATCTCGGCCAGCGCCGCTCGGTCGTCGGCAACGTGCTCGAGCACTTCGTGCGAAAGGATCAGGTCGAAGGTGGCAGACGGGAGGGGAAGCGCTTCGCCGGCGGCGTTGACGACCGGCGCCGCCGCCTTCGCCTGCGCCGCGCGCTCGAAGTCATACTCGACGCCGACGGCCTGTCGGGCGTGCTCGGCGAGCGGCCGCAAATACAAACCGACACCGCAGCCGTTGTCGAGCACGCGTCCCGCCAGCCGCTCGCCCGCCGCGGTCTGGATCATCTGCCAGCGTCGATCCTGCCCGGCGCGCCAGACGTAGGACGGCTCGCCCAGGACGGCAGCCTTGGGGCGCTCGGCCTCACTCATCCAGTTGCCATTCCTGCTGGAAGCCGAAGCCCTGGCGGTTGTCGATGCGGCGGATCCAGCTGGGCTGGAAGCGATAGGGCGCGGCGGATTCGACCGCCTGCGTCAGGTCGGCGGCGAACGGGAAGCGCCGCAGGTAGAGCTGGAGGGCGCGCGGCGCCTCGGCCTCACTCAGCCGGCGCGCTCGCCCGCGCATCTGTAATCCGCGCAGCGCCCGCCAGTCTTCCACGGCTGGGTATAGGCCGACGCCGCAGCGCGGGTCCGCCTGCAGGTTGTGGCTGTGTTGGCTGGAAGGATCGGAGAGGAAGATCAGCGCCAGTTCGTCGGCGGCGAAGAACAGGGGTGTGGCGCGCGGTGCGCCGTCGGGGTCGAGCGTCGCCAGGGTGAGTGCCGGGGTCTCCTCCAGCAGCTCCAGCAGAGCGGCGCGGTCGGGCTCGGCGAAGCCGGCCGTCGATCCGGTCACAGCCCCTGCCAGGTGCGATAGGCGTCGTTGTCGATTCCCAGTCGCTGCAGCGCTCGTCCGACCGTGGCTTGCACCATGTCGTCGAGCGACTGCGGATGGTCATAGAACGACGGCAGCGGGGGGAAGATGATCGCTCCGGCACGGGCGGCCAGGTCCATCAGGCGCAGGTGGCCACGGTGCAGCGGCGTCTCCCGCACCATCAGCAGCAGCGGCCGGCCCTCCTTCAAACAGACGTCGGCCGCCCGCCCGATCAGGTCATCGGCGTAGCTGTTGGCTACCGCCGAGAGCGTCTTGACCGAGCACGGCGCGATCAGCATGCCCTGCGTGATGAAGGAACCGGAGGCGATCGATGCGCCGATGTCTTGCGGGGCGTGCACCACGCTGGCCAGCGCCTCGACCTCGCTCACCTTGTGGTCGGTTTCCTGGTGGATGGTGACCCGTGCTGCCGGACTGAGCACCAGATGGGTTTCGACGTCCAGCGAGCGCAGCGTCTCGAGGCTGCGGATGCCGTAGATCGCGCCCGAGGCGCCGGTGATGGCGACGATGATCCGCCGTCGTGATGTCTCCACGTGGATGGGGTCTCCTCTCAGCCGGGCTTGCTCGCCCAGTGGATGGCGACCGTGCCCAGCATCCTGCGCACGTACCCGGCCTGGGAAAGCCCGGCGGCGGTGAGGCGTGCAGCCAGCGCCTCGGCCTGCAGAAAACGTTCGGTTGAATCGGGCAGGTAATTGTACGCCTCGGGATCCCTCGCAACCCAGCGGCCGAGCAGCGGGATGACGACATGCAGGTGGAAGCGCAGCAGCGGCCGCATCCATCCGGAGCGAGGCGGTGTGGTGTCCAGGCAGACCAGCCTGCCGCCACGGCGCAGCAGGCGTGCTTGCTCGGCGAGCGCCAGCGGCACATCGCTGACGTTGCGCAGCAGGAAGCCGCTCACCACCCCGTCGAAGGTGCCGGCGGCGAAGGGCAGGCGCAAGGCGTCGGCCATCACCCAGCCCGTCCGGTCGCCGCCGGGGCGCTGCCGGCCAACCCGCATCATGGGCAGGCTGAAATCGGCTGCCGTCGGGCGCGCCGTGGGTTGCTGGCGCAGCACCTCGAACGAAAGGTCCCCGGTTCCTGCACCCAGATCCAGCACGCGCGCCCCGGGCGTCAGCGACAGCCGCCGTACCGCTTCGCGCCGCCAGCGGCGGTCCTGCCCGAAGGTCATCAGCCGGTTGAGCAGGTCGTAGCGTCCGGCGATGCGATCGAACATGCGGGCGACATAGGCGGCGCGGGCGCTCCCGCTCAGGTCAGCCATGACGACGCCTTGGGATCACGCCGCGTACTGCCAGCGGCACAGACGGCGCTGGGCGGCGTCAACCACCAGGTATAGCCCGAGGCCGAGCAGACTCATGGCGATCACCCCGGCGTACATGCGCGGGTAGTCGAAGAGCGTGCTGCCATGCAGGTAGATGTAGTAGCCCAGCCCCTGTTGCGTGGCGAAGAGCTCGGCCACGTAGAGCACCGCCACGGCGGTGCCGATCGACTGGCGCAGGCCGGTCAGGATGGCCGGCAGGCTGGCGGGCAGGTACACGAAACGAAACAGGCCGCGCCGACCGGCGCCCAGGCTGCGCACCGAGAACAGCAGTTCAGGGCGCAGCCCGGCGGCCTGGTCGCGCACCAGGACCAGGATCTGGAAGAACAGGATCAGGAAGATCACGGCAATCTTGGTCAGGTCGCCGATGCCGAAGAACAGCAGCAGCACCGGGACCAAGACGACCTTGGGGATCGGGAACAGCAGGTAGACGAAGGGCGAGAACCAGCGGTCGGCGCGCGCCGATTGTCCGAGGATGATGCCCAGCGGCACCGCTGCCAGCACCGCCAGCGCGGTCGAGGCGACGACGCGCCACAGACTGACCAACAGATGGCCGCCCAGCTCGCCCGGCAGCTCGGTGATCGTGATCCACAGCACCTCGAACGGCGAGGGTAGGATCGGACGGTCGACGACGGCCGCCAGCACTGCCCAGAGCAGCACCAGCACCACCGCCGCCAGCACGATCTCCCGGCGCCTCATGTCACGAGCTCCAGCGCCGCCCTGAGACTGGCGCAGGCCTGGTCGTAGGCGGCCGTCCCGCGGTGGGCCGGTACGCCGCCGCCCGGGTTGTCGATCACCTGCGGCTGTCGGTGTGGAGGGCGGCCCAGCACCAGCACGCGTTGGCCGAGCAAGGCCGCCTCTTCGATGGCGTGCGTGACCAACACCAGCGTCAGGCCTCGTTCCTGACGAAGCTGCATCGTCAGGTCCTGCAAGTCCTGGCGCGTCGGCGCGTCGAGCGAGGCGAAGGGCTCATCCATCAGCAGCAAGTCAGGGCTGAGCGCCAAGGTCCGGGCAATCGCCGTGCGCTGGCGCTGGCCACCCGAGATCTGCCCGGGGTAGCTCTCGGCGACCGCCTCCAGCCCGAGGCGCTGCAGCCAGGCCCCGACGTGTTGATCGATGTCCTTGACCACCTCGTCGCGCGGGGCGTGTCTCCCGTCCGGGCCGTAGAAGCCGCGCAGGCGCAGGCCGAGCCGAACGTTGGCGCGCACCGTGGCCCAGGGCAGCAGACCGTAGTCCTGCAGGATCAATCCGGTGCGCGGGCGAGGACGGCGCAGGACCTCGCCGCCGACCTGCACCTCCCCCGAAGTGGGGAGCTGCAAGCCGGCCAGCAGGTAGAGCAGGCTGCTCTTGCCGCAGCCGGAGGGCCCGAGAACCGCCCACGACTCGCCGCGCGCCGCCTGCCAGCTATAGCCCTCGAAGAGCGGCGGCTGGCCACGGTAGGCGAAGGTCAGATCGTTCAACTTGATCACGGTCGGCCCAGCGGGACTCCCAGCCTAGCAGGTTGGGGAGACAGCGAGCACCCCGCCACCCAGCATCAGCGATCCCCTCTCCGCCACGCTTCTTGGCGGACACGATGGCAGTCCGCGGAGAGCCCCACGCTCTGGCTTCGCGGAAGATCCTGGAAGGACGGGGCGCTGTGCGAAGGGTCCGGGGGCCGTCTCGCCCTCCCGTCAGGACGCCCTGTTCGGGCCGCAAATCCTGGCCCGCCGGGGCGAGACGGCCGGGACGGCGCGGCGGGCCCGGGCTTCTCGGAAGGACACCGGGATGGTGTGCGACCCGAATGAGGCGAGGGCAATGGGCGTTCTATGCATGTGCTCCTAGGGCAGGAACGCATCACTCACCGAATTGGCGTAGGCGATCGCGCTTGTCGATCAGGCCCTTCTCGATCGTCCAGGCGAGCACGTCGGCGAACTGCGCCTCACTCGGCACGGACGCCGCCGGGAAGTCCGGCAGGGTGTAGGACTCCAAGATCGGGGCAGGGACCAGCTTCTGCTCCACGAGCAGCTCCTGCCACTTGCCCTTGTCGGCATTGATATCCGCAGTGGCCTTCTCGATGGCCGCCAGGAAGGCGCGCACGGTGTCGGGATTGGCGTCAGCGAATGCCTTGCTGAACGAGATCAAGCTGTTGCCATACTCCGGATGGGCACTGTCGTCGACCACGACCGTGGCGCCGCCCTGCATGGCCAGCAACGAAAGCGGATCGGGCAAGTTGGCTGCCTTGAGCTGGCCGGAATCGAGCAGCGCCATCCGATCCGGGATCTTGGGGACGGCGATGGTCTGGATGTCCTCCGGCGCCAGACCCTCGGCCTGCAGCAGGCGGTCGGTGGTGTAGGCGATGACGGTCCCCTCCGAGATGCCGATCTCCACGCCCTTGAGGTCCTCGGGAGAGGTGATGCCGCTGTCCTTGGCGGCCAGGATCGAGTACTGCGGGAATTCCGGGGTGGCCGTGCGGGCGAACCGCACGACGGTGATCTGCGGCTCGTCCTGGTTGTAGAGCATCGTCGAGACCAGGTCGTTGATCATGCCGTCGATTTGGCCGGCCTGCATCAGCTGGTCGCGTTCGGCAGCTGAGGCCGCTGGGACGAACTCGACCTGTAGTCCGTTCTCGGCGAAGTAGCCCTGCTGCTGAGCGACGTACATCGGCAGCGCGTCCAGGATCGGCAGGACGCCGATCCGCAGCGTGGCTGGCTGTGCCGGCCCCTCGGCGGCGCAGCCGGCCGCGAGCAGCGCGGCCAGTACTAGGACGATCCCCTTGCGAACCATTGGTCTTCCTCCTTTGGCTAGGCGATCAGCAGCGCAACCGATGTCGTCAAGAACAGGATGACGCTGATCACGCTGTTGATGTTGAAGAACGCGGTGTTCAGCCGCGAGAAGTCATCCGGCCGGACCAGGTGATGTTCGTACGCCAGCAGGCCGGCGGTCAACAGCACGCCGACGGCGTAGGCCCAGCCGAGGTTCATCAGCAGACCCAGGGCGACGAGCAGCAGTGTGGTCAGGGCGTGGCAGATGGACGACAGGCGCAGCGCCACGGCCGGACCATAGCGCGCCGGGGCGGAGTACAACCCTTCCTGACGGTCGAAATCGATATCCTGACAGGCGTAGATCATGTCGAAGCCGGCGATCCACAGGCTGACGGCGGCGAACAGCACCCAGGCAGGCAGGTCGGCCGGCGTGAAGAGCGAATCGCGCACGGCGGCCCAGGCGCCGAGGGTCGCCAGGCCGTCGGTCATGCCGAGCACGAGGTGCGAGAGCACGGTGAAGCGTTTGGTGAACGGATAGACGAGCAGGAAGAGATAGGCGCCGGGCAGCAGGCGGAAGGTCAGCGGACCCAGCGCCCAGGCGGCGACGGCCAGGACCAGAGCCGAGATCCCCATTCCGATCCACACGGTACGCGGCTGGATGGCGCCGGTGGCGAGCGGGCGGGTGGCGGTGCGCGGGTTGCGGGCGTCCTGCCAACGGTCGATCCAGCGGTTGGCGCTCATACCCAAGGTGCGGGCAGCAGCCATGGCGATGGTGATCCAGGCGAAGTCCCACCATGAAGGCCAGCCGCCGGCGGCCAGCAGCATCCCGAGGTAGGCAAAGGGCAGCGCGAACACCGTGTGTTCGAACTTGATCAGCTCGAAGAAGGCGCGCAGGCGATGCATCGGCTCGGTCAACAGGTGGGAGCCCAGGAGTGTGGCTGCAGTGGCAGTGGGCTATCTGGACGGGATTGTAACACGCACCCCCGGAGGCTTCCCCCACAGCGGCACAGGGTAGAATATGCGATAAGTCATGTCGGATATAGAGTATCCCCCCTCCACCGTTCAGACGGACTTGGTGCGCTCGCAGGCCGGGCGCCTGCAGGCGGTCCTTTTCCTGTCAACCGGCACGGCGACCATGGCGGCGATTGCCGTCGCCACGGTCAATCCGCTGGTGGCTGCCGGCCTGATCGGTGCGGCTGCGGCGGGGATCCCGTCGGCCGCCATTCTGGCAGGACAGGCCTCTTCTGCGTACGCCTGGGCCAGGATCACGCACGTCGTGGGTTGGCGGAAGGGGCTGACCGTGGGCTTGGTGATTGGCGTCCTGGGAATGCTGTTGGCGTCGCTGGGCGTCTTGCGGGGCGTCATGGCGGCCTTCCTGGTCGGGCTGTTCTTCGCCGGCGTGGCCTATGCCGTGGTTACCCTCTCGCGCTTTGCAGCCGGGGAAATTGTCCCGGCGGAGCGAAGGGCGAGATCGATCTCGATCGTCGTTCTGGGTGGGACGCTGGGAGCGGTGTTTGGCCCTCTCCTGGTGGCGCCGCTAGGGCGCTGGGCAGCCAGCAGCCTGGGAAGTGAGCTGACGGGCCCGTATGTCGGAGGGCGCGCTGCTCCTCGGGCTGAGCGCCCTCGTGGTGTTGGTTGGCCTTCGGCCGGATCCCGGCCAGATCGCCGACCGAAGCGGGATGGGCGCAGAGTCAACCGCCGCCAGCCGGGTGAACCTGGCGCAGGTGTTTGCCCGGCCAGGCGTTCGCCTGGGAACGCTGACGATGGTTGTCGGCCAGTTGGTGATGGTGATGCTGATGGTGATCACCAGCCTGCACATGCGAAACCACGGCCACGGCCTGGGGGGCATTGCGGCCGTAATCTCGGCGCACACCGTCGGCATGTACGCATTCTCGGCTGTCTCCGGCCGGCTGGCGGATCGATGGGGCAGGCGGCCGGTCATCCTGGTGGGCTCGGTTGCCCTTCTCGCCTCCGCCCTGCTGGCGCCGGTCTCGCTGCGCCTAGTCCCGCTCTCGGCCTCCCTCTTCCTGCTCGGTTTCGGGTGGAACTTCTGCTTCGTCGGCGGCTCGGCGCTGTTCAGTGATCATGTGTTGCCGGCGGAGCGGGGCCAAGCGCAGGGGATCAATGACCTGCTGGTAAACAGCGCCTCGGCGATTGGATCGCTCGCCAGCGGTGTTGTCTTCGCCGCCTCAGGCTACCTCGCCATGGGCTTGCTGGGTGCGAGCCTGGCGCTTGTCCCGCTACTGCTGGCTTGGCGGCAGCGGGTCCCCAGCGCCACGGCCACGGCTGCTCAGAGCCTGTAGCGGATCGGAATCGAATCCCGGCCACAGCCGGCCGAGGACGGCATTGCCGAGATGCCCCTGACGCCCGGGAGTGCCAGACCACCCGCGCCTCCTGGCCAGGATTCTGTCCATGCCTGCTCACGTCAAGGGGTCCGGGCGGGGTCTTGCGGGACGGTCATCAGGCGCTGCCCTCCCCTCGAGCGAGGCACTCGAAAGCTCGACCGGTGCAGCGGAGGCGAACAGGAGTAGACTAGGAGCAGTTCGGAACCCCATGGCGGAGGTCCGGCCCGGTGCCGCACCCAGCTTCCGCTTTCACCGCTGTTCAGTCCCCACGGATGTTCCCCACAGCATTGCCAGTTTCGGCTTCGTCTCGTCGCGCCAGTTGCGTTCCTCGCTGCCCAGCGCTCGGCCACCGCCCTGGCGCACGCCTCCTGGCCTCGAATCACGCGCAAGCCCCTCGCTCGACCGAAGGAGGTTGCCCATGGTTGCTCGCTCCTCGCTAGTCCTGGCTTTCGCCCTTGCCTTCACCTTCTTCATCGTTGCCCCTCCTTTTCTGGGGTCTCCCTTTGGCGCGTATCCTTCGATGCACTGGGCAGATGTCCTCGACCTGATCACGCCGCTGGTGCTGATCCCGCTGTATTGGCTTCTGTTCAGCGACTCCGGCCGGATTCGGCGTGGCCTGCGGCTGGTGTTGGCGTTCCTGGTGCTGGCCGCGCTGTGGACCGAGGGGCAGGGAATGCATCTCTCGGCCAATTCGATCAGCAACTTGTTCGGCACCGGCGCAACGGCCGTACACAGCCTGATCCATTTCTATGATGAGGTCCTCTCACACTACCTGTGGCACGCCGGCATCATCGGGCTCTCTATTGTGTTGGCCTTTGCTCCGCTGGAGGGGGGCTTGATCCTCGCACCCATGAAATGGGCCGTGATCAGCGTGTCGGCCATCCTGTATGGCTTCACGTACTTTGCGGCGGTTGACGAGGGTGGAACCGTTCCCATGGGGCTGCCGGCGGCGATCCTGGTCGTGGTTGCCCTGCTGCTCGCCCGGCGGCGGCAGCTGCGTTCTCACAATCTAATCGCCTTCTTCTTCTTCGGATACTGCGTCGCGGTCTTGCTGTTTGCCATCTGGTTTGTCTTGACCGGGGGCTTCCCCGAGCCCAGTGCGATGGAGTGGTTCTGAGTTGGCCGCAACGCAATGGTCCCCATTCTCCGCAGTATGCCCGGGACCGATGCGCTCCCATCGGCGGGATACAGCTGTCCACCCTGTCGGGATCGCTTGCGGCGCGTGAGGCGAACTCTACCTGCAAAGGCGCACCCCCAGGAGGATGTCATGTCCGAATCCCGAAGCCAAGACCGTACTCGCCTTCGTGGATGCCCAGGCTGTTTCGCGGCCGCGCTTGCCGTCGTGTGCGTGCTGGTCGCGCTGACGTCCTACGTCGGTCGGTATGTGTACCGGTCGTCTCCGCGCCTATTGGAGGGGCTCTCGTCGCAGAGCCAACCTGAGCCGGCCCACTCGCTCTCGCCGGACCAGCAGGCCGTGGTGGCAGAGCGCGGCTATCCAGCTGGGTTCTCGATCCTGTTCTATGCCGCCTCCGAGAACGATCCAACGGGCGCGCCCACGCGGCAAGAGATCTGGAGCTACCCTGCGGATGGGGTGGATCTGACCTTCCTCAATGGCGCTCTTGTCGAGACGGTGGAGATCTCCGATCCAGAGGTTGAACTCTTTCCCGTGCCGTACCGGCCTGAGCAGTTCACGGCGGGGATGAGCTTCCAGCAGGTGGTCGACGCCACGGGACTCGACACGGCGGTCGTCATTCCACTCGAACCTGAACTTGTTTCTGAGGGAGAGGTGTACTTCGCCGAACAGCTGATTCTCGGATTGAAGGGCCGCCGTCTGCAGTACGTCGAAGCGCTGCCCCTGGCCCAAGGAGGGTAGCCGCCATGGATCGATCGGCTCAGCGTGCGCTCCCTTGTGCTGTTCGTCGCCATCCTGCCAGGGCTGTTGGACATCGAGCCGCTGGCTCCCCGCTTGGGCTCGGTCGACGATGCGGCGCTGCTCATGCTTGCCAGCCAGGCCATGGTCCTCGGTCCAGACGCGTTCGTGGAGTTGGGCCCCCGATCGGCGCTGGCCCGTCTGGCGCCCTCGCTAGCCAACGGCAGCCAGGCTGCAGAAGTCCGAGCGTGGATGAAGCTGGTCGAAGAGGCGTGTGCATCGCAGCGCGAGACGTTGCGAACGACTGCCTCGGGTGAGACCCTGCAGGCCTCCTTGGCCGAGCTGGACGCAGCCTGCCAGGCAGACTTGGCGGACCTGGAGGCTCAGGCGCGCAGGCTGGAGCGAGCGAGGCAGCGCGGGCGCGGGCTGCAGAATTTCCTGCGCAGGACTGGCCGGGGACTCGGCAACGTGACGAAGGCGATCGTCGTCAAGGTGCCCCAATTCGTTTGGAAGGAAGTCGTGCGGCCTGCGGGTACGATCCTGATCGATGAGGTTCTCCCCGGTACGCTGGATGAGTTTCTCCAGTCGGTCCTCACGGGGGGCGTCCCGCTGCGCGGCCAGGCCGGCGGCCGGCTACTGCGGCAGATCTTCCGACGCCGTCTCAAGGATGCCGGAGAGAACCTGGCCACCGAGAAGGTCGGGCGGCTGCTGGCCCGAGGGCGGCGCCGAACCGCCGCCCGGCAACTGGCTGCACAGGACCTGCCCTCTCCGACACCGAACATGACCCAAGAAGCCGAGATGGCGGAATTGTTGGGCGCTCGCCTGCGGGTGGAGCTGACGGAGATGGACTTCGACAGCGCATCGGTGATCTGGCAACTCTGGCAGCAGGAAGTCCGACCCGGGAGTGGGGCTGGCAATGCCTCCATGATCACGGAGGTCGATGACCTTCGGTTGTGGCTGGATTTCGATTTCGAAGGAGGCGTGCTGACCGGAGAATTCGAGGGCAAGGGGGATTGCGGCAAGTACTGCGACGATCCCGAAGACGCCGCCAGCAGCACGTTCCAGGGCCGGATCGTGGACGGCTGGCTCAAACCGGACGGGCAGGGCGGATGGTTGTGGGGCGGCGATGTCGAAGCGCAGGTGTCGATTTCGGGGCGGCAATTGCTGGGGATGGTCGTCCCGGCCGAAGGCGAGCCCTTTGCCCAGACGATCGACGGCTCCAAGCAGGGTGCCCTGGCGGGGAGAGTTGTCGGCTCGAGCCGGGCGGCTTGCGAGGGGTTCAGCGTAACCACGGCTCAGCCGCCGTGTTTCGTCCTCGGAGGTCCTTGGGATGTCCCTGCGGGACCGTCGCTTGGGCTCTGGCTGGAGTGCTCGCAACCCAGCTGCGGGCTGCCTGACACCTTCCCGGCGCCCTGAAGCCCAGCACTCTGGTGTCGGCGCGTTGTCCTTGGTGTCGTGGGTTCGGGCATGGTAGGGGAAGGAGGGTTGCCCATCACCGTGGGTCAGCTTCCAGCTCACGGAGGAATGGAGGGTCGGAGCCAGGGCGGGAGCAGGTGAGGGCGGCCGCACGGGTGGCAAACGCCAGGCAGCGCTCGAGGGACCCGGCGGGCATGCGGCGCAGAGCTTCCTTCGAGGTCAGCGTTCCCTCGCGGGCAAGGAAGAACAGGCAGGCGGCGAGGAAGCTGTCGCCGGCGCCCACGGTGTCCACCACTTCCACCGCGGCGGCTGGGCAGGTGGCGCTCGCTCCCTTGCGCCGTCATTCCCACGCGCGCCCTGCGCACCGTCGGTCAGGATCACCAGGCTGACGCCGCGGCTGAACCAATCCTGGAACACCGCCTCGGCAGGAGCGATCGGGATACAGCCAGTCGAAGTCCGCCCGGCTCAGGCGCAGGAGGTCAACGACTTCCGTCCAGCCTTCGAAGCGCTCCCGGTAGGCGTCGCGATCCTGGATCAGACCCGGGCGCACGTTGGGGTCGAGCGAGATCAGGCGTTGGCCGGCCTCCCGCCGCATCAAGGCTTCCAGGCTGCTGGCACCGGGTTCCAGCACCAGCGAGATCGAGCCGAAGTGCAGCGCCTGGACACTCGCCGGTAGCCGCTTGGGAAGTTCGCCAATCGCCAGCGATCGGTCGACGGCGGCCTCGGCGTAGAACGTATAGCGGGGCTCACGACTGCCGCCGGCGAACAGGTCGACGAAAGCCAGCGAGGTCGGGCCGGGGGCGCGCAGCGTCAGCGAGGTGTCGACACCGTTCTCGGAGAGCGTCTGCAGCAGGCGGTCACCGAAGAAGTCCGTGGAGAGCTTGCCGAAGTAGCCGACCGGCGCCCCGAGCCGACCCAGCCCGACGGCGATGTTGAAGATCGACCCGCCGGGGACAGGGCGGTAGCCGGCGCCGTCCGCCGTCGGAACGAAGTCGATCAACGCTTCCCCACAGCACAGGATCATCCGCTCGCCTCGACCGCCAGCGGCCAGCGACCTGGTGCGGCGCCCCTCCCCTCGCTTCCCGCTCTGCCCCCAAACCGGGTGAGATGCGCGTGCCTTCGCCCGCCAGCCGCTTCAAGCGCAGCCGGAGCAGCCGGGCCGCAGGCTTCCTACAAGCCGAATGTCCCCCAGAGCTCGTCGATGCGCGCCTTGATCTCCGGCGTCATCGCCACCGGCTTCGGCCAAGTCCTTGCGTAGCCATCTTCCGGCAGCTTGGCCGTGGCATCGATGCCGATCTTGCCGCCATAGAGCGGACGGTAGGAGGCGTGGTCCAACTGATCGACCGGCCCATCGCTGATCACGGCGTCCCTCGACCAATCGACGTTGCCCAGCGCCTGCCAGGCGGACTGGCTCAGGTTGTGCACGTCGACCCACTCGTCGAACACGACGATGGCCTTGGCCAGCATCAGCAGCCCCAGCCCCCACAGCCCGTGGATCACCTTGCGGGCATGCCCGGGGTAGCGCTTGTGGATAGAGACCAGTACCAGATTGTGGAAGACTCCTTCGGCCGGCATGTTGACATCGACGATCTCGGGCAGGAACAGCCGCATCAGCGGCAGGAACAGCCGCTCGGTGGCCTTTCCCATCCAGACGTCTTCCATCGGCGGGATGCCGACCAGCGTGGCAGGGTAGATGGCCTCGCGGCGGCGGGTGATGGCCGTGACGTTGAACACCGGGAAGGATTCGACCGGCGTGTAGTAGCCGGTATGATCCCCGAAGGGTCCCTCCGGCAGGTGGGTGTTGGGATCGACGTAGCCTTCGATCACGATCTCGGCCTGGGCGGGGACTTCGAGCGGGATCGTCTGGCAGTCGACGAACTCCACCGGCTTGCCGCGGATCCAGCCGGCGAGCAGATACTCGTCGATGTTCGGCGGCAGGGGCGCCGAGGCGCACCACATCGCCGCCGGGTCACCGCCGAGGACGATGGCTGCCGGGATGGTCGGCTTGGCTTGCTGCCTGGCGAGCCGTTCATGCTCGGCCCCGCCCTTGTGCCGCTGCCAGTGCATCAAGACGCGGCGATCGTCGAGCACCTGCAGCCGGTACATGCCTACATTGCGCGCGCCGGTCTCGGGATCGCGGGTGATCACCTGAGGCAGGGTGATGAAGGGGCCGCCGTCCTCCGGCCAGCAGGTGAGGACGGGCAGGGATGCCAGGCGGGCGGTGTCTTTCTCGATGATCTCCTGCACCGGCCCCGAGCGCACCTTGGAGGGGCCCAGGCCGATGGCGCGCATTGCCGACAACAGGTCCTGTCCGCGACCGAGCATCCCGCCCAGGCCTTGCGGCAGCCGGAAATCGAGTAGCTGGCCCAGCCGTTCGCCCAGCTCGTCGAGGCGCGTGACCCCGAGCGCCAACGCCATGCGCCGCTCGGAGCCGAACAGGTTGGCGGCCACCGGGAGGTCCTGCCCGGCCACCGATTCGAAGAGCAGCGCGCGGTTGCGGTCCGCTGGCCCTTTGCATACCCGGTCGATTACCTCGCTGATCTCCAGGACGGGAGACAGGGAGGACGTGAGTCGGACCAACTGCTGCTGCCGTTCCAGATCGGCGATGAATTCGTGGAGATCGCGGTACATGGCGAGTCCTTTCGAGGGACGGTCGGCTCACCCCGAGGGGGCAGCCCCGAGCTTGCGAGCCAGCGCTGCAAGCGACGGCTCGACGAGCAGGCTTCCGTCCGGAAAGACGATCGTCGGAACGCTGCGCAGCCCGTTGTTCACGCGGAGCACAAAGGCCTCCGCCTCCGGATCGAGGTCGGGATCGATCCACTCGTGAGGGATCCCCTGCTGCTCGAAGAACGCCCGGGCCAGGCGGCAATCGCCGCACCAGTCGGTGCCGTAGATCCGGATCGGTGCGGCGAGGTCAGGTTGCCTGGCCATGCTGGTGATCCATGCAACTGCTCGACCAGGAGCGGCCGTCGGAGGCCAGCAGGTCATCCGCCGCGGTGGGGCCCCAGGCGCCCTGCGGGTAGGTGGTCAACCCGAGGCCGCCGGCGGACTCCCAGGCGCGCTGGATCGGATCGACCAACTGCCAGGCCAGTTCGATCGTGTCTGCCCGAGTGAAGAGCGAGGCGTCGCCGGCGAGCGCGTCGAGCAGCAGCCGCTCGTAGGCGTCGGGGATGGCATCCGGGCCGAAGGCCTCGGCATAGTGGAAATCCATGTCCACCGAGCGCATCTCGCTCATCGTGTCCGGCACCTTGACCTCGAACACCAGATGCATGCCTTCGTCCGGCTGCAGACAGATCTCGAGGGCGTTGGGACGGATGCTGCGTCCCGGCGGGAGCGGGAACATCACGTGCGGGACGGACTTGAATTGAATCAGTACCCCGGTGGTCTTGGCCGGCAGGGCCTTGCCGGATCGCAGATAGAAGGGCACGCCTTGCCAGCGCCAGTTGTCGATATACAGGCGCAGTGCCGCATAGGTGGGGGTGGTGGAGTCGGGAGCAACGCCGGTCTCCTGAAGGTAGCCCTGGTACTGGGCGCGCACCGTCTCGGTCATCATGGCCTGGGCCGCGATCGGGCGCACGGCGCGCAGCACCTTGCTGCGCTCGTCGCGCAGGGCGTTGGCGTCGAAGGAGGAGGGCGGCTCCATGGCCACCATCGACAGCACCTGCATCAGGTGGTTCTGGAACATGTCGCGCAGTACACCGACCCGGTCGTAGAAGTCGCCGCGGTGCTCGACACCCACGGTCTCGGCCACGGTGATCTGCACGTGATCGATGTAGCGCCGGTTCCACAGCGGCTCGAAGATGCTGTTGGCAAAGCGGAAGACCAGCACGTTCTGCACGGTCTCCTTGCCCAGATAGTGATCAATGCGATAGACCTGGGACTCGTCGAGCACCTGGTGGATCGACTGGTTGAGCGCCTGCGCCGTGGGCAGGTCACTGCCGAAGGGCTTCTCAATGACCAGCCGGCGCCAGCCGTTGGCCTGATCCGTCATGCCCAGGGCGCCCAGGCGGGCGATCACCTCGGGGTAGACGTGCGGCGGCGTGGCCAGATAGAACAAACGGTTGGCGCTTCCGCCGACAGCCCGCTCCAGTTCGCCGAGGCGGCGATCCAATTGTCCCAGGTCATCGGCCGAGGTCGGATCGCCGCGCAGCGTCTCGATCGTCTGGGCGAATGTCTCCCACTCGGCGTCGGGCGGCGCCTCGAGGCCGAGTGCCGCCTGGCGCATGTCGGCCCGGAACTCGGGCGTGGGCAGGACCGAGCGCGACATTCCGAGCAGGCGAAACCCCGCCGGCAGCCGGTCCTTGCGGGCAGCGTTGTAGAGCGCCGGGATCAGCTTGCGGCGAGTGAGGTCGCCCGAGGCGCCGAAGATTACCAGCGTTGTCGAGTCCATGGCGGGGAGATTCTAGCAGGAAACCGGAGCCCGGCTGATATAATCCGCCGCCGTGTCCCATCGTGCGCAGTGGTTCGCCTGGTTCGGTCTGGGTATGCTCATCGCCGGGATCGGGATGGCGCTGGTCTATCAGCTCCCGCCCGTCAGGCAGCGCCTCGAATGGCGTCTGGATGCGGCCGGCGGGATCGTGCGCGGCTGGATCCGGCCGGGGGACACGCTGCCGACCCCAGCCGGGCTGGCCGACGCCCCACCGCAAACGCCGCGGCCAACTTCGACCGCCCGGCCGACCGCCACAACCGACCCGCAAGCAGTCCCCACCCCCATCCCCACTCCGCTGCCTGCGGCCGTCAGCCTGCTGGCGCCCGCCTGGGAGAAGGAGGATTGGAACAATTGCGGTCCGGCAACCCTGGCCATGGCCATGCGCTACTACGGGTGGGAGGGCGACCAGCATGACATCTCGGATCTGCTCAAGCCGGACCGCGGCGACAAGAACGTTAATCCGGAGGAGTTGGTCTACTACGTTCGCACGCGAGCCGGCTGGTTGAATGCCGAGTATCGGGTGGGCGGGGACATCGGCACACTCAAGCGGCTCGTGGCTGCCGGGTATCCGGTGGTGATCGAGAAGAGCTTGGATCTCCCGCCGAACGAAGGTGGCGGTGGCTGGGCGGCGCACTATGTGCTGGTCACCGGCTACGAGGATGCGGCCGGCAGCTTCATCACGCAAGACGCCTACGACGGCGCGGACCTGCCGGTCTCGTACGCGGAGCTCGAAGACCGCTGGCATGCCTTCAATCATGTCTACATGCTCGTCTACCCGGCGGACCAGGCGGAGGCGGTCTCCCGGCTGCTGGGCGCAGCACGCGGATCCAGAGGTCAATCGTCAGCTCGCGCTGGAGGACAGCCAGGCGGAAGTGGCCGGGAAGCCGGAGGACGCCTACGCCTGGTTCAACCTGGGCAGCAACCTGGTGTACTTCGAACGCTACGCGGAGGCCGCCCAGGCCTTCGACACGGCCTTGCGTCTGGGCCTGCCGTGGCGCTTCACCCGCTACCAGTTCGGTCCCTACATCGCTTACTTCAACCAGGGGCGGTTCGAGGACATCGTCGAACTGGCGGACGCCACGCTCTTCCGCACGCAGAAGGCGGAGGAGTCGCTGCTGTGGCGGGGGTGGGCGCGCTACCGCCTGGGCGAGGCGGGAGGGGCCCTGCAGGACTTCCAGGCGGCGTTGGCGGTGAACCCCAACTACCTGGATGCCCAGTATGCGGTCGACTACGTCCTTGGCGGCGGATGAGAATTGCCTCCATCCGGCGCGATCTTGGGTAAGATAAGCGCAACACAACGCCGTATTCAATCTCAGACAAGGGGTGCAGCATGATGATCAGTGAGAAGCTAGCCGCAGCGATGAGCGCCCAGGTGGGGCGTGAGTTCGCGGCCTCCAACCAATACGTGGCCATCGCCACCTATTTCGAGCGCGAGTCGCTCGAGCAACTGGCGAAGTTCTTCTACCGCCAGGCGGCGGAAGAGAACGAACATGCCATGAAGTTCGTGCACTACGTGACCGAGGCCGGCGGGACGGTGATCCTCCCGGCGATCGATGCTCCCCGGCATGACATCGCCTCAGCCGAGGTGGCTGCCAAGCTCTCGCTGGATTGGGAGAACGAGGTCACCCGTCAGATCAAGGCCTTGATGGACCAGGCGGTCAAGGAGACTGACTACCTGGCGCAGGACTTTCTGCGCTGGTTCATCAATGAACAGCTCGAGGAGGTCACCACGATGGAGACCTTGCTCAAGGTGATCCAGCGGGCAGGGCCCAACGGCCTGCTGTTCGTCGAGTCCTACGTTTCCGGCCGAGGCGCAGCGCACGAGGACTGACCCAATTCGCCCAAGGAGCACTGGGAACCGCCCGGCGAGCCGCCGGGCGGTTTGTTCTCCCATCGAGCGAAGGCTCACTCGAGAGAGTAGGCCGGCTCAAGAGCCTCGGGCCGGGCTGTCGTACAGGCGGCAATCGGTGATGTGCACGAAGCCGATGGCCTGCAGCGCCGGCTGGCTCATCGGGCTGGCCTCGGCCTCAAGGAAACGAACCCCAGCCTGCTGTGCCTGGCGCAGGCGCCGCAGCAGCAGGCTTCGATACAGGCCGCGCCGCCGGTAGGCGGGCAGTGCAGCCGCCCCTCCCAGGCCAGCCCAGGCCGTTGGAGCATGAAGGCTCAGGTGGGCGGTGGCCGCCGGGTGGCCGTCGACATACGCCAGATAGAGAAAGAAGGCGTCCTGGCTTTCGCCGATCCGCTTGGCCAGCCGGTCCATGTCAGCCTGCGACGGGGGCTCTCCCCAGACCTGTTCCTGGATCGAGGCAACGGCCTGAAGCCTTTCGGGTTCGAGGACGCGCACCACGGTTTGCTCGGTCTTCTCGGGGAGCGCAGGCAGGGGCTGAAGCTCCAAGACCAGCACGGCTTGCGTCGCTTGCGGCGTGAAACCATGTTCGGCCAGCAGGGTTCCCAGGTCGGCTGGTGTGTCGTGGCGATATACCATCCAGCTAAGCGATCGTCCCCTCCGGCGGAAGAACGACAGTTGTTCCTCGATCACGTCAACGGCATTGCCGGCATCGAACTCGGAATAGACGATCAGGCCATCGCCCGCTGGGTAGTCATGGCGAATCAGGTGTGGCAACTCCGTGCGGCTGGCTCCCGGGAGGCGCACCTGTTGGCGCAGCAGGTCATAGGCTTCGAGCAGTTGGGTTGGATTCATCGGAACAGACCGGGCATCGTACCCGAGATCTGGGGGGACGGCGAGCGGCGATAGGGTTCAATCGCGGAAGAGCGGGAGCTGTCGGGAGGGGCGTTGGCCCATCAGCGTGATGTACGGAGCCGCCCGCTCGGCAAGGATCCCGAGCTTGCGCAGCTGCCCGAGGTCATGGATCTGGCGCTCCCGGCGAGCGGCTAGGATCAACTGTGCCGCACGCGGGCCCAGACCCGGCACGCGCAGCAGAAGCTCGCGGTCGGCGGTGTTGAGTTCAACGGGCTGCTGGGCGAGCGCACGCTCGGCAGAGGCGGTCTTGGGATCGGTGTCGAGCGGGAGGTTGCCTTGGCCGGCAAAGGGGAGATCCTCCAGATCGAAACCATAATCGCGCAGCAGGTACGAAGCCTCGTACAGACGGTTCTGCCGCAGCGGGGATTCCGGCGGGAAGCTCTCAAGGGGGGTGTCCGGGACCGGATCGAAGGATTGAAAGAAGGCCCGCGCCAGGCCCAACTGCTGGTAGGCATGCTGCACGGTCGACAGGATCTCGAGATCGGACTCGCCGGCGGCGCCGACGACGAACTGCGTGGCGCTACTGGCCAGGCGCGGCGCCGGTCCGCCTGGGGAGCGCGCCTCGCTGGCCCAGCGCAGCGGGGGCAGCAGCTCGGCGTCGAAGGACTTGCTCGGGGCAAGCGCCGGAAGACGATCGGCGTTGGGCGCCTCGAGGTTGATCGACACGCGGCTGGCGAGATGCATGGCGCGCAGCACCTGCTCGCGCTCGGCGCCGGGCATGATCTTGAGGTGGAGGTAGCCGCGGAAGGCGTAGCGGCGCCGCAGAATCTCCGCCGTGGCGATCAACCGCTCCTGGGTGTTGGCCCCGCCGCCGGCGATCCCCGAGGACAGGAATAGCCCCTGGACGAACCCCCTCGGAGTGCCTGGTCGAAGGCGCGGGCCATCTCCTCGGGCTGGAATGTCACCCGGCGCTGATCGTGCTGGGAGCGGAAGGAGCAGTAGTTGCAGTCGCGCTCGCAGACCGTGGTGAGCATCGCCTTGAGCAGCGGGAACCTCCGGCCACCCGGCCCAGCGGCTGGGTAGATGGGAATCGCATGCCCGCCGACGTTGAAGGTTGCGAGGCGAGTGGCGGAGGGCGCACCGCAGGGCGCTGTCCCGGCTGGGCGGTCGCTCGCATCGGCGACCTCCTGGCGGGCGCCTTCGGCGGCGAGCGTCAACCGCTCCAGCAGGTCCATGCCTCCAGAATAGCACAAACGTTCTACCACAGCAAGCCCACCGGCCATGCCCATGGGAATTGGCTGTGTAGGCGCATATGGCGTCGTCTATAATGCCAATTGGCAAACAAGGAGACGAGGCCGATGACAAGGCAGGAAACGCCCGCTGGCCGCGAGATGGGTTTCGCGGGCAGGCTGGGCCTGAAGGCGGAGAACGCGCTGCAGCTTGCGGACACGATCGAGCAAGGCCTGCCCTACCGCGCTTTCGAACGTCTGCAGGCGGACATGGGGGTCACCCACCGCGAGCTGGCCGGTCTGGTGGGAATCTCGGCGCGCACCCTGGCCCGGCGCAAGACCGAGGGCCGGCTGCAGCCGGAGGAGTCCGAGCGGCTGGTGCGGGCGTCGCGCATCTTCGACGACGCAGTGATGCTGTTCGAGGGCGACAAGGTGGCCGCGCTCAACTGGCTGCGCTCGCCGGCGCGGGCGTTGTCGGGACGCCAGCCGATCGAGTTCGCCCGCAGCGAAGTCGGTGCACGCGAGGTCGAGGACTTGATCGGCCGGCTGGAGCAAGGAGTGTTTGGATGAGCTCGGCCGCCTGGCGGATCATCAAGTCCCGCTACGCGGCCGAGGCCTTCAGCGGCGAAGGCGCTCGGCGGTTTGGGGGGCGCTGGACCAGCCCCGGACGGCCGGCGGTCTACACCGCCGAGCACGCCTCGCTGGCGGTGCTCGAAGTGCTGGTCCACCTGGGCAGCCCACGCGTATTGAGCGCCTACAGCATCCTGCGCTGTGAGTTCGATCCAGCGCGGCTGCGCGTGTTGGATCCCACCGTCTTACCGTTGGACTGGCGCGCATCACCGGCGCCGGCTTCGCTGCGCTTGATCGGCGATCGCTGGCTGGCCGAGCAGCAATCGGCGGTGCTCGGCGTGCCGAGCGCAGTGCTGCCGCTGGAGCACAACTACCTGCTGAATCCGTTGCACCCGGACTTTCCTCAGTTGGTCTTGGGCGCGCCCATGCTCTTCGAGTTCGATCCGCGCCTCACTTGAGAGCAAAGCAAGAACCCGTATTGATCTCACCCTCTGACCCCCGCTCCGCAGAGAGCGATTGCGCCCGCCAGGCTCCTTGACGGAGAGGGGGTACGCGGTCTGGAGAGTGGGGGGAGCTGCCCCCACTCTCCACGCATGCCATCCTCTCCCACCGCGCGATGCCAAGGCAAGCAAGGACTACCTGGCGCAGGAGGGAGGGGCGAGGGTGGGGGACTTGGCCGGGGAACGTGCTTTCCGCGGTCTTCAGACCGGGTTCTTCCGACTCCGAGGCGCCACGGATCGCATTGCGGTATCCAGCCGGCATGCGGTCTTCGGCCCAAGGATGCCAGACACGAGTCCAGCGCAACGTCCGTTGATGGGGCAGGTGGGGAAGGCGCAGCGCGATCCGCCACCGAGAATCCGCGTGGCAGTGGACCGTAGGGTTGGTGGCTGCGTTCGGTTGTCGCCGGAATGCACCGTTGACACGGGAATCAGAACTGGCGCGACCACTCCTTGGGCCAGCGCTCGATCACGACCTTGGTCTGAGTGAAGAACTCAACCGCGTGGCGCGCCTGGCCATGCAGTGTGCCGAAGAAGGATTCCTTCCAGCCGCTGAACGGGAAGAAGGCCATCGGCGCCGCCACACCGATGTTGATGCCGATGTTGCCGGCTTCGGCTTCGTAGCGGAACTTGCGCGCGGCGGAGCCGCTGCTGGTGAACAAGCAGGCCATGTTGCCGAAGGCCGGCCTGGTTGACCAGTGCGATCGCCTGGTCGACGGTCTCGACGTGCATCATTCCCAGCACCGGGCCGAAGATCTCGGTCCGGACGATCGTGCCCTGCGGCGAGCAGTCCTCGAGGATCGTCGGGCCCAGGAAGTTGCCCTTCTCGTAGCCCGGCACGACCAGCGAACGCCCGTCGAGCAGAACGTGTCCGCGTTCATCCAGTCCTTGCTGGATCAAGCCGGAGATCCGCTGCTTGCTCTGTGGCGAGATCACCGGGCCCATCGTGGTGGCGTCGTCCAGCCCATCACCGACCACGCGCTCGGCTGCGGCGGCGGTGATGGACTCGGTGAAGATCTCCCGGGCCTCACCCACAGTGACAGCGAGCGAAGCCGCCAGGCAGCGTTGGCCGGCGTTGCCGAACACGCTGTCGGCGACGATACGGGTCGTCATCTCCACGTCGGCATCCGGGAGCAGGATCACCGGATTCTTGGCGCCGCCCTGGGCCTGCACGCGCTTGCCGCTGGCTGAGCCGCGTGCGTACACATGGCGGGCCACCGGGGTCGAGCCGACGAAGCTCACCGCCCGGATGGTGGGGTGATCGAGAATGGCGTTCACCGCCTCCGGCCCGCCGTTGACCAGGTTGAACACCCCGGGCGGAAGCCCCAGTCCTTCGAACAGCTCAGCCACCCGCACCATGGTGATCGGGCAGCGCTCGGAGGGCTTGACGATCACTGTGTTGCCGCAGGCCAGCGCGTACGGCAGGAACCAAAACGGGATCATGCCCGGGAAATTGAAGGGTGCGACGATGGCGCATACGCCTACCGGCTGGCGGATCATGTACTCGTCGATCCCGGGGGCGATGTCCTCGGAGAACTCGCTCTGCATCAGCGCGGGGATTCCGCAGGCGACCTCGACGTTCTCGATCGCCCGCCGCATCTCGCCACGCGCCTCGCCCAGCGTCTTGCCATTCTCCAGCGTGATCTGCCGCGCCAGGGCCTCGAAGTTGTCCTCCAGCACGGCCTTCATGCGGAAGAGGGGCTGGATACGCTCGGCCGGCGGCGTGCGGCGCCAAGCCGGGAAAGCGGCCTGAGCGGCCTGAGCGGCACGCTCGACCTCGGCCTGTGGCGACAGCGGCACTCGCGCCAGCACCTCGCCGGTGGCCGGGTTGTGCACTTCCAGCCACTCGGCGGCGTCGGGGCGGCGCCAGGCGCCGGCGACGAAGTTGAGGAGTTCGGCCACTGGTTGCATGAGTTCTCCTGAGCGCAGAGGATCGTCGCCTATTCTACGTCAGTGTGCGGCCAAGGTGGAAGGAACACGCAAGGCGCCAGGCCCATTGCCGAGCGGCCTGATGGTTGTTGAGATGGCTGGCACACGAACCCTGGATGGGCCTGGGGTGTGCAGCCACCGGCCGGGGAGAACTGCCCCAGGCGGGCGATTCCGCCGCTACAATGCTTGCAGGGACGCGGGCTCCCGTTGAACACACATCGGGTCGGCAGGGTAAGTCCGGGTGCAAAGGTCGTGCAGGGAGAGACCGCGACTGGGTTGCTGGCGGGTGACCGAATTGCTGGGAGTAGCGGTGTGCTGACCGTCTTTGTTGTCTCCGACGCGACCGGTGAGACCGCCGAGCGGGTGGTGCGCTCGGCGCTGGTTCAGTTCGAGGGGCCCGAGGTGCAGGTCGTGCGGCGGGGCGACGTGCGCACGGCCGACGATGTCCACCGTGTGGTGCTCGAGGCGGCCGGTGTCCGGTCTTTCATCTTCCACACAATGGTCTCGGATGGCCTGCGGCGCGAAATGCTTGAGGAAGCGCGAGCCTACGGCGTCGACGCCATGGACCTGATGGGACCGCTGCTCGACCGACTGGCCCAGCACCTGCGGCTGAGCCCGCAGGAGCGCCCCGGCCTGTTCCAGCAGCTGGCCGAGCGCCGCGCCCGCGAGATCGAGGCGGTCGAGTTCGCCTTCCGCCACGATGATGGTCAGCATGTCGAGGACCTGGATCAGGCCGAAGTCGTCTTGGTGGGCGTATCGCGCACGATGAAGACGCCGACCATGTTGTATCTGGCGTATCGCGGCTGGTTTGCCGCCAATGTGCCGCTTGTGCCCGAGCAGGAGCCGCCCACGGCGCTGACCTCTCTTCCCCCGGAGCGGGTGTTCTGCATGCTGATGTCTCCGAGCCGGCTGCTCGAGCTGCGCCACGCGCGGGCAGTCTACTTGGGCATCCCGGAAGTGCCGTACGCTTCGGTTGAGGCGCTGCGCAAAGAGATGATCTTCTCGCAGGAGCTGGCGATCCAGCGCGGCTGGCAGCGCATCGAGGTCACCGGGAAGTCCGTCGAGGAGGTTGGGCAGGCGATCACGCTGCTGCTTCCCGTGGGAAAGGACTCCCGCTCCGCTTGACCCCCGCACCGGTTTCCAGGGCGATCAGGTCAGTCACGCGCCCGTGGTTGCAGAAGGGCCCGCTGCCTTCCCAGCTGAGTCGACCAGGGCGACGGGATCGCCTGCGGCCTGGAGTGTGGGGGATGCGCTCAGCCTGAAAGGGGACCGGGCCGCCACGCGCTATCTCCCCAACGTCCGCCGGCCGACCAGCGGCGGAACGCCTTCTCCACCTCGACAACCCCATAGCCGGCCAGGCCAACCGCCACGATGCGCGTCCAGGCTTCGAGCGGGAATGGGGGCCGTCGAGAACAGGCGGTTCATCGCCGGCAGGTAGGTGAACAGCAGTTGGAGGACGAGCATGCCGCCGATGCTGACGAACAACCAGCGGTTCGAGAACACGCCGATGCGGAACATCGACTCGGTGAGCGAACGGCAATTCAGCAGGTAGAAGATCTCGACCATGACCACAACGTTGACGGCGACGGTGCGGGCTTCCTCCATCGACGCACCCAGGCGCGAGCTCCCACTCGAACAGAGCGAAGGCACCGAGCAGGATCACCGTCCCGACCAGCAGGATGCGCAGCAAGATCGGGCGGGTCAGGATCGGCGAGCGTGGATCGCGCGGGGGTCGGCGCATGATGCCCGGCTCGCGTCCCTCCATGGCCAGCACCAGACCCAGGACAGTGGCGGTGGTCATGTTGATCCACAGGATCTGGATTGGCAGGATCGGCAGGGCAATCCCGAGCACGATCGCCGCCAGGATGATCATGCCCTCCCCCAGGTTGGTGGGCAGCGTCCAGGCGATGATCTTGGACGAGATTGTCGAACACGCTGCGCCCTTCCTCGACGGCGGCCTCGAGCGTGGCGAAGTTGTCGTCGGTCAGCACCATGTCGGCCGCCTCTTTGGCGACGTCGGTGCCGGCGATCCCCATGGCCACTCCGATATCCGCCTGCTTCAAGGCCGGAGCGTCATTCACCCCATCCCCGGTCATGGTGACCACGTGGCCGCGCGCCTGAAGGGCTTCCACCAAACGCAGCTTCTGTTCCGGCGTGACCCGGGCGAAGACGTGCGTGTTCTCGGCGGCCTCGATCAACTCGGCATCGGTGTAGCCGGCCAGCGCCTTCCCGGTGAGGACCTGGGCCGGCTGACTCGTAGCGCCCTCGGAAAGGCCGATCTGTCCGGCGATGGTCGCCGCGGTCAGGGCGTGATCGCCGGTGATCATCTTGACCCGGATGCCGGCCAGCTGCGCGGCGCGCACGGCGGCGATCGCCTCGGCGCGTGGGGGATCGATCATTCCCTGCAAGCCGAGCAGCGTGAGACCGTAGGCCAGGTCGCTGTGACGCAGCCGCGCCGTGTCGGCCGGCAGGATCAGCCGGGCAAAGGCCAGCACCCGCAAGCCATCGGCGGCCATCTGGTCGGCGGCTTGATGCGCCTGCTCGGGGTCGAGCGCCACATCGCCGCCGGCGGAGTCCAGCTGGCGGCGGCAGCGATCGATCAGCACTTCGGCAGCACCTTTGACATAGGCGACCAGTTCGCCGGACTGCGGCGGACGGTGGAGCGTTGCCATGTACTGGTACTCGGACTCGAACGGAATGGCATCCACCCGCGGGAAGCTCGTGCGCGACCTGGGCGGCCAGGCCAAGCTTGCCGGCGGCGGCGAGCAGCGCGCCCTCGGTCGGGTCGCCCTGCACCGTCCAGCGACCATCCACTTCGGACAGGCTGCTGTCGTTGCACAGCAGGCCGGCGCGCAGGATCTCCTGCAGCGCGGGCGAGGGGGGCCGGTGCGCCGCGGCGCCGCGGCGGGTGATCGAACCCTGCGGGTCATAGCCGTCGCCGCTGACGTCGTGCCACTCGCCGCCCGCCCAGATTTCCCGGACGGTCATCTGGTTCTGGGTCAGCGTGCCGGTCTTGTCCGAGCAGATCACCGTCGTGCTGCCGAGGGTTTCGACCGCCGGAAGCTTGCGGATGATGGCGCGCCGGCGGGCCATGCGCGCCACGCCGATCGACAGGGTGATGGTCAGCGCGGCCGGCAAGCCTTCGGGGATCATGGCGACGGCCAGGGCAATGGCGGCGGAGAAAGTCTCCAGCGCCGGTTGCCCGCGCAGCCACGCCCACGGCGAAGGTGGCGGCGGCCATGGCCAGGATGGCATACAGCAGCACACGGCTGAACTGGCGCATGCGGTTGGTGAGCGGGGTCTCGAGCGTCGGGGTCTGGGCCAGCAGCTGCGAGATACGCCCGATCTCGGTGTAGTCGCCGGTCGCTATCACCACGCCGGTCCCTTGACCATAGGTGATCATCGTCGAGGCGTAGGCCATGTTGTTGCGGTCCGCCAAGGCGGTGTCGGGATCGTGCAGCGCCAGGGCATCCTTGGCCACCGGAGCCGACTCGCCGGTCAGCGAGGCTTCGGCCACCTGCAGGTCGCGTGACGACACCAGGCGCAGATCGGCCGGTACCTGGCTGCCGGACTGGACCAGCACGATGTCGCCGGGCACCAGATCGGCGGCGGGCACGCGCTGCTGGCGGCCGCCCCGCAGCACGCTGGCTTCGACGGTCATGGAGCGCGCCAGGGCTTCGATCGCCTCTTCGGCGCGCAATTCCTGGACGTAGCTGACGACGGCGTTGATCACCACCACCAGCAGGATGACGACGGCGTCGAGCGGATCCTTGAGCACGGCGGTGATCAACGCCGAGGCGAGCAGGATGTAGATGAGCGGGTTGTTGAACTGGTGCAGGAAGCGGACGATGGCGCTCGTCCGCCGGCGAGGGGTGAGCTCATTGCGTCCGAAACGTTCACGGCGGTGTTGCAGCTCGAACAGGTCGAGCCCCCGCTCGAGGTTCGAGTTCGAGCAGCTCGATGGCCTCGGGCGCGGGCAGGTGATGCCAGTGCTTTCCGAGCAGCGTCTGCATGCTGCAGCTCCTGAGGGGATGGGCCGGGTCAGGCGACCGAAGGCGACCTCGGTGTGGCCGCGCGCTTTGTGAAGCGCCTGCCGGATCATCAGGAACTCCCCGAGGTTGTCCATGGTGAGCAGCCCCACCAGTTGGCCGTCACGCTGCACGGGCATGGTGTGACAGCCGCAGGCCTGCAGCTGGGCCGAGGCCTTCTCGAGCATGTCGTTCGCCTCGGCCACCTCGAAATCGCGGCTCATGATCTGGGACACCGGGTCCTGGCTGCGGCCGTTTGCCAACGCGGCCAGCACTGCATCGCGCGTGAGGATACCGACCACGGCGCCGCCTTCCTCGACCGGGAAGTCGCGCTGTGAGCCCGACAGGATCAGCTGCACGGCGCGGCTGATCGGCTCGGCTGGCGACAGTCGCTCGAACCGCGTCAGCATCGCCCGGCTGACCGGGATCCCTCCCAGCGCTGAACGCATCTGGACCATGCTCGCTTCCTGCGCCGCGCCGATCCAGACGAACAAGGCGATGAAGACCAGGAACGGGTTGCTGAACAGCCCGATGAGGCCGAACAGCAGTGCGATCCCCTGCCCCAGGCTGGCGGCCAGGGAGGTGGCCCGAGTGTACTCGAGGCGGGTTGCCAGCAGCGCCCGCAGCACGCGTCCACCGTCCATGGGAAACGCAGGGATCAGGTTGAACGCCAGCAGGAACACGTTGACCGCCAACAGTCGCTCGAGGAATCCGCCGTCGGTCGTGCTCAGCGCCCCCAGCGACATCCCGCTGCCGATGCCGACCAGCACCACACCCAGCAGGGCGGCCAAGACGAGGTTCACCGCAGGCCCGGCCACCGCAACCCAGAATTCCTGCATCGGCTTGTCCGGCATGCGTTCGAGCCGGGCGAGGCCGCCGATGGGGAGCAAGGTGATGTCCCGGGTCTTGATCCCGTAGCGGCGTGCCGTGAGAGCGTGGCCGTACTCATGCAGGATGACACAAAGAAACAGCGCCAGCGTGAATCCGATGCTGGCCAGGACGGCCTCCGTGGTGCGCGTCTGGAGCCAGGCGCTCAGCCCGACCCAGCCGATGATCAATAGGAAGGTGGCGTGCACGTACAGATCCACCCCCGCCAGCTTCCCGATTCGCCAGGACCACTTCATCGTTCCATACCTCCTCGAGACCGCGTCACCGCCGGGGCGGAGCCCCCACCCCGGCCTCCGAGCTTAGCCATGCTAATCGGTTGTCTAGGTTTTGTCAATGGTTGGCCGATCGGGGTGGGGAGCGCCCAATGGGCGGCGTGCAGGGCTGGCGCAGGCCGGCACAGCGTCAGGTGGCGGTAGGGGGCATCGGCTGGCGTGGGCTCCCGGCGACCGCAGCAAGAAGGCGTCATCCCGAGCGCCATGGGTTCCCCGCGGCTCGGACCGAAGAGGGGTCATCCCGAGCGCCATGGGTTCACCGCGGCCCGGACCGAAGACGGTGTCATCCCGAGCGCAGCGAGGGATCTGCTTTGGGCTTCCCCGCGCAGAGCACAAGCAGATCCTTCGCCCCCGTGCCGGGGGCTCAGGATGACAGGGTGAGGGGTGTGTCACCGCGAGCGCCAAGGGTGCACCGCGGCCCGGACCGAAGAGGTGTCATCCCGAGCGCCAAGGGCTGCACCGCGGCCCGGACCGAAGCGGTGTCATCCCGAGGCGCAGCGAGGGATCGGCTGTCGGCACGGCCTGCTGCCTGCTCGGCCAAGGCGCGGCGAAGGCGAGCTAACTTCGCTGCTCCAGGGTCTCCTGCAGCGGGCCGAGGAAGTACAGATCCCACCCCTCGTCGTGTCCCTGGCGTTCCTGCTCGTTGGGGAAGCGGTCGTGCACGAGGTGGAGGTGGGTGCCCCCCTCGGCCGGGGTCAGCGTCCAATCGACAAGCGAGTCATCCCATTCGGCGGGCCACTCACCCTGGCGCCAGGTGTAGGTTAGGCGCTTTCCCGCCTCGCAAGATAGGATGGTGCCGGTGGTCTCGCCGCCGAACAGTCGATAGCCGCCGCCTGGGCGCAGGTCGATCTCGACCGTGCTGTCCGCGCCCATCCAGGCGCGGATGGCCTGTGGCTCGGTCAGTGCCGCCCACACGGCCTGAGGAGCAGCGAGGATCAATCGGTCCTTGACAATCGGCCGCATCGGTCGCCTCCCGCTTCAATTTCCCAGCAACTAGCAACCAGCAGCTAGCGGCTAGTTGCTAGTCGCTAATCGCTGACTGCTGACTGACTAACTGCCAAACAGCGCTTCGCTGCCGCGCTTGGCACGGGTCTTCTTCTGCTCGCCGTCGGCCAGGCCCATGGCGAGGTAGAAGGCCTGGTCGTAGTCGCGCGTGCGTACGACCACCGGCATCGGCACGGCGTGGCCCAGCACCAGGGCTTGCTGACGCGTGTCGAGGCGAGCCAGCACCTCGCGCAGCGCGCCGGCGCCGCTCACGCCGGAGAACACCGCCCGGATATCGGCCTCGTTGTCGAGCAGGCAGGTGACGCGGGTGCCGATCTGGCTCATCACCTCGTCGTCAATGCCGCTCGGCCGCTGGTCGACGATCAGCAAGGTGACGCGATACTTGCGCATCTCCCTGGCAATGGTGCCGAAGATGGTGTCCGAGGCCACCCTGGGATCAAGGAACTTGTGCGCTTCCTCGATCACGATCACCAGCGGCTTAGGCTCCTCGCCCTGCTTGCCAGCGGCGCGATCCATCTGAGATACGTAGCGGTGGTGAATGCGACGTGTGAGGAAGTTGGCGACCAAGAGGTAGGCGGCCAGGTTGGTGCCATGCCTTCCGAACTCCAGCACCACGCTGGAAGGCATGTTGAGCCGGTTGAACAGGTCTTCGATGAATTCCTCACCCTTCCCGGGAACAAGGAAATCCATCCGGCGCAGGCGCTCCAACCGGCGTCGTAACGCATCGAAAGTCGCCTCCGCGATGCGGTTGCTGTCCATGAGATCTTGAATGACGGGATCGGGTTCGTCCTGGAGGATTCTCTCGATCCAGCGCTCTTGCAGGCGCCGGTGGAGGACGTGAAGTGCTCCGACTTGGATCTCATTGAGTCCAAGCAGCCCGGCGAGCAGCTCGAGATCTTCGGGTTCGAGCTGTTCGTACCCGATGCGCAGGACCTTGTCGTACTTGCTGCCCCGGGCGCGTGACGTGCCTTCGTCGAGAGTCATCACGCTCACGCTGCCGTCGGTGAACAGCTGGCGCAGCCCCTTGAACTCGCGACCGGCCTCGTCCTTCACTGCCCAGCCGTAGTCGTTGTGCATATCGAAGATCAGCGCCGAGGCCTGGCCGGACTTGATGATCCCGGCCAGCAGAATGCGGGTGATGAAGGACTTCCCGGTGCCGCTCTTGCCAAAGACTCCCGACGAGCGCTCGACGAAACGCGCCAGGTCGAGGTTGACTTGCACGTTTTCCATGTCGAGCGGCGTGCCCAGGAACAGATGCTTCTCGTCCTCGGCGCCGAACACGCGCGCTACGTCTTCGGCGGTGGCCTCCGCCACGCGCGAGAAGTGCGAGGGGATGGTCTTGATCGGGCGCGGCGCCTCGTCCTCCGGGTCGAGCATCAGCATCGGGCTGACGTGCAGCGTGCCGTAGGCGACGGCCCGGCCGTAGATCTCGGTGGCGAATCCGTCGGCCGGATCCGGAGGCTGATGCGCCAGGTCAGGATTGGTGGCGGCCAGGGCGATATCGGTCACCAGCCCGAAGAAGCGCCGGCCGCTCTTGCCCTCGACCACGACGTAGCGCCCGACCGCCAGGCGCTCGATCGACAGACGCGAATCGAGGCGGACCAGCAGCCCCTCGGACAGCGAGCCCCCTACGACCATCCCCAGGGAGGCCTCCCCGGGGCGCCGGCCGAAGAACTCGTCGAGGCGGGGCGACTCGCTCATCGCGGCGCCTCGCTCGGACCGGGGCCGCACCGGGTGGGGGCGGGGGTTGGTTTCATGCGACACCTCCTGCCTGCAGGTCACGCAGCAGCCGCTCGAGCCTCCCCAGGTCCTGGCCGAGCAGGCGGGCGCATTCCTGTCCAGCCTGGAGCAGGAAGGGGCGCCGCTCGTCGAGGGGGCGGGCTTCGGCCGCCTGGCGCAGCGCGGCCGCCACCACCTGATCGGCCGGCACTTCGGCGGTGTTCAAGGCCAGGGGCAGGAAGTCGAGGCGCTGGGTGAAGGCGCGCACTTCGGCGGATTCGAGACTGGTGATTTCGGCCAGCGTGAGGGGCGGCTGGGGCGGAAGCGCCTGGACCCAGGCGCCGGCGCGGCGGTAGCCGACGGTCAGCGCCCGCAGTTCGATCGGGATCGGGCGGTTGAGCTGGCTGTCCGCCTGCTGCTCGGGCGAGGGGGCGTCGGCGGCGGCCAGTTGCCGGGCGAGCTCGTCGTCCTCGATGCTGATGTCGTAGATCAATCCGATCACCGAGGTTTCGCCCCCCTGGGCGGGTGCCTGACACCATCCGCCGAAGACCGGCAGATCCGGCTGGCGCAGCCGCAGGCCGCCGACGAAGCCTTGGATGCTGCAGCGCGTCACCCGTCCGATTACCGTCTGCTTCTCCGTCATGCTGCTGCGCTCCTTACAGCTGGTGCCGCCGGCGGGCGGCCGTCCAGCGCTTGGTGGTCGACTTCTGCGAGATGCGCGGCTCGATCCCCTGCCGCAACAGCGCGCCGGCAATCAGCGACTCGAGCGCGCTGCGATCATGCTGCGTGACAACCGCCAGCTCGTGGGCTCGGACGAGGACGTAAGGGATGCCCGTCAGCCGGCATTCTTCCAGGATCCCGGCGTGCACCCGGCCGAGGCGATCCGCATCCTCGGCGACCCAGGCGGGAACCTCGACGCGCGCGATCTGTCCTTCATAGCCGGTGTTCATGTAGAAGAAGTGGACGCCGTGGCCCTTCATCTCGAAGGCCGCGTTCAATGGCGAGACGACCTTGAACAGCGCGCTGCGATGGCCCGGAGGCAGCAGTGTCTCCAGCAAGTCGCGATCCACCAGGTTGGGGAAGCGGCGCAGGCGCGCCGTCTCGGGATTGACCTGCTCCGGGGGCAGCATGCACAGCTCGACCAGCCGCAGCAGGTTGGTGCCGCGCGGGCGATCGATGATGCCAGCCAGCGCCGCCTGCGTCCGGCGCAACCGGCTCAGTTCATCCTGGTAGCCCCTCAGCAAGGCCTCGACCTCCGGGGAGCGGTGCTCGAACTCCTGCAGGGCAAGCCACAGCAGCAGGCCATTGTCGAGCAGCGCCAGGGTCGGTTCGGCCGGGAAGCGCTCGGCAAGGTCCGCCAGTTCCGCCATCTCGGCGACATCGCGCATCCCATTCACCAGGCCGGCATCGATCGCCTCTCCCTGTGAGTTCGTGAGTTCTTCCTGGCGGAAGAGCAAGCGTGGTCGGCTGCTGGCGATTGGGGCTTCGCCGCTCCCATGGGTCAGGCGCAGGCTGCCGACGTTGACCAGGCAGAATTGCGCCGCGCCGTGACGGTCGGGATACACCTGCGAACCATCGGCGCCGATGGCCTGCCAGCGTGGTGGAAGTGGCGGCGGTGGAAGGCTGATCTGCCAGGCTTCCGAGCCGGGCGAAGCGCCGCGCCAGCGATCGCCGGCTCGCTCGATGCGCTGCCGGATCTCGGATGGGTCGAGGTCGGCTGCCTGGCGAACCGCGGCTTGGGCCTTGGGGAGTGCGGCGGCGCGTTCGACCTGACGCTGAGCAGTTTCTGCACCCAGCTGATCGACTTGCGCCAGCAGTTTCGCCAGATCCAAACTCACGATGCCAGCCTCGAACACGCGTGCTGGATTATAGCGCGCAGGGTTCCAAGGCTCTGACCCACGCGCCGGCTCGCGAACCGGCGCCCAGCCGAAGGACTGGCGGCGCGTACTGCGCTTGCGCCAGGGTTGCGGCGAGTGGCCTGGCCAGGGTCGTTATGCTATACTGCGCCGCGATGGACCCTGTCCCGCCGACGACGCCCACCTGGCTGCGGTGGCTGCACCAGACGGGCAGGGGGACGACCGCCGCCGCCGTCCTCGAGGCGGTGTCTCCCCTTGCGACTGTCGGCGCTCAAGTCCTCTATCTCCTGCACCCGCTTCTCCCACCGTCCGCAGATCTGCGCCGCACCGCCCGGCTGCTCGAGGATCCGGCGTCGCTCGATCGCCTGATCGAGGACCTGGCGCGTTCGGAGCGCGGCCAATGACGATCTTGGGCGGCCTCGGCTTGTTCATTGTGGTGGTCTTCGTCTTCTTGATGATCGCCTTGGCGCTCGTCGAGCGGCGTTGGCCGGCTCGCTTCCGCCCAATTCCTGCCTTCGACGCGCTGGGGGGAGCCACCGAGCGGGCGGTTGAGGCCGGCGAGCGGGTTCATTTCTCGCTCGGGACGGGCACGCTGCTCGGCAGCGAGACCGGGCCGGCGCTGGCGGGCCTGTCCATGCTCACCCGGGTCGCCGAAGCGGCGACGATGAGCGACCGCCCGCCGGTGGTCACGGCCGCCGATGGTGCCCTGGTCATCCTGGCGCAGGACACCATCCGCGCTGCCTACCGCAGAGCACGTGCAGGCGAACGCTACCATGCCAGTTCCGGCAGGCTGGTGGGGCCGACGCCGCTCTCCTATGCGGCGGGTGTCCCTTCCGTCCTCAACGACGAGGAGGCCTCGGTCCATCTGATGCTGGGGCGCTTCGGCGTCGAGGGTGCGCTGGTCGCCGATGTCGGCCAGCGCAAGCATGCCTTCACGCTGGGCGGGACCCAGGACATTCAATCCCAGGCGCTGCTCTACGCCACGGCCGACAACCCACTGATCGGGGAGGACGTGTTCGCCGGAGGCGCCTACCTTAACGCCGGATCGATGCATCGCGGCAGCCTGAGGACGCAGGACCTGGTGCGGGTGCTCATCGTCGCCGGCGTCTTGATCGGCACGCTGCTGAAGACCTTCGGGGTAATCCCTTGAAGCGCGCCTCGACCATCCTGCTGGCGGCCGTCGCTGGAGGGGCCGGGGCGATCGTGCTGCTGTCCTACTTCCTCCCCGACCTCCCGTACCTGGCAGACGTCAGCCAGTGGCTCAAGCGGACGGCTGTCCTGCTCAGCGCCGCGGCACTGTTGGTCGGTCTGCTGAACCTGATCGGTGTGCACCTGGGGAAGATCGGCGGCCAGGAGAAGGGCTGGGCCTACAGCGCGCTATTGGTGGTGATGCTCGCGGTCACCTTCACCCTGGGAATGCTGTTCGGCCTGGACAACCGCGCCGTGGTGTCGCTCTTCCGCTATGTTCAACTGCCAGTCGAGGCGACGCTGATCGCCTTGCTGGCGGTCAGCCTGACGGCTGCCGGCTACCGCCTCATCGCCCGCCGACCCAATCCGTTCAATATCGTCTTCATGGTTTCGGCCGTGGTCTTCATTCTGGGCTCCGCCCCGTGGCTGATTCTGCCGGGCCTGGCTGAGCCCTTTGGCATTCTGCGAACGTGGCTGGCGGAGGTGTGGGCGGTCGGCGGGGCGCGCGGCCTGCTGCTGGGTGTGGCGCTGGGATCAATCACTGCGGGACTGCGGGTTCTGCTGGCCGCTGATCGGCCGTACGGAGATTGAGCTTGGCCGACCTTCGCTGCCCGAACTGTGGTCGTCTCAACGCCCCAGACACGCTGATCTGCGATGAGTGTGGCACGCGCCTGATGCCGGAGGGAGTACACCCGGGCGAGGTGCCGGACTGGCTGGCAGCCATCCGGGCCGAAGGCGAGCCGGAGGCGCAGCCGCCTCCGCCCTCCACCGATTGGCTCTCTCAACTGCGCGAGGCGGACGGCTCTTCGCAGAAAGGCCCTCCGGCTGGACAACCTCCGGCCTGGGTTCAAGCGGCTGGCTCGACCAACTCAGCGGGCGAGGGCGATCAGGTGCCGGAGTGGCTGGCACGCGTCCGCGAGCGGCAAGCCGAGGAGACCGAAGCCACCGGTGGAGAATTGCCGCTCGGTGTGCCCAACCTGCCCGGGCCGGCTGGCTCGCGCTTGGAGGAACCAGAATCCCGCCCGCTTCCTCCGCTTGAACTCCCGGGTTTCGACGAGACGGACAGCGGCGTCTTCCACCCGCCAGGAAGCCCGAAGCAAGGACGCCCGGTGGCCGGCGTGCGAGAGCCCGGGCCGACGGACAGCGGCGTGTTCCACCCCGCGAGCGGGGTTGCCCTGGCCGCGGCCAACGCCGGCCCAACCCCCAGTTGGCTCGGCCAGCTTGAGGCAAAGTCCGCTACGCCGTCGCCGGCCGCAGCCGCCATGCCGCAAACCCCGGCATTGGTGAAGGATGAAGACCTCTCGGGTCCTCAGCTTCCTGGGGACGATTTCTCGGCCGAGGCGCTCTCCCTACCTGAGTGGCTTGGCCAGCTTGGCTCGGAGGCGGCGACAGCAGAACCCGTCGAGGGCAGGTCGGACCTGGCGCCTGCCACGCTGCCCGCCTGGCTCGAAGCCATGCGGCCGGTCGACGCCTTCCGCTCGTCGGTCGAGATCGGCCCGGAGGAAGAACAAGCCATCGAGGCCGCCGGGCCGCTGGCCGGCCTGCGCGGTGTGCTGCTGGCTGAGCCGGTGGTGGCGATTCCGCGCATGACCAGCGCCGCTCCGGCGTTCTTGGAGTCCAACGAGCGTCAATATGCCCAGGCGGAGCTGATGCATCGTCTGGTCGAAGAGGAGCAACGCGAGGTATCACCGGCGGCGCCGCGCAGCCGCCGCGTGCCCGTCGTGCGTTGGCTGGCGGCTGGGATCCTGCTGGCAGCGGCCGCTCTGCCGACGGTGCTCGGCATCCCGTCCTTCCCGTTGCCCGCCACCGTCCCGCTCGAGCTCGATCCGCTGGTCAACCTGATCGCAGCCGCCCCGGCGAACCGGCCGGTACTGGTGGTGTTCGACTACGAGCCGGGAAGTGCCGCCGAGATGCAGGCCGTCGCCGAACCGGTGCTTGAACAGATGATGCAGCAGGGGATTGCCATCGCCGCCCTCTCGACGCTTCCCACCGGCGCCGTCATGGCGGATCAACAGCTGACCACACTGGGCGCGAACTACGGTTACAGCAGCGGACAGGGCTATGTCAATCTGGGTTATCTGCCGGGTGGCTCCACCGGCATTCAGCTGTGGAGCCAGGACCCGTTGGCCGTCCCGGTGACCGGCTATGCTCTTCCGAGCGCACCCGATGGGACGCCCCTGCAGTCGCCTTGGCAGGTGCCGTTGCTGGCTGGCGTGGATGAAGCGGCGGACTTCGGGACGGTGGTGGTGATCAGCGGCAGCGCCGAGAACGCCCGCAGTTGGGTCGAGCAAGCCGGGCCATGGCTGGGCGCCACGCCGTTGGTTCTCGTGATGACGACCGGCGCCGATCCCGTGGTCCGGCCGTACTACGAGGCGCAGAACCAACAGGTGGATGGGATGCTCTCCGGCCTGCCGGCGGCGCTCTCCTATTCCATGCGCCTCGGCCGACCCGGGTCGGCCTTCGGATTGTGGAACGCTTTCGGCCTGACCGCCTGGGCGGCGGTCGGGTTCATGATCCTGGGGTGGGTGCCGGCGTTCGGCACCTGGGTCAACCAGCAGCGCAAGCTGCGAGGCGAGCGGCGATGACCGACCTGGCGGCGCTGCTGGACAGTGTGCTCGGCCCTCTGGCGGCCGCCTTGCTGACGCTGATGGTGCTCAGCTACCTGATCGGCGATAACCCACTGTTCCGGATTGCGGCCTACCTCTTCATCGGCGTGGCCTCGGGCTACGCCGGCGTGGTCGTGATTCGCAGCGTGCTGTGGCCGGCGCTGATCGACCCGGTCTTGCAGGCGGGGGTGAGCGGGCTACTCGATCCTGGCCTGATCGCCAGCGTGCTGCTGCCGGGGCTCCTGGTGGTGCTGCTGCTGTTCAAGCTATCGCCGGGATCGGCCCGCTTGGGGAGCCCGCCGCTGGCGCTGCTGCTCGGCGTCGCGGCGGCGGTCGTCGTCGGTGGAGCGGTCACCGGCACGCTGCTGCCGCAAGCGGCTTCCGCCGTGCAGACGCTCGACCCAGCGGTGGTGGCGCCGCGCACAGGTGAGGCCGGAATCGAACGCTTGGCCAACGTCATCATCGTCCTGACCGGCACACTGCTGACCCTGGCCAGCTTCCGCTTCACGCAGCGCAAACCAGCCGGGCCGGCCGGTGCGGAGTCGATGGGGACCTGGCAGCGAGGGGTGCGGGCGGTGGCAGGGCTGTTCATCGCCATCACCTTTGGCGTGATGTTCGGCGGCGCGCTGATGGCCGCCATCGTGGTGCTGGCGCAGCGCCTGCAGTTCCTGTGGGGCGCGGTGCTTGGGTTGATGGGCCAATTGCTGGGATGAACAAGGGCGTCGAAGCCGAAACGATGCTGGCGGTCGATGTGGGCAGCGTGCACACGCGCGCCAGCCTTTTCGACGTCGTCGATGGACGCTACCGCCTGGTTGCCACGGGGCGGGCAGCGACCACGGCTGGCGCGCCGCTGCTCGACATCAGTGAGGGCGTACGCCAAGCGATCGACCAGGTTCAATCGGTGACCGGCCGGCCGCTGGTCGACGAGAGCGAGAACCTGATCCTGCCGGCCCGCAGCAGCGGGGCCGGCGTCGACATGTTCGTCGCCACCGCCTCGGCCGGGCCGAAGGTCCGTGCCGTGCTGGTGGGGATGATGCCCGGCGTATCGATGCAAAGCCTGCGGCGCCTGGCCGACACCTCCTATGTGGAAGTGGTGGGCGAGATCCTGCTGACCGATCGGCGCCGCGAAGAGGAGCGCATCGATGTGATGCGGAGCGCCCGGCCGGACCTGGTGCTGATGGCCGGAGGCACCGACCGCGGGGCGGGGCAGAGCGTGCTGCGTATTGCCCAGGCGGTGGGCCTGGCGCTGGCGATGAACCCCGAGGACGAGCAGGCGCGCGTGGTCTTCGCCGGCAACCGGCAGCTGGGCCAGGCCGTGCCGGAGGTGTTTTCGCCCTCGGTGCCTGTGCTGCACGCGCCCAACATCCGGCCGAGCCTGGAAGTCGAGGATCTGTCGCCGGCCAGGCAGCGGGTCTCGGAAGCCATCCTCGAGCTGCGTTCGGCGCGCATCAATGGCTTCGAGGAGCTGCGCCAGTGGTCGGGCGGCCACATGCAGCTGACCGCCGATGGGTTCGGGCGCGTGCTGCGCTACCTCGGGCACATCTACGACCCGCGCCGCGGGGTGCTGGGCGTAGATGTCGGGGCGAGCCACGTCATGCTGGGCGCCTCTTTCGGCGGATCGCTGCACATGACCGTGCGCGCCGACCTGGGGCTGGGCAGCTCGCTGCCCGGGCTGCTGCGCCATGCCGATCTGGAGGACGTGCAGCGCTGGCTGCCTGTCGAAATGCCGCTCAGCCGGGTGCGCGACTATATCTACAACAAGAGCCTGCGGCCGGGGACGGTTCCGGCTGAGAAGGATGAACTGCATCTGGAGTTCGCGCTGGCCCGCGAGTTGATGCGCGCCGCGCTGGCGCTCGGCCGGCCAGCTTGGCCCAAAGCGGTCAACCGCAGCGGGCTCCTGCCGCCGGTGGAGCGCATCTTGGCCAGCGGCGGAGTGCTGTCGCGCACGCCCCGACCGGGCTACGCTGCGCTGGCGCTGCTGGACGCGCTACAACCGACCGGCGTGGTAACGATGGTCCTTGATCCGTACAACCTCGCCCCCAGCCTGGGGGCCGCCATGAGCACGTTGCCGATGGCCAGCGTCCATGTGCTGGAGTCGGGCAGCTTCGTCAGCCTGGGTACGGTGGTCTCGCCGGTAGGACGCGCCAAGTCGGGCCGGCCGATCCTGCACATGCGCTTGGAGCGGGACAACGGCGAGGTGACCGAAGGGGTGGTCCGCTATGGCCAGCTGGCGGTGGTGCCGATGGGACCGGCGCTGCACGGGCGGCTGATGTTGCGTCCGGAGCGCGGCTTCGACGTCGGGTTCGGCGGCCCGGGCAAGGCCGGCACGCTGCGCGTGTTTGGCAGTTCGCTGGGCTTGATCGTGGATGCCCGCGGGCGTCCGCTGGTGCTGCCGCGGGATGCAGAACGGCGGCGGGACGTCAACCACAAGTGGCTGTGGGACATTGGGGCTGTCGAGTGAGCCGGCCTGGTATGCCTCTTGCATCCCCGGCACCGGACGTCTGAGATGGCAGATATCCTCGCACCCGTCTCCCATGTGACTTCGATGGGCCTGATCCGCCGGGAGCGCAAGCTGCCAGGACCAGGGACGGTGGTGGCTCGCCTGAACGAGAAGGTCCTGGCGAACGACATCATCGCCGAGGGTGAGTTGGCGCCGTCGCACGTGTTCCTGGATTTGGTGCGCGGATTGGGTGTACCTGAGAAGGATGTGGCACGCTACTTGCTCCACCAGGCGGGAGATCGCCTGGAGGCCGGTGAACTGATCGCCGGCCCGGCCGGAGTCGGCCGACGCACCGTGCGGGCCCCGGCCGCGGGGAGGATCGTCACCTTCCAGCGAGGTCGGCTGCTGTACGAAGTGCGCGGCAAGCCGATCGGCCTGCGGGCGGGCTTTCCGGGCATGATCATCGGCACCGACGGGACGCGCAGCGTGACATTGGAGACGACGGGGGCACTGGTGCAGGGGATCTGGGGCAACGGGCGGCAGGAATTCGCCATGCTGCGCACGGTCGGCGCCGCCGGCGAACGAATCCGCTCCGATCAGCTCGACATCAATCTGCGCGGCGCTTTGCTGATCGGGGGCATCCTCGACCAGGCCAGCACGCTGCAGCAGATGACTCAGCTCACCGTACGCGGCTTGGTGGTGGGTTCGACCACCTCCGATCTGGTGACCCAGCTGATGCGTATGCCGTTCCCGGTCGTGCTGACCGAGGGCTTTGGCGAGATCCCGATGAACAACGCTGCCTACGCCTTGCTGACGACCAGCGCCGGACGGGAAGCGGCCATCGACGGCCGCATGGGCGACAACTTCAGTCAGCAACGGCCGGAGCTCATCATTCCCCTTCCTGCGGGACGCAAGAGCGATCTGCCCGAGGAAGTGGTGGCCCTGGCTGCGGGGACACGCGTGCCGCGTGGTCAGGCCGCCGCATGCCGGAGCGGTCGGCGCCATTCGTGAATTGCCGGCGAAGGCAGTAGACTATCCGAGCGGGCTGCTGGCGCGCAGCGCACTGGTGGAGCTGGAGGGGATTGGAACCCGCAGCATCCCGCTGGCAAACCTGGACGTCCTGCAGTGACGAGCATCCGTAGAGTGGCCGACGGAGCAAGGAGAGGCGACGATGACTGATGATTTTGAGATTGGTGCACCTCCGCCCGAGGAGGAAGGCTCGAACCGGACGTTCATCGTCGCCGTCGGGGGCATCGGCGCGCTGCTCGTGCTGAGCATGGTATGCCTGGGTGTGTACGCCCTGGTGATCGCACCCAGCCAGCGGCAGAACGCCGGGGCCGACGCTACCCAGATCGTGCTTGAGAACACGCGTGTGGCCGCCTCCTTCACGCAGACGGCGGCCGCGTCCCGGCCGACGCAGGTCCCCACGCAGGCACCGCCGACCCGCACGCCGACCTCGACCATCACACCCACGGCGGTCGTGGCGGTCGCCACCAACACGCCGGTGGTCGCCCAGGCCACTGTCGACCCGGCCCTAGCCACGGCGGCGGCGCAGGCTACGCTGAGCGCGCTGCAGGCAACCGCCACGCCGACGGCGCTGCCCTCCACCGGCTTTGCCGACGAAGTCGGCTTGCCGGGCCTGCTCGTGATGGGCGGCGCACTGGCGGCGGTGATCTTCCTCGCCCGGCGGATGCGCACCCGGACGCTCGTGTAGCCGCACGGCCTCGGTCGGGCGCATGGTTCATATCCTTTCGGGCAGGGTCTGACGGCGTCAGGCCCTGCCTGCATGTCTGGAGATCGTCGCGTGCCTGAGCTGCCCTTTGCCTCGCTTTCGCAAGAGATCCTGCACGACCTCGCCGGCGGTAGCTGCGTGGCCATCACCGGCCTGAGCAACAGCGGCAAGACGACCATGATGCAGTCGCTGGTCCGCCAAACGGCTGCCGATCTCTATCGGGCAGCGGCCGGGCGCGAGGCGGCGCTCGTGTTCGTCGACTGCAACCGTGCCGTGGCCATCACCGCCCAGGCGTTCTACGAGATCGTGCTGCGCTCGCTGCTGGACTACCTCGCGCCGATCGGCCCGGCCGAGCTGACGGCTTCGGTGCGCGACTTCCATTTCTCGGTGACCGAGGCCGAGACGGCCTTCCAGGCTTCCCTCTCGTTCAACCTGGCCTTGACCGAAGTCTGCGCCGGTCTGGCGAAGGACCTGTGTCTGTTGTTCGATGAATTCGATGAGCTGTATCTGGCGCTGGACGATCGCGCCCTGCTCAACCTGCGCGCCCTGCGCGATCGTTTCCCCCAGCAGTTGATGTTTGTCACGGCCACGTTGCGCAGCCTGTCGCGGCTGCGCGGCACGGTGCTGGAGGACGAGTTCGCCGAGATGTTCGCGCGCTCGACCTACGTCATGCGGCCCTTGTCGGAGGTCGAAGGCATGGCGCTGTTGAGCAGCATGAAGCTGCCCGGCTTGATCGCCGATGCCGAGCGCGTGGCGTGGCAGGTCTCCGGCGGGCATCCAGGGATGTTGATCGCGGCTGGCTTGGCCCTGGCGGACGAGGATGTCCCGCAGGGCCGTCCGCCGGCGGAGCATGTGATCCATCACCCGGCGGCGCGCGCCGAGTGCATGAAGATCTGGAATCAGCTGGCCCAGGAGGAACAGGCTGACCTGGTGGCGCGGGCGTCAGACGGCTCCCTGGCGGCCGGGCTCCCCGTCACGCCGGATATGGCCGAGCTCGGGCTGCTTGAGGCGGGGAGAATACGCTCCGAACTGTTGGCGGCCTTCATCCGCCTGCGAGGCCGCGGCACCGACGGGGCCGCCGGGATCCGTATCGATCCCGATGCGGGCGAGGTATCGGTGGATGGGGTGCGCGTGCCGGTGCTGACCGATCTCGAGTTCAAGCTGCTACAGCTGCTCGACGAGCGTCGCGACAAACTGACCGACAAATACCTGATTGTCACTCGCGTCTGGGGTGAGAACTTCCTCGACGAGGTCGATGACGCGCGTGTGGAGAAGCTGGTCTCCCGGCTGCGCAGCAAGATCGAGGCTGACCCGGCCAACCCGCGCCACCTGGTGACGGTGCGCGGGCGAGGCTACAAGCTACTTTCCACCACCTAATGCAGAGCCACATCTAGCTCAAGTGGACCCCATGGCTTTCGTCTAGGCTCCGCCGCGCCGCGGGGCGATGATGGCTCGGCCGAGTAGCGGCCCGCCGTAGATCGCCTAATGGGCTTGAGTCCGCAAGCCTCAACGCCGCTCGCACAGGCAATTCGCACTCGATCCGGAGTTGCGGGACTGGTCTCCGTCGAACCGGGCTAGCCGCGTGTCTCGGCGACGGATTTCCCATGCTCGAGCAGCGCCTCGACCATCTCTGGCTGGCGCGCCTCGGCGTAGATACGCAGCACGGGTTCTGTTCCGGAAGGGCGGATCAGCAGCCAGGAATCGTCAGCCAGCATGTACTTGACGCCATCCACGGCGGATACCTGACGCACCGCTGTGCCACCAATCGACGCCGGGGCCTGCGCAACGAGCTGTTCCACCATGCGCGCCTTGGGGACCGGGTGGCTCAAGCGCAGGTCGAGGCGCTGGTAATGCGAGGGGCCGAAGTCCGCCAACAGTTGGCTGATCATTTCATCCAGCGGGACGCGGCTGGCGGCCACCATCTCGACCAACAGCAGCCCCATCAGGATCCCGTCTCCCTCCGGAATATGCCCCTTGAACGACATACCGCCCGATTCCTCGCCACCGATCAGGACGTCCGACTTGAGCATGCAGTCGGCGATGTGGTTGAAGCCGACCGGCGTCTCGACCACTTCCAATCCGTACCTCTCCCCTAGGCGGTTGATCATCTGGGTCGTAGACACGGTCTTGACCAGCTTGCCGCGCCAGCCGCGCTGCTCGATGAGGTAGCGCGCCGCCAGGGCCAGGATGCGGTGCGGATCGACGAAAGCCCCGCGCCGGTCCATGGCGCCGATGCGGTCGGCGTCGCCGTCCGTGGCCAGCCCGAGCTGGCCGTGCCCGGCAGCGATGGCCCCCGCCAGTGGGCCCAGGTAGCGATCGATCGGCTCCGGATGGACGCCACCGAAGCCGGGATTCATCTCGCCCCGGATCTCGAACACCTCGCAGCCGGTGCCCTGCAGGATGCCCTTGATCTGCCCGCGGCCCGAGCCGAACATCGAGTCGACCACCACCTGCTGCGGATTGTCGGCAATGGCGTCGAAGTTGATCAGCGTACGCAGGTGGGCGTAGTAAGCCGGGGTCGGATTGAAGCGCTCAATCAGGCCGCCCGACCGCGCCTGCTCATAGTCCATCAGGTTCGGGCCGCGGCCGAGGTTCTCATTGTCGTTGAGGTATACCTCGACCCGGCGGCACTGCTCCGGCGAGGCCGAGCCGCCAAAGGCGGTCTTGAGCTTGACGCCGTTGTAGCGCGGTGCGTTGTGCGAGGCGGTGATCATCACACCGCCAATGGCCCCAATCTGCCGCACGGACAGTGAGAGCGCCGGCGTGGGCACATCGGCCGAGGTCAGGTGAACCCGGTAGCCATTGGCGGCCAGCACCCGCGACGCCTCCACGGCATAGCGGTCCGACAGGAAGCGTGTGTCAAACCCAACCACCATCCGGTGCGAGTCGGGATCGATGCCGTTGACCTGCCCGTTGAGCCACTCGCCGGAGGCGATGGCATCGGCGATGGCCTGGGTGATCTGACGCAGGTTGGAGAAGGTGAAGGTGTCGGAGATCACACCCCGCCAACCGTCTGTGCCGAAGTGTATCGTCATGGGTCCTCATCGTGGCGTGAGTGCAGCGGGGCGGGATTCTACCCTCGCTGGGGTAGCCGGTCAACGCGAGCCCGGTTCAGGCGGGGTAGGCCAGCCCGATCACGAAGTCGCCGACGTTGGTCCCAGTAGGCCCGCCGAAGATCAGTGCGCCGGCCGCCCGCAGGGCGGGATAGGCATCGCGGCGCGCGGAGATGATCCCGCGGGTCAGCGCCCTGCCGCCGCAGGCGGGAAATCGTCTGGCCGTCGACGACCGCGCCGGCAGCATCGGTCGGTCCGTCGACGCCGTCGCTGGCGATCGCTGCCAGCAGCGTGTGGGGATCGCCTTGCAGCTCGATGGCCGCTGCCAGGGCAAAGGACTGGTTGCGCCCGCCGCGGCCCTCGCCCCGAACCTCGAGCGTGGTCTCGCCGCCGAGCAGCAGACAGGCAGGGGGAGCGGCCCGACGAAGGGCGAGAGCGAACGCCCGCGCAACCTGATGCGTGTCGCCCTGCATCGGCTCGGGCAACAACTGCACAGCGAATCCGAGCCGGTCGGCGGTGTTGGCGGCCGCCTGCAGGCCGAGTCGATTGGTCGCCACCAGCACGTTCAGTGGGGTGGTAGGGAGCGCGGCCGCCGCGGGTTCGTGAAGCGCCTGCATGACCGCCGGCGGGAGAAGTGCTTCAAGCCGGTAGCGCTCGACAACATCACGCGCTGAGGCGCGCCGGCCTGTGGCGGGGACGGTTGGCCCGGAGGCGATGGATTCGGGCCGGTCGCCGACCACATCCGAAATCAGCAAACCCAGCGTGCGAGCCGGAGCGGCCAGGGCAGCCAGTCCGCCGCCCTTGACCGCCGAGAGCGCTTGGCGGATGGTGTTGATTTCGTGGATCGTCGCGCCGGAGCGGAGCAGCAGGTCGTTGACGGTGCGCAGGTGGTCGAGGCTGATCCCCTCGGCGGGGATCTCGAGCATGGCCGATCCGCCGCCGCTGACCAGCGCCAGCAGCACGTCCTCGGAGCGGGCAGCTTGCAGCATCGTCCGCAGCGCCTGACCGGCAGCCAGACTGCCCTCGTCCGGCAGCGGATGGCCGGCCACGATCTGGATCAGCCGAGGTGAGGGTTCAACTCGAAAGCCGCGCGGCACGGTGACCACGCCCTGGGTGAGGCGAGGGCCGAGCACGGCAGCGGCCGCCTGTGCCATGCCGGGAGCCGCCTTCCCGATCGCCGCCAGATACACCCGCGCCCCATCGGCCAGCGGGATCCGATGATCGGCAACCAGCAGTTCCCCCGGCAAGAGGCGCAGCGCGCCTCGCACTGCCTGTGCGGGGTCGACGGCCTGAAGGAATGCCCGGGCGATATCAGACAGGTGTTGCGCCGCATTGAGCTGGCAGGGCTCACCGGCCACGCGGGCTGTGCTCCTCGCTTGAGGGGTCGGGGCGTGCATCCCTGGCGGGGTCATCAGGGATTGTGGACGGCCTCGACGGCGGCTGCGGCTGCGTCCTGCGGCGACGAGCGGCTGCTGATCACGGCGAGCGCCGCCTCCTGAAGCACCGGGCCTAGGATCGCCAGCAGGTCGGGCTCAGGCACCAACTGAGCCGAGTCCAACAGGGAGGAGGCCAGCATGGCATCCTCCGCGTCGGGCCAGGCCTGCAGCGCCTCGGGCGTCGGCGGGAGCAAGCCCAGGGCATGCGTCCACGCCCCGAGGAACTCCGGCTGCGAAAGCCAGTCCATCAACTGCGACGCAAGTCGCTGCTGTGACGGGTCGCGGGTAACGACCGACCAACTCCACGGCCGGAGCAGCGTGGTCCCCGGAACGCTGCGGCCGGGAAGCGGAGCGGCGGCCAGACGCTGGTTGTCCAGCGAGGGCAAGGCCGCGCTCAGTGGGGCAGCGGCCGATGCGGCGCGCCCATCGCGCACGGCGGCCCAACTCTCGATCGAGGTCGTCATCTGCGTCGAGGAGAGCGGCAGGACCCCGGTATCGTGCAGGGCATCGTAGTAGGCCAGCACATCGGTGAGAGGCCCGATTGCCAGGTTGGGCCGGCCGCTAGCATCGAGCAGCGGGCCGCCGAGAGCCAGGTATTGGCCCAACGTGAATTCCGCCGACGGGTCATTGGCGGGAAAGACGAAGGGCTTCGGCCCATTCAGCACCTGGCTCCAGGCATCCGGCGCAGAACCGTAGATGTCGGCGCGGTAGGCGAGCACGTCCGCCTCGCTCGCCAGCGGCAAACCGAAGGGCGTCCCATCGACCTGCGAGGCGAGCACAGCGTGTTCGCTCCACTCGGGTGAGGCGGGCGCGGCGCGGATGGTCTCGAGCGGGACAATCATGGCTTTGACCGCGGCGGCATGCATTGCTTCCCGATCCAGGGTGATCAGGTCGGGCAGCGAGTTCGGCGCGACGAGGGAAGCGGCGGTCAGGGTCTCGAGCAGCCCGGCTTGGCCGCGACGGGCCTTGACGCGCGTCTGGATGGTCAGGCCGGGATTGGCCGCTGCGAAGGCGGCCAGGCGATCGGCGAGCAGCTGACCGGCCGCCGTGTCGGGCGACGGGGCGAATTCCGGCGCGAGCCACAGGGTCAGGCGCCGCTCCGGCGCCTGCGGTGTGGGTTCTGGGGTGAGGAACGGCGCCACAGGCTGCGTCGCCGTGGCGGGGGCAGGGGTCGGTTCGGGGGCGGCACTCGGAATGCAGGCTGCGCTCAGCGCGGCGCAGGCCAGGATCGCAACGATCCGCTGGCTCATGATGGGCGGATTATACAGCCGGCTCCCCGGGGCTCGCAGGCCGTATGCTAGAATCGCCCGCGCCGTGGCCGCCCACCCCTCGCTCGCACCCTTGCTGGAAGGCATCCCCGCCAAAGCCGGGTGCTACTTGATGAAGGACGAAGCCGGCAAGGTGATCTACGTCGGCAAGGCCGTCAATCTGCGTAGCCGCGTCCGGTCCTACTTCCAGAGCAGCGACGGCTTGCACCCGCGCACCGTCGAACTGGTGAGTCATGTCCGTGACGTGGAATGGATCGTCGTCGGCTCTGAGCTGGAGGCGCTGATCCTGGAGATGACGCTGATCAAGCGTCATCGTCCCAAGTACAACGTCCGCCTGAAGGACGACAAGCGCTACCCCTACATCAAGGTCCACTGGGGGGATGCCTTCCCCAAGGTTACGCTGACGCGCCGCATGGACGAGGACGGCAGCCGGTACTTCGGGCCCTACACCAGCGTATGGGCCGTGCATCAGACACTGGACGTACTGCGCAAGATCTTCCCCTACCTGACCTGCGATCGTGAGATCACCGGCAACGACCTGCGGGCCTGCCTGTACTACGACATTCGGCTGTGCCAGGGACCGTGCGTAGGGGCCGTCGACCGCGATGGGTATCGCCAGATGATCGCCGATCTGTGCCGCTTCCTGCAGGGCAACACCGAGAGCGTGGTGGAGCGACTGCAGGCGGAGATGACAAGGGCTTCCGAGGCACTGGCCTTCGAGCGGGCGGCAGCGATCCGCGATCAACTGCATGCCATCGCGCGCGTGGTTGAGACGCAAAAGGTGGTCTCACAGGACAAGATCGATTCGGATGTGATCGCCTTCGCACGCGATGAGCACGACGCCTGTGTACAGGTGTTCTTTGTGCGAGGAGGGAAGCTGATCGGGCGCGAGTACTTCGTGCTCGAGGGGGCGAACCAGGCCGAGGATCACGAGGTGGTCGAGTCCTTCATCAAGCAGTTCTACACCGAAGCGGCCTATGTGCCGGAACGATTGCTGCTGCCCGCCGAGATCGAGGAGGCGGCGATCATCGAGGAGTGGCTACGCAGCCGCCGCGGCGGACAGAAGGTACAACTGGTCGTGCCGCGCCGTGGAGTGAAGAACGACCTGGTGGAGATGGCGGCCGAGAATGCCGCCGAGACGCTGGCGATGCTGCGGGCGCGCTGGGCCGCCGACCGCAGCCGTCACGTGCAGGCGCTGGCGGAACTGCAAACCGAGCTCGGGCTTGGCGCACCGCCCAATCGGATCGAGTGCTATGACATCTCCAACCTGCAGGGCACGGCGGCCGCCGGATCGATGGTGGTCTTCGAGCAAGGGGCGCCAAGCCGCAACCTGTACCGGCGCTTCACCATCAAGTCTGTCACCGGCCAGGATGATTTCGCCTCGATGGAGGAGGTGCTGGCGCGCCGATTCCGGCGCTGGCAAGATTCCCTGGCGCAGGCTGAGGCGCCGGGGAAGAAGCTCGACCGCGCCTTCGGTTCGCTGCCCGACCTGATTCTGATCGACGGCGGCAAGGGCCAGCTGGGGCGCGCCCGCCAGGTGCTGGCAGCTCACGGCCTCGAAGGAAAGATCCCGCTGGCCGGCCTGGCCAAGGGCAACGAGGAGCTCTACCTGCCGGGAAGGGCGGACCCGCTGTTGTTGCCGCGCAGGTCCGAGGGGCTGTATCTGGTGCAGCGCGTCCGTGACGAGGCGCACCGCTTCGCCCTCGGCCAGCAGCGAACGCAGCACCGCAGGGTCAGCCTGGCGTCGCAACTGGAAGCGATCGACGGCATTGGCCCGGTCCGGCGCAAGGCGCTGCTGCGGGCCTTCGGCGATCTGGAGCGGATCCGGGCGGCCGATGTCGAGGCGCTGGCGGCCGTGCCGGGCATGACGCGTGAGGCGGCCGAGCAGGTCAAGGCTGGGCTGTAGCCGCCGGCGCATCTCTCGATGTGTGGCAGAATTGGAAGTGCCGCACTCCGTATGAAGGCCCCCGCGGAGGGAAGGTCCCGATGACACTGGCCTGGATCGTCGACGACGACGATGAGATGAGCCAAGCCGTGGAGCTGATGCTGCGGCTGTTGGATTTCCAGGTCGAGGTCTTCCGGGAGGCCAGGGCGGCGGCTCGGGCGCTGCTCGCAGGACGCAAACCCGAGGTGATCGTGCTGGACATCAACATGCCCGAGGTGAGCGGGATCGACTTCCTCGAGTTCGTTCGGCAGCGCCCCGAACTGGCCGGGCTGCCGGTGGTGATGCTGTCCTCCGAAACTGCCGACACTCAGGTCGATCGGGCTCTGGCGCTGGGCGCCAATGCCTTTGTTTTCAAGCCGGTCACCATCGAGGAGCTGGAAGCCGCGCTGCAGAAGGCCCTGCCCCGCTGGGGCGCGCCCGCGACGAAAGGCTGAGCGGCCTCAGCCTCGCCGGCGCCCAGCTGGCTTCGGCCGCGGGCTGTCGAGCAGGATGCCCATCTGGGCGGCGGCGGCTCGCAGCCGCTGCCACTCCCCTGGCCGGATCACGATTCCGTCCTTCCCGACCCGATCGCCCAACAAGCTCGCGGTGCCCTTGAAGCTCAGCAGGGCGTCGAGCTGGCGCGAGTCTGGGAGGCGCAGCACCAGTTCCTCCTCGACGCGCGGCGAGGACGTGGCTGGGGTCCGCCCGGAGCAGCGCTTGCTGCAAGTGAGCGGCGAGCGGCTGTCCGGAGGCTGAACTCGAGCACGGCGACAACCTGCGGCGAGCGCAGCCCCTGTTCGTGGGCCAGACGCAAGGCGGATGGGGTAAGTCGATACGTGAAACCGGTCGGCCCGCGTGCCTCCCAATCGCAGAAGCGAGCCAGTTGATAGCGCTGGGCAGGAGGCATACCGAATGGAGCCTCGATCGATCCTTCCGGGGTGATGCGCGCGGCGGAGATCCCCTGCGCAGGCGGTGAGGCGCAGAGGCGAAAGCGGTCCGAAGCTGCGCCGGAGGCGGCAGAGCCTAAGTCGGCGCCGCCAAGCCAATGCAGCGGGCCGCACACGACGAATTGGATCAAGGCGCCTTCGACTTCATCCCAGTGCTCGAAGCCTCGCAGAAACTCCCCGCTTTGCCGGTGGCGCAGGTACCAAGCATCGAATTCGCCCGCCGTCCGCTGGAATCCAGGGCGCTCGTCCTGTACGGCCTGGACCAGCGCCGTCAGGTCGAACCAGACGCCGCGCGGCAGCCGGTCGAGGATTTCCAGCAGCGCCTGGCGGGTCGCCAGGGGATCGCCCGGCCAGGCTTGCGTCTCGCAGGTGAGGCTCGGCACCTGGCTGAGGTCACTCCAGCGCCTGGACGACCTCCAGCCGGTGAGCGGCCGCAGCGGATCCTCGTGCAGCGATTGCAGGTACTGGCCGGTTTGCTCGGCCTGCGGGCGGTGCGGCGCAGCGCTCAACGCGCCGGCTTCCACCAACAGCGTGATGAGCAGGGTTGCGGCTTGGGGACACAAGAGAAAAGGCAGGATCGGATCCGACCAAGCGGCAGCCTGCTCCAGGCTGCGCAGCCGGCGGCGGCGCAAGGCAGCCAGCAGGGTCACGACGTCCTCGGCGGAAGACGCCGTGGCGCGCTGCACCCGCCCAGGATCGGCGGCCGGGGTCAGCGCAAGCGGATTGGCGGGGAGGGCAGGCAGCGAGGGCAGCAGGTCGCTTGGCAGGAAGACGAACTCCTGTGCCCCGCCGGGTGCGTCGGCGAAGGCGCGGCCGATCAGGCCGGAGTAGCCCAGCGATTCCAGTGGGCCCGACGGGTTGCGATGCGGCTGGAGGCGGTCGCGCCGCGCGGCGCCCATCCGCCGCCAGTCACCGAACCTGCGCTCGGCTTCGGCCAACGGCATGCGCCCAGCATGCCGGCGCAATGCCGCCAGGACCTCCGCCTCGCCGTCGGTCAACCCCGCCAGCAATTCCGCCAGGTTGGCCGGCTGCAGCATCCAGTGCGCCAGGCGGTCGCTCGAGAGCCCGCCGGCGGGGTCGTCTTGCTCGATCCCCCAACGCTCGGCGATGATCCGCCGCTCGCCCGGCTCCAGGTCGTGCAGCGTGTTCCCCAGCGTCCGCATGCGTGCTCCCGGCAGGGATCGGCTAGACGATCAGGCGCAGGGCACGCCCCAGCAGCTCGAGGTGGAGCCCGGTGATCTCCGACTGAAAGCCGGCGAACATCTCGCCGTCGGTGTGGATCGGCAGCGGACGTGACAGGTGGATGTCCATGGTCTGGAAGCGGCCGATGCGGACCGGTTTGAAGCGGGCGTGGGTTCCGTTCATCACCTCCGGCAGCAGGCGGAACATCATCAGCCGCGAGACGCGCTCGATCATGGCGTAGTCCAGGATGCCGTCGGCGGGATCAGCCAGAGGCGCCACGTGAAAGCCGCCGCCCTCGCGCGGGCCGTTGCAGGCCACCATCATCAACGCATCGACTTCGATCGTCTCCTGATCCGTGCGGATGGTCATCCGGGCGAAGTCGTTGTGGCGCAGGATGGCCTCGATCACCGCCCACAGGTACATGCTGAAGCCCTTGAGGCGGGTAATCTGATAGGTCAGGTAGGTCACTGTGGCATCGAAGCCAATCCCGACGGCATTGTTCCAGTACTCCGTTCGTCCGGTGTTGTCCGTGAGCAGCCCGATGTCGATCCAGCGCTCTTCGCCGTCGAACACCCGCGCCATGGCAATCTCCAGGTCGAGGGAGACGCCCAGGCTGGAGGCGAAGTCGTTTCCGGACCCGACCGGGACGATGGCCATCCCCGGCCTGCGCTCGGCGGGGATGCGCATCAATCCGTTGACTACTTCGTGAACCGTTCCGTCGCCCCCGATGGCCGCCACCACGCCGAAGCCCTCATCGGCCGCTTGCTGCGCCAGCTGGGCGGCATGCGAAGGATACTCGGTGGCTGCCCACACCGCGTCCGGGTGCCGGGCAACGATGGCCTGTAGCACGGGGCCGATGTACCACGCCCGACCGCGGTTGGCATGCGGGTTGAAGATCAGCTTGGTGCGTTGTGCCATAGCTCCTCCACCGGCTCTCTGTCCGAGGTGCAGACCCATCTTGGATGCCTGCGACGCGGCGGACCGGCTGCAGCGGCGCACCTGAGTTTACCGCCTGTCTCGGGATTCGACTGTGTCATCCAACGTCTCCGGCGCGACGGAGAAGCCAGCGGGCTCAACGGCCCGATGCGCACCGGTGGGAAGTGCCTCATTCTACGCTGGGTTGCCGCCCGGGGCGGAATCCAGTGGGCACATCCAGACGCCACGCGGTTGCCCCGCAGCGCGGATCCGAGCCGAGGGCCGGCGCTGAGATGAAGAGGACGATGCGCCCATCGGGTGCCGCACTCGCGGAGATCATGCAGTGCTCGAAGAGCCTGTATCGTTGCGGCCGGCGAAAAGGGATTGGCCAAGATGGCGAAGGAGATACGGATACCGGGACTGGGGCTCAGCCGTGCGGACATGGCTGCCACGCGGTCTACGGGATCGCCGGCGCGCAGGCCTGCGCCAGGAGGAAGGAGATCGCCTCGATGCTGGGCGTTGAGGCGAGGATGGGCGGCGGTTGGTTGGGGCCCGTGCCGGGGAGGCGCTCGTCGCATAAGGTCAGTCCAGTGCGCAGAGGGCCTCCCTCTGCGTCGGCTGTCACAAGCCTGAGGATGCCCGGCACAGGAGGGCACGTTGGGAGTCCTTTCACGGGCGATTCTCATTGCGCAGGCCAGACAGAATTGCCCGACAGTCCCGAGGTGGATCGGCCGCTGGCGCAAGGCGCGGAAGAAGAACCCAGCGCTCGAGATGCTCCCTTGAACACCTCCATCCTCGGCAGCGAGCCATGGCGTCGGGTGCATGCGAGACATACGCTCAAGCTGAGCCCGCGTCCGGCAGTCCAACGCCTGGGTAGTACCTTCTTTAAGCGTAGCGCCGGTTGACTCGGCGCCGGGGCATCTCTAGAGTTGGTATAAGAGCCTCAGGCCACTACGGGACTGCTCGCCTCCATCCGTCGGCCGCGGCTGAGTCTGGCCAAACTGCCCACACACCCCAACGGGGCGTAGCTGGGAATGCGATAGCGCCGTGCGGCCGGATGAATGCCCTTCCCAGCGGCATCAAGACATGGAGGCCGTCCGGCAAGAGCGGCAGTGCCGGCCGTTCCGCAGATGGCAGGGGGCTCAGCCCTATCTCCGTCCAGCTCGCCAACGGACACTTCCTTGCCGCAAGCAAGCCCTGCCTGACGAGTGAGCTGCCGGCTACTAGCCCGTCCGCTAGGGCGGACGGCCATGCCGGAGCGACGCTGCCCGCGTCAGGCCAGATGCAGCGACAGCTCGCTCAGGGTCTGCTGCGGAGTAACGAAATGGATCGCCCGCATCCCGAGCGCGCGGGCACCCTCGACGTTCTCCACGAAATCATCGACGAAGACGGACCGTTCCGCCTCGGTGTCCAGTGCGTGCAGCGCCTGCCGATAGATGTGGGGATGCGGCTTGGCAAATCCGACTTCGGCCGAGGTGATCACGGCGTCGAAGTAGGATGAGATGTGCAGTCTCTCGTCGAGGATCCGGCGCGCATCGGGCCAGGCATTGCTGATCATCCCGATGCGGTAGAACGGCCGCAACTGCCGCAAGACATCGAGCAGGGCGAGATCGACCTGGTCGTCGGCAAAGAAATCCTCGGCCAGGGCCTGGGTCTGCGGGCTTGAGAGGTGAAAGCGGCCCTGCACCTCCTGCCAGACCGCCTCCGAGGTGCCCTGTCCGAGCGTCGCCTGGCGGCTGGCGGCGCAACCGAACACCGCCTGGTCGAGTCCGCCTTCGGGCAAGCCGAAGCGCTCTTCCCAACGGCGGCGGCGACTGCGGTCCATCGTTCGCAGCAGGACGCCCCCTAGATCCCAATACACCGCTCGAATCCCAGTCACAGGTCCCGCCTTTTCCCCACCAGGCTGTGGGAAGGTATGGGCTGCATCCGGCGCCGCTTGGCAGAGGCTGCGTGTCGCGGCGGCGTCAGCGCGCCGCCCGCAGGAAGTCGGCCAGCAGGCCGAAGGCGGTGGTCTGCGGCCCCGGATCCCCTTCGACCACGGTCAGGGCGGGGAGGACGTCGGTGAAGAAGGTGACGGCGGACGAGGTGCCGCTGACATTGAACAACGGATCGCCGGCGTCGACGACCTCGGGCGCTACGCGGGCGGTCAGCACGCCGCCCTCCCAGCCAGCGGAGCAGACCAGCTTCCAGCGCTTTCCGGCCTGGGATGCCTGCTCAACATCGGCGGGAGTCAGCCCGGCGATGCCCTTCCGCTCGACCTGGGCCGGCGTGCAGGCGCGGCCCATGAGCACGGTCACCAACGCGGCCACTTTGACGGCCGCGTCCCAGCCGTCAATGTCCCCGCTGGGATCGGTCTCGGCGATGCCGATCTGCTGGGCATGGGTCAACGCCTGGGCGAAGGACTCGCCGCCTTCCATGCGGGTCAGGATGTAGTTGGTGGTCGAGTTGAGGATGCCGCGGAACCCGTTCAACACTGCCCCGGGGAGCGCTTCGCGCCATAGCGAGAAGATCGGAGCACCGTCCATCACAGCCAACTCGAACAGGAAGCTCACCTGGCGGGCTTGCGCCAGGCTGGTCAACGCCTCGTAGCCATGCACCACCGGGCCTTTGTTGGCGGTGATGGCGTGCATGCCCAGTTCCAGAGCCGTCCGCAGGTAGTCAAGTGCCGGCTGCCCGGTCTCGTAGTTGACCGGGATGCTCTCAAGCAGCACCGTAGCGCCGCAGGTTCGCAGGAAGGCCAGGGCGTCGGGAGGCTCAGCCTGTTGGGTCAGCTCAGCCAGCGACCGGCCGCGCTCGACGAGGCGCACGGCGCGCAACAGTTCGACCCCCTCCGGATCGATGGCGCAGCCGTGGCGCTGCGTGTAGATGCCGACGACGCGGAAGGTGACACCGTACTGCAGACGCAGAGTCTCCTGCTTGGAGGCCAGCAGGCGCGCCGTTGCCCGTCCCACATTCCCGAAACCCAAGAGTGCAAGGTCGTAGTGCCTGGTCATGTCGCCAACTCCGGTCAGCGCTCTGGCGCAGCGCCGCTCGAGCCCAATCCTACACCACCCCGGGGCATTGCATCGAGACAGGGATAGGCGGCGCGAGCCTGGTGGGTCGCCGGCCGCCCGGCTGGTGAACGCGGGTCACACCAATGGCCACGGGTACGGACGTCCGTGTCCGGGGGCGGGGAAGCGGCGTTGGGAGCGAAGGCGCCCCACGCGTTCCAGGAGCGCAGCCAGCTCGTCGGGTGAGAGCAGGGGGGCGAGCGAGTGGGTCAGCTCGGTTTCGGGTTGCAGGGCGGATTCGAAGCGCGCCAGGTCGTCGAGCAGCGCCTGGGGAATCGATTCGCCGACGAAATCCCACACCACGGTTCTCAGCTTGTCCTCCGGGTGGAAGCACACGCCGTGGTCGATCAGCCAGATGCGGTGGTTCGGCGAGAGCAAGATGTGCCCGCTCTTGCGGTCGGCGTTGTTGATCACCCAATCGAAGGTGACCACCGGCCGCAGGCGCTGTTTGTCCTGTGGGCTGAAGGTGAAGAAGTGCTTCTCGGGATCTGCGTCGACGAACAACTGGACCGATCCCGCGCCGAGCGGGCCCTCGCTGCGCATCACGGTGGGCGGCACCAGATCCCAGCCGAGCGCCTGGGAGCACAGGAAGGCTGCCGCCTCGCGCGAGGCCAGTGTGCCATTCGGGAAATCCCACAGCGGCCGTTCACCCTGCGCCGGCTTGTAGACGGCAGGGATCGGTCCGGTCGGGTGATCGAGGGTGACGAGGAAAGTGTAGTTGGATCCCCAGACGAACTGACCCACCAGGTTGAGGGGACTCAGGCGGAGTGCCTCAAGCACATCGGAGAGCGGAAGGTCGTCACGCGCCTCAGGCAGGTCGACCATGCAAGCGCCTCTGGCAGGGGTCCGAGGACGGTCAGTGCTTGTGGCCGTTGCGCTTGGGGCAGAAATGGCCCTCGGGATCGATCGGCTCGCCGCAGTTGCCGCAGATCTTACGCCCGCGGCCAGCCAGCTCGAGGCCCCAGCGCGCCAGGGCGTGCAGCTGGGAGCGGGTGCACCAGAAGCGCGCCACGGAAGCTTCAGCGGGATCGGTGGACTCAGTGACCAGCTCGCGCGTCTCCAGCACGAACTGATCGAGCTCACGGTCGTATCCCAGCCCGATCTCGCCTACCCGGAAGAGCGGGTCGATCGGCTGTTCGAGTTCCATCTCGCTCTGATCCAAGGAGAGCGAAGCTTCACTCAGCTCGGGGAAACGTTCCTGCAGCTCGGCCAACAACTGTTCCACAGCCAGCGCCAGCGACTGCAGCTGGGCTTTCTCGACAATCAGGGTGACGAGCTCATCGTCCCCGCTGGCTTGCAGGTAGAAGACGCGCTTGCCGGGCTGGCCGATGGCCGCAGCCCGGATCCTGCTGACCGGATTGAGCTCGTTGATCGTGCCAGGCATGGCAAACCCCGCGCCGGGTCCAAGTCACCCGGCGGCACGGAGAGTATATCATCCGGGATGGCGCGCTTGCTCCGGCGCGGGTGTCGTTCAGTTGGAGAAGGCGAGCGGAGCGGTCGTGCACGTGCAGCACGCTGATCGAGGCAGGCTCGATTACGAGGTGGCGAAACAAGTCGAGCGGCAAGCCGATGTAGTGTGCGATGGCGAGCATGATGATGTCGGCGTGCGAGAACACCGCCACGGCCCCCTGCGGCTGGCTGTGCTCGAGGCGGATGCGCTCGAGTTCGCTGACGACGCGGTTCTGTGCCTGAGCGAACAACTCGCCGTCCGGGAAAGAGGCCAGCGAGGGTGTGGCCAGGATGACCGGCCACTGCTTGCGCCGGCGCAGGCTGGATAGCGGCTGCCCCTGCCAGCGCCCGGGATACACGTCGCGCAGATCCGGGCGTCGCGCGATCGTCAGGTGCTTGGCGGCGGCCAGCGGGGCGGCGGTCTCCATCGTGCGCTCGAGCGGACTGGCATAGATGGCTTCGATCGGCGCCTCGCTCAGCAGCTCGGCCAGCCGTTCGGCTTGTGCTTGGCCGACGGCGTTGAGGTGCAGGCCGGGCAGCCAACCCGGAAGCCGCTTCCCCAGCCAATCGTTGGCGCCGTGACGGATCAGATACAGGATGGTCATCGGCTCATTCCTGCGCAGTCTCGCCTGCCGGCGGAGTCTCCCTCTCCAGTCGGTGGTCGAGGGCCGCCTGCTGCGCCGCACGCCAGCGGCCCAGCCGCAGGGCAACCTCGGCCTCGTACCCCTGGCGGCTGGGCTGATAGAAGGTGCGCCCCAGCAGGCCGTCGGGAAGGTACTGCTGTCCGACATGGTGCCCCGCTTGATCGTGAGGGTAGACGTACCCCTTGCCGTGGCCGAGAGCCTCTGCATCCCGGGTGGAGTCCTGCAGATGAGTCGGCACGGCACTGCGACCGGCTTCGTCCAGCGCGCGCAACGCCTCGAAGTAGGCCGTCGCCGAGTTGGACTTCTGGGCCGTCGCCAGGTAGAGCGTAGCCTCGACGATCGGATAGACCCCCTCGGGCAGGCCGACGTACTCGAACGCCTGGGCGGCGGCGTTGGCTACCACCAGGCCCAACGGGTCGGCCAGGCCGATATCCTCCCCGGCCAGGATCAACAGGCGGCGCAGGATGAAGCGCGGCGATTCCCCCGCCTGCAGCATCTTGGCGAGCCAGAACAGGGCCGCGTCCGGGTCTGAGCCGCGTACCGACTTGATGAAGGCCGAGATCGTGTCGTAGTGGGCATCGCCGTCCTTGTCGTACAGCACAGCCCGGCGCTGGATCGAATCCTGGGCAACCTCCAGGCTGAGGCGGATCGTGCCGTCGGGCTGCTGTGGCGAGGACTCGACCGCCAATTCGAGGGCGTTCAAGGCATTGCGCGCATCGCCGCCGGCGACGTGCACCAGGTGCGCCAGGGCCGCTTCCTCCACCTGCACCTGCCGCAAGCCGTAGCCTCGCTCCCGATCCGAGAGGGCGGCCAGCAGGACCCTGCGGATCTCGTCGTCCGATAAGGGGCGCAGCTGGAAGACCCTCGAACGCGAGACCAGCGCGCCGATGACCTCGAAGTACGGGTTCTCGGTGCTGGCGCCGATCAGGGTGATCGTGCCGTTCTCGACATGGGGCAGCAACGCATCCTGCTGGGCCTTGTTCCAGCGATGGACTTCGTCGACAAACAGGATGGTGCGATGGTTGTAGAGGCGCCTCCGCTCTTGCGCCGCCTGGATGATTCGACGGAGCTCGTCCTTGCCGGCGAGCACGGCCGAGATCGTCTCGAAGTGGGCGTGGGTGGATTGGGCGATCACCATCGCCAGCGTCGTCTTGCCCGAGCCGGGAGGTCCCCAGAGCAGGATCGAGGAGAACAGCCGGTCGGCCTCGATCGCCCGCCGCAGCAGGCGCCCGGGGCCGACGATGTGGTCCTGGCCGACGAAATCGTCGAGGGTCAGCGGCCGCATGCGCGCCGCCAGCGGCAATTCCTGCTTCATGCGTTGGCGGAGCGCATGGTCAAACAGGTCCATTGCGGGCAGTATATCACCCAGAGTTGCGGGACGGCCGCCGGTCCGCTTCAATCGGCGCTTTGCGGAGCGATCTCCGGCTCGGGCAGCTTGGCGCCCAGCCGCGAGCGATGCACCATCACGATCCCGATCAAGACCGCGCTGCCCCCCACAATCTGGGTGAGCGAGAGCGGCTCGGAAAGCAGGGGGATGGCAAGCAGCGCCGTGACGACTGGCTGGCCCACCATTGTCGGAGAGACGACCGAAGCCGGCAGGTGGCCGAGGGCGTACCCGACCGCCAGGTAGCCGAACGCCTGGGTGATCAGCGCCAGGGCCGCGAACCACAGGTAGGTTGACGGCGGGTAGCCGGTCAGGGGAAGACCGAGCAGCAGGCAGATGGCCAGCAGGCTGGCCGAGGAGGCCAACCCTGCCACCCAGACATAGGGCGCGGACCGCAGGTAGCGGCGGCCGAACTGGGTGAGCAAGTAGTAGCCGGCGTAGAAGAAGCTGGCCAGGATTGCCAGCAGGTCACCCAAGCCTAGCCCGGCATGCGACTGGAAATCGGCGCCGGCGACCGCCGCCGCGCCGAGCAGGGTGAGGGCAAGCCCACCCCAGAACAGCGGGCGCAGGCGCTCGCCCAGGGCAGCCCAGGCAACCAGCGCAACCCACAACGGCGCGGTATTGGCGAACAGGGTGGCATTGGCCGCCGAGGTGAGGCCGACGGCAGTGTTCCACAACGCCAAGTCGATCGAGAGGGAGAGCCCGCCCAGCAGCGCCAGAAGTACCCCGGCGCGCGGCCAGGCGCGCCGGGCGGCCGGCGGGCGACGCAGGGCGAGCGGGGTGAGCACGAGGGTTGCCAGCGCCATGCGGTACAAGCCGGTGACTGGGCCGGGAGCGGCCGCCCAGCGCACGAAGAGCGCCGAGCAGCCCAGCGCCAGCACTCCCAGGGCGATGGCAACGTAGGCGAGCCTGGTGGGGGAGATGGCAGAGCGGCGAATGGCTGTGTCCTGGCGCCTGGGCAAAGTCCGCCGGCCCCGCAAGACGGCCGTCGTCGAGCGTCGGAACCCGCCGACAGCATGCTTGCGAATCGGACCATGCGCCGACTGGACGGGCGATTGTAGCACGCGCTTCCTGCGGCGCATGGCTCTCAGCCAGCGCTCACGTCGGCCAAGTCATGCCTGTGATAAGATGGCCCGGGCAACTTGGATGCTGGACCGCATGGAACGGAATGTACCGCCAAGGTTGCTGCTGGCCTCAGCCTCACCCCGCAGATCGGAACTGCTCGCCCTGACTGGCTGGCCCTTCGAAGTGCTTCCGGCAGATGTGGACGAACAGCCCCTTCCGGGGGAGGCCGCAGCGGACCAGGCGCTTCGTCTGGCGGGGGAGAAGGCGCGGGCGGCCGAGCGAGGCAGGCAGGATGGTCGCCTGGTCGTGGCGGCCGATACGCTGGTCGTGCTGGGGGAGCAGGTGCTGGGCAAGCCGATGGATGAGGCGGATGCGCGCCGGATGCTGCGCCAGCTGCGCGGCGGGACCCACCGGGTGGTGACGGGGGTGGCGCTGTTGCCTCCCGATGGCCGCCGGCTCTCGCTGGAGCGTTGCGAGTCGAGTGTGCGCATGCGCCGGTACACCGATGCCGAGATCGAGCACTACCTGGCGTCGGGATCTCCGCTGGACAAAGCCGGAGCGTATGGGATCCAGGACACTGGCTTTGCCCCTGTTGCCCGGGAGGCCTTTGGCGACTGCCTGGCCAATGTCATGGGGCTCCCGCTCTGTCATCTGGCGCGGGGCGCGCGTCGGCTGGGCTGGGAACCGCCCCAGGACGTGCCGGCGGTGTGCCAAGCGCATCTGGGCTACGACTGCCCGGTGCACAAGGAGATTCTGAACTGAGCGGCAAACGCGTCCTGCTTGGGCTTTCGATCATTGCCGGCCTGCTGCTATTCGGTTGCGGCCGAGCCCCGTCCACCGGCACCCCTGGCGAACCTACCCTGCCTGCGCCGGCGGTCACCTCACTCGCCGCCCCGGATCCGGAGCAGGCGGCGGCGGCCTTTCTCGGTGCCTGGAGCGAGGCTCGCTACGACGACATGTACGACATGCTCAGCCCGCTGACCGCGGATGGTCTGAGCCGCGAGGACTTCACCGCCCGCTACGAGAGGATCCGGCAGGACGGCGCCATCGACCGCATCGACTATGAGATCGTCTCTTCGCTGATCAATCCGCGCGACGCTCAGGTGCGCTACCGCGTCAACATGCACTCGAGCGGCGCCGGGGACATCACGCGCGAGACTTGGATGGATCTCAAGCGCGTCGATGATGCGTGGAAGGTCGCCTGGACTGACTCCGCGATCTTGCCCGAACTGGCGGGCGGCAACCAGCTGTACCTGGACTTCCGTCTGCCGTCGCGGGCCAACATCTACGACCGCAACAATCTGGCCTTGTCGACGCAAACCGACGTGGCCGGAGTGTATGTCGTCCCCAGCCTGATCGGCGATGAGGATGCCGAAATCGGCGATGCTGGGGGCGCTCAGCCGGCTGTTCAACCGGCGCTCGGAGAGCATCCAGGCGCTGTACGAGCCGTTCCGCGGAACCGACTTCCTGGTCCCGATTGGCGAGGCCTCGCTGGAGGACTTCCAGCAAGTGCAGGGGCGGCTGGAGTCGGCCGGCGGGACAGGCTGGCAAATCTACCCGAGCCGCTTCTACCTGAACGGCGGCCTGGCGCCGCAGGCTGTAGGCTATGTCGCCCAGATCCGGGCGGAGCAGCTGGGCGAATATCTCAACCGCGGCTATCGGCGCGATGAGTTCGTCGGCCAGACCGGCATCGAGCAGGTGTACGAGTCGTCCCTGCGCGGCACGCCCGGCGGCACTCTCTTCCTCACCGATGCGGACGGCAACATCCTGGAGGAGATCGGCGACCAGGATCCCGGACTGCCGCAAGCGGTCTACACCACACTGGATCGGGAACTGCAGCGGCAAGTGCAGGATGCGATATCCGAGTTCCGCGGCGCGGTGGTGGTACTCGAGCGCGACACCGGGCGCGTGCTGGCCATGGCTTCCTCTCCGGGCTTCAACCCGAACCTGTTCGACGGCCGCAACCCGAACAGCTCCGCCGGGCTGAACGACATGCTCAACGACCCGCGCAATCCGCTTGTCGATCGGGCGGCCACCAGCGGCTATCCGCTGGGCTCGGTGTTCAAGATCATCACCATGGCCGCGGCGCTGGAGTCCGGGTTCTATCAGCCGGACACGACCTATGTCTGCGATGGCGAGTTCCGTGAGCTGCCCGGCCGGGTGTTCTACGACTGGACCGTCGCCAAGGAACTCCCCGACCATGGGGAAGTCACCCTCGTTCAGGGTCTGGAACGCTCGTGTAACCCCTACTTCTGGCATATCGGGCTGGACCTGTTCAACCGCGGCCTGCCGACCGCCCTGGTGGATATGGCCCGCGCCTTCGGGCTGGGCGCCTCGACCGGACTGGAGATCGGGGACTCGGGCGGGCTGCTCCCCGATCCCGAATGGAAACAGCAGAACGTGGGCGAGGCGTGGAACGCCGGCGACGCCGTTCAGCTGGCTATCGGCCAGGCATCGCTCAACGTCACCCCGCTTCAGGTCGCGCGCTTCGTGGCTGCCATCGGCAACGGCGGCAAGCTGTTCAAGCCATTCATGATCGAACGCATCCAGACCGCCGAGGGCGAAGTGTCGTACCAGGCGCAGCCCGAGGTCGCCGGGACGCTTCCGCTCAAGCCCGAGACGCTGGCCACCCTCCAGCAGGCGATGACGCAGGTGGTGCGCGCCGATCGCGGCACCGCCCGGCGCTCCTTCTTGGGGTTGAACCTGAACATCGCCGGCAAGACCGGAACTGCCGAAAGCGGGATCGCCGATCCGCATGCCTGGTTCGCCGGCTACACCAACGAGGCCCGGGAGGACAAGCCCGATATCGCCGTGGCGGTGATCGTCGAGAACCAAGGCGAGGGCTCGGACTGGGCTGCCCCGATCTTCCGCCGCGTGGTCGAGTCGTATTTCTTCGGCGCGCCGCGCTCGCTCTACCGTTGGGAGGAACAGATCGGTGTGCCGCGCCAGGAAACCCCAACGCCGGAGCCCGGGGTTGAGTCGCCGGAAGCCACCCCCACACCCTAGGCGCGACTTGGGAGACTGCGACCGTTTTCGCCCGGCCCGGATGCGGGGCACTCACGGCTGCGGCAACCCGCTCCTCGACCGCAGCATGGCCCGTCCGTGACCAGCGAAGACCGGCTGCCTGGCTTGATCGTCCGGTCGCAGGCCGGCTTCTTCGTGGTCGACACCCCAGCCGGGCGCTACGTCGCCAAGATCCGCGGGCGGATGAAGAGGTCCCGCATCGCCAGCGATCTGGCCGTAGTAGGCGACCGGGTGCAAATCCGTCTCGTGGACGATGGCTCCGCCATCATCGAGACGGTGGAGCCCCGAACCCGGGTGTTGTCCCGTAAGGACCCCGGCCGCCGGGTCGAGCAGGTGATCGTGGCCAACCCGGATCAGGCGGTGTTCGTCCTGGCCTGCGCCGACCCCGAACCCAACGCCCGCACGCTCGACCGCCTGCTGGTGGCCGCCGAGCGCGGAGCGATCCCGGCGCTGATCTGCGCCAACAAGATCGACCTGGTGCACAAGGGCGACGTGCGGGAATTCTTCTCCGAATACCAACGCATCGGCTACCGGGTGATCCTCACCTCGGCCGAGACCGGATCCGGCGTGAAGGAACTGCGCCATGCGCTGAGCGGGCGTGTGTCCGTGCTGGCGGGTCCCTCCGGCGTCGGCAAGACCAGTCTGCTCAACCGGCTCGAACCCGGGCTGGGCCGAAAGACCATGGAGATCAGCCCGGGGACGCGCGAAGGGAAGCACAGCACGGTCGTCGCCGAGTTGCTCCCGCTGTCCGGCGGAGGGCACATCGTGGACACACCCGGCCTGAAGGCTTTCGCGTTGTGGGACATCGAGCCGGAAGAGGTCGACGCATACTTCCCCGAGATCCGTCAGCGGGTCGCCGGCTGCGCCTTCAGCGACTGCAGCCACATGCACGAGCCCGGCTGCGCCGTGGTGCAGGCTGTCGAGCGCGGGGAGATCAGCCCGCTGCGCTACGATTCCTACCTGCGCATCCGCCTGGGCGAAGAGCGGTGAGCCATGCCCACGCCGGCGATGGGCGTGCCGGCCATTTGGCTGCCGGCTTGCGCAGCTCCAGCCCGCGGCTTGACAGCACGCCGCCGTCTGCCTACAGTTGACCCGCGATGAGCCGTGTAGGTCTTCCTCGAGTGGCCGCCTTGGCCCTGGTGTTAAGCGCGTTCCTGGGCACCGGGGACGTCTCGGCACAGACGTCCTCGCGCTACTTCCCGGAGACAGGCCACAACCTGGATCCGGCCTTCGCTGCGGTCTTTGACCGGTACGGGGGCGTCGACATCCTTGGGTATCCGATCACCGAGGCCTTCGCCGATCCGGCCTCCGGCAGGCTCCTGCAGTACTTCGAGAATTCCCGCCTGGAGACTACCCTGGAGGAGCGTGGACCCGGCACGCCCAGCGTGAGCGCTGTGGGGGCGATGCTCGGCGGCCGCGAGCCGCCCCGGCGGCGGCCTCCGGCACTGGCCTGGTCGCAGCCCGGCTGTCGCTATTTCGCCGACGCAGGGCACTCGATCTGCCACGCCTTTCTTGCCTTCTACGACTCCCATGGCGGGAAGGAGCGCTTCGGGGAACCGATCTCGGACTACAAGCTCGAGGACGGTCGGCTGGTGCAGTACTTCGAGGGCTTCCGGTTGGATTGGAACCCCGAGACCCTGCCGGTGGGCGCGGTGCGGATCGGTCCGCTGGGTCGGCTGCACTTCGCCCGCTCGGACTACGACGCGGCGCTGCTGGCTCCCGTACTTCCCGAGGATGAGGGACAGTATCGTGTGCTCGCGTTGCAGCCAGAATTGGCGCTCTCGCAGTCCATCGTCAAGCCGCAGGGGGCGCAGCAGGTGGTGGTTCTGGTGCGCGATCAGAACGAGCTCCCCGTTGTCGGCGCCTCCGTGACGCTGAGTGCGCGCTTTCCAGACGGGGTGCGCACCTTCCTCCTCCCCCTGACGGATGCCGAGGGGATCACCCGCATCGACCTCGAGTTCGACAGCCAGATCCCTGGCAGCAACATCGAGCTGCTGGCCTGGGCGGTGTATCAGGAACTGCGAGCCTCGACGCGCGACTCCTTCCGCATCTGGTGGTAGCTCGCTGCGGGGGTGCACCACGCGCCAGAGCCGCTGCCCGCAGGCATGCGTGGCGAGATCCCCCGAGCCGCCCGGGTGGACCGCCGGGATGGCGCACGGGCGCACGGATGCCGTCGCGCCTGGCCGTGCCAATGGCATGGCTTCCGCCCGACCGCGCCGGGGGGCACAGCGTGCATACCCATCTCGCACACCGCCAGAGCGGCCTTGACCCTGTCCAGTTCCGGGTAGATCCCGCGCCTCAAGGCGGAAGGAGCGGTCGCAGTGGGAAGACCGCAAGTCCCTCCGGCAGGTGGACGGTGCGTTGCTGCGCCACAACCTGCGAGGAATCGAGCCGCCACCTGTAGCGAGGCTGCCAGGCAGAACGGGACGAGAGGCTTCTTGGGCGGTGGTTAGAGCGGACGAAGGACCCGGTCTTCGCGCAGACGTTTGAACCACAGCGAAGCGCCGCGCGGCATCGATTCCACGGCGGCCTCCTGCCAGGCGCGCACCCCGAGGGCGGGGATGGTCTGCGGCTTGTATCCGACCGCCCGCCAGGCGCCGACGTGCTGGGCGAGGTAGGGGGGAGGAAGAGCAGGCTGGCTTCGCTCTGTAAGTCGCCTGAGGCGGTCTCGACCGCTTCCATCAACGCCGGGATCGCCTGATCGAGCGGAAGGCCGGGTTCGAAGTACAACTCGTCGATGCGGGTCACCAGGTTCTCGACCTGCCAGCCGGCGACGCCGGTGAGCTTGCTATCGCGCTCGACCATGAAGTACGCCTTCTCGCCGAAGGCAGCCATGACATCGGCGCGCGACATGCGGCGTCGGCCGTGCGTGACGCGGGTGATGAAGCGGGCGATCTCGTCGGCATCTTGCGGCCGCCCGCGGCGGACGGTGATCTGCCCGGGCTTGAGCGGGGGCGGCGAAGGGAGCAGAGGCTCCTCCGGCTTGGGCAACTTGGCCCAGGCCGTCTGCACCTGATCCCAGGTCTCGTCGAACGATCCGTTGTTGCGGATGACAATCTTGGCGGCGCGCAGCTTGAGCGATTGGGGGGGTTGGGCGCTGACGCGCTGACGCGCCGCCGCCTCCGGCATGCTGCGCTTGTCGACCAGCCGCGCCAGCTGCACCGCCTCGGGGGCATCCACCACCCAGATCGTGTCACATCCGGCAACCATGTCGGACTCGAGCAGCTTGATGGCCTCGATCACTACCACGCTGTGTTGCGAGCGCTGGATCAGCAGGTCGACGGCATGCGCAACGAGCGGGTGAACGATCGCCTCCAGCTTCTCCAGCACGCCGGGATCAGAGAAGGCGATCTTGGCCATGCGGCTGCGATCGATCTGGCCCTCTTCGTCGAGGATCCACTCGCCAAAGGTCTTCACGATCAGTGGGTAGCCGGGTGCGCCCTTGGCCATTGCCCGGTGGGCCAGCGCGTCGGCGTCGATACCGTACGCGCCGAGATGCTCGAGCATCTTGCGGACGACGCTCTTGCCGGTGGCGATGTTGCCGGTAAGGCCGATGACGTACTTGCCGGACCAGCGACTCACGCTACGGCCTCCTGAGCACAACCATAGGCGGCATTGTAGCCCGCCGCTGAAGGACTGTCAAAGCGAGTGTCAGCGCTGGGGCTGCGCGTAGTACACCTGCGGCCCGACGGCGATGAACAGATCGCCGGGTGGGCCGAAGGTGATGGCGGTCGGCTCGCCGTCGAGCTCCGGCGCGGCCACGTAGCGGCCCTGATAGACCAGACGCATGCTGTAGTGGGCGACATCCCCACTCAAGGCGTCCAGGAAGTACAGCGAAGGCTCGGGGGGAGGGGCGTACACCATGGCCAGCGGTTGGGTGTCTGGGATGCGGTCGGTGGCTTCGAACTCAGGCCGGTCGTCCTGGAACTTCATCCCCTCCTCGCACTGCATCGCTCCGCTCTTCTCGCGGCAGCGCGTGAGTTGGCCGTCGGCGTGCAGGATGAACAGCTCATCCTGAGCCATTTCCAGGTCGATGGCGTCCGTCAGATCCGGGGCGGACTCGCCCAGGTAGCGGGAGGGGCTCCCGCTGAACAGACCGTCCGAGGCGTCGTAGGCCCAGACGACATTCGCCCCAGGGTCGAGCACGTACAGGCGGTCCTTGAAGACATCGATCGCCCGGATGCCGCGCCAGCCGACATCGGGCTGGCTGAGTTGCGTGACGACCGGGGAGATTCCCGGAGCGCAGTACATCACTGTGCCGTCGATGTCGACCAGCACAACGCCCTCGGTGCCCAGCGCACCGGGAGCCGATTGCAGCGCAATATCGACTGGCTGCGCAAAATCGGCCACGTTGGCCGTGCCATAGCAGTCGAAATCGCGGTCGATCTCGAAGCCGCGGCCAGTCGACCAGGTATGCCAGGCGGTCTCGTTGCCTGTGTCGAGCACATACAGGTCGGTTGTCGATGCGGCGAGCGCCGCCGGCCTGGCGGCGGAGCCAAAGCCGCCGCTGACCGCCGGGTAGAACTCGGTGCGGTAGACCAGCTTCAGTTTGTCGCGTTCAGTCTGGACCTCGGTCTGCAGGATCTGCAGATCCTGGCTGTCTCCGTAGCGGGCGGCCTGCGCCAGCCAGACGGCGGCCTGGTCCCACGCCACGAGTGCCACTTGTGGGTTCGCCTCGAGTTTAGCGGTGATCACCGCAGCCTGTGCCTGGAGCAGGTAGTCCTGCAGCTGCTCCTGACGCCCGCTGCGGAAGTAGACCAGCGTGACGAGAGCGACGACGAAGAGCGGAACGGCGATTGCCGTGCCAGCCAGCAGCGAGGGGGGGAACATCCCCGGGCGGGTGGGCTCGGCAAGGCCCGGCGCCAGGCGGCTGATCCAGCGCGTCGCCATCAGACCGATCGCGTCGCCGGCGGCGCGGGTGCGCTGGGAGGCCTGGGCGAAGGCCACCCCCAGCGCTGCAGGTGCGCGACCGGCAGAGTGAGGCCGGGCGTGGGCTTGGCTGCGCCGGCCTCGGGCGGTTGCCGGCCGGCGCCCCACGCCATCTTCGAGGGGGTGAGGCTCGGCGGCCGCAGCAGGCGGCGCCGCGACCGCGACTTGGCCGGGAGCGGCGATGCGGAAGAACACGCCGCTCAGGTCCAGGCTGGCGTTGGCGCCCAGTCGCTCCAGCGCCTGCTCTGGGGTCAGTTCGTTCAAGGTGGACAGCACGTTGTCTGCCCAGACTGCCAGGCTGGTGCTGGCGGTCAGGATCACCAGGTCGTCAGGAGCGACCTCGATGTGCTGGAAGCTGAGGAACGGGGCGGCGGTTTGCCCAAGCGGCTTGCGCTCGGCCTCGGCCGACGTCAGGCGGGTGATCTGCGTGCCACGCGCCAGCAGGGCCTGCCCGGCTCCGCACTGGGCGATATACAAATCTCTCCCGCGCAGCACGCCCTGCAGCAATGCGCCGTCAATCGGCTCCCCGCTGGAGCGGGTCAGGTTGAGCAGGTGGTCGTTGACCTCGCCGGCGGCTTCGCGCAGAGCGGCGGTGATCGCCCCTGGTGTGGCGTAGAAGATGCGTGCCGCCAGATGCGCTAGGTGGTCGGCCAGGCCTGAGGTCACCGGCTGACCGGCGCCGGTCGCCAAGGTCACGAAGTACAGATCTTCCGCCCGTCCGCGTGCCGGCCGCCGCGGCGGAACCTGCGCCAGGGAGCCGGGAGGCGGCGTGAGCCGCAGACTGCCTGCGGCGATGTGCATCAGAGCGACGTCGGCCTCAAAGGCGCGTGGCATGGGACTATTGTACATAGACGGTCCTCGACCTGCAATTGGAGCACGGATCGTGCCACGGGCTGGTACAATCCCGCAGCAACACTCCCATGAAGCTAGAACGCATCGACACCACCGCAGCCTTCGACGACCTCGCATCGGAATGGAACGACTTGCTCGCTCGTTCCATCACGGATGTGCCCTTCCTGCGTCACGAGTACCTCCGCGCCTGGTGGTCCAGTCTCGGCGGCGGTGAGTGGCCATCGGCCGAACTGAGCATCGTGTCCGGCCGCGATGCCTCCAACCGTCTGGTGGGGCTGGCCCCGCTGATGTGCTTGCGGGGTGGGCACGACCCGTCGTTGCACCTTCTGGGCAGCTTCGAGATCTCCGACTACTTGGATCTGCTGGTGCCGCCCGCGCAGGCGGGGCCGTTCGTGAGCGGCCTGTTGGACTTCCTGGCCGATGAACCCATCGGCAACTGGCAGGCACTCGACCTGTATAACCTGCGCGCCGCTTCGCCGGTGCGCCGGCTGGTGCTGGAGTATGCTGAAGAGCGAGGCTGGCCTGCGACGGAGGAGCTGCTTCAGCCGTGCCCGGCGATCGCGCTGCCGCGCGACTGGGAAGCGTACCTGCAGTCACTGGACAAGAAGCAGCGCCATGAACTCCGCCGCAAGATGCGCCGCGCCGGGGCGCATTCACCTACCGTCGAGATGCGCTGGATCGATCGACCCGAGGACCTCGAACCTGGCATGCAAGCATTCCTCGAGTTGATGCGGCTCGATCCTCAGAAGTCGCTTTTCCTGACCGAGGCCATGGATGGCCACTTTCGCCAGTTGGCGGCAGAGGCCAAACGAGGGGACTGGCTGCGGCTGGCCTTCCTGGACGTGGGAGGACATCCCGCCGCTGGCTACCTGTTCTTCGACTATCGCAATCGACTGTGGATCTACAACTCCTGCCTCGATCCAACCTTCAGCGAGCTGTCGCCGGGATGGGTGCTAACAGGGCTGTTGATTCAGTGGGCGATCCAGCAGGGCCGTGAGGTGTTCGACTTCCTGCGCGGAGGGGAAGACTACAAGTATCGCCTGGGCGGAGTGGCCGACTCGATCTACCGCGTGCGAGTGGAGCGCCGGCCGTCCGAAGCAGAACGCTGATCGCTCCAGCGGCACCTTACCAGGGGAGCCACCCCAACAGCGTCAGCGCGGCCAGGGCGAACCCCGTCAGCATCACCAGCAGCGGAATCGAGACGGCCAGCGCCAGCCACCAGCCAAGACGTGGGCTGCGTCGCGCGGCAGGCGGGGTGACCGGCACCGCCAGCACCAGCACGGTGATGTTGTCGTGCCCGCCGCGTCTGCGCGCAAGGTCGATCAGCGACTGAACCGCCTGTTCCGGGGCTTCGGCACGCAGCGTGTCTTCGATCTCCGAGGCGCGAACCAGGTCCGTCAGCCCGTCCGAGCAGAGCAGGAGCTGCGATCCCGGCCGGAGCCGGAGCCCCTGGCTGGCCAGCGCCTCTTCGTCCGTAGCCTCCGCCGAGAAGCGCAGGCGCAGATCGGGCTCGACTTCGAGCAGGCTGCCGATGTAGCGGCGCAGCACGTGGGCATGCGGATGGTCGTAGGCTTCTTCGGGCGAGATCACGGCATGGTCGAGGGCTTCCTGCACCCAGGTGTGGTCGGTGGTCAGCTGGTGCAGGCCGCGATCGTCGAGCAGATACATGCGGCTGTCCCCGACCGAGGCGCCGTACAAGCGATCCCCGAGCACCCAGGCAACGCTGATCGTCGAGCCCATGCCTTCCAGGGAGGGATTCTCTTGTGCCATGCGCAGCACTTGACGGCTGGCCTGGGTGATGGCCGCCCGCAGGTGGGGTAAGGGTTCGCGTCCGGTGAACGCGGCCAGCACGGCAACCACTACATCGACGGTCAGCTGGGAGGCCACCTCGCCGCCGTGGTGGCCGCCGATTCCATCGGCCACAATCGCCAGCACCGTGGGCCGGTCGTCACGTTCGAGGCGGAAGCTGCCGAGGAAGTAGCTATCCTCGTTGTTCTTTCCGGTCTCGCCCGGGTGGGTGCCGGAGGCGGTGCGCAGGTGGGGAGCCTCGGTGCGGATCATCTCTCTGGGGATCCCTATGCAGGAGTCGGATCACAGTCGCCCGGAGACTCGACCCGGATCTGTCGCGGCTCCGGTTCGGCGGTCTCCAGGAAACGATAGCCGAGTTGGCCGAAGTGCACAAGGTCGCCGTGTTCCAGGGTACGCCCGGCTTGCGCCACCGGCTGATGGTTCACCCAGGTCCCGGCGGCGGAGTCCTGATCGCGCAGCAGGTAGCGCCCGCTGACCTGCCGGATCAAACGGGCATGCACGGCACTGACCGAAGGATCGAGCAGGACGTAGGTTACGAGGGAGGCGTCTCTGCCTAGTGTCACATCCGTTCCAGTAAGCAGGATCGGATCAAGGTCCGCCTCGAGGGATTGAAGCTGAGCCTCCGCTTGGTCGGGGGAGGCGGGCGCAAGGCTGGCGCGGCGCAATCGCGGCCGTCGACTCGCCTGGACTGCAGGGGGTGGACGCGTGCCGAATCGTGTCATCAGGCCGATCGCGGCGGCCGTGGCGATCACCGAAGCGACCAACAACCCGATCAGCCAGGGCCGGGTCTCGAGCAGCCCCGGCGCGCGACGGGTCTCCAGGCGCAGCGTCTGAGGCTCCGACAGACCCCGCAACCCCAGACTGTCGGTGACGGCCGCCTGCAGCGTGACCTCGCCGGGGCGAGTGTCTGGCGGCATCGACCAGGTCAGGCTGTCGAAGGGCGGCTGGACTTGCGACACGGCCAGCACACCGTCCACCAACAGCTCGGCTGCGACGATCGGGCGCGGATGGCCATCGGGAAAGGTGATGAGTAGGGGCAGGGTCAACGTGGGTGGCTCCGGCCCTACAGCACCCTGGCCGGGCAGAGGCGGCTCGAGGCTGACGCGGCCGGGAGGCGAGACGAACACCACCTCCGGCTGGAGCACCTCCGCCCGGAAAGTCCGCACCGGCGAGGTCTCGTCCGTGGTTTCGTTCACCACCCGCACCTGGACGGTATGTGCGCCTTGGCTGGAGGCAGCCGACGTGTACGTCAGGCGATAGCTGCTGCGCAGGCGGTCGAGTTCCTGCGTAAGTGGTTCCAAGCCTGTCTGTGGGTCCAACAACGCCAGGCTGCCACCCGTTTGCTCGGCGAGGGTGCGCCAGGTCTCGAGACCAGGCTCTTCGGCGAGGGTAGGAGGGCCGACGAGGATCGGGAAGATGGCGGTCGATTGCTGCTGTGCTGCCGCAATGACATTGGCCAGCTGTAGGTCCTCGGCGATGTTCACGAAGGGGGTGACGAACAGGAGCACGCCAGGCGTGCCGGAAGGTGGAGCTGGCCCCCTATCTTCCAGGGCGCGGGTCAGCAGGTCGAGCGCCGTGTCGGCCGCGCTCAGCTCGGGTTCCAGGTAGTCGAGGGTCGCGGCCAGCTCAGCCGCCGCCGGCACGCCTTCGAGCAGCGTGCCGGCGCGGGTGATCAGGGTGTACCGGTCATCCCCCAACGGCGCGGCCTGAGGGCGCGACAACCAGGCCACAAGCGCCTCCGCCACGCGATCGAAGCGGCTGCGACCGCTGGCGTCGCGCACGCCCAGGCCGCGCGTTGTATTGACCACCAGACGCAGGTCAACCCCGGACTGGACGATCTCGAGGGCGGTCAGGGGCCGTTCGACCTGATCCTCGAGAATCACGAAGTCTTGCGGGGCGAAGATCGTAGTCTCGTCACCGGGGAACAGGCGCGCCGTCACATACAGGACGATCTCGGGAAAGGCGGAGGCATCCGGAGGGGCCAGGTCTATCTGAAGGGGTGCCTGCGCCTGACCGGGGAGGGTAGGCAGCAGGTTCAGGCACAAGGCCGCCAAGACGGCGGCCGCCTGCATCCAGCCCGGGATGCGCATGGAGCGATTGTAGCATGGCGCCATCGCAGCGCGGCCGGCTTGCAGCCGGCTTACAAAGGCCCCACAGCACTGAAGCTAGGCGCGAAGATGGGCCACGAGGTAAGGATGGCCGAGTTCGATCCCGCAGCCGAAACGATGTTCTCGCCGGGGAATTTGCCGGCAAGCGCCTGGGATCCTCCTCTCAGCCGCACCGAGACCGTGCTGCGAGCCATCCTGCTGGCTTCCTTCGGGGCGGTGCTTGCCCTGGAGGCCTATCTGATCTGGCAGGTCGTGCGCTTGATCGGATAGGGCGTCCCTTCCCTTTGTCGGCCTCGAGGTTCGGGCCTATGCCCGAGACACCTCTTGAGCCTCCCTCCGGCTGGCCCTCCCGCACACCCCGCATGCGGGAGGGTCGTTTTCTGCTTCGGAGGGAGGGGTGAGGGCTTCCCGCTCCCGCCTCACTCCCACTCAATCGTCGCCGGTGGTTTGCTGGTCACGTCGTACACGACCCGGTTGACCCCCGCCACCTCGTTGACAATGCGGTTGCTGATGTGGGCCAGCGCCTCATAAGGAAGGCGGACCCAGTCGGCAGTCATGAAGTCCTCGGTCGATACCGCGCGCAGCACGACGGTCTCGGCGTAGGTGCGCTGGTCCCCCATCACGCCGACGCTGCTCACCGGAAGCAGTACGGCAAACACCTGAGCCAGCTGTCCTTCGGGGAGGCCGGCCTGCTCCAGCTCCGAGCGCAGGATCCAGTCCGCCTCACGCACGCGGCGCAGACGCTCGGCGTTGACCTCACCCAGGCAGCGGACCGCCAAGCCCGGGCCGGGAAACGGCTGACGCTCGACGAGCCAATCGGGCAGTCCGAGGGCGCGGCCAACCTGGCGCACTTCGTCCTTGAACAGATAGCGCAGCGGCTCCACCAGCTCCAGCCCGATGTCCGCCGGAAGCCCGCCCACGTTGTGGTGCGTCTTGATGCGCGCCGCCACCCGGCGGTCGGGGCCGCTTGACTCGACCACATCCGGGTAGATCGTTCCCTGGACCAGGAAGTGGACCTCGCCGAGGTCGCGGGCTTCGCGCTCGAACAGCCGGATGAACAGCCGTCCGATGATCGTCCGCTTCTGCTCGGGGTCGGTGACTCCGCGCAGCGCCTCGAGGAAATCGCTCTGGGCGTGGACCACCCGCAGTTGTGCGCCCAGCACCTGCCCGAGGTCGGCCTGCACCTGTTCGGCCTCGCCCAGGCGTAGCAGCCCGTTGTCGACGAAGATGCCCGTCATACGCTCACCGAGCGCCCGGTGGACCAATGTGGCGGCAACCGCCGAGTCGACCCCGCCGCTGATGCCGGCGACGGCCCGGCCGCTGCCGACCTGCTGCTGGATTCGGGCCAGGCTGTCTTGGACGATCGCCGCCGGCGTCCAGTCCGGCTCGGCGTGGCAAATATCCAGGACGAAGGCGCGCAGCAGGGCGACGCCGCCCGGCGTGTGGCGCACCTCCGGATGGAACTGGACGCCATACCAGTGCCGCTGCTCGTCAGCCATTGCGGCAATCGGGGAGTTGTCGGAGCTGGCGATGGCGGCGAACCCGGGCGGCATCCCCTCGATCCGGTCGCCGTGCGACATCCACACCGCCTGGGCGCCCGGCGGCAGTAGGGGATTCTCCTGCAGGCAGAGCACTTGGGCCGGGCCGTACTCCCGCCGCGCGGACGGTAGGACCGTACCCCCCAGCGCATGGGTGAGCGCCTGCATGCCGTAGCAGATGCCGAGGATCGGCCTGCCCGAGCGCAGCACGTAATCGGGGATCTGCGGCGCACCCGCCTCGTAGACCGACGCCGGCCCACCGGATAGGATGTAGCCGACCGGATGGAGAGAAGCGACCCTCTCCGGGGGCGCGTCGTGGGGGAACAGCTCGCTGTACACGCGGGCTTCGCGCACGCGCCGAACGATCAGCTGGCTGTATTGTGAACCGAAGTCGAGAACGACAATCGAGTCAGGCATCGATCATGCGGCGAAGACGATGCGCCCTTCACTCATGTCGCTGATCACGGCCAGCGATTCGATCGGCACTCCGAGCGATGCCAGCAGCGTGCGCCCACCCTCAAAGGACTTCTCGACCAAAGCGCCCACGCCGACGACCGTGGCCCCGGCGGCTTGCGCCAGGCGCACCAATCCCAGGATCGTCTGCCCGCTGGCCAGGAAGTCGTCGATGATCAGCACCCGCTCGCCCTGCCCGAGATACTCCGGAGAGACGATCAACTCCACGGTGCGACCCTTGGTGTGCGACGGCGCCAAGGTGAGAAAGATCTGGTCCGGCATGGTGATGGGCTTGGTCTTGCGGGCGTAGACCACCGGCACGCCAAGGTGGAAGGCGGTGGTCAGCGCCGGGGCGATGCCGGAGATCTCGGCCGTCAGCACCTTGGTTGCGCCGAGCGAGGCAAGGCGGTCGGCAAGCGCTCTGCCGCAGGCGTCCATCAGCCGGGGATCGACTTGATGGTTGATGAAGCCGTCCACCTTGAGGATGCCGTTGCCCAGGTTCCTGCCGTCGGTGAGGATCCGCAAACGCAATTCGTCCATCCTGACCTTCCGTGACGTCGTACGCCCAATTCTACTGACGTCCGTCTGGGCGGCAATCCCGCGGAGGCGCCAACTGGGCGAAGCGCAGGCGGCAGGGCAGAAGCCTGGCTGAGCGAAGGCACCTGAAGGACAACCTCGGGCGCAAGGAGGCTGCCATCGTGGGACGCCGCGCGGCACGCTTGTGGCCCCAACCTCCAGCCTTGGTGCGGCGTCCCCGCGGGATGCGGCAAGGTGAAGGGAGCGCCCAGTCGCTGCCTGACTGGGAATGTGGGCGGTGTGACCCGGAGGCCGCCGGAGGACGGGCAGGAGCTGCTGGGTCCGCCGCAGTCATCGGGATCCTCTCCGTCTGCGATCTCGCCGGCTTCCGGCATGCCCGGCGAAAGGGGGGCAATGCCTTGCCCCAAGGGGACGGCAACTGGATCGCTCACCCGTTGCGGCCCGTACCTGGAGTCGCTGGGCGCGCCGCAGGCGCCGGGCAGAACCGGCGGTCGCCCCGAGAGAGTGGGTTGACGGTGGGTTCGGGCAATTCCGCCCAGGCCCCGCCGTCGGCTTCGAACGGCAGGCGGTGCGCGTAGGCTGGCCGGGCTCCCGACCCGTTGGGCCCCGGCTTGACATAGAACGAATGTTCCGCTAGAATTCGAACAGGCGTGCGGGTATGCCGCCTGGGGAGGAAGAGTTGAAAGGGAAGCTTTCCGACCGCCAGCGGCGCATGCTGGAGTTCATTGATCGTTACCACAGCGAGGCCGGATATCCCCCCTCGATCCGTGAGATCGGTGAGGCCGTCGGCATTTCGTCGACTTCGGTGGTGAACTACAACCTCAATCGGTTGGTGGAAGAGGGGTATCTGAACCGGCAGCAGAACGTGTCGCGGGGCCTGCGGCTGACGGACAAGCTCGCCCGCGCCGGGCAGCGGGCGGGGGACATCATCCGCGTGCCGCTGGTGGGCAGGATCTTCGCCGGTGAGCCGGTGCCGCTGCCGGGAACCGACAGCCCGCTGTTCGACACCGATGAGGCGCTGGAGATCACACGTGACCTGCTCAGCACGACCGAGGGGATCTTCGCCCTGCAGGTCAAGGGCGATTCGATGATCGACGCCTTGGTAAGCGACGGGGATATTGTCGTCATGCGGCGCGAGACCGAGTGGCGCAATGGCGACATGGTCGCGGTCTGGCTCAGTGACAAGGAAGAGACGACCCTCAAGCACATCTACCGCGAGGGGACGCGCGTCCGGCTGCAGCCGGCCAATCCGACCATGGCCCCGATCTACATCGACCGGCCTGAGACGCTGGAGATCCAGGGCAAAGTGATGCTGGTGGTCCGGCAGATGGCCTGACGGCCGCAATCCGTTTCAGGGGGCAACGGCTACGACGAGCATTCGACGGGAATGCTCGTCGTAGTTTTGTGCCCGGTAGCCGCCCAGCAGGCTGCTGCCGGCGAACCCCGCAGCTTGCACGGCACGCTGGACCTCGGCGGGTTCCCACAACTGGAGTGTCTGGCGGAGGATGTGACGCTGGACGCGCCCGTCGAAGGCGAGCTCATCCAGCCGCCACTCGACTTCGGCGGCGCGCCGCTCGCCGTCGAACCGCTGCTCAGCGAACACCTGCACCGGCCCTCCGGTTTCCGCATCCAGGAAGGCGGCCAGCGGCGAGAACGGATCGACGCCGCCGGCCCGCACGTCACGCGGGTGAGGGAGCTCCGCCGCGAATACTCCGCCGGGCAGGAGGTGCTGGCGGCTGCAGCGCAGGGCGCGCTGCGCCTGGTCGCGCGAAAGCAAGGCGAGAGTGTTGCACGGGCAGAGCACGAGGCTGAAGTCTTTGGGTAGCCGGAATTCGGCGATGTCTCCCTGCACGTAGGACAAAGCGCCGGCAGGGAGGGGCGGCCGGTGCTGCTCGGCCCAGGCGAGCATGGCAGGATCCGAGTCAATCCCCGTGACAACGAAGCCGCGGCGAGCCAGGTCCGCGGCCACGCGTCCCGTGCCACTCCCCAACTCCAGGATCGGGCCGCCGGCGGCGAATGCCATCCGCCGCCAAAAGGAAAGATCGGCGCGGAAGGTCCGGTACAGGCCGGCATACAGTCTTGGGAACTCACGCATCGCGCTGCGCCTCTGGGTCGGTCCGGCGCGGTGGCGCGCCCGGAGCGCGCCGATTGTCGCACATTTCGCTGGGGCGCGGCTTGACCGCGGCCGAGGCGGCCGGTATACTCGCCTTGCATCGGGGTGTAGCGCAGCTGGAAGCGCACCGCGTTTGGGACGCGGGGGTCGGCGGTTCAAGTCCGCCCACCCCGACCACGCACGACGACCCACAAGCCACGACTCGGGATGGGAGCGAGGGGAACACCGGCGAACGCCGGCAGGCAAGACAGCCCCGGCGGTGTTCTCGGCGGGAACCTCCGCCTCACAGCCCTCCCTCCTCCAATGGAGAGTCAGGAGATCGAAGTGCCCGGAGCCAGAGTCCCTTCCTCCAACCGCCGCATCGACGTCGTCATTGTTGCAGCTCACTATGGACCCGATCGGCGTCTGGCATGGGTCCAGGCGTATGAGCGGCGCGGCAGTGTGTGGGGAGACAAGGTGCTGCTGGATCGGCGTGCGCTGCTCGAGCACCTGCAGCGCAAGAAGCGTGTCTTCACCGGCGCAGCACGCGCCCTCCCGGGCGACTTCGCTCTAGGGCATGTGGTGGAGCTGCGAAGGAACGGCGCGGGAGCCTCACTCACCGCCGGCGGCAAGTCCGCCGCAACGGATGACCTGGGCGTGCCGGTTCTGTGAGCTGCCGGGCGCTTGAAAGAAATTCGCGAGGCGAGTCCGGCGCATCTGCCTGGACTCTCGCGGCCAGCCAGGTTACCGGGCTCTCGCAGCCCTCGTTGCGCATCCCTCGCTAGGCTCAACGTGTCGTTCTCCCGATTGCGGTTCATTTGGATGCGCCCGGGGTGAGCGTCTCGCCGGCTGGCCGACGACCAGGTTCTCCGGCTCCGGCCGGCCATACCCTGGGGAACTGACCGACCTGCCTTGGGGCTTGCTGAAAAGCGTGCTTTCGACCTCACCCCCTGACCCTTTCTCCGCGAACGGCGCACGGGTACGCCATGAGCCGTGGCGGAGAGGGGGGACAAGTGCACTTGCTCCGGTGCGTCCACTCGTTCACAGGGAGGAAGCTGGAACTGCACTGCGGTCATCGGCGTGCGTCACCGGGGAAATGCGGTCGACTGCCAAGGGCCTTGCGCCTTCCCGGGTCGTGATCCTGGGCAGGCGCGTCTGGCTCTCCGTGGACAGCATGCGACATGCAGGCGAGTCCGACACCGACGCCGCCCTCGAGCATCCTCGCGCGCAGCACGACAGGCTGAGGAAGCTCCCCTTTGCGACGGAGGCTGCAATCGCAGCCTGGCGTTGACGGGCACAGCCCTGGAACCAGGCAGCAATGGCCAGTTGGCGCATGCGGTAGAATGTGCAACAACGTTGTCTTGCGTTGGAGATCCGAGAGAGTCTCTGCGCGCTTGACTCTGCGGGCGTGGCCAAGGGGTAAGGCAACAGCCTTCCAAGCTGTCATCCGCGGGTTCGAATCCCGTCGCCCGCTCTGAGTTCTCGACCAGGCTGAGAGGCCAACTGCACGCACAGGCTGCGTGCAGTTGCGTTCTGTGTTGGACGCGGCGGGTGGTTGCGCTGTTCATCGATACAGAGGGGCGAGACCGAGCCTCGATGATCGACAGCCTCGAATTAAGCAGAAGGCCCGGCCGAACGTACCGGCCGGGCCTTCTGCTCAAGCAGGCGACTACTTCGCCTTCTTGACGGTCTTCTTGGCCTTCTTCGTTGTCTTCTTGGCCTTCGGAGCCGCCTTCTTCGTCGCCTTCTTCGGTGCAGCCTTCTTGGTTGTCTTCTTCACGGCCTTCTTCGGTGCAGCTTTCTTCGTGGTCTTCTTTGCTTTCTTGACTGCCATCGTGCCACCTCGTGATGCAGGATAGCGTGCAATTTACACAATCTTGGCCAGGAATGCAAGGCCCAGAAGGGTCAGTTTCCACGCGCCACGAATGGCGGCGCGAGGATGGATTTGAGGCGCCAAGCATCTTCGCCCGTGCGCGTGCACTGGAAGCACAACGCGAGGGCGCGCGGCGACCATCTTTGGATCGAACCGCAGCGCAGAGACGTGTGCGGTCCGTTCTGCTTGAGGCGCGTGTGACGCGCATTGCTGACGTTGCTGCCCCGCTCGGGCGGCGGGAGAATGAATTGACGCAATGCATCCGATCCTTGGGGAAGGATTGGGCTACAATCGTGACAGGGCCCGTAGCTCAGGGGTTAGAGCGGCCGGCTCATAACCGGTTGGTCGCAGGTTCGAATCCTGCCGGGCCCACACGAGTGATCCGATGCGACCGCTTCATGCCAGACCGGTCATCCTTCGAGCGATTAGCAGTACAGAGTGCAGTGAGTAGGCCGGAGTGAGCGAACTTCCGCTGACAACTCCATTCGACGACCGTTCGAAGCGCGTGCGCTTCGTGCGGTTCACGTGGGCGGCGGTTGCCCTGAACGTCGTCGTGATTTTGTGGGGCGCCTGGGTGCGCGCCACGGGATCCGGGGCGGGGTGCGGCAGTCACTGGCCACTGTGCAACGGCGCGGTGGTGCCGCCATCCCCAGAAGCGGCGACGGTGATCGAGTTCGTCCACCGTGCGACCAGTGGCCTGGCGCTGGTGGCGGTGTTGGCGCTGCTGATTGCGGCCTGGCGCGTCTATGCGCGCGGTCACTTCGTGCGGTGGAGCATGTCCGCCGCCGGTGGGTTGATACTGCTTGAGGCAGCCATCGGAGCTGGCCTGGTGATCTTCGGGTTGGTCGCCGGAGATACATCAACTGCGCGCGCGGTCGTCGGGGCTTTGCATCTTGCCAACACCTATCTGTTGCTGGCGGCGTTGACGCTGGCGGCAGTCATGGGCGGTGAAGCGCTGTCGCCTCGTTGGCGGGGCGGCCGAGGCGAGGTCGCGTTGGTGGGGATCAGCCTGGGAGTTCCTGCTGCTGGTTGGGATGACCGGCGCGGTCACCGCACTGGGAGACACGGTCTTCCGCCCAGAGTCATTGGCAGCCGGCATCACCCAGGAGTTGGCCACCGCCGCGCACCCGCTGGTACGCATGCGCCTGATCCATCCTGGAGTGGCTTTGCTGGCAAGCTTGCTCACGGCATATTGTGCGTTGACGCTTTGCTGGCGCGACACCCGCTCCAGTGCGCGGCAGAGGCGCGCCGCTCATCTGGGCGTTGCTCATCGTTCAGTTGGTCGCAGGCGCGATCAACGTCCTGCTCCTGGCGCCGCTGGGCCTGCAGGTGGTCCACCTCTTGCTCTCCGATCTGATCTGGATTCTGGTGATCGCGCTGAGCGCGCGGGCACTGTCTGTGCCGGGGTGAATTCTCCCCGCCAGGCTGAAAGCGAACCGCCGGATGTGGGGGGACATCCGGCGGTTCTTGATTGTTCGGGGGCCCTGCCGTCCGTGCAGGGGGGGCACGCGTCCGGCAGGCTTCGACCCCCTCACTCGGTGCCCGATACCAATACAGGGTTCTTGGGCCCGTGAAGCAATAATAGCACAAGATCTATCCGAATTGATTAATACCGGCTAAGTGGATTTTGTGCGGCGCGCACTGCGGCGAGCCTGGAATTCCCGCAGCAGCGTTGCGTTCTCCTGATCGGTGAGCGGCGAATTGGGTTTCTCAGGCGATGGTGCTCGCAGGGAGGGGCCGTCCAGCTGGCGGAGAAAGGCGGCGCTCGGCACTGCCCTCGCTCCCGCCCGGCGGGCGGCGGTCGCCACTTCGCCATCCGACGATACGACGCTCCAGTTATGGGCCTCGCCCCGCAAGCGCTGCAGGTGGGCGCAGATGGCGTGATCGGCGCTGGAGGTCTCCGTCACGAAGCGCACGGTCAGCCGACCCATGCGGGGTGGGTCGCCCCGTCCGGCCGAACGTCGGTCGAAGTAGACGGTGACCGCCTTCCCCGAGGCGGAACAGAAGCGCTGTAGCCGGGCGATCAGATCGGCCTCGTCGTCGGGGTCTTCCAGCCGGTGCCCTGGCATCGCTCCGATCAGGTTGTGGCCGTCGATCAGGTAAGGCATGCCTTGTAGATACCAAACGTCGGCGGCGGCGTCAATGGTGACCTCGGGCAGAGGTGGTGTCGTCGCGCGCGGTCCTGTGCTATCATGCGCCGCTGTGGGCAGCGTGCGCAAGGCGACTTGGCGACAGTACTGGGCGTTTCTGGGCCTCAATGTGCTGGTCTCGGCGGCGACAACGCTGCTGATCCTCAGTCTGTGGGGCCGGGCGCGCCCAACACTGCCGACTACCCTGCTGCCGACGATGGCCGTGGCGCAGCGACTGGCGAGCATCATCCCCACCGCCAGCGCAACCCTGGCGCCGACCCCGACACCGGTCACGTACGTTGTGCAGTCCGGCGATACCTTGATGACCATCGCCCAATCGCTCGGGGTTTCCAGCGATGTGTTGATGGCGCTGAACGAGCTGGAGAATGCCGATGACCTCGACGTGGGGCAGGTCCTGCTGGTGCCCACGCCCAAGAGCGGCCGCGCGCCGACCGAGACGCCCGAACCGCGCGCCACCGCACTCCCGACAGTTACACCGCTTTCCGACTCGCAGGCGCCACGCGTCGAGATCCGCGGGGTGGATGGCGTGGGGAATCTGGAGGCGGAGGCCGTTCGCCTGCTCAACACTGGTGGGGTGGCGCGGATGGCCGGCTGGACTCTGGATGACGGACGCAACCACGTCTACGTCTTCCCGAGCTTCACGCTTCACAATGGGGCGGTCAGCGTAAACACGCGCCCGGGGACCGACACGGTGATCGACCTGTTCTGGGGGATGACGGAGCCGATGCTTGCCTCTGGGACGATCGTCACCCTGCGCGATCTCGAGGGCAATGTCCAGTCGACGTTCGATATCCCTTGACGCCCCGGTGCGCAGCGCAGCCGTGCCTGCTCAGCTGAGCCGCCGGGGCGCACTGGGCCGAGGTCATCGCTGAACGCGAGCAAGGGGAGGCGCTGCAATCTGGCGCTCTGCCCGTCTTCCGGGGCAGGGACATTCGCTTCCTGCTGGGCTGCATTCTGACGATTGGGTCCCCACGCTGCATCTGCAGAAGAACGCGGCCTGCTCCCAGACTGGCTGCACCTGCGAGGCGAGATCAACCTGCGGCATGCTTGCCCGATCGACGGGAAGCCGCTCGCGCACTGCGGAGAAGATCCGCCCCGCCCGGTGTTGCCTTCTACCGGGATGGCGGCGGAGATCAATTGTCGGATCGAGCTGTATACCATGAGGGCACCATCGCTAGCCTGGACTTTGCCGCACGGGTCGCGCATGCGCGGGGCTTCCGTCCGTGATGGAGGCTCCTGTGAGCCGCCGCGCGCCATGCAGGTAGTGGCGGGAGTGCCACAAACCGGCGCCCCCGACACGCGAGCGATGGTCGGCGGAGGCAGCGTCCGCGCTCACCCCGTGCGAGCAGATCGACCCCAGAATTGGCCGCAGCTTGCGCCGCACCTGAGCGTCTGATACACTGCGCCCCTCCCTCGGGGTCTCCATGGAACAAGCCCTCTACCGGCAGTGGCGTCCAAAGAATTGGGAAGAAGTTGTCGGGCAGGAGCACGTCGTGCGCACCCTGCGCAATGCCGTGCGGGCTGGACGGGTGGGTCATGCCTATCTGTTCGCCGGGCCGCGCGGCACTGGCAAGACCACGCTGGCGCGCGTGCTGGCCAAGGCGGTCAACTGCCAGGCGCCCTCTCCCAGTGACTGGCCGTGCAACGCCTGTGAGAACTGCCAGGCGGTCAACGAGGGCCGATTCCTCGATCTGATCGAGATCGACGCCGCCTCCAATACCAGCGTGGAAGACGTGCGCGACCTGCGCGATCGAATCAACTTCGCCCCCAACCGTGGCCGCTTCAAGGTGTACATCGTGGACGAGGTTCACATGCTGTCGACAGCAGCGTTCAATGCGCTGCTCAAGACGCTGGAAGAGCCGCCGCCGCATGCTATCTTCGTCCTGGCAACCACCGAGGTCCACAAGATCCCGGCTACGGTGCTCTCGCGTTGTCAACGGCATGAGTTCCGCCGCCTGCCGGTGATGGCCATGGAGGACTATCTCCAGCGCCAGGTACAGGCGCAGGGGATGGCCGTCGAGCCGGCCGTGCTGCAACTGATCGCCCGGCAGGCGACCGGAAGCATGCGCGATGCCATCTCGCTGCTCGATCAGCTGGTCTCTACCGGCGATGCTGTCACACTGGACTTCGCCGCGGACGGTGTTGGGAACGGCATCGAACGAGTACGTCGTCGAGATCGTGCGGGCCATCGCCGAGGACGACGTGGCGCGGGGCCTGGAGGGTATCAACCTAGCGCTGGACTCCGGCGCCGACCCGCGGCATCTGGCGCGCCAGGTTGTCGAGTACTTGCGGGGATTGCTGCTGGTGCAGAGCGGCAATGCGGACCGGGTTGACGTGCCCGAGGACGTTGCCAGCGGAATGCTGTCGCTGGCGGAGCGCCTCTCCCTGGCCGACCTCCTGACGGCATTGCGCGCGTTCTCGCGCGCCGCAGCGGAAACGCGCGGCACCTGGCAACCGGGCCTGCCGCTCGAACTGGCGCTGGTCGAGGCTGCTCGCTTTCGGGCGGCGGTCCCGCCGGACAGCAACGCCCCGGCGCCGCCCGCCGCCCCGACGAGGGCCAAGGCGGCGCCATCCTCTGGCGCGCCCGATACGAAGAACGCCGCGGGGGATGCCGCCTCGGGTCAGGTAAGCCCGCTGCAGACGAGCTCCATGCCGCAGACCGCGCTCATCGACCGCTGGCGGGACGTTCTCAAGGCGGTGTACCGTCGGGATCCGCGCGCCCAGGCGCTGCTGAACTCATGCAAGCCGTTGGGGATCGAGAAGGGCAGGGTGGTGCTGGCATTCGCGAGCGATCTCCTGCGAGAGAAGATGGAGAAGGGACACAATCTGGCCTGCGTGCAGGAGGCGCTGCAAGAGGTGATGGGGGAGCCTTTGGGGGTTCGCTGTGTACTGGCGCGGGAGCCCGCCGTCAAGCAGGCAGCGCGCGAGCCGGAGGGCGCCCCGCCGGCCGAGCCGGTCGAGGAAGGGGGAATGGTGGCGACTGCCATTCGCGACTTGGGTGCGCAGGTGATGGATGTCAAGCCGCTGCCGACGGAGGGCAATGCTTGAGTCCCGTTTCGGGAACTCCTGCATTGGCTGGAGAGGAGCCAGGTTTCTTGTCCCCCAATCCGAAAGACCTGATGGCGCAGGTACAACGCCTGCAAACGGAACTTGCCAAGGTGCGCGAGGAGCTTGCCGAGGAGACAGTCGAGGTGAGCGTTGGCGGCGGCGCTGTTCGCATGCTGATGTCTGGCACCCAGGAGTGCCGCAAGGTGACCCTCGATCCCGGCGTGGTGAGGCCCGAGGAGGTTGAGCTGCTGCAGGACCTATTGCTCGGGGCGGTCAACCAGGCCATCCACGAGTTGCAGCAGCTTGCCGCCCGACGTCTGGGCCCACTGACCGGGGGCCTGGGCGGCCTGTAGCCCGGAGCCCAAGCATGACGGAAACCATCCCGCGCACTGTGCAACGCCTGATGGAGGCGCTGGGTCGGCTGCCGGGCATCGGCCCCAAGACCGCCTCGCGCCTGACCTACCACATGCTGCGCTCGCCGCAAGCCGAAGCCGAGGAACTCGGCCAGGTGTTGCTGGAACTCCACCGCCAGACCGGCGAGTGCCCGGTGTGCTTCAACATCATGCAGGCCGGGTTACCGGCTTGTGGACTGTGTTCGGATCCGGCGCGCAACGACCGCCTGCTGTGTGTGGTTGAGGACGCTCTGGATGTGCTGGCGATCGAGCGCACCGGGGCTTTCGCCGGCCGCTACCACGTCCTGCAGGGAGCCATCTCGCCGGTCGAGGGCGTGGGCCCAGAGGATCTGAAGATCGAGGAACTGGCGAGCCGCCTGGGCGGCGCAGGCGTGGACGAGGTAGTGGTGGCCACCAACCCGACGCTGGAGGGGGAGGCGACGGCCATGTACCTGAAGCGTCGCCTGCAGGGCCTGTCAGTGCGCGTGACGTGTCTGGCGCGCGGCCTGCCCTCGGGCGGTGACGTGGAATACGCCGATGCCCACACCTTGGCGCGAGCCTTAGAGGGTCGGTCGGAGCTGTAGCCGCCGGCCGAGGAGGTCGATAATGCGAACCGGACACCTTTGCCTGGCGCTTCTAGCGTTGGCCAGCCTGAGCGGATGCAACTTCGCGGCGGGCGTCGCTGGGCCGACCGACCAGCCGCCAACACCATTCGCCGCACCGCCGACTTTCCAGCCCAGCAGCACGCCGGCGCCGGAACCGACGACGCTTGTGCCCACCGAGGCGCCGCCGTCCCCGACGACGCAGCCGACGGAGACCCCGCCGGCCTCGTTGACAGAGTTGCTCGTATCCCCTCTGGCGGGCGAAGTGATCTGCCGCTTCGGGCCAGGCAACGAGTACTCGGTCGAAGCCAAGATCTCACCTGGCGTGCAAGTGACGGCCAGCGGGCGCAACGCCGCGTCGACCTGGCTGCATGTGGAAAACCCAGCCCGCGAGGGCAAACTGTGTTGGGCGCCGGGGGCTGGTCTGGCGGGTGCGGAAAGGGCGGAGGCCCTGCCGGTCCTCCAGCCGCCCAACAACATCGTCACCAAGGTCACCGTGGATCTTGACCCGACCAAGGAAGAGATTCCGTGCGCCGAGCTGCCCTTCAAGTACACCGCGACCTTCACGATCACGACCACCGGACCGGTCACGGTGAAGTACGAGGCGGACTCGAGTGAGGGCCAGGTGATCAACCCGACCAGCTATGCTTTCACGGCCTCAGGCACGAAGACCTTCACCGAGAAGTTCAAGGTTGACGCCGCCGGAGACCACTGGTTCCAGGTGGACGTGCTCAGCCCGAATGTGATCTCGGCCACAGGAAAGGCCAAGCTGGCCTGCACGCCGTAGCTGCGTAGCATCTCTTCGAATCCAGCGCCCGAGTGACACCCGGCCATGCAATGGTCTGGGAAGGGCAGGTGCCGGCTTCGCCTGCGCCCTGCCCAGGGGGCGTATCGAGGTCGGACTTCTTGGACAAGCCACCGTTGTGGCATACAACGCCGAAGAGACAGCAGTCCGATGTTACTAGAGCGTCTTCCTTTGCTCCTTGTGCTTGGTTCTCGTCGCCTTGGTGATCGTTGGCCGGCCGTGTCAAGACGTGCTTGCAGGGCGGCAAATCCCCCAGGCCTAGGCTGTCTCTGGTCATGACGCCGGCCGAGACAGTGCCGCTACGGCCCGGCCCCGAGAGAGCCGAGGCGAGGCAAACAGCCCTGAGCCTTTGGCGAGATCGGCGCAGTCAGGACCACTGGGGTGGCGAGCGTGCTTCGCGGCCGCGGGAACGTCAGAAGCCGTCAGGATGGGCAAGGGGCGATCCCCCTCCAAGTGGTGCCCTCAGCTTGCCTTGGGATCGCCTCGGGACCAGAGGCACACAGGGAGGTGGGGCGGGGCTGGTCATCGTCCTTCGGCCAGCCAGGGAGCCAGGGCACTCTCACCAGAGGGCTTGCCAAGAACGCATGGGACATGTCTCTGCCAGCTTGTTGGGCCATTGTCTGAGGGCCTTATCAGGAACAACTGCGGCCCCAAGCGGAGTGAGGGTCGGTTGGGAGGAGACCTGCCGATGAGAGATCCAAGCAGGCGTCGATTCCGGATGATCCTTGCCGGATGCCTGTTGGGCATCTTGGTCCTCCTTGCTCTGGCTGCCCTTCCATTCCCGTTCTTGAAGCCCGCCGCTGGATGGCTTGATGCCCGATGGGGAGTTCGAGACGCTCACCGAGGCGACAGCCGTGGTGATGAGGGTCTGGCTCGTCCTTGCGGCCGGACTGTTGGCTTTCGCGGTCGCGGTGGCGGGACGCGCTGATGCGGGAAGGCGGATTGGGTTCGGTTCCTTCCGCGCCGATGCCGTGAACCTCTGGCGGGCAATCCGGCCGCACCACGCGGATGGACCCTGGATCCTATGGCTCGGGGTGGTCCTCGCGTTTGCCCTTGCGCTGCGCCTGCCCCGGATCATGGCTGGCCTCAACCACGACGAAGCCTATACCGTGATGACCTTTGGCCGGTCGCTACCGTTCGCAATCACCAACTACCATGTTCCGAACAACCACATCCTTCACACCGTGCTTGTCTACCTATCCGCCACGCTGCTTGGACCCGCACCGTGGGCCGTTCGGATGCCGGCATTGCTGACGGGTCTGGCGACCGTGGTGGGGCTCTACTTCTTCGGGCGCGACACCTACAGCCGAGCCACAGGGTTGGGCGCAGCGCTCTTGCTCGCCATGTCCTCGGCCCACATCGGGTCCTCGGTCAAGGCGCGAGGCTACGCACCACTGGCCTTGTTTGCCGTCTTGGCCTTCTGGTTTGCGGCGCATGCCTGCCGTCGGAAGAGCTGGGCGGCATGGCTGTTGGTGTCTCTGTTCTCGAGCCTCGGTGCGCTCACGCTTCCGGTCATGCTCTACCCCTACGCGGTTCTGATGGCCTGGCTGCTGGCGGAGGGCATCCTGGGCAACCTCGGTGAGGGCTACCGGTCCAGAAGACACTTCCTCTTCTTCTGGACGGCCTCCGGGTTGGCAACGGGTGTGCTGGTCTTCGCGCTCTACACGCCGGCGCTGCTGGTGACTGGGCCCGAGCGGATGGTGGCGATCGGCCGCGTTGCGCCCGACCTCGACGTCGGTGTCCGCGCGGCCCTGCTGAGCAACCTGGGGCAGGTGGTGGGCGCCTGGGCTGGAAGCCTCCCGCAGCTCGTGCGCTGGCTTGTAGCCGCCGGTCTGGGCCTGGGTCTATTGCTCCACCGGCGACTGAGCTGGATAAAAGTCCCGATGCAGGTTGTGGCCATCGTGCTGGTGGGGGGGTTCATTGTCGTTCAGCGGCCGGTGTACGACGCAAGAATCTGGTTCCCATTCCTTCCGCTTCTAACCCTGTGGGTGTCTGCTGGGACCTTCGGGGCGATCGAGCTCGGCCAAAGGCGTTACTCTCCAAGGATCCCCCTGACCGCGGGCTTGTTGGCATTGTGCCTGTTGCTGGCCGGGGGGATGGGGGTGCATGCCCTCAAATCGCTTCCTGAGGCATGGGCGAACAAAGGCCGGGAAGAACAGGCGGTGCTGCTTCTGAAGGGGGCCGTCCACGAATCGGACCGCATCGTGGCGCCGGCCAACCGCGTGCACATCCTGCGCTACTATGCCCGGGTGCACCAGCTTTCGCAGGACCTCATGGATCAGAACTCGGAATTCGACCGCCTTTTCCTCATCACCTACCCGGGGGAAGGCCAGACCACGGAAGTTCTGCTGCAATCCGCTGGACTCCAAGGCGCGGTCGATCTCGCCCGTGCCCGGCGGGTGACGGGGTTCATGGGGCTTGAGATCATCCAGTTCGAAGGCCCTTAGGTCGGGGGTCGGGAGTCTCGCCGGTGCCAGACGGCGTTCGCGGCGCCGGGCCAGAACGCGGGGGGGGCGGCTGCCGATGGCGGGGTTGGCCGCCGCCGGGAGGCCCAAATTCGGCGGCGGCCGTGCCCACAGGGAGCACCCGCCTGGGGGGCGGCAGGGAGCGTCGGCGGGGCACTTTCCGGGAAGGGGAGTTTGAGGCGGGCGGCTCCGGGCGATGGCGCCGACCTTGACATCCTGTGGGGCAGATGCTTATAATGGAGACAAGCACTTCCTGACGGTCTCGCCTGCCATGCGGGAAGACCGAGACAACCGAGAGCCGAACGGGCGACAGAGACCAAGGCCGCAGGGCCCGCCGGTCTGCCGACCAGCCGATGTGCGCAAGAGGCGCATCGGCTATGCGTCTCTCTCCCTTGACAGAGGGCGAAGCGGGTGATAGGATACCCCTCTTCGGAACAAGGCACCTTAACAACTGAATAGTGACAGGAAGCCAAGCAAGCCTTTGCTCCAGTCAGAAAGACCCTGTCCGCATCGCAAGATGTGGAAAGAAGTCTTTACGGAGAGTTTGATCCTGGCTCAGGATGAACGCTGGCGGCGTGCCTAATACATGCAAGTCGAACGAGGACACTCACGTAGCAATACGAGGGTGTTCCTAGTGGCGAACGGGTGAGTAACACGTTGGTGACCTGCCCCGAAGTGAGGGATAACACCGCGAAAGTGGTGCTAATACCCCATGTGACCCGAGGGATTAGATGCCCTTGGTGGAAAGGCGTAAGCCGCTTCGGGAGGGGCCTGCGGCCCATCAGCTAGTTGGCAGGGTAATGGCCTACCAAGGCGACGACGGGTAGGGGTCCTGAGAGGGTGGCCCCCCACACTGGCACTGAAACACGGGCCAGACACCTACGGGTGGCAGCAGTAGGGAATATTGGACAATGGGCGAAAGCCTGATCCAGCAACGCCGCGTGCGCGATGAAGGCCTTCGGGTTGTAAAGCGCTTTTCGGGGGGATGAGGAAGGACAGTACCCCCGGAATAAGTCTCGGCTAACTACGTGCCAGCAGCCGCGGTAAAACGTAGGAGGCAAGCGTTATCCGGATTTACTGGGCGTAAAGCGCGTGCAGGCGGTCGAGTAAGTCGGACGTGAAAGCTCCCGGCTCAACTGGGAGAGGCCGTTCGATACTACTCGACTTGAGGGCAGTAGAGGAAGGTGGAATTCCGGGTGTAGCGGTGAAATGCGTAGATATCCGGAGGAACACCTGTGGCGAAAGCGGCCTTCTGGACTGCTCCTGACGCTCAGACGCGAAAGCTAGGGGAGCGAACGGGATTAGAAACCCCGGTAGTCCTAGCTGTAAACGATGCGGACTTGGTGTTGGTGGCTTAATCTCCACCAGTGCCGTAGCTAACGCGTTAAGTCCGCCGCCTGGGGACTACGACCGCAAGGTTAAAACTCAAAGGAATTGACGGGGGCCCGCACAAGCAGCGGAGCGTGTGGTTTAATTCGAGGCTACGCGAAGAACCTTACCAGGGCTTGACATGCACGTAGTAGGGATCCGAAAGGTGACCGACCCTTCGGGGAGCGTGCACAGGTGCTGCATGGCTGTCGTCAGCTCGTGTCGTGAGATGTCCGGTTAAGTCCGGTAACGAGCGCAACCCTCGCGACGTGTTACATGTGTCACGTCGGACCGCCGGTATCAAACCGGAGGAAGGTGGGGATGACGTCAAGTCAGCATGGCCTTTATGTCCTGGGCTACACACACGCTACAATGGCCGGTACAATGGGTCGCAAAGCCGCGAGGCGGAGCCAATCCTAAAAAGCCGGTCTCAGTTCGGATCGCAGGCTGCAACTCGCCTGCGTGAAGTCGGAGTTGCTAGTAACCGCAGGACAGCTATACTGCGGTGAATACGTTCCCGGGCCTTGTACACACCGCCCGTCACGTCATGGGAGCTGGCAACACCTGAAATCGGTGACCCAACCGCAAGGAGGGAGCCGCCTAAGGTGGGGCTGGTGACTGGGACGAAGTCGTAACAAGGTAGCTGTACCGGAAGGTGCGGCTGGATCACCTCCTTTCTAAAGGGAATGCTGAACGAAGGCCTGAGGGCCTGAGTTCGACTTCCATGCACGACCCAAATCGCTCCGACGGTGTCGGAGCGTCTGGGGCAGGGCAAGCGGGTTTCCTGTCACTACTCAGTTGTCAAGGTGCTGGGCTGAGGGCCTTTAGCTCAGTTGGTTAGAGCGTTCCTCTGATAAGGGAAAGGTCTCAGGTTCGAATCCTGAAAGGCCCACTGCAAGCCGGGGGGTGGGGGATCGAAGGGGATGTAGCTCAGTTGGGAGAGCGCTGCTTTTGCAAAGCAGAAGTCAGGGGTTCGAGTTCCCTCATCTCCACCTGAGCCTGAGGAGCAGCGACGGGATTGACAGGCTGGCCAGCGGGTTCAACTGAGTAGGCACGCAGCAAGCACCTTCGCCAATCGAGGCCCGGCGATGTGCCGGGTCGATTTGTCTCTGGGGAAAGCTGGGAGGCCGAGGAGAGGCCGTCAGACATGGCGGGCTCTCCCCGGCGGCCAAGCCGACCGGGCCCAGGCGAGAACATGGGCCGGGCACCTTAACAACTGAATAGCTGTGGAAGAACGCCGAGATCTCCGCATCACGTGAGTAAGCTACTAAGGGCGTACGGTGGATGCCTTGGCGCCAAGTGCCGATGAAGGACGTGGAACACTGCGATAAGCCTCGGGGAGCCGTGTGCAGGCTGCGATCCGGGGATGTCCGAATGGGGAAACCCGTTTCCGACGCGCAAGCGATCGGATTCAGCCCTGGTTGAATCTATAGACCAGTGGCGGGGAACCTGGGGAACTGAAACATCTAAGTACCCAGAGGAAAAGAGATCATTCCGCTAGTAGTGGCGAGCGAACGCGGAACAGCCCAAACCGGTCTGGCTTGCCAGGCCGGGGTTGTAGGACCGGCAGATGGGAGTTACAAACCGGGTAGCTAGCAGAAGGGTGTTGAAAAGCCCACCAAAGAGGGTGCTAGTCCCGTACGCGAAAGCGACCCGGCTCCCGCCGTGTTCCTGAGTACTACCGGGCACGCTAATCCGGTAGGAATCCGGGGAGTCCACTCTCCAAGGCTAAATACACTTGGCGACCGATAGTGAACAAGTACCGTGAGGGAAAGGTGAAAAGCACCCCTGTTAGGGGAGTGAAATAGAACCTGAAACCGTGCGCCTACAAGCAGTCGGAGGGCTAATGGCGGGTCGGTGTCCCCCTGTAAGGGGGTGACGCGCCGCTAGGCCTGACGGCGTGCCTATCGGAGAATGAGCCCGCGAGTTAATCTCTGTGGCCAGGTTAAGGGAGAGACACCCGAAGCCGAAGCGAAAGCGAGTCTGAATAGGGCGTGCCCCGCAAGGGGCAGAGTCGCAGGGATTAGACACGAAACCGGGTGAGCTACCCATGGCCAGGGTGAAGCGAGTCTAATCGCTCGTGGAGGCCCGAACCTTTCTGTGTTGCAAAACGGTGGGATGAGCTGTGGGTAGAGGTGATATGCCAAACGAACTCGGAGATAGCTTGTTCTCCCCGAAATAGCTTTAGGGCTAGCGTCACGTGTTCAGTACCGGAGGTAGAGCACTGGATGGGCTAGGGGGCTTATCGCTTACCGAACCCAACCAAACTCCGAATGCCGGTACTTCATAGCGTGGCAGTCGGACGGCGGGAGATGAGTTTCGTCGTCGAGAGGGAAACAGCCCAGATCATCGGCTAAGGTCCTCAAGACTGAGCTAAGTGGAGAACGATGTGGGATTGCGCGGACAGCCAGGAGGTTGGCTTAGAAGCAGCCACCCTTTAAAGAGTGCGTAACAGCTCACTGGTCAAGCGATCCTGCGCGGAAAATATAACGGGGCTTAAGCTCAGCACCGAAGCCATGGGACGTCGCTGCCTGCGGGTGGCGGCGTCGGTAGGGGAGCGTTCTGCCGACGCTGAAGGTCGACCGTAAGGACGGCTGGAGTGGGCAGAAGTGAGAATGCGGGCATGAGTAGCGTAAAACACGTGAGAACCGTGTTCGCCGTAAGTCTAAGGTTTCCGACGCAAGGTCATTCCGCGTCGGGTTAGTCGGGCCTTAGCCGAGGCCGAAAGGCGTAGGCGATGGACATCCGGTCAACATTCCGGAACCACCTAGGTGGAGTGAAGGGGTGACGCAGCGGGGTAGGCCAGCCTGCGATTGGTTGTGCAGGTGCTAAGCGTGTAGGTGTTGAAGGGCATAGGAAAATCCGTGCCCCGAGCTGAGGCGCGATGGCGAGGCCCTGAGCCATAAGTGGTTGAGCCCTGCTGCCGAGAAAAGCCTCGTAGCGTTGATACCTGGGTGCCCGTACCGCAATCCGACACTGGTAGACGGGTAGAGTATACCAAGGCGAACGGGAGAACCCTCGTTAAGGAATTCGGCAAATTAGCCCCGTAACTTCGGGATAAGGGGCGCCTGCTTGCGTGAAGCCCATTCGGGTGGAGCGCGGGCGGGCCGCAGTGAAATGGCTCTAGTGACTGGTTAACAAAACCACAGGTCTCTGCAAAGCCGCAAGGCGATGTATAGGGGCTGACGCCTGCCCAGTGCCGGAAGGTTAAGGGGAGAGGTTAGCCGCAAGGCAAAGCTTTGAACCGAAGCCCCGGTGAACGGCGGCCGTAACTATAACGGTCCTAAGGTAGCGAAATTCCTTGTCGGGTAAGTTCCGACCCGCACGAACGGCGTAACAACTGGAGCACTGTCTCAACGAGGGACCCGGCGAAATTGAAGTCGCGGTAAAGATGCCGCGTACCCGCAGCAGGACAAAAAGACCCCGTGGAGCTTTACTACACCTTGGCATTGAGTTCGGGCTTGGTTTGTCTAGAATAGGTGGGAGGCTGTGAAACTGGGGCGCAAGCCTCGGTGGAGCCGACAGTGGAATACCACCCTGATTAAGCTGGAACCCTAACCCCTGACCGTGATCCGGCAGGGGGACCGTGCCAGGCGGGTAGTTTGACTGGGGCGGTCGCCTCCTAAAAGGTAGCGGAGGCGCCCAAAGGTTCCCTCAGGCTGAATGGAAACCAGCCATCGAGTGTAAAGGCACAAGGGAGCTTGACTGCAAGACCAACGCGTCGAGCAGAGACGAAAGTCGGGCTTAGTGATCCCACGGTACCGTGTGGAAGGGCCGTGGCTTACCGGATAAAAGCTACCCCGGGGATAACAGGCTGGTGAAGCCCAAGAGTTCACATCGACGGCTTCGCTCGGCACCTCGATGTCGGCTCATCGCATCCTGGGGCTGGATAAGGTCCCAAGGGTTGGGCTGTTCGCCCATTAAAGCGGTACGTGAGCTGGGTTCAGACCGTCGTGAGACAGGTCGGTCTCTATCCGCTGTGGGCGCAAGGGATTTGAGGGGAGCTGCCCCTAGTACGAGAGGACCGGGGTGGACAGACCTCTGGTGTGCCAGTTGTCGTGCCAACGGCATGGCTGGGTAGCCACGTCTGGCAGAGATAACCGCTGAATGCATCTAAGTGGGAAACTCGCCCCAAGATTAGATCCCTCACCCCGTCAAGGGGGTAAGGCCGCAGGTAGACCACCTGCTCGATAGGCGCCAGGTGTAAGCCCCGTTAAGGGGTTCAGCTAAGGCGTACTAATGGCCGAGGGCTTACGCGTGGTGCGGAGAACTGGGCGTTCTTCAGAGAGCAGCAACCAGCGGCGAGCAACTAGCTGCCAGCTAGTTGCTGATCGCTCGTTGCTAGCTGCTAGAACACAGCTATTCAGTTGAACCTTCACATCGTTGAGATGTCCCTTGGTGATTCAAGCGGCGGGGGTACACCCGGTCCCATCCCGAACCCGGTCGTTAAGCCCGCTAGCGCCGATGGTACTTGGCTGGAGACGGCCTGGGAGAGTAGGTCATTGCCAAGGGGCTTTTCATTGGCATTACGCGCCCGCAAGGGCGCGTTGCCTTTCCTGGGGCAGGCGTTCGGCTCGCCAGCCCCCTGTCGGGAAGTTGCTCCTCGAGCAGCAATGACCTGGGTCGGTTGCGCTCCTCGCCGGAGAGGCGGACAATCCAAGCACAGCCCATGGAGGACCGCATGCAGTCCGAGGAGCCGATCATCCGCAGCGTGCAGAACATCGACTGGGAGCACCGCCTGGCCCAACGCACCCGACGCATGCAAAGCTCGGTCATCCGGGAAATGCTCAAGTTCACCACCCAGCCCGATGTGATCTCGTTCGCCGGGGGCCTGCCAGCCCCCGAATTGTTTCCCGTTCGGGAGTTCCAGGAAGCCTGCCGCCACATCCTGGAGACCGACGGCCCGACCTCGCTGCAATACAGCCCCACCGAAGGTTTCCTCCCGCTCAAGGAGTACCTCGCCGACTCGATGTCGCGCTACGGCATCATGGTTGAGGTCGAGAACATCCTGATCGTCAACGGCTCGCAGCAGGGCTTGGACCTGGTGGGCAAGCTGTTCGTCGACCCGGAGGCCTGCGTGGTGTGTAGCCGCCCCACCTACCTGGGGGCGCTCCAGGCCTGGAACGCCTACGAGGCCTCCTACTGTACCGTGCCCATGGATGAGAACGGAACGCTGGTGGACGAGCTGGAGGACCTACTCAAGAAAGGAACCCGGCCGCGCTTCATCTACGAGCTGCCCAACTTCCACAACCCAGCCGGCAACACCTTGAGCCTCGAGCGGCGCCAACGCGTGGCTCACCTGGCCCGCGAATACGACCTGGTCATCATCGAAGATGACCCGTACGGGGAACTACGCTTCGAAGGCGAGGACCTCACCCCGCTCTTCCGCCTGGCTCCTGAGCGCACCATCTACCTGAGTACGTTCTCCAAGACCCTGGCTCCCGGCATCCGCTTGGCCTGGATCACCGCTCCCAAGCCGATCATCAGTCGCTTGGTTCAAGCCAAGCAAGGGGCCGACCTGCACTGCGGGACCTTCGTGCAGATGGTGGCCAACGACATCTGCCAGCGCGGCATCCTTCGCCAACATGTCCGCCGGCTGCGCCAGGTGTATCGCCAGCGTCGGGACGCGATGATGGACGCCATCGCCGAGCATTTCCCCCAGGAAGTCACCTTCACCAAGCCGCTGGGCGGCTTGTTCCTATGGGCCAGAGCACCCGAGGCGATCAACACGCGCGACTTCCTGCTCAAGGCGGTCGAGGCCAAGGTCGCCTACGTCCCGGGGTTCGCCTTCTACCCCGGCGAGCAAGGCGGCGAGCACTCGATGCGGCTGAACTTCTCCAATGCCAGCATCGAGATGATCAACGAGGGGATCTACCGGCTGGGCCGGGCGATGAAGGAAGAGCTGGCGCAGAGGCGTTGAGCCGCCTCCCGCCAATCCCCGGCCGGCAGCAGCGGAGCGCCCAGCGGCGCTCCGTTCTCTTTCCGCCTCGGTTAGGGCGGCACCATTCCTGCAACCTGATCCACCGGCCGTGGAGTTGGCTCAGTGGACGACAGGTGGATCAGCAAGGCGGCGGACCCGACCCTGACCTACGGCGAGGCGTCGCCCTGTGTCATGGTCATCGACGACGAGCCGGACTTCTGCACGGTGGTCTCGGAACTGCTCGGTATCGCCGACGTCCGGGTGCATCAGGCCCACAACGCCGGCGAAGCCATCAGGCTGCTCGAGCAGGCGACCCCCAATCTAATCCTGACCGACGTCATGATGCCCGGCATGGACGGGCTGGACTTCGTGCGCCACGTGCGCTCCGACCCCGACCTGCGCGCCATCCCCACGATTGTGGTCAGTGCCCGCGTCCGCCCGGAAGATCGCGAGGCTGCGCGGCTGGCAGGGGCCGACGACTTCCTGGCGAAGCCCTTCACCTGGCGCGAGCTGCTGCACACCATCGACCCGTACCTTGCTCGCTGACTAGAAACTTGCTGAAAGACGTGCTTTCGGCCTCCACCCCTGACCCCCTCTCCGCAGACAGCACACGGGGACGCCTTGAACCGTGGCGGAGAGGGGGGGGACAAGATCTAGGGGGTGGGGGGAGCCAAGCTCCCCCACCCCCTAGGAATATCCACCCCTTCCCGTGCAGGACTCGTGTGAGTCGCGGATGTCGGCTCTGCAGGGGGAGGGGCTAGGGGAGAGGGTTGGACGATGACACGGCGTTCTTCAGCAGCCTGCTAGAACGGATTCGAGCGCAACCCGCCGCAGTGCGTCGCCTTCGCGGGCAGACCGCATAGCGCTCGGCGCGCGCAAGGCGGATGCGTCAGCCGACGCGGCTAGTCCGGCTGTGAGACGGCACAGCGGAAACCGATGTAGCTGCGACGAGCCTCGGGGAGCTGCCAGTGGCGGTTGGCCGCCCGAAAGAAGGATAGGCGGTCTCCCAGTGTGCTGTCCAGCCAGGAGCCGCCGCGCACGACCTTGTAGTTGCCTTGCAGCGGGCCGCTCGGTTGTTCGGTGGGCTGCGTGGCGTAGGCCCCGCTGTCATACCAGTCGCTCACCCACTCCCAGAGGTTACCCACCATGTCCAGCGCGCCGGACGGGCTGGCGCCTTGGGGGTACGACCCCACCGGGGAGGTCCGTGCGAAGCCATCGCTCAGGCTAGCATCACGCCATGGGTACGGGCAGTCCCGGTCACAGAAGTTGAGGCGGTCGTCCATGACGAAGCCGAACCAGCCCCAGGGGTGGGTGCGAGCATCGCGGCCGCGTGCCGCCCGCTCCCACTCGGCCTCTGTGGGCAGGCGGCGCCCGGCCCACTTGCAGTAGGCGGCCGCCTCTGCCCACGAGACATTGGCGACCGGGTAATCCCCGTACTCCTGTGCGCCGTAGTAGGGGCGATCATCTCCGGGCTCGAGCTCGGAGGGCGGCGCGGCACAGGCGCCTGCCGTCACACAAGAGGCGTACTGCCGGTTGGTGACCTCGGTCTGGTCGATCCAGAACTCCTGCAATCGGACGCGCCGCTGCGGGAACTCGTCCGGCTCCGTCAACAACTCCGTCTCGGCCGATCCCATCCAGAACGCGCCGCTGGCGATGCGCAGCAGGCGCGCGCCGTCGATCGGCGACAGTTCCTGATCCGGGCCCAGGGTGGGCGTGCTGCTCGGCGTGGGTGGAGGCGAGCCGTCGGTCGGCGTGACCGACGGGTGCGGCGTTTCCGGCGTCGGCGGCCGGGGGGTGACGCGGCGCACCAGCGGGGTGGCTGCCACGACGACTTGCGCCGTTGCCGAGGGAGCGATCTTCTGCGTGGGGGTGGCGGGTGCGCAGGCCGGCGCTGCGAGCAGCAGCAGAAGCCCCACAATGGCGCCCGTGGTTGGCCACCGGCGTCTGCCAGCTCCTTTGAGGGTCCCCGGGATTTGGTGCCGCATTACGCGGAGTATACGCTATGTCCGGCGATGCGCCGACCGACCGGCACCGCGCGGGCCCAAGTGCGGCGTCGGTCGCGCAGCCTGGGCAGCGCCTTCAGCCGGGCGGGCCAGAAGCCCCTGCATCCGGTCGGCTCCCTTCCGCAACTCACGCCACGGAGGGATCGGAAGGGGTATTGGTGCAGCTGAATGCCGAACCTGCGAGTGCCGCCAACACATCCTCCTTCCTGTGTCGATGCGGGCTTGGGAGAGGCTTCCACCCACAGGGAAGGCTGGCAGGCCCACTCAGCCCGTGTCCGTGACTCGAGCGCCGCCGAGGAGCGCCAGGGAAATGCACCGCTTCGGCGAGAGTGGGCTCTGGACACGGGGTGCCGCCCGAGGAGATTGTGGAAAGGGCCGAGCGGTGGTGCCGAGAGCTCGGCAACCGGCCTACCAATGGATGGACTCCCTTCGCCCTGGGCCGGGTCACGATGTCAGGGGCCATCGCCTGAGCGGATTGCCTGCAGGTGCTTGCCCGCGATTCAGGGACCGGCTATGATGGCGCGCATGCTCGATGAACAGCGGTTGGTGCAGGACGCCCGGCGGGGGGACTTGGAGGCCTTCAACCGGCTGGTGCTGGCCCACCAATCGGCGGTGTACAACGTCTCCTATCGCATCCTCGGGGACCCAGCGGCTGCCGCCGACGCGGCGCAAGAAGCCTTCATCTCGGCCTACCGGCATCTCAAGGATCATCGCGGGGGTTCGTTCCGCGCCTGGCTCATGCGCATCGCCACCAACGCCTGCTACGACAGCCTGCGCCGCGAGAAACGCCGTCCAGCCGAATCACTCGACGATGTCGACGAAGACGATGCTGACCGTCCGGATGCGTGGGAACGGCTGGCGGACCCGCAGGCCGGACCCGAGCGGGAGGCCTTGCGGGCGGAGCTCAACCGTGCCCTCGAAGACTGCCTGCGCCGGCTGCCGGCGGAGTTTCGCATTGCAGCCGTCTTGGTGGATGTCGAGGGGTACGACTACCTGGAAGCCGCGACGGCGATCGGCAAGCCCGTCGGCACGGTCAAGAGCCGGGTGGCGCGAGCACGCGCTCGCCTGCGCGACTGTCTGCGTCAGTATGGGGAACTTCTCCCCAGCAGCTTGCGTCTCTCTGATGAGACATCGCCATGAGCCGCTCTGAGTGACCTCCCGCCCGACGTGCTCGAGACCCTTTCGGCCGCCCTGGACGGCGCCCTGGACTCGAAGGAGCAGGCCGCCCTGCAGGCGCGGCTGAGGGACGACGAGGACTTGCGCCTGGCGCTCCAAGAGCTGCGCCAGGTGCGCGCCGGTCTGGGAATGCTCCCGAGGCTGCGGGCTCCGCGCAACTTCACCCTTACGCCCGAGATGGTCGGCAGGCGCGCCGCCAGGCCGGCCTACCCGCGGCTGCGGCTGGCGACCGCCCTGGCGGCGCTCGCCTTCGCCCTCACCTTTGGCCTGGATACCTTCGCCCTGCGCTTCGCTGCCATGCCGATGGCGCTGGGGGACGTCGGCGCCGGCGGAGGGCGTTGGGGCCGAGGCCCCGCCCGAGGCCGCTGCCGAGATGATGCTGGAGGCGGCCGCGCAGACACAGGCCACGCTCAGCGCCCAGCGAAGCAAATGACGCAGCCGAGCGCGTCTGCAGTGGATGGCTTCACCAGCGCCACCGCCACGGCGCTGCCAACGCCCGACCCCGCCTTGAAAGCAGGGGAGGTCGGCGAGGCATCCGCCCCAGATGCTCCGGCGGCAGCTCCGCCCGCCCCCACGCAGGCGGTGGAGTTTGAGGCAGCAGGAGTCAGACCAGGCCCTGGCGGATGCCATCGAACCGCTGCCCCAGGAACAGGCTCACCCGGCGTGAGAGCCGATGGACTGCCCGGCCTTTGCAGATGATCGACCGCCGCGCTGGGCGTGCTCGACGCTGCGGACTGGGTGTGCTGACGCTCCGCGCCCGACGTCCCACCTGAGGCAAGGGTGACCACGACGGCATACTGCCCGGCTTGCGGCGCCTCCACGCAACTTCACGAGGCGCATGGAGCACTGCGGCCGGTGTGCACCGGCTGTGGACGTATCCACTTCCAAGATCCGAAGGTGGCGGCGGCGGTGGTGGTGATGCAGGACCGCCGCGTGCTGCTGGTCCAGCGGCGCAACTCCCCTGCCCGAGGCCTGTGGACCCTCCCGGCGGGCTATGTCGACGCCGGAGAGGATCCGCGACTGGCGGCAGCACGCGAGGTGGTCGAGGAGACCGGTCTTGAGGTCGACATCGGCCAGGTGGCAGATGTGGTGTTTGAGCCGGTGGAAGGCGACCACCCCTCGACCATCGTGATCGTGTACTGGAGCGATGTGCGCGGCGGAGAACTGAAGGCGGGCGACGACGCGCTGCAAACCGCGTTCTTCCCCCTCGATCACCTGCCGCCGATCGGCTTCCGCTCGACGCGTTCGATCTTGGACCAGATCCAGCGCAGCGCTTCGTCCGCACTATAATCTCAGCCCCGGCACGACCCGCCGCACCGATGGCGCTCGCGCCGGCTCGCGGCAGCCCGCCGATTCCGGCCGGGCATCCGCTCCGGAGCCCGGAATGCGATTCGACGTCTTCACCATCTTGCCGGAAGTGATGGAGGCCTACCTGCAGGCCAGTATGCTCCGTCGGGCGCAATCCGCCGGGCTGCTCGATGTGCACCTGCACAATCTCCGGGAGTTCACCCAAGACAGACACCGCACCACCGATGATCAGCCCTACGGCGGGGGTGGGGGGATGGTGATGAAGCCGGAGCCGATCTTTCGGGGCGTGGAGTTTGTGTTGGGGGATGACCTCGGACGTGTGCCGGTGATCCTGCTTACGCCGCAAGGCGAACGGTTCGATCAGCGGATCGCGCGTTCGCCCTGACCGAGTGCAACCGCGTGGCGCTGATCTGCGGACGATATGAGGGCGTCGATGAACGCGTGCGCCGCCATCTGGCGACGGCGGAGATCTCGATGGGCGACTATGTGGTGACCGGCGGGGAGCTGCCGGCGCTGATCGTGATCGATGCCGTCACACGCCTGCTCCCCGGAGCGCTGGGTGACGAGGACGGCGCCGAAGACGACTCGCACGCCCAAGGGCTGCTCGAGTACCCGCACTACACGCGGCCGCCAGTGTTCCGGGACTGGCCGGTGCCTGGGGTGCTGCTCTCCGGGGACCATGCCCGTGTCGCCGCCTGGCGGCGCGCCCAGTCGCTGCGCAGGACGCTCGAGCGCCGCCCGGATCTGCTCGACGCCGAGCGGCTCAGCCCGGCCGATCGCCGCCTGCTCGACCCACAGCAGAAGGATCCAGATGATGCTCCGGCGGAGTTCTCGATCCAAGTCATCCTCGGAGAGACGCTGATGCGCCGCAAGCGATTGCTCGGCCTTGCCCTGGTTCTGCTCGGTTGCGGCCTGATAGGAGCTGGCTGTCAGGGACCATCGCCGGACGACTTCCCTCTCACCGCAGGCCCCTCGCCGACCGCGACCGTCGCCGGTACACCGACGCCGCTGGCGCCTCCGCTGGAGATGCTCGTGGTCTGCCTGGCCGAGGAGCCGGCCTCCTTGTACCTCTACGCCGACAACCGCCTGGCCTCAGACGTCGTCCTACAGTCGATCTACGACGGCCCGACCGACTTCGTGGATTTCGCCTACCAACCGGTCATTCTGGAGAAGGTGCCTTCGCTGGCGGATGGGGACGCTGCCATCGCTCCGGTGCCGCTTGCCTCGGGCGACATCTACTGGAATCCGATCAGCCAGCTGCCGGAGAACCTCCGACCGGGGAAGATGTACGTCCCGTCCGGCTGTGAGGACGAATCCTGCTTGCGCAGTTTCCAGGGCGGCGAGGTCCAGATGGATCAGCTGACGGCGGACTACCGCCTGCTGCCGGGGCTGCAATGGTCGGATGGTGCGCCGCTCACCGCGGCCAACTCGGTGCTCTCCTACGAGCTGGATGGGGCGAGTGATACGCCGTCGCTGAAGTATCTCTTCGATCGAACGCAAAGCTATGCGGCGATCGACGAGCGCACCGTGCGCTGGACAGGGATCCCCGGCTTCGTCGATGCCGAGTATCCGGGGAACTTCTGGTCTCCGCTGCCAGCCCACCTGCTGGGTGAGCTCTCGGCGGGAGAGGTGCTCGCTTCGCAAGAGGCCAACCGGGCCCCGGTCGGGTGGGGCCCATACCAGATGGTGGAGTGGATGCCCGGGGAACACATTCTGCTCGAGAAGAACCCGCTGTACTTCCGGGCAGAAGAAGGGCTGCCGGCCTTTGATCAACTGCTCTTCCGCTTCGTAACCGGCGGCGCGGAGGCGGGCGTGCAGCAGCTGCTCACCAGCGAGTGTGATGTGCTGGAGGAAAGCGTGTTGCTGGATGGACGCGGGCAACCGGCGCCCGCCTTGCTCGACACCCTGACCGGGTATGCGGAGGACGGCAGGCTGTCCCTGGCGGCCTCGACCGGAGCGCTGGTGACCCGCCTGGATTTCAACCTGACGCCTGCCGGGATGCCCGACCGACCGCCGGCATATGACCGGCGAGTACGGGAAGCGGCGGACCTGTGCCTCGACCGCCAGGCGCTCAACACCGACCTGTTCGCCGGGCTCGGCGGGATCCCGCGCGACGGGCTGCCCCCTGACCACCCGTTGGCGCCGACCGACCAGCGCGCCGCCCATGATCCAGCGCAGGCGAGCGAGTTGCTGACCAAGGCTGGTTGGCTCGACTCGGATAGCGATCCGGCCACGCCGCGGGTGTGGGCGGGCGGGCTGGGTATTCCGACTGGAACCGCGCTCTCCTTTCGACTGACAGTCGCGCAGGGCGAGGCCGGCCGGGCCCTGGGGCAGGCCTTGCAGCGGCAGCTGATGGAGTGCGGGATCGGCCTCGAGCTGGTGGAGACTCCCGCAGAGGACCTTGCCCAGCCCTGGCCCGACGGTCCGGTGCTCGGCCGCACGTTCGACACGGTGGTCTGGTCCTGGCCGACGCTCAGCACGCCATCGTGTGAAGCCTATGCCAGCTGGGAGATCCCCGGCCAGGCACAGCCGCTGGGGATCAACGCTTCCGGGTTCACCCAGCCGGCGTACGACGCCGAGTGCCGGGCCTTGCTGATCTCGCGGCCGGAGGGCCAGCGCCGCTCGGACGCGGTCCAGGCGCTGCAAGACATCCTGGCCCTCGAGCGGCCCGCCGTCGCACTGGTTGCCCCGCCGCGCGTTGTGGCGCACGCGCCGGACCTATGTGGCATCGCCGCCAATCCTTCTGCCCTGACCAGCTTGTGGAACCTGGAGGCCATCCGTCGCGGTGAGGCCTGTCCGTAGCCCAGCGCTCCAGAGTGCAAGGGCGCGACGCGCAATACCTGCTGACCCGAGGCTACGGACGTTGCGTTGCCGTTCCGCCTAATGCCGCCGGGGGCCGGGGGGCGGGATGTGCATTCCCGCCCCCCAGGCCCCCAGCGCCCCCTGCCCCCCACCCCTGCAAGCGGCGGTTGACGCTGACTACCGGTCGGGACTTCGAACCGCCGCACGAGAGCCGGATCTTCTCCCGCAGCTGAGGGCGAGGCGCGCTAGGACATTGCACTGGGCAGTGCAGGGCTCGAGCGGCGGTCGTGAGACCCAATGAACGACTCTGCGGCCCGCCGCTTGCGGGGGGTTCGGGAAGGGGTGAGGGCACCGTCCGGTGCTTGCGGGGGGTTCGGGGGAGGCACTCCCCCGGCACCCGCCCGCCGGGGGAGCGGGAAGGGGTGAGGAGGGACTGTTGCCGCCGCTTGCGGGGGGTTCGGGGGAGGCACATCCCCGGACTCCCGTTCCCCGCCGGGGGGAGCGCGAAGAGTTGACGGGGATCAGTGCGGCGAGGCTCGCCCGGCCGGGGCCGGTGCCTAGGCCGCCGCCCGATTGCCCCCTTTCCTTGGTGGGGTATAATCGCTGCACGCATTGGCTGGCGATCGTTTCAGTGGCGTCAAGCCTGTCAGGGACCGCTTGCGGATCTCGGATGTAGGTATAGGTCGTTTCCGGGTCGGTTGGTCGCGAACACCCATTTCGGTTGCCATGAGTCCAGGCGCCTGCATTTGCCCCACGCAGACCAAATCGGGAGAACGCGCATAGCATGCTGAAGCCACAGGCAACGGATTCGAGAGTGCTGGAGGTCGAAGACCTCGCCACGCGCTTTCATACCCAGGATGGTGACGTTCATGCCGTAAACGGTGTCTCGTTCTACCTCCGCTCGGGCGAGACCCTGGGTCTGGTAGGTGAGAGCGCCTGCGGCAAGTCCGTGACGGTGATGTCGCTGCTGCGGCTGATCCCCGAGCCCCCGGGCGAGGTCTACCGCGGCAAGGCCAACTTCATGGGCAGCGACCTGCTGCAGATGACCCCGGACGAGATCCGCCACGTGCGCGGTGGGCAGATCGGGATGGTCTTTCAAGATCCGATGACCTCCTTCAACCCGGTGCTGACGATCGGCCGGCAGCTGACCGAGCCTCTCGAGATCCACCTCGGGATGAACAAGACGCAGGCCGCCGATCGCGCGGTGGAGATGCTGGAGATGGTCGGCATCCCCAATGGGCGCCAGCGGCTGAGCGACTACCCGCACCAGTTCTCGGGCGGTATGCGCCAGCGAGTGATGATCGCCATGGCCCTCTCCTGCGCCCCGCAGATCCTGATCGCCGATGAGCCGACGACCGCGCTCGACGTCACGATTCAGGCGCAGATCATTGAGCTGGCCAAGCGGCTGCGCGATGAGATCGGCATGGCCATCATCTGGATCACGCATGACCTGGGGATCATTGCCGGCCTGGCTCAGCGCGTGGCGGTGATGTACGGCGGGCTGATCATCGAGCATGCCCTGGTGAAGGAGCTGTATGCCAATCCGCTCCATCCGTACACGCTGGGACTGATCGGCAGCCTGCCGCGCGTCGACGATGTGACTCACCGCCGGCTGCTGTCGATCGACGGCCTGCCGCCGACGCTATACGAGAGCCCAAGGTCCTGCCCCTTTGCCCCGCGCTGCACGTTTGTTGTCGACCGCTGCCTGAACGAGAACCCGCCGCTCATGCAGATCGGCCCCGATCACGAAGTGGCCTGCTGGGTGGACGCCAAGACGGGGAAGCTGCGCTGATGACCGAAGCCTCCAATCACGCCCTGTTGCGCGTCGTCGAACTGGTGAAGCACTTCCCGATCACGCGCGGCATTATCTTTCAGAAGCAGGTCGGCGCGGTGCATGCCGTGGATGGGGTGAGCTTCGAGATCAAGAAGGGCGAGACCTTGGGGCTGGTTGGCGAATCGGGCTGCGGCAAGTCGACCACCGGCCGGACGATCCTGCAGCTGTACAAGCCAACCTCGGGGAAGGTCTACTACGGCGAGGTCGACCTGACGACGCTGCCCTCGGAAGAGATGCGCCGCATGCGGCGCAAGATGCAGATGATCTTCCAGGATCCCTATGCCAGCTTGAACCCGCGGATGACAGTCGGCGAGATCATTGGTGAGCCGCTGATCGTGCACAACCTGGCCAAGAACAGCGAAGTCCAGGATCGCGTTGGGCGGCTGCTCGAGCTGGTCGGCCTGAACCCGGCCTATGTCAACCGCTACCCGCACGAGTTTTCCGGTGGTCAGCGCCAGCGCATCGGTGTGGCGCGCGCCCTGGCGCTGCAGCCCGAGTTGATCATCTGCGACGAGCCGATCTCCGCCCTGGACGTCTCGATCCAGGCTCAGGTGGTGAACCTGCTCGAGGACCTGCAGGACCAGTTTAGCCTGACCTACCTGTTCATTGCCCACGACCTGTCGATGGTGCGTCACATCAGCGACCGGGTGGGCGTGATGTACTTGGGCAAGATCGTGGAGCTCGCCAGCCGCAACGACATCTACGCCAATCCCCTGCACCCTTACACCAAAGCGCTGCTCTCGGCGGTGCCGGTGGCCGATCCACTGATCGAGGAGAAGCGGGAGCGGATCATCCTGCAAGGGGATGTGCCCAGCCCGGTCAATCCGCCGTCTGGTTGCCATTTCCGCACGCGCTGCCCGCTGGCGGTTGAGCTGTGTGCCCAGAGAGACCCTGAGTGGCGTGAGATCACGCCCTCTCACTGGGTGGCTTGCCATCTGGTTTAGAATAGACCTACATCCAGGCCCCAACCCGGGGCGGAAGGGAGGTGGTTCCGGACAGAGCGACAGGCTAGAACTCCCGTTTCCGACAAGAAACCATCACGACACACAAGCAAGGAGGAGAAGTCTAATGCGTACCAAGTGGTTTGGTGTTGTCTCGCTGCTGATCGTCGCGGGCCTGATTCTCGCCGCCTGCGCGCCGGCAGCCGGCACGCCTGTTGTTCAGACCGTGATCGTTGAAGGCGAGGTCATGGTGGTCACCGCCACGCCGGAAGCCGAGGCGGCGGGCCCCAAGACTTTGAGGTACTTCTTCGGCCCGGGCGATGTCCCGACTCTCGATCCGGGGCTGGCGACCGACACTTCATCGGTTCAGATCATCAACATGGGCTTTGTCGGCCTGACCTACCTGGATGAGGTTGTCGTCGAGCTGTTCCCAGGCATTGCCGAGTCGTGGGAAGTCTGCCGAAGACGGACTGACCTACACCTACAAGCTGCGCCAGGGGATCCCGTGGGTCAAGTACGATGGCACTGAAGTTGTCCAGGTGATGGACTGCCAGGAAACCCCGGCGCCGCGCGTGGTGACGGCGAATGACTTCGAGTACGGCATCAAGCGCGCGCTGGCGCCGGAGACGGCGTCGGACTACGCCTACGTGCTCGGCTTCGCCATCCAGGGAGCCAACGAGTTCAACGCCGGTGAGGCCACCGCTGATGACGTGGCCGTCAAGGCGATCGACGACTACACGCTTGAGGTGAAGTTCAACGAGCCCGTCGCCTTCAACAACAATATCATCGGCCTGTGGACGGCGCGCGCCGTCCCGAAGTGGCTGATCGAAGGCGATGACTGCACCGAGGCCCGCGGCGACAAGTGGACCGAGACCGGCTTCTTCCAGGGCTACGGTCCGTACACCCTCAAGGAATGGATCCATGACACATCGATCACGATGATCAAGAATCCGTTCTGGCCGGGCATCGAGAATCTGGGCGTATCGAAGCTCGACGAAGTCTCCTTCGCCATGTTGGATGAGGTTCCAGCCTTCGCCGAGTATGAAGCCGGAAACCTGGATGTGGGCCCTGTGCCGCTGGCCGACATCGACCGAGTCAAGGCGGATCCGGTGCTGTCGCAGGAGTTCAAGCAGTCGCCGAGCCTGTGCACCTACTACTACGGCTTCAACACCAAGGCCCCGTTCGTCGATGACGTGCGCGTGCGGCAGGCCCTATCGATGGCGATTGATCGCCAGAGCCTGATCGACAATGTGACCAAGGGTGGTCAGCAGCCGGCGCAGTGGTTTGCCCGGCCCGGCCTGGTCGCCGCTCCAACGATCGAAGGCTATCCGGATCTGGGCGTCAAGTACGACGCGGCGGCTGCCAAGGCCTTGATCGATGAGTACCTGGCCGAGAAGGGCATCACCGCTGCCGACGTCGACATCACCCTGATGTTCAACACCTCCTCGGGCCACCAGAAGATCGCCGAGGCCATCCAGCAGATGTGGAAGGACAACCTGGGGCTTGACATCAAGCTGACCAACCAGGAATGGCAGGTCTTCTTGGACACGATCCGCGATCCAGTGGCCACGCCGCAGATCTACCGGCTCGGCTGGTGCCTGGACTACCCGGATGCGAACAACTTCACCCGGGAAGTCTTCATCGACGGCGGCTCGGCGAACCCGACCGCCGGCGGCGGTATCAACTGGAAGCCTGGCGCTGGCAACTACGATGAGTTCGAGAAGATCGTGCTTGCTGCCGCCACAGAACAGGATCCTGCCAAGCGGACCGACATGTATGCTCAGGCCGAAGAGATCCTGGTCATGACCGACGCCGCGATGGCGCCAATCTACTGGTACACGTCCCTCAGTGTCACCAAGCCGTACGTTACGCGAACCTACGGCCAGGTGCAGCACCAGGAGTTCACCACTTGGGACATCACGCAGTAACGGCACCAAGCTAGTCTGAAGGAATTGGGGGGAGGGGAACACCCCTCCCCCCGTTTCCAGGGCAGTGGGCTGCGCCGCTCGGTAGGAGCGACCCAGCCCCTTGCCTGCCCGGTGTGGAGGGCGGGGCCAGGAGGTCGACCGATGGGCCGATATGTCATCCGGCGATTGCTGTGGCTTATCGTGGTGCTGTTCGCCGTCTCGGTGATTACCTTCGCGCTGATGCACTCAGTGCCCGGCGGGCCATTTGCTCGCGAGAAGGCGCTCCCACAGGAAATCCTTGACAATTTGAATGAACGCTACCATCTCGACGAGCCGCTGCCCATGCAGTATGCCCGCTATATCTACGACATCATCATCCCGAGGATCTCGGAGATTCCTCCGGGGATCTCCACCCGGGATGACGCCGTCTTCAACATCAAGCTGGGCGCGGTCTGGCTGAAGTGGATGAACTTTGGCCCGTCCTACGCTTCGCGCAGTCGCTCCGTCAACGATATCTTCCGTGACAACTTGCCGATCTCCTTCCAGCTGGGGATGATGGCCCTGGCACTGGCAGTCGCAATTGGGGTGCCGCTTGGGATTCTGGCGGCGCTCAAGCAGAACACGTTCTGGGACTATCTTGGGATGAGCATCGCCATCTTCGGCGTCTCGGTGCCGGTGATCGTGCTCGGCCCGATTCTGGTGGCGATCTTTGCCGTGGCCCTGGGGTGGTTCCCCGCCACGGGGTGGGGCGCCCAGCCCCCGTTTGCCCTCTTCTTCTTCCCTAAGACTCTGAGCCCGGACTACTTCCGCAGCGCAGCATTGCCGGTGATTGCCCTCGGCTTGGCAAGCATGGCCATCATCGCCCGGCTGACCCGCGCCACGCTGCTGCAAGTGATCCGCGAGGACTACATTCGAACGGCACGCGCCAAGGGCTTGTCCGAGCGGGTGATCATCATTCGCCACGCGCTGAAGAATTCGCTGATCCCGGTCATCACCGTCCTGGGCCCGCTGTTCGCAGCCCTGGTCACCGGGACCTTTGTCACCGAGACGATTTTCGGCATCCCCGGCATGGGGCGCTACTTCGTCACCAGCATCACCAACCGCGACTACCCGGTGATCATGGGGACGATCCTGCTGTATGCCTTCCTGCTGGTAATTGCCAACCTGGTGGTGGATCTGGTCTACGCCTGGCTGGATCCGCGTATTCGCTATGAATAGCCTGTTCGGAGGCCCACGATGACGGTGCAGACGGACGTCTTGAAAGCGGGCGCCGCAGGCGTTCCGCGCACCCAGAAAGGCGAGAGCCTGTGGCTGGATGCCTGGCGCCGGCTGCGCCGCAACCGCGCCGCTCTCGTCGGAGGGGCGATCATCCTGATCCTGGCCTTCATGGCGATCTTCGCCGATGCCATCACACCGTACACGTACTACGAGCAGGTCCTCGTTGACAACAACAAAATCCCACCCTGGATGCTGGCGATCTTTCCGTTCATGGCGCCGTATGCCAAGTTCAGCACCGACTACCTGGTTGGGGCGGACTATGTGGGGCGGGACATCTACACACGGATCGTCTATGGCGCCCGCATCTCCTTGACCGTGGCGTTGATTGCTCCATTGATCAGCCTGGCGATCGGTTTGGTCGTCGGTAGCATCTCCGGGTTCCGCGGCGGACGCACGGACAGCATCCTGATGCGGATCGTCGACGTGTTGTATGCTTTCCCGACCATCCTGTTCGTGATTCTGCTGATGGCGTTCTTCCGTTCAACCTTCGCCAAGCCGGATCCCGGCAGCTTCACTTATGCCATCAGTTCCCTCGATAACCGCATGGGCGGCATGCTCTTCATCTTCATCGGCCTGGGCATCACCGCCTGGGAGACGATGGCGCGTCTGATCGCGCGGTCAGGTGCTCTCGGTTAGAGAGAAGGAATACATCGAGGCCGCCAGGACGATCGGCGTGAAAGACGGTCGCACGATGCGCAAGCACGTCCTGCCCAACATCATCGGCCCGTTGATCGTCTATGAGACACTGGCGATCCCGACCTACATCGCCTTGGAAGCCTTCCTATCGTTCATCGGCCTGGGTGTCAACCCGCCGACGCCATCGTGGGGGTCGATGATTGCCGATGGCTCGGGCGTGGTCCGATCGTATCCGAACCAGGTGATCTTCCCGGCGCTGGCGCTGGCGATCACCATGTTCGCCTTCAACTTCCTGGGCGACGGGCTGCGCGACGCGCTGGATCCGCGGCTGCGCGGCACACAGTAGCCTTTCGCCGGCCCATAGCGTAGAATTGCTCCAAGCCGATCGCCGAGCATTCGGCGGTCGGCGTCGTCATATCCTGCAGGCGTCGGCGACGATCCGCTGCAGCCGCGGGTGGTTCGGGAGACGGTGTTGCGAGCCTGGGCATTGACCTTGGTTGTGCTGGGTGCGATCTTGTGCCTGGGCGCCGCGGCCGGAGCGGGCGCGGTCGAGGCGGCCCGCCTCGATCCCAGCGCACCCGAGCTGGTGCCGCTCGCAGTCCGTGAGGCGCAAGAGGTCGATGACCAGCTCGTGCGCGGCCGCGTCGCATACGGCCTGAATTGCATCAGCTGCCATGCCAACCGCCTGCAGGGGTTGACCGATGAGTGGCGGTCGCAGTGGGATCCCGATCACCAGGACTGCTGGAAGTCGAAGTGCCACTCGTTCAATCACCCGCCCGACGGCTTCATCATCCCTCGCTGGGCCCCGCCCTTGCGCGAGGAGATGCTGGCGAAGTACGAGACCGCCGCCGAGCTGTTCGGCTACATCTCGCTGGCCATGCCCTACCAAGAGCCGGGCGTGCTGACCGAAGAGAAGTACTGGGATATCGAGGCCTACATCCTGCACGAGAATGGCCTGCGCTGGGGCAAGGAACCATTGGGGCCGGAGAATGCGTCGGCGGTGCTGCTGCGCAGCCGCGCCGCGGGAAGTGAGCGGGCAGCCCCATCTACCGCCACTCCGCTGCCGGCGGCTACGCCCACCGGGGTCCCCACTCTGGCCGTAGGTTCGCTGGAAGACGACGGATCGCGGCAGGGGGTGCTGCTGGTAGCGGGGCTCATCGGGCTGCTGGCCGCCGGAGCAGGTCTGCTGCTGTGGCGGACCCGACCCAAGGGATGACGAGAGCCCTGGGCATTGTAGAATCTGGGACAAGGACGGAGAGATGAGCCTGGTCAACTCGGACGGCATGCTGCTCAACGTGCAGGACCTGAAGACCTACTTCTTCACCGATGATGGGGTGGTCAAGGCTGTCGACGGGGTCGACTTCACCGTCGGCCGGGGCGAGGTCTTCGGCTTGGTCGGCGAATCCGGCTGCGGCAAGAGCGTCACCGCCATGTCGATCCTGCGGCTGGTCGATCTCCCGGGCCAGGTAGTGGGCGGCCGGATCGAGTTCGACGGTGCTTCGCTGCTCGACCTGTCGGAGGACCAGATGGTCGACCTGCGCGGCAGCCGCATCTCGATGATCTTCCAGCAACCCCAGTCGAGTTTGAACCCGGTGTTCACCGTGGGCGATCAGATTGCCGAGGTGCTGCAGCTGCATCAGCATCTGGACAAGCGGCAGGCGAAGGAGAAAGTCGTCGAGATCCTGCAGGCGGTGGGCATCCCCGATCCCGCGCGCCGGGCCAAGGCCTACCCGCACGAGCTCTCCGGCGGCCAGGCACAGCGGGTGATGATCGCCATGGGTCTGGTGCTCAGTCCGCAGCTGCTGATCGCCGATGAGCCGACGACGGCGCTCGACGTCACCATCCAGGCGCAGATCCTGGACCTGATGCGCGAGCTGCGCAGCCGCTGGAACACAGCGGTGATCCTGATTACCCACGATCTGGGCGTGGTGGCCGAGATGGCCGAGCGAGTGGCGGTCATGTATGCCGGGCGGATCGTAGAGCACGCCGGGGTGCGCACGCTGTTCGATGAGCCGCTTCACCCCTACACCCAAGGGCTGATCGCCTCGATTCCGGTGCTGGGCAAAGTCACCCACCGGCTGGAGGTGATCCCGGGCAGCGTGCCCAACCTGATCAACCTGCCGCCGGGCTGCCGCTTCGCCGCTCGCTGCCGGGCTCGAATCGAGTATCATCTCGATATCTGCACCCGGGAGGAACCGGCGCTGCAGCCGATCCGGCCCGGGCACGATGTCCGTTGCTGGCTGTACGAGGATGGAGAGGGGCACCAGGCGCCCCTGAAGCAGGGCTGAGCATGACCGAGACCGCGCTGGCCGAGCTGCAAGCCGCGCCGGTGGCCGGCCAAGACCAGCAGAACCTGGTCGAGGTCCGCAACCTGGTCAAGTATTTCCCGGTGCGCTCCGGGGTGCTGCAGCACGTCGCCGCCTGGGTGCAGGCCGTCGACGACGTCAGCTTCTTCGTGCGCAAGGGCGAAACGCTCGGGTTGGTCGGCGAATTCGGGGTGCGGCAAGACGACGGTCGGGCGCACGATCCTGCGCCTGATCGAGCCCACCAGCGGCAGCGCCAAGTTCGAAGGGCAGGAGATCTTCACGCTGCGCGGCCGAGAACTCAAGGCCATGCGTCGCAACATGCAGATCATCTTCCAGGATCCGTACTCCTCGCTCGACCCGCGTATGCCGATCGGTGAGTCAGTCGGCGAAGGTCTGCGCATCCATCGCATCGGCACGGCGCAAGAACGGCATCAGATCGTCATGGACGTGCTGCGCAAGGTCGGGCTGGAGGAGTACCACGCACGACGCTACCCGCACGAGTTCTCCGGCGGCCAGCGCCAGCGGATCGGCATTGCGCGTGCCCTGGCGCTGCGCCCCAAGTTCATCGTGGCCGACGAGCCGGTCTCGGCCCTTGATGTCTCCATCCAATCGCAAGTGCTCAACATCCTGAAGGACCTGCAGTCGGAGTTCGATCTTACCTACCTGTTCATCGCCCACAACATGAGTGTGGTCGAGCATGTGTCCGACCGGGTGTCGGTGATGTATCTGGGCAAGATGGTCGAGGTGGCGGACCGCATTGAGCTGTTCGCCAATCCGCTGCATCCTTACACGCAGGCGCTGATGTCGGCCATCCCGATCCCTGACCCGCGTGTGCGCAAGCAGCGCATCTTGCTTCCGGGGGATGTCCCCAGTCCGGTCAACCCGCCTGGCGGGTGTCGGTTCCACCCGCGCTGCCCGGTGGCGGTGGCGCACTGCGCCGTCCAGGAACCTCCCTTCCACGAGGTCAGCCCCGACCACTGGGTGGGCTGCTGGCGGGTGGGATAGCCGTGCGTACGCCGCGCATCCTCCTGGTGGACGATCAGCGGCAGGTTTCGCGGATGCTGCGCGCCAGCCTGGAGCTTTCCGGCGAGGGCTATGTCGTCGTCGATTCGCCTTCCGGCGAAGAGGCGCTGCTCGAGCTGGCCCGCGGGCCGATTGACCTGCTCGTGACCGACCTGCGCCTGCCGGGGATCTCCGGCCTGGACCTGCTGGCTCGGGTTCGCCAGCTCAATCCGAATGCGCGTGCCATCCTGATCACCGGCCAGCCGACGGATGAGATCCAGGCGCTGGCGCAGCAGATGGGCGTGGTTGCCTTCCTGCGCAAGCCGATCGGGACCTCGTTCTTCCTCGAGGCGGTGGCGCGCGCCGTGCAGCTCTCCGAGGAGCCGCTCAAGACGGCGCAGGTCACCGAGGAGGAGAAACCGCGGCTGGCCGAGCGGCTGGCAAGCCTGCGGCGCGACCTCGGCGCCGAGGCCGTATTGCTGGTCGACGAACGGGCCGAGGTCGTCGCCCGCTCGGGTGAGTTGCTGGGCTTCGACCTGACCGGTGTCTTGGCGGCGCTGGTGACCTCATGCTCCTCCGGCCAGAAGGTGAGCATGCTGCTGGCCTCCAGCACCCCCGGCACGTTCCAGTTCTTCGCCGGAGCTACGCACGATTTCTTCCTCGCCAATATCGGGGCGGACTTCGCCCTGTTGATTGCCTTCCCCGGCGGGAACGGGACGCGCCAGATCGGGGCCGTGCTGCATCTGGCGCAACCTGCGATTCGAGACCTATACAAGGCGGTAACCAGCGAAGTGACCAGCGAAGCCAAGCCAACCCCGGAAGCCGAGCCGGAGCCGGTCGAAGAGGCCATCCAGCGCGCCCCCGAAGCGATCCGCCCGGACCTGGATGCCGCCTCGCAGAAGGCCAAGTCGCAGGATCCGGAAGGATTCTGGGAGAAGGCGGTCGGTGAGTCCAGCGGTGAGGGCCCCAGCGGAGACGAGCTGACGTATGACCAGGCCCGCCAGCTCGGACTGCTGCCGGATGAATCCTCCGCCTGACCCGATCAGCCAAACCACAGCCACGCCACGGCGGCATCCCGGGTCCACGCTGCGGTCGGCGGCACAGCGCTCGTTCGCCCGAGGGAGAGCCGGCGCCGCGCGGCGTGTTACAATCGCCTCTCCCGAGTCACGAGTGGGGCCCTTGGGGCGTAGTGCAAAGGCAGCACACCGGACTTTGGATCCGTGGATCCAGGTTCGAATCCTGGCGCCCCAGCCTTCCGTGCGCAACGATCAGGCGTTCTGGCACCAGGTAAGAAGAGCGGCTCTTCGGGGCGGGGCGACGCCCGGCTGCGGAGAGCCGCTCTGCCCATCCAGCGGGGCAATCGCTGGATGAAGCTCCCCCAGGATCGCCCAGAATCCATGGCGCTGAAAGGCGCGAGGTGCACGTGATGAAGCTTGAAACGGTTGTGTTGGCGGCAGGCCTGGGGACGCGCATGCGTTCCGATCTGCCCAAGGTGCTCCACCTGCTAGGGGGCAAGCCGATGCTGCTGTGGAGCGTGCAGGCCTGCCACGAAGCGAGCGGCGAGTGGCCGGTGATCATCGTCGCTCCGGCCTCTGAGACGGTGCGCCAAGCCGTGGGGGAGGCGTGCCGCTACGTGGAGCAGGTGGATCGCCTGGGGACTGGCCACGCCGCGCTGCAGGCAGCCAATCTCCTGCGCGGACAGTGCGACCTGGTGCTGGTGACCAGTGCCGACATGCCGCTGGTCACGGCCGAGACGATGCGCCGGGTGATCGAGACCCAGCGCAGCACCCAGGCCCCCTTCACCTTTCTCACACACCGCGGTCCACTGGCGCGCGGCTTCGGGCGTGTGCTGCGCGATCCCTCGGGTAGGGCGCAGGCGATCGTTGAGGAACCAGACTGGAGCGGGCCCACGTCGGGCGAGATGGAGTTCAACGCCGGGCTGTATGTCTTCGAGGCCGAATGGCTGTGGAGCCATCTGCCGGCGCTTCCGATCTCGAGCAAGGGCGAGTACTACCTCACCGACCTGGTGGCGGCCGCAGCCAGCGAGGGGAGGCCGGCGATTGCCGTGAGCACCGACGATGCGGACGAGGTCATCGGCATCAACACCCGGGTGCACCTGGCCGAAGCCGAGCGGGCCCTGCAGAGGCGCATCAATCAGCGCTGGATGCTCGCAGGCGTGACGATCGTCGACCCGGCCACGACGTACATTGGCGATCAAGTCAGCCTGGGGCGAGACTCGGTCATCTGGCCCAACACCCACCTGCAGGGCAGCACGACGATCGGAGAGCGTTGCGAGATCGGCCCGAACAGCATCTTGCGCGAGGCGCGCCTGGGAAGCGGCTGCCGTGTGGTTGCCTCGGTGGTGGAGGGCGCCGTCTTGGAGGATGAAGTGCAGATCGGGCCGTTCGCCCGCCTGCGGCCCGGCGCCCACCTGATGCGCGGCGTGCATATGGGCAACTTCGGCGAGGTGAAGAACAGCACGCTCGGCCCCGGCGTGAAGATGGGGCATTTCTCCTATGTCGGCGATGCGACCGTCGGCGAAGGCGCCAATATCGGCGCCGGCACCATCACCTGCAACTTCGGCCGCGACGGAGAGAAGAACCACACCGAGATCGGCGCCGGCGCCTTCATCGGCAGCGACACGCTGCTGGTGGCTCCGGTGCGCATTGGCCAAGGTGCGGTGACCGGGGCGGGATCGGTGGTCACGCGCGACGTCGCCGACCACTCGCTGGCGGTCGGCGCCCCGGCCCGGACGATCCGCAAGCTGGTGCCGCATGACTGAGACGGCCTGGTTGGCCGGGATGCTGCTGTTGGCGATCGGTTTCAACGGCCTGCTGGCAGCGACCCGCAGCGGCCTCGTCAACTCCCGTCCGTCGACGCTGCGCGACGCCGCCCAACACGGGGACCGGGCGGCAGAGAAGGCCTTCCAGGTGACGGCCAACGCCAGCAATCTGCTGCTGGCTTTCCGCCTGGCGCAGGCGCTGGCGCGACTGTTCGCCGTCGGCCTGGCGTTCACCCTGGCGACGCAGCTGCTGGCGCCGGGCGCCGGCCCCGGCAGCTGGCTGGGAGCGCTGGCCGTGGCGGGCCTTGTCGTCTGGCTGGTGGAGTGGGGCATGGAGAACCTTGCGCTCCGTCGTCCGGAGGCGTGGGCGCGGCGCATGGTGGGGTTGGCGCGCGTGGTCATCTTCATCACGCGTCCCTTTGCCGCATTGGCGCGGAGCATGGCTGGCTGGTTCTCCGGCAGGCGCGGCGGCTCGCACGCTCCACTGGTCACGGAAGAGGAGATCATGACGCTGGTCGACGCCGGGGAGGAAGGGGGCGCCATCGAGGAGGAGGAGAAGGAGATGATCTACTCCATCTTCCAGTTGGCCGAGACCCTGGCGCGCGAAGTGATGGTGCCGCGCATCGATATCCAGGGCCTCGAGCAGGACACCCCGGTGGCGGAGGCCACCCGGGAGATGCTCGGCACCGGCCACTCGCGGGTGCCGGTCTTCGCCGGATCGATCGACCAGATCGTGGGCGTGCTGCATGCCAAGGATCTGCTGCGTGCCTGGCTGGCCGGCGAGCAGGAGCGCCCGGTGCGTGATCTGGCGCGGCCGGCGCACTTCGTCCCGGAGGCCAAGAAGGCCGACGATCTGCTTCAGGAGCTGCAGGAAATGCTCGTGCATATGGCGATCGTCGTCGACGAGTACGGCGGCACGGCCGGCGTTGTCACGCTGGAAGATATCGTTGAGGAGATCATCGGCGAGATCCGCGATGAGTATGACCGCTCCGAGGAGCAGGCCTACCACCAGATCGACCAGACGGAATTCCTGTTCAGCGGCGGGATCGATCTGGACGATGTCAACCAACTCACCGGCGCCGAATTGCCGAAGGAGACCGCCGAGACCCTGGCCGGCTTCATCTACAGCCGGCTGGGGCGTATCCCGAACCAGGGCGAGCGCCTGAGCGCCGGGGGGCTCGAGCTGACCGTTGAGCAAGTGGTTGGACGGCGGATCCGCAAAGTGCGCGCCTGCGTTGCGCCGAAGGAACCCGAGGAGTCATCCGATGAGACTGACCGCGACCCTCAAGCGTGAGCTGATCCATCGCGCCCGACTGGCCCGGCGGCGAGCCTATGCGCCCTACTCGGGCTACGCCGTGGGGGCGGCTTTGCTGGCGTCCTCCGGCAGGATCTACACCGGGGTGAACGTGGAGAATGCCGCCTATCCCACCGGCACGTGCGCCGAGCGCAGCGCGGCCTTCCACGCCGTGGGTCGGGGAGAGCGCAGCTTCGAGGCGGTCGCCGTAGTCACTGAGAACGGGGTTGCGCCCTGCGGCGCCTGCCGCCAGGTGTTGTCGGAATTCGGGCCGGAGATGATCGTGCTGATCGCCGACAACGACGGCCGGCTGGTGCGCCAGCTCAAGCTCAGCCAGCTGCTGCCGTATGCCTTCGGGCCGCGGCACCTGGCGAAGGGCTGACCGGTTGACCGCTACTCGATCTGGTCGGTCAGGTCGATGAAGTCGTAGGGCCTGCGGTACTCAGAGTAGAGCACCCGGTCGGGCAGCAGATCGATATCCCCCTGAAAGTACTGCTGCAGGATCAGCCGGAAGGTGTTGACCGGCGTGATGCTGCCGTACAACGCCTCGTCTCCCCCGTTCGGCAGATAGAGTGCATTCAGGATCGTCATGCGCTGCTGTGTGTAGGGGACCCCGGCATGCTTTCCTTCCGGTCCGTGATCGCCCTGCACGATGATGATCGGCGGCCGTTCGGAGGTCTCAAGGATCGCCGTCACGGTCTCGAGCAGGCGCTTGTCGACGTAGCGGATCTGGTCGCGATAGGCGCCGATGTACTCGCTGTCGCCCACCGGCCTGCCGGCATCGCCCAATGTGAAGGGACCCTCCGGCTGACGGGTTTCCCCATTGGGGCCGAACACAAAGGGCGGGTGGGGCGCGATCACGTGCGCCACCACGAACTTCGGCCCCGCTGTCGGGGGCAAGTCCTGCAGCTGGTCGAAGGTGAAGTTGATCTGCTCACGGTGAAGCTCGAAAGCGTACTCTGAGTCAGGAACGAATCCCGGGCGCGCCACGGACAGATCGGTCAGTGCCCGGAGGCCCGTGCCTTCGACCAGCATGCTTTCGAATGCCGTCAGGCCGCGCAGGCGAATCGCACTCAGCACAGGATCGGGTGCCAGGAAGACGTCGGCGTCACGCAGCTCCGTCCCGCGCAGGCCCGTGGCGAAGCCGACATTGGTGTACCCGAGGCCCTCCAGGGCGGCGCGCACGCGGCTGTGCTGGATCAAGTTCCACAGCGGCTCGCGGTTCTCGCTTTTCGGATCGGCTGTTGGGAGCAGCGCCGGGACGTAGTCCATGTTGAGCAAGGCCGCCAAAGCATAGGCTGGTCTGGGCATGATTGGCGCGGCTGTCATCGGCGACATAGAAGCCGAGGCCGCGCAGCGCCTCGAGCGTGGGCGCATTGTCATAGTTGAAGACCGTTCGCAGGACATCCTCACGCGCATAGGCGTCGAGGATGATCAGGTAGATGTCGGGCGGCGGCTCCGGATCGTTCCAGGCGAGGCTGGGCACGGGTTGTTGCGCTGAGGCGCTCGAGGGAGAGGTCAGTCGGTCGGCTTCGAAGCGCAGGAGCGAGACCAGCGGCAGCGCCAGGCTGAGGGCAGCGATCAGATTGAGGGCTTGATTGAGCGGACGCAGATCGCGCCGGCTGCGGATTGTGGCCGTGATGCCCACTGCGATCAGCCCCACGACCACGGGCGCCAGGTAGCGGTGCCGCACCACGTCGCCGAGGCCGGCGCTGCGCAGCCCATCGTACAGTTGGCCGTAGCCGAAGAGCGGGATGATCAGCAGGCTGGCGATCAATCCGGCCTTGAGTGGGTTGCGCAGGAGCAGCCAGAGGGACGCGAACAGCGCCAGGCTCACGGCCAGCGAGGCCATCAAGGCCCGCACGGCCTCGCCGGCGGGAACCCACACGGCATTGACCGACAGCAGCGCCACGACGGGATACATGGCGAACAAGAAGGGGTGCACGACGATCGGGCGACGCATCAGGTCTCGCGGTTCTCGCAAGGCAGATCTGGCGGAACAGGATGGAGCCTGCGATTGTAACTCACACCCGGGTCGCGGCATTGGGCTCCCTGCCTGGGGGCTTCTCGAGAGGCCGCTGGTATAATCGTCCTGTGGCCGCCCGCGAGCGAGTCTACCGAACTGAGGCGGTGGTTCTGCGGCGGGGGGATCTGGGCGAGGCCGACCGCCTGCTGACGGTTTACTCGCCGACGCACGGCAAGCTTCGCCTGGTCGCCAAGGGCGTGCGGCGGCCCACCTCCCGCAAAGCCGGGCATCTCGAACCCCTAACCCGAGTTCGAACTCCTCCTGGCCAAAGGCCGGGAGTTGGATATCATCACCCAGGCGCACGCGCTGCAGACCTACCCGCTGCCGGCGGGAGATCTGGAGCGGCTTGGCTATGCCTTCTATGCGGTCGAGCTGCTCGACCGCTTCAGCGTGGCCGAAGGAGAGGCGCACCGCCCGTACCGGCTGCTGATCGACACGCTGGAACGGCTGTCGAGTGGTGTGGAGGCGGCACCGGTCATTCGCCACTTCGAGCTGCAGCTGCTCGATCTGTCGGGGTTCCGTCCGGAGCTGTTTCGCTGCGTTGGCTGCGGCGCGGAGATTCGGCCGGAGGCGCAGTTCTTTTCGGCGGAGCCGGGCGGTGTGCTGTGTCCGTCCTGCGGCCGCCAGGGGCGGGATGCCCAGCCGGTGTCGCTGGCGGCGCTGCGTATGCTGCGCCACTACCAGCGCAGCAGCTACGCGGCCTCGGCCGCCGTGCGGGTGCGCCCGGAGGTGATGCAGGAGATCGAGCGGCTGCTGCAGGCATATCTCAGTCATCTGCTCGAACGCCGGCTGAACGCGCCGGCCTTCCTGCACCAGGTGCGCCAGCTGGGCTGAAGCCTGCACACAACAGGATGAGGACGGGATGCGACGCACGCTTCAAGACGTAATCATGGATCTGCAGCGCTTCTGGGCCGACCAGGGGTGCGTGATCTGGCAGCCCTACCACACCCAGGTGGGCGCCGGGACGATGAACCCGGCAACCTTCCTGCGGGTGTTGGGGCCGGAGCCGTGGCGCGTGGCCTATGTCGAGCCGTCGATCCGTCCCGATGATGCGCGCTATGGAGAGAACCCCAATCGCCTGCAGCAGCACTACCAGTTCCAGGTGATTCTCAAACCCGATCCCGGCAACCCGCAGGAGATCTACCTGCAGTCGCTGCTGCATCTGGGGATTGACCCGGCGTTGCATGACATCCGATTCGTCGAGGACAACTGGGAGTCCCCGGCATTGAGCGCCTGGGGATTGGGGTGGGAAGTCTGGCTCGATGGGCAGGAGATCACCCAGTTCACCTACTTCCAGCAGGCCGGGGGAATCGTGCTCGACCCGGTGTCGGTTGAGATCACCTACGGACTCGAACGGATCCTGATCGCCCTCAACGACCTCGATCATTTCACTTCCATCCCCTGGAACGAGCGCTACACCTACGGCGACATGAACCTGGCCTCCGAACAGGAGCGCAGCCGCTACTACTTCGAGATCGCCGGTGTCGCCAATCTGTGGGAGATGTACTCTCGGGCGGAGGCGGAAGCCGAGAGCGCCTTGGCCGCCGGACTGGTGCTGCCGGCACACGACTACGTTCTGCAATGCTCCCATCTCTTCAACCTGCTCGACACCCGCGGCGCAATCGGTGTGACCGAGCGCGCTGGGCTGTTCAATCGCATGCGTGACCTGTCGCGCCGCGTGGCTGAGGCCTATCTGGCACAGCGCCAGGCGCTGGGATTCCCGTGGCTCGAGGCCGCGACCGCCGCGCCCGCGGCTGTGCTCCCTCCTGCCGCTGAGTTGGCGGCGCCGGCGGACTTCGTGCTCGAAGTTGGGACCGAGGAATTGCCGGCGGGAGACCTGTCGTCGGCCATCGACCAGCTGCGGCAAGCGGTACCTCGGCTCTTGGAGGCAGCGCGCCTCGAACATGGCGAGATTCGCGTGCTGGGGACGCCGCGCCGGCTGGCGGTGCTGGTCGATTCATTGGCACAGCGCCAGGCGCAGCAGGTGACTACGGTCAAGGGCCCGCCGGCCGATCGGGCCTTCACGCCTGACGGCAAGCCAACAGCCGCCGCCGAAGGTTTCGCTCGCAGCCGCGGGCTGGCCGTTGAGGAGCTGGACGTGCGAGAGATCGACGGCGGCCGCTACGCCGTGGCCGAGGTGAGCGAGGCGGGGCGTCCCAGCACCGCCGTGCTGGCCGAGCGCCTGCCGGGGCTGATCGCCGACCTCAAGTTCGAGCGCGCCATGCGCTGGGAGAGCAGCGGAGCGACCTTCTCGCGTCCGGTCCGCTGGCTGCTGGCGTTGCATGGTGACCAGGTTGTCCCATTCGGCTTCGCCGGGCTGCAGTCCGGGCGGCGCACGCGCGGTTTGCGGCTGCGCACGCCGGAGGCTCTTGCCGTAGATCAGGCGGGGGACTACCTGGGGATTCTCGGTCAGGCCGGCGTTGTGCTCGACCCACGGCAGCGAAGGGAGCAGATCGCGCGTGAGGCAGCGGCCATGGCTGCCGAGGTGGACGGCGAATACGCCGAGGACAACAGCCTGCTGGATGAAGTGACCAACCTGGTGGAAACGCCGGCCGTCTTTCGGGGCAGCTTCGCCGAGGAGCACCTGGCACTGCCCCAGGAGGTGCTGACGGCGGTGATGAAGAAGCATCAGCGCTACTTCCCGGTCCGACGGGGTGGGGCGCTGTTGCCCTACTTCCTCGGTGTGCGCAATGGCGACCGGATAGGCCTGGAGAGCGTCGTCAAGGGCAACGAGCACGTCCTGAGAGCCCGCTATGCTGACGCCGCCTACTTCGTGCGGCGCGATCTGGAACACTCCCTCGAGCACTATCGGGAGGCGCTCTCGCGACTGACCTTCCAGACACAGCTCGGTTCGATGCTCGACAAGAGCCAGCGGGTGGAAATGCTGGTGGCGAAGCTTGCCCACGCCCTGAACCTGACCAGCGGCGAGCGGAGCTCGGCGGTCCGCGCCGCCCATTTGTGCAAGGCCGACCTGATGACCGAGATGGTGGTCGAAATGACCTCGCTACAGGGGGTGATGGGCGAGAAATACGCCCTGCGCGCGGGCGAGCCAGCGGACGTAGCACAAGCCATCCGTGAGCACTACTTGCCGCGTCAGGCCGACGATGGACTCCCTGCAACTCGGGCTGGGCTCGCGGTGGGCGTCGCCGACCGGTTGGACACGCTGGTCGGGCCTGTTCGCTGTCGGGTTGCAGCCGAGCGGGACCAAGGATCCCTTCGCGCTGCGCCGCGCGGCCATCGGCTTGATTCAGCTGCTGGCCCGGACCGAGACGGCTATCGATCTGCGGCAGGGCATTGAGCTGGCCGCCGAGGGCATGCCGGTGACGGTCTCTGACGCTGCCCGGCAGGATTGCCTGGCCTTCATCATTGGGCGCGAGGAAGCGCTGTTTGGCGAGGGGCGGGCCTACGATGTCGTCGCCGCCGTGCTGGCGGCGCAAGGTCACAACCCGGCCTCCGCGCTCCAGGCGATCGACCGCCTCGGCGAAGTCGTGCGCCAGCCAGGCTGGCCGGCGCGGCTGCAGGCCTACGCCCGCTGCGTGCGCATCACCCGCAGTGAGGCCGAACGCCACAGCGTGGATGCTGCCCGCCTGCGCGAGGCAGCCGAGGCCTCCCTGCTGGAGGCCGTGGAGCGAGCGGAGGCGACCTCGCGGCGCACGGGATCGGTCGATGATTTCTTCAGCGTCTTTGACCCGCTGGTGCCGCCGATCACCCGCTTCTTCGACGAAATCCTGGTGATGGCCGATGAGATACCACTTAGACAGTCCAGGCTGGGGCTGCTGCAGCGTATCGCGGCGCTCAGTGATGGGGTGGCCGAGCTTTCCCGTCTGGAGGGGTTCTAGCCGCATGGCGGATTGCCCGATCCGCCCCGCCTCGGTGCAGACTCCCGGCACGCCCCGTGCCTGGGAGTACCGCCGGTTGCTCATTCCCCGGTAGGCTGCGGGCCGATGACCGGCGCGAGCGTCACCGAAGAGATCAAGGATCGCCTCGACATTGTTGAGGTGATCGGCGGCTCCGTCAAGCTGCGTCGCTCGGGGAAGAACTACACCGGCTTCTGCCCCTTCCATCCCAACGTCCACACGCCAGCCTTCGTCGTGTTCCCGGAGAGCGGAACCTGGCGCTGCTTCGGGGCCTGCAATGAAGGCGGCGACATCTTCAAGTTCGTGATGAAGAAGGAGGGCTTGGACTTCAAGGAGGCGCTGCGGCTGTTGGCGCCCCGCGCCGGTGTCGAGCTTCACGAACGAGAGGTAGGTGAAGGCGCCGACGAAGAAACGCACGCCCGCCTGCGATCCTTGCTCGAAGCTGCCAGCGCCTATTTCCGTCACCAGCTGACGGCGACGCCCGCCGGTGCGCCCGTGCTGCGCTACCTACAGTCGCGCGGCCTGCAACCGGCTACCCTGGAGAGCTTCGACGTTGGATACGCGCCTGGCGGCTGGACGACGACGATGGAACACTTGAGCGGGAAAGGGTTCTCCCGCCAGGACCTGAGTGAGGCCGGGCTGATCTCCGAGGGCACAAGCGGTGCGCAGCACGATCGCTTCCGCAACCGGATCATGCTTCCGATCCGCGACGGGCGCGGGCGCTTCGCCGGATTCGGCGCTCGGATTGTCGACCCCGACGATGTGCCCAAGTTCCTCAACTCTCCCCAGACCGCGCTGTTCGACAAGGGCAAGCTGCTCTACGGGCTGGACAAAGCGCGCAAGGCCATCCGTTCGGCGGGCCAGGCGGTGCTGGTGGAGGGCTATATGGACGTGATTGCCCTGCACCAGGCCGGCCAGGAGAATGTGGTCTCGCCGATGGGGACGGCGCTGACCGAGGCCCAGCTGCGCATGCTCAAGCGGCACACCCGGCGCATCGTGCTGGCGTTGGATGCCGACGCGGCGGGTTACCAGGCCACGCTACGCGGCTTGGAGGTCGCCCGGCAGGCGATGGACCGTGAGGCAGACCCGGTCTTTGCTGCCCGCGGCCTGGTGCGCTATGAAGGCCGACTGGACGCCGATGTGCGGGTGGTGACACTGCCGGAGGGGGTGGATCCGGACGAACTCGTCGCCGGCGGCAGCGAGTCGTGGACGAATCTGGTTCAGGCCGCGCAGCCCGTTGTCGAATACGTGCTGGGCGTGGTAACGGAAGGAAAGGACTTGGACGACCCGAAGGTGAAGGCGGAGGTCGCCAAGGCTGTCCTGCCGCTCATCGAGGATGTGTCGGATCCTGTCGAGCGCGAGGCCTATCGACAATCGCTGGCGCGTCGGATCAAGGTCGACGAGCGTGCTCTATCCGGCGGCGGGCTGCGGCCGCGCAGCCCAGCCCGAGGGCGCTCGGGGCGCGCTCCGGCCACGGCAGCGGAGGGCGAACCTCGCTCGCGGGCGGCGGGCGAGCAGTTCTGCCTGGGCCTGATCCTGCGTGATCCCGAGTTGCTGTACTCTCTCGACCGGGATTTTTCCGCCCGAGGGCTGGAGCGCATCTCCGGGGCCGACTTTACAGGGACCCAACGACAGGTTATCTTTCAGGCGGCCCAGGAGGGCCTGGCCCAGGACCAGGTCGATCCGGGAGAGTACTGGAAGGGCCGGCTGGAGCCCGATCTTCAGCCGGAGGCGGCGGGGATGCTCGAACAGCTGGACAGCATCGACCAGATGGTCAAACTGGACCGCCAGCAGCGCAAGGTGGCTGACGAGATCCTGGCGCGCTTCATGCAGTTGCGGAAGCAGCGGCTGGAGAGTGCCCTTGGCCAGGCGCAGTTCCAGTTGATGGAGGCGCAGGGCGCAGTCCGCCCGGCGGGCGAGACAGATGACCTGGTGGGGGGGCTGGTGCGAGAAGTCCAGCACCTGGCGGAGCAGAAAGCGCGCGTCGAGCAGGCCATGGGCGGACGCTCCGGCGACTTGGGGGCCCTGATGGGCAACGAGGCACGGTAGGTGGGATGATCCCCAGAGACGAAGAAACCCCTCACGACGATCTGCTGGACGCGGCGCCCTTCGATGCCGAGGACGAGGTCGAGCTCGAGCCGGAGGAGTCGCTCGAGACGGTCGACAGTGAGTTGGTGGAGATTGAGCCCGACGTCGACGACGTCTTCGACGGCGACGATGAGGCCGCCGAGGAGGAGGTCGAGCCCGAGGACCTGACGCTCGCGGTCGAGCTGGCCGACGATCCTGTCCGCTTGTATCTGAAGGAAATCGGACGCGTCGAGCTGCTGGGCTCGGATCAGGAGCTCTGGCTGGCGGTGCGCATGCAGGCGCCGCGCCGGCTGCAGGTATTGCAGGCCGGACGCGCGGCCCGGCGCAAAGCGGCCGATCAGGCGCTCGCCACCCAGCAGATGCTGTTCGACGATATGCGCACCGCCTGGAAGCGGGTCCAGGAAGACGCGCGGCGACTGCGCTACCCCGAGCCGAACCTGCTGCTGATCGTGGTCGAAGCTCAGCAGCTGCGCCGGACGTGGCTGGGCGAGATGCCGTCCTTCCTGCGCCGCTGGCTGAACAACGGCACCTGGGGGAGCGACCCGGCGTGGGAGAACACCGCCCGCAACGCACTGGATGTCTTCCTCACGGTGTACCTGATGCCGCCGAGCGTGCAACAGAGGCTGTTGGAGCGAATGGCGCGCTACGGCGGGCTGCCTCCGGTGAACACCTTCGTCAAGTGGGTACCTGACACCCGCGCCCTGCGTGACGATGAGCAGCTGATCTCCGTGCTGGCGGACCAGGCGCAAGCGGCGCTGATCCGCTCCAACTTGCGCCTGGTGGTCAGCGTGGCCAAGCGCTACATGGGGCGAGGGATCGCCTTCCTCGACCTGATCCAGGAGGGCAACATCGGCCTCCTGCGAGCGGTCGAGAAGTTCGACCCGGCCAAGGGCTACAAGTTCAGCACCTACGCCACCTGGTGGATCCGCCAGGCCATCAGCCGGGCGATCGCCGACCAAGCGCGCACGATCCGCATCCCGGTGCACATGGTCGAGACGATCAATCGCCTGATGCGCATCCAGCGCCGCATGGTGCAGGAACTGGGGCGCGAGCCGACTTCGGAGGAACTGGCGCTGGAAATGGACCTGATGGAGCCGAGCGAGGTTGCGGCAATCCTGCGTGCACGCGCGGAGGAAACGCCGCTCGACCCAGCGCTGGAGCGCAAGTGGCACCGGGCGGCCTCCAAGGTGCGGCGGATCATGCGCATCGCCCAGGAGCCGATGTCCCTCGAGACTCCGGTCGGCACCGAAGAATCCAGTCAGCTGGGCGACTTCATCGAAGACGAGACGCTGCCTGAGCCGGTCGATGCCGCGGCCCGCGAACTGCTCAAGGACCAGGTGCAGAACGCGCTCTCGGTGCTCACCGAGCGCGAGCGCCAGGTGCTGGAGATGCGCTTCGGACTGCAGGATGGCAAGGACTACACGCTGGAAGAGGTCGGCAGGTACTTCAACGTCACGCGCGAGCGCATCCGGCAGATCGAGGCCAAGGCGTTGCGCAAGCTGCGCCACCCGACCCGCAGCCGCCATCTGCGCGACTACCTGAGCTGACTCTCGCCACCGGCCGGGGGAGGAGATACATCTCCCCTTCCAGAGCCTCCTGCGTCCTCTTCCCCCGTCTCGGCAAGCGGGGGGTATAGCAACCGCCCATCAAGCTCCTCGAGCCGCTCCGCCAGTACCGGATTGAACGCATCGTTCTCTTCTGGAGTGTCTCTGCGCAAGCCCGTGCATGAGTCCCGCCGGGGACCGGGGGGAGGAAATGCATCGCCTCCCCCCAGGCCCTTCTGCCTCCCCTTTCCCTGCCTCGGCAAGGGAGTTGGGTGAAGTTGTTCATCAAGACCCTCGTGTCGCTCCGCCAGGACCAGGTCGAACGCCTCGTTCTCTCAGAGAGCGCATCCGCGCAAGTGCATGGATGAGTCCCGCCGGGGGCCGGGGGGAGGAATTGCATCTTCGCGGAGCATCCCTGGAGCGAAGCGAAAGGGACCTCCCCCCAGGCCCTCTGCCTCCCTTTCCCTGCCTCGGCAAGGGAGTTGGGTGCAGCTGTTACCAAGACCCCTGTCGCTCCGCCAGGCCAGATCGAACGCCTCGTTCTCTCGAGGCGCACGAGCTCCGCGAAGTCACTGATGACCGCTGAGGGGGAATTGCACGTCGGTTCGGAGCATCGCCTGGAGCGATTGCAGGGCCTCCGCCCCAGGCCCCCGGCACCCCCTTCCCCCTACCTCCGCAAGCGGCGGTTGACGTGACTTGCTACCAGGCCACTAACCGCCGCGCGAGTGCCGGATCGACTCTCGTCGCCGAGGCAGACGAGCGCCATGAAGTCACTGATGACCGCTGATAGGGATTTGCGCGGCGGTTCGAAGTCGCAGTGGAAGACTCGGGTGCCCGCCGCTTGCAGGGGGTTCGGGGGAGGCACTCCCCCAGCTCCCGCTCACCGAAGGAGCGGGTTAAGGTAAGGGAGTGCGGCTATGCCCGCCGGTGAGCGGGCAGGGGCGAAGGGGTAGGGCTTTGCCTGCCAGGGGAGCAGCCGTCGGCGCCCCGGGGAAGTCCTGGGAGGGGGATATGGTGCGTCGCCGCTGAGGGGGCTGCGGCGGTTACGGTGCGGCGGCCTGCAGGCCCCAGCGCTCCCGCACGCGGCGTTCCGTCGGGGCGAAAACCAGCCGATCTACCGCCAGGCCGATCGCCACGATCAGGAGCATCACCGCGATCACCTGGCTCATGTTGTTGAGTTCCCGCCCCATGGCCAGCGCCTGACCCAGCCCCAGGCTGATGTAGAGAAGCTCACCGGCCATCAGTGAACGCCAGGCGAACGACCAGCCCAGTTTCATCCCCGAGACGATGCTCGGGAAAGCTGCCGGCAGCACGACGCGCGCATACAGAAGGAGACCTTCGGCCCCCATCGTACGGGCGGCACGCAAGTAGAGCGGGGGGGTGTTGCGGACCCCGTCGGCGGTGGAAAGGGTGATCGAGAGCAGGGCGCCCATCACGACGACGAACAGGATGGCCTTCTCGCCCAGGCCGAACCAGAGCAGCGCCAGGGGAAGCCAGCAGATGCTGGGCAGCGCCTGCAGGCCCATCACCATCGGCCCCAGGGTAGTCTGCACCAGGCGGCTTCGGCCGAGCAGCAAACCGAGCGGGATCCCGATCAGGATCGACAGGCCGTAGCCGATGAGGATCCTGCGCATGCTGGTGGCCACGGCCAGAACGTAGGTTCCGTTGGCGAGGCCCTTGTACAACGAAAGGGCCACCGAGGAGGGTGATGGGAAGACGTAGGGCGGCCACAATCCCAGCCGAAACAAGATCTCCCACACGAGGAGCAAGCCGAGAAAGAACAACAGGCTAATCTGCCAGTTGCGCATATCGCTCCTCTCGCTCCTTGTTGACCTCCACCCGCAGGTCGGCGATGATCTCGCGGGCGGCATCGACCAGCGCATGGTCCTCCATCGCCCGGGGGCGAGGCAGCCCGAAGCGGTACTCCCGCTTGATCGACCCTGGCCGGGCGGTCATCAGCAGGACGCGATCGCCCAGAACCAGCGCTTCGCGCACGTTGTGCGTTACGAACAGAATCGTCTTGACCGTCCTCGCCCAGATGTCCTGCAGTTCGATGTGCAGAATGTCGCGCGTTTGGGCATCCAGTGCGGCAAATGGCTCGTCCATCAAGAGCACCTTCGGCTCCATGGCCAACGCCCTGGCCAACTCGGCTCGCTGCTTCATGCCGCCCGAGAGCTCATGGACGTAGGCGGTCTGGAAGCGATCCAGGTGGACCAATCGGAGATAATCGACCGCCTTCTCGCGGCGCTCCTTGCGCCCCATGCCGGCCACCTGCAGGCCAAAGGCGACATTGTCGAGCACGTTCAGCCAAGGGAACAGGGCGGCCTCCTGGAAGATGACCACCCTGTCACTCCCAGGCCGAGTCAGAGGAGAGCCGTCCCCCAGCACCTGGCCGGAATCGGGCTGCTCCAAACCAGCAAAGATGCTCAGCATCGTGGACTTGCCACATCCGGAGGGGCCCAGGAGGCAGACAAACTCCCCGGAGGCCACCTGGAAGGTCACCCCGTCCAGCGCCTGGGTGGTTCCCCTCCGGGTGCGGAAGGACTTGTGGATGTCCTGCGCCTCAAGTCGCATCGTGTCCCTGTGAGAACGGCGGGCGCGCCCCTGGCGGCATGGCTACTGAATCGGCTCGAGGCCGCGCTCCGACAGCACTTCATTGAGGAGATCAAGCGCATAGATCCCAGTCAGATTCGGCTCCTCCTCGAGGAAGCCAGCCTCGAAGGCGGACTGGGCGGACTTGACCAGAGAGGACGAAATCGGGTCGTAGGTGATGCGCATCCGACTCCAGGCGCTGTCGAGCACTTCCGCCGGCAGAGGCTGGCTCGTGATCTTGCCGATCTCCTCGTTGACCAGCTGCTTGGCCTCGTCCGGGTTGTCTGCGATCCATTGGGTTGTATCGACGTGCGCCTCCAGCCAGGCCTTGACCAGGTCGGGGTGCTGCTCAAGGAAGGGAGTGCTGACGATCACCATAGCCGTCGTGAAGTCGCCGTTCGGCCAAAGGTCCCTCTCGTCCAGGAACAGCTCACCCTTGCCTTCGACGATCAGGCGGCTGGCCCACGGCTCCGGCACCCAAGCCGCATCGATCGAGCCCAGGCGGAACAGGTCCAGGATCTGAGGGTTGGCCGTGGGGACGATCTGGACATCGCCGCCGTTCTCTACGGTCTCGAGGCCGTGCTCCGCCAGGTAGGCGCGCAGGGCGACATCCTGGGTGTTCCCCAGTTGGGGCGAGGCCACCTTCTTGCCCGCCAGATCCGCGGCGGACCGGATCCCGGCCTCGGGCCGGACGATCAGAGATGCGCCCCCGCTCGTAGCTCCGGCGACGATTCGCAGCGCTTCACCATTGCTGCGCACATAGCCGTTGATGGCCGGGTTGGGGCCGATGTAGCTCAAGTCCAGTTCACCGGCAAAGATCGCCTCAATCACGGATGGGCCGGCGTTGAAGGTCGTTGTCTTCAGTTCAACCTGATCACCGAGGGCTTTCTGGAAATCGCCGCGCGCCAAGCCGACCAGCGCCTGGCTGTGAGTCAGATTGGGAAAGTAGCCGACGCGCATGGTGGTCGGCGGAGGCCCCGTCGGGGCGCCCCCGCTGCACGCAGCAAGCACCAGGGCAACCAATAGCGACAGGGTCCACAGGCGGAGGCGTCGAGTTCGGGCCATGGTGGAAGACACTGGGGATTGCATGCTAGTCTCCTCTGGATTGGATGGGTTGTCAAGAATCAATGGCTGGCTCGGCCGCGCCGGCCGCTGGTCACATCGGCAAGGGTGGTGCGGTCGACCACGTCGACAATGGCCTGGCGGACGGGCGCCATTGCCTGACGCAGCAGGCAGCTTGTCTCATCCGGGCAGGAGCAGGCTGCGTAATCGATCTGGCTCAGACAGCTGACCGGCGCCAGCCGGCCATCGAGCACGCGGATCACCTCGCCCAGGGTAATGCTGTCAGCCTTGCGGCCGAGAATGTAGCCGCCGCCGGGTCCGGTTTGGCTGTGGACGATGCCGGCGTTGCGCAGGGTGACGAAGATCTGCTCGAGGAACTTGACGGGCAGTCGGTTGCGTTCGGCCAGAGCGCGCAGGGGAACCGGTCGGCCGGGGGGCTGGCCGGCCAGGTCGAACAGGGCGCGCAAGCCGTACTCTGAGCGTTTGGACAGATTCATGCCTATTTCCCCTACAGGATATATGGGAATACTATGCCTATCGTACCCCTTCTTCGTCCGCGCATCAAGTCCCCATTTCCTGGCACCTACCTGCACCGCAACGGAGAAGGGCGCTGTCTTTGACCGGCCTCATCGCTTGTGCTAAACTGAACCCACTTAGACCAATTCGCCGGACGCCTCGAGCGCGGCCGGCATCCATGGCCGAGGATCGGTTGCCTGCGGACTTCCTGCCCATCGCCGTCCTGCTCGCCCTGGCTACCGGCATCGCCTTCCTGGTGGTGGCGCTCGGCCACCTGTTCGGCCCCCATCGGCCATCCAGCCGCAAAGGCCAGACCTATGAATCGGGCATGGTGCCGTACGGGCCCGGGCAGCGCCGCATCCCCGTTCGCTTCTATCTGGTCGCAGTGCTGTTTATCCTGTTCGACATCGAGACCGTCTTCCTGCTCCCGTGGGCGGTCGTGATGCGCAAGTCCGGCGTTGCCGGCCTGGTGCAGATCGGCCTGTTCGTGCTCATCCTGGGGATCGGATTCTTCTACGCCTGGAAGAAGGGAGCGCTCGAGTGGGAGTAGAACAGAAGCTCGGCAACATGGGTGTGGTGACCACCACGCTGGAGCAGGCCATCAACTGGAGCCGCACCAATGCCATGTGGCCGATGCTGTTCGGCTTGGCCTGCTGCGCCATCGAGATGATGAGCGCCCAGTCGGCCGACTACGATCTCAGCCGCTTCGGCATGGAGCTGATGCGGCCGAGCCCGCGCCAGGCTGACCTGATGATCGTTGCCGGGCGCGTCAGCCGCAAGATGGCCCCGGTGCTGCGCCGACTGTACGATCAGATGCCCGAGCCCAAGTGGGTGATCGCCATGGGGGATTGCTGCTCCTGCGGCGGGGTGTTCAACAACTACGCCATCGTCCAGGGCGTGGATGAGATCGTCCCGGTGGACGTGTATGTCGCCGGGTGTCCGCCCCGGCCGGAAGGCCTGATCCACGGAATCATCACGCTGCACGAGAAGGTCAAGACCGAGAAGCTGAAGGACTACGCCTGAGCCGGCAGGCGCGGGCGGCGACCTCCGAGGGCACATTGCCGATGGATCTCGAGGCGGTCATCCAGGACTTGCAGTCGGAGCTCGGCCAGGCCGTTCTGGGAGTGGAGCGTGGGCATGGCGAGCTTGGCTTGCTGCTCGCGCCCGAGCGTGTGCTCACCGCCTGCCAGCTGCTGCGCGAGCGCCACAGCTTCGACCTGCTCATCGCCCTGACCGCGGTCGACTACTGGCCGAGCGAGCCGCGTTTTGTCCTGGTGTACAAGCTGTACAGCACCAAGGGCAACGCCTTCTTCGGGCTGCGCTTGCCGGTCGCCGGGACGGCGGCCGAGGTCCCGACGCTGGAGAACATCTTCCCCAACGCCAACTGGCACGAGCGCGAGATCTACGACATGTTCGGGGTTCGCTTCACCGGGCACTCCGATCTGCGCAGGATCCTGATGCCGCATGACTGGCAGGGCCATCCACTGCGCAAGGATCACCCGCTCGGCTATGAAGAAGTCCAGTTCACCTTCAATTTCGACGAAATCGACCGGCGCAAGCCGTACGCCACACAGTAGACACGGGGCCGCCGGATGCCAGCGCCGACACTCGAAGTCGCATTCGACGAACTCAAGCACCTGGTCTCGAGCCGCGCCATCGAGGGCGATACGCTGCTGCTCAACATGGGGCCGCAGCATCCCAGCACGCATGGCGTGCTGCGCCTGTTGCTCGAACTCGAGGGCGAGATCGTCCTCAACTGCATCCCCGACATCGGGTTCCTGCATACCGGCATCGAAAAGAACATGGAGGCCAAGAACTACCTCCAGGCTCTGGTGATGACCGACCGCATGGACTACCTGAACAACGTCGGCAACAATCTGGTCTACTGCCTGGCGATCGAGAAGCTGGTCGGGCTGGATGTTCCGCCCCGCGCCCAGGCGGTGCGGGTGATCCTGACGGAATTGCAGCGCATCGCCTCCCACCTGGTCTGGCTGGCCACCTCCAGCCTGGATCTGGCGGCGATGTCCACCTTCCTGTACTGCTTCCGTGAGCGCGAGATCATCCTGGACATCTTTGAGATGTGCTCCGGGCAGCGGATGATGACGTCGTACATCCGCCCGGGGGGGATCTGGCGCGACGTGCCCGGTGAATTCGAGGAGGCCGTGCGCCAGTTCCTGCGCCTGTTCCCGCGGCGCATCCGGCAGTATGAGTCGCTGCTGACCAAGAACCCGCTGTTCGTCGACCGCACCAAGCAGATCGGCGTGCTGAGCACCGAGCAGGCGCTGCGGCTGGGGGTGACCGGGCCGATGCTGCGTGCCACCGGCCTCGCCTTCGACCTGCGCAAGGCGCAGCCCTATTCGGGCTACGAGCAGTATGACTTCGAAGTGCCCACGGCGACCGGCGGCGACACGTACGATCGCTACCTGGTGCGCATGGAAGAGATGCGCCAGTCGCTGCGCATCATCGAACAGGCTCTCAACCGCCTTCCGGACGGCCCCTTCATCAGCGACAACCGCAAGTTCGTCCCGCCGCCGCGCGCCGAGCTTGGCACCAGCATGGAGGCCGTGATCCACCATTTCAAGCTGTGGACCGAGGGTTTCTCGGCACCGAAGGGCAACGTGTTCCTCCCGGTCGAGTCGCCGCGCGGCGTGCTTGGCTGCTACCTGGAGGGCGATGGCGGGCCGAAGCCCTATCGAGTGCACTTCCGCACCCCGACCTTCGCTCACTTGCAGGCGCTGCCGGTGATGAGCCGCGGTCACTTCGTCGCCGACTTGGTGGCGATCATCGGCAGCATCGACATTGTGCTCGGAGACGCCGACCGCTGACGGTCGGTCCGCCGAAGACGGAGGAGCGCGCCCTTGCTCAGCGAGAAGTACCCGCAGGAGATCGAGCGCATCCTGGCGAATTACCCGCCGGACCAGCAGCGCTCGGCCGTGATGCCCCTGCTGTACCTGGCGCAGCGCCAAGACGGCTACGTCACCCGCGCTGCGATGGAAGAGGTGGCGGCGCTGGTCGGGCTCGAGGTCACCCAGGTTGGCTCGCTGATCGGGTTCTACACGCTCTATCATGACGAACCCGGCGGTACGTACCGCATTCAGGTGTGCACCGACCTGCCCTGCGCACTCAAGGGCGCCGAGGCTTTCGCGGAGGACTTGTGCCGCAACCTGGGCATCCGACTGGGAGAGACCACGCCCGATGGCACGGTGACGGTTGAAGCGGTGATGTGCCTGGCGGGGTGTGACCGGGCGCCGCTGTTCCAACTGCAGGCGCCGGATGGCATCCACTATCACGAGAATCAGACGCTCGAGTCGGCGCTCGAGCTGGTCGAGCGCCTGCGCCAAGAGGGGCGCCGTGGCTGAGCTGCTGCTGCTGCGCCACCGCGACCGGCCGGAGCTGGGCGAGCTGAAGGGTTATCAGGCCCAAGGCGGTTTCGACGGATTGCGCAAAGCCGTCGCGACGATGACCCCGGCGGAAGTGATCGATCTGGTCAAGGCCTCGGGCTTGCGCGGCCGCGGCGGCGCCGGATTCCCGACAGGGGTCAAGTGGAGCTTTCTCTCCCCTGGCGTGTTCCCGCGCTACGTTGTTGCCAATGCCGACGAATCGGAGCCCGGAACGTTCAAGGACCGGGAACTGATGGAGCGCAACCCCTACCAGTTCCTGGAGGGAGTGGCGATCTGCGCCTATGCCGCGCAGTCCAGTCTGGCATACGTCTACTGCCGTGGCGAGTTCTGGGACTTGGCGCATCGCCTCGAGGAGAACCTGCAGGCCATGCGCCGCGCCGGCTTGCTCGGCGAGAAGCTATTCGGGAGCGCCTACAGCCTCGATATCCGCTTGCACCTCGGGGCTGGCGCCTACATCTGTGGTGAAGAATCGGCGCTGCTCGAATCCCTCGAGGGCAAGCTCGGCCAGCCTCGGCTGCGGCCGCCGTTCCCGGCCGCAGTTGGGCTGTACGGCAAGCCGACCGTGGTCAACAACGTCGAGACGCTGACCAACCTGCCGCTGATCCTCACCCGACGGCGCGGATTGGTATCGAACCTTCGGTACGGAGAAGAGCCCGGGCACCAAGATCTTCAGCCTGTCCGGGCACGTCGCCCGGCCCGGCAACTACGAGCTTCCGCTGGGCACGACGTTCCGCGAGCTGATCTTCACCCACGGCGGCGGGACGCCTTCGGGGCTCGCCGTCAAGGCGATCATGCCCGCTGGCGCCTCCTCCTCGATCCTGCCTGGCACGGAGGCCGTGCTCGACACCCCGATGGACTACGAGGCGGTGGCGGCGGCAGGCTCGGCGCTCGGGTCGGCCTCGGTGATCGTGATGGACGAGAGCGTCGATCTGGCCTGGGTGCTCAAGAAGACCAACGAGTTCTTCAAGCATGAGTCCTGCGGCAAGTGCACGCCTTGCCGAGAGGGCACCTACTGGATGCTGCATGCCATCGAGCGCATCGAGGCCGGCGGCGCGGACGGCGAGGTGATGCTGCTGCGCTCGGTCGCCTCCGGCATGCAGGGCAAGTGCCTGTGCGCGCTGGGTGAGTTCTCGACCATGCCGGTGGTCACTGGGATCGACCGCTTCCCGGAAGACTTCCAGCCTCAAGCGCGGGGCGGACGATGACTGCCGCTCAGGTCAGCCTGACGATCGACGGCAAGCCGCTCGAGGTGCCCGCCGGCACGTTGCTGGTGGACGCTGCCAAGCAGGTCGGCAACGACGTGCCCGTGTTCTGCTATCACCCGAAGCTCGATCCGGTGGGGATGTGCCGGATGTGTCTGGTCGAAATCGGACGTCCGCAGCGTGACCGGGCGACGGGCGAGCTGGTGCGCGACCCAAGCGGCCAGCCGGTGCTTTCCTTCAGCGGCAAGCTGGAGACCGCCTGCACGACGCCGGTCGAAGACGGCTGGGTGGTGCGCAGCGCCAGCGAACTGGCGATCGAGGGGCGCCGCCAGATCGTCGAGTACCTGCTCAGCTCGCATCCCCTCGACTGCCCGGTGTGTGACAAGGGCGGGGAGTGCCCGCTGCAGAACCTGACCATGGCTCACGGAGCCGGCAAGAGCCGCTTCCTGTTCGACGACAAGATGCGGTTGGACAAGCACGTCCCGCTCGGGGAGCTGATCTTCCTCGACCGCGAACGATGCATCCAGTGCGGCCGGTGTGTTCGCTTCCAGGAGGAAGTGGCAGACGATGCAGTGATCGGATTCTTCGAGCGCGGGCGCAAGCTGGAGATCGTCACCTTCTCGGAGCCCGGCTTCGATTCGATCTTCTCCGGCAACACGACCGACATCTGCCCGGTGGGGGCCCTGACCACGGCCGACTTCCGCTTCGGCGCTCGCCCCTGGGAGATGAACGCCGCCGCCTCGATCTGCCCGCACTGCCCAGTCGGCTGCAACCTGATGATTAACTCGCGGCGCGAGGTGCACAGCGGCGGGAGCCTGGTTGTCAAACGGGCAATGCCCCGCCAGAACGAGCAAGTCAATGAGATCTGGATTTGCGACAAGGGGCGGTTTGGCTATGCCTTCGGCGACAGTCCAGAACGCCTGACCCGCCCCATGGTCCGCCGGGATGGCACACTGGTCAAGACGACCTGGGACGAAGCGATGGCGGCGGTGGCGGCCGGCATGCGCGGCGCAGGCAAGGATCTCCTGGGGATCGCCGGCGGCCGCGCCTCGAACGAGGATCTGTTCAACTTCCGGTCACTGGTGGATCGTTTGGACGGGTTGCTCGTGCTGGATGAGCGCATGCCGGGTGGCGAGTGGACCGGCCTGGGGCCGGGCTCCGACCTGGGGCGCCTGGGCGCGGCGGATGCGGTGGTGGTCGCCGCTTGTGACCTGCACGAAGAAGCCCCGATCTGGTGGCTCCGTCTGAAGCAGGCGGCCGAGCGCGGAACAACCGTGATCACGCTCAACCTGCGGCCGACGCGGCTGGACAAGCATGCCGCCTACAGCCTGCAGCATGAGCTGGGGGGGATCAGCGAACTGGCGCTTGCCCTGCAGGACTCCAGCCGGGCGCCCACAGGAAGCCGTCTGCGAGCCGCCGCCGACGCACTGGCCGCGGCCGAGAACGTGATCGTGTTCTATGGCCGCGAGGGGCTGTCTGCGGACGAAGGCCAAGCGTTGGCCGCCGGGTGGGCGCGCTGGCTGGCTAGGACGAGCCGCAGCGGCAAGGCCAACAACGGACTGGTTGCAGTCTGGCCGCGCAGCAACAGCCAGGGCGCATGGGATCTGGGCCTTCGCCCGGCGGCTGACGGACTATTGCCGGCGCTGGTCGGCAAACGTTTCGCCTATGTGATGGCCTGCGATCCCGTCGGGGATGACCCGAAGTTGGGGGAGGCATTTCGCCAGCTCGAGTTCGTCGTTGTCCAGGAGCTGTTTCTCACCGCAACGGCGAGCCTGGCGGACGTGGTGCTGCCGGCCCAGACCTTCCTGGAGCGTGACGGCACACTGACCTCTGGCGAGCGGCGGGTCCAACGCTTCTACCCCGTCGTGCCGGCCGTGGGGGATGCGCGGCCCGACTGGCAAGCGGTAGCCCACGTTGGCGCCGCCCTGGGTGTCCCCTTGGAGAGCCGGTCGGCGGCGGCCATCATGTTGTCGATCCAGGCCGCCATCCCGGACTACGCCGAGGCCAGCTACCAGGCGTTGGCGCAGACGTCCGAGCAATGGCCGCCGGTCGGTGGCGCCGACCTGTACTTCGGCGGAACCGCCTACAAGAACCGGCAAGGGCTGGGCGTGCAACTCCCCCGCGCGCTCCGGGCAGAGGATCTTCCAGGCGAGCCGCGGGCTTCGCAGCCCCGCCAACCCAGGCCAACCGGGCTCACCCTGGTTCCGGTCGCCAGGTTGTACGACCAGGGGACCACGCTCCGCCCGTGCACGCTGCTGCAGGACAGGATGGCGACCCCTGGCATCGAGCTCAACCCGGGGGACGCCGAGCGGCTGGGGCTCGCCGACGGCGCCGTGCTGGGGCTGTCCTGGGAGGGTGGCACGCAGGAGATCCGCGTACGGCTGTCGGCGGACGTCCCTGCCGGCCTGGCGCTTGTGCCGCGCAGCACCGGGCTGAAGCTCGATGAGCCGGTGGCGGCGCCCCTTCCAGTGGCGGGGGTGCGCCGATGACGCTGGATTGGGCCAGCCGTCGCCGAATGGACGGTCAAGTCCCTGATCCTGATCGTGCTGCTGTTGACTGGTTTTGCCTACCTGACCTTCTTCGAGCGGCGGGTACTGGCCAAGATGCAGGTGCGCATCGGGCCCAATCGAGCCGGCCCGATGGGCATCCTCCAGCCGATCGCCGATGGCGTCAAGCTGATCTTCAAGGAGGAACTGATCCCCGACAAGGCCGACAAGGTGGTCTTCGTTCTGGCGCCGGTGATCACGGTCGATTCCGGCGCTGATCATTCTGGCAGTGGTGCCCTTCGGACCGCCGCTCGAGATCGGCGGCCGGGTGATCCCGATGGGGATCGCCGACGGACTGAACGTGGGCGTGCTGTACATCATGGCGGTGGCCTCGGTGGCGGTGTACGGCATCACGCTGGCTGGATGGTCGTCGAACAACAAGTATGCCTTGCTGGGCGGCCTGCGTTCATCGGCTCAGATGGTGAGCTACGAAATCGCCCTGGGGCTTTCGTTCATCGGTCCCATTCTGCTGGCTAACTCGATGAGCATGCGCTCGATCGTCGAGGCCCAGCAGGGGTGGTGGTTCATCCTGGTGCAGCCCATCGGCTTCGTGATCTTCCTGATCGCCACGGTGGCCGAGGTCAACCGGGCGCCCTTCGATATGCCCGAGGCGGAGCAGGAACTGGCGGCCGGCTACCATGTCGAGTACTCGGGCATGAAGTTCGCCCTGATGTTCATGGCGGAGTATGACAAGATGATCGCCGTGGCCGCCATCGGCGCCTCGCTCTTCCTGGGCGGCTACTGGGGCCCGTGGGTCGATCAGGTGCCGCTGCTCGGGCCGTTGTACCTGTTCCTCAAAGTGGTGGCCATCCTGTTCCTGATGATCTGGATGCGGGCCACCTTGCCGCGTCTGCGCTACGACCGGCTGATGGCATTCGGCTGGAAGGTGATGCTGCCACTGGCGCTGGTGAATGTTGTGCTGACCGCCGGGCTGGTATTGGTCGTAGGAGGCTGAGCGTGTTCGCGGTGGATCTGGCGCGCGGCATGTGGACGACACTGCGCTCGATGTTCGAGCGGCCGGTGACGTACCAGTACCCGGAGGTCAAGCGGCCCGTGCGTGAGCGGTTCCGCGGCCGCCACGCTTTGAAGCGCTACGACAACGGGCTGGAGAAGTGCATCGGCTGCGCGCTGTGCGCGGCCGCCTGCCCGGCGGATGCGATCTTCGTCGAGGCGTCGGAGAACAGCGACGCCGTCCGCTACTCCCCCGGCGAACGCTACGCCAGCACCTATGAGATCAACATGCTGCGCTGCATCTTCTGTGGCTACTGCGAGGATGCCTGCCCTACCGAAGCGATCGTCCTCGAGCACAATTACGAGCTCTCCTTCACCCTGCGGCGGCAGGCGCTGTACACGCGGGAGCTGCTGCTTGATCCGGTGCCCGCCGGCGGGCAGCCGACCCCGATGGCGGTGCCTCCGGGGGCGTTCCCCCGGTCGATCCCCGAAATGAAGAATCCGGACTGACCGAGGCGGCGGGCGGCGAGGTGGACGGACGCGATGACGGGTGATCTGGTGATCTTCTTCTTGCTGGCGGTGATCGCCATTGCCACTGCGGTCAGCGTCGTCTTGAGCCGCAATGCCGTGTACTCGGCGGCGTTCCTGGTGCTCAACCTGACCACGGTCGCTCTGTTCTACATCCTGCTGTACGCCTCGTTCATTGCCATGATCCAGCTGGCCGTGTACGTCGGGGCGATCGTGGTGCTGTTCCTGTTTGTGATCATGCTGCTCGGGGCCGATCGCGGCGAGAGCGCGCAGACGCTGCTCTGGCAGCGACCGCTGGCCATTGGGCTGGGGGTTGTCCTGGTTGGAGTGCTGTTCTACGTGTTCGTGATCGCCGGCCCATTCCCGGCGACGGCGGCCAGCGAGCTCCCGGCGGGCTTCGGCGGGCCGGAAGCGGTGGGCACGCTGCTGCTGTCGGACTACGTGCTGCCGCTGGAAGTCACCTCGGTGCTCTTGCTGGCGGCCATGGTCGGCGCCATTGTCCTGACGCGGGCCGAGCGCAGGGAGAAGCGATGAACGTCCCGGTGATGTACATCGTCGGCCTGGCAGCCATCGTCTTCACCATTGGCGTGGTGGGTGTGCTGATCCGGCGCAACGCCATCGTCGCCTTCATGTCGGTTGAGCTGATGCTCAACGCCTCCAACCTGGCGCTGATCGCCTTCGCCCGCTCGCTGCCCGACGGCAGCGGTCACGTGATCGTGTTCTTCGTGATCGCCGTGGCTGCGGCCGAAGTCGCCGTGGGGTTGGCGCTGATCGTGGACATCTTCAAGCTGCGCCACAGCATCGACGTCGACGAGATGAGCAGCCTGAAAGGGTAGGGATGGAATGCGCCGTTGGATGCAGGGGCAGGGGAGTGGTCGGTCATGCTGCTGAGTGAGGCTGCGGCTGGCGCCGGCCTGTTCCGTTGGGCGCCGCTGGTGGTCTTCCTGCCGCTGGTCGGAATGCTGATCAACTTGGCCCTCGGCCGGCGTCAGGGCGAGCGTTTCACCGGGATCCTGGCCACCTCGGCCATTGGCCTGGCTTTCGTTGTGTCCGTGACCCAACTCTTCGCCCTGATGGAACAGCCGCAAGGGGCGGTGGTGCCGCTGGCGCGCTGGATCCAGGTGGGCGACTTCGAGATCGATTGGTCGATGCAGATCGACACCCTGTCGGTCACCATGATGCTGATGGTGACCGGGGTGAGCACGCTGATCCACCTCTATGCCACGGGCTACATGCATGAGGACGTCCGGCTCAACGAGGACCCACGGCGCTTCACTCGTTTCTTCGTCTACTTCAACCTGTTCGTGGCCTCGATGATGATCCTGGTCACGGCGGACAACTTCCTAATGATGTTCGTCGGCTGGGAAGGTGTCGGGTTGTGTTCGTACTTGCTGATCGGTTTCTGGTATGAGAAGGGGGCCGATGGCATCGGCAACGCCCTGGCGGGCAAGAAGGCGTTCATCACCAACCGGGTTGGTGACTTCGGCTTCATGATCGCCATGTTCCTGGTGTTCTGGACGTTCGGCTCACTCAATTTCCAGGAGGTCTTCCACGGGGCCGAGGCGATGGGGCCGGCGGGCGCGGCGGTGATCACCGCGATCACCTTGTTCCTGCTGTTGGGCGTGACCGGCAAGTCGGCGCAGATCCCGCTCTACGTCTGGCTGCCGGATGCCATGGCCGGCCCGACGCCGGTTTCGGCGCTGATCCATGCTGCCACGATGGTCACCGCCGGCGTGTACATGATCGTGCGCACCCACGTCCTCTTCGAGATGGCAACCGTATCGAGCAGCGTGGTCGCCTGGGTCGGGGCCGCCACCGCCTTGTTCGCGGCCACGATCGCCGTCGGCCAGTACGACATCAAGAAGGTGCTCGCCTACTCGACCATCAGCCAGCTCGGCTTCATGGTGGCGGCCGCCGGCATGGGGGCATACGTCGCCGCCATGTTCCATCTGGTGGCACACGCCTTCTTCAAGGCGCTGCTGTTCCTCGCCGCCGGATCGGTGATCCTGGGGATCGAGCACGGCCATCATGCTCTGACGGCGCACGGCCACGACGAGCACAAACCGGCGCACGACCCGGGCGAGCATGCCTTCGACCCACAGGACATGCGCAACATGGGCGGCGTCTGGCGGCGCATGCCGGTCACCTTCCTCGTCTTCCTGATCGGTGGGCTGGCGCTGGCGGGGGTGCCTCCCCTGGCTGGCTTCTTCTCGAAGGACGAGATCCTGGCGGATGCCTTCCTGGAAAACCGCCTCATCTGGGTTGTGCTGACCATCTCTGCCTTCCTGACCGCCTTCTACGTCGGTCGGCAGCTGCTGATGGTGTTCTTCGGCAAGGCGCGCAGCGAGGCTGCGGGCCACAGCCGGGAGAACCGCCTGGTGATCACCGCCCCGCTGGTGGCGCTGGCGGCGCTGACCGTGTTCGGGGGCGCCATGAATCTGCCCGGGCTGCATGCGCTGACCGATTGGCTGGGGGAGACGCTGGCGCATGTTCACCCCACCGAGTTCAACGTCCTGATCGCCGCCACGGCCACCGGGCTAGGCGCCGTTGGCCTGCTGCTGGCCTGGGCTCGCCTATGGCCGCAAGGCGCCGGCGCAGGGCGCGCCGGACCCGCTCAAGCGGCGGCTGGGGCGGGTCTTCACCGGCATGGAGAACAAGTGGTGGGTCGATGAGCTCTACCAGCGACTGGTGATCGGACCCTACGTGTCGCTGGCGCGCTGGCTGGCCGACACGGTCGATGGCCGCTTCTGGCACGACTGGTTCCATGACGTCGTCCTGGCCGGGTCGTTCCGCAAGGCCGCCGGATGGCTGGCCGGGCCCTTCGACCTGGGCGTAGTCGACGCTGCGGGATCCGGTCTGGGACGCCTGACGCGCGGCGCGGCCGGCCGACTGCAGCGCCTGCAGACCGGCTATGTGCGCAACTACGCCCTGGCGCTGCTGATCGGTCTGCTGCTGATGTTCGGCATCATCCTGCTGTATCGTGTGATCTGAGGACGGACCATGCAGTCATCCTTCCCGATTCTTTCGCTGGTTGTCTTCACCCCGCTGATTGGGGCGGTCATCGTGCTGCTGTTGCCCAGGGAGCGGTCGAACTTTATTCGCTGGTTCGCGCTGGCTGTCGGCCTGGTCACCTTCGGCTTGTCGCTGGTGATGCTGGGCATGTTCGACGCCTCCAATCCCGACCTGCAGTTGGTGGAGCGAGTGACCTGGATCCAGGTTGGCAACTGGACGATCAACTACCACCTCGGGGTGGACGGACTGAGCGTGCTGCTCGTCTTGCTGACGACGCTGCTCGTGCCAATCTCGATTCTTTCCACCTGGACCGCGGTGGAGGAGCGGGTGAAGGACTTCATGGCCTTCTTCCTGCTGCTGGCGATGGGTATGCTCGGGGTGTTCCTGGCGCTCGACCTGTTCCTGTTCTACGTATTCTGGGAGTTCACCCTGGTGCCGATGTACTTCCTGATCGGTATCTGGGGCGGCACGCGCCGGATGTACGCCGCAGTGAAGTTCTTCCTGTACACCATGGCCGGCTCGATCTTGATGCTGCTGGCGATCATCTGGCTCGGGCTCGAGGCTGGGACTTTCTCGCTGCCCGAGTTGATCGCCCGCGGCTCGATCCCGGCTGAGACGCAGTTCTGGCTGTTCCTGGCCTTTGCTGCCGCCTTCGCCATCAAGGTGCCGATGTGGCCGCTGCATTCCTGGCTGCCGGACGCACACGTCGAGGCCCCGACGGCTGGCTCGGTGATCCTGGCCGGAGTCCTGCTGAAGATGGGCACCTACGGCTTCGTGCGCGTCAACCTGCCGCTGTTTCCGCAGGCATCGCTGGACCTGGCGCCGTGGATTGCGGCGCTGGCGGTGATCGGCATTCTGTACGGGGCGGCGGTTTCGTATCCGCAGCGCGACGTCAAGAAGCTGGTCGCCTACTCCTCGGTCAGCCACCTGGGTTTCGTGATGCTCGGGCTGTTCGCCCTCAACCCGCAGGGAATCGCGGGCGGGATCCTGCAGATGGTGAATCACGGGATCAGCACCGGCGCCTTGTTCTTGCTGGTCGGGATGATCTACGAGCGGCGCCACACGCGGGAGATGGACGCCTTCGGTGGGTTGTGGAAGGTGATGCCCATCTACGGCGCTCTGATGCTGATCGTGGCACTCTCGTCGATGGGGTTGCCAGGGCTGAACGGCTTCGTCGGTGAGTTCACCATTCTGTTGGGGGCCTTCGGCTCGCAGGCGCTGGGGTCGCCGTGGTTTGCCGGGCTGGCGGCGCTGGGCGTGATCCTGGCGGCGGTGTACATCCTGTACATGTTCCAGAAGCTGTTCCTCGGACCGCTCGACAAAGAGGAGAACAAGCGGCTGACCGACATCAACTGGCGGGAGATTGCCGTCCTGGTGCCGCTGGTGATCCTGATCTTCTGGATCGGGCTGTTTCCCTCGCCGTTCTTCGGCCTGATGGAGGCCTCGGTGGGCAAGCTGGCAGCCACGTTCGCCGCAACGGCTGTGGCGGTGCACTAGCCATGGCGCCGGGCGAGCTTGCCGCGATCCTCCCCGCCGCCCTGCTGGCGGCGTGGGCCTGCGTCCTGCTGATCGTGGATCTGTTCGTGCCGGTCCGGCGGCGAGGCATCACGGCCGGCCTGACGGCGGTGGCCATCGTGACGGCGATGGTTGCCTTAGGGCTGCTGGCCGGTGGACAGGCTGCGCCGCCGGGCTCGATGGTCGTCGCCGATGGCCCTGGGGCCTTCTTCCAGATGATCCTGCTGGTGGGCGGACTATTCGGCGTTGCCCTGGCGTTTGACTATATCCGGCGGACCGACATCGAGCGCGGCGAGTACTACATCCTGCTGTTATTCTCGCTCGCGGGCATGTTGCTGCTGACCATCGCCAGCGATCTTGTGATGGTGTTCCTGGGCCTGGAGTTGCTGTCGATCCCGCTCTACGTCCTGGCCGGCTTCGCCCTGCCCAAAGCCGATTCCGAAGAGTCGGCGCTGAAGTACTTCCTGCTGGGGGCATTCTCCTCAAGCTTCATCGTCTTTGGGATTGCCTTGACCTATGGCGCCACTGGCACGACGCAGCTGTATGCTGTCGCCGAGCAGGTGCTTGCCGGCCAGGCCGACCTCCCCTTGCTGGTAGTGGGCGCCCTCATGGTGTTGGTTAGCCTGGCCTTCAAGGTCGCCGTTGTGCCCTTCCATATGTGGACGCCGGATGTTTACCAGGGTGCGCCGACCTCGGTGGTGGCCTTCATGACCGTCGGCTCGAAGGTTGCCGGCTTTGCCGTACTGCTGCGGGTGCTGACGGCGGCTTTCCCGGGGTTGTCCCCGTATTGGACTCAGGTAGCGGTGTGGATTTCGGCGCTGACGATGATCTGGGGCAATGTGGCCGCCGTTGGTCAGGCCAACATCAAGCGCATGCTGGCGTACTCGGCCATCGCCCATGCCGGCTACGTCTTCATGGCCGTGCCTGCCGCCGCCGTCCCGGGTCTGACGTCGCAGGCTTACAGCGCAGCGTTGTTCTACCTGCTGGCCTACAGTCTGACCAGCCTGGGCGCGTGGGGGGTCGTGCTGGCGGTCGAACACTCGCAGGGGGGCGGCACCGAGGTCGAGGACTTCGCCGGCCTGGGCTCGCGGCGGCCGCTGCTGGCCGCAGCCATGACGATCTTCATGCTCTCGCTCACCGGCGTGCCCCCGACCTTCGGCTTCATGGCCAAGTTCGTCCTGTTCCAGACGGCGATCGAGGCGAACTTGATCGGGCTGGCGTTGATCGGCGTGCTGACGACGTTGGTCTCGGCCTACTACTACCTGCGGGTGGTTGTGAACATGTACATGCGCTCCGGCCTGCCCGAGGTGCGCGCCGAACGCTGGCTAAACATCACCATCGGGGCGATGGCCGTCGCCGTGGTGGTGTTCGGCCTGCTGCCGCAGCCGATCTTGCAGGTGGCGTATCGGGCAGGACTGGCCACCTTCGTCCCTTGACGCATCTGGCCGCGTCGGCCGCCACCAATCCTGCGCTTGGGAATCATCGGCGCCGCCCCCGAGGGGCGGCGCCGTCGCGTCTAGTGTAAAGGGGTATCAGTGACCGCAGGTCGAGCACGAACCGCTGCTGCACGAGCCGCAGGAGGGGGTGGTTCCGGCCAATACCTTTCCGCCGCTTTGAGCAAAGAACACGGAGAGCTGACGGGTGATGCGGTCACCGTGACAGTGGCTGCAGGCGATCGGCGTGTCGGCGTCCTTCATCGCGCGCAGCGCCTCGAAGCGGAGGCCGCAATCCAGACAGGCGTATTCGTAGATCGGCATGTGACCTCGGGCAGACTTGGCGAACCGATCCCAGCGATTGTAATGGACGGCTCCGTGGCAGGTCAAGCCACGGTACTTGGCCAATCCGCATGGGACAGTCCGCAAGCGCCACCCGCCACGGCGGGTGGCGACTTCAACCATCGGCAACAGCAAATCGGTGCTTGCAGCCACTCCCCAAACCCGTCGCGGAGCGACCCGATCAGGGTGCTCAACCCGTTCAGGGCAACAACAGCCTGCGGCACGCCGCATACCTGCCGTCCTGGCAGACCACCGGGACGCTGTGGTGGGCGGTGCCGGAGGGGCGGTGGTGGCTCCGCCTAAGGTTCGCAAGGTGATGAAGTCCTGGAACGATTGGGGGCCGTCGGCGCCTCATCCTTCCCCGAAACCAAGGTGCTGCGCGAAGTACAGGGGGGGTAGGACGGATGGAAGGGAAGCCGTCGACTGAACGAGGAGCGCGGCACTATGGCTCCCAGATCTACTCCGGCCGGCTCATACGACACGCGGGAGTGGGTGCAGTCAGTCGGCCTCCTCGATCCGCTCAGCCTCCAGATGCCCGTCCGGGAAGCGCAGCGCCCGGACCTGGCCTCATCACCAACCTCGAGGTCATCATCCACCTGGGACTCGCCGGTGATGTGCAACGTCCTGCCATCCACGACCCACTGGCTGGAGGAGATGCTGGCGATCGTCCCGGTGAAACTGAGCTCTTCCGGTTCGTCATCGGGAGGCTCGTCGGTGTCGTCATCCCCGTCCCCGTCGTCCGGCGGTGACGGGGTGTTGCTGCCTTCGGGTAATTCGTCGTCATCGTCGTCGTCCGGATCCGGTGTGCCAGCGTCGTCGCCGTCTAAGTCTCCGTCCGCTCGCTCTATGCGCAGGAGGATCCATTCGCCGCCGACTCCCAGCTGTCCGCGCACCCGCACCCTGTCGCCAAGCTGAATCTCGCCCCGGATCTCGCTTTCGGAGGTCTGACGCAGGGTGCGTCCATCCACCATCCAGGTCAGGCCCTGCTGCTGTTCCAGAACTCCGGTGAAATCGACCGTCTCGGCTTTGTCGTCGCCGAACTCCGAGGTGGCAGGGGTGGAGCCCGCAGGTGGCGGTGTGCCCTGGCTGCCGTCGGAAGACTCGGCGGTCATGCTCAGAATGACCAAGGCCACGTGCTGCCCGTTGGGTTCGACCTCGACCAGCGCCAGAACCACATCGCCTGGCTGGATGCCGGTCTGCACCTGGGTCGTTGGCAGCAAATCGAGGGCTTGGCCGGCGATTGTCCACTGTCCGGGCGACTGCTGCTGGACCGGTCCGATCAACTGGTAGGTGCGCAGGCGGATCGAGCTGGCCAGGATATCCCCCTGGCTTCGTGTCGTTCCCAGCACCACCACCAAATCGCCTGGTTTGATCTGCTCATCGAGTGCCGTGGCATCGGTCAGCCCGACTGGAAGGCCTGACACGGTCCAATGATCGCTCCCCTGCGCTTCGACCACACCCTCGAAGGAGACTTCCCCCTTGCGGCCGAGACGAAGGAGTTGGCGGGCCTCGTCCTCACGCCGTTCGTTAAAGACCAGCCGAAGCTGCTGGCGGGATGGGTCGTCGCGCACCAGTTGCAGGCGCAAAGTCTCCTGGGCTCGCTTGACGCGGTATAGCGTCTCGCCCGGCAGCGCCTGGGCGGCGGCTGTCGTCAGCCCGCCCCAACCGGCGGTGAAGGCGACCAGCAGCACTGCCAGGCCAAAGGCGAGCCGTAGGAGGGGCTTCCGCAGAACGCTCTGTCGCCGCTGCGAGCGGACCTGCGCCGCGCGGGCGAGGATGCGATTGCGGCTGCGGGCCATAGCTGCCGGCGAGGGCGGCAGGGATGGCTGCTGGAGCAGGGTGGCGGCCTGCAGCGGCGGCCGCAGTTCTTCCGTGAGGTCGGGGTACAACCGCAGGCAGTCCTCGAGCGACGCCCCGGTCAGCAGCGCCTGCAGGCAGACCTCATAGGCCGCGGCCAATCGATCGTTCATGGCTGGACCTCTCCCACCTGGCGGCGCAGGGCGGCCATGGCGCGGAACTGAAGAGCCTTGATGGCGTTGGGCTCCTTGCCCATGCTGGCAGCGGTCTCCTCCAGCGTCAGGCCAGCGCCGAAGCGCAGGGTGACCACATGCTGTTGATCGGGTGTCAGGCTAGAAATGGCCTGCTGCAGTCGTCGGCCTGTCTCGTTGAGGGCCACCAGATCATCTGGCAGCAGGTCGTCGGATGGGAGGTGATCGGGTAGTTCGTGCTCAGGCCGCTGGTAGCTCCGGCGGAAGTGATCGGCGACCACGTTGGCAGCCGTGCCCAGAAGCCATCCCTGAATCGTTGTGCGGGGTCCCTTGCCGATCCGGATTGCCTCGATCAACCGCATGAAGATCTCGCTCGCCAGGTCCTCTGCGGCCTGCTGGTCGCTGACCCGGAAGCGAACGTAGCGAAGCACGAGCGCATAGTAGCGATCATGGATCTCGCCGAGCCGCGTGCGCATCCAAGGAGTGCAGGCGGTCAACTTCGGCGGTGCTGGCGCTTCGTGTACGCAGTCGCAACGTCAGGTGTCCAAGACCGGGGATTCTCACTGTCGGCGTCGCGCAGTATAGCATGGGGTCCATCCGAGTTTGCTCCTCGTCCCGCGTGGGCGGGACGAGGAGCGCAAGGGAAGCTCATGCGAGGGGAGGACTAGTCGTCGTCCTCGCCGGTGTCACTGCCCTTGCTGCCATTGTCGTCGTCATCGTCGTTGCCCGATCCGCTGTCGCTGCCGCAGTCGTCGTCATCACAGTCGTCGTCGGCACAGTCATCATAGTCATTGCCGCTGCCCGAACTACTGCTGCCGCAGTCGTCATCACAGTCGTCGTCATCGCAGTTGTCTAAGTCATTACTGTCGAAGGAAGACGAGTTGTCGTCCTTCTCGATCTCCTTGGCGGTCAGGGTGCCGTCGGCGTTGCGGACCAGTTCGACCTTCACCATCTCGCCCACCAGGATGTGGCTATCCAGCTCGGTATGCTCGGTGACGATGAAGGTCAGCCCGCCGATCGTCCAACTTCCGTCGGCCATTGCCTCGACGACGCCGACGAACTCGAAGTCGTCGCCGAAGTCCGAGATACCGGAGTGGTTCGAATCATCCTGAGAGTCATCGCTGCCGGCCAACTCGATCTCGCGCACGACCAGCGAGCCATCCGGCTGTGGGATGGTGTGAACCTTGACCAGGCTGCCGACCGCGATCTGGTCGTCGATTTCGCTGCCTGCCACGAGGGCCAGTTGCTGCCCGCCGACGGTCCAGGTTTGGCCGTCCATGGATTCGACCAGGCCGACGAACTCGAACTCACCCACCCGGTCGGAGCTATCATCGGGATGATCATCGGTGGTCGGCTCGATTTCCCGGGCGGTGAGAATGCCGCCTTCACCGACCACGGCATGGACCTTGACCAGGTCACCGGGCTGCAGGTTGGTCTTGAACTCTGTGCCGGGGCCGACCTGCAGCGCCAGGCCGTTGACCATCCACTGCGTCTCGCCGATCGACTCCAGGATCCCGACGAACTCAAGTTCGCCCAGGCCTTCGTTGGGTCCGGCGAGGATGGCGCGCTGGATCTCTCGAGCGAACAGCTGGCCGTCGGCCAGCAGCGCGACTTCGACCTTGACCAGGTCACCGGCATTCAGTTGGCCCTGGATCTCCGTGCCCTTGCCGGTGGAGAAGGTCACGCCGGCAACGGTCCATGCGTCGGGGCCGATGCTTTCGGCGGTCCCCACCAACTCGAAGACCTGTAGCGAACTGGCCAGACGAGCGAGAGCGCTATCCTCCGTCTCCGCCGGCTGTTTGGACGATGGCTTGGTGAGGCCAGCATCCATCGCGGCTGAGGCTGTGCCATCACAAGCGGCCAGACCTAGGCTGACGACCAGCAGTGCGGAGCCCACGATCAGGGTGGACAAGTTGCGTTTCATCGACTACTCCTCAAAAATGCGTGGTTTCAACCAACTAGTCGGAAATCGGAGCGGAAGGTTACGGCCCTGCAGGAGACTGGGACCTCCGTACCGGCCTTAGGGCGTGGACGGGAGAATTGGCAAGTGTTATGTCAATCTGAGACAGCCAGAGACGGCGTTCTGGCAGGTATGGGCCGTAAGCACCGTTCGATCGTGGGGAGGGCTAGCCGGAGGAGCCGAGCCCGATCGGTGCGGGGGCTGGATCAACGCCGCGCAGAATCGAGACCTGGTCGAAGTCGCGCGCCACGGTGACGGCGGGGAAGATGCGCCTGGGCCTCCTCCAGCACCTCGCGCGTCCGATAGCGGCGGGAGACGTGCGTGAGGTACAGGTGGCCGACCCCGGCGCGCTGCGCGAGCTCGGCGGCGTCCTGCGCCGTCAGATGGGCGAACTGCCGAGCGAGGTCGGTTTCGACGGCCAGGTAGGTAGCCTCGATCACCAGCGCCTCTGCCCCGGCGCTCACAGCCTCCAACTCGGCGGTGCTGCCGCAATCGCCGACGTGGACCAGCCGGGCGCCGCGACGTTCGGGGCCGAGCACTGCTTCCGGTTGGATGGTTCGGCCGTCCGGCAGGACAACGGCATGTCCCGCTACCACCTCGCGCCGCAGCGGGCCGGGTGGCAACCCAAGGGCTTGTGCCCGCTCCGGCAGGAAGGGCCGGTGGGCAGGCGTCTCGAAGGCAAAGCCAAAGCAGCCCGGACTGCGGTGCTGCACCGGAAAGGCCGTGATCCGCAGCCCTTCCTCCTCGAGCAGGAGGCCGGGCTCGATCGGAATCAACTCCAGCTGCATCGGTGGGCGGGCGCCGCGCAAGACCACGCCATGGATCAGATCCCGGATGCGCTCCAAGGCATGGCGTCCGGCGAAGATCTCCAAGCGGTCGATCGCCTCCCAACGCATGAAGGTCGAGAGCAACCCCGCCAGACCCAGGATGTGGTCCAGGTGCCCGTGCGTGATCAGGATGCGGTTCAGCCGGCGAAAGCCGATGCCGGATTGCAGAATCTGGCGTTGGGTGCCTTCACCGCAGTCAATCAGGAAGCGCTGGTCCCGATAGCTGACGACCTGCGCCGAAAGGCCGCGCCGGATCGATGGCGCCGAAGCCGAGGTGCCAAGAAACGTCAACTCAAACACGCGGCAGCGCTCTCGGAGCGGGACGGAGAAGGATCATGGCGGCCATTGTACACCGGCGACTGTCAGTAGGACCGGAGGAGGGTGACCTAGGCGGTTCGGGCGATGGCTGTCAGCCCCAAGATGATCAGGCCGATCCAGAAGTTGAGCCGCAGTAGGCGGCTCTGACTGGCTGGGACCGCCTGATCCCCCGGTTCGCCGTCTGCTGCCCGCTGAAGCGCCTGACGCTCGAGGGCGGGGGTGATCACCCAGGTTTGATAGACGGCCAGCGCTACCATCGCACCGAAGGCGGCGTGCTTGGCAAACATGGCCACCGACCAGCGGTTCTCCAGCGCGAGGAAGCCGTGGTAGTTGGGGTTGGCTGCCATCTGGGTCAGGCCGGTGGCGGCGAGCACGGCGATGCTCAGCCAGGCCAGGGGTCGAAAACGGCGCAAGATCGCCCGCAGCAGGACAGCCTGGTCACGCGGGACAAGGGCGCGGCTGGCCGCCGGCAACAAGAGCACCGAGAGGACGAACAGGCCGCCGACGAGCACAACGGTCGCCAGTAGATGCAGCGTGTAGGCGAGAGTGAGGACGAAGACTGGCACCGGCAGGGTCACCCGCCGCTGCCGGATCCACCACCCCCGCCATCAGGCGTGGGCGTCTCGGTGGGGAGTTCGCCTTCCGGGGCGGGGGTCTCTTCCGTTGGTGTCTTCCTCCACCTCGCCGACCTCTTCGCACTGGCCGTAGGCCTCAGTCGCCGTCGGAATGAGCGTGCCATTCTCCCATGCCAGGAGCGATTGCTCGTAGTAGACCTTGGCCTCGCACGGGTCGCCCGCTGAGACCAGCAGGTCACCGTAGGCCTGCGAGGAGAGGGCGTACTTGATATAGGCGTCGTTCTTCAGGTATGGCGCAACGGCATAGACCTGGGACCAGTAGTACACCGCCTGCGCCCAGTTGGCGCCCATGAAGCTGTTGGCGAGCAGATACAGGTCAGCCCAGCTGCGCCAGTTTTCGGCATCTTCATCGAGCGGGCCGAAGAGCGCGGCACGGCTGAGGTCATACATGCCTTCTTCCAACAATCCCTGCTGCGCGATGCGGTCGATGCCGCGGTTGCGCAGCGCGGCGTACAACAGCCCGTCGACCTCGACAGCCCGGTAGTTGAAGTCCTTGGCGCGCAGCGCCAGCAGGGTGTCGATGGTGCGGTCCCAGTCCTCGGCGGCGAGGGCCTCGTCGGCCTGGGCGAAGAGATCTTCAACCGGCGCCAGATTCGGAGTAGGTGTGGCGGCAGGCAGGAGTGTCGGGCGCGGCGAGCGCAGCCCGACCAGCGCTTCCGCCAGGCGCTGCGCCGCTTCGGGGTAGGTCGGGTCGAGGTGGATCACGTACTCGAGGCGTTGGCGCGCCAGCTCGTAGCGCCCGGCCTGCAGATCCTCGAGCGCCAGTCGCCACTGCTCGTCGGCGCTGAGGTCGACGGCCGCCTCCCGCGCCTGCTGGCGCTGCCGCACCCCCACCTGGTAGCCGGCGGCGGCGGCGAGCAGGATCGCGCCCAGCGCCAGCGGAATCAGCCAGATCCAGCGCCGGCGGCGAGTGGTTGGGGCGGAGACGGATGGGGTGGGTTCGGTCTGAGTGGGATCGCTCATCGTTGTGCTGGGTTCGTGCGCGAGGTGCGCCGGGGAACCGAGGCTCGGAATTATACCTGACCGCCCCGGGCCAGGGCCTCGGCGCGCGGAGGCCTTCCCGGAGGGCTGGTTCGGGCCGCCGACCGGAGGTGACGCATCTTGCGGACTAGGAGGAGAATGGTCCATGGGCAGATGCGGGAGGCCGGACCAATGCTTGGCACGAATCGCTGGGCCCCGCCTTGCACATATCCGGAGCTAGGCTGGAGGTCGAAGCCAAGATTGGGACGAAAGGAAGGCTGGGGCATGAGACTCAAGGTTCGAGACAGGTTGCGATCAATACCCATCCGCCGGCGGTGGATGGCACTGGTTGCCGCAATCGTGGTGCTGGGCGCCATGGCCTTTGCGTTCGCCACGGGCGGGGTCATCTCCGGGGAAGCCCAGGATGACTCTGCGTTGCAGACGGCCACAGTGCGGTCGGGCGACTTGGTGTTGCTTGCCAGCGGGACCGGCACGTTGATGGCAGATGCCACGATCCGGCTCGGCTTTGGAGCCGAAGGCAGCGTTTCGGCGCTGCATGTCCAGGTCGGCGACATCGTCAAGGCCGGAGATGTTCTGGCCGAGCAAGCCGAACGGAAGGAGCTCGAGGCGGAGCTGGCGGCGGATCAACTGGCCTTGATCGAGGCGCAGGAGGCGCTGGTGGATCTGCAGAACGGGGCGGACATGACCCGGGCCGAGGCGCAATTGGCTCTGGCGCAGGCCCAGCAGGCTCTGAAGGACGCCGAACGCACCTGGCGGACTCAGCAAGCCGGGAATCGCGCCAGCGAGATCGGTGTCAAGGCCGCCAAGGCATCGATCGTCGTCGCACGCGAGTCGATGGATCTCGCCGAGAAACGCTACGAGATGACGCCCGGCGATGTGGACGACGACGGCGGCAAGGCACGGGCCTTCAAGGACTACGCAGCTGCGGTCCAGGCCTACCAGAGCGCGAAGATCAACTACAACTGGTACACGGGGGCACCCGACGAGATCCAGCAGGCGGAATTGGATGCCGAGGTGGCCAAGGCGCAGGCCGATGTGGCGCAGGCCCAGCGGACGCTGGAAGGCGTGAACGACGGCCCGAACAAGACCGAGCTCGCCAAGGCTGAGCTGCAGGTTCAAAACGCCGAAGCCAAAGCTGCCGAATCCCAGCGCAACTTGGATGCATCCATTGTCCACGCGCCCTCCGCTGGCACGATCCTGGAGATCACCGCCGAAGTGGGAGACAAGGCCGACTGACGCGCGGACTGCGCAAGGTGTACGGTGTTGGCGACGGCGGCCGTTGCTGCGCTCGACGGGGTCGACGTTGCCATCCAACCGGGCGAGTTCGTCGCCGTCATGGGCCCCTCCGGCTCGGGCAAGAGCACGCTGATGAACATCCTCGGCTGCCTCGACCGGCCGACTGCGGGCACGTACTGGCTGGACGGGGAGGACGTCAGCGGGCTGGACAAGGCCGCCCTGGCCGGGATCCGCGGCCGCCAGCATCGGCTTCGTCTTCCAGTCCTACAACCTGCTGGCGCAGCACCACGGCGCTGGAGAACGTCATGCTGCCGATGCTGTACGACCGGATGCACCGGAGACCCGACGCACGGCGCGAGATCGCCGCAGCACGTGCTGGAGTCCGTGGGGCTGGGCGATCGGATCCATCACCGGCCGCAACAGCTCTCGGGCGGGCAGCAGCAGCGCGTGGCGATCGCCCGGGCGCTGGTCAACGACCCGCTGATGATCATGGCCGACGAGCCGACCGGCAACCTCGACACGCAGTCCGGCGAGGAGATCATGCGGCTGCTGCAGCGAGCTGCACGCGCAGGGGCGGACGATCGTGATGGTGACGCACGACCACGACATCGCCGCGCACACCCAGCGCACGATTCACCTGCGGGACGGGCAGCTGGAAAAGGTCGAGCACAACGGCCGCGCACCGGCGGCCGGCGGGAAAGGAAGCGGGCGCCATGAACGCTCCGAGAACTCTGCGCGCCTCTCGTGGCAGAGCATCGCCCGGAACAAGACGCGCTCGCTGCTGACCATGCTGGGGATCATCATCGGCGTGGCGTCGGTGATCATCATGATCGCCATCAGCGCCGGCACCGAGGCCGACGATCGCCGACCAGATCACCGGCCTGGGAGCGAACCTGGTCTTCGTCAGCCGGCAGCTTCGAGCCGCGGCGGGCCCGGGACAAGGCCCGCAGCAGCGGCGGGCTGGTGTACGACGATGCCTTCGCCATCGCCGATGAGGTCAACGGGCGTGGTCGGCGTCACGGTCGAACAGGAGTCGACCGAGACGGTCAAGGCCGACGCGGGGTGACCCTGGAGGACATGTCGATCCTGGGGACGACGACCGACTTTCCCTCGGTGCGCGACGTGGAGGTGGCGGACGGACGCTACTTCAACGACCAGGAGGTGGAACGCAAGACCAAGGTCGCCGTGCTGGGCGCCACGCGTGGCCGACGGAGCTCTTCGGCGAGAGCGATCCGATCGGGCAGACCGTCACGGTCGGCAACACCAAGCTGACGGTGATCGGCGTGCTGGCGGAACGCGGCCTGGTGGGCGACATCGACTACGACTCGCGGGTGTACGTCCCGATCACGGTCGTCTTCCAGAAGTTCCTACCGTCCATGTTCGCCCGTATCGCCGGGCGACCGGGTGCGCATGATCTACGTCGAGGTCGACGAGGAGGCGGACCTGGACAACATGATCCTGCAGATCCAGCTGCTGCTGGCCAAGCGCCACGACGTGACGCTCGACGACCCGGATTTCAACATCACCACGCAGCAGGACATCATCGAGACGCAGGAATCGACCACCGCGGCCTTCCGCAGCCTGCTGGCCTGGGTGGCGGGGGTTTCGCTGATCGTGGGCGGGATCGGGATCATGAACATCATGCTGGTGAGCGTGACGGAGCGCAACGCGCGAGATCGGCATCCGCCAGGCGGTCGGCGCCACCCCCAACGATGTCCGCCTGCAGTTTCTGACGGAGGCGCTGATGCTGAGCCTGCTGGGCGGCCTGATCGGGGTGCTGGCCGGGGATCGGCGGCGCCTGGCTGTTCGGCGTGGTGGGCGACATGCGCACGGTGGTCGTCCCTCTGTCGATCCTGCTGGCATTCACGTCGGCGGCGCTGGTGGGAGTGTTCTTCGGCTACTACCCGGCGAACAAGGCTGCACAGCTGGATCCGATCGAGGCGCTGCGTCATGAATGACGCTCGCCCGTCCATCTTAGGAGAGGAAATCGTGAGACACGAACCACGAACCATTCATCTGCGCCTGGGGCTGATGGTCGGCCTGCTGGCGATCGGCGTAGCGCTGGCCGCTTGCGGACAGGCCCAGCCCACGCTTGAGCAGTCGTCGGACGCGGCCTCCGGCGCGTCCGGGGCCGCTGCCCTGAGCATTCCTCAGGGCGAACTGACCCGCCCCGCACAGCTGGCGCTCGGAACCCTCAAGCTCGAAGGGACCGCCCTCGCGGTCTCCCAGGAACAGAGCGCGCAGCTGGCGTTTCTCTGGCAAGGCCTACGGCAGTCTGACCCGCGGCGACACGTCGGCGGCCGAGGAACTGGAGGCGCTGGTCAACCAGATCGAGGGGGCAATGTCCGCCGAGCAGTTGCAGGCCATCGGCGGCATGGATCTGACTCGCGAGACGATGGTGGACTGGGTCCGGGAGAACGGAGTGGCGCCGGAGGCTGAGGGGAGGGCGCAGGGCGAGCAGGGCATCTTCGGCTTCGGCCCACCGCCGGGAATGGAGGGCGGAGCCCCAGGGCTCGGAGGCGGGGATGGTGGTGGGCCACCGGCTGGCGGATTTCCAGGCGGCGGCACAATGATGCGCCCAGAGGCGGGCGAAGGGATGGGCGGATCGGAAGGCCTATCACCGGAGATGCAGGCCACGCTGCAAGCGCAACGTCCGCCCGCAGGCGCTGGAGACAGGATCGTCCTGATGTTGCTGGGGCCGTTGGTCGACTTGCTGAAGGCACGCGCCGGCGCATAACGTGTGGTACCTTGATCGAGGCAAGTTCGCCCTTTCCCACGGAGAGGAATAGCGGGGAGGGACACGGGAGGGCAGAGGGGCCGACTGCCCCCGGGCACAGGAGCCGCCGATCGTGGATCACGACAATCTTGGTGGTGGACGACGAAGACCGCCTGGTGAGCCTGCTGGAGGCGTACTTGTCACAGGCGGGCTTTCGGGTGGTCACGGCCGGCGATGGTGTGCAGGCCCTGCAGGTCGCACAGCGGCAACCTCCGGACCTGATCGTGCTGGATGTGATGATGCCGGAGATGGACGGGTACGAGTTCATGCGCCTGTACCGCCGTGAGCGCGACGTCCCGATCATCCTGCTGACGGCGAAGGTCGAACCGGAAGATCGAATCGTCGGCCTTGAGTTGGGCGCCGACGACTACCTGACCAAGCCCTTTCGCCCGCGGGAGCTGCTGGCGCGCATCCGTGCCGTCTTGCGGCGCACCGGCTCCAGCGAGCCGGCTGTCGAGACGCTGCACAGTGGTGATGTCATTGTCGACCGTCACAACCACGCCGTGCAGGTCGCCGGGCGCGAAGTCGACCTCACGCCGTCGGAGTTCGACCTGCTGACGGCGCTGCTTTCGGCGCCGGGGCGGGTGTTCACCCGGGCGGAGTTGCTGGACCGGATCCAGGGGGTCGCCTACGAAGGGTACGAACGTACGATCGACGTCCATGTGAAGAACCTGCGGGCCAAGATCGAGGTTGAGCCACGCCATCCCCGCTACGTGGAGACCGTGTATGGTGTCGGCTACCGCTTCGCTCGGGAGTGACGGCGCGTGCGCTCGCTGACCCCTAAGCTGCTGCTGGCGTTCCTGATCGTCGGCCTGACGGGTGTGGCGTTGGTCGCAGCCATGGCCGTGCTGGTGACCACCAGCGAATTTGGCCGCTTCGTCAGCGCCTCCCTGCGCAACGATTTGGCCGCAGCGCTCGCCGAGCACTACGCCGCAGCGGGGTCGTGGCAAGGGGTCGAGACGGTGCTGCCGCGCCTGGAGCCCCCCCAGGAGGTCAGTCGCTCGAAGGACCGTCGGGGCAGCGCTTCCCGATGACGCTGGCGGACAGCCAATGGACGGTCGTCCTGCCCGGCCCCGGCGTGGCGGCCGGATCCGTCGTGCCGCAGGATCAGCGGGCGGATGCCGCGGCCGTGCAGGTGGACGGCGAGACCGTCGGCTGGCTGATCTCGCATCCGATCGACGTCCGTTCCGACCGTGAAGCGCAACGCTTCCTCGAACGTGTGCAGTGGACGCTGGGCGTGGCAGCTGCTGCTGCGGCGGCGATCGCCTTGAGTCTCGGCTGGATGCTGGCGCGCGGGCTCACGCGTCCGCTGCGCGATCTGACCGCTGCCACGCGCGACATCGCCAATGGCGACCTGGAACGCCGGGTGGAGGTGCGCTCACAAGATGAATTGGGCGAACTGGCCGCTTCCTTCAACCGCATGTCTGAACGACTCGCCCGCTCGATGGACGCCCGCCGACAGATGACCGCCGATGTGGCGCATGACCTGCGTACGCCGATAAGCGTCATTGTCGGCCATCTGGATGCCATCGAAGATGGCGTGGTCCCTTCGGCCGAAGGACTGCACGTCATCCGCGACGAGGCCGGCCGATTGGAGCGCCTGGTGCAGGACCTGCAGGTGCTGGCGCTGGCCGACGCAGGGGCCCTGCCGATGACCCGGACGCGGCAACCCGTCCAGCCTCTGCTCGAGCAGGCCGTCGCCGCGTGCCTGCCGCTGGCGCGTGCCAAGGACATCGGGCTGGAGCTGAAGGCCCAACCTGACCTGCCACTGGTTGAAGTCGATGCCACCCGGATCTCGCAGGTGCTGGACAATCTTCTTGAGAATGCGCTGCGCCATACCCCGCGTGGCGGAGCGGTGATCCTGCGCCCCGGGGCCAGCGGCGACCACATCGAGATTGCGGTGCAGGACAGCGGCGGCGGGATCGACCCGCAGGCGCTCGAGCGGGTGTTCGATCGCTTCTACCGTGCCGATCCCTCACGCCACCGGAACGGAAGCGGCTCGGGTCTTGGGTTGGCCATCGCCCGTTCGATTGTCGAGGCGCATGGCGGCCGAATCTGGGCGGAAAGCGCCGACGGCGGGGCCGTGTTCACCTTCAGCCTGCCACGGGCAGAGCCGTAGCGGCCCGCCGCGCCCGGCCTTCGCCTGCGATCGAGGCTCCCCTGGATCGCCGCTGACCCGGCGATGACCATGGTGCAGGGATGCGTCACACCATCCAACGTCGCCCCCGCGAACGCTGGGGGCCCAGGCGAGAGGCGGCGCCGACCGCGTGGATCGGCTGACGTCGAGACCTTCCTGGATCCCCGCTTGCGCGGGGATGACGGCCCAAGTCGGATGCCTTTGCCAGCCTTGTCGCCTGCCTGCCATCGTGTTTCCCGAGAATCCCCGCTTGCGCGGGGATGACGGCCTAAGTCGGATGCCGGGGCGTGGCAATGGCCTGGGCATGCCGTCGCGGGCCGGCGGTGATCAACCGGAGCGCATCCAGCAAGGCCACGGCATGCGCCGACGGCTCTCACCCGTTGCTCACTTGCCGCTGGCTTGACGCTGCCTCCCCGGGTGATAAGATGCCGGGGCGTCCTGGTTCGTGACGAGGTGCACAAAAGCAATGTACCTGAGCGGCAGCAAGTGGAACATGCGCAAGAAGCGACGGCGCGCCAATCCCTGGCGCGTACTGCTCTTGCTGGCATTGCTGGCGGGCGCAATCTACGTTGAGCGCACGATCGTGCCCAGCGTCCCGCCGCTGTTCATCCCCACAGCCGCTCCCACCCGCAGTCCGGCCTCCTTCGTGCTGGAGGCGGAGAGCCTGTTTCAGTCCGGCAAACTGGAGCAGGCCGAGGCGACCTACCGCGAGGCCATCACGGTTGCGCCTCAAGATCCAGTGATCTATAGCGACCTGGCCCGCCTGCAGGTCCTGGCCGGCGACTACGTCGATGCCGAGACCTCGGCGCGCAATGCACTGTTGATCAACCCCAATCTGGCACAGGCCCATGCCGTGCTCGGCTGGGCGTTGGACTTCCAGGGCGGCGACCGGCTGGTGGAGGCGCGCGAGGCGGCTGAGCGTGCTCTGCAACTCGACCCGAATCTGGCATCGGCCCATGCCTACTATGCCGAGATCCTCATGGACATCAGCCCGGAGAACTACCAGGACGCGCTGCGCGCCGCTCGCCAGGCGGTTGCCCTGGATCCGAATCTCCTCGATGGCCATCGCTCGCTTGGCTACGTCTGGGAGCGGACACAGAACTACGAGGAGGCGCTGAAGTCATACCAGACGGCGCTGCGCATCAATCCCAATCTGGCTCTGCTGCACCTCGCTGTCGGCAACATGATGCTCAACCAGCAGGACACCAACGCTGCCATCGAGAGCTACCTTAGGGCCAGCACCCTGTCGCCGACGGATCCCGACCCGCTGACGCTGATCGCCCTGGCCTATGCTCGCGTCGGCGAGTACGGGAAGGCCAGCCAGTATGCCGCCAACGCCGTCGAGAAGGATCCTGCCAGCCCATATCTGCACGGGGACCTGGGGCGGATGTACTACAAGAACAACGAGTTCGACAAGGCAGTCCGCTCCTTCACCCTGGCCATCCAGGGCGGCACGACCGAGAATGGGGCGGTGGTCAAGGGCCTTCCGCTTGACCCGGGCGACCGCAAGGCGGTCGAGTACTACTACACCTACGGTCTGGCATTGGCCAAGCTGGGTACGTGTGAACCGGCCACCCAGATTTTCGAAGCGCTGCTGCGCGGAGTCCCGGCCGACGAAATCGCCGTGGCGAACGCCACCGAGGGTTTGGTGATCTGCGGCGTGATCCAGCCCACCCCGACACCGCGCCCCGAAACCGGATAGGCAGTCCGATGCAGCTCAAGGGTGACCAACTGCAGTTCGGCCGGGGCCGGCGGCTCAATTACCGGCGAATCGCGGGCCTGCTCGGTCTGATCCTGGCCGGGATCCTCGTCCTGTGGATGGTGGAGACCTCGCGCATCGATCCTCCTTTCGTGCCCGGGCCTACGCCCACGCGCTCAGCGCTTTCCTATGCCCAGGAAGGTGAAGCACACTTCTCTTCGGGCAACCTGCCGGAGGCGATCATCGCCCTGCAGAATGCGGTTCGCCTGACGCCGGAGGATGGCGAACTGCTCGCCGAGCTCGCCCGCATCCAGACGTACGCCAGTGAACTGCAGCCTTCGCTGCAGCAGCGCCGCGATTTGCTGGCGCAAGCGCGCCAGAGCATCGACCAGGCGGTCCTGATCGACCCCGAGAGCGCATTCGTCCATGCGATCAAGGCGTTGACGTACGACTGGTCGGCATCGGCCGAAACCGGCGAGCAGCGCGAGGCCTACCTTGCGGAGGCAGAGACCTCGTCCGTGCGCGCCCTGCAGGCGGCGGGCAACGATCCGGTGCTGCGCAGCCTGGCCCAGGCCTTCTATGCCGAGGTGCTCGTCGACCAGCAGCGCTTCGTCGAGGCGTCTGATCTCGCGGCACAGGCGGCTGCCACCGCCCCCAATTCGATGGATGTGCACCGCGTCTATGGCACCGTGCTCGAAGCCAACGGCTTGTATCGCCAGGCGATCGAGGAGTATGAGCGGGCGACCGAGATCACGCCCAACCTGACCTTCTTGTACTCGCGGATCGGGGCCAACTACCGCCGGTTGCGAGACATCGAGCGCGCCCTCGAGGCCTTCGACCAGGCAGTCCGCATCAACGAGCAGGTGGAGATCCAGGATCCGGTTCCGTACATCGCCATCGGCCGGACGTACTTGCAGGACGGCGAGTTCTTCGTTGCCGCCCGAAACGTCGAGCGGGCGCTGGTGATCGACGAGGGCAACCCGGAGATCTATGGGTTCTTGGGGATCATCTACTACCGGGCCCGCAACTACGAGAGCGCGCTGGAAGTGCTGCGCTGCGCCGTAGACGGCTGCAGCCAGGAGGACAGCCGGCGCATGCTATGCGAGTTCGCTCTGGGATGCGACCCGGATGACCCGCAGGACGCCGTGGCGCCGCTGCATGGCCGGGAGGTGCCGGGCCTGGCCCTCGGCCCGAACAGCCTGGAGTACTACTACACCTACGGCTCCGTGCTGGCCTTCTATGGCCAGTGCGAAGCCGCCGAGCGGGTGTTCGAGGAGTTGCTCTCGCAGTATTCCACCGACCCGGTGGTCGTCCGGGATCGTGGCCGAGAACCGGGCCATTTGCTCGGCCACGCCCGTGCCGGCGCCGACCGTTACCCCCAGCGACGCCTGACCTCTTGACAGGTTCCGCACAAATCGGGTACACTGCCCTAGGGATTAGCACTCGAGATGGGTGAGTGCTAAGCCCTTTGTGTCCCACCCAAGAGCCGAAACCCAAACTTGCAGGAGGAAAGCGCATGTCCCTAAAGCTCAAGCCACTTGGCGACCGTTTGGTGGTCAAGCCGCTGGAGGGCGAGGAAATGACTCCCAGCGGGATCGTGTTGCCCGAGACGGCCAAGGAAAAGCCGCAGAAGGGCGAGGTGCTTGCCGTCGGCCCCGGCGCCCGGGACGAGGAAGGCAAGCGCATCAAGATGGACGTGGCGATCGCCGACAAAGTGCTCTTCGCCAAGTACGCCGGGACCGAGTTCAAGCTGGACGGGGAGAAAGTCCTGATCCTGCGCGAGAGCGACGTCCTGGCTATCCTCGACGAGTAGATTCGCATCTGAGACAAGGAGTGCGTGACAATGGCAGCAAAGCAACTTGCATTCTCTGAAGACGCTCGACGGCGACTCAAGGAAGGTGTCGACGTGCTGGCGGCTGCGGTGGCAACCACCCTGGGCCCGAAGGGGCGCAATGTCGCCCTCGATCGGAAATTCGGATCGCCCACCATCACCCACGACGGCGTCACCGTCGCCAAGGAAATCGAGCTCGAAGACCCGTTTGCCAACATGGGCGCCCAGTTGTTGAAAGAGGCCGCCACCAAGACCAATGACATCGCCGGTGACGGCACGACGACTTCGACCGTGCTGGCCCATGCCATGGTCACCAACGGCCTGAAGAGCCTGGCCGCCGGCGCGAACCCGATGATGCTGAAGCACGGCATCGAGGCCGCGGCCAAGGCCGTGTCGGAAGCGATCGGCAAGCAGGCGATCAAGGTGACCACCAAGGAAGAAATCGCCTCGGTGGCTGCTATCTCCGCCCAGGACAAGGAAATCGGCGACCTGATCGCCGAGGTCATGGACAAGGTCGGCAAGGATGGCGTGATCACCGTCGAGGAGTCCAAGGGCCTCGAGTTCGAGACCGAGTACGTGGAAGGCATGCAGTTCGACCGTGGCTACATCTCGGCCTACTTCGTGACCGATCCCGAGCACATGGAAGCGGTCATTGCTGAACCGTACATCCTGATCCATGACAAGAAGGTCTCAGCCGCCGCCGATATCGTGCCGATCCTGGAGAAGCTGGTACAGATCGGCAAGCGCGACATGGTCGTGATTGCCGAGGATATCGATGGCGAGGCCCTGGCGACGCTGGTGCTGAACAAGCTGCGCGGCATGCTGAATGTGGTGGCCGTCAAGGCCCCCGGCTTCGGCGATCGACGCAAGGCCATGCTGCAGGATATTGCCATTCTGACCGGTGGAACCGTGATCACCGAGGAGCTCGGCCGCAAGCTGGAGTCGGTCACGCTGAACGACTTGGGCAAGGCGGGCAAGGTCGTGGCGACCAAGGAAGATACGACCCTGGTCGAGGGACAGGGCGACCCGGCGCGCATCAAGGGCCGGATCGAAGAGATCAAGGTCGAGATCGACAAGTCGACCAGCGACTACGACAAGGAAAAGCTGCAGGAGCGCCTGGCGAAGCTCTCGGGCGGCGTGGCGGTTATCCGTGTCGGCGCAGCCACCGAGACCGAGCTCAAGGAAAAGAAGCACCGCGTGGAAGATGCCCTTGTCGGCAACGCGGGCGGCGGTCGAGGAAGGCATCGTACCCGGCGGCGGCGTGGCGCTGATCAATGCCCGCGAAGCGATCAAGGACCTCAAGTTCGAAGATGAGGACGAGACCGTCGGGGTGAACATCGTGCGCAAGTCGCTCGACGTCCCGATGGCCAAGATCGCCGAGAACGCCGGCCAGGATGGCGCCGTGGTGATCGAGTCCGTTCGCCGAATGCAGGAAGAGAAGAAGAGCAAGAGCATCGGCTACGACGTGATCAAGGGCGAGTACGTCGACATGGTCAAGGTCGGCATCATCGACCCGGCCAAGGTCACCAAGGGTGCCCTGGAGAACGCGGCCTCGATCGCGGCCATGATCCTCACCACCGAGGCGCTGATCACCGACGTGCCGGAGAAGGACAAGCCGTCTGCCCCGCCGATGCCGGACTACTAGGCCGGCGGCGAGAAGCGAACGATGCTCCCGCTTCGGCGGAGAGCGCAGTGCAAACGGAATCCAGGAGGCCCAGTCCCGGCCCTCCGTTTCCGTCCCGCGGCGAGTCCAGCCGGGTTCATGCGAAGCGTACCCCGGAGCGTTTTCGAAGCCCCTCCGGCACTGCCCTCCAAGTTCTGGCAGGTGGCCCGGGGCGGTGCAGATCGGACCTCGCCGACGGTCGTAAGTCGGCCCTGGGGCTTCGCAGGGCGGACTCACGCAGAGCAGGCTAGAGATCGATGCGCCCCCGGAGAAGGTTCGGTATACTCCGCGGGGCAGGCTGCGATGCCGGGATGCGCAGCTGCGAGGAGCCATCGATGAACCAACCACGACGAGCCCCGCTGCGCCGTTCACGGCGGTCGAGAGTCGGTGCCGGCGTGTGCGGCGGACTGGGTGAGTTCTTCGGGCTGAGTCGCGTTCTGGTTTCGACTGGCGTTCTTGCTGGCGCTGATCTCCGGTGGCGATTCCCGGTCTGCTGGCCTACCTGCTCTTCTGGGTGATCGTCCCGGCCGACCGCGGCTGAGGCCGACTCAGCCGAGGGCGTAGACCGCCACGGCTACGCCGGCCACCAGCGCAACCGCCAGACAGCCCAAGCCGCAGGAGCTTGCCCGTCAGCCGCACCAGGAAGCGCAGCACGATCCAGCCGGCAAGTACCGCCAGGAGCAGGAAGAGGGCGTTCGTCCACGAGGATTGGATCAGGTCCATGCCGTCACCTCTCACGGCAGGTGAGGGGGCGGCATGTGTGCGGGGAGGGTGCTTAGCCCATCGCCCGCGCCTCCCATCCCTCAACCGGGCTGCCGGATCGTAGGGTGCAAGTTACAAGATTGGTGCCGAAGCGGTAGGCCAGGTGCCGGTAATCGTCCACCTCGAGCAGGACCAGATCGGCGGCCTTCCCGACCTCCAAGCTGCCCACTTGATCGGCCCGGCCAATGGCGGCGGCGGCGTTGATCGTGCAGGCGGCGATCGCCTCGGCCGGTGTCAGCCGCATGCTGCGGCAGGACAGGGCGATCACGAACTGCATCGAACTCACACCAGGCGGTCCCCGGATTCAGATCGCTGGCCAGCGCCAGCAGGCCGTCGGCCAGCAGCAGATCGCGCGCCGGTGTGTAGGCGCTCTCGCCCAGCCCGAAGGGGGTGCAGGGCAGGGCGACGCCGATGGTCGATGAGGCGGCAAGCTGGCGCAGGTGGTCTGGCGGCGTGTGTACGAGGTGGTCGACCGAGACCGCCCCCAGCTCCACCGCCAGGGGTACGCCGCCCAGGCTGACGAACTCATCCACGTGGACCTTGAGCGGGAAGCCCAGCTCGGCGGCGGTGGTCAGGATCGCCCGTGTCTGAGCCAGATCGAAGGCGCCGCGCTCGCAGAACACATCGACGAACGGCAGCGGGCGACCGCCGGCGTGCTCCCTCCACCAGGCGCGCAGCGCCGGCAGCATCTCCTGCGTGATGACCGCCACATAGCGATCGACCTGCCCGGCGAACTCCGGCGGAACGGCGTGCGCGGGCAGGAAGGTCGGGACGACGGCCAGCGGGCCGCGATCGTCCAGCTCCAGCATCACCTGCAGCATGCGCAGCTCCGGCTCCCAGGCCAGGCCGTAGCCGGTCTTGGCCTCGACCGTGGTGGTGCCGTGAGCGGCCATGCGCAGCAGCCGACGGCGGGCGCTGTTCACCAGCGCCTGAGAGGATGCGGCGCGCGTCTGACGAACCGTCGAGAGAATCCCGCCACCCAACTCGAGGATCTGCATGTAGGTCCTACCTTGCAGGCGTTGTTCAAACTCCTGGGCCCGGTCTCCCGCCCACACCAGATGGGTGTGGGGGTCGACAAATCCGGGCAGCACAACCTGCCCGGTCGCGTCGATCTCCTGTCGGAAACGAAGCCTGCGGCGAAGTTCGTCAGTGGGTCCGACAGCCGCAATCCGCCCCCCGCGTACCGCGACTGCGCCCCCCTCGATCAGCCCCAGATCTCCCAGGCGTGAACCGCGCTGCGGGCCGCCGGCCAGGGTCAGCAGCTGCGCCGCGGAATGGATCAGCAGATCGACCTCGACGATATCAGGCGTAGGCAGGTCTGCGGGAGGTGGTTTGTCGGTCGTTGGCACATGCGCCTCGCGATGGAGTGTCGTCTTCCCTGCGACGCCCGGCGGAAGGCGCAAGGCGGCTGCGGGAGCGATTGGCTGCTGGGGGTGGCAGGCGGTAGTCTGCTCGCCCGTGGCGATTCTACTCGCGCACGTAGAGGACCAGCAGCAGCAGCGCCAGCAGGTTCAGTCCGGCGGCCGCCAGGCCGTTTGTAGCGAAGCCGCGGGCGAAGAGCGCTGGTCCGAGCAGCGCCCCCAGCGCCCGCCCGAGGGCGTGGGCGGAGATGTTGCTGGCCATCACCGTGGCCCGGGCAGCAGGCACCAGTTCGGTCATCAGTGGGATGGCGCTGACCAGCGTGAACTCGAAGGTGACGTAGAACAGGAACAAGCCCACCCCTGCTCCGGCGAGCGTCCGTCCCAGTATCGGCAGCAAGACTGCCGCGACGGAGTTCAGCAGGATCCCCACCGTCACCGAGCGGACCTTCCCCAGACGGTCGGTGATCCCGGCGACCAGCCCCTCGCCCAGCAGCTCGGCAGCGCCGATGACCATCGAGGCTGCCCCCAACGCGACGACCTGCAGGGCAAAGGCCTGCTCGAGCCAGGCGCCGAAGACGATGTTGACCACTTCATTGGCGGTGACGATCAGCAGGCCGACAGCCAGTGCGGCCATGGCGATGCGATGCTGGGCAACGATCCGCAAGCCGTCGGATAGGCGCATGCGGGCCGCCATCTCGCGACGATCGGCCGGAAGGACAAGGTAGAGCACCAGGGCTGCTGCGAACGCCAGTGCAGCGATCCAGGGGAACGCCGCCGACCAGCCCGAAGCGGCAATGACCAGTCCGACGAGTGGCAACCCGATCAACGAGGCCAGCGACCAGCCAAGCTCGGTGACGGCGATGGCCAAACCGCGCCGGGCGTACTGCACCAGGTCTCCGAGGTACGCCTGCATGGAAGAGTCAAACAGGATCTTGGCGATGGACCCGAGGGCAAGCGCCAAAGCGAACACCCAGTAGATCGGGAATGGCCGCACGAGGGCGAACCCGAGGCCGAGAATCAGCAGGGCGGTGACCATCGCTCGGCGCCGGCCGAGCCGGTCGCCGGCGGAGCCAATCGCCGGTCCGAACAAGCCCAGCATCGAGCGGGCGCTGACCGCCAACGCCGCGGCCTGCAGGTCGACGCCGAGGCCGCGAGCGATGACTGGCAGGAAAGGGTACACCAGCCGGTGGCCGGTGAAGACCACGGTGCGTACGGCGGCAAACAGGATCAGTTGGTAGCGCAGGCGCAGGCGTGCCTTGCGAGCGGCCGGCTCAGGCACGGACGGCCCGCAGCCAACGCGCAAGCTGCCATTCCGCGATCAGCGTCACCGCGAGGAGTGCCAGGAAGAAGCCCTGGATGGCGGCTGAGCCGGAGGCGGCGATCGGCGAGGGAGGATGCATCACTTGTTGTGCGCCGGCCAGCGCCAGCGTCAGCGCGGCGAAGAAGAGCAGATTGCCGGCGCTGGTCCAGCTGGGCTTGTCAAGCAGCTTCCAGCCGATCTGCAGGCCGACCCCGACCAGGGCGAAGTCCAGCCCGATGCGCCAGCGCGGCTCCTGGAGGAACAAGCCGTTCCAGTTCATCTGCATGGTGAGTACGCTGATCGGCAGGTAGGTGACCCAGAAGGCCATGCCGGCCAGGCCCAAGGCGCGCGACCTATCGTGCCAGGCCGCGCGGCGAGTCACGAGTCCGGCTGCGCCGCAGGCGGCCGCCGCGCCCAGGCCGAGCAGGGCAGCCCAGACCCATGCGCCGTGCAGGTAGACCAGCCGGACGTTGGCGCCCAGCGAACGCTCGCCAGGGCCGAGGCTGGCAATGACCAGCGCAACCGCTAGCAACGCTGCGGCAAGCACAAGCGGATGGACGCGGCGGAGCATGCGGCGATTGTATCCGAGGAAGGACAAACCACCTGACAGATCCTTTGAGGGACCTGTCCGGTGGTGTGTTGGGCCTACGGCCCAACCACGTCCGGAGTGAAGACGAGCTTCCAGGACTTGAAGTAGGCGAACTGACCGGTGTCGTCGGGATCGTCCCACTCGGTGACCGTGTGTCCCCCCTGTTGGATGGCGAAAGTGGCGAGGGTCTGCGAAAGGGGATAGGCCAGCCCGTAGTCAACCGCGGGGGCGCCAGGGCAGTTCATCTTGCCGGACAGCCCTTCGTCATCGGCGTACTCGGATAGCGTGAGCTTGACCCGGCCGTCCTTGCACTGGCCGGTGATCTCCAGGGCTGCCCGGCCATCACCGGCGATCTGGCACACAAGCTCTTCGCCCGTCAGGAAACCCTCGTAATGGTAGGAGAAGTTGCACGGCTCGGCTGTCACTTTGGACCCGGCGATGGTGAGCAGGCACCAGGAGCCCGGGTTGGTGGTCGCGTTTACCGAGTACACGTCCGTCTCTCGATTCGGGCTGTCGTTGAAGTTGTGCGCCATCTCCAGCTTGACGGGGACGGGTCCCTTCGGGCAGGCGATCAGCACCGGGCCTATGCCGTCGTCGACGGATGCCTCGCCCTCGCCGCCCTCTTCGCCCTCTTCGCCCTCAGCGCCCTGATCGCTCCCCTCACCTTCCGACGCCTAGTCCTCGCCGGCTGAGGTGTCGCCGCCGCCCTCCAACTGCTGCTCGACCTGCGTGGGCGTTCGCTGGCCGCTGGCGCACGCTGCGACGGTCAGCGCCAGCACAATCAAGATTGCTGTCCACATCCCATCCCGACACAGCCTGCGTGGATCCATTCTGCTCCCTCCCTTTCCCCTGCTAGCCCGCAACGCGGGCTAGCGCTTCGGCGGTGGAGCCGCGCCGAGCATTGGCATGTCCAGCCCGTGCCGGCGGGCGGCGGCGATGGCCTCCGGATAGCCGGCGTCGGCGTGGCGCACGATGCCCATCCCTGGATCGGTCGTCAGCACGCGCTCGAGTCGGCGGGCGGCCTCCGGGGTCCCATCGGCGACGATCACCTGCCCGGCGTGCTGGCTGTAGCCGATGCCCACTCCCCCGCCATGGTGGAAGGAGACCCAGGTCGCTCCCCCGACGGCGTTGATCAGGGCGTTGAGAATCGGCCAGTCCGATACGGCATCCGTCCCATCGAGCATGCCTTCGGTCTCGCGGTTGGGCGAGGCCACCGAGCCCGAGTCGAGATGGTCCCGGCCGATCACGATTGGCGCCTGGACGGCGCCGCTGGCCACCAGCTCGTTGAACTTCAGTCCGGCCATGGCCCGCTCACCGTAGCCCAGCCAGCAGATGCGCGCCGGCAGCCCCTGGAAGTGCACCTTGTCGCGGGCCAGTTGCAGCCAGCGGCGCAGGTGTTCGTCTTGCGGGAACAGCTCGAGCATGGCTTGATCGGTGCGATAGATGTCCTCCGGATCGCCCGAAAGGGCAACCCAGCGGAAGGGCCCCTTGCCCTCGCAGAACAGCGGGCGAATGTAGGCGGGGACGAAGCCCGGGAACTCGAAGGCGTCGCTGACGCCGCTGTCGAAGGCGCGCTGGCGCAGGTTGTTGCCATAGTCGAAGACCTCGGCCCCGGCCCGCTGGAAGGCCAGCATCGCCTGCACGTGCCGCGCCATCGACTGCAGCGCCCGCTGCTCGTAGGCTTGGGGTTGCTCGCGGCGCAGCGCCTCGGCCGCCGCCGGGCTCAACCCGTCTGGCACGTACATCAGCACGTCGTGGGCGGGGGTCTGGTCGGTGACCACATCGGGGATCACGCCGCGTTGGACAAGCTCGGGGTACACCCCCGCCGCGTTGCCGATCAGCCCGACCGACAACGGCCGGGCGGCAGCCACGGCCTGCTCGACGAGCGTCATCGCCTCCTCGAGCGTGTCGACGACCTGATCGACGTAGCCGTGTTCGAGGCGGCGCCGGGCGCGTTCCGGATCGACCTCGACCACAAGCCCGACGCCTTCGTTCATGGTGATGGCCAGCGGCTGGGCGCCGCCCATCCCGCCCAGCCCGGCAGTCAGCACGAACTTGCCGCGCAGCGACGGCCAGCCCCGCAGGCGGGCCAATGCCCCCAGTGTCTCGTAGGTTCCCTGCAGGATCCCCTGGGTGCCGATGTAGATCCACGAGCCGGCGGTCATCTGGCCGAACATCATCAAGCCGCGCGCCACCAGGCTGTCGAAATGCTGCTGGGTTGCCCAGTGCGGCACCAGGTTGGAGTTGGCGATCAGGACGCGGGGCGCGTCGGGGTGAGTGTGGAAGACGGCCACCGGCTTGCCGGACTGCACGAGCAGTGTCTCGTCGGCTTCCAGCCTCTCCAAGCAGCGGAGCAGGGCGTCGAAGCTCGCCCAATCCCGTGCAGCCTGGCCGCGCCCGCCGTAGACCACCAGGTCCTGCGGCCGCTCGGCGACCTCTGGATCCAGGTTGTTCTGCAGCATGCGGTAGGCGGCTTCCGTCTGCCACGACTTGCAGTGCAACTGGGAGCCGCGCGGGGCTCGAACGATCCGGCTGGAGGTCATGCGGATCTCCTTCTGTGGACGGTGAGTCGGGGCCGGCCCGGGTGGGGCGCCGCGCAGCGCGCCGGCCGACGGGAAGGATCAGGCGGGGCGCCAGCGATCGACATGCACGATGTTCTCAAGAACCTTCCGCCCTCCGGAGCGCGGCGGTGCTTGCAGCACCCCGGCGTCGGCCGGGTATCCGAAGGAAATCGCCACGTGGCATACCATCTCGCCGGGGAAACCGAGCAGGGCGCGCGCCGCATCCAGCTCGTAGATCGTGGCCAGGCAGGAGCCGATCCCAAGGTCCCAGGCGGCAAGCTGCATGTAGGCCGCCGCTTGGCCGGTGTCGAACAGGATCGACCAGCGCTGACCAGGATCCGGAGTCACCAGGGCCACGCCCAGGGAGGCGCCAGCCAGGTGGTTGGCATACGTGCCCAGTTTCGCCAGGCGTTCGAGGGTCGGCCGATCCTGGATGGCGATGAACTGCCAGGGCTGCGTGTTCTTCGAAGATTGGGCGCGGCGTCCTGCGTTCAGGATCTGGCTGACCAGCTCGACGGGCAACGGGGTAGGGGCGAATTCGCGCACGGCGCGCTTGGTGCGGATAGCGGCGGATACCTCCATGGCTGGACCCTCCGCCGAAGATTATAGGCCGCCGCCGGACGGTGTTCAAGCGCAGCTCGTCTGGCCGGGGTTGCGGGTCGGGTTCCGCTCGAGCTGGGGGAAGGACCCTTGTCGGCGGCCCGCAGGCCGGACAAGGTCAGCCGGCTACTCGAGGGCGCGACGAGGAGGTTCTGGCAGCGGGAGCAGATGGACCAGGCGGGTGTCGTAGCCCTCGATGCGCCCGTTCAGCTTGAGGTGATCCAGCTCGCTGTCGGCAACCGGCCGGTCATAGTCGCTCTCGCTCACTTGCAGGAAGTCACCGCTGGCGACATCCTGCACGCGGCCGTCTCCCCAATCGATGACGACCTCGCCGGACCTGAGCACGTAGACCCATGAGCGGGCGACCGGGACACCGGCAGGCATGTGGATCAGACTCCCTTGACGGCTAGTCTGCGGTCGGGCAGAGAATCGGGCAATCCCCTGAAGGTTGGGGGGGTGAGGTCCGGCGGGGAGGCTGGCTCGGGCTTAATGGCCGTTGGTCAGGCTGCCAAAACTGGTCTGCTGCAGGCGGGCGACCAGGTCGGCCTGGGCCTGACACCACACGGAGTGCACCGGGCAGTCCTTGCCAAAGGCGCAGGCCGAGCGGTCGGGCACGCACTCATTGAGCGTGATCGGGCCATCGATGGCCTCGATCACCTCGAGCAGGCTGATCTCGCCCGGGGCGCGTGCCAGGGCGACGCCACCGCGCGCGCCGCGCGAAGTAGCCAACACGCCGGCCACCGACAGCTGGGAGACGATCTTCGCCAGGAACGAAGGAGGGATCTTCATCTCCCCGGCGATCTTGCTGGTCGGTGCCCGGCCATCGCCGTTGATCTCCGCCAGATAGAGCACTGCCCGCACGGCGTAGTCGGCTTGGCGCGTGATCTGCATCGGTCCTCCTGACCGGGTCCAAAACAAGCCCATAAGGACAAGACTTATCGTCTTCATCAGGGAGTGTAAGCGTTCGCCCCGGCCAGGGGCAAGTGCAGACTGTCATTCCGGGCGCATGACGAATTACGACCTAGCGAGTCCATGTAACCGGCCGCCGACAGCCCGCATGGTATGATTCGCCACTATCCATCGATCGGGCATCAAGGAGGCGTTGTGAAGAAGATCTGCGTCATCGGTGTAGGCTACGTCGGCCTGGTCACCGGCGCCTGCTTCGCCGATCTGGGCAACCAGGTGGCGGCGCTGGACATCGACGAGGAGCGGATCGCCGGGCTCAGGAAAGGTCTGATGCCGATCTACGAACCCGGGCTCGAGGAATTGGTGGCGCGCAACGCTCGTTCCGGCCGCCTGGTGTTCACCACCTCCTACCCAGACGCTCTGCGCGAAGCGGAGTACGTCTTCATCGCCGTCGGGACGCCCGAAGGGGTCGACGGGGAGGCGGACCTGAAGCACGTGCGGGCGGTGGCGGAGGCGGTCGCCCGCCAGATGACCCGCCCGCTGGTCGTGGTCAACAAGTCCACCGTGCCCGTCGGCACGGGCGACTGGGTGGCGGACATCATTCGCGGCCACCAGCCCAAGCCCATCCCGTTCTCGGTGGTCTCGTGCCCGGAGTTCCTGCGCGAGGGTTCCGCCATCGGCGACTTCATGAATCCGGCGCGCACGGTGCTCGGTTCCCTCGACCGGGAGGCGGCGGAGAAGGTGGCGCAGCTGCACTTGCCGCTGCGGGCGCCGATTGTGATCACCGATCTGCGTACGGCCGAGATGATCAAGTACGCCTCCAACGCCTTCCTGGCGACCAAGATCTCCTTCATCAACGAGATCGCCAACATCTGCGAAGCGCTGGGGGCCGATGTCAAGGAAGTCGCCTCCGGCATGGGCTACGACCCGCGCATCGGCCGGCATTTCCTCGACGCCGGCCTGGGCTACGGCGGTTCGTGCTTCCCCAAGGACGTCAAGGCGCTGGCCTACATGGCGGCTGAGAAGGGCCGGCACCCGCAGTTGCTGCAGGCGGTGATGGACATCAACGCCGACAGCCGGCGCCAGATCGTGCGCAAGGTCGGCGACCTGCTGGGCGACCTGCAGGGCAAGGTGGTGGGGCTGCTCGGCCTGACGTTCAAGCCCAACACGGACGACCTGCGCGAGGCCCCGGCGCTCGAGGTCGCTCAGCGGCTGATCACGGAGGGCGCCACGGTGCGCGCCTACGATCCGGTTGGCATGCCCCGCGCCGGCGCGCTGCTCCCGGCGGTGCAGATGACGAGCGACCCCTACGAGATGGCGAAAGGGGCCGACGCCCTGGTGGTCTGCACCGAGTGGAACGAGTTCAAGAACCTCGACCTGGAGCGCGTGCGCGATTTGATGCGCCTGCCGGTGATCGTCGATGGGCGCAATATCTACGACCCGGAGTGGATGCGCGCTCTGGGCTTTCGCTACCTGGGCATCGGCCGCGGCCTCGGCGCCGATGGCCAGGCCGTGGCACTGGACGGCCAGGATTGAAGACCGCTGCCCGGAACCCGGTGCTGCGTACCCGCTTGCAGAACGGCCTGGAGATCCGCCTCAAGGAGATCCACACGGCCCCGCTGGCCTCGTGCTGGGTGTGGTACCGGGTGGGCTCGCGCGACGAGCACCCTGGCCTGACCGGCGCCTCGCACTGGGTCGAGCACATGCAGTTCAAAGGCACCCGGCGACACTCCGGCGCCGAGCTCGAACGCGTGATCTCGCGCGACGGCGGTTTCTGGAACGCCTTCACCTGGCTGGACTGGACGGCCTACTTCGAGACGATGCCCGCCGATCGCATCGACCTCGCCTTGCGCCTCGAGGCCGATCGGATGCGCACCAGCCTGTTCGATCCCAAGGAACTGGAGGCCGAACGGACGGTCATCATGTCCGAGCGGCAGGGCAGCGAGAACGAGCCGACCTTTCGGCTGTCCGAGGAGATCCAGGCGGCCGCCTTCCGCGTCCATCCGTATCATCATGAGGTCATCGGCGACATGGCCGACCTGCGTTCGATGACCCGCGACGATCTGTACCGCCACTACCGCAATTTCTATCGCCCGAACAACGCCGTGCTGGTGGTGGCTGGCGACTTCCAGCGCCGGCCGATGCTTGAAAAGCTGCGCCGGCTGTTCGGCACGATCCCGGCGCGCCCGGTCGAGCGCATGGCGCCCCGGCCCGAGCCCGAGCAACACGGAGAGCGCCGCCTGACGCTCGAGGGGCCCGGCAAGACCGCCTACATTGAGATCGCCTATCATGCGCCGCGCGGCGCCGACCCCGACTTCTTCCCGCTCGCCGTGCTGGACAGCGCCCTGGCCGGCGCCTCCAGCTTGAACCTGTTCGGCGGCGGGATCTCGAACAAGACCTCGCGGCTGTATCGGGCGCTGGTCGAGCGTGGCCTGGCGGCGTCGGTCAGCGGTGACCTGGCGACCACCATCGATCCGTACCTGTACTCCTTCCATCTCACCGTGCGGCCAGAACACTCACCGGAGAAGCTGCTGGCTGCCTTCGACCAGGAAATCGATCGCCTGCTGCAGGCGCCCATCGCCCCCGCCGAGATCGAGAAGGCCGGTAAGCAGGCCCGGGCGCTGTTCGCCTACGGCAGTGAGAGCATCACCAACCAGGCCTTCTGGCAGGGGTACAGCGAGATGTTTGCCGACCATACCTGGTTCAAGAATTACCTGGAGCGGATCCAGGCAGTAACCGCCGAGCAAGTGGTTGCCGTGGCCCAGCAAGTGCTGCGGCGTTCGAACCGCGTTGTGGGTGTGTATCTGCCGAGCGGGGAGGGCGCCGATGCCGGCTAGCCGCTCGTCGGGTCTGGATGTGCGCTCCTTCCCCGGCCCGGAGACTATCCGCCGTGAGCCCCTGCCCAACGGTCTGGTGGTCATGGCGCGGGAGAACTTCTCCAGTCCGTCGGTGGTCGTGGTCGGCTACCTCGCCGCCGGCGCGCTGGACGAGAAGCCGGAGCAGGCGGGGCTGGCGGACCTGACCGCCTCCGCCCTCACCCGCGGCACCAGCCGGCGCAGCTTCCGGGAGATCTACGAGACGCTCGAATCGAGTGGCGCCAGCCTGGGGGTGGGCGCCGGAACGCATAACCTCAGCTTCCGCGCCAAGGCGCTGGCCGAGGATCTGCCGCTGCTCCTGGAGCTGCTGGCGGAGGTGCTGCGGCAGCCGACGTTCCCGGAGGCTGAGGTCGACCGGCTGCGGGGTGAGAAGCTGACCGGCCTGGGGATCCGTGACCAGGACACCGAGTCGGTGGCGCAGATGGCGTTCGAGGAGCTCGCCTACCCCGGCCATCCCTACCGCCTGCCCAGCGACGGATACCGTCACACGGTTGAGCGGCTGAAGGCGAAGGACCTGAAGCGGTTCCATGCCGGGCATTTCGGCCCGCGCGGGATGCTGGTCACCGTGGTCGGCGCTGTGCCCGCTGCCCAGGCGATCGACCAAGTGCAGGCGCACTTCGGCTCATGGTCCAATCCGTCGCAGCCGGCGCAAGCGCCTCTGCCGCCGCTGCCGCCGATCGCCGGACTGCTGCGCAAGGACATCCCGATCCCGGGCAAGAGCCAGTGTGACCTGGTGCTCGGCGCGCCCGGCCCCAGCCGCTTCGACCCGGACTACCTGGCGGCGGCCTTGGGGAACAACGTGCTGGGCGTCTTCGGCCTGATGGGTCGCCTGGGCAAGGCCGTGCGCAAGCAGGCCGGATTGGCCTACCATGCCTCGAGCCACCTGGGCGGCGGCCTGGGGCCGACGCCGTGGCAGATCGAGGCGGGTGTGGCCCCTTCCAATGTCGAGCGGACGCTGGAACTTGCCCGTCTCGAGCTGCGCCGCTTCACCACCCGCCGCATCACTGCCGAGGAGTTGAGCGACAACCAGGCCAACTTCATCGGGCGGCTTCCGCTCCAACTGGAATCGAACGAGGGTGTGGCGTCGGCATTGATGGCCATCGAGCGCTACGAGCTGCCCCTCGACTTCTACCAGCAGTACCCCACGCTGATCCGCGAGATTACGCCCGAGCGCGTGCTGCGCGTCGCACAGCGGTATCTTCACCCGGACCGGCTGGCGATCGCCGTGGCTGGCAGCCTGGCCTCGGACGCCGGCCTGTGATCCGCTCGGGGGTCGATATTATCGAGATCGAGCGCGTGGCGCGGGCAATCGAGCGCCACGGATCTCGCTTCTACCTAAGGTTCTTCACCGAGCGGGAAGTGGCCGAATCGCGCCGGCAGGCGGCGGCGCTGGCCGCCAGGTTTGCCGCCAAGGAAGCCGTGGCCAAGGCGCTGGGCACAGGGATCGGGGTGGTGCGCTGGATTGACATCGAGATTGTCAGCGGAACGCAGCGCCAGCCGGAGCTTCGGCTGCACGGTGCGGCAGCCCGCCTGGCCGGCGAGCTGGGGCTGGCCGAGTGGGCCGTCAGCCTCAGCCACACCCATCAGCATGCGGTTGCGTTCGCCGTTGCCGCCACGGCAGCCCCGGGCGGAAGCGCGGCGAGTGACTGAGAACCCGATCATCCCCGGCCAGTCTGCCGAGCGGACCGTGCAGATCCGGGAGGACCAGTCCGCCAGGCATCTGGGCAGTGGCAGCTTGCGGGTGTTCGCCACGCCGGCCATGATCCTGCTGATCGAAGAAATCAGTCGCGAGGCGATCGAGCCAAACCTGCCGGCCGGAATGACGACGGTCGGGGTCGAACTGCATGTACGCCACCTGGCCCCGACGCCGATCGGCAGCAGCGTGCGCGTCCGCTCTGAGGTCCTGGCCGTCGACGGCAATCGGGTGATGCTGCGGGCCCAGGTGTGGGACGAGGTGGAGAAAGTCGGCGAGGCTGAGCACACCCGGGCGATCATCGACTTGGAGCGGTTCCAGCGGCGGGTGGCGGCCAAGGCCGGAGGAGGCACGCCGGCGGGCCCATCCGCCTAATCGCGTGTCTGATTGAGCCGCCGGGCGCTAGCCAAGCGGCTCCGGCCCGCTGCATTCCCAGACCTGCTCCCCCGGCGCGCCCATCCGATCTCGCGCCTGCCTCCGCCGGCCGAGTCCGGCTCTCCCCGAGGCCAAGTGGGTCGGGGGATGCACTCGTCCGCCTATTCGCTCACCTTGCCAAGTCGGTAGTGGAAGATCCCCATGACTTCGGCCAGCAGCGGGACGTGGCGCATCCAGCCGACGTGGGACAGGCGTGGCTCAGGGCGATCAAACGGGTACCACGCCTCCAGCAAGGTGATGCCATCCCCCCAGCGCTCGAGATCCCTACCGCGTTTGAGCCCCCAGCGATAGCGGGCGCCGATCTTCGTGCGCCGAATGCGCAAGTTGTTCATCCGCACGAGAAACGGTGAGAACGCATCGAACGCCAGCTCTGAACCGGGGAAGTGGTCCCGAAGCTTCAGCACCAAGGATCGCACCTGCCCTTGTTCAAAGTACATGAACACCCCCTCAGCCAGGAAGAGGAAGGGACGTGGCTGCAGGGAGGAGAGGGTGCGTGTCCACGCGGCGTCGAAGGCCGAACAAGCGAGAAGGTGGTAGCGCCCGGCCTCGTCCCCCATCAGCTTGGCGACGAAGCTCAATGACCTCCGGCAGATCGAGGTCATACCACTCGACCTTCCCGTTGTCGAGGCGATCGAAACGCGTATCGAGGCCGCACCCGATGTGGACGACAACCGCCTCCGGGTGGCGAGCCAGGAACTCCCGGGCCCAGTCGTCGAATTGCCGGTTTCGGAGAACAAGGCCAACCATGTCCTCCTCATCCACCTTCATCTGCTTGATCCAGGTCGAATCGGGGTTCAGCTGCCTGATCAACGCCACGGCCTTCTCATCCTGGATCAGGGCGTCCGGACGCTTGGACTCCACCGCTCGGAGGTAGAGTGGGAGCAACAAGGTTTCGGCGACTCCGCTCAAGGTTGGGCCCGTGCGCTCGGTCATCTCCGGCTCCTCCGCTGGGAAAATGAACAGATGTGTCAAGTATGATAGAATCGTCATTAGCAGCATACGCCGCAGGCTGAGCGAAGTCAATGGGCGGCTAAGGCAGTTTCCGCCTCGCTTCATCATTGGACAGGAGTACAACCATGGACACTCCCGCGCCCTCGCGCCATGAACGCCGCCGCTTGAGGACCCGCCAGCTGCTCGCCCAGAGCACGCTGGACCTCATTCTGGAGAAGGGCTACGACGCCATCACCATTCAGGACATCACGGAGCGGGCAGACGTCGGTCGAGGCACGTTCTATCTCCATTTCAAGGACAAGGAAGAGGTGGTCTGGACGATGTTTCGGGAGTCGTTCGAGAAGCTGGAGCAGGAGGCGCACCGACAGATCGACCGCAGCGACACCGCAGGCAGAGTACTACGGCCTGCTGAACATCTACAATCACGCAGCGAACAACTGCGACGTCTATCGGCTGATGTTTGGCCGCCAGGGGTCAGCGATGCTGACGGCACGTGTCCAGGATCTCCTGGCAGAGACGGTCTTGCATGACATTCGCAACGCACCGCGTCCGCCCGAGATCGATTTCAACCTGCCGGAGGAGTTTGAAGCACAGTTGCTGACGGGGATCCTCAGCCGGCTGCTCTTCTGGTGGCTGGAGACTCCCAACGACTACACCGCGGCGCAAATGGCGGCGATGACCTACAAGGCGCTCTACCGGCAGGAGCCACCCTCGGTGCATGCGCACCGAAGCGGGACGACGGATTTGGCCCCGTAGTCAGTGGTGGGCGCCGGGATGGTCCGGAGAACCACAGGCCAGTCTCAGACCCGCCGAACGAAACGCCGCCGACGAGCCCGCCGCTTGCTTCCCCCTGAACCTGGGCTGAAGTCGGGATCCTCCCGGGTGAGGCGAAGGGTGGGGATGGGCCCCTGCCAGCCCGCCACCGCCGGTTTTGACGCGCGTGGGCCAGCATGGTAGAATGCCCCTACTCCCGCCCTCGAGTGGCGGGAGAATTCTGCCCCTGCCGGGGCATATCTCACACGCTTCTGGACTGCTCGGGGCGTGCCGGTTGGCCAGCCGGCTCCCGCACAGGATGAAGGAAGCGGAGGGAAAACGCCAAGGAGGTTGACCATCATGGCCGTGATTAGCATGAAGGCGCTTCTCGAGACCGGGGTCCATTTCGGGCATCGAACCCGCAAGTGGAACCCGCGCATGAAGCCCTACATCTTCACCGAACGCAACGGAATCCACATCATTGACCTGCAGCAAACGCTCGACGCGCTGGAGAAGGCGTATGCGCTGATCCGCGACTCGGTGGCGGCCGGCGGCTCGCTGCTCTTTGTCGGGACCAAGCGACAGGCGCAGGAAACCATCGAAACCGAGGCCGGCCGCTGCGGGATGTCCTACGTCAATCAGCGCTGGCTGGGCGGCACCCTGACCAACTGGCAGACCATTCGCAGCCGTATCGATGAGCTGGCGGACCTAGAACGCCAGCGGGACGCGGGGGAGTTCCAGCAGCTGACCAAGAAGGAAGCGCTGATGAAGAACCGCGAGATCGAGCGCCTGCAGGGCCGACTGGGCGGGATTCGCGAGATGCGCGCCCTGCCGCGGCTGCTGTTCGTGGTCGATGTCCGCCGCGAGGAGACGGCCATCCACGAGGCCAACCTCTTGAGGATCCCGGTGATTGCCCTGGTCGACACCAATTGCGATCCGACCGGAGTGGACTACGTCATCCCTTCGAACGACGACGCCATCCGCGCCATTAAGCTGATCGCCGGCAAGATCGCCGATGCCGCCCTCGAGGGGCGGGCGCTGCGCAAGGACGAGGATCTCGAGGAGATTCGTCCGGCGTCGACCGCGCGCAAGCCCGAACCCGAGCTCGATCTGGCCGATGAGGAGCTGCTGGGTGAGGCCACCCTGGCCAAGCTGCAGAGCGGCGCCTTTGACGAAGGCGAGGCGGCCGCCGCCCCGCCGGCGCCCCCGCCCAGCTGCCTGACGAGAAGGTCGAACCCGTGGCCGGAGCGAGCGACTCCGACCTGGCAGCCGAGACCGGCACGGCGCAGGAGGCCTAGGAAACATCCATGGCCGTTTCTGCAGCCCAAATCAAGGAACTCCGGGAGCTCACGGGCGCCGGGGTGCTGGATTGCCGCAAGACTCTCGAAGCGACCAACGGTGATCTCGAGAAGGCGGCCGAACTTCTGCGCGAGCGGGGCCTGGCAGCCGCCGCCAAGCGCGCCGACCGCGAAATGCGCAACGGCGTCGTCGAGCTGTACAGCCATGGCGAGGGCCGTGTCGGGGTGATGGTCGAGGTCAACTGCGAGACTGATTTCGTGGCGCGCACCAAGGAATTCCGCGCCTTTGCCCACGAGCTTTGCCTGCAGGTGGCAGCCGGCGCGCCGACCTACATCGATGTCGGCGATGTGCCTGCCGAGGCGGTGGAGCAGGAGACGCAGGCGGCGGTGCGCCTGGCGCGCGAGGAAGGCAAGTCCGGGGCGGTGGTCGACAAGATCGTGCAAGGACGGCTGGAGAAGTTCTACGAGCAGGCCTGCCTGCTGCGCCAGCCCTACGTGCGCGATGACGCCCGAAAAGTGGCTGAGCTGCTGCAGGAGATGATTGCCAACACCGGCGAGAACATCTCCGTCCGGCGGATTTCCCGCTGGGCGGTAGGCGAAGCACAGTGAGACGAGATCGGGCCAACCCAGAGTTGGCCCGATGTGCAATCGGCGGCCGCCGATGCCGTCGAGGGGAGGGGGAATGGCCGTGCCTGCCTACACGCGCATTCTGCTGAAGCTTGGCGGTGAGGCCCTGTCCGGCAAGTCGGGGATCGGGATCGACCCGGACCGGGCAGAGGAAGTGGCGGGCAAGGTGCGCCAAGTGCTCGACCTGGGCGTACAGATCGCCATTGTCCTGGGGGCCGGCAACCTGTGGCGTGGCCGGACGGGGATTGAGCGGGGCATGGAACGGGCCACCGCCGACTACATGGGTATGGTGGGGACGGTGATGAACTCGCTCGCTCTGATGGACGCCCTCGAGCGCAGCGGCGTGATCACCCGGGTGATGTCTGCCCTCGAGATGCAGGCCGTCGCCGAGCCTTACATCCGGCGCCGCGCCATCCGCCATCTGGAGAAAGGCCGGGTAGTGATCCTGGGCGGCGGCACCGGCAATCCGTACTTCTCCACCGACACCGCCGCCGCGCTGCGGGCGATGGAGATCGGCGCCGATGTCGTGATCAAGGCGACCAAGGTCGACGGGGTCTACGAGAGCGATCCTGAACTCAATCCCACGGCCACCCGCTTCGACCGGTTGACCTACATCGACGCCCTCAACCGGCGGGTCAAGGTCATCGATAGCACAGCCATTTCCTTGTGCATGGATAACTCCCTGCCGATCCTGGTGATGGACTTGTGGCAACCCGGTGCGCTCGTGCGCGCCGTGCAGGGTGAGGCGGTCGGGACGACCATTGCCGGCTAGTCCGGTCGGCTACGCAAACCGGCGGAATTGCGCTATCCTTTGGGGGGAACCCCGGAGCCCGGTTGCAGCCTGTGCTGAGACCGGTGCAGGGGGTGCAGCACCCCGTGCACGCCCGTGGGCCGACGGGGAGATCATCCAACCGAGGTGAAGGCGATGGTTGACGATGCCTTGGCCGAAGCCGAATCCCGCATGGCCGGCGCTTCGCGATCCCTAGAAGAAGACCTTTCCGGCATTCGCACCGGGCGGGCGTCCCCGGCGCTGGTCGAGCGCCTGTCCGTCGAGTATTACGGGACCCCGACGCCGCTGATGCAACTGGCGACGATCTCCGCCCCCGAACCCCGGCTGCTGACCATCCGCCCTTTCGACCCGGCCAGCTTGAAGGATATCGAGCGGGCGATCCAGGCCTCCGATCTGGGGCTGACGCCCAACAACGACGGCAAGCTGATCCGCCTGAGCATCCCGCCCCTCACCGAGGAGCGCCGGCACGAATTGGTGCGCCTGGTGCGCGCCCGGACCGAGGAAGCCAGGGTGGCGGTGCGCAACGTTCGCCGCGATGTCCACAACGACCTGCGGGAGTTCGAACGCGAGAAGCTGATCTCGGAAGACGACCTGGCGCGAGGGGAAGACCGGCTGCAGAAACTGACCGACCACCAGATCGAATCGGTAGCCTCTGTCTGCCAGCGCAAGGAAGCCGAGATCCTCGAGGTCTGAGCAATCCCCACTATGGCCAAGCGCAAATCCACCGGCGCCAAGCTTCCCGACAAGATCCCCGCTCACGTCGCCATTATCATGGATGGCAACGGTCGCTGGGCGCGCCGGCGCGGCCTGCCGCGCCTGGCGGGGCACCGTGCCGGGGTCGACAACCTGCGGCGCGTGATCGAGGCCAGCACGGAGTTTGGCATCCGTTACCTGACGATCTATGCCTTCTCGACGGAGAACTGGGCCCGTCCGCCGGATGAAGTTCGCGGGCTGCTCAACATCCTGGAGGAGGTGATCGACCGGGAGCTGGACGAGCTGCACCGCAACGGTGTGCAGCTGCGCCATGTCGGGCGCCTCGAGCGGCTCGAACCCCACCTGCAGGCCAAGGTGCGCTACGCCATCGACATGACGCGAGACAATCAACGCCTGGTGCTCAACATTGCCTGGAACTACGGCGGTCGCGATGAACTGGTGTGGGCCATTCAACAGATCATGGCCGCCGGCTATGCCCCCGACCAGGTGGATGAAGGGTTGATCTCGCGCTACCTGTTCACCTCCGCCTCACCGGATCCGGACCTGATCATCCGCACCTCGGGTGAGATGCGCGTCAGCAACTTCCTGATCTGGCAGGGCGCCTACTCGGAGCTGTACGTCACGCCGACCCTGTGGCCAGATTTCGGGCGCGAGGCGCTGCTGGCCGCGCTGCAGGACTTCTCCCAGCGCGAGCGTCGCTTCGGCCACGTGCACGCTCCGGCAACAGAAGTCCTGAGTGCTACGCCAGCGCGTGCTGGTCGTCCTGGTTCTACTGCCCATTGGCCTGGTGGTGATCCTGGCCGGCGGCTGGTGGTTCGCCGCCGGGATTGCGCTGATGCTCGGCATGGCCGGCTTCGAGTTCGGCCGCCTGTTTCGCTCCACCGGGCAGCGCCCGGGCCTCCCGCTCCTGGTCGGGTTCAGCGCGGCCTTCGCCTTGGCGCGCCATGCCTGGGGATTCGGGGGAAGCCCGGAGCTGTTGGCGGCGGTTTGCCTGCTGGGCATGACCTGGCATCTTGTTGACTACGAGCGCGGGGCGCCCGCCTCGGGCACCGACATGGCGCTCACCTGGGGCGGGATCCTGTACCTGGGCTGGATCGGCGGCTACTTCGTCTCGTTGCGCGACCTGCCGGATGGCACATGGTGGCTGTTGCTCGCCCTGCCGACGGTCTGGCTGGCCGATAGCGGGGCGTACTTTGTCGGCCGGCGGTTCGGCCGGCACAAGCTCGCTCCTCGGCTGAGCCCGAAGAAGACCTGGGAAGGCTACCTGGCGGGGGTCGTCACCGGCGCGGTCAGCGGCGCACTGCTGGCGTTGGCTTGGGCCAGGCTGGCCGAGAATCCGGCGTCCTTCTCTGTGCTCAACGGGTTGATTGTCGGGACGGTGCTGGCGGTCTTCACCACGCTGGGTGACGTGGGGATCAGCATGATCAAGCGCCAGGTCCAGGTGAAAGATTCCGGCAGCTTACTGCCTGGCCACGGCGGCGTGCTCGATCGCATCGACTCCTGGCTGTGGGCGGGCGTGATGGGCTACTACCTGGTGCTTTGGCTGACCGCCTAGGCCCGCCGTCATCCGCCAGCAGCCGTCTGATTCGGCTTGAGAGCAAGACCGCGCCAGCCCGCCTCCCAAGATCGCCTCGGCTTCCCCGGTGTGACCTTCCTCCTGCCGCAGCTCCCCACATCGATCGCGCGGCAGTCCATGGTGATCGGGAAGCCTTGTGGAGCAATCGCACGGCAGTGCGCAGAGAAGCGCAGCCAATGGACACCCTCCTGCCGGCAATCGCATCGGAAGGGAATGGCCTCCGAGAATGCCAGAGCGGATCCCAGCCGGCGTTCGTGGTGGAGGGCGACGGGGAGACCCCGAGGAGCTGGGGTCCCTTCGACAGCTGGTCTTTCGACAACTCCCTCCCCCTCGCCAGGGCCACGGGCTGCAGGGCTGATCTGCCCCCACCGGCGAGGCCGGACTTCTTGCCCACGTTGCCGGTGCGGCGAGCGCCAAGGGCACGGTGCGATCCATGCTCGGGCCAGGCAGTCGCGCCACCAAGGCCGCTCGGTCCGGGCGAATTGCCGGGGATCCGCCGGGGCCGCTCAGGGTGAGGCCGACGGGAAGCTGCCGCCTTGCACCACCGCCCGCCTCCAGCCATGGCAGGGATCGGTGACGGGTTGCCGACGGGGTACCATGCCTGGACTGCGCCCTTGCGGGGTTGCCGGGGTGGTGATACAATGCCGAGCGTTCCAGTGGGCACTGGATCCGGGTTTTCCCCCGACTTGAGCTTCTAGTATCGATAGCTACCCAGCCCTCATCGAATTGATTCTCACCACCTATTACCGTAGATGCACTTGGCAGGGCCTGCGTGCGCGGCCCAACTTCTGCCGACCATCTACAGGGAGTCCACCCCTATGAATATCACCCAGCTAGAGTCCATGACCCTCTCGGATCTGCGGACGCTCTCCAAGGACATGAACATCCCGGGGTCGACCCGCATCAAGAAAGAGGATCTAATCCTGCGCCTCATGCAGGCCGAGGCCGAACGGCAGGGCCTGGAACTGCGTGGGGGGATCCTCGAGATCATGAATGAGGGTATGGGATTCCTGCGGGCAGATCACTACCTCCCGGGCCCGAACGACATCTACGTCTCCCAATCACAGATCCGGCGATTCGGCCTGCGCACCGGCGACATGGTCATCGGCCAGATCCGCCCGCCCAAGGAGACCGAGAAGTACTACGGCCTGTTGCGCGTCGAGTCGATCAACGGGCTCGACCCGGAAGAGGCCAAGAGTTCGGCCCAAGTTCGAGGACCTGACGCCGATCTTCCCGCTCGAGCGCTTCGACCTGGAGACCGACCGCTTCACCCTGTCCACGCGCCTGATCAACCTGATCGCACCGATCGGCAAAGGTCAGCGCGGCCTGATCGTGTCTCCGCCCAAGGCGGGCAAGACTACCGTGCTCAAGGAGGTGGCCAATGCCATCTCAACCCGCTATCCGAATGTGCACTTGATGGTGGCCCTGATTGGCGAGCGGCCGGAAGAGGTCACCGACATGGACCGCTCGGTCGACGCCGAGGTGATCTCTTCGACCTTCGACGAACCGGTCACCTCGCATGTGCGCGTGGCCGAGATGGCGTTGGAGCGGGCCAAGCGCCTGGTGGAGTGCGGCCGTGACGTGGCCATCTTGATGGACTCGATCACCCGCCTGGCGCGGGCCTACAACCTGATGGTCACCCCCTCCGGGCGAACGCTGTCGGGTGGCCTCGATCCGGCGGCGTTGTACCCGCCGAAGCGCTTCTTCGGCGCTGCCCGCAATATCGAGGAGGGCGGTTCGTTGACGATCGTGGCCACCTGCTTGGTCGACACTGGATCGCGCATGGACGATGTCGTCTACGAGGAGTTCAAGGGAACGGGCAATCTCGAGCTGCTTCTTTCGCGCCGGCTGCAGGAGCGGCGCATCTTCCCGGCCTTCGACATCGAGCGCTCATCCACCCGCCGCGAGGAGCTGCTGCTCGGGCCCGACATCACGCCGCGCGTGTGGCTGATGCGGCGCATGTTCTCGCACTTGATCAGCCCGCCGCCAGCCGGGTCCGGGATGGACCTCACCAACGCCACCGAAGCCATCATCCAGCGCATGGCCAAGACCGAGAACAACATGGAATTCCTCGAGCGCCTCACGGAGACCGATGACTGACGCTTCGCCGTCGGTCTCCGGCCGCTCGCTGAAATCGGCGCTGCCCTACCTGTTGGCGGTGGTCGGGCTGGCCGCCGCGGGTTGGGCGATCGCCCTCAACCTGGGCGGGCGCCAGCCGGCCGATCTCTCCGCCACCCCGGCCGCTGAGCTGGCGGCGGAAGAGGTGGTGCTGCCGGCATTCTCTCAAGGTGGCCGCCAGGCAGCCATCGCCCGCCGCAGCCTGCTCGAGACCGAGGCGCCGGTGCGCTCCCGAATCGACGTGCTGCTGTACACCGTGCAGAAGGGCGACTCGGTGTTCGGGATCGCCGACAAGTTTTCCATCAAGCCCGAAACGATCCTTTGGGGCAACCCAGACAAACTCAACGACGACCCGCACCTGATTCAGGCTGGCATGGAACTGCGCATCCTCCCGGTCGACGGCGCATACTATGAGTGGGAAGCCGGGGACAGCCTGACCTCGGTCGCCCAGGAGTTCAACGTTGAGCCGGGGACGATTGCTGAGTGGCCAGCCAACCGAGTCGATGAGACCACAACGGTGGCCAATGGCACCGGCCTGATCATCCCCGGGGGCACGCGGCCGCTGCGATCATGGTTCATCCCGACCATCGCTCGCGGGCGGGCGGGCGTGGGCTCGGCCTACGGCTCCGGCGGATGCAGCGGCGACTTCTCCTCCGGCGCAGTCGGCACCGGCGGGTTCATCTGGCCCAGCGCCAACCACTTCACCTCGGGCAACGACTACTGGGCCGGTCACCTGGCGATTGACATCGCCGGCGGCCAGGGCGATCCGATCTGGGCCGCCGACGGCGGTGTCGTCGTGTACTCGGGCTGGTCCGACGGCGGCTACGGCAACATGGTCATGATTGACCACGGCACAGGCTGGCTGACTCTCTACGGTCACCTGTCGAGCACGCGTGTCGCCTGCGGCCAGAGCGTTGGCCAAGGTCAGGTCATCGGGCACATGGGTTCGACGGGCAATTCGACGGGTACCCACCTGCACTTTGAAACCCGTCTGGGCGACGGCTTTGTCAGCCCTTGGTCCGTGCTCCCCTAGCGCGACATAACGCGAGCTTGACGACCCTTCCGGCGACCGATATGATGACGCCTTCCATGGATACGCCAGAGACTCCTCCTTCGAACCTTATCGAGCCCGAACCTGGCTCGGCCGAGCGCCAGCCCCGCCTGCGCACGGTGGGCCAGCTCTGGGGCGAAGTGCGGCGCCGAGGGTGGCGCGACAACCTGCTGCGCTTTGGCAGCCATGCCGGCTTGATCCTGGTGATCGTGCTCGGGGTGCTGGCCGTGCGCCGCGGGCTGATCGCGCTCCCCGAGCGGCCGACGATTGCGGCGGCCGCTGCAGCCTCCGAGCCGACCCCGGCCCCCGCCGACGCGCTATCGGTGTCCGACTTGCCGGACTTCGCCGCCGGGGGCCCACTCACCGACGCCGGCATTCAGCGCCAGACCGACGTGCACACCGTCGTTCCCAGCCGGCCGCGCATGGAGATCGTCAGGTATGTCGTCCAGAAGGGCGATACGCTGTTCGGCATCGCTGACAAGTTCAGCCTCAAGCCAGAGACGATCCTGTGGGGCAACTGGGTCGAGCTGGACGGCGACCCGCACACCCTGCAGCCCGGTCAGGAGCTAAGCATCCTGCCGGTGGACGGCGCGCTGCACGTGTGGAGCCCCGGCGAGTCACTGGACGGTGTCGCCACGTTCTTCCGCGTCGCCCCAACCGACATCCTGGAATGGCCGGGGAACAACCTGGATCTGGAAATCGATGTGGCCAACCCGGGGATCGAGGAGGGTGTGGCCTTGGTGATCCCCGGTGGGCAACGCGATGCTCCGACCTGGAAATCACCGCGCATCACGCGCGCCAATCCGGCGTCGGCCTCGATCCTCGGCGCCGGCGCGTGCAGTGCAGTTTCGGACGGTCCGATCGGATCCGGTTCATTCGCCTGGCCAACGTCCTCTACCTGGGTTTCCGGCTACGGCTACAACGCAGGCGTTCATCCGGCGATCGACCTGGGTGGATCCGTCGGCAATGGCATCTTCGCCGCCGACAGCGGCGTGGTCGTGTACTCTGGCTGGAACGACTGGGGCTACGGCTACGTGATCGTCATTGACCATGGGAATGGATGGCAGACGCTGTACGCCCACCTGAGCGCCATCAACGCCGGATGCGGCCAGGCCGTGTTCACCGGGCAGGCGATCGGCGGCATGGGTTGCACCGGCAACTGCTCCGGCCCTCACCTGCATTTCGAGATGATGAACGACGCCTACGGCAAGGTGAACCCGCTCGACTTTCTGCCGTAGCCGGATCGGCTACGAACGACGAGATCACGGTTGGGCACAGCGGCCGGGGCTTCCCCGGCCGTTCCTTTCGACTGCTGGCCCACGCTTCAGGCCTCCGAGGTGAGTTGGCCTCCGTTCGAGATGCGGGCGGCTCCGCTATCCTCAGCCCTCAGCCTGCTCCGCTCAGCCGTACTGCGCGGCGACCAACCGTCGTCGGAGAAGAAGCGCTCCCTCACCATCTACCCTGTCGAAGGTTCTTGGCATTATGAAATACGGCGAGCCGGATGCCCCGTTTCCCATCCGCAACTTGGACCACCGCGGCAAGTGTCAACACCCGTGAATGCCCACGAGAGTCCTAGGAGCTTGCTGAAAGACGTGCTTTCGATCTCACCCCCTGACCCCCTCTCCGCGGACGGCGCATGGGTACGCCATCAACCGTGGCGGAGAGGGGGAACAAGATCTTGGGGGTGCGGGGAGCCAAGCTCCCCCCACCCCCCAGGAATATCCACCCCTTCCCCTGCGGGACTCGTGTGAGTCGCGGAAGGGCAGTGACGTATGAGTTCATTGCCCAGCAGAGTGGGGAGTATCCGGTGAGGCGGTTGTGTGCAGTACTGGGTGTGCCGCCCAGCAGCTACTATGCCTGGCGCAGGCGCCCAGCGAGCACCCGCCAGGAGGCCAATGACAGGCTGACGGAGCACATCCGCCGGGCTCACTGCGAGAGCCGGGGGACGTACGGGAGCCCGCGCGTGCACCAGTGGCTGCGGCAAGGAGGGATAGCCTGCGGCCGGCACCGGGTGGCAAGGCTGATGCGCTTGAACGGCATTGTAGGCAGGCAGTCAGCCCGGCGGTGGCCCAGGACGACGCAGCGGCGAGCAGGGGCTCCGGTGTGGCCGAACCGGCTGCGGCAGGACTTCCAGGCGGAGCAGCCGAACCAGAAGTGGGTGGCGGATATCACCTACATCGATACGCGGGAGGGCTGGCTGTATCTGGCGGCGCTCATGGACCTGTGCAGCCGGCGCGTGGTGGGCTGGTCCATGGGATGTCGGCGCATGCAGGGGGAGGGGCTAGGGGAGAGGGTTGGACGATCACACGGTGCTTTTCAGCGGTCTGCTAGGTCGCATTTCCCCCTGTGTCCGCGGATGTGATCGTCGGGGATCACGGACGCAGGCAACCAGTGGCTCGCGGCCTTCCCGTTGGCTTCGCCGCGCTCGGTTGCGGGGTTCACCGCGATCTGCGAGGGAGACCCCGCGATCATGCGCCGTGGCAGGCACAAGGAAGAACGGCGAAGGGCGGACGGGTCCGCCCTCCTGCAAGCGCTTGCCCAAACCACAGAGCCTCTGATGGTTGCTGGGCCAGCTGGCCCCAGGAAGGGGATCGGGGGCCTGGCTCTAGCCTGCGTCGCGCCTCGCCGCGCCGCCTGCCCGTCACGGACGCATCCGGCCTAGCGGCGAAGCAAGGCACGGTATGCGCCGGGCGGCGGTCCTCCGGATCAGTCGCCGAGTTGATCGGTGACGTCCCGCAGCTCGAAGGGATGAACGTACGACGACAAGTAGCTTCGGTCATCGAGCAGCGGATATTCGCGTCCGAAGCAGGCCGTGAAGACCAGCCGGAGCGTGTTCACCGGGGTCAGGTGTTCGGGGAGCGGCCCGGGGGCGCAGCCCGGCAGATAGAGTGCGGTGAAGTTGGCGAAGCGCTCCTCGATGTAGTCGACCGGCGGGGTTGGGCCTGGGAGCGGCGTGGCTCCCGAGCCGTGATCCGACAGGATGACAATGATCGGGGGGATGGAAGAGCGCGATTGGATCTGGTCGAGAGCGGCCAGTAGCCTGGCATTCAGGTAGATGACCTGATCCGTGTAGCGTCGGCTGTATTCTTCGCGGTTGCCATCGAAGGGTGTGTCGCCCAGCGTGTAGGCGGTGGCATGCGTCAAGGCCTGGCCATCCGGCCCGACGACGAAGGGCGGGTGCGGGATGATCAGGTGGGCAAAGGTGAAGGTCGGCTCCGGCCTTGCCGCGATCTGTCCCAGGCCCATCCAGCGCGAAGTCGATGCGTGCCCGGTGTGCCTGGTAGGGAGCGTCGAGGCCCAGGCGGATCGATGGCGGGAGCAGGGCATTGGCTTCGAGCAGCAAGCGGGCGGCGGTGCTCTCGAACAGCATTCCTTCGAACGGTGTGAGTGGGGCGGCAATGCCCCGGGCAGCTGCACCCTGGGTGTCGGGCTGAAGGTAGGCGTCGGCATCCGTCCACTCGGAAGGACGGTAGCCGCTGGCAAAGGCCACGATCTGGTAGCCGAGGTCCTCGGCCAGGCGGCGAGCGTCGCTGTCGACGATGATCTCCTGCAGCGGCGCAAGGTCGCGGCTCTCCGGATCGAGGTCCGGCAGGATCGCCGGGAGGTAGTCCAGGTTGAGAGCCGTCGCCAGCGATAGTGCCGTATTGGCGTAGTTGCTGCGGCTGCCCTCCGGGAGCGTGAACCCGCGGGAGACCAGGCCCTGGATGAAGGGCGCGTTGTCAAAGCCGTGGACGCTTTGGAGAATGTCCTGACGGGCATACCCGTCGACGACGATGAAGTAGATGTCCGGCTGGTCCTGCTCCTGCCCGGGTTGGGGGATACCCGCTGAAGGTTGGGGGGTTGGCCGCGCCGGTTGGCCCGGCGCGGCGGCCAGCAGCAGTGTGGCCAGCGGGATGCACAGCAGCGCGGCGGCGATCAGGTTCAGCGGGCCGGTCCAGCGGCGCAGCGTCGCCCGGCTGCGCCAGATCCAGGCTGCGCCCCCAAGCAACAGACCCGCCCAAAGCGCCGCCAGGAAGCGATGCCGCCCGACCGTCAACCCGGCCAGCTGGCGGCCCTCGATCTGGTTGTAGGTGTGCCCGTAGGAGAAGAACAGCAGCAGCGACAGCGAAGCCAGGACGGCCGCCGCGTGCCAGTCCTTCAGGGCGATCCGTGCGATCAGCAGGACGATGGCGGAGAGGGTCAGGCAGACAAGGGCGGCGCGGGCAGCCTCGCTCGCCGGGAGCTGGCCGACGTTGCGCGCCAGCAGCGAGGCCGCCGGGAACAGGGCAATCAGGAAGGGATGCAGGATCCAGGAGCGGCGCACGCCCGGTCTACGACCTCTTGAGGAGAAAGAGCGTACGCTCCGAATCCTGCAGATCGATGGCCTCTTCGACTCGATAGTACTGGCCGAAGGCCTGCTCGAAGCCGGGGCGGTCGTAGCGGTCGAAGATGTCGAGCCGGGTGGCCAGCATGCGCTGGACCTGCGAGTCGGGCTTGGGGACGAACTCCACCAGCAGCCAGGGCGCCAGCTGGCTGAAGAAGCGCGCCACCTCCGGCAGGGGGACATTGTTGCCGATGGCCAGGTGATGAACCAGGGCCAGGGCCATTACGGCGTCCGCCGGGGCGCGCTCGAGCAGCGACATCCGTTCGCGGCTGGACCAGCCGAGCGCCGGGCTGGGATTGGTCAGGTCGCTCACCAGCGGAAGCATGTGCGCGTCCGCCCGAGCCTTGCACTCGCGGTAGTTGATCTCGACCGCCGCCGGATCGATGTCGAAGGCGACGGTGGGAATCCCCCGGCGGCTCGGCTGCTGACTGAACAAGCCGGTGTTGGCGCCAAGATCCCAGACGATCTGCGGCCCTGCAAGGTCGAGGAAACGATCGACCACCTGCTGCTTGTGGGCGAGCCCCGCCGGGGTGTAGTTGTGGGCCGTGTAGTAGCTGCCCCACTCGGTGCCGGCGGGCTTCCAGGAAAGCCTGCGCACGCTGGAGGCCAGGTTGTCGATCAGGCCGAGGAACGAGGTGCGGCTCATGCGCCGGCGCACCTGGGACCGGTCGACGGGCTTGTCGGCGTAGCGCTTCTGGCTGGCGGCGTGCAGGTGCAGGTGAGTGAGCAGCGAGAAGCTGAAGCGGGTCTTGCGCGGCAGCAGACGGCTGGCGAGGTCGAGGGGGATGCCGTCGATGTACACCCGCAGCAGCTGCCCGAGGCGGATATCGGTATGGGCCATCAGCGCCAGAGGCGCCAGGAAATGCTGGCAGAACTGGCGGTAGGCGTCCCACGGCTCGCCTTCGCGATAGGTCTCGAAAGACAGCGTATCGATCAGCACCGGCCGGCCGTGATGGAACTGGATGTTGTAGGCGCTGCTGTCCTTGAGCGACATCCCCTTGACGAGGGCGCGCCGCTGGATCTCCAGCGTGGCCAACGCCGCAGCCTGCAGCTGTCCGAAGCTCCATTCGTAGGGATAGGAGATGAAGCGGACGGTCTCGGGCTCGATCACGCGGTAGGCGCGCGCCGGGTCGTCGGGCGCAGCGCCCGTGTCGGCATGTCGGATCAGCAGGCCGGCTTCGACCAGCTCATCGTACAGCCCTGAGGTGACCAGTCGCTCAAAGTCGGCTTGGTAGGCGAGGTTGACTTGGCGATACAGACGCCCATCGCGCTGGAACAGGTAGCCGCTGGGATCGCGAAAGGATGCGCCCAGCCGAGACGTGTCACTGCTCATCGGACTTGTCGGTCGGTTTGTCCGGATCCTTGCGAGTGAAGATGCCCTTGATGCGGCCCCAATAGATGCGCACGGCCAGGGCGGCGCCCAAGATGGCGGCCACCAGCAGCTGCAGCAGATAGCTGCCGGAGCCGGGGTCGAGGTAGGCGGCCGGGCGAAAGAGGAATGGGAAATCCATCGTGGTTGTCATCTCCAGGGTGGGGCTGCGCTACCGGAGTTCGTATTGTACCCGAGCCGGGCGTGCGACCGGCATGGATCGGGCTCGCAGGGATCCGGGCTCACTCGAGTTGGGCAAGAATTGGCCTGCAGGTCGCAGTCGCTCATCGCTGGCAGTGGAGGTTTGCGCTCCTGGCGTGGGAGTGAGACACAACCGCCCGCCTGTTGGAAGGCGGGCGGCTTAGGCGCCCTCGGCGTGACTTGAACACGCGACCCTTTGCTCCGCAAGCAAATGCTCTATCCAAACTGAGCTACGAGGGCACGACGCTTGCTGTGCTGCTGCTCACGAAAGGCGGGGAGGGAGGGATTCGAACCCTCGGTCGAGGCTTTAGTCCCCGACAAGCGCTTAGCAGGCGCCCCCGTTCGTCCACTCCGGCACCTCCCCACGCACTCGGTTTCTCAGGCGGAGGGAGAGGGATTCGAACCCCCGGTGGGTTGCCCCACAGCTGTTTTCAAGACAGCCGCCTTAGACCGCTCGGCCATCCCTCCGGGTCCAAGTGGCTCCCATCCGACGCCCGCGCATTCTACCACGCAGGACGGGGGCCGTAAAGCGGGCGTATGGATAGCAGACGCCCGGGATTCCCAGCGGCGCCCCCGCCCTGCTCTGCGCGAGAAGGCCGCCGGGCGGCAGGGTGCCCTGGCGCCGCGCCGCTTCCCCAATCGACCACTACCGGACCTGGATCCTGGGCGGGGGCACTCCCGGGATCGTACGCAACCCCATCGACACCGTCGACCTGCCTGCGTTTGCCTCTGCTCCATTTCACCATGCTGCGTGATCGCCGCCGGCCGCCGGTTGAGTGTGAGCGTGAGGGTGCGGGGGGGTGCGCCATCGCTGTGGGATCACCGGCGTCGGCCGCACCTCGCCAGGGGATCTGCCGCCCGAGCGCGGACGCCGGAAGCGCCGAGGCGGAAGCGCAGGGTCGAAGCAGGTCACCACTTCCTGATCCAGTTCCTTCGCCTGGCCTCACCGCGTGAACTCAACGCACCGAGGTGCTCACGCTCAGCCTGGCTTTGCCCAGGACTGATACAGCCCGAGCCGCCCCTCCTCTCCATCGGAGTAGCGCTCCGCCGATGCTGCCAGCCCGGCGCTTTCAGCCAGCGCTGCAAGCTCGGAGGGCATGAAGTGATGCACATAGCGCAGGCCGCCGCTGCCCTGTCGCCAGTCCAGCAGGTAGTCTCCGGGATCCACTTCGCTGGCCGCCAGTCCGAGGCGATCCCAGGGAATCACGCGCCGGCGCAGCCGCTCAAGCTCGAGGAAGTTCCACACGGAGACTTCGACCCTGCCGGCATCGTCGAGAAGCCGCGCCAGGTCAGACGCTACCCGCTGACGCAGCGCGTTGCCCGGCAGATGGTGCAGCACCGCGAAGCCGAGGATCACGGAGAAAGCTGGCGCCAGCCCGTCGCTCCAGCTTGGCTGTGCCAGATCTGCGGCGAAAAAGGCGAACCCGGGTTGGACGACAGCCTGCCGGGCGAGCTCCAGCAGCTGTGGACTGGCATCGATTCCGGTGTACCCGCCGGGGTGCCCTTGCAGGGCAAGCTGACGGGCAACCACGCCGTGCCCGCATCCGATGTCCAGCAGGCGGGCCGAGGGATCGATAGACTTGAGCACGGTGGCGACTCCCGGCTGCGGTCGGCGCCGAGTCTCGGCGAAGGAGCGCGCGTGGGCTTGGTAGAATGTCGCGTTGAGCGCCAGGAGGCGCTGGACGACTTCCGCTTGCATGGGCGGGAGTATACAGCCACGGGGTGCCATGACCGAGGGCAGGAACACAGCCAGATCACCAGAGGCTCGGCAGCGCGCCTGGATGTCTGCCCGGTGCTATTCGCCGGAGCAGCTGGCCTTGGCGCGGGCGGTGCTGGCCGAGGTGCGCAGTGGGACGCCCCTCGAACGCGCCGTGCGGGCGTGGCCGCAGCCGGATGGCGGCCATCTCCCCAAACACCTGCTGGTCTACGTGTACCGCTCGCTGATCGCCGAGGGCGAATGGCTCCCAGCGCCAGAGGTCCTCGCCCAGATCCGCATGAAGCCGGTACGCACGCTTTCGGGCGTGACCACCCTCACGGTTCTGACCGCGCCCTACGCCTGCCCAGGCGAGTGCCTGTTCTGCCCGACGGAAGAGCGCATGCCGAAGTCGTACCTGGCGGACGAGCCGGGGGCGATGCGCGCCTTGCAGCATGCCTTCGATCCGTGGGCACAGGTGTCCGCCCGGCTAGAGGCGCTGCAGGCCATCGGGCACCCGACGCAGAAGGTCGAGCTGCTCATTCTGGGGGGCACCTGGAGCGCCTATCCGCGCGCCTACCAAAGCTGGTTTGTTCAGCGCTGCCTGGAGGCGCTCAACGGTGCAGCGGCATCGGGGCTGGAAACGGCTCAGGCCGCCAACGAGGGCGCGGCGCACCGCAACGTCGGCCTGTCCATCGAGACACGTCCAGACTGCGTCAGCCTGGGCGAGGTTGCCCACCTGCGGCGGCTCGGCGTGACCAAGGTACAACTCGGCGCGCAGAGCTGCGACGATCGCCTGCTGGCGCTGAACCGACGCGGGCACACTGTGGCCGATACGCGGCAAGCGATGCGCCTGCTGCGGGCTGCCGGTCTGAAGATCGTGCTGCATTGGATGCCGAATCTGCTCGGAGCGACGCCGAAGACCGACGGCGAGGACTTCGCCCGGCTGTGGGCCTCGGAGGACCTACGACCCGACGAGCTCAAGATCTACCCGACGCAGCTGCTGCCGGGGACGGGCCTGGCAGAGGCGTGGGCGCGCGGCGAGTACGTTCCGTACACGGTGGGCGAGCTGGTGGATTTGCTGGCGGACCTCAAGCCTTCGATCCCTCGCTACTGCCGCGTCAACCGGGTGGTGCGAGACATCCCGTCCCATCACGTCCTCGACGGCAACCGGCGCACCAGCCTACGGCAGGACGTCTTGCGCGCCTTGAGCGAGCGTGGGCGGACATGCAACTGCATTCGCTGCCGCGAGGTCCGCTCGGCGCACATCCCCGAAGACGGGTTGTTGCCGCACAGCTTGAGCTACGCCGCCGCCGGCGGCACGGAGCACTTCCTGTCGTTCGACACGGCAGACGACCGACTGGCCGGTTATCTGCGGCTGTGGCTTCCGGGGAAGGGTTCAGTCTCGACGGGGCTGACCGATCTGAGCCAGGCGGCGATCATCCGTGAGGTGCACGTGTACGGCCCTTCGCTCCCGCTGGGCGATGCCTCGCACGGTGCGGCGCAGCATGCTGGTGTGGGTGCCCGGCTGGTGGCGTGGGGCGAGGACGTTGCGATGCAGGCCGGCTTTCGGCGTATGGCGATCATCGCCGCCCTCGGCACACGGCCGTACTACCGGCGGCTCGGCTACCGCCTGGGGGAGAGCTACATGCTGAAGTCGTTGGGGGAGGAGGCGGACGTCGCCGGGGACGCCGGCTGAGACCAGCCTCCGGCCTACTCGGCGCGCGCGACGGCCACCGGCGTCCCGCTGCGGACGGCGGCGAACACGCTGGCGTCGCCTTCCACCCTGCCAAACGGATTGACGTTGCTGTAGGCCCGCGGCTCGTCTCCCGCGCTGGCCGGGGTCGGCCCGAAGAAGATGCAGAACGCCGAACCGACCGGCCAGTATCCCAGCTCACCGACCTGCATCACCTGCCGCGCTCCGGCGCCCTCATCCAGCCGGACCGGGATCTCGAAGTACACCTCTTCACCCCAGCGGCTGGCGGAAGCCTCGATAGGCAGTGCGCTCCAGATAGCTTGTGCTGTTGGGGAAGAGTCGAGTTCGGCGATGGCCGACACCTTGCCGGCCGTGATGCGGATGCGCTTGGGCACGGAGACCTCCACGAGGCGGGTCGAGCCGGGAGTATACCATCCGCTGCTTGCGGTCGCACGGTAGCGGGCGCTCGGGCGAATCGACGCGTGCTTCTCCCTGGCCGGCTGGGAGGATCCTGATGAGATCCTGACGACACCCTCTTCGCCCTCACGACGCCGCTCTCTCACCAAGATCGATGGTCAGATCGGCGAAGCAGCCGGAGGTCGAAGAGAACTTGCAGCTGCGGGGAGGATGATGAGTTCGTTCGTGCCTTTCGCCACAATCCCCGGACTCCCGAATGGGAAGGCGGCGCCCCTGCGGCAACTCAGCGGGACAAAGGCCCACGCAGGATGGGTGTGGGGCGCAAGGGAGAGGCGAGACCTCTGGCGGAGGTCTCCCCGAACTCGCTAGCGGTAGGACTCGGCCTGCAAGGTGAACAGGTGGGCGTAGAGCCCGCCGAGGGCGAGCAGGTCGGCGTGACTGCCGCGCTCCTTGATCGTCCCGCCTTCGACGACGTAGATGCAGTCGGCCATGCGCACGGTGGAGAAGCGGTGGCTGATCAGAATCGCCGTGCGGTCGGCGGTCAGCTCGCGGAACTGCTGGAAGACCTGGAACTCGTTCTCGGCGTCGAGGGCGGCGGTGGGTTCGTCGAGGATCAGGATCTCGCAGTCGCGCATGAAGGCGCGCGCCAGGGCGATCTTCTGCCACTCGCCGCCGGAGAGGTCGCGGCCGCGTGTGAACCATCGACCCAGCGTGGTCTCATATCCTTCGGGCAGCCCGGCGATCACCGTGTCGGCGCCGCTCATGGCGGCCGCCCGCTCGATGCGGCCACGGTCGTCGAGGGCCTCGATCTGGCCGAGGCCGATGTTCTCGGCGGCCGACAGATGGTAGCGCACGAAGTCCTGGAAGATCACACCGATGCGGTGACGCAGCTGCTCGATGTCGTACTCACGCAGATCGACGCCGTCCAGCAGCACCTGCCCCTCGCTCGGGTCGTACAGGCGGGTGATCAGCTTGACGATTGTGGTCTTTCCTGCGCCGTTGGGTCCGACCAGGGCGATCTTCTCCCCGGGACGGATGGCGAAGCTGACCTGACGCAGTGCCCAGTTCTCCTGCCCGGGGTAGCGGAAGGATACCTCGCGGAACTCGATGCCCACTTGCAGCGGACGAGGCACGGGTCGCGGGGACGCGCTCTGGGCCATCAACGGTTCAAGTTCCAGGAACGAGAACAGGTTGCTCATGAACAGCCCGTTCTCGTACAGCTCGCTCACTTCGAAGAAGATGCTCTCGAAGGTCGACTGGCTGTTGCGGAAGATGCTCAGGTACATTGTCATTTCGCCCAACGTGATGGCGCCTGCCAGCGTGCGCCAGACGATCCAGGCGTAGGCCCCGTAGTAGGTCAGCGTTGCCAGCAGTCCCCAACCGAGCGACGCCAGGCTGCGCTTCTGGGCAATGGCCTGGTCCTCGCGCAGGAAGCTCCAGAACAGGCTGGCGTAGCGACCGAGCAGCGGCTCGCCGAGCGAGAACAGCTTGACCTCTTTGACGGCGTCGTAGTCGGTCAGCAGGTGCTCGAGGTAGGAGAGCCGTCGGGCCTCGGGCGCCCGCCACGAGAGCACGCGGAAGTTCAGTTCGGCGAAGCGACTCTGGGCGATGAAGGCGGGCAGCGTGGCCACGAAGAGCAGCAGCGCCAGCCAGGGGCTGAAGCGGATCAGCAGCAAGGCGAAAGTTCCCAGCGTGATCAGGTTCTGCACCAGGTAGAAGCTGCCGTTGACAATGCGCAACCCGCGCCAGTCCGCCTCGCGGCGTGCATTCTGCAGCTTGTCGTAGTATTCTGCGTTCTCGAAGTGCGTCAGGTCGAGCTCGAGCGCCTTGCGGATGATGCGTGTGTTGATCGACAGGTTGAGGCGCGCGTGCAGAACATGTTCGGAGAGCGTCCGGAGTTGGCTGTTGAGCGCCTGCAGCACCACCAGCACAGCCTCGGCCAGCAGCAGCGGGGCAATCGCCTGCAGCCCGCTCAGCGGATCGACCTGGGCGCTGAGCGAGCCGACCACGCTGTCGACGATCAACTTGGCTAACCAGGCTTGGGCCGCTGGCAGCAGAGCGCCGACCAGCGTGCAGGCCGCCATACCCAGCGTGGACAGCCGGTGGGCCTCCCACGACAGGCGGAACGCCCGCAGAACGTTGGCGGCTGAGGCGCGGATCTGGGACCAGCGTTCGCGGGTGGAGGTTGCCTGGGGGGTTGTCAGATCGGACATCGGCGAGCATCATATCATGCGCCCTGGGTCAGGCGGGTCCGTCCCGCCCCCCGAGGCCCTTCCCCGCGATGCAACCGCCCCAGCCGTCCTGCGTATAGGGGGGTGAAGGTGAAGCCTTCCGGGATCCGACATGCGGATTGACCCAACGCAGCTTGCACAGGAGGCCCAATGGGCGCGTCAGGCCAGCCAGGGGGACGAACAGGCATTCGCCCGGTTGGTGGAGGTGTTCCAGGTGCCGGTCTACAACCTGTGCTACCGCATGCTGGGTGAGCCGGCCGAGGCGGAGGATGCCGCCCAGGAGGCGTTCCTCAAGGCCTACCGCGGCCTGCACCGCTACGACCCCGAGCGCCGCTTCGGATCTTGGTGCCTCTCGGTCGCCGCACACGAGTGCATCGACCGGCTGCGCCGTAGGCGGCAGTCCGCCGTTGCCTTGGACGCTGTCGATGAGGAGGTTGCGTTTCCCGATGCCGCGCCCGGCCCGGAATCCATGCTGATGCGCCGGGAACAGGAGCAGCGGGTGGGCCAGCTGCTGAAGCGCCTGAGCCCGCTCGACCGGGCCATCATCACGCTCAAGTACTGGTACGACATGCCGCTGGAAGAGATCGCCGAGGACCTTGGCCTGACGACCAGCGCCGTCAAGAGTCGGCTGCACCGCTCGCGTCGCGAGCTGGCTGAGCGGTACCTGGAGTCTGCCAGCCTCGAACCCCTGCGTGGAGAGCTCTCCGATGTCCCACTCCCCGTTTGACAACTGGCTGTTCTCGGATGACCCACGCTCGGCGCAGGAGGCGGAGCAGCTGCGCCAACACCTGACGGCCTGCGTCCAGTGCCGGGCGCTGCAAGCTGCGTGGGCGGAGGTGCGTCGGGACCTGGATGGTGTGCCGGAGGCCACCCCGCAACCGGGCTTCGCCGGACGGTGGGAGGCACGCCTAGCGCTGGAGAGCCGGCGGCGGGCACGCCGCCAATCGATGGCTGTGCTTGCCGTCCTGGTGGTGTGTCTGGCTGGCGCGATCTTGGGGGCCGCCTGGCTGGGCGTCGCCTCGCCCTTGCGCCTGCCAGACGTGGGCGAACTGGTCTCGAGCGCTGTGCGCGGAATGGCCAACGTCACCGTGCTCTTCTATGTCGGCAGGCAGATCCTGTCCTCGTTGGCGGGGCCGATTGGACCGGCGGCGATCGTCGGAGGGGGAGGGGTGCTAACCGCGGCCGCAGCTGGCCTGATCGGCGCCTGGCTGCTGGTGATCTACCAACTCAACTGGTCTCAAGCTCAGAAAGGAGCTCAACGATGAAACGTGTTCTGACGGTTCTCTTGCTGGCGGCACTGTTGCTGGCGCTGCCGGCGACTGCCTTGGCCGCACCTGCGCTGCAGGAGGGCGGCGAGGGAAAGGTGGTGATGGGAGGGGTGTACACCCTCGGCCCCGGACAGAGCCTGAACGAGGACCTGGTGGTTCTCGGGGGCGTCGCCACCCTGGCCGACGGGTCGACGGTCAATGGGGATGTCGCCGTCATCGGCGGCGCGCTGACGGCGAATGGCACCATCAATGGGGATGTGGCCGCCGTCGGCGCGGCGGTGACCTTCGGCAATCAGGCGGTGGTCACCGGCGATGTCCAGTCGTTCGCCGCGGCGGTAACCCGCGCCGAAGGTGCGCAGGTGCAGGGCCAGGAAATCACCGGGCAAATCCAGCAGCCGGAGTTCCCGCTGGCCCCCATCGCCCCGTCGATTCCGTTTATGCAGTCGTTCACCTTGCCTCCACAAGTGCAGACATTCTCCAGCAACCCGCTGTGGGCCATGGGGGCCTCGGGAGCGATGCAGGGCCTTTCCTACATCGTCCAGGCCCTGCTGATGGCGGGATTGGCGGTGCTCGTGGTGATCTTCTGGCCGAAGCCGATTCAGCGCGCAAGTCATGCGATCGCCGAAGCGCCGTGGTCGGCTGCCGGCGTGGGCGTGCTGACCGGGATCGTGGCGCCGGTGCTGCTCTTCGTCCTGGCCATCACGATCTGCCTGATTCCGCTAGCAATCCTTGGCCTGCTGCTCCTCATCGCGGCCATTGTGTTCGGCTGGATCGCGGTGGGCTACGAGATCGGCCTGCGCCTGGCGCGGGCCTTCAAGTGGTCGCTCGAACCGGCGCCAGCCGCTGGGCTGGGGACACTGCTGGTCTGGGCAGTCGCCAACGGCATCGCCTTCATCCCGTGTGTCGGCTGGCTGGCGCCGCTGGTGGTCGGCGCCGTAGGCTTGGGCGGGGTGCTGCTGACGCGCTTCGGCCGGAAGGACTATCCAACGCTCGCGCCGTCGGCGGAGGTTGCTGTCCCGACCGCCTGACCCGGGATATCTGCTGAATCAAACACAACGTGGGATGCGGTCACCACCGCATCCCACGCTGTGTCTTCCCGGCCGCGGCCTTGCTCGGCGCAGGCTGCACATTGTGCTATCTGCGGGCGCCACAAGGCGGCCGATGCGGCGGAACCTGGCACGGGCCTCAGGGCCGAAGCATCGGCACTTGGGCGAACATCTCCGGCGCCAGGCTGTCGACCACCTCGGCGGCCGGAGTGTAGTTGGCCAGCAACTGCTGCTGCGTGACGTCTGCCTGCCCCGGCCAGGCGATGTCCAGGATGCGGGTGTGGTTGGCATCCGCGGGGCCGCCGCCGAGGCGCCATTGCGAGGCATTCGTTTCGACATCGCGCACGCGCCAGACCCCCGGCGAGGGGAAGCCGTCCTGGCTGAGCAAGACTGCGGCGTACGCCCACTGGGTCGGGTCTCCCTTGCCGAAGGCCTCTCGGGGCACGCGTAGACTGATGCGCTGGCTTGCCGCGTCACTGATCACCCTGACACTGATCTGACCATCCTGGATCGGAGCGCCTTGTTCATCGGGGCGGAGGAACTGGGGCGTCCATCCCTCGGCCCAGACGGCTGCCTCCCAGCCGAAGCCCTCCGCCAGCGCGGCGTTCCTCCCGGGCAGCAGCAAGCGGGCGCCGGTGGCCTGGCCTGGGTCGGTGTCCACGTACACATCCAGCGTCTGCAGCGCCAATCCGTTGGGAGAGCCCCACGGATTGGTGAGCGGTCCGTACAGACCGAAAGTGAAGATCAAGCTGCGCTCATCCGCCGCGACGGAGAAGGAGCGCAGGTCGAACACCTGCTGCTCGAAGACGGCATCCATCGGGTACACATAGGTTCCAGGGCCCGTGTCGTCGCCCACCGGATCCTCGACCTGCAACACGACCTCAGCCAGCCCCAGATCGGGCAGCTGCAGCGAGGCTGGGCCATCGGCGGGGAGGTCTTGCAGCGGCCGATTGCCCGCCGAGATCACTGCCAGCAGCTGCAGCTCGTCGCCCGGTTCGACTTCGCCCAGCAGTTCGAGCGGAACAGCGACCTCCACGCCATCGGCGCCGGCGGCACTGCGGATCTCCGTTCCATCTGCAGTCGGCTGCCAGTCAATGCCGCGCACGGTGCTCCAGGTTGCAGCGGGCGCCGCCCGGCGCAGCGCAAGGTCGAGGCGGGCGGTGGCGGGGAAGCCTATCAGGTCGGCCTCGCGGTTGGGCCTGGCGCTGGCGCGGAAGGAGGTGGAGTCCTTGACGCGGGGCGAAGCGAAGTAGATGCTGGCAGCGGGTGCGTCGAGCGACCAGATCTCGGGATCCAGGGTGAGCTTCAGGTACAAGTGCTTGGCGTCGACCGCGAGACTGAGACTGGAGGCCAGGTCGGCGGCGCGCGCCTGCACTCCGCCTGGTGCGGGATACAGGGCAGCTTGGTCCCACTCCGTCTCCGGCGACACCACGCCGTCAAGCGTTGGCGTGAACGGCGCCTGCAGCCCCTGCGTTGCGGCGGCGGGAGCGGCCGGCACGATGGGGACGCGGACGAAGGCGGGTACCTCCTCGCCGAGTGACTGATACACCCCGGCAAGCAAGGAGCGGAAGCCCCGGTCGAAGTAGTCGTCGTTGCCGGAGTTCTGGTCGGCGCCGTACCACCAGAACCAATCGGAGCCCTCGGCCAGGTACATGAAGTCTAGCGCCTCCTGCAGCGCCTCGGGCGACGGCGGCAGCTTGTCCCCGGTCAGATCGTACTTCCCCAGGTCCTTGCGCGTCCGCAGCAAGTACTCCCAGGCCCGCGTCTCCTCGGGCTCTCCGATCCAGGTATCGTAGTTGGGGCTGAACCAAGCGCCGGGGAACAGGCTCTCCAGGGATCGCTGCTCGGGAAACGCCTCAAGATAGTCACGTGGTGTGACGGTGCGGATGGTCTGGCTTTCGGACAGACTACGATACAAGGCATGCAGAAAGGCCTTGCCGTCATTGGGGTAGTTTTCCCAGGCGTTCTCCCCATCGAGGATGACGGTGACCAGATGCGGTCCCGGTGCGCCCTCCGCCGCCAGCCGGGCGCGGATGTTCTCCAAGCGTTGCAGGAAGTCGGCGGCGGCTGCCTCGCCCGGCGTCTGCGAGTACTCGAAGCCGATCAAGTCCGACAGGCGCAGGTCGCGGAATACGATCATCACCGGCTCGGCGCGCTCCCCCTGCACGAAGTACGGGCGGTAGAGGGCGTCGGCTTCCTGGACCGTGTCGGACGCGTCGCGCGTGAAGGCGCCCAGGCCCAGGCTGTTGGCCAGAACCTGTTCGCCGCTGGCCATCCACGCAAACCCGGCATTGGCGACCAGCGGCACGATTTCCTCCGCCACGGCGCCCTCCGAGGGCCACAGCCCGCTGGGCTCGCGCCCGAAGCGCTGCCGGTACTGCTCCGCAGCCAGTTCCAGCTGGGCGATGGCATCGTTCGGGTAGGAGAAGCGCTCGGGCATCTCGCCATCCGGGTTTCCGGTGAGCGCCAGCTTGGTGTTGTAGAGCAAGGGAAGGATCGGATGGGCATAGGGGCTGGTGATGACCTCGATCTGCCCCGCCTCCTGGAGATCACGGTGCAGCGGGATGACCTCGCCCAGGATGCGACGTGCCTCCTGGAACACGACGGCCTTGTCGGCCTCGGCGAACCCTTCGCCCTTCTCGACCAGCGCTTGCAGCGGCGGCTGTGCGAGGAAGTCGGGGTCGAACCAGGCCAGGTTGAACCAGACCTGCAAGTCGCGGTAGTCCCTCTCGTCGAAATTGGCCAGGGCCTGATCGATATCTTCGGCCGTTGCCCCGCCGCGCTTGTTCAGCAGTTCCTGGTAGCGCGGGAAGCGGCCGATGACATTGGCCCAATTGGCGTCGAAGAATCTTGTCAACAAGAAGCGCTTGTCGGCCTCCGTCAGGCTGGCTGCGGGTTTCTCCGCCAGCACCCAGTAGCTGTCCTTGGCCTCGCCCGCAGCGAAATCCTCCAGCTGCCGCAGGAGCACCGGCGTCAGATTGAAGGTGACGTGGACGTCGGGGTACTGCGCCACGGTCGAGGCCATGTCGTAGTAGTCCTTGGTGGCATGCACCCGCACCCAGGGGCGCGTGTACACCCCGGCGGGCTCCTGGTAGTAGAGCGGCTGATGCTGGTGCCAGACCAGGTTGAGGTAGAGCACGTCCTCGTCCGCCGCAGGGAGAGGCGCCGGCGTCGAGGTAGGCGACACAGCCGGAGTGCAAGCGCCGGAAAGCAGGCCGGCAAGCAGCAGGCAGCAGGACCAACGGACAAGCCTCACCGATGGACCTCCTCGTCCGCGGCCAGTGTCCCCGGGTCGATGCGGAAGAAGTACGGCTCGAATGGTACAGGGGAAAGCCGCAGCGTGCGCGCCGCATCGGCCGGCCAAGTCGCTCGCCCCGCCTCGCTCCAAGGAACCTGCGAGATGAGGTCGAACAGGCGGAACGGCATGCCTTGATTCAGGGCCCAGCGGCTCAGGTCAAACTCGAGCGGCGTGCGCTCGGCGTGCAGGCTCACGACGCCCCAGATGGTCTCGCTCTCCTGGCGGCAGACGATCGAGAGCACGTCCGGAGAGGAGCAGGGGACAGGGTTGAAGTGACGGCCGCCGCGCAGCAGCGCCGCAGATCCGGCGCGGGCATGCAGCAAGCTGGAATACCAATCCTCGGAATAGGCCTCCTGCCCCGACCACACCATCGGCACGAAACCTGCCAGCACAAGCATGGCAAGCATCGTCCGCTCGGCGGCCGAGCCGCGCCAGGCATACGAGGGCATTCCGGTGCGCGTGTCGTGCGTCTCGGTGAAGCACACGCGGATCGCGCCGGGTGGAAGCGCAGACCAGTAGTCCTGAAGCCAGTCGCCGATTTCCTGGCAGGTGAGGTCGCCACGCAGCAAGGAGAACAGATTGACACACGGCTGGTAGTCATACTGGAAGTCGTGCGAGCGATGATAGATTGGTCCGAAGAGCTCGCACAGCATCGCCTTCTCGGGGCTGAGACGCTTGAGCCCAATCTGCAGCCGCTCCAGCAGGGGAAGAACTCCGAGGCTGGTGTAGGAGGCGTGGTAGGGAATGCGGCGATCCCAGTTGGGTTCCTTGGCGTGCGGGGCGTCGATGCGATAGCCGTCGATGTCGTACTCGGCGGCCATGCGCAGCGACCAGTCCAACATGTAGTCGTGGTAGGCCGGATTCGCCCAGTCGAGCGAGTAGGTGTCGTTCCAGCCGTGTGAGCTGACCAGGCGGCCTTGCTCGTCGCGGCAGAACCATTCGGGATGCTCGCCCACGTAGCGGGCGTGGGTGGCACACCCTTGTGGAACAAAGTCCATCAGCAAGCGCATGTCGTGGCGGTGGACTTGGCGCACAAGCTCGCCGAAGTCGTCGGCCGTCCCCAGGCTCGGGTCGAAGGCTTCGAAATCGGTCATGGCATACGGCGACCCGGATCCAAGCCAGTTCTCGTCCCAGGCGCGGCCGCTGCGGTTGTCATAAGCCATGACCGGAAGCAAGTACAGCGTGTTCAGGCCAAGCCGGTGCAGGCGCGGGATTTCGGCCGCCAGCCCGCGAAACCCGCCAAACTGACCGGGATGTACCTCGTAGACCGCCGCCAGCTGCACCCAACGGGGTGGGCTGCCGAACAGCGGCGGCACGAAGTCCCACCCGAGCGTAGTGCTCGCGGAACTGATCCAGCGCCTGCTCCCAGGTGCCGGCGACGAGCGCCAGATACTGTGTCCCGGCGTGTAGGCAAGCGCCTGGGGCCAGCCAGCCGGCCAGGCCGATCTGGTGGCCCAGCGCCGCGCCCGGCGCATCGCCGAAGATCAGCGGCGTGCCGGCTTCGGTTTCACTGTGGTACCAAACGAGCAGCGTCAGCTTGCGTGCGGCGTTGTGAATGGCCAACAATCCGGGAGTCACGTCGGGCGCATCTTCCAGGGCGCGGTCCCAGCGCATGCGGGCGGCGGGCGCTAACTCGCGCGGCAGCGGACGGCCCGCACGCAGATCGAGAAAGGCGCTCATCGGCAGTCGAGGACGCAGGTTGGTGCAGGGCGCCTCAATGCGGCAGTCGTGAACGGCACCCAGGCTGGACCCGGGCAAGGTGAGGCGCACGCCGGTGAGCTGCTGCTCCCGGCCCGAGAGATTGGTCACGGTCAGACGCCGCTCGAAGTGGGTGGACTGCGCGCGCCACTCTTCATCCACGCCCAGGTCCCCGCTGCGCCAGCGTCGCAGCACAACGTTGGCCTGTGGCTTGGCGACCCGCGGCGGCCGATCGGGGTTGGACCAGCCGCTGGGCTTGAGCTGCACCTGAACGCTAGGCGCTCGGCCGCTCGAGAGGGCGGCGCCGCGTGAAGTCGCCGCGGGATACGCGAATCGGTCCGCCAATTCCAGTGCCGCAAGTGAGTGTCTGTGCACCGGCCTCCAGCCGGTAGGTCTTCGGCTTGGCCATCTAGCCCTCCGGAGCGACGGGCGCGGCAGCGCCGCCCCACTCAGCAACCGCGCGGCAGGCCAGTGCCGCGGCGCAGGCGAAGGCGAGCAGCAAGCCAGCCGGGATCACGACGATGCCCAACCCGGCGAGCAGCAGGATGACGGAGCCCACCGCCAGGCTGAGCAGCGGATGGGCGACGAACTGGTTAGCCAGCCGACGCCAGGCCTGTCGCAACGAACCAGCCTGCTGCGTGGCGATCCACGCCGCAAGGTACACCTGTGCCATCAGCCACAGCAGCAGCAGCAGGAAGAAGACCGCCCCGAGGAAGGATGCCAGCCAGGTCCCAGCCAGCGGCGCCTGGGGATTCACGTAGAAAGCCAGGTTGGCGGCCAGCAGGCCGCTGCCGGCCAGCCCCAGCGCCCCCCAGCGGTAGGCAAGGCCGGGGGTGCTCCGGGCGCCGTCGAGCATCGTGCGCAGGTGAACCGGGCTGCGTTGCCCAGCCTGCGCCGCGGCATGGAACAGCCCGAAGGTCGACAGCGGCCAGAGTGCCAACGCAGCTACCCCCAAGACCAGCACCAGCAGGTCCCGACCGACGGCGCCGTAGCCGAGCAGGGCGAAGCCGGGCAGGCTGGTCAGCGCCCAGATCAGGTTGAAGACCATCAGTAGAAAGGACTCCTCCCACAGGTCGCGCGCCGCCAGCACCAGGATTCGGATCATGGGATGGGATGCCTCCGTGCGGGGAGCTGCTGGCACCGTGAGAAAGCCGAACGGGGAGGCGGAGCGCGCCTCCCCGTTCGAGAGCAGGTGTGGCATCGCTACCCCTTGACGCTGCCCAGCGTCAGCCCGGAGATCAGGCACTTGGAGGAATAGAGGAACAGGATCACCACCGGGATCGTGACCAGGATCGATGCTGCCGAGAACATGCCCCACTGGGTCTGGAACTGCTCCTGCAGCGTGCGCAGCCCCAGCGGCCAGGTCCAGATCTGCTCGGCGTTGCCCAGGATGATGCGGGCGAACAGGTAGTCGTTCCAGGCCTGGGTGAAATTGAACAGGAAGACGATCGCCAGCGCCGGCGTGGACAGCGGCAGGATGATGCGCCAGAACGTGCCGAACTGCGCGGCACCGTCGATCAGGCCGCTTCCTCCAGGTCGCGCGGGATCGTGTCGTAGTAGCCCTTCAGGATCCAGATGCTGAAGGGCACCGCGCTGACCGAGTAGGCGATGATCAAACCGCGGTAGCTGCCGATCAGGCCAGTTGCGCAGCGCCAGGATGTAGATCGGGACCATCAGCATGGCGGCCGGGATCATCTGCGTGGCCAGCAGGAACACCAGCCCGGCGTTCCGGCCCCGGAAACCGCCAGCGGGAGAAGGCGTAGGCCGAGGTGGCGGCCAGGCGACGCCGACCAGCGCCGTTGCCAGCGTGATGATCAGGCTGTTCCACAGCCAGAGCAGGAAACTGGTGTTGTCGATCAGCATCGCATGTAGTTCTGCAGCGAGGCATCCTGCGGAATGATGGCCAACGAGGTGGAGAGCAGACGGTCGCCGGGACGCAGCGAGACGCTGAGCACGCGCAGCACCGGGTAGACGGCGATCAGGCAGCACAGGATCAGCGTCAGGTGAATCAGGGTCCGCTTGAAGGGAGCTGTCGCCGCGGCCGGCTGTGGAAGAAGCGGCTGATGGCGCTGGGCTCGTCCTTGGCCTGGTCTGCGGTGATTGCGCCTGCCGTCGTGGTTGTCGTGAGGCTGCTCATTGCGTCGGCTCCTTCAAGGTCCCGGTGAGGCGGATGTACAGCAGAGAGAAGACGAGCAGGATGCCAAAGATCACAAAGGCAAAGGCGGCGGAGACGCCGTAGCGGTTAAAGTACTGGAACGCGGAACGGAACAGGGCCGTCACCAGGGTATCGCTCGTCTCCAGCTCATTCTCGTTGATGAAGAAGGGCACGTTGAAGTTGTTGAAGGTCCAGATCGTGCCCAGGATGATGGCCGGCGTCAGAACGGGCTGGATCAGCGGCAGGGTGATATGGCGCAACTGCTGGACCCCGCCGGCGCCGTCCATCTCGGCGGCTTCGTAGTACTCGCCGGAGATGCTCTGCACGCCCCCAGGATGATGACCATCATGAAGGGGATGCCGAGCCAGACGTTGGTGATCACATGGCGGCGAAGTTCCAGAAGGCGTCGGTCTTCCACTCGATCGGCGCCATGCCCAGCGACAGTCAGGCATGATGTTGACGAAGCCGTACTCATAGTGGAACTCGCCGCGCCAGGCCAGCACGGCGATCACCTGCGGGATGGCCCAGGGGAAGATCAGCAGGGCACGGTAGACGCCGCGCCAGCTGCATCGGGCGGTTGAGCAGCAGCGCCAGCGCCATCCCGCCGATCACGTGCAACACGACGTTGAAGAACGTCCACAGCACGGTGCGCAGAAAGACCGGAAGGAACTGAACCTGCTTCAGCACCGGCAGGGGAAAGACATCGACGTAGTTCTTGAGCAGGCAGTTGACCAGCCAAGGACCCTCGGTCGGTTCCGCAGCCGCGGCGCAGGCGACCCACAGGTACTGCGCCTTGTCGCCGAATCGGCGCAGGCTCATGTTGGTCAGTGAGAGGTTGAGTTCCCACAGCAGCGGGTAGACCACCAAGATCACCAGGCCGACGGCGGCCGGGGCGATCAGCATGACCGTCAGCGTGTGCTTGGAGCGCAGCAGCCGGCCGAAGATCAGGTAGACCAGCGCCTCGAGCAGCACGAACAAACACGAAGAGATAGATGATGGTCGACCCCAACCTGGGCCAGGCTGGGGAGGATTTGCTTGAGCAGCTGCTCCAAGGGCGGGCTCCCTTCTGTGGGACGGGCGCCGGGCGACGGGATGGGCCGGAGGCCAGGGCCATGGCCCTGGCCTCCTTGCCGGTAGTATCTTACTCGAGGGTCGCGATGCAGGCTTCAGCCGCCGCCTGCATGGCGCCGCGGCGTCCTCCGGCGACTTGTCGCCGGCGAGCACGGCCTGCATCTCGGGCTTCATGCTGTCCCAGTTGCAGCGCATCTCGACCGACGGCGGGCATCCGCGACACCGACGACCATCTGGTCGGCGGAGCCCTCGAGGATCGGGTCGTCGGTGATCAGCGGATCTCCAGCGCCTCCTTCAGGGCCGGCAGCCGGGTAAGCTTGGTGACCATCGAGGTCTGGTTCTCGGGATTGGTGACAAAGTCGATGAAGTCCATGACCACGGCCACCTTGGCGCCATCCAGCCCGGCCGGGAGCATGAAGTACATGCCGCTGGTGTAGGGGGCGGCCATCGCCAGCGCCGGTGATCATCGGGATGCGGGCCACGCCCAGCTTGTCGCCGAACAGGTCCTTGTAGCCGCCCAGCGACCAGTCGCCGTTGACGATCATGGCCGCCTTGCCCTCCTTGAAGAGGGTGTCGGCGCCGTTGTAGTCGCTCTCGGCCGGAACGATGCGCCTCGTCCTTGAGCTGCTTCAGCGAGCCGCAGGGTGGCGACCATCTCGGGCGTGTTGAGCGTCGGGGTCACGCCGTCCTCGGCGAAGACCTTGCCGCCAAAGCCACCCAGCCACGGCACGAGCCAGAAGGGCTCGGTCTGGTTGTAGACCAGCCGTACTGCTCGCCGGCAGCCTTGAGCTCGGTCAGCCGCACGGCGAGCAGCGCCGTCGGTGTTGGCCGGAGGCGTCAGCGATCAGGTCCTTGTTGTAAGCAGCATCAGGTGGTTGCCGTTGGAGATCGGAACGCCCCAGGTCTGGCCGTCCAGCGCGGACGGCCGAGCTGTCGACGTACTTGCTCAGGTCGACCAGGTCGTCCGACCGGGAGGATGATCTCGGCCGTCGGTGAAGGGGCCGGCGTGGTCGTTGACGGTCCACAGCAGGTCGGGCGAGGCTGCCGGCGAGGGCCGGCGGTCAGGAAGTCCTCGCGCAGCGTCTCCACGTCCTTGTTGGTGAGCTCGAAGGTGACCTCGGGGTGCATGGCGGTGTAGGCATCGGCCAGCGCCTGGACGTACTGCAGGCGGCGCTCGGCCTCGCCTTCCTTGGTGCCAGAGCTGGATGGTCACCGGCTCCATCGGCGGCGCCTCGACGGGCGCAGGCGCTTCTGTGGCCGCCGGCGGTTCGGGCGGTGCGGCGGGCGCCTCGGTGGCTGCCGGAGCGCATGCGCCCAGCACCATCACCGAAACGATCAGCAGGCTGATCAGTGTCCAAAGCTTCTTACTCATGGGTAGGGTTTCTCCTCTTTGCGAATCTCGGATTTCGAACTCGGGTTCCCCGACGGTCAAGTTCGGCCGCGGGCGTACGCTGCGGAAGTCCTCTTCATCTCTCCTCGTGGAAGCGTGCACCTCCTGTCTTGATACGGCCCGGCTCATGTCGGGCATCCGGCCAGCATGCGCACGGCGTGCTGCTGGGCCAACGCTACGGCGCCCATGGCGGTCGAGCGCCGGCCGAGCATAGCCGCCTGCACCTGCACGACCTCGGCCGAGGCGCGCAGGCTTCGGCGGCGGACGGCGTCGCGGATGGGATTGAGCAGCAAGTCGCCCACCATGGCCACTCCGCCGCCGACGACCACCATCTGAGGATTGACCAGGTTGACGAGCGTGGCGGCGCTGATGCCGATCAGCCGGCCCGCATCCGCCAGCAGCTGCTGGGACATGTGATCGCCGCGATGGGCGGCTTCGGCGATGTCGCGGGCGGTCAGCGATTCGAGCGGCGTGTGCTGCGCCAGCACGCTGGGCGTCCCGGTGCGGATCGCCTGCACGGCGCGCTCGGGCGAGGGCGGCGCCGCCGGCCATCGCCTCCAGGCAGCCGCGGTTGCCGCAGGTGCACACGGGGCCTTCGGGATCGAGCGTGATGTGGCCGATCTCGCCGGCGGCGCCGCTGGCGCCGATATATACCTGCCCGCCCAACAAGAAGCCGGCGCCAATTCCCGTGCCGACTTTGATATACACCATGTCCTGCATGCCACGCGCGGCGCCGAAGGCCCACTCACCCAGCGCGCCCAGGTCGGCGTCGTTGAGCAGTTTGACCGGCTTACCCCACAGGGCCTGCATGCGTTCCCGGATCGGGAAGCCGTCCCAGCCGGGCATGATCGGCGGCGCCGTCACCAAACCCTGCCCTTCGGAGACGGGGCCGGGCACGCCGGCGGCGAGCACGCGCAGCGCCGGCTCCTGGCGTCCGCCCGTGCGGCGCTGCAGGTCGCGCACCAATCGATCCACCTGCTGCAGACAGGCTTCCGGACCGCGTTCGATCGGCCACGGGCTCTCGATCTCGCCCAGCACATGGGCTGCCAGGTCGGTGACGACCAGGGTGAGGTGGGTAGCGCCGATGTCGATGCCGATCAGCCGGCCGGCCTGCGGGTTGAGGTCGAGCATCACCGAGCGGCGTCCGCCGTTCGAGCTGCGGCTGCCGATCTCGCGCAGCACCTGGCGCTCCAGCAAATCGTTGACCAGACCGGTGATCGCCGCCCGGCTGACGCCCAGATCGTGAGCCAGCTGCGAACGCGAGGCGCCGCCCGGGGTGAGACGGACGATATCGAGGACGGTTTCCCGCGATTGGTAGCGTGCTGCTGCCATCCGGTGCCCGTCGCTGGTGGGGATGGTCCGAGCATACGCCGGAAGGCCCGCTTTGTCAAGTAGGTTAACACACGCTGGACAATATGTTAACTAACTTAACACACGAATTGCCCGGGCAGGGGTGCCGGTCGGCGGGCGGGTCGCCGGCCGGACTTCGGTCTGGCTGGCGGCAGACGCCAAGTCCGCTATAATCGGGAGCGTGATCCTGACTCGCTCACAGGGTCGCACTCAAACTCATCGATGTCTTTCGTACACCTTCACGTTCACTCGGAGTTCTCACTGCTGGATGGGCTGAGCCGGATTCCGGCCCTTGTCCAGCGGGCGCGCGAACTCGAGATGCCGGCCCTCGCCCTCACCGATCACGGGGCGATGTTTGGCGTGGTGGATTTCTACCACGCCGCCCATAAGGCGGGCATCAAGCCGATCATCGGCATGGAAGCCTACCTGGCGCCCAACGGCATGCGCGACCGCGACCCGGGGCGCGACGGACGCGCCTTCCACCTGCTGTTGCTGGCCGAGAACGACACCGGCTACCGCAACCTGCTGGCGATCGCCACAGCCTCCCAGCTCGAGGGCTTCTACTACCGGCCGCGCATCGATCATGACTACCTGGCGGCACATGCCGCAGGCTTGATTTGCACCACCGGCTGCTTGTCGGGTGAGGTCCCGCGGGCGCTGATCGAGGGCCGGGAGCAGACGGCCCGCAGCCGGCTGGACTGGTACTTCCAAGTCTTCGGGCGCGAGCAGTTCTTCATCGAGCTGCAACATCACGAGCTACCGGAGCTGCCGGCCGTTAACCGCCAGTTGCTTGAGCTCGGCGCCCACTATGGCGCGCAGTTCATCGCCACCAACGATGTGCACTACATCAACCCACAGGATGCCGAGCTGCAGGACATCCTGCTGTGCATCCAGACGGGTTCGATCCGATCCGACCCCGACCGGATGCGGATGACCGATCCCTCCTACTATCTGCGAACGCCGCAGGAGATGCTGGCCTTGTTCGGGCACGTGCCGGGTGCGATTGACAATACGCTGGCGATCGCCGAGCGCTGCAGCGTCGACCTGGGCTTCAAGGGCTACCGCCTGCCGGCCTTCCCGCTGCCGCAGGGCGAGACGTCGGCGGCCTTCCTGCGCCGGCTGTGCGCCGAGGGAATGCGGCGCCGCTTTGGCGATCGCGTTTCCGAACCGGCCCTCGGCGAACGTCTTGAGTATGAGCTGGGTGTCATCGCCCAGATGGGATTCGAGACCTACTTCCTGATCGTGTGGGACCTGTGCCGCTTCGCCCGCGAACAGGGGATCTGGTACAACGCCCGCGGCTCGGCTGCCGGGTCAATCGTTGCCTACGCCCTCGAGATCACCCTGGTCGATCCCTTGCAGCATGGCCTGATCTTCGAGCGCTTTCTCAATCCGGGCCGGGTCTCGATGCCCGACATCGATCTGGACTTCCAGGACGACAAGCGCCACCTGGTGCTGGAGTACGCGGCCCTCAAGTACGGCCGCGATCATGTCGCCCAGATCATCACCTTCGGCACGCTGGGCGCGCGTGCCGCCATCCGTGACGTCGGCCGGGTGATGGATATCCCGCTGCCCGAGGTCGACCGGGTGGCCAAGCTGGTGCCCAACATCCCCGGCAAGCCGGTGACCATCCCCGAGGCGCTGGAGACCGTCAGCGCCTTTCGGGAGGCCGCCGAGGGGGCGCCCTACCTCAAGGAGATGGTCGACATCGCCTCCCGCCTGGAGGGCGTGGCGCGCAACGCCGGCACCCACGCCGCCGGCGTGATCATCACCGACCGGCCGATCACCGAGTACATCCCGCTGCATCGTCCCACCAAGGGCAACCAGGAGGACGGCGCCATCGGCGCCGTCACCCAGTTCGAGATGCAGGTGCTGGACATGCTCGGCCTGCTCAAGGTCGATTTCCTCGGGCTGTCCACGCTGACGGTGATGGAGCGCGCGTGTGACCTGATCCGGCAGCGCCACGACGTGGCGCTCGACATTCACACCATCCCGCTCGACGACTCAACGACCTACGATCTGCTCGGCCGGGGAGACGTCTTGGGCGTGTTCCAGGTAGAAGGCGCCGGGATGCGGCGCTACCTGATGGAGATGAAGCCGCGCGTGCTGGCGCATGTCACGGCGATGGTCGCCCTCTACCGCCCGGGGCCGATGGAATTCATCCCGGCCTATATCCGGCGCATGCACGGGAAGGAAGCCGTCCACTACCGACATCCTGCGCTGCAGCCGATCTTGGAAGAGACCTACGGCATCACGGTCTACCAGGAACAGATCATGTACACCGCCATGCAACTGGCGGGCTACAGTGCGGCCGAGGCCGATAACCTGCGCAAGTCGGTGGCCAAGAAGAAGGCGGAGGCACTGCACCAGGAGCGGGACAAGTTCGTGCAGGGCGCCGTTGGTCAGGGTGTGCCCCAGGCCACGGCCGACGCGATCTTCGATGATTGGGAAGCTTTCGCCCGCTACGGCTTCCCCAAAGGCCACGCCGCCGACTACGCCGTGATCTGTGTGGAAACCGCCTACCTGAAGGCGCACTTTCCCGTCGAGTACATGACGGCGCTGATGTCGGTCTTCCACGATGACACCGACAAGGTGGCGCTGTACATCGCCGATGCGCGGCGCTCGGGATTCGATGTGCTTGGGCCGGACGTGAATGCCTCGCGCCTGGACTTTGTCATCGAGGATCGAGCCGCAGGCAAGCCCGCCATCCGCTACGGGTTGGGGGCGATCAAGAACGTCGGCGTCGGCGCGGCGGAGGCGATCCTGCAGGCGCGCCAGGAGCAGGGCGCCTTCGGCTCGGTGGAGGAGCTGGCGCGCCAGGTCGACCTGCGCCACGTGGGCAAGCGGGCGCTGGAGAGCCTGGTGCGGGTCGGCGCATTCGACAGCCTGGGCGACCGGACGGCGATCCTCGAGTTGCTCGACCGGATCATGGCCGTCTCGGCGGCGCACTACCGCGCCCGCGAGGTCGGACAGCTGACGTTGTTCGGCGCCGACACCGGTGTCGCCGAACACATCGAGCTGCCGCCGGCTTCGGCCACGGTCACGCGCCGGGAGCAGCTGACCTGGGAGAAAGAACTGCTCGGCGTGTACGTCTCCGACCACCCGCTCACGCCGTACATGCACGAGCTGCGGGAGCTGGTCTCGCACTACAGCGCCGAGCTGCGCGAGGCGGAGCAGGGTGCGGCGGTCTCGGTCGCCGGCGAGGTCAGCCGGATTCGCACCTTCCAGACGCGCAATGGGCGTGAGATGGCGTTTGTCACGTTGGAGGACCTGCAGGGACTGTTCGAGGTCGTGGTCTTTGCCCGCACCTGGCAGAAGGTGGCAGAGTGGATCGAGCCGGGCGGGGTGGTGTTGGTGCGCGGCAAGGTCGACAGCGAACGCGGCGAGCCCAAGGTGCTGGCTGACGAGATCACGCGCGAGATTCGTCTGGTGCGTTCAGCCGAGCCGACGCCGGTGGTGGACGAGGCGTGGCTCGTTCCCGATGAGGCGCGGATTGACGATCCGATTCTGGTTGCCGCCGCGGCCCCTGCCCACCTGCCGTCCAGGGAGCCGCCAGCGCCCTCCGCCGCGCCCGGGCTGACGCCAGCCGCGCCTGCCTCCCCGGCGCCGATCCTTCCGCCCGAATCTCCTCCGGCCGAGGAGCAGGCCTTCCCGACAACGACAGCCCTACGCCGGGAGGCCTCCGACCTGCATATGCTGACGCTGGTCATCCGCTCCACCGGCGACAAGGAACGCGATGCCCGGCGCCTGCGCCGGGTGCATGGCCTGCTGCTCTCCTATCCGGGACGAGACCGGTTCGCCTTCCTGGTGTATGAGGCCGCCCGCCACTACAACCTCGAGTTCCCCAACGCCACGACCGGCTACTGCAAGGACCTGCACGCCCAGCTGTTGGCGCTGCTCGGAGAGGGCAACCTGCGTATCGAGCCGCTGCGCCTGCAATGAGAGCTGGCTTGAGGCGCTCCGGCCTGGGCGCCGGCCCGTACACCCCACGCTCCCTCAATCACCCACGCAGGATGACCGGCACCTTCTCGATCGTTGCCATGGACGCCGAGCGACGGGAGTGGGGCGTGGCGGTGGCTTCGCGCGTTCTGGATGTCGGCTACATCGTTCCCTGGATGCAGGCCGAGGTCGGAGCGGTCGCCACGCAGGCCCTCACGAATCCGCACTTGGGCCCATGGGCGCTTCAGGCGCTGAGCGCAGGCGCCGATGCGCGCCAGGCGTTGCAGGACATCCTGGCGCGCGATCCCGACGCCGCCGTGCGCCAGGTTGGCCTCGTCGACCGCGACGGCCAAGCGGCGGCCCACACCGGCTCGGGCACGCTCGCCTGGTCCGGCCACCGCACGGCCAAGGGCGTCAGCGTGCAGGGCAACATTCTGGTCGGCCCCGAGGTCGTGGATAGCATGCTGCGAACGTTTCAGGCGGCCTCCGGGCCACTTGCCGAGCGGCTGCTGTTGGCGCTCGAGGCAGGCGAGCAGGCTGGCGGCGATCGGCGCGGCAAGCAGTCGGCAGCGTTGCAGATCGTTCGCCGGCAGGGGGGCTATCAGGGCGTCGACGATCGACTGGTCGATCTGAAGGTTGTCGATCAGGCCGAGCCGGTGGCCGAGCTCCGGCGTCTGTACAACCAGTGGAAGTTCGCGTTTCTGGTGGAGGCCTACTGTCGGTTGGCGGAGGCGGAGCCAGCCCACGGGCCGGTTCTCATGGGCAGCGTGCGCACGTTGCTCGACGAGGCGCTGCAATCGTCGCAAACCAGCGCCGAGGTGTTCAACGAGCTGGCCTGGCATCTTGCGCTGCGCAAGAAGTACCCGGAGGAAACGCTGCGGGCGGCACAGCGAGCGCAAGAGCTTGCGCCCGAGGATCCGAATGTCCTCGACACGCTGGCCGAGGCCTGGTTCGCCGCAGGCGACCCCGGCACGGCGGCGGGTTGGGAAGAACAGGCGCTGCGCTGCGCCCCGGAGAATGAGTTCTTCCAGCGGCAGCTCGAACGGTTCAGGGGGACGGGCAGCCCGGCCTGACCTCCGGTGCGGACGCCGAACCCGGCACGGTATCCCCGCTGCGGTAGGCCGCGGCGTAGCTTTCGAACTCGAGGAGACATGATGCGAATTGGTATTCTGACAGGAGGCGGCGATGTCCCCGGACTCAATCCGGCGATCAAGGCCGTCGTCAACCGGGTTACGGCGCAGGGCCACCAGGTGCTGGGCATCCGGCGCGGTTGGGCGGGCCTGCTGGAGTTCGATCCGGCGGACAGCGCCTCGGCCGCCAACGTGCTGGAGCTGACGCCGGCCGTCGTGCGCACGATCGACCGTTTCGGCGGGACCTTCCTGCACACCTCACGCACCAACCCTGGAAAGGTCAAGCCCAAGGACGCGCCCGAGTTCCTCCAGTCTCAGGTCAAGGGCGATCAGATTCAGGACTTCACCCCGCATGTGCTGTCTGTCCTGCAGCACTTGAAGGTCGACGCCCTGGTTCCCATCGGCGGCGACGATACGCTGTCCTACGGCCTGCGCCTGCACGACGAAGGCGTACCGGTGGTCGCCATCCCCAAGACGATGGATAACGACGTCTCCGGAACTGACTACTGCCTGGGTTTCTCGACGGCCGTCACGCGCTCGGTCGAATTCATCACCAACCTGCGCACCAGCACCGGCTCGCATGAGCGCATCGCCGTGATCGAGCTCTTTGGCCGCAACAGCGGAGAGACCTCGTTGATCTCGGGCTACCTGGGAGCGGTCGATCGGGTGATCATCTCGGAAGTCCCCTTTGACCCGGAGAAGCTGGCGAAGCTGCTGATGGATGACCGGCGCGCCAATCCGAGCAACTACGCCATGATGACCATCTCCGAGGGGGCGCAAATGCATGGCGGGGAGATCGTCGAGCGCGGCCAGGCCGACGCCTTCGGCCACAAGAAACTGGGCGGGGTCGGGCTGGTTACCGGCGAGATCCTCAAGGAACTCACCGGGGTCGGTATCGTCCAGCAGCAGGTCGGCTACCTGATGCGCTGCGGGCCACCCGATGCGCTGGACCTGATGGTCGCCGGCAACTATGGCAGCATGGCGGCCGATCTGCTGATGGCTGGACAGACCGGCCGGATGGTTGCCCTGAAGAAGGGCGTCTACACCCACGTGTCCATGGTAGAGACCCGCGCCGGGGCGCGCACGGTCGAGGTCGAGGCACTGTACGACTCAGACGCTTACCGCCCACGCATCCGAAACTTTGACGGCCTGCCGATGTTCCTGTACTGATGGTCTGCTTGTCGGATCGATCGTGAGTGCGCTGCGTGCGGGGGATACCCGCACGCAGTCGATTCTGGCGGCCGGTCTCTCCACCTGGCAGAGGAAGGACATCGAGGGGCTGGGCGACCTTCTCCGACAGTGCCCACCCTGACGCGGCGCAGCGGGGCATCTCCGACCGGTATCAGCCGACCCATGGGCAGGAAGCGAGCAGATCCCTCGGCCTAAGGGCGGCCTCGGGATGACAGAGGCGCTGTCATCCCGAGCACCCGCCCCGCAGCGAAGAGGAGCGGTGCCATTTCCTGACCGGGAGAAAGAAGATCCCTTGGCCAAAGGCCAGCCTCGAGATGACATGGCTCACAAGGATGTCATCCCGAGCGCCTGCCCCGCAGCGAAGCGGAGGGGAAGCGAGGGATCCGCTTTCCTCTCGCCGAGCGACTCCCCAACCGGCATTCGGGAGGCCGTCACCCAGGCTCGGGTTGAGGCGCGAGCGGGCGGAGCGTGAGGCGCAGAGGCCTCCTTGCGTGTGAGCCTAGCGTGAGCAGAGCGAGAGGCGGGTCAGGCCGGCGCGTTCGGCTGCCTGCCAGGCGGAGCGGTATTCCCCGCTGGTCACCCGCCGCCGCAGCTCCGGGATCTCGTGGGCGCGGTGGGCTGGCCGGTACTGGTCCATCAGGTTCAGTGCCGTGTTCGGAGAGATCTCGCTGGCCAGGAAGCGTACGATGCGTTCGGTCCCGGCCAACCCCCCAGGCAGCACCAGGTGGCGAACCAGGAGCCCGCGTCGGGCCAGGCCGTGCTCGTCCAATTCGAGATCGCCCACCTGGCGGTGCATGGCGCGGACGGCGTCGGCGTTGACCGAGGGGTACGCCTCAGCGCCCGAGAGCCGTGAACCCACCTCAGCGTTGGCGTACTTCATATCGGGCATGTAGATGTCGACCACGCCGTCGAGCAGGTCCAGCGCCTCGAGCGAGTCGTAACCGCCGGTGTTGTAGACCAGCGGCAGCCGCAGGCCGCGCCCGGCGGCCTCGGCAACGGCCTCCAGGATCATCGGCAGGACGTGGGTCGGCGACACCAGGTTGAGGTTGTGACATCCCCTCGCCTGCAGCCAGAGCATGACCTCCGCCAGTTCGGCGGCCGGCGTCAGGCTGCCGGCTTGCGACTGGCTGATGTCGGCATTCTGACAGAAGACGCAGTGCAGGTTGCAGGATCCGAAGAAGATCGTGCCTGAGCCTGCCCAGCCGCGCAGGACGTCTTCCTCTCCGTGGTGGGGTCCATAGGAGGCCAGGCGGGCGACGGTGCCCGTGCGGCAGCCGCCGAGCTGGCTGCGTCGGTCGACTCGGCAGCCTCGTCCGCACAAGTTGCATGCCAGCAGCGCCTGGCGGGCCTGTGCCACCCGATGCGCCAGCGTTCCGTTGGCATGCAGCCGCAGGTAGGCCGGCGTGAAGGAGGCGTGATCGGGAACTTGGGGCGAGGCCTGGCCTGCTCCTTGCATCATTCGGAGTACCGCCGCGGGGTGTGGCGGTGTGACCGAGGGAGGCGCAGGATCCATGTCGACCTACTTCCACGATGCCCGCGTGCTCGCAGAAACGATCGACTCGCTGTGCGAGCCCTATCGCCAGAACACCATCGAGTGGCTCGAGTTCTTGCACGCGGCGCCCGATGCGTGAGCCGCGCACGGACTTGTTGATGTTCCTGCACGGTCTGCATCCCGTCGTGCGTGAGAGCTTCTTGCGCTACACGGGGCAGATCCTGCGCGAGGCGGTGCACTACTTCGGCGTGCCCCAAGGCGCGTGGGAGCCGGTGGTGCCGCGCCGCGTCGAAGCCGGCAGCTCACCCGTCGTGCACGCCGCCTGACGTCAGGGGCGGCAGGCATCGGGCGGCGTGCCCGAGTAGGTCGGCTCGACGATCACCCGGGTCTCGACAAAGACGCGGCCATCCCAGGTGTGCTCGGTCGTCTGCATGGCGCAGGGGCAGCAGTTCGGTTCCCCGTACAGGAATTTGGCCTCCTTGAATTGAATCGTATCTCCCAGCTTCGCCCAGGCGCCCTTGGTGCCGGAGTGCGAGTAGACCTGGCGCACCCCGGCGCCGTCCCAAGCGTATATGTCCAGGCGCAGATCGGCGCCGGAGCCCGAGTAGCGGATGGGGATGAGCGATCAGGCTGCGGCACTCCCCGAAGCGGTAAGGACCGGCCTCGGGTTCGATCTGCTGGATCATCGGATCCCCGCCGCTCAGGCTCCACACGTTGACCCAGCCGCCGGCCAGCCAGGTGTCCACCGCGGCGGTGCGCCCGGCGGCGCCCCCATCCTCCACCCGCACCCGCTGCTGGCTTCCGTCGCAGTTCAGGCTGATGCTGCCCGGGGCGACGGTCTCCGTCGCCAGCGGAGTGGGAAGGACGCCGCCCGGCGGGGTGGGGACTGCGCCCGGACCGCCGTACCAGTCGCACAGGTCAATGCCAGACGCCGGATTCGACGGCCCGACCAGGAAAGGACGCAGGCTGTGGTCCGCGCAGCTGATGTCCAGGCCGCAGGGGACCGCCTGGCTGTACGATCCGCCGATCTGGGATTCCGGCAACCACACCCAGGCGTAGGCAATGTACTCGCCTTCGGGAAGCCCGAGCTCGTAGCGGTTCTGCCCGGGGGCGATGGCCATCGTCACCGTTTCTCCGCCGGAGGTCGGTTGAAAGAAGGCCGTCATCGCCGGCGTACCCTCCGCCGGGTAGCAGATCACGCCGGAAACCTCACCCAGGCGGGCGGGGGAGGCGGGTGCGAGTGGAGAGGGCGAGGGCAGGTGCTGGACGGTCGCGGCGACCGAGGTGGCAATACTCGTCTGGCCTTCCGCCGGTAGCAGACTGCAGGCGAGGGCGCTCACGGCAACCATCAGGGCAGTGATCCGGAAGGAACCAGAACGTGAGCGCATCGCAGCCGGCTCCTGGCGCCGGCCGGGGCAACTCCAGGCCGGAGCTATACCCAGGTCGGTTCTTGATAGGTCCCGAACACGCCGCGCATCACGTCGATGATTTCGCCGAGCGTGGCGTAGACGCGGACCGCCTGCAGCAGGTGGGGCATGGTGTTCTCCGTTCCCTGGCAAGCCAGCCGCAGGCGGTCGAGGGCCTGGCCGACCGCGCCGGAGTCCCGTGTCCGACGCAATTCCTGCAGGCGTGCGGTCTGGCGCTGCAGGCCGGCGGGATCCATGGCCAACAAAGGAATGCGCAGCGGCGCCTGATCCTGGAAGGCGTTGACACCGACGATGCGGCGCTGCTGGTGGTCGATCTCGCTCTGGTAGCGGTAGGCGGCGTCCGAGATCTCCTTCTGGAAGAAGCCGGCCTCGATCGCCGGCAGCACGCCGCCGAACTCGTCGATGCGGCGGAAGTAGTCGCGGGCCTGGGCCTCGATGCGTCGGGTCTGAGACTCGACGAAGTACGATCCGCCCAGCGGGTCAACGGTGTTGACGACCCCCGATTCCTCGGCCAGGATCTGCTGCGTCCTCAGGGCGACGGTGACGGCATGTTCCGAGGGCAGCGCCAGGGCCTCGTCCATCGAGCAGGTGTGCAGCGATTGCGTGCCGCCCAGGACGGCCGCCAGCGCCTGCACGGCGACGCGCACGATGTTGTTCTCCGGCTGCTGCGCGGTCAGGCTGACGCCGGCGGTCTGGGTGTGGAAGCGCATCAGCCACGAGCGTGGATCTTCGGCGCCGAAGGTTTCCCGCATCTCGGTCGCCCAGATCCGGCGGGCTGCCCGGTACTTGGCGATCTCCTCGAAGAAATCGTTGTGGGCATTGAAGAAGAAGGACAGGCGCGGGGCGAACTCGTCGATCGCCAGACCGCGCTGCTGCGCCCAGCGCACATACTCCATCCCGTCTGCCAGGGTGAAGGCCAGCTCCTGGGCAGCCGTCGAGCCGGCCTCGCGGATGTGGTAGCCGGAGATCGAGATGGTGTTCCACTGTGGCAGCACCTGACTGCCGTATTCGATCGTGTCCACAACCAGGCGCATCGAGGGCTCAGGTGGGAAGATGTACTCCTTCTGCGCGATGTACTCCTTGAGGATGTCGTTCTGGATGGTGCCGCGCAGCGCGGCTGGCCGCACGCCCTGCTTCTCGGCGGTAGCGATGTACATCGCCCAGATCACCGCCGCCGGAGAGTTGATGGTCATGCTGGTGGAGACCTGGTCGAGCGGGAGGCCGGCGAGCAGGATCTCCATGTCCTGCAGCGAAGACACTGCCACGCCGCACTTGCCGAACTCGCCGGCGGCCTCGGGCGCATCCGTGTCATAGCCCATCAGGGTGGCCAGGTCGAAGGCGATCGACAAGCCCGTCTGCCCATGCTCCAGCAGATAGCGGAAGCGGGCGTTGGTCTCCTCGGCGGTTCCGAAGCCGGCGAACATGCGCATGGTCCACGGGCGGCCGCGGTACAGCGTCGGATGGACGCTGCGCGTGAAAGGGAACTCGCCTGGAAGACCGAGCTCGCGCTCGTAGTCGAAGTCCGGCAGGTCCAGCGGCGTGTACAGGCGCTGGATCGGCTCGGAGGAAGTGGTTATGTAACGCCCGCGCGATTCCGGCAGCCGTTCGGTCGACTGGCGCAGAGTACTCTGCTCCCACCGCTCCAGGCTGCGACGGAGAGCGTCGAGCTGCTTGGGGTCGAACATCGGGCCTCCTTTGGCGAGTGGGGGGGTCCAGCGCGGATTATAGCATCTGGCCTGGCCGGAATCCCGGCTTACAGCCGGCTTTCAAACCATCCAATCCGCCGGGCAGGCGTGGCAGAATAACAACGGAAATCTCAGTTCCCGCCGCCGGTCGGGAGCAGGAGGAAAGCGTGAAACCGAATGTCAAGGTCATGTTGCTAGCGGGGGGCGCATGGGCTTTCATCGGGCTGGGCCTGATGATGCTGCATTTCGGGTACGTGCCGCCGTTCAGCGAGTTCCTGGCGATCACCGTCGGGCTGTTGCTGGCCGGGATGCTGACCACGGCATTGCTGCTCGGGACGTTGTCGATCCAGCGCACGATGCTTGGACGGTGGGCGGTGCAGTTGAGCTACCTGCTCTTCGCCCCGATCGGACTGCTGACGGCGCTGTTGGCTCCGATGCCCCTGGAAGGCGCCGAGCTTGCCCTACGGCTGCTGGCGCCCTTCCTGACCGCGCTGCTCGCCAGCCTGGCGGTCGCCCTGGGAATGGGGTTGGTGGGCTTGTTCGCTGTCGGGGCGCATCAGCTGTCGGAGCGGGTTTCCGAGCGGCCGGTGCCGATCTCTCACTCGTAGTCGATCCCCTCCTCCTTGCGAAGGGAACAGCCCCCGACGATGAGCGTCGGGGGCTGCGATTCATGCTCGAGGAGGCTGCCGGCGCCAGAGGGCTCTGGGCAAGCCCCCGGGGTCCGGGGAGCGCCGGGCGGAACGGCCTAGAAGGTGCCGATGGCCCAGGAGATCAACGCCAGGAAGCCGGCGACAAGGAACCCGGCCGCCGCCACCGTGTTGCGCTGCTTCTCCATCTTGTTGGTGATGTCGAGGTAGTTGTTGAAGTCCTTGACGAAATCCTGCAGCACCTGCGAGGCGGCTGGGTCTGCCCCGGGTTCGCTGCGGAAGTGGAAGCTCCGGATCGAAGTGCGTGACATCTGCCAGTGAACGTAGCCAAAGTAGAGAAAGACGGCGGCGAAGATCAGCCAGACGAAATACTCCATGGTCGGCCTCCTGTGGCCCGAAGTCGTTGGTTGAGCATACTGTAGAACCAGGATGCAGGCAACTGCTCCGAAGGCACTAGCCTGAAGTGCGCCGGGGGATGCCGCCTCACCGGGGAAAGGAGCATGCCAGACTCGGCCGGCGAGTGGGCGGTGCCTGTCCAGGGGGCCGGGGAGCGGGGATTGCACTCCCGCCCCCCAGGCCCCCTGGACCCCCGTGCCCTCCACCCCCGCAAGCGGCGGTTGATGTTGACTCTCATGCAGGTCTTCAAACCGCCGCACGCGTGCCGGATCGCTCGCTTGCAGCCCCGATTGAGCGCGTCAGTGGCGCAAGCCTCTTCCAGGGGGCCGGGGAGCGGGGATTGCACCCCCGCCCCCCAGGCCCCCTGGACCCCCGTGCCCTCCACCCCCGCAAGCGGCGGTTGGTGTTGACTCAATGCGGGACTTCAAACCGCCGCACGCGTGCCGGATCGATCGCCTGCAGCCCCGATTGAGCGGGTCAGTGGCACAAGCCTCTTCCAGGGGGCCGGGGAGCGGGGATTGCACCCCCGCCCCCCAGGCCCCCTGGACCCCCGTGCCCCCACCCCCGCAAGCGGCGGTTGGTGTTGACTCAATGCGGGACTTCAAACCGCCGCACGCGTGCCGGATCGATCAATGCCGCCGTGGAGCGAGTGCTGGGCATGGCCGATACCCCAGGTCCGGGGATAGGCAGCAGCGGGAGCAGCAATCGGGGATCAAGTGGCGTGCTGCCTCCGGTGGGAACCACTCCAGTTGGGCGAGTGGCCGGGGCGCGTCGTTGAGCCGACAATGGTGGTCTAAGCGGCGATGGATAGCTTCAATGAAGGCTACGCCTGCTCGCCGCTTGCGGGGGGTCCGGGGGAGGCACTCCCCCGAGCAGCGCGGGGGCCGCTCCCCCGCCGGGGGAGCGGGAAGGGGTGAGGGGGCGTGCTTGGCCCGCTGAGGAGCGGGGGAGTGAAGGGCAAGAGATCCCGCTGGGCGAGAACTGGTGAAGGGGCTGCTGCCCCGCCGGGGAGCGGGAGCGGGAGGGCGCTTCCCTGGCAGGTCAGGAGGGCGCGCTCTGATACAGCTCGAGCAGCACGCCGCCGGTGCTCTCGGGATGGACAAAGGCCGCCAGCCGACCGCCGGCGCCCGCGACCGGCTGCTCATTGATCAGGCGCACCTTGTGCCGGCGCAGTTGATCGAGCGCCGCCGCCAGGTCGCCGACCTCCAGGCACAGGTGATGAATCCCGGGGCCGCGTTTGGCCAGGTAGCGGGCGAGGCCGCTGTCGTCGGTGGTTGGAAGCACCAGCTCGATCTTGGCATCGCCGACCGGCAGGAAGGCCACGCGCGACGCCTGCTCGGGGACGTCCTCGATGTGCTCGAGTTGCAGGCCGAGCGCGTCGCGCCAGAACCGCAGCCCGGCCTCCAGGTCTTGCACGACGATGGCCGCGTGGTGGATGCGTTGGATGGTGGTCATCACCTCTCCCGAATTCGGTTCACAACGTGGCGGGTGGCTGGTACTCACCCCACAGGGCGCGCAGCCGGCCGCAGATCTCGCCCAATGTCAGGTCGGCATTCAGGCAATCGATGAAGACCGGGATGAGGTTGTCGCCAGCTTCGGCGGCGTGCGTCAACCGCTCGAGCATCTGCTGCGCGGCTGACGCGTCGCGCCGGGCGCGCAACTCGGAAAGTCGCTGGCGCTGGGCCTGTTCAATGGCCGGATCGATCCTGAGCCGCGGCAGCGTGGCGGTTTGCCCGGAGGTGAAGCGGTTGACTCCGACGACGACGCTCTGGCCGGACTCGAAGTCGCGCTGCGCCCGGTAAGCCGCTTCCTGAATCTCGCGCTGCATGAAGCCGCTTTCGATGGCCGCCAGCGCCCCGCCCATCTCGGCGATCCGCCGCAGATAATCTCTCGCCTGGCCTTCGATCGCGCCCGTCAGCGCTTCGACGGCAAAGGAGCCGGCGAGCGGGTCGATCGTGTCGGCGACGCCGGTTTCGTGGGCCAGGATCTGTTGGGTGCGCAGGGCAACTTGGACCGCCTCCTCGGTGGGCAGGCTGAGCGCTTCGTCCATGCTGTTGGTGTGCAGGGATTGCGTTCCGCCGAGCACGGCCGCCAGTGCCTGCAAGGTCACCCGGACGACATTGTTGACCGGCTGCTGGGCGGTCAGCGTCGAGCCGGCGGTCTGGGTGTGGAAGCGCAGCCGCCAGGAGCGTGAATCGCGGGCGCCAAACTCGTCGCGCATGATGTGCGCCCACAGACGGCGGGCGGCGCGAAACTTGGCCACCTCCTCCAGGAAGTGGTTGTGACAGGCGAAGAAGAAGGCGACTTGTGGTGCGAAGTCGTCCACCGACAGCCCGGCGGTCAGCGCGGCCTGGGTGTAGGCGATGGCGTTGGCCAGGGTGAAGGCGATCTCCTGCGCGGCGGTGGCGCCGGCCTCGCGGATGTGGTATCCGGAGATCGAGATCGTATTCCAGCGCGGCACATGGTCCTTGCAGTAGCGGAGGACATCGGTCACCAAGCGCATGGCGGGGTGGGGTGGGTAGATGTACGTGCCGCGGGCGACATACTCCTTGAGCACGTCGTTCTGGATCGTGCCGCGCAGTTGCGAGAGCTCGATGCCGCGCCGCCGGGCCGCGGCCAGGTACATCGCCAGCAGCACGGCCGCCGGGGCGTTGATCGTCATGCTGGTCGACACCCGGTCGAGCGGCAAGCCGTCGAGCAGTCGTTCCATGTCTTGCAGCGACGAGATCGAAACCCCGACGCGTCCAACCTCGCCAGCCGCTAGCGGATCGTCGGCGTCGTAGCCGATCTGCGTCGGCAGGTCGAAGGCCACCGACAGGCCAGTCTGCCCCTGCTCGAGCAGGTAGTGGAATCGCCGGTTGGTTTCCTCGGCGGTGGCAAAGCCGGCGTACTGGCGCATCGTCCACAGCCGCCCGCGGTACATCGTCGGCTGGACGCCGCGGGTGAAGGGATACTCGCCTGGGAAACCCAGCTGGTCCACGTAGTCCGGGTCGGGGTGCGTCGGCTGGTAGAGCCGGTCGAGCTCGATGCCGGAGGAGGTGTGAAAGGCCTGCCGCCGCTCAGCCTGTTCCTGCAAGGCCGGCTCCAGGACCTCCGATTGCCAGCGGTTGAAGGCGTCCTTCAGTTGACGGATCACTCATCGGATGTCCTCGTCCTCCGGAGTGGAGACACTTGGGGCGTCGGTCAGGCCATCGCTCGCCCCAAACTCCTCGGGTCGCGCCGGAGGCTGACCAGCGAAGTGGGCGAAGGTGGCGTCGCGGAATGGCAGCTGGCGTGCCTGGCTGAGCCGGGTGAAGAGCACCCAGTAGCTGGCCGGCAGCCGGCGCTCCCAGTCCAAGCCGAGGCGTCGGGCGACGGCGCGCACCGCCTCGAGCGAGGCCGCCTCGATTTCGACGAAGGCGCCGAACGGAAGCTCATCCATCATCACCTCGGCCGGAGCCAGGTGATACACGGTGCGCCGCTTCTCATACGCCCAGACCGGGTGATAGCCGAGGCCGCCCAACAAGCCCCTGGCGCCGTCGGGGTCAGAGACCTCGAACTCGATCTCCTGGCGGACTTCTGGGAGGTCGCTGGGGGCCTTGAACGTCAAGCGGGCGGCGTCGTCGATGCGAAGCCGCAGCACAAGGCCATGCTGCGTCAGGCGCCCTGCATCATCGTCGAGGCGCCAATTGCGCTCCAGCAGCGGGCCGCGGGTTAGCTCGGCGCCGAGCAGACCAAGCCGGCGTCGCAGCGCCTCCGGGTCCGACAGATAGAACTTGGCTTCGATCTCCATGCCTGAGCTTTCGTCGGGTGGCTGGCCGGGCGGGGGCACTGGGCAGGCCGGCTCCTACTCGATCGTCATCAAGACCTGGTTCTGTTCGACGCTGTCGCCCGCCTTGACCCGCACCCGGCTGATCTTCCCGCTGCGTACCGCCTTCAGCTCGTTCTGCATCTTCATCGACTCGAGGATGATCAGCAGCTCGCCCTTCTCCACCGCGTGCCCGGGCTCGACCAGCGTGGCTACGACCAGCCCGGGCATGGGCGCCTTGACAAGGATCTCGCCCTTGGTGATCGGCTGCCCGGATGACGACTCGCGCAAGCGCTTGGTACGCTCGTCCTCGACCGTTACCGGATACAGCCGTCCCTGCAACAACACCTGCAGCCCGTCGTCCAGCGGGTTGACATAGGCTTCGTACGAGCGACCGTTGACCAGGAGCGAGTAGACCGGCTGCCCGGCGACCGGGTGGAAGTCGATGGTGAGCGGCTGTCCGTCGACGACGACCTCGCCTTCGATGTTGACCTCGATCTCGAAGGTTCGATCATTGACGGTGGTGAGGTACTTCATGCCCCGGCCTGCCTAGCGCTGCATCCGCTCATAGCGGGAGACCCACTTCCAGTTGCTGGCGTCGCGCTCGCCGCGCTGCACGATCTGTGAGGCCTGCTGGATCTCGCGGTGGGCGACGAGCGTCGCCAGGATGGCGGCGATCTCGGGGTAGCTGGCCTTGGACTCCTCGGCCTCCTCCATCGAGAAGCGCTCCTCGACGAAGCGGGTGTCGTAGTGCCCGGCCAGGAAGCGGGTCAGGTCCATGATGCTCTGGTGGAAGGGGATGTTGGTCTTCACGCCCAGGATGCGGTATTCCTCCAGGGCGCGGCGCATGCGCAGGATGGCCTCGCCGCGTGTCTCCCCCCAGCAGATCAGCTTGGAGATCAGCGAGTCGTAGTAGGGTGAGACCTCGAAGCCCGGATACACGCCGGTGTCGACGCGCACGCCGGGCCCGGTCGGAGAGAGGACGTGGGTGAGCACGCCCGTCGAGGGCATGAAGTTGTTGTATGGATCCTCGGCATTGATGCGGCACTCGATCGCCCACCCGTTGAACTGGACATCGCTTTGGGCATAGCGCAGCTTGCGCCCGCGGGCAATGCGGATCTGCTCCTTGACGATGTCAATGCCGGTCACCATCTCGGTGACCGGGTGCTCGACCTGCAGGCGGGTGTTCATTTCCAGGAAGAAGAAGTTGTGGTCCTTGTCGACCAGAAACTCGATCGTCCCGGCGTTGAGGTATCCGACGGAAGCGGCGGCGGTGCAGGCCACCTGACCCATCCGGTAGCGCAGCTCAGGCTCCATCGAAGGTGAGGGAGACTCCTCGAGCAGCTTCTGGTGGCGTCGCTGCAGCGAGCACTCGCGCTCGCCCAGGTGGATGATGTTGCCCTGGCTGTCGGCCATGATCTGGAACTCAATGTGCCGAGCGCCGGTGACCAGCTTCTCCAAGTAGACGCTGCCATCGCCGAAGGCGGCCTCCGCCTCGCGCCGGGCGGAGTGGAGAAGGGCCGGCAGGTCTTCCATGGCCTGCACCTCGCGCATGCCCTTGCCGCCGCCGCCGGCGGTGGCCTTGATCAGCAGGGGGAAGCCGACCTGCGGGGCGACGGCCATGATCTCCTCGTCGCGCAGGCCGCCCTCGCCTTCGGTCCCCGGCACAACCGGCACGCCGGCGGCGGTCACCGTCGCCCGGGCGGTCGCCTTGTCGCCCATGGCAGCAATGGCGCTCGGCCGCGGGCCGATGAACACCAGCCCGGCTTCCTCCACCGCATGGGCGAAGTCGTCGCGTTCGGCCAGGAAGCCGTACCCCGGGTGGATGGCGCCGGCGCCGCACGCCCGGGCGATCTCGATGATGCGATCGCCGCGCAGGTACGACTCGCGCGCCGGCGCCGGGCCGAGCAGGTAGGCCTCGTCGGCATAGCGCGGGTGCAGGGCGGTGCGATCGGCATCGGAGAACACGGCTACCGTCTCCAGGCCGAGCTCGCGGCAGGCGCGCAACACGCGTACGGCGATCTCGCCGCGGTTGGCTACCAGGACCTTGGTGAACATCTGCCGCTTTGGCATGCGCTCAACCCCGCGCTCAGCGCCGCATGGCGCCGGACGCTGATGATTTTACCAATCCCGCCGACTGCGGGTCGATCGTAGGGCCGAGGAACTCGAGCAGCCGGGCGTTGAACGGCTCGGGGATCTCGTGCATGGGCGTGTGCCGGATGCCGGGGATCAGCCACAGCTGGCTGCCATGGATCCCGCGGGCGATGCGCCGGGCGTGCTCGGGCGTGGCGTGCTCGTCGAGCTCACCCTGGATCACCAGCGTCGGGCAGCGGATCCCGGCAAGCACCGGCTCCAGCGTCAGCTCCTCCATCGCTGGATCGAGCCAGCGTTCAACCCAGGCCTGCGCCAGCGCGTCGGCCTTGGGGCCATGCTCGCGCCGCAGGCCTCCCTTGAGCGGCTGGGTGTGGATCGCCTGCGCCAGGGTGCGCAGTCCATCCAGCGTGGCGGATTCCCGGTCGATGTGGGCCGCCACCAGCACCAGCCGTTCGACGCGCTCGGGATGCTCCGCGGCCAGCAGCATTGCCAGTGAGCCGCCGTCGCTGTGCCCGACAAGGCAGACACGGTCGAGCCCCAGCGCATCCAGCAGCTGCGCGGCCTCGCTGGCATCGTTGCGCAGGAAGTCCGGGGAAAATGCAGGACCGCGCCTCGGAACGGCCGTAGCCCCAGCGGTCGTAGGCCACCGTCCGCCAGCCGGCGGAGGTGAGGGCGGGAATCTGCTTCTGCCAGGCGCGCACCGATCCCAACCCGTGGTGCAGCAGCAGCACCGGCCGCCCGTCCGGCGGACCCTCGATCTGCCAGAACAGCCGGTGGCCGGCGATCTGCGCCAGCCCGGAGCGGCGGCCGTCAGAGAGGGATATTGCCATGCTTCTTGGAGGGGTTGGCATCGCGTTTGTTGGCGAGCATCTCCAGGGCGTTGATCAGCCGCGAGCGGGTGAGCCTCGGCTCGATCACATCGTCCAGGTAGCCGCGCGAGGCGGCGATGTACGGGTTGGCAAACTTCTGACGGTATTCCTCGACGAGTTGAGCCTTGCGTTCGTCAGGGTTCTTGGCCTCGGCCAGCTCCTTGCGGAAGATGATCTTGACCGCGCCTTCCGGCCCCATCACCGCCAGCTCGGCCGTTGGCCAGGCCAGGTTGAGGTCGCCGCGGATGTGCTTGGACGACATCACGTCGTAGGCCCCGCCGTAGGCCTTACGCGTGATCACGGTGATCTTGGGGACGGTGGCCTCGCAGTAGGCGAAGAGCAGCTTGGCGCCGTGGCGGATGATACCGCCGTGCTCCTGCCCGGTGCCCGGCATGAAGCCGGGGACGTCGACGAACGTGATGATCGGGATGTTGAACGAGTCGCAGAAGCGGACAAAGCGCGCGGCCTTGTCGGACGAGTTGATGTCGAGCACGCCGGCCAGGACTGCCGGCTGATTGGCGACGACCCCGACGCTGTGCCCGCCGAGCCGGGCGAAGCCCACGACGATATTGGGGGCGAAATGCTCATGCAGCTCGAAGAAGGCGCCGTTGTCCACGATCAACCGGATCACCTCACGCATTTCGTAGGGCTTGCTCGGATCGTCGGGAATGATGCTGTCCAGGGCGGCCTCGGTGCGCAGACGATCGTCACCCGTTGCCAGGTAGGCGGGATCCTCCATGTTGTTCTGCGGCAGGTAGGAGAGCAGCAGCCGGATCATGTACAGGCAGTCGGCATCGTTGTCGGCCACGTAGTGGCAGACGCCGGAGGTCGAGGCGTGTACATCGGCGCCGCCGAGCTGCTCGAAGGTGACGTCCTCGTGGGTGACGGTCTTCACCACATCCGGCCCAGTGACGAACATGTACGACGAGTTGCGCACCATGAAGATGAAGTCGGTCAGCGCCGGCGAGTACACCGCGCCCCCGGCGCACGGCCCCATGATGGCGCTGATCTGTGGGATCACCCCGGAGGCCAGCGTGTTGCGCAGGAAGATGTCGGCGTAGCCGCCGAGTGAGACCACGCCCTCCTGGATACGGGCGCCGCCCGAGTCGTTCAAGCCGATGAGCGGCGCGCCGCTCTTCATCGCCATGTCCATCAGCTTGCACAACTTCTCGGCGTGCACCTCGCCCAGGCTCCCGCCGAACACGGTGAAGTCCTGCGAGAATACGTATACCAGACGGCCCTCGATCGTGCCCCACCCGGTGACCACGCTGTCCGCCAGCACCTTCTTGTTCTCCAGCCCGAACTCCGTCGTGCGATGGGTGACGAACATGTCGGTCTCGCGGAAGGAGCCTCTGTCCAGCAGCAGGTCGATCCGCTCCCGGGCCGTGAGTCGGCCGCGGGCGTGCTGCGAGTCGGCGCGCTCGGGGCCGCCGCCGGTCAGGGCCTCGTCGCGCATCCGGTTCAGCCGGTCGAACTTGTCGCTGTGGCTCATTGCGCCGACTCCTTGAAGTAGGTTCGGGCGGCGGTCCGTCGCAGGATCCACACTACCGCCCCCAGGCCCAGCAAGAGCAGCCCGGTCAGTCCCGGCAGCGTCAGGCTGGCGTAGTCGGAACGGGCCAGCAGCCCCCGGTCCGCCAGCCGCCACACGACGTACACCAGGCTGGTCCACCCGATCATCGCCGGCGCCCAGGGCACGGCGGCGCCAGATCCCCAGCAGCGCCAACATCCCACAGCCCACCCAGATCGCCCCGGTCAGGGGCAGATACCAGCCCGGAACAGAGAGTGGGAGCGCCGGCAAGGTCAGGCCGGCTACCAGACGGATGCCGTACCAGAGCGTGAACAATAACACACCAAGGGTCAGCAGGGTTACGGAGATGGGGCGAGACCGACTCGGTTCAGCCATTGGTGTCAGCCGACGGGTCGGCGTGTCGTGAGGAGAAGGCTGGAAAGGGAGTCATTCAATGGCGAGCGTGAGCTTGCCTAGCTGCTCACCCGCCTCCAGGCGCCGCTGCGCCTGGGCGGCCTCGCTGAGTGGGTAGGTGCGATCGATGACCGGGCGCAGCTTGCCTTCGAACACCAGCTGCATCACCTGGCGGAAGTCGGACTGCGTCCCCATGGTGGAGCCGAGGATCGACAGGTGCTTGCCGAAGATGAACCGGTTGTCGATTTCGATCGTCGGCCCGCCGGTATTGCCGACCGTCAGGAGGCGACCGCCCTTGGCGGCCGCCCGCAGGCTGAGCGGAAGGCTGCCAGCGCCGACATTGTCGACGATGACATCCATGCCTTGGCGTCCGGCGGCCTCATACACTGCCTTGGACCAATTCTCAGCCTGGCTGCGGTCGATCAGGTGATCCGCCCCGAGGGATTCCGCCAGTTCAAGCTTCTCCCGACTCGAACCAACCACAAACACCTCCGCGCCCAACCACTTGGCGATCTGAATGCTGGCGGTGTTCACACCCCCCGAAGCGCCGACGATCAGCACCTTCTCGCCAGGCTGGAGCGAGCCGCGGCTGACCAACGAGTGCCAGGCAGTCAGGAAGACCAGGCTGGCCGCGGCGGCGGCATGCGCATCGTAACCGGCAGGCAGGGGCAGCACGTTCGTCGCGGGAACGACGACGTACTGGGCATAGGTCCCGCGCACCGTCTCGCCGAGCAAGTTCCACGTTCGGCACAAGTTGTCCCGCCCGGCCAGGCAGGCCGGGCATTCGCCGCAGCCCAGGTTGCCATTGATCACCACCGGCGTGCCCATCGGCGGGGCGGCAACGCCTTCGCCGAGTTGGTCCACTGTGCCGGCGCCATCGGCGCCCGGGATGTGGGGCAGCGCAAGCTTGAGCCCCGGCCATCCGGCGCGCGTCCACAGATCGACCCGGTTCAGCGCGGCGGCCTTGAGCGCCACCCGGACCTGGCCAGGGCCCGGCTCAGGATCGGGCAGCTCCATCAGGCGCAGCACGTCAAGACCGCCATGATGGTCGAACGCGATGGCTCTCACTGGCGGGCCTCCGGAGGCGGGCAGATCGTTGTCTATCGCCAGCGCCGGCTGATGGAGGGGCTGACGAACGGGGGATGCTGGCAGGATTATAGCGTCATTGGGCGAGGCAAAGGCGTAGGCGGAAGCTGGAGAGAGCGGGCCCAAGTTGCCAGCGGGCCAGGTAGGGACACACCATGTCGCTCCGAATCCTGGCGGACCGAGTCGCGATCAGGCGAGAGCCGCCCGGCATCGCTTCGCCGCATTCCACCGATGGGAGGGTGCAGCCAGGGGCATGGGGCTGAGGGTGTCTTTCCTTCAGCCGGCTAGTGCAGCGAGAGCTCGCGCACATGGATCTTGGATGGGCCGATGGCGTCGAGATGGGTGACCAACAGCCGGACACGCTTCACCGGCCCGAGGTCGGCAGGGAAGGCTAGGCTGACGGTCGGGTCGTCCGGCAGATCGGTATAGGACTGCTCGATCTCGACCGGGCCGTCTTCCCCCGCAGGATACAGCGCCGCCGCCAGCCCGATATCCATGCTGCCGGTGGTGAGGTCGAGCCCGCTCAGGCTACGCGGGGAGGGGAAGGTGATGTCGAGCAGCAGGGGATTGGCTTCCATGCCGCGGGCCATGGTGTAGGGATCCTTGTCGAAGACGTGGAAGATCTCGCCGCTGTCGAAGACCGAGTGCTCGATGCGCAGCATCTCGCCATCCACTTCAAGGCTTTCCACGACCGGGAGCGAACGCTGCTCGCGCTCGCTGAGCGAAGAGGTCCTCGGCCCGGTTGGAGTACTCCATGCGGACGAAGTAGAAGCCGGTCCGGCCGTCCGGGTAGGGCAGCGTGCGCTCGACCTGCACGCCGGTGATCTTGGGGTTCTGCAGAATGGCTGCGTACTCCTCCGGCGTGAGCACGAAGAGCAGCTCCCGGGTCAGTTCCCCAAAGTCTGCTAAGAAGCCGTCGGCATTGGAGACTTCGATCGGAGCTTCGTCGGAGATGAAGAAGCGCTTGACGACATCGATCCCGTTGCCCCAGGTCGGCGAGACCAGCACGCGCTGATCGGGATTCGCCGCCACCACTTCGCTCACGGCGCCAAAGACCTGGGAGGCGCCGTACTGCATCTCCATGCCGTACTCGCGATTCCACGTGGGCCCGTTCGCCAGCGCGTCCCGCAGCATGGCGAGGTTCACGCCGGCCAGGGCGACGAATACGATTGCCGCTACGGCCGGCGCGCTGCGTGGCGCCCGGCGGACCAGCCACTCCAGCGGCAGATCTACCCCAATGGTCACCAGCATCGTCGCCGGGACGACGAACGACAGCAGGCGAGTGATGCCTGCCCCGGCCACGGCGCCGGCGAGCGGGACGGCCAGCAGGCAGGCCAGCACGGCGCGATAGGCGGGATCGCGCCAGCGCCGAACGGCCGCGACCAACCCGATCAGAGCCAAGGGCGCCATCCAGCGCGCCATGTGGCCGTAGCCCAACATCGTGTGCCGTGGCAGGTCATGCGCCTGCGGCCAGAACCAATAGGCCGGGCTGATGCCGCGGCCGTAGGCCTGGAGCGAGAACAGGATCTTCCCAGCCAACGGCCCACCCTCCGCCCAGGGGCTGGCCAGGATGCGCAGGATCTCCGGCTGCGCCTCCGGCATCTGCAGGTAGAAGCGCAGGTAGGGAAGCGCCAGAAGGGCCAGAACGAGCACCCCGCGCAGCACCACCGTGCGCTGGCGGCGATGGTAGGAGAAATCGGACACCACCAGCAGCGCCGCCGTCGCCGGGAGGATGATCTGCCCTGGGCTGTAGGTGTAGAAGGCCATCGCTCCGAACACCATCGCCAGGTACAGGCTCTTGGGTGACCGCAGCCGGTAGCGCAAGTAGAAATACAGGAAGCAGGCATAGAACGAGACCATCAGCGTGGTCTCGAAGGCAGTACGCGAGTGCAGGAACCAAGCTGGCACTGCCGAGAACAGGAGCACACCGACCCACCACAGGCGCAGGCGGAAGAAGTCGCGCAACGCGAAACCCGATAGCGAGCGCCCCGGGAAGGGTGAGCAGGGCAGCGGTGGCCCGCGTCGACGAAGACCGACTTGCCAAACAGCAAATACGGAATGACCTGGGCGTAGACCGACAGGCTGAGGTTGAAACGATAGACATTCTGGAAATAGGTCGGGAAGTAGTTGCCGAGGAAGTCGCGAAAACCATCACGCACGAAGTCCGCCGCCAGCACGGTCTGCACGGCTTCGTCGGTGAAGAAGTAGATCGGGAAGTCGGCTAGGCGGATCAGGCGCAGAGCAAGATAGACCGCCAGCGACAGCCCGAACAGGACAAGGTCGAAGGCGGGACGCGTGGCAAGAGGACTGCGACCGCCAGTGAGCGGCGCCGACCAGGCGGCGATCTGGGAGCGCAGGCCTGCCCGCCGAGGGCGCTGCGGTGGCTCCGGCGCTGCAGCCGGGAGCATCTCCAGCTGAGGCTGTGCTGCCACGGAGGGGACTTCGTCCATCGAGGGTGGCGCCTTCGGGGTGGGCGCCTCGCCCACGGCGTGCTGGAAGATCACTCGCGGCCACTCGCCGGGTTGGGCGGCTTCGACCGTCAGCCGAACCCGGGTGCCGGGGGGAACCGTCACGCCCAGGGCAACCGACTCCGTGCCCGGAGGTGCGTCCTTCGACGGCTGCTGTTCGAAGGTCAGCTGAGGGCCAGCATCGGGGAGGGTGGGCTCGCGCCGCCCAGGCTTGCCCCGGCTGGCCTTTCGCCGGCCCTTGGCTCGCTGCCCTTCTCTCGAAGTCATACGCGGATCAACACCCTCCGGACCCCGACCGCCATCGGCTTGCGACTACTGCAGCGCTTGGCGCACTTCTTGGGTCAGTTCCTCGATGGGCACGTACATCACGCCCCGATTCTCAGCTGCCCCGTAGTCCTGCAGCCACACCAGCCGGCCGTCTTCATCGACCAGGGCGAAAGTATGTCCGGGCTCGCCCGATGCGACTGCCCACTGCAGAACGCCATAGGCTTCGGACACCGAGTGGTCGGCATCACTCAGCATCGGTACGGAGGTGATGCCCAGGGCCTGCGCCTCCGGCGCCATTTCCTCGACGGAGTCGAAGGCGATGCTCAGCACCGGGACTCCGAGGGACTGAAACTCAGGATCGTTTTGCAGGTCGACGACCTGCTGCATGCAAGGCGGTCAACCGACCGCCATGTGGAAGAAGAGCAGCACCGGGCTGACGCCGGTGAAGTCGGATAGAGCGACCTGGGCGCCGCCGACCGCCGGCAGCGAGAACCCAGGCGCCTCATCGCCGACCTGCAGTCCGGCCGCAGGAGCGGACCGGCACCCGGCCAGGGCGAGCGCAGCGAAGAAGGCGAGTACCGTTGCACGCATGGCTTCTCCTCAGGGGGCTGGCCCGGCTGTGCCGGCATCGTTCCGATCTGGCCCGCCCTCACCGCCGACATTCTACTCGGACACCACCCAGGCCAGGATGGGCGGATTGCCGGGCATCTCCTCGAGGGCGATTTCTGCCCCGGTAGGATATGCTGCGCGGATCCGTGGGAGGATGTCCTGCTTCTCCAGAAGGAAGACGAAAGCATAGGGTGCAGATCCTGCCGGGCAATCCTGGCTGAGGGGCCAGGCGCCGTCACAGACGGGACGGCCCTGGATCAGGTAGTTCAGACTGGGGAAATTGGCGAAGCTCAGGCGCGGCTCGCCGAAGAGCACAACGCCGGTTTCCGGTGGAAGCTCGGCGGCAAACTCACCAACCACCCGGGCGGCGTAGGTAGCACTGTCGCCGTAGGCCCCGGCTGGGATGGCCTCGACGAAGAAGAAATGGGCTTCCCGCACAGCTACCAGCGTCACTGCCTGCAATCGTGCAGATGGCGACCAAACGCCGCAGCGCAGGGGAGGGAATTCCTCTGGCTTGCTCAACGATCCAGGCCGGGGCGCATGCGGCGATCATCGCTAGCACCGGCAAGATGCCCTGCATGCGGTGCCCGTTGGGAGCCTCCACGCTAAGGGTCCCGACGAGGATCGCGCCCGTGAGCGCGCTGAGCAAGATCAACGAGCGCGGGTCGCGGAGGTTGCGCAGCAGGAGCAAACTGCCCAGGCAGAAGAGCACGGCGCTGAGTGGGAAGAGCATCGGCTGCGTCGGGTGATAGATGCCGCGAATCGGGACCGCCACCAGCCCGAGCACAGAGGTCCAGAACTGCGTCGGCAGCTCGCCCTGCGAGAACACGCGTGGGCCGTCTCCACCGGACAGCAGGCCTGAGATGTCGGCGACGGCCACGCCGCTCAAGGGGGCGGTGAACTCGTTGGGATGCGCCACGAAGAAGAGCGTCAGCGGCAGGACCGTAACCAGACTCACCAGGACCAGGCTGAGCACTCCCTGCACCCGGTCTCGGGCGGGCCAGGTCATCGCAAGGATCACCAGCCATAGCGGCACAGCCAGCACCAGCAGCCGGCCCGTTGGATAGAACAACTGCCCAAGCCCGATGGCGAGGCCGGAGAGAAGGAAGGCCCAGCGGGCGTTGGTCGTCCAGGCGACCCAGAGCGCCCCGATCACCAGCGCCAGGAAGAAACCGTCCCAGACGTTGTTGACCGCGATCCGGCTGAACATCAGGTGGACGTGGGAGCCGGCCACGAGCAGCGCCGCGAAAGCCCCGTGAGCCCGGCCGTATAGACGCGAGCCCGTCCAGAAGGTAGCCAGCACGGCCAAGACCCCACCGACGGCAGAGGGCAAGCGGGCAGCGAGCAGCGTCGGCCCCAGCCATCGCTGGGACAGGCTGACCAGCCAGAAGTAGAAGGAAGGGAAGGAGTGCCACGCCGTGCCGAACAGATTGGAGCGCGTTGCGCGGAGGAACTCCAGCCCGGTGATGGCTCCCGAGCCCTCGTCGCCGTTGACAGCGAAGGGGATGGTGTCCATCCGGTACAGACGCAGCGCCAGGGCGAGCAACCCGAGGCCGATCGCCAACGCCAGCGGGACGAAGGACTTGCGGTCAAGGTGCGGGCGCTCGCCTCGGTTCCACAGGCCGGCCGCAGTGAGCACGATCCCACCGGCCCACAACCATCCGTGCATCGTCGAACGCGCCATGGCTTCATCGCCGGTCGCAGAGGCGGCGCCGAGCGCCAACAGCAGCCCATTGAACAGCAGCACGACCTGCGGTGGCGAGACGCCCAGCCAGCGCCCTAGGCGCTCCACCCCGGCCCATAGTGGCCGGAACCAGCGCCCGTCGTCGACCTCGAGCCCCAGGAAGAACAGCGTCAGCCCGGCGCCCAGAATCAGGGCGTTGATCAGGACTGACTGCGTTCCCCACAACAGCGCCAGGCCGACTGCTGCGAGGGCGAAACCGTCGAGCAGACAGATCGTCTGCTCATTGGCAAGCTTGCGCGATGGGGGAGTCTCCGAGTCAGCGGTTTGGAGGCTCAGCACGGCCAAGGCTCCTCAAGCGCATTCTAGGGCTGCGGTCTGGCGGTTGGGGTAAGCCATAGGTACTGCGCAGCCGGTCTTCGCCAAGCGTATGGCCCAGCTCTTCCAGGCGTCGCGGCGCAAGGAGCAAGACCCATGCCGGCGGGGGCGCCTGCTGGCGCCTTAGCGCAGGCCGAGCTCCAGCCGCGAGATCACCAGCCGCTGGATCTCGCTGGTGCCTTCATAGATCTCGGTGATCTTGGCGTCGCGGAAGTAGCGCTCGACGGGCAACTCCTTCGAGTAGCCCATCCCGGCGTGGATCTGCACCGCGGCGTGGGCGCAGAACATGGCCGTCTCGGAGGCGAACAACTTGGCCATCGAGGCTTCCAGTGTGAATCGCTGCCCGGTCGTCTTGGAGGCCTGCTTGGCCAGCGCCGCCTGGTAGACCAGCAGGCGGCTGGCCTCCAGCCGGGTCTTCATGTCGGCCAGCTGGAAACCCACGCCCTGATGCTGGCCGATCTTCTGTCCGAACGACTCCCGCTCGCGGGCGTACTCCAGGCTGGCCTGATAGGCGGCGCCGGCGATTCCCAGCGACTGAGCGGCGATCCCGATCCGGCCGGCATCGAGCACGGTCATGGCGATCTTGAAGCCCTCGCCTTCCTCGCCCAGGCGGTTCTCCACCGGGCAGCGAAAGTCCTCAAACAGGATCTCGCAGGTGGCCGAGGCGCGGATGCCCAGCTTGGGCTCGGTCTTGCCCAGGCTGAAACCGGGCTGGCGCGGATCGATCACAAAGGCGCTGATCCCCTTCTGTTTCTGAGGTGGATCGGTCATCATGAAGACGATCATCGAGCCCGCCACCGGGCCGCTGGTCACCCACGACTTGCGCCCGTTGAGCAGGTAGACCTCGCCCTGGCGCTCGGCGCGCGAGCGCATGTTGCCGGCGTCCGATCCCGACATCGGCTCGGTGAGCGAGTAGGCGCCGGTCACCGCACCCGAGGCCACCGGCGGCAGGAAGCGCTGCTTCTGGTCCGCCGTGCCGAAGCGCAGCAGCGGGTAGCAGAAGAGCGAGTTGTTGACCGACATCACCGTCCCGTGGGCGGCGTCGACCTTGCAGATCTCCTCCAGCGCCAGGACGTAGGCCAGTGTGTCCATGGCGGCGCCACCGTACGCCTCGTCGACCTCGATACCCATGAAGCCCATCTCGCCCATCTTGCGGATGGTGGCGATCGGAAACTCGCCGCTCTCGTCATGCTCGGCCGCAATCGGGGCGATCTCGCGCTGGGCGAAGTCGCGCGCCGTCTGACGAATCATCTGGTGCTCGGGACTGAGTTCGAGCGATGGCCCGGGGGAGGAACTGGTCTCGGACGCCATGGCTTCCTCCTTCAGCGTGGAGTCAGTCTAGAGTATAGTGCAGGAGCATTTCCGCTGCCCGCGGCGTCGCGGTAGAATCCTCCTCCAGTCCCCTGAAAATCGCGAGGCGTGCATGGCCGAGGCAATCAGCCCGGAGATCTTCCAGCACTTGGTCGGCCTGGCGGCGCTCGAGCTGGACGCCGGGGAGGCGGAGTACCTGCGCCGCGAACTGAACAGCCAGCTCAAGGCGATCCGCGAGCTGGAAGCCATTGACCTGGACCCGGCGACGCCGATTGCCTCCCACGGAGTTCCCTACACGCCGGGGACCAGCCAGCCGCCGCGCGAAGATCGCGCGCAGCCCTCCGGGCTTGCCGACGACATCCTGGCTCAGGTGCCCGAAACCGAAGGCCGCTACATCGTAGTCCCCGATATCCCGCACACGGAGCTGGAATGAACCGCGCGCTGTGCGATCTGTCTGCCGTCGAGATTGCCGAACGCGTGCGACAGGGCGACTTGCGGGCGGTGGATGTGCTCGACTCGGCGCTCGAACGGATTCGCCAGGTCGACGGACGGCCGGGTACGACGACGGCAGGGCAGGCCCTTGCCGACGACGAGATCACGGTGCATGCCTTCATCACGCTGACCGCCGACCGGGCGCGCCGGCAGGCCGAGACGATCGACCGCCAGGTAGCGGCCGGCGCTGACCCGGGGCCTCTGGCCGGGGTCCCCCTGGCGGTCAAGGACATCTTCTGTGTGCGCGGCACGCCGTCGACCGCAGGCTCCCGCATCCTCGAGCCCTTTGTCTCCCCCTACACCGCCACGCCCGTCGAGCGGCTGGAGGCGGCCGGAGCGGTGACCCTCGGCAAGGTCAACCTGGACGAGTTCACCTTCGGCTCGTCGAACGAGTCCACGGCGTTCCAGCCGGCGCCGCGCAACCCGTGGGACCCGGCCTGCGTCCCGGGGGGGTCGTCTGGCGGCAGCGCGGCGGCCGTCGCCGCCGGGGAAGCAGTGCTCTCGCTCGGGACCGATACGGCAGGCTCCGTCCGCCAGCCGGCCGCGTTCTGCGGCGTGGTCGGTCTCAAGCCTACCTACGGCCGGATCTCGCGCTATGGGTTGATCGCCTTCGCCTCCTCGCTGGATTGCCCGGGGCCGGTCGCCCGAAGCGTCGCCGATGCCGCCCGCATGCTCCAGGTGTGCGCCGGCGCCGACCCGCGCGATGCCACCTCCGCCAGCGTTCCGGTACCCGACTACTCGACGGAGCTGGCCCGTGACGTGCGCGGGCTGCGGATCGGCTTGTCGCCGGACTACTCGCGCTTGAGGTACCCCGACCCTGCTACCGGGGAACTGGCCGAGCAGGCCATCCACCCCGAGATCGAGGCCGCCGTGCGGCGGGCGGCCGACATCTTGGCGCGTCAGGGTGCCGAGATCGTCGAGGGCGTGCCCATGCCCAACACGCACTTTGGCATCCCGGCCTACTTCGTCATCTCGCGCGTCGAGGCCGCCTCCAACCTGCACCGCTACGACGGGGTGAAGTACGGCCGGCGCGCCTTGGGAGACCTGCCGGACGTCCAGACGCTCTACCGCCGCTCGCGCGGCGGCGCGTTCGGTCTGCAGCCCAAGCTGCGTATCCTGATGGGGATGTACGTCTCGGCCGAGCAATACGAGAAGGACTACTACCAACGTGCGCTTCAGGTGCGCACCATGATCCGGCGCGACTTCGAGCAGGTGTTCAACCCGACGGGCGACTTTCGGCTCGACTGCCTGCTGACCGCCACCACACCGACGACAGCCTTCGAGATGAATGCCGTTTACGGCGACTCGGTGCTGATGCAGTATGCCGACCTACTGACCGTGGCTGCCGATCACGCGGGTATCCCTGGCATTTCGGTGCCGGCAGGGCTGGATGCGCGGCGGCGGCCGATCGGGATCCAGCTGCTCGGGGCGGATTTCTCGGAAGGGATGCTGCTGCGCGTGGCACATGCCTTCGAGCAGGCCACAGCCGATCAGGCATGGCGCACCGAGCGCCCCATGGTGCTCCTGTGAGGGAAGGCGCCCTCGAATTGCCAGCGATCGCCTCCCGATTCTCCGGACTTGTGGCAGGGCGGCGATCGGCCTTCCTGACACTCACCTTCAACCTTCCTCGGCGCACGCATTGAATCGATGACGAACTCGGCGGACTTGCGAGCGGCACGGGCATCGGCGCCACGCAATCCCGACTGGGGAAGGGGAGACTATGGCGTCCTCGTCGGACTGTGCCTCCTCGGGTTAGCCCTGATCCTATCCGTCGGAAGGGACTACGGCATCTCCTGGGATGAGCCCAACCTCTCAGCGGTTGGTCGGAGCACGTTGAACGCCTATCGAACGCTGGAGCGGCCGACCGAGTCCTACGCCGTACAACATGGACCGTTCTACTTCGCGGTGGCGGAGCTTGTGGCGGGCGTACTGAGTGGCGCGGAATTGGGGTTCTCCGCCAGTGACGGCCACCATCTGGCCTACGCCCTTTGCTTCCTGCTGACCGCGATCTCGGTCTACAGCATCGCTCGAGGCTTCGTCGGACGCCTTGCGGCCATGCTGGGAACGTTGATGCTTGTCACGCAGCCGTTGCTCTTTGGACATGCCTTCATCAACCCCAAGGACATCCCGTTCATGGGGTTCTTCTCGGCCGCCATGGCCCTAGGGATGGTCTTGTATCGCAGCACGCCGGCTGAGCCGTTCAATTCGAAGGACTTCCATCAGGCTGAGCGACGCCGATTGGAGCGCGGCACGATCGGCGGCGCGGAATCGGTGGCTGGCCGCATCACGCTTGACAAGGCTCGTTGCTATCCTTGGCGCAGCTGTCGCGGCCGTCGTTCTCGTTGACCTCATCTTCGTCCACCGCCTGGTCTTGCCAGGCATCACGCCCCTGGTCGTCCGGCTGTACGAGGGCCGAGGTGGTGCACCGTTCCAAGCCCTCTTTGACCGGCTGGCGGAGAACAGGGGTGACGTGCCCGTCGAAGCCTACATTGCCAAGGCGGTGGCTGCTCTCAACAGGCTGACCATCAGTGGGATCGCGCTGCTGCTGCTTGCCGCGTTGACCACGGCAGCCGCGCTGCTGGCATCCCCCCTCCGCCAGGCTGGGCAGAGGCTTCCTGGCGCTGCTTGTCTTGGCAGGCATCATGCTCGGCCTGACGACAGCGATCCGGATCCTCGGGCCTCTCGCCGGGCTGCTGATAAGCGGCTTGCTCGTCAGCCGCCTTCGCCTATGGGCGTTGCCAGCTCTGCTGGTCTACTGGCTCGTGGCCTCCGTTGTGTGCTACCTGGCTTGGCCGTACCTGTGGGGACACCCGATCGCTGGTCTGCTCGACAGCCTGAGAGTCATGTCTCAGTTCCCTTGGAATGACCCCGTGTTGTTCGGCGGCCGATTCATCCTGGCCAAGGACGTGCCTTGGTTCTATGCACCTGTGTTGTTCGGCCTTCAACTGACACTCCCCGCGCTTGTGCTCGGATTGCTGGGCGGGGTCCTTGGCGCGGCGGAATCGCACCACAGACACAGCACCGGCGCCATCCTGGTTCTTTGGAGCTGGCTCATACTGCCTCCCCTGCTGGTGATTGGGATGCAATCGACAGTGTATGACAACGCCCGGCACCTGCTCTTCGCCCTTCCTCCACTATTCGTCATGGGTGGACTCGCCTTCGAATGGATGTTCCGGCGCATACACCTGCCGGCTGTCCGAGGGCTGATTGGGTTGGTGGCGTGCCTCCCCGGTCTCCTTGCCATTGTCCAGTTGCATCCCTATGAGTACATCTACTACAACGAAATCGTAGGTGGAGTAGGGGGTGCCGCCCGAAGATATGAGCTCGACTACTGGGGCACCGGGTTTCGCCAGGCCATGGAAGAACTAAATCGGATTGCACCGGAAGGCGCCTCAGTTGCTGTGTCCGGACCTCTGACATCGGCCTGGCCCTTCGCCCGAGAGGATATGGTTCTGTGGAAGAACCCTCGAGCGGCAGGGACGGAACGGCCGGACTTCCAGATCGCCACCTCCAGGTGGAACTGGGATCTGGATCCGACGCAGTGGCACCGGCTGGCCCATGCCGATTGGTGGCCCGAAGCCCGGGTGGTCTGGGCCCTCGAACGCGATGGGGCTCCCCTGGTGGTCATCAAGGAGTTGAAGCGTGGGGACTGACCCCGGGCAGCCTGTGACTCAGTCTCACGCTGGGCAGCGCCAAGTTGTTGAGCCGGACCGCAGACGAGCCCCAGCCACAGGACTCTCGGTGGGGTCCTGCCGAAGCGTGGTGGGCGCGTGCTGACCCGATCGCGCTGGGGTCGCTCCGATACGCTGCTGGTGGTCGCCATTGTGGTGGGTGGACTGCTGCTTGCGCTTACGCTGGGGAACGACTACGGGTTGTCCTGGGACGAGCCCCTCATTGCCACCTACGTCGGACGGCTGCTGCGAGCCTACGCCAGCCTGGAGTCGAAGGATAGCGTCTTCGTCGACTTGCACTACTACGGCCCGCTGTTCTTCCTGATCGCCGATGGGATCGGTCGAGGCCTGCGGGAGATTCTCACAGGCTGGTCCCTGGCAGACGGACGCCACGCCGCCTACTTCCTGAGCTATGTGATGGCCACGCTGTCGGTCTTTGTCATCGCGCGGGGGTAACCGGACGCTGGCCGGCGTTGATCGGCGCCTTGCTGATGGCGACACAACCCCTGCTCTTCGGACACGCCTTCATCAATCCTAAGGACATCCCCTTCCTCGGATTTTTCGCTGCAGTGGTCGCCTCCGGCATGCTGGCGGTACAAGCGATCCCCGCGGAGGCGGGCGTGGCAGGGGGACGGCCGAGTGCTGCCTCGGCGGAGTCTGCTGACTTCCTGATGCGGCTGCGGGCCGTCTGGAAGCGCATGGCTTGGCCGTTGAGGATTCTGCTCGGCTTGATCCTGGTGCTTGGCCTGGTCTTGCTGGTGGATGCGTTGTTCTTGGCGCGAATCACCCTGCCCTTGTTCTTGTCGTTGACCCGGGCAGCCGTGGCCGGCGAGGCGCCTGGCTTGGTCCAGGGGATGTTCGACCGCATGACGGAGGCGGGCCGTGCGATTTCCATGGAGGATTACCTTCACAAGGTCACCGGGCTGCACCGGAGAATCGGAATCTTCGCAGGCGCACTGTTGCTGGTCTTGTCGCTATCGCTCGTGACGTCCGCGGTGCTATCGAGAAACAAGCCGTTGGGAAGGGCGTTCGCCTGGTGGTGGCTGGTCTCGGCGGTCCTGGTGGGCGCGGCCACCGCCATTCGGGTCTTGGGCCCAATGGCCGGGGTCCTGGTCTGCACGCTGTTGGTTGTCCGCCTGGGCCGGAGGTCAATTCCGCTGGTCGGGTTGTACTGGCTTCTGGGGGCAGCCGTTGTCTACGCTGCCTGGCCCTACCTGTGGGGCCAGCCGATCGCGGCCTTTCTTGAAGCCTTCAGCCGAGCGGCCGAATCTCCGTGGGATGCCAAGGTCCTGTTCATGGGGCAGCTGACACGCGTCATCGATCTGCCGCGGTACTACGCGCCAGCAATTCTCTCACTCCAGCTCACATTGCCGGCTTTGGTCCTGGCGCCGTTGGGCGCCGTGCTCAGCGTTGTCATGGGCAGAAGGACAGGGAATCTGCCGTGGGCGCTTGTGCTGTGGGCGTGGTGGTTGGTTCCATTCGTACCGAGCGTGGCGCTGGGCTCGATTGTCTATGACAATGCCCGTCAGCTCTTGTTCGCCCTGCCACCCATGTTCGCCTTGAGCAGCTGGGCCATCGCGGTGCTGCTGCGCGCCGTTCGCTTCCGGCTAGCGCGCCTCGCTCTGTCTCTGCTTATTCTTCTTCCTGGCCTACTGGCGATCCGCCAGCTCCATCCCTACGAGTACCTCTACTACAACGAGCTTGCCGGAGGTGTGAGTGGCGCCCACCGGCGGTTCGAGATGGACTACTGGGTCACCGGGTTGCGCGAGGCCATGGAGTACGTCAATGAGATCGCGCCCCCAAGTGCGACCGTGGCGGTCGCCGGTTCGCGTGCGGTCGCGGCCTACCACGCCCGAGAGGATCTGGATGTGTGGCCGCAGGATGACCTGGGAGAGCCCGGGCGTCGACCGGATTTCTTGATCGCGACCACCCGTTGGGACTCGGATCTGAATGCCTGGCCGGAAGCTCCCATCGTCTGGAGGCTGGAGCGCGACGGTGCGTTGCTGGCGGTGGTCAAGGATCTGCGGGGCGGCGGGTGAACGCGTTCGGTAGTCGCGGCCTGGATCGATATCGGACTTCAGTGGACGACGACGGGTGCGCGCACCCAGGAGTTGGACGACCTCCCGCGCCCGCCGATCGATGCTGCAGGAGGGACGGACGCTGATGCCCGAATACGAAGCCGTCATCGGCCTGGAAACGCACATCCAGCTCAACACGCAGAGCAAGATCTTCTGCGCCTGCAAGGCTGATTCGTGGGGCGCCGAGCCCAACACCAACATCTGCCCGGTGTGCACTGGCCTGCCGGGCGTGCTGCCCACGCTCAACCGACAGGCGGTGGAGAAGGCGATCCTGCTGGCCAGCGCCATGCAGGCCGAGTTCTATTCAGCCGCTGTCTTTCTTCGCCCGCAAGAACTACTTCTATCCCGACCTGCCGAAGGGCTATCAGATCAGTCAGTACGATGAGCCGTTGGCGCGTGGGGGCTGCTTCGACCTGCCGCTGCCGTCGGGCGAAAGCCGGCGGGTGACGATCCACAAGCTGCACCTCGAGGAGGACGCCGGCAAGACCGTCCATGCCGGCGGCCGCAGGCTGATCGACTTCAACCGCTGTGGGGTGCCGCTGGTCGAGATGGTCACCGGCCCGGACCTGCACAGCGCCGAAGAAGCGGCGTTCTATGTGATCCGCCTGCGGCAGCTGCTGCGCTGGCTGGGCATCTCGGAAGCCGACATGGAGCGTGGCCACCTGCGCTGCGATGGCAACGTGTCGATCCGCCACCCGGGCGAGACCGTGCTCAATCCGAAGACCGAGATCAAGAACGTCAACTCGATCGACTCGCTGCGCGCGGCAATCGCCACCGAGATCAACCGCCAGATCCGCGAGGTCGAGGGCGGCCGGCCCATCCACCCCTGGACGCTGGAGTGGGACGAGACCACCGGCACCTTGCGCAAGATGCGCTCGAAGGAAACCGAGGCCGACTACCGCTACTTCCGCGAACCGGATCTGCTGCCGCTGCGCGTCGACGAGGCGTGGAAGGCGCAGGTTCTGGCCCAACTCCCGGAACTGCCGCTGGCCCGCCGCCAGCGCTTCGTCGAACAGTACGGACTGCCGGCGTACGATGCCGAGATCCTGACGGAGGAGCGCAGTCTATCCGACTACTTCGAGTCTGCCGTCGCCGCCTACGGCGGTGAGTCAAAGCTCGTGTCCAACTGGATGATGAACGATGTGCTGCGGCTGCTGCGCGAGCGTGGGCTGAGCGCCGGCGAGCTGAAGCTGCGCCCTGCCGATCTGGCCGAGATCATCCAGATGGTCGATCAGCGCCAGATCAATGCCCCCACTGGGAAGGCGCTGCTCGACAAGGTCGAGCAGACTGGCCAGCGGCCGGCCGAGCTTGTGGCGAGCGAAGGTCTGGGGCAGGTGGCGGACGCCGAGGCGTTGCGGGCGCTGGCGGAGGCCGTGCTGGTGGAGAGCCCCGATCAGGTGGCGGCTTTCCGCGCCGGGAAGGCAACGCTGATCGGCTGGTTCGTCGGGCAGGTCATGCGCAAGTCCGGTGGGAAGGCCGATCCGAACCTGGCGCGCCAGGTGCTCGAGGCGTTGCTCCAGGAACCCGCCGGCTGAGCCCGCGCCGCATGCCCCACCGAGAACTGCCCGAAGCCGAGTCCGGATTCACCCACGTCGCAGGTCTGCGCATCCACGAACTGCACTGGCGGGCGGCGCGCTCCACGGCGCCGATCATCTTGCTGCACGGTCTGGCCTCCAACGCCCGCATCTGGGAGCTGTGCGCGCCGCGCCTGGCGGCGGCTGGCTTCGACACCTGGGCGATCGACTTGCGAGGACATGGCCTGAGCGGAAAGCCGGCGCGGGGCTACTCCTTCCCGGCGATCCGGGCCGACCTCGAGCGCTGGATCCGCGCGCGTCGGCTGCGGCACCCGCTCCTCGTCGGTCACTCGTGGGGTGCCTACCTGGCGATCGACTATGCACGGCGCGATCCAGCGGGGCCGGCGCGGCCGCGTGGGCTGGTGCTGGTCGACGGCGGGATGAGCCAGATGGCGGACATCCCCGGCGCCAGTTGGTCTTCCGTACGACGGCGGCTTGCGCCGCCGCGCCTGGCGGGATTGACGGTTGAGCAGCTGCACCAGCGGCTGACCGCGCCCGGCCGAGCCTGGACCCCCACTGTGCGTGCCCTGCAGATCGTGATGGGCAACTTCCATGTGGACAGTCGAGGCAGGATCCGGCCCCATCTGACCCGCCCGCGCCACTTGCAGCTGTTGCGCACGATTTGGGACTACCGCGCGTATCGGGCCTACCGGGAGCTTGCCTGCCCGGTGCTCCTGCTGCCGGCTGTGCCGCCCTCGCCACGCACATCCGCCGAGGACCGGTATCTGGAGGAGAAGCACAGGGGCGTCGCAATCGCCCGCAGGGAAATCGGCGAGGTGCGGGTGCACTGGATGCGCGACACGATCCACGACGTCCCGCTGCAGCGGCCGAACGCCCTGGCCAATCAGATCCTCCGCTTTGCCGGGGAGTTGGATTCGAGTTGAATTCGTGGCCGCAGCTTTGAGGTCTCATCCGCAGCATGGGGTCTACACGCTGCGCCCAGCGAGCGCCGGAGATCAAGCCGCCATCCGGCGGCTGGTGTACCAGGCGCGCATCAATCCGCGCGGGCTGGACTGGCGGCGCTTTGTGCTGGCGGTCGATGCCGGCCAGCGGATGGTCGGCTGCGGCCAGATCAAGCCGCATGGCGATGGAAGCCGGGAACTGGCATCGATTGCGGTGGACCCCGGCTGGCGGGAAGGCGGGGTGGCCAGCGCCATCATCGGGGACCTGATGCAGGCCGGCCCGCCGCTGTGGCTGGTCTGCCGCTCGCAGCTCACCCCCTTCTACGCCCGCTTCGGATTCCGCCCGGTCCTCCCGGAGGAGCCGACGCCGGGCCACTTCCGGCGGATGCTTCGCCTCGGCGGCTGGCTGAACCACTGGGTGCCGCCCGGTCAGGGTCCGTGCGTCATGGTCTGGGACGGGGCGGACTTACCCTCCAAGGCGGCCGCAGGGCTGCAAGCCGAATGAAAGTTGTCTTCGGCCGGCAAACTCGATAGACTGGAACAGGACTTGCATCCCATCTGTGCGGGCAAATCGCGCGCAGGCTGCCCGGTTTGCGCTCTGGGCCGGGTGAGGGAAGGAGCGGGTGGGGGATGAAAGCCATTCTGGATGACCTCAACGACATTCCCGGCGTCAACGGGGCGTTCGTCTGCGATGCCGAGGGCAAGGTGCTCGCTTCCTCGCTGCAGAAGCCGATCGCACAGGACCTGCTGGATGGTGTTGCGAAATCGCTCAGCCGGACGGTAGCAGGGGTCCGCACGCTGCAGGGCAAAGGTTCTCCCGATATCGAGATGGTCTTCGAGTTCGAGCGTCCTGATTCTCAAGCCGCTTGATCCGGGATCCCTCTGCATTCTGTGTGTCCCCAAGGTCAACATTCCCATGCTCAACCTGACCGCCAACATGGCGGTCCGCCAATTGAAGAAGGCGCTTGCTGGCGGCGGGACGGCGGCGCCGGCAGTGCCGGCAGCCGGCGGGGCCCGTATCTCGGCGGCTGCGTTGGCGCAGATCGAGCACGAGCTGGCGGTGGCTGTCGGACCGGTAGCCGTGCTGATGGTCGACGAGACCCTCTCCAAGCTGCGCTGCACACGCGAGACCCTGACCGAAGCGCAGTCGGCGGCTTTCCTGGATGGGATTTCGGCGGAGATCCCTGATGCAGCCAAGAAGGCCCATTTCATGGAGTCTGCTCGGCGAATTCTTGCCCGCTGAGTGTAAGCATGCGCCGGCCCGAGTGGGGCTTCGGCGACGGCTTACGCCGGCGTGGACGGGAGGTCAATCATGCGCAACACGATCGGTTTGAGGCTGAGCCTGGGGTTCTTGGTGATGATCGTCCTGCTGTTGGCGGTCAGCGTCGTCGGGCTGTGGTACAGCACCCAAATCGCCACGGCGATCGAGGCGGTGTCGGTGCAGACTCAGCAGCTGGTCAACCTGGTGCTGATCGAGACGGCCATCGAGCGCGCCGAACTCTCCCTGCAGTCCTCGCTCGCTGACCGTACGGACGGCGGATTGGCGCGGTCGGGCGTGCTGCTGGACACGGCCGGCGAGCGGGTGGGCGAGTTCGTCGAGACCACACGCGGCATCGATCCGGCGATGCTGGACGCGCTGCGGGTGGGCTCGGACGGGTACCAGGAGGTCGCCGGCTCCTACGTGGAGGCCGCCAGGGAAGGGCCGATCAACCGAACGCAGTCCAACGCGCGCATCGGGGAATCGCGCGATCAGCTGCAGCTCGCGCTCGACGCCTTGAAGAAGGCGTTACGCGAGTCGATCAACGCGACCACCGAACAGGCCCAGCAGGCCCAGCAGACCTCGAGCGTGATCTCGACGGTGATCTCGCTGGCGGCCGTCGCTCTGGGGATCGTGCTGGCCGTGGTAATCACGCGCAGCATCACGCGTCCGCTCTCCTACCTGGTGCGCACGGCCGACAAGCTGAGCACCGGGGATCTGGAAACACCCGTCGAGGCGCGGTCCAAGGACGAGGTGGGTGAGCTGGCGGAGTCCCTGGAACGGATGCGTGTCAGCCTGAAGGCGGTGATGGACCGGGTTCGGGCGCGCACAGGCTAGCCCGCATCCAGTCAGCCGAGGCTGAGCGTCGAATTGCCCGCAACGGGCAGCCAGGCGTGGGTTTGTGATCCCACGCCTGGCTGATTCTTGTGCCTGCCCATCGGACCCCGACTTCGGCCGGGCGTCAACGTGTGGCGACGTCGAAGGAGACGAAGTCACCGCCTGGCGAGGCGAGCAGGGTGAGCGCCCCGGCAATCGAGCCGAGCGACAGGTTCCAGCTGCCTTCGCCGCCGGAGAGCAGGATGAACTCGCTGGGGTTGATCCACTGCAGAGTGTGCCCGTCGCCCAGGGTCGCCGGCGCAGCTGTGGGAGCGCCGAGCTTCAGGTTGGCTGGCGAAGTCCTGCGAGAAGACGAAGTGTAGGCTGTCCGGCGACCACCCCTTCCAGCTGACATCGCCCGACACGTACATCCCAAGCCCGCTGCCATCGGCTCGCCCCAGGTAGAGCTCGGTGACATTGGGGTCGGCGCCCGTCCGCCCAAAGGCGACCTGCTCCAGGTCGGGAGCGAGCGAGGCGGCAGAGAACTGGGTGAAGAAGAAGTTGCCGGGGATGGCTGGTCCGGCACTGGCGGCGGCTGAGTCGCGCGCGATCCGCCACACCGTACCGCTGGGATCCGCAGCCAGCGGATCGGCCGAGGCGATGGCGGCGCCCACCGCCCGCGAATCGGGCGACCAGGTCAGCTTGGGGTAGGACAGGTACTCGCTGTAGGTGATGATCATCGGGAAGGTGACCAGGTCCTGGCGCAGGTCGGACCCGTCGGCATCCACCAGGCCGATCGAGGTCGGTCGGACGAGGGCGATCGTCTCGCCGTCCGGTGAGGGGCTGAAAGCGCCTCCTTGCCCGGGCGGAAGCAGCGTGGTCAGCGCGCCGGAGTCGGCATCGAGCTGAAGCAGATCGTCGTAGCGGAACACTCCCGGCCCTTCGGGAACGCCCTGGGTGCCGAGCAGCAGGATGTGGCTGCCCGGCAGGAAGTCGAATCCCGCCAGGTCGTTGAACAAGAACTCGTCGTGAGCGTAGAGTTCGTTCCAGCGGGTCGAGGCAAGGAGCAGCGTCTGGCCGGAGCCGTCGCGGTTGACTGGCCCAGATCTCGGAGGGCATGTCGATCTGTTCGCGGCGGGCGAAGGCGATTCGCTGGCCGTCGGACGAGATCACCACCTGTACCACCCCGCCGGTCGTGCTCAGTTGTCTCCCCGGACCATCGCCTTCGATCAGCCAGGCCTCGCCGCCGCTGGTGTACGCCAGGCTGAAGCTCCCAGCGGGATCGCCCAGACCGTTGGCAGCGGATGGCGGCTCAACGCCAGTGGTCGGCACCGGAGAAGCGATGGGTCCTTCGGGGGCCGTGCCGGTCGCCGCCTGCAGGGTGGCGGCGACAGCCGTCGCCACCGGGTCGCCGCCGCTCCCCCCGCCTGCCGGCAGGGCACAGGCCAGGGCGGTGAGCAGCAATCCAGCGGCCACGGCCAGCATGCGTCCAATGGCACCCCTACCGGTTGGGCGTTCGACGGTCGGGATCGCATTCCGGGAGTCCCGGCGCGATCGAGTTGGATGCATGACCATCACTCCTGTGGCGAATCGGTTGCCGGCGGGTGGTTCAGGTAGGCTGCGGGAGGCAGCCTACGGATGCCGCCGAGGATTGTAGCGGGAACGCCGCCGACCGCCAACGCGGACCTCGCCGCACGGACAGGCCGATGGCTCAGCGGTCGTAGGTGTAGAACCCCCGGCCGGTCTTCCGGCCCAGGTAGCCGGCGTCGACCATCTTGCGCAGCAGTGGCGCCGGGCGGTACTTGTCCTCGCCCAGGTCGCGCTGCAGCACCTCCATCACGAACAAGACCACGTCCAGTCCGACCAAATCTGCCAGGGTCAAGGGCCCCATCGGGTGGTTCATGCCCAGCCGCATCACGGTGTCGATGGCTTCGGCGGAGCCGATGCCTTCCTGCAGGGCGAAGACCGCTTCGTTGATCATCGGGCACAGGATGCGATTGCTGATGAAGCCCGGGGAGTCCTTGGCCTCCACCGGCTCCTTGCCCATCCGGCGGCCGACGTCCAGCGCCACGGCAGTTGTGGCGTCGGAGGTCGCCAAACCGCGAATCACTTCTAGCAGGCGCATCAGCGGCACCGGGTTGAAGAAGTGCATGCCGATAACCTGCTCAGGCCGCCGCGTGGCGGCGGCGATCTTGGTCAGTGAGATCGACGACGTGTTCGAAGCCAGCACGGCCGCGGCGGGTGCCAGCCGGTCCAGCTGGCCGAACAGCTCGAGCTTGAGGGAGGGGTTCTCGGTAGCGGCCTCGATCACCAGGTCGGCCTGGCGCACGGGCTCCAGGTCGAGGGCGGTCTCGACCTTCAAGGCTGCCTGAAGCTGATCCTGGGTGAGGCCACCCTTCTCGGCCATCCGTCCGGCGGACTTGGCGATGGCAGCCCGGCCGGTTTCGATGGCCTGCGGGATCACGTCGGTCATCACGACCGAGTAGCCGGAGACGGCGGCAGTCTGGGCGATGCCGTTGCCCATTGTGCCGGCGCCGACAACAACGATCTGGCGGATGTCCATGGTCCCTCCTCAGGCCTCGATCTCGATGGCCATGGCAACGGCCTCGCCGCCGCCGAGACACAATGCGGCGAGGCCGCGCCGCTGTCCACGGTCCTGCAGCGCGTGCAGCAAGGTGGTCAGGACGCGCGCCCCCGAGGCGCCAAGCGGATGCCCGAGGGCGATCCCGCCGCCGCGCACGTTGACCTTGTCCCAGTCCCACCCCTGGTCGGCCAGGGCGTAGCCGTCCGCCAGCACCTGCGCCGCGAAGGCCTCGTTGAGCTCGATCAGGTCCACCTCCGGCAGGCGCCAGCCGACGCGTTCCAGCAGGCGGGGGATCGCACGGGCCGGAGCGATGAAAAGCTCCTTGGGCGGGACGGCCACCTGAGCGGAGCCGACGATGCGCGCCATCGGCCGCGCACCCAACTGCTGCGCCCGGCGGCGGCTGGCGATCACGACCGCCGCGGCGCCATCGTTCAGCCCGGGTGAATTGCCGGCCGTGACCAGCCCATCGGGCTTGAAGGCCGGCTTCAGGGCGGCGAGCGCTTCGCGTGTGGTGTCGCGGCGGGGCGTCTCGTCCTGCGCCAAGATCGTCGGCGGCCCCTTGCGCTTGGGGATCTCGATCGGGATGATCTCGCGGGCGAACTCGCCGCGGTCGATGGCGGCAATCGCCTTCTGATGGCTGCGCAAAGCCCAGTCGTCCATCGCCTGGCGGGTGACCTGGTAGGCGGCGGCGATGTACTCGGCCGCCATCCCCATGGCCCAGTCCTCGAACGGATCCCACAAGCCGTCATGCAGCAGCGAGTCGACGAGCGCCTGGTGGCCGTAGGAGATTCCACCGCGCCCGCGCACCAGGTGCGGTGTGTTGCTCATGCTCTCCATGCCGCCGGCGACGATCAGTTCGGCGTCTCCCAGACGGACGGCCTGCGCCGCGAGCATGCAGGCCTTCAGTCCCGAGCCGCACACCTTGTTCAGTGTGGTGGCGCCAACGGTTGGCGGCAGGCCGGCATGCAGCGCTGCCTGGCGAGCCGGGGCCTGCCCGAGCCCGGCAGAGACCACGTTTCCCATCAGGACTTCGTCGATCGTGTCGAGTTGCTCGACCCCGGCCCGCTCCACGGCGGCGCGGATGACAACGGCGCCAAGCCGGGGAGCGGGAAGCGGCGCCAGGCTCCCCTGGAAGTGGCCCATCGGCGTTCGAGCCGCGCTCAGGATGACCGGCTCATGTGCGTCAGACGGTGAAGCCATGTGCTTCCTCCTGGGATGAACGAACCGGATGTGTCAGGAGGCGGCCTGTTGGGCCGCGTCGCTCAGGCTACTCGGTGGGCGGCGTGCCGGTCGGCTGGGCATCGCCCAGGGTGAGGGATTGCCACGCGGTGTGCAGCCGCTGATAGCTGCGGGAAAGGTCCTCGGGGATCACCCGAGTCTGGGCGGTGGTCGCCATGAAGTTGGTGTCGCCCGCCCAGCGCGGCACGACGTGCACGTGGACGTGATCGGCAACTCCCGCTCCGGCCGGCGCGCCGATGTTGATCCCGACATTGAACGCCAGCGCGCCGTACGCGCCGCTCAGCGCCTGCAGTGCCAGCCCGGTCAGCTGCATCAGTTCGGCCTGAGCCGGCGGCTCGAGATCGACGATGGAGGGCACATGCCGGTACGGCACGACCATCAGGTGCCCGTTGGTGTAGGGGAAGCGATTGAGGATGACGAAGCCGTGCTGGGCCCGATGCACCACCAGGTTCGTGTCGCCGTCCGGCTGAGCCAGGCAGTCGCAGAGGAAACAGGCAGCCGGCTCGCCGCCAGCAGACTCGATGTATGGCATTCGCCAGGGGGCCCAGATCCGCTTCATCGACGCCTTCCATTCTAGCAGAAGGCCGAAGGCTTGGCATAGAAACCTGCAAGCCGTCCTACAATGTGACCATGTTGGATGCCGCCTCGGTCGAGCGCCGACTGTCCGCAGGGGGACTGGGCCTTCCGCTGATCTTCCGGCCTCGGGTGGGGTCTACCCAGACGCTGGCCAGCGAGCTGGCGGCCGCCGGCGCGACGCATGGCACGCTCGTGGTGGCCGACGAGCAGACGGAAGGCAGAGGCCGGCATGGGCGCCGCTGGTTCACCCCCCCCGAGTCGGCGCTTGCCTTCAGCCTGGTGCTGCGCCCGAACCTGCCCTCGGGCGCAGCGGGCAGCCGTCAGCTGGCAGCCTGGAACCTGCTCGGCGCGCTGGCGCTGGCCGAAGCGCTCGAAGCGCTGGGGGCTCACCCGGCGATCAAGTGGCCGAACGACGTCCTGCTCGAAGGGCGCAAGGTGGCCGGCGTGCTGCTCGAGGTTGAGTGGGTCGAGGCAACCGTCGATCGCCTGCTGATGGGCATCGGCGTAAACGTAGCTGCCGGCGCCGCGCCGCCAGGGACTGCCGTCGACTACCCGGCCACCAGCGTGGAGGAGGCCGTCGGATCCCTGCCCAGCCGGGAAGACCTGCTGCTGAGCATCGTCGGCCGCATCGATGCCTATTGCCAGGTACTGGACCCGCCGGCGATCGTGGCCGGTGTGAACCAGCGCCTGGCCTACCGGGGCCAAGGGGTTCAGGTGGGCACCGGGTCGGCGACGAAGCAGGGCATCCTCGTGGCGGTAGGCGAGGAGGGTGAGATCGTCCTCAGGGTGGAAGGCGAGGGGGATGTGCACCTGTCCGGCGCGGATCCCCATCTGCGCCCGCTCGACGTGCCACGCGAGTAGAATAGGCGGCAGGCGCGGCGTTGCCTGCCGTACGGGAGGCTGGAGATGTTCGACAATCTGCGGGACATGTCGGAAGGGGAGTCCTACCTGGATTCGTCTGACCTGGAAACCAGCGTTCAGCCCAAGCGAAAGGGCCCGGAGCGCCGCGTCATCGGCATGACTGCCGGGCAGCGCCTTGTCCTCTCCATTCTGTTGCTGTTCACATCGATCGTGATGGGCGCCATGTGCCTGCTGGTCTTCGGGAAGGTCTGGGTCGTCTAGCGGCCGTCGGGGGCTCTCGACCGGAACCCCGCGCCGGCAGCCGGAAGCTGTACCAGTGCGAGGCCATGCCTGGCCCATAGAGGGCCAGCACGGATGACATTGCCGGGGGTGGGGGGAGCCTTGGCTCCCCCCACCCCCGGATGGGTTTCAGCCCGCACGGCTTGGCCGGGGAGCAGGCACGCTGATCCCCGGCTGCGCTCGGGATGGCACGTCACCGCCACATGTCATCCTGAGCCCCCGCCAGGGGGCGAAGGATCTGCTTGTGGTTTCGGCGCGGCGCCGAGGTGGGACTCCGGAAAGCAGATCCCTCGCTGCGCTCGGGATGACACAGGTGGAAGGCGCTCGGGATGACACATCTGCGAGTTGCCTGGGATGGCACGTCACCGCCACATGTCATCCTGAGCCCCCGTCAGGGGGCGAAGGATCTGCTTGTGGTTTCGGCGCGGCGAGGTGGCAAGCAGATCCCTCGCTGCGCTCGGGATGACATGGCCAGAGTGCCGGGATGCAGCGGCGCTCGGGATGACACAGGTGGAAGGCGCTCGGGACGACAAGCCGCTGCCGTGCCGCGGCTTGCATGGTTGCATGGGGGCGCCGCGCTACGCTTCGATAGGGCGTTGGGCGAGGAATGCGTCGACCTGCGCTCGGGTCGGCAGGCCCGCTCGCCCGCCGAGCGCCTGGGTGTTCAACGCCGCCACGGCGCTGGCGAAGCGGGCGGTCTCGCGATGCGTCATCCCCTGCAGCAGGCCGAACACGAACGCACCATGGAAGCTGTCGCCGCAGCCGGTCGTGTCGACCACCTCTGGCATGGCGTAGGCCGGCTGGTGGAACGGCGGCTCGCCCTGGCCGTGCACCCAGCAGCCGCGCGGGCCGTCGGTGATCACGACCAGCGCGGGACCCTCCGACAGCAGCCGGCGCGCGGCGGGCTCGAGCTCAGCTTCGCCGGTGTAAGCCTGGGCAAACTGGCGGGCGACGATACAGAGGTCGGTGCGCGGAACCAGGCGCAGCAGCTCCTGGCGGAAGCGGTGGGCGCCGCCATCGAAAGAGACCCGCCCTCCGGTCTGATGGGCCCACTCGCACGCCTGCAGGCACGCCTCGAGGTGGCGGCCGTTCAGGTGGACGAAGCCGGCCGCCTCGACCGCCTGGCGCAGCGGTTCGCCCGGCGCCAGCGGCGGCGCGCTGCCCGGATACCACACGATGGTGCGTGCGCCGTCGTTCCTGCGGACGAGCACGCACGAGAGGGTTGAAGTGGCGCCGGGATGAGTCTCAAGCAACTCGTCGGCCACCCCTGCCTCGGCGAAGGACCGGCGGACGAACTCGCCGCGCCAGTCGTCGCCGATGGTGTCGGCCATGGCGGCACGCGCGCCAAGCCGCGCCAGGGTCACGATGGCCGTCGCTACCGGACCGCCGCCCTGCAGCGTCATCGCCAGCGCCTGCTGGTTCTCCTCGTCGCTGGGGAAGTGATCGACCAGGTAGAGCGCATCTACCGTAGAGACACCCAGCCCCAGCACGTCAAGGCGCTTCATCGGCGGCGAGTGTAGCACAGGCACCGGGTGCAGAGAGCCGAGGCTGGGGCTCATTCAGGTGGATTGCCTGTCCACGCCAGGCTCGCTGGCCGCCCAGGCGGACGCCGCTGGCCAGACCGGCGCATCGGCTGCAAGGCACCGTACGCAGGTCGAGCCGCGCACTGCTCGGCTTGTCTCCCGGCCCGAAGCGGTGAGCCCCCGCGCAGCGCTCGGCCGCCGGAAGGCGCAGCAGGAAGCAGACGGGAGACGCAGGTTCCCGCGGCAGGCGCCACGCGCCAAGCGGAAGAACGGGGGTGGGGCGCGCCTGGAATCCCACGAGTCCGGGGACTGGCAACCCCGGTCGCCCAGTCCTCATGGGCTCGGGAACAGCATCGAGCAGGGCGGGCCCTGCTCGATGGTGAATCTCGGTCGGGCGGCGGGCTGGTATCCACCGATGCCCCACCTCGGCGCCCAGCCGCTGGGCTGGCGCGGATCCCGATGCTTCGTGCTCGGCTCGCCGGCTGACGCCTTCCGGTCAGGGGGTCAGCGTCAGGTGGTCGGCCGCAGAGGCTTCCACATCCGACCTGGCCCACAGCATCGGGTGCAACTGGATGTTGCGCCACAGGTCGATCATGTCGTCGTAGTGCGGATGGAACGGATGCCCCGACTGCCCCGTGGTGTGCACCGAGACCGAACGCGCGAAGTCGGCCAGGTCGATGATCTGGCGGTAGCTGGGAACCCAATTGACATCGAAGGGTTCGGCCAGGTCATAGCTGGTGGCGTTGAGCGTGTCGCCCAACCCGTCGACCTCGACCGGCCCGCGGTTGAAGATGCGCTCAATCGGGGCGATGCCACTCTGCCCCAGGCTCTGGTTCTCGAAGGTCGCCCGGTGCAGGTCACCCCAGCGCCAGCCGGTCATGTCTTCGCCCTGGCTTTCCATCAACTCGTCGACGGCGTCGGCCAGCGCCAGCAGCAGGATCATCTCCCGGTCCTCGACCTCCGGTGTGCGCCGGTCATCGAACCAGGCCGAAGTCGGATCCTCGAGCAGGTTGAGCAGCGCCACCATACTCTGCTCGATGGCCTTCTCGAACAGCTTCTCGCCCATCTCGTCTTCGAAGACCCGTTGCGCCAGGTGCAGGCGGAAGACCTCGAACAGTGCAGCGGCGCCGCTGTCGCGGGTGGCGTTCCCGTCCCAGGCGCGCAGCAGTCCAATCGCCTCGAACAGCGCCGGGTCCTCGGGGTTGAGCGCCAGCACGTAGGGCAGGACCTGGCGCGTCCAGGTTGAGAGGCTGTCGCCCTGCAGCAGCTGGATTTCGTCACGCGTCAGGCTGCTATCGTTGGCCAACGCCTCGTCGAGGCGCAGGGCGCGGTAGCCAGGATCCCAGTCCTTGGTGAGCAGATAGGGGTAGCTTTCGCCGACCACAGCATTGTTGGCCGTGCTGATATACCCCTTCTCCGGGTTGAAGGAGGTAGGAAGCGAGTCGAAGGGGATGAACCCCGTCCATTCATGCTCACCCGTCCACCCTGGGACCGGCATCGTCCCGTTGCCGGAGGCGCGCTGCGGAATCCGTCCAGGCGCCTGGTAGCCGATGTTGCCGTCGACGTCGGCGTAGACGAAGTTCTGGCTGGCGATGTCCCAGTAGCGCAGTGCCTCGCGGAACTCCTCCCAGTTTCCGGCGCGGTCGATCCGCAATACGCTCGGGATCAAGCTGCTGGGCTGCAGTGCCGTCCACGAGAGCGCCAGCGGCTGCCAGCCGAAGTACCAGTCGTCCTCCGGCCCGCCCAGGACGTCGTTGATGATCGGGCCGTGGCGTGACTGGCGCACCAGGATGGTCACCGGCTCTTCCTCGCCGGCCACAGCGATCTCCTCGGTGATCAACTCCAGGTCTTGCCAGACGCCCTGATACTCGTACTGCATCGGATTGTCGGGATTCAAACGCTCGATGAACAGATCCTGGACATCCGGGCCGAGGTTGGTGAGACCCCAGGCGATACGCGCGTTGTGGCCGATGATTACCCCGGGAGCCCCGGCGAAGGAGGCGCCCACAAGGTCATAGCGGCATGCCGGGCCCGGCTCCGTGCAGTGCAGTCCGATTTCATACCAGATGGAGGGCATCTGGATGCCAAGATGGGGATCGTTGGCCAGGTAGGGCATGCCGGTGTCGGTTCGGCTGCCGGCGACCACCCAGCTGTTGCTGCCGATACCTGATCCACGGCCGAAGGCCAACGGTCGGGAAGCTTGCTCGGGGATGGCGGCCAGGGTCGCGGGGTGAACAGCCTGACTGACGATCACCGGGTAGTCGGGGGGGTAGTCGGGATAGAAGACGCGTACGGCGTTGTCGCCAAGCGCCGCGGCCAGATGCGAGCGCAGCAGTTCATCGTCCATGTTGCCGCCCAGGTCCCAGGCCATCACCTTGGCCCAGGTGAGGGTGTTGAGCGGGGTCCAGGGCTCGGGCTCGAAGGAAACGCCTGTAAGCCCGAGCAGGACGAATTCCAGGCCAAGCTTGCCGCGGTTGGCCGAGACGTAGGCATTGACGCCGTCGGCGTAGGCCTGCAGGGCGTCGCGGTCCTCACCGGCGAGCGCCTCGAGCTCCTTGGCCGCGACGCGATGCCAGCCGAGGGTGCGGATGAAGCGATCATTCTCAAGGGCGGAGGGGCCAAGGATCTCGGACAGGCGGCCAGCGCCGATACGGCGCCAGAACTCCATCTGCCAGAACCGTTCCTGCGCGTGAACAAAGCCCTGGGCGAAGAACAGGTCGTGCTCATTGGCAGCGTAGAGGTGTGGGATTCCCAGAGAGTCGCGGTAGACCTCGACCGTTTGCTGCAGCCCGGGCGCGGCCAGCGTGCCGCTGGTGGTCGGGAACTGTTGGCGGGCGGTCAGGTAACCCCCGACCAGCAGTCCGATCGCAAGCGCGAGCACAATGATGATGAAGACAAGGATGACCTTGGCTGTGCGTGACATCGTCCCCTCCGAGCGTGAGATGGGTTGTAGCATGCCGGAGAGGCGAAGTCAACACGCATAAGCTGCGGAAACTTGACCTGGGAGGCCAGAGGCATTGGATTCGGAGCCGGTGGAGCGGATCCCCCGCCTGGAATTGTCATCCCGAGGCTGGTCTTCGGCCGAGGGATCTGCTTGTGCGGTCGGCGAGGGCCAAGCAGATCCCTCGCTGCCCCTCCGCTGCGCTGCGGGGCGGGCGCTCGGGATGACACAAACCCCATGTCACCGTGGCGGGGGGCGCTCGGGATGACACAAACCCCATGTCACCGTCGCAGGGCGGGCGCTCGGGATGACACAAACTCCATGTCACCGCTGGCGGGGCGGGCGCTCGGGATGACACAAACCCCATGTCACCGCCGCAGGGCGGGCGCTCGGGATGACACAATCGCCAGGTCACCGTGGCGGAGCGGACGCTCGGGATGACAGAGGGTGCTGCGCTCGGGGTGACAGCGGGGGTGCGCTCGGGATGGCGGCGAGGTGACATGCTCGGGGGACAAGGGCACGCTGTGCTTGGGAGGGCCGAAGGAAGCGGAGATGTCCGCCAACGTACCCCGAATCCCGGTCCCCGGGGTATAATTCCATTTCGGCCGCGGTCCCCCCGAGTCCCGCACAACGAGTTGACATAAGAGATGGAAATCGGCACTGTCCAACAGGTCGATATCGACGAGCAGATGCGTGGGGCGTACCTCGACTACGCCATGAGCGTGATCGTGGCGCGCGCCCTGCCGGACGCCCGCGACGGCCTCAAGCCGGTTCACCGCCGCATCCTGTACGCCATGCACGACATGGGGATCCGCTCGAACACGCCCCACCGCAAGTCGGCCCGCATCGTGGGCGAGGTGCTCGGCAAGTACCACCCGCATGGGGACGTGGCGGTGTACGACACCATGGCCCGCCTGGCGCAGGACTTCTCGATGCGCTACCTGCTGATCGACGGCCAGGGCAATTTCGGCTCGATCGATGGCGACCCGCCGGCGGCCATGCGTTACACCGAGGCCCGCCTCAATCGCCAGGCGGAAGAATTGCTGCTCGATATCGACAAGGAGACGGTTGATTTCGTCGACAATTTCGACGCCTCCCTGCAGGAGCCGACGGTGCTGCCCGCCCGCCTGCCCAATCTACTGCTCAACGGAACCACGGGCATCGCCGTCGGAATGGCCACCAACATCCCGCCGCACAACTTGCGCGAGCTGGCCAGCGCCATTCGCTTCCTGGTCGATGAATACGAGCGGATGGACGAGATCGGCGTCGAAGACCTGATGCGGCATGTGCCCGGGCCGGACTTTCCCACCGGCGGCACGATCATCGGCATCGAGGGCATCAAGCAGGCCTACAGCACCGGCAAGGGGCGCCTGGTCTTGCGAGCCACTGCCCACATCGAGGAGATGTCGGGCGGCCGCCACCGCATCGTGATCACCGAAATCCCCTACCAGATCAACAAGACCGGGCTGATCGAACGGATTGCCGAGCTGGCGCGCGATGGCAGGCTCGACGACATCTCGGATCTGCGGGATGAGTTCGATCGGCGTGGCATGAGCCTGATCGTCGAGCTGCGTCGCGGAGCGCAGCCGAAGAAGGTCCTGAACAAGCTTTTCAAGTACACCCCGCTGCAGACGACCTACGGCGTGCAGATGCTGGCCCTGGTCGACGGCGAGCCGCGGGTGCTTTCGCTCAAGCGCGCCCTGCAGGTCTACATCGAGCACCGCCGGGCGGTGATCACCCGCCGCTCGCAGTTTGAACTTAGGAAGGCCCAGGCCCGGGCCCACATCCTGGATGGCCTGCTGATCGCCCTGGCCAACATCGACGCCGTCATCGAGACCATCCGCAAGTCGAAGGACAGCGAAGCCGCCAAGGCCCGCCTGATGGAGCGCTTCTCGCTCAGCGAGCTCCAGGCGGTGGCCATCCTCGACATGCAGCTGCGCCGTCTGGCGGCGCTCGAGCGCGAGAAGATCGAGACGCGAACACAAAGAAGTTCTCAAGCGCATCGCCCAGCTGGAGGACCTGCTGGCGCATCCCAAGAAGCTACTGGGGGTCATCAAGGAAGACCTGAGCCAGGTGGAGGCTAGCCTACGGCGACGATCGCCGCTCGAAGATCGCCATCGACGCCTCGGAGGAGCTGCGCGAGGAAGACCTGGTGGCCGACGAGGCGGTGCTGGTCAGCATCACCGAGCGCGGCTACGTCAAGCGGGTGGCGGCGACGGCCTATCGACGCCAAGGCCGTGGCGGGCGCGGTGTCATGGGTCACTCGATGCGCGGCGAAGATGAAGTGATGATGCTCTTCCCGGCGCGCTCGCTCGATACGGTGCTGTTCTTCTCCGATCGCGGCAAGGTGTACTCGGAGAAGGCCTACCAGATCCCGGACGCCAGCCGGACGGACCGCGGCGTGTCAATGGTCAACATCCTGGCGGTCGAGGCGGACGAGACGATCACCGCCACGGTGACCGTGCCCAACTTCGAGAGCGCCAACTACTGCACCATGGTCACGCGCAAGGGCAAGATCAAGCGCGTGCAGCTCTCCGAGTTCGCCGCCGTCCGGCCGTCGGGGTTGATCGCCATCTCGCTCGACAAGGGCGACGAACTCGGCTGGGTCAGGCTGACCAGCGGCAAGAACGAGATCATCCTGGTCACCGAGGCCGGCCAGGCGCTGCGCTTCCACGAGAAACTGGTGCGCCCGATGGGGCGCCCGGCTGCCGGCATGCGCGCCATCGCCCTGCGCGCCAAGGATCAGGTGGCCAGCATGGACGTTGTCGAGGCCAAGGGGGATTTGCTGGTTGTGACCAAGAAAGGCTATGGCAAGCGCACGCCCCTCAAGGAGTACACCCCCAAGGGACGGGCTACCAGCGGCGTGCTGACGCTGAGCAAAGAGAAGATGAGCCTCACCGGGCGGATCGCCGCCGCGCGTGTGGTGCACGCCGAGGACGACCTGACGATCATCTCCAGCGGCGGGATCATGCTGCGCACCAAGGTCGGCCAGGTGAAGCAGGCCGGGCGGGCGACGATGGGCGTGCGCGTGGTCGACCTGAAGGACAAGGACGAGGTGGGCTCGGTGGCCATCATCTCGGCCAAGGACCTCGAAGCGGCGGGGGTCGAGCAGAACGGGGCCGGCGGCTGACGGGGCGAGCCCGGTCTGGTTTGCCCGCTCGTCCGGGGCTTGGGGGAGTGGCCCCGCACACCCGAGTCCCTGCCAGTCCCAGATGCCTACACCCACGCTAGAGTGCCCCATCCGTTTGTGACGTCCATCACGAGGAGCGGGTGACATCCTTCTCTCCCCTTCGGCACATGCCCAAGCGATAATCCCAGAGAATAGTGGTATTCGCTTATGCGGATGAAAGCTGGTCCCTGAGCACGGGTGGGCGGCTTCATGAGCCGCCGCATCTGCCAGCGAAGTTCCGCCTCAAGGGAGACAAGCGCATGCGACGTCGCTACGTGTGGATCCTGGGGCTTGCCGTCACCCTGGCGTTGATCCTCATCCCGATCGCCATCTTCTTCCCCCGCGCGGAGCCGGCGCGCGATGACCCGGCGGCAGCGCTCACGGTGCGCAAGCCGCCGACCGACCATCAGCCGCTGATGACCGGCCCTTACACCACCGGCGAAGACGTGACGCGCGCCTGCCTGGAATGCCATGCCGACGAAGCCGACGAAGTGATGCAGACCGTTCATTGGACCTGGGAGAGCAAGCCCTACCCGATTCCCGGCCACGATGAGCTGGTGACGATCGGCAAGAAGAACAGCCTCAACAACTTCTGCATCGGCATCCAGTCCAACTGGGCCGGATGCACCTCCTGCCACGCCGGCTACGGCTGGGAAGATGCCGACTTCGACTTCGGCGACAGCGAGAAGGTCGACTGCCTGGTGTGCCATGACAACACCGGCACCTACCTGAAGGGACAGGCAGGACTGCCGGCTGAGGGCGTCGACCTGGCCTACGTGGCGCAGAGCGTCACCTGCCCGACCCGGGAGAACTGCGGCTCGTGCCACTTCTCCGGGGGCGGCGGCAACGCCGTCAAACACGGCGACCTCGATCAGCACCTGATCTACCCGACCGAGAACCTGGACGTGCACATGGGCGGCCAGGACATGCTGTGCACCGACTGCCACCAGACCGAGGATCACCAGATCCGCGGCCGGGCGATCTCGGTCAGCTTCGACCAGGAGAACCAGGCGCATGTGCACGGATTGCCACAGCCAGGCGCCGCATGAGGACGACCGCATCAACACCCACCTGGCCAGCGTCGCTTGCCAGACCTGCCACGTCCCGGCTGGCGGCACAGGCGATCCGACCAAGATGACCTGGGACTGGTCGACCGCCGGACAAGATCGGCCGGAGGACGAGCACGAGTATCTGAAGATCAAGGGCTCGTTCTTCTACGAAGAGCGACTTCACGCCGGAGTACTTACTGGTACAACGGCATCTCCGATCGCTATATCCTGGGAGATACGTTTGATCCAAGTCAGCCGCTCAACATGAACCCGCTGGCCGGCGATATCAATGACCCGGACGCCCGCATCTTCCCCTTCAAGGTGCATCGGGCCAAGCAGCCGTACGACACGCGTCTACAACTACCTGCTCCAGCCCAAGACCTTCGGCGAGGGCGGGTTCTGGACGGAGTTCGACTGGGACCAGGCGCTCCGGATGGGCTCCGAGGCCGTCGGCCTACCCTTCAGTGGGGAGTACGGCTTCGCCGAGACCGAGATGTACTGGCCGCTGACGCACACCGTCGCACCGGCCGGACAAGGCACTGCTGTGCGCCGACTGCCATTCACCGGAGGGGCGGCTCGACTGGCAGGCGCTCGGCTATCCCGGTGACCCGATGGAATGGGGCGTGCGGAGTCCGGCCGCTCCAGGCGAGACCGCGCAGGTGACACCATGATCTTGCGCGGCAGGCTCCTCCATCCGATCTTCGGCGTGCTCGTCTTCGTCGGGCTGCTGCTGATCGTCGGCGGCCTCCAGGCGTTGGACGCCTCCGCTGCGCTGAGCTTCAAGCCCGCCGCAGCAGACCTCTCCCCTTCACCCCGATGTGGCGCTGTTGGATGCGGATGGCGTGAATGTGTTGGAGAGCGGCAAGCCCGTCTCCACGATGCGCACCTGTGGCGAGTGCCACGACACCGAGTTCATCGCCGCCCATTCCGGCCATTCGCAGGCTGGCCTCGATAGCTTGGCGCCCGCCGGGGAAACCTCGACCGGGCGTCCCTGGGACATGAGCGAGGGGATCTTCGGGAAGTGGGACCCGATGGTCTATCGCGTGCTGTCCGAGAGCGGCGGCGCGGAGCTCGACCTAGGGACGGCCGGCTGGGTCCAGACCATCGGGGCCCGCCACGTCGGCGGGGGGCCGGCGGCGCTCAGCCGCGACGGCACGCCCCTGCAGGAACTGCCAGTCCGCTCCGACGATCCCGAAACCAGCTGGCTCGACCCCGAAAGCGGACAGGTGCGGGCTTGGGATTGGGAGCAGTCCGGCGTCGTCGAGATGAATTGCTTCCTGTGCCATACGGCCGAGCCCGACAATGCGGCGCGCATCGAGGCCCTGCAGCAGGGTTCCTTCGGCTGGGCCAACACGGCCACGCTGCTGGCAACCGGCCTGGTCGACCGCACAGGCGATACCTATCGCTGGAACCCATCGGCCTTCGCCGAAGACGGGACGGTCACCGCCGCCCAGCTGGCGATCCAGGACCCGGTCAACGAGAACTGCGGTCAGTGCCACGGGCTGGTGCACGATGAGGGCGACGACCCGATTGTAGCGGTCAGTTGCGACCCGGCGATTCGCCGCACGGTGACCACCGGCCAGATCATCGCCCCCGAGCGGCTCTCTGACTCGGGGATGAACCTGGTCGGCAAGGAAGACCTAACCCGGCCGTGGGACATCCATGCCGAGCGCCGGGTGGAGTGCACCGACTGCCACTACTCGCTCAACAACCCGGTCTACTTCCAGGAGGCCGAGAGCGCCCGCCCGGAGCACCTGACCTTCGACCCGCGCCGTCTCGAACTGGGTGAGTACCTGTACCAGCCGTTGCACGATCTGGCGCGTGGGCCAAGCCTCAGCGATCCAGTGACGCCGGAACAGGCCGGCTCGATGCGCCGCTGCGACTCTTGTCACAGCATCGAGTCCACCCATGACTGGTTGCCCTACAAGGACCGCCACCTGGCAGCCTTGAGCTGCGAGACCTGCCACGTGCCGGATATGTACTCCAACGCCGCCCGGCAGGTCGACTGGACCGTGCTGCGCCCTGACAGCTTCGCCCGCGGCATCTGCCGTGGCACAGACACCACAGTTGGCGGACAGCCGGTCATCACCGGCTTCCAGCCGGTGTGGATGCCGCGCCAGGAACCGGATGGCAGCGCCCCGCTGACCCCCTACAACCTGGTGACGACCTGGTTCTGGGTTGCCGGCGATCCTGAGCAGCCGGTTCGCCTGACCGAACTGGAGGGCGCCTGGTTCGTGGGCGATGCCTATGCCCCGGAAGTGATTGCCGCCCTGGATGCGGATGGGGACGGAGCGCTGGCGGACGTGGAACTGCAGCTGGACACGCCGGAGAAGGTGGAGCTGATCGCCGGTCGCCTGGCGGCACTCGGGGTGGAGAACCCGCGGATCACCGGCGAGATCCAACCCTTCGGCATTCACCACACCATCGCCAGCGATGAGTGGGCGATCCAGGACTGCCAGGACTGCCACAGTGACCAGTCACGCCTCACCCAGTCCTTCGACCTCGCCGCGTACGTGCCTCCCGGCGCCGAAGCGGCGTTTGTTGGCGGTTCGACCGCCATCACCTCGGGCGAGATCGTGGCCGCCTCCGACGGCGGGTTGGTGTATCAGCCCGACACCGGGTCGCGCCAGTTGTATGTTCTGGGACACGACCGTGCCGAGTGGGTCGACTGGCTGGGCGGGCTGCTCTTCGTCGGTGTGCTGATCGGGATCGTGATCCATGGCGGCTTGCGCGTGGTTTCGGCGATGCGCCACCGCGGGGCTGCCGCCGAACCGGCCACCGAGACCGTGCGCATGTACGGTGTCTACGAACGCCTGTGGCACTGGCTTCAGACCTTCGCCATCGTGGCGCTGCTCTTCACCGGCCTGGTGATCCACCGTCCCGACAGCTTCGGCATGTTCAGCTTCCGCGGCGTTGTTCTGGTCCACAACATCCTGGCGGCGATCCTGGTGGTGAACGCCGGCCTGTCGCTCTTCTATCACCTGACCAGCGGGGAGATCCGCCAGTTCGTCCCGCGCCCGGTCGGCTTCTTTGACCAGGCCATGCTGCAGGCCAAGTACTACCTGAAGGGCATCTTCCGCAATGAACCGCATCCGTTCGAGAAGACGCCGGGCAGGAAGCTCAACCCGCTGCAGCAGGTGACCTACTTCGGGATCCTCAACGTACTGCTGCCGCTGATGATCCTGACCGGCATCCTGATGTGGGGCGCGCAACGCTGGCCGGAGTACTCGGCCTTGATCGGCGGACTAACCGTCCTCGGCCCGGTGCACGCCGGCGTCGCCTGGATGCTGGCGGCTTTCATTGTCGGGCACGTCTATCTGACCACCACTGGGCCCAAGCCCTTGAGCAGCCTGCAGGGAATGATGTTCGGCACAGAGGCAGTCGAGAAGGGTCCTCTGGAGACCCAGGGAGGGAAGGCATGACCACAAGCTCCGAGATCGGGACGGCCCCGAAGCGAGGACTCCTGCACGCGCTCACCGGCCGGCCGGAAAGGCCATATGCCAATTCCTACGCCGCCGGTGCGTTGCTGGGGATCGTGCTGTTCCTGTCGTTCTTCATCACCGGCAACGGCCTGGGCGCTTCCGGTGGGTTGAACCGGATGATCGTCTTCGTCGAAGACCTGATCGCGCCGGCCCACATCGACCGCACGCCCTACCTGATCGAGATGGCGGGCGGGGTGCGCAACGCCCTCGATAGCTGGGTGGTGTTCGTCGCCCTGGGGGCGCTGGTTGGCGGCTTTGCCTCTGGTTGGTTCAACGGTCGGCTGAAGGCGGAGACCAAGAAGGGGCCGCGCATTTCGGTGCGCACCCGCTGGGCGACGGCTTTCGTCGGCGGAGCGATCATGGGCTATGGCGCCCGCTTCGCCCGCGGTTGCACCTCCGGCCAGGCGCTATCCGGCGGAGCGACGCTCTCTGTCGGAAGTTGGGCGCTGATGTTCTGCATCTTCGGCAGCGCCTACGCCCTGGCGTACTTTGTGCGCCGTTTGTGGACATAGGGAGGTCAGTATGCCGCCGTTTCCGCTCCACCTCGAGTCCCTGGTCGGCCAGTACGGCAGCTACCTGGTCTTCTTGCTGATCGGTATCGCCTTCGGCTATGCGTTGGAGATTGCCGGCTTCGGCAACTCCATCAAGCTGGCCAACCAGTTCTACCTGAAAGACATGACCGTGCTCAAAGTGATGTTCACGGCGATCGTCGTGGCCATGGTGCTGATTTTCGGTGCCAGTGCCCTCGGCTTGCTGGACGTCAACCTGATCTGGGTCAATCCCACCTACCTGATCCCGGGGCTCGTCGGCGGCCTGATCATGGGCGTTGGCTTCATCGTCGGCGGCTTCTGCCCCGGCACCTCGGTGGTGGCAATGGCCACCTGGAAGATCGACGGCCTGTTCTATGTGCTGGGCACGCTGTTCGGCATCTTCCTGTTCGGTGAGACCGTCGACAACTTCAGCGCCTTCTGGAACTCGACCTACATGGGCCGGTTGATGCTGCCCGAATGGCTGGGCGTGGATACCGGCGTGGTCGTGGTGGGCGTCGTGCTGATGGCGATCGGTATGTTCGCCGGCGCCGAGCAGCTGGAGCGCATCTTTGGCAAGAAGGACCTGAAGGCCGAGCCGCGCCGGCGTTTCGTCGGCGCCGGGGCACTGGTCGGGTTGGCGGTGGTGGTTGCGCTGATCGGTCAGCCGACCACCAAAGACCGCTGGCAGGCCGTATCCAGCGTCAAGGAAGCGGCGCTTGCCGAGCGGCAGGTCCAGATCGAGCCCGGGGAGCTGCTGAACCTGCTGCACGACCACGAGCTCAAGCCGATGCTGCTCGATGTGCGCGACGAGGCAGACTACAACCTGTTCCATCTCGAACGGGCGATGCACGTGACGCCGGAGATGTTGCCCGAGCGGCTGGAGGAGTTCCAGCTCGAGGGCCCGACGACGGTGTTCGTGGTGATGAGCAATGATGAGCAGGCGGCAACAGAAGTATGGAAGACGCTGGTGGCCGAGAGTGTGCCCAACGTCTACGTCCTCTCGGGCGGCGTCAACGGCTGGCTCGACACCTTTGCCGCCGAGGATGAGCGCATCCAGCCGGCGGAGCCCGGCGCGCCGGACGCGCTGCGCTACACCTTCGCCGCGGCGCTGGGCTCAACCTACCCGGCCGCCGATCCGAACCCCGGGGAGTATGCGTTGGAGTACCCGACGAAGATCAAGCTAGAACTGAAGCGCGGCCCGACCGGCGGCGGCTGCGGTTGAAACCGCCAGACTGAGGCCGATCCCTGCGCCTCTGCCGAGCGACCCGCCAGGTCAAGGTGCGAACCGAGACCGGCGGGTCGCTGCGTTTGGATCAAGACCCATAGCGGTGGCGGCGGTGAGGGAGTCCTCGCTGACCAGGGTTCGTTCAAGCCCGCTGCAACGTGCCGCCCAGCCACACGGCGCGTTCAACCTCGGCGCCACTTGGCAACAAGCGCGGCAGCAACCCCGCCAGGCGCTGCGGGTCACCGGTGGTGAATAGCCGGGGCGGGCCGGGCTGACCTCGGACTGCCGTCAGGCGGCGCTCAGTGAGCAGTCGGGCCGCCTGGCGGGCAACGGCCGGCGAGGGGTCGATCACTTGAACGCCCGGTCCGGCCAGTTCCTCAATCAGCGGGATCACGAATGGGTAGTGGGTGCAGCCGAGCACCAGCGTGTCGACGCCGCGCGCCAGCAAAGGCGCAAGGCCGCGCTGCACAATCGCTCGCGTCTCCGGCCCATCGAAATCGCCGGCCTCGATGCGCTCGACCAGGCCGGGGAGGGTCTGGGGGATCACTTCGACGCCGCCGGCGAAGCGCTCGACGACCGAGGCGAACAGCTCGCCCTGGAAGGTGGCCGGCGTGGCCAGCACGCCCACCACCTTGCTGCGGGTGGTCGCCGCCGCCGGCTTGACGGCAGGTTCCATCCCCACAAAGGGGACTTCCGGGAAGGTCCGGCGCAAGTGCTGCAGCGCGGCGGCGGAGGCCGTGTTGCAGGCCACGACGATCAGCTTGGCGGCGTGATCCAGCAGGAAGCGGGTGATGCCCTCGGAGAAGGCCTGGACCTGCTCAAGGGGCCTGGGACCGTAGGGGACATGCGCCTGATCGGCGAGGTAGACGACAGACTCATCCGGCAGGGTGCTGCGGATCTGACGCAACACCGAGAGCCCGCCGAGGCCTGAATCAAACACGCCGATGGGGGATTCGCGCATGGCCGTCGATGCTGGACCCGGGTCGGACCGGCGGCTAGCCCGCCGCGCCCCGGGCTGCGGCGATCAAGCCGGTGAATAGGGCTGCCGAGCGATCTTCCGCCGGCATCCGCTCGGGGTGCCATTGTACTCCGAGGTAATGGGGATGGCCCTCCAACTCCGCCGCCTCAATCACGCCGTCGGGCGCGAAGGCCGTAGGTCGCAGTCCGGATCCAGGCAGGTCGATCGCCTGGTGATGGGCGCTGTTGACCTGCAGGATCGTGGCACCGAGGCAGGCCGTCAGCGCACTGCCGTCGGTGACGGTCACTGCATGGACCGGCTGCTCGGAGGGTTGATCGTCCGCATCGTGACGGATGGGACCGGGGCGCTGGCTGGGCAGGTCTTGGAACAGCGTGCCGCCGGCGGCGACGTTGATCAGCTGCAGGCCGCGGCAGATCGCCAGCAGCGGGCTGCCCTCGTCCGCCGCCCAGCGGGCAAGCTGCAGTTCGGTCTCGTCCCGGGCGGCATCCAGGCTGTGCAGGCCGTCGATGGGCGTCTGGCCATAGCGCTGCGGCGAGACATCGCCGCCTCCGGTCAGCAGCAGCCCGTCTAGCCGCTGATAGAGCACGCGCAGCGTATCGCCGAGGAGGCCATAGGGGATCAACAGCGGCAGGCCACCGGCGCGTTCAACCGCTCGCACGTAGGCCTGGATGCGGTCGGCGAGTGGACCCGAGGACTTGCTCGTAGGCAGCGTTGTGGTCAGGCCGATCAGTGGTGCCTGAAGCATCTCGCCTCGCTCGCCCGAAACAAGAAGCGGGTTCGGGCTTGACCCGAACCCGACACATGTCGAGCTTGGAACTGTTGCGCGGCGCGGATCCGACACGCTGTCCGCCGCGCTCGTAGCTAGGCCTTGCGCTTCTCGGTCAGCCGTGCTCGCTTGCCCGTGCGGCCGCGCAGGTAGTACAGCTGCGCCCGGCGCACGCGTGCCTGGCGTTGAACCTCGACCTTTTCGATGCGCGGCGAGCGAAGCAGAAAGGTGCGCTCGACGCCGATGCCATGCGAGGCGGTGCGGCGGACGGTGAAGTTGGCGTTGTTGCCGCCGTTGCGCAGGCGGATCACCGTGCCGCGGAACTCCTGGATGCGCTCGCGGTCGCCTTCCTTGATCCGGACATGCACGTTGACCGTGTCGCCAGGGTTGAGCTGGGGGATGTTGGGATTGGCCGCAGCTTCCACGGCTCTCAACGTTTCCTGCATGATGACCCATCCTTGCCTGAGGGCAAACGACCGCCGCCCCACGCTTCCGGGCGGCGCAGGCAGGCATTTTACCACGGTCTGGGCACCCCTGTCCATGCCGCGCGGAGTTCAGCCGGCGGGTGCGCCCCTGCGGGCAGGAAGGGCTCCACGCAGGGGAACCCCCACCCCCGCCCCCCGCACTCCCCCTGTCCGGGGGTGCGTTCCCAGGGGCTCGAGGTTCGTCACTGGGGAGGGTTGATGGGGGCTGTGGGCGGGGCTGCCTCGGCGACCCAGCTTCCCTGCACGGGCCTGGCCGGCCTTGACCAGGCGCCGAAGCTCGGTGAAGCGAGGTTCGGGCACCGCCGTTGAGCGCCATACGGGATGGAGCCGATGGGGCGGTGACAATGCTCAGGCTCCGGTTCTGAGGGGGTGAGGCAATGCCCAGGCGGGGGCCGCCGTCAAGGCGCTTGCCGGTAGGCGACGTACAAGTCAGCCTCGATCAGCTTCCCTTCCTCGACAAAATGGTGCACGAAAACAAGATTCCCGGCGGGGTCCAGCGTCGGCTCGCCGGCGAAGCTCGAGACGATGAGCTCAGCCGAGCCCCAATCCACGCCGGCCCAACGTGCGCGGTAGACGGCGGGGGCCCCCTGATACCAACGCGTGAACCACAGTTCCTTGCCGTCGGGCGTCAGGTACGGCCAGCCTTCGTCCTCAGGCGTGTTCACCGCTGCCAGTGCGGTCGGGGCGGACCAGCCGTCCCCCACTCGGACCGTTGTCCACAAGTCACGGCCGCTTCCCGTCTCGCTCTCGCCATGGAACACCATCCGGCTTCCGTCGGCGGAGAGATGCATCTCGCCCGCCTGCAGGTCGCGGTTGAGCTGCTCGCCGGCGTTGCGCCACCCCGAGGCCACACCCTGGCGTAGCGTGGCTGTCCACAAGTCAACATCCCGGAAGTTGCCCGGGCGGGCGGAGCAGAACCAAAGTTGCTCACCGAGGAGGAACGGGCACCCGTCCAACGCGGGCTGCCCGAGGTCCTGGAGTTCAAGGAGTACGGGCTCGCCCCAGTCACCGGTGCTAGCTGTGGAGAGGTAAATGCCGGTGACCCCGTCGCCGACCTGCTGCTCTGCCGGTATGGCCAGATCGGGCGTGAACCAGAACAACAGGCTCTGACCGTCCGCCGAAAGGAATGGCAAGTCCTCGGCTCCGGCGGTGTTGATCGGGCCGGGCAGAGGAACGGGATCGGACCAGCCAGGGTTGTGAACCCTCGGTGGATAGCGGTCGGTGTCCGGAGTCCGCTTCACGGCCTGCTGCGGGATCTGGGTCAAGCGCGAGGTTGGCGCGACCGTCGCCGTGGGAGGCGCAGGTGCACATCCCGAAAGAAGGACGGAGAAGGTCAGGGACCAGGCGGCGACTTGGCTTGCTCTGAGAGAGCTCATCAATCGATCATGGCGGATTCATACAGAGATACAGCCTGTCGGCGGCGCAGGTTGCGCTGGGTCCGGCCAGGCGATCAGGCTGGAAGCGCAGGCGCCAGCTGCCAGCTCGCGCTCTTGGGCGGGGGCCCCGGCCGCGTGGTGGGCCGATCCTGTGAGGGCCTCGACCACCGTGCGCGTGCTGCCAGGAAGGGAGCCTCGCCGGGGGACCTCGTTCGACCCGGGCCCGCCCAGCCGAACGCGACCCCCGGACCCGACCGGCCTCAAGTCGGGATCAGGGACTTCCGCGCCAGCAACAGCCCGGCGAGCGACTTGGCATCCTCCAGCATTCCGGACTCGACCAGGCGCGCCAGCCCTGTCAGGGGGACCTTCTTGATCTGCAAGTCCTCATCGGCATCCGGCTCCAGCGGTGCCGGGGTGAGCGCGCCAACCAGGTACAGGTGGAGGTACTCGCTCGAGTAGCCTGGAGCCAGGTAGAAGCCCCCGAGGCGCTTGATCCTTCCCGGTGACATGCCGATTTCCTCGCGGCATTCGCGCACGGCGCACGCCTCGGGTGTCTCCCCGGGCTCGAGCGTCCCCGCCGGCAGTTCGAGCATCATCTTGCCGCAGGAATGCCGGTACTGGCGCACGAACCAGACGTTGCCCTCGCTGTCAAGCGGCACCAAGGTGATGGCCTGCGGATGATCGACGACCTCGACCTGCATCGTCTCGCCATCCGGCCGGCGCACCGTGTCGACGTGGACCGAGAAGGCCCGGCCGTGGAAGCTCTCTTCGGATCCGAGGACAGTGTAGGACATCAGCCTGGTCTCCTGCTCGCGGCCCACCCCAGTGTTCGGGGCCTGCGTGAATGAACGGGGTTCGGACATCGTCCGAACCCCGGCGGAATTCGCTCGCGCGTGCAGCGGCTGATCAGCAGGCTTGATGCTGCCAGCAGGACCTCAGCTCTCGCAGGGGATCGTCAGCTCCTGACCCGGGAAGATCAGCCAGGGGGAGACAATGTTGTTGGCGGCGGCGATCTCCTTCCAGAAATCCGGATCATAGCCCAGGTTGATCGAGATGCGGAACAGCCGATCCCCTGGCTTGACCACGTACTTGTACGGGCAGCTGGGCCGGGCGGTAGGGACGGCTGTCGCCACCAGCGCCGGGGTCGGGGTCACCAGCGGGGTCGTCAGAAGCCCCGTGGGCGTCGGTGGGGCGGCCGTCGGGACAGTTCCACCGGGTGCCTGCGTCGCCTGGGGCTGTGCGCCGCCGCCCGCCGCCTGGGCAGTCTGTGTCAGCAGCGCGTAGCGCACGGCCTCCATCGTGGCCTGCAGGCCGGAAGAGGCCCCGGGGGTGCCGGCAGGCGTGCCGGCGCCTCCCGTGGCGGGTGGCGGGGTGGACGCGCTCCGGCTGCAGGCGGAGGCGGTCAGAAGCAGCAGCAGCGCCAGCAGCAAGTAGGGCAAACGGCGCGAGACCAACATTGGTTCCTCCCGTGGGTCCTCCGGGGATCGGACGCAGACCCAGACGCCCCAACGGCCGGCATGCTAGCACAGCCGTAGGGGAGCGTCAAGCGGCCATGAGGGCCCAGCGCTCCATCGGTGCAAGACTCGTGCCGCGCGGCAGCCTTGCCAGCGCCAGGTGCGGACGGCGGAATCGGGTGGGGGCAACCCGACTGGGCAGCCCGGCCCGGTGCGTCTCAGTGCAAGCTTTGCAGGATGGTGGTGACGATGGTGGCGCCGGAGCCACCGACGTTCTGGGCCATGCCGAGGTGTGCCCGGCTCAGCTGATTGCGACCGGCCTCTCCCCACAACTGGCGCACCACCTCGACGATCTGGTACACGCCGGTTGCACCGACCGGGTGGCCGCGTGCCTTGAGGCCGCCATGCGTGGCGATCGGCAGTCGGCCATCCGCCCCCAGCTCACCGTCCAAACCCATCCGGGGGCCCTGACCGGGCGCGGCGAAGCCGCCCGCCTCGAGCGAGAGGGCGGACATGATGGAGAAGGCGTCGTGCAGCTCGAAGAAGTCGATGTCCTTAGGCCCAACCCCGGCCATGGCGTAGGCTCGAGCAGCCGAACTCCTCGGCTGCCTGCAGGCGCAGCGGCTCGCGCCGATCGTGGATGGCGAGGCTGTCGGTGGCGCTGGCACTGCCCGCCACACGCAGCGGGGCGCGGCCCGAGCGCGGGGAGAAGCGGTCCAGCGGCGCCAGCAACACGGCCGCCGCTCCGTCGCCGATCGGGGAGGCGTCCAGCAAGTTGATCGGATCGCAGATCATGCGCGCCTTGCGATACGCCTCGGCGCTGATGCGATCCTGCAGCCGGGCATAGGGATTGCGCGAGGCGTTGTCATGCGCCACGATCGAGAAGGGGGCGAAGTCCTCGTGCTTCCAGCCATACTCGTACATATAGCGCTGCATGATCAGCGCGTTCAGGGCGACGAAGCTTGGGCCATGCGGCACTTCGAAATCGGCATCCGCCGCCGAGGCCAGGCCGAGCGTCACTTCGGAGACGAGCGTTTCGGTCATCTTCTCGACGCCGACCACCAGCGCCACGTCGACTTGGCCCGAGGCGACCGCCAACCATCCGGCGCGGAACGCCGAACCCCCCGAGGCGCAGGCGGACTCGGCCTTGAAGGCCTCGATCCCGCGCAGACCGGACCAGTCGGCGATCTGGGCACCCAGGTTCAGCTGGCCGTGGCGGCCGCAGGCTGCCAGCATGTTGGCGACGACCAATAGATCGACCGAGTCGACGCCGGCATCCTGGCGCACAGCCTGCACGGCGGCGCCGGCGAGCTCGAGGGTTGATTGCCCCCAGTGCTCGCCGACGGGCAGCATGCCGTATCCGAGAACGCCTACGTTTCGCATCGCACCTTGACAAGCGGACAGCCTGCCGGCAGAGTGACCCAGCAGGCTGTCCGGCGAGTGTCGTCCGGAGGTTTCAGGCCGCCAACAGCGGGCGGAACTTGTAGCCGTAGACCAGCATGCCGCGCTCGCCGTCCGAGCGCAGCCGGCGGGTAACCATCTCGACAGGCATGCCGATTTCCACCGACTGGTCCCCCAGGTCGGTGAGCTGAGCGGTCACCATCGGGCCCTCCGCCAGCCGAACCAGGGCGACGGTGTAGGGGGCCGTCTCCTCATAGCCGGCGGGAGGCGTATGGACGGTGGTGAAGGAGTAGACCTCGCCCCGGCCGCTGAAGGCATAGGCCGTGCGCGCTTCCTGCCCGCAGTCCGGGCAGACGTCACGCGGCGGGAAGATCTTGACCTGGCAGTGCGGGCACATCTCGCCCACCAGGGAGTAGCGCTGCTGCCTCAAACGCCAATGTCGGGATACTTCCATAAAGGCACCTCTTCCACGTTGTGCAGGCCGAGTCTAGGCCCGAGCCCCTGTCAAGAACTATCAGGCTGGCGCCTCAGCTCTCCATCCGGCTCAGGACGTGGGTGGCGGCGGTCGCCCCGGCTCCGCCGATGCACTGGGCAGCCCCAACCCGGGCCCCGGGGACCTGGTTTTCCCCCGCCCGTCCCTGGAGTTGCAGCGTCAGTTCCGCCAGCTGGTAGACCCCGGTGGCCCCGCCGGCATCGCCGCGGGCCTTCGACCCGCCGAAGGTCAGGATTGGCAGGCTGCCGCCGCGGCCGAACGCCCCCTCGCCGGCCAGATGCCAGGCCTGCCCGCGCGGTGCCAGGCCTGCCGCCTCCAGCGAGAGCGCAGCCTGGATGCTGAACAGGTCGTGCAGTTCGAACAGGTCCAGGTCATCCGGGGTGGCGCCGGCCTGGGCGAGGGCGCGTTGAAACGATAGCGATCCGGCAGGCATCGCCAGCGGGTCCGGCTGATCGTGCAGCGCGACCGGTGCCGTGGCCACGGCCGAGCCAGCAACGACAACCGATGGCCGGTCAGCAGTGCGCGGCAGCAAGCCGGCGCGGGTGAGCACCAGCGCCGCCGCACCGTCGGCCATCGGTGCGGCATCCAGCTGACCCACGGGTGGGGCGACGGGCCCAGCCTGGAGGTAGTCGGTCAGCGTGATCGCACGTCGGTAGATGGCGTTGGGGTTGGTGATGGCGTTCTGATGCGCCTGCAGGGAGAAGGGCGCCAGGGCTGCCTCGGGAGCGCCCGATTCGAGCAGGTAGCGGCGCATCAACAGCGCTGCCTGCGCCGCCGGTGTCATGCCCTGGACGGCCTCGAAATCGGCGTCGACGCTCATGGCAATGGCGGCGTCGACCAGCGGACCGGTGCGGTCGGTGACCTTCTCGACTCCGACGACCAGCACGCAGTCGACCTGCCCGGAGAGCAGGGCCAGATATCCCTGGCGGAAGGCGACGCCCCCGGAGGCGCCTGCCGCTTCGAAGCTGAGGGCCTCGATCCCGCGCTGCCCGATGAAATCGGCGATCAGCACGCCGAGATGCGTCTGGCCGGACAAGGCGGGGGCATACATGTTGCCGACATAGAGCGCCTGGGGTTGCAGACCGCCGGCATCCTGCTGGGCGCGCTCCGTGGCGCGCAACGCCAGCTGGCGCAGCGAGACATCCCAATGCTCACCGACCGGCGTGATGCCCACGCCGGCGACGACGACCGCCTGATCGGGATCGGAAATGGCGCCGGCAGTCATGTCATGGCCAGCGTGCCGCGGAAGCGCGCGTAGGTGGCGTAGTCGATCTCGGTGCGGCGCTCGATGTAGGTCTGGGTGCTGGGAGCGCGGCCGCGCCGATCGACCAGCCGCTCGGTGGCCACCAGATGGAAGGCGTCCGAGCCGGCGCCCGAGCCATACGAGACGAGCAGAATCCGGTCGCCCGGCCGGGCCAGGTCCAGCACGGCGGTCAACCCCACCAGCGCCGAGCCGGCGTAGGTGTTGCCGATGAGCGGGACGAGCAGGCCGGGCGCGATCTGCTCAGGCTTGAAGCCCAGCGTCTTGCCGATGCGCTGAGGGAACTTGGTGTTCGGCTGGTGGAAGACGACGTAGGCGTAGTCAGAAGGGCGGGTGCCCAATCCGCGCAGCATGGCCTCCGCCGCCTCGGTGATGTGCTTGAAGTAGGCCGGCTCGCCGGTGAACCGCTCCCCGTGCTCGGGATACTTTTCGTGCGCCCGACGCCAGAAGTCGGGTGTGTCGGTGGCGTAGGACAGCGAGGCCTCGATCAGGCAGAGCGAAGTCTCCGCCGGACCGAGCAGGTAGGCTGCGCCGCCCGAGGCCGCGGTGTACTCCAGCGCGTCGCCCGGACGAGCTTGGGCGATGTCCATGCCGATCGCCAGGGCGTGCGGCGCCATGCCGGAACCGACGAAGCCAATGGCTGCCTGAAAGGCCTCGGTGCCGGCCTTGCAGGCGAACTCCCAGTCGGCAGCCTGCGTGAAGGGCGTGGCGCCGATCGCTTCGGCCACCAGGGTTGAGGTGGGCTTGACCGCGTAGGGGTGCGACTCCGAACCGACCCAGACGGCGCGGATGGTGGAGGGATCGATGTCCGCCCGGGCCAGCGCGTTGCGGGCGGCCTCGATCGACATCGTCACAACGTCCTCATCCATCCCGGCGACCGCCTTCTCCTTGACCGGCAGTCCAGCGGCGCCGGCGTGCCATACCCGGGCGACCTCGCGTGCCGGCAGGCGGTAGCGGGGGATATAGGCGCCATAGCCGACGATGCCGACTGGGCGGACCGGCCGCAGCAGGGGGGTTGGTCCAGCTTCTGTCATAGGGAAAGCTCCCGGTTCCGCAGCCGCCGCCCTACCCAGGCGGACGGCCCCGATTCCGATCATCCTTCTGGGTTCTCAGTATCTGCTCAGCGCGGTCGAGGCGCACGACGCCCTCAGCGATCAGCTGCTCGGCGACCCGCTCGACGGCCTCGCCGCTCGCCCCGGCTGCCAGCGCCACCTGGCGGGCATGCAGCCCCATGTGCCCGCGCTGGATGCCCTCGGTCGCCAGCGCCCGCAGCGCGGCGAGGTTCTGCGCCAGACCGACCGAGGCCACCACCTCCGCCAGCTGCTGTGCGCTCTCGACCTGCAGCAGCGCCAGGCAGGCCTTGGCTGCCGGGTGGACCCGCGTGGCGCCCCCCACGGTGCCCACCGCCAGCGGCAGCTCGAGTTCGCCCTCGAGCGCGCCGTCCTCTCCGGCGGACCACCGGCTGAGCGAGGTGTAGCGCCCCGAGCGGGCGGCATAGGCATGGGCGCCGGCCTCGACCGCGCGCCAGTCGTTGCCGGTGGCGATCAACACGGCGTCGACGCCGTTCATGATGCCCTTGTTGTGCGTCGCCGCTCGGTATGGATCGGCGGCGGCGAAGGCCCAGGCTTCCAGAATGCCCTGGCGGACGCGCTCGCCGCGGTACTCTCCGAAGGCCAGGGCGGCTGCGGGTATTCGGCAGCGGGCGCGCGCCAGGCGGCGATCCGCCAGGTTCGACAGGATGCGCAGGTGGGCGCGGCCGCCGGTGATGGCCTCCAGCCGCGGGGCGAGGCGCTCGGCGGCGGTGTTCACCGCATTCGCCCCCATGGCATCGCGTGTGTCGATGACCAGGTGCACGATCAACATCGGGCCGAGCGGCGTGTCCGTCAGGGGCCGGGCGATCAGGTCGCGCCCGCCGCCTCCCAGGCGCAGAATCACCGGGTCCACCCGGTCGATCTCGGCCAGCAGCTCAGCCTTGTGCCGCCCGAGGGCCTCGACGGCTGCCTCCAGATCGGGGACCTCCAGCAGCTGCACCTGGCCGATCATCTCGGCAGGGTCGGCCTGCGCCGTGAAGCCCCCACTCGCTCGAGCCAGCTTGGCCATGAAGGAGGCGCCGGCGATCACCGACGGCTCCTCGATCGCCATGGGGACGATGACCTCGCGGCCGTTCACCAGGAAGTTCAGGGCCAGGCCGAGGGGAAGGCCGAAGACGCCCACGGCGTTCTCCACCATGTGGTCGGCCTGGTCCGCCGTCAGGCCGTGCTCGGGCAACAGGCACTGCAGGCTTCCTGGGGGAAGCCCGGCAGCCAGGGCGGCCTGCGCCAGGCGCGCCGGAAGCGCCAGGTCGTAGAAGCGAGGCAGGCGTGAAGTGGGCATGGGCGGATCCGCGTCTGGCATCGCCCGGTTTATAGGCTGTCCAAGCTGGCAAAAGCTATCAGCCTGGGTGCCGCCCCTGCGGCGGGCGAGGATAGGGTAGAATCCGCAGGCGGATGAGACCAGCGGTGAGCCCGGACCCACGTCCAGCACGCAACAACCCCTCGCACAATGCCCTGCCGGCGACCGACCCAATCGAGTCGATGCGGTCCCTTCACCGCGCCACCCTCAGCCTGTACTCCGATCTCTCGCTGGATGGTGTGTTGCACCGGATCACCAGCGCCGCCCGCGAACTCTCCGGCGCGGAGTACGCCGCCCTGGGGATCCCGGACGGACACGGAGGGCTTGAGAAGTTCATCCCGGTCGGGATGAGCGAGGAACAAATCCAACGCATCGATCATCACCCGGTCGGGGAGGGGCTGATCGGGGAAATGCTGCGGCGAGGCGAAAGCATCCGCCTGGACAACCTGTCCCAGCACCCGAAGTCGATCGGGTTTCCGCTCGGCCATCCGCCGATGCGCTCGTTCCTCGGCGTGCCAATCTCCGCCTATGGCCGGTCGATTGGGCAGCTCTACCTCACCGAGAAACGCGGCGACGCAGCCTTCACCGAGGAAGACCAGCGCCTGATCGAGATGCTGGCCTCGCATGCCGCAGCCGCCATCGAAAACGCCAGGTTGTACCGGCAGGTGTTGGAGAGCGAAAAGGAGCTGTCCCAGCGCAACGAGGAACTCGAACTGTTCAACACCCTGGCTACCGCAGTGAGCTCGGCGCTCGAGCTGGATGAGCTGCTGGAGTCGATGCTGCCGCATGTGATTCAGCTGTTCGGCGCGGAGGCGGGCGAAGTCTTTCTGCGCGAGGAAGGCACGAGCGCCTACCGCCTGGCGCTGCTCAAGGGCGACAGCCCGCGCCCGTTCTGGGAGCTGGACCACTTCCATCTGGGCGAGGGATTCGTCGGGGGTGTGGCACTGGCCGGCAAACCCGCCTGGACCGATAACCTGTCGGACGAGCCGCGCTTCCTCTCCCCGGCCTTGGCGCGTTCAGGGTTCGAGGCGCTGGTCGGCGTACCGCTCACGGCGCGCGGCCAGGTGGTGGGTGTGCTCGACATGGCCTTCCGCTCGCCGCGGCGGATCACCTCGCGCGAGGCCGGCCTGCTGGAAGCGGTGGGCGCAGGCGTCGGCGTGGCGGTGGACAATGCCCGTCTCTACCGCGATGCTCGGCGGCTGGCTGTGCTCGAGGAGCGCGAGCGCATCGGGATGGACCTGCACGACGGGATCATCCAATCGATCTACGCCGTGGGTCTGAACCTGGAGTCCGCTCGCCTGCTGTTCGATGACTCCGCCGAGAAAGCCATGGAGCTGATCCCTCAGGCGATCGATGCTCTCAATGCCACCATCCGCGACATCCGCAATTACATCCTCGACCTGCAGCCCAGCCGCATTCCGACAGGCGATCTGGCCAAGGCACTGGGACGCCTGGTGCGTGAGTTCCGCGCCAACACGCTCTCCGAGACCGATCTGCAATTGGAGGCGGCGGCGCTGGTGAGGCTGGCGCCGGAGGTCTCGACCTCGCTGTTCATGATTGCCCAGGAAGCGCTGGCCAACGTCGCCAAACACGCCCGCGCCTCGCGCGCCTGGGTCAGCCTGCGCATGATCGGCGGAGAGGTTTGCCTGCAGATCATCGACAACGGTGGCGGGTTCGACGCCGAGCATGCCTCCCGCGTGCTGGGCCATGGCATGTCGAACATGGCTTCCCGGGCACGGCAGATCGACGGCGAACTGGAAGTGGTTTCGGAGCCAGGCGAAGGCACGACGTTGACCGTGCGCCTGCCGGGACAAAGCGGTAACGTGCCGCTACCGGTAGGCTCGCAGACCGAAGAAGGCAGCTCCTCGCTCGATTCCTCGCTCTGATAGGTGGCCTGTCACAAGGGGACAGGTATCACTACAGCCCATCTGCCCGGCTTCCTATACTGAAGGCTGCCGGGGGATGGCCTGACGTGAATCCGGCCTTGGTCTACATTGTCGACGAGCACGAACCCGTTCGGGGTGCCCTGGCCGAACGGCTCGGGCGCGCCGAGGGGATCGCCATCCTCGGTCACTCGGGGGAGGTCGGCCAGGTCATGCAGGACACGCTCGACGACCACCCCGATGTCGTGCTGCTGGAAATCAAGCGCACCGACGGCATGGGCGTCGAGCTGCTGCGCCAGCTGACGCACCTTCCCGACCCACCGCAAGTGATCGTCCTGACCTCGTATCCAACGGAGTGGGAAAAGGATGCGGCCCGCCGTGCGGGGGCCGCCGCGTACCTGCTGAAGGAGATCGACTCGGACGAGTTGATCCGTTACATCGAGGACATCGCCGGCTGACCGCCGGCGGGCGGCGTCCGCCCGGGCGCCGAGGCTAGCTTCTCAAGTACTGCGTCTTGAGAAAGTAGTCCAGCCAGATGAAGGTCAGGCTGGCGAACGCCAGGCAGATCAACAGCGCATTGCTCAGCGAGAACTTGTCCAGTGTGGTGTTGAAGGCCAGGATCGCCCCGGCGCTGGCGGCGAGGCCAACGACCAGCGAGATCCCCCAGACAGCTGCACGACGAACCCTCATGGCTGACCACTCCCAAATCCGAGTAACTCGGGTGATTTTACCGGCCACCACGCCGACCGTCAAGCTCCGGAGGAGATCCCGGCAAAGCAGGACGCCCGGTCCTTACCCCCGCCTCCGTTGGAGCGAGCCCAGGCGCGCCCGCCCGGGCTGACCTGGCCTCCTGCCTCACTGGCGTGCCCGTCTCCGCCGTCGGGTGCGGCCTCGCGCATGCCAGCCCAGCGGATTGCAGGCCGTCAGCGGAACAGCGCACCTTCGGGGAGCGACGGACCGAAGCGATGTGAAGTGGAGTGAGCGAATGGGCATGGCCGCGGCCGGGGCGCTCCGGGCCCCGACCTGCGACTTCGACTGACTCAGCGCGTTGCGCTCAAGGGTAGCTGCGCAGGCGTGAGCCTTCGAGGTCAAGAGGGCCCAGGGTGTGACGGCTCTTCCTGGTGCAGCTCCCGCAGGATCTCCAGGATCTCGGCGTTCTCGGGAATCTCCGACATGGAATGACCGTAGTGGGCATAGCGGGCGGTTCCCTGGCGGTCGACGATCACCTGCGCCGGCATGCGCCCCAACTTGAACAGGTTGACCTCCTGCCCGAACAGCCGGAGCACCTTGTGCTCGGGATCGGGAAGGCCGATGAACGGCAGGTCGTGCTCGGCCCAGTAGGCGCGAAAGGCGTCGGCGGTGTCTGGCCCAACGACGACGATCTCGGCGCCGGCGGCGACAAACTGGGGATGGTCCAGGCGCAACTGCGCCATGTGCCGGCGGCAGAACGGTCAGGTGAAGCCGCGATTGAAAACCAGGACGAGCGCCTTCTCCCTCGACAGGTCGGACAGGCGGAACGACTTGCCAGTGAAGTCCTGGAGTTCGAAATCCGGCGCCGGCAGACCCAGGGCGGCCTTGGGGCTCATGGCAACACCTCCACGTTCGATGCGACTGCAGCACGGGTGAACGAATTCGAGATGGCCCTGCAGGAACTGCCGCAGCACGGGCAGCAAGGCCTGCGGGCACTCCTCCTGCGGAAGGTGGCCGCACTCGGGCAGCACGACCCATCCTGCCCCCGGGATCAGCTCGGCGACGCGCTGGCTGTCCTCGGGCGGTACGATCTGATCGCTGGCCCCGGTGACCACCAGTGTGGGAACCGAGACCTCGGGCAGGCGGGCTTCCAGCCCAAGCGGCTGGCTGGCTCGCCTCAGCTCCCACAGCGCAACGTCCCAATGGTCGGCCCGGAGAGGCTTATCGTATCCCTGGCGGATCTCGGGCGTGATGCGGCTTGGATCGTGCCAGGCCAGGTCCAGCAACATCCGACTTCTCCCAATGAAGGTGCGCGCAATCAGCGGGCCGAGGCGATCGATCGGCGGCAGGCGATAGAGCCACGTCGGGCCCGGTGGCCCCCCAACCTCGAGCACCGCCGGGGAGATCAACACCAGGCCGAGCACGCGTTCCGGATGCTCCAGCGCCGCTTGGACGGCGATCGCTCCCCCGGCGGAGTTGCCCACCAGCACGGCCTGTTCGATAGACTGCGAGTCCATCAATTCCAGCAGCAGGTCGACCTGCGCCTCGGCGCTGTATGGGCTCTCAGCCTGCCACGTCCCGGGCAGCGGGCGTTCGGTCAGTCCGAACGCCGGACGGTCGTAGGCGATCACGCTGCCGGACTGTGCCAGAGGCTCGAGCACCTCGTGCCAACTGAACAGGCTGGCGCCAAAGCCGTGCAGCAGGATGATGGCCGGCTCGCCATCGCCGGCGGCTTTGAAGTGCACGCGCAGGTCGTTGGCCGTGGCGAACTGGCTGTCGGGATCGGCCAGACTGGCGGGAGGCACGCTGTCAGGCAGTTCTGGAATCGGGATCACCATGGGCAGTGCCAGGAGAGCCAGCAGCAACAGACCCAGCAGGATGGCAACCCCGCGGATGGCGGTGGTCATGGCCGGGCGCCGTCGACTTCGGCCAGAAGGGCAAGGGTTGCTTGCACGACCAGGTCCTGCTGCTGGTCGGGCGAAATGGCCGCCGGGTGCGAGCCGGGCTGCGGCGGATAGCGGCCGAATTGGGCGTGATTCCCTCCGACGATCTCGACGTAGTGGGTGTGCAGCCGGAATCACGGCACGACGAGCGCGGCGATGGTCTCGGGCTGGACCAGCCGATCGTCCGTTGCCGTAGATCGATGGTGCGCGGGAATGGTCAGCCGGGAGAGGTCATCGTCATCGGCGGGAATGGCGGCCCACAGCACCAGGCCGGTCGCACGCGTTCGGGTGTTGCGGACAAAGCGGGCGGCGGCAATCGCCCCGCCGAGGGAGTGCCCGGCCAATGACCCACTGCCGAATTGCGGGAAGGCCTGCATCGCGGCCTGACGGCCGCGTTGGGCGCCAGCAAGGCAAGATTGAACGGCATGGGGACGGTCAGGATGGTGATAGCCTCGATCGGCGATCGCCGCGCACCGTTCGGCGTAGATGCGCGGATCGACCCGGGCGCCCGGGTACAGGATCGAGACCGGTGGCGCGCGCTCGGTGCCGGCAGGAAGGCGATCCATGGATCGAGCTGCACGGCCAGTCTGGCTTCGGCGACCAGCGCGGCAAGCGCCTCGGGCTCCGGTTGCGCCGGGGTCCAGACCCAGATGGCGCACCCACCAGCAGCGCCGCTCAGGGCAGCCCGCCAGGAGGATGAGCAATACGCTCCATCTCGCCCTCTCGCGCGCTTGCGTCCATCAGTCGAGGGTCGACAGCCAGATGCTCACGTGCGTAGGCCGGCCGGGCATCGCGTGGAAGGCAGGTGCCGACGCCGACGACTACCATCGATCCGCACCTCGCTGGCCAAGCCGTCAGGCGCATCCGGCCGAGATCGCGAAGCCCTATGCCGGTCTCCATCGACACGCTGGAGCAAGGCCAGCGTGGCCGCATCAATATGATCCCACTGTTCGTTGGCGGAGATGGTCGCCGGATTGTCGCCGGTCTGCGGCCCATAGTCGCCGAACTGGGCGTGGTTGCCTCCAGCAATCTCGACGAAGGCCGTGTCCGCTGGGAGCAAGGCCTCGAGGCAGGATGGTCATCGGGTCGGACGAGGCCATCGAGCGAGCCGGAGATCGAGGCCGCCGGCAGGCCGCTGGTCGAGAGGTCGTCGCCGCCGGCAGGATAGGCGGCCCACAGCACGAGGCCATCCGTCCGATCCGGATGCTGTGCGGCGAAGTTGGCGGCCATGGCGCCGCCCAACGAGTGGCCGCCGACCACCCAGCGTTCGATCCCAGGATATGCCTGCATCACTTCCAGCGCGCGGCCGGGAGCGAACACGGCCAGGTTGAGCGGCATCGGCACGATCACCGTGAGATAGCCGGCCTCGGCCAGGCGGCGTGCAGTGACGGCGTAGGCACGCGGATCGACACGGCCGCCCGGGTACAGGATCAGCGCCGGTCGGCTTGGGCTCGGCGGGGGTGAAGGTGATCCATGGGATCCTGTGAGACTTCGACTTGGCCGTCGGAGACCAGGGCGGCCAACGCCGCCGCTTGCGGCTGCGCCGCGTCCGATGCCCACACGGTGAAGGCAAGAACGGCGAGGCAGATCACTGCCGCCAGGCCCGCCAGCAGCCACAGTCCTTTGCGCACCACGGGTCTCATGCGAAACCGCCTCCGTGACTAGTGACGCGCCGAAAGGCGACGCGCAGTGCCTCGCCCCGTCCGCGGACGGACCGGAACCGGCACCGGCTGCGGCGGGGCAGGTGGGCGCAGGGAGCGGGCGAGATCGAGCAGCGCGGCCCTCAGCTCCGACCAGAGGGAGGGCGCGAGCGAGTCCTTGGGATTCATGTCTCTTCTCCTCCTGCGGCTCGTTCCGCAGGCGAATCGATGCGGATGGTTGCCCAGCTACCACGCCTCAACTTCATCATGACCTCGAAGCCTCTGAGCTGCAAGCCATACTTCTTGCGGAAGAGCCGCTGAGCGAGGTCGGCCTGCTCGGGGGGTGCGAGCTGTGCGCGGGCTTCGATCCACTCGCCTTTGGGATTCCCCTGGGCATCGCTCGGCACGAGGCGCACGCGTGCCTGATGGCGGATGCGCTTGACCTTGCCGCTGTCTGCCTGGGTGCGCACGAACAAGCGGCCCTGGTCTTCGGCAAACCAGACCGGGGTGCGCACACCGACGCCAGATCGGCGGAAGGTTTCCAGGTTGAGGTACTGGTGCCCGGTGAGGGCATCGGTCCATTGGCTTGCGTTGGTTGGCATCTCGTTATGGCTCCAGGGAGGGCAGCGTGGCCGGACGAACGTCGACGCTCACGCCGAAGTGCTCCTGCTGGCTGCGGCTGAGGCGCTGCCAGCCCTCGCGGCAGTGCGCCGCGCAGCATCCACCCCATCCCGGCTGCCCGCACGATGCGCCCGGTCTGCCCGTCGGTCGCCGAGCTGGCCAGCCAGACCGCGCGCTGCGCCGGGATTTCGGCATCCTGGGCCCACATGCGCACGATCGTCTCCATCACCCGCAGCCGGCCCTCGAACCCTTCGACCGCCGCGGGCCGGATCAGCATGTCGGTGCGCACCATCCCGGGCAGAAAACCGAACACGCCGATGCCGCTCTGGCGGTACTCCTTGGCCAGGGACAGCGTGAATGAGCGCATCCAGGCCTTGCTGGCGGCATAGGCGTTCTGATAGGCGACCGGGCGATCGGCGCCGCGCCCCAGGACGTTGATCAACTTGCCGGAGCGGCGTGGAAGAAAGTAGCGCATCGCTTCGCGGCTTCCCCAGTAGGTCCCGAGGATGTTGGCTTGCACGACGGCGGTGAAATCGCGTGGGTCGACGTGCATCGTGGCGCCATACGGGGCAGAAAGGCCGGCATTGTTCACCCAAATGTCGACGCCGCCGAACTGCTCCTGTGCCAGCCTGCCAAGCCTGCGAACCTGATCACCGTCGGCCACATCCACCGCCAGGCCAGCCGCCCGCCGTCCAGCCTGCGTCAGCTGCGACAGAGCGGCTTCGACGGAATCCGCCTGCCGAGAGCCAATGACAACGGCCGCGCCCTGCGCTAGGTAGGCGTGTGCGATCGCCAGGCCGAGGCCGCGTGTGCCGCCGGTGATCACTGCCACTTTGCCGTCCAGTACGCCCATCTCGGTCTCCGGCCTGTCTGCGCGGCTCTGGGCCGCGCTATTCCATCCTATCACGGGGACAAGGTTTTGTCAAGGTTACGTCCATATTCGCCGGGGAGGCGAACCGCAAGCCTGCCGGCGGAGGGGACGCCCGGGTGTGCTCACGTGGCGGCGGCCTCGTCCAGGGCGGCAACCTCTTGGGCGCTCAACTGCCACCCCATGGCACCGGCGTTCTCCGTGGCTTGGGCGGCGTTCTTGGCGCCAGGTATGGCCACGGCGCCTTTGGCGATCACCCAGTTCAGCGCCACCTGCGAGGGTGTCTTGTCTGCGTGTTCCCGCCCGATCTGCCGGAGCAGGTCGAGAAGGCGTGCCAGACGGTCTGAAGGAACACGAGACGCCATCCAGCGCCGCATGCCGGGAGGCCGGTTGCCCTCACCGTACTTCCCGGTCAGCAGGCCTTGGGCGAGGGGACTGTAGGCAATCAAGGTGATCGAGTGCTGCCGGCAGGCGTCCAGCAGGCCGTTGGTCTCCGGCTGACGCGCCAGCAGGCTGAAGCGGACCTGGTTGGAGGCCAGCGGCAGGCCATACCGGTCCAACGCCTCGGCCGCCTCCAGCATCTGCTGTCGGTTGTAGTTGGAGACGCCGATCGCGCGCCACCAGCCCCAACTCGTGGGCCTCGGCCATGGCCTGCATCCAGGTGTGGATGGCGACCGGCGGCAACGGCTGATGAATCTGATACAGGTCCACTCGCCGCGCGCCGATCCGCTCGAGACTGCGCCGCAGGGCGTTGAGCAACTCTCGCCGGCGCAGCCTCCAGGGAAAGGGCATGAACTTGGTGGCCAGGACGACCTGGCCCGGGGATTGGCGCAGATACTCTCCGAGCAGACGCTCCGAAGTCCCATGGCTGTACACCTCGGCCGTGTCCACCCAGTTCACGCCGGCCCGGCGTGAGACGTCGAAGGCCTGCTGCACATCGTGCAGCTGATGCGTCGAGCCATAGGACCAGAACCAGCGGTCGCCCCACTGCCAGGCGCCCAGCCCGATGGGGCTGATGCGGACCTCGGACTTCCCCAGGGGCAGCGTGCTGTCGAACTCGGATCGAAGACTCATCCATCGCTCTCCATGACGTGGCTCACGATTTCTTGACCGGGGAGGCGGTGCTCGGGGATTGGCGCAGAAACTCTCCGAGCAGACGCTCCGAAGTCCCATTGCTGTACACCTCGGCCGTGTCCACCCAGTTCACGCCGGCCCGGCGTGAGACGTCGAAGGCCTGCCGGACATCGTGCAGCTGATGCGTCGAGCCATAGGACCAGAACCAGCGGTCGCCCCACTGCCAGGCGCCCAGCCCGATGGGGCTGATGCGGACCTCGGACTTCCCCAGGGGCAGCGTGCTGTCGAACTCGGATCGAAGACTCATCCATCGCTCTCCATGACGTGGCTCACGATTTCTTGACCGGGGACGCGGTGCTGCGGGCGCGGCCGTAGGCCGCCAGCGCTCGCTGTCGCGCCCAGCCGTGGTCGACCAGCGGCAGCGGGTACTGTTCGCCCAGGTGGCAGCCGGATTCGCGCTGCACGCCGGCCGGCATCTCCCAGGGCTGGTGGATCCAGCCCTCGGGCACTTGTGCCAGCTCGGGGACCCAACGGCGGATGTACGCCCCGTCCGGATCATGGCGTTGGGCTTGCGCCGTCGGATTGAACACGCGGAAGTAGGGAGCGGCATCGGTGCCCGTCCCCGCCGCCCACTGCCAGCCGCCGTTGTTGGAGGCCGGGTCGCCGTCCAGCAGCTGCTGCATGAACCAGCGTCTCGCCCCAACGCCAATCGATCAGCAGATCCTTCACCAGGAAGGAAGCCACGATCATCCGTGCGCGATTGTGCATCCACCCGGTCGCTGCCAGCTGACGCATGGCCGCGTCAACCAGTGGGTAGCCGGTGCGGCCGGCACACCAGGCCTGGAAGGCGTGCCGATCGTTCTCCCAGCGGATCGAGCGCAGATCGGCACGGAAGCTACGGCGTCCGACGAGCGGGAAGTGGAACAGGATGGCCGCGAAGAACTCGCGCCAGATCAGTTCGTTCAGCCAGATGTCCGCACCCTCGCGGGCGGCCTTGTCCGGGGCCAGCTGATAGGCGTCGAGCGCCCCCAGCGCGGCCTGGCGCGCCGAGAGCATCCCGAAGCGCAAGTAGGGTGACAGCCGGGAAGTCCCAGGCAGGTCGACTCGGTCGCGGCCGAGGCTGTAATCGAAGATCGCTGCCGGCGAAGCGGTGGTGAACTGCTCCAGCTGTCGGTGGGCGGCGGCCTCGCCGGGCTGGAACTCGTTCGCCTCCACGGCCTCGGGCCGCGGGATCGGCAGGCCGGCGATGCGCGCAGGGGTCGGGATCGAGGCGGGGGCAGGCAGCAACTCGGGCCGGCCGGGCAGTGGCAGCGACCTCCAGGTGCGCCCGAAGGGCGTGAAGATGGTGTACGGCGTTCCGTCGCGCTTGAGGACGGCCGCCGGATCGTGCACCGTCGGCCATCCGGTCAGCATCAGCGGGAGGCGTTCGGCGACCTCGGCATCGCGCCGACGGGCGTACGGCGAGACGTCGGCCTCGGCGAAGATAGCCCGAGCGTCGACCTCGGCGGCCAGCTCGCCCAGCGCTTCGACGGGCACGCCCTGCCGCAGGATCAGCCGCGATCCGCGTGACCTCAGATCCTGGTCGAGCGCGCGCAGTCCGTCGAACAGGAAAGCCTGTCGGCGCGGGCTGGCGTTCTTCCCTCCGAGCAGCTGGGGGTCGAGGATGAACACGGGGACGACACGTCCCCTCGGCGCACCCCGCCTGCAATGCCGGATTGTCCAGCAGTCGCAGGTCGCGTCGGATCCACCACAGGGCAACCGATCGGCTGCGGCTCATACTGCTCCAGCCTGATGCCCTGGCGCATGCTCAACGGGCATGCCGGATCGGGCGGCCTCGCCCAGGACGAGTTGCGCCACGCGCAGCCCTCCGAGGGCGACGGCGGTCGTCGATTGGCCCGGGAAGATGCTGTCGCCTACGCGGTACAGCCCCCGGCCGAGGCGCGGGGCCTCGAAGCGCAGCAGATGGGTCTGTGGGTATCCGCCGACCCAGCCGCCGGCGCGCAGGGTGAAGCGCTCGAAGGTGAGTGGCGTGGCGGGGAGCAGCAACCGGACACGCGAGCGGATGCCCGGGATGGCTGCTTCGGCGGCCTGCAGCAGGCGCTCGGTGTAGCGCTCGCGGCGGCCCTCGAAGGCTGCCGGGTCCCGCCGGTGCAGCTCCCACCAGGGATGGGGCAGGGTGTGCGTGCTGAGGGTGACCGCCCGATGGCCGGAGGGCGCCCGCGCCGAATCCCAGTGCGGGCTGAGCGAGAGGAAGACGCTGTTGCCCTCGCCCAGCGGCTCCCCCAGGATGGCCTGATGGTGCAGGGGCAAGTCGTCTGGGAGCCCGTCGCCCTCGACCCCGAGGTACAAGCAGAATGCGCTCCAGGCATCGGACGACGGCACATCCGCCGGGTCCGATTGGCGGCGGCGCGGCGCATCGACCAGCAGCCGGTGGATGTTGGCCGAAGGGAGGTTGAAGATGACCTGAGAAGCCTGCAGCGACAGTCCCTTGGCGGTCTCGACGCGGTATCCCGAAGCGCCCGCAATTGGACGCACGGCCGTGACCCGCTGGCGGTAGTGAATCGTCCCGCCCAGCCGTGTGATCTGGGCGGCCAGTGTCTTGGCCAACGTACCCATCCCGCCCGGCAGGTGCACGACGCCGCGCCGCGGCAGGTCAAGCGCCGCTGCAGCGTAGAGGGCGTTGGCGCGGGCCGAAGGGGTCTGTGCCGAAATCAACAATTGGGCATCGACCAGCAGCCGCGTGCGATCCGATGCCGCCCCCAATCGCCTCCGAACGGGAAGGAGGGCGTCCAGTGCCATCCCGGGAAGGGTTGCCGGAGCGCGGGCGGCGATGCCGACGGCGAGACCGGCCAGCGCCCGCACCTGCCTCGGTGACTGTGGCGGCCAGGGCGGCAGCTGCTGCGCCGCCTGCCAAAGCCGATCGGCGGTTTGTTCCTGCCAGCGCCAGAAGGCTTCCGCCTTCGGGTCCAGCCTCAGGCGCTCCTCCTGCCACCGGGCGGGGTCTCCCCAGCGTTGGACCACCATTCCATCCGGCAGGTGAACGGTCATCGCCGGATCCGTGGGCCGGGCGTCCCAGCCGTCGAGGCCGATGGCGCGCGCAACCAGGTCCATCGGCCCACCGGCAGCGAACCCTCCGGCCAGTGTCGCGCCGGCGTCGAAGCGATAGCCTTGATGGTAGAAGGTGCCGGCGCAGCCTCCGGGGTAGATGTGCGCCTCCAGCACGACCACCGGCGCGCCGGCGCGGGCAAGCCTGGCGGCCGCCACCAGGCCGCCGATGCCCGCGCCGACCACGACGACAGGCTTCATTCCAGTTCCAGCAGGCTGCGCGTGCGCCGGGCGCGGAAGGCGAACAAGAGCGGCAGGCCCAACACCATCCCCAACCCGAACGGACCCCACCAGAGATGCGGACGTAAACGGATCTCGATCTCGTCGCGGACTTCGGTCAGTTCCGGCCCAAGCTCATGGAAACCGTGCCGATGGACCCAGCGCCGGAATGGACCGGACTCCTGCACATCCACGAATCCTTGCTGCGTGACGTCCTCGAGGCGCGCCGCCCAGTGCACCGGGAGCGGGCCGAACCAGAGCGTGAAGCGCATCTGGCCGCCGCTCTCCAGCGAAGCAGGGGCGTCACGAAGCTGCATGCGGATCGGGGGCGGCGTGATTGCCGCCAGTGCTTCGGGGCGAGCGTGGAAGTCGCGCACCCGCTCGACGGGAGCGCGCAGGGTGAACGTGTGGCGGTAGATCATCGATAGAGATCGGCGAGTGCCTGCTCGGCTGACGGGAACTCGAACGCAAACCCTAGATCCTGCAAGCGCTGGGGGATGATCTGGCAGCCATTGAGCACCAGGGTCGCTTTCTCTCCCATCATCAGGCGCAGCAGGAAAGCTGGCGTCGGGAACCAGAAGGGACGCCGCAGCGCGCGTCCAACGGCGCGGCCGAAGTCGTCGCTGCTCACCGCTCCGGGGGCGACCAGATTGAAGGCGCCTGCGCCCTCGGGGCGCTCGATCAGGAAGCGGATGGCCGCCACCTCATCCCGCAGGTCGATCCACGGGACCCACTGTCGCCCGCTTCCCAGCCGCCCGCCGATCATCAGCCGGAAGGGCAAGGCCATCATCGGCAGGATGCCTCCCTGCGCACCCAAGACTACGCCTGAGCGGATGACCGCGCGCCGAACCCCCAGGGATTCGACCGCCTGGGAGGAGGCCTCCCACTCGACGCACACGGAGGCCAGGAAATCCTCCCCGGCGGGTTGGGTCTCTGCCACGGGGCCGGATTGGGCGACGCCGTAGTAATTAACCCCGGAAGCCTGGATGAAGGCGGTTGGCCGTCGATGTGCCTGGCGGATCGCCTGCGTCAGGACCTTGCCGGTGTCAGCGCGGCTGGAGCGGATCGCTCGCTTCTTGGCATCGGTCCAGCGGCCAAACAGGATGGAGGGCAGGCTCTCCCCGGCGATGCTGACTCCGGCCAGGTTGACGACGGCGTGCGCCCCGTCGACTTCGGCCGCCCAGTCGCCGAGATTCCTGCCGTCCCACCGGACTTCACGGATCCCGGAAGCGGGAGATTGCGCCGAGGCGGGAGTCCGGGTCAGCACGACCACCTCCCAGCCCGCGGCGGCCATCTCGTCGGCTAGAGCCCTCCCTATCAACCCAGAACCACCTGCAAGAATGACGCGCATCTGCTCCTACCTTCCGTATCTGCTCGCTTGGGTGCTGCTGGCGGATGCTCGCTGCACGTGCGGGCCGCGTGCCGGACAGATCGCCGGCGGGGACCGCCGAGCGATCCCAGCCCTACCCGCCGAGCGTCCTCTGGAACCAGTCCAGGATGGGGCGACCGCTATCGCCCATTTGACGGGCGACTGCCCGGCTGAAGGTCTGCAGGTACTGCCGGAGCAGCTCGGGCTTCAGGTTGCGGTTGCTGATCAGGCCTTCGACCCAGGCGATGTCGCTTCCGAGAAGGCTCATGTCCCCCAGGGTGAGGGCGGCTCGGATCTCGGCGCTGAAGCTGGGATTGACCTCGCTGAGGATGTGATGCGGGATGGCGCCGTTGAGGTTCGAGACCACATCGGCCAGGATCGCTGCCTGGTGGGAGTCGAAGGCCTCACGCGCCTTACGATAGAGGGCCGAGGGTTTGTTGGGGGTCGGAGACGGAGCGCTCGCACTGAGCAATGCCTCGACGCTTGCCGGGACCTCGGACAGGGTGTTGCCAAGGAAGTGGCCGGGAATCAGTTGTCGGAGTTCGGGGAGCAGGCTGGCGATCCGTCCACCGTAAGCGAGCGGGACCGCTTGAGTTCCGAGCAGCTCGGCGATCGCCGGGAGGTGGGCGGCGGCCGGGAGGGTTTGCACAGGGGCGATCACCAGATCGGCGCCGTTGTCGGCCAAGGCGCGATCGAGATTCTGGAGCGGAACATTGGCGCCGAGGTAGACGACATGCCACCCGCGGCGTCGCAGCAACAGGGTGACAAGCAGCGGCGCGAAGGTGTGCTGCTCGCCTGGCGGGCACACCACCAGGATCCGCCCCTTGCGCGTCGCGGGAGGGGTGGTCAGCAGCAGCGACTCGAGGCGGCGCTGGGCTAACTCGGAGGCGAAGTGTTCTTGCTGCGTCGTGCTTCCCCCGGCATACCAGGCGTCGCCGATCTCGGAAAGGCCGCGCTGCAGGATGTCGACCAGGACGCTCTCGGCGGGGTACAGTGCGAAGGCTTGCGACAGCGTGGCTTCGGCGAGCGGCTCATCGTAGGCCATGCAGGCTGTCACCCAGCCCTGGCGCAGTTCTGAGAGCGCTTCGCCGCTGACGGACGGCAAGCGCGTCGGATCAGCGGCGCGGTAGACCGGCAGGGACAGCGGGTCCTCACCGTTGGCGCTGTGCCGCTGCCACAGCTCTGCGGCGCGGCTGATGCTCATCCCCTCAGCCTGACGGGCAACGAGCCACTTCAGCGTCTCGATGTCGCGTGGGGAGTACAGACGGTGACCGCCGCCGCTGCGATCCGGATGGGGAAGGCCGTAGCGCCTCTCCCAGGCACGCAGCGTGTCCGGCTTAAGACCGGTTTCGCGCACGACTGCCTTCAGGTTGAAGGTCGGGGTATCTGCCGTCGACGGCATGCACCTGCTCCTCGGAGTGTATGAAAGCATCCTACCACATCTGTCTAGTTTTTGTCTATACCCGCACCAGATAGTCGCAACCGGGGATTCGGGGGGCTTGGGGAAACCGCACGCCGCCCGTGAGGGCGGCGGGGAGCCAGGGAGAGGCTGAGTGGGTGTGCCCCCACGGGGATTCGAACCCCGGTTTAGGCCTTGAAAGGGCCGCGTCCTGGTCCACTAGACGATGGGGGCCGATCGACGGCCATTCTACCATCCGCGCTCGAGGCCGGTCAACGCGTGAGCGGGCGCGGGTGCGCTCAGCGCTTGCGCGGCCGGCGGGGGCGCCCTTCGACGTAGGAGGGCACGGTCAAGCCGAACACCGTGCACAGCCGGTTGTCGAGCATGCGCGAACGGATGCGAGGGTCGATCTCGTCCAAGCGCAGAGAGCTGGTGATCACCGTGGGCAGGGCCTTGTTGTAGCGGTGGTTGAGGATCTGGTACAGCTTCTCCTGGGCCCAGGCGGTCGAGGCCTGCGTCCCGAGATCGTCCAGCACCAGCAGCGGAGTCTCGCGGATCTCGTCAAAGCGTCGGTCATAGGAAACCGGACTGGATGGGCTGAAGGTTGCCCGCAGATGGTCGAGCAGGTCCGGCACCGGAACGAACATCACCGGGTAGCCCTGGCTGGCGCGATAGTTGGCGATGGCCGCTGCCAGGTGGGTCTTGCCACTGCCATAGGTCCCGCTGAGCACCAGCCAGCCGGATGGCTCTTCGGCGAACTTGCGGGCCACGTCGAAGGCTTTGTGCAAGTTGCGCATATCGTCGGCCGAGAGCTTCTCCTCCTCGCGCAGGCTGAGCGTGCCGAAGGTCTGCTTGCCGTGTACATCCAGGGTGGAGAGCTCGTGTTGACCGAGGTCGTCGATCGGCCGGCGGTAGTCAGGCGCCTGGATCAGCACATGGTTGACGAGTTCGGGATCGGACAGGCGCGAGCGCAGCCGTCCATCGATCTCGTTCAGCGGCTGGTTGGTCGTGAGCACCGCAGGAAGGTGATTGATGTAGCGGTAGTTGAGGATCTGGAACAGCTTCTCGCGCGCCCATTCGGTAGCATGCTGGGTTCCCAGGTCATCCAGCACCAGCAGCCCGGCGTTGCGGATCTGGTCGAACCGATCTTCGTAATTGGTAGCCTCGCTGTCGAAGGCGGCGCGCAGCGAATCCAGCAGATCGGGCACGGTCAGGAACAGCGTTGGGACGCCGAGCGAGACGCACTCGTTGGCGATGGCCGCCGCCAGGTGGGTCTTACCGCAGCCGTAGCCTCCTTGCAGCAGCAGCCAGCCATCGAGGGTGTGGGCGTAGTGCCGGCTGGCCTGGAAGGCGCGCTCGAGCGATTCCTGGTGATAGGTGGCCAGGTTGGGGCGGCCGCGCGGCAGGAACGACTCGAAGGTCAGATCTTGCAGGCGGTCAAGCCGGCTGAGGCTGAACAGCTGCTGGCGGACCTGGCGGCGCAGGCCGGCCTGGCGGCAGGTGCAGGGCTCGAGCCGACCGAAGTCCGGGTCGCCCAGCGGCCGCTCGCGGCGCAGGTAGCCCAGTCCGTGGCAGTGCGGGCAACTCGGATCGCCGGAATCCCCGGCGGCCGGGTCAGTGGTCGATGAAGTCGGCGTAGTCGCCCTCGACGTAGCGGCGGCGATCCGCTTCAGTGTCTCGGAGATCTTCTCGCTCATCACGTCCCTTTGCCTGCCAGTCGTTCAGGATGGCCTGGACGTACGACCACTTGCGCACATTGTTGGCGACGGCGATGCGCATCGCCTCCTCGACCCAGGGTGCCGGGTAGCTGCGCTCGGCGTCGCGCAGGTGATCGGCGATCATCGGCGTCAGCGGACCGATGTTCTGCTCGTACAGGCTATAGATGTTCGGCCGCTCGGGCAAGTCGATCTGCCCCAGCAGGTCTTCCGGCGCTGGCGACCACGCCCCGCTGGCCAGGCCGCCGGCGGCTGCCCGCCCGCGTTCGGTATTCAGGAAGTATAGCGTGGGCTCGCCCTCGCCAGCGGAGGCCGAGACCAGTGTGCCGCGCGCCACGGCGCGTGCCAGAGCGTCGTCCAGCGCGGCGTCTTCCTGCGTGCCCGAGGCACCCAGCGCCAGCATCAACCGGGCGTCCTGCGCCAGCTGTTGGCGCGTCAGGAAGCGCGAGCGTGCCCTCGCGGCGGGCGAGGGCATACAGCGCATACAGGCTGAGCTTGAGCTCGCCCAGATCGTCGATCGCCGGCAGAAGCTCGCGGAAGAAAGCCTCCGGCACGGGCGTCATGCGCTGACGTCCCTCCGGGAAGCCGGGGAAGCCTTGGCCGCTCACCCCACCCTCGAGGGGGGCGCGCTAGACCGGCTCTTCAGCCAGGTGAATGGTGCGCGTTTCGGCATTCTCGAACTTGGCCAGGTGCTTGCGGAAGACGAGCTCCACGCTGCCGACCGGGCCGTTGCGGTGTTTGGACACCATGATCTCGGCAATGTTCTGGCGCAGCGTGTCGCCTTCGTATTGATCCGGCCGGTAGATGAACAGCACCACATCGGCGTCTTGCTCGAGACTCCCGGACTTCGCGCAGGTCGGAGAGCACCGGGCGCTTGTCGGAGCGCTGTTCGACGGCGCGCGAGAGCTGCGCCGCGGCGAGCACCGGCACGTTCAGCTCGCGCGCCAGCACCTTGAGGTTGCGCGAGATGTAGGAGACCTCCTGGACGCGGTTGTCGATACGCGCATCCCCGGTCATCAGCTGCAGGTAGTCCACGATGATCAAGTCCAGCCCAACCTCCATGTGCAGCCGGCGGCACTTGGTGCGCAGCTGCAGCGGGGTGATGGCCGGGGTGTCGTCCAGGAAGATGGGGCATTCGCTCAAGGCGCTGACGGCCTGGGTGAACAGCGGCCACTCCTTGTCATCGACGTCGCCCAGGCGCAGGCGCTGCGAGTCGATACCGGTTTCCTGCGCCAGTAGGCGCTGCACCAGTTGCTCGTTCGACATCTCGAGCGAGAACACCGCCACATGCTTCTTGTGTATCTGGGCGGCGTTCTTGGCCGCCGAGAGGCAGAATCCCGATTTGCCCTGGCCGGGCCGGCCGGCGATGATCAGCAAGTCGCTGGGCTGCATGCCGCCCAGCAGCTTGTCGAGGTCGATGAAGCCGGTGGGCACACCGACGGTCTCATCACGATGCCGGGCAAGGTAATCGATCCGATCGTAGTAGTCGCTGAGCACCTGGCGGATCGGGCGCAGTTCGTGCGCCAGGCGGCGCTCGCTGACGGTGAACACGGCCTTCTCGGCCTCGTCGACCACCTCGCGGATCGGAGTATCCGCCTGGTAGGCCAGGCGGGCCACCTGGTTGGCCGCCTGCAGCAGCCGGCGCCGGGTGGCGGTCTCCTCGACGATCCGCCCGTAGGCCTCGGCATGCAGCGAGGTCGGCACGTGGCTGATCAGCGTCGTCAGATAGGCGACGTTGCCGATCTCATCCAGGCGGCCCTGGCGCTCGATCTCTTCCGACACGGTCAGGATGTCGATCGGCAGGCGCTGGTCGTGCAGGCTGGTGAAGGCTTCATACACCCAGCGGTTGCGGTGCAGGTAGAAGTCGTCGGGGTTGAGGAACTGGGCGACGTCGAAGTAGGCTTCGGGATTGACCAGGATCGCCCCCAGCACAGCTTCTTCGGCCTCGCGGCTGTGGGGGATTGCCTGGGTTGGACTGCCGTCAGGAGATGTGCCGGGGCCGGCATCGGCAGGGAAGGGCGCGTCACTCATCCTGCAGGCTCCTGATGGAGGGTGGCTGGGCTCGGCGCTTGGACCCGCGCCAGCGGGGCGCCGGCCAGGGTCAGTTCTCGGGCTCGTCCTCGGGCCCGATGTCGTCCAGGTCCAGCTTTTCGACGAAATCCTTGAACACTTCCAGTCGGTCGTCGCCCTCGCCCGGGGCCCCGCCCGCCTCGGAGGCCAGCTCCTGCTCGGGCTCGGTGCCGGCCTCGAGCATTACGCTTTCGGCCACGAACACCGGGACGTGCACGCGCACCGCCAGGGCCAGAGCGTCCGAAGGGCGCGAGTCGATCTCGAGCTCGCGCCCGGTCACGCGCACCACAATCCGGGCGTAGAAGACGTCGTCGCGCAGTTCAATGATGTTGATGCGCACGACCTCGGCGCCCAGCGTCTGCAGCACATTGCGCAGCAGGTCGTGGGTCAGCGGCCGGGCGACTTCCATCTGCTGCAGGCTGACCGTGATGGCTTCGGCCTCGTAGGGGCCGATCCAGATCGGCAGGAAGCGCTCGGCGCCGGCTTCCTTGAGGATGACGATCCGGTGCTGCGACATCAAGCTGACGCGGATGCTGTCGATCTCGACCTCTACCATCCCCGACGACCTGGCCACGGCTATTCTCCTCGCCGGCGTATTCTAACACAGCGGGTTTCCCTTCGACCGCTCGGGCGCGTACGTCGTGTCTGCTATGATTGCCGCACAGGGTCGCACGCAGGAGGTGGGATGTGATCGAACAGATGTTGGCGCCGCGCGGCGTGGCGGTGGTGGGCGCCTCGCAGAACCCGACCAAGCTCGGCTACGGCGTTGCGCGCAACCTGGTGGTCTCCGGCTACAAAGGGTCGATCCACTTCGTCAACCCCAATGGCGGCCGCCTGTTCGAAATGCCGATCCACAAAGACCTGCAGAGCGTGCCCGACCCGGTCGACCTGGCGATGATCATCATCCCGGCGGCGGCAGTCCCCGGCGCGCTCGAGGCCTGCGGCCGGCGCGGGATCCATGCGGCGATCATTGGGTCCGGTGGCTTCCGCGAGACCGGTCCCGAGGGCTTGGCCCTCGAACAACGCTGCCTGGAGATCGCCCAGGCGCACGCGATCCGCCTGCTGGGCCCGAACTGCATCGGCTTCCTGGACACCCATCTACCCATCGACACGACCTTTCTTCCGTTGCCCGGGCCGATCCAAGGGGACATTGCCTTCCTTTCCCACTCGGGCGCGATCTGCGAGGCAGTCATTGACTGGGCGCGCGGCCAGGGATTCGGATTGTCGCGCTTGATCAGCCTGGGCAACCAGCTCGACCTGACCGAGGCCGAGCTGCTGCCGACGATCGTGGATGACGACAACACGCAGGTCGTGGCGATGTACCTGGAGGGCGTGCGCGACGGGGCGCGCTTCGTGGAGCAAGCCCGGCACGCCACAAGGCGCAAGCCGGTGCTGGCCATCAAGGTCGGGCGCTCGGCGCAAGGCCAGGCGGCGGTCGCCTCGCACACCGGCGCCCTGGCGGGGCGGGATGTCGCCTACGACGCGGCCTTCCGCAAGGCCGGCGTGATCCGCGGTGAGAGCACCGAGGAGGTGTTCGACTGGGCCCGAGCGCTGGCCTGGTGCCGCTTGCCCAAGGGGCCGCGCACCGCCGTGCTGACCAATGCCGGTGGGCCGGGCGCCATCGCCGCCGACGCACTGGACGCCGTCGGCCTTGAGTTGGCGACGCTCTCGGAAGCAACCCGGACTGCGCTGCGCGGCTTTCTGCCGGATGCCGCCAGCGTGCGCAACCCGGTCGACATGCTGGCGGCCGCTGGCCCGTTCGAGTATGCGAACGGGTTGATCGCGCTGCTGGCGGACGAGGGGGTCGACAGCGTGATGGTGATCATGGCTCCACCACCGATGACCACCGCCACCGGCATTGGCGGAGCGATCATCCCGCTGATCCGCTCGGCCAGCAAGCCGGTGGTGGTCAGCCTGATGGGCGAGGAGATGATCGCCAGTGCTGCGCGGCTGTTCCGCCAGGCACGCGTGCCAGACTACCGTTTCCCGGAGCGGGCGGCCTCGGCGCTGCGGGTGCTGGTGCGGCGGGCCGAGCAGCTGCGGACTCCGCTGGGCGAACCGGAGGTGCCCCCTGGGATCGACGCGGCTGCGGCGCGCACGCTTCTCGCCGCACAGCCTTCCATCGACCACGGTTTCCTGGAAGGACAGCAGGCCGCCCAGGTGTTGGCGGCTTACGGGATCCAGGTGCCGGAGACCGTGCTGGCGACGACGGCCGAACAAGCCGAGGCGGCCTCTCGCCGCATGGCGGGGCCGGTCGCCCTCAAGGTGGCCTCCCCCGACATCGTGCACAAGTCCGATGGGGGCGGCGTGCTGTTGGAGGTGATGCCCGGGGAAGCGGTGCGGCGCGGATTTGCCTCGATCCTGCGCGCCGCAGGTCAGGCCCACCCCCAGGCCGAACTGCAGGGGGTGCTCGTCCAGCCAATGGCCCCCCGCGGCCAGGACGTGATCGTCGGCGTGGTGCGCGATGCGCAGTTCGGACCGCTGGTGATGTTCGGATCGGGCGGCATTGAAGTCGAAGGGCTGCAGGACGTGGCCTTCGCCCTGGCGCCGCTCAGTCGCAGCGAGGCGAACGATCTGCTGCAGGCGACCTGGGCCGGGCGCAAGCTAGCGGGGTTCCGCAGTCTTCCGCCGGCAGATCGCCAGGCGACCGTCGAGGTGATCCTGCGCATGGGTCAACTCATGGTCGATCTGCCCGAAGTTGAGGAAGTGGAAGTCAACCCGCTGCGCGTGCTGCCGGACGGGCAGGGGGCGTTGGCGCTCGACGCCCGGCTGCGCCGCCGCGCCTGATTCAGCTGCGAGGCGCCGCGGCCAAAGCCCGGGCGATCTCGCCCGCCACATAGGCGTTGTTCTTCAGCAGCGCCAGATTGGCGCGCAGTGTTGCACCCTCGGTCGCTTCGGCCAGACGTGCCAGCAGGAACGGCGTGAGCGCCTTGCCCTGGATATGCTGCTCGTCCGCCTCAAGCAGTGCTGCTTCGATCGCCAGCTCGATGGCCATCTCCGAGACGGCCGCCTCCTCCGGGCAGGGCACGCCGATCAGCACACCGGAGGTCAACCCCAACCCCCAGTGCGCGCGCAGCACGGCAGCCGCTTGCGCCGCGCCCTCGAGGCGCACGCCGACGGCCAGCCCCGACTCGCGGGCGAAGAACGCAGGGAAGTCCGCCGTCTGATAGCCCAGGACCAGGACACCAGCCGTCTCGAGCCATTCGAGGGTGCGCGGCAGGTCGAGGATCGACTTGGCGCCGGAGCAGACCACGGCGACCGGTGTGCGGGCAAGCTCCGGAAGGTCGGCCGAGACGTCGCCTGCATCGCCGCGATGCACACCGCCGATGCCCCCGGTGGCGAAGACCTGCACGCCGGCGGCATGCGCCAGGATCATGGTTGCCGAGACCGTCGTGCCGCCGGTCAGGCCGAGGGCGCGCGCCGCTCCCAAGTCGCGACGGTTGATCTTGACCGCCTGCTCATCGAGTGCGAGGCGCTCGAGCTCTTCCGGGCTCAATCCCAAGTGCGGCTGTCCGTCAAGCACGGCTACCGTCGCCGGCAGGGCGCCGGCCGCGCGCACCTCATGCTCCAACCGGCGGGCGAGTTCGAGGTTGACCGGTCGCGGCAGTCCGTGGGTGAGCACGGTGGTCTCGAGGGCGACGACCGCCCTGCCGTCGGCCAGCGCCGCCTGTACCTCGGGCGGGACCTTCAGCCAGGAGGGAAGGGCGCTCATCGGCGAGCTGGACCAGGCGCTTGCTCAGCGCAGCTCATCGTACAGCCTCTCGATCGACAAATCGGGGAGGACGCTGCCGGTGGTGCGCAGCGTGAGAGCGGCCGCCGAGGCGCCCAGGCGCACGGCCTCGTCGATGGGGATCGAGTTCTGCAGCGCAAAGATGATCGCTGCAGTGAGCGCGTCGCCGGCGCCGGTCGGGTCGAGGACCTCGGTCTTCACGGCCGGGATCAGGCCGCTGGTCTGCGGCGTGGCGTAGGCCACGCCGAACTCGGCCATGGTTACGACGGCGGCGTCAACCCCCTGGCTGACCAGATGGCGGGCCGCGTCCAGCGCCTGCTCGCGATCGGCGTGCGGCACAGGGTGAGGGCACAGTCTCGAGGCTTCGGCCTCGTTGGGCGTGATCATGTACAGCCCTGCCAGGTGCGGGCTCAGGCGGGTCGCCAGGCTGACCGAAGTCGGGTCGGCGATCACCGGCACGCGAGCCCGTCCGGCGGCGGATATGACGGCGGCCAGGGTGGCGATGGGCAAATTGGCGTCAATGAATACGGCGCTCGCTTCGCCGAACAGGCTGCGGTGGGTGCGGATGTGCTGCGGGGTGATGTTCTCGATGACGCGCATGTCGTCGAGCGCCAGGTGCTTGCTGCCCTGCTCGTCGAGCACTGCCAGGTAGGCGCCGGTGTGTTCGCCCGGGACCGTCAGGCAGGCGTCGACGTTGATCCCTACCTGCCGGGCCTGGGTCAGCAGCTGTTCGCCCTGGGGGTCATCGCCGACGGCAGTGATCAAGGCGACGCTGCTGCCCAGGCGGACGAGATTCTCAGCCACGTTGCGCGCCACGCCACCCAGCGAGAAGCGCAGTCTGCCGGGATTGGAGGTGCCGAGATGCAGATCGCGTTCCGCCCGGCCGATGATGTCCAGCCCGGCGGAGCCGATGACCAGGATGGGAGCCTCTTCGCGAAACGTCAGCATGGTCCCCTGATGAGCGCAGGTTGACGGCCCCGGTCGATGCCTGGGCTGGCGCCGGTCGATGCAGGTGCATTCTATCCCGAAGCCAGGTGGCGGCCAATCTCGGGGGCATCGGCGGTTGCCGCTCTCGAAGGCGGGCTGGCGCGGAGGGTGCGGGAGGCGCGGGGAGACTTGCCAAGCGGCTCGTCTGGCACTACGCTTACCGAAGGTCATGGAGGGGACAACGCATGGTCACGCGCCAATCAGAGCTGCTGCGGGTCTTGGGGCAGGTGGCGAATGAGCTGCCCCAGCCGCACTGGGTCGCCCTGGTCGATAGCAACGGGCTGGTGATCTCCTGCGTGCCGACGGCGCCTGCCGTGCCGGCGGACACGATCGCTGCCATGACCGCCGCCCTGGCTCAGCTCGGCCAGCGAGCGCTCAACGAGCTGGAGGGCGGGCGGATGCGCGTGGTCAGCGTCACGGGTGCGAAGCGCCAGCAGGTCGTCGTCCTGCTCAAGGGGGACCATCTGCTCTCGATTGGCCTGGGGCCGGACGTTCCAGCCCAGGCGGCGTTCGCTCCGCTCAGCCGGTGGGTGCCGGAGTTGCTCGAGGTGCTCGACCGCCGCTTCGGCTGAGTCTCGCCAGGCTCGCCGCCACACGACGCCGACCGAGGCAAGGTCCGGCGCAGACCGAATGGTCCTTGCTGGGGCCCGGGGTTCTCCCGGGCCCCAGTTCTGCTTCAGGCAGGCATTGGCACAAGGACCCCCGTTGCCCCTCCGGCGATACTTCCCTCCGGGCCAACCCCGCCTAATATTGGGGCTTGACAGTAGTGGGTGATACACAGTATAATGCGGCCGACATGAAGACCGAAGAGCTCACCTCAATCACCGACAAGCTTTCCCAGGAACTGCGGCGTGGCAGCCTGGTTCTGGCGGCGCTCAGCCAGCTGCGGCAGCCCAAGTACGGCTACGCCCTGATCGATGACCTGGCCGGGAGAGGCCTGCCGATCGAACAGGGCACGCTCTACCCGCTGCTGCGGCGGCTGGAGGAGCAGGGGCTGCTGCGCAGCGAGTGGAACGTGGATGGCTCCCGGCCGCGCCGCTACTACGTGCTCAGCGCAGAAGGCCAGCAGGTGCTGGAGGCGCTCACCGACGACTGGCTGCAGCTTACCCAGGCCCTGGTTGGCTTGCTGCCCAAATAGGCGCCCGGCGAACACTCGGAGCGCCAAGGAGTGTGACCGATGGAACTGATCGATCGCTACGTAGCTGAGGTCGGCCGGCGACTGCCCCGCAAGAACCGCGCCGACATCCAGGACGAGCTCCGCTCGAATCTGGTCGACACGCTCGAGGCGCGCGCCGGGTCGTCGCCCACGCTGGACGACCAGGTGAGCCTGCTGCGCGAGTTCGGCCCCCCAGGCAAAGTGGCCGCCTCCTACCGAGGCGACCGCGTGCTGATCGGAGCGGACCTCTTCCCGTTCTTCCGGATGGTGCTGGGCATTGTGCTCAGCGTGCTGGCAATCGTGCAGCTGGTGTTGCTGGGTGTGCTGGTGGCGTTCTCGCCTGGCTATAGCTTCGAGCCGACCTGGCTGCTGGAGTTCGGAGGGAGTCTGATCAGCGCATTCGGGAGCGTGGTCCTGGTGTTTGCCGGCTTGCAGTACTTCGGCGTCCGGCCAACGGTCGACGAGGAAGAGACCTGGGATCCGCGCAGCCTGCCCGAGCCGGAGCGCGAACCGGCGATCCGGCCTGGCGGGCTGGTGGCCGAGATGACCTTCGGTTTGATCATCGTCGTGCTGTTGCTGTTTCTGCCCAACATCCAGGGATTGGTATCCGCAGGCGGTGAAACGTTTGTCGTCAACCCGGTCTTGCAGGACAACCTGCCGCTGGTGATCACCTCGCTGCTGCTGGGCATCGGCCTGGACATCTTCCTGCTCTGGAAAGGGCAGTGGACCACCGCGACGCGCGTAGCCAAGATCGCCGTCAACGTGATCGAGGTGGCTGTGCTGGCATTCCTGGTCGCCGAGCATTCCCGCTGGCTGGCCGCGTACGACTCGCAGGGATTGTTCTCGATCTTCGAGACCATCCCTGCAACTGCGCCGATGCCGCCGGAGGTCGCACAGGCGCTTGTGGTGTGGGCTTTCCGTCTCGGATTCTTCGTCGCCCTCGTCGTACTGATTGTGGAGACGATCCAGCTGGTGATCTCCTTGGTGCGCCGGACATTCTTCAGCGAGCCCAGCCGGGCCTCCTCGCCTGGCCGAGAGTCGACCTCGAACCCCTAAGCTCCTGGATGGATCCCAGAACGCGCCGCGAGGCCGCATGCCGGCCTCGCGGCATGTTGCTGTCCCAACACTCCCCCTCCGAGATCCTGGGCCGGGGGCTGGAAGGTCCCTGGGAGGGACAAGACCGCGAGGCGCCTATGGCTCGCTCTCAGCCAGACGGAGCTGTAGGGTGCCGGGGCGCCCGGCTGTCCACTGCGCCCCGGGGTCTGGGTCGCTGGCCGATGCGCCGGCCGTGCCCGGTGCCATCGAAGGCCACGGAAGAAAGCCATCCTGCGACGAATTCGACGGGAGGCGTCGGAGGAGATGTGCAGTAGCATGGAACCGACGAGACCTGCTTGGCAGACTTGGCTCACCGCCGGGGGAAGGTGGCTCCCCCGTGACTTAAGGAAAGGAAGACAGCATGACCGAGCAACCCCCCGAGATCAGGGCCGAGAAAGAAGGCGAGAAGCACGAAAAGGAGCGCGAGAAGGAGCAGGAAAAATCGCGCGGCGGGGAAGAGAAGCACTGGGATGAGAAGGTCCGCCGAGAGCCGTTCGGCACAACGCTGGGGGGACTGATTCTGATGTGGGCGGGGTTGGTGCTGCTGGCCAGCAACCTGGGCTGGCTTGGCCCCCTGTCCACCTTCGCGCCCTGGTCGCTGATTCTGCTGGGGGCAGGGGGGATCCTGCTTCTGGGCGTGGCCTTCACGCTGCTGGTTCCGTCCTACCGCCGGCCAGTCGGTGGCCTGGTCGTGGTGGCCTGCTTGCTGCTGGCTGGTGGCCTGGCTTCGACATTCGGGCTGGCTTTGCTCGTGCCGGTGCTCCTGATCGGGATTGGGGCGCTGATTCTGGTGCGGGCCCTGCGGCGCTAGTCGCGGCGCGGCTCAGCAAGCTGCTGAAGAACAGCGTGTGATCGTCCAACCCTCTCCCCTGGCCCCTCCCCCTGCATGAGCCGACATCCGCGACTCACACGAGTCCCGCAGGGGAAGGGGTGGTATTCCTGGGGGGGGTGACCCCCCAAGATCTTGTTCCCCCTCTCCGCCACGGTTCATGGCGTACCTGTGCGCCGTCCGCGAAGAAAGGGTCAGGGGGTGAGGTCGAAAGCACATTCTTCAGCAAGCTCCTAGAGCCGGCCGAAGCGCAAGGTAAGGAATTCGTCCCAGGCGTAGCGCAGCGGCGTCCACCACTGCTCGCGTCCAATGCAGCGGAAGTAAGGCGGCGTCATCGCCAGGATCTGGTCGCCGATGCGGTAGCGGGGCAGGATCGGCGTGGAGACGATCAGGCTGCCCAGCTCGCCAGGCCGCATCTCGTGCAGCAGCTTGACGCCGGAGGCGGTCTGCACTTCGAATAGGAACAAGTCGTAGTTCGGCACCCAGGCGCGCTTCTCGTCCCGCTGCTGACCGAACATCCCTTCGGTGGTGCCGTAGATCTCCCGGATGGCGACCGGCCCGTAGAGCGCCTTGAGCACAGGCTCCAGGCGCGTATCGATTCCTGGAACGCTGCCCAGCGTCAGGATCTGTGTCTGCCACAGCTGCTTCGGGTAGCGGCCATGCCGACGCTTGAGGTATTGGCCGAACTTGATCGCCGTCGGGGCAACTCCGCCGACAAGCGTGACGTTTTGATCCCGGCATCGCTCATACGCCAGATCGAAGCGAGCCTCCCAGTCGCCCACGGCCGTGCCGCCGCCCAGCGCGTCGATCTCGTCCTGCGACGGGACCGAGCGGATGGGGGTGAAGGCCGAGACGTAGCGGGTGTAGATGCCTGAGCTGTAGCCGTAGTCGATCTCCCGCTCGCCGAGGTGCAGCGACCCAACGCGCGAGGGGAAGTTGAGGTTGAGGTTCACCCCGTCGAACAGATCGAAGCGCTGCTTGTCCATCACGTAGTTCATCATCGCCCGGCCGGCGCTGAGGCGCAGCCGCAGATCGGTGGGCGTCATCGGGATGAACTTCGACTCGCCGGTCGTGGTGCCGCGGGTGATGGCCCAGCCGATCGCTTCCTCCGCCAGCAGCAGTTCCGACTCGCCGGCCAGCACGCGCTGCAGCACGGGCTTGAAGTCGGCGTAGGCGGCGACCGGGAACTGGCGCCGGTACTCGGCGAGGGTGGAGACGGACGCTGCGCCGTGGTCCCTTCCGTAGGCAGTGGCGGCGTAGTCGGCGAGCAGCCGTTTGAGCACGCTGGCCTGCGCCGTTGGGGGATCGGCGACGGCCGTGTGCCAGGGCTGCAGCAGCGCAGCCAGGGTCTCACGGAAATCGGTGCCCTGCATGACCCGTCTCCTGATCGCAGGCGATGGATTCTCGCCGAATCCCAGCGTGCCGGCAAGGCTGTCCAGGCTCGAGCCTCCAGAGTCTGAGAGGCCTTTGACAGGGAATGAGGGCGAACGTCCGCCAAAGTTGTGGGTGCGGGCGCGGCGGCTCAAAGTCGCCCGGCTGCAGACCCGGCGTGGAGGACTGCGATGGGAGAGAACGGCTCGACAGTCAGTAGGCTGATGGCTCAGGCGCGCCAGGTGTTCCTGCGGTGGGAGCGGCTGCGCATTCCGTACAACGCGCTCCTCGTTGCGGTGGTGATGTTACCGGCCGGCGGTGGGTTCAGTTGGCCTGACCCGGGCGATTTCCTGATCTTGCTGATGGGCGCAGTGCTGGCGAACCTGTGCTTCCTGGCCGGTCCGGTGGCCGAGACCTACCTGGCGTGGGTTGGAGTACGGTCGAAGCTGGTCACGGCAGTGCTCTTCGTCGGTGGCGTGCTGGTGTCGGTCCCTTGCATCTACTTCTTCGGCTTCAGCATCGCGTTGATGAACAGCTGAGAGGGCTGAGTGGTGGGGGAGCACAGGATTCCGGGAGAGATCAATGGCCGGGACGGGCTGCCGCATGTGTCGCCGGTAGCCGGCGGCAGCGGCCGGGGTCTGCGCGTACCTTTCGTGCAAGGAAGAGGGCCTTGCCATCCGTCCCTCACGCTGCGTGGATAGCAGGGTGGCCGACGGGAATCGCGCGCATCGATCGCGGGTCCGGCACAATCGGCTGTAGACTGGAGCACGGAGGCATGGTCTTCCCCTGGAGTGCCAGGGAAGGGCTCACCTTCACCCTGACCGCCCCCGCAGAGGAGCTTCGCTCGGCAATCTGCGAAGACCGGGTAATGAGCCGCGAACCGCGCCAGCAGAGGAGTGTCCTGATGACTGACAGCGTCTACAAACTGATTGAACTGGTCGGAACATCGAGCGAGTCCTGGGAGAAGGCGGCGAAGGCCGCCGTGGAGACGGCCGCCAAGTCGCTGAAGGACCTGCGTGTCGCCGAAGTCGTCGAGCTGGATATGCACATCGAAGAAGGCAAGGTGCTGGCGTACCGGGCCAAGGTGAGGCTGTCCTTCAAGTACATCTCGGAGGACTAGCGCCTCCGGCGAGTCCCCATTGGCAGCAGGGGGAGCAAGCCGCAGAAGCGTTGGCGCGTGGGCAGTTGAACAGCAGCGGGTGAGGACCCGCGTCCCTGCCTGCCCTTGCCGCCTGATCGACCGGGCTCCCAGTCATCGAGACGCCGCGGCTGCCGCCGACAGGCTGGCGCAGGGCGGCCCCTCGCCGCCCGCGACGGGGTCCCTCCCAAGCGACTTCGGTTGGGTGCCGTCGCAACGTGCGGGCCGTTGACGGCCCGCGGGAATTCCCCTAGACTGAATTTGTGCTCGCCAAGGTCCACGCTGCAGCCGTCGTTGGGCTGGAGGGGGCGATCGTCGAGGTCGAGGTGGACACCGGGCGAGGTCTCCCCTCCTTCATCATCGTCGGTCTGCCAGATGCCGCGGTGCAGGAAAGCCGCGAGCGTGTTCAGGCGGCGGTAAAGAACGCCGGCCTGACGTTTCCGCGTCAACGCGTGACGGTGAACCTAGCGCCGGCTTCGTTGCGTAAGGAGGGCCCGGCCTACGATCTGGCGATCGCCCTGGGGGCGCTGGCGGCGAGCGGCCAGATCGATCCGGCGACACTCGAAAGCACGCTGTGTATGGGTGAGCTCTCGCTCGACGGATCGCTGCGCCACGTGCGCGGCATCCTGCCGGTGGCCGTCCTGGCGCGGGCACAGGCCTTCGCCCGGCTGGTGGTGCCGGCGGAGGACGCCGCCGAGGGCGGGGTTGATCCCCGGCTTGGAGGTCATCGGGGCCCCCTCGCTGACCGCCCTGGTCAATCATCTGGCGGGCGTGGTGCTGCTCCCCCCGGCACCGGCCGGTGAGCCGGAGAGCTTTGTGCCGGCCTTCGCCAACGACTTCGCCGAGGTCAAGGGACAGGAACACGTCAAACGGGCGCTGGAGGTAGCCGCTGCCGGCGGACACAACGTGCTGCTGATCGGCCCACCTGGCGCCGGCAAGACGTTGCTGGCGCGGGCGCTGCCTTCGATCCTGCCGACCATGACGCTGGACGAGGCGCTGGACGTCACCCGCGTCTACTCGGTCGCCGACCTGCTGCCCGACGGCGTGCCGCTGCTGCAAAGCCGGCCGTTCCGTTCGCCGCATCACACCATCTCGCACGCCGGCCTGGTCGGAGGAGGGAGCTGGCCGCGGCCGGGCGAGGTGTCGCTCGCTCACCGCGGTGTGTTGTTCCTCGACGAACTGCCCGAGTTCGGCATGCACGTGCTCGAGGTGCTGCGTCAGCCGCTGGAGGACAAGGTGGTGACGATCAGTCGCGCCAAGGGCTCGCTGTCGTTCCCGGCCAACTTCATGCTGGTCGGGGCGATGAACCCATGCCCTTGTGGATACTTCGGCGACTTGCTCAAGGAGTGCACCTGCTCGCCGGCGCATGTCACGCGCTATCAGAAGCGCATCTCCGGCCCGTTGCTCGATCGCATTGACATTCATGCCGAGGTGCCGCGCGTCGAGTTTGACAAGCTGTCTTCGGAGCGGCTGGGCGAGCCTTCGGAGGCGATCCGTCGCCGTGTGGAGGACGCCCGCAGCGTGCAGCGCGAGCGCTTCGCTTCCAGCGGGTTGATGAGCAATGCCGATATGGGCCCGGCTGATGTGCGCCGGCACTGTGCGCTGGACGAGGACGGCAAGGCTCTGATCCGTCAGGCAATGAGCCAGCTCCAGCTCTCGGCCCGCGGCTATCACCGCGTGCTCAAGTTGGCGCGCTCGATCGCCGACCTGGCGGGGGAACCCCACCTGACGCCGGCCCACCTGGCGGAAGCACTGCAATATCGGCCCCGGCGTTGGGCTTGAGCCTCAGCCGGAACTCGAGGCGAAGCTGTACCTTGAAGCCCCGCGTGGCGGCCTGGCGCACGAACTCGGCGCCGCTCATCGCCAGCTCGACCGGGACCACGCCCTTGGGAGTCCGCCCCTCGACGATGGCCTCCAGCAGGATGGCGGCATGCCAGCCCGTGCCCTGTTCCATTGCGGTGAATCCGGTGGCCTTGTCGGCATAATGGATCAGGTCGACCCACACGTCCACCGGCTTCCCGGCCTTCTTGCCGCGGGCCAGAATGCGGATGATGATCAGGTCCTCGATGTCGGAGTTGGCGCGGATCTGCGGCTCCCACAGGGCATGCAGCACCTGGCGCGGAGTCACCGGCTGTCCCTGCACCTGGATCGGCTCGAGCCCCAGCAAACCCAACTGCTGGATCGTCTTGAGCTGGACGAAGTTGCCCGGGTAGCGCAGCGTCTTGTTCTGCAGCGTCTTCAGCTTGCCGGCGTAGGTGCGGGCGGCGGTCGTCAAGCCGCCGGCGGAGGTGAAGGCCTCCAGCTTGCCGATCGGCGCCGGGAACTCCACGATCTCCAGTTCCTCGAACGTGGGGAGGCGCACCGTCTTGCCATCACGGATGTACAGGCAGTCGCCGTCGTACTCGTTGGTCAGCCCGTCGATGCTGAAGGTCAGGCGGTAGTTCCAGGGGGGTTCGGGATGAGCGGGCAGCCCGCAGTCCCACATGAAGACCTCGCTCGGTTGGTCCAGCTGCTCGAGCGCGTACACCACCAGCGACGTGCCCATGCCGGGGACCTGCCCGCAGTCGGGGACCACGCCGATGCCCGCCTGCTCGGCGTCCGGGCTCAGGTCAATCTGCGCAAACACGACGTCTGAGTTGCCGCCGAGGTCGGTCATTGAGGCGCCGGCCTGGATGGCGGCGTGAGTCAATCCGAGGTTGAAGTAGTACGGCACGGCGCTCAGGAAAGCGCTGATCCGCTCGCGGCGCAGCCACTCGGCGACGCCGTGCGGATCGCTGGCGTCGAGGCTGGCCGGCGTGGCAAGGTCGACGCCCAGCAGCGTATTGACCCGCTGGGCGGCGCGCTCGGCCTGGCTGCGGTCAGCGTCGGCCATCCAGATGCGCTCGGCGCCGCCGTGCCGAGCCAGGTCGTAGGCCGCGGCCGTCCCCTGGCGGCCAGCGCCGATCACAGCGTAACGGACTCCCATACTGCTACCCTCCAGGGCGCGACGCCGGGCGCCGCGCCGCTCTGCCTCGGGCGACAAGTATCCCATCAAACTGCAGACGGTGGGTCGAAGCCGTCGGGTGGAGATGCCGCCCCATGAATCCAAGGAGCGTGGCGAGGGAAGCGCTCAGGCCTGCGCCGGCGGGAAGGGGAGCTCGACAAGGACGGCCGGGTCCGACGACGGACCGACGGCGACCGTTGCCGGTCGTGCTTCCAGAGCTGCCGGGCGGACAAGCCCGAGCCCGATCCAGCCTAGCCGCGGGGAACAGGCGCTGCTGGTCAGTTGTCCCACGATGGCGCCTTGCTGGCGGAGCTCTGCACCCGGATGCGCTGGACCGGCTAGCTGCAAGCCAATCAACCGGCGTGCCAGTCGGTCACGGGAGGCCATGCGGGCGATGATCTCCTGCCCGATGTAGCAGCCCTTGGTCAGGCTGATCGATGTGGACAATCCGACCTCGAGCGGAATGCGCTCGTCGGTGATCTCGCTCCCCGGGGAGGCGATGCCGGCTTCGATGCGGAGGATCTCATACAGCGAGTCGGCAATCGGCTGGAGAAGTGAGCCGCCGGTCAGGACGGGCGGGCCCGGCGAGGGCGCCAGGATCGCCCAACCCCCGGCGCCCGGCCGATCGACCCGCCAACATCGGATCTCGCCGGCCTCAAGCCAGGCGTCCGACGCCAGGCCTTCCGACCCCGGAGCGATGGCCGTGGCGATGGTTGCAGCCGATGGGCCGAGGGCCAGCCATGCCTGGTGGGGCGCGGACTCGAGGTCCAGCGCCAGGTCATCGCCGAAGAGCACGTACCGGCGCAACCATGCGACGAACGGCCGCCCCGCGCCCTGGGGAGGTGAGCAACAGCAGGTCCTTCGACCGCGCCAGCACTTGCACCCAATCGACGATCCGCGCCACAGGGGTGGTCAACACAGTCCAGCGGAATCTGCCGGGGTCGAGGCGGGAGAAATCGTTGGTCGACATGCGCTGCAGGAACGCCAGCCGCGTCGATCCGCTCATCACGATCGCATCCGGGGCCGGGCGGGGCAGAACCACTTGCCCGACCGAGGCGTCGTGGTAGGCGGTAGTGAGCCGATCGAGAGGGGTAGGATCGTTCATCGCGCAGCACGCCTCCGGGCCAGGAATTGTATCCAACGAATCGGACTGCGGCGCTCCGTGATCGGGCGGGTATAATCCGTCGAGTGGCATGCCTCTTGCATGTCGCGCAGGATGCCCACAGCGGAAATAGGCGATGGCCAAGGACCGCCGTCCAGCCGAGGACCTGTCAGTCGCTGAACTCGAACGTGTGCTGGCCGGGAAGCGGATGGACGCTCGCCAGGCCAGGCTCGAGCGATTTCGGACGACGGGCGCGCCCTCGATCTCCCCGGCCATACACCCGGCGAGGAGCCCGAATGGGGGGAGGCTGCGCCGGGCGGTGCGGCGGAGATGGATCCGACGCGCCGACGGCGGCGCGGCGCACTCAACAAGGTTCTGCTCGCCGTTGAAGTGGCTGCCCTGCTGGGTTTCGCCTTCGTGCTGGTCAGCGGCTTCGGCGTGCTCAGGGACCTCAACCGGGAGGTCGCCCAGGTGTTGGCCGGGGCGGCGCCGGCGCCGACCCCGATCATCACTGCCGTGGTCCTTCCCTCCGGGCACACGCCGCCCACGTCTCCCGGCGGGGCACGCCCGAACGAAGACGAGATCCCGGAGCACCTACGCCCGCTGGTGCAGTCGGTGGGCGAGGTGGCCATCCCCACGCCTAGCCCGGAGCAGGCGCGCAGCGTGTGGATCCCGGCGCTGTGGAGCCAACCCGCGCCAGTCGTCCAGGGAGATGGGTGGGAGCAGCTGAAGAAGGGCGTCGGGCAGCACATCGGGACGGTCAACCCAGGCCAGGCCGGCAACCTCGTCGTCTCGGCCCACAACGACATCTTCGGCGAGTTGTTCCGCGACCTGGACCGGCTGCAGCCCGGCGATGAGGTCCACGTCAGCACCTCGACCCGGGAGTATCTGTATCGCGTGACCGGGGTGGAGATCGTCGAGCCGACCGATGTCAGCGTGATGAACCCGACTGCACGACCGACGATCACGCTAATTTCCTGCTACCCCTATCTGGTCGATAGTCAGAGAATCGTGGTGTTCGGCGAGTTGGTCGAAAGCTGATACCGGCCGGCTGAGCCGGCCGCCCGAGGAGTGATGCTGTGAGCAAACGCAAGATGGAATCGAAGCCGAGTGTGAAGAACCCGAGTGTGTCCGGTCTCGGGCAGGTCCAGACCCGGGCTTCCTCGGACTTCGCCCCGGACTACTCGTACGTGCGCAAAGACCTGCGCCGCATCGCGATCATCGCCGGGGGGATCTTGGCCGCATTGCTGGTGCTGGCGGTCGTGTTGCGCTGAGGCCGTTCCGGAGAGAGATCTGTGCAGCCGCCGCAAGTTCGCTTCAGCCTGCGCTGGAAGATCGCCATCCCCTTCATGCTGCTGGCGATGGCCTTGGGCTTCGGCGTGGTGGCGCTGATGGGCCGCAGCCTGAGTGGCAGCGGGCAGGAGCGCCTGGCGCGGCAGCTGGCAGGCAGCGGGCAGCAAGCTGTCGAACTCGGTTGTCCTGCTTGAGTCGGAGCTGCTGAGGCTCGAGCGCTTGGTGTCCAACACCGAGGGTGTGGCCGAGGGGGTGACGCAGGCCGATGCCGAGGCGCTGCGCTCGATCGTGTTGCCGCTGGTCATCAACGTCGACTCGGACTTCGTATCGGTCGTCAACCGTGAGGGCTTGAGCCTGCTCACCGTGCGCCGTGCGCCGGAGGCGAGCGCTGGTGAGTATGAAACGCTGCGCGGGGAGGCGTTCTACGCCGGATGGGCGCCAATGCAGGAGGCGCTGGCCGCTGGCAGCAGCGGCGGCGAGAGCGACAAGAGCGTCGGCCTTGAGTTGATCGTAGCCGGCGACCGCCTGGTCCCGGTGTTGGTGATCGCCGGACCCCTGCGGGATTCCGCCTCACGGGTCGTTGGCGTGGTTCTGGTCGGTGAGTATTTGAGCGATATCGTCCAGCGTCTGTCGGAGACCGCCGGGGCAGACGTCTCGGTCTACGACCGGGCCGGCGGAGCGTTGCTGGAGAGCAGCCTGTCGCCTCAAGATGCGGCGACGCTGGCGTTGTCGGCCGCGGATCTGCAAGCCGGCCTGGCGCTGGAGGCAGACGTCACTCCGCTGCGGGCGCTGGACGTCAACGGGCTCCCCTATCAGGAGGCGCTGACGGCGCTGGCCACCGGGCCCGAAGGGGAGGCGCTAGGTGTGCTGGGGGTGGCCTTGCCCGAGCTGGCGGTGACGGGCTCCGTGGAGGGTGCTATTCAGGAGATCGCCATCTTCGCCGCATTGGGGATGGCGTTGACCGTGCTGCTCGGCCTGCTGGTGATCAACTACGTCACCCGCCCGTTGGTGCGGGCGGCGGCGGCCTCGTCGGAGTTGAGCACCGGGAACTTCGATGTCAGGGTGTCGGAGCAGGGCGCTGACGAGGTTGCGGTGCTGGCTCGTTCGTTCAACACCATGGCTCAGGCCATGCGCACGGGCATATTCACCATGGCTGCGCCACCGCTCACCGTGCCCACCCCTCCGGAGACACTGCCGCTGGAACCCGAGCCACCTTCGGCCACGATCGGCTTCACGACTGCCGTCATGCAGGCGCGTGCCACCGTGCTCGCCGCGGAGCTGACCGGCTATCCGCTGGAGTCGGCTCAGGTCACCGGACAGATCGCCATGGACAACCTGGCCGAGCTGTTTGCAGCGATTGAACAGATCATCGGGGAGCATTCCGGTCAGGTGGAAGTGTTCGAAGGCAGGGACCTGAGGGCGACCTTCGGCGTCCCGCCGCGGCGGCTTCCGACGGCGGTTGCCGCTCTGCAGGCGGTGCATGCCGGCCTGGCGCTGCAGGAGCTGGTCGAGGGCTGGCAGAGGCTGCGCACGCCGACGGGATCGCAGCCCACCCGCATCTCGATCGGCATCGCCACGGGTGAGGTGTTGACAGGCAAGGTCGGCGCGGCCTCTCGGGCCCACACCGCCTTGCTGGGGAGCGCCAACGAGACGGCCGGTCACCTGCGCCAGATCGCCCGCGAGATCCCCGAGAGCCGGGTGCTGATCAGCGAAACCACGTATGCCTTCCTGGCGGGCGCCCAGCGGCACTTCCTGTTCGGGCGGACCGGGCAGGCACCGGTGCGCGGGCGGGACGTCCGGATTACGCTCTACGAAGTCCTGGGCCGGAACCTGCGGCTGGTGGATAGCGGCAGCCGCCAGAGCTAGGGTGTCACCCAACAACTGAAGCGGGTGGGTAGGAGCACAGGGCCAGTTGTTGCCCAAAGGCGGGCGTCGTATGCTCCTTATAGGAGCCGGTGGACTTGCCCTCCGGCTGGCGGGGTAGGGAAGGTGCTGGCATGAAATCGGGACCTGGCAGGCGCTGGTTGGTCGGCGCCGTGGCGTTGTTCCTCGGCTTGTTCGTGCTCTGGATATCTGGCAGTGTTCCAGCTCAGCCCGGCCTCGGCTGGCGCCGGCGCGCTTCAGCTTCGCCTGCGCTCTAACCTGGCGGCCGACTATACGGCCGCGCCGATGATGCGGATGCTGCGCACGCTGCGTCTGACTGTGATGGAAGATGTGATGCGTGACATGGGCATGACGGACGAGGAGGCTTCGGCCGAGATGCGCGCCATGGCGGCGCTGCTCGAGTCGCCGGTGCCCACCGCCACCGCCCGCAGCTTGATGGGGGAAGCGCCGTTCACGCCCACGGCGACTCGGACTCCCGTGCCCACTGATACGCCCGAGCCGACGGCAACTTCTACTCCCCGCCCGCGGCCCACCGCGACCGAGACCGAAAAGCCGACCAAGAAGCCGAAGACCGCGACGCCTGGGCCACCGACGGCAACATCGTCGGGCGGGGACACGACCGATCCAGCCTTCGACCTCTCGGGAGCGAGTTGGGGTCCCCCGCCGGGCGCCCTGGCGGGCTGCTCAGAGACGTTCACCATGAGCGGGGCGGTTGTCACCAATTCGGCACCATCCTCGGGCATCCAGTATGCCGGGTTCAAGTATGAGGTCATAGGCTTCACAGGCCTGACCTTGGGACCCGGGTTCTCACTCGCACTCGGGTGGCCCTTCCGGAGGTGGGTGGAACGGAACCTACTCCGGCTCGGTGAATGTGGCGATCGACCCCAGCTGGTCGTGCGGCTGCGATTTTGAGATAAAGCTGTGGGTCAAGACGTTCGACTTCGCCAGCAACGAGGATCGTGAAATACCTGGGTGAGTACTCCATGCCTCAATCGTGTGGGTCGTGACGTCAGAATCGAACTTGCCACAGCCGGGCGCCAGAATATCGGGCGCCCGGCTGTGATTCGCGGAGGGCGTGGTCGCCGTAGCAAGATATGGCAGTCTTCTCGCTCGGCTTCGGCGGGCATCGCAGGAGCAGCTCGGAGGGCTTCAAGGGGTTCCGGCACCCCATGCGATTTCGGGATACGCCGCCAAAGCCCCAACGACCGTAGTACTATAATCCTGCTCACCCTCCCACTGCAGCCGTGGGAGGTTCGTGTGTGGCGCAGGTGAACGATGCACGACAAGCTCGAGGGAATTGAACGGCGCTTCCAAGCGATCGACGACGAACTCGCCAGCCCCGGCTTGGGCCATACCCGCGTGGCGGAACTGGCGCGCGAGCGCGCCGAGCTTGAGCCGATCGTGACCGCCTACCGCCGCTATCGCCAACTGCAGGACCAGGAGCAGCAGGCGCGTCGCATGCTGCAGGGTGACGACGCTGAACTGGCGGAGCTGGCCCGTGCCGAGGTCGAGGAGCTGGGGCCGCAGATCGAGGCGCTCGAAGCCCGTCTCAAATCGCTGCTGCTGCCGCGCGACCCGCGCGATGCGCGCAACGTCATCCTCGAGATCCGCGCCGGCACCGGCGGCGGGGAAGCCGCCCTGTTCGCCGCCGACCTGTTCCGCATGTACACCCGCTATGCCGAGCTGAAGGGCTGGTCGGCCGAAATCCTCTCGGCCAGCGACACCGGGATCGGCGGCTACAAGGAAGTGATCTGCCATGGTCAAGGGCAAGGGCGCCTTCTCGCGGCTGAAGTACGAGAGCGGCGTGCATCGCGTGCAGCGCGTGCCCCAGACCGAGGCCCAGGGCAGGATCCACACTTCCACGGCTACCGTCGCCGTCCTGGCCGAAGCGGATGAGGTCGAGATCGAGATCCCCGACAAGGACATCAAGATGGATGTCTACCGCTCGGCGGGCGCCGGGGGACAGAACGTGCAGAAGAACTCGACCGCCGTCCGCCTGACGCATCTGCCAAGCGGGATCGTTGTGCAGTGCCAGGATGAGCGTTCGCAGCTGCAGAACCGGACGCGGGCGATGAGCATCCTGCGCGCCCGGCTGTACGAGATCGCCCTCGACGAACAGCAAGCCGAGGAAGACGCCTCGCGCAAGCTGCAGGTCGGCTCGGCCGAGCGCTCCGAGAAGATCCGGACCTACAACTTCCCTCAGTCGAGGGTGACCGATCACCGCATCGGGTACTCCTCCCACAACCTGCCGGCAGTGCTGAATGGCGAGATCGATGACTTCATCGACGAGCTGGCGACACAAGACGAAGCGGACCGGCTCAAAGCCCCGCAGGCCTGATCACGCCCAACGCGCAGGGCTCGCGGGGATGACCCTTGCCGACGACCCCCTCCTGACCGTTGCATCGGCCACCCGGCTGGGTACCCAGCACTTGCAGCGGGTCGCCGAACAGCCGCGACGGGAAGCGCAGGTGCTGCTGGCGGATTCACTCGGCGTCACCACGACCTGGTTGCAGGCGCATCCGGAAGCCGAGCTGAGCAAGATGGCCGCCGAGGCCTTTGTCCGCCAGCTCGAGCGGCGAGCGACCGGCACTCCCCTTCCCTATGTGCTCGGCTGGTGGGAGTTCTATGGCCGGCGGTTCCGGGTGACCCCGCAGGTGCTGATCCCACGGCCGGAAACCGAGCTGCTGGTCGAACGCGGGCTGAATTGGCTGCTGCGCCAGCCGGGGAGCCTCGCCTGCTGGACGTTGGCACCGGCAGCGGCTGCATCGCCGTCTCGCTCGCCGCCGGGGCTCCAGAGTGCCAGGCGGTTGCGACAGACCTCTCCTCAGCGGCGCTGCGGATCGCGCGTGCGAATGCCGAACAGCACGGAGTTGCCGCGCGCCTGGCGCTGGTGCAGGCCGACCTGGCGCGCGGGTTGGCAGGAGGCTTCGACCTGGTGTGCGCCAACCTGCCCTACCTTCCGACGGCTGAGCTGCCGCAGTGGGACGTCAGCCGTTGGGAGCCCCTCCCCGCCCTCGACGGGGGCAGCGGAGGGACAGAAGTCATCCGACGGCTGCTGCCGGCGCTCCCCGGCCTGCTGTGTGCCGACGGCATGGTGCTGATCGAGATCGGTGCCGGTCAGGAGGCGCAGGTGCTTGGCAGTCTCGCGACGGCGTTGCCACGCTGGCGTGCGCAGTCCATTGCCGATCTGGCGGGGATCCCCCGGGTGATCGAGCTGAAGCGGGGCGAAGCTTGACGATCCGCGTGGAAGCCAGCACTCCGGGAGCCCTCGAGCACGCGGCGCAGGTGCTTGCCGGTGGTGGGCTGGTGGCATTCCCTACCGACACGCTCTACGGGCTGGGGGCGTGCGCCACGCTGCCGGCATCCATCGAGCGCCTGTTCACCGCCAAGGACCGACCGCTGGAGCGGTCGATCCCGATCTTGATCGCCTCCCAAGATCAGCTGGAGGCGGTGGCCGTCGAGGTGCCGGATGCCGTTCGGCGACTGGCGCTGGCTTTCTGGCCGGGACCGCTGACGCTCATCGTTCCCAGGCGGGGGGACTTGCCCGCCATTCTCGGCCCGACACCGACCGTTGGCGTGCGAGTCCCGGATCACCCGGTAGCCCTTGGATTGCTCCAGCTGGCGGGCCCGTTGGCCGTGACCTCGGCCAATCTCTCCGGCTCCGAGGGCTGCACGACGGCCGAGCAAGTCGAACAGGTGCTATCCGGCAGGGTCGACCTGATCCTGGACGGGGGCCGGTGCCCAGGAGGGGTGGCGTCCACCGTGGCGGCCTGTGATGGAGGGGAAGTGCGGATCCTGCGGGAAGGCCCGATCAGCCGTGAGGCGCTACTCGCCGTGCTTGCGGGCGGCGTCTCATGAAACCCTAACATCGATCTCACTCGAATTTCATGCGGGCGAGGATAATGAGGGTCGCATTCTCCTCCTCAACCCGCGCGTAAGAGCCCTGAGCCAGCTCCGACGCGCGGTTCCTCGTTAATCCAACGGATCGGCGTTTGCCTGGTCACTCGGCACAGGGGCATCTGCCGGCATCCTCCGAGACCGGGGTGGCTGTCCTGCCCGGCTTGGCACCTACCTGCCAGGGCTCGACATACCACTTCAGGTACTCCTGGACATGCTCTGCCCAGTAGCTCTCGAGGTGCAGGCCGGGGTTCGGCGTCAGCGCTACCGACAGGCCAAGGTCATCCAACTGCTCGGCCAACGCCAGTGCTTCGGGTCGCAGCGGGTCACGCTCGCCGATGTCGAGCGCCAGCCGGGGGAGGGCGTCACGCGGGATGGCCCGGGTCCACGCCGGAAGGTAGAACAGATCCGGGGAGAGCACGGCGGGGCTGTGCAGTCCGATGGCGCCAAATAGCTGAGGGTGCTTCAAGCCGATGCGCAGCGCCCATCCGGCGCCGCGCGAGAGCCCGCCGATGGCGCGGTTGTGCCGTCCGGCGGCCGCAGGGTAAGCGGGCCTCGACCTCGGGAATCAAGGCCCCGGTGATGGCCAGTTCGAGGTCCAGGCCGGTGCGTTCCCATGGCAGGATGAGCAGAAAGGGCGGCGCCTGGCCGGCGGCGATCATCCGGTCCGCCGCAGCGGGCGCACCCAGGCGGTCCCACTGGGCGTCGTCGTACGTTAGCCCATGCAGCAGATAGACGGATGGAAGGCGCTCGAAGCCGGGTTTGCCGGCGCAGGCTGGCAGGTAGATGCGGTAGGGCAGCGGGCGTGCCAACAACGGGTGCTCCACCTCGCCCTGCTCGATTTGGCCCGGCTGGGTCAGACACGCCGGAGGGGCTGTGGGTAGCGGCGTGGGCGAGGCAACGCTCTGAGTCTCGGTGGGGCTGGGAGGTGCGGGGGTGGCGGGCACGACGCCGGCTTGCAGCGCAGGCCGGGGCCCGCATGCGGCCAGGAAGAGGAAGAGCAGGGGGAAAACGGAGCGACGGATCATGGACGGAAAATCCCCGCCGGCCTGGACCAGCACAGCCAGGTCGACGGGGGCGCCTGTTGGTGGCAGTCTACGCCGATCACGCCGCCTCGTCAAGCTC
>CAWBME010000006.1:0-1184420 GCA_963789825.1 uncultured Chloroflexia bacterium
CAGCGCTGCCACGGCTCGAGCAGCGATCGCCTCGACCTGTACGCTGAAGAGGGTCGGAGGATGGGTGCGGGGGGAAAGGCTCGTTCACGATCTGCCACGCCACGAGAGCCACCAGCAGTGAGCAGCCGCAAGGCAAGGAATGCGGTGAGGCCGAGGCGCACTTCGGGCGCCGTCCACACTCGGCGGATGCGGGCCAGCAGGCTGACCTCAAGGGTAGGCACTGCGGCGGGCAGAGAGGTGTTCAAGCACGCGCCTGCCAGCTCTCTGGAACCAGGGTCGGCGAATTCCCCCAGGCTGATTTCAACGAGCAAGATGGCCGCAGCGGCGAGCAGCGCCCGAACTTGGCGCGCCGTGGATCGATGCCACAGACAGTCGCGCCAGCTGCAAGAAGTCGAAATCGGAACCCCACGCGGCCGTCAAAGGCCGTTCACCGTCAGCGGGTGGATCGTTGGGGAGGACACGAACCATGGTGCGTCTCCTGAGCGCTGCCCTGGGGAGGAGGAGGGATGTCGCTCGAGTCCGATCCTCACTCGCTCGTCGAACAACGACTGGGACCCGGCTGCATCGAAGCCTGGCTCCCGCGGGAACCACCCGGCGCGCGGTGGACAACGCCAGCGGTCGTTGAGCCGGCTCCACGCCAACCGCTAGCAGTCCGAAGGTGCAGGTCAACGCCAGCGAGGGCTCGGGCTGGTCACTCAGCTACGGGGCATTGGGGACCTCAAGGAGCATGTATGGTTTCTCCCAGCTCGAAAACCAGCTTTGATCGGACAGGAGCGGCAGCTCAAACCCAAGGTAGGCGTCAGGAGCACTCGGAACGAGTTCACCGGGCTGATCGAATCACGCGTGCGCCGCTGCCGGGGCGTAGTACACGTTGAGGATGCCCATCCGCTCGGGGAGGTACGAGCCCTGCGGGTTGTCCCAGTCCAATTGGGAGCCTGGTCCATGATCGCCTTGAAGCACGATGAGCAAGGGGCGTGGCGGATCTACCAGGAGTTGGTCGATCTGCTTCAAGATTCAGGGTGTTGGTGTACTGGAGCTGGTCCCGGTATCCGGCAACGTATTCCTCCCGGGTGCCCGGGAAGTTGCTGGCATCGTCCCAACGGAAGTGCACATCCGGGCTCACGGCATCCCCCGCTGCATTCCAGATGAAAGGAGGATGGCGGAGGACGATGTGGGCGAAGACGAACTGCAGACAGAACCTCCATCTTATTCCCCTGGATGTGTGAGAAAGCAAACGCAATCCGGTCCCGCTGGTCCTGGTGGCCCGGATACTCCGTGAGCCACCCGAGCGCAACCAGGCACTCGACAATCGGGGACAGCCCCATGCTCTCAATGACCTGTGTCTCGAAACCGTTTACTCCGCGGATCGGCGGCCTCAGCAAGGTCGCCGCGTCCTCGATCTCTGACCTGCGGTAGCCGGACGAGACGGACTTGATGGCGTAGTCCCGATCCTCAAGGATGGTTCGCAAGGCACTATGCCGGATCAAGCGGGCGATGGGGCGCTGGTCGCCGGAGTCCTCGCCCTGAACAGCGGCAACCTGCTTGAGGTCTGTAGTGTTAAGCGACGAGGCCAGCGAGAGGGCCGTCTGGGCGTAGTTGGATTGGCTTCGGTGGGCGACAAAGAACCCTCGGCTCTCCAGCTCTGCAAGGAAGCCGGTGTTGTCAAGGCCGTACAGGTCCAAGAGCGTGTCCTGCCGGCCATAGCCGTCGAGGATGATGTAGTAGATGTCGGGAAGCCGTTCGGAGGCCGCAGTCGGGGAGCGGGGAATGTCCGGCGCCCCAGGCAGGGTGAAAGGCCGGCCCAGCGCCAGCTCATAGGCCAGGATCTGAAGGACCGGGACGATCACAAGGCCAATCCCAAGGATGGCCATCGTTGAGCCCAGCCCGGCGGATCTATTCAAGAGGACCAGTCCGAAGCCTAGCAACATCGCAGCAACCCATCGGACCTCGGCCGTTGACCCCAGGGCCCCGGCTGCATCCCACCAGGCTCGCGACGAATGCTCTCCCCACGAGGGAGTGGAGGCGTCGAAGGGAAAATCATGATGGCAACGGCGGCCGCAGCCCGATTTGGGTCCTTGAGCAGCAGGTCGATGAGCAGGTAGGCCAGGAGGGCTACCGCGGTACTGATTAGCGCCGGACGAACGGCGTACACCGGGGCGATGCTTTCGATGTTCATTGACAGCAGCGTAAGGGTCGGCAGCAGCCCAAACAGCAAAGGGGTGAGAGCCTGCCTGCCCGCGGGCCATCAATCGGGGCTCCTCGCCCCCTGGGCGCCTTGAGCGGAGGGACGACAAAGCCGCTTGACCGACCAGCCCAGAAGCAGCAGCTTTAGACCCGAACATCGTCCACCCGGCTGCAACGTGCCCCTCCCATAGGCCAACCCAGATGGCAAGCACACAGAACACCCCGGAAGGGAGCAGGATCCAGGCAACGAGTGGCCAGCGGGCCTTGGCCGTGCCGACTGCGAGCCAGAGCAGAGGGACAACCATCGGGAGTGCCATGTGGACGTGGGCATGCCACGCCACGGCGCAAGTGGCCGCGTACGAGCCGAGCCCTCCCCAAGCCAGCGCCTCTTCCCGATCTCTCCCGAGACGCCAGATCCACGCCCCGGGACGGCCGTGGCAATTGAGGCACCGATCGCCAGGACCGTCGGGATAGGCGCTGGCATGCTGCCAACAACTGGCGCCAATACCGCCCGCCAGGTCATCATGGACTCGGGAAAGGTTGTCGGCAAATTCCCGGGGTACAGCAGCAACAACCGGGCCAGGCCGCGTGCCTATTCTATGCCGGCAAGGGCAAAGGACAGTGCACCAATGCCGGCGCCGGCAGCCGCAAATCCCAGTAGAACCCTGGAGCGTCCGGAGATAACCGTCCCGGGGACCACGAGGAGCAGCGATTGCGGCTTGACGAGAAGAAGGGATAACCACAAGCCGGCCCGAAGGCAATGTCCTCGCCGAAGTGCCAGAAGGAACTCGCCAATCCGATGAGCAGGAGCAGGTTGACCTGACCGAAGAGAACGGTCGAGTAGCGCAGCGCCAACAGAGGCAGCCAGTACAGCCCACCGCCAGGCCCGAGGACAGAACGGAGGCGTAGCAGGTAGACGCCCAGGCCGAGCACATTGAGCGCCACCACCGCCCACCAGGCGGGCAAGGGCGGGAGCGCAAGCAGCCCCAGGAAGGGCACAAGGAAGGCAGGGAGGTAGGGAACTGGGATCACCGGTGCGTCTGCAAAGTCCAGAAGGGGCATAGCCCTCAAGCAGCTCCTTCTGAATGGGGGCAAACCTTCTCCAAGTCATATGCTGCAAGGAACCCCTCTTCGGATACGACCTCTGCCAGTGCCCGAAAGGCGCGGTAGTCCTGGCCGATGTAGAAGAAGAGGCCGGTTCGGCCGAATGCAAACAGACCGTGCGCCACTAGCAGCACGAGCACCAAGCCCGATAGGCCGGCCAGCGCAAGTCGCTGGCTCCTCTCCGTCATTGGCGGCGGGTCCCGGCGGGTTGCAGACCAACCGATCCAGAGGGCCATGGAGGGACGAAGACGCGGCATTGCCTGTCTGCCAAGGCGATCACAGCCTCCCCCTGCATGCCTAAGGGAGGTGGCGGATTGGCCTCGAAAGTCGGGGAGGGATGTGGCTGGTTGGCTGGTGCCCACGCTCCGCGAATGTCCTCCGGCGGCGACGGTCCACCGGGATGCCTGGGCAATGCCGGAGGTGCAGCGTGCCTGCCTTCAGTTCCTTGGCAAGGCGCTGCCCTTCGGGTGAAGATGCCCGGTTCTGGCCGATCTCGCGGAAGACGCAGTCGGTCGGGTGACCCGCGCAACACAGGTGCGGTGCTGCACTGCCGGATCGTGGGCGGATGGGCGAGATGCTGGGGGGGTACACGCTTGGCAGTGAGGCCGATCAAGGTTCACGGCGGTCAGCTCGGCGGGCAGCTGATCTCGTACAGGCTGTTCCACTCATCCTGGAAGACCTGCCGCAAGCAGCCTTGGTCGCTCGCCAGAGAACCAGTTTCTCGAGGGTGGACGCTATCACGCCGTCCTGATCGTGCTGGAGCAGGAAGTCCAAGTCCTCGATGCTGAGCGCTACGTGGGTGGCTCCCAGTCCGTTCGCGAATTTCGCCAGGGCACGGGACATCCAGCAGGCGAGATCTCGTCCGCCCAGCGAAAATGGTCGGGATCTGGGATGCACGATGGCCGACAGTAGTAGCTGCGCCCGTCGCCGATTTGTAGTACACGTGCGCCGACAGGCAACTGCTCTCGGGCGGCGTGACTGACGGTGAAGTCCTTGACCATCCGGGTGAGAAAGCCACGCGGCTCTCCGCCCCCACGACGACCTGGACCGAGCGGAACTGCCGCAGCATGATCAGCTGGTAGGTCAACGTGACGGCCAGCAGCGCAACAGCAAGCGATGGGAAGAACTGGTGAAGAGGCATCCTGCGATTGTGCTGGAGTTCCGAGAGCTGCACGACGACGTAACCCGCAGCAACCGCAAGTGCCGGAGCAACCGGGAGGAGAAACCGCAGCTGCTGGGACCCGACAAACCATACTCCAATCCTAGCAAGCGACACCAGAAGGAGAATGCTGACAGCCCGTTGAGCCACAGCAGGAGTGGGTAGGTGAACAGGAGCAGGAACAGGACGTTTGGGAAGTCGATCCAATTCATGGTCGTGCCGAATGGAACGTGATTGACGTACACATTCCATGGGAGGGAGAGCAGCGCCCGCAGGTCCTTCCCCATCCCGAAGGTATTCAGGTAGCCCATGTACAACGCCAGCCGGCGCACGCTCCAGTCTGGGCCGCCGATGTAGAGCGGATAGATCGGATTGTTGAACCACAACAGGTTCTTGAGGTACCCAGGGCAGGGCGAGCATAAGCGCCGGAACGCCAAAGGCGAGGGCCGCCTTCACGATGGTCATCCGACGGGCGGCGGCGAACCCGCCAGAGGATAGCCAGTCCAAGGATGGCCAGGCCAGCCACCGCGATGTACTTTGTGCCCATTGCCAGCCCCAGGAACAAGCCAGACAAGACCAGCCAGGAGGGGTCTTCCTGGTCCCACCACTCGAGGATGCAGGCCAGGGCAAGGAACTCATACAAGGTCCAGGCCAAGTCGATGTAGGCGAACGAAGCCCATACTGGCAGTGTGGGGATGCCGACCAGCACACAAGCTGCCAGCCAGCCCACCGAAGCTCCGGCCCACCGCTTGCCGACCATCCAGGTCGCAGACACGGCCAGCAGACCAAATAGGTAGTGGACCAACTTGGGGAAGACATCGTCCCCGAACCCCATCCCAACCAAGTACAGCAACTCGACGTTGAACGGGCCGTTTACGTACCAAATATCGGGAACGGGATAGATCCGTTGCGCCTCTAGGAACAAGCGCGGGCCCACAAGGTGGTACATGAGGCTGTCATAGTCCCAGGGGGGCGTCAGGGCTTGAAGCAGGGCGAGCCCGAAGATGGCGAGCAGGAATAGCAGGGCCAAGCGAGGGCATAAGGGCGCTGGTCCGCCAGCGAGCCAGCAATTGCCCGGGTATTCCCCACAACCAGCCGAGAGCTTCGGCCGCAGGGTGGGCAACGAGCGCCGACAGCAGCCAAAGCGAGACTGCGATAGCCCCTGCCGTGAGCCAGCCGACCAAACCCAATACGAGAAGCCAGCACCGCGATGGCTCCCAGACCAGGGACTCCGCCAGCAGCCAGGTGTTGGAGGCAGGGGAGGGCTGCAGCCGAAGCACAGCCAGCAGCCTGCGGCCAGCGCCCGCCGCCAGCACGCCGACCAGCAGCCAGAGCAGCAGGCTCAACCCGACGTCACGAATCGCGATCGCGCCGACCTCATCCAAGCCGCGTGGTGTCGTGAGCCAGCGGATGGCGAGCACGACACCCGTTACCGCTCGGGATCGTCCAGTCGGGCAGAAGGCGTCGCACGGTAGGAGCAGCGGCGGCGGTCACTGCGCCAATTGTATTCGGTTGACGGGCAGGCGAAAGCCGAAGCAGCGGGACACTCGGCCGCCCCAGGTGGATCGAGCAGCATGACTCGGGCTAGGTGTTCGCCTCCAACTTGGCGATGTCCGGCGCCTGCTGCTTGGAGCGGACGACCGACCAGGCGAGCAAGCCCGCCAAGACCAGCACCAGCCCCCAGCCGACCCAACCCAAATCCGTGTACTGGACGATGATCGGGGCGATGATCACCGAAACCAGGTTCACCACCTTGATCATCGGATTCAAGGCCGGTCCGGCGGTGTCCTTCAGCGGATCGCCGACGGTGTCGCCCACCACGCTCGCCTTGTGGCGCTCCGATCCTTTGCCAAGGTTGTTGGCCAATTCGCGCGGCTCGTCTTCGATGAGCTTCTTGGCGTTGTCCCAGGCGCCGCCGGTGTTGTTCATGTAGACGGCCAGCAGCTGCCCGGAGAGGATCATCCCCGCCAGGAACCCGCCAAGTGCCTCCACGCCCAGCACCAGTCCGACGATGATCGGCGTGACAATGCCCAGCAGCCCCAGGCCGACCAGTTCTTTCTGGGCGGCCATCGTCGAGATCATGATCGGCTGCCGGTAGTCCGGAGGCACCTTGCCTTCCAGGACGCCCAGGCTGAACTGACGCCGAACCTCTTTGACGATCAGGGCCGCCGCCCGGCTGACGGCCAGGATGGCGAACGACGAGAACAACCAGGGCAGCGCGCCGCCGATCAACATGCCGACGAAGACCTGCGGGCCGTCGACGCGAATGCCCACACTGGCAATCCGCTCGGCCAGCGGAACGCCCAAGGCCTCCTGTGCACGTCCCACGTCTACCAGGAATGAGCCGAACAAGGCAACCGCCGCGATCACCGCCGAGCCGATCGCAACGCCCTTGGTGATCGCCTTGGTGGTGTTGCCGACCGCGTCCAGGTCAGCCATGATCTGGCGGGCGGCGTTAGTGTCCTCGTCGTGCTGGTCCGACCACGCCATCTCGCCGATGCCGTTGGCGTTGTCGGCGATCGGGCCGAAGGCGTCCATGGCCACGTTGTTCCCGGTTAGGGTCAGCATGCCGATGCCGGTCATGGCCACGCCATACAGGATGAAGTTGACCTCCTGAGCGCCCGTAAGCCCGGGAATGCTGCCGAAGATCAAGATCGAGCTGACGATCGTGCCGGCAATCACCAGGACCGCCCACACGGATAACTCATAGCCGACGGAGATCCCCTGCAGGATGAGCGTGGCGGCACCCGTGTCGGCCGCCTTGCGGATCTCCTTCACGGGTGAGTAATGCGTGCCCGTGAAGTACTCGGTCATGCGGTCGATCACGATCGCCAAGAGCACGCCGGCTGCCACAGCCAGCGGAGTTCGCCACCAGCCTCCCCAGGCCTGCATGGCGGGCGTGTTCAGGTAGAGGTAGCCGGCGCCGAAGAAGAGCGCGGCGGATATGGCGGCCGAGGACAGAAAGCCGCGGAAGATGGCCGCCATGGCATCGCCGCTCTTTCCCGTTCCGCCGCGCACGAGGTAGGTGCCAATGATCGAAGACAGAACACCGATCCCCCGAACCATCAGCGGATACAGGATCCACTCGATCATGCCGGTGATGTGCCACAGTGCCAGGCCCAGGATCAAGCCGGCAACGATGGTGACCTCGTAGCTCTCAAAGATGTCGGCCGCCATCCCGGCGCAGTCGCCGACATTGTCGCCCACTAGGTCCGCTACCACGGCCGGATTGCGCGGGTCGTCCTCAGGGATGCCCGCCTCCACCTTCCCGACCAAGTCGGCTCCGACATCGGCCGCCTTGGTGAAGATGCCGCCGCCCACTCGCATGAACAGCGCCACCAGCGTGGCTCCGAAGCCGAAGCCGAGCAGTGCGTCCGGGGCCGCGATCCCGAGCATGATGAAGATCAGCGTGCCGCCCAGCAAGCCCAGGCCGTCGGTCAGCATGCCGGTGATCGTGCCGGTGCGGTAGGCGATGCGCAGCGCCTCGCCGAACGATCGACGCGACGCCGATGCCACCCGGACGTTGCCCTGGACGGCCATGCGCATCCCGAGTTGCCCTACCAGCAGGCTGAAGGATGCCCCCATCAAGAACGCCAGCGCCCGGGCGCCACCAATCGTGAGTCGAACCTGGTCGGGGGACATCCCGGAAAAGCGCTGCATGGCTTCCGGAGAGGGCTCGACGATGTAGACCGACAGGAACAGGGCCACCGTCAGCACGGCCATCAACGGCAGGATCGTCCGCAGCTGTCGGCGCAGGTAGGCATCGGCGCCATCGCGGATGGCGCCCCACACCTCCTGCATCTTGGCGGTGCCCTTGTCCTCTTTCAGGATCTGGCCCCGTAAGTACCAGGCGTACAACAGGCCGAGAATCGCAACTCCTAGGATGCTCCACACGGCGATCTGCTCGAAGGTGGACAGTCCCTGCATTGGGGCGCTCCTTGGTTCGGGGTATTGGCGAGTTCAGGGGCCAATTGGCCCGATTGTACGGTAGCGCTCAGAACCAGTCAAGCTGCGCCGCACATATATGAGAGTCGCATGAGAAATAGCCGGTCAGGTTGACTGGCCTCTACAGAAGTCTGTATAGTCTCCTTGATAGACGTCTGGCTTCCCTGCGCTTCCGTTCCGCCTGTCCCTTCGACGGGGCGGGTGGCCCGACCCCTGACGAACCGAGAAGCCGCCCGATCGGAGATGAACCGACTGTGATTCGCGTCACGGGCTTGAGCAAGTCGTACGGCCCGCACCTGGCCGTCCACGACCTGACCTTCCACGCCGATCGCGGGGAGATCGTGGGATTCCTGGGGCCGAATGGGGCTGGGAAGACGACCACGATGCGCATCCTGGCCGGCTTCATGCCGCCTTCGGCCGGCACGGCGCAGGTGGCCGGGTTCGACGTGGTGGATCAGTCGCTCGAAGTCCGCCGCCGGGTAGGCTATCTGCCCGAGACCGTCCCGCTCTATCCCGAGATGTCGGTGCGCGAGTACCTGGCCTTCATGGGCAGCCTGCGCCGGGTCCCCGGCCTGGAGGCGCGCATCGATCAGGTGCTCGAGGAAGTCAGCCTCAGCGAGCGGGCGGAGAGCATCATCGGGAACCTGTCCAAGGGACTGCGTCAACGCCTCGGACTGGCGCAGGCCCTGCTGCACCAACCGGAGGTCTTAATCCTCGACGAGCCGACGATCGGCCTCGACCCGGCGCAGATCATCGAAGTCCGGCGCATCATCCAGGCCCTGGGCCCATTGCGCACGGTGTTGCTCTCGACCCACATCCTGTCTGAGGCGCAGCAGGTCTGTGACCGAGTGCTGATCATCAATCGTGGGACGATCGTCGCCGAGGACACACCAGGGAATCTCCAGGCGCAATTGGCTGGAGCGGAGAGGTTCCGGGTGAGCGCTTCCCTGGATGGAGAAGATCTGCTGCGGCTGCTGCAGAGCGTGCCCGGCGTGAAGGCGGTCCGTCTGCCAGGTGGGCAGGGCGAGGCGGAGATCTCCGGCACCCCAGGCCAGGACCTCCGCCCGCTGGTCGCGCGGCGCATCATCGAAGCCGGGCACGATCTGTACGCCCTCACCCCGGTCGGACTCAGCCTGGAGGAGGTCTTCCTGCAGCTGACACGCGAGGAAGCCGAAGCCCAGGAGGCCGCCTGATCATGCGCAACGTGTGGACGATCGCCGTGCGCGAACTGCGCCACTACTTCGTCTCACCGGTCGCCTACGCCCTGGCCTTCATGGTCTTCCTCATCCTGGGCGTCATCTTCTTCATGAACGTTTCCTTCGGACTGCAGTCCGGCTCCGTCAGCCCGGACGGCCGAATCGTGATGGGCCCCCTGGTCACCATCCTGCTGTTCATCACGCCGGCAATCACCATGCGCCTGATCGCCGATGAGTACCGCATGGGCACCTTCGAGCTGCTGCTCACCGCGCCCGTGCGGGACTGGGAGTTGGTGGTGGGCAAGTGGCTTGGCTCGATGCTGTTCATGCTGAGCATCCTGTTGGTGACCTGGGCTTACCCACTGATCCTGCACCGCATGTCGACACCCGGGATTGACCAAGGGATCCTGCTGGCATCCACGCTTGGCATCGTGCTGATGGTGGCCGCCATGCTGGCCATCGGAGTGATGGTGTCGGCCTTTTTCCGCAACCCACTGGCGGCATTCTTCACCAGCCTGGCCGTGCTCCTGGTGTTGTGGATCGCAGGCGGCCTTGGTTCAGGATCCGGCGTGGCCGGTGATATCGCCCGGCAGCTGAGCTTCGTCGATCACTTCTACGGCAGCTTCTACCGCGGGCTGATCAGCCTGACCGATGCACTGTACTACGTGAGCCTGACCGTGCTGGCGCTCTTCCTGGGCAGCCAGGCGGTGGAGGCGCGCAGGTGGGGCTAGCGTGAACCGATCCCGCTTGGCATCGATCGCCTACGCCGCGACAGCCGTGCTGCTGCTGGCCAGCCTCGCCTGGTACGTGGTCAGTCGGGAGGCGGACCGCTATGTACAGGTCGGTCTGGCGCTGGCGCTGCTGGCGCTGGCGGCGGCCGTGCTGCTGGACCCGCAGCGGGTACGGCGGGGGCTCAGCGGACGCCAGGCGCGCTACGGGAGCAATGCAGCCTTGCTCACGGTGGCTGTCCTCGGCATCCTGGGCGTGGCCAATTTCCTGGCCTTCAACAACCCGCAGTCTCTTGACCTGACGGAGACGAAGGATTTCAGCCTGACTCCCGAGACGCTGCTGATCCTCGACCAGTTGCAGCAACCGGTGCAGCTCATCGGCTTCTTCACGGCGGACTCGGTCGACGGGCGCGATCTCTCCACCGCGCTGTTCGAGGCCTATCAGCGCAACGGCCGAGGCAAGCTCAGCTACGAGTTCGTCGATCCGCGAGCCAATCCGATCGCGGCCGACCGCTATGGCGTCCAGCGCGACGCCAGCGTCGTGGTCGCGGCGGGCAGCGCCTCTGAAGTGCTCTCCTATCCCAGCGAGGAAGAGCTGACCGGGGCCATCCTGCGCCTGACCAACCCGGAAGAACGCAAGGTGTACTTCATCGTCGGGCACGGTGAGCGCGACCTGGAGGCGGTGGATGACGCCGGCTACAGCGAGGTGCGCCGGGCGCTGCAGGCCAAGAACTACCAGGTCGAATCGCTCAGTCCGCTCAGCGAAGGCGCCATCCCGCAGGATGCACTCGCCGTCGTGATCGCTGGACCGACGGTGGACCTGGCGCCGGTCGAGGCGAAGCTGATCCAGGACTACCTTGCCCGGGGGGGTGCGCTGGTGCTGCTTTCCGAACCGACGGCGGCGCTGGCGGCGGCCCAACCGTTGGACCCGCTCGGCCAGTACCTCAAGCAGGAATGGGGCATCGTGTTCCAGGACGATCTGGTGCTCGACCTGAACTCCTCCTTGCCGCTGACCGCCATCGCCGCCGAGTACGGCGAGCATCCGATCACCACCCGCCTGCGCAACCTGCGTTCGTACTTCCCTTCGGCGCGCAGCCTGCGCCTGGAGGCGGTCGAGAATCCGCTGATGCAGCCGCTGCCCCTGGTGCTCACGGCGACCAACTCGTGGGGGGAGGCCGACTACGCTGGCCTCACCGGAGGGGGGAATCTTGCCTTTGACGAGGGCGAGGACGTGGCCGGACCGATGCTGCTGGCAGCGGCGGCTGAGGATCTCGAGACGGGTTCGCGGGTCGTCGTGATCGGCGACTCGGATTTCGCCGCCAATGCAGATTTCCTTGGCCTTGGGAATGGAGATCTGTTGGTCAACAGCATCGACTGGGCAGCGCGCCAAGACAAACTGATCAGCCTGACGCCCAAGCCGGCGATCTCGCGCTTCGTGCTGCCGCCGTCTACCCAGACGATTGGTGGCATCTTCCTGATCACGGTGGTCTTGATCCCGGCCGCCGTGCTGGCTGCCGGAGCCTACGTGTGGTGGAGCCGGCGCAGGCGCGGATGAGGCCAGGCAAGCGATGATCCGACGCAGCACCTGGTATGCCTTGGGCGTCCTGGCCGCCGTGGTTGTGGCGGCGGTGGTCTGGTCACGTACTGGCGGGGCACAGCGGGCTGAGCTATCGGACCTCCCGCCGACGCCTTCGCCGCTGTGGACGGTCGAGTCCAACACGGTCGAGCAGTTGGTCATCGAGAGCGGTGAAGGTGAGGTGCTGCTGGCGGCTGCGCGGGACGCCTCTGCCGGATGGGTGCTCAGGCAACCGCAAGCCGGGCCGGCGGATGCCGGGCGGCTGGAACGGGCGGTGAGCTGGCTGGCCAGCCCACCGGTGAGGGCGGAGCTGGAGGCCCCCGACGACCTGACCCCCTTCGAGCTCGACCCGCCGCGCTACCGTGTGCGTTTGGTCACCCGCCAGGGGAGTGAGCAGACCTTCGGCATCGGCCGCCAGGCGCCGACGGGCGACACGGTGTACGCCATGATGCCGGGCAGGACGGGGATCGCATTGTTGAGCAGCTTTGGGGTAGAGGAAGTGCTCGGTCTTCTCGAGCCCCTCCCGCTCCCGGCAACCGGAATGCCAAGTGGTGGAACGGCCGAACCTTAGGATGTCCAGACGTGTCGACCCACAATGCCGGGCACGCCGGATTGATTCGGGGCCGGATTGACTGTATTCTGGAAGTGAGAATGGCCAAGATGCGCAGGAAGACAACGACTGAGAAGACGATGCGGCTGCCCCTGCCGGGGGTAGATGACGAGCCGAGTCCACTGGATGCGGTGATCGAGGAACCCCCGGCCGCGGAGGAGGAGAATCCAGCGATCGAGCAGTTGATCGAGCTCGGCCGGGAGAGAGGCTTCGTCACCATCGATGACATCCTCTCGTTCTTCCCGGAGGCCGAGCGCGACCTGGATCAGCTGGAAGAGTCCTACGCCGCGTTGCTTGCGGCCGGGATCCCGTACCTGGATGAAGTAGCCGAGGTCGAGGACCTGGCCGACGACGATGGCGTCGAGGAGGATGCTGGGCCGCCGGAAGCCGGCGATGACCTGGTCCACCTGGACGCGGATGACACCGTCGGGCTGTACCTCAAGGAGGTTGGGCGCGTTCCGCTGCTCACCGCCGAGCAGGAGGTCTCCCTGGCCAAGCGCATCGAGCGTGGGCGCAAGGCGCGCGAGGAGCTGGCAGCCGGCCCGGTGTCGGCCAAGCGGCGGCGCGAGCTGCGACTGCTGATCGAGGATGGCTGGGCAGCGCGCGAGCATCTGATCACCGCCAACTCGCGCCTGGTGATCAGCGTGGCCAAGAAGTACATGGGGCGCGGCGTCCCCTTCCTCGACCTGATCCAGGAGGGGAACATCGGCCTGATCCGTGCCGCCAAGAAGTTCGACTACCGCCGCGGCCACAAGTTCTCGACCTACGCCACCTGGTGGATTCGCCAGGCGGTCACCCGGGCCATCGCCGATCAAGGGCGTACGATCCGCGTGCCGGTGCACATGGGTGATCAGATCAACAAGCTGCTGCGCGTCTCGCATCAGCTGACCCAGCGCCTCGGCCGCGATCCATCGACCGATGAGTTGGCAGATGCGCTGACGGTCGCGCCCAAGAAGGTCGAGAACATGATCCAGGTGGCGCGCCGGCCGCTGTCGCTCGAGACGCCGACCGACGAGGACGAGGACTCGGTGCTGGGAGATTTCATCCAGGATGAGGAGTCGCTCGCCCCGGCAGAGGCCGTCACGCAGAATTTGCTGCGCGAGCATCTGGCCGAAGTGCTCAACATGCTCCCGCCGCGCGAAGTGCGCATCCTGCAGCTGCGCTACGGCCTGCTCGATGGCCAGAGCTACACCCTGGAAGAGGTCGGGCGCAAGATGGGCGTGACGCGCGAGCGCGTGCGCCAGATCGAGGCCCAAGCCCTTAGCCGCCTGCGCCATCCCAGCCATCGGCGCAAGCTTGCCGACTACCTGCGCGACTAGCCCAGCCTTCCAGCCAACTTACCCCCACACACGAGCCCGCCCCCCGGCGGGCTGATCGCTGCCCCCACACCCCAGCCCGCTCCCCCGGCGGGCTGATCGCTGCCTCCACACCCCAGCCCGCGCACCGGCGGGCTGATCTATGCCCCCACACCCCAGCCCGCTCACCGGCGGACTGATCATGGCCCGCGCATCGCCAGCCCGCTCCCTCGGCGGGCTGATCTCTGCCCGCGCACGACCTCCGCCCGCATCCTCCGGCGAGCTGATCTCGCCCCACACCCCAGCCCGCTCGCCCGGCGACATCTTCCCACACCCAGCCCGCGCCGGCGAGCTGATCTCTGCCCACACCCCAGCCCGCTCACCGGCGGGCTGATCTTGCCCCCACACCCCAGCCCGCTCCCCCGGCGGGGGAGCGGGAGCCGGGGGAGTGCCTCCCCCGCACCCCCAGCAAGCGGCGGGCGGTGGAGTCCCCGATTGGTGCATCGAGCCGCCGCTAGATTCTCCCGTCGAGGTCCAGAGTGCCGCCTTGGCGCCTTCCTGCCACGGCCGCGTGGAGCGATCCGGCACTCGCGCGGCGGTTCGTGCCAAGACAGGAATGCCCCACAATCCGCCGCCTGCGGGGGTGGGGGGAGGGGGTGCAGGGGGCATGGGGGGCGGGAGTGCAATTCCCGCCCCCCGACCCCCTGGAAAGGAATTTGGAGCGCTTGCGGCTAACGTGATCTTGGAATGCCGGTGTTCACCCACTGGGTCCTGCGCGGCGCTGACGTCGAACGACGATCAGACCCATCGGGTTGCAGACGCGAAAGCAAGCTGGGTCAGGAGGATCGGTCATTCACCCGCGCGCCGTGTCGTGCCGTGGCTGTGAGATGCGGGGCATCCGACGCTTGCCGGGGTGGGGGGAAGGTGGTTTGGAGTGCGGCCTCCTCCGCTTCGCTCCGGGGATTCTCAGCGAGCCTTCGAATCCCTCCCGCCAGCCCCCAGTGTCAATCAAACTAGGGAGAGCCGACTCGAGCTGCCTAACCCCTCAGACAACAGCATGATCGCATGGCCGCCATGACGAGCGGTGTGCGGCTACGCTGTCGGGGTGCGGTGCTCGGGTGCTGAGCAGGGGTCAGGTGGAGGCTGCGCTAGACTTGGCAATCAGCGCTGTTCGCATGGCGCGTAGCCCGAGTGAGAGCGCCAGGGCGATCCACAGGCACATCAAAGGGACGAGGGGCAGGTAGTAGCGCTGGAAGGCGAGCGGGACTGCGGCGAGCAGGCCAACCACCTGGGCCAGGGTGAGCAGAAGCAGCAGCGCCGCGTCTCGGCGGACCCCTGGCTGGGGGCTGGCTAGGCGGCGCAGCCCGAGGGCGATGCCCAGCAGAGCCAGCAGCAGCCTGGCCACTCCGCCAATAGGATCGCGCAGCAGACCCGTCAACGGATGGGTGAGATAGGCTTGCTGTGCCGCAGCCAACGCCAGGTCGTAGTTGGCAGCCTCGCGCACCTGCGGGGATGAGACAAACACGGCCGCGACCAGGCCGGCGGCCCGCTCAGCCGGAGAGTGCAGCCCCTGCGAGCCGCCCAACGCGGCGAAGTCCGCGACCTGCTCGGTCACCAGCCGCCTGCGTTCGGCGGCCATCGCCGTCAAGGTGGCAACGGGTTGGCGCCAGGCAACCGGATTGAGGGCTACCCATACCCCGATCAGCACGGCACAGCAGGCGGCCAGACGCCGACCGGTGTGGCCGGCATGGCCGGGGCTCCATCCCGCACCGAGCAGGCCGACCGGGAGCAGCGGCAGCGTAGACTGCTTGGTGGCCAGGGCGAGCCCGAGGCACAATCCCGTCAACCATGGGAACCGGTCGCCCCAGAGCACGCCGACCACAACCAGGCTGACGGCGAGCACCAGCGCCCCTTCCGCCATGGACCGACGGCCGTGCAGCAAGACCAGGGCATCCGTGGCGAGCAGCAATGCTGCCAACAACCCGGTCGACGTGCCGCCCAGCCGGCGTCCGGCGAGGAAGAGCGGGATCAGGCTCAGTGCGACCAGCGCGGTGCTCGCCAGTCGGGCCGAGTGCAGCAGCCCGGCGGAAGGCACGGCACCCCGCTGCTGGTTCGCTTCCCACGAGGCGTGCCAATCCCAATCCGCCGGCAGCGCCTCGGCCAGATAGCCGGAAGCGCTGCGCCCAATCGCCAGAATGTATTTCGCCAGGGGAGCGTTGAGCAGCCGGTAGGACATCTCGGGCGTGATGGCTGCTCCGGTGTAGGACAGCGAGCCCGGATCGGACACAAACCGCTCAAGTTCCTCACTCTGCACGAGCCAGGACGTTTCGTCGGGATGGAACGGGAGGGTGTCAACTCCCAAGAATAGGAATGCCGCCAGCAGGGCGATGACCAGGCCGGCGACCCAGCGTGCCCCAGTTGGGGGCCTCATGGCGCGGCAGCCGCGCGGAAGATCAGCATGCCCTGACTGCCGTAGATGTCAGTGGGGATTTCGTCCACCAGTTCGTACGCAGCCAGGAAGCCCGGGTCCCGGAGCAGCGTGTTGCGGCCATACACTTCGAGCATCACCAGCCAGGTGGGGCGGAGGTCGAGGATCAAGTCCGTGGAAATGGCGTAGTTGATGACGTACGCCTCAGGTGGCAACGGGTAGTAGCCGCTGGCTGCGGGCGTGATCAGCCCCACCGTGTCGAGCATGCGGGCCGAGGTGAAGTAGCCCAGCGCCCCGATGTCGCCCGCGGCCAGCACATCGCCTTCGGCGAGCTGAGGCTTGAGGCGCTCGGCCACCTGCTGGTAGATCCCCTCCAAGGCGATGTAGGCCATGCGCGGCGCCGGCCGCCGGGGTCCGTGGTCAGGCGTCAGCGCCCAGCCGTTCAACAGGAGCAGCAAGGCCGGAACGCCGAAGGCGTACGCCAGGCGTGGATGCCTGAGGTCGCGGGCGACCCGCTCGACTCCGATGAAGATCCCCAGCAGGTACACGGGCAGCGGGGGGGCGAGGTACCAACGAAAGAGCAGCGGGTTGGCGATGGCATAGGCGAGAAAGAAGACGGCCGGATAGGCGAGCATCGGCCAAGCCCCGAGATTGCGCCGCAAGACCGCGATCGAGCCGAGGAGGTACAGCGCTGGGTAGAGCACCAGGCCGACCCACAGCCAAGCTGGGGCCGAACGCCAGGTGTTCCATGAAAGGCGTTCCGAAGTGCTGCAGCAGCCGAACGAAGGCTGCTTCGGACGGAAGCTGATAGGCAACCGCCTTGGCGGCAATCGTCTGCGGCAGCGGGTTGCCATAGCTCGCCCAGCCAAAGGCGCCCCACAACGCTAGCGGGACGAGCGCAGCTGCGAGCTCTCTCCAGCGGATCGGCAGGGGTTCAGGATTCCAGCGGCCCACGGGAAGGCTGCGCCGAATTCGCTCGACGGCCAACGGAGCCAGGAACAGCAGGGCGTCGGGACGCGTCAGCAGGCTCAGCGCGCCGAACAGCGCCGCACGGACCGGCCGCTCCGCCGAATGGAAGTAGAATGTCGCCAGCATGCAGGCGACAAACAGGCTGGTCTCCATGCCGCCGATGGCGAAGGTGACAGACCAGGGCGCGATGGCCCACGCCAGGGCGGCCAGCACGCCCGCCAACCCCCAACTCAGACGCCGGCCGAGCAGCACGAGCAGGGCGCAGTTCACTCCATCCAGCAGGGCGTTCAAGATGACGGCGATCTGGGGCAGGGTGACGCCCGCTAGGCCGGGGATCGGCGACGACGCCGGCGAGCAGCAGCGCGAATGCCGGGGTGGTGGTGCCGAGCACGGCTTCCCCGGGGTTGTACACCAGCCCGTTGCCAGCGAGCAGGTTCTGCGCGTAACGAAAGGTGATGTAGGCGTCATCGATGATGCGCGGGCCGGGTAGCAGGCGCAAACCGATGGCGAGCAGCCCAATCCACAGGGCAGGATGGCTGAGGATCCGCCGGGTCATATGACGATTATACAGACGGACACCGCAACTGACCGATCAGGCGCTGGTCCCAGGCAGGTCGCAGTCCTGGCGCTCGGGCTGGCCGCAGTGGCCGTGGCCTTCAAGGTTCTCCTGCTGGCGCAGGCTGCGTTCCCGTTCAACGCCGACGAGGCGGTTGTGGCGCTGATGGCCCGGCATGTCCTTGACGGCAAGATCCCGGTGTTCTTCTACGGTCAGGCGTACATGGGAAGCCTGGATGCGTTGCTGGTGGCCGGAGCCTTCCGCCTGGTGGGCGAGTCGGTCGCCGCGATCCGCAGCGTCCAGGCTGTCGTGTATGGAGCGACGGTCGCCACGGCGGTTCTGCTGGCATGGCGCATCCACCACAGGCTGTGGCTGGCTGGCGCTGCCGGCCTGTTGCTGGCGATCCCGTCGGTGAACACGACGCTGTACACGACCGTCTCGCTGGGGGGGTACGGCGAGGCGCTTCTGTTCGGCAATCTGCTTATGCTGGCGTCGTGGGAGGCCTGGCAGAATCCGCGGCGTCGGGGGACGTATCTTGCCTGGGGACTGCTTGCCGGGCTGGGGCTCTGGACCTTCGGTCTGGTGTTGGTGTTCGTCGCCCCGACGGCTGTGCTGCTTGCGGTCAGCCTGCGCAGGCTCACGTCCGCACAGGCCCTCCGACGAGCGTTGATGGGCCTGGCAGCCGGCATGCTCGGCTTGCTCCCTTGGCTGACCTGGACGGCCGTCAACGGGCCCGCGGCAGCTCTGCGCGAACTGGCCGGCAGTGCGATCGCCGGGGCGAGCCCGGCTGGTCTGCTTTCTGCGCTGGCTTACCGCGGCTTGAATCTGGCGCTGTTTGGGACGACCGTGATCGCCGGTGTCCGCCCGCCGTGGTCGGTCGAGTGGCTGAGCCCGTGGTTGCTCCCACTTGCCGTCGGATTCTGGCTCGCCGTCGCCGGCTTTGCCTTGGCGGCGCTTCGCCGGCGCGATGCCGCCCGCGCCGGGAGATGGATGCTCGCCGGGGTTGTGGCGGCCACCTTGCTCGGCTTCGTCTTCACACCGTTCGGGGCGGATCCGTCTGGAAGGTACTTTCTGCCGCTGATCGTCCCCTTGGCGGTGTTTGCAGGCGAACTGATCAGCACCGTACGAGATCGCTATGGCGTCGCCTGGTCCGGAGCCTTGCTGGCGGGAGTGCTGCTGTTCCACCTCAGCGCCGCGATCCAGGTCGCTGCGACCCCATTTCCGGGATTCACCACGCAGTTCGATGCCGCAACCCGGATCGACCACAGCCGGGATCCCGAACTGGTTCGATTCTTGCTCGAGCAGGGGGAAACTCGAGGCTACACCAACTACTGGGTGGCATACCCGCTTGCCTTTCGAAGTCGTGAGGAGCTGCTGTTTGTACCCGAGTTGCCCTATCACGCGGATTTGCGCTACACGCCACGCGACAATCGCTACCCGCCCTACGCCGAGGCCGTGGCGGCCGCGTCGCGGGTGGCCTACATCACCGCCGGACCGGGCCTGCTCGATGAGCGGCTGCGGGCCGGGTTCCGCCGGCTCGGCGTTGAGTGGCGGGAAGCGGCAGTCGGGGACTATCATGTCTTCTATGACCTCAGCCAGCCGGTTCGCCCCCAGGCGCTGGATCTCTCGCCGTAGCTGCGCCGGTTCCCTCGCAGGGTGTGAGGCGCGATGAGCTTCCGCACCCTCGTGTTTCTCCTAGTTACGCTAGCCGTGCTGCTGATGGCCGCCAGCAGCCCAGTTGTCGATAGCGACACTTGGTGGCACCTGCGCGCCGGGACGTGGATGCTGGAGCAGCGCCAGGTATTGCGCCAGGATCCATTCTCGACCACCCGTCTGGGTGAGCCATGGGTCTACCCAGGCTGGCTGGCGCAGATCTCGCTGGCTGCGGCCCACCTGATGGGCGGGCTGGCTGCGGTGCATCTGTGGACCGGCGCCATCCTGACGCTGACCTTCATCCTGGTGTGGATGACCATGGACGGACCGCTGCTGATGCGCGCCTTCGTGCTCCTGCTGGCGGCGGCCACCTCGAGTGTCTTCTGGTCGGCACGGCCCCACATCTTCTCGCTGGCGCTCACAGCCGGAATGGTCCTGCTGCTCGAGCGTTTCGTGACGAAGCCCACGCGCTGGATCTGGTTGTCGGTGGGGCTGATGGCACTCTGGCCGAATCTGCACGGGGCATTTCCGACCGGGCTGTTGTTGATCGGCCTGTACTTGCTGTCCGTCCTGCTCGACATGGCGCTGGAGATCTGGAAGGGCGCCTGCCGCCCGGCGGAAGCGTGGCGGCGGGCGCGGCGACCGGTGCTGACCCTCGCTGCCTGCCTGCTGCTCGGTGCGCTTGCGCTTGGGCTCAATCCGCACGGCTTCGCCATGATCGGCTACGCTGGCAAGACGCTCTCGATGGGCGTGCTGCGCGATTTCATCCAGGAGTGGCAATCGCCGGATTTCCACGACCCTCGCTCGCAGTTGTTTGTGCTGATGCTGATGCTGCTGCTGGCGGCGTTCGCCGCCACCGACCGCCGGCCCGCCACGCGCGAGGTGCTGCTTGTCACGACCTTCGCCGCGATGGCGTTCCTAGCCTGGCGCAACGTGGCGCTGTTCGCGGTCGTTGCTGCCCCGGTGCTTGCGCGTCACGCCGCCTCAGCCCTCGGCCGACTTCCGCCGCTCAGCCGGCGCAGCCGGGACCTTCCGCCGGACCTCGCTCGGCGGCTGAACTTGGGCCTGGCGGTAGGATGGGCTCTGGTGGCAGGGATCCTGCTCGTACGGTTCCTGCAGCCGGAGCGTCTCGAGCAATCTGCGCTACGGGCGATGCCAGCTGCCGCAGTCCGGCGCATTCAGCAGGAAGAACTTCCCGGACCGCTGTTCAACAGCTACAACTGGGGCGCCTACATCCTCTGGTCGATGTATCCGGATTACCGGAGCTTTGTGGATGGACGCACCGACCTGTTCGATGATTCGATTCTGCAAGAGTACCTTCAGGCATGGCGTGGCGCGCCAGGTTGGGAGGCGCTGCTGGACGATTGGCAGATCCAGACGGTCCTGGTCGAGCCGCTGGCGCCGCTGGCTCTTCGCTTGGAGGCGGCAGGCTGGGAGAAGATGTTCACCGACGATCTGGCCGTCGTGTTCACCAGGCCGGAGGGTTGAGCGGGGATGCCGGGCCCGGATGTGGAACAGGTGCTGCTGAGCCCGGAGCGGGTGTCGCAAGGAGCGCGACGGTGACCTCTTCGACTCGCCCCGGCTGGCTCGTCCCGCTGCTGGTGGCTGTTTCGATGGCCCTGATCGTCGGCCTGACCTTCGTCAACCACCAATTCGCCCAGGCCTCCCCCGGCGGCAACGACTTCCTCGCCCGCTGGAACGCGGCCAACATGTGGCTGAAGGAAGGATACAACCCGTACGACCCTGCGGTGAGCCTGCGCTCGCAGACCTACATCTACGGCCGGGCAGCGGACCGCGCGGCCGGAGAGGACGTGGCGCACTTTGTCTACCCGTTGCCCTCGATGATCTTCTTCGGCCCGTTCGGTCTGCTGCCCTACGATCAGGCGCGTGCGTTGTGGATGACGGTGCTCGAGGTCGGCCTGGCTGTGCTGGCGGTGCTCGGGCTGGCTGCGGCGCGCTGGCGGGCGAACACGGCTTTGCTCATTGCCCTGCCGGTCTTCTCTGTGCTCTGGTATCACGGAGCGCGTGCCGTCATCGTCGGTCAGTTCGCCGTCATTGAGAGCCTGCTACTGGTCGGCGCGCTGGTGGCTATCCAGCGCGAGCGGGATCTGTTCGCCGGCGCACTGCTGGGGCTGTCGATCTGCAAACCGCAGATGTCCTTTCTGTTGATCCCCTTCGTGTTGCTGTGGAGTGTGAGCCGGAGGAGGTGGGGTGTGCCGGCGGCCTTCGCCGCCGTCTTCCTGGGCTCGATCGCCGTCTCCTTTGCTCTGATCCCCTCCTGGCTGATCGACTGGCTTCGGCAGATGTACGCCTACCCCAGCTACACCGCCCTCGGCTCGCCCATCGCGATATTCGCTGATGCACTGTTGGCCGATGGCCGCTGGCTGACCTGGCTGCTCTCCGGTGCACTCCTATTGGCGTTGCTCTGGGAGTGGCGCTCTTCGAGGGGCAGCGCCGACCCGGTGTTCCAGTGGACGGCTGCATTGACGTTGGCCATCACCAACCTCGTCGCCTTCCGCACTGCGACCACGCACTACGTCGTTCTGCTGCCTGCGCTCTGTCTGGTGTTCGCCGAGTTGAGCCAGCGTTGGGGGCGGCAGGGAGTGCTGGCAACGGGAGTAACCCTGGTCGCGCTCGGCATCGGCTTGTGGGTGCTCTTCCTAGTCACCGTCGAGGGCAATCAGGAGAGTGCCTGGATGTACTTCCCTGTGCCGATTCTCTCGCTGCTTGGGCTGTGGTGGATCCGCTGGTGGGTGCAGCGCCGGGAACGCGCTGCCTTCGCCTAGGCACACAGGGTCGCTGACTTGCTGGCGCGCGCGTCTTCACGGGTCAATCGCTGGATGACCATCCTGGCGCATAGTCCGTGGCTTACCGGGCTGGCGCTGGTCCTGCTCGCCCTGCTCTTGCGCCTTCCGGCCCTTGCCGCACGGCCTGTCTGGTATGACGAAGCGTTCAGTGTGCTGCTCGCTGCCCGGCCTGTTGGCGATATCCTAGCTGGGACTGCCGCCGACACGATGCCCCCGGGCTACTACCTTGCACTCCGTCTCTGGATGGCGGCCGGGCAGAGCATCGGCTTCCTGCGGGCGCTCAATGTGATCCTGGGCGTCGGGCTGGTCGGCCTGACGTTCGTGATGGCGCGGCGAATGCTTTGAAGCCCGCTCGGCGGCATGGGCGGCGCTTCTGGCGGCTGTTTCGCCGTTGTTCATCTATCACGCACAGGAACTGCGCATGTACTCCCTCCTGGCCTTGTCGCTCGGGGTCTATAGCTATGTGGTCTTTCGGGTGTTCGTGGCGCCGAGACGGCAGACGTCCTGGGGGTGGTGGGCCGGGCTGATCGCAGTCGGCGCGCTCGCCCTCTACACTCACAACCTGGCGGTCTTCTCGATCGTCGCACCGAACGTGTACCTTGTGGTGCGGCGGGCGTGGCGCGATCTGGCACGGCTCCTGCTCGCCCAGGTCGGGATGGCGATTCTCTTCCTTCCGTGGCTTGTCGTCGTGCCAGGACAGGTGGCCAAGATTCAGGCCGCGTTCTGGACACCGCGCCCGGGTGCACTAGAGATCGTCCAAGCGGTCGTCGGCTTCCACGCCGCTCTGCCGCTGCCCCCGTCGTGGATCCCGGTTGGAGTGACGGCCGCAGTGTTGGCCTTCGTCGGGACGCTGTATGCCGTGGTGCGGCAAGGCCGAGGCCAGACCGCCACCGGCTACTTGCTGGCGCTCGTCTTCGTCCCTCCAGGGTTGCTCTTTCTCGCTTCGTACTTCATGCGGCCGCTGTTCGTCCCGCGCGCGTTCTTGCTCTCCCTGCTGGCCTACCTGATCCTCGCCGGTTGGGTCATCGCCTCGGCCCGCCCTCGGCTCCTCGCGTGGACTGTGGCAGCGGCCTTTGGAATTGCGGCCGCCGTGGGACTGCCGGCGCAGTTTGCCCACGATACTTTTCCCCGGTCGCCGTTCGATCAAGCCGCATCCCACCTGGCCGCTTCCGGCGAGCCTGGCGACGTGGTTGTCCACGACAACAAGCTGAGCTTCTTTCCGATGCACATCTACGCGCCGGATGTGCCTCAGGTCTTCCTGGCGGACGAGCCGGGCTCCCACAATGACACCCTGGCCGTTCCAACCCAACACGCCCTGAGGTTGTATCCGCTCCCTGGTGTCGAAGAAGCCGCCCAGGGAGCCCGACGCATTCGCTACGTCATCTTCGAGCGAGCACTCGAGGAGTACGCCGAGCGCCCCGAAGGTGAGCCCCCGGCGCTGACGTGGCTCCGGTCGAACGCCGTTCCCGGGGAAGCCGTGATGTTCAATGACCTGTGGATCTATGACTTCCTTCTGGCACCTTGACACCCCTGTCGACCTGACACTGTTCGCCGCCGGCCGGCTGGTCTTCGGCCTGGCGGCGGCAGCCATCCACGTACCAGGGATTGTGGACGCCGAGCACTATCGACTCAACCAAGACGGGGTTGGCCTCCGGAGCGGGCATCCCTGACCCCTTCGCACGGGATTACCCGGCTGAGCCAGGCGGGATGGGTGGCGGTCCTTCTGTGCCTGGTGTGGCCTACCCGGACGCACGACAACTGCACCGCGTTCAGACAGCCTACTGGACTGAGAGCGCCGGGCAGCGGGACCTTCGTGACGACGTTGCTGCTATTCCTTGGAGGTCTACAAGTCACCCATGCGACGCTCGGGGTCGTGCTCTCAACCGTCATCTTGGTTCTGGTCGTCGGTATCTTCCTTGGGGTGGGAGCCCTGAGGGACACGAACGATCGGAAGGCCGCGAGGGCTGTGGCTTCTGTACATGGAGACGGCGCCTGCCCGGCTGCGGTTCTTGATCTCCCAGGTCTCCGGTGCATGTCGATCCAGCCCTGCTGCCAGCAGGAGCGATGATGGCGCAATGGCTCGGCTGGCCCCCCGATCTCTTCCAGGCCAGCCGTCTCCTGTGCGTGCTGGGGATCGTGGCGTTGGCCGGAAGCGTCGTCATCGGCCCGGGGAGCCTCTACGCGCAGCGAGGTTACGCCCTTTGGGCCTTCTTCCGAAGGGAACGACTACCAGGCAAGACAAATGCAACCGTCTGAGAGCGTCATGGATGCCACTAGGCTGAGCGCACTGCCTTCGGCCTGCCTCCATGGCGATGCCGTTCTGGAACGCCTGGTAGACCGCCGTGGCAGCGCCTCAGACACGCCGGGGCAAGGAGCGCAGCAGCTTGTGGGCCCAACTAGCGAGGCTGGCATCCAGACCGGTGTGCCCGGCGCCGCATGCGTCTGGTTCTCCAGCTTCGACTCGGAGATCGAGGAGTGCAGAGCCCTTGGCTCGATGCACCCTCCTGCTATGGACTGGGTGGCCGATGGCTTGACCGCGACAGAGGCGCATCCCTTCAGTGGCTTGTCGATGCTCCACGACGTACGCCAGGAGAGAGGGAGACCATGAAGGGCGACCCGCTTCAGGGCGAACCGGCTAGCCAAGGCGGCAAGATCGCCAAGGGCTCGCGCCAAGATGCAGGCGGCGTGGTGTGGGGCTCCCTCGGCATCGCGGTACTCGTTATCGTCCTGGTCGGCTACTACTATGCCCACAAGCCCGTCTCCCCCGACAACGCCCGGGCGCTCGCAGGGGTTGCTGCGGATTCATGCCTGGCGCTACTGATCGTCCTCGCCGCCGGAGCCATCGGCCGTCGGCTGGTTCCGCAGGCGCACCCGGAAGCGCTGGCGGCCATGTCCTTTCAGGCTGCCCTGGGTCTGGGTGTAATGGGCCTCGGGGTGTTGTTGCTCGGGGCGGTGGGAGGGATGCAGCGATGGGTGTTCTACGCCGTCCTGGCGACGCTCGTCGTGGGTTTCTGGCGGTCGGGCAGGGCCTGGCTGAAGCAGGCCTCGCAGGCGTTCGGCCCAATCCGCAGAGCATCCTGGCCCTGGCGCGCGGCGGCGGCGGCCGGGGCCACGCTGCTGATGCTGGCTTGGTTTGAGGCTGCAGCCCCACCTGCCCGGTATGACGCCCTGCTCTACCATCTCGACCTGGCGGCCCGCTTCCTCGATCAGGGTTCCATCAGCCGGACGGTGGACAATCAACTCTGGGGCATGCCCCTGCTGGGTGAGATGTTGTATGCCTGGGCGATGGCGCTCGGGCGGGCGCAGACGGCGGCGCTTCTCGGATGGGCAGTTGCGGTGTTGACACTGCTTGGTGTCGCCGGTGTGGGAAAGGGTTGGGGAAAGCGCATCGGGTGGATTGCTCCTTTGGTCCTGCTCGGGGGCAGCACCCTGGCCTCCTCTCCGGGCTGGGCCTATGTCGACTGGTGGGCAGCGCTCTTCGGATTGGGCCTGCTGATCGCCCTCGACCGGCATCGCCAAAGACAGGAACCGCAGGCGGTGGTCCTGGCCGGAGTGATGGCAGGCTTGGCCTGTGGCGTGAAATACAGCGCCTGGATCGCTCTGCCGGCTGGCTTCTTCGCCGTCTGGCTTGGTGCACGGAATCGAGCGTCGCTGAAGAATGCGCTGGTGTTTCTGGTGGTTGGATTGGCGGTGGCTTCTCCATGGCTGGTGAAGAATTTCCTCGGGGCAGGAGTGCCGCTCTTCCCATACTTCGGCGTCACCCCTGCCATCGACCCGCTGCGCCAGCATGCGTTCCAGGGCAGCATCGCTCCGCCCCCTGTTCTCAACAGCCTGCTGATACCGATCGCCGCCACCTTCGCCGGTCACGAACACGCCCCAGGATTCAGCGTTGACCTCGGGCCGCTGCTGCTGGGGCTGCTCCCGGGCCTCGTGCTCATCCGCCGCGAGAACCGCCAAGCCCTTCTCCCCGCCGGCGGATTCCTCATCGTCGGCTGGGTCGCCTGGGGGATCGCCATTCGCTTCTCAGGTCTATTAATTCAGACGCGGCTGTACTTCGTGCTGCTGCCGGCATGGGCCCTCCTGGCCGGTGCAGGTTTCAGTGGGTGGATCGGTGTCAGGCCGCGTGGTGTGCGTCTGGAGCGGCTGGCGGCGGCGGCCGTGGCCATTGTGGTGGGTTTGCTGCTCGTTCAGCAAGTCAGGCAGTGGGCCGCTTGGAATCCGGCCGCTGTGCTGCTGGGGGTGGAATCTCGGTCGGCGTATCTCACGCGCCAACTCGGCGCCACGCAGCTGGCCATGGAGAGCATGGAGCAACTGCCCGCGGGGAGCCGCGTGATCATGCTCTGGGAGCCGCGCAGCCTCTACTGCCTACCGCGCTGCGTGCCGGATGTGTGGATCGACCGCTGGCTGGTCGATCTGAGGCGGCATGGGAGCGGCGAGGCCGTCCTGGATGCCTGGCAACGCGCCGGGACGAGCCATGTGCTGCTGCACGTTGCCGGGCTGGAGTTCACCCGTCAGTCTGATCCCCGCTACACGCCGGCGGATTGGGATGCGCTTGACGAGCTGCTGAACAGACTGGAACGGTTAGAAGCCATCGGAGATGGGTACGTGCTGTACCGGGTGCCATGATGGGCTGGCGCGACTATCTGGCCGTGGCTGCGCTCGGGCTGAGCGTCGCCCTCATCGGATCATGGGCGATCGCCTCGCCGGGCTACATGGACGCAGAATACTACTTCGCCACTGCCCGCCAGCTGGCGCAGGGGAACGGCTTGAGCGAGCCGTTCCTTTGGAACTACCTCGACGATCCTGCAGTGATCCCGCATCCCTCTCACCTGTATTGGATGCCGGGCGTCAGCCTGCTTGCGGCCGCCGGCATGTCGCTGCTTGGAGGCAGCTTCCGGGCTGCGCAGGCGCCGTTCGTCCTGCTCGCCGGAACGATTCCCGTCTTGACGGCATGGCTGAGCGACCGCACCTATCCGTCGCGCAGGCGGGCATGGCTTGCGGGCGCGCTGGCGGCATTCCCGGGCTTCTTCCTGCCTTACTTGCTGACCATCGATGCCTTCGCCCTGTATGCCTGGTTGGGCGCCTTGGCGCTCTTCGCCTTCGCCTCTGCGAATCAACTGCCGCAGGGGCGCCGCTGGCTGCTGGCAGGAGCCCTCGCCGGCCTGTGCCATTGGACGCGCGCCGACGGCGCGCTGATGCTGCTGGTCGGCGTCGTCGCGGTGCTGCTGATGCCGCGCGCGCGGTGGCGCAGCGCGGCGTTCCTGATCGCCGGCTATCTGCTGGTCATGCTTCCCTGGTGGGCGCGCAATCTCAGCGAGATCGGCTCGCCGTTTTCCAGCGGTCTGGCGCGCTCACTGTGGTTCACCGACTATGATGACCTCTTCCTGTTCCCCGCCTCTGGGCTGACGGCCGCCCGCTGGTGGGCTCAGGGGCTGGGGGCGATCGCGGGAGTCCGTGCGCAAGCGTTGGCATCGAACCTGCAATCGCTTGTTGTGGTCAACGGATTGGTCTTCCTGGCGCCGCTGGTGGTCTGGGGGGGCTGGCGGAACCGGCGTGATCCGGTCGTCCGCATCCATGCGATCTACCTCGTCGGTCTGCTGCTGGTGATGTCGTTCATCTTCCCGTTCGCCGGTCCGCGCGGCGGCTTCTTCCACTCGAGCGTGGCGGTGATGCCGCTCATCTGGATCCTGTCCGCCATTGGCTTGGAGGCGTTTGTCGAAGCGGGTGTGCGCCGGCGTGGCTGGGAAGCGGTGCGGGCCGAACGGATCTTCGGGCTGGCGGCGATTGGGCTGGCGGCGCTGGTGACAGCCTTCGTCTACCAGCAGCGGGCTCTGGCGCCCACGGCAGAGGGTGTGGCGTGGCAGGCCAGCCAGGCGAGACACCAGGCGATCGCGGAGGCATTCCCCATCCTGCGCACCACACGCCTCGCGGTCGCGGCCAACGATCCCCCCGGACTCTATCTAGCAGTCGGCGCGCCGGTTGTGCCCATCCCGGATGGTGGACCGGAGGTGCTCCTCCGGGCAGCGGCACACTTCGGCGTGGGCTGGGTCGTGCTCGAGTTCGATCATCCACAGCAACTGTCGGCGCTCTATGCGCAGCCGACGGGCACCCCCGGTCTGCGCCTGGCCGGCGTAGCAAGATCGCCGCAAGGGCATCCGGTCTACCTCTTCGAAGTCTCTCAGAACAGTGGGGCCGGATGAGCCGGCATCGCCTGACGAAGGCCGAGCTACTCCCCGGCATGGCGATCGTGCTCATCCTGCTGCTGTACCTCGTCGCCAGCGCTGCGAAGCTGCGCCTGGGGTTCCCGCTCGACGACGCGTGGATTCACCAGACCTACGCCCGCAATCTCGCCCGCCTGGGAGAGTGGTCGTTCATTCCGGGGCAGCCCAGCGGCGGCTCGACGGCGCCCCTGTGGACCTTGGCACTCAGCCTCGGGCACTTGCTCAGGCTGCCACCGCTTGCCTGGACCCTTGCTCTGGGCGGCGTGACCTGGATCGGGTTGGCGGCGGGGGGCGCCGGGCTGTTCGCCCGGCGCAATCCACCGCTGTCGCGCAGTGCTTGGCTCGTCGCCCTGGTCATCGGGTGCGAGTGGCATCTGGCATGGTCCGCCGCCTCCGGCATGGAGACTCTGCTCTTAGCGCTGATCGTTGTGCTGACCATGCTGGCTCTCGAGCGGCGCAGCGCAGCCTGGCAGGTCGGCGGTTTGATCGGGCTCGGCGTCTGGGTGCGTCCGGATGCCCTGACGTTGCTGCTCCCCGCAGTGCTCCAGCTTGCGTTGGACCGTGAGGTCCCCGCAGGCAAGCGGAGAAGCAGCCTGCTCGGGCTGTCGCTCGGCGTGGGCGCGGCGCTGCTGCCTTACTTCGCATTCAATCTGCTGGCTGCCGGCGCACCATTCCCCAGCACGCTCTATGCCAAGACGCTCGAGTACGGCTCACTCTCTGCCCAGCCGCTCGGCCAGCGGTTCCTCGGTCAATTCCAGGCGCCGCTGGCCGGCGTTGTTGCCGTGCTGCTCCCCGGCATCCTGCTGAGCATCGTTGCCGACGTGCGGCAGCGGGCATGGGGGCGACTGGGCCCGGCGATCTGGGTGGCGGCCTACCTCGGCCTGTTTGCGCTGCGCCTGCCCGTGGCCTACCAGCATGGCCGCTACGCCATGCCGGTTATTCCGGTGCTGATCGCCCTCGGTATGGAGGGGATGCTGGGCTGGGTGCAGCTCCGCAGCGCCGACAGGGCGCGGCGGGTCAGTTCTCGGGCCTGGGTGGTGACGGTTGCCGCCGTCACACTGATCTTCGTCGGACTCGGCGCGCAGGCCTACGCCCAGGATGTGGCGATCATCGAGACCGAGATGGTCGACACGGCGCGCTGGATCCGCGACACCACGCCAGCCGATTCGCTGGTGGCGGCACACGACATCGGCGCCCTGGGTTATTTCGGCGAACGTGCCACGCTCGACCTGGCGGGGCTGACTTCGCCGGAGGCGATCCCCATTCTGCGCGACGAATCGGCGCTGCGGGCCTGGATCGAACGGGAAGGCGCGGACTACCTGATGACATTTCCTGGCTGGTACCCCCGGCTGAGCGGGGTGGGCACGCCGGTGCATGTCAGCCAGGGGGAGTTCAGTCCGGCTTCCGGCGGGGAGAACATGGTGGTGTACGCGTTGCCGAGGGTGCAGGGTTTCTCCCCGTAGGATGCCTGTGCTATACTCGCCGCAAACCAGCGGTGGCGGAGTGCGCAATGGACAAGATCGGCGTCATCATTGTCGACGACCACCCGCTCTTCCGGGAGGGTGTCCGCAACGTCATCAACGCCGAGCCCGATCTGCAAGTGATCGGCGAGAGCACCAGTGGTGAAGAAGCGCTGCCGGTGCTCAAGGAATTGCGCCCGGATGTCGCCCTGGTCGATGTCAACCTGCCCGGGATCAATGGCATCCAAGTCACCCGCCAAATCGAGACAGACCGCCTTCAGGTCGCTGTCGTCCTGCTGACGGCGTACGATGATATCGAGCAGGTGCTGCATGGCTTCCGCGCTGGCGCCTCGGCCTACTGCTCCAAGGATATCCAGGCCGGCAAGCTGATGGACGTCATCCGCCAGGTGGCGCGCGGCTTCTATCGTCGTGGGCGACCAGGTGTTCGACAAGAACGGCATTGCCGAGTGGCTGGAGAAGGGGGTCGAGAGCGTGCGCCGGCCCCACCTGGACGGTGAGGTGGAGGCCTTCTCGCCGCTCTCGCCGCGCGAGATGGAGATCCTGCAGTATGTCACGCGCGGGTTGAGCAACAAGGAGATCGCCGGCCGCCTGGGGATCAGCCACCAGACGGTGAAGAACCACATGACCGCCATCTTGCACAAGCTCGACGTCGAAGACCGGACGCAGGCGGCGGTCTACGCTTTGCGCCACGGCTGGGTTCGACTGCAGGACACGCGCAAGTAGCGCGGAACAGCCATGACGCAGAAAGCGGAGCCCACCGAACTCAGCCCGGTCGAGGCCTTCATCGAGGAGGCCAAGGCTGAGCTTGTCACCCGCCAGCGCCAGGCCAAGGAGATCGGACTGCTGGTCGAGCAGAGCCAGGGCGAGGTCGACAAGCTGGTCCAGCGCAACACGGCGGCCGCTGGTGAACTGCACCAGATGCAGGCCCACTTTGACACCATCCCCCGCGAGGATATCAAGGCCACCTATGAGAAGGCGATGGACACACAGCAGCGGCTGTTCACCATGCGTGGACAGCTGGAGAAGCTGCAGGCTGATCAGGCGCACCTGAAGGCCTTCGCCGGTTTCGCCGAGCGCACGATCGGCCTGTTGGAGGGCGGCGCCAAGCCATTGGCCGGCGCGCCGGCGGTTGCGACGACGATCGGGATCGAGGAGATCATCGAGGCCCAGGAAGACGAGCGGCGCAAGATCTCGCGCCTGATCCACGACGGCCCGGCGCAATCCCTGGCCAACTTCATCCTGCAAATCGAGATCGCCCTCCGGCTGTTCTCTGTTGACCAGGAACAGGCGCGCCAGGAGCTGACGGCGCTCAAGACCTCCGCCAACGCCACCTTCGCCAGTGTGCGCGACTTCATCTTCGACCTACGCCCGATGATGCTCGACGATCTCGGCCTGGTTCCGACCGTGCGGCGCTACATCGATGCCTTCAAGGACAAGACGGGCTTGGCAGTGACGGTGGTCGTCACCGGGTCGGAACGCAGGATTGAATCGCACCGCGAGGTGCTGATCTTCCGGGCGGTGCAGAGCCTGCTGGGCAACATTCGCGAACATGCCCAGGCGACGCAGGCCAAGGTCGGCCTGGATATGGATGCCGCCCAGATCCGGGTCAGCGTGGAGGACAACGGGCGCGGGTTCGACCGAGACGTGGTGCTGGCGGGGGAGGCGCCCGAGCGGGGCCTGAAGCACCTGGCAAAGCGCATTGAGCAGGTCGGCGGCAGCCTGGAGGTCGAATCGACCCCCGGAACTGGCACGCGCATTGCCTTCGCCATTCCGGTGGGCTGAGCAAGGCCCTTGTAAGGTCCCAGGGTGGGCATTGCCGCCGGTGGCCAGCCCCTGCGCGGACTGAGGTCCTATTGAGCGGCGCTTTGCCGGCTCCCTATAATGAGGGTACCCTGGAAGCCCCGGGAGACCGGAAGGAAAGGAGGAACAAACCATGTTGTTCGCCCCGAAGGAAAGAGGACAGGGACTGGTCGAGTACGCGCTCGATTCTCGTCTTGGTTGCGGTCGTCGTCATTGTCATTCTTGCGCTGCTTGGACCAGCCATCGGCAACGTGTTCAGCAATATCGTCTCTAGCATCTAGCGTCCATGCCGGCAGGGCCGGTTGGGCCTAGACTGAGCACAGGCTGAGGAGGAGCCCTATCAGCGATAGGGCTCCCTGTGTCGAAGGAGAGGCGTCGATCCGGCTTGCCGGGTCAGACGCCCTTGGCTTGACAAAGCATATGCTGACAGTATGATTGCCAGACGGTCGCCGATGCAAGGGACTGCCTAAGGAGGAACAATGCGCCGCGGAAGAATGCTGATCCTGGTCGCGATCGTGCTCTTGTTGGGCGTAGCGGCGGCGTTTCTGGTCGTGCGGCGGCTTTCCGAACGCCGGCACACCGGCGTGACGGGCCCCAGGCGCCGGCCGATATCGGACAGATCGTGATCGCCGCGCAGGATATCGCTCGCGGCTCGGTCGTGCCCGAAAACGCCCTGGTCATCTCGCCGTACCCGCGCGACCTGATCGTCGAGACGATGCTGACCGACATCACCCAGGTCGCTGGAAAGTACGCCCGGATGGACATCGCGCGCGGCTTGCCGATCACGCAGAACATGCTGACCGAGGAGCCAGGCAAGCTGCTGGGCGAGGGCAGCAAAGCGGCGGTCGCCATCCCGCCCGGTTTCACCGCCATCTCGGTTCCGATCACCCGGCTCTCGAGCGTGGCCTACGCCCTGCGCAACGGCGACAAGGTGGACGTGATCGTGAGCGCGATCGTGCTGGACCTAGACGAGAACTTCCAGTCGGTGCTGCCGAACGACACCCTGCTGCTGCTCGGCCAGGACGGTGGGAACCGCACCGGTTATGCCTGCACGGAATTGAAGCAGGGGGAGCGGGGCCCGGAATGCATCAATCCCGAACCGCCGCCGATGGGCAAGCTGGAGAACGTGCCGGACACGGATGTGCCGCTGTACCAGACGCCCGTCGAGTCGCAACGGCCGCGACTGGTTTCGCAGCGCTTGATCGCGAACGCCACGGTGCTTCAGGTCGGCTCGTTCAAGACCGCCGACGAGGAGGCGCTTGGGCAGCTGGCGGCGGTGCAGCCGCAGGGCGTTGGCGCCCCTGCCGGCGCGGAGGGACAGACGCAGACCGTGACCCCGCCAGACGTGGTCACGCTGATCGTCACGCCGCAGGACGCCCTGGCGCTGAACTGGGCGATGAAGGCCGGCTTGGACCTGGTGTTCACGCTACGCGGGCCCAACGACGTCACGGCGACGACCACCACCAGCGTCACCCTGGGATACCTGTTTGACAACTACCGCATCGAAGTGCCGGAGCCGTTGGACTTCGGAATCGAGCCGCGCCTGACCGAGCCGATCACGCCGGTGTTGCCGAACGATGCCGCGCCGCCGGCGCCGCCACAGTAACCAGGCCTGGATGAGGCCGCATGCCTGAGCCGATTGGCGAGAGCATCCGCGTCCTGATCGTCGACGACATTGCGGAGTTCCGCGAGAACATCCGCAAGCTCCTTCAATTTGAGAAGGACATCGAGGTCGTCGGCGCGGCGCGCACCGGCCAGGAGGGCCTGGAGGTCGCCCGCGCCACCCGTCCGCACGTCGTGATCATGGACATCAACATGCCCGACATGGACGGCATCAGCGTCACCCGCGAACTGCTGAGGGACGTCGAGTTTGCCCAGATCATCATCGTCTCGGTTCAGAACGAGCCGCACTACATGCGCGAGGCGATGCGGGCCGGCGCCAGCGATTTTATCCCCAAGCCTCCCTCGACCGAAGAGCTGATTACCTCCGTCCGTCAGAACGGACAGGCTGCAATCGTCAAGGAGCAGCGTGCCAAGGAGCGGGTGGTCTTGCCGGGGAGAGGGGGCACCACCGGCCCGCTCGTCGCCTCGCAGGGCAAGCTGATCGCAGTGTATTCGGCCAAGGGGGGCGTGGGGTGTACCACCCTGGCCACCAACCTGGCCATCGGGCTGAATTCCGAACACACGCCGGCAGTGCTGGTCGACGGCCATCTGCAGTTCGGCGATGTCTCGGTGTTTCTCAATATGCAGGTCAAGCTGAGCATGGTCGATCTGGCGTCGCGTGTCGACGACCTGGACCGCGAGTTCGTCGACGAGATCCTGATGTCGCACCCCTCGGGCTTGAAGGTGCTCCCGGCGCCGCCGCGGCCGGAAATGGCCGACGAAATCCACGCCGACCAGGTGCGGCCGGTGCTGCGCTGGCTGAAGGGTGTCTTCGCCTATGTCGTGGTGGACACTTCATCGACCATGGACGACACGACCTTGGCGATTCTGGAGGAGGCCGACCTGATCCTTGCCGTCGCCACGCCCGAGATTCCGGCGATCAAGGACGCGCGTCTGTTCCTCGATCTGGTCGGGATCCTGGGAATGCCGCGCGAGAAGGTCTTCTTCGTGCTCAACAAGATGGACAAGCGCAGCGGCATCGCGGCCTCGGCGGTGGCCGAGAATCTGAAGAAGCCGATCGACGCCGAGATCCCATACGTCGATCAAGTGGTCACCACTTCGATCAACAAGGGTGTGCCGCTGCTGCTGGGGGACAAGACCAAGATGCCGGCCAAGAACCTGTTGGATCTGGTGGCGACGGTGAAGGAGAGGCTGCTGGCGGAGCCGGTGGAGGAAGAAGCGGAGGAGCCAGCGGTGGAACGGCCGCGGCTGTTTGCGCGCTAACATGCCGGCTGGGGGTTGCTGAGGAGGTGGATCGATGTCGTTGTTGAGTAAGATCGAGAAGGAGGCGCAGCGTCCGGCGTCCAACGGGGCAGCGCCCTCCCTGCCCGGCACCACTCGCTTGCAGCCGGCGCGCCCGCGACCGACGGCGATCTCCAGCGAGACCCGCGGCGATCCGATCACCGGGTTGAAGGTGCGCGTCCAGAACAAACTGCTGGCCGAGCTTGACCCTTCGATGGACGTCAGCCAGACGGCGGAAGTGCGCAAGACGATTGAGGACCTCTTTGAGAGTATCCTGACCGAGGAGAAGATCGTGCTCTCCCGTCCGGAGCGCCGCCGCCTGTTCGAGCAGATCGTGGCGGAAATCCTCGGCCTCGGACCGCTCGAGCCGCTGCTGGCGGACGAGACCATCACCGAGATCATGGTCAACGGGGGAAAGAACATCTACATCGAGCGCGGCGGCAAGATCTTCCGCGAGCCGGTGGCCTTCGAGAGCGACGATCACCTGATGCGCATCATCGACCGCATCGTGTCCCCGCTCGGACGCCGCATCGACGAGTCCAGCCCGTATGTGGACGCCCGCCTGACGGACGGCTCGCGCGTCAACGCCATCATCCCGCCGATATCGCTGGTCGGCCCAACGCTGACCATTCGTAAGTTCGCCAAGATCCCGATCACCGTCGACCAGATGGTCGAGTGGGGAACGGTGACGGCGGAAGCGGTCGAGTTCATGAAGGCGTGCGTCATCGGCCGGATCAACATGGTGGTCTCGGGCGGCACCGGCTCCGGCAAGACCACCTTTCTCAACCTGCTCTCCGGCTACATCCCGGCGAACGAGCGCATCATCACCATCGAGAACGCCGCCGAGCTCCAGCTGCGCCAGGAGCACGTCGTCACCCTGGAATCGCGCCCGCCGAATATCGAGGGACGCGGCGAGGTCACCATCCAGAACCTGGTGGTCAACTCGCTGCGAATGCGCCCCGACCGCATCATTGTGGGCGAGATCCGCTCCGAGGAAGCCCTGGACATGCTTCAGGCGATGAACACCGGTCACGAGGGTTCGATGACCACGGCGCACTCCAATAGCCCGCGCGATACCTTGTCGCGTATCGAGACCATGACGCTGATGGCCGGCATGGACCTGCCGGTCCGCGCCATTCGCGAGCAAATCGCCTCCGCCTTGGAGCTGGTCGTTCATCTGGAACGCCAGCGGGACGGCACGCGCAAGGTCACCCATGTCACCGAGATCCAGGGGATGGAAGGCGACGTCATCACCATGACGGACATCTTCGTCTTCGAACAGACCGGCTTCGAGAACGGCAAGGTGATTGGCCGCCTGCGCCCAACCGGGCTGCGCCCGAGGTTCATGGACAAGATCGAGCAGGCCGGCATCCGTCTTCCGGCCTCGATCTTCGGTGTGGGCGATAGGAGTCGCTACTAGGCGATGGACCTGCCCAGCCTGATCCTGTTCATCGGCGGCACGATCGGCCTGCTGTTGCTGGGGGCAGGGGTCGTCTCGTCCCTTGTCGGCCGCAGGACGGTTGTCGAGGAACGCTTGGGACGCTATGCCGAGACTGGCGGCATGGTCATGCCGGCCGCCGAAGTCGAGGTCAAGAAGAAGGAAAAACGCACGACCGCTTTGAGTGACTTCCTCAACCGGCTGGGCGAGGGCACCGACCGCTTCAACAAGATTTCGCGCAACCTGGCTCGGGCCGACATCAAGCTGCGGCCGGCGGAGTACATCGCGGCCCAGTTCATCAGCGCGGTCGTCGTCGCCTTGATCGCCTACGTGCTCGGCCGAAGCGCGATCTTCTCCATCATCGGAGGGGTGCTCGGATTCCTGCTGCCCCAGATGTATGTCTCGCGGGCGCAGAAGGGTCGCTTGAAGAAGTTCGACCAGCAGCTTGGCGACATGCTGAACCTGATGGTCAACGGCCTGCGCGCCGGCTACTCCACGCTGCAGGCGATGGAGGCTGTCAGCCGCGAGCTGCCCGCTCCGATCTGCGACGAGTTCCGCCGCGTGGTCCAGGAGATGCAGCTGGGCCTGGCGATGGAAGACTCGATGGACCACCTGCTGCGCCGCATCCAGAGCGAGGACCTAGATCTTGTGATCACGGCTATCAACGTCCAGCGCGAGGTGGGCGGCAATCTCGCCGAAATCCTCGACACGATCTCCTTCGTGATTCGTGAGCGTGTTCGCATCAAGGGCGAGATCGCGGCGCTGACCGCGCAAGGGCGGGCGACGGCCTGGGTGATCAGCAGCATGCCGATCGCTCTGTTCTTTCTGTTGATGGCCATCAACCCGGAATACATCAAGAAGCCGTTCGAAGTTGGCACCCCGATCTTCCTGGATTCCGGGGCATGCGGAATCGGCTGGGTGTGCGTGTCGCTCGGATTGATTGGGTCGGGCTTCGCCATTGTTCAGAAGATGGTGAAGATCGACATCTAGCAGCGCCCGCCCGGTTCGGGCGGGGGAGAACAGCGCATGGCGATAGCGATCATCCTTGCGATAGCCGTCATCGGGGCCGTGGTCCTGGTCGTGGCCGGGATCCGCTCCCCGGAGGCCAAGAATTCGATCCAAGACCGGTTGGCCACCTATACGGAACGGCAAGGGGACGAGGTGGTGACGCTCGAGGAAATCGAGCTCTCCGAGCGATTTCAAGAACGAATCCTGATCCCGACGCTCAATCGCATCGGCAAGCTGGCGGCCCGTTTCACACCGCAGGCGACCTCGGAGTCGACCAAGAAGAAGCTGGAAACCGCCGGGCTCCAGGTCGATCCGTCCTTCTTCCTGTCGCTGCGCTTTGTGCTGGCCGGGCTGTTCGGCGGCGCCATCCTGATCGTGTACCTGGTAACCGGACGCAACTTCCTGCAGGGCCTTGGCCTCAGCGTGCTGTTCGCCGCGCTCGGCTTCTTCTTCCCCGACCTGTGGCTGCGCAGCCGTGTGTCGCGGCGGCAGAAGGGCATCTTCCGCGCGATGCCAGACGCTCTCGACCTGCTGACGATCTGCGTTGAGGCCGGCCTGGGCTTCGATTCCGCCATGGCGAAGGTGCACGAGAAGTGGGAGAACGATCTGGCCCTGGAGTTCGGACGCGTGATCCAGGAGATCCGCCTCGGCAAGCTCCGTCGCGATGCGATGCGCGACATGGCCGACCGTCTGCAGGTGACCGAGCTGACCAGCTTCGTGGCGGCCATCATCCAGTCGGAGCAACTCGGCGTCAGTATGGCCAAGGTCCTGCGAATCCAGTCGGATCAGATGCGGGTCCGCCGCCGGCAGATGGCCGAGGAAGAAGCCCACAAGCTCCCGATCAAGATGATCTTCCCCATTGCGCTGCTGATCTTTCCATCGATCATGGTGATCCTGCTCGGCCCGGCGGCCGCCTCCCTGATGGGCTCAGCGCTTGGCGGCATTCTGGGATTCTCAGGCGGCTAGGGCTCACCCGCCCGCCGTCGCCGGGAGGCGGCATGGGGCGCCAGGGGGAAGGGCAACCGAAGAGGCCGGATGGGAACTGGCTCCAGCCGCTGCTGGAGCTTGTGTTTCCGACCCGATGCTTGGGCTGTGGCTGCCATGGGAGCGTATGGTGTGCGCGGTGCAATGCGGCGCTCGAGCCGCTGCGCGAACCGCTCTGTGCCGTGTGCGGGGATCCGCTCTCCGGCCGGTCCGTCTGCCGCCGCTGCAGCCACTCGGACCTCTCGTTTCCCATTCGCTCCTTCGCCCACTACCGCGGCCCGCTGGCGAGGGCATTGGTGCGATTGAAGTATCGCCCTTCGACCGAGATGGCTGCCGTCATGGGAGAGTGGCTGGGCCAAGTGGTTCGCCAGGCCGGCTGGCGCATCGAGCTTGCCGTCCCCGTGCCGCTGGGGCGGGCCCGGCAGCGCCGGAGAGGCTATAATCAAGGTGCCCTCATCGCATCCAGCCTGGCAGGGAGCCTTGGGATCGACTTTCGACCTGCTGCCATCCAGCGCACCCGAGAGACGCCCTCGCAGGTCGGGCTGGACGCCGAGGCGCGTCGCCGGAACGTGCAGGGTGCTTTCCAGGCAAGACCCCAGGATGTCCAAGACCGATCGGTGTGTCTGGTCGATGATCTGATGACGACCGGAGCGACGCTCGTCGCCTGCGCTGAGGCTGTGCGTCTGGCCGGGGGCGGTACCGTCGTGGGCGTCACGGTCGGGCGGGCATGATTCGCATCCGTGTGGGGCAACCCCCAAGGAGGCAAGATGACGGTAGCTGTCGAGATCAGCGTTCGCAACTTGGACTTGAATGACCGCCTGCGGGACTACGTCACCAAGAAGGCCAGCAAGCTCGATCGGTACCTGGACATTCTTGAGGAGGCCAAGATCGACCTGGCGTACGACAAGAGCGCCCGCAGCAGCGACGATCGCCAGGTGGCGCAACTGACTGTGCACGGCAAGGGCGTGATGCTGCGCGCCGAAGAGCGCACCGACGACATCTATGCCTCGATCGATGCCGTGATGGAGAAGATGTACCGCCAGGTTGAGCGCTACAAGGGGCGACACTGGCGGGGCCGTGGCGACGGGCGCACTGCGGCCGAGGTCGCCTCAGCTCCCGATGGCGAAACCTTCGAGGCGGAGCGCACCATCATCCGCCGTAAGCGCTTTCCGCTCTCCCCAATGGATGAGAGCGAGGCGATCGAGCAGATGGATCTGCTCGGCCATACCGATTTCTTCGTCTTCCTCAACGTGGGTTCCAACACCGTCAATGTCCTGTATCGCCGCCGCGATGGCACGCTCGGTCTGATCGAGACCGAGGTCTCCTAGCCACGATGCCTCGGGAGCCCGCCCATTCAGGGCGGGCTCCCGAGGCGCGCTGCACATGCACCGCTCGCTGCCCGTCTTGCTGCTGCTTCCACCGGCCGGCGCCAGCCGCGCCGAGAGCTGGATGGGCGAGGTGCGCCTGGCGGCGGCGCTCGATCTGGTCGAGCGGCTGCAGCAATTGGGTTCGGCCTCGACGGTGATTGCCCTGGCGGCGCGGCCTGAGGATGAGGAGCGCCTGAAGGCCGTAGGCGTGCAGCCGTTGCCGGCCACGCAGACGCCGTTCCACTTCGGCGCCGTGCTGGCAGCGTTCGCCTCAGGTCCGGGGCGCGGCGGCATGGCCTACTTCGGGGGCGCCAGTGCGCCCCTGACGGGAATCGACTCGCTGCGAGCGGCCTTTGCTGTGTCTGAGGCCCCCCAGCCGACGGCAGCGGTCAACAACCTGTATTCCACCGATTGGTTTGTGATCAACGACGGTGCGCCTCTGGCGCGGCTGGCGCCGACCCTGGCCACCGACAACCCGCTCGGCTGGCGCCTGCAGCAGGAAGCGGGCTGCAGCGTGCGCAGCCTGCCGATCGGCGCGGCAACCCGTGCCGACATCGACACCCCGGCAGACGCCGCCCTGGTGATGGACCACCCGGCACTTGGGCCCCGATTGCGCGGCGTGCTTGATCAAGGCCCGGTAGAGCTGCGCCTGCGAGTTGCGGGCGTGCGCCAGGTGCTGGAGGCGCAGGCTCGCACGCTCGCCGTGATCGGCCGCTCTTCGTCGCATGTGTGGCGGGAACTGGAAGGGCGAGGCCGAACTTCGGTCCGCCTGTTTGTCGAGGAACGCGGCATGCTGGCCAACGGTCGCGCCGAGCGCGGGGAGGTCCGCTCCTTGATCGGGGAAATGATCGATGACGTCGGGCCGGAGGTCTTCGTAGAGCGGCTGTCGACGATGGCCGACGCCGTACTCTGGGACACACGCGTGTGGATGGCGCACGCCGGAGCGTGGCCGCCGGAGGGCGATCGGTTCGCCGCCGATCTGGGTTGGGCGGATGCGGTGATGGACCCGGGGCTACGCCGGCTGACGGCAGCCGTCGCTGGGAGCCCGATCCCCGTGCTGTGCGGCGGCCACGGTGTGGTGGCCGGAGCCGTGCTGGCCCTGCTGGAGAGCCTCTAGCTACCAGCCCTTGAGGTAGGTCTCCCAGTCCCGATTGCGCTCGAGGTGGGGCGAGAACAGGTACATGGCGCTGGCAACGGGCTCACGCGCTGGGCGTTGCAGGGCCATGCGCGCCTCCTGCACGGTACGTCCGCCTTTGTGCAGGTTGCAGGTCGGGCAGGCAGCCACCAGGTTGTGCCAGCTGTGCTCGCCGCCGCGATGGCGCGGGATCAGGTGGTCGATCGTCATGCGGGGCGACCGCGAGCCGCAGTACTGGCAGGTGAAGTTGTCACGCCGGAAGACCTCGCGTTTGGTCAGTCGCACGCGCGGCCGCGGCCGACGCACCATGTGTCCCAGTCGGATGACGGAGGGGCGGGGGAGAGTCAGCCGCACGGTATGCACGTAGCCGCGGCCGTTGGCCAGCATCTCGGCCTTGCCGGCAACCAGCAGCGTGAGCGCACGTCGCGTGGAGCAGACGTTCAGCGGCTCGTAGTTGGCGTTGAGCACCAGCACCGGATCGTTCATCGCTAGCCGACCGCAATGGGCAGCATTATAGCACCGGCGCACGTGCGGCTGGCTGTGCAATGCGCTAGGGTGTGTCAGGACAGTACGCAGGAAAGTGGGAGCGGGCGGGGTCCTAGACGACGCGCTGGCGTAGGTACGAGCTGATGTAGTCCATGGCAGCGACCACGACCGCGATGGCCAGCATCTGGGCCGCGGCGGCCCGGTAGTTGAGCAGGTTGATGTTCTGTTGCAGCAGGAAGCCGATGCCGCCACCGCCAACGAAACCGATGATGGTCGACATGCGGACGTTGATGTCCCACCGATACATGGTGTACGAGATGAAGGGCGGGACGATCTGCGGGACAACGGCATAGATGATGGTCTGCAGGCGATTGGCGCCGGTGGCGTCCACGGCCTCCAGCGGGCCCGGGAAGGATGCTCTCAACCTGCTCCGAGTACAGCTTTCCCAGGCTGACGATGGTGTGCAGGCCCAGCGCCAGCACACCGGCAAAGGGGCCGATGCCAACGGCGATCACGAACACAATCGCCATGACCAGCGCCTCCACCGAACGGGTGAAGTTGAGGATCGTCCGGGTGATGGTGTAGATGAACATCCCATTGGGTAATGTGTCTTTGGGCTTGACCATCGCCGCCAGCACGAGCCCGCTGATCGCCCCCACGGCCATGGGGATCCACAGCGTGAACGACGGCTCCCCGATTTGGTACAACGCATCGATCAGCAGTCCCAGCAGCCCCAAGATCGTTGCCCCGGCCGCTGCAGTCACGACCAGGTTGAAGGCCTTCACCCACCGGGCAGGGGCGCGTTCGGAGTAGTGCTGGCCCATCCGGGAGAGCTGGCTGCTCAGCGCGCCACCTGCGGCCAGCGCCGCCAGCACCGGGGTGGTGAGGCGCAGGATCTCACCGATTTGGTAGAGGAAACCGCCCAGGAATCCGAAACTGGCCAGGAGGTCCTCCAGGAGCGAACCGAGGTTCATGGCCAGGGCGGCCAACTGGAACAAGGCGAAGAGCAGCGCCAGTGCGGCAAAGGCTATCAGCAGGGCGCGTGCCAGGCGGATTCCGGTCCCGGGGGGCGTGAGTTCCTCCTGGGGCAGCGCCCAGCGCATGGCCTGCCAGGCGCCGAGCGGCGCAATCACAACCGCGGCGAGGTTTGCCAGCAGGCTGGATGCCAGCGGCTCACCGAGCGCACCCACCCAGCGCGCCGCCAGGAATCCGATGACGATGCCGACGGGCCAACCCAGCACGGAGAGTGAGATGCTCGCCAGGGGGCTCCTCACTGCGGCCATCAGGTTGCGGGCGGCCATGAAGCTCAGCGGGATTGCCAGCACCGTGCCGATGGCCGTGGCGAGCAGCGCCAGGAAGACGGTCTCGACGATCTTGTCCCAGGTGCTATAGGCGGTCTCGGTCAGCTTGGGCAGCGCGCCGAGGTTGCGGCGAATCGTGGCTCGAAGGTACTGAACCTCGTCGCTCGGACGATCGGGCAGCTCCAGCGTCGCCAGAAAGTGGCCCTGGGCATCGGTGATCGCGATGCCATTCCCCAGCGTGACCGTGTTTGCGGGGTCACTTCCGGGGACGAATCGCAGGGGACCTTTGGCGTTTGGGTAGAAGTTGAAGCCCTCGACCTGCACCGTCCCCTCGGGTTCGGCGCAGGCGGGCGTGATCACCATGTACGGGTTGGTGGCGTCCGGCGCCGGAAGTGCGGCAAGGGACTCCTCACTGGGGCAGGGGATGAATAGCGGAGCGGTCGCAATGACCTCCTCCTGTTCGTAAGCGAACAGATCGGGCTTGGCCAGCGCCCGGAGCACGCGCCTCAGGCTTTCCTGGCGTTGCTCGCTGCGCAGCTCGGTAAGGTCCACCTGCGTGATCTGGAACCCGTAGGCGAACACGACCAGGACCAGCACGGTCAGCAAGCCGATCCGCACGGATTTCCAGATGGAGGTTGGCTTGGTCTTCATGCGCGTCAGCCCACGCGCTCCGCGTCGCGCCCGTAGATTTCCTTGAACTTCTGGTCGTCGATCTCGGTCGGCAGCCCTTCGAAGACGAGTTGTCCCTCATTGAGGGCGATCACTCGGTCCGCATAGCGATGGACCAGGTCGAGGAAATGCAGGCTGCACAGCACGGTGACGCCGTCCTGCTGGTTGATCTCCTCCAGATGCTTCATGATGCTGTGGGCGAGCACCGGATCCAGGCTGGCCACCGGTTCGTCGGCCAGGATCATTTCCGGATCCTGCATCAGCGCCCGGGCGATCCCGACTCGCTGCTGCTGGCCGCCGCTCAGCTCGTCGGCGCGTTGACCGGCTTTGTCGGCGATGCCGACACGCTCCATCTGCCGCATGGCCTTCTCGACGTCCTGATGCGGGAACCGATTGAGCAGGCTCCAGGCCGGGTTGACGTACCCCAGGCGCCCGGCCAGCACGTTGGTGATGACCGAGGAGCGGCTGACCAGGTTGAAGTGCTGGAAGACCATGCCGAACCTGCGGCGAATGCGGCGCATCTCCTCGGGTGTGGCCGCGGTGATGTCTTCGCCGTTCCACAGGATCTGGCCTTCGGTAGGTTCAACGAGGCGGTTGATGCAGCGCAGCAAGGTGGACTTGCCCGAACCGCTCAGCCCGATGACCGCCAGGAATTGCCCATCGGGCACCTCGAAGGTGACCCGGTCAAGGGCCTTGACGCCCCCCGTCGTAGATCTTCGTCAGGTTGCTCACCTGGAGCATGCGGGGTTACTCGCAAAGCGCTGCGGCCGGGCCGGTGGACTCACGGCCCGGCCGCAGCGGATCAGCACCAATCGGCTCGTTGGAACTCGGGCAGGGGGCTGCCCCTGCCCGAGCTCCGGTTGGCAGACTCAGTCGAGCGACTCGATCGTCACACCGGCGTTGGCAACCATCTTGCGGACGAAGTCGTAGTCCGCATCGCTGGCGCCTTCGATGCCGGACCAGCCGTAGAAGTCCTCATTGCCGATCGACTCGCCCCAAGCCTCGGTCTCGGCGAAGGCTGCCAGGGCCGCCTCGATCTGGGCTCTGAGCTCGGCCGGGAACTCCGGACTGAAGGACATGGTGTCGTTGGGGATGTCGGGCGAGAGCGACAGGATGCGAACCTTGTCTATGACGTCCGGGAACTCCTCGCGGATGTTCGCCCGCGCATCCAGCACCCGATAACCCTCGCACAGCAGCTTGCTCTTGTCGTCGTTCAAGGCGCAGGTCTTGACGTCGACCGGGACTTCGGGATCCATCCCGCGATCCCACTTCGCGGCGCCCTCGGGCGCCGCCCACGGGCTGTAGAAGGCCGTGCCGAAGTCGGCCTCGCCGTTGTAGACGGCGCGCACAGCTTGCGGGTGACCGCCGGCTTCGAGCGTCTCGCCGGGGGTGATGCCGGCTTCGTCAAGCATCACCTTGGGGACCAGGTAGCCGGAGGTCGACCCGGCGTCGGGATAGGCCCACTTCTTACCTTCCAGGTCGGCCAGTTCTTGGATATCGCTGTCGCGCGGTACGACGAACATCGTCCAGTACACGCCCCAGCCGCGCCGCACGGCCCGCTGGGACACGTCGACGCCGCACAGATCGTTGGCGAGGACGTAGCCGAAGGCCGGGATGAAGCCGATGGTATCGGTCGGAGAAGCGCACATCTCCTCAATCGTGGCGGCGTAGGATGTCGGGACGACGCACTTCGAAGGTCAGGCCGGTGGCCTCGTTCAACGCCTGGGCCATCACTTCGCCGCCGGTGATGATGACGTTGGCGTCGACCGATGGGACGAACAGCACCTTGATGGGGTGTTCGGGTGAACCGACTGCGGGCATTGGCTCTTCGGTGGGCGGGGGCGGCGGAGCATCCGTAGGTGGAGCTGGGACTTCCGTCGGCGCCTCGGTCGGCGTGGCGCAGGCGCCGAGCGCCAGAGCCAGAACGACCAGCAGGCTCAAGGCAGGGAACAACGATTTCTTGCTCATGGGTTCTGTTCCTCCTCACAATGTGTTGAACGAATCACGCTGGAGAGCCGGAGCGACTTGTCCAGTCGATCGCCTCGATGCCACCTCCACCTCAGCCACAGGGATTTGGGGATAATAACGCGAAATGGGACCGGCTGCAAACGAGCCGGACTTGCCGCGCCCGGATGCCGGGCGTTACAATGCTCACTCTATGTCCCGCACCTATCAGCAGGCCCTGACTTATCTGTACAGCTTCGTCGATTACAGCGCCGAGCGGAGCTATCGCTACGGCCCCGACGTGTTCGACCTGTCACGCGTGGCGTTGCTCTTGGAACGGCTGGGGGATCCGCATCGGGCCTATCCCAGCTTCCACGTCGCCGGCACGAAGGGCAAGGGCTCGGTGTCCTCGTTCATCGCCGCCGTACTGCGCCAGGCCGGCCTGCGAACGGCGTTCTATAGCTCGCCGCATCTGGTCGACTTCCGCGAGCGGGTGCAGATTGATGGCGCCCTGATCCCGGAGGCCGACCTGGCGCGGCTGGTTGACGAGCTCGAGCCGGTCGTGGCGCAGGTGCCCGATCTCACGATGTACGAGATCGTCACCGTGCTGGCTTTCCTGCACTTCGCCCAGCAGGCAGTCGAGTGCGCCGTGATCGAGGTCGGGCTGGGCGGTCGGCTGGATGCGACGAATGTCCTGCGCCCGCTGGTGTCTGTGATCACCTCGCTCTCCTATGACCACACCCATCTGCTGGGTGACCGTTTGTCGGACATTGCCGGCGAGAAGGCGGGGATCATCAAGCCGGGGGTGCCCGTCGTGCTTGCCCCCCAGCAGCACGAGGCGGAGAATGTGGTCACTCGGGTGGCTGAGGAACGGGGCTCGCCCGTGATCCGCGTGGGGAAGGACTGGCTGTACGCCCCGGGGGTGCATCGGCTGACCGGCCAATCGCTGTACATCTGGTCGGCCGCCGAGCAGGAGCAGATGGATGCCTTCGTCCTCTCCGCCGGGGACGTGGAGTGGGTTCCCCCGCGCTTCGAGATCCCGCTGCTGGGCTACCATCAAGTGACCAACTGCGCCGTCGCCTACGCCGCGCTGCAAATCGCGCGCGGCCAGGGACTGCAGGTCTCCGAGGATGCCATTCGCCGCGGCTTCGCGCGTACTTCCTGGCCGGGAAGGTTCCAGGTGCTGTCGCAGGATCCGCTGGTCATCCTGGATGCCGCCCACAACCGGGATTCGGCGCTCAAGCTCCGTATCGCTCTCGATGACTACTTCCCCGGACAGCCGGTCACCATGGTCTTCGGCGCCTCGGCCGACAAGGACCTCTCCGGGATGTTCGAAGAGCTCTTGCCGCGCGTGGCGCGGCTGATTGCCACCCAGGCGGACCACGCCCGGGCGGCGGAGGTGGCGGACCTGGCTGCGCTGGCCCATGAGCACGGGACACGCGTGGAAACGGTGGTCCCGGTAGCGCAGGCGCTCGACCGAGCCTTGAAGATCCTGCGCCCGGATGAGGTGTTGCTGGTCACCGGCAGCCTGTTCGTGGTGGGGGAGGCGCTGCGCTACTGGGAGTCGCTCGGGCTGCCCACGGCGACCACGCATGCCGAGGTGCCGGCATGAACCGAGGCAGCGCGCGCTGGCAGCAGATCCCCGACCTCGGCGAGGGCATGGGGCGGCGCATGGAAGAACTGTACGACATCGAGGATGCGCCCCTCGATTCGTCCGGCCTCATCGAGTGTGCCGTGCTGCCGCTGCGCGACGCCGTCTTGTATCCCAACATGGTCACCCCGCTGTTTGTCAGCCACGACCCGACGCTGCAGGCGGTCGAGTCCAGCTCGCGCGCCGGCCGGACGATGATTGCTGTTGCCCAACGCGATCCTGAGATCGACAGCCCCGGCGAATCCGACCTGTTCCGCATTGGGACGGAGGTGGCGGTCGGGCGGATGATGCACCTTCCCGACGGTTCGACCTCGGTGCTGACCCAAGGCCGACGCAGGGTCGAGATCGTGGAGTTCATCGACCGTGGCCCGTTCCTGCTGGCCCGCGCCCGCCCGGCGGAGGCGCCGGCAGAACGCACCAAGGAGACGGTCGCTCTGATGCGGGCGGTGCTGACCCTGTTCGAAAAGTGCGTCCAGCTCAACCGCACCCTGCCCGAAGAGGCCTATCTGTATGCCTCCAACGTCGACGACCCTGGCTGGCTGGCGGACCTGGTGGCCTCGGCCCTCGAACTCGGCATCGCCGAGCGTCAGGAAGTGCTGGAGACCTTCGACCCGGTGACCCGCCTGCAGCGCATCAGTGTGCTGCTCGGAGGCGAGCTGGACGTGCTGGAGCTGGAGGACCGGATCCACAACCAGGTCCAGAGCGAGGTCGATCGCTCGCAGCGTGAGATGTACCTGCGCGAGCAGATGAAGGCGATTCAGACCGAGCTCGGCGAGGGAGACGTCTGGGCGCAGGAGATCGCCGACCTGCGCGAACTGGTGAATCACCTGTCTCTGCCGGAGGAAGTGCAGGCACGCGCGCTGAAGGAGATCCAGCGCCTGACTCAGATGCCGGCAATGTCCCCCGAGGTGGGCATCATCCGCACGTACATCGATTGGCTGACCGAGCTACCTTGGTCGGAGGTCACGGTCGACAACCTGGATGTGCGCCACGCCAAGCAGATCCTGGACCGCGACCACTACGGTCTGCGTGACGCCAAGGACCGCATCCTGGAGTACATCGCCGTGCGCAGTCTGGCGGGCGACAAACAGCGGCAGCCGATCCTGTGTTTCATCGGGCCTCCAGGGACCGGCAAGACCTCGATCGGCAGGTCGATCGCCGAGTCGTTGGGGCGCAAGTTCATCCGCATCTCGCTGGGGGGAATCCGCGACGAGGCCGAAATCCGCGGCCACCGCCGCACCTATATCGGCGCCCTGCCGGGGCGGATCCTGCAGGCTATGCGCCGGGCGGGCAGCCTCAATCCGCTGTTCATGCTGGATGAGATCGACAAGCTGGGCCACGACTATCGCGGGGATCCATCCTCCGCCTTGCTCGAGGTGCTCGACCGAGAACAGAACTTCGCCTTCTCGGATCACTATCTCGAGCTGCCCTTCGACCTGTCGCGCGTGCTCTTCGTCACGACGGCCAACAACGCCGCCACCATTCCCGCGGCGCTCCTCGATCGAATGGAGATCATCGAGTTCCCCGGGTATATCGAGGAAGAGAAGCTGGCGATCGCCCGTCAGTTCCTGGTCCCGCGCCAGATGGAACAGAACGGGCTGGAGAGCCGCCGGCTCAGCATCTCTAACGACGCGCTGCGCATGATGATACGCGAGTACACCTGGGAAGCGGGGGTGCGCAACCTCGAGCGCGAGATCGGCAAGACCTGCCGCCGGCTGGCGCGCCGTACGGCGGAGGGCAAGAAGATCCCGCGCCGGGTGACCCGCTCGGTCATCCCCAGACTGCTTGGCCCGCCCGAGATCAGTCCCCATGAGAAGGAGAGCGAGAACCAGGTCGGCACGTCGACCGGCCTGGCCTGGACCGAGAATGGCGGTGAAGCCATGTCGGTGGAGGTGCTCCTCGTCGACGGCAAAGGCAGCCTGCAAGTCACCGGGCAGGTGGGTGAGGTGATGCAGGAGTCGGCGCAGGCTGCCCTGAGCTACATCAAGTCCCGGGCGCGCCAACTGCATCTCCGGCCTGAGCTGTTCGAGAAGCGGGACATCCACATTCATATTCCCGAGGGCGCTATTCCCAAGGATGGGCCAAGCGCCGGAATCACCATCGCCACCTCGCTTGCCTCGGCGTTGACCGGCCGCGCCGTGGACCGCGAGGTCGGCATGACGGGCGAGATTACCCTGCGCGGCAGGGTGCTGCCGGTGGGCGGCGTGCGCGAGAAGGTGATGGCCGCCTACCGCCTGGGGCTGACCCGGGTCATCCTCCCCCGACCCAACAAGAAGGATCTTGGGGAGGTACCCAAGAGCGCCCGCCAGGCCGTTGACCTGCAGCTGGTGGACCACATGGACGAAGTCCTGGCGCTGGCATTGGCGCCGGAAGTGCCCACGCCTGCCCGCCGCCGGCCGGCCCGACCGGCCAAGCCACGCCCACGGACGGCTCCGTCCGCCTGAGGCCGAGCTGTCCCCGGCTCATGGGGAAGTGAAAAGCATGCGCCTCCTCTGCAGGCTGCCTCCAAGTGCGTACCCCTTGGCGGTGGGCGTTCTGGCGCTCGCCGCCGCCTGCACGCGTGCCCCCGCACGCGATCCACTGCTACTCAACGGGCAGCCGGGCGCCGGTCCGGACGACTCCGAGTCCTTTCCGCAGCCTCCCCCGCTCTCGCCGCTGGTCGAGTACGCCGTGATCATGGTCCCGGCGGGCGAGACCCTCACCGTGCGCGAGCAGGCCGGCTCCTCGGGCAGCGAAGTTGCCCAATTCGAGCCGGATCAGCGGCCGGTGCAAGTCACCGGCGTGACCAGCCAACTGGGGAGCTCCGTCTGGGTCGAGGTTGACCTTCCCGACGGCGGCAGAGGCTGGATGCGCGCCTGGAACCTCACCGAAGCCCGTACACCGGAGCAGGCCTGTTCCGATCCGCGCCTGGCTTCGACCCTCGACCAGTTCCTGCAGGCGACGCAGGCGGGCGATCCTCTCGCCTTGCGCCGCTCGGTCAGTCCATGGCGAGGTCTAGCCGTCCGCCTGGATGCACGGGGTGGAGAGGTCCACTTCGCGCCGGAGTCGCTGGGGGATCTATTCTCTGAGAACTCACAGATTGACTGGCTGGCCCGGCCGGAGGCTGGCGCGGGAGACACCGGAAGTTTCCCCCGGGATGTTGTGGACCCGCTCGCCGCCGCGGTGAAGGCGCTGCCACCCGTCTGCGGTGAGCTGCCGGCCGGCGAGACTGCCTTCGCCCCCGAGTGGCCGAGCGAGTATGCCAATTTGAACTTCGTCGCCTTCCATGCTCCCGCCGACCCGACTGGCTCGGAGTTCGTCTGGAACACCTGGGCTGTCGGCTTCGACTTCGCCGGGGGAGTGCCCTACGTGGCCGTGATCATCCGCTATCAGGGCGAGATCTAGTCTGCCGCTCGGCGGTGCCAAGGCTTAGCCCATGAGCTGCCGCCTAGACGGATCGTCGATCCGCCGCACGGCGAGCGCGAGGCGCGGTTGCACGCCAGGGTTGTCGAAGCGCACTAGCTGACCGGCGGGGGAGCGAGATCGGCCTCAGCCAGCAGCTGAAGCACCTCTTCCAGCCGCTGCCAGACCGTGTCACCCGAGATCGCCAGCCATAGGCCGCGTTTGCTGCGCCTCAGATCGGGCGCCCGCAAGCTGGCTGGAAGATCTCCCTCGGGGGCATCGCGCAGCCGGAGCAACACCTGATTCTTCGCCAAGGTGACAGAGGTGACCCCGGCGCGCTCGGCAAGGTTCTTCAGCCGGATCTGGTAAAGCAAGTTGCGGACCTCTTCCGGCGGCTCTCCGAACCGGTCACGCATCTCGAGCTGAAGCGCCTCGATGTCGGCTGGCGAACGCAGCATGGCAATTCGGCGATAGAGGCGCAGCCGAAGGTCACGGTCGGGGATGTACTCCACCGGCAGGCGCATGCTCAGCGGCAGCTCCACGGTGGCCTCGAGCGGCATGCCGGGGAGGGGCAGCCGGTCCGAGAGGGGCGGAAGGGCGGGGAAGCCCGTCGCGCAGCCGCTCGATCGCCGAGGCCAGCAGCCGTGTGTACAGGTGGAAGCCGATGGCGCTGATGTGCCCGTGCTGGCGCGTGCCAAGGATGTCGCCAGCGCCGCGCATCTCCATGTCGCGCATGGCGAGCGAATAGCCGGCGCCCAGCTGGGTGTGCTCGGCGATGGTCTCCAGCCGTTGCGCTGCATCCTCGGTGGCGCGCCGGTGGGTGTCGCGGAAGAAGTAGGCGAAAGCCCGCACCGTCCCGCGCCCGACTCGCCCTCGAAGCTGATACAGCTGGGCCAGGCCGAACGTGTCGGCGCGGTCGACGATCAGTGTATTGGCGTTGGGGAAGTCCAGGCCGGATTCGATGATCGAGGTGCACAACAGGACGTCGACCTCGCCCTGGGCGAAGCGTTCCATCACCTGGGACAGTTGGCGCTCCGGCATCTGCCCATGGGCGATCTCGACCGAGGCCTCCGGCAGGAGCTGGGCGAGGTGCCGACAGGCGATCTCGATCGTCTGCACCCGATTGTGCACGTAGAAGACCTGGCCGCCGCGGTCGAGTTCGCGCAGGATCGCCTGGCGCACCAGCCGCGGGTCGTAGCTCCCGACATGGGTCACCACGGGAAGCCGGTCGTCGGGCGGCGTGTTGATGGTGGAGATGTCGCGGGCGCCGGTCAGTGCCATGTACAGCGTGCGTGGGATCGGCGTGGCGGTGAGGGTGAGCACATCCACTTCCGTGCGCAGTTTCTTGAGGAACTCCTTGTGGGTGACGCCGAAGCGCTGCTCCTCGTCGATGATCAGCAGTCCGAGATCGTGCAGCCGGACGTCCTGTTGCAGCAGGCGGTGGGTGCCGATGATGATGTCGATCTCGCCCGCCCCCAGCCGCTTGACGATCTCCACCGCTTCTTGGCGGGTGCGGAAGCGAGAGAGCATCTCCAGCGACACCGGGAAAGCGGCCAGCCTCTGCTGGAACGTGTTGAAGTGCTGCTGAGCCAGCACGGTGGTCGGCACGAGGACGGCGACTTGCTTGCCGTCGAGCACGGCCTTGAAGGCCGCCCGCAGGGCCACTTCGGTCTTGCCATAGCCGACATCGCCGCAGATCAGGCGGTCCATCGGCCGGCCGCTCTCCATGTCGCGCTTGACGGCTTCCAGCGCCTGGAGTTGATCGTCGGTCTCGACGTAGGGGAAGGAGGCCTCCAATTCGCGCTGCCAGGTGGTGTCGGGCGAGAAGGCATATCCACCCACGGTCAGACGTCGCGCGTACAGGTCGAGCAGGTCCCTTGCCACCTCCTCGACCGCCGCCCGGGCGCGCTCCTTGGAGACCTCCCACTCCTGCGACCCCAGGCGCGAAAGCGCCGGCGCCTCCTGGGTCTCCCCGCTGCCGACGTAGCGCGTGACGCGGTCGGATTGGTGGATCGGGACGAACAGCTGGTCACCCTCGGCGTACTCGAGCTGCATGAACTCGCGGCGGATCTCGTCGACCGTCCGTTCGACCAATCCGGTGAAGCGGCCGATGCCGAAGTCGATGTGCACCACCAGATCGCCGGTGCGCAGGTCGGCGAACATCGCTTCGGGAAGAGCGGCCGCCTCGCGCAAGCGCAGGCGCGGGCGTGGCCGGCCCCAGCCAAACAGCTCGGCGTCGGTCAGCAGGTAGAGGCGAGGGCGAGCCGGGGGTTCAAGGCTCCAACCGTCGGTCAGGGCGCCGGTGATGAACTGCGGTGTTCCCTGCTCGACCTCGGGTTCGAGCACCGACAAAGCAGAGGCGGGCTCGCCGCGCTCGCTCCACAACTCAGCCACGCGCGGCGCCTGGCGGCTGACAACGACCACCCGCTCCTGCAGGGCACGGCGCGCGGCGACGAAATCGATGATCTCTCGCACCTGGCCGCCGAAGCGCGGGGGCGTTCCGAACCGCTCTCCGAGTTCCGAGGGGAAGCGTCCCCGGACTGCATGAAGCCGAAGTCAAGCTGGCGTCCCGCAGGGAGCAGGTCGGTGATCTCGGACAATCCGAGGTAGGGAACCGGCGCCTCCAGCGGCAGCTGGCCGTTTGCCACCTGATCCTTGCGCAGGCCGAGCGCCTGCTCCTCCAACTCGGCGATCATGTCTTCCACCGCCGCCCGATCGTCGAACAGCACCAGTGCGCCTTCGGGGACGTAGTCCATCAATCCGCTGGGGCTGTCGTGCATCCAGGGGAGAAAGAACTCGAGGCGGGCCTCGCGCCGCTCGAGCGGGTCGTCCTGCTGATCGTGCGGCAGCAGCGAGTCCCATTCGGCGCGGTAGAAGCGAGGCAGGCCTTCGCGCGCCGGGGTTAGCCGGAGCCATTCGGTCGATTGCCGTGAACGCTGTGTGGCAGGATCGAAGGTGCGCAGCGACTCCAGCGTGTTGGCTTCGAACTCGAGCCTGACAGGGGAAGGTTCGTGCGGAGGCCAGATGTCGATCAGGCCGCCACGCTGGCTGTAGCGACCGGGCTCAGTCACCAGGGTCTCCCGCTGGTAGCCTGAAGTTCGTGCAGTTGCGCGAGCAGGCGATCAAAGCGCTGTGTGCTGCCGGCGTGAAGCCAGCGTGATTGCCCGATGAAGGCGCGCGGAGGCAGCGTGCGCGTCATCAAGGCGCGAGCCGTGGCGATCAGGACGCAGGCCTGCGGCGCCTCCAGGCGCCGGGCCGCCCGGCTGAGTCCCGCGCGTGTCAGGTAGGCCAGCACCGCCGCTCGCTGGCGGATGGTCCTCGGGCCCCAGGGCGAGCAATCGTAGAACAGCGGGTTGGGCTCGGGGAAGGGGAGCAACGGGAGGGACCGGTTCCATGCGCTCAGTTCCTCCTGGACGACCAGTTCCCGATCGGTGCGTGTGACCAGGTAGACAACCGGCCTGCCAAGGCTGTGAGCAAGCGTGGCGGCAAGCGCCGGGCGGGCGGAGCGTGGCACGCGCAAGGCCGAGGGCGCGGCGTTGCCGTCGATCACGGCCTCGACCAGCGCCGCAACCTCTGGGAGCGCCCGAAGCGTCTCGAGCAGGGCGGAGAGGTCCATCCCTATTCCGGGTCGCGGTTGAACTCGGTCATGGCGGCCTGGATCCCCGCCTGCAGATAGCGCCGGATGCAGGCTTCAGCTCGCTCGAGGGTCTCCGCCAGCAGCGGCTGTGCGCCGGAGGCGAAGTCCTCCAGGACGAAGCTGGCCGGCGCCTGCCGCCCCGGGGGGCGCCCGATGCCGACGCGCAGGCGCGGGATCTCCAGCGTGCCACTTCGCTCGAGCACGGATTGCAGACCGTGATGTCCGCCGGAGGAGCCCGACGGTCGGAGGCGGAGCCGGCCGAGCGGGAGATCCATGTCGTCGAGCACGATCAGCGTCGATTCACTAGGAATGGCGAAGTAACGCGCCAGGCTGGCGACCGGCCGGCCGGACAGGTTCATGTAGTTCTGCGGCTTGGCCAGGAGCACCTTGCGCCCGGCGAGCTCGCCCTGGCAGACCAGAGCATCCTCCTTGCGCTTGGTGAACGCCAGCCCGCTGACGGCCGCCAGCCGGTCAAGCACCAGGAAGCCGATATTGTGGCGGCTTGCCTGATACCGTCGACCCGGGTTGCCCAGTCCCGCGATCAAGTACAGGGCGGGGAGGGGCGGGGGCTGGTCGGTCATCAGGCCTTGCTCCGGCGCCGGCGGCGGCGCCGCGGTCGGCGGCGCGGGATGGAGGCTTGCCCCCAGCGCCAGGCGCGGCGCCCGAGGACGATCAGGCCAACCACCAGCAAGCCGGCCGCGCCGGCTGCCATCCCCAGGCGCAAAGAGGTCAAGACGATCTGCTCGGCCTGGGGGGGGACGGGAGGCGGGGCGCCCAGCTCAGCCGTCGGCGGCGGATTCACCGGGGTCACCGTCGGCGCAGGGGTCGCCGCCTGGTCGGCCTGGGGGACGCGAGTCGGGGTGTAGTTGCTGACCTGCAGGTCGCCGACACGTGGTCTCCAAGACGCTGCCGTCGTCGAGCAGCACCAGGAGCCGCAGGACATAGGCCTCGTCGCTCAAGGAGCGAGTATCCCATAAGGCCAGCGGCCCATCGACGACAGGCGTGGTTACGGCTTCTGCGATCGGGAACCAGGTCCCCGTGCTGTCGTTCGCATAGGTGAAAGAAAGCTCGTAGGAGACAAACGCCGGGTGATTAGCCGACCCGGAGATGGTCACCATCCCCGATAGCGATTCGCCCGGGGCTGGCGTGCTGATCTCGGCAAAGCCCGGAGCCTGAGCGGCGAAGCCCCTCGCAGCAGGAAGAACGAGGAGCACGGCCAGCAAGCTAGCGAAGAGCGAGAAGGCTTGCGGCGCTGAAGGCGGTGTTCTCATGCACGACCCCGAGACCAAGCAAACAGTGTAGTCTATCACAGCGGCTCGCGGCGGAGGGGCGCTCTGAGTTCCAACAGCAAGTGCAACGCTATGAGGACAGTCCCGCGTTCGTACGGCAAGTCGTTGTGTGCACCTCACGGCTGCAGAGGAACGGCTCCCGCATGAGAGCGCTGGCAGTGTGCTGCGAGCTTGTCCTGCGGCGGGGAGGAGGCGGGATCACAGAGCGCCGGGATTGCCGCCGATGGCCGCTCTCTGGCGGCTCCTTGGCGTACATCGAGCCCTCATTGTCATCCTGAGCCCCCGCCAGGGGGCGAATGACCTGCTTGCAGCGAGGCGGCGAGGTTCTCGCAGTCGGGACTCCAGCAAGCAGATCCCTCGCTGCGCTCGGGATGACACGGGTGGAAGGCACTCGGGATGATCGGGCGCCTGCGAGCGCGGCAGATGGCCACTCTCTGGCGGCACCTTGGCGTACATCGTGCCCTCATTGCCATCCTGAGCCGCGCGACAGGGGCAAAGGACCTTGCTCATGCCCTGGGGCTCCTGCTCTTGCGGGGCCGTGGCGTGCGCCATAGACGCGCTTGGCTGGGCGCCACACCCGTTGACGGGCTTTCGGGCTGCAGGTAGAATTGGCCTCCGCGCGGGGCTCCACCTGCAGGTCAAGCTGGAGCCCCGCCTTCCTGAGCCGAGGTGATGGCGTGGAGAACCCGGGCGATTCGAGCGGCGAGCACGAATTGCGCGCCGATGTCGTAGCAGTGCATGGGCCGGTCAGCATGATTGAGGCGGACACGGTGAACATGCACCAGGCGGGTGCGAACGCGGTCCGGGCGACTCAGGTCGACATGTATCTTTCCGGAGCAGGCACGATCGACGGCGGGGTCGTGCACCTCGATCAAGCCGCGGCGGTTGTTGTGCGCGGCGCGAGTGTGATGCTGGTGGAGAGCACCACGGCGATAGCGATTGGCGACGAGGTGGCGCTTGACGGCACGCGCGCAGCGCTGGTTGCCGGGGGCACTGTGAACGCCCGGGGCGCCAGCACAGGGCTGCTGCTCGCCCGCCAGGTCCATGGCGAAGTGACCACGGTCCTGGACACACGCGGCGCGCTGCTGGCGGGGATCGGCGGTGGCTTGGCGATCGGGTTGGTGCTGCTGCTCGGCGGGCTGCTCCTGGGCCGCCCCCGACGCTGAGCGGTTGACAGGACTTGGAAGAGGATCAGGAGCGAGGGTAACCCCGTCCGGGGGTGAGAGGCGCTCCGGGAGAAACACGATGGCAGGTAGGACGTTGGAAGTTGAGAGAAGGACCGTCACCGGCAAGCAGGTACGCGCCCTGCGCCGGGAGGGGAAGCTGCCCGGGGTGCTGTACGGCGCCGGGATCGAGGCAACCCCGATCGAGATGGATGCACGTGAGGCGAGCAAAGTGCTGGCCCGCACGACCCGGACGACGCTGGTGGACGTCAGTCTTGGAAGGCGAGTTGCACCCATCGTTGGTGCGCGAGATCCAACGCGATCCGATTCGGCGAACGATACGGCACATCGACCTGCTCAGGGTCGCCATGGATCAGACCATTCGCGCCGAAGTGCCGATCGAGCTGACCGGGGAAGCTCCGGCCGTCAAGACACTCGGCGGCGTGCTGGTTGCCGGCGTCAACTCCATCGAGGTCGAAGCGCTGCCGGGCAACCTGCCCGATCGAGTGGTCGTCGACCTCAAGGTGCTGGTCAACATCGATGACGCCATCACCGTCGGCGACCTTCCGCTCGGCGAGGGGGTTGAAGTGCTGACCGATGCCGATTTGCTCGTGGCCCGCGTGATCTTCCAGGCCGAGGAAGTCCTCGAGGAGGCTGTCCCGGTGGCGCCTGTGGCGGCGGAGCCGGAAGTGATCACCAAGCCGAAGAAGGAAGACGAGGAAGAGGAAAAGGAAGACTGACCGGCAATTCCCGCGCCAGCTTCAACCGGGCAGGAGGCATGCCTCCTGCCCGGTTTCTATTTCCGGTTCGATGGCACCAAGCGCAGGAAATCGACCACGATGCGGGCGGTAGCGCCCCACACCACTTCGCCCGAGAAGGGACTGAACGTGATCACCTCAACCGGCTGCGAATGGCCTGGCAACTCCACCTTGCGCCGGCTATGGTTGACCGGGTCGGCGAGCCAGACCAACGGAATGCCGAAGAGGTGGGCGACCTCGTGTTCGTTCAGGCGCAGCGGCGTCGGCCAGCGGATGCAGCCGACAATCGGCGTGACCCAGAAGCCGGTCGTGGTGAGCAGCGGGGGCATTTGCCCGATCAGCTCAACTTCATTCGGCCTGAGTCCGATCTCCTCTTCGGCCTCGCGCAGCGCGGTGAATGCCAGGTCAGGGTCGGAGACCTCGGCCATGCCGCCGGGGAAGCTGACCTGTCCTCGATGGTGCTCGACGCTCTCCGTCCGCCGGGTGAAGAGAAGCCACCACTGGTCTTCGTCACGATACAGCGGCAGTAAGCACAGCCGCTGCCCGCCGGCCTTCCCGTTGGACCGGGTCGCCGATTGCCTGCAGCGACTCCCGCAGGGAGTGGAGCCATTCGCCCGAGGGGCCCATTATCCGCCCGTTCCAGTGGGCTGAGGCGATCGGTGCGGACGAGCGCTCCCTCGCCCGGGTATGAGCCGTCCGGCGGACATCGGGGCATACTGTGGAATGGGCATCAATCGGTGTCAACGTCCGCAGCTGAGTCACCCGGCGGATCGAGGTCCAAGTCGGTCGTGTCGGAGGCGGGGGTGAATCCGGCAACCGGCGCAACCGCCCGGGCGAAGACCAGGTAACCGGTATGCGCCACCATGCGGTCGACTGGACGCAGGCGCGCGGGGATGGTCTTGTAGAATTGCTGCAGGATCTCACAAACATCGATCTGGGAGAACCCATGCTGATTCAGCCCTTCCACCAGGCTTGACACCTGATTGGCCGTGGGAAGGATGGCGCCCAGCACGCCGCCGCCATGCAGCGCTTGGCGAGCCTGCAGCAAGTAGTTCTGCGGGTCAGGCAGATCAAGGAAGAGTGCATCCAGCTGCTCGATCGGAAAGCCGCCGGTGATGTCCAGCAGGTGGAAGACGACGCGCTCCTGCAAGCCGAGGCGAGCGACGTTGGCCTGGGCAAGCTCCTGCATGTCGGCGCGCCGGTCGATCGAATGCACTTCGCCTTGCGGCCCCACCATCCAGGCCAACGCCACGGTCAGGGCGCCGGAACCCGTGCCGGCTTCGGCGATCCTCATCCCCGGCCGGATCGCCAGCCGCAGCAGGATGTAGCCCAGGTCCTTGGGGAAGATGATTTGGGAACGGCGCTTGAGATGCAGCAGGATCTCGTCCAGCGATGGCTGGAGGAGCACATATGGGATGCCGAGGTGGGAGTGGCAGGTTGTCCCCCATTCGGCGCCGATCAGGTGATCGTGTGTCAGCACGCCCCGGTGTGTCTGCAACTCGGCCCCAGCAACCAGGCGCAGGATGAAACGCTTCCCGTCCTGACCGATCACCAGCGCCAGGTCGCCCTCGGCCGCTCGCGATTGTTCCACAGCTCCTCCGTCTTCCAGGCTGATTCTACTTGTTCCGAACCAGGCGGTCAGTGCTTGGTGGCCGTCAGGCGGTAGACGAGCGCTCCAGGCGCCTCGACCGTCTCGACCTGCAGCCGGAGCCCATCCACATCGCTCGGAAGTGTCCAGGTATCTGGAGAAGGCGGCGTCTCACCGGTGAAGCGATAGAGCCGCTCGAGCAGCCGCTCGGGCAGGGTGTGAGGGGCGATGTGCACGCCGGCGATGACCACCAGCGCTGCGCCTGGACGCAGGACTCTGCGCGCCTCCGCCAATGTGCGTCGGTCGAGGATGTACTCGGTCGGGAAGGTGGCCAGCAGGCCGTCGAACGATTCGCCGGCGAACGGCAGCGCCTGCGCCTCGGCTCGCACCAAGCGCGCCGCAAGCTGCGCCTTGCGCAGGCGGCGCAGCGCCATCCGTCCCATCTGCGGCGAGCGGTCGAGGCCCACGCTGGGTAGTCCGGCGAACAGCCGCTGGCCGCAACAGATGACCTGGGCCGTGGCCCAGCTCAAGCACCGGACCGGCCGGCAGCGCCTGAAGCCCGACTTGCTGCCACTCGCGCCAGCGCCCAAAGGAGACCAGCCAGGCCACGGCGTCATAGCCCCAGGCACAGCGCGTATACAGCAGATCGAGGACGATGCGCACCGCGCCGTGGACGGTGCGAGCGAGGATTTGTGATGCCTTCATCCCAATGGCCGCACGGCAGGAGTGAATGGGCTTGCCACGTGGGGATGGAGCCCCGGTGCTGCAGCGCGCGGCATCATCCTCAAGCAGCAGGGACGATCACATCGAGCCGGGCAGGCAAGACCTGGTAGACCACCTCGAACAAGGCCTGGGAGCGGATCTCGCCGTCCAGCTGGATGGGGGTTGCGGGCTCGCACGAGATCTGGAGTCGGGTTGTGTGATGCTGCTGGATGGCGGGATCGCGCACGAAGCTGCCGTTGATCGTGCGCGGCAGGAGGCTAAGCATCTTGCGCCGTGTGGGCGCGTACCCGAGCACGAAGGTCAATCGCCCGTCCGCCGGGTCGGCCGCCGGCGCCATGCGGAACAGCCCGCCGGTAAGCGGGCAATTCCCCACCGACACCAGGCTGACCGGGCCGTGATACTCGCCTGCGTCCCACACGAGATGCATGTTCCAGCGCGGTTGGTCGTTGATTGCCCGCAGCGCAGCCACCAGATAGCGGATCACCCCCTGCAGCCGCACCATGCGCATGTTGTACAACGTCACAACGGGCTCGAGGCCGATTGCGGAGTTGTTGGCGAATACCCACGCGTTGGCCTGGCCCAAGTCGATACGGCGGGTGGTCCCGGCGGCAATGGCGCGGGCGCTGGCAGCCAGATCCAACGGGAGACCCAGGTTGTGCACGAGGTCGTTAGCGGTGCCGAGCGGTAGGATGCCCAACGGCCCAAGCGGCGTCTCAGGCCTGGCCCGGTGCAGTCCATTCACCACTTCGCCGATCGCGCCATCGCCGCCGGCGACGATGATCGGGGAGCATCCTTGCCGGGCTGCCTGCTCGGCGAGGTCGATGCCGTGTCCGGGGCGCTCGGTCTGCACCAGGTCGAAGTCGATACCGGCCTGGCGCAAGGCAGCCTCCGCCTCCCCGCGGCGCTTGAGGGCCTTCCAGCGGCCGGAATACGGATTGAGGATCACTCTGGCGGCCATGGCTGCGCTCCCTACATCTGGGTCAGAACGACCCCGGCAACGGACAGGTAGATCAGCAGGCCGGTTGCGTCCACCAGGGTGGCGATCACCGGAGCCGACATGACCGTTGGGTCGACGCCGATGGCATCGGCAGCGATGGGCACCAGCGATCCGACCAGATTCGCCCAGATGCACACGAGCATCAGCGTCACGCCCACGACGAAGGCCAGGGTGGTTCCCAGGCCCCAGAGCAGCACGAGGGCAAACCCGGCAACCGCCAGCAGGGTCCCGAGCACCAGGCTGGTCTGCCCCTCGCGCCACGTCACTCGCAGGGCGTCTCTGCGGCTGATCTCCCCGAGGGCGAGCGCCCGGATCACTCCGGCCACGGTCTGCGACCCGGCGTTGCCCCCCGTCCCGATGATGAGGGGAATGAAGAAGGTCAGCGCGACGACCGCCTGCAGCTCGCCTTGGAAGGCCCGCAGCACCCTTCCGGTCAAGGTCGAGGCGCCGAACAGGACCAGCAGCCAGACAAACCGAGAGCGGGCAACGTCGAGTATCCCGCGGGACCAGTAGGGCTTGTCAATGATCGGGCCGGGCTCGACGCCGGCGAGCCTGAGTACATCCTTGGTGGTCTCCTCCTCCAACACGTCGAGCACATCGTCATGGGTGATCACGCCTTGCATCACCCCGCTGTCATCCACCACCGGGAGCGCCAGCAGGTTGTAGTGGCCCATCGTCCGTGCGACGTCCTCTTGGTCTGCTCCGGTGGTCACAAACCGAACCTTCGGGTCCATCAGCGTCTCGACCGTGGCATGGGGCTCCGCCAGGATCAACTGTCGCAGGCCGGTGACGCCGACGAGCTTTCCCTCCCGGTCGGTGACATACAGGTAGTAGGGGATGTTCTGATCGGGATGGACCTGCCGCAAGAATTCGATCGCCTGGGCGGCGGTGGTACGGCGGCGCAGGGTGATGAAATCGGTGGTCATCAGGCCGCCGGCAGATTCATCCGGATGCTTGAGCAGCGGGCTCACCTCATCGGCGTCCTGCATGTCGGCCAGCAGTTCGGCGGCATAAGCCGGATCGAGGTCGCCCAGCACATCCGCCGCCTGGTCCGGATCCATCTCGTCGAGGACGTCTGCCAGGAATTCGGCCGACAACGACTCGGCGACATCGGTCGCGTCATCATCTTCGAGTTCCTCGAGCAGATCCGCCGTGGCCGAGACGTCGAGCTCGGGGAGCAACTGCGCCTGCTGCCGGTCGTCGAGGTCCGAGAACGCGTCCGCCCGGTCGGCCGGGTGAAGAAGGACCAGGGCCTGCATGGCGTCGTTGACGCGCCCGGTCTCCAGGGCCTGGCGGATGACTTCCAGCGTCTTTTCGATCTGGGCTTCTTCCATTGGCCACTCGGTGTTGCGCAGGATCCGGCCACCATGCCGGACGGCCCGATTCTGTCCGATTCCAGCGCGGTGCGCCAGCCCTGCGCAGCAGGCCCTTCTGGGAGTTGAAGGCCGCGCAGGGCCAGCGGCGCCGACGCAGCTTGTGGTGCCCTCTGTCGGGGGCGGCAAGCGCTGGGGCGGTGCAGGTGCGCATGCCGCCCTGCTGGCGGACTCGCGGGCCGGAAAGGCCAGGGGGCTTGCTCACTGGGTGCAGCCCCAGGGCCGGGCGGGGTCAACCTGGATGCTCGCCGGGGAGGACTAGAGGAGGCTGGCGTGCCGGGATCGACCCATTGGGGCAAACGGGCTCAGGCCGGACACCGCGTCGAACAGCACCGATCTGGGGCCAGGGGGATGGCGACGTGCAAGGGACGGGTCGAGGCCTTCGGCCACGGACCGGAAGCCCCGACGCGGTGCGGCGCTAGCCGCCGGCGGGCAGGGCGCGGAGCAAGGCCTTGATGGCGGCCTCCAGCTGCAGATCCCGATCGCCTTGCAGGTCGGCTTCTGACAGCTCGACGACGATATCCGGCTCCAGCCCGGCATCCTCGATCAGTCTGCCGCTTGGGGTGTACCAGCGGGCGACGGTGACACGCACAGCACCCTGGTTGTCCTGCAGAGGGATCCAGTTCTGCACCGATCCCTTGCCATACGATTGGGTCCCGACCAGGATCCCGCGCCCGAGATCCTGCACGGCGCCAGCGACGATCTCCGAGGCGGAGGCCGTGCCACCATTGATCAGGATCGCCAGTGGGATCTCTGTCGCCGTTCCCCCTGAGCGGGCCCGGAACACCTGCTCCGTCCCATCACCGAAACGCTCGGTCAGCACGACGCCTTCGCTGATGAACTCCGAGGCAACCTCGATGGCGGTGGAGAGGTAGCCGCCGCCGTTGCCGCGCAGGTCAAGGATCAAGCCGCGCGGATTCTGGGCGAGCACCTCGCGCAAGGCGCGCCGCAGGTCGTCCGTCGTACCCTCGCCGAAGGTGAACATCTGGACGTAACCGATCCCGTCGTCCAGCAGACGGCCGTCCACGCTTGGCAGGGTGATGCTGGCGCGCTGCAGGCTGACCTCGAACGGGTCGGGCTTTCCCTCGCGAAGGATCGTCAGCCGTACCGTCGATCCGGCTGGGCCCATGATCTGGCGGATGACCAGGCTGCCGTCCATGCCGGTCATGTCCTCGCCGTCCACCGCAATGACAGTATCGCCGGGCAGCAGGCCGGCCTGCTTTGCCGGCGAATCGGGCATAGGGGAGACGATCACCAGATACTCCCCGTCCGGGTCCACCCAGGCGCCGATGCCTTCGTAGCGCCCCTCCAGTCCGATCGTCGCCTGCTCATACTCGGTCGGGTCCATGTAGGTGGTGTGCTTGTCGCCGAGCGCCTCGAGCATCCCGCGGATGGCGCCGCGCATGAGCGAGTCATCGTCGACCGGTTGATCGACGAACTCCTCATGGATCACCTCCCACGTTTCCCAGAACGGGGCAAAGAGCTGGCGCTGAGCTTCCGGAGATCCGTTGGAGGCGAGCGGCACCGGCGACGGAGACGCCTCAGGCTGGGGGAGCACGGATTGAACAACAGACTGCAGGGCGGGCACACTGGCGCCGGTCGCCACGCCCCCGCTGAAGAAGATGACCGCAAACAACAGGGCGATCCCCGCGCCTGCCATCAGTCGAAGCCACTTGCCCATTGGACCTCTCCCATCCCGCTCCGTTCGGCGGGGAGTGGCTGGATTGTAAGCGAGTTCTGGCTGCTGCCAGCTAAGCGGAGGGTTAAGGGCCCCGAAGGATCCGGTCAGCCGTCATGCAGACCGTGTCTGGCGAGCCAGCGGTCGAGCAGCGCCGGGTAGGTACCATTCCCGACGCTCTGCGTGTAGAGAAGCAGCTCCCTGCCGTCGAACGGGTAGAGAGGGTGGCAGGATGTCGGCCAGGCGCCCTGCGGTGCCTCCACGACGGCCGTCACTGTCGGAGCCAGGATCTCGGCCTGCTCGAGCGCCGGGACGACCGTCTCGGCGGTCACGATCACCGTGCGGGCGATCAGGCAAAGCTCCCGGTCGACCCCCTGGTTGCCGCCGATCTGTGCGTTGCCGGAGCGGTCCGCCGCCAGGGCGTGGATCACGGCGACGTCGCACTCGATCGCCGGAAAGGCGATCAGTTCCTCCCCGGTGTAAGGATCGATGACGGTGCGGACGTCGGGTCGCAGCCTGGGAAGGTCGGTCCCGATCCAGGCCAGCGAGGGCATGAATCCGACCCCGGCCATGGTCGCCCGCAGGCCGCTCGCCAGGCTGGCCTCGGTCTCCTCCTGGACGCGCAGCGACCCGTCACTGGCGGCCCGCGTGAAATGCGGGGCGAGCCCGAAGATCTCCAGGCCAAAGTAGCAGGTGCGCGTCGTGCTGACCATCCCTTCGCCGACGAGCAGGTCGCTCTCCAGGCCAGACGTGAAGGAGAGCAGCGTTAGCCCGGAGGGAGCATCCGCCTTGCGGTGACGCTCGAGCAGTGCCAAGCAGAAGGCCATCGGACGCCGGTATAGCGTCACCCCGCCGAAGGCGATCGAGGCCCCCTGCTTGGGCACCAGCTCAGCTGCCGCTTGCAGACTGATCAGCTTGTCAGGCATCGGGAGCTCTCAATGCCGGGATTACCTGAGGCAGGCGATGGATGCGATCGAGCCGGTGGTGGATGGGGCCCGGAGGGGATCCGGGTCCGACGTACACCGTCGTCATTCCCAGCCCGGACGCCGGGTACAGGTTGCGCGGCATGTCGTCCACCAACACGCAGGCCTCCGGGCCGGGCGAGCCGGCAAGGGCCATCGCTCGCAGGTAGGAGGCAGGCTCAGGTTTGTTGGCGAACTCGAGGGCATAGATATCGATGATCGAAGAAACGCACTCGGCGATGTCCAGGGCCTGCAGCACCCGCTCGGCATGGGCGCGGTCGGCATTGGTGAACACCACGCGCTGGACGCGCAATCCGGCCAGCATCTGGCGCAGCGCCGGATCAGGCTGCAGGTAGCGCGCCAGCGGTAGGTCATGCACGAACTGCAGGTAGTCAGCCGGGTCGATCTGATGGTGGAGGCGCAATCCGTTGAGTGTCGTCCCGTAATGCTCGAAGTATTGTCGGCGCAGGTCGATGGCTTCCGGCTCCGTCAGCCCGAGACGGTCCATCAGGAACAAGGTGATCCGGTCACCGATGGCGTGCCAGACGCCGTTGCCGTGCGGATACAGGGTGTCATCCAGGTCCAGGAACAGGGTGTGGAGATCAGTCATCGAACGGCTGATCCTTGGTCCAGACCCGGATGTTTTCGCTGCTGGGAGCAGGGAGGTGCCTGCCACGCCAGAGCCACCAGATCCAAGCTGCCAGCAGTCCCAGGCCAACGCCGAGGATCGGCTCGAGCCACACCCCCCGGTACAGGGACCAACGCCAGAGGAGGAACAGCGCCGGCAGGGGGAGGACGAGCAGCACTCTGCGGCGCTGGCGGTGCTCTACGCGCGCCAGCGCGATCGCTACCAGGCAAGTGAGAACCGCGAGCACAACCACCGTCTGCCAGTCCATGCGGGCAGTATATGCATCGCGGGAAGGCGTGTCAATCGAATCTGCCTGAAGCTATAATTCCTGCACGGACCCCATGACCATCCACTTGCTGAGTCAGGATGTTGCGTCTGCCATCGCCGCTGGCGAGGTGATCGAGCGCCCGGTTTCGGTTGTCAAGGAGCTGATCGAGAACTCGCTGGATGCGTCGGCGAGGCGCATCGACATTCGCCTGGAGGCCGGCGGGCTGCGGCTGATCGAGGTTGCCGACGATGGTGCGGGGATTGCGGCCGAGGACATGCCGCTGGCGTTCTCGCGCTTCGCCACATCGAAGCTGGCAACGCTGGAGGATCTGGCCGGGATTCACACCCTCGGATTTCGCGGCGAAGCGCTGGCGTCGATCGCCGCCGTGGCGCGTGCCTCGCTCTCCAGCCGTCCGCCCCAATCGGACGCAGGCTGGCGGATGCGGGCCGAGGCCGGCCGGTTGAGTGGACCGGAGCCGGTGGGGATGCCAGCCGGCACGCTGGCGGAAGTGCGGGACCTGTTCTTCAACGTGCCCGCCCGACTGAAGTTCATGCGCTCCGAGGACTCGGAGCGGCGGCGCATCCTCTCCCTGGTGTCGCGCTATGCGCTGGCCTACCCGCAGATCGCCTTCCGACTGACGGTCGATGGACGCGACAGCCTGCACACCGATGGCGGCGGACAGGCGAAGGACGTGTTGGCGGCGGTCTACGGCTGGGAGATCGCGCGCGACATGTTGCCGCTCGGTCCGAGCGGCGAAGGGCCCGTGCAGGTGAGCGGGTATGTCAGCCCGCCAGCGGTCCATCGCTCGACGCGGCGGGAGGTGACGCTGTTCGTCAATGGGCGTTGGGTCCAGGACGCCGGCCTGGCGGCGGCCGTGGTCCAGGCCTACCACGGGTTGCTGATGGTCGGCCGTTTCCCGATCGCCGCCGTATTCGTGCGCCTGCCGCCGGAAAGCATCGACGTCAATGTCCACCCGGCCAAGGCGGAGATTCGCTTCCGTGAGGCGAGTCTGGCGTTTGTTGTCGTCCAGCGTGTGATCCGTGCGACATTGCTCGGCCACGCACCTGCAGCCGATTTCGGGCCGACGGGGTTGCCTGCGCGCACGATGCCGGCCGTTGGGCTCGATTGGATCGCGGCTCAGGCCGCACTGCAACCACCGGACCTTGAGAGCGCCGGGCCCGCCGCAGCGCCGGCGCCCTGGCTGCCGCTGCTACAGGCGGTCGGACAGGTTGGACGGAGTTACATCGTCGCCGAGGCGCCGGACGGTGTATACCTGATCGACCAGCACGCCGCGCACGAGCGCGTGCTGTTCGAAGCGTGGACGCGCCAGGAAGCGCAGGGTGACGTGCCGATGCAGCGGCTGCTCGAGGCGGTCGTGGTCGAGCTGACGCCCGCGCAGGCCGATCTGCTGCAGTCGCAGCTCGAGGACTTGCGCCGTCTGGGGTTCGACGTAGAGGCTTTCGGCGGCAACGCCTTCCGCTTGCGGGGCATGCCTGAGCTCCTCGCCCGCCTCGATCCGGCACAGGCGCTGCGGGTGCTGGTCGAGGATTTCGAGGAGGACGAGCGACCGCTGGAGGCCGAGCGGGAGCACCGGATTGCCGGGCGGGTGTGCAAGCGGGCGGCGATCAAGGCCGGCCAGCTGTTGTCGCTCGCCGAGCAGACTGAACTGCTGCGCCAGCTCGAAACGTGCTCCCAGCCCCGCACCTGTCCGCACGGACGGCCAACGATGCTCCACCTCTCTCTCGACATGCTCGAGCGCCAGTTCGGCCGACGAGGCTGAGGGCCGCCCGGGCTGAGGTCGAAGCCCGGGACATGCGATCGACAGGCCATCTCCTCCGTCGGGACCCCACCACGCGGCGCCCGCGGATTCTGGGTTGCGCGCCCGGAGAAGATCGCCCGTGCGACCAGCCCGCGGAAACCGCTGGCGATTGTCGCCTCGCAACGCGGCTTTGGCAGTACCGGACATCCTGTGGCGCCCAATCGGAAGGCCGGGGGGCCCCCGTCTCTCCCCCTCCATCGCAGCCTGGTAGTCTCCGGTGCGCACCCCAAGGGGCCTGGAGGTCAGCCCCGAAACTGCAAGCGCACAACGCCCGTGCGGGCTTGTGCACGACGTGCCAGGGCCGCGCATTCCTTGCGCCGAACTGGCCTGCGGGGAGCCGATTCGCGCCCATATCGGCGAAGCAGGCCGGACAAGGGTGTCGCCGGCCATGGCTTTCTCGTACTGGGGGAGGCTTGTCAGGCTCCGTTCCTGGGCGAGTGGCGCCGACAGACTTGCGGCAGCTGCCTGGGGCCGCAACCCGAAACCCACACACGCCCTTGAGCCGACGGCCCTTGGGAGGCTGCCGGGTGCGGGGATCCGCCGCGGCGAAGCGCTCGCTCCGCAATGATGCGGTCAGGTGGCGGGTGCGCGGGATCCCCGTGGAGACTGCCAGGCACCCGTCAACTCACTGGGTGCCAGGAACCCCCGATCACGGTGCGCGGTGGCCGGTGCCGTCGAGGCGAGCTGCGGCTTGGGAAGGGAGGGTGGCGCCGGCGGCGTGGTTCAGGTTGCCGGCGGGGGGACGGTGGGGGGAGCGAGCGGATCGCGCGCTGCCGGCCGGCAGACTCACGGTGAATGTGCTGCCGACGCCGACCTGGCTGCTCAACGCCACTTGTCCACCATGGCTCTTGACAATGCGCTCGGCGATCGTCAGCCCGAGGCCGGTGCCGGGGGTGGTGGACTGCTGCTCGGGCACGCGATAGAAGCGTTCGAAGATATGGGACACGCTTTCGGGGGGGATGCCGCGCCCGGAGTCGCGCACGCTCAGTTCCACGGTATCGCCCTTGCGGCACAGCCCGACGGCGACCACGCCTCCGCGATGGTTGAACTTCATCGCATTGGTCAGCAAGTTGAGCACAACCTGCTTGAGCCGATTGCGGTCGCCTTGGACCGGTGGAACGTCCCGGTCGGTGTTGTCCTCCAACCGGATTTGCTCGGCCTCGGCCAGCGGTCGGATGATCTCCAGGCACTCGTTGATCAAGCCGCCGAGGTGGACCGGCTCGCGCGTCATCCGCACACGCCCTGATTCGAGCCGCGAGAGGTCTAGGAAATCGGTGGCCATCTCGTTGAGGCGGCGGACCTCGGCCTGCACCGTGGCGCCCATCTTGGAGCGCTGGTCTTCCGGCAGATCGGGGCGCTTCAGAAGATAGGCGGCCGCAGTCAGCGAGGCCAGCGGCGTCCGCAGCTCGTGCACCATTTCGGCGATCAGGTCGCTCTGCTGGAACAGCCGGCTGTTCTCGATGGCGACCGCGGCCTGTGCGGCCAGGGTCTGCAGCAGGCGGACATCGTCCTCATCGAACATTCCTTGCCGCTTGTTCACCACTTCGATAACGCCGATGGTCTTGTCTTTGGTGCGCAGGGGAGCGCCCAGCACATTGCGTGTTTGGAAGCGCGTGAGCACGTCGACCTCGCGGAAGAAGCGCGGGTCGCGCAGCACGTCGTCCACCAGGATCGGCTTCCCCTCGGTGAAGATCCATCCGGCAATGCTGTTGGCCACGGGGATCGGGGTCTTGCCCATGGGTTCGTCGATTCCCGCAGTTGCGGCTTCGAAATAGAGGTGCTGGGTTTCGGCGTCGTACAGGAGCAGCGATGCCGCTTCGGCCTCTGTCAGTTCGGCCGCCACATGGACGATGCGTCCGAGCAGCGAGTTCTAGGTCGAGCGTCGACGCCAAGTCGGACGAGGTTTCGAGCAGGCGCTCATAGCGTTGGTAGATGCGTGGATAGTTGCGGATGGCGGCCGTGTCGGATACGGCATCATGCGGGAGCTCGGTCACAGAGCACCTCATCTGCAAGCGCGGCCAACACCTCGGCCGCTTCCTGATGGAAGACCAGAGCGGCGCGGCAGTCCAGGTAGGTGGGCTGCCGGTTGACGATGATCAGCCTGGCCCCGGAGCAAAGCGCCTGATAGGGCAAGCCGGCAGCCGGGTTCACCTCCAGCGACGAACCGACCACAAGGAACAAGTCACATTCCCGCACCCACTCGTCTGCCCGCCGTAGTGCAGCCTGGGGCAGCTGTTCTCCGAACAGGATCACGTTGGGTTTGAGGAGGCAGCCGCACTGCGGACAGCGGGGCGTGCCTCCGGAAACAAGCCAGTGCTCGAGCAGCTCTTGGGTCAGTAGGACGGCGAAGCAACCCGTGCAGGTCGCCTGGCGGATCGTGCCATGCAGCTCGATGACTTCCTGCGAGCCGGCTTGGCGGTGCAGATCGTCGACGTTCTGGGTGATGACCGCCCGCAGGCAGCCGGCGCGCTCGAGGGCTGCCAGCGCCGCGTGGGCGGCGTTGGGGCGGGCGTGTAGCATGCAGCCCGCCAGCGGGCGCACCCACTCGAAGAACCGTTCGGGGGTGTGGCGAAAGGCACTGAGCGAGGCAACCGCCGTGGCCTCAGCGTTGTCCCATAGCCCGGACCCGGCGGAACGGAAATCCGGGATGCCAGAGAGGGTGGAGATGCCGGCGCCGGTGAGCGCCACGGGGCAGCGGGCGTCGCGCATCATTCTGGCCGCAAGCTGAGTGTCAACCGGATGGGGTGAGGGCCCCACCACGCGTCAACTCTCCTCGAGTTGGAGCAGCGTGGCCAGTCGGGCAGCAAGCTTACGCAGCTGATCCCCAACCAGGGCGTCGGGATGGAGCAGGACCAACGGCGTCCCGCTCTGGTCAGCCTGGTGAGCCTGCTCCGGCGCCGGGGAGACCAGACCGGCCAATTCGATCCCCAGGTCCGATTCAACCTGCTGCCAGGGTAGCTGTAGGCTGGTTCGTTCGCGGGTCATCAAGGCCAGGCTGAGCTTGTGTCGGCTGATGCCGCTATGCTGCAAGTCGTCGAGCAGGTTGCGCGCGAGCGAGGCGGCGGGATACACCGGCTCCACCAACAGCACGGCCCGATCGCTCATGTTGAGCATCGGCACGACGTGGGGGCGCAGCCCGCTGCCGATATCAAGCACCAGCAGCGTGCACATCGCCGCCAGGCTCCGGACGACGGCCTCCATCTGCGGGATGGCCTGCTCGAGTTCGGTCTCGCGCGGGCGGGCAGAGGTCAGCAGCACGCGAATCCCGGTGCTGTGATCGGAGAGTTCCAATTCCACCGAGCGCAGATGGATGTCCTTGAGGGATCGGGTGAGCAGATTGGACAGCCCGGGCGCCTGGGTCAGGCCCAGGCTGAAAGCCATCGACCCCGCGCCAGGGTTCATCTCGGCCAGCACAACGTCCTGAGCGTGGCGCTTGAGCAGAACGGCGACGTTGATCGCCAGCGAAGTGGTGCCCACTCCCCCGCGGGCACCGAGGATCGACAGCACCTTGGCTTTCTCGACCGGCGTGGCGCGGGTCTGGACGGCGCGCGTCAGCACCGCCTTGACGTGGGCGGTGAGTTCCGCCGGGTGGGTGGGCTTGGTCAGGTAGTCGTCGACACCAGCCTCGAATCCGGCGACCTTGTCGTCCACCATCGTCTTGGCGGTGAACATGATGATCGGGATGTGGGCCAGTGCCGGGTCCGAACGCAGACGACGGGTGACTTCATACCCGTCCATGTCCGGCATCATGACGTCGAGCAGGATCAGGTCCGGGCGTTCGGCGGAGGCCTTGTTCAGCCCCAGCGCACCGTTGCTGGCTACGGCAATCGAATACCCCTGCCGCTCGAGCATCAGGCCGACCAGCTTCAGCGTATCGATGTCGTCGTCGACGATTAGGATCTTCTCGGCCATGGAGGGGGTGCCTGGGAGGTGACGATTTCAGGCAGTCTAACATAAAGAACATGCCGCGGCAAGCAGGCGCCGTTGGGACAGCACGAAGCGCAATGCTATAATCGCCGCCACCCAGAGGACGCCGCTGCCGGTGACATGACCGTAGATCTGTGGGGTTTTGACGGCGAGATCGCCTTCGGGCTGCCCCTTCGGCCGCTTGGGCATGCCCTACTCCTGCTCTTCGCTCTGGGTCTGCTTGTCCTGTGTGTCAATGACCTGAAGAAGCGCCGGCGCGAACGCCGACGCGGGCTCAGCCAGACGGAAGTCATGTGGCTGGCGCTGCTCATCGCCGGAGGCGTGGTGGCCTCCGGCGTATTCCTGTTCTACCTTCCCGCCGCCGGCCTGCCGGTGGCGCCGGGCGTCCCGCGCCAGGCATCGCCGCCCTACTTTGCCGCATTTGCCGCACTGCCTTGGATGCTAGCCGCCGGCACGCTCGGCCTGTGGCCGGCGGTGACGGTGGCGATCGTCACCGGCTTGTCGGCGGCGGCGGTCGAAACCGCCAGCCTGATGACCCCGCTGATCTACGGCCTGGTGGCTGGATTGTGCAGCCTGTGCCTGCGCAATCCGTATGCGGAGTGGCCGGGCCGCATGCTCCGCCACCCGGCGGTCACGGGTGTGATCGGAGGCCTGGCGCTCGGATTCCTTACCGGGATCGAGGTGCTGGCCTTCACGGGTGGACCCTTGGTGGACGGCCTCGGTTTCATGGCCTCCCAGCTCAATGGCCTGTTGATCGCCGGCTTGCTGCAGGTCGGCATCGCTGGCCTCATCGCGGAGGCATTCCGGCTGACCATCCCTGAGCTCTGGTTCCACCCCCGCGCGCTCCAGATCGGTCCCTACAGCCGCTCACTGGCGGCGAAGACTGTGTCGGTGTTCGGCGTTGCCGGCTTGGTGTTTGCCGTCGCCATGCTGTACGGGGATTGGCTGTTGGCACGTTCGGCCGCCCGGCAGTTGATCGGCGCCCAACTCACCCAGACGGCAGAGCTCGCTGCCGACAGCATCCCCTACGCCGTGCAGGCGGGGCGATCCTATGCCGCTCAGATCAGCCGGGAGATCGCCGATCCCGTAGCCGAGGGGATCCTGGCGGCCGAGGACCTCGAGCGCTGGCTGACCCTGCTGCCCTACTTCAACTCGCTGGCGGTGCTCGACAGTCGGGGCGAGGTTCTGGTGCACACGCCGGGGCCGGGTCCGGATGCAGCTTTGCTGACGGCAATCCGGCCGGCGCTGCAGGTTGCCCGACTTGGGGTCTCGGAAGAGGTCGTCGTGCGTCCAGGGCAGGGGAGCCGCGGCGCGCGCCTGGTGTTCGTTGCACCGATCGAAACCGAGAAGCTGGAGGCGCCGGTAGGTAGCCTGGTTGCCTGGACCGACCTGTCACGCAATCCGTTGCTGCTGCCTGTGCTCGGGCGCCTGGCAGAGGTGGAACCCGGCGAGGCCTACGTCACGGACCAAGGCGGGACGATCATCCTGCATCCAATCCCGGCGCGGGTGATGGATGAGGTGCCCATCGATGCGGAGAGTGCCGGGGAAGTGCGCGCCCAGACCGCGCCGGATGGCACGCGCCAGCTGCGTTACCTGAGCGAAGTGCGCGGCTACCCGTGGTGGGTGGTGGTGGCCTCACCCCAGGGCGCGGTCGATCTGCTTGCGGCGCGCATCGCAGCGCAACTCACCGCAGTCATTGCCGCAGTCGGCATGCTGGCTCTGCTGGTGGTCTATCTGATCAGCCGGCGCATCACGCGTCCATTGAGAGAAATGGCCGGCGCCGCCGATACGATCGCCAGCGGTGACCTTTCTCAGCCGGTACCCATATCCGGGCAGGACGAAACCGGCCGGCTGGCGGCTTCGTTCGAACGCATGCGCCGCGGGCTGGAGAGCCGCATGGGCGAAATGGACGGCTTGCTGCGCATCAGCCAGCAATTGGCCACCACGTTCGAGCTCTCGGTCGTCCTGCCGCGCGTGCTCGCCGCCACACGCGAGCTTGCCCAGTGCGACCTGGTGCGTCTGGTGCTGCTGGGCGAGGGCGATGGCAAGCCGGGCGCCACTCCCGAAGCGTACCAGGCCGGGAGCGATCCCGGCGGATGGGCGGGATTGGATCCGCCCATCCTGGACATCGCCCGGCAGCGCGGCGCCTTCGTGCTCGACAACCCGACGCGCGCCCGCGGCCTGCTCAACCTGCAGTCGTTGCGGGCTCCGATCCTGGGGCTGGCCGGTGCGCCGATCCGCAATGAAGGCCGGTTCATCGGTGTGCTCTGGCTCGGCTACCGCGAACCGCACACCTTCTCCTCGGAGGAGGCCGGGCTGCTCTCGATCATTGCCTCGCAGCTGGCGGTGTCTGTAGCCAATGCCCGCCTGTTCCAACAAGCCGAACAAGAGCGATTGCGCATGGGCGCCGTGCTCGAGGCGACCCCCGATGCTGTGCTGGTGACCGACCGCGCCGGGCGGATCCTGCTCGCCAACCCGGCAGCTGAGATCGTGCTGCGTGGACCGGCCAACGCCTGTATCGGCCTCCCGGCCACGGAATGGGTGGACTCCCCGGAGCTGCTGGCGCTGCTGCTGGATGACACCGCCGAGGGGCGTTCCCTGGAGCTCAAAGTCGAGGGCGGCAAGGTGCTGTTCGGCACGGCGATGACCGTCGAGGACCCGAGCGATGCGCAGTTCTATGGGCGGGTGTGTGTCTTGTGGGACGTCAGCCAGTTCAAGAAGCTGGACATGCTCAAGTCCGAGTTTGTGGCAACCGTGAGCCACGACCTACGGGCGCCGCTGACGCTGATGAGCGGCTACACGACCATGTTACCGATGGTCGGGGCGCTGAATGATCAGCAGAAGGAGTTCATCCGCAAGATCTCCGACAGTGTCGAGCAGATGACGCAATTGGTCGACAACCTGCTCGACCTGGGACGGATCGAAGCCGGAATCGGTTTGAGCCTGGAGAGCGTGGCGCCGGAGAGCCTGGTGGCGGATGTTACGCAGGTCTATCAGCCGCAGGCGGCGGCCAAGCGGATCAGCCTCAGCCAGGAGGTCGCCGCGCAGCTCCGCCCGATCCAGGCGGACCGGACGCTATTGCGCCAGGCGCTGGCCAATCTGGTGGATAACGCCGTCAAGTACACCCAGCCTGGGGGGAAGGTGGTGATCCGCGCCCGCCAGGTCGGAAGCCGCCAGCTGTTCACCGTGGAGGACACCGGGGTCGGCATCGCGCCGACCGATCAGGCGCGGCTGTTCGAGAAGTTCTACCGGGCGCGACGCAAGGAGAACCTGCGCGAGCGTGGCTCGGGACTGGGGTTGGCGATCGTCAAGTCCATTGCCGAGCAGCATGGCGGGCGGGTGACTGTGGAGAGCCAGCTCGGCGCCGGCAGCGTATTCATCATCGATGTCCCGATCCGCCTGACCGAAGACGAAACTCGGCCTTGACTTCCCAGCGGACTGACATAAAATAAGCCTTCGTGTATCAGGCGCTTGAAGCTCAGACCGGGCTTCCAGGCGCTGGTTTTGCTTTGCCCCGCAACTAGCACGTTTGTTCGAATGAGTGGCAGTCGCTGGAGGGATCCGCGTGGAAGCAAAGTCATTCAAGGCGCTGCGTGTCAGTCTGGCTTCACCCGAGGACATCCTGAGCTGGTCCTACGGCGAGGTGCAGAAGCCGGAGACGATCAACTACCGCCGCCTGCGGCCGGAGAAGGACGGCCTGTTCTGCGAGGCCATCTTCGGGCCGACGAAGGACTGGCAGTGCTACTGCGGCAAGTACAAGAACATCCGCTTCAAGGGCATCACCTGCGAGAAGTGCGGGGTTGAGGTCACGCGCTCGGCCGTCCGGCGGGAGCGCATGGGCCACATCACCCTAGCGGCGCCGGTGGCACATGTCTGGTACACACGGCGCGTTCCCTCCTATCTCGGTCTGCTGCTGGACATCTCGCGGCGCAACCTAGACCGGGTGCTGTACTTCGCTCAGTATGTCATCACCCACGTCGACGAAGAAGCTCGCCGCAAAGCGGTCAAGCGCATCGAGGACGAGATCCTGACGATGGAGCGGGAGCAGGCCAATTCGCTCAACCAGAGGATCGCTCAGCTCAAGTCCAATCGCAAGAAGCGGCTGGAGGAGCTGGAAGAACGCAAGAAGAAGGTCGAAGAGAACTACGCCGATGAGGTCGCCACCAAGATCGATCCCGTCATCCGTGAGGGCCAGAAGCTCGAACGCAGCCTGACCGAGCGCCTGGGCAAAACCCTGCGCCAACCCGTGATCCTGGAAGCCACCGATACCTTGATCGCCGACAAAGATGAGACCGTCACCAATGCCCACCTCGCCGGCGTTCAGAAGGCGGTCGCCCAGCGCCTGGAAGAGATCGAAGTTGTGCTCAAGGAACGGCGTGATCGCGAGCTGGAGCGCATCAAGGCCCAAGTGGACAAGGTCAAGGGCGAGTCCGATGCCGGCCTGGCCGAGGTGCGCGAAGCGACCGATGACGGGTCCCTTGGGACGCGCGACCAGCTGGCGCAAGACCGCGAGGAATTGCTGGGCATTCGCCCGATGATGTTCCTGGGGGAGAGCCGCTACCGCGAGCTCAAGGTCAAGTGGGGCCAGGTCTTCCGCGCCGACATGGGCGCCGAGGCCTTCTATGAGATCTTGCAGCGCCTCGATCTGGACAAGTTGGCCGAGGAGTTGTGGGAGGAAGCGCGCACCACGCGCAGCAAGCAGCGCAAGAAGAAAGCCACCAAGCGTCTGAAGGTGGCCGAGGCCTTCCGCCGCTCGGGCAACCGGCCGGAGTGGATGGTGCTGACGGTGCTGCCGGTGATCCCGCCCGACTTGCGGCCGATGGTGCAGCTGGACGGCGGGCGCTTCGCCACCTCCGACCTCAACGACCTGTATCGGCGGGTGATCAACCGCAACAACCGCCTCAAGCGGCTGGTTGAACTCGGCGCGCCGGACGTGATCGTGCGCAACGAGAAGCGCATGCTGCAGGAAGCGGTCGACTCGCTGATCGACAACGCCCAGCGCGGCAAGGCGCTCTCGCGCCGTGGGCGCCGCGAGCTGAAATCGCTCAGCGACATGCTGAAGGGGAAGAAGGGCCGTTTCCGCCGCAACCTGCTCGGCAAGCGCGTCGATTACTCCGGGCGGTCGGTGATCGTCATCGGCCCTCACCTCAAGCTTTTCCAATGCGGCCTGCCCAAGGCGATGGCCCTCGAGCTGTACCGCCCGTTTGTGATCTCCAAGCTGGTGTCCTACAACTACGCCGCCAACGTCAAGGGCGCCAAGCGCATCATCGAGCGCGAGCGGCCCGAGGTGTGGGAGGTGCTGGAAGAGGTCATCCAGGCTCGCCCGGTGCTGCTCAACCGGGCGCCGACACTGCACCGGCTGGGCATCCAGGCCTTCGAACCGGTGTTGGTGGAAGGCAAGGCCATCCAGCTTCACCCGCTGGTCTGCGCTGCGTTTAACGCCGACTTCGACGGCGACCAGATGTCGGTCCATGTTCCGCTTTCGGAGAGGGCGGTCGAGGAAGCACGGGAGTTGATGCTGTCCAGCAAGAACCTGCTCAAGCCTGCGGACGGCGAGCCGATCGTCGGACCCTCCAAGGACATGGTGCTGGGGGTGTACTACCTGACCATGGCCGTTCAAGGGCGCGAGCACCGCGGGGCGGGGCGGGCGTTCTCCAACCTGGATGAGGTCGAGATGGCGTATGGGCTCGGCCAACTCGACATCCATGCGCCGATCCAAGTCAAGACCGAGACCTGGTTTGCTGAGGATGGTGCACGGCTTGCGGATCCCGAAACGCGCCTGATCGAGACAACGGTCGGGCGAGTGATCTTCAACCGCGTGATGCCCGACGGACTGCGATTCGTCAATCACGTGCTGGACAAGGGCTCGATGCAGAAGCTGGTGGCAGACGTCTACCACCTGCTGCGCGAGGAGGGGACCCCGGCGGTGGTCGATGCCATCAAGGATATCGGCTTCGCCTATGCCACCCGGTCCGGTACGACGATCGCCGTTTCCGACATCACCGTCCCGAAAGAGAAGGAAGCGATCATCGCCAAGACGCTGGAAGAAGCCGAGGCGGTGCAGCGCAACTACCGGCGCGGCCTGCTGACCGCGCAGGAGATGAACGAGCGTACCATCGAGCTCTGGCAGGAGACCACCAGCGAGGTGGCCAAGGCGGTGCGCCGCGGGATGGATCCCGCCGGCAACCTGAGCACGATGGCGATCTCTGGCGCCACCAAGGGCGGTTTCGGCCCGATTTCGCAACTGGCCGGCATGCGCGGCCTGATGGCCGACCCGGCCGGGCGCATCATCCCGCTGCCGATCCGCTCCAACTTCCGCGACGGTTTGAGCACACTCGAGTACTTCATCTCGACGCATGGCGCGCGCAAGGGTCTGACCGACACCGCCCTGCGCACGGCCGATGCCGGCTACCTGACCCGGCGCCTGGTCGATGTAGCCCAGGATGTGATCATCAACGCCAACGACTGCGGCACGGAGCAGGGGGTCGTGATCCGGCGGGCGGACGATGTCGCCGGCCAGGACTATGCTTCCCGCATCGTCGGGCGCATGCTGGCTGGGCGTCTCGCCGATCCGCTCAGCGGCGAAGTGCTGCTCGACAAGGGCGATCTGATCGGCATCGAAGACTCCCGCCGAGTGGCGGATTCTGGCGTAGACCGAGGTCTTTGTTCGCTCCCCGCTCACCTGTGAGCTGCAGTTCGGTATGTGCGCCACCTGCTACGGGATGGACCTCGGGCGCGGCAAGATGGTCAACTTGGGCACGGCGGTCGGGCATCGTTGCCGCTCAGTCGATCGGGGAGCCTGGCACCCAGCTCACCCTGCGCACGTTCCACACCGGCGGCGTCGCCGCCGGGGGCGACATCACGACCGGCTTGCCACACGTCGAGGAGCTATTCGAAGCGCGCAAGAAGCCGAAGGGCGAGGCGATCACCGCCGAGATCGGTGGCACGGTCCAACTCGTGCGATCCGACACGCCGGAAGGGCCGCGGCTGCTCCGCGTCGTCGAGAGCCAGCTGCTGCAGGACGAGTACTCCGTACCGGGCAACTGGGCGCTGCGCGTCGAGGATGGGGCGCAGGTTACGGCTGGCGAGGTGATTGCCACCCGGGGCGAGGCCCAGATCGTGGCCACGCATGCCGGCCGGACGCGCCTGGAAGAGCGAACGGTGATCGTCTCCTATGACCACAGCGACGAGCGCGAGTACGAGATCCCGCCCAGCGGCCGCGTCCTCGTGCGGGATGGCGACAAGGTTGAAGCAGGCCACCAGCTCACCGAGGGCTCGCGCAACCCACACGCCCAGCTGCGCATCCTCGGGCGCGAAGCCGCCGAGCTGTACCTGTTGACCGAGGTCCAGAAGGTATATCGCTCACAGGGCCAGAACATCAACGACAAGCACTTCGAGGTCATCATCCGCAAGATGCTCTCGAAGGTGCAGGTCACTTTCGCCGGCGATAGCCTGCTGCTGCCGGGCGACCTGGCGGATCGGCTGTACCTGCAGCGCATGAATGAGCAGTTGCTGCGAGATGGCAAGCAGCCGGCACGCGCCGTCCAGGTTCTGCTCGGGGTGACCAAGGCCTCGCTCAGCACCGAGTCCTTCCTGTCAGCCTCCTCCTTCCAACACACCATCAAGGTGCTGGCGGGAGCGGCGATCGAGGCCAAGGTGGACTACCTGCGCGGCCTGAAGGAGAACGTCATTATCGGCAAGCTGATCCCGGCTGGCACCTCCTTCCCGGGTGAGGAAGCCGTGTTGCGCGATGAGCGCCTGGACGACACGGAGGCCTTGCCGGTCGCATCCGACGAGGGTTCGGAGCCGGTGGCCGCCGATTGAAGGGGCGGCCGACAAGTCAGGATTGACCGCTGGGCGCAAGCGCAGGTAGAATTGCCCCTTGCGCCGATTGGCGGATCACCCAACTTCCCCGACGTCGGGCAGCCCAGACTGCGTGGCGGGCGGTGAAGCGAAGCTGGAGAGCATGGTATGAAGTACGCGGTTGTAGAGTCGGGCGGCAAACAGTACGTCGCCCGTGAAGGGCAGTTCGTCGAAGTCGACTTGTTGCCGGTCGAGGTCGGCTCGACGGTCACGTTGGACTCGGTCCTGCTGGCGGTCGATGGCCAGGCCGTGGCCGTCGGCAAGCCGGCCGTCGAGGGCGCCAAGGTTACCGCCCGCGTCGAGGGCCACATCAAGGGGCCCAAGATCGTGGTCTACCGCTACATTCCTAAGGAACGCTACCGCCGCAAGAAGGGGCATCGCCAGCAGTACACGCGCCTGGCGATTGAGCAGGTGAGCTTCCCCGGGATGGCCGGCAGCCAGGCGGACGAGCCCACGGGCGCGGCGGCGAAGCCGGCGCGGCGCAAGACGGGCGGCGCAGCGGCAAAGGCAGTGGCGCCCAAGAGCGGGGAGGCGGCGGGCAAAGCCGCCAAGCCGGCTACGAAGGGCCGCAAGAAGGCCTCGGCGTAGTCGCCGGGCAGCGAGGAGTACGGAATGGCACATAAGAAGGGCGGCGGCTCGAGCCGCAACGGTCGGGATAGCCAGTCCAAGCGGCTGGGAGTCAAGCGCTTTGAGGGTGAGCTCGTGCGTTCGGGAACCATTTTGGTCCGCCAGCGGGGCACGCACATCCACCCCGGCACGAACGTGGACAAGGGGGGCGACGACACCTTGTTCGCTACAGCTGATGGCCGTGTCAAGTTCGCATTCGGACGCGGCGGGCGCAAACACGTCAGCGTGTTATGCGAGTGATTGCAGGTTCACGTCCGCCGCTTCGGACCGACTGAATCGCACCCTGGCGATCAGGCGGCGCTGGCGGCAGACGGCCACCCAGGGAAAGGGCAACTTCCATGCGAGAAGGAATCCATCCGAAGTACAACCCGCAGGCAACGGTGATTTGTTCCTGCGGCAACACCTGGCACACCGGCTCGACGGACGACGTTATCCGCACCGACGTGTGTTCCAAATGCCATCCGTTCTACACCGGCGAGCAGCGCATTGTGGACACCGAGGGCCAGGTCGACCGCTTCTACAAGAAGCTTCAGGCGCGCCAGGAATACCTGGGCGACGTGGAGGCCCGCGAGGCATCCCGCACCTCGCCCGACCTTCCGATCGCCGAGCTCGAGCTTGGCGGCCGCGCCGAGAACGCCCTCAAGGCGGCCGGCATCGGGAACGTCGGCCAAGCGATCGCCCGCCTGGAACAGGCCGGCGACGAGGGGCTGCTGCAGATCGATGGCTTCGGGCGCAAGAGCCTGGCGGATCTCAAGCGCCGCCTGCGGGCGCGCGGCTTCAGCCTGCCTGAGGAAAGCCCGGCCGGGGAGCTGGCTTCGTAGGTCGCTTGCCGCTGTTCGCCTAGCGAGTACACTTTGGGCAGGTGGCACCTCCACCTGCCCATTTCTTTCCGCCGCATGGGGCGCGCCTGCATGAGACATATCGTTGGCAGTGTCGAAGTGATTACCGGTTCGATGTTCAGCGGCAAGACCGATGAACTGATCCGCCGCTTGCGGAGGGCGCGGATCGCGCGTCAGGTCATCCAGGTGTTCAAACCAAGCATCGACACTCGCTTCCAGCAGGAAAAGGTGACCTCGCACGCTGGGACCGAGTTCGAAGCCACGCCCGTGCGGTCGGCGGCGGAAATTCTGCAGCTGCTGCAGGTCGACTCCACGGTGGTGGCCATTGACGAGGCCCAGTTCTTCGACGCCGGCCTACGCCAGGTGGTCCAAGACCTGACTGGCCGCGGCGTGCGCGTGCTGGTCGCAGGCCTCGACACCGACTTCCGCGGCGAGCCATTCGGCCCGATGCCTGAGCTGATGGCTTTGGCCGAGCAGGTCGACAAGCTGCATGCGATCTGCATGGTCTGCGGGGATGAGGCCTCTCGCACGCAGCGGCTGATCGATGGACGCCCGGCGCGCTACAACGACCCGGTGGTCGTCGTCGGCGCCAGTGAGATGTATGAAGCCCGCTGCCGCATGCATCACGACGTTCCGAGAGACTGACGATGCGAGACTACCGTGAGTTCTTGGCAGAAATCCTGATCCCCGAGGCCAGGCTGCAGGCGCGGGTCCTGGAGCTGGCCGCCGAGATCAGCCGCGACTTTGCCGGCAGGGACCTGATGCTGGTGTGCATCCTGCGCGGCGGGGTGATGTTCTTGGCGGATCTGATGCGCGCCTTGAGCGTCCCGCATACGGTCGACTTCATGGCGGTGTCCTCCTACGGCGCCGGCGTACGCTCGACGACCGGCCAGGTCCGCATTTCGCTGGACCTGACGACTTCCATCGAGGGACGCAACGTGCTGATCGTGGAGGACATCATCGATAGCGGCTTCACCCTGGCCTCGGTGCTGGAGCTGCTCAGCGCCCGTCGCCCGCAAAGCCTGCAGGTGTGCACCCTGCTAGACAAGGCCGAGCGACGCGAGACCGAAGTCCCCATCGCCTACTGTGGCTTTGTCATCCCGAACAAGTTTGTCTTCGGCTACGGCCTCGACCTGGACGAGTACTACCGCAACCTGCCGTTCGTCGGCGTTGTCCAGCCGGAGAAGTTCTTCGCTCCCTGAGCGCCGACGTGTCCCCCTCCTTCCCACCCGCCTGGGTCGTCGAGCTGCAGCCGGTCTTCGGCGCAGCGCGCGGCGTGTGGCTTGTCGGCGGAGCCGTCCGCGACCCCCTGCTCGGCCGCCCAACGCATGACCTGGACTTCGCCGTGGATGGGGAGGCGCGCCGGCTTGCCCGACGCGTGGCGGATCGCTTGGGCGCGGACTACTTCGACCTCGATCCAGCACGTGACGCCGGACGCGTGCTCCACCGCACACCGGACGGCGTGCGGTGGATGCTCGACTTCAGCCGCCTGCGGGCAGCCGGCCTGGAGGAGGACCTCGCCGGGCGCGATTTCACCATCAATGCGTTGGCGATCGATCTGCGCCGGCCCGATCAGCTGATCGATCCGACCGGCGGCGTGGCAGACCTGCGCGCCCGTCGCCTGCGCGCGGCAAGCGCGCAGGCAATCGCTGACGATCCGGTTAGGGCGCTGCGCGCCGTTCGGCTGGCGCTGAGCCTCTCGCTGACAATCGAGCCTTCGACCATCGGCCAGTTGCGTGCCGCGAGCGGAGGCCTTGGTCGCGCCTCCGCCGAGCGCCTGCGCGACGAGGTGATGCGCACGCTGGAGCTCCCACGCCCGGCGGCAGCCGTGCGCCTGATCGAGCAGTTGGGCCTGCTGGGCGACGCCTTTCCCGAGCTGGAGGGCGCTGCGTGGTCTGGAGCAGCCGCCACAGCACGCCTACGACGCCCTGGTACACACCTTGGCGGTCTGCGACCACCTCGCTGACCTGCTTGCTATCATGGGCCTGCAACCCGACGAGGAGCTCTCGGCCGACCTGACCCTGGGCTTGGCCTCGGTTCAACTCGGCCGCTTCCGCCGACCGGTGCATGACGTGCTCGCCCAGTCGCTTGCCGGCGGACGGTCGGCGCACAGCCTGTTGACGCTGGCCGCGCTCTACCATGATGTCGGCAAGAGTGTCACGGGCTCCCGCGATCCCGCCGGGAAGCTCCGTTTCCTGGCGCACGAGGCGCGCAGCGCCGAGATGGCTTCCGCCTGGGCGGAGCGAATGCGGCTCAGCCGGGTCGAGATCGACCGCCTCGGGCTGGTCGTGGCCAACCACATGCGCCCCGGGCAGCTGGAGAAGTCGCAACCGATTGCGCCTCGCGCCATCTATCGCTACTACCGGCAGCTGGGGGAAGCCGGAGTCGATGTGGTCCTGCTTTCGCTGGCGGATTTCTTGGGCAAGCACATTCCCCCACCGCCGCAGTCGGCGTGGGCTGGGCGCTTGGCTACTGCCCGCACCTTGCTGGAGGCGTACTTCGAACGCGCCTCGCAAGTCGTCCGCCCACCGGGGCTGATCGATGGCCAGGTGCTGATGCACCAGCTAGGGCTCGCCCCCGGGCGACGGGTGGGGGACCTGCTGGAAGCCGTGCGCGAGGCGCAGGTGGAGGGACAGGTGACAACGCCCGATCAGGCGATCGAGTTCGCTCGCGCGGCGCTGCGCGCCGGCGAATACGGTCATGCCACGGAAGGTTGAGGAAGGCTAGGGAAAGATCTCGGAAAGGGCCGGCTCGTAGAAACAGCGGCAACCCAATGGGTGGGAGCAGCCGTGAATGGGAACGACGGGGACGTCGGGCTTGGCGGTCTCGCCCTCGGCACCACAGCAGGCGGGACAGGCATCTTCATGCACCACCAGGCGGATGCGATGCACACGCGGATTCGCCTGCAAGCGGGAGCGAGCCACGGCGCTTTCGGACTCGCGGCTGAGGTCGGCGCCGCACTTTGCGCACCGAGCGGCTGTGTCGGGGGAGCCGGTGTGACAGCGACTGCAGGTTTGCACGTACGACTCCTCTCTGAACTGGACGGCATTGTAGCCTTGAATTCGGGGCTGTCAACCTGAGGCGATGCGGCGAACGATCCTGCACGTTGACCTGGACGCTTTCTTCTGTTCGGTGGAGGCCCTGCTCGAGCCGAGCCTGGCCTCCAGCCCGTTTGCCGTCGGGGGTCGCCCCGACCAACGCGGCGTGATCAGCTCTGCCTCCTACGCCGCCCGGGCCTGGGGCGTACGTTCGGCCATGCCCACCGCGCAAGCGTTGCGCCTGTGCCCTGCACTGGTGCTGGTTCCGCCCTCGGCATGGGGTGTATGGGGAGTACTCCGACCGGGTCATGAGTCTGCTGCGCCAGGCGGCGCCGGTCGTCGAGCAGATGTCCATCGACGAGGCGTTCCTCGATGTCAGCGATGACCCACGCCCGGGGGCTGAGATTGCCGCCAGGCTGAAGGCGAGAGATCACCCAGCGCCATGCATTGCCGACCTCGTGGGGTGTCGCCAGCAACAAGCTCGTCGCCAAGATCGCCACCGAGGTCGGCAAGCCGGACGGGCTGGTCGCAGTCCCCGAGGGTGAGGAAGCGGATTTCCTGGCGCCGCTGCCGGTCCAGATGCTATGGGGCGTGGGTCCCAAGACACACCACGTCCTGGCGGCCGAAGGGATCGTGACGATCGGGGATCTCGCCCGCTGGCCGGCGGAGCGCATGCGGGCGGTGTTCGGAGAGCGTGGCCCTGAACTTGCATCCAGTGCGCTGGGCGTGGACAGCCGGCCGGTGGTAGCCGAGCACCAGCCCAAGTCGCTCTCCGCTGAACGCACCTTCGCCCGGGATATCGGTTCCCGCCAGGCGCTCGAAGAAGTCCTGGTCGAACTGGTGGAAGAGGTGGCTCAGCGCTTGCGGGAACACGATCTGGCGGGGACAACAGTTCGGTTGAAGCTGCGATGGTCCGACTTCACAACGATCCTCAGGCAGGCCAGCCTGCCCCAACCCTCGAGTGTCGATCCGGAGATCCTGACCGTGGCGCGCGCGTTGCTGCACGCCAACTTGCAGCCTGGCAGGACGGTGCGCCTGCTGGGCGTGGGCGTCTCCGGGCTAGGGACTCCCATGCGCCAGCTCGAGCTGTTCGATCGGAGCTGGGAGCGGGAGGAGCGGCTGCTGCGCGCCGTCGACCAGATCCGACAGCGCTATGGGGATCATTCGGTTCATCGGGCCAGCAGCCTACCGCACCGCTCGCCGCAGAACGGGAAAACTCGGGAGACCTGAGGCGCCCCTCCCATCCGCGCACGAGGCTGGTTGCCCAATGAAGCTGCGCGGCAAGGGCTACTACATCTGGCAGCTTCAGAACTGCGAGGGCGGAAGCGCCAAGGCGATCGCCTCCAAGGCCAAGCAAGCCGGCCTGACCCACGTCCTGATCAAGATCGCCGACGGAGCGAGCTGGGCTTACAACATCGACCGCACGCGTGACGTCGATCTTGTCCCGCCAGTGCTGACAGCGCTCAAGTCGGCCGGCATTCAGGTCTGGGGCTGGCACTACGTCCGCGGAGACAATCCGCTGGGAGAAGCCCGCCTGGGCGCGAACCGGGCGCGCAGCCTGGGTCTCGATGGGTACGTCATCGATGCCGAGCGCGAATACAAGGGGTCGGGCAAGAAAGCCGCCGCCCAGCGCTACGCACAAGAACTCCGCCGGCTGCTTGGCAACATGCCCATCGCGCTGAGCTCCTACCGCTACCCCAGAATCCATTATGAGATCCCTTACGGAGAATTCCTGGCGGTGTGCGACTTCGCCATGCCGCAGGTGTACTTCGAGCATTCGCACGATCCCGAATGTCCAGCTGCGCAGGTCGTTCGATCAATACATGAGCCTGCCCAATGCCCGGCCGGTGGTCCCGACATTCCCGACATATTCCGTCTGCCGGCTGGCGTCCGACGGCGGACGAGGTCCGCCTGGCGCTTTCGACGGCCAAGGATCTTGGCCTCGAGGCTGCCAACGCATGGAGCTGGGACTACGCTTCTCGCCCGGGGTATCAGGACCTTTGGAACGCGATGGCCGGGTTCGGGTGGGATGTTGCGCCCGCCCCGCTGCCAGATCCGCAGACCGATCTGCCGGAGGAGTTGATCCGGCGCTACAACAATCACAAGGCCACCCCTGTGCTTGAGCTCTACTCGGACAACGCCGCTCACGTGACGGGAGATCGCACCGTGGTCGGCCATGACGCCATCAAGGACTGGTATCGTTACCTGATCAAGGAACGACTGGCAGATGCGACATTTGTGCTGACCGGCAAGACCGGGGGCGGCACCTTCCGCCAGTTCACCTGGCTGGCGAGAGGCGAGTCTTCGGGTGTCGTCGTGGGAAGCGACACGCTCGGCATTCTGCAGGGCAAGATTCAATACCACTACACGCACTTCGGAACGCCTGGCTAGATCGTTCGCCTCGCTTGGCTTCTCCCACACTCCTGTCGTCGTTGATTCCGAAACCGAAAACGCCGGAGCCCGGAGAACTGGGTTCAACGCCGCGCGCGCCTGAGAAACGGACCTAACAGGTTGCCTAAAGACACCGTGTGATCGTCCAACCCTCTCCCCTGGCCTTTCCCCCTGCATGAGCCGACATCCGCGACTCGCACGAGTCCCGCAGGGGAAGGGGTCGATCAAGATCTTGTTCCCCCTCTCCGCCACGGTTCATGGCTTACCCGTGCGCCGTCCTCGGAGAGGAGGTCAGGGGGTGAGGTCTACACGTCTTTCCGCAAGCTCCTAGCAGTGTGAGGGTCGCCGAACGCTATAATCGCTCCAGGCCGCGGCATGCGCAGGAGCGCAGCTTTCGGCATGCAGGTCGAGGTGGGAAACGATTCCCTGGTGGCGGGCTTGGACGTCCCATCCGGGCGGTGGGGGATCGAATCGCGTCGCGGCCCGAGGGTCCAACTCAGCGGAGCGCGGCTCGGGCTAGCCGGGACGTGGCAGGCCAAGCCATTCACGTGGAACGGGAGTCTGGCGGGAGCCGAGCTCGACGGGCCTCGCGCAGAGCAACTCCCGACCGGCGCCGCGCACGTTCTGCGATGTGGCGGTCGAGCCGGATGGACTACCCGTCCGGCTGGAGTTGGAGCTGGCTGCACCCGAGGCGGCTGCGCTCGTCCTGTGGCGACTGACGGTGACAAACAGAAGTCAGGCGGAGCTCAGCCTGGATTGCGTCCACCTCTTGCGGTCGGGGGGAGCCTCCGCCCGAGAGGCAAGCCCCGCTGGCGTCGGTGCAGATGGATGCGGCTGGCGCCTCGGCGTTCTACGTGAACGGCTGGCAGAGCTGGAGCTACTCCGGCACGCTGCAGGCGGGGCAACGTCAGCCGCGCAGCGCACTTGGACCGCTGTTTCGTGCACGGCACACGATCCCGGGGGTCCGCATGCCACGGCCGCGGGGGGAGTTCGTCTCGGACCTGTATGGTGTCTTGCTTCATCCACCGCGGAAGGTCGGTTTGCTGGCGGGTTTCCTGGCGCAGCGCCAGATGTTTGGCCGAGTGCACGCGCAGCTTCGCTCGGATGCTTCGTGGCTGGAGCTGGTTTGTCCGGCGGACGGTATCGTTCTAGGCCCGTCCGCCAGCCTGGCCAGCGATTGGGCCTGCCTGCAGCTGGTCGACCTCACCGAGGATCTGTGCCTCGATCCCTACTTGCTGGCCGTAGCCGAGGAGAACGGAGCCCACGGGGAGGCGGCCTCGCCGACGGGATGGTGCTCGTGGTACCAGTTCTTCGCCAGGGTGCAGAATGACCGACTGACGCAGAACGAGGCTTGGATTGCCCAGAACCGCGACCGCTATCCGCTGCAAGTGATCCAGCTTGATGACGGTTATGAGGCTCATGTCGGCGACTGGGAGCGCACTCGCCCGGAGTTCGGCGTTCCGCTCGACGCGATCGGCCGCAGGATCGCGGAGGCGGGCGGCACCCCAGGGCTGTGGATTGCCCCATTCGTCGCCGCACACAACTCGCGAAGTCGCCCGCGACCACCCGCAATGGATCCTGCGCAAGCACGGTGGCGCCCCCGTGGGAATCGGGTACACGTGGGGATTGCGCACCCGAGCGCTCGATGTCAGCCACCCCGAAGTCAGGGAGTTCGTCCGCCACACCGTTCAGACTGCCGTCCAGTCGTGGGGTTTCCGCTACCTGAAGCTCGACTTTCTGTATGCGGGGGCAATGATCGGGGAACGGCATGATCGTTCGCAGACGCGTGCTCAAGCGTACTCGCAGCGAATGGGCGACATCCGGCTTGCGGCTGGCCCGGACACCTACCTGGTTGGCTGCGGGGGACCGCTCGGGCCGGGGATCGGGATCTTCGACAGCATGCGCGTCGGTCCCGATGTATCCATCGGATGGAATCCGAGCTACCCCGGCATCCCGACACTGCCCAGGAGCGACCCTGAGTTCCCCGCCGTCCGCAACGCGCTGCGCAACGCCTTGAGCCGTGCTCATCTCCACCGGCGGTGGTGGCTGAACGATGCCGACTGTGTCCTGCTCCGACCGGCCGATGCAGCCGGCGGCCGCGGCGCGCCCGGCGCGGCCTCTCGCCTGACGGAAGCCGAGGCCCAGACCTTGCTCACGGTCAATTCCATGTTGGGCGGGCCGATGATGGTGTCGGATCACCTGCCGTCGCTGCCCGAGTCGAGACTGGCATGGCTCAGCCGGGTGCTTCCGCTCCTGCCCGATGGTGCGCGCGTCGGGGATTGGGCGTCTGACCGATCATCCAACGACGGTTGTCCTCCCTCTCAGCGGGGCAGTGGGCAACTGGACGCTTGTCGCTCGTGTGAACTGGGAAGACAGTGCGATCGTCGCAGAACTGGCTTGGGGGGAAATCGGGCTCAAGGGCTCGCCCAATGGGATGCACGTGGTGGACTTCTGGCGCTCGTCCTACTGTGGCGTTCAGCGTGAGCGGTTAACGCTTGGCCGGATCCCGCCGCATGGAACGGCTTGGGTCGCCGTGCGACCCGTGCTGCCACAGCCCGCCTGGCTGGGCGACACGCTGCATGCCTCACAGGGGAAGATCGTCGAGAGTTGGGAGGCGGATGCCACATCGTTCAAGGCCGTGCTTGCCTCGCCACACCCGACAGCGGGGAGGGCCTGGCTGGCGCTTCCCGCAGGAGCGCCCGAGTTCACGCTCGACGGAGCACCGATCCCGGCGTGGCCGCTCGGCCAGGGGGTATACTGCTTCGACTTGGCCGTAAGCGGCCGGTGTGAGCTTGAAGGACGTAGCTTGTCAAGAGCGGGCGTCCCCCAGGCCCGCGCGGGCGAGGGGCAAGGTGTGAGCGGCGCACAACATGAACGTTGACCGCGTCGTGCCGATTGTCAGTTTGGCCCTGGTCATCGGCGGCATCGGTGCCGCCCTGCTCGGGTGGCGGTTGCTGAGCGGCTCGCGAGGTCTGCAATTCCACAACCTCCGGCGGGACCGGCTTCGGCGAGGCTGGCGCTGGATCGCTGCCGGAGCTGCCCTCCTACTGGCAGGCGCGCTGTCGGGCGCGTTCGGCCGCCAAGTCGGCCAGCGCGTGTACCCGCCCACGCCGACGCCCACGATGTCACCAACGGTGACGCTCACCGCCACGCTGACGCTGACGCCGACGATCACGCTGACCCCCCGCGAAACCCACACGCCCAGCCCGACGCCGCGTCCGACACTGCCTGCGCCGATTGCCGTGCTCGTGCGCGAGACTGTCACGCCCCCAGCCGGTGCGATCTTCAGCCCGATTGTCGTCGCCAGCCGCCTGAGACGAGTTAAACCGCCCACTGGATGGGGCTTCGGAGTGGACGAATCCGCCATCCAGGCTGCTGGGCGCCTACACGTATGACCAACTGCAGAACGGCGTGCGCTGGACGGCCCTCTGGCTTCGGGGGGACGAAGTGGTCTGTGTACCTGACACGCAGATCTGGGAGTGGGGGACCGGGGGCTACGGCTACACCGAGTGCGAACCTGCGAACGGCTGGAGGCCGGGAACGTACATCATCCAGATGTTCCTCGGCGATCAGTGGTGGACCTCCGCCTCCTTCGAGATCCTTGAAGTCGCCACCGGCACGCCGACACCGGGTGCTGCCGGCGCGCCCTCGGCTACGCCAACTCCTTGAACCGCCGGGGCGGCGATTCGAGTCTCGGAGCTGCTGACAGGATTCGACCTCCCCGCAGGATATCCATGCGGGACGTGGAGGCGGATGTCGATCACACGGTGGCTCACACTGGCCGCCAGCCACTGGGCGTGCTCATGCTGCTCACGTCAGTACCTGCGCTGCGTTGACTCTCAGGTTGCCGACGAATCCCCTGCGTTGTGTTCGCAGAGCCGGTGCGTGGCTGGCAAGGGTCTGGGCGCGTCTCGCGGCAGGCGATGGGCTACCGATCACTCCGATCGGCGAAGCCCGGCCCCGCCGGCTGGCGGAGAGCAAGGCAACGCTTGGGTCGGCGTCGATCCACGCCGTGGCTCCAACCGGGTGGAGGAGGTCTCGCAGGCCGACCAGATCGGACGCTTCGGCACCTTCACCCATTTCTCGCCGGAAGCGAGATGCAGCGCGGGAGCGGGGCGTGCAGCCCGCTTCGGACTGCGCCCGAATGCTGTCGCTCTATTCGACGCCCCCGGACCTCCGCGGGTGCTGGCGTTGACCGAAGGTGACGGCTGGAGCCAATCATCCGCCAGCCAGGCAGGGCGTGCGGTGCGCTTGCAGACGGGTATTCGGAAGCAGTGGCGGGAGGTAGAGATCGGCCGGTGGCACGCGCTGGCGTATTCGCTCATGCGGCGGGCAGATCATCCCGGGGTTCGAGGGCGCGGTGCGCTCATGCGACTGGGCATGAGGTGGGTGCCCTGTCGCCTGGGGCCTCTTGGGTCAGCCGCCAACGGCTGAGAGCCGCTGCACGAGGCCGAGCAGGCTGGCGTAGCCGCACGCCAGCGGCTGCAGATCGATGCTTTCCATCAGGGTGTGGGCATTGCTGCCGGTCGTGATCCCGACGCAGATCGCAGGGTAGCCCAGGCTCAGTGGGAGGCTGGCATCCGTCGACCCCCCGGTGAGCCGTGCCGTGCCGCCGCAGGCCTCGGAGTGGACGCGGAGAGCTGTCTGCACCAGCGGGTGATCATCGGCGATCGCTCCGTGCGGGCGGATCCCGATGACCTTCGCCTCGACGTTCACCCGCTCTGGCCACGGCCCCTTCAGCAGCCCTTCCACGCCTGCGGCGACCTCGGCCAGCTGTGCGCCATCTTCTGAGCGGATCTCCAACTCCATCCATGCCTGGCGGGCAATGGCGTTGATCCCGGTCCCGCCCGCAGAGCTGGCCGATGTTCAGCGTGGTCTTGGGATCCGACGGCAATGGCAGGTCGAGCAGTTGGCCTCCGAGACGGAGCAGTAGGTTGACGGCCGAAGGCCTGCCGGCGTGGATCCAGGCGTGCCCCCCTTGCGTCTCGACCTGGACTCGGTAGCGGCGGACTGGATAGGCCCGGGTGTAGATGTGGCCGAGGGACATGCCTTCGACGGCGATGTAGGCCGCGGGCGCAGCGCCGAATCGCTCAACGACGCGAGCCATGCCGCCCAGGTTACCCAGACCCTCCTCTCCCACCGTGCAGACCAGCCACACCGCCCGTTCTGGCTCAGGATGCATGAGATCCACGCCCAGCTCGACCAGCGCCGCCAGGCCCAAGGCATTGTCACCGACGCCGGGGCCTACCCAGCGCTCGCGGCCCTGGGTCAAGCGCAGGTCGGTGCCCGAGGGGAAGACCGTGTCCAAGTGGGCGACGAGCACAATGGGCGATGGCCCGCTTCCGCGCCGGCCGTAGACGTTGCCAATCGAGTCGATCTCGACATCACTGAGACCTGCCTGGCGGAAGAGCTCCTGCATGGCAGCCGCCCGCTCAGCCTCACCGAAGGTCGGCGAGGGGATCGACTGGATTGCTGCGCATCGATCGAGCAGGCTGGAGGTGTCCATGCGTCAGACCCTTCGTGCCTGGTCGCGCAATGCGTCCAGGCGGGCCCCGGCCAGGCCTGGCGTGGCGCCGAGCGGATACAGTGCGCCGAAGCCTTCAATCGCCAGCGAAGCTGAGACCGCTCCGCGCAAGGCGGCCTGCAGCGGATCGTCGGTGAGGGCCAGGCCGGCGACGAATCCGCCGCAGAAGGCATCGCCGGCCCCGAATCGGTCGCGTTCGGATGCTCCATAGGCCGGCACGTTCCAGCGCATGTGGGATGCCGCGTCCCAGACCCATGCGCCGAGCGCTCCGCGCTTGATCACAACGATCCAGGGTCCCAGGCCCGACAGCTCCTCGGCACACTCCCACAGGTCCGGTTGGCGAGGCCGGTGAAGCGCCAGGATCTCCTCCTCGCTGGGGAGGAAGGCGTGGAGTGAGCGCAGCACGGTGGCCAGTTCCATTCGCCGGCCGGGATCCATCAAACCTGCGGCCGGATCGAGGGTAATCCGGCGAATGCCCAGTTCCTGTAGCCTGGCGGGGAGAGTTGCCTGCGCGAAGTACTCCATCGCGGTCAAATGAACCGCCTGCCAATGCTGCGTCCCAGGTGGCAGGTCCTCGGCTCGAGCCGTCAACTGCCCGGGGGGAGCGTCCAGGGGAGTGGTGCGATCGGGCATACGGAAGCCGAGCAGTTCTTTGGGGAGCGGGCGCCCAACCCGCAGGAACTGGGACGACGGGTTGGTTTCCTCGGCATCGCCTGAGGGACGCACGGCATGAAACTCGAGGTCCGTCTCATCCCCTGGGATGAGGCGGATGTGCGCTGGGTCAATCCCGTTCGCGGCGAGGGCGGGTAAGAGCGCCGATCGTGTGGCTTGGGTGGCTCTCGACAACACGGTCACCTTGTCGGCCCAGACCTTGGCGCCACCTGCGGCATAGAGGGCACTCCCTCCAGGTTGGGCAAGCTGGACAACTCCGTCGGATGTGATGCCATAGGCGACCCGCACCGGGCCGATCACGCCAAGGGTGGGTGCGGGAGGGGAGGGGGGCATGCTGTGGCAGCCTCACGCGGGGCGCGGTTTCGCCACTGGAATTCTACGGCAGCGTGGGCAGATACCAAAGTCCCGTTCATCTGGAACAGGCTGGGCGTTATAATCACTCTGCATCTCAGGCAGCCGATCGTTCAGCAAGCTGCGTCGCATCCTGCGGGGGTTTGTCTTGCCCGGTAGCCACATCCTGCTGATCGAGAGTCGGCGCGCGAGCGCTCCATCCTTCGCGCCGGCTCTGGAGAAGAAGGGATTCCTGGTCACTCGCCACACGCAGGTGCTGTCAGCACTGGCGGAGAGCGTCCAGAAGGCGCCAGATCTGATCGTCCTTGACGCGGCCTCGATGCAAACGAGCGGCGGCCGGATGTGCCGCACCGTGCGCTCCAAACTGGACGGGGTCCCCATCCTTCTGGTTGTGCCGCACGGGACGCCGGCGGATCCCGGGAGCGGGGCCAGCGTAACCCTCACGCATCCGCTGACCCCACGCAAGCTGATCAACCGTGTGGCGCGCGTACTCCCGGCCAAGGGCAACTACACCCTACAAGTTGGACCGATTGCGCTAGACCTGGCGCAGCGAACGGTGCGCTGCCGCGGCAGAGAATCGCGGCTGACGCCCAAACAGACCAAGCTGTTGGAGACCTTCCTGCACAACCCGGGCCGGCTGATGACCCGGCCGGTGCTGATCCGCCAGGTTTGGCACACCGACTACACCGGAGACACCCGCACGCTGGACGTGCATATGAGCTGGCTGCGTCAGGCCCTCGAGCCAGACCCGCGCCGGCCGATCTACCTTAAGACGGTGCGCGGCATCGGATATCGGCTCGACGTGGCGGAGCCGAAGCACGCCTAGCCTCGGACGTCGGTCAGCGCAGCCGCCTCACCGGCTTCTCCCCGCATTGTGACAATCCGTACCTCGACCTGTTGCGTTCCCGCAGGAATGCTTGCGATTCGCAGCGGGAGGTCCGGCGATCGCCAGCGGCGGGGATGGGCGATCCGTGTCGGCGCCGCGCATCCCGTGGATTGCCAGCAAGCCTCCCACAGGACGACTTCGTCCGGGAAGGCGTGCCGACCGCCGCCGCGCAGCCCGAGCAGGTCGACGTGCGTGCCTTCCTGAGATGTGCCTAGCCTGGCGATAGGCTGCGGCCCCTGCGGCAGCGGCCGATCCTGCCACAGAGAGAGGGCGGGGGGTTCCGGAAGAAGAAGCAGGCGGCGGTAGCTCGTCCAGAAGGCGAGCGGGGAGCGATCGACACCGATCGCCTGACGTCCGGAGCGGGAGGCGACGGCCAGCGCGGTGCCCGAACCACAGAACGGATCGAGCACGATCCCCCCTGGCGGGCAGGAGGCGAGCACGATGCGCTTGAGCAGCGCCTCCGGCTTCTGTGTGGGATACCCCGTGCGCTCATTGTGCAGGCGGGCGACGACCGGGAAATACCACCAATCCTCCGGCACCTTGCCCCGCTCGAGGTCGGGCACCTTGCCGAAGCCGGCCCGGGGCGAATTGCGGAAGGTCCGCACGGTCGTCGGGTCGTAGGGCACGCGCACCGCATCCGGATCGAAGTAGTAGTGCGGGGTCTTGGCGTAGACAAGGATCGTGTCGTGCTTCCGGTTGAAGGCGCGTCGGATCGGCGATGGGCCGTGATACGCCCAGATGACTTCGTTGAGCAGCGCCTCTCGGCCGAAGATTTGATCGAGCAGGATCCTGGCATAGGGGGCGGCGTGCCAGTCCAGATGCAGGTACAGCGTGCCGGTCGGGGCGAGCAGGTGATACATGGCCAACAGACGCGGCTCGAGCATCGAAAGGTAGTCCGGGAGCCCTTCCCAGCGGTCGGCGAAGCCGTGCTCGGTCCGCCAGGTGTCGGGATGGCGCGAGTCTTCCCCGGCGCCGACACGCACGGGGTAGGTGCGATCGGTGAAGAAGGGTGGGTCGGCGTAGATCAGGTCGATCCGGCCTTCGTGGCTGCCCAGCAGAGCCAGCATGGCGCCCAGGTTGTCGGAGAAGAGCAAGCGATTGTCGGGGAGGCGGTGGGTGCGGGCGGCGGCCGATGATCGGGAGAAGCAGGTTAGGTCGGTCGGCGCGCCGGGCTCGGCCTCCCAGCGGCCCTGCCAATCCAGCGTCGGCTCAGACGGCCGGGAGCGGCGTCCAGGCATGGCCATCCCTACCGCGGTGACCCAGGCGAAGCGATCGTCTTCTCCGCTGCGTGCCAGGCCAGCGCGGGCGGCACGTTGGCTAGACGCCGCCGAAGTGCCGGCGAAGCACGTCCTCTAGCGTCGGTGTGCCGATCTCCTGAAGCTCGTAGCGAACCCGCTGGGCGGGCTTGTTGATCTTCATCAGTCGGCCCAAGTCGATCGGCGTTCCGATCAGGACCAGATCTGCGTCCGAGCGGTTGATCGTGTCCTGCAGTTCCGTGATCTGCTTCTTCCCATAGCCCATGGCGGGAAGAACCCGGCCGACGGTTGGGTACTTCTGGTATACCCCGGCGATGCTGCCGCGGGCAAAGGGCCGGGGGTCGATCACTTCCGCCGCGCCGAGGCGCTGGGCGGCGACCCATGCGGCGCCATAGCCCATCTCGCCATGGGTGACGGTAGGGCCATCCTCGATCACCAGCACTCGCTTGCCGCGCACCTGCTCAGGGTGATCGACGAAGATCGGTGAAGCCGCTTCGATCACGATGGCGCCGGGGTTCACGGCGGCAATGTTCCTGCGTACCTGCAGCACCGCCTGAGCGTCGGCCGAGTCGACCTTGTTGATCACCACCACATTGGCGGAGAACAGGTTCATCTCCCCGGGATGGTAGCTGCGTTCGTGCCCGGGCCGGTGGGGATCGGCGACTACGATCTGCAGGTCGCTCTTGAAGAACGGGAAGTCGTTGTTGCCGCCATCCCACAGGATGACGTCCACCTCAGCCTCTGCGGCGCGCAGGATGCGCTCATAGTCGACGCCGGCATACACCACCACGCCCAAGTCGAGGTGGGGCTCATACTCCTCGCGCTCCTCGATGGTGCAGTTGTGGGCGGCCAGATCCTTGTAGTTGGCGAAACGCTGAACGGCCTGAGCCGCCAGATCGCCGTACGGCATTGGGTGGCGCACGGCAGCGACGCGCAGGCCCATCGTGCGCAGGATCGTCGCCACGCGGCGGGTCGTCTGGCTCTTGCCGCTTCCGGTTCGCACGGCGCAGATCGAGATCACGGGCTTGCTGGAGGGGATCTGGGTCGAGGCAGCGCCCATCAATCGGAAGTCTGCCCCAGCCGACAGCACCTGGGACGCCCGATGCATGACGAATTCGTGCGAGACGTCGCTGTAGGCGAAGACCACCTGGTCGATCTGGTGCTGGCGGAGCAGCGCCACCAGCTCGCTTTCGGAATGGATCGGAATACCGCGCGGGTACAGCCGTCCGGCCAGGCTGGCGGGGTAGAGCCGTCCCTCGATGTTCGGGATCTGGGTGGCGGTGAAGGCCACCACCTCATACTCCTGCCGCTCGCGGAAGTACACGTTGAAGTTGTGGAAGTCCCGCCCGGCTGCACCCATGATGATCACGCGGGTCCGATTCATTGTCGAGTCTCCTCCGTTGGAGGAGCGTGAGGCACGCCGGAGGTCGGCGTTCGGGGCGATGCCTCACGCCCGAGTCAAGGTCACATGCTCTCTGGCGCCTGGATGTCCAGCAGGCGCAGGCTGTTAGCGATGGTCTGGCGCGCGGCGGCGGTCAGGCGCAGCCGGGCGTCGATGGTCTCCGGCGTACCGGCCTGCAGCACCGGCACGGCGTGGTAGAAGGCATGGAAGGTACGCGCGAACTCATAGGCGTAGTTCGCCATGTGCAGCGGCTTGTAGTCCAACGCTGCCTGCTGCACCGCTGCTGGGAAGCGCGCCATCAGGTCGATCAGCTCGGTCTCGAGCGGTTCGAGGGGATGGGCGATGTCGGCGGTCAGCGGCATCCCGCCGGCTTTCTTCAGGATGCTGCAAGCCCGCACGTGGGCGTTCTGGATATAGGGGGCGGACTGCCCGTCGAAGCTCAGGGCGGTGTCCATGTCAAAGACGATGTCCCGGGTGTTGTCGACCGAGAGCATGGCGTAGGCCAGCGCTCCCAGCCCGACCTGGGTGGCGACCTGCTCGCGCTGGCCGGCGGGCAGGTGGGGGTTCTTCTCTTCGATCACCTCCAGCACGCGCCGGACGGCCTCGTCAGCCACATCCTTGAAGAAGACCACATTGCCCTTGCGGGAGGACATTGCCCCTGCTGGCAGGGAGACGAAACCGAAGGCCAGGTGAAAGCACTTGGCGGCCTCGGGGAAGCCCCACAGTTCCAGGATCTTGAACACCTGCTGGAAGTGCAGGCTCTGCCGCACATCGACGACATAGATCGAGCGATCGACGTGATAGTCCTCGAACTTGCGCTTGGCCAGGGCCAGGTCGTTGGTGAGGTAAAGCGTCGTGCCGTCGCTGCGCAGGATCACTGCCGTGCGGTACTTCTCCTTCTTGAGACCGAGCCGCTCGTCGATCTTGACGATCACCGGGCCGCCGGAAGGCCGCTCGTCCTCGGCGATCCCGAGGTGGATCAGCTCCTCGACGATCTGCTTGCCTTCGGCGGCGGCGTCACTCTCGAAGAAGAAGACGTCCATCTGGATGTCAAGCATGCGCAGGATGTCATTCAATTCGTCCAGGCTCCACTGGCGGGTCTTCAACCAGAGCTGGCGCACCTCTGGGTCACCGACGTCCCAGCGGCGGTAGAGCTCGCGCCGCTCGGCGTCGTAGGCCTCGCGCTGCGCCCGTTCGGAGTCGGTCTCATCCTCTTTCAGCGATGAGGAGCTGGGTGGCCTCGGCGTAGATGTTGGCCAGCCAGCGCCCACGCTCGTGGATGCCGTCAGGTTCTTGCCCGGGATAGAAGCGCTGATAGGCCCACATGCAGGTGATCACGCCCAGCCCCATGTCGCCCGGGTAGGAGGCGCGGATCGTCTCGAAGCCGGCAAACTGGACCAAGCGGGCGAGCGATTCGCCGAGCAGCGCCGCACGGGCGTGGCCGATGTGGATCGAATGATGGGTGTTCGGCTGGAAGTACTCGACCATCACCCGTTCGCCCTTGGGCTCACCACGACCGAACTCGTCAGCCTCGCCGAGCACCTGGTCGACCACGCGCCGGGCGAAGACCGCCGGATCGAGGTAGACATTGATGTAGGCCTTCTCGGCGGCGATGCGGGCCATCCCCGGGGGCAGATGGACGTCGACCACCGCCACCCGGGCGAGCTCCTCGGCGCGGCGCCCGACCTCGCCCTTGGCGTGGCGCGCTTCGGCCGCTGCAGCCTGAAAGCAGGTTGCTGTGCCGAAGCCCCATTGCCCGGCAAACGGGATGGGGATCCACTGGATCCGGTCGGGTGGGACGGAGCCATGCCGGCGAAGGGTCGCTCGAAGCTGCTCGCCGATCTGGTCGAGTTCGGTTTCGAACATGCGCCGGGATTATAGCATGCGGGTTGGGACGGCCCGAGGGCGGAAACAGCCGGGCGGCACCCCGCTTCAGGGTGCCGCCGCGTTGGATCCCTTGAGTCAGTGCTGCGCAGGCTCTACTACGGGTTCTTGGCCTGCTTGAGCAGCTTCAGCAGCCGGCTCTTGCGCCGGGCGGCGTTGTTGCGGTGGATGACGCCGCGCGAGACAGCTTTGTCCAGCTCGCGCAAGGCGGAGGCTGCAGCGGCGTCGGCGCTCTGGGCGTCGCTCTCGATCGCCTCACGGGCGTTCTTGACGAACGTCCGCGCTCGGGTTCGGATTCGCTTGTTGCGCATCTGGCGCTTCGGATTCTGGCGCATGCGCTTCTTCGCCGATTGGGTGTTCGCCAAGGTGTCCTCCGGACAAGGTGCAGATCACAGACAGCCATTCTACCCGGATCACGGATGTCTGTCCAGCCACTGCTGAGCAGCCCGGTTGGGCTGACGCTGGAAACGGGATCCGCCTGGCAGGGAAGGGGGACGCCGGACCCAAAGGGCAGGGCTCCAAGTTGCATTGCGCATAGACACAGACAGACAGTGCGTGGGCCTTGCCTGCCTGGTGATAGGGAGGGAGGCTCGCCAGCCCGTTAGGGGGTGAGGTCAGTCGTGGGTGGGATCGAGGGAGTGGGGGTCGGCGTGCGCGTCGGAGTGCGGGGAATGGTCGCGGTCCGGCTAGGTGTTGCCGTCACCCCGGTGGCGGTTGCGCTCAGCGGCGTAGCCGCCGGAGTGCGGGTCCGGGTCGGGGAGGGTAAGGCGCCAGCGGGCTCGGTGGGAGCGCGCGTCGGCCGTCTTCCGGTGAGCTGGAAGAGGTGGTCCTCGGCCAGTGTGCGCGCTTCGGGCGAGGAGCCCTTCAGGTCGAGAATCCAGTACCAGTTGACGATGGCGTCCTCCGTCTGTGGGGGAGTGAGACTCTCATACACCAATGCCCGCAGGACGTAGCCTTCGGCAACCCGACGCTCGACCAGCGTCTCGCTGATCGACAGGTTGATCCACTTGAGCGCCTCGCTGGAGTTCCCGATCAGAGAGTATGCCTTGCCCAGTGCGTAATGGTTGGCGTAACTCTCAACCCCATAGCGCCGGGCATTGAGCAGATCATCGAGCGCATTCTGTCCTTCCCCGAGCTCCAGATAGGCGTAGGCGCGGGCGAGGTAGGCTAACGCATAGCGCTCTTTGAGGTCGAGTGAACGATTGGCCATCTCGATCGCCTGCTCGGGTTGGCCGTTCCCGGCCAGCGCCCGGGCGAGATAGGCCCAGCCGCGTGGATCCTCCTGGTTGTAGGCCACGTAGGTCTCCAGCGGCCACTGGGCGGAGGCGTACTGTTCGAGCTCGGTGTAGGCCCGGCCAACTGCCAGATAGCCCTCCAGCAAGGTGGGGTCGGCGCCACTCCCCGCCACGGCGCTGTCGAGGGCCTCTTCCAGTCGCTCGCGATTGATCTGCGCCTCGCTCAGCCGGACGTACACCAGCGGCGTTGCCGCCCCGGCGTCGATCGCCTGCTGCAGGGTATCCTCGACCGTCTTCCACAGCCGCCTGGCGGCAAGATAGTCGGACTTGGCAAGGTAGGCTTCGGTGAGCAGTGGATCGGCCTTGATTGCCTCGTCAAAGTCGACGGGGGGGCGATCGGGACGAAACTCGAGCATGGTGAGGGCGCGCCCAAGATAGGCCGGGGCGTAGCTGGAGAGCAGGATGGCGCGGTCGAAGGCGGGGAAGGCCCCGACCAGATCGCCCTGCCGCCGCCTGGTTTCTCCGAGAAGGTAGTGGGCGTCCGGCCAGTCCGGGTGCTGCTCGACCACGGCCTCCAGGTAATCCTGGCTGGCTTCGAAGTTGCCAGCGATGAAGGCTGTCAGCGCGGACTGATAGGCGGGATTGTCGGGCCTGGGTGTGGCGCCGAAGACCGGCGTGGGCGTGGGCGTCATTTCCACCAGGAACGCCAGCGGTGTGCCGGCGAGTTCCGTCGGCACAGCGGTACGGTTGACCAGGGTCGAAGCCGGAATTGGCGTCCACGTCGGCGGGCCGAACTTGGGTGTGCTAGACGGGGTGGGAGTGAGCGTGGCAAGTGCCGAGGCCGGGGCAAGGGCGCGCGGCCGGAGCAGGGAGGCTAGCGGCACAGCGATCACGCCCACCAGAACCAGCAAGATGCCGCCGACGGCGATCGCCGCCAGGAACCGCCAAGGAATGGCAACCCGCCGCCCGCCGCCGCGCTGCGCAGGCGTCTTGGCCGCCGCCATCTTGCGCGGCAGGCGTGCCACCTGCTGGGCCTCCTTGCCTTCGGGCTTGCGCGCCCCCAGAATCACGAGTCCCCGCAACGCCGCTCGATTTGTCGGGTCGAGGCGCAGCGCCAACTCGAGGCAGTAGATTCGTTCCTTGTTGGTGTCGACGACCGAACTGAGCCAGATCCAGTACTCGGCATTGGCCGAGTTGGAACGCACCAGGCGGGTGAACAGCTCCCGCGCCCGAGTGCGGTCTCCGGCTCGTGCCGCAGCAATGGCCTCGGTGAACATGGACTGCGGCGGCACGGTCATAGGCGGCAGCTAGGTCCCCCCTTCAGCCTGAATAGGATATCGCCAATGAGTGGGCCGCGCCACCCCACTTTGGTATAATCTCCCGGCGGTGACCCGGATACGGCTCGTGGCGGCCTTGGCCGCCGTTCTCTTGCTGCAGGGGGGGTGCGCCCCTGTCTCCAGCGAGTCGGGGCAGCCGACCGCAACCCTGCGGCCGTTGCGGCTGGCCAGCGCCACGCCGACCCGGGGACAGCACACCCCTACCGTGCGGCCGCTGCCAACGGCCGGCCCCTCCCCGACCCCGTTCTCCCACATCGTGGGCGCCAATGAGACGTTGCTCAGCATCGCTTCCCGTTATGGCCTGACGCTGGATGCACTGCAAGTCGCCAATCCGGGGATCAACCCCCGGCTGCTCAGCATCGGCCAGACGCTGGTGATCCCCGGACCGGAGGGAACGCCGGATCCCTTGGCGGCTGCGGTTGCAACTCCAGTGCCGCTTGCGCTCTCCGGCGTGCGGTGCTTCCGGCTGGTGACAGGGACGACCACCTGTCTGTTGGCGGCGCGCAGCGCCGCCACGCGTCCGCCCGTCGAAGGGATGGTTGCCCTGGTAACGCTGCTGGACGCCTCGGGGAAGACCGGTCGCCACCCGCCCCGCCTATCCAGTGCTCAACCGGATCGAGCCCGGCGGCACGCTGGTCCTGGTCGCCGACTTCCCTTCGGATGTCGGGAACTGGACGCAGGCTGAGGCCGGCCTGGACACCGCCTTTGAGGCCGATCCGGCTGACGGAAGGTTCATCGATTTGGTCGTCACGCGGGCCACGCAGGATCCTGCCAGCGACCGCGGCAGCTGGCGCGTCACGGGCGAGGCCCGCTTGGCGGGTGCGCCCGCCAGCGGCGAGGCGCGGGTGACCATTGTGCTGGCCGCCCTGGACAGTGCGGGGGACGTGGTGGGCTACGCCATTTGGGAGCCCGCCACCGCGTTTTCGGCGACCGAGGGCACCCCCTTCGACATCACCGTGTATTCCCTGGGGCCGGCGATCGCCGAGACGGTGTTGCTGACCGAGGCCCAAGCTCCCATCGCTCAAGCCCCCTAACTTCCTGCCGGACCGCGGCTGGATCCCAAGGCGGCGTGGGGCCACCGTGCGTGGCCCTGATCCTGCATCAGGCGCAGGTGCCTGATCGGGGCGAGGGGCGTGGATTGTCCTTGCCTGTGCAGGGAGGGTAGAATAGCTGGCCATGGCTGAGGTCAGGCGTATCTCACCCGCCGAGCGTGACTCGTTGGCGGGGTTGCTGGATCCTCGATCCGTTGCGGATGCGCTCCCCACCTACTACGCACTGACCCACCCCGCCGACCGGGTCACGCTCTACGGCTACTATCACGCCCCGACCATTCCCTCCGGCTTCCTGGTCCTGGCGCGGACGGGCTTTGACCTCTTCCGCCCTCTGGCTGTCCCCTTCGTGGCGACGCCGGGAGGGCTCAGCCGCCTGCTGGCTGCCGGCATTGAAGCGGGGCGCCCGGTCATCCTGACCTTGCCGGTCGAGCAACGGGAGTGGGTACAGGAAGTTGCCGAGTTTGGCAGCCCGGTTGTGCTCGACCTGCTGCGCGTCGACGGTCGCTCCTACTCCCCCTTGCTCAACGTGCTGGTTGTCGAAGTGACCGCCCCTGGTGGGCTACCGCGCGTACGAGATCCGCTCGGGGGGCGTTGCCCACGCTGCCGCCGGCTTGAACTGGATCGGGGACCTGTACGCCGAGGTGTATTTGGAGACCAGCCCGGAGGCGGCCGGCAAACCGTACGGCAAGTCGGTCCTCTCTGCCATCACCGGCAGGCTGCTGGCGGAAGGCAAGGTGGCGCTGCTGCGTCTCGAGGAAGGCAACGTCGCCGGCCATGTCGATGCCTACGAAATTGGATTCCGCAGAACAGGTGAGAGGAGCCTGGTTGGACAGGCGATGCTGAAAGACAGCTCTCCCATCCCGAGGACCGGTCTTGGCGCCGCCAACCTGGGCCTTTCCTGACAACTTCCTTTGGGGAACGGCGACGGCCTCCTACCAGGTGGAGGGGGACAATGCCAACAGCGATTGGTGGCATTGGGAGGCGCAGCCCGGCCGCATCCGCGGCGGAGACCGCTCTGGCAAGGCCTGTGATTGGTGGGGCGGCCGCTGGGCGGAGGACCTGGATCGGGCAGCCGATGCCGGGCAGAGGGCGCATCGCCTGTCGATCGAGTGGAGCCGGATCGAACCGGAGCCGGGCCGCTGGGATGAAGCGGCGCTGGTCTACTATCGCGAAATGCTGCTCGGGGCACGCAGCCGCGGCCTTACCCCTCTCGTCACATTGCATCATTTCACCAATCCCCAGTGGTTGACGGAACGCGGTGGGTGGCTGAACGCCGATGTCGCCGCCCTCTTCGAGCGCTACGTCGACAAAGTCGTGACTGCACTGGGTGACCTGGCCGATCTGTGGATCACGGTCAACGAGCCCAATGTGCTGGCCTACTCCGGCTATGCTGCCGGGGACTTCCCACCCGGGCAGCGCAACCTGGGGCACGCCTTCCAGGTGATGGTGAACCTGACCCTGGCGCACGCCGCAGCTTATCACGCCATCCGTGCCCTCCGCCCGGCGGCACGCATTGGCCTGGCGCACCATGTGCGCGGCATGCAGCCGGCGCGGCGCTCCTGTCCGCTGGACCACTTGGTGGCTTGGGCCCGCTCCGCAGCCTTCAACGAGGTCTTTGCCCGGGCGGCACAGGACGGGATCGTTCGCCTGCCCGGGAGGCGGGTGTCGGTCCCGGAGGCCGTCGGGACGCAGGATTTCTTCGGCCTGAACTACTACACCACCGAGGTCGCTCACTTTGACCCTGGCGCCTGGAATGAACTGATGGCCCGCAGCCAGTTTCCTCCCGGCGCCGAGCTCAGTCCGAATGGGTTTCTGGCGAGTGTCCCGGCTGGCTTGTCGCATGCGTTGCGGTGGGCGCGGCGCTTCAAGCTGCCGATCATCATCACCGAGAGCGGCACCGAGGATCCTGGCGACGACTTCCGGCTGGGGTACCTGCTCGAACACCTTCACTGCCTGTGGAACGAGATCGATGACGGCGCTCCAGTCATCGGCTACCTGCATTGGACGCTGGTCGACAACTTCGAGTGGGCCGAAGGGTGGAGCCTGCGCTTCGGCCTGTGGGGGCTTGACCTCCGCACCCAGCAGCGCACACGCCGGCGCAGCGTTGACCTGTACGAGGAGATCTGCCGCTTGAACAGCCTGACGGCGGACATGCTGGAGCGGTACGCCCCGCAGGTGCTCGAACGCGTTCTCGGCCGAGCGGAAATGCACGCCGCATCGAGAGGGCAGGCATGAATGCCAGGCAGTGGGTGAGAGGCGCGCTGGCTGCCTTGACCCTGGGCACTGCAGCGCTCCTGCGCCCGATGCCCGGCGTGCCCGTTGGCGAAGCCGCAAACACCGGGCAATCCGCGCTGCCGTCGAGAAGCGCCACACGCCGGGAACTGCCCACTGCCGACGTGCCAACCCTGCAGCCCACCCAGACTCCCGTGCCGACCGCGCCCGTCGACGCCGGGCCCCCGTTTCGCCTACCTTTCGCCGGACCGCCCGGACCCAGCACCTGGCTGCTTACCCAGGCCTACGGCAATACCACCTTCGCCTACCGCGAACGCCTCCGGATCTACGATGCCGGCCAGGGCCTGCATTTCGGGATCGATCTTGCCGCGCGCTGCGGAACTCCGGTGCTTGCTATCGGAGACGGCGTGGTCGTCCAGGTTGACAACATCTACCATGGGGCTGGACCGCACAACGTGGTGATCAATCATCCGAACGGCTACGCCTCGCTCTATGGGCACTTGTTGGCGCGCTCGCATCTCCTTGAGGGCCAGACTGTGCGCCAGGGCGACCCGGTTGGCTTGAGCGGCGATCCGGACCTGACCTGTTCCTCGCGGCCTCACCTTCACCTGGAAATCCGCAGCGCTCCCTCGCATCGCAAGGCCTTCAACCCGATGCTGTTGATCGAGGCGGACTGGGACCGCATCGCGCTGGCCGGCGCTTCCGCGCTCGGCTTCGAGCAGGATCTGGCAGACCCTCGGCAGTGGATCACGTGGGCGGACCAACCTGTGGTGATCTTTGGTCAGCCGCTGCTCAACGAGTACGAGTCGGCGTGGCCGCCGGATTGGTGAAAGCAGGATGAGACTGGGCTTCCTACTGATCGCGTGGCTGATGGTGATCGCTGGACCGCTGGCGGGGCCCGCTGCAGCCAGCTTCGACGCCGAGCCCGGCCGACCGCAGCCGGCCTCGACACCAAGCCCGCCGCCCGCGGGGAGTCCGAGCGGGGCGCTGCTACTCCCCGTCAGCCCGACCGGAACGCCTCCGCCCGGGGTGCGCGCACTGGTCCCCGAAGCAGGGTGCTGCACAGGTGTCTTCTGGTCACCGGATTCGGTGTGGGTGGCGTACGTCGCCAGGCCAAAGAGCGCGCGGGCGGCCGGCATCTACGGCGCGGCGGTGGATGGCACAGGCGTGCGGCGGCTATACTCGCGGGTTGGTTTGCTTTCCCCCGATTGGGCGCTGATGGCCTACCCCGACGACGGCAAGACCATCCTGATGAGCACGGCGAGTGGACGCAAGTGGGTGGTGCCTGCCGCAGGCAATGCCGTGCGGTTCTCGCCTTCCAGAGACCGCATCATCTGGGAGACAGGCTCGAGCACGTATGCCCATCTCGATCTGCGGCGCCGCGCCATCTGGATGGCGAACGTCGATGGCAGCCGGGCGATCAAAGCGGTGACCACGTACGGCGGTGGGTTCATCGGATGGACCGCAGATGAAGCCAATCTGCTGGTCAGCGGCAGGCTGAGCGCCTACGACCCGCGCGGCGTATGGGTCATCCCGCTCGACGCCAGCCCTCCCTGGCTGTTGTTCGCGGCTGACCAAATCCACGACCCGTTGCTCTCGCCGGATGGGGCGTGGCTGGCGTTCTACCAGGCCTTCGGCGCGGATGCCTCGCAGGACGGGCTGTGGATCGTGAAGACCGATGGCAGCCAGCAGCACCACTTGCCCTACTTCGGAGCCTACCGCTGGCGGTCGGGAGATCAGCTGCTGGTGATTGCCCAGGCGATGGAACCGGACGACCCGGAGCTGCTGCAGGTTGACGCCCCGAGCGGGGAGTCCAGGCGGCTAGCTGCTTTCGAGCAGGGGGCGTCGATTGCGGCCAATGACTGGCAGCCCTCGCCGGACGGTCGTTGGCTGGCATTTGTCTCGGCGGATGGCGGAGGCCTGATGCTGGCGCCGCTGCCCTGACGGCGCGAGACGGTTGGGGTGCTATAATCCGTCTGCCCACTGGCAAGACGTTTGCCTGCATGGAGAGGTTGCGTAGTCTGGTCTAACGCGCGCGCTTGGAGAGCGCGTGAGCCGAAAGGCTCCGTGGGTTCGAATCCCACCCTCTCCGCCTGAACCCTGGCTGCCCGAAGTGCGGTAGTCACCCTCAGGACACGACCTATCGGAGATCTCCCCGGCCGATGGGAGTCCTGGACGGTGACCGCCGGACGTGAGGGCGGCCATTCGATTCTGGGCAGTCTCCAGGCTGGGATTCCGTTGACACCTCCGGCGTCGGGCGGTATCCTCCGCTGCGTGCCCGGGCCTCCCGGCGCGGCGGAGCGCATCGAACCCCGTCAGGTCCGAGAGGAAGCAGCGGTAAGGTGAAGGCTCCGGGTGCCGCCGGTGGCGGCCCGGGCACATCTTGGTGGCGGGCCGGCAGTCCGGCTCTGGTATACTCCGCCCGCCATGCGCCAGCGATGGACGAGCATGCTGGGACACCTGCGGTCATGGCCGGCCGCCACCGGCATGCTCGCGGCTGCCCTGGGCCTGCTGCTGCTCCTGGGTGCGATGCAACGCCCATTCACCCTGGTTATCGATGGTGAGCCTCGCACGGCGTGGTCGCACGCCCGCACGGTCGCCGGCGTCGTGCGCAGCGCGGGCATCCGGCTGCAACTCGAGGACGAGACACTTCCCCACCGCGACGCACGCCTCGAGCCCGGCGACACGATCGTGCTCAGCCGGGCCCATCCGGTGGAGATCCACGCCAAACGTGGGTCGCAGATCATTGCCAGCCCCAGCCGGATCCCGGCGAATCTCCTGGCCTCAGCAGGGGTAAGCCCTGCTGCCAGGCGATCAGGTCTGGGTGGACGGACTGAGGGTCATCGATCCGACTCAGCCTGTCGACTCCCGTGTCAGCCGCGTCCGGCACGTGGCCGCAGTCCCGATTGACTTGCGTCTCGATGGTGTACCGAGCGGAGCCAACACCGCGGCCGGTTCCCTTGCGCAGGTGCTCGAGGAGACGGGCGGGCGTTGGTACCAGGCCGACGACTTCGATGGGGATCCTTCGGGGATCCTTCCGCCCGAAATCGACATCCGGCGCTCGCTTCCCATCACGGTCGAAAGCGATGGCGTTCGGCGGATCCTGCGTGCCATTGGCCCCACAGTCGCAGATGCACTGCATCAGGCAGGCGTCGCGCTGCAGGGCCTCGACGTTGCCTCGCCTGCGGCCGAAGATCCGATCCCGCGCGACGGGGGGATCCAGGTCGTACGCGTACGAGATGAAGTGCTGATCGAGCAGGAGCCCATCCCGTACGAGACCGATTTCGAACCCGATCCCGAGGGACTGATCGACACCCAGACCATCCTTGATGCGGGCACCTTCGGAATCAAAGCCAATCGTGTGCGGGTCCGCAAAGAGGATGGAGTGGAAGTCGCTCGGCAGGTCGAGGGACAATGGGTCGCGCGCGAACCGCAGGCGCGAGTGCTTGGGTACGGCACGAAGATCGAGATCAAGACCATCGACACGGAGTACGGACCGCTGCAGTACTACCGTGCGGTTCCAATGTATGCCACTTCGTATTCGCCCTGCCGCCTGGGCATCCCCCAGTGCGACAACGTCACGGCCAGCGGGGCGATCCTGAAGAAGGGGATCGCCGCGGTCCTGGTGCGCTGGTACCGCAACATGGTGGGCAGCCAGGTGTACGTCCCCGGCTACGGCATCGCCACGATTGCCGACACCGGCGGCGGGATCCCGGGCCGCTACTGGATCGACCTGGGCTACGAGGATCACGACTACCAGTCGTGGCACGACTGGGTGACGGTGTACTTCCTGGCGCCGGTGCCAGCGAACCCGATGTGGGTGCTCAATTGACCCACAGGGCAGTTGCGCACCCGGACTGCCGTCGTGCCAGGTAGCCTGACCAACGCCCGAGAGCGTGTAGTCCAAGCTGCGGGCGGCGCCGTCTCTCGCCAGGGAGCGCGGGACTGGCTGCTGGCGGCGGCGGACCAGGGTCTGATCAGCCTCTCCAACTTCCTTGCCGGCGTGTATCTGGCGCGGATGCTCGATCCGACGCAGTTCGGCGTCTATGCCGTCGGCTTTCTTCTGCTTCACGGCATCGGCGCTGTGCAGGAAGGGATCATCCTGCAGCCGATGAGTACCCTGGGCGCGATGCTGGGTGCTCCGCGCTTTGGGCGCTATCTGACGGCGACCGGCGTGATCCAGATTCTCCAAGCCTCGGCTTCGGCGCTGGCCGTGGCGGTCGGTGGGTGGATCCTCACGCGCTTGGGCAACGACACGGCGGGGCCGGCCCTGTTCGGGCTCTGGTTCGTCTTCCTGGTGTGGCAACCGCAGGAGTACCTGCGCCGGCTGTTCTACCCGGCGCGCCGCATCCAGGATGCCGTCCTCAACACTGCCGTCGCCTCCGGCCTCAGGCTCGCCGCCCTGGTTTGGTACGGCAGCCGTGGCGAGTTGACCGGGATCGCCGGCATGCATGCCATCGCCTGGGGCGCGCTGGCGGCGCTGCCGCTCGGCGTTTGGCAGGCACGCCAGTACTGGCAGCGAACCGCGCTCGAGCTGCGCGGCACCTGGCGGGAAAACTGGGCGTTCGGTCGATGGGTGTTGGGCGGGCAGCTAGCCGCCTGGGTCTCACTCGAGGTGTATCCGATCCTGGCGGCGGGGCTGATCAGCTTCGCAGCGGCGGGCGCCTACCGCGCCGTTCAGACGCTTGTCGCCCCGGTGCATGTCGTGATCGCGGCCCTGGATCCGTTCCTCACCCCGCGTGCCGTGCGTGGCCGAGGCGCGCCTGGGCCGTGATGCATTGCGGCGGGTGCTGCGCCTGGCCTTCGTCTACCTCGTTGTGCCGGTGCTGGCCTACTTGCTGCTGGTCACGCTTGCCGCTCCGGCGCTGCTGGATCTGCTCTTCGGTGACAAGTACGTTGCCTACTCGCCGGCGGTGGGGCTCTTCGCCCTGCAGTACGGCCTGTGGTTCCTATACTTCCCCTTCCAGGTTGGACTGAAGGCCCTGCAGCGCACGCGCCCGATCTTCATCGCGCATGGGCTGGCCATCGTGGCTATGTTCACGCTGGGGATCGCCATGATCCGGCTGCTAGGGGTATATGGCGCGGTGTTCGGCCAAGTCTTGAATGCGCTGATCGCTTTGATCGTCATCGGCTTGGCGTGGAGGCGGGAAAGCCGGGCTGCAATTCCCGGGGCTGCCCCGGGGCCGGACGAGGCGCAGACGGGGAGTTTATCCCGGGGCCTAGAAGTTTGCTGAAGAGGAAATGCACTTTCACTCACCCTCTGCCCCCTCTGCGCGGACGGCGCACGGGTACGGCATGAACCGGGGCGGAGAGGGGGACAAGACTCGGGGGTGGGGGGAGCCGAGCTCCCCCCACCCCCCAAGGAATATCCACCCCTTCCCCTGCGGACTCCTGCGAGTCGCGGATGTCGGCGGATGCAGGGGGAGGGCTAGGGGAGAGGGTCGGACGATCACACGGTGTTTTCAGCAGCCTGCTAGTCGCCCGGTCGGGGAGCGCGACGACGTCCGCGAATCTGCGCCGGCGTGAGGTGGCCGCGCCAGCCCGGCCGCCAGCGCCACCAGAAGACCACCAGGCAGGCCAACGTCACCAGCCAAAGATCGAACAACAGACTCGGCATGCTGGACGTAGAGTCGGTCTAGCCGCAGCTTCTGGCGCGGCGTGAGGTAGTAGTCGCCGGCGACCTGTGCCAGCCCAGCCAGGCCGGGCCGCACCTGGTGGCGGTCGGCATACTCCGGCATGACCCGCAGGTACTCCAGGACCAGGACCGTACGCTGCGGCCGCGGTCCGACAAAGCTCATGTCTCCGATCAGGATGTTCAGCAGCTGGGGCAGCTCGTCGAGCGCTGTCTTGCGCAGCCAACGGCCAACGACCAACGCACGGGAATCGTCCTCGCGGGCGAGCACGGGCCCAGAGGCGTCTTCCGCACCATGCACCATCGTACGCAGCTTCCACTGACGAAACGTCCTTCCCCCCAATCCAGCCGAGTTCTTCACGAAGAATACCGGCCCCGGTTGCTCGAACCAGATGAACGCGGCGAGCAGCAACCACAGCGGTGCGGAGATCAGCAATCCGACGGCGGCGAGGGCGATGTCAAAGGCTCGCTTGGCAGGCGACAGGCGAGGGGTGGCCAGGCCCCTTGCGGCATGTGCCTGCTGCACCGCCACCCGGACGAGGGGCGTCGGCGGGTAGTTGTCCTCCAGCAGCCCCATTTGCAGCCAGGAGGCAGCCGCCGAGCCAAGGAAGGCGCCTAGGAATGCCGTTGTCGCCGTCAGCCAAGGGGCGGATTCGCTGACGAGAAGCATCCCCAGGCCGGAGACTGCGACGCCGCCGGCGATTGCCGCCCAGCGAAAGGAAGCTGGGCGTCTGGACCAACCGAGGCCACGCAGCAGGGGTTCAAAGGCGGCGCCCGCCGCTGCACCCGCGACGACCACTACGAGCGCTTCGAGCAGGATGCGGGTTTGTGTCAGGCTGGGAGTGAGCGAGGCCAGGTCTCCCGGCAGGGCGGAAATCACGCCGAAAGCGGGCAGCACCATCGCACCCGACACGTCATGCCTCTGGTTGTCACGGTCAAGCCAATTCATCCGGGAGGGTCTTCTCAGGCGAGCACGATCGGCCGCGGCGCGGGTGAGGGGGATGATAACCGGGGGCACAATCGTCGTCAAACACTGCGTGGTATACTCGCCCGTCATCGACTCCGGCCGAGCGGTTCGTCCGTACCGGAGCCCCCGCCCCGAGCTGGAGACGACTCACCTGATCATGTCTATCCGTGTGTGCGTGTACCTGTTCGCCGGGTTGATGCTGGCTGGCGTCGCCTCGGCCTGCGGGATTGCCTCGCCGTTCGGCCCCAGCCTTGAGCTGGCGACCCACACGCCGCTGCCCGCTGCGACGCAGGCGCCAGAGACGCAGGTGGCACCGCCGGTGCTGGCGCAAGCAAGCCCGTCCCCTGCGCCGAAACCAGTCTGCGGTGGGCCCCCGTCAATGCTCATCCTGGCCATCGGCGCCGACAATCGAGACAACAGCTACCTGTATGGCCTGGCAGATGTCATCCGGATGGTCCGGGTGGACTTCGTCGACCCGCAAGTGACCTCACTCTCCTTTCCGCGAGACCTCTGGGTGCGCATCCCAGGGATCGAGTCCAATTACGGCATCACGCACGGCAAGCTGAATCAGGCCTACCTCTACGGCAACCCCGGCATGGGCTACTACAGCGGTCCAGGCGCGGGTCCCGGGCTGCTGGCGCGCACGCTGGACGAGAATTTCGGCGCGCAGCCTGAGCAGTATGTCGCCGTCAACATGCAGACGTTCGTCAAGCTGGTCGATGCCGTCGGCGGAATCGACATCTACCTCCCGGAGGACGTTGACGGCCGGCCGGTGGATGACCGCACCGAGGATATGGGCTACTTCTCGGCTGGTCAGCACCACTTCGATGGAGACCAGGCGCTGCGCTTCTCCCGCATCCGCAAAGTTGACAACGCTTTCAAGCGCGATGAGCGCCAATCGCAGGTGCTGTGCGCGCTGAAGGAGCGGCTGCAAAGCCCCGAGATCATCGCGCGGATTCCGGCGATCCTGGCCGCTTTCACTGGATCGTTCCTGACCGATCTTGGCCTGACACAGATGACTCAGCTGGCCTGCCTACTGCCCTACCTGGACAGTGAGGACCTCATCTTCGAGGGTGTTCCCGAATCCATTCTGGTCGGCGGAAGGAACGATCGCGGTTCCTACGTGCTTACGGCGGATGAGCAGGTGGTGCGCGAGCTTGTGACGTCGTTCGCCGCCGGTACCTGGCCCACCGAACCCGACGAACCCACCTGTCCGTAATCCCGCCGTCGGGGCCTGGCGGGCAGCGGTGCGAGGCATGCGAGAACCGAACTGGCGCGATCTCCTGCGACGGCACGGCATCCGGCCGAACAAACGCCTCGGGCAACATTTCCTGCTTGACGGCCATCGCCTCGAATCGATCGTCGATGTGGCGGACCTGCCGCCTGGCTGCCGCGTGCTGGAGATCGGCGCCGGTGTCGGGACGCTCACCTGGCATCTGGCGCATGCCGGCCATCCGGTCGTGGCTGTTGAACTGGATGCGCGCCTCGCCCCTGCGCTGGACGAGACGGTCGCCGGACTGCCGGGCGTCCGTCTGGTGTACGGTGACATCCTGATCCTGCCTCTGGAAAGCTTGCACGGCGCGCAACCCTACGCCGTTGTAGCCAACATCCCCTACGGGATCACCTCGACGCTACTGCGCCGGCTGATGGAAGCTGAAGCACCCGCGTTTCGCGTCGTGCTCACGGTGCAACAGGAGGTGGCAGAACGCGTAGTCAGCGGACCGGGGGACATGAACCTGCTAGCGCTCAGTGTTCAGGTGTACGGTACCCCGACGATCGCCGCCGTCCTGCCAGCGTCCGCCTTCTACCCGCCGCCAGAGGTCGACTCGGCTGTTCTGCGTATCGACCGCTACCCCCAGCCCCAGGTTCCAACGGAGCGCGTCCCGCTGTTCTTCGAGCTGGCGCGGGCCGGATTCGCGCAGCGGCGCAAGAAGCTGCGCAATGCGCTGGCCTCGACTTTGCCGGCGCCGACCGAGCGCGTCGAGGCCTGGCTCGCCTCAGCGGGCCTCCCCCAGGGCGCCCGAGCCCAGGAACTGGCGATCGAGGACTGGCTTCGACTGTGCGAGGCCGCTGAGGGCGAATAGAGCGGGTGGGCGATGCCTCTGCGCATCGGCCGCGCCTCAAGCCAGAGGCGCCGATTGGCGGGTCTTCGGAGGAGTCTCCACTGTTGTCCGGTCGGCCGTGGCGGCTAGGGGGCGGCTCCGGTGAGCGGGCGCAGGCGGCGATGGGTCCGGGCAACCTGCCACACTCGCAAGGCGGCTTCCACCTGGATGCGCAGCGACATCTTCGAGCGGCCGTAGCGACGATCCTCGAAGTAGATCGGCAGCTCGACGGGCTTGAAGCCAAGCCGATCGGCGACGTACGCCATCTCGACCTGGAAGATGTAGCCATTCGAGCGGATCTGCTCCAGCGGCATCGCCGCCAGAGTCTCCCGCCTCCACACCCGATATCCCCCGGTCGTATCGAGGACACTCAGCCGCAGGATGGCGCGGCTGTAGACGTTGCCGAAGCGTGAGAGCATCCGGCGAGCCGGGGTCCAGCGCGGGTCCAGCCCGCCGCCGGGAACGTAGCGGGACCCGAAGACCATGTCGCAGCTCTCCAGCGCCTGGAGGAAGCCGGGAAGGTACTCCGGTGCATGGGAGAAGTCGGCATCCATCTGGCCAATGGCTTGTGCGCCCTCATTCAGCGCACGCCGGAAGCCCTCGATGTAGGCCGTACCCAGGCCGAGCTTGCCAGAGCGACGGAGCACGGCCACGCTTCCAGCATGCGCTTCCCCGCTGTGGGCGGCAGCGTCGGCGGTTCCATCCGGCGAGTTGTCGTCCACCACGAGCAGCCGCAGATCGGGGAGTCCCAGCCGGAAGAGGGCGTCAATCAGTGGGCCGATGTTGTCGACGTTCGTTGTAGGTCGGGATGACGATTGTGAGCTGGCGCATCAGCGATGGCATTTCGGAGGACGAGAGGCTGCGGTCGCAGGGCAGGGAAGAGCCTGCGGCTGCATGGGTGCTAGCTGGCCAGGGCAGGCTGGACGAGGAAGCGGCATTCCTCGGCGCCGGCCGCGAAGCACGCCGTCTCGGTCACCGTCCAGGTCCGCTCACCGGCCACCAGGTTGCACAGCTCCTCGAGCGCTCCGATCATCGCGAAGCAGATCGGGTCGCTCGCCTGACGACCCCAACAGTGAGGACAGGGGCGAGTGGCCAGCTCCAGGTTCGCGGCGACGGGTTGCACCTGGAGGTTCTGGTCGGAGACCTGCGAGATCGCCTTGGCGTAGGAGGCCAAGGCGATGGCCAAGCGCTCGGCGGGCGCCCGAGGCTGCTGAGCCAGTGCACGCAGCGGATCCAGCGCCCCGATGTCGGCAAGCAGCCCCGACTGCCCGGGCCAAGCCGAGCGGCGCGCCATGTTGCGGCCGGCGCGGACGCCATAGATCTCCTCCAGCGCAAGCTGCAAGGCCGCGACCTCAGAGAAGTCGATCTGCCGGTCTAGATTGTCTGGGGGGTAGTGATCGATCCAGGCCTTCAGGCCCGACAGGTTGAGCACGGCGCTGACGCCGTTCTTGCCCATCAGATCCTCAAGGGCAAGCAGCTGGCCGAGCACGGCTTTGTTGGGATGCAGATAGCCGCTTCGGGCAATGGGCGTCACGCACGCGCCTCGGACGTCACAGGAGCGCCGCCAGGTCGTCTGTGGCGCGGCGCATCTCCAGGAACAGCAGGCCGAGTTGGGTCTCGGGTCGCGCCATGACCGTCAGCACCGCCTCTCGGCCAATGGCCATCAGGATGACGAAGCCGCCCTCGCCCTTGATGTACACCTGGTCGAGCATGCCCCGGCCGAGCTCGTTGGCGATGCGTTCACCGAGTGACAGCATGGCGGCCGACATGGCGGCGACGCGATCCTCTTCGATATTCTGCGGCAGGGCGGAGGCCATCGTCAGCCCGTCGACGCTGACGATCGCCGAAGCCTCGACATCCGGGGAGGATGCGCCGAGAATGCGCAGGCGCTCGACCATGGATTCGGTGCGGGTTCTTGTCACGATGGAATCACCTGTGGCAGGCGCCACGCCAGGCTGGGGCAGGTCGGCGCAACTCTAGCACTGCGCCAGGGGGCTGTCAAGCACGCGCCAAGGTCCGAGCCTTGTGGGTCGTCCGGTGGCTCCTGCCGGCCTCGGGTGCAATCGGGAGCCTTCCTGGGGCGAGACGACAACCCTGCATCGAACTCTGCCCTCATGGCGCCTCGCCATGGGGAGAGTGGGCGGTCTCCCTGGTGGGTCGGCCTGGCATGGGCCTGGAGGCGTGCGCCGCGCCTGCGCTGGCAACTCGCCCCTGATCCCGTAGCGGTCGACTCGCCGGCGCACCCAGCCACCCTGGCGACGCTTCCCGCGCCCGGCGAGATCCCACTCCGCGCCGCCATCGGGCGCGGGAGGGCTGAGGGCCGGTGCTCGATTGCCCCCAGCCGCGGCGCACTTCCAGCGCAAACCTCGGCGTGGGCACACCGTACCGTGGGTCGAGCGCGCAACGAGTCACCACCGGGTGGCAAGCTGCCGCTCGCCAAAGGTCACTCCCCAATCCAGCCGTGTCACGGTGCCTGGCACGGGCCTGCCATGGGGGAACCTTGCGGAAGGCTCGCCGACGGCTGCCGCTTCCGGCGAAGTGATCCAGCCTGCAGCGTGACCTTTCTGCATGTCCGCGTCGCGCCGAGGGAAGCCAATCGAGGCACGCCAATTGCGCCGCGATCTCGGCCACGTTCGCGCTGCCTTGTGCGGGAGGCTGAGTGATCGGCATCTACCGTTTCCCGTTGCCTCGGGTTGAGATCCGGAAGGAGGCGGATGCTCAGCGATCCCTGCCGGGTTGCGCCAGCGCCGCCTGGTGCTGGTCAAGCCCGTGCTCGCTGCGGCTCAGGTGGAGGATCTCGCGCGGGGCCGTCACTTCCCTCGGCTTGGCTCGGAATGCCGTGCCCTCGCAGCCGATGGCTTGCTTCGTCCAGTCTGCGCCCGCAACGCCGACCAGAACAGCAGCGCGACGACGGCCTGTCGAGGGAATCAGGCGGAATGGAGTGTGGCCGCATGCACGCAGGAAACCAGCGCTCATCGCCACGCTGTCAGGACTTACCCGAGGTACCGATGGCTACGGTTGTCCGGGGAGGATTGTCACGCGCTCGATGACCAGCGGTGCGGGAAGGAGCAGGTCGGCCAGCGGATCGCGCGCCGGGAGCTGCTGCAGAAGCTCAAGACCTGAGACCACCCTTCCAAAGATGGTACGGGTCCCATCGAGCTCTGGCAGAGGTTGAAGGTTGATGAAGAAGTTCGCTCCGTTGGAGTCCGGGCCTTCACTTCGCAGCGCGACCCTGCCAGCCTCTGCGAACGACAGCTCGCCGTCGAACTCGTCGGCAAAGCGGTAGGCAGGTCCTGCCAGGCCGGTGTGGGTCGGATCTCCAGTTTCGGCCACAGCTCCAGGCACGACGCGGTGGAAGATCGTTCCGTCGTACCAGCCCTGTCGAGCCAAGTAGATGAAGCTGCCCACCGCCTGAGGGGCGGCCGCCAAGTCCAGCTCGATCTCGATCGGGCCAAGGGTGGTTTCCAGCACCGCACGGTAGACCTGCGCCGGATCAGCCGGAGCGGGTGGACCTTGAGGCAGGCCCTGCGCCTCGGCCCGCATCAGGCGCAACAAGGCCTCTAGGTTGGTCAGGCTGGGCTGCATGGCGACGAGCTTCTGGTTCAGGAAGACCGTCGGCACACCGGTCAAGCCAGAGGCGAAAGCGGTTTCGAAATCGCGCAGGGCCTCATCGGTGTAGGTCCCCGCCTCCATAGCCTGGTCGAAGGCCTGAGGCTCGAGCGGCAGGGTGCGTGCCGCCTGGCCGAGCCACTGCCGGAATTCCTCCGGGCTGAGGTCGACCCATTCGGCGAACGCGCCGAAGAGAAGGTCATGCATCGCCCAGAACTGGCCCTGTGCACCGGCGGCCTCGGCGGCCTGGGCTGCGATCAGTGCCTTGTCGTGGACTGGCCAGAGCGGATAGGGACGGAAGACGACCTGCAGGTCCTGCGGGTGGATCGCCTGCAGTTCAGCCAGCACGCCGGCCAGCCGGTGGCAGGCGGGGCACTGGAAGTCGGAGTACACCAGCAAGGTGAAATCGGCGTTGTCCGGCCCGCGGCGCCAATCCTCCGCGTTGGTAGGGGGAATCGGCGCGGCGGTCGGAGCCGGCGGAAGGAGGGTGGGAGCTGGCGCAGTCGGTGGGAGCGTGGATGTCGGCCCCAGTCTGGCAGGCTCGACGGATGGGCTGACGCTGGGTGCCGTCGCCGGCGCGCAGGCGCACAGCAAGACCACAAGTGCTGCCAGACCCGTAAGTCGGCTGACTGAGCCGAAGGGCGAAGCCCTGGACATTCCGAGCATGGGGTACAAGCAGCGTTCTCCAGCCGGCTCCACGTTGATCGTTGAGCAGGATCCATTGTAGCCGGATCTCGTGGCCCGAGACCGTGATCCTTGCCAGGCGTAGGTCTGCGCGGTATCCTTGCCCGCGTTCGGGGGTGGTTGGGTCCCGGTGGGCTCCCCGGTCTTCAAAACCGGCGGCGGGTCGCACAGCGGGCCGCGGTGGGTTCAACTCCCATCCATCCCCGCCTTTTCGTTCTCTGGAGAGAAACCGCGTGAGCGAAGTCCGCCCGGCATTGCCTGATGACCTGGTTGCACGACTTCTTCCTGTCGTGCAGCAGGGGATGCGCATCCATGACTCTACTGCCGGGTCGGGCAAAGGCGGATTCCTGGCGCGCTTCCGCGGCGACCTGATCCTTCCACCCGAGGAGGCGTACACCCGGATGTCAGGCGCCTTTGAGGCGCAGGGCGTGCAGCTTCTGACGCGCAACGAAGGCGGCCGCCCAGCGATCTTCGCGGTGGAGGCCCTCCCGGCCGTCAAGCGTTCGAACCCGTGGATCAACCTTGGCTTGTTCTCGCTGACCGTGTTCAGCATGTTGCTGGCCGGCGCGCTGTATGGCTACAGCGGGCCGCCGAACTTCGCCGGCGTTCTGCGGGCCTTGCCCTCTGGGATCCCGTTCGCGGCCAGCCTGCTGGCGATCCTGCTGGCGCACGAGTTCGGCCACTATCTGGCAGCCCAGGCTCACCGGTCTCCGGTTTCTCTTCCGTACTTCCTGCCGTTCCCAGGGAGCGCCTTCGGCACACTTGGGGCGTTCATTCGGCTCAAGCGTCCGCCGCGCAATCGCAATGTGCTTCTGGACATCGGCCTTGCCGGGCCGCTTGCGGGATTGGTGGTGGCGATCCCGGTGTTGCTCTACGGGCTTTCGGTCTCGGAGGTCGGGCCGCTGCCGGCCGACCCGGCGGCGCTCGGTGGGCTGGAGGGGAACTCGCTGCTCTATCTGGCGGCCAAGTGGGTGGTCACCGGCGCCTGGCTCCCGACGCCTCTGACCTATGGTGGGCTGCCCGCCGTGCTGTACTGGCTGCGCTACATCGCCGTCGGCCAGCCGCTGCCGCTGGGTGGAACCGACGTCTTCCTCAGCCCGATCGCCTGGGCGGGTTGGGCGGGGCTGCTCGTCACGGCGCTGAACCTGATTCCGGCGGGACAGCTGGACGGTGGACACCTGGTGTACGTGCTGCTGGGGGAGCGTGCCATCCGCCTGTGGCCCATCGCCGTGGGAGTGACCTTGCTGCTCGGCCTGGTGTGGCCGGGATGGTTCCTGTGGGCGGCGATGCTCTTCTTCCTCGGGCGGGTCTACGCCACTCCGCTCGACGATCTGACCCCGCTCACTCCAGCGCGCAAGGCGCTGGCGATCTTTGGGATCGTGCTCTTCTTCCTGCTGCTCACCCCGGTTCCCCTGCGCGCCTAGCACCAGCGAATTCAAGCTGTGCGCGGCACTGCAGAGTCATAGCCACTGCTCGACCTGGGCCGAGTGCCTTCAGCGTGGGGCATCTGCGCCGGCCGGGACACCCCCGCACCTTCGCCCCCCAGCCGAGTCCGCCACCTTGGCCCCCCGCAGGAGACTGCGCCCGGGCTGGAGCGAGGCGTTGGATGGCTGCGATACGACCGGTCTGGGCCGACCGGGCAATTGGGTTGGGCGTCCTCATCCGGCGGGGGAGGCGGCTCGCGGCTGGATGAGATCCCACTTGTTCCCGTAAAGATCCTCGAAGACCGCGACGGTGCCGTAGGCCTCTTCTCTCGGGTGCTCAAGGAACTTCACACCGGCGGCCTCCATCCGGGCATGGTCCCGGACAAAGTCGTCCGTGTGGAGAAACAGGAACACACGGCCTCCGGCCTGGTTGCCGATGCATGACTCCTGCTCAGGCGTCGAAGCCTGAGCCAGGAGGAGGCTCAACGGCGACTCCTGCGACGGGGCAACCAGGATCCAGCGCTTGCCCTCGCCAAGAGGCGTGTCTTCGACGAGGCTGAAGCCCAGGCATCCGGTGAAGAAGGCAATCGCCTCGGCGTACTCCCTGACGAGGAATGTGACGTGCGCAAGGTTGCGGTTCACGGGCGCGCCGGCCATTCGAGTCCAATCTGGGTGCAGTTCGCTCGAGCCGGTCGCCGAGCATCCACCCGGAGCAGCCTCACGTCTGACAAAAGCCGGCGTGGGCTCAGACGCCGTCCTCGGGCAGCGGACTCTCCGGCGCAGGCTTCGCTGCCGGCCGCAGTCGATGCAGGAGGAGTTCGTAGCCGACAGGCATCACGGAGATCAGGATGATGGCGATCACCACCAGGCCGAAGTTGTCGCGCACGATCGGGATGTTGCCGAAGAAGTAGCCGGCGAAGATGAAGACAGGGCCGTCCAGGTAAACGCGCCGACGACGTTCCACATGATGAACTTGCTGTAGCGCATCGTCCCGACACCGGCGACAAAGGGAGCGAAGGTGCGGATGATCGGGATGAAGCGGGCGAGGAAGATCGTCTTGCCGCCGTGCTTGTCGTAGAAGCGCTGGGTGCGCTCGAGGTACTCGCGCTTGAGAAAGCGCACGTCCTCCTGGAACACGCGCGGGCCGATCCGGTTGCCGACCCAGTAGTTGACCGAGTCCCCGACCACGGCCGCCACGAACAGCAGGATGAACAGCACCCACACGTTCAGCGCGCCGGTTGCGGCGAAGGCGCCGGCGGCGAACAGCAGCAAATCGCCCGGCAGGAAGGGCATGACGACCAGCCCGGTTTCCATGAAGATGATGGCGAAGAGAATCGAGTACGTCCAGTAGCCGTAGGCTGCGATGATCTCGCCCAGGTGCTTGTCGATGTGCAGGATGAAGTCGAAGAGCTGTACCAGAAGCTGCATGGGGTCTCGGGTGTCTCCGTGGGTCTTAGCCCGAAGCCTCGGCTCCGAGCAGGTCGGCCAAGATCTGGGCGCTGTGCCCTTCCGGCTTGACGTTCTCATAGATGCGCAGCAAACGACCGTCGGGGCCGATCAGGAAAGTGGTCCGCAGCACGCCTTCGTAGTTGCGCCCCATGAAGGTCTTCGGCCCCCAGACGCCGTACGCCGAGGCCACGGCATGCCCCTCGTCGGCCAGCAGGGGGAAGGGCAGAGAAAACTTATCGCGGAACTTGGCATGCGAGGCCACGCTATCAGGAGAGATGCCGAGCACCTGCACCGCGTTCTGCCGATAGTCGGCGTATGCGTCGCGAAAGCCGCAGGCTTGGGTGGTGCAGCCTGGCGTATCGTCCTTGGGGTAGAAGTACAGCACGACCGGACGCCCGCGCAGGTCCGCAAGGCGGATCTCGTTGCCGTGATCGTCGTGCAGGGCGAAGTCGGGGGCCGGATCCCCGACGCGCGGCAGGCTCATCGCTGCGGAACCCTCCTGGGTGGTTGACAGGAAGGCAATCCTACCACGGCTGGGAGCACCGCTAGGTTATCGCTGAGTTCCCGGCGGCGGGCGTTGCCCTTTGCCGGAAGAGCGCCTAGAATGCGGCGGCAGAGGCGCAGGAGGCGCCGCTTCCGATGCAGGCCTTTGTGATTGCCGCCGACCCCGACGAGCGCGACCTGATCTCGTTCGCCCTGCGTCACACGGGACTAGCCGTGGCGCCCGGCTCGGAGCTGCGCCGCATCTTGACCAGCTGGCAGGAGAATCCGGCCGACGTGGTGATCCTGGCCGCCGAGGAAACGGCGAGCCTGCAGTCCGACATCACCGCCCTGCGGGCGGTGACCGATGTGCCGCTGATCGTGATGGTGGACCCGGCGGGCGAAGCGCAGCTGGCTGCCTGGGTGCGCACCGGCGCCGACCTGGTGATGGAGCGGCCGGTGTCGTTGCGGCTGTTCTCGGAGTACGCCCTGGGTCTGATGCGCCGCAGCGGGGCCACCGCCTCCTTCAGCATGCCGCGCCTCGAGTTGGACGGAATCACGCTCGACCCGGCGACGCGCACCGTCAGCGTGGAGGGCAAAGACCCCCGCCGCCTGACCCAGCTCGAGTTCCGCCTGCTGCACGTGCTGGTCGCCAATCGGGAGCAGGTGGTCCCGACCGAGGCCATCGTCGAGCGCGTCTGGGGGTACTCCGGCGAAGGGGACCGCGACTTGGTGCGCGGCCTGGTGAGTCGGCTTCGGCACAAGATCGAGCCAGACCCGGAGAAGCCGCGCTTCATCCAAACGATTGCCGGCGTCGGATACCAGTTCACCCTGGCACAACCACCCGCCTAGCCGTTGCCGGCCAGGCAGTCAGCCGCCAGCCAGCCGGCAGGAGTGCGGGGCGAGTGTCGGTCGGCGGGCACAACCTCGCTTGCCAGCAGTGGTCGCCAAGCACTTCCCGCTTGCACGCCTTTGCCACATCTGGGGCAGTTCTACCACTCCTCTGCCACATCTGGTGCAGTAGAATTGCGCATAATTGCGGTAATTTTAGCCCTGGTATGGGAGAAATTGGCCTTGGAACGAAAGGAAAGCGCCGATGCTGCAAGGAACCTGTCCTGAGTGTGCCGGTCCGCTGCACTTCGTTCGTCCGCCAGCTCTCGGCCAGCGGGCCCGCTGCCCGAAGTGCGGTGCGCGGCTGGAGGTCGTCCGCGCCGATCCGATCGAGTTGGATTGGGCCTTCGAAGGGCCGCTCGGCACGGGCTGGAAGATGGGAGAAGTCTTGACCGAAGATGAGCTGGAAGGTTGACGGGCGGAAACCAAGCAACACGACCGCAAGGATCTGAGTGCTAGCTCCTCCAAGGGCTCGGCGCTCGGTCTTGCAGGTACGACGTCAGAGAATGGAGAACAGGGAATGCGCGACTACAGTTCGATGAAGCTGCACAACAAGAAGCCTCCGAGTCCGATCCTCAGCAGGCCCCCGTGGCGGATCGCGCTGGTGGCCAACCTGAAGGACGAGATCGATTGGGGGCCTGAAGCTCCTGCCGACGCCGGCTCGGAGTTCGACCGGCGGGAGACGATCGAAGCTCTGGCTGCGGCGCTGGAGGAGGACGGCCACTGGGTGACGTTCTGCCGGGCCGACAGCACGCTGCCGGAGGCGCTGCTCAACCTCCGACCGCATATCGCCTTCAATATCGCCGAGGGTCTGGGCGGCGATGGACGCGAGGCACAAGCGCCTGCGGTGTTCGAGCTGCTGGGAATCCCCTACACGGCTTCGCGCGTGGTGGCCAATGCCATCTCGCTTGACAAGACCCAGACCAAGCGCATCTGGCAAACCCTGGGCTTGCCGACACCCAAATTCCTCGAAGCGCGGGTCCCCGAAGACGCCAGCCTGTGGAAACGCGGCTATCCGGCTTTCGTCAAGCCGGCGCGCGAGGGGACGGGGATGGGCATCGATACCATGGCCGTGGTCCAGGATGAAGCGGAGCTGCGCGAACGCATTGCCTGGCTGGTTGAGAGCTACCATCAGCCTGCTCTGGTGGAGGAGTTCCTTCCCGGACGAGAGTTCACCGTGGGCTACCTCGGTAACGCCGGCCCGTCCGCCGGGCGGCGCCGCCCCTGGCTCTACGACCGCAACGGGTATCACTTCTTCCCGGTCCTCGAGCTGGATAACCAGGCCAGCGTCAGCCCCGGTGTGTATGGGCATGACGCCAAGAGCTTCGATATCGGCGCGGTGGGCGCCCCTGGCTACCTGTGCCCGGCCGACATCCCCCGCTCGCTGCAGTCCAAGATGCTGCGCATTGCTCGACAGGGGGCGGAAGCCTTGGGGGCAGCGGACGTCTCGCGCCTCGACTTCCGCATGGGCGCTGACGGCCAACCCTATCTGATGGAAATCAATACGCTGCCGGGGATGAACTCGGAAATCAGCGATCTGTGCATCATGGCCGCCTCCGAGGGCATGCCCTACCAGGATCTGATTTCCGAGATCCTGTATCTGGGCGCCGAGCGCTTCGGCTTGCCTTACGATGCGCTCGTTCCAACGCCGGCTGCAGCGAAGCGCAGCGTGCAGACGCTGCTGCAGCGGGCGCCGGCGGTGAGGGTGACCGGCAACGCTGGGTAACCTGCGGCTCGAACGCGCGAGGTGAACGAGCACGGGGTGCACCCCCGTTCGCGTGACGCGCGGCATCGGCTCAACTGCCGTGGTACACTCACGATTCACTGAGGTGCCCATGACCAAGCGACCCTTCACATCCCGCCGTGCGCCGGCCTATGCCGATGTCCCCGAGGCGAAATGGAATGACTGGCGCTGGCAGCTCAGCAACCGCCTGAACTCGGTCGAGGAGATCGAGCGCGTCTTCCCTCTGACCGATAGCGAGCGGCGTGCCCTCTCGGCGCCCGGCTTGTTCCGGGTCGATGTCACGCCCTACTTCATCTCCCTGATCGACCCCGACGACCCGCACGATCCGATCCGCCAGCAGGTGATCCCCACCGCCAGCGAGATGGTTCCGTTCACCGGGATGATGGAGGATTCACTCTCGGAGGACGCGCATTCCCCCGTGCCGGGGCTCGTCCATCGCTATCCCGACCGGGTGCTGATGCTGGTCACGACGCAGTGTGCCTCCTACTGCCGCTACTGCACGCGCTCACGCATCGTCGGCGATCCCAAGGAGCAGTTCTCGCGCGCCGAATTCGAGCTCCAGCTGGACTACCTGCGCCGCACGCCCCAGGTGCGTGACGTGCTGCTCTCCGGCGGCGATCCGCTGACCCTTGCCCCTAAGCTGCTGGAGGAACTGCTGCGGCGGCTGCGCGAGATCGAGCATATCGAAATCGTGCGCATCGGGTCGCGGGTTCCGGTCTTCATGCCGATGCGCGTCGACGATGAGCTCTGTGAGATGCTGGCCCGGTACCACCCGCTGTGGATGAACATCCACGTCAACCACCCGCACGAGATCACCGCCGAGCTCGCCGAGGCCTGCGACCGCCTGAGCCGGGCGGGCGTGCCGCTGGGCAATCAGTCGGTCTTGCTGGCGGGCGTCAATGACTGCGTTCACCTGCAACGCCAACTGGTGCAAGAGCTGGTGCGCATTCGTGTGCGGCCGTACTACCTGTATCAGTGCGACCTGGTCGACGGTTCGGGCCAGTTCCGCACCCCGGTCGCCAAAGGCATCGAGATCATGGAGGGCCTGCGCGGCCACACCTCTGGCTACGCCATCCCGGCCTATGTGATCGACGCGCCCGGCGGTGGCGGGAAGATCCCGGTCATGCCCAGCTACCAGCTCAGCGCCTCCGATCACAAGATCGTGCTGCGCAACTTCGAGGGATTCGTCACCACCTACGAAGAGCCACTCTCCTATACGCCTCACGATGCGGACACCTGCGAGTTCTGCCGGGGGAAGCGGCCCGAACCCGGGCAGACCGGCGTGACCGGGCTGTTGGACGGCGAGAGCATGGTCATCACGCCAGAGGGCTTCGATCGGGTGCACGAACGCGGGGGTACGCAGCATCGCTTGCGCGCCGATGCGGCCAAGTGGCAGCCACTCGGGATCGGGCCATCCCAGGAATCGGACGCGGCTGGGGAAGGGCAGGCGGAACCGGATCCGGCGCCCAAGGCGAAGGCTGCCGTCCCGGAGAAGTAGCCGCCCGTTGTTCACCATCCTCGTAAGGGCCTCCCGCAACGGAGGCCCGTTCTGTCTCCTGCGGGGTCCTAGCTCCTTCCGTGTGTGCGAAGGTTCGCGCCGAAGGAATGGACTACGCGCAACCCCGAGGAATTCGCCTCATGTGCGCGTAGTCACGAGGCTGGTGGGATGCGGGGATTTGACGAAGCCCGTGGGCCGCGCCTGCTCTCGGGCGGCGCCTGCGGCTGTGAGCGCTGCAAGGTGCAGGCCGGAGGCTGAACGCTGAGAACGGGTCCTGTCTGGGGCCGGGATGGGCATGTGGAGGTCACCCACAAGCGACCAATGCGGTGGGAGCATGGTGGGAGGCACCGAGAACATCTCTCGCTTCCCCTCCGCTTCGCTGCGGGGCAGGCGCTCGCAATGACAGTCCCCCCCGCATGATGTCATCCCGAGGCGGCCCTTTCGCCGAGGGATCTGCTTGTGGGTCTTGAGTTCGTCCTGGGGCAAGATGGCCAGGGCCGGTGGCGATCCCAGCGGCCTTCCCTCCGATCCCGCGCGTTCTCTCGAAAGTCCTGTCGATTCCCCATGCGGTTCCGCACGTGCTCGTCTCGGTCGTATCCGTGCTCGAGCCGATCTGCAAAGCCGGCGAACCGCTCGCACCGCGCTGGATCCTCATGGAGGTATGCATGCACACGCTCGTCGCCAGACTTGCGGCAGGACGCAGCGTCCTGATGATCGCTGAGGCATTGCTCCAACGCGGCGGCAGCGTGCCCTGCGGAGGGCACGCAGTGGGTAAGAGGGCCGGGGAGCTGCATGGCGTCGGCTGAAGGGAAACCTCCTTGGCGCGAATCGGTCGCCTCGACGGCGTGACCGCCCCGGGAGACGCGAACGTGTCGCAGGAGGACAGGCTTGAGCCGCTGGCTGAGCCGACCGGGTGGGGGTTGCCCTAAGGGCCCACCACCTGGAGGACTTGCCCGATCTCAGGCAGCGCATACCCGGGCAGCGCCAGGATGGCGCGGTGCAAGTCGGCATCGGCCAGCACGTCAAGCACGGGCTGGAATACCGGGCTGCGGAAATGCTCCTCCGGCACGACGAGGTCATAACGCTCCTCGAGCGAGCGGGAGGAAATCCAGCCCATACTGCGCAGCGGCGGCTTCGATGCCCATGCCGCAGTCGACCTGGCCGGCAGCGACGGCGGCCGCGGCCGTCAGGTGGGTGTAGGTCTCTTGCGTGTAGCCACGAACGGATGCCGAGGCGATGCCCTCTTGCGCCAGTAGATGGTCGAGCAGCACGCGTGTCCCGGCGCCCCGCTGGCGATTGACAAACGCTACGTCAGCGCGCGTCAGGTCGCCGAGACCGCGGATGCCCTTGGGGTTGCCGGAGGCGACCAGCAGGCCCTGCGTGCGCCGGATGAAACCCAACAAGACGACCTTGCGCCCGGGCAGGTAGCGCCGCACGAAGGGAAGGTTGTACTCCCCGGTTTGCGGGTCAAGCAGGTGACATCCGCCGAAATGCGCCTCACCCCTTGACAGCGCGATCAGTCCCCCCAGGCTTCCCACGTTGGCCGAGGTCAGCCGGCGACCGCGCGCCGGCAGCCGTTCGGCAATCAGATCCAGCGTCAAGTCGTGGGAACCCAGGGCGACGATGGTGCGCTCGACCCAGGACGGATCGAGGTACAGCCGGACCTCCACCCGGTCGCCGGCGTCGAGCCCCTGAGTGCCAGCCGGGATCAGGACGATCCCATCCGCCCGCACGAGAGAAGTGATCACGCCGGCGCCGCGTGAGAGCGGCGCGGCCACGACCCGCTCGCCGACCCGGCCAACTGCCACCCGCAGGTACTCGTCGTCGCCGGCCGAAGAATGTACTTTGCGCGTCAGCGTCGCCGACAGCCGAGGCGGGTCCGGCGGGATGACGCCAAGCCAGCGCGCCAGCAGCGGCTCGACGAAGATTTCCCCGGTGAGCGCCGCCGAGACCGGGAAGCCCGGTACGCCGATCACCGGCACGCGCCGGGCTTGCGCATCGATCATCCCCAGGATGACGGGGTGACCGGGCCTCACGGCGACTCCATGCACCAGCATCCGTCCGATCGACTCCACCACCTCAGCCGTGAAGTCTTCGGAACCGGCCGACGAACCAGCGTTGACCAGTACCAGGTCATGGTCGAGGCTGGCCTGCAGCACGGCCTGACGTAACGCAGCGCGTTCGTCCCGCACGATGGGCAGGCGCGTCGCCACGCCTCCCCAGGCCTCGACCTGCGCTGCAAGCACCAGGCTGTTCGATTCGATGATCTCGCCTGGGCGCGGCGCCTGGTCAATCGGCACCAGTTCGTCTCCCGTCGGCAGAACTGCCACTCGAGGCCGGCGCCATACCCGAAGCGAGGTCGTCCCGCTGGCGGCCAGGGCGCCGAGGTCGACTGGCCGCACGCGGTGACCGGAGGGAAGGACCAGGTCCCCGGCGGCGATGTCCTCGGCCACCGGACGCAGGTTCGTCCACGGGGGGATCGGCGCGCGCAGGCGGATGTGCTCGGGAAGAACCTCGACGACCTCGATCGGCGCTACTCCGTCCGCCCAGAGCGGCAGCGGATCGCCGGTGTCCACGTAAATCGCCTCATGCTCCAAGCCGAGCTCGACGGGGGCCCGGTCGCTTGCCTGCTGTGTGGCTGCCGTGCGAATGGCGTAGCCATCCATGGCGGCCGACGTCGCGGCCGGTGACGAAAGGCGCGCCCACACCGGCTCGGCCGTCACGCGGCTCAGAGCGCGATCGAGGGGAACGGACTCGGCCTCGAGCGGGCCCCACAAGCCAGCCTGCTCGAGCGCCTCCTGAAAGCGATTGCGCGCCGCAGGCAGGGCGACGTCATGCAAGTACATCCCGCGGTTCATCCGTCGCTCCCGATGGGCGCCGGCCAGGCCAGTCCACCGGGAAACAAGTGGACCTGCACCGGTGCGCCGGCTCGCAGACCCGTCACCTCCGGCGGTATGCGCAGGAAGCCGTCGGCGCGTATCAGCGTGAAGATCAGGTTGGAGCGCCCGTGCACCGGCACCGCCTGCATCCCGTTCGAAACGGGCTCGAGCGCCACCGGGACAAAGTCCTCCCGGCCGGCCTCCGAAGGTACGTTCTCGCTCAACCTGGCTGGCACGGCGGGCGCGATCATCGACCGCTTGACGCCGAGCATCGCCTGGATCATCGGAACCGCCAGGCAGTGCGCCACGATCAATGCGCTGACGGGGTTTCCCGGCAGCCCCAGCACGGGGACTTGGCCGGCGACGGCCAGGATCGTCGGCTTGCCCGGCTTGACACGCAGTCCGTGCACCAGCAGGCCTGGAGGGCCGAGGCGGCGGATGACCTCGGCCGTTGCGTCACGCGTGCTCACCGATGAGCCGGCCGTGACGATCACCAGCTCATTCTCGGCCACTGCCTGCCGCATCGCTTCCTCGAGCCGGTCGGGATCGTCGGGCACGATGCCGTAGCTTGTCGCCTGGCCCCCGGCCAGCTCGATCAGCGCGCGGAGCGTGCCTTCGTTGACGTCCCGCACCTGGCCCGGCGCAGGCTCCTGCACGGCGGGGACGACCTCATCGCCGGAGGACAGAAGCCCGACTCGCACACGCCCGCGGCACTTGACGCGCTCGATACCGAGCGCCATCAGCCCGCCGATCTCTTGCGGCCTGAGCGGCGAGCCTGCCCGAAGCGCGACCTCTCCTCGACGGACGTCCTCGCCCTGCTGCAGGACGTTGGCTCCGACTTGCACCGGACGCAACACTTCGATCTCCGCCTCACCCACCGGCTGGGTGTCTTCGAGCATCACCACCGCATCCGCCCGTGCGGGCAGCATGCCGCCGGTGTGGATCAGCGCCGCCGATCCAGGCTGCAGATCGAGTACAGCGGCAACCCCCATCGCGATCTCGCCCGACAGGTGCAAGTAGGCGGGCAGGCTGGCGCTGGCGCCGAAGGTGTCGGCGGCGATCACGGCATAACCATCGACGGTCGAACGACGGAAGGGTGGAAGGTCGCCGGTGGCGCGGACATCATCGGCAAGGATCCGCCCAAGTGCTGCCTGAGTCGGGATCTCTTCGGGCTCGGCGCGCGGCAATGGCTGCGTCGCCTCGAGCCAGATTCGAAGTGCCTGGGAGAGATAGGCCAGCTGCAGAAACTCAGGCATCAGGAGAGCACGTACCCGACGAGCACGACATAGATCCCCAGTCCGAACAACCCCATTGCGTTCCAATGGAGCAAGCGCCACGCCGGGGGAAAGCCCTGCCGGATGCGGAACAGCTGCCAGGCTTGCACGAGCCCCAGCGGCAGCAGGAGCAGGGAGCCTGCCGGCAGCCGCAGGGGAACGCCCTGCAGCAGGGCCAGGCCAAACAGCAGCCCGGCCGCAACCAGGGCCAAATCGTGCAGCCTCATTGCGTCCCGCCATCCGATGCGGACCATCAGGTTGCGGCGCTTCTGTGCCGTGGCGGCGGAGAAGTCCTGCAGCTGCAGCGCGAGCAGCATCGCGAAGTGCAGCGCAACCAACGGTGCCGCGCTCACCATTACCAGGCGGTGGGACTCGCCCGTCTGCAGCGCGAAGGCATACGACGGGACGAGGAGGGCGAGAGCGAAGGAGGCCAACAGCTCGCCATATCCCGAGTAGCGCAGGCTGAGCGGAGGGACGGCGAGCCAGAAACCGGTGAGGAAGATCAGCAACAGCAGCACCCAGGCCAGCAGGGGCGGGGAACTGGTGATCAGCTGCCCGGTCGTTACCACGGCCAGCAGACCGCCACTCACAATCGCTGCCGAGAGGGGCGTCGTGCGCGAGAAGGCAGGCGCCCGTTCATCGACCTTCGCCGGATCCGCAGACGCCGGGGCAGGCGGCGGGCGGAAACGCCAGTCGTCCAGCGCCAGGAGGTAGTGGGTGGTCAGCTGCACCAGCCAGATCGCAGCCAGGCCGGAGACAGCGTCGTTGGCGGCGATCGACAGACCCAGATAGTCCGCGACCGCCAGGCCACAGGCGTAGAGCCCCGCGCCAGCCGCGAGATACGCCGGTCGGCTGATGCGAGCGAACTCCACCAGTGCGCTGCGCCGGCCGGTCACCAGTCCTCCGGCCAAGGCAATTCCGAACCCACGGACTTGCCTTCTGGCTCGTGCGTGCTCAACCGAATGAGCACGCAAGGCTGGCTGCAGCGCATCCCGAAGGCTACCCCGAAGGGAACAAGCCAGAGCAAGGGAGGCAGGGCCCGCCATCGGTGCTCACCGCCGCGCGTGGGGGAGCCGCGGCGCTCGTCGCGCCAGAACAGGTCCGCTGCCCCGGATTCGAGCACCCAGGCATCATCGGCGACCGGCTGCAGGCGCGGACCGAAGGTGGCGCCGGCTGGCAGGCGGATGAGCTCCGCCACGCCGAAGCGGCGCATCAGATGGTCAGAATGAGCCAGCAGGCGCAGATGGGCGGCGCCGCCCTCCAGGTTGGTCTCCAGGGGCCGGAGGTACAAGTCGTGGATTGGGTAACGGGGACGGTCACCCAATTGCATCGGATCTCCAGCACCTGCGGGCGATCCCCCCGTTCGCCTCGCGACCGGCCATTGCGGCCTCATGCTTGCCAGCCTGACGAACCTCAGGTTGTTGGGCAGTTCGAGAGCGTCGACCCGGCAATGCGCCTCGACCCCCTAGTATTCGGTGACAAGATACAGCCGGCCCATGGGAGCAGGTGAGCCTGCCCAGCCTCGCGCTGGCGATGGCCAGGGGCCTCGGCCACACCGGCCAGCAACAGACACGGCCAGGCGGTGTGCCTGACGTCGGCCTTGGCAAGGCCAAGGCGAGCGAAGGCGGGCCGGTCCGGCATCAGGCGCCTCCTGGCGCTCCATCCCGTGGCGGGAGGCTGCTTTCTGCCGGAAGCGGGGACCCCGAGGCGAGGACTTTGCGGATATCGCGTTGGTGCAGCTGGTTGTGGCGGTGGATCAGCTTCAGCATCTCGCCGATCGCAATCTCACCGAACCATGGATGGCGGCCGCGTTGGATCAAGTCCTCGGGTCGAAGCCGCCGCGCCAACTCGATCGTGCTGGCGCGGGCAGCGGCGAATGCCTGCAAGAGCGCCTCTGCGGCCTGGCCGTGCAAGGCGCCAACCTCTGCCTCGTTGAAATGATCGATGTCGAATCCGAGTGGCGCCCCTCGGCCACCGGCCAGCACGTCTTCCAGCAGGGCCTGGAAGGCGACCTCGGCGGAGGTGAAGTGGGCCAGGATGTCACGAATGTGCCAGCCAGACCCCGTCGAATAGACCTGCGCCTCCCAGGCCGATTTCGGGCAGTGAGCGAAAGAACTCGAGGCTCTTGTCGCCTTCCTGCTCGAGGCGCTGTGCCAGGTGCTGGACCTCTTCGGTCACGCTGTGCTCCTCAGGTGAGCGTGTCGCCGCCATCGACGACGATCGTCTCGCCGGTGATGAAGTCGTTCTCCGCCAGGAACAGCACGGCCTGGACAACGTGCTCAGGCCTACCGGCCCGGCGAAGCGGCAGCGCTCCGCCAATCTGCTCCCAGCGCGCGGCGGGCATGGCTTCGGGCTTGAGCACAGGGCCGGGAGCGATGCCATTCACCCGCACATCGGGCGCAAGCCGCAACGCGGCCACCCGGGTGAGCATGTCCACACCGGCCTTGCTGATGGCATGGATCGGGAATCGCGACCAGGGCCGCTGACCGGCGAGGTCCGAGATGTTGATGACCACGCCGCCACGCGCTTGCATGCGCAGGGCTGCCTGCTGCAAACAGAAGAAGGCGCCCTTCAGGTTCAGCGCCATGGTGCGCTGCCAGTCGTCCTCGGTCGCCGTCAGAAGATCGACGGCCTGCATGATCGCCGCCGAGTTGACCAGAAGGTCAAGCTGAGGGAAGCAGCCGTCGAAGGACTCGTACAGCTGGTGGACCCCCTCGAGCCGGGAGAGGTCAGCCTGGGCAACGTGGGCCTGCACGCCGAGGGCATTGGCCCGGCGGGCGATCTCGGTGGCCGGCTTCGGGCTGGCGTGGTGGTGGATGAGCAGATTGCAGCCGCGGCCGGCCAGCCCCTCGGCGATGGCCGCGCCCAGCCGGTGCCCGGCGCCGGTGACGATGGCGGTCTTCCCCTGCAGCAGCATGCGGCTCCTCGGCCGGACGGGCCGGCTCGCCGGAGATTGTACCCGCGCGCAACCGCCTGGCGGGACGATCAGCCGCGCAAATAGTTGGAGAGGAAGAACCACACGTTCGCCGGCCGCTCGGCCAGACGCCGCATGAAGTACGGGTACCAATGCGTCCCGTAGGGAACGTACACCCGCACGGGATAGCCGGCCTGCGCCAGCGCCAGTTGCAGGTCGGTCCGTATGCCGTGCAGCATCTGGAACTCGAGCGCCGACTTGGGGAGGCCGACCTGCGCGGCGTAGCGTCGGGCGAAGTCGATCCGCTTCTCGTCGTGGGAGGCGATAGCCGGGAGCGCCGGCATCTTACCGTCGGCAGAGGCGGGCGGGGCGCCTTGGGCGAGTGCGCCGTCCACCAGCATGGCGGCAAGCGTGTCGAAGTTCAGGTCGACGTCCGCTTTGCGCGGGAAGGCGAGGTGCGCCGGCTCGCGGTAGGCGCCTTTGCACAGGCGGATCCGGGTCGGCGCAACCAGCAGCGATTGAACATCGGCCTGGCTGCGAAACAAATAGGCCTGGATGACCAGGCCGGTGTTCTTCAATCCCTCGCCCCGCAGTGTGCGGAAGATGTCCAGCGTCCGGTCGACGCTCGAAGAATCCTCCATGTCGACACGAACGAACACGCCGCACTTGGCGGCCTTGCGCAAGATGCGGCGCAGGTTGCCCAGGCACAAGGCATCGTCCAGCCCCAGCCCGAGCTGGGTGAGTTTCAACGAGGCGTTGGATCGGACGCCCGAGGCGCAGATGCGGTCGATGATCTCGAGATAATCGTCCGCTGCTCGCCGGGCCTCGTCGGGGGTCGTCACGTGTTCCCCGAGGTGGTCGAGCGTTGCGAAAAGCCCCTGCTGGTTCAGTTTGGCCACTGCCCGGATGGCGTCCTCCAGCCCTTCACCGGCGATGAAGCGCGCCGCCGCCCGGCGGGAGAAGCCCCAGCGCATAATGAGGTCTTTGGCCCAGGTTGCCTGGGACAGGTACAGGAAGAAGGCTCTCAGCACGGCAAGACTCCGCAGGGGGACTTCCAGCTGGCAGCCCGGATCGGCCGCCAGGTCGTGTCCAGGGACGCGGTACGGTCGACGCCGGGACGCACCTGCTGGCAAGCAGACCGCGCCCATTGTATGTCGGCGCAGGGAGGGGGCAACTGCCGGACGGCAGGCGGGTGGCTGCAGGTCTTCCGGCCTGGCAAGGCATGCCGGGGGCCAGGTGGTACACTTCCGCCCCCATGTCTACGGATCCGCGTGCCTACCAGCCCTACCTGCAGGGCGTCGTCAATTCCTTCGATTCGACTCGGCCGCATCGGGTGCCGGCGCGGGCCCGGCGGGGTTGGGGCCGAGTTGCGGCTGCAGCCCTCGGCCTGGTTCTGGGCCTCTCGCTGGCGGTGTACCTGTTCCTGCCGCTTCGGTCGAATATCCTGCTGCTCGGTATCGACAGCCGGCCCCAGGAGACCCAGGTCTCTCGCACCGACACCATGGTCCTGACGACGGTGTTGCCCCCCCAGCCCTACGTCGGCATGCTCTCGATACCGAGGGATCTGTGGGTGACCATCCCAGGCGTCGGCGAGAACCGCATCAACACGGCGCATTTCTTCGCCGAGAACGCCTCGCCGGGGACGGGGCCTGCGGCGGCTAAGCAAGCCGTAGCTCTGAACTTCGGCGTCAATGTGCCCTACTACATGCGGATCCGGTTCGAAGGGCTGGTGCAGTTCGTCGACGCGCTGGGGGGGGTGGAAGTCGATCTGTCTGCGCCCATGTCCGGGTACGAGGCCGGGCGGCACCTGCTGGACGGCAAGCAGGCGCTGGCCTTCGTGCGCGACCGCCAGGGGACCGATGACTTCTTCCGCATGCAACGCGGCCAGATGTTCTTGCAGGGCGTGATGCGTCGGGTGCTCAACCCGGTCACCTGGCCACGCCTGCCGGCTGCAACTGCGGTCCTGGTGGCGTCCGTAGACACGGACCTGCCGGTGATCCTCTGGCCACAGATCGGCGTCGCAATTCTGCGCGCAGGTCCGGAGGGCATCGACGGGCGGACGATTACGCGCGAGATGGCCCGTGGTTTCACCACCGCCGGGGGGGCGGCGGTCTTGGCGCCGCAGTGGCAGGCGATCAATCCAGTGCTGCTGGAGATGTTTGGACAATAGCCCGGGCGTTGAGATCGGGTTGAGACTGAGCGGGCAGACTGAAGGTGGCTAGGAGGGCTGCGGCTCAGGGGGACGGACGCGAGCCTCCGGCTTTCCTGGCCACCCTTGCGGCAGCTCCGGGCGGGAGCTCCCTTGCGACGACATAGCCACCTCCAAGGTGCCCGGTAGAGCATCGCCCCGACCACCTGCCGGTCGGGGCGATCGATTCGCCGGGCAACGGATAGCGCCCCGGATGGAGGTTCGCTATGTCCTCGATCGCCTACCCGACGAGGCGATAGAACTCATGCGATCCGTGGGAGGCGCAGGTCAGCAGCCGCTGGAACCATGCCTGGAACACCGGGCCCCCGAACATCTGTTGGCGGTGCTCGTCCCAGGCTCGCAGGCCCGCTGTCTCGACCTCGAGCACGGCGCTGAACATCCGGCCGCTGGCGTCGGTCAAGACCCGCGGACGGGTGGCGACGCCACAGTCCGCCAGCATGGCGCCATGGTCCTTCAGCAGGCTCACGGTCTCATGCACCCGCCACTCCAGCGCCCGGAAGCAGCTGCGCACGACGATCGCGCCTGGGCCAGACCAGCCGTCGATATCTTGTTCGACGTGGAAGAACTCCCGCTCGCCATCCTCGACGAACTGCTCCCTGTCCTTGAACCAGGCATCGTTCTCGGGGCGGGCGAACAGCGAGTGCAGGCCGTCCTCCCAGGTCTGGTTTGACGGAAAGTGCAGCGCCTGGCGCAGTGTGCACATCGGGCCGGACGGATCGGCAAGCAGCTCGGAGCGCATGCCGCCGGGAAAGAAGTCCGCCGGTGCAGCTTCCATCAGACGTTCAGACGTTGGAAGTGTTTGACCGCGCCGTCGATTCTGCCGAAACGGATGTGGAGGGTGCCGCGCACCTGGATCCTAGGCAAACCCTCTCCGGCTGCGGGATGGGCGGACCAACGGCGTGTTGGAAACCTGCTCAGTTCCGACAAGCACCGTGCGGAGCGCGGATTTCCATGGCAGCAGAATTCCCCGTGGCCCGCGGCTCCCTGGCTGCAGTGCCTTTGCCGCGCAGCGTGGGGCTGGTATAATGGCAAGCGTTGGCCCACTAGCTCAATTTGGCAGAGCAGCTGACTCTTAATCAGTTGGTTGAGGGTTCGAGTCCCCCGTGGGTCACCACCTGGGCCCCCGCAAGGGGGCCTGATCTGCTCCCTGGAGCACCGGCGGCGGAGAGTAACTTCTACGGTGCGACAGGGTTGTCAATTAGTGCCGTCGGATTCATCCGGATTTCGCATAGCCGCTACAGAACAAAACTGGAGGGAATACCGCACATGGGTCCAATTCTTGGCTTCATCGTCTGGCTCGTCGTCGCCGCTGTCGTTCTGCTTATCGTCGATCGCTTGAACATGGGGATCAAGGTCGGCAACTTCACCAACGCCGCGCTGGCCGCTATCGTCATCGCCATTGTCGCCGCCGTGGTCGAGTGGTTCCTGGGGTCGCTGCTGGGACTTGCGCTGCCCGGTGGTTTTCTGGGCGCGATCGTGGCGTTGCTCGTGGCTGCCGTCGTTCTGTTCTTCGCCGCACGCATCTTCAAGGGCATGACCGTTGACGGCTTCAAGGGGGCCTTCATTGGCGCCATCGGCATCGCCGTCGTCGGCTGGGTCCTGAACTGGCTGGTTGGCCTGATCTTCTGAGTTGAGTGTCCGGTTCCCTGGGCCGGCGGCGCACTGATCCCGGAACCGGTACGCACATTGCGGGAGGCACATCGCCTCCCGCAGTTGATTCCAGGTGGGGCCCTCGGAGCCGTCAAGGGCTGCCACTGCACGGGAGCGCCGACGCCGCCGGTTCGACAAGGCTCGCGAATCCACCGGATGCTCCGCGTGGACATCGCGCAGGAATGGCCGTGCAACAGCCGGCTGGCTGGAATGAAGCGACTTCCTACTTCGCAAAGCGCTCCGGAGCACCTGACCCCGGGGCAAATCACCGAAGCGGATAGAGTGCGCAGACTGGGACAGGCTTGCAAGCCACGGCGGGTGGGGTATTGCCCGATCCCGGCAACGAAGGCGCCCCCTCCGCCAAGGGAGGGGGCGCAGGCAACCAGTTGAGGCAGGTGCCGGCCTGGAATGGCTATCCCGGCAGCGGTATGGCGACCTCTGCCAGCGCAGCCGCCCCGGCGGCTTTGCCGGTCAGCCGTCGGTAGGTGAGCGTCCAGGCGCCATTGATGAACGTCTGCAGCACCGCGTTGACAAGCAGCAGGATCGGGAAGTAGCCGAGGAAGCATAAGCCGCTCACCAACAGCCCGGCGGTGATGCTCGGCTGCTCGCCGCTGGCGAGGGCGAAGAAGAGCGGCATCATCAGTAGCAAGATCGGCAGCGCCAGGATCAATCCAATCACCAGCCCTCCGCCGAGTAGGATTAGCCCCATCAGCAACACCGGGCCGGGCTTGTTGCGCAGCACCTCCCAGCCGCGACCGAAGCTCCCCAGTGTCCTCTGGTCGTCATCGATGAGCGAGATCTGTGCCAGCGACACATAGACTCCGAGCAGGAAAGCCGCAGGCAAACCGATACACAGGATGGGCACCAGGCAGATGCCCAGGCTGCCGATGGCGGCGACGAAGATCAGCGCCGCGGCCACGATGCCGAGAAGCAAGAGCAGCAAGCGGAAGCCAAGCAGGCGCCAGAAGTACTTCGTCCCCAAGCGGAAGGCATGACCGAGGCTGATGTCCTTACCCTCATCCGCCTGCCGGAAGCCAGCAATCAGCCCCCCGGTGCCGATGACCCCGAGCACGAAGAAGACCAGAATCAGGATCAGGGCCGACACGGCGACGAGCACCCATACCCAGACAGGGATCTGCCCGATGACCTGCTCGATCTGGCCGTAAGACTGCGGTCCAGTACCTGTAGGCGAAGGACCTCCGCCACCGCTGCCCCCCCCGCCGCCCGTTCCGCAGCCGGCCAACAAGCCGAGCACCCAAAGGCCCTTGTAACGCCAGGTGATTTGCCAGGTCCGTGTTAGGACCTCACCGAAGTCCATCCTTCCCTCCTCGGCCGGCTGCCGCATCGATCTGTGGGTCCGGGAGCTCTCCCGATCGGCTTTCGAGACCGATTGGCCACCGCCATCAGTGACTATACTATGCGCCAATACACGGCGGGCGCCTGACCTTTTTCGCCTTGAATCGCTGACGGTCCGACATCAGCCGGGCGAGACCGACTGCTGGCGGGATCGCAAGCGCATTGCCGGCGCCGAGCAACGTGGGTCGGCAGGAGGGCGTTGCGAAGCGGGGGGGCGCCGGGATTGGCATGCGGTCCGTCCGGGGGCCGGGATTGGGGTGTGGCCCGGCCAAGCAAGCCAGTACCGCAGCGGCTGTATACTGGGGACGCTTCCATGCTTGGGTATGGCCGGGCGCTCTCCCTTGGCGGTTCTGCCTCGGCTGAGGCGAGCCAGGAGCGGCGTGAGTGGCAGGTTGCCGCCGCCAGCCTCGGCAGGCTGCGCATAGGCAGACCACATCGGGGGCTTCGAAGATGGAACCTACCGGCGAACCACGCTCACGCATTCGTTGCGCCGTCGCACGTGCCGCCGGCTCCGCAGCGCGGCGGGAACGGCGAGTATGACCCAGGGGCCAACCTCGCGCGCAGGGCTGGAAACCGTGCGCTCAATCCTGGGGCCCATAGTCCACCTTGACCACAGCGCCGACGAGACGCCAGCCGCCCACCGCCGGCTGGGGGCAGAGGTCGGGGATCAGGCACGCGCCTTCGTCCTGAGTTCGGATCCTGACACGGCCTGCCGATCACTTCCAGTCTGAGTTACTGCGCGCCCGCCAATGCGCAGGCGAATGCCAGCGGCGGCTGGCTGCGGGCCGGGTACCAGGACCGGTGCGCCATGCCTTGGAGGTCTACCTGACAAGCCTGCAGGCTTGGGCGGAAGGGGCCTGCCTGGGTGACCTGGCTCTGCAATCGATGGGGGATCTGCGGATCGAGGGTGGCAGGGTCACTGCAACCGATCTGGCGTTTCTGCTGCAGGCTGAGACGGTGGGATGCCAGACGGGGATGTTGCGGGATCGCGATGGCGGGGTTCACCTCTGGCACACCGAGGAAGACCGGGACTGGACATCCGGCCCCCGCTTCGATCGGCTGCGGCTGTTCACCTGCAAGGCCTCTCCAGAGGCCCAATCGAAGACGATGACGGGCTTCATCTACCCCGACTTGTTGCCTGGCCCCGCCTTCGGCTGGTCCGGTCCCGGCTACGCCCAGGCAGTCGACGCCTTCTACCTGCAGCCGGGCATCGGGGCGCCAGGAGTCCCAGCCAACGCCGTCACCTGGGTCTGCCTATTCCTCGGGGGCGTGATCCCAGCCGCGCAGGTTGCCCAGTCCCTTGCTCCGATCCAGTCTGGCTATGCTCTCTCCAGCCTCACCCGACGGGCGGACGGGATCCTGGCAGGAGTGACGGAGTTCGTGGGAGAGTTCATCCATACGTCCGATCTGGAGCCAGCGCCCGGAGCGTGGACCTTCACCGTCAATCTGCTCTCGCCGCGTGCGGCGAAGGCTGCGCCCGGCCGAGAAGACCTCGAGCCGGAGATGCGTGGCGCCCTGGACGCCCGAATGCGGCGAGTCCACCGGGCGATGAGTCTGGTCACGCAAGGAGCCGGCGACTGGGGCGAGGCACTGCGGAGGCTGCTGGCATTTCGCGTGGGCGGCGATTTCGCCACCTCGAACCCGTCGGTCAAAGCCACCTTCCTGGGGCGCATCGCGTCGGGGGGCAGCTCCTACGCGAGTTGATCCCGGCCCGGCGCTCAGGCCGTCGGCGGATCCCGCAAGCGTCGACGGCGGTTATCGGCTCGACGAGTGAAGGGAGGCTCGCTCCCCAGCCGCGGTCCCTTGTGGCCCAGGCACAGAGCCTCGGCCGCCGGGCCATCCCGTAGGGGAGCCACCCCGGTCGGTGAAGACCAGGCTCCCGCAGAAGCGGGCGACCGAATGGCCTCTGGACGCCATCCTGGTCAAGGGCTCCCCCTTGCTCCCACCGAACACCCCTCGTCATCCAATGCGCCATTTGTGGCAGCTCCCCTCGCGTGGTACCGCCATATGTAGGCATTCATGCAGGAATCGGGGCTTCCCATCGCAGGGGTAGGCAACTCGCGGTATACTCAGTCAGGCTTTCGCCGGCAGCCACCCAGGCAACCGCCCGGCGGCTCCTCCGGGGGCAGTGGGGGCGCCAGCGGGGTTCGGGGCTGCTTCAAGAGCACGCCAGCGGTCTGTCGATCGTCCCTTGCCAACGGTAGCAGTACCGAGCTCTTCCTCTCGGCATGTCCTCCCAACGTGGAGGAGCGGGATGCAAGAGGGACGGACGAGTCGTGGACTCCTGGGCGGGACTCGGACTGAGCCGGAGACGGCTGTGTCCCGCCTCGCAGCCTGAGTCTCCCACAGCACCGACCCTGCTTGGGGCAGTGGCCGGCCCAGGGGATCCTGCACGGCAAGAGAGCCTTCGGAGTGTGGGTATGGATCCAATTCTTGTCAAAGAGGAACGCCACGGCTGGCCCAGCCAGCCGCTGCCCAAGCCCCGCAGGGCTCTGCCCGACCCGTGGTCGGTGGAGCTCTTGCTGGGCGTCTTGCATGTACGCCACCACGCCCTTTCCCCCGATGGCACGCGGCTGGCCTTCATCTGGGACCGCGAGGGCAACAGCGATCTATGGGTGATGCCGGCGCGTGCGTCCGGTTGGCCGGAACGCCTGACTTTCGACCGCCCGGCGATCGCCCCCTGGAGCGACATCGCGCCGCGCTGGAGCCCCGACGGCAAGTACCTGGCCTACGTTTCCCGCGACGAGATCTGGATCGTGCCGGCCGAGGGCGGGCGCGCCCGCAAGCTGACCGACCACGGCCACGAGAGCACCGATCCCATCTTCAGCCCTGACAGCCAGCGGATCTACTACATCAGCAAGCGCGGAACCTATGGCAACCTGGCCGCAACCACCCCGGCGGGCGACTGGCCGGTTGCCCTCACCCGGTTTGATGGCGATGTCAGCGATCCCAGGCCCTCCCCGGATGGTCGGCGGATCGCGTTCGTCTATCACCCGCCGTCGGACCTGAACCGGTCCGAGATCTGCCTGGTGCCCGCCGTCGGTGGAGAAGTGCGCCACCTGACCGGCCAGCCCGGCGTGTGGGACGTCCGGCCGCGCTGGGCGCCGGACGGCAGCCGACTGGCCTTCGTCTCGAACCGCAGCGGCTACCGCGAGCTCTATCTGCTCGATCCCGAATCCGGCGAGAGCCTGCAACTGACCGCCGGCATGGCGGATATCCAGGCGTACGACTGGAGCCCGGACGGCACCCGGTTGGTGCATGTCGCCGACCACAATGGCGCCGGCGACCTGCATCGGGTGACGCTTGCCACGCGCGAGGATCGGCGGTTGCGCGGGGATTCCGGCTGGCACTCGCTTCCACAGTGGTCGGCTGACGGCAAGGCCGTCTTCGTCGGCTTCGAGAGCCCGCTGGATGCGCCGGACTTGTGGAAGGTGGACGCCGAGAGCGGCGAGGCCGAGCGCCTGACCTGGTCGATGCCACCGGCGCTCGGCAAAGCCTCGCTGCGCGCGCCGCAGTTCATCCGCTATCCGAGCACCCGCGCGGCAACCATCCCGGCCTTCCTGTACCGCCCATCCGCCGCCTCCGCCGAGCGGCCGTGCCCGGCGATCGTCTATCCCCATGGCGGACCGACCTCCGAGTACGTGCTGGACTGGGACTTGATGGCGCAGTGGCTGGTCGCCAAGGGCTATGCCGTGCTGGCGCCCAACTACCGCGGCAGCACCGGCTATGGCCTCGATCACCAACATGCACTGCACGACCAGTGGGGCATCGTCGATACGGAGGACATGCTGGCGGCGGCCGACTACTCTGCGGGGCTTGGATTGGGTCGACGGGGACCGGCTGGGCATCCTGGGATTCTCCTATGGGTCGTACCTGGCGCTGCTCGCTCTGGCGCGCGATCCCGATCCCAAGCCTCGCTTCAAGTGCGGCGTGTGTATCTTCGGCGACTGCGACATCCTGACCTCCTGGGCTCAAGGGGACCGCGTCGGCCGCGAAGACCTCGAACGACAGATGGCCGATCCCTCGCAGAACCGGGCAGGCTACCTCGCCGGCTCGCCGGTGTACGATGTCGAGAACATCCGCTATCCGCTGCTGATCTTCCATGGCGACGAGGACAAGCGCGTCAACCCACTGCAAAGCGAACAGCTGACGGAAGCCTTGAAGCGCCATGGAAAGACCTATGAGTACTTCGTCTATGGCGGCGAGGGCCACGGCTTTCTGCAGGACGCCAGCCAGCTACACTTCCATGCCACCGTCCAGCGTTTCCTGGACTGGTACTTGATGTGAGGTAGCCCGGGCGCCATCTGGCGGACGTGCAGGCCGGCTCCAACTCGCCACTGGTTGGCGCCCGGCCTGGTGCAGAGCGTGAGGCGATGTGCCTTGAGGTGACGTGAGCGTCTCGTTGTACGCCGAGTTGAGCTGGCCGCAAATCGCGGCCCTCCCACGCGACGTCCCGCTCTTGGTCCCGCTGGGCCTGGAGGACGAAGAGAGCCGCCGCGTCGCCCGCTCCTTCCCACAGGACACGGTCCTTCTGCCGGCAGTACCCTACGGCTTTGCCGCGCCCGACGACGAGGCCTCCGGCCCGCTCAGGCTTCCGCGCGCGCTCATGCGCCGGGTGCTGCGTGCAATCCGGCGCAGCCTTGCAGCTCAGGGATTCACTCAGGTGCGCTTCATGGATCCTTGCGGTGTCGAGGCGCAGGTGGCGCCTTCGTCGCTGGTCTTCTCACCGGTCGCCGCCCGGTTCCCCGCTCGCTTCGAGTGGCCGTCCGATGTGGCAGGTCGCGTAGTGCTGGTGAGCACCGGCCACACCGAGCAGCATGGGGTTCACCTGCCGAGCGGGGTCGATACGATGATCGCCGAAGCCATTGCGGCCGGCGTAGCCGCCCAGGCGCCGCAGCAGGTCGTGTGCCTGCCCACTTGGCCGTACGGCGCCAGCACGCATGTGCGTGAGTTCCCCGCCACGCTCAACCTCGGCGGACGCCTGTTGGAAGACCTGTTCGTCGAGGTGGTCGGCAGCCTGGTGCGCCAGGGCGCGCGACGCATTCTGTTCTCGAACGCCCACGGCGGCAATCACTCCTACCTGGTCAACGTCGTCAAGGCCGCCGGCGAACGCTGGCCGCAGGCCTTCACCGCCCTCGAGTTCCTGCACACCACCGGGACCGGCGCTCGAGCGCTATCGGCAGAGCAAGCGCGGGGGAATGGGCCATGGCGGCGAGCTTGGAGACCAGCTATATGCTCCATCTCCGCCCCGATCTGGTGGACATGAGCCGGGCAACGACCGAGATCGACTTCATCGCCACGCCCAACTACTACATGGACTGGATCGAGGGCGGGCGACTGATCGCCAACCCGCCCTGGAGCGATGACACGCAGACCGGCATCTATGGGGACGCGACCCTGGGCGACGGCGGAGAAGGGTCGACTGTGGCTGCAGGCGGCGGTGAGCGAGAAGCTCGAAAGCATCGCCGAGGTTCAAGAGCAGCAGCGGCGGCGGACGGAACGCAGGACGGCGCGCTGACGAGCCACCGCACGCTCCCTGCCCCTGTTGACAAGCGGGACCAAGGGTGCTACACCCGCCGTATCCGCATCCCTTGGGACTACGGGCCGAGCTGGCCTAGAGGGGCACCCGAGTTTGCCCGAAAGCGGCGCCACTGCAACGCCCGAACCTGCCTGCCGCATCGGAGCGCGATTGCATCGGAATCCCCTGGCTCGCGGGTTCCCTACCCCTGGCTCAATCTGCTGGCCGTCTTGTCGGTCCTTCCGCCCCTCGCCCCACCGATCGAAAGGAGACACCGCATGACACGCAGGACCTGGTTTCGCGCACTGCTCGCATTGGCCGCGCTCAGCTTGCTGATCGCCGGTTGCGCCACGGGCGCAACGCCTGCTGCCGAGGAACCGGCCGCCCCCGGATCTCCCGCAGAACCGATCGTTCTCCGCGTCGGCCTGCCCGGGTTTCCGGATTCTCAGAATCCCGGGAACGCCTGGCTCGACCGAGGCGACCGACCTGGTCGAGCTGGTCTACAGCTCGCTGGTCAAGATGGATTTCGCCGGCAACTACTATCCCGACCTGGCGCAGAGCTGGTCTGTCTCCGACGATGGTTTGGCCTGGACCTTCGTGCTCGAGCCGGAGGCCGTGTGGTCGGACGGCACCCCGGTCACCGCCGCGGATGTCGCCTTCACCCTGCTGGCGTACAAGGACTGGGCCGATTTCGGCTACATGAGCGGCTACACCACCCACATGGCCGATGTCCAGGCAACCGACGAGCACACCGTGGTGATCACCTTGGACATACCCGTTCCCAACTTCGAGAGCCAGGTGATGTACACCTACATCCTTCCCAAGCACATCTGGGAGCCCTTCGCCGGCGACCTGGATGCGGCGGTCGCATTCCAGAACGAGGCCATGATCGGTTCCGGCCCCTTCCGCCTGAAGGAGTTCCAGCAGGGAGAGTACTACCGCCTGAGCGCCAATCCCGACTACTACAACGGCGCCCCGGTCATTGACGAGGTCATCTTCCAGGCGTACGCCAACGAGGACGCCCTCGTCCAGGCGCTGCGCGCCGGCGAGTTGGACATGATCACCGAGATGCCTCACACGGTGGTTGCCTCTCTTCGAGGGGACCCCAATATCACCGTGGCTACCGGAACGAGTCGTGGGCTGCGAGACTACATCTTCAACTGAGCTCGCCGGACATCTGCCCGGTCGACGACGGCGGTGTGTGTTCCGGACACCCGGCGCTGCGCGATCGTGTCGTGCGGCAGGCGATGGCGCATGCCGTCGACAAGCAGCAGATCGTGGATGTCGCCGAACTGGGGCTCGGCACCCCTGGACTGGGGCTTGTCCCGGCGGCGCTGGGGAAGTTCTATGCCAGCGAGCTGGAGGACTACACCTTCGATATCGCGCTGGCCAACAAGATGCTCGACGAGGCGGGCTACTTGGACACCGATGGCGATGGCATCCGCGAGTGCCCGGCCGGCATGGACTGCGGCGGCCGACAGCTCGACATCGTGATGCAGATCCCGTCCGATATCACCAGCGGCCCGCGCGAGGCCGAACTGCTCAGCAAGTGGTGGGGGGATATCGGGATCAAGATGACGCCGCAGATCCTCGAGCCGGACACCGTCACCGCCAATTGCTGTCCGACCTTCGATTTCGACATGCTGATGTGGGGCTGGACCAGCGACCCCGATCCGACGTTCATCATGAGCATTCTGAACACGGAGGAGATTCCGACGGGCATGTCGGAAACGGCGTACGCCAACCCCGAGTATGACCGCCTGTTCGCCGCCCAGGCCGTGGAAATGGATGAGCCCACTCGGCTGTCGATGGTGCACGAGATGCAGCGCTTGATGCTGGAAGACCTGCCCTACATCATCCCCTACTACCAGGCCGAGGTGCAGGCATTCCGCGCCGACCGGTTCACGCGGATGGCCGGTTCCCGACGGAGGGGAGCAACGCGATCCTGTACCTGCAAGATCCGCTCTCGCTGCGGTTTGTTGAGCCCGTCAACTAGGCGCGACTCCATGCGATGGTGCAGGGGCGGCCTCAGGCCGCCCCTGCTGGTACGAGGCGCTATGCAACGCCGCGACTATCTGCTGAAGAAGCTGGGTTGGTCCCTGCTGACGATCGGCTTCGTGTTCGTCCTCAACTTCTTCTTGTTTCGCATTCTTCCGGGAGATCCGACGTCTTCGATTGCCAAGGACCCGCGGCTCACGCCCGAGACCCGGGCTGCGCTGTCCGAGCGCTTCGGGCTGGACAAGGCGATCTTCCTCGACCTGGGCGGAGGCAATCCGTTCGACTCGCAGTTCTTCGCCTACCTCGGACGTCTGGCCCAGGGGGATCTGGGGACCTCGTTCAACTTCAACCGGCCGGTGGCCGTGCTGTTGGGCGAGCGGCTGTTCAACACCGTACTGCTGGTCCTGAGCGGCCAAATCCTGGCGATCGTCCTGGGCGTCGGCCTCGGCCTGCTGGCGGCGTGGAAGAACAAGACGGCCTTCGACGCCGGCGCCATCACCTTCTCGCTGGCGGCATGGTCCCTCCCGACCTTCTGGCTGGGCATCCTGCTGCTGATCATTGGCAGCGCTGTCTTCGGACTTCCGACAGCCGGCAAGCAGACGGTTGGAGTCGACTACGCCTCCTGGTGGGAGCAGGCCGTGGACGTCGCCAGGCACTTGATCCTGCCCACGCTGACCTTCACGATTGTCCTGCTCGGTGAGTACATGTTGATCATGCGTAGTTCCGTCTTGGAGATCCTTTCGGAGGACTACATCCTGACGGCCAAGGCCAAAGGCATGAGCCACACCCAGATTCTGCGCCACCATGCGATGCAGAATGCGATGCTGCCCATCGTGACGCTGATCGCCCTCAACCTGGGCTTCACCGTGGCGGGCGCCATCCAGGTGGAGACCGTGTTCTCTTGGCCCGGCATCGGGAGCATGATCTACGATGCCGTGCGCCGGCAGGACTACCCGGTGCCTACAAGGCGCCTTCCTGCTGATCGCGGTCAGCGTCGTCCTGGCCAACCTGGCGGCGGACCTGGTGTATGGCTACCTGGACCCACGGGTGAAGGCGCCATGACCATCCGCTGCAAGGCAGGCTGCAGAACGAATCCCGCCGGGGAAGGCTCCGCCCGTCGGAAGGTCGTCACAGAAGCCCCGGGCCAGATTGCCCAGAAGCCCAGCAGGATGCCTCTGCGTGAACGACGGTCACCCACTTCGAGCCGGGCCCAGAGGCTTTCCCGCGCCTCGGCGGAGCGAACAGGGTGAAGCCTCGTCTGCGACGCTGGGGTCAGAGCCTGATAGCCGGCTGGGGGCTGCTGGCTCGGAACCGGATGGGCCTGGTTGGGGTGGCGCTGCTTGCGGCTGTGATCGGCATGGCCGTGTTCGCTCCATGGATCGCGCCCTACGACCCGAATGAAACCACCGCCGTCTCGATCGATGACATCTACGCCGCGCCCAGCCCCGAGCACATCATGGGGACCGACGACGGAGGCAAAGACGTCTTCAGCTCCTTCGTCTACGGCTCCAGGGTCTCGCTGGTGGTGGGTTTCACGGCGGCAGCGATCTCGATGATCATTGGGGGAACGATCGGGCTGACCGCCGGCTTTCTCGGAGGCCGCATCGGCAACTTCCTGATGCGATTGACCGACATCTTCCTGGTGATCCCGGATCTGCCGCTGATGATTGTGATTGTGGCGATCCTCGGCCCGAGCCTGTGGAACATCATCCTGGTCATCGGGTTCTTGGGGTGGACGGGTACAGCCCGCATCGTGCGCGCCCAATCCCTGAGCGTGAAGGAACGTCAATTCGTCACGCGGGCACGCGCCATCGGCGCCGGCAACTTCTACATCCTGCGGCGACACATCTTCCCGCTGGTCCTTCCGTTGATGGTGACCAACACCGTCCTGGTCATCTCTCTGTCGATCCTCGATGAGTCGACCCTGAGCTTCCTGGGGCTTGGAGATCCGACGACGCTCAGCTGGGGAGGGATGATCAACTACGCCTTCACGCGGGGGGCGATCAGCGCCGGGGCCTGGTGGGCGATTGTGGCGCCTGGGTTAGGCATCGTATGGGTGGTTCTGGCCTGCACCCTGGTGGGCAACGCTCTGGAGGAGGTCTTCAATCCGCGATTGAAGACCCATCATCTGCAGGGAGAAGGCAAGATGATCCCGCGGCGTGGGCTGGTCGAACCCCTGGTGACGGATGATCATGCTGTCTCCTGAACCCCCGCTGCTCGAAGTTCGGCGGCTCTCGACCAACTTCGAAACCGATGAGGGCACGTTCAAGGCCGTCGAGAACCTCAGCTTCGAGCTGCGCACCGGGGAGTCATTGGGATTGGTCGGCGAGAGCGGCTGTGGGAAGACCACCGCCATGCTCAGCCTGCTGCGTCTCCTCCCGGCAGCGGGTCGGATCGTCTCCGGCGAGATCCGCCTGGCTGGCCAGAACTTGCTGGAGTTGGACGAAGCCCAGATGCGTCAGGTTCGCTGGCGCCAGATTTCGATGGTGTTCCAGGGCGCAATGAATGCCTTCAATCCCGTGCGCACGATCGGCCACCAGATTGGCGAATCCTTGGTGCTGCACTCGATGGCGCCAAGCCTGGATGCGGCACGCCCGAGGGTGATCGAGCTGCTGGAAATGGTGGGCATCCCGGGCGGCCGGGAGAGGCTCTACCCCCATCAGTGTTCTGGCGGGATGCGCCAGCGGGCGATGATCGCCATGGCCCTCGCCTGCGGGCCGCAGATGGTCATCGCCGACGAACCCACCACCGCCCTGGACGTGATGATCCAGGCCCAGATCCTCGAGCTGCTGGAGGGGCTGCAGTCGGACCTGGGCCTTTCTATCGTCTTCGTCACACACGATCTGAGCATCGTCGCCGAAGTCTGCCACCACGTGCTGGTGATGTATGGCGGGGTGCTGGCGGAGTATTGCGACGTCGATACGATCTTCAACAGCCCGCGGCATCCGTACACCCGGAGACTGCTGGCAGCGTTTCCCGACCTCAGTCGGCCGGAAGGACGGCTGGTGTCCATCCCGGGCCATCCGCCTCGGCTGAATGACTTGCCGCCCGGGTGCCGGTTTGCGGCGCGCTGCCCGTCGGCCTTCGAGCGCTGCTTCACCGAACAGCCCTCGCCGCGCTTGCTGGGAGCGGGGCATTGGATCTCCTGCCACCTTGACCAGGGCGAGGTCGCATGATGGTGGATGATCCCCGCCAATCCGCCTCAAGCCGGAAGCCTGACCTCATCCTGGAGGTCGAGAACCTGACCAAGGTCTTCCCGGTGTCCCGTGGGATTCTGGGCGCTCTCCGCCGTCAGCCCCAGCAGTGGGTACATGCCGTGGATGGCGTGTCATTCCAGTTGGGACGCGGCGAAATCCTGGCGATGGTGGGGGAGAGCGGCTGCGGCAAGACCACGACGGCGCTCACCCTGATGGGCCTGGAAAAGTCCGATGGCGGCAGGATCTGCTTCAACGGACAGGATGTGACGCATCTCGGCGAGCGACGGAGACGAGCGGCCACCCCCTCGATGGCCGTGGTCGACGGCCAGGAGCACCGGCGGGAGCCTGCGGTGTCGCCGGACTTGACCGTCAAGCGAATGCGGCGCCAGATGCAGATGGTGTTCCAGGATCCCTACGAATTGCTCAATCCTCGGACGACCGTCCTCGAGACTGTGGCCGAGCCGCTGCAGGTGCACGGATTGGCCGGTACGCGCGCGGAGATGATGAAGGCTGTCTGTCACTCGCTGACGGATGCCGGCCTCAACCCCCCGGAAGCGTTTCTCGACCGTCGACCCCACGAGCTGTCCGGTGGGCAACGGCAGCGCGTGGTGATCGCCAGCGCTCTTGTGCTCGAGCCCAGTCTGCTCATCGCCGATGAACCGGTGAGCATGCTGGATGTATCGATCCGAGCTGAGATCCTCAACCTGCTCGACGCGCTGCGCAGAGAACGCGGCATCTCGATCTTGTGCATCACGCATGACCTTGGGACGGCGGCCTATTTCACCGACCGGATTGCCGTGATGTACCTGGGGCGGATCGTCGAGCTTGGTCCGACGCGGGAAGTGCTGGCCGCGCCCAAGCATCCCTACACTCAGGCGCTGCTGTCGGTGATCCCGGTGCCCAATCCCAGGTTGCGCCGTCAGCGCACGATCCTGCATGGCGAGACCCCCAATCCGGTGTCTCTGCCCACTGGTTGTCGCTTCCACCCGCGCTGCCCCCAGGTCATCGAGGACTGCAAGCTAATCGATCCACGCCTCGAGGCACGCCAGCCAGGCTGGCAGGTCGCCTGTATCCGCGTTCCCCAGGAGCTTGCTGGAGAACGTCCCTTCGGCCTCACCCCCTAACTCCTCTCCGCGAACGGCCCACGAGGACGCCATGAAACGCGGCGGAGAGGGGAATCAGGATCTTGGGGGGTGGGGAGAGCTGGCTCTCCCCACCCCCCAGAACCAACCACCCCTTCCCTTGCGGGACTCTGTGCGAGTCGAGGATGTCGGCTCATGCAGGGGGAGGGGCCAGGGGAGAGGGTTGGGCCATGACACGGCGTTCTACCGCAGCCTGCTAGACCCTTCGGCCAAGAATGACGATCGCTCCCCAAGTTGGCGGCTTCCTGCGCAGGCCGTCCTGCTGGTTGCTCCTCTCTTCGATTGTGGGGCAGTCACCTTCGGAGAAGAACGGGGCTGAAAGCGCAGGCAGGCGCGTGGTTGGGCGCCCGGCCAGAGCATGCCCATCGGCAAGGAAGATCCCTCCCGAGACGGAATCCCTTGGCCGGAGGAGGATCGGATGTCCGACCCGGTGCGAGGCGGTAGCCAGAACGGCCGACAGGAGATCGCACGCACGTGACCGTGTCCATGTGCGACAGGCTTCGCGTGTTGGCTGGCAGGTAGCGTGTGGAGTTGCCCGACGAAGCCCCGAGGCGCAGTCCTCGCCCAAGGGCGGTTCAGGACCCGCACGCCGGCCACGGCGTTTGTCCCCGTCGCATCGTTGTTGCACACGACGACGCAGGCGCCGGATGCCTGACCTCGCCAGTAGGTCTCCCGTCGCAGGCTATCGTCGGGCCAGGGTGGGGGGCAGCCGGCCAAGAGCGGGTTCGGCCGGGAGGGTCTCCGGCACGCTCAAGCCGAGGTCTCTGCCAGCAGGCGCGCCGCTCTCTCGAGCGCCAGACGTGGGCTGGACAGAACCGGACACGACAGCTCACCCGGTGGCAGGCTGTCGGCGACCCGCGCCATCGAGGCTTGTGCCAAGACGATGACGTCGTTCTGCTGGGACAGCGTATGCAGCGTGTGGCGCACGATGGCATCGTGGCGCTCGGGATCCCCGCCAAAAAGCGCAGCGTAGGCCCCCTCAGCCAACCGTGCATCGACGCGCACGTCGTGGCCGAGGGCTTGCGCACGTGCCTGGATCAATTCGCCTGTCGGCTGCAGTGTGGTCGGAGCGGTCGCAGCGACGCCAATTCGCCGGCCCAGTTCAAGCGCACGGTCAACCATCGGCTCATCGATCTTGAGAACCGGGATGCGGACCAGCTCTTGCGCAGTGTCGGCGCAGGGTGAGATCGAGGAACAGGTGAGCTGAACGGCAGTGGCGCCGGCCTGCTCGGCCGCCACGGCATGCTCCCCGACGCGCTGGTGGATGAATGGCGACAGGCCGCCCTGCGCCAGGACCACCTTGAGCAGGATCTCGTCGGCGATGTGCCATATCTCGGCGTCTGCTGGGAGGATTTCGTGACTGAGCCGGGTGAACAGGTCGACCAGCGATGGAACCGTGTGGACGAACACCAGTCGGCGTGTCATGGCTCCTCTGTTCCGCTCAGGCCAGCGCCTGGGCCGGCGCCTCAAGCAGTCCAACGATCTCATCGAGGAAGCGCGCCGCGGCGGCGCCGTCGAGGACGCGGTGATCGACGGACAGGCTGAGCTTCATCGTCGGGACCAGGCTGAGCTTGCCCTCCTCGGCGAAGGGCCGCTCGACGACTCGGCCGGTGGCCAGGATGGTCGCCTGGGGTGGGTTGAGAATGGCGTCGAAGGAGTTGACCCGGGAGGCGCCCAGGTTGCTGAGGGTGAACACGCCGCCGTCGAAGTCCTGCGGCAGCGACTTGCCGGCGCGAGCGCGCTCGACCAGCTCGGTGCGCGTGCGCACCAGATCCGCGAGCGGGAGTTGATCGGCGGCGTGGATCACCGGGACGACCAGCCCGTTTGGCGTGTCGGCCGCCAGGCCGATGTTCACCGCCGCAGCCGGGCGCAAGCCGTCCGGAGAGTACTGCGCCATGGCCTGCGGATGACGGACGAGGGCGCGGGCACAGATGCGGACCAGCAGGTCGGAGATCGTCACCCGCAATCCGTGTGCGGACTCCAGCATCGGCAGCAGTTCCTGGCGTACAGCCAGCAGGCGGCGAGCATTGACCTCGGCGTGCAGATAGAAGTGGGGGGCGGAAGTGAACGATGTCACCATCCGCTCGGCCATGATGCGCTGCGTGCGCGTCAGCGGAGCGGAAGGGGTGGTTGGGGGCTGAGTGCTTCGGACGGCAGTTTCGAGGTCGCGGCGCGTGATGCGGCCACTGGGGCCGGTTCCCTGCACGCCGGCCAGATCGACCTTCAGATCCCCGGCCATGCGCTCGGCGAGCGGCGTCAGCCTGGGAGACGCGGTCGCGGTCTCAAGGTCATGCTCGACGATGCGGCCTCCCGGCCCGCTTCCGGTGACGAGCGCCAGGTCGATGCCGCGCTCGCGTGCGGCGCGGCGGGCGCGCGGACTGGCAACGCGTCGATCGGAGGGAAGGGTGACCGGCCCCGTCGCGGCTCCCGCTGGCGAACCTGCTTGTGGCGCCTGCGGCGCAGCGCCGGCGGGCGGGGGAGCGGCCGGGACCGGACCCCCCGGCGCGGAGATGACCTCATCCGCCGTCGGGGTGATCCAGGCGACGACGGAGAGCACGGAGACTGTCGACCCGGACGGGGCTAGGATGCGGCGCAGGTAGCCGGCGGTCGTGGCTTCGACCTCGAGCGTGGCCTTGTCCGACTCGACGCTGTAGAGCACATCGCCAGGCTTGACGGGGTCACCCTCTGCCTTGGACCAGGCGACGATGGTGCCCTCATTCATGGTCTCGCCCAGCATGGGCAAGATGACCGCGGTGGCCATATGCCCTCCTACGCCAGGGCCTGGCGAACGCCGGCGATCACGCGCGCCAGGTTGGGAATGGCGGCATCCTCCAGCGGATCGCTCATCGGCACCGGCACGTCGGCGGCGCACACGCGCACGATCGGCGCGTCCAGCCAGTCGAACAGCTCCTCCTGGATGCGCATCGCCAGCTCGCTGATGAACGAGCCGGTCTTGTAGCCCTCGGTCAGGCCCACGACGCGCCCGGTCTTGCGCACCGAGGCGGCGACGGTGTCCATGTCCAGCGGTTTGAGCGTGCGCAGGTCGATGACCTCGACACTGATCCCCTCGTCCGCCAGTTTCTCGGCTGCTTCCAGCGCGCGATGGACCATGCGCGAGTAGGTGATCAGCGTGACGTCCTTGCCCTCGCGCTTCACGTCGGCCACGCCGTAGGGGATGATGTAGTCCTCATCCGGGACGAGCCCTTCGATGCCGTAGAGCATCTTGTGCTCGATGAACATCACCGGGTTGTCGTCGCGGATGGCGGCCTTGAGCAGCCCCTTGGCGTCGTACGGCGTGGCCGGCATCACGACGTAGATGCCCGGGAAGTGCGTCCACAGCGCCTCGAGCGACTGTGAGTGATGGGCGGCGATGTTGCGCCCGGCGCCGCCTTCGGTGCGGATGACCATCGGCACGGTCGTCTTGCCGCCGAACATGTAGCGGTTCTTGGCGCCCTGATTGGCGATCTGGTCCATCGCCAGCGGCGTGAAGTCAACGTACATGATCTCGGCCACAGGCCGCAACCCGGCCATCGCTGCGCCCACGGCCGCGCCGCCGATGGTCGCCTCCGAGATCGGCGTGTCGCGCACGCGCTCCTCGCCGAACTCCTCGATCAAGCCGCGTGTGGCGCCGTAGGCGCCGCCGTAGATGCCGATGTCCTCGCCCAGCAGGAAGACCTTCGGATCGCGGATCATCTCTTCGCGCAAAGCTTCCTGGATCGCCTGCCAGTAGCGGATCTTGCGCGTCCCGGGACCTCCGTCGCGCACGCGTTGCCGCAGCGCGGCCTCGCGCTCGACTTCGCGCGATGTCCAGTGGAACGGGGCGTAGACGTGATGCTCGAGCTCCTCGACCGGGGGCAGGGGCGAGGCGAAGGCGAAGTCGGTGGCGACGTCGATCGCCTGGCGCGCCGCGGTTTCAACGGCCTCGACCTCGGCTTGCGTGGCGAGCTTCTCCTTCGACCAGCCGTGTGGCGTAGGCCGGGATGGGATCACGTCCCTTCCACGCAGCCTCCTCCTCCTTGGTGCGGTAGGCGCGCGGGTCGGAGCGGGAGTGTCCGTACCAGCGGTAGGTCTTGCACTCGACCAGCGATGGACCCTGGCCCTTGCGCGCCCGGGCGACGGCCTTGTCCACAGCGTGGCGCACGGCCATCACGTCCATCCCATCGACGACCTCGCCCGGGATGCCGTAGGCGCAGCCGCGGTCGGCGATCTCCAGCTTGGCCGTCGCCTTCTCGAGTGGAACGGACATGCCGTACAGGTTGTTCTCGATGATGTAAACGACCGGTAGCTTCCAGAGTGCGGCCATGTTGAGCGCCTCGTGGAAGTTGCCGGTGTTCGAGGCTCCGTCGCCAAAGAAGCACAGCACGACGCTGTCCTTCTTCATCAACTGCTGGGCGAGCCCGGCGCCGGTGGCGACCGGGATGTTCCCCCCCACGATCCCGGTGGCGCCCAAGGTTGCCCTTCTGGACGTCGGCGATGTGCATCGAGCCGCCGCGGCCCAGGCAGTAGCCTGTCGCCCGGCCGCACAGCTCGGCCATCATCTTGTTGTAGTGCTCGACCCGCTCGGGTTCGGTCTTGGCCATCGAGGCGCCGCGGGCGTGACAGTGCCCGTGACCGCGATGGGCGCTGGTGATCCAGATCATCGTCGCGCAGCACCGAGACCGCGCCGACGGCGACGGCCTCCTCGCCGGCGTACAGGTGCGAGGCGCCCTTGATCTGGTTCTTGCCCAGCAGGTCGTAGACGCGTTCCTCGAACAGGCGGATCTCCCACATCTGGCGCAGCAGATCGAGGGCGCGGGCTTTCGGCAGGTCGATCGCCTTGGCTGTCGGCGCGCTACGTGCGCGGGCCGGGGTGGAGCGAGTGCTGCGGGTGGTGCGCGTCGCCATCAGTCACCTCATCCATTCATCCGACGCGCGGGCGGCGCTGCCTGGATGCGATCTACGAAGCTATCATACGCCTTGCAGAATTCGTCGAGCGTGTTGGCCACCGGCGTCCAGCCCGCGGTGGCGGTGCGGTCCTCGAGCGACAGCGGGTGCGCTGGACGGAGGTCGACCGGATCAGGCTCGCCGTTGGACTGCAGTCCAAGCCAGTGGGCCTGCTTGAAGATCTCGCTGTGGCGCAGGACGTCGAAGACCTCGCCTGGCACCGGCGCCTCGATACGGTTGCCGTCCAGGGGTACGGCTGGCAGGCGGTCGAAGGAGCGGCGGACATTGGGAAAGACCGTCAGGATGCCGGTGCCGACAACTTCGGTGATATCCGGGATCGGGCCGGGCAGCCCGGCGTAGGCCGCGTCGGTGTAGACCCGCAGCGAGGCAATCAGCGGCTTGACGCGCGACAGGTCGATGCCCCGGTGGACCAGGCAGCGGTGCAGCCGCTTGAGCACCGCCACGCCGGACCAGGCAGCCGCAAGACGTGCCTGGGCCTCGGTGATCCCCAGGGCTTCGAGCTCGGCCAGCTTCCCGAGCAGCTCATCGCGGACGGGGAAGGCAAGCCGTCCGCTCATGTGCGCCAACGTGGAGAAGAGCGCGGATCCGTCGGCAATGGCCAAGGCGAATGGGAGATGCTGGAACAGGCCGAAGTTGACGGTGATCGTCACGCCGATTCCGGCCGCCGTCAGCGCCCGACAGGCGACCAGCCCCGCATGCGTCCCGGGAAGCTTGAACACGACGTTGGGGACGCCGCCGTCGAGCCGGCGCTCCAACTCGGCGTAGATTGCGGCTGCATCCCGCAGCATGCTCTCGGGTTCGTCGTGACGCCTGGGGTTGACCTGCAGGCTGACGCAGCCCATGCGGCCCTCGGTGAGCAGGTAGATTGGCCGCAGGCGGCGCATGTTGGCGAGAACGATCTCAAGCGTGACCGACCGCGCCAGGCTGTCACCGTCCGCCTGGGGTTGGGCTGCGACGAGCCGGTCGATGATCGGATCCCACTTCTCCGGCTCAGCCTTCCAGGCCAGGTCGACGAGCGGAGGATTGCAGGTGACGAAGCTGGCGCCGAGCAGGAGGGCGTACGGGAGGAATGCGGCGTAGTCGTTGCTGATCTCGGTCCGGGTGGCGCCGGACGCACGCAGGGCGGCGATGCGGCGCAAGTTGCTGGTTTCGACCGAGTTGCCGATGGACTCGACGTAGTCGACGACCGATACGCCGACGAGGGCCGCCGCCTCGGCCGCGGGGTCTTCCGCGCTCTCGGCGCGGAACCGGGCCGCTGTCTCCCTGCGCCACGTGTCGAGGAGCGAGTTGGTCGAGGCCATGGACTGCTGGGCGAGGTCGGAGACAAGGCCCTTGATGTCCTCGGCAATGTCGTCAACTTCGTTCGGCGACAGGGCGTTGGGATTGGCCGCGACGTTGGAGAGGCTCCATGCAGGAATGCGTGAGTTGAGGCGGATCGCCAGCTCCGCGGAGAAGCACAGAATGTGGCGCTGCTCATCGAGCGTGGCGGGGGCGAAGGCTGCCTGCATCCGTGGCGCCAACTCGGCGGCAGCGCGGCGGAATTCCGGTGGATCCGTGAAGTAGATCAGGTCGTCCAGCGCCGGGTCGACGGCGCCGGTGAGCAGCAGGGGCAGGGGGTCGCGGCGCGCGGTCTCGCGGCGGGCGGCGAGTTCGTGGCGCAGCCGCCGGCGGAGGGCGTCAGGATCGTGATGAGGAAGCGCTGGCGTGAATTCCACGGATGACCCTTGCCGGCCCTAGCGAAGCGCCGGCGCGGCGCAAGCGCGCTGCCACTCGCGGCGCACGAATTGGGCGGCGGCGTCGATGCCGGCCTGGCCCTGGAACGAAGCTTCCTCCATGCACAGCCAGCCGTCCCAGCCGGAGGCGGCGAGACGATCAAACACCGCACGGATGGGCGCGATGCCGCTGCCGATCGGCACCGGCTTGAGCTCTCCAAAGGTCGCTGTGTCGGCGACATGCACGCTGACGACACGCGCCAGCACCTGGTCGAGCATCGCCAGCGGGTCGGCGGCGAATGCGGCGGCGTTGCCGGTGTCGAAGTTGATCCCCAGCCCAACCGGGGCCGTGCCGCGGGCGATCTCAAGGAAGATGTCCGGTGGGGTCGAGAAATCGGTGTACTCCCAGGCTCCGGGTTTGGCGTGGTTCTCGTACACCGGTTGAACGGGGGCACCGCGGACAGCCTCCACCAGCCGAGAGAGTCCCTCCACCGCCCAGGCGATGCCTTCGAGCCGCTGGGTGGCCGGATGAGCTTGCCCGGCGGTGACGCGGATCAACTCGGCGCCGAGCGCTTCGGCGAGGCGCACGCTCTCGACTGCCAGGTCGAGTTCCTTCCGGCGCTGGGCGGCGTCTGGGTGGGTGAAGTCGGGATAGGTGGTGATCATCGCCACGCGGCTGCCGGCGTCCTCGATCTGCCGGTGCAGGAGGCACGCCTGATCGACTGTCGGCGGGCTGACGAACAGGATGCTCAGGTCGATAGCATCCAGGCCCAGCGCCTGCCCGATGCGCGCCCACTCGGCGACCGGCATAGCGTCCGTCGATGATCTCGGCAAAGAAGGAGACCGGCAGGCAACTTAGGCGCATCAGGCAGCCTCCAACAGCGGACGCATGTGCTCGACCGTCCGGCGTGCGGCCGTATCAGGATCCGGCAGCGCCAGCAGTTCGGCCGAGAGACAGCCCGCGTATCCGAGCGTGCGCAGGCTGCGCACCAGTGCGGCGAAGTCGATCATCCCGTCTCCCGGAGAGAGCCGGTTGTTGTCGCCCAGGTGCACGTGCCACAACTTGCCCGCCTGCATCACGCGTCGGAAGGGAGTTTCCCACGCGGCCTCCTCGATGTTGACGTGATACGTGTCGAGCAGCAGGCCGAGCGCCGGGTGGCCGACGGTCTCCACGAAGGCCAAGCCTTCTTCGGCCGTGTTGACCAGGTCGGCTTCGTAGCGGTTGAGCGGCTCGAGCGCCAGGCGAACGCCCGCAGAGGAGGCAAGCTCGGCCGCCCGCTGAAGGATGTCGGCCAGCCGGGCGCGGCCGTCCTCGCCGACCCACGCCAGCTTGCCGCGGAAGCTGCCGATGGTGACCAGCGGCGCGCCGACGGCGGCCGCGAAGGCGATCAGCTCGTGCAAGCGCATGACGGCGCGGGCAGAGACATCGGGCTCGGCATGCAGCAGGTTGAGCCCGGCCTGCAGGGCGGCCGCGCCGCTGCCGATGGCCGCGGCGGTGAGGCCGTGCGCCTCAAGCCCGGAGCGCAGCGCAAAGACGTCGAGCTGCGACGGATCGGCCGTCATCAACTCAAGAGAATCGACACCGAGCCGTTCTGCCTTGTCGAGCTTCTCCGACCAGGTGCCAGAGAGCAGGGCAACAGGCAGCGCCAGGCTGACCTCGGGGGTCTGAACGGCGAGCGCCAGGTGCATCGTTCAGGCCTCAATCTCCTGGCCGAGCTCCTGCTCGACATCGGCGAGGGCCCGATCGAGCAGCTCGAGCAGCTGGTCGACCTCGGCGGGCGAGATGGTGAGAGGCGGCGCCATCAGCGTCATGTCGCCCAGCGTTCCGTCGATCGAGCCGGTGCACGGGTAGGTCACCAGGCCGTGTTTCAAGGCCGCGCGCTCGATGCGGGCGCTGACGCCTCGGTCGGGTGCGAAGGGCTCGCGGGTCGAGCGCCGGCGGACGTACTCGAGCCCGAACATCAGCCCCAGGCCGCGCACGTCGCCCATGATCGGATGCCGCGACATCAACTGGCGCAGGCCGGCCAGAACCTGTTCGCCGCGCAGGCGCGAGTTCTCCACCAGGTCGTGCTCTTGCAGGTAGCGAAGCACGGCCAGCGCGCCGGCGCAGGAGACGGCGTTGGCATTGAGCGTGTGACCGGCCTTGAAGGGGGAGTGCTTGTCCTGCAGCACCTTCCAGATTGAGTTGCGCGCGATGACCGCCGACAGCGGGGTGTAACCGGCGGTCATGCCCTTGGCCGTGGCGACGATGTCCGGAGTGGTGTCCCAGTGGTCGATCCCCCACAGCCGGCCGGTGCGCCCCCAACCGGTCATCACCTCGTCGGCGATAAACAGAACCTCGTAGCGATCGCAGATCTCGCGGATCTGCTGGAAGTAGCCTGGAGGGCAGGGGCCACGCCCAGGGCTGCGCCGACGACCGGCTCGGCGATGAAGGCCGCCACGTTCTCCGGGCCCTGCTGGCGGATGGCCGTCTCGAGGGCGCGGGCGCACAACAGGTTGCACTCTGGATAGGTCTTTTCGAATGGGCAGCGGTAGCAGAAGGCCGGTGGGATGTGCGGCGAGTTGATGTACATCGGCTGGAAGATGCGGCGGCGGGAGAGGATGCCCGAGAAGCCGGCCACGGAGATGGTATTGCCGTGGAAGCCTTGCCAGCGTCCGATGATCTGGTACTTGGACGGCCGCTCGCGCTCGACCCAGTACTGACGCGCCAGGCGAACCGCATCGTCCGTGGCGTCGGTCCCGGTGCAGGTGACCCACACGCGGCTGGCATCCTTCAGTCTGCCGGGGGCCAGGCTGACGACCAGGTCGCTCAATTCGAGGAAGCGCTCGTTGGTGAAGGCGTGCGCCGGGTAGAACGAGAAATGCTGCGCCTGCTCGTACATCGCCTGGGCGATCTCAGCCACGCCATGGCCGATCGTGGTGACGACGGATGATCCGCCCGAGCCATCCAGGTACTGCCGGCCGTCTGCGTCGTACAGGAAGACGCCCTCGGCCCGTACGATCACCGGGAAGGGGCGATCCCAATCGCGGTGGACGGCGTGAACGTTCGGTCGGGTCATGGTGCCTCACTTGCCGGATCCGGCCGGCCGCCAAAGACAGGTCGCGCGGCCTATCCCGGGTCGCCGATTTCGGCCTGGTTATGAGAACGATTGCACAATGCTAGGGTAGCATAGCGTTCGAGGGAAGTCAACTGGAGCTGCCAGCTGGCGTCCCGACCATAGCCGTCATGTTCGGTCCAGCATGCCGTCTGGATCCGACCAGCAGATTGACGTGATCCCATGGGGATGCCGCAGCAGAAGGGGCGCGTTGACTCGGATTCAGCGCTGTGCTACCATGGTCACGATCTGCTTGTGCGCAATCGTTTGCAGGTCGGCGAGCGACGGCCTCGGCCAGCGGTGGTCGGCTCAACAGGAGCCCTTCCGCCAGGAAGGCCCTGCGGGTACGTATCGAGCGCCAGCCCCTATCCGCGCCAGGCTTTGCAGGAGACTTTCCCATGCATGCCCAGAACCTTGAGCGATTTTCCGGAATGCTGCGGTCCCGCGGCCTGTCCGCCGCCCTGCTGGCCGACTCAGCCACCATCACCTGGTTGACGGGCTATGCTCCCCCGATTGAGACCGGCCCAAGCCCCTTCGAGGGCTCGTCCGTTCTTGCCTGGTGGCACGCCGGAGAGTTGCACTTGATTGTGTCGGACATGGAGACAACCGCCGCTCAGCAAGTGGGGCCGACCGCGGTGCATGACTACGTCTCCTACACGATCGAAGCACCGTTGGCGGGCGCGGCCAATCAGGCGCGGGCTTTGGGCGAGGTGCTGGGTACTTCGGCGCCCAAGGGCGGGAAGGTAGGAGTGGAGTGGCATGCCCTGACCGCTTGGCTGGCCGATGCGCTGCGCCAGGCGCTGCCATCGACGGACTTCGTCCCGCTGGACGGCGCCTGCGCCGGGTTGAGGGCGGTCAAGAGCGCGGAGGAGATCGACAAGCTGCGCGCGGCTATGCGCCTATGCGATGCGGCTCAGGGGTTCATGCGTCAGGCACTTCAACCCGGAAAGACCGAGCTGGAGTTGTGGGCGGCAACGCGCGCCCACGTCGAAGGGCTGGCCGGCGGACGGCTGCCGATCCTGGCGGACCTGGTTGCCGGGGTGCGCTCAGCCGATATCGGCGGGCCGCCGTCGACCTATGCCCTGCAGGCAGGAGATCCGCTGATCCTCGATTTTGTCCCCCGCCTGAATGGGTATTGGGGGGACAACGCGGCTACGTACTTCGCGGGGAACCCCTCGGCGCAGCTCGAGAAGGTGTACCGCGTCGTGCGCCAGGCGCTGCAGCGGGGTGTCGAAGGCGCTCGGCCGGGCGTCACAGCCAGCGCACTGGATTCCCTGGTGCGTGAGGCCATTGTGGCGGAAGGCTACGAGCCCTACCCACATCACACCGGCCACGGCTTGGGCGTCATGTATCACGAGGAGCCGCGCCTCGTGCGCTACAACAGCCAGAAACTCGAAGCGGGCATGGTCATCGCTCTGGAGCCAGGCATCTACCTCTCCGGAGTCGGTGGTGTGCGTTTGGAGGACGTGGTGCTGATTACACCCGACGGCAACGAACTCCTGACGACGCATCTGGTGTGAGCCGGGAGATTCACCCACTTCATTCGACGGAGCGGCACGCATGACAGACAGGAAGAAGGTCATTGTTACGGGAGCCTCATCCGGCATCGGCCGGGCGACCGCCGAGCGCTTCGCCCACGAAGGTTGGGACGTGTGCGTCACCGCGCGACGGGAAGACCGACTGCGGGCGCTGGTCGACGGCATGCCAGCCGGCAAGCACCTGATCGTTGCCGGCGACTACAGCGATCCAGGCACGGCCGAGGCGATTGCCGGGAGTACGCGGGAAGCATGGGGCGTGGTCGACGCGCTGGCCAACTGCGCCGGCGTGTACTATGCTGCGCCGGCCATCGACTCGACGCTTGAGGCATGGCGCAAGGCGTTCGACATCATGATCGATGGGGCGCTGTATTTGACCCGCGCTGCAGTGCCGCTGATGACCCGCAGTGGCCGCGTGATCCACGTCACCTCCATCCATCACGAACGCGCCGAGGCCGGCGCCTGCAGCTACTCGATGGCCAAGGCCGCCATCAACCAATACTGTCGCGCCCTGGCGCTTGAGCTGGCTCCCCAGGGCATCCTGGTCAATGCGCTAGCCCCAGGATTCATCGACACCGAGATGAGCGTCGTCAACGGTGTCAACGAGCTCGAGAGCGAGTGGTTCAAGCACAACTACGTCGACGGCCATCACCTCCCGCTCAAGCGCCCGGGCAAGCCTGAGGAGGTGGCTGGCGTGATCTACTTCCTCGCCGGTCCCGACGCCAGCTACCTGACGGGACAGGTGATCACAGTCGATGGCGGGCTGACCATCACGTTCTGAGCTCCTGCAGGCAGAACCCGTTCCAGGCGAGCTGCCGAGCCTCCGGAAGTGTTCCCATCGCCAGGCGGAGGGTGCGAGGGTATGCTGCGACAAGGTGAGATCAACGGTCACGAGGTGGTCTGGCTGGAGAACGCCCGGGTGTGCATCGCCGTGCTGCCGCGGAAGGGCGCAGACATCTACGCCTTCACGCACATACCATCCGGAACCGAGTTCCTGATGCGCACGCCAGCCGGGCTGCAGCCGCCCGGCGGCTCGCCGCCCGATGACTTTCTGCAGAACTATGAGGGGGCCTGGCAAGAGCTCTTCCCCAATCACAGCGATGCCTGCCACTACCGTGGGCGCTCAGTGCCCTTCCACGGCGAAGTGGCGCTGCTGCCCTGGGAGTACTCCGTCGAGGAGGCGACGGCAGACAAGGCGACGCTGCACTTGTCGGTCGAGTGCCGTCAGACGCCCTTCCGGCTAAGGCGTCGCATGTGCTTGCCTGCCGAGGGGAGCAGCCTTGAGTTGGAGTCGACGGTGGAGAACCTCTCCAGCGAGCGTGAGTATTTCGTCTGGGGCCAGCACCTGGTGCTGGGCGGGGACTTCCTGATGCAGGGCTGTCGGCTGGATATCCCGGCAGGCCGGCTGGTCACCGCCGACCAGGTCTTCGAGCCGGCCACGGCGATGCTGGCGCCGGCTCAGGATGAGCCCTGGCCGATGGCTCTTGGACGGAAGCCCGGGGAACGAATCGATCTGCGCAAGATTCCGGGACCGGAAGCGCACTCTCACGATGACGCCTGCCTGACCGATCTGGAGGAAGGGCGCTGGACCGTCGTCAATCCGCGCCTGGGCTTAGGCTTCCGGCTCGAATGGGACGCGTCGGTCTTCCCTTGGGTCCAGATGTGGACGCCGTATGGTGGGGCGGATCTTGCGCCGCTGACCGGCATCTATGGCCTGGGGCTGGAGCCATGGGTCTCGCGCTTCCCGTTGGAGCAGGCCATCGCCAGCGGACAGGCGCGCGCCTATCGGTCCGGGAGAAACGCTGACCACCATCGTGCGCGCCAGCGTACTCGAGACTTCCTGAGCGAAGCCGCTCATGTTCCTCGGCCGTACAGGGCCGCCAGCATTTCGGGCCCGGGCGCGGCCTCAACCAGCAAGCGCTATCCGAAGTGTCCCACAAGACGACCATTCCTCGAGAGAATGCCAAGGCGCTGAGCGCGGGTGGATCCGGCTTTCACGTGTCAAGTGGAGATCGGCCGACTGGCTGATCGCTTCAGCTCGAGCGCTCCGCCGCTTCGATGGCGCGCTTCTGGAAGGCGATCGCCATGCGCTCGAGTTCAGCCGCCTGCTCGCGTGAGACCAAGTCCGGGTGGTGCTGCTCGAGCAGTCGGCGCGCCATCTGGTTGGCGCGCTGGCGCATATCCCGCCCGCCGTGGGTCTCCTGCCAGTCTTCCCAGACCAGGCGCGTCGACAGTTGTGGCTGCCATTGGAGGCGGCGCAGGTTGCGCACCGTATACGGCTCGGTCAGGAAGTTGCCGCCCGGCCCGACCGTGCGCAGCTGATCGAGCCCGATCGTCTCCGGCGTTACCTCGAAACCCTCCGCCAGGCGGAAGGCGGCGGCCAGGATCTCGTTGTCGATGACTGCCTGCTCATAGCTGGCCGTCAGCAGTTGGTCGATCATCCCGAAGGCCAGATGGATGAAGTTGACCCCGGCCAGCGCCATCGGGGCCGCCTGCAGCATGCGCTCGAAGCCCGCCTGCGCGTCTGGCAGACAGGCGTCGAGGCCGCTGCCGCCCTGGAAGGGGAGCCCGTAAGCGTGGGCCAGCTGCGCGGTGGCACAGTGCGCCAGGACGGCCTCCGGCGAGGCGCCAACATAGCTGCCCGTATGCATGTTCATGCTGCCCGAGGCGGTGGCAAGCACACACGGATGGCCCGGGCGCAGCAGCTGCACCAAGACCAGGCCCGCCAGCGCGCTGGCGGTGTGTTCAACGACGGAACCGGCAATGCTCAGCGGCGCCGTGGCGCCCATCATGTTCGTCGGTTCCAGCCACAACGGGATGCCGTGCTCGGCGCAGGCCATCATCTCTTCGACCGGCTGCTTGCCGTGCACCAGCGGGCTGATGAAGCACACCACCAGGCTGAAGCGCGGTGCGGTGCGCACGGATAGCGTGCTTCCTTGCACGACAGCGGCCATCTCCACCTGGTCGGCAATGCTGCTCCCGCCCGCACCCTGCGAGTAGTAATGCTTGGTTGTGTTGGGCAGGATGGTGGCCATCATCCTGCGATCGAAGCCCACCTGCGGCAGCTCTTGGGGGACAACCATGGCGTGCATGATGTGCGCCTGGGGGAGGGCATCGATCAGTCGCGTCAGATCGGCCAGATCTTGCTGGCTGGCCGGCCGGCGGCGGCCTTCCAGGTCAAGGACATGCAACGCCGATGAGCCGGCGACGGTGTACACATCGTCGAGGGTGACCCGAACCGCGTGTTCTGCAACGGGCGCGTGCAGGGTGAACTCGTCCGGGGCAGCGTCCAGGGCGCGCTGCAGGACGTCGGAGGGAACGCGCACGATGTGGCGTTCGCGATCGACCGTGCAGCCGGCGCCGGCAAAGACCTCCCATGCCGGCAAGTGGTCAACCTGTACGCCAACTTCGGCCAATACGGTTCGGACGGCCTGGTCGAGGGCGCCCAGCTGTGCGCTATCCAGAAACTGAAGGCGCCCGCTCTTCAAGCTCCGAAATGGCATACCTTCCTCCTGGCGCTCTGGGGATTATCGGGCGCTGCATGGTTGTTGACGGTACGTCCGGCCAAGCCAGGGCGCTCCGTTTGCATTTGCCGCTTAGTATTGGGCCATTATGCGGATGCAGGCACAGGGTGTCAACCTGGGCGGCCGGCTGCGCGTCCTGTCCTGACACAGGCTCGGCGAGGCGTTTCGAATGTGCCGAGCCGGCCGGATGCCGCACAGCTGCCATCGTGTTCCGACCGAGGGGCGAGTTTGGGCTCGACCTGGCTGTTGCTCGGCCCTGGAATGCCACCCAGACGCTTGGGGACCAGTTGCCGGAGCGGCAAGCGCTACCGTCGCATAGCAGGTGGATCGACCGTGCCCATTCCGACATGGACGTGGATCCTCAATGGTTGCCAGGCGCTTGCGGGCAGGCGACGCCGCAGGTGAGCCGCATCGAGATGTCACCCAGGCTTGGGCGAAGGCCCGGCGGAGGGGGGGTGCTTGACATGCCGGCCAACCCCATGCTAGAATAATGGAAACGTTTACAGGTCGACCCCGTCCTTGACAATGCGGGGGCGGTGCACTCTTCCTGTGCAGTCTGGGTAGCGGTGCGATCGTGCCCAGGGCGGTAAACGGGTAGCGTGCCATGTCTCCTTCCCGGTCAGATGGCTGACAGGCTGCATGCGCAGGCTGCGTTGGGTGGCGGCAGTCAGCCGCTCAGCCAAGAGCTTGCAGCTTCGATCAAGGAGGTGCCCGGCGCCAGCGAATGCCACCCAGCTGAACCCCAGACCGCACCCGTGATAGGCGGAGTTGAGAGGAGAATTGTCCATGCGTTCGACCATACGAGTGCTTTCGCTTCTGGCCCTTCTAGCGCTACTCATCCCAGCCTGCGCCGCTCCGGCGACGGAAGTGCCTGCCGAGGCGCCTGCCGGGGCACCTACCGAGGCACCTGCCGCAGCGCCAGCTGAGGCCGAACCGATCAAACTGACCATCTGGTGGTGGGGCGAACAGGAAGCGCCCGGTGCCGAGGCCTGGCTGAACGAGACCATGGCCCTGTACACCGAGGCCAACCCCAACATCACCTTCGAAGCCGTCCTCCAGTCGACCGACACCCTGATCCCTGCCTTCCAGTCGGCCGCCGCCGCCAAGGAAGGGCCGGACATCCAGTACTTCTGGGGCGGGGTGTGGACCATCGAGAACGCCTGGACCGATGCGATCATCCCGGTGGATGATCTGATCCCGGCCGACGAGTGGGACCACTACCTCAACGTCTTCGAACGGCAGTACGATGGCAAGACGTGGGGAGTGCCTTGGTACATGTCCGGCAACCCGGTGGTCTTCAACCCCGAGCTCTTCACCCAGGCCGGCCTGGATCCGAACGCTCCCCCGGCCACATGGGATGAGCTGCTCGTTGCCTGCGACAAGCTGCGCGCCGTGGACGTCGTCCCGATCGCCGGCGGCGTGAAGGACGGCTGGTTCGGCGGCTGGCTGTTCTCGATCCTGGCTCGCCAGCCACACGACAGCGAGAAAGCCTTCATGAGGGCTTCCGTCGGGCAGGCCTCTTACACCGATCCGAAGTTCACCGAGTGGTGGGGACGCCTGCAGGAACTCAAGGACCGCGGCTGCTGGAACGAGGACATCGGCTCGCTGGACTACCAGCAGGGTCAGGACCTGTTCGTCACCGGCAAGGCGGCCATGCTCTTCGGCAATGACACCTTCCTGGCCGGATGGGCGGAGACGATGGGCTGGGACAAGATCGGCCTGATGCTCACGCCGCAGTACGGCAACGGAGAGCTGGCTGACGACTACATCGTCACCGCCCAGGGCTGGGGCATCACCTCGTGGTCGGACTATCCGCAAGAAGCCGCCGACTTCCTGGTCTTCATGCACACGCCCGACCGGGTGAATGCCTGGTTCGAAGCCACGGGTGTGCTGCCGGCCGATGACCGGCTGGATACCAGCCTGATCACGCAGCCGCAGCTCCAGCAGGTCTATGAGTGGGATACCACCCGCGGTGGCCCCAATCTGGAGAACTTCATCCCTAGCATGATGGACGAGCAGGCGAATTTCGCCGGCGTCCAATTGCTCTTCGCCGGGGATGCCACGCCGGAGGAACTCGGCCAGCTGACCGAGGACGTCAACGCCAAGTGGCGCGAGCAGAATCCGGACGCGGCTGCCAACTTCGAGAACTGGATCGAGTAGTCTTCGGGACGGACTAGGCAGAGAGGGGAGGGTCCGCCTCCCCTCTCTGCATATCTGCCGATGCAGTATCGCAAGCACGAGCCATGGTTGTACTTGGCGCCGGCGCTGGTCATGTTGCTGGCGGTTTTTGGCTATCCTGTCGTCCGACTGATCATCCTGAGCCTGCAACGCCCCAAGGGGGGCGTCCCGATCTTCGTTGGGCTGGGGAACTACCAGCTGCTCTTCCGGGACGACGTCTTCCTTCAGGCAGTGAGCAACAACCTGAAGCTGCTGCTTACAGTCCCGGTGACGGTTGGGTTGGCGTTGGTGCTGGCGGTCTTCCTGTTTGAGCGCATCAAGGGCTGGCGTCTGTATCGCATGACGCTGTTCCTGCCCTACCTGCTGCCGATTGCCGCCGTTGGGCTGGTCTTCTCCTACATCTTCCAGCTGAGTGGCGTGCTCAACGACTTCCTCAACGCGGTCGGGGCGGGGGCGCTGGCCCAGGACTGGCTGGGGAGCACAACCCTGGCACTTCCCACGGTGATGTTCGTCATCATCTGGAAGGAGGTCGGCTTTGGCGTCGTGCTCTTTCTGGCGCGGCTGATGTCGGTGGAGGAGGAACTGTTCGACGCCGCGCGCGTCGACGGCGCCAACTGGTGGCAGTTGCAGCGGCATGTGACCGTCCCGCAGCTCGCCACGGTGATCGAATTCTTCACGGTCATCTCGATTATCACCGTGTTGTCGTGGGTCTTCGGCTATGTGTTCGTCATGACTTCGGGCGGGCCGGGGAACGCCACGATGGTCACGGAGCTGTATGTCTACCTAATGGGCTTCCGCTACAACCAGATGAACTTGGCGGCGGCGGTTTCCGCCCTGCTCCTGCTGGTCACAGGGGTCTTCATCTTTCTGGAACTGCGGCTGCGAGAGCGCAGCGACCTCGGGCTGGTGTCATGAGCGGGGCGCGGCGGCGGGCGCAGGATCTCTCGGGCAGCCTGCTCCGGCAGGTGGTCGTGATCTTCTTCACAGTGCTGTCCTTGTTCCCGCTGTACTTCATGCTGGTGTCGTCGCTGAAGAGCAAGGCGGATTACCTGGAGAACAAGTTCAACCTGCCGCCTCATCCGATCCTCGACAATTTTCTGACTGCCTTCGCCGGCGAGAAGTTCCTCATCCGGTTTGCCAACAGCGCCATTCTTACCGTGGGCGCGGTGGCGCTCTCCCTGTTGATCGCCTGTCTGGCGGCATACGCCTTTGCCCGGATGCAATTCCCCGGCAAGCGCACGCTGTTCAACCTGATGCTGTCGCTGATGGTCGTCCCACCCGTCGTCATGGTGGTCCCGCTATTCGTGACCATGGTGCGCTTGGGGCTGGTCAACACCTATCAGGGCGTGATCTTGATCTACATTGGTCTGCTGCTGCCCTTCTCGGTCTACATGATGACCAACTTCTTTCAGACCATCCCGCGGGAGATCGTGGAGGCGGCGCGCATCGATGGCTGCTCGAGCTTCGGTGTCTTCATCCGGATCCTGATGCCGTTGTCGGCGCCGGCGGTGATCACCCTGACCGTGGTCAACTCCCTATGGGTCTGGAATGAGCTGCTGATCGCATTGATCTTCCTGCAGCGCGACGAGATGAAGACCCTGATGGTCGGCATTGCTTCGATGCGCTCGCGGATCTATGTCGACATCCCGGCGACGATGGCCGGCCTGTTGGTGGCGACGATCCCGATCGTGGTGCTCTACCTTTTTGGCCAGCGTTACTTCATTCGCGGCCTGATCGGCGGGGCGGTCAAGTAGCCCGCCAGCAATTCTGGCGGGCAACGCCGGCTGAAAGGCGCTGTGACCACACCTGCTCCCCGCATGTCGATCCGCCAGCGCCTGCTGGCTGTGCTCGACGGACGGCTTCCCGACCGTCCGCCTTTCCTCGATCGTCTGGAAGCCTGGTATGCCACCCACCTGCGGGCAGGAACCTTGCCGGAGCGCTTCGAAGGGCTCTCGCTCAGCGAGGTCCATCGCGCGGTGGGGATGGGCCAGCAGCGGTTCGTGGTCCCGTATGCCCTGCGGCTGCGCGGCGTGGAAGTCGTCTCCACTTTCAACGGAGAAGCCGCTGCGCGCCAATCGGATCCAGTCATCCTCGAGTTTCCAGGCATGTGGGATCTGGTCCCCCTGGACCGGCCGGGTGTGACCGAGACCGAACTGCGGACTCCGGTGGGCAGACTGCGGTTGCGACAGGAGTTGCTCGCCGAGGGCGTCGCCAATGGGACGTCCCCCTACTTGAAGGAGCATCTGATCAAGGAACCGGCCGATTACATCACGGCCGGCTGGATCATCGAGCATGCGGAGTTTGTGCCGGGCTACGAGCGCGTGACGGCCGAGCAGGCCGCCATTGGCGCAGACGGCTACGTCGTTCCCCTCCTCCACCGGATTCCGTTCCAGCAGGTGTTGCTGGAGTACCTGGGTGAGGCCCCGTTGTTCTACGCGCTGCATGACGAGCGCCCGGCGGTCGAGCGCCTGTTGCATGTGCTGGACGAACAGCTGCAGGAGATCCTGACGCGCTTGGCGGATTTCGATGCGCCTTATGTCGAATTCCCAGACAATCTGCACGGCATGATGACCAATCCGAAGCTGTTCCAGCGGTACTGTCTGCAGGCGTATCAGCGCTATACCGACACGCTTCGCCGGCAGGGCAAGCGGGTGGGCAGCCACACCGACGGCGACGTTGGCAGCCTGCTGGGGCTGCTGCGCGAGTCGGGTTTGGACGTCTGCGAGTCGGTATCCCCGTTTCCGCTGACCGCGAGTACGTTTGGTCAAATCTGGGAAGCTTGGCGCGGGGGGCCGATCATCTGGGGAGGCATCCCGTCTCCCATTCTCGAGGCGCGCACGCCGCAGGCTGAGTTTGAGGCCTGGGTCGATCAGTTGTTGGACACAATCGGTGCCGACCCGATCATCCTAGGTGTGGGGGACATGGTGATGGGCAATTGCCTGATCGAGCGCGTGGAGGCGATTGCCCGACGTGTGGAGCAACACGCCCCCTAGCCAGAGGCGGGTCCAAGAACAGAGCTGTTGACGCGGGGGTGGGGCGCCGCTCAGCTGCGCCGGGATTGTTGTTCGGCCCAGCTGACTGCCCGCTGCAGCGCTTCCTCGAGCGCCTTGTCCGCCGCGGGCGGCAGTGGCACTGGCTGGGCCTTGCTCAGGATCTCAACCACCCGTTCGTGGGCCACTTCGTGCGCCATCTTCGCACCGGCCGTCGCCCAATCGTCCAGGCTCTGCCGCTTAAACAGCTTGGGGAAGTACATCTCCTGGCGGAAGTGTCGGACCGTGTGGTCATGTTGCAGGAAGCTGCCGCCGTGCCCAACCTGGCGGATGACGTCCAGCGCCAGCGTCTCGTCGTTCAGCGTGATTCCATCCAGGATCCGCCGGATGGAGTTGACGATCTCGTCGCAGATCACCACCATCTCCTGAGATCCATACATCCCGAAGGCCAGTGTCCCCAGGCTCTGGGAAAGCGTCATCCCGGCCAGACCGTTCAGCAGCATCTCCATGGCCGCCTCGGAGGCGGCTTCGGCGTCAGGGAATTTGGCTTCGACCCCTCCGCCCAAACCATAGACTGGAATGCGATAGCGATGTGCCATCTGGATGACGGCCACCTTGCCCAGGTTCTGCTCCGGGCTTCCGTAGGTGACCTGCGTTGTGCGCATATCGAAGACATCGGTGTCAGGCTTCAATACAACCGGCGCGCCGGGACGGATCAGCTGCGTCAAGACGACCCCGAACAGCACCTCGGCGATGGTCAACACGGTCGTTCCTGCAACCGTGGCTGGCGCCGTAGCCCCCATCAGCGGGCCCGGCGAGTACAGCACCGGGACGCCGGCGTGCACGACGTCGATGATCCCCTCGTTCATGATGGCGATTTTCAACGGCGACACCGGCGTGACGATCCCCAACACGCTGGGGGAAGTGCGCAAGGTTGCTTCGCCGCCCGAGGCGGCAGCCGCCATCTCCAGCAGGTGCTCGGTGAATGGCCGCTCGAGGATGTTGATCACCGTGGGCTTGCTGGTGTTGCGGAAGATGGCGTCGAAGTCGTGGAAGAAGATCTCTCCGGTCGGGCAGTCGCCTGCCATACACAGCGTCTGGACGAAGTCGATGTTGGGCAGGGCATGTCCCAGGCGGGTGCTCGAAACCATATCCTGCTTGGTGGGTTGGCGGGCGCGGCCCAGCTGGTAGTCGAAGAACAGCGGTTCGGAGGTTCCGCCCATGCCGTAGTAGACGCGGCCTGGCTCGAGCAGCAGGCTGTTGGCCTCGTCGTGGCGTCCATGCAGGACAAAGCTGGAGGGGGCGGAGGCGATGGCCGCTTCCACCATCTCGGCGGGAAGGCGGATGATCCGGGCGTCTCGGTCGACGTCGGCCCCCCCCTTGGCGAAGATGTCCAGGAATGCAGACGACTCGCTGAACAGGCCAGGGTCCCACAGCAGGGAAAGCGCGGCTTGATGCAGCCGTTCGACTTCCTCCTCCGACAGGATCTTGAGCGAGCCACCGCGCATGCCGGTCTTCATGACGGGACCTCCTGCGAGCCCGGATGTTGTGGAATCGTTTGCATCCATGATAGGTGGGAGCGGCGAGACTGTCAAGCGACGGCCGGAGGATGGCGAGGTCTGTCGTAGGGATCTGGTCCGACTGACCCCTGCAAGGCTGGCTTGCCTTCTCAGGTTCGCCCGACGGCCTGCCCCAGGTCGAGCGTCATGCGCCCTGCTGCAAGCGCGAGCGCGGGGGTGCTCCAAAGCCATTTGCGGAGAAACGCGAGATCCGGGCTGCAACAGCGAGCGGGCCTTATGCTGCCGCCCCGATGGACGTTGTGGAACGTTGCGCTTGACAGTGCCCTCTCGGAAGTGCTAGCATAATGGAAACGTTCTCACAAGCCGTGCCGAACAGGATCCGGTGCAGGCGGACAGCGCGGCGCTCGAGCCACAACCGGACGAGGTATCAGCGCTTCCTGGGCGGCACGTGAACGCCACGCAATGACCGGATGGGGGCAGCGGCTGAGGGCGGGATTTCGATGGGCCAAGTGCGCAGGGCTAGCTTGAAGGATGTAGCCTCGAGGGCCAACACCTCGATCGCCACCGCCTCGCGTGCGCTGAGCGGGACGGGCTACGTTGCGGAGGCCACCCGGGAGCGGATCCTGCAGGCGGCGCAGGCCCTCAATTACCAGCCTAACCTGCGGGCGCGCGGACTGCGCCAGCGCGTCAGCCACAGCATCGGCCTGATCGTACCCAACCTGCTTAATGCCTACTACACTGCCTTGGCCAATTCGATCTCGCAACAGCTGGGCGCACGTGGCTATCACCTGCTGTTGGCCTCGACGCGGGACGACGCCGCCACGGAGCACGACATGCTCGTCGACATGGTCGGGCAGGCGGTCGATGGCCTGATCTGGGTGCCGTCGGTGGCGGAGAGCGATCTGCTCGACTACCTGGCCGGTCAGCACACACCGGCCGTGGCCATCGTCCGCCGGCTGAAGGGCGATCCGATCGACACCGTGGTCTTTGAGGATCGGGCGGGGAGCCAGGCTGCTACGCAGCACCTTATCGGCCTGGGCCACAAACGCATCGGCTATATCGGCGGGGACGTGATGTACTCCAGCAATCACGACCGCTGGCAAGGCTACCTCGAGGCGCTGCGTCAGGCACGCCAGGAACCCGACGAAGAGCTGGTGAGGTTGGGCACCAATCGCGGCACCTGGGGGGCGATGGCTGCCAACGAATTGCTGCGCCTGTCGTCGCCCCCGACTGCGATCTTCGTGGCCAGTAATGCCATCATGCCGGGCGTGATCCGTACGCTGCGCCAGACAGGCGTCACCTTGCCCGATGAGATGTCGCTGATCTGCTTCGATGATGTCGACTGGTTCTCTCTGTCGGTCCCGCCGATCACCGCCATCAGCACGGCCTACACCACGCTGGCGGAGGCGGCGGTCGACCTCCTGCTGACCCGCGCCGCCGGGGGATCGACCGGAGCCGATCGTCCACCGGTCTACATGGAGGTCAATTTCGAGTTTGTCTTGCGGCGCTCGACAGCTCCGCCGCGCGTCGGCGCGCTGCACTACCATGAGGCACCGATCACGGAGGTGCATGCTGGGGAAGGCTGAAGGCGAAGTGCCTCTGCGCCCAGGCGCGCAGCGAAATATCGAGCATCGGTTGGAGGCGAGCATGCATGCACTGTTGCAGACCGTGTATGACGAGGTGATCAACGGCGACCGGGCGGCTGTCGAAGCCGGAGTGCAGGCGGCGATGGAGGCCGGGCTGCCGGTGGTCTCGATCCTGAACGAGGGCCTGATCGGAGCCATGCAGGAGGTCGGCGAGCGTTTCGAGCGCCAGGAGTTCTATGTGCCCGAGATGCTCGTCTCCGCGCGGGCGATGCAGGCTGGCCTGACCATCCTCAAGCCGCACCTGGTGCAGGCCGGCGTGCCGGCCGCCGGCAAGGTCGTGATCGGCACGGTCAAGGGCGACCTGCATGACATCGGCAAGAGCCTGGTGGGAATGATGCTGGAGGGTGCCGGCTTCGAAGTGATCGATCTGGGCACCGATGTCGGGCCGGAGAAGTTCGGCGAGGCCGTGCGTACGCACCAGCCGCAGCTGGTGGGGCTGTCGGCGCTGCTGACCACCACCATGCAAAACATGAAGTCCACGCTGGAAGCGCTGGAGGATCTGGGCGTGCGCGCCCAGGTCCGCGTGATGGTCGGCGGCGCGCCGGTGACGGACGCCTTCGCCAAGCAGATCGGAGCCGACGGGTACGCGCCGGACGCCAGCCGCGCCGTGACGCTGGCCAAGTCGCTGCGGTAGTCGGCGGCGCACAGCCCAGGAAGCCAGCGAACTGCAAGCGGGCAGCCAGAGGCGGCTGCTCGCTTCGTCGGTCTGGCCAGGCTGATCCCAGGCCTGGACTATCGGCGATCACGCCTTGCGGGCCTGGCTGTGAGGTCGGCGGTCAGGCCTTCCGGCACTCAGCCAGACCAGGCCTGCTCTCGGGCGAAGCCAAAACGCTCCGCCGTGCGGCCGTCGAGGCGCGGCGGCGTGCCAAGCCAATGCCATTCCGAACCGCAATCTCCCTTTGCGCCTGGGGCTCCATCGACTCGAAGAACCCTCCAGGACGACGCAGTCCGATCTGAGCCGGCCAGCCCGCCACGGAACGCTTGTCGCTACGCACCTGCAATGCGACAATGGGCCACCTTCAGTCGGGGGCAACCCGAAAGCATGGTCGCTCTGCGCAGCCTGTACCAACACTGGGGCGAAGCCGTCGCCTTCGCCGTGTCCGCCGCAGCCGCCCTGCTCTGGGACTGGCAGGCCTCGGACATTGCCTGGGGACTGTGGATCTCGAGCCTGGTCACTGGCTGGGTGATCCTGGGCTCCGCCGTTGTGCGGGTCTGGCTGAACTCAGCCGGGATCCTCCGATTGCCTCCGGAGGAGGATCCAACCGCGAACTTGAGGTTGCAGCAGTTCCTGCGATCCCTGCCGGCCGGAACTGGCGCCGGATGGGCCGGGTTGCTGGTGCCGCTGGGGATGGCGGCCTTCGGTCTGTTCACCTGGTTCCACTTCACGATGTTCCACACGATCCTTGGCGCGCTGATGTCTGTCTTCCTGGCTGCCGAGCCGGCTGAGCTGCTCGGACCGAACGGCTACATCAATGCCGACACCTCCGACCTGCTGAGGCACCTGATCACGACCTACCTGGCGATCATCGTAGCGACGATGGTCACTCGCTGGCGGAGCATCGTGCAGGGGAATCCCGTCCAGCGCATGCAGTCGATCTACTCGGTCATCATTCGCCTGCACGTGTTCGTACTGCTGAGCGGGTTTCTGTCGTTCGTGATTGTGTTCGGGGAGGGGGCGTATCAGCAGGTGATGGTGCTCACATTGCTCTTCCTGTGCTACTTCCCGTTCGGCAAGTTCCAGGCGACTTCATCGGAGTCGTGATCTGGCCGGGTAACGCTGTCGCGGACGTGCTGAAAGGGAGTGCCACGTTGCGCGCCCTGGCGTCCACGGTAATCGCCAAGTCCAACCAACAAGATGGTCTCCGGTGCGAGGTGGCCGTACAGATCCAGGCCTCACCGGCGTTCCTGTGGGAACGCCCGGTGAGGAGAGCAGGCGCGCCTGGCCCGAGTGAGGGGCAAGGCTCCTCGGGGTCAGGACGCCCAGTGATGGCACTCGGGGATCAGGGCAGGCGACGCAAGGCTGGCCAACGCAACCACAGCAGACCGGAGACGGCAAGCAGCAGCAGGGCCCCGACAGCAACCGTTGCCGGCTCGCCGAATTCCGCGGCGGCAATGCCAGCCAGCAGAGAGCCGATGGGCACCATCCCAAAGAACACCAGCGTGTAGATCCCCATCACGCGCCCGCGCAGCTCGTCTGGCACCTGGCCCTGGACGAGCGCGTTGATCGTGTTGACAATCAGCATGAATCCCCAGCCGACGCCAGCAATGGCCAGCATCGAGAAGGGAAGCAGGTCGGTCGCCGCGAACGCAAGCAGAGTCAGGCCCATGGCGAAGCTGCCCAGGGTCAGCAGCTTCCCTTTGATGTGGTAGCGGCCGAGGGCGGCGATCATCAGCCCAGCGACGAGGGAGCCAATACCGCGCGCCGAGAGCAGCAGCCCGTTGGTCGCCGCGGTTCCTCCCAGGACTTCGACGGACCAGGCGGGGATTAGCGTAACGAAGCCGATTCCGAAGAGCGCAAAGGCGCCGAGGCTGGCGATCAGGCCGCGCACGGTCTTGGTGCGCCACACGTAGCGCAGGCCCTCGCGCAGGCCGCCGGCCGCCGAGCTGTTTGTGGCGGCGCGCGCCTTGTCGAACTTCATCAGCGCCAGGGCGACGATCACGGCCACAAAGGAGATCCCATTGACCACGAAGCACCAGGCGGCGCCGGCCAGGGCGTACACGATTCCGCCGACTGCCGGCCCGACGATCGTCGCCATGTTGAACATCGTGGCGTTCAGGGCGATGGCGTTGGTGAGGTCCTGCCGTTCCACCAGTTCGATGGTGAAGGCTTGGCGCGCCGGTGCGTCGAAGGCGGTCGCCACGCCGAGCAGGAAGGCCAGGACGATGATGTGCCAGGGCTGCACGATCCCGCTAAACGTCAAGTAGGCGAGGGTAAAGGCCAGCACCATCATGGCGCTCTGGGTGATGATCAGCAGCGTGCGGCGGGGGATGCGATCGGCCACGAGGCCGCCGTACAGCGTGAACAACCAGCTGGGGATCCCGGCGGCGAAACCGACGTATCCTAGATAGGCCGGCGAGCGCGTCAGTTCGTAGATCAGGAAACCCTGCGCCGTGACCTGCATCCAGGTGCCGAACAGCGACACCAGCTGGCCGGCGAACCACAGCCGGTAGTTGGGGTAGCGCAGGGAGATGAACGTCTCCCGCAGCCCCCGCCGGATCCGCGCGCGGGTCATCCGTGCCCGCGGCAGGCTGACCGCCTCTGCGGGTGGCGCCCCGTCCGTGAGTGGCCCTTCGCGCGGTTGTGCAGATCCCATGCGGGTCCCCAGAAAGCTGAACAAAAAGCCTTGGGCTCTATTGCCTGGAGAGCCGTTCGGCCCGGTACGTACGTCAGTGCTCCGTGGCCAGCTACCTGGCGCAGAGCGAGGGTGTGGGCCATGCCCACAGCCTCGCTATTCTACAGCCGTCCTCTGGAGCAGGGTGCAGCCGGATGCGGCAGCGCGTCCGGCGAAGTCAGGCGTAGTTGGCGGATGAGAGTCGATTCAGCGGGTTGACGTGTTCCTCGCGGTAGCAGTCGCCAAAGCGCCTCCTGGGAAGCTTGGCCTTGGCGCGCATCAGATCGGCGTACTCATCGTCCTCAACCATCGCTACAGAGCGGCCGATGCTGCTCTGGCCGTCGACGAAGCGCCAGGGAAAGAAGCCGATCGTCACCCGGCGGTTCAGGAGCAGGTCGATGTCCCCGCCGATACACTCGGCGTGGATGATCCCGTGCGGGAAGAGCTCCAGGTGCATCAACTGGTACTTGGTCTCGTCGAAGAAGTCGGCCAGAGCCTGCTTGTGCCTCTTCTGAAACACCTTGTCCGCCTGGCGCGCCTGGCGCGGCATCCAATCGCGCATGATGGTGTTCATCGGATGATCAGCGCTGCCGCAATCGACGCCTTCCCAGCGGATCTGCTTCTTCTTCATCCAGTCGGCGAACTGGCGATCCGGGCCTGGGTGCTTGACCATGTAGCGGATCTCATCGGCGTGCGGTTAGTCCCAGCCGAAGTGGTGGTAGCCGGTGTGCACGATCAGGATATCGCCTTGCGGACCTCGACGCGCTCCTCGACCATCTTGCTGGTGTAGACGTCATAGTCGCGGCACACGTCCGACAGATCGACGATGGCGCCCTCGTGCACCAGGAAGTCGTCAGGCTGGCGATGTCCTTCCCGGGCGTGTACAAGCGAATCTCGCCATCGAGATGTGTGCCGAGGGGCTTGGGATGGGCGACCCGCCTAGCCGTTGGCGCCGTTCGGCGCCAGGCGTTTGATGTACTTGACCTGGAGCGGCTGGTACGTCGGCCCGAGCGGGGTGGCGATCCCCAGGAGGCTGGTCAGATCGACAAACCTCCTGGGGTTCTCCTTCCGCTCAGATCTCCGACGCATCTAGGCGCCAGGGATGAACCTCAGCCCGTAGACGTTCTCGTCGTGCACCTTGCGAATGGGCGCCCAGGTCGGCTTGAGCTTCATGCCGATCTTCAGTCCGACGACGTCATCGGCCTCAATCTGCCCCATCGCCTTGACCCCGTTCTCGAACTCGCCGATGCCGATGATCAGGAAACGCTCGTCGAAACCCCAAGGCAGGTTGAAGATCTGGGTGAAGGTCAATAGCTTGGCCTGTCCCGTTGGGTGAACCGCTTCGAACTCGCGTGCCCTGCACTTGAGGCAGCGGTCGTGGAACGGGTAGTGGAGCTTGCCGCACTTCTTGCACTTGTAGGCCGTGATCGGGATGTCGCTCATGCCTCTACCCTCTTGAGCACAAAGGCGATGACGTTGTTGCCGAAGCCACCGAAGTTGACCGTGAGGCCTACGGAAGCGTCTTTGACCTGGCGACCCTCAGGCAACTCGTGGCGCAGCTGCCAGACGATATCCACGACCTGGGCCACGCCGGTGGCGCCAACCGGGTGCCCGCGCGACTTCAGACCGCCCGAGAGGTTGATCGGGATCTGCCCGCCCAGGCGGGTCTTGCCGGCCGCCGCTGCCTTGCCACCCTCGCCCTTCTTGAAGAAGCCGACGTGTTCGCTCTCGGCGATCTCCAGGATGGTGAAGGCGTCATGCAATTCGGCCACGCTGACGTCGGACGGCTTGAGCTTCGCCATGGCGAAGGCCTTCTGCGCCGCCAGGGTGACCGCCTTGAGGTCGGTCGGATCCTCACGCTCGGCCAGCGTATGCGTGTCGGTGGCCTGGCCGAAGCCGGCGATGACGACATACGGTTTGCCGCGCTGCTTGGCCGCTTCGACCGTGCATAGGACCACAGCCGCAGCGCCATCACTCACCGGACACAGATCGTACAGGTGGAGCGGGTCGGCGGATACGGGATTGTTGACGACGGCATGTGGGCTGTCGTAGATACCCTCCCGATCGAGCGCCATCTCGACATGAGCGTAGGGGTTGCGCGTGCCCATCTCCTGGTTCTTGAGCGAGATCGCCAGCAGATGCTCGCGAGTCACGCCATGCTTCTCCATGTACAGCCGGGTGAACATCCCGGCCATCCCGGGCAGAGTGATCCCGTAGGGATACTCCGCCTGTGGATGGGTCATGGTGGCGACGAAATCGGTGGCGCGCCAGCCGGTGACCTCACGCATCTTCTCGCCGCCGGCGACCAGCACGCTATCGTAGTAGCCGGAGGCAATGGCCAGCATGCCGTTCTTGACCGCCGAGGCGCCGGAAGCGGGCCCGTTCTCGATGGTCTCGGCAGCCGCTGGCAGCAGGCTCAGGCGATCCACCAATGAACTGGCGATGGACGTCTGGTGCTGCAGCATCCCGCCGCCCATGTTGGCAACGTATACCGCGTCGACCGTCCCGGTGCCCAGGCCGGCGTCATCCAGCGCTTTCAGCGAGGCGACGGCCAACATCTCCATCAAGGTGTCTTCATCACGTCGGCCGAAGGGCAGCATGCCGACGCCGAGAATGGCGACGTCTCTCATGGTGTCACCTCCCCTTCAATCCGGCGATGCGCTCGCGGATCGTGTCATCGTCGGCGAACTTGATCTCAGCCACGGCCTCGTCCATCAAGGCCTGGGGGACGGGCCGGTCGCCCACCACCAGGCGCGGCTTGGCCTTGAGGTAGGTCTCGCCGCGTCAGGAGCCAGGAGTCGCCGCCCCCCAGCTCGTGCGGGATCTTGGTCGGTTCGAGCGGGTATTCGACCATCCAGCGGCGGAAGCCGATCGGGCTTTCGGCCACGATCAGAATCTCATCCTGCCCGATGTAGTCAATGTGGTACTCCATTTTGGCCGCAAACAGGTGTGAGCCGATGCGCAGGCCGCGATCGATGGCCAGCGTGTGGTAGCTCATGCCAACCTTCTCGTTCTCCAGCCGGCCGTTGACGATCCCCACCAAGTAGCCGTCGATCTGACCGATCAGGCAGTATTCGCTCTTCACCCGGTAGCGGTACCAGGCCAGCAGTTCTCCATACAACCGGGCGCTGACGATGTCGTAGTAGTCCCGCTCGATGGACAAGCAGGGATGGACGGACTTTAGAATTGCAGGAACATCCTCACGGACAGCCTGGCGTACAACCATCCGTTTGCCGTTGGCCAGTGTGATGACCTTGGGCGGGTAGGGCGGCATGGGGAGCTGCGGCGGCCGCAGGACCACCTCGAGTTCCATGTCAACGGGCATAGAACTCTCTCCTGTCTAGGCTAGCATGCCTAAGAAGCGCAGGCGACATGGGTGGCATTTCAACATGCGATGAAGCGGGCACGGCTAGGCCAGGTTCTTCTTGCTGAGCTCATTCAGCCTCTCAACATGCGCCGGATCGAAGGCATCACCGAACTTCGTCTTTGGCAAGGACGTCTTCTTGGCCATCAGACCCTCATATTCGGCGTCGTCCACCATCGCCACACAACGTGCGATACTCGACTCTCCATCCACGAAGCGCCAGGGGAACATCCCAACGTTCACGCGCCGATTGAGCAGCAGATCGATCTCGCCGCCCAGGCATTCGGCATGGATGATGCCGTAGGGAAACATCTCCAGGTGCATCAGCTGGTACTTGCTGTCGTCGAAGTAGTCGGCCAGCGGCATTCCATGCTTCTTCTTGAACACTTTGTCTGCCTGACGGGCCTGGCGCGGCATCCAGTCACGGATGATGGTGTTCATCGGGTGGTCGGCGCTGCCGCAATCCACGCCGATCCAGCGCAGCTTCTTCGACTTGGCCCACTCAGCGAACTCACGGTCGGGGCCAGGGTGCATGACCATGTAACGGATTTCGTTGGCCGTGGGCATATCCCAGCCGAAGTGATGATAGCCGGTATGGATGATGAGAATGTCACCCTCACGGACCTCGACACGTTCATCGACCATCTTGCTGGTGTACACATCGTAGTCGCCGCTGATGTCACTCAGATCCACGATGGCGGCCTCGTGCACCAGGAAATCCATATCCAGCGAGGCGATGTCCTTGCCCGGGGTATGGAAGTGGATCTCACCATCCAGGTGGGTACCCAGATGGTTGGAGTGAGTCAGCACCTGCCCGTTGGCCCCATTGGGCGCCAGGCGCTTGAAGTACTTCAACTGCAATGGCTCGTACGTGGGCCATGGGGGTGTGGCGATACCGAGAGGGATGGTGAGATCAATGAATTTCATGGTCTTGCTCCTGTTTGGGTTTGGGCAACTCGATTGTGGCTCTCCACTCCGGGGGAGGAGCCTCAAGAACTGCTTTGCAACACTGCCCCGTCGCGCATCACCGAAGCGGCCTCGCCTACTCCCTCAACCCTGGCAAGGTCGGGGGCTCCCAACATCCGGCTGAATGAAGCCCGATCCAGGCTGTGCTTGTCAACACCTCACCTGTCATAGCCATCACTCCACAACCCCGGCCTCCAGCATGGCCAGGTACACCTTTTCTGCGGTGAAGGGAGGCCCCTCAAGACGGACCCCGACTGCGTCGTAGATGGCATTGGCTATGGCAGGGATGGTTGGCACCATCGAATGCTCGCCGATCCCCCGCGCTCCCCACGGCCCATCGTCCTGCGCCACCTCGACAATGAAGGACTGCAGGTCCGTGGGGGCATCGGCCGTGGTGGCGATACGGTAGTCGACGAAGCTAGGGCTTCTCACCACGCCGTCCTTCAGGTTCAGGCTCTCAAACAAGGCCGAGCTCATGCCTTGAACAAAGCCACCTTCCATTTGCGCTTTCACCATGTCCGGGTTGATGGCTTTGCCAACATCAAAGGTGGATACACCCCTGAGGATATCGATGCGGCCGGTGTCCAGATCCACTTCCAATTCGACAGCTTGCGCCCCGGTGGTGTAGTGCACAACGGCGCGTTGGCCCTGCCCGGTTTCGGCATCCAGACCGGTGACGTAGGTGGGCATGAACTTCCCGCGCCCGATGACCGGACCGCCCGTCCAGCCCTGGCCATCCGGCTTCGGCAGGCCGTAGATGGCGAGGTTCTTGAGGGGAATCTCCTTCTCGCTCTTGTACGAGATCACCACGCCATTGACAAGATCCAGGTCTTCGGGGGTTTCTCCCCAAGATTCAGCCACCGTATCCAGAATCTGCTGCTTCGCATCCTGGGCGGCGTTGACAATGGCATTCCCCATGCTCCAGGTGAGTCGGCTGGCCACGGTCTGCCACTCGTACGGGCTATAGCGCGTATCGACCGGCGTGGCAATGCGGACGGACTCGTACGGGACGCCCAGGGCGGCGGCGGCCATCTGGGCGGCGACGGTGAAGACCCCCTGCCCGAGTTCCTGTCCGCCGACACCCACCGTGACCGTGCCGTCCTCGGCCAGCTCGACCCAGGCGCTGGAGCCCGCATTGGGGGGCATGGCCGGGGCCTTCCACATCAGGGCCAGCCCTTTGCCGCGCCGCTTGTTGGGGGCACTGGGCGGAGCCTTCTTTCCCCACCCGATGGCCTCGGCGGTCTTCTCGATGCAGAGGGACAGCCCGGTCGGATGCATCTTGCTCCCGGTCGGCAGCGTGCTGCCGGTCTTCAGGCAGTTGAGCCTGCGAAACTCAACCGCATCCATCCCGACCTGAAGGGCAAGCTCGTCGATGCATTGCTCCAATCCGGCGTGCATCTCGGGCATCCCGAAGCCCCGCATCGGGCCGCCAACCGGATGATTGGTGTAGACACAGTAGCTGTCGGTCTTGATGTTGGGCACTTCGTACGGGCCGCTGCTGCTGTAGCCGGCGGCCCGCGTGACGTTGACGCCGTATTCCGTGTAGGCCCCGCCGTCCCAGTAGAATACGTTCTCCATGGCCAGGAGCCGTCCCTTGGCGTCGCAGCCCATCTTGAAGTGGGCGACCAGTCCCTGGCGCACAAAGGCCGTGTAGAATTCCTCTTCACGGGTCAGCAGCAGCTTCACCGATCGTCCGCGTACCTTCGTGGCAATCGCCACCACCAGGGCCTCCATGCTGACCCCGGCCTTGCTTCCAAATCCGCCGCCCACCAGCGGCGCGATCACGCGCATTCGGCTCTGGGAGATCCCCATCGACTGGGCGATGAGATTGCGCTGCGCGAACGGCGACTGCGAACTTCCCCACAGCGTGATCTCCCCGGACTGTTCCACCTGGGCCACGGCGACGTGGGGCTCAATGGGCACGTGCTGGATGTGGGGAATGCGGTACTTGCGCTCGACGATGGCGGCGCACTGGCCCCAGGCGCTGTCGACATCGCCCCTGCGGATCTTGAAGTGATTGGAGATGTTCGTCCCCGGCTTGGGGAAGATGAAGTTGGCGACCACATACTGGCCGAGATCGGGATGAAGCAGTGCCGCGTTGGGCCGGGTACCCAGTTCGGGGTCCAGGACCGGCTCGAGGACTTCGTACTCCACGTCGATCAAGTCGAGGGCCTTCTGGGCGATCTCTTCGCTGATGGCGGCCACCCCCGCCACCGGATCACCGACGTAGCGCACGCGGTCGCGGCAGAAGATGTACCGGTCCTGAAGATACAACCCGATATAGCCAGGGAAATCCTCGCCGGTGACGACGGCCTTCACGCCAGGTAAGGCACGGGCGCGGGCCGTGTCGATCTTCCGGATGAGGGCGTGCGGATGGGGACTGCGCTTGATGCGGGCGTGCAGCAGCGAATCCCCGAACTGGATGTCATCCGCAAAGACCGCCGCGCCCGTCACCTTCTGACGGGCATCGATGCGGGGAGCGCTCTCACCGATGGGGCTGGCCGTGGATTGCGAGCCGGCGCTTTTCATGCAGTCTCTCCCCTCTGGCCACACGAATCCGGCCAGGCCGATCCCTTGGGTCAGCCGGCGGCCGCCTGCATTCTGGCTGCTTCCTTGACGCTCTCAATGATGCGCACATATCCCGTGCAGCGGCACAAGTTGCCGACCAGCGCCTCGCGGATCTCATCCTCACCCGGATTCGGGTTCCGCTGCAGCAGCGCGTGCGAGGAGATCAGGATACCGGGGGTGCAGAACCCGCACTGCACTCCCCCTTGACGGAGGATGGTTTCCTGAATGGGGATCAGCCGTTCTTCGCTGGCCAGCCCCTCTACGGTGACGATCGTGGCTCCGTCACATTCGACCGCCAAGACCATACAGCTGTTGACCGGTTCACCGTTCAGCAGCACGGTACACGCGCCGCACTCGCCGGCCGAACAACCGTTCTTGGTGCCGGTCAGCGCCAGCTTCTCCCGCAACATGCGCATGAGCGTCATGTTGGCGGGGACGGCCACCTCTTCCGGCTCATCATTGATGGTGACATGGATCTCATGCAGTGCCATAGGTCCCTCGAAGGATGGCTGCCGGGACGGGTTCGTCCACATGAGGACTAGTCCGTCATCCGGTCAGTTGGCTCCAGACCTGCGTCAAGCGCTGTGGCGGACAGATTCCGGACCATCAGTCTGCGGTAGCGTGCGCTTCCGCGCACGTCGTCAATCGGCGAGCAGGCGTCGGCCGCCAGCTGCGCCGCTTCCTGCAGCGCCTCGGGCGTGATCGGGTGGCTGGCCAGGTGATTCTCCGCCTCCACGGGCACCAGCGGCACCGGGGCCACCGAGGCCAGCGCCAGGCGAAAGCGGTAGCCGGATGGGCAACTCAAGTCCGGGTGGACCAGTGCCGTCACGCCGACGATCGAGAGGTCGCTCAGCTGGTTGCGTCCCAGTTTGAGATACACCCCGGCACATCCTTTGGGGGGAGAGGCAGGTGGATGGCCGTCACAACATCTCCCGCTTCAAGCGTGGTCTTGCCAGGGCCAAGGAAGAACGATTCCAGCCGCACCTGGCGCGGGCCCTGCACCCCGTGGACGTGCAGCACGCCGTTCAGCACCAGGCAGGCCCCGATGGTATCCCCGGCGGGGGAAGCGTTGCAGAGGTTGCCGACAACGGTCGCCCGGGTGCGCAGCGGGTAGCTGGCGACGGAGCGGCATGCCTCGGCCAGCAGGGGGTAGTGGGTCCTCACCTCGGCGGCTGCGATTACCTGATTCATGCTGACGGCGGCACCGAGCGTGAGGCCGGCCTTAGGGTCAAAGCGCAGTTCGTTTGTCCCGTCCAGCCCTTTCACATCCACCAGAAATCGGGGGGTCAGGATTCCATCCCGCATGCGAACCAGCACATCGGTTCCTCCCAGGAACGGACGCGCTTCCCCGGGATGGAGGGAAAGGAACTCGCTGGCTTCGCCCAGCGTACGGGGCCGGAGGTAGTCAAACTCAGGAAGCGTCGGATGAGTGTTCATGGTCCTGACATCTTCCTTCTCACAGTGGGATTGGAGTCGCAATGCTCTCGCCGAAGGGGTCTCACCCTCCGCTTGACATTGCATACTGAGAATAGCATGAACTCATGGCCTGAACCATCAGCAGAACACCCGGAGCTCGTCATCACTCTCTCTTGTAGGGAAGCCCCAGAGCGTCGGGCTTGGCGGCGCCCCAGCGGGAACTGAACCACTTCGTGGACATCAGCACCAGGACGGCAATGGTGATGATGAAGGGCACGGTCCTCCAGATGTACCTGGACAGCACGCCGGGCAGGATCAGCTGAGGGTTAAGCGAGAGCTGCCACAGGGTGCCGAACAGGATCGAACCGCCGAAAAGGATGAAGGGATTCCACATGGAGAAGAAGACCAGGGCAAGTGCGATGAAGCCCCAGCCCAACAGGAAGTTGATGCTCCATACCGGATTGTAGTCCAAGGAGTAGATCGCCCCCGCAAGGCCCATGAGCATCCCGCTGACAACGACGCTCAGGTAGCGGGTCCGGGTGACGTTGACGCCAGAAACTTCGGTGACCGAGGGGCTTTCTCCCGCCGATCGTATCCGCAGCCCCAGGGTGGTCTTGGAGAATACCCACCAGGTCAGGGCCACCAGTCCGATGGCGAGGAAGAAGAAGGGCGAAAGTCCCGCCAGGTCGGGAATCCTCTCCATGCCCAGCGGCCCCGTGTAGGGGTACCCGAGGTAGGCCGTCAGGCCAAAGCCCAGGATCCAGATCCCCATCCCGTTCACGACCTGGTCGCCGCCCAGGGTGATGGAGAGGAAGCCGTGCAGCGCGGCGATGAGGCCTCCAATGACAATGGCCGCCAGGAACCCGAGGAGATAGTTCCCGGTGGTCTTGGCCACAATGAATCCCAGGGTGGCCCCGAAGAGCATCACGCCTTCGATGCCAACGTTGAGGATCCCCGAGCGCTGTCCGATCAGCTCGCCGAGCGCCGCGATCGTGAAGATCGTAGAGGCGTTCAGGCTTCTCGCTGCAAACTCCCACATTCTATGGCTCCCTTTCCATCTTCTTCCAGACGATGGTGTTGCGATAGAAGAACTGGAAGGCGACGAGGGTGATCATCAGTACCCCGAGCAGGGCGTAGTCGATGCCGTACCCCAGCTGGAGCTGTCCCTGGACGAACCGACCTCCGTTGGTCAGCCCGCCGAAAAGCAGAGCGATAGGAATGGCCGCCAGAGGGTTGCCCTGGGAGATCAGCCCACAAATGATCCCGTAGAAGGACAGATCGCCGAAGTCCCCGTAGTTCAGGGGGATCTTGGATACACCGGGGACGGCGGCGAAGTAGTGATATCCGGCGAGGCCGGCGATCGCCCCGCCCAGGATGAACACCAGCAGCGGCACATTCTGCGGACTGATGCCCGCGTATTTGGCCGCCGACGGGCTCAGCCCGAAGGCCTTGATCCGATAGCCCAGGGTCATCTTGGCAAACATGAAGTACAGCAGCGCCGCCAATCCCAGGGCAATGGGGATGGTGAAGCTCCCCCCCAGCGCCGTGGGCGCGTAGACTGACTCCGACAGCTTGAACCCCTCGCCTTCCCCGCCCCCGCCCATGAAGGGGCCTCCCTCCTTGATCATGTAGGCGATCAGCCAGAAGACAATCGAGTTCAGCATCATGGTCACGAGGATTTCGTTAGTGTTGAACCTTCCTTTGAGGAAACCCGGGATGGCTCCGACCACCGCCCCACCCAGGAGCGCCCCGAGCATCATCAGCGCGATGATGATCCCCGGCGCCACGGTCGGGTTCTGGGATTCCCTGGCGCCGAAGGCCAGCGCTACGCCGAAGGAGACCAGCGCTCCACCGTACAGCTGGCCGGCCATGCCGATGTTCCACAGCCCGGCCCTCATCGGGACGATGAATGCGCAAGTGCACAGCAGGATGAAGATCGATCGGTTGATCGTCAGGGGCAGCCCGAACTGGTTGGCAAAGGCATAAGAGAAGATGGCCCGATACCCTGTCAGCGGATTGACTCCGTCCTGGAGGAAGACGAGGCCCATCAGCGCCAGGCCGGCGAGAATCGCCAACAGGGAGATGTTCGTCGCCTCCCAGCCGGTGACCCTGACCTTCTTCTCGAGCTTCACCTCATAACTGCCGAGTTTCATGCCTCTATACCTTCTGCTTCAAACCAGCCATCATGGCTCCGATGTCCTCTCGCCTGGCCTGCTCGATCGGGATGATGCCCATGAACTCGCCCTCGTAGATCGGCGCCACGCGATCGCTCAGCGACAGGACCTCATCCAGGTCTTCCGAGATGAGCAGGATGGCGGCGCGCTGGCGCTTCGCCTCGAGCAACTTGTTCTGAACGAATTCGGTGGCGCCCACATCCAGTCCCTGGGTGGGAAGGTTGGCGATGATCAGCCGGGGCTTGCGGGACAGCACCCGCGCCAGGATGAGTTTCTGGAGGTTGCCGCCAGACATGCTCTTGGCCAAGCTATCCGGACCAGGGGTGGCGATGCCGTATTCGGAGATGAGTTCTTGCGTGAGCGTGCGCGTCTTCCGCGAATCCACGATCCCCCAACGGGAGAAGGCGCCGTCAAAATGGTAGTTCATCAGGACGTTGTCCACCAGGGAGTAGTCGCCAATCGAACCCACATCGATCCGGTCCGAAGGGATGTAGCCCATGCCGTTCTTCCAGCGTTCCAGGCTGCCAGAACGGGTGATGTTGATGCCGTCCATCAGTACCCTGCCGGCCACGGTCTTGCGCAGCCCCGCCAGCACCTCAGCCAGGACCTGCTGTCCGTTCCCGGAGACTCCGGCAATTCCGAAGATCTCGCCTTCATGCACAGAAAAGGAGACGCCCTTCAGGGCCAGCAGCCCCTTGTCGTTCAGGGCGGAGAGGTCGTCCACCTCGAGGATGGGCTTGCCCTGCTCGACCTCCACATGTTCCAGCCGGAAGATCACTTCGCGGCCCACCATCTCCTGCGCCAGACTGTTCTCGGTTGCCTCCGCCGTGCGAAGGCGGGCGGTGACTTTGCCCCGCCGGAGGACCGTAACCCGTTCGCTGATCGTGAGCACAATGGGAAGTTTGTGGGTAATGAAGGGGACAAGGGCGAGATCGTCTCCAGTCATAATGCGGATCGACGCCAGGAGCTTCTGCGTTTCCGGAGGCGCCAGGGCCGAAGTGGGCTCATCCAGGATGAGGATCCGGGCGCCTCGATACAGGGTCTTCACGATCTCCACGGACTGCTTTTCGCCCTCCGACAGCTGCCAGACCTTCGCCTTGAGGTCGACCTTGAAGCCGTATCGGTCGCATAGCTCCGCAACTTCGTCTCGGATCCGCGGCAGGTCAGGGATCCTCCCCGCTCTAGGGTGACCCAGGATGATGTTCTCGATGACCGTGTGAGCGGGGATCAGCTTGCGGTTCTGGTGAACCATCCCGACGCCAAGGTGAATGGCGTCGAGCGGCGAGTGGAAGGTCACCTTCTCCCCATGCACATAGATCTCGCCCTCGTCGGGCTGGAGGAGGCCGAACAGGATCTTCATCAGGGTTGTCTTGCCGGCGCCGTTCTCACCGAGGATGGCGTGGATCTCACCGGCCCGGATCTCGAAATCGATGTGGTCATTGGCGAGGACCCCGGGGAATCGCTTCGTGATTCCCCTTGCCTCCAGGACAGTGTCGCCGCGTTTCACGGGTTGGATGGGCATGGTGTCAACCTGTGCCTGCCAATGGTGCTTGCCGGGCCGCCTTCGTCGGTCACGCACCCGGAGATCCGGATCCACGCGCCCAGGCCGATCGCGGCCGCAGGGGGCGCATCTCGGACCAGCCTGAAGCGTGAGGCTCTCGTCCCGAGGTCTGCTCCCACAGGACGAGAGCCTCACCTGTCTGTGACTACTCGTCACCCATCATGCGGACCGACACACCGTACTACTTCAGGATGGTCGTGCCTGCCAGATCGAAGTTGAACTGGGACAGCAGGAACTCCGTCGTCGGTTCCACGCCCGCAGCCTTGACCTCCGTGCCCGCAGCCGGAATCGGCAACCCCTCGAGCTCCAAGCCGGTTCCGTTGCTCACGAACGCGTGCTCCGTGAACGGATCCCACTCGCCGTTCATCATCTGCTCGCGGCGCTGCGCCACCAGGTCAACGATCTCCTGCGGAATGAGCGGGAGCGCCGCCGGGCTGATGGCCTCGATACCGATCTTGCCGTCGTTCATCAGGTCAACGGTCGGTTCCACGGTGCCGTCGGCCAGGGTCATCGTCGTCTCCATCCCCGGATACAGGATGGTCTCCGGCGTCTTGTTCCCGGCCATATAGTCCAGGATCATCTGCTCGTAGATGATCTCCCAGCGCGTGTCGAACGATACGGCGACGGTGTTCGTGTCCGACCAGCCGTATTCGCCCACCGTGTCCATATCCTTGCCCACGAACCAGACGCCCTTCGCCACGGCAACGTCCAGCGTGGAGCCCGAGTCGGTCTGCTGGGTCAGGACATCGACGTTGTAGGTATCAACCAGCGTCTCGGCTATGGCCTGCTCGTCGGCGGGCAGGAACCAGTTGCCGGCGTACTTGACGTACACGTTGATATCCTTGTCAAGGAGCGCGGCCGCATCCTGCACGCCCAGGAGGAAGCCGGCCTGGCGCCGGATCACCTGAACGCACGGGAAGGCGGAGGTGATGCCGATGTTGCCAGTCTCGGTCAGAGCCCCGGCGATCAGCCCCTCCAGGTACAGGGCCTGATACTGCTTGGGGAAGAACCGGATGAAATTCGGCTTGGTCGTCAGGTCGCTGGCAATGACAGCCCCGAAGTACACGTCGGGGTACTTGTCGGCAATGTCCTTCAGGGGCATTCCGATGAACTCCGCATTGCCGATGACGATGTTCGCTCCGCTGGCGATCAACTCTTCGGCGAACGGATTGACCTGATCAGGAGCAACGTTCTCGCGGTAGACGTAGGTGACGTTGGGGTACTTCTCGGCGATGCGCTTGCCGGCGCGATCGTGAGCTCCAGACCAGGTAGTCCCGGCGATGACGCTGAAGTGCTCAATCGCCAGGGTGATATTCATCGGTTCTGGCTCAACGACTTCCGCCGTGGGTTGCTCAGGCGCAGCCGTGGGCTGCTCGGGCGGAGGTGCAGGCTGCTGCGGCGGCGGGGGCCGCGGGCGCACAGGACCCCAGCAGCATGCTGGCGACGATGAGCAGTGCTGCGAACACGTACAGCCTCTTGTGCTTCATCACTCTTCCTCCCTCGCGATCATCTGAGAATGGGGACGAATGGGGGAACATCGTTGCTTGTCGACGGGCCGCTGACCTCCTTTCGTTGGTCTCGTCCCTCGGCGTTCTGGGGGGCTATCACCGGGATCGGTCCGGGTTGCAGCCTGGCTCCGGCCAACCGCATGGCCGAATGCCATGCCTTCGATAGTACAGGCATACGGCCAAATCTGCCAATCGCAAGACGTAGCGGCTGGAGGCAGTCTCGCATGCCGGCTGCGGACGCTAGCGCGGCATCCTTCCGCGCCTTCAAGGTTTCATTCAGCTTGCCCAGGGCTTGTTCGATCATGCTCCGGCTCACCGAATCGAACAGGCGTTGGCCTACGCTGGCGACCTTTCCGCCAATCTGCACTTCACCGGTGTACTGCATCAGGGTCTTTTCCTGGCCTTGGTCTGTCATGTCGATATTCCCGACGCCCTTGAGAAAGCCGACCTTTCCCTTCCCTTCCACGGTCAGGGTGCAGCTGGCAGGCGGCACTTCGTTCGTGACCGACAGCTGGCCTGCGAAGGCTCCCGAAATGGGGCCGACGCGGACGCCGATCTCTCCCTCGTACTCGTGCTCGCCCACCTGACGCAAACTCTGCGTGCCCGGCAGGCACGCGGCCAAGACCTCCGGGTCCCGCACCAGCTCCCAGAGGAGATCGCGTGGACCGTCAAAGGTGTACTGCACCTTCGATTCTCATCGAGCCTCCTTCCGGCCCCACAGCTCATACAGGCGATTCGGACTGAGGGGGCTCTCCAGGATCTCCAGCTCCCGATCAGCCAGCGCATTCTCGACGGCTTGAGCGAAGAGGGCGGGCACAGGGATCGTCCCCGCCTCCCCGACTCCCTTGGTGCCCAGTTCGTTCAGTGGGGAGCGGGTTTCCACATGGCCAACCTCGATGCGCGGAACCTCCGTCGCCGACGGGATCAGGTAGTCCGCAAAGGAGGCGTTCAACAGCTGTCCGTACTCGTCGAAGTGCAGCTTCTCGTAGTAGGCGTTGCCGATGCCGAGGGATACGCCCCCGTGAATCTGGCCCTCCAGGATCAGGGGGTTGAGCACCGTGCCGCAATCCTCGACCGTGACGTAACGCTTGATCTCGATCAGCATGGTTTCCGGATCAATTTCGAGGATCATGGCATGGGCGCCGAAGGCTGTGGCCCCGTAGCGCGGGCCGAAGTAGGCCGTAGCCTCCAGGCCGGGTTCGGTGCCCGGCTCGACGGCGCCTCGCAGGGGGTTAGCCAGCGCGGCCAGTTCGGCCAGGCTGATGGACTTGTTGGGGATATCCGCCACCCGGACCCTGCCCCCTTCAAGCTCCAGCTCGTCCTCGGGTGTGTCCAGCTGCTTGCTGGCCAGTTCCAGCACTTTGCGCCGCACAATTGTGGCGGCGGCGTGGATGGCGTTGCCGGCGACAACTGCCCCGCGGCTGGCGAAGGTGCCGGTTCCCCAGTGGAACTCGGCAGTGTCGCCGGACACAATGCGCACATCGCTCACCGCCACCCCGAGCTGCTCGGCCACAACCTGGGCGAAGACCGTGAAGTGGCCCTGCCCCTGGGTGCCGACCCCCGTGGCGACGAAGATCTTGCCGCTGGCTTCGACCGTCACGCGGGCGCCTTCGTAGGGCCCCACGCCCGTCGACTCAATGAAGGGCGACGATACCGATGCCCACGCATCTCCCTTCGTTGCGCAGGCGGGGCTGCTCCTCACGAACGAACTCCTCGTAGCCGATCATCTCCAGAGCCTTCTGCATCACGGGCCAGTAGTTCCCGCTATCCAGGATGAGCGGTGAAAAGGCCTGATCGATGATCCCGTGCTCGTAGGGAAAGGCATCCGGAGGGATGAGGTTGCGCCGGCGAATTTCCACCGGATCGATGCCCAGCTCCCTGGCGGCGGCATCCAGCAGCCGTTCGATCAGGAAGATCCCCTGAGGGCGTCCGGCTCCCCGAACGGGGGTGACCAGGGTCTTGTTGGTGAAGACCACGCTGACTTCGGTGGTGAAGTTCTTGATGTCATAGCCCCCCATCGCATGGCACTGCGTATTGAGAGGGATGGTCAGGCCGTAGGGGTCGTAGGCGCCGGTATCGTGCAGGAAGATGTCCTTGAGGCCCAGGATGCGCCCGTCCCGGCTCAGGGCAATCTCGGCGTCGTGGACCTGCCCGCGTTCCTGGGTGGTGGCATAGAAGTTCTCCCGCCGGTCCTCGATCCACTTGATCGGGCGCTTCAGCTTCTTCGCCGCCCAGGGGATCACCAGCTCCTCCGGATAGAACATCATCATCTTCGGGCCGAAGCCGCCTCCAATGAAGGGGGCGATCACCCGTACCTGGTTCTCCGACAGCCCCAACCTGGCCGCCGTTCCGTTGCGAATCGGAATCGGGGCCTGGGTCGTATCCCAGAGGGTCAGGTGCTGGCTCTTCTCGTCCCAGTCGGCGACGATGCCGCGGTTCTCCATGGCGGCCGCCGCCCCGCGGTCGATGATGATCCGGCGCTTGAGGACCAGGTCGGCCCGCTGACGCGCGGCGTCATAGTCGCCCTTCTTCTGGAAGAGGTGGGCGGCCAGATTCGATTCCAGATCGTCGTGCACCAGGGGACTGCCCGGCTGCAGGGCCATTTCCAGGTCGACCACTGCCTCGAGCGGCTCCAGGTCCACAACGATGTCCTCGACCGCATCCTCGGCAATGTAGCGGCTCTCGGCGATGACCACGGCGATCGCCTCGCCCGCATGGCGAACTTTGTCTTTGACCAGCGGAACCTGTCGGCGCGAATAGAACAGGACATCCTTGGCGGTGGGCGGGGGAGAGACCAGAGGCGGGCCCGGCTGCCAATCGTCGCCCATATCTTCCGCCGTGAAGACGGCGACCACGCCCGGTCGTTGGCGGGCGGCGCTTACATCGATGCCCAGCAGGCGGGCGTGGGCGTAGTCGCTGCGCAAGAAGGCGGCGTGGAGCAGACCGGGGATTTCCACATCGTCCACGAACTGGGCTTGCCCGGTCAGCAAGCGGGGATCCTCGTTTCGCAGCACGCGCTGTCCGATGAGTGTCTTGGTCACGGATCTGCTCCTGGGGTCACCCCGCCACGGATGGAAGGTGCCTCCATCAACGGGCGGGCTGCACGGGTGCGGTCTTCATAGCTTGGGCGGCCAGCCGCACGGCGTCGACGATGTGCTGGTAGCCGGTGCAGCGGCACAGGTTGCCGGAAAGCGCTTCGCGGATCTCTTCCTCGCTCGGGTCGGGATTCTCGCCCAGGAAGGCCACCACCGTGGTCAGGATCCCCGGCGTGCAGAATCCACACTGCACGCCGTGTGCCTGCCGGAAGGCCTCCTGAACCGGGTGCAGCTGGTCGATGGCGCCCAGACCTTCGACCGTGGTGACGCTGTGCCCGTGCGCCTGAACGGCGAAGACCAGACAGGAGCGGATGGGCTCCTCGTCGAGGAGGACGGTGCAGGCCCCGCACACGCCGTGCTCGCAGGCCACATGCGTACCGGTCAGGCCGAGATCGTGCCGCAGGAAATCACTGAGCAGCGTGCGCGGCTCGACCGCCTGTTCATAGCGTGTGCCGTTGACCGTCACGGCCAGATCGAAGTGTTTGTGCATGGTTGGCTCCGTGGTTGCCATCCTATTCCTTCTCCGCGGCTCGCCGGCATGCCTGATCCAGGGCGCGCCGAGCCAGAACCTTCGCCAGGTAGCGGCGAAACTCCGCTGTGGCGTGAATGTCGCTGCTGGGATCGATGTCATCGGAGGCGGCGATTTCTGCCGCAGCCTGAATGGCTTTCGGCGTGGGTGCCTGCCCCGCCAGCACCTCCGCCGCACGATGGGCCTGCATCGGGCGGTCGCCGGCGCTCAGGAATACCATCCGGGCCTGCCGGATCATGCCCTTTCCGTCCAGGGTTACGACCGCCGCCACCCCGACCAGAGCAAAATCGTGACGCCGGCGGGCGACCTCCATCACCGACCCTCCGGTTCGCGCCGGCAGGGGCGGCAAGGCCACCTCGATCAGCAGCTCATCGGGCTGCAGGACCGTGGTAAACAACCCGATGAAGAAGTCCTGCGCCGGGACCCAGCGTTCGCCCTTGGGGCCGCGCAGCCGGAAGCGCCCGTTCAGGGCAACGCTCACGGCTACGAGTTCAGCCGATGGATCCGCATGGGACAGGCTGCCGCCCAAGGTGCCGCGGCTGCGGATTTGAGGATAGCCAATCTTGGGCATGGCTTCGTGAAGCAGGGGCATCCGTTCCGCAACCAGAGGATCCACCTCTACCTGATGGTGGCGGGTCAGGGCTCCGAGGCGCAGACCGCCATTCTCGTCGGGATGGATGAACGCCAGGTCCGGGATGGGGTTCAGGTCCACCAGGACCGAGGGCTGGACCACCCGGAAATTCATCATCGGGACCAGGCTTTGCCCGCCGGCCAGGACCTTGGCCTCATCGCCATGCTCGGCCAGGTGAGCCAGGGCTTGCTCTAGCGTTGCGGGTGCGTAGTAGTCGAAGGGCGCTGGCTTCATTAACGCTCATCTCCTGGGCTCACGGTCGTGCCGTGAGTGGATCTCTGCACGTTCTCAGGATCGTGAGGCAGACGCTCAAACCAGAGCGGCGATGGTATGCTCCGGCCGCCTGCCCACAACTGGAAGGTGACCTGCATGTGCCCCAGGTGAAGGGAAGTGTGGTCGATCACATGCAAGAGGCACCAACGCACAGGGACCGTGCGGCCTGCGGTCTCACGCGTCTCCCCTAGATCGGTGTCCCTCAGCCTCAGGAAGACCTCTCGGGTCTCCAGCGCCGTATTCTCCAGCAGCTGGATGATCTCCGCCGGGGAGGCCGCCAGCGTGGCAAACTCCGCCTCCCGGTCGTGTGTCGCCGGGCGACCGCCGACCACTTCCGCGATCCAGAAATGCTCGGCGCCTGCGCTGTGAGCAGCCAGTGCCGCCAGGGAATTGGTGGCGTGGTCCCCGGTGCCCGGCAGGGGACGCCAGTTCAAGGCTTCTGCCGGTCGAGGCGGCAACCAGGCCCGAGGTCTGCTCGCGCAGGTCATCCAGTCGTTGCAGATAGTTGGCTAACTCATTGATCACAACGTGTTTTCCTGGATGACCCGCCGTACGAATGCCGGGAACGACGTGGGCTGCCTCCCGAGGACATTCGTCAAGGCCTGTGGGTTGCCGGTAAGACCGTGTTCTTCATAGTAAACGAACATCTTGGATAGCGCTGATACCTGATACTCCCCCAGGCCGGTGGCCCGGGCGCTGCGTTCCCACGCATCCAGAGGCACCACCTCGACGCTCACTGGCCGGTCCAGTTCGGCGCTCAGCAATTCCACGATGTCGCGGGGGGACATGCCCGGCGTACCGACCAACTCGATCGTGGCGCCACTATGCCCGGGTTCGGTGAGCACCCGCGCCGCCGCCTCAGCCACGTCCTCCAGGTCGACCAGGCTCAGGCGCGTCTCGAGCGAGTACGGCACCGGATACCGGCCTTGCTTCGTGATCTGATCCCAGGCCGCGACGACATTTTGCATGTAGGCAGTCGGCTGCAGGATGGTGAAGGACAAGCCGGAGGCGAAGAGCAACTCCTCGACACGCGCTTTCTTCCAGTGGTGCGGCATAGCCTCGATGTGCGGGTGCAGCACCGAGTGGAACACCAGGCGCTCGACGTCTACGGATTGTGCAGCGGAGATGACGGCTCTGGCCCATGGGAATCTCGTCCGGGCTGACATTGGGCGCCATGTGGTAGATCGCCCGCACCCCGTCCACCGCGCGCTGCACGGCAGTCTGGTCGAGCAGGTCCCCGACCTGTGTCTCCTGGACGCCCAGCGCCTGCAGAGAAGGCGCCTGGTCCGGGCGGTGGATCAGCGCCCGGATAGGCTCACGCTCTGTTGCCAGCGCCCGAATGACCGCCCGACCCGTCTTGCCGGCCGCACCGGTGACCAAGATCATCGCCGACACACGCCAGCCAATCCTCGCCGACCGCCCTCGGCCCGGTGCCTCACCGGCCCTCTTTGAAAGCCACGAAGCGGGCCCACATCGATTCCGCTTCCATGGCCTTCTGCGGGTAGCAGCCAATGTAGTAGCGCCCGCTCTGGGCGGAGGCGATGTCCCCCGCCAGGTTCTCGGCATGCACGATCTTCTTCGGGAAGAGGTTGAGGTGCATGTCCTGGTAGAAGTCGTCCAGCGGGTACATCTGATCCCAGTCCTTGCCGAAGTCCTTGACCAGCTTGGCGTTGGCCTCGGCGAAGGTCTTGGGGTGCCAAATGCGCATGATGGTGTTCATGGGGTGATCGGCGGATACGGCGTCCACGCCGATCCACTTGAGCCCCAGGTCGGCCGCCCAGCTGGAAAAATCGGCCGAGGGACCGGGGTGCTTGACCATGTAGCGAAACTCATCCGAGTTCGCGGCTGAACCAGCCGTACTGGTTCCACCCCGTCTTGATAACCAGGATATCGCCCTTGCGGATGTCGACCACCTCCTCGATCATCTTGGGGGTGTAGACGCTGGAGTCGCTGACCTTCTGTGAGATGTCGGCGATGACGCCGGGTCCGACCCATTCCGACAAGGGTACCTGTCCGATCGTGCGCCCGTTGGGATAGAAGTGCTTCTCGCCGTCCATGTGCGTGCCGAGGTGAATGCTGGCATTGCAGATCGAGCCGTTGCGTCCCATGCCGAAGTACTGCCCGCCCACGCGTTTGGTGTAGGTGACGCTCAGGGGAACGTAGTTGAGCCACTGGGGGGTCTGGACGCTGAAGGGCACGGTCATGTCGATCATTTCCGAGCTTTGCATCGCGGCGAGGAACGCGTCTTCGCTCATACCAGCCGGCGCGGTCAGGGCGGAGACACGCGCCCAGGCAGTCTCCACTTCCACGAAGGGGATCGGCATGATCTGGATCCAGGCGCGCTTGTTCTTGAGCAGGTCGATCTCGCCGACAATGCACTCGGCCAGCACAAGATGCTGCTGCGGCATCGTGAGGTGGGTGAGCTCGTAGTACTCGCCTTGCGGGAAGGCCTCGTCCCAGGTCTTGCCGGTTTCCCGCTTCAGCTTCTCCTCGGCCAGCTTGAAGTGGTTCTCGTGCATGCGGCGGATCGGGGTGTTCATGGGATGTTCGGCGGCGCCGCAGTCCACCCCGACGACCTTGAGCTTCATCTCCAGGGCCCACTTGTAGAAGGCGATGGAAGGACCCGGGTGGCGCACGAGAAACCCGAATTCCATGGATTCCACGCCACCCTGCGCCTGCGGATTGTTCACCTGCGGCTGGTCCCAGGAGTACTTGTGATACCCGGTGTTGAGGATCAGAATGTCACCCTGCATGACCTTGGCCTTCTGGGTGACCATCTCCGGGGTGATGATGCCGTAATCCGAGACCATGTCCGAAAGGTCGACGATCACGCCCGGACCGCACAGGTCCTTCAGCGGGATGTCGGCGATGGCGCGGCCGCCGGAGTGAAATGCCCGTTCGCCCACCAGGTGCGTGCCTACCGTATTGCTCCAGTTCAGGATCTGACCGTTGGCGCCCTGCCCGCCGCCGTAGGCTCCGGTGACACGCTTGAAGAAGTGCACTTCAAGCGATTTCTCCCCGGGCCAAGGCGGAGTGAACACGCTGCAGGCTTGAGTCAGGTCGTGTAACTTAGCCTCACTCATCATGGTAATGAAGCTTTCGCGGTCCATGCTCGCCTCCGTCATCTGCTAGATGGGTCTAGAACCCGTATCGATCAGCGAAAGCAACCAGCGCCTCTTCAAACACGCTCATGGGGGCGGAAACGACACCAGCGCCGACCTGCCCAACCCCTGGATCCTTGTGAGCAACGCCCGTGTTCACCCGCGGAGTGATCTGCTTTTCCACTACCTTGCGGATATCGATTCCGGTGGGGGTGCCGCGGAAATCAAGGTAGGGGATGGTGAAGTGTTTGTGCTCGGCATAGGTGATTTCGTACATGTCGAGGGTCGTATTGATGGCGTCTTTGGGCACACCGCCGATGAAGGTGACCAGAGCGGGGGCGGTGGCCATGGCAAAACCACCGATTCCGGCCGTTTCGGTGATGACGCTGTCACCGATGTCGCGGCAGGCGTCGGATTCGCTGAAGCCGGGGAAGTAGAGCGCTTTCACGATCGGGGATTGCGCTGTGAACCATCGATCCCCCAAGCCACTGACCTTGATGCCAAAATCCGTGCCGTTGCGAGCCATGATGGTGACGATCGTGCTGCCTTCCACGTTGTGACCGGCAGCCGTCATGGACTTGCAGCCGGCCATCACGGGATTCAGGATGCTCAAAGCATTCTCGCCGAGAAACTTCGTCACTTCAAAGGCGATGGCGCTGTCCTTGGCGGTCTTGGCAATGTAGGGGGCCAATTGAGTCGTCCACAACACGGAGGCGGCGTCCAGGCGATTATGCCCGTCATCGCCCATATGAAGTGCCTTGGAGATGATGGCTCGGATGTCGACGCCGCCGATGGCTTCCAAAGCGGCCTTGAGCGTTGGACCCAGCACGGATTCCATCCAGCGCAGTCGATCCAATACCTCCTGGCTGTAGGCTCCCATGCGCAGGACCTTGCCGCGACCTTCATTGAGATTGGAGAAGCACCTGATCTTGTGAGTGGTGTTTTCAACAACATAGACCAGCATGGAGGATGAAATCACGCCGGCCATCGGGCCGGCGCACATGTGTTCGTGGCAAGGCGAGAACTCGATCTTGCCCGACTTGAGCAACTTCTCGGCCTCTTCGCCATTCTTGGCTCTGCCTTCGAAGATCAAGGCGCCCATCATGGCGCCTCTCATCGGCCCGGCCATCCGCTCCCAGGTGACCGGGGGACCGGCGTGGAGCAGCAGGTCTTCGCGCATCCCGGGCACCACGTCCATCGCCTTGGCCATGGTGACCGCGATGGGCCGCGCTTCCATTATGCGCTGGGTGGCCTCGGTGTTTGCTCGTTCAATATCCATGAATGCCTCCAAGTCATTTGCCCGGGTCGCCGCATCTCTCGCAGGTGTGTCTTCCAGGCCTCCCTCCACGGACTGCATTGGACCTGGTTCCATTCATGCCTGGCAACACCTACCCTTGTCGCATTCGCTCCAGGATCTTCATCAATCTCTCGTTGCCGCCCGCCGGTGGTTTCCAATCGACATGAACCACCTGTGCGCCCTGTTCTGTCAGGCTTTCGGCGAACGACTCCAGACCGACGTTGATGCCTGCCAAAGGTTGTTTCAGGCTCGCCAGGTCAACCGGTTTCAACGAAGGGACGGGTAGAGGCTCGATGGTACGCTCAATGGCCTGAAGCAACCGACCCACGTGGCGAGCTGCCGCATCGTTGCTGGTTTCGACCCTGGCGCCCGCCTCCTTGAGCATCTGGATTTGGCCGTCCATCCCTTGAGGGTCCCCATCCGTGCCGCAGACGATGGCCACGACCTCCAGGTGCCTGCCGGCGTCCCTGGCGGCCTTGATGCCCGCAGCGATCGCCGGAGCCAGCTCGCTCGCCGGATCCTCGTGTGCGCCGTAACCCAGGACGACGTCCAGCAGGATGACGGCAACCTCCGGGTCTGCGGCTTCCTTCTCGAGACGGCGAATCCGCAGATCATTGTCCAACATCGGATGCAGGCGGCCGACGGTGAATTCATCTTCACCAAGGTCAATCACCGTGTGCTCTCGGCTGACAAGGGAGTCCTCCAGCGCGTGCCGCTTATCCAACGGAGCATTCGAGTGCACGACAGGAAGATAGTCCTTCAAGATCAACAGAGCCTCATACTGCAGCGTGCCGCCCGAGAAGAGACCCCGCAAGTAGCGCTGGCCCGGGGCGAACCGTGAGACATCGGGTCTCTTGGCAAGATCCTCCGGCGGCGTGATCAGATGGATGGCCAGTTCCGCCGCCTCATCGAAGGTTGTCGCAAAGAAGATGTTGTCCACTCTGCGCGAGGCAGCGGGGTAGCCGATGAAGTTGACCACCACGGGCTTGCCAGCCGAACGCGCAGCCCTGACCAGTTCATCGGCCACACTGGGTGACGGCGGCTTGGACACCAGCAGGATCACCTTGGCATCCGGGTCGCGCGCCATCAAGTCAAGCCCCTGCCGGGCGGTGATCGCGTTGACGGCTTCAGAGAGATCGCGTCCACCGGTGCCCAGGGCATGGGTAATGCCGCTGCCCATCTGATGAATTCGCACGGTGACCTGCTGCAGGCCCGTCCCGGAGGCAGCCACGACTCCGATTGCCCCCTTGCTGACCTTGTTGGCAAAACCCAGGCCGATGCCATTCACGATTGCCGTGCCGCAATCCGGCCCCATCACCAGCAGCCCCTTCTCGGCGGCTTGCTGCTTCAGGGAGATCTCATCTGCCAGCGTGACATTGTCGCTATAGAGAAACACATGCTTGTTGAGTTCCAGCGCCTGCCTCGCCACCCCGGCGGCGTATCGCCCCGGGACGGAGATCAGCACCCAGTTGGCATGGGGCAACATCTGCGCGGCGGTCCCCACGTCGTGGGGGCGGTAGTCCTTCTCCCCTCCGGTGGTGCGGCGGGAGGACACCAGCTCATCGACCCTGCTGAGGGCCGCCTGCGCCGCGGCTTCTGTGTCGCCAACGACCACGATCACGAGGTCATCCGGCCCCGCGGCCGCAGCTTCGTCCACTAGCATGTTGCTTTGCGCCAGCACTTCCTTGTTGGCGCTTGTGCCCATCACCACCCCGGCGTCCTTGATGCCGGGGAGTTCTGACAGGGAGCGCTGCAACCTCATGAGGACTACCGAGTCGTAGTACGCGCCTGAGCGGACTTCCACCTTGGTGATTGTCATAGGGGGTTCTTCCTATGGGCTCTGCCGGTGCGTCCCGTGTGCATTGGCTGAGGCCCTATCGAGGGAATCGTCTCCCTGGGTCGAATCTTGACCTTGCTTCTTTCAGAATTCTCCTCGTAGAGCCTCAGGTTGCGATCTTCCAGGTGGTCGAAGTTCTGTAGGTTCTTGCTGCCCCATGTGATGTAGCGCAACGGATCCGGGTCCAGCTTGGCGGAGACGATCTCCTCGGTGCCGCGAGCTTGCGCCAATCGCCAGGCGATGGGGGACACGATCATGCTATGACCGAAACCGAAATTGCCGCAAGCATCCTGCCCCACGAGATTGCTGGCGACCACATAGACATGGTTATCGTACGCCCGCGCGGCATTGGTGATGTACCAGATGTCATAGCTGCGCTGTAGGGCGGAAGGCCGAGCGATCACCTCGGCCCCCTTAATCGCCATCAACCGCGAAAGCTCGGGGAAGTCGCCATCGTAGCAGATCATCATGCCGATGCTTCCCAGGTCGGTCTCGAACACATCCGCCCGGGTACCCACTTCGACCCAGCCGCCGCCATCGCGACGTTCCCAAGGTGCCGGGTGCGTCTTGTCGTAGATACCCGTGATCCCGCCGTCCGGGTTGATCAGAATCGCCGAGTTCCAGACCTGTCCTTTCACTTCCCCGCGGCGATATGACGGCCATACCACATAGACCCCCAGGCGCCGCGCGGCCGCCTGGATCTTGTGCGTGATCTCCCCTGGAGCCGTATCGACCAGGTCCCACAACTCTTCCGCAGTGAGACCCGTCTCATAGCCTGTGGTCACTGTCTCCGGGAAGACAACCAGTTCTGCTTGATGTTCCCGAGCTGCCTTCTCCAGCCACAACACCCCTTTGTCGACATTCGCTTCCACATGGTTGGGTGTAATGGCGATCTGCACACAAGCCGCAACAAACTCCTTCACCGTGGGCCTCCGACAGTCGTGCGGCTGGCAGCCGCAGACAGACGAGCATTGATGACAGGGGGCCGGCGCTGAAGCATGCCCCTACTCAGGCGGGAGATTCGTTCGGAACGAGAGCAATCCGTGACGACGCAGGGACTACCTCCTGGAACGCGATTGTGAGTCAGGAGCAGCATCCTAGATGGCGCCCTGCTCTCGCAGAAGCGAAACTTCCTCAGGAGAGTACTGTAGTAGCTCCACGAGCACCTGCTCCGTGTGCTCTCCCAGAAGAGGAGGCGGGCGGCGTACTTGCGCCGGCGTCTGGGAGAGCTTGTAGGGAAAGCCGGTGAGGCGCAGCGAACCAGTAGTGGGATGCTCCGCAACGAGGATCAAGTCTCGGGCTTGGGCTTGAGGATTCTCCAGGGCCTCCGGGATGGTGTTGATTGACCCGCAAGGCAGGTCCACCTGCCTCAGTTCCTCAAGCCAGTCCTGCAGCATCGCGTGTCACGAACACCTCGCTGAGCACTTCGGCAAGGGCTTCTCGATTGGCCAAGCGAGCGCGGTTCGTTGCGAAACGGGGATCTTTACCCAGCTCCACGTGCCCGATCATCTGGCACAGCGTTTCCCACTGTCTGTCGTTGGCCGTTCCCAGCACGAACCAGCGATCGCGCGCGCGAAAAGACCCGTAGGGAGTGAGATTGGGATGATCATTGCCGAAACGGCGCGGGACCGACCCTCCAATGAGATAGTTGGAAGCGACGTTGGCCAGGAGGGCGACATGTGTATCAAGCAGCCCCATGTCAACCCATTGACCCTCCCCTGTACGATCGCGGGCGCGCAGTGCGGCGAGAATCGCCGTCGCGGAGAACATCCCGGTTGCGATGTCAACGATGGAGATCCCCACCTTCGAAGGCGGTCCATCTATCGGCCCGGTAATGCTCATCAGGCCCCCCTCGGCCTGGAGGACCGCATCATAGCCGGGGCGATCCGCGAGGGGACCGGTGCGGCCGTAGCCGCTGATCGAACAGCAAATCAGACGCGGGTTCAGGCTGTGCAAGGTCTCATAGCCCAAACCCAGCTTGCCCAGATCGCCGGTGCGGAAGTTCTCAACAAGCACGTCGGAGATACGCACCAGCCGCCGGAGGATTTCCTGTCCGGCGGCGCTCTTCAGATTGACGGTGACGCTCAGCTTGTTGCGGTTCGCGGAGATGAAGTAGGCGGATTCTCCCGGATATGGACCATGCGGTTCACCGATAAAAGGAGGCCCCCAACTTCGGCTCTCATCCCCGGATCCGGGGAGCTCCACCTTGATCACCTCCGCACCCAGGTCCCCCAGCATCATCGTACAGTAGGGGCCTGCGAGGGCACGCGAGACATCCAAGACTCGAAGGTTCTCCAGCGACAGCAATGTCCGCTCTCCGTTTCGAGGGTGCCAGCATCACTCTGGAAGGCTGTCGTCGATCTTCAGCTACCTGGGCTTGGGGCAGTCTACGCCTCGTGGACGAATAGCGTCTCGCCGATCCGGAACTCCAGGGTCGCGCCAGAGCTAGGTCCGGCTTGGCATCGCATGGCCCAGAGGCGGGGCTTCGGGTGCGAGTGCACCGCGCGCACGCTTGACCCGCAACACGCGCATAGGGTTCAGAGCGCAGGATATGAACCTCCTCGTGGGACCGCACATAGAGGACAACCTAGTATATTCAGCTTGACGCGGCAAAGCAACATGATAAACCGATCTTCGGTTCCTGTTGAGACATGATTGGAGGACCAGCCAGGTGTGAGGGAATGGCCGGAACGCGGCATGGTGGTCGAAGGGTTCGGCCAAATCGCCTGTCAGTTGCCCAGCGCCTCAAAGACGCTCAGCGCCACCGCTTGAAGCAACTACGACACGGCGCCGACCTTCTCGGCCAAGGAAGCCATCCGGGGGGACGGCTGGCCTGGAGGCCGGGACAGACCAACCGGTGGGCCCACCGGGAGGTGGTTCCGCTCCGTCTTCATTTCTCACACCACGCGTCAGCATCGGCCCGGGGTGTTGGCCGGTGCGCAGTGTAGCCTAGCTCGAAGCGGCATCTGCACCGGCAGACACCTTGGCAGTCTGGCGTACGCAAAAGTCCGTCTGTCCGGCCCGGGCAAGCCCCGCACGTCGGGCCACGCCCCAAGCAGACCAAGCCGCGAAGCAGATGCACTGCGACTATAATCCGCTCCTGCAGCCAGCTGCACAGCAGGTGACAGGCTGGTGCGACACCAGCGAAGCATCGTGCGATCGGCCACCGCCATCGGGGCAGGGGCGGAGCACCTCTTGCGGGGCGCGTCACAAGGCCGCCACAAAGAGGTGTGACCTCACGCGGGGTGTTTGTCCAGACAGGCCGGGGTTGGCTGTTCCTTTCGGCCGAGGTGAACCGCGGTCCTCTGACGGTCAATATCTGTGGTGATGGCTCCTGGCTGTCCGTCGTGGAGCACGACACGACCGTTGTCGTTGAGCCGTTGGCTCTGCGGTTGCTGCCGTCTGGCTGGACAGCCGATCTCGATCAGGCCCAGGTATGGCGTGCGCCTGGTCGCGGCGCAATGGCAGATCGTGCTGAGACGCAACGCCGCAGAATCGCCCGCTTGAGTACGCGCATCCCGCAACCAGTATCGGCCGAGTGGATGGGATGCTTGGCAGGGTGGATTGCCCAAGGCTTGCCGCAGGCTGAGCGCCCGGTACACCCGCAGGCTGATCGCTGTGCTTCTCTCGTTCGAGCAATCGCCGGGGGCGACACGGCCGAATGCTCGTCATTGATGGAGGGTCTTCTGGGCTGGGGCCGAGGACTGACCCCGTCCGGAGACGACTGCCTCATCGGAGTGCTTCTGGCGCTCTCGCGTGGAGGCCAGGAATCGCAGGTTGCGGAGTCCATCCTCGAGGCGGCGGGCGAAGTCGTGGCTCAGAAGGCCGACGAACGAACCACGTCAATCAGCGCCAGCCTGCTGACCTGCGCCGCTCAGGGCGAGGCCGATGAGCGCCTGATCGCCCTGGTGGACCATGTGCAGACGGGTATGCCCGGCGAAGCTGAGGCGCTGGCGGCGGTGTCGGACTGGGGGGCCAGTTCCGGTTGGGATGCGCTCGCCGGTATTGGCGTCACGTTGTGCCGCCTTCTCTCGATCCCCGCCATACGTTCTGTTGGGCGTCCACCGCAGCCGACCGTAGCGGCGCAGCAGGTTTCCGCCGAGCCTGTCTCCAGCCCGGCGGCAACCTTTCTACAGGGAAAGTGTCGGGAGCTCGCGAGCGCCGGCAGTCCAGCTACCGGTGCTACAATCCGCCGCCAACGTGCCGTCATGACATTCCTGCGTGCGCTCCATCATCGACCCTTTGCGCTGCTGTGGACCGGTCAAACCATATCGCGCCTGGGCGATTCGCTGTATCGGATCGCGTTGGCCTGGTGGGTGCTGGAGGAGACCGGCTCGGCGGAGGCCATGGGCACCGTGCTGCTGTTCTCCTTCGCCCCGATGCTGCTCTTCCTGCTGGTGGGTGGGGTGGTCGTCGATCGCCTGCCGCGGCTGCGCGTGATGTTCGCCGCCGACCTGCTCAACGGCGCGGTCGTCGGAGTGGTGGCCTACCTGGCGGCCACCGGGCGGCTCCAGGTGGTGCATGTGTATGCGGCCAGCGCCGTCTTCGGGATGGCCGAGGCCTTCTTCTTTCCAGCTTACAACGCCTCGATCCCCCAGATCGTGCCGGCCGAGTCCCTGCCCAGCGCCAACTCCCTGACCAGCCTCTCGTGGCAGCTCTCCTCCGTCGTCGGCCCGGCGCTGGGCGCAACCATCGTTGCCACGGCCGGAGTGCCGGCTGCCTTCGCCTTGGATGCGGCCTCCTTTCTGGTGTCGGCGATGTTCCTGGTGCCTATCCTGGGTGTGTTGGCCGCGCCGCGCCGAAGCGGGGCAAGCTCCACCGGGCTGGCTGATCTGCGCCAAGGGCTGGGACTGGTGCTCTCCAAGCCGTGGCTATGGGTGAGCATCGGGGTCTTCGCCTTCATCAATGTCACCGATAGCGGGCCGCGCAACGTGGCGCTGCCCTTCCTGATCCACGACCAGCTCGGGCTGGAGGTGAACGCGCTGGGGATCGTCAGCGGGATCACCGCCGCCGGTTCGGTGCTCAGCGCGATCTACCTGGGCCGCAAGAAGCGGCTGCGACGGCGTGGGCTGCTCGCCTATGGCGGGGTGATCGTGGGCGGGCTGATGCTGATGGTCTACGGCCTGGCTCCCAGCCTGGAATGGCTGGCGGCGGCAGCCGTCATCTATGGCATGGCGTTCTCGGCCACCGGCCTGGTGTGGACCAACACCCTCCAGGAGTTGGTCCCGACAGAGGCACTGGGACGGGTGTCGAGCATCGATGCCCTGGGTTCGTTCGTGCTGATGCCACTGGGGTTCTACGCCGCCGGCGTGCTCACCGACCGCTACGGCGCCTCCCTTGCCTTCCTGGTGGGCGGTGCAGCCACCATTGCCCTGGCGCTGTTGGCCCTCTCCCATCCTGCCGTTCGCAGCTTGGACTGATATCCGCCGGCTTTGGTCAGGCTGGGCCGGCCCGGCCCGGCCCGTCACTCCGTGGGCCACGCCGGCATCCAGGAGGTGCGCGCAGCGGCCCCGCCTCGCGCGCCTGGCCTCCCGATTCGCTCGGCTCATTCCGGCGTAGGGCAGAGGGGGGAGATCGCCCGCCGCCCTCGGCCAGGCTGAGCACAGGCTGCGCCGTCACTGCCGGGTGGGGGGGAGACCAACGTACCAGCCCCGCTTGGACTCGAGCCCCGGCCCGCGCTTCCCCGTGCGGCGCGGCGGGATCCCTGCGCCGGGGGAGGGGAGCGTTGCGGCTTGACATTGCCGAGCACTTGCCCTATCATCATAATGTAATGACATCATGCCAGGAGGCGCCAGAGAGGCCGCATGCCCGCTCGTCCGGCCCGCACCGCCCAGCCCCGCTTGCAGGTCGACCGGGACAACCCGCTGCCGCTGCATGTGCAGCTCAAGCAGGCCTTGAGCAACTCCATCCAGCGTCGGGTGTGGAAACCGGGCCAACAGCTGCCCGGCGAGCCCGAGCTATGCCGGACCTTCGGCGTCAGCCGCACCACGGTACGGCAGGCGGTGTCCGAGCTGGCGCGGCAGGGCGTGGTCGTGCGCGAGCAGGGGCGGGGCACCTATGTCGCCCAGCCCAAGCTGGTCGGCACCGCCGCCCAACGCCTGTCCGGCTTCCACGAGGACATGACCGACCTGGGGCGGCCGATGGTCAGCCGGGTGCTGCGCCAGCAGGTGATTGCGGCGGACGAACGGGTGGCCGAGCGGCTCGGCCTGAAGCCCGGCGATCCAGTGGTGGAGATCGAGCGGCTGCGACTGGTCGAAGGTCAGCCGGTGGTGCTGACCACGACCTACCTGCCGCAAGGCTTGTGCCCTGGATTGGAGACAGCCGACCTGCGGCGGAGGTCCTTGTACGAATTCCTGCACACCGAATGCCGGCGCACGCTCGCCCGCGGCTGGCGCACGATCGAGGCCGTCGCCGCCGACAGCCGTCAGGCACGCCTGCTGGCCACGCGCAAGGGGGCCCCGCTCATTCTGCTGCAGAGCGTGAGCTACCTCTCCAACGGCCGGCCGATCGAGTACTACTTCGCCTACCATCGCGGCGATCGCTCACGTCTCGAAGTCGAATTGGTGCGCGGACAGCGCGCCAGCTCCAGCCGCCGGCGTGGGGGCCGTCTTCCCTCGGCCAGTGGGCAGTTGATCGGATTGGGGTGATCTGGATGTCGTGCGACGGACGATGCCTCAGGAGTAGTCGGTGACGAGCAGGGAGCACATTCGGGCCAAAGTGCGCAACGTGGTCTACCGCACATTGGGGCGTGAAGCCGGCGACCAGCCGACCCGGACGAGGCCGTTAGTCACCGAGCAGGACCTGCGTGACTTGCCGTTCGAATCCGAGTTCCGCCTGCCACCCAGGGCGCTGGTCACCCCGCTGGCGCGCCAGGTAGCCATGGATCGCCATCTGCACCTGGTCTTCGCCGAAACCCCTTCGCCTCGCCCGGCCGGCATTCCCGCGCCAGCGGCTTCTGCCAAGGCGATTGCGCTCGGCGCCGACCACGGGGGCTTCGCCCTCAAGGAGGCGCTCAAGCCCTACCTGGCCTCGCTGGGACACGAAGTTGTCGATTGCGGAACACAGGGTACCGAGGCGGTCGACTACCCCGATTTCGCCCTGGCGGTGGCCGAGCTGGTTGCCCAGAGGCGGGTGGCGCGCGGGATTCTGATCGACGGCGCCGGCATCGGCTCGTGCATGGCGGCCAACAAGGTCCCCGGGGTGCGGGCGGCGCTGTGCTACGACCAGTCGTCGGCCGCCAACAGCCGCGAACACAACGACGCCAATGTGCTCACGCTGGGCGCCGGGCTGATCGGCGCCAGTCTGGCGCAGCAGATCGTCAAGACCTGGCTGGAGACGCCGTTCGGCGGCGGGCGCCACGCACGGCGGGTAGACAAGATCATGCAGATCGAACGGCGGTTCGCCGGCAAAGGATAGGGACTAGGATCCAGCAAGCATGAGACAGATTGACGACGCGACCCTCGATCAGATCATCGAGCAGATCACCAGCCAGGTGCTGCTCCTGCTGCAGGACGACGCCGCAGGCAGACCGGCGCCGGCGGCTGCGCCGCTCTCGGCGCACAACTTCGCCGAGCGCGTGCAGCCGGTGCTGAGTGCCGGCGCCGACCGCCTGGCAAGCACCCTGGGGGTCACTCCGGCAGCCGACGCCCGCCTGGGGCACATGATCGATCACACGCTGCTCAAGCCCGAGGCCAGTCAGGACCAGATCGCTCAGCTGTGCTTCGAGGCGCGCAAGCACGGCTTCGCCTCGGTGTGTGTCAACCCGACGCATGTCAAACTGTGCGCCGACCTGCTCAAAGGCAGCGGCGTGCCGGTGTGCACCGTAATCGGCTTTCCGCTGGGCGCCACCCCGACCGATGTCAAGGTGTTCGAGGCCCAGCAGGCAATCCGCGAGGGCGCGAGTGAGCTGGACATGGTCATCAATGTCGGCGCGCTCAAGTCGCGCGACTACGAACGGGTCGAGGGCGACATCGCCTCGATCGCGCGCGCCTGCCACGCCGGCAATGCCATTCTCAAGGTGATCATCGAAGCGGCTTTGCTCACCGACGAAGAGAAGGTGATCGCCTGCCAGCTGGCCAAAGTGGCCGGCGCGGATTTCGTCAAGACCTCCACCGGCTTCGGGCCGGGTGGGGCGACGCCGGAAGATGTGGCGCTGATGCGGCGCGTGGTTGGGCCATCGATCGGCGTCAAGGCCGCCGGTGGGATTCGCACCTACGCCGACGCCCAGAAGATGATCGCCGCCGGGGCCAGCCGCATCGGGGCCAGCGCCTCGGTCAAGATCCTTCAGGAAGCGGAGAAATGAGCCGCCAGGAGAAGCGCGCATGACGGTCGACTTGCGAACCTACGTCTTTCTGGACAGCCTGCAGCTGCAGCACGCCGGTTTCTTGGGGACGGTGGCCCAGGGGTTTCTGCCGCTGCCGAACGACGCCTCGCTGTGGATCGAGATCTCACCAGGGATCGAGGTCAACCGCATCACCGACATCGCGCTCAAGTCGACGCGGGTGCGGCCGGGGATGCAGATTGTGGAGCGGCTGTTCGGCCTGCTGGAAGTGCACCACGAAGACCAGGCCGAAGTGCGCGCTGCCGGCGCGGCCATCCTGCGGGCGTTGGACCTCGAGGAAGGGGACCGCATCAAGCCCAAGGTGATCTCGAGCCAGATCATTCGCCACATCGATGCGCATCAGGTGCAGTTGATCAACCGGCTACGCCACGGCCACATGCTGCTTGGCCGGCCAGACGCTGTATGTGCTCGAGGTGGAACCGGCGGGCTACGCCGCCCTGGCGGCCAACGAGGCCGAGAAGGCAGCCAATATCAACATCCTGGAAGTGCGCGCCTTCGGCAGCTTCGGCCGGGTCTACCTGGGCGGCGAGGAGCGCGACATCATGGCCGGCTACGGGGCGGCGGTCTCCGCCATTGAGGGCGTAAACGGGCGAGAGGTGACGGGCGGGCGGCGCGATTGAACTAGCGCTGGCCGCAGGGTTGCAGCGCGGCACGACATCATCACCTATCAGGTCAGGAGGAAAGAGTGGACGAGGCATACGGAGCAACGGAAGCGCTGGGGATGATCGAAACCCGCAGCTACGCGGCCATGGTCGAGGCGGCGGATGCCATGGTCAAGGCGGCCAAGGTCGAGCTGGTCGCCTATGAGAAGACCGGTGGCGGGCAGGTGACGGCCATCGTGCGCGGCGACGTGGCGGCCGTGAAGGCCGCCGTCGAAGCCGGGGCGCGTGGGGCGGAGAAGGTTGGCGAGGTGGTTGCCATCCACGTCATCCCGCGGCCGCACGCCAATGTCGACCGCACGCTCCCGCTAGGCCGCGGCCCTGCCAAGGGCGGATAGCTGCCGGTCTGGCCGGCCGTGGCAACGCCCGGCCGGCCGGCACCCGCACGGATAGCGGCGCGCTGCCGGCGGTCGGGGCCGGTGGCGCTGGGAGGTGCGTATGCTGTTGGGCAAAGTGGTCGGCACGCTGGTAGCCACGCGCAAGGAGCCCAGCCTGGAAGGGCTGAAGTTCCTGGTGCTGCGCCAGCTGGATATCGACGGCAAGGAGCTGACCGGCTACCGGGTGGCGGCCGATGCGGTGGGCGCCGGGCTGGGCGAGGTGGTGCTGTACGCCACCGGCTCCTCGGCGCGCATGACGACGGTCACCGACAAGCGCCCGTGTGATGGCGTGATCATGGCGATCGTCGACACGCTGGAGGTCGACGGCGCGGTCACCTACAACAAGGCCGAGGTCGGCTGATGCTGGATGATACGCGGATCGAGTCCATCATTCAGAATGTGATGACCGAGCTTGGGCGGGCGGAGGGGGGCAGCCGTGCACGTCCGGCTGAGATCGATACCTCGCACCCAGCGCCGCCCGCGCCCGCGCCGCGCCACGCCAGCAACCTGTTCCCCGATACCGATAGCGCCGTCCGGGCCGCACGCCTGGCCTATGAGCAGTTGTCTCACCTCCCGCTGGCCATCCGTGAGCAAATGATCGGTCACATGCGCCGGTTCGCTCGCGAGAACGCGCAGTTGATGGCGGGCGAAGCCTGGCAAGAGACCGGCATGGGGCGCTACGAAGACAAGATCCAGAAGAACCTGCTCAATGCTGACAAGGCACCCGGGACCGAGGTCCTCACGCCGCATGTCTGGACCGGAGACGACGGCCTGACGCTCGTCGAGTATGCACCGTACGGAGTGATCGGGGCGATCATCCCGAGCACCAACCCGACGTCGAGTGTGCTGTGCAACGCCATCGGCATGGTCGCTGCGGGGAATGCCGTGGTTTTCAACGCCCACCCGGGGGCGCGTGCCTGCTCCAACCTAACGGTCCAGCTGATGAACGAGGCCATTCTGGAGGCCGGCGGGCCGGCCAACCTGGTGTGCGGGGTGGCCGACCCCACGATCGCCACGGCCCAGGAGATCATGCGCCATCCGCTCGTCAACCTGCTGACCGTGACCGGCGGCGAAGCCGTGGTACACGAAGCGATGCACAGCGGAAAGCGGTCGATCTGTGCCGGGCCGGGAAACCCGCCGGTCGTGGTCGACGAGACGGCGGACATCGACCAGGCCGGCCGCGGCATCGTGCGCGGGGCATCGTTCGACAACAACATCGTGTGCATCGACGAGAAGGAGACCTTCGCCGTTGCGGCGATTGCCGATGGCCTCAAGCACTCCATCCGCGCCCACGGCGCCCTGGTGATCGATGCCGCGCAACTCGAACGGCTGATGAAGGCGATCTTCGTCGAAGTGCCTCCCCCTGGCAAGCCGGGGATGATGAACAAGCAACTCATCGGCAAGAACGCCGGCGTGCTGCTGCAGCAGATCGGGATCGACGCCGGAGACGAGATCCGCCTGGTGCTGGTCGAGGTGGAGCGCGATCACCCGCTGGTGGTTTCCGAGCAGATGATGCCGATCATGCCGCTGGTACGGGTGCGCAGCGCCGACGAGGGGATCGACCTGGCGAAAGAGGTTGAGCACGGTTTCCGTCACACAGCGGTGATGTATTCCAGGAACCTCGACAACCTCAGCCGGATGGCGCGTGTGATGGATTGCAGCATCTTTGTCAAGAACGCCCCAGCGCTGGCCGGCCTGGGGGAGGGGGGCGAGGGATTCTGCTCGTTCACCATCGCCAGCCCGACGGGCGAGGGCATCACTAGTCCGATCAGCTTCAGCCGGATCCGCCGCTGCACGTTGAAGGACGCCTTCCGCATTGTCTGAGCAAGCTCGGCCTATGAATGTGAAGAGAAGCGCACCGATGAGCGAGACCGTTCAGGGTACCCACGACAGGCAGGCCGCTGGGCCGGCGATTGAGCCGGCGCTGGCGCTGCTGGAGTTCAGCAGCATCGCCGTCGGGATGCAGGCTGCGGATGCGATGATCAAGCGTGCTCCGATCGACACCATACGCTCGGGCACGGTACACAACGGGAAATACCTTGTGCTGATCGGCGGTCAGGTCGCCGACGTTGAGGAGTCGCTGGCCGCCGGGCGCCAGATGGGCGGCGCTGACTTGTTGGACTACGTGCTGCTGCCGCAGGTGCACCCGGAGGTCGTCGAGCGCATCGGCGGGGTACGTGCGCCACAGGAAATGGATGCGCTGGGCGTGATCGAAACCGCCACCGCCGCTGCGGCCATCCACGCCGCCGACGCGGGCGTCAAGGGGGCATGGGTGACGCTGGTCGAAGTGCGCCTGGCCGATGGCCTCGGCGGGAAAGGGATCGTCTTGTTCTCCGGCCTGGTGGCCGATGTGCAGGCGGCGGTTCAAAGCGGCATCGGCGTGCTCGAGCGCCCGGAGCTGCTCGTGCGCCAGGTTGTGATCCCTCAGCTGCACCCCGGGATGTGGGAAAACGTCGGCGCCTCGACCTGGTTCGGCACCCAAGTCAGGGGGCCGGCATGAAGTTCGCTCGGGTGCTAGGGACGGTCGTGGCGACCCGCAAGTATCGAGGGACTGGAGGGTGTGAAGTTGCTGGTCGTCCAGCTGCTCGACGAGGAACTGCGCCCTGAAGGACGGCCCCAGATCGCGGCCGACGCCACGGCCCAGGCCGGTCTGGGCGAGCTGGTGTTTGTTGTCGGCAGCCGCGAGGCGGCTCAGGCCATGCCGCAGGTATTCGTCCCGGTCGACCTGGCGATCACCGGCATCGTGGATGAGGTCGAAGTCGAGCGAGGCATCCGCCGATCTCAGCCGACTGCGGTCTGGCTGGTTTCGTCGGCCGATGAGGAGTAGGGATGTACATTGGCAAGGTGGTCGGGACCGTGGTCTCGACGATCAAGATCTCCCACTTAGAAGGCCGCAAGCTGCTGCTCGTCGACCAGCTCGATCTGGGAGGCGGCGAGACCGGCGCATATGACATTGCCGTTGACGTGGCGCAGGCCGGGCCGGGAGATACGGTGTTGGTGATCGACGAGGGGAACGGCGCCCGGCAGATCCTGGGGCTCGACCCCGGCGCCATCCGAGCCGTGATCGTCGGAATCGTTGACCAGGTGGCCCTCCAGCTGTAAGCGACTTCTTCGCTGCAAAGACCAGGCTCCTGACCCTCGTCAGGAGCCTGATGTTGCCTGGACCTGCCACGCGTTGGCGTGGATGCCGTTAGACGGAGAGGGCGGGGCTAGGGGAGCAACTCTGCTGCGCGGCGCACCAGGTCGACGAAGTCGGGCTTCAGGCTCGCGCCTCCGACGAGCGCGCCATCGATCTCCGGCATGGCCATGAACTCGGCGATGTTGTCGGGCGTGACGCTGCCGCCATATTGCACCCGGATCTGCTGAGCTACGGACTCCCCGAACAGCTCCGCGATCGGACCGCGGATCGACAAGGCAATCAAGCGGTTGGCGTCGGCCGGTGTGGCCGCCCTGCCGGTGCCGATCGCCCAGATGGGTTCATAGGCGATGACGCAGCCGGCGGCCTGCTCGGCGGGGAGTCCGTCGAGCGCCTGGCGAATTTGCGCCTGCACAAAGGCGTCTGTCTCGCCGCGTTCCTTCTGCTCTAGGTTCTCCCCGACGCAGAGGATCGGAGTGAGCCCATGCGCCAGTGCGGCGCGGACCTTCTGGTGGGTGGAAGCATTGCTTTCCAAGCTGCTGGCCGTGGCACGTCGCTCGGAGTGGCCGATGATCACATACTGGCAGAACTCCTTGAGCATCGCTGGAGAGATCTCCCCGGTCTGTGCGCCCTTGTCCTGCCAGTGCATGTTCTGAGCACCCAGCCCGATGGCCGTGGCCGTCAGCGCCTCGGCAACGGCGGCAAGCGCCGTGAAGGGAGGGCACAGCACGCGATCCACGGTTGCGATCTGATTGAGTGGATGACGGATGGCGCGGACGAACTCCAGCGCTTCCGCCGGTCTCCCGAGATTCATCTTCCAGTTGCCAGCAAGTATCGGTCTGCGCATGATCGTTGTACGTCTCCCGTTCAAGCCGCCAGCAGTCGGCGGCGGTTTCGCACTGTGTTTCGAGAGCGGCCGGCTCGGCCAGCTCCGTATTGCCGGCAGGCGCCTTTGGCGCCTTCCCGTCAGCCTGCCTGGCAGGGCCTACGGCTGAGTAGTCCTGTCCCTAGGCAGCCATCAGAATCGGCTTAAGCGAGGCGGCGTAGGCGGCGCTCTCGGGGTCGTCGGTGACGAAGCGGATGTCCTCCGGTCGCTGCACCCCCAGGCCCAATTCGACGGCGCGCGCGATCTGCGCCTGACCGAACACCGGACCGCGGCTGACTTCCGGGGTGGTCCCGAGCCGGCGCAGCACGGCCACGCCAGCCGCATCCAGCGCCACGCGATCGCTGCCGGCCAGCACGACACGGCTGGCGGCGCGCTGCCCGCTATCCGGCCCGCCGTTGACGAATGCCTCGACCCCATCCATCACTACGAGGGCCGGCGTGAAGCCGGCGTTGATCTCGGCGATCATCGCTCGCTGATCGGAGGAGGAATGCAGTTCGTGCATGTAGTCGTGGCCCTCGCCGGGGATCTGCGAGGCAGCCAGCCCGACAGCGTTCTTCAACGAGAGGGTGAAGTGGCCTCCATAGCGGTGGGTCTTGAGGCAACAGGCCATCACCAGCGCGTCGGCCTCCATGGCAGGGCGAGCGAGGGCGAAGCCGCGCGACCAGTGCGTCCCGGTTGCGGGCTGCGGCACCCAATCGTCAGCGGCAAGGTCGTCGAAAACGACGGTTTCCAGGCCGAGTTCGTCGGCCAACTCGAACACGCCCAGCTGCTCCATCACCCGCCGCGTGTCGCCCATCCCGCTGCGGTCGCCGACTGTGATCGAGTCAGCGCCGGCATCGCCGAGCCAGGCGGCCAGGGCGCGCAGCACGTCTGGATGCGTCGATCCGGGCGCGGGATCGGCCGAGTTGTAGTTGGGCTTGAGGAAGACGCGCCGGCTCTGGACGGGATTGACCCCGAGCAGGTCCAGTGCGCGGCGCACGCCGGCGGCGCGATCCTCCGTGGCGACCAGCGCTACCCTCCCGGTCAGCGAAGTGGGTTGGGGCGTCGGCGCTACGGTCGGCTCGGGGACAGTCGTGGGCATGGGTAGGACTCCTGTTGCAGCCGGAGATGGCGCAGCCGCTCTCCCAATCGCCATTCCCGACCGGCTGCAGGCCAATGAGCCAACGGTGACGGCCGCAGCCGGCGCAAGCGCGTGCAGGAACTCCCGGCGGGAGAGTGAGTGTCGACTGTGTTGACCCGCGGGTCCTCCGGTGCGCATGCCATGAGTCTCCGTGGGTGATTCTACCCCGGTCGTGTGCCCGGCACGGTGCGCCTTGCAGCCGCCGGCTCTCGCACGCCCACCGAGGGAAGGGGGCAGGCCGGGAGGATGAGCTGCTATCGGCCTGCGGGGGCCAGGCGCGGAACCACGCCCATCCTCGACCCCGCTCCCCAAGGGGATCACGGTGAGTACGTCACATCCGTGCCTCAGAATCCCGGCCTTCCCGTCCTCAGCTCAACCGGAATCCTTGCCTCACCCCCTCACGGCCGATGCTTGAGCGTCGGGCCGCAACGAGTCGTCCACGGGTGCAAGACCGGCGAAGCTCGGCCGAGGAGTGCAAGGGAAGGAATTGGTTCTGCGGACGGGAAGAGGGCGCTTCCTCTGAGATCGTAGCTCGGGGTTGCACGGTTCATTCGGTAGAACTGTTGCTGCGCATAGCCTCGATCACCGGGGGTGAGCCTGACAGCATTGGCTTCCAAGGTCCATCCGGTTCGCTTCGGCGGCCACAAGAGCCGGCGGCGGAGATCCGCGTCGCCTCCCGGGAAAGGTGGCAGACCCTACCACGGCCAGTTCACTGTTCCAGTGCAAATGGTTCACTTTTCAGGTTTGAACGGTTCACTTTTCAAGTTTGAATGACAGACCCGAGGGCGAGGTTGACAGTCGGGACCATACGCGGTAAACTCCTCACCTGATAACTTGGTCCGGCGCTGGCACCGCTCCCGGGTTGGAGCGGTGCTACTCATATCGCCCTCTATCATGAAGAAGGACATCCCCACAAGCATGAGCTTCACTGCACTATCCCTTCACCCGGCGCTCGAACAGGGTCTGGCTGACCTCGGGTTCGAAACCCCCACCCCCATCCAGTCACAGGCAATTCCACCGGCCCTCGAAGGTCAGGACCTCCTGGCCACGGCCCAGACCGGGACCGGAAAGACCCTGGCCTTCCTGTTGCCGTCGATGCAGCGGTTGCTGGGCATGCCGGCCAGCAAGAATCCGCGCATGCTGGTGCTCGCCCCGACTCGCGAACTGGCGCTGCAAATCGCCAGTGATGCTTCCGAGATCGGGCGCCAGGCGCAGTTGCGCGTGGTGGTTGTATACGGCGGCGATCCAATCAAGCGCCAGACCGAGCAACTGCGTCGTGGCGCCGACATCCTGGTGGCGACGCCTGGGCGTCTGCTCGATCACCTGCAGCGCGGAAACCTCCAGCTGCGCGACATCTGGATCCTCGTTCTTGACGAGGCTGACCGCATGCTGGACATGGGATTCCTGCCTGACATCGATGCCATCATCCATCGCCTCCCGTCCGAACGCCAGACGATGCTCTTCTCGGCAACCATGCCGGCGACGGTGATCGGCCTGGGCCACCGCTACATGCGCAGCCCGGTTCGCATCGAAGTGGCCACGGCCAAGCCGCCCGAGGCGTTGGACCAGGCGCTGTATCCGGTGCCCAAACACCTCAAGCCGCGGCTGCTGTGTGAGCTGCTGGAGCGTCAAGGCGTGACCAGCGCCCTGGTCTTCACGCGCACTCGCCAGGAAGCGGACATCCTGCTGCGCAAACTGCGCGAGGCCGGGGTTTCGGTGACTGCCCTGCACGGTGACTACAGTCAGCGCGACCGAGTGCGGGCGTTGGAGGAGTTCCGCGCCGGCAAGGCGCGCGTGCTGGTGGCCACCAATATTGCCGCCCGCGGGCTCGACATCGATGACATCTCGCATGTCATCAACTACGACGTGCCCGACGAACCGGAGGACTACGTTCACCGCGTCGGCCGTACGGCGCGAGTCGAGGCCGAAGGCGAGGCATGGACTCTGGTCACCCCGGACGACGAGCCGTTGATCGCCCGCATCGAGTACCTGTTGGGCGAGACGATCGAGCGCCGCCGCCTGGAGGGCTTCGACTACGATGTCCCAACGCCGGATTGGGCGCGGCCCTCCGCCAAGTCGCTGCTGCGGGAGCTGAAACGGACGCAGTCCACCGCCGATCGCTGGAAGGCGATGACGCGCTAGGGGACCCCAGACCAATCCGCTGCCCGTTTCTCGAGCAGGCAGCACACAACCACCGCCTCGCGGGCGTCTGCCGCGAGGCGTCGCCGTATTGGGCGTTGCCTAGGGTGAGCGGGGACCGGATCGGCGCGAATTGCCCGCCGCTTCGATCGCACCGCGCGAGAACTCGCCAGCCAGATAGGCGTCGTGGCGTTCCGCCCGGTTGAAGTTGCCTTCCGCAGCCATCTTGGCCCGGTAGCCGATGTTCAGGGGTAGCACTGCCCTGAGGGTCGCCTCGGGCCCGAGCATGTGCAGGTCGTGCGTGACACGGCGCAGGATGGCGCGCCGGGAGAAGAACTGGCGCTGAACCCAGGCAACCCCCTCGTTGAGCGTGCGGCGGCTCATGTGCTGTGGCTCGTACACCACCGTTCCGAAATCGTAGTGGCTCCAGTCGTGGTCGAGGATCCGTCCACGGCGTTCGAAGTCCCGGAACAACGGGGTGCCGGGAAAGGGCGTCAGGCGGGTCGCCTGCAGGCTCTCGACGTTGGCCTCGAGCAGAAAGGCGAGGGTCCGAGGGAAGATGTCGGGTCGCTCGTCGTCTCCGCCGAAGACGAAGCCGGCATAGACCGCGATGCCCTGGGCATGCAGGTTGCGCACCGCCTGCAGGTAGTCGCGCTGCAGGTTCACCCCCTTGTTCCACGCGCGCAGGGAGCGCTCCGAGAGCGACTCAAACCCAACGAACAGCCCTTTGCAGCCGCTGCGCATAGCCAGGTTCAGCAGCTCGCGGTCGAAGGCCAGGGACACGCTGCTCTGGCTGAACCAGCGCTTCTTGAGAGGGATCATCGCTGCAAAGAGCTCGGCCGCGTAGTCCCTGGAGCAGGTCAGGCTGTCATCCAGCAGAAGCATATTCCGCCCGAGGCCAGCCATCTCATCGATCACCTCAGCCACTGGGCGGGCGCGGAAGTGGGAGCGGTGAAACGCGGCCACGGAGCAGAAGGCGCAGCTTCGATCGCAGCCCCGCGTCGCTTGAACGGCGTCGAGGCCGAATATAGTCGCGACGCCGCATCAGGTCGCGACGCGGAGCGTGGCAGCCCGGCCAGGGAAGCAAGGCTGAGCCAGGTAGAAGGGCTGCAGTCCGCCCTCGCCGCAGGTCCTGGATGATCTGCGTGGCCACAGGCTCTGCATCTCCGATGCATACGCTGTCGGCATGCTCGATCGCCTCTTGGGGGAGGAGTGTCGGGTGATAGCCCCCCTAGGATCACCGGCTTGCTCAGCGCTCGAAAGCGGTCGGCGATCTCGTAGGCCCGAGGGGCGTTGTAGGTCATGCAGGAGATGCCGACGAGGTCCGCTTGAGCATCGAAGTCGATGGGCTCGACGTCCTCGTCGAGGATCCGGGTCTCCACTTCGGGGGGCATGGCAGCGGCAACGGACAGGCTGGAGAGCATGGAGAAGCGGAAAACGCGCGGCGCGCGAGGCCGGTGGCTGGATTCGGCCCGCCGGGAGGGCGAAGTCGGACTGATAAGCAACAACCTGGTTTGATCCATCGGTCGCCTCGTTCGGGGTCGGAGCGTTAGGACGAAGGAAGGCGGTCAATTCCAGCCCGGGGATCGACCGCCGGGCCCCGTGAGCGGGGCACGCCTCGAAGGCACCCGGCCAGTTGAGGTCGATTGGCCAGGCCACCTCGAGCCTACTCTAGCACACCTGACGGAGCCCGCAGGTTATCCGGGTTGATGGCAGTGGGCCGATGAGGTGATGCGCACAAGCTCCCGCGTGGGGCGCAGCGGGTTGAGGGGACTTCGAGGCAGACCGCGGCCGACCGGCAGGCTTGCTTGCGGCAAGCTGGCCTCAGCGGGCACTCTGCATCGCCGACCCAAGAAGTGCCAGTCGCGCCCCAGGTGTCCGTCCTGCTGATTCGAACTACGCGGGTCGCCGGCCCAGGGGGTCTCGGGAGCGGCGAACGACCAGGCCCAACGCGAGTTCGACGAATCCGAGCGCAAAGTAGAGCATGTGCAGCCAGTGCAGAGAGCCGATGATGGCGACCTGGATCGCAATCCAGGCCATCAAGAATTCCACCCAGTAGGGCTGCGGCCTCCCCTGCGTGCCGGTGGCGGGCAAATGAGAGACCGGCGCCCACCAGGCTGCCCAGGCCGTTCACGGTGAAGAGGAACACCCCGGGGATCCGATAGTCGGGAAAGGGGGACCCTTGCAGCAACTCAACCGGAAATCCCATCCCGCTTCCTGACGGTTCAAGCATGAGCATGAGGCCCCCCGCCAGCGCGCCGACGCCAATGAACGTCTGCAATCCGCCCAGCAAGGGTGAGACCCAACTAGGAAGTCGACTGGCTTGCACTCGGCACAGCTCCTTGAGATGCTTGTGTGGAGGGGGTTCGCCGCCTCAGGCGACGTGGTGCAGGTCGATGCCGCGCGATTGAGCGCGTGCCAGCCGCCACTCGGCTTCGGTCGCGGGCGGCGGCTTGACTTCTTCTTCGGGCCGGCGCCAAAGGATCAGGGCCTGGTCGGGGCAGGCCAACGTACACACCCCGCACCCGACGCAACGAGCTCCGTCCACCTGCACCACCCCGTCGATTGCCAACGCGTTGAACTGACAGCGCACCAGACACAACTCGCAGCCGGTGCATCGATCGACGTCGACCTGGCAGATGAACGCCGAGCGGGCGACGACATTGGCGAGGCCGAGCTCGGCCAGGCCGCGCAGCACGCCGCAGGAGCAGGTGCAGCAGTTGCACACATACCACATGCCCTGGCGGGCATTGCTGACCGAGTGCACCAGTCCGGCCTCGGCCGCACGGCGCAGCGTCGCCAGGGCTTCGTCCCGCGTGAGCGAACGGATGACCGGGTTGTGCTCAAAGGCTTCCGGGGTCTGGCTCATCGCCAGACACACGTCGAGTGGATGCTCGCAACCCTCGCCGATCAGCGCCTTCTGCTTGCGGCAGATGCAGTCCAATACTCCCCAGGCGGCCGCGCCGGCAAGCAGGTCAGCGGCATTCTCATAGGGCTGGATCTCGATGTCGGTGCGCAGGCTCTCTCCGACCGGGATCACTCGATGAACCGGCGGCTGTTGAGCCAGCGCCTGATGGAACGATTGGTGGTAGTAGTCCTCGAAGAGCTGGGCCAGTTCCTGATCGATCGTGCCGACCTGCATCTCGTAGATGCCGACGACGAAGGGCAGCGCGCCATAGCCCAGCGTGGTCTCACCCTTGCCGAAGGCGATCAAGCCCCGCCGGGCCATGGATTTCAGCACCGGGCGGATAGCGTGAAGGTCGAGGCCGGTCCGGGAGGCGATCTGGTCTGGCAATTCCAGGGTCAGGCGCAGGCGAGCCGCAAGCTGGGCCTCCTCAGGCGTGAAGAGCTTCGCCAACATGCGGAGCTCGATCCCGGAGTCGGTTGGCGGGAAGCCGTTGGGGAGAGCGTCCAGATGGCGCGCCAGTTGTCGGTATGCCTGATCGTCCATCGCTGCGGCTCCTTTCGGTTGGCCCTCGGCTCAGTATACATGAACGTGCTGTGAGGCTGGCGAGGGAAGCGGGGCGTGGGTCGTGGGGGTGCATCCCTCGCCAATCGACCGTAGAATTATCGGTGAGGCCGCTTCGCAAGGTGTGCGCGGTGGCCATCGATCCCGGCAGTCGTTGTTGGCCGCTGGCCCATTCCGCGGCACAGAGAAGGAACAGGGCCATGCAAGACGAACCGACCGTGGATTTGACACGTGTGCTGTCCCATTACGATCTGGGTGAGCTCCGGTCGCAGAGCAGAGACCTGCGCGGCACGATCAACACTTCCTTCGTGATCGAACTGCTCAAGCGTGGGCAGCGAACGCAGTACTTCTTGCGCCGCTACCGCCAGGGAATCGTCGAGGAAGAGATCCGAGTTCGAACATGCGCTGATCCAGCATACATCCCGCAAGGGATTGTGTCCGATTGCGAATGTGCATCCTACACGGCAAGGCCAGACGTACCTGCGGCTGGCGCAGGAGGCGCCTGGCCCTCCGGTGGCCTACTTTGCCGTCTTCGACTTCCTGCCAGGTGAGGATCGCTACACTTGGGTTGGGCCGCGGTGCACCAAGCCCGAACTGCACAACGCGGGGGCTCTCCTTGCCCGCTTCCATGGCGCCGTGAGCGACTTCCGGCCGCCCGGTCGCCGGATTGAGTCCAGGATCCTCGACCTGCTGCCCGAGATCGCCGAGAAATGGGCGGCAGCGCCTTCCCGGTCCAAGGGAACCGTCTTCGATGCCTATGTCCAACGCCACTTCACTGAGATCGCCGCCTGCATCGACGCGACCACTAGCGACCCTGAAGTCCTCCGGGGCGCAGGAGTTGCCCGAGTCGATCATCCACTCCGACTATCACCCTGGCAACCTCAAGTTCGTCGGTGACGAGGTCAGTGGCCTGGTCGACTTCGACTGGGCCAAGCTCGATCTGCGAGCCTTCGATGTCGGCCTGGCGTTGTGGTACTTCTGTGCCTCCTGGGAGGCGGGAAGCGATGGCGCACTTCGACTCGACGACTTGACGGCCTTCGTGTCAAGCTACCAGGGTGCGCTGGAAGGTGAGGGCCAGCCTGGCCCGCTTTCGGCGAGGGAATTGGCCTTGCTCCCGGATCTGATCCAGGCCGGCAATGTCTACATCCTGTATTGGACGATCCGAGACTACTACGGAAGGCCGTCGACCCGGCCGAGTTCCTCGTCTACCTCGAACACAACCTTCACTCCTGCCGGTGGCTTCGCACACCTGACAACCGGCGCCAGCTCGAAGCGGCGATCGCGCAGGCCGGCGGGGGGTAGGACGGGCGACGATCCGACCATGCCGGTCGGCTCCGATCACCGAGACGCCGGCTCGGGCAATCGCACGTGCTCCTTGACGAGGCCGATGCGGCATCCGGCGAAAGGGAGCGGTCGGCCGACTGGTATAATGCGGATATCCAGTTGTCCTATTCGTGGAGGCCAGCGATGCCGCACTCCTCTCGCAGCGTCGTGCAGATCATTGAGCCGCAGTACGTGATCGAGGGCGCGGGCGTGTTGCTGCGCCGCTCGTTCGGGCCGCGGCGCGAGAACCTGTTCGACCCCTTCCTGCTGTTCGACCATTTCGCCTTCAACGACCCTCTGGAGGGCCCGATCCTCGGCTTCCCAACCCATCCCCACCGAGGCATCGAGACCGTGACGTACATGCTGGAGGGCAATGTCCGCCACCGCGACAGCCTGGGCAACAGCGGCGTGATCGGCCCGGGCGATGTGCAGTGGATGACGAGCGGGCGGGGCATCCTGCACGAAGAGATGCCACGCCGCGGGCCTAGCGGACAGATCACCGGATTCCAGCTGTGGGTCAACTTGCCCGCCGCCCGGAAGATGGATCCGCCGCGCTACCAGGAAGTCAACGCGGCCAGCATCCCGGTCGTTCAATCCGGCGGGGCCTCCGTGCGCCTTGTCGCAGGTGAGTTTGGTGGAGGCATCGGCCCGGTGACCGAGATCGCCGCGCGTCCGCTTTACATGGACGTGGCGCTCGAGCCGGGTGCGGGCTTCGACATCGCCATTCCCATTGGCCATCAGGCGATCGCCTATGTCTTCGAAGGGGAAGGTGTGTTCGGCCTAGATGCCTCCGGCGAAGGTCAAGCCGTGTCGGCGGTGAACCTAGTCGTGATGGGTGACGGAGAACGCCTGCACGTGCGGACCGGCGCGGGCATGCGCTTCATGCTGATGGCCGGAGCGCCGTTCGGCGAGTCGATCGTCCCCTACGGGCCATTCGTGATGAACACCCAGCAGGAGATCCAGCAGGCTCTCGCCGACCTGCGCAACGGGACGTTCGTCCAGAACTAGCCTGCAGCCCGGCGTTTGCTGCAAACTGAGTGGCACGCCGCCAATCCCCAGCTCGTCTCGAGCAATGGCCGCCCGGTTGACTGGGCGGCTTGTGTTTCCCGCTGGCGCTGGTCGTTGCGGCACCTTGCGCGGGGTCGATCGCTGCCTCGCGAGATGTCATGCCCGCCTTGACCAGGGGAGCCACTGCAGACGACCGTAGCACGCTGTGCAGCAAGGCACGGCCGTGCCCTGGTTGCTGAGAATCGCCTAGACCGTGGAAAGGGGAAGGCGCAGGAGTGGCTTGAACACTGGTCCGGCTGTAGGATGGACGTACCTGCCCGGGTGGCCGGGAGCAGCGCGGGAGCGGTGTGGCCGATGAGCTTGCGGAGACTGCTGGCCTGGGTGCGGATGGCGCGACCGGTGATCCTACCGGCTGGCGTGATGGCCTACGCCCTGGGTCTGGCGATGGCGATCCCCAGCCAGGGTCGCCTGCACTGGGCGCCAGCGCTGGCAGGCCTCGCCGTCACTCTGCTGGCGAACATGGCGGCGCATTTCGCCGACGAATACGCCGATCTGGACACCGACTCGCTCACGCGGCGCACCGCGTTCACCGGCGGCAGCGGGGTGCTGCCTTCGGGAGAGCTCCCGCCATCGGCTGCCCTGCGTGCTGCCAGGCTGTTCTTGGGGCTCGCCCTGGGTTCCACCGTTGTGCTCTACGTCGCCTCCATCCTGCCCGCAGCCTGTGTTGGCTTGGCCGTCGTGGGCGCGGTGGGCGGGTGGGTGTACTCGATGCCGCCGGTGGCGCTGGAACGGCGCGGCTGGGGCGAGATTGACAACGCCGCGCTCGGGGGCATCGTGATGCCCCTGATGGGCTATGCCTCGCAAGCCGGCGTGATCCGCCCGGAGACTGTGCTCGCGCTCCTCCCGATGTTCGCACTGGTGCTCGTGAACCTGCTCGGAACTCACTGGCCGGATCGTGCAGCCGACGCGCAGGTCGGCCGTCGCTCGATTGTGGTGGTGCTTGGCCCACACGCCAGGCGGGCCCACCATGCGCTTGTGCTGGCTACCTACTTGGCCGTGCTGCTCCTTTCCGGCTGGGTGCTGCCTCCGGCTGTGGTGTTTGGCCTGATGCTCAGCCTGCCGGTAGCGATATGGGCTTCAGCCGTCTTCGGCCGGCAGGAAAGCCCGGTGCCGAGTTCGATGACCATGGTCGTCGGGTTTCTTGGCGCCAGCGCCGGATGGCTGGCGGCTGGCTCGGCATAGACCAGCCAGACGACCGTGCGCTCGCTGCGCTAGAGCTGCGCTCATCGGCGCGGTCCGTTCAACTCGTCAACCTTCCGGCCTAGAATCGCGCCGGGTGCCGATGGACCGCTGGCTCCCTGCCGCCAGGAGAAAACCCGATGACCCTGCTGACCGATCTGCTGGCTCCGCTGCTGCGCACAGGCCTGACCTTCCTCGGCCGCCGCCGCCTTCCGCTGATCGACGGCCAAATCCAGCTTGCCGGCCTGCATGGGCCGGTCGAGGTGGTGCGCGATCGCTGGGGCGTCCCGCACATCTACGCCGGTGACGCGGTGGACGCCTACTTCGCGCAAGGCGTGGTGCACGCCCAGGATCGCCTGTGGCAGATGGAGCTCAATCGGCGCACTGCCAGTGGGCGGCTGAGCGAGCTGTTCGGCGAAATCTCGCTTGACACCGATCGTGCCGTGCGCACCTTCGGGTTTCACCGGTTGGCAGAGGCGGACTGGCAGGCGTGCGGCGAGGGGCTGCGGGCGGCGCTGCAGGCATATGCCGATGGGGTGAACGCCTTCCTTGCGACTCGCGCGGCGCGCATGCCAATCGAGTTCACGCTGCTCGGCTACCGCCCCGAGCCGTGGAGTCCGGTGGACAGCCTGGCCTTCAGCCGAGTAATGATCTGGCAGCTCTCGCATGCTTGGTATGGGGAGATCCTGCGGGCAAAGCTGATCGAGGCGGTCGGCGAGCAGCGCGCAGCCGCCTGGGAGATCCACCCCCCGACGGGAAATCCGATCATCCTGCCTCAGGGGATCGAATTCAACCGACTGGGAGAGGACGGCCGGCTGACGGCCGGGCGCGGGCCCTTCCTGCATCACAGCCTGGGGAGCAACAACTGGGCAGTCGCCGGTTGGAAGAGCGACACTGGCAAGCCGTACCTGTGCAATGACATGCATCTGCCTCTCGGCCTGCCTTCGCTGTGGTACGAGGTCCATCTGCTCGCGCAGGGGATGAACGTGTCCGGGGTGTCGATACCGTCACTCCCGCTGGTGCTGGTGGGGCACAACGATCGGATTGCTTGGGGGATGACGCTGGCCTACACCGACTGCGAAGACCTGTATGCCGAGGAGTTCGATCCGGCCACACCCGGTCGCTACCGGTACGGCGAGGATTGGCGCCAGGCTGAGCTGATCCCAGAGCCGATTCTCGTCAAGGGTAGGTCCGAACCCTACCTCGAGCAGGTGGTGGTCACCCACCACGGGCCGGTGATCTCCGATGTCGTCGGCCACCCCGAGCGGCGCCTGGCCGTGCAATCGATGGCGCTGCGACCCTGCCCGGCGATGGAGGGGTGGCGGCGGATGAATCTGGCCGCCGGCTGGGACGACTTCGTCGAGGCGGCACGGCTGATCGAGGCGCCGCAGCTGAGCGTGGCCTACGCCGACGTGCACGGCAACACTGGGCTTTGGGTCACGGGAAAGGTGCCGCAGCGCGGCCTGGGCACGGGAATGGTGCCTGCCCCGGGTTGGAGTGCGCAGCACGAGTGGATCGGTGAGGTGCCGTTCGAAGCGATGCCGCATGCCCTCAACCCGCAGCGCGGCTTCGTGGCGACTTCAAACGATCAGCTCGTCCCAGACGACTATCCGTACTACCTGGGCAGTGTGTGGATGAACGGCTTCCGCAACCGCCGGATCTGCGAGGTGCTGGCTGGCAGCGACCGGCTGGGCATCGACGACTTCCGCAAGTTGCATGTCGATTTCACCTGTCCTCCAGCGCAGCAGTTCGTGCAGTTGCTGCAGGCCTTCGCGCCTTCGGTGGAGAAGGCCAAGCTCGCCCACAGGCTGCTCGGCGATTGGGATGGCGTGCTGTCCGCCGACAGCGTTCCCGGGGCGGTGTATGAGGTCACGCGCTACCACCTGGTGCGCAACCTGCTCGAGCCGGCGGTCGGCCAAACGCTGACGCTGCAGTTGATGGGTGAGGGGTTCCATCCGCTGCTGATGCCGGCCAACGAATTCTTCGGTCACGACACCGTCGCCCTGCTGCGCCTGCTGCAAGCGCCGGACAACTGGTGGGTCGAACAAGCCGGCGGGCGGCAGGCGCTGCTGGAGCGCAGCCTGACGCAGGCCGTCAGTTGGCTGGAGGCGACACTCGGCCGGGATCCCACCGGCTGGGAATGGGGGCGCATTCATCGGGCCACGTTCCCCCACGCCATGGGGCTGCAGAAGCCGCTGGATCGAGTGTTCAACCGCGGACCCTATCCGATCGGCGGCGATGCCGACACCCCCTGTCAGACGGCGTTCAACCCGGCCACCCCCTACGACAACACCAGCTGGGCTCCCGGCTTCCGGCAGATCGTAGACCTGGGCGACCTGTCGCGCTCGCTGATCATCCATCCGCCGGGCCAGTCGGGCCAGCTGGGCAGCCGCCACTACGACGACCTGGCCGATCTCTGGCTGCGCGGCGAGTACCATCCGATGCTGTGGACCCGAGAGCAGGTCGAGCGCGAGGCCGAAGGCCGTCTTCGCCTGATCCCCTGACTGCGCTTCCAGCTGCCGGTCACAAGGGCAGGTCGACGAATCGCCTCGCCGCGAGGGTAGGATGACATAGCAGGACACCATCGCCGCCATCGATCAAGGGACGACCAGCACGCGCTGCATGCTGTTCGATCGGCAAGGAGCGATCGTCGCTTCGGCGCAAGTCGAGCATCAGCAGATCTACCCCCGCCCCGGATGGGTGGAACACGACCCACTCGAGATCTGGGAACGCACGCAGGATGTGGTCCGCCGCGCGCTGGCGAGCGCCGGGCTCCGGGGAGAGCAGATAGCGGCGGTGGGCATCACCAATCAGCGCGAGACGACAGTGCTCTGGGACCGAGCCACGGGGAAGCCTTTCGGCAATGCGCTGGTGTGGCAGGACACGCGCACCGCCGGGATGGTGGCGGGGTTGGCGGAGCAAGGTGGGCAGGATCGCTTCCGGCTGTTGACCGGCTTGCCGCTGGCCACGTATTTCTCTGCCTGCAAGATCCTGTGGATCCTCGACAACGTGGAGGGAGCCCGCCAAGCGGCCGAGCAGGGCAGGGCGCTTTTCGGAACGATCGACAGCTGGCTGATCTGGTGGCTCACCGGCGGTCCGCGTGGCGGACGGCATGTCACCGATGTGACCAACGCTAGCCGGACCCAGCTGATGAATCTGGGCAGCCTGGCCTGGGATCCCTCGATCCTGGCGTCCCTCGGCATCCCCGAAGCGATCCTGCCCCAGATCGTCGCCTCCAGCGATCCCGATCCCTGGGGCCTTACGCTGGACGATGGACCTTTCGGCGCCGCGATTCCGGTGTGCGGCGCCCTGGGCGATCAGCAAGCCGCCCTGGTCGGCCAAAGCTGCTTCCGCCCGGGTGAGGCCAAGAACACCTACGGCACCGGATGCTTCCTGCTGCTCAACACGGGGGTGAAGCCCATCCCGTCGCAGTGCGGGCTCTTGACGACGGTCGCCTACCGTCTGGGCACGCAGCCAGCGGTGTACGCGCTGGAGGGCTCGATCGCCATCACGGGCGCCCTGGTGCAGTGGCTGCGCGACAACCTGGGCTTGATCCGCACCGCCGCCGAAGTCGAGCCGCTTGCCCGCACGGTCGACGACAACGGCGGCGCCTTCTTCGTCCCGGCCTTCTCGGGGCTGTTCGCGCCGCACTGGCGGGCGGATGCGCGCGGCACCATCGTTGGCCTGACGCGCTACGTCAACAAGGGACACCTGGCGCGCGCCGCGCTGGAAGCGACCGCCTATCAGACCTTTGAGGTGCTGGAAGCGATGGAACAGGACAGCGGTGTGCGCCTGACGTCACTCAAGGTCGACGGCGGGATGGTGCAGAACGAGCTGCTGATGCAGTTCCAGGCGGACATCCTGGGGGTGCCGGTTGTGCGTCCGAGGATCGCCGAGACGACGGCGCTTGGCGCCGCCTACGCCGCGGGGCTGGCGATTGGCTTGTGGCAGAGCCTCGAAGAACTGCGGGCGCAGTGGACCGCCGAGCGCGAGTGGACGCCGGCCATGCCGGCGGCCGCGCGGGAGCAGCTGCTGCGCGGCTGGCGGAAGGCGATCGAGCGCTCGCTCAACTGGGCCGAATAGGCGGGCGTGGCGCCAGGTTTACTCCTCAATCACGAACAAGGCCTTCGGCCCAATGGATCCGACTACGCTGCTGGGATACTGCATCACCAGCGCGCTGTCGTCGCGGCTGACCAGGAAGAGCAGATAACCTGAGCGGCTCTTCCCGCCCCTGAGCTCACCGCCTTCGAAAGCGCGGCCAATGCCCGAGGTCACCAGCTGGGCCATGTAGGTGGCACCTTGCGCGCCTGAAGCGCCGAAGTCCGCCGAGGAGAGAAAGCAGGCCTCTTCGGCGGGCAAATTGCATGTGGCCGAGATCTCGACCGCCACATACTCCTGTCCGATTCCGGCTCCGTGTGGAACGTGGCGTCGTCGGCGATGTGATTGGCCGGGCGAATGACGTTGTTGACGACCAGCGTCAGATTTCCGACCTGCTGGCTGGTTCCGATGCCGACAGGGGAACGAGCCTGCCAGGAGTCCGTGTCGAGCCCGGGCACCCCGGGGGTACCCATCGGGATGGGCTGGCCGATCGGGCCGAGCTCCCCGCCGCTGATACAGGCGGGTGTCGCCAGCACAAAGATCAGCAACAGGGAGATCAGGCACTTCGCCGGTTTTCGCATCGTCTCGCTCCTTGCGGTATTCTGACATAGTCTCCAACCATGGCAAGGCATAGAGCGGAGATGGCACAAGGGGAATCCGATCGGAGCGGGCGATGTCGGAGTGGCCGGCCCGCATGGGAACGGAATCGCGCCTTGGATGGGTGTTGGCCGCTGTCGCGAACCAGCCGGAGCCCTGCGCGTTGATTGCAGGCGCGCACTAGAGCTGGCGGCTAGAGCGAGATGGCCAGGGATCGATCGGAGCGGCGATGTCGGAGGGCCGGGCATGGACGAGGGGTGGGGGCGCGCGCCAGAAGCCTGCGCGTTGGCTGGAGCTGTCATCTCGAACTCCGGGGCATGTCCAGGTAGCCGGCGGCGAGAACTCAGGAACGACGTTTGTCTGAAGGCGGGAATTGGCTGGGGCGCGCGGCGGAGCGCGGTGGACCTTGACCAGCTGGCCGCGCTGTGCCGCAAGGTGACGCCGCCGGACGAGCATGGGTGGCGCTACCTCATGCACGTGCCCGCCAGGGGAGCCCGAGTTCGACCTCGGCGCGAGAGATGGAGATCGGCATCGGGATCCATGGCGAACCCGGCCGCCAACGCCTCCGCTGGGCACCGCCGAGAAGTGACCGAGATTTGGCGACCGCCATCCTGCAGGACCCAGCCTACCAACGAACCGCCCGCGCGTGGAATTGCAGCGCCTCGGCATGGCAGAGCGTTGAGTTGGTCGACGCCCCACTGAAGGCTGGCGACTTCGTGCTGGCGTTCGTCAACAGCATGGGCGGCACGCCCCTGGCCGAGCTCTACGTCGTCTACCGGAAGCTGGCCGAAGTGTGCCGGCTGAATCGGGTCAAGATCGTCCGGTCATTGGTTGGGCCATACATCACTTCTCTGGAGATGCAGGGGGGCCGCTGTCGCGAACCAGCCGGAGCCCTGCGCGTGATTGCAGGCAGCGCGCTAGCCAGAAGCCTGCGCGTTGGCTGGAGCTGTCGTCTCTGACTCCGGGGCATGTCCAGGTAGCCGGCGGCGAGAACTCAGGAACGACGTTCATCGGAAGGCGGGAATCTGGGGGCCTTGTGTGGTGAGGTCCACACCCCGGCCGGCAGATGGGGGCGATGGGGCCCTTTGACCGCGGGCCTGCAGACTGACCCACCTGCGGACCCAAGCAGGACCCGCGGCCGAAGCACGACCTCGGGATCAACTTTCAAAGCTGGATGTCATCCCGGCGAACCGAGGGATCTGCTCTTTCCCCCACCGTGCAGTCTCTTGGCGAGCCGCAAGCAGATCCCTCGGCCGATGCACGGCGTCGGGATCACCTGTCGAAGCTGAATGTCATCCCGAGCGAAGCGAGGGATCGGCTTGTCGCCCCTTGCCATCTCCGGCTCGGCAGGAAGGATGATCGTGGGCCCGCCGTAGGCGGCGACACGTTGGTCCGTCTTGGCGGCAGGGGGGGGGTGGGCCCGCAACATGCTGCGACACGTTGGTCCGTCTTGGCGGCAAGCGACGTCGGACAGCAGGCGACGAAGCACGAGGTCGTGTGCGGAGTGCGTCAGGAATGCGCGAGCTCGCGCAGGGTGGACATCGCGGCGGGAGGAGGTCGCGCAAGCTCGGACAACCGCCGCGCCTGACGGAAGCGCTGCGCAGTCCGGCGTCACACGTCGAAGTACAGGGCGATCTCGTAGGGGTGCGGGCGGTTGCGGACCTGGTAGTACTCCTCCTGCAGCTTGTACTCGATCCACTCCGCAATCTGGCCTTCATCGAACGTCTCGCCCGCAAGCAGGAACTGATGATCGGCCTCGAGGGCGCGGCAGGCTTCGAGAAGGCTGGAGGGCAGCGGCTTGATCGCTTTGCGCTGCTCGTCAGTCCAACTGAAGATGTTGGCATCGAACGGACCGAATCCGGCAGCGCGGGGATCGATCTGGCCCAGGATACCGTCGATGCCGGCGAGCAGCTGGCCGGCGAGCGCCAGGTAGACGTTGCAGGTCGCGTCCGGAGGGCGAAACTCGAAGCGCGCCGTGTCCGGTTGATCGGCGTACTTGGGGACGCGAATGGCGGCGCTGCGATTGCCCAGTGAGAAGAAGGCGTTGACGGGAGCCTCGAAGCCGGGCACCAGGCGGCGGTAGGAGTTGGTGCTGGGATTGGTGAGCGCCAGCAGCGCGGCGCCGTGACTGAGCAGCCCGCCGATGTAGTGCTCCGCGGCACGGCTGAGCTTGCCATAGCCCTGGGCATCGAAGAAGACGTTCTTTCCGTCGCGGAACAGCTGCTGATGGAAGTGCATGCCGCTGCCGGCCTCGCCATACAGCGGCTTGGGCATGAAGGTCGCAGTCTGACCATGGCGATGGGCGGTCATCTTGGCCACGTAGCGCACCATCTGCGTGACGTCGCCGGCGCGCACCAGGCCCATCATCGGCGTCTCGATCTCGCACTGCCCCGGCCCGCCAACCTCGTGATGGTGGTACTTGACCGGAACGCCCATGCTCTGCAGGTTAAGGGTCATCTCGGTGCGCAGGTTGTAGAGCTGATCCTTCGGCGGGATGGCATGGTAGCCCCCATGGGGCGGGATCAGGTGTCCATGCCCTCCCTGACCTGAGCGCCAGGCCGCCTCGCAACTCTCCAGCCGGTAAGCAGCGCGATTGACCTCGTTCTCGAAAGAGACTTCGTCGAAGACATAGAACTCATGCTCCGGCCCCCAGCGCGACTCGTCCGCCGCGCCAGTTTCCCGCAGGTATGCTTCGGCACGCAGGGCGATATTGCGCGGATCGCGAGCGAACGGCTGCTTGGTGTCGGCTTCATAGGCCGAACAGATGAAGCTGATGGTCGGCACGTCCCAGAATGGGTCGCGGAAGCCCGTTGCCAGGTCGGGCAGCAGGACCATGTCGCCGGCCTTCACCGATTTCAGGCCGACCGAGGAACCGTCGAAACCGACGCCCTCGGTCATCAGCGCCGAGTTGAACTCGGCAGCCGGGATGCTCACGTGGCGCCAGCGCCCCCACAGGTCACTGAACTTCAGGTCGACCATCTGGATGGCTTGCGCGCGCAGAAAGGCTTCGGCTTGGCTGAAGGTCTCGAACATCACCGCCTCCTGCCTGTCCGCCGGTCACTCCGTCGGAATCGGAACACCGGCGGAGGCCGGGTCATCCGGGGCGGGAGCGCACGCCTCCCGGAGGACGGGCTCCAGATCGCAGTGGAACGTTCTTGGTTGGCAGGGAAAGGGGCCCGGCGGCGATGTCCGCCGCCCCATCCCTGCGCGCGGGTTACGAGCTCGCGCGGGTCCGTCAGACAGCGACGATGCAATCGACCGGACAGACAGAGACGCACTGGGGCGTGTCGTAGTGGCCCTTGCACTCGACGCAGGTCGTGGCGTCGATCACGTAGATGGTGTCCCCCAGCGAGATCGAGGTAGTGGGGCACTCCGTCTCACAAGCCGCGCACGAGATGCATTCGTCCGTGATCCGCATAGCCATAGGTCGCTCCTCGCTGCTGCGCAGGGTATACCTGCCAAGCGTAGCCGGATGGCCCTGGCTCGGCGACGGACGAAGCTCCCGGATTCTCATGCCAAGGTCATGTCTCACCGTGGTCGGGAAGCGGCGGCTGTGGCAGGCGTCGAGGGAGAGCCGGCACGCGCCGGCTGACCGCCGGGCGAAAGGTATACTGACTGTCTCACCAATTCCGTGGAGGATCTCCCATGTCAGGCAAGACAGACTTCACCGCCGAAGAATGGACCGCGATCCTGGCCGCCCCGTATCTGGCGGGGATGCTGATTGTGGTGGCGGACCCCAACCTGGGCTTCTTCGGCGAGCTCGGAGCGCTCACGCAGGGGATGACGTCCACCGTGAGTGGCTCGCAGAATGACCTGCTCAAGGCAGTGGCCAGCGAGGCCGCCTTGCGCGAGAACCAGGAAGCGATCAAGCCAAGACTGGAAGCCTTCAAGCAGGAGAAAGATCCGGTGGCGCTCATGGACGCCTTGCAGGCTGAGGTCGTGCGGGCGGCCGATATCGTCTCCTCCAAGTCCGCCGAGGACGGGAGCGCCTACCGGAAGTGGATCATCTACCTGGCCGAACGGACTGCCGAGGGATCGAAGGAAGGTGGGTTCCTGGGGATCAGCGCCGTGCGCGTCAGCGAGAAGGAGACACAGGCGCTTGACCAGCTGCGTGTGGCCCTGGGCGTCGCGGCCGGCTGATCTTCGCCGCAGAGCCAACGCCTTCAGGCCAAACCGCGGCGAAGGTGACGTCCGGACATCCGGGTGGGCAATTGCCCGCGCCTTCGATGGGTCTCCTGGCGGGGACGTAGGGCGCCGACGTGCCTGCAACGGGTTGCGGAGCGCAAGCCCAGGTTGTGCCTATTCGTAGGAGAGGACTTCGCGGATGGTCAGGTGTGCGGCGTTGCGCGCCGGCAGCACGCTGGCCAGGGCGGATAGTCCCAGCACCAGCAGCAGCCACAAGCCGAAACCGGCGGCGGTGAAGCGGACGTTGATCATCGAGTTGAAGATGGCCAGGCTGAGGATGTAGGAAAGCAGGTAGGTGATCGGGAAGGCCACCACGACGGCGAGCAGCCAGGACAGGCTCCCGACCACCACTCCCTCGACGACGACCGTGCGGATGACCTCGCGATCGTCTGCGCCGATCGAGCGCATCACTCCGATCTCGCGCGTGCGCTCGAGAACGTTCATGCTCATCGACCCCGCCAGACCCATGCTGCCCACCAGCGCCGTCAGCACGGCCATGATCAGCAGAAATGTCACCAGGATGTCCAGGCTCTCCGAGGCAGTCTGCATGGTTGATTTTCCCGTGCGCGCTTCGCGCACGTGGTAGTTCAGGCCGCGGAAGTGCTCGTCGAGCGCACGGCTCACACGCTCCTGAGAGGCGGCGTCGTGGCGTTCAGTCACGACCCGATAGGAAATCGAGCGGTTTGGCAGATCGGTCAGGCGCGAGATGTACTCATAGGTGCCGTAGGCGATGGTTCCCTGCTGGTTGGTGAACTCGAAGATCCCGACGACCGTCCAGTCGTCCTCGCGGCCGTCGACGATCATGCGCAGGCTGTCGCCGGGCTGCAGGTCGGGGAACCGGTCAAGGATGCCTTCCGCGACGGCGATCGCCTTCTCGTCGCCGGGCTGCACCCAGCGCCCGGCGAGCAGCGTCGGCGAGACCAGTTGGCTCTCTGCCGGCGGTGCGAGGATCGTCAGGTTCTCGGCGGTCGTATCGTCTGGATAGAGCACTTCGGCGGTGCTGAAAGCCCAGCCCTCAATGGACATCACCCCGGGAACTGCCAGCGCGTCCTGTTCCACCCGCTGCACCCGGTAGGGCTGATCGAAGTCCAGCGTCACATCGGCCAGGAAGTAGCGGCCGATCTGCCCGATGTAGTCGTGCAACGTAGTGCGGACGTTGAAGACGGCGATGAAGATCGCCCCGCCCATCGTCAGCGTAAACAGCGTCAGGGCGAGGCGGCCGCGGCGACGGAAGGTGTTGCGTAACGAGATCAGCAACGGCCGGGGGACATGCAGGCTGCGGCGAGCGATCCCCTCGAACAGCCGTCGCGCGCCCGCTCGCAGGCCGACCCCCGCAGCCGGCTCGGCGGATTCCCCGCCGGACTCCAGGATGTCGTTGCTGAGGGCGCGCTGCACGGTGATGCGCGAGCCCTTGCGCACCGGCACCAGGCCCACCAGCAGCGGCACCGCCAGCCCCACTGCGATCTGGACGGCGACGGCCTGCGGCACGATGCGGTATCCCTGCAGGGCGAAATTGATCTTGTCCGCAATGAAGGCGGCCAGACCGTAGGCGCCCTGCGCGCCGAGCGGCACCGCCAACAGCAGCGCCAGCAGGCTGTAGGCGACGATCAACGCCACGTACAGCCAGACGATCTGGGCGGGACGTCCGCCCAGCAGCTTCATCACGCCGATGTGCCGCAGATGCTGGTTGAGCAACGCGTTGAGTGTGTTGGCGATCAGCGAGCCGCTCAGGAATAGCACCAGCACGCCGAGCGCCAGCAGGATGCCCAGGATTCCTTGGACGGTCGAAGACATCGGGTGCTCGGCCGACTTGGAGATCTGGGTGCGCGCCACCTGCAGGCCGTTGCTCTCGAGCTTGTCCTTGATCTCGGCGCTCATCTGGCGCAGCCGGTCGCTGTCGTTGCCGCCCTCCGCCAACACGACGAACATGCGGTTGAAGCTCTCGCTTTGGTGCAGATAGGGAAGGGTGCTGGTCGTGACGTAGGCCAGCGGTGGCGCCAGGAAGTCGCCGGCGCCGGTCGTCGGATCCTGCACCACCCCGGCGACCTGCAGCGACCGCACCGTTCCATCCGGCAGCTCGATCTCGAGCGCTTCTCCGGGCCCGAGGCCGAGCGACTGCATCGCCTTGCGTTCGAGCAAGACCTGCTTCTTGGCGGGCTCGGAGGCGCCGTCGACCGGCCGCAGCAAGTTGATGGCGAGTTGATCGAAATCCTCGATGGCGACGATATCGAGCGCGGTCCAGGCCAACTCGCCGGCAGGGCGGACGCGGGCGCTGAATACGCGCCGGCCCTCGGCCGACTGCACGCCGCGCACGTTTTCGATCGTGTCGAGCATCTCCTCCGCGAAGTCGGATGTGCGCAGCTCGACGTTCATCGGGTTGTTGGCGGCGTAGCTGGCGCTCATGTCTTGCGAGATGATGACGTAGGTTCCGGCGATCACGCCGACGGCGAACACGCCGACGGCGATCGAAACCACCACCAGGATCGTCCGCATCCGGTTGTCCGAGAGATCATGCAGCACTTTGCGCCAGCGGGGACGCATCATGCCGTCCCTGCTGGGGTGCCGGCGGAGGAAGTGGCTGCAGTTGCCGCGTGGCTCGACGGGAGCATCGTTCGAAGGATGCTTCGGAAACCGGTTTGTAGACGGACGTCAGGCAGCACGTGCGGTCCCCTGGTTGTGGCGCAGGCGCGCCTCGGCGGTCTGCGCCAGGGGTTCGCTGGCTTGAGGAAGATCGTGCAGGATCCGGCTGACCTCATGCCGGGGCAGGGCGACGAGGTCCACCGGGGAGTCGCCGGCAGCCTGGATGGAGGCCAAGGCTGCGCCCCCGCTCACCAGCTCGACTTCCCCGAAGTGGTCCCCAGGGCCGAGCTCGGCCAAAGCCTGCGGTCGCTCTGCGCGCGCATCCCGGAGGACGCGCACCCGACCGCTGCCGATCATATACAGGTACTCAACCGGTTGTCCCTGGGTGAGGATCGAGGCTCCGGGCTCGAAGTGCAGCCGGGCCAAGGTGCGGGTCGCGTCCAGCAGTCTGCGGTGCGGAAGGTAGGGGAGGGCTCGGGCAAGCGTCTCATCGACCAGTTCCCCGTCCGAGATCACGACGGTGCGGGTGGTGTGAGCGGCCAGCGCCGCGTCGTGGGTCACCAGCGCGATCGTCTTGCCGCCCTGCGCCAGGGTCTCGAACAACCGAACGATCGTCTCCGCGGAGCGCGTGTCGAGGTTCCCCGTCGCTTCGTCGGCGACGATCACGGCCGGGTCATTAGCCAGGGCACGCGCGATGGCCGCCGCCTGCTGCTGTCCGGTCGAGACGGCCCCCGGGAGCTTGTGGGCCTGCGCTTCCAGGCCGACCTGCATGAGCAGATCCAGGGCGCGCGCCGGGCGGTCGACGAACTCACCGTGATCGGCATAATCCATTGGCAACATCACGTTCTCCAGCAGCGTGAGCATCGGCAGCAGCTGGAAGAACTGAAAGACGATGCCCACATTGCGCCCACGCCACCGGGCGCGCTTGGACTCGGAGAGGGCGTAGATGTCAATGCCGTCAACCAGGACCGTTCCCGCGGTTGGATGATCGATGCCGGTGATCATGTTGAGCAGCGTCGACTTCCCGCTGCCGGACTTTCCCACGATCGCCACAAACTCGCCCCGATTCAGGGTGAGATCGAGGCTCTTCAGCACCGGGAATTCCCCGGCGCCGCTGCGGAACGTCTTCACCAACTGGCGCAGCTCGATGATTGGCTTGCCGTTGGCCGAAGGGAGGGCGATGGGTTCGGGTGTCACGGGTTGACCCTGCGGTGGCCATTGCCGCCTTGTCCGGCGGTGGGCGGAGCGAACAGGCCATCCGCCAGGAGGAGTTGGCGCGAGAACAGCGGCGCCAGGCTGGCGTCGTGCGTGACCATCACGATGGTTTTGCCCTGCGCGACCAGGCGGGTGAAGGCTTCGAGGATATGCTCGGCGGTGACGGAATCCAGGCTTCCGGTCGGCTCATCGGCTACCAGCAGTTCCGGATCGTTCGCCAAGGCACGGGCGATGGCCACGCGTTGCTGCTGCCCGCCGGAGATCTGGTTGGGCTTCTTGGCGGCATGCTCCTCCAGTTCGACCAGGCGCAGCAGCTCCATAGCACGCTCACGGCTCTGGCGGGAGCTGTAATCACCGCAGAGATCCATCGGAAGCACGACGTTCTCGAGTACGCTAAGCATCGGCAGGAAGTGAAAGGCCTGATGAACGACGCCGATGTGCCGCCCGCGAAATAGCGCCAGCTCCGGCTCAGACATGCCGTGGATCGAGTAGGAGCTTCCGTTGGGGGTTAGGACTACGTCGCCCGAGGTCGCCAGGTCGATCCCGGTGATCATGTTCAGCAGCGTCGACTTGCCGGCGCCCGACTTGCCGATCACCCCGACGAACTCGCCACGGGTGATGGATGCCGTGACGCCCCTAAGCGCCGCGAACGGACCGGTCGGGGTGGGGTACTCCTTGACGACCTGACGTAGTTGGATCAGCGGGGGCTGGGCCCCCCCAGTTTCCGGGACAGCAATTGACATCGAAGGCGCTCTAACGCATGTCCCGGCTGGCCAGCCTGGAACCATGGCTCGAAGACATGCTAACACAAGCATCATTCGAAACGGGCTCGCCCAAGCTAGGACTCATGGACCATTAACGAAACTGCAAGGGGAATGGGCTGGCCGCTGCAATGCCGCGCCGAGTTGCTGTGCCTCCCTGACCGGCAGCCGGGGCAGGGAATATAATCGCCTGCGCGAGGAAGCCACTTGACGTCTCAATCACCCACGGCCCCACTCGCACCCAGCGGGGCCACGCCAAACGCGGCGCGTGCCGTCGACCCGGGGCGCCGCACTTCCCTCCACTGGAAGGTGTTCTGGTTCGGATTCGCGCTCTTCGTCGTGGGCCGTATGGCTCAAGGGGTTGCACCCGCCTCTCGCGCTCAGAGCCAACGGAGATCGACGATGCCTATCGCTACCTGGCGCAGGCCCAGGTGATGGCAGCCTGCTTCGATGGGGAGTGTCCCGCGCTGCAGTCGATTGAGGCGCAGCTGGATCGGGTTGACGGTGATCCGCAGGTCTCCTTCAACCAGCTGCGGACCGACATCCACCTGTATACCTACTTCCACCCGCTCTTCTCGCTCGCCCTCAACGGGTTCCGCACGCTCGGGCTTGGCGCCTCACCGGCCTTCACGCTCGTGTCGGCATTGTTGGGCCTGATGGTCGTGGTTGCCATCGGCCTGTGGCTGGCGGCGGTCTGGGGACCGGCAGCTGCGGGGATCGCCCTGATGCTGCTGGCGTTCTACCCCCTGCCGGGACAAGGGATGAGTTTCGTGCCGGGGACGATCGCCTTGGGGTGGGCGGCGTTGACCTGGCCGGTGATCTTGCGGCGGAAGGCCAGCCTGTATCCGGTTCTTCCGCTGCTTTGGCTTGCCTCGCTGGCAACCCACCCGATGGGGCTGTTCTACGTCGCGGCTGCCCTGCTGATGCTGCTGGGGATGAGTTGGCCTCAACTCGACCGACGGGAACTCAGGCTGCTGGCGATCGGGATGCTGCTCATCGCCGGGCGGCTGCTGCTGGCAGCGCTTGTGCCGTCCTTCGGCCTGTCCGGCGACGTCGATCGGTTCTATCCCCAGCCGGCGATCTGGACGGAGGCGCTTGCCCTTGGACTGACGGACCTTGGAGATTGGGTGCAACGCTGGGGAGCAACCTACTGGCGGCCGGTGGTCGCAGCCCTCTTGGTCGTTGTTGGCATGCTGACCACTGTGCCGCCTGCGCGGCGGCGCGTCGGGGTGACGGGTCTGGCACTGCTCGCCATCCTGGTCGTCGCCCTGTTGTACTACCATCCGGTGCATGGCAGCACCGCCGCCGGTAGGATCTGGGGCTGCATGGCTTTGTTCTTGGTTGGCGCCATCGCCAACGCGCTGGTCTTTGGGTTGAACGGTGCGGCGACCTGGTTAGCCGGTGCCCGGCGGGGGGCTGCCAGAGCGCCGTCGCTATGGATGCAGGGCGCGGCTCTGCTGCTCCTGGGAGCGTTGAGCCTGCGTGCTCTGGCGACGAACGTGAGGTATTCGTTCAGTGCCTACCCGGCTGCGATCGCCAGGGCCTCGGCGAAAGACAACGTACGATTGGGGGGAGAAGCGACCTTCGCACTCATCCGGGCGCTGCGGCCCGACCAGGCTGTGGTGTACCTCGACGAGATCTCGTTGTACTCCGGACTGGCTAACGGGACGTATCGACAAGCGGCCGTCTACCTGCCGCTTCTCCCGGCCGGGCAGGGCGATCGAGCACAGTCGATCGCCGAGGCTCGTCCGGACTACGCGGTGGGCCTGTCGCCGATCACGCGCCTGCCTAACCTCGAGCGAGGCGGTATCGTACTGCTTCCCGGAGAACCGCTTGCGGTGAGCGGCCCGGAATCGCCCGGCCTGCCTTGGGATGCCGTCCGCCTGGTGAACACGGGCGGAGAGGCCATGCTCGAAGATTCGATCCGTCGAGGGCTCAGCGCCTTGGAGGGAGGAGCTCATCGTGCCGGCCGGCTACGCAGGCTGGCTGCCGCTCCCGGGTGGGCTCTCGGGGAGTTCGGAGTTCTCGCTGACGGCGGCAGCGGATGGAGGACGTCTGCGAGTTGACGGGTTGCGCATACTGGGTGAGGCTGGAACGAATTGGCCGTGGGAGCGCGGCGTGCGCCTGCGTGCCCTCGACCCTGAGCGGCCCGGCGAGACCGTTTCCGTCGACTTGACAATCTCGGGACTGGCCGAGGCAGTGGGCCTCCCGTTGGAGGTGGTTTCCGATGAAACCTCGATCCTCGTGGCGCGCATCGCACGCTAGCCGTGTGCGTGGAGCCTGGACTCGGCGCTCGCCACGCACATTCCGGCAAAGAGGCGGTGAGCAGTGAAACGCATCGCGATCCTGACCAGCGGCGGAGACGCGCCGGGGATGAACAGCGTGATCCGCGCTGCCGTTCGGACGGGCATCGACCGGGGGCTGGAGGTCTACGGCGTACGCCACGGCTACTCCGGGCTGATTGAGGGGGACATCCACAACCTCGGCCCGCGTGACGTCGGCGGCATCATGCAGCACGGGGGCACGGTGCTGGGAAGCGCGCGCTGCCCGGAATTCGAAACCGAGCCCGGCCGGCTCAAAGCGATGCGCGAGCTCAATCGCAAGCAGATCGAGGCCCTGGTGGTTGTCGGGGGAAACGGGTCTCAGACGGGTGCACTGGCGCTGCTGCGCCAAGGCTTCCCGGTGGTCGGCGTGGCGTCGACGATCGACAACGATCTGGCCGGGAGTGAGATCACGCTCGGTGTGGACACGGCCCTCAACATCGCCCTGGAGGCGATCGATCGCCTGAAAACCACTGCTTCCTCCCACCAACTCGCCTTCCTGGTTGAGGTGATGGGCCGGAAGTGCGGCAGCCTGGCGCTGATGGCCGGGGTGGCCGGCGGGGCCGAAGTGATCCTGATCCCTGAGGTCGAGTTCACACCGGAGGAGGTTGCGCGGGAGCTCCGCCAGGCGTATGAGCGCGGCAAGCCGCATGCGATCGCCGTGGTCGCCGAAGGCGCGGCCTACAACGCCTCGGCGTTGCAGACGTACTTCTCCGCGCCGCGAAGCCCAGACCGGCTTTCGGCTGCGGACGACCATCCTGGGCCACGTGCAGCGCGGCGGCGTCCCTTCGGCGTACGATCGCTTGCTGGGGGCCCGCTTTGGCGCGGCAGCCGTCGAGGCGATTCTGGCAGGCAAGCTGGGCGTTCTGGTCGGGATCGATCACAACCGGATCACGACGACCGCACTGGAGGAGATCGTTGGCGTTCCCAAGCCGCTCGATCCGGAGCTGCTGGCGCTGGCACGCGTGCTGTAGCTCTCCAGGTGGAGCGGGCTCAGGCTGCGTCGCCTGGCAGCTCAGGCTTGCATCCAGGCGCGGCCTCCACGTCCCAGGCGACCGCCTGACTCCGGTTGGGTGTGGCAGCTGCCATCGGGCCTTGGTGGTTTCCAGGCCGAGCGGCTCGGAGCCGATCGGCGGGTCTCAGTCGCGGCCGAGGCCGGCCGGCTCCAGAACTCTCATCTCCGCCCCGATGGCCAAGCCAGGATGTGAAACACGAGGCGGCTGCCTCCGCAACGGGTCCGCTCGTCCTGGCCTCGGACCGAGGCCGGACACCCTGAGGACGCGGCGCATGCTGCGGGTGGCCACGGGTACAGGGACTGGAATGGCACGTCGCCTCTGGTGGGCCCGAGGGCGCAGGCTGCAGGGGATGCCGTGCGAGTTGGCGGGGGATATTCCGCATGCCTGGGCGCTGCAGCCGCCGGCCTAGCAGCCTGCAGAGAAACACCGTGTTATCGTGCAAACCTCTCCCCTAGCTCCTCCCCATGCATCAGTCGACATCCGCGACTCTCACGAGTCCCGCAGGGCAAGGGGTGGGTATTCCTGGGGGGTGGGGGGAGCCAAGCTCCCCCCAGCCAAGATCTTGTTCCCCCTGGCCTTCCCCGATTCAGTGGACACATTTCATGTCTGAATTCGACCTCGTCTCGAACTCGGAGGGGCTGAGGTAACCGATGCTCGAGTGCAGCCGCCGGCGGTTGTACCAGAGCTCAATGTACTCGAAGATCTCCCGCCGGGCTTCGCTCCGAGAGGCAAAGCGTCGGGTTGCACATTCTGTCTTCAGCGTGCTGAAGAAGCTCTCCATTGCGGCGTTATCGTAGCAGTTGCCCACACCACTCATGCTCACCTCCGCCTGCAACTCCGCCAGCCGGCCCTGGTAAGCCTCACTCGTGTACTGGCATCCCTGGTCGAGAATGGTGCAACAGCCCTTCTCCTACCCGCCGGCGTCCTCGATCCGTCCCTGTTGGGCGAGGGCCACGGCGCAACCTGGGGACTGCTCCGCCGCAGCCAATGCCAGGTCCCCGGCAGGACGTCTGGGGCAGCGCCAGGGTGACGGGCGATTCGGCGGAGGGGAGTCCTTCTATACCCTGCTAGAATCAAGGCGCGTGTCGATTGACCGAAGCAGCGTCTATCGGCTCGGGGAGTGAGGCGGATGACGATTCCTTTGGACGGAAGCGGGCTCACGATCGACAAGCTGGTGCGCATCGCGCGGGGTGGGGAGCAGGTTGAGCTCACATCCGAGTCGCTGGAGCGCATCCGCCAGTGCCGGGCGATGTTGGAGGAGAAGATCCAGGCCCACGAGATCATGTATGGGGTGAATACCGGGATCGGCGAGTTCTCCGAGGTCGCCCTGACCGACGAGCAGGTCCGTCATTTCCAGCGCTATCTGATCTACAACCACGCTGCCGGAATCGGCGAACCGGCGCCGGTCGAGCACGTCCGGGCGGCCATGGCCAGCCGGGTGAACGTGCATGCCCATGGCAACTCCGGCTGTCGGCCCGAGATCACCCAGACCCTGGTGGCAATGCTCAATCGGGGCGTGACCCCGGTGGTGTGCCAGAAGGGCTCGGTGGGTGCTTCCGGGGATCTGGCGCCGATGTCCCAGATCGCCTTGCTGCTGATGGGGGAGGGGGAGGCGTTCTACCAGGGCCAGCGCCTTGCTGGTGCGCAAGCAATGGAAGCTGCGGAAATCCCCGTCCCCGACTTGCAGGCGCGCGACGGCCTGGCGGCGATCAACGGCTCGAATTTCCTGACCGGCATGAGCGCCCTTCACCTGTTCGATATGCAGCGCTGGCTCAAGCAGGCCGAGATCGCCTGCGCAATGTCGCTGGAAGGCCTGCTGGCGAATCTCAAACCGTATGACGTTCGCCTGCACCAGGCGCGCGGCTTTCCGGGCGCTGTCCGGTCGGCCATGGCGATCCTGAAGTGCGTGGATGGTTCGGACCTGCAGACGGGCAAGCTGAAGAGCAAGGTGCAGGATGCGTATTCGATGCGCTCCTCACCGCAAGTCATCGGTGCGGCACACGACATGCTGGCCTACGCCCGCCGGCAGGTGGAGACCGAGCTGAACGGAGTGGGGGACAATCCGATCTTCCTGCCTGAGGCGCGCCTGACACTCACCGGCGCCAACTTCCAGGGGACACCGGTATCGCTGCCGATGGATAGCATGGGAGCGGCGATCACCATGGTCTGCGTGCTGTCCGAGCGCAGGCTCAATCGGCTGACCAACCCCGCCCTAAGCGTCGGCCTCCCGGCCTTCCTAACCCAAGGTGCCGGGATGTTCTCCGGGATGATGCTCAGCCAATACACGGCGGATATGCTGATCGTCGAGCAGCGGATCCTGTCGGCTCCGGCGTCGGTGGAGTCGATCCCGGCCGCAGCTGATCAAGAGGACTTCGTGTCGATGGGGATGAACACCGCCTTGAAGAACGGCCAGATTCTGGACAATGCCTACGGCATTCTGGGAATCGAGTTCATGGCTGCAGCGCAGGCGCTGGACTTTCGCGATTTCACCAAGGGCCGCGGCGTGCAGGCGGCGCTCGACGTGATCCGCCGCCACGTGGCGCACCTGGAAGAAGATCGCCCGCTGTATCCCGACCACAACACGATGAAGGCGCTCGTGCAGTCGGGCGAAATCCTGGATTCGGTCGAGGCGGCCGTCGGCAGTCTGGGATGAGGGTGGGTCGGACCTCAAGCACCCGTCAGCCTACGCTTCATGGGTGAAGCTGTGGACAGGCTGTCTGCTTGAGCTGTGCGTGCGGAGAGCGCCGCCAGAGCATCCCGAGGCCCATGGATTTCCGCATGTCAGCCAGCGCAGGCGAACGGCTTCATCGGCGGTTGGGTCATCTGCCCAGATGTCGAAGCACCTGCCGGATTGCGTAGGCGACCCCACCGATCAGGATCAGATCGACAAGGAGAGCAGCCAGGCCGAACACGATCCGTCCCCCAAGCGGATCGTCTTGCGTCAACTCGAACCCGCCGATCGTCGTGGTGGAGGTGTAGGTCACCCCGGGTGCAAACGCGCTCCAGTTGCAGACAATCGCCACAAGACAAAGCACCAGAAACGCGAGCACCCGCCTTCGAGCGCCGCCGGTGAGCGTTGCGGAAGCAAGAAGAGGATGGCCCCCAGCAGCAGGCCTACCCACAGCGCGGTGATCACCGGCGGAGGCGCGAAGAAGGCCTCTGCATCTGCGGGGATGATGCCAAGCTGCGCCCCGGCGATCAGCGCAGCCATCAACAGGCTCGCCATCCCCGCCAGCAGCCGGCCACGGTCGGATCGTCCCTGGTCATCCATTGGCTGTGTCCCATCGATTCTACCCTGTCACGCCTGTCCGCCTCGCGCCCTCTGGCGCATGGCACGAGCTCCATTCACCGTGGAGGCCACGCGCAGCACAGGGGAACCAGAGACGGATCGCTGTGGGATTGGAGGAGCGGATGATCCCTCTACCCAAGCGAGTTGGATTGGACCGCTCAGGCCCTAACCCGTTCTTTCGTCGACTGTAGTCCTTGTCCCACGCTGCGCCAACTCCGCCCTGCAAGGCAGCGACGGCGCGCACTCGCCATGTCCCGGCTCCCTCAGCTGCCGGGCTTGGGAGTCCGGAGGCAAGGCCGCGATCTTCTCTCGGCAGCTAGCCTGCCGGCAGGCGGTCCAAGGCAGGCATACCGGGCGTGGACCCGTCCGGCTACTTGGAACGCCCTCCATCTTGACGTATGATGGTCTGTGCTCTGCCGGTGGTCGACGGTGAGAACAGTTCCCGATCCGCACCCGCAGAATCCCGGTTCCTGGACTCACAACCATGTCGCATCAGAGCTACCGTTCGCCGAGACTGACTTCGATCATCGGTGGGATCCTCCTCGCCGTGCTGCTGCTCATCAGCGTGTGCCTGCTGGGGAGCGTGGTCAAGAGCGTTGGGACTGCCGTCCTTGTAGTCCCGGCTAAGCTGGGCTTGCTCACCCAGGTGCGGGCTGCCGACGTGGCCATGCTCGACATGCAGCAATCGCCGTCGAGGCTGGCTTTCTCCCGTCCTGGCCCGTACCACGTGTACACTGCGGACCTCTCCCTCCTGGAGGCGGCCGCTTTGCTGGGCGCATCGAACGCTGAGCCATGGCTGGTGATCCGTTCGGCGCGGACCGGGGAGGAGGTGCCCGTTGGCTTCGTCGCCCGCGGGGTGCGCCCGTACGACACGCCCCTCGCGCCGGGGAGGCCGATCCTGTCCTTCGCCATCCCAACTCCGGGTGAGTACACGCTGACGCACCCCGCCCGCCAGGCGACGCTGGCCGTTGTTCCGGACTACACGACCGGCAAGGAAACGGCGCTGGCCCTGATCGCCCTTGCGGAGGGGGTGCTCATCCTGGGGGGCGCGGCGTTGCTGCTCCGGCGGCGCGCTCGGCGAAGGCGGTCTCCGCGAAGAGAACCTGAATGAGCCCTCCGGACAAGGGCGCTGGTACACGGATGAAGCCGGAGGCAGGCAAGGTGGGGCAGGCCTCCGACTGGCAGTGGCAGCCAGCGCCCGGTGAGATCACCTTCGAGGCCTTCCGCGCCTCGGGCCCGGGGGGTCAGAACGTCAACAAGGTTTCATCGGCGGTGCGCCTGCGGTTGGACGTTGCCGGATCGGCGACGATTCCGCAGAGCGTGAAGCAGCGCCTGACCACGCTGGCCGGGCGCCGCATGACGGCCGAGGGGATCCTGCGCATCGAGGCTCGCCGGGCTCGCACGCAGGAAGCGAATCGCGATGCGGCGCTAGAGCGCCTTCGACGTCTCATGGCGGAAGCTGCCCAGCCGGTAGAAGAGCGAGTTCCGACGCGCGTGCCCCGGCCACAGCGGCAGGCGCGCCAGCAGCGAAAGCGCCGCAGGGGTGAGGTCAAGCGTCGGCGCAAGGTCGCGCCGGCCGAGATGGAGTGAGCGCCGGGCCGGGCGACCCAATTCCCCACGCGAGGCCTTCGCCCGTCTGCGCATAGCCAGCAAGGAAGCACCGGGACACCTCGCCCAGCGAATAGTCGACTGGTGGCCATGCGGCCGCTGGCAGGCCTGCGCCAAGCCACGAGCCGCGTTCCGACCACCGGCGACCCTCCATCGTCGGATCCCCACCTCTTCGCTGCGCCGCTTCCCTCTGACCCGTTTCTGTTTCCAACCTACCCCGGTCTGTTGAATCCCCGCTGCAATCGCCTGTGTCCGGTTGAGTCTGCATTGAGAGCCTTGCGGGAGACTACGAACGAAGAGCCGACCCCTGGGTTGTTGAGATTCCACCTCGCGGGTCGGGCTGGACAGGAAAACGCCGGCCGGGGAGTTCGCGGGGACCCCCCTTCCGGGAAGGCAACAAGGAGGAGGGTATCGAACAAACCGAGGAGTTGGACAGCCGCAGCAAGCTCAATCTATGAAAAACCCTTCCGGAGGGAAATCACAATGTCTGCTTTGACGATGAAGGAATTCAGCCGATTGATGGAGTCCGAGGAGCGGAGCAGCCTGCTCGAGGCGCTGCGCGAGATGACCGAGCTCGACAAGGCCGAAGACCTCGCCGAGATCAAGGCGATGGTGCTGGCCACCTGGGGAGGCTGGCGCAAGTAGCTCCCCGCAACAACCTTTGAGCCAACAGCAACCGAACAAGGCAGGGTGCCGGGCATGCCCAGGGGGGTGGCCCGGCACTTGCTTGAAGGGCTCCCCGGCCGCAGTTTCCATTCGCAGGGTGGTTGGGGTACAACAGTACGTGGAGGGATGACCATGGACCCGCTGGACTACGAGCCCGTTCGGCAACCTCTGTTGTCCCTGCCGCAGATTGCATCCTGGCCGGAGATCGCCACGCTGTTCGCCCCCGGCACGGAGCTGCCCAAGCAAGGACTACCGCATCCCACTGTACGTCGCCAAAGCGGTGAGCGGCGATGCGGCCCTTGCCCTGCCGGGGGCGGCGGCCATCGCCTGCCTGCAGATGACTATCGTCTTGGTGGATGACCTCTGGATGACGACCCACGCGGCGCCCAGAAGCGCATCGGTGTCGGTCCGGCGGCGAATATCGCCTCGGCACTCCAGGCGGCGGCGTTCGCTCATATCGATCGCGCCCAGGTGCCCCCCTGACGCCCGAGCCCTAGCAGCGGCGGCGCTGGCTCAGATGCTGCTCGACACGGCGCTCGGCCAGCGGATGGATGTCTTGAACGAAGGCGGCGAGGATGAGTACTGGCAGGTGGCCTTCGCCAAGAGCTCGCCCTTCTGTCGCTCGGCCTTCACCGTCGGCGCCGTGCTTGCCGGGGGCGATGAGCGAACTGTGGCGGCATTGACCCGGGTTGGCGCACTCGTTGGCGAGACGCAGCAGCTGCATGATGATCTGGATGACGCACTCGCCATCCCGGCCCAGCCCGATTGGCGCCGCCCACGCAACAACCTGCTGACGTTGTATGCGATGACCATCGACCACCCGGATCGGGAACGGTTCGTCGAGCTGCTGAAGGATGTGGACAACCTCGACAACCTGCGCGAGGCGCAGTCGATCCTGTCTCGATGCGGTGCGGTGTCCTACTGCGCCTACCACCTCGTCAAGCGCCACCAGGAAGCCTTCGACCTTGTCGCCGGGCTGGAGCTGGTCGACGCCTCGGCGTTGAATGAGTTCATGGACAACCATTTCCTGCCGGCGATGATGCTGCTCGAGCGCGCCGGGATGAAGGATCCCACGAGGCTCCTTCGCGGAGAGGCATGACCTCCCACCATGGGGTAACGGATCCTGGCAAGGTCCGTGCTTGGGCTGGAGTCCTGCCCGTCCTGGTCCTGATCATTGGCCTCGCATACGGCGCGGCCTATGCCTTCCTCGTTCCTCAGCCGGGGTTTGAATTCGGATCAGACCTGACGGTTCTGCTCGGTCCAGACTGCGGATCGGAGCCGCGTGGTGTGCGGCGAACCCGGGGAAGTCACGCAGGGGGATCGCATGCTGCAGATCGGTGGGCTCACTTTCGAGCGAGTACCGGAGCGATCCACTTACTCGGCCCTTTGATGGCTTTCGCCCCGGTGATCTCGTGCCCATCAAGCTTGCAGCGCGGGGGCGAGATCCTGGAGATCGAGTGGCTGATGCCGCAGATGGCGCTCGGGTCGGGATTGGCGAACACGCTCCTGGTCTCGATTCCGTTTCTGTCGTTCTGGGTCGCCTCGCTCCTGGTCTACTTGCTGGTGCGGCCGCGCGATGAGCGCTGGATGATCCTGATCCTGTTCTTCTCGGTTACGGCCTTGTGGCTCGCCATCGGCAGCGTGTCGGTAACCGGCATCGGCTACTCCGGCCTGCTCTATGCTGCGCTGACCTGGGTGATGCTGCCGATCTACCTCCACACCCACCTGGTGATCCCGAGGCGAATACCTGGCGCCGGCCTCGGTGTCAGTCTGGGTGTGCTTTACGCTGTGGGGACCGTCGGCGTGGGAGCCGTCCTGCTCGGCATGCTGCCGACCAGCGTATGGTACATCGCCGCCGTGGGAGCGTTCGTGGGGAGCATGGCCATACTGCTCTACCGCAGCTTCGTCCTGCGCTCCGGATCTCAGCGGCTGCCGACCCGCCTGATGCTCTTTGGCATCGGGATGGCGTTCTTTCCCTCCATGCTCTGATCTTCATTGTGCCCACCCTACTGGGGATCGAACTCCCCACACGCTGGGGAACGGCGATCGCCCTGCTGGCGCTGCCTGCGCTCCCGCTGGCCTACGTCTACGCGGCCTTCAAACGCCAGTTTGGGGATCTGGAGTTCCGCGCCAACCGCGTCCTGGGGCTGTACACCTTCATTCTGGCCTACTCGACCGCCTTCGCGCTGGTGTTTGTGCTGGTGAGCGCTTGGATCCCCTCTCAGGAAGGGGACGTCATCGCGGCGCTGCTGGTTTCGATCCTCTTCATGTCCGCGGCCCCCGCAGTTCAGGGCAGGTTCCAGCGCTGGTTCGAGAACTTAGCCTACGGGCGCGCGCTACGACCCGGACGAGGTGCTCACTCGCTTCTCGCAGAACCTGCCGACGGCCTCGGATCCGGAGAAGCTCGTCCATCTGATCGCCGACGAGATCACGCCCAGCCTGTTCGTGCGCCAGTCGGCGTTGTACCTGCTGGACGACCGGACGAGCCTGATGTACTCGCGCAATCTCCAGCCGCAGGACACGGACCTGAGTCGGAGCGAGGTCGAGGCGCTTCTGCAGGGCGCCGGTCACTACCGTCCTCCGGCCTTCGAGCTCGAAGAGGCGACGAACTGGGTCCGGCTGGCATTGCCGCTGGAAACCGGCGACCGGCTGGTTGGCGCCTGGCTCTTCGGCGAGCGCGATCCGGATGATCACTACGCCCGCAAGGACATCTTGCTGCTCTCGACGCTGGCCACCCAGGTCGCTCTGGCCGTCGAGAACTCCCGCCTGTACGTCGCCTCGCAGCGCCAGATGAAGGAACTCACCGGGCTGTACGACGTCGCCCTGGCGACGGGCACGGCGCTGGAGGTCGACCGTCTGCTGCGGGAAGTCTACGACCCGGTGCGCCGGCTGATCCCGCTGGACGCGTTCAGTGTCTCGCTCTACCACGCCGAGGACGACACGATCGAAGTGCTGCTTGCGGTTGAGGCGGGAGAATTGGTGCGGCAGGCGATGGGCGTGCGCTTTGCGGCTGCGCGGGGTGGCCTGACGAGCCGGGTTGTGGCCAGCGGCCAGTCGCTGCTGGTGGCCGATGTCCGCCCGGAGATGATGCCCGCCAGCGGCACGGTCCAATCGCTCGAGCGCGTCCGCTGTTGGCTGGGCGTCCCGCTGCTGGCGCGTGAGCAGCTGGTGGGCGTGCTATCCGTGCATGCCTTCCGGCCGGATGCCTTCATTGAGAAGGACCAGCGCTTCTTGGAGACGCTCGCCGGACAGCTGGCGACGGCGATGAGCAACGCCATGCTCTACGAAGAGACGCGGCAGCGCGCCACGCAGCAGGAGGCGCTGAACGCCGTGATCGCCGCCGCTGCCGGGGCGACCGCCTTCACGGAGGTGTTGGAGGCGGGGCTGGAGCAAACTCTGCGCGCCCTGGGCGTCCCCTCCGGCGTGGTTTGGATCGACCGTCCGCTTACCGCGCGGGCAAGCGGTGTAGCGGCGGAGTATCGCCCACTCGCGGCGCGCATGGTCAGCATAGCTCTGTCGCGTCCGTGGCCGGTGCTGGCCCACGAGGACTGGCGCGCCGGTTCGGAGGATCCAGCCGAGGCGGCCCTCGCCCGGGAGTTGGATGACCTCAGCCTGCCGCGCTACGTTGACCGTGCCGCTGATTGCCGAAGGCGGGCCGATCGGCGGATTGAGCGTGGCCGCTCCCGAACCGCATCGCTGGACGCAGGAAGAGATGGGCGTTGCGGAAGCGATCGGGCGCCAGCTGGGCGGCGCTGTCGAGCGCTTGCGCCTTCTGGACCAAATCCAGGAGAACGCCCGCCAACTGCAGCGCATCCTGGACAGCGTGGATGAGGGAATCCTCACCCTGGACGAGGGCCTGCAGGTGACCCTCGCCAATCCCGCAGCCCAGGATTACCTACGCGCCCTGGCGGATGCCGGCATCGGGGACCGGCCAGTCCGGCTGGCGGGCGTGCCCATCGAGGAGGTCCTGCAGCCCTCGACCCGGCGGCTTGCCTCACACGGTGACCTTGGGCCCGCCAACCCATCAAGTCTTCGAGATCCTGAGCACTCCCTTCATTGTCGCTGGCCGGCGCGAAGGGTGGACCTTGCTGATCCGCAACACCACCGATGCCTCTCGGATCCAGCAGATGGCCCAGCAGCAAGACCGACTGGCGGCCGTCGGACAGCTTGCCGCCGGGATCGCGCACGACTTCAACAACATCATGGCCGCGATCATCCTGTACTCTGAGATGCTGCTCTCCCAACCCGATCTCTCCGGGCGCTCCTACGAGCGCCTGACGACCATCCTGCAGCAGGCACAACGGGCCTCGGGCCTTACCCGGCAAGTGTTGGATTTCAGCCGGCGTTCGGTGATGGAGCAGCACCCCACAACGTTGGTGCCGTTCCTCAAGGAGCTCCACAAGCTCCTGGCGCGCACGCTGCCGGAGAGCATCTCGCTTCGCCTGGACTTCGAGGACGAAGACGTGATTGTCAACGCAGACCCCAGCCGGTTGCAGCAGGTGTTCATGAACCTGGCGCTCAATGCGCGCGACGCAATGCCGGGTGGCGGTGAGCTGCGCTTCCACCTGGGGATGCTCGATGTGTCGGACGGAGAGGTCACTCCGTCACCGGGCATGGGCCGGGGGCGCTGGGTGTGCATCACTGTATCGGACACCGGCGAAGGGATCCCGGCGGAGGCGCTGCCCCACGTCTTCGAACCCTTCTACACAACCAAGGACGTCGGCGCTGGCACCGGCCTCGGGCTGGCCCAGGTGTACGGGATTGTCCAACAGCACGGCGGCCACATCCTGGTGTGGAGCGAACGGGGGCAAGGCACCCAATTCTCGATCTACCTGCCGGTGCTCTTCGCCGCAGCCGCGCCAGCCCAGGCAGAGATGCCGCAACCGGTTGTGCGCGGACACAGTGAGTCCGTGCTCGTGGTCGAAGACGACCCGGCGACGCGAGAGGGCGTTCGCCAGGTGCTCGAGTTCGCTCGACTATCGCGTGCGCGTAGCCTCCGATGGCAAGGAGGCGCTGGAGATGTACAACCGGCAGGGGGGCTTCGACCTGGTGGTGACCGATTTGGTCATGCCCGGCGTAGGGGGGATGGCGCTGTACAAGAACCTCAGGCAGAGCGATCCGAGGGTGCGGGTGATCATCATGACCGGCTACCCGCTGGGCGGCGGCACACGCGAGTTGCTGGAAGAAGGCAAGGTATTCTGGATCCAAAAGCCCCTCAGTTCGGCTTCGCTGTCGGCTGCGGTGCGGCAAGCTTTCGATGACCATCCCGGTAGGGATGGCTGAGGCGGGCGAGGGCGCCGCATCGTCCCGGTACGATCCTTGCTCCCCAGCGGGGACCGACGACCGGCCGGCTTTCGGATTTGGCGGGGTCGTGCATAATTAGCGCGCCAGACCCGGCCACGCCGGGCAAGGTGGGAGACCGAGTCACGTGCGGACGATCGCTATCGCCAACCACAAGTCCGGGGTCGGCAAGACGGCCACAACGCATGCCCTTGGGGCGCTGCTGGCCGAGCGCGGCCGCCGCGTGCTGCTGGTGGACCTTGATCCCCAGGCGGACTTGACGGCGTTCTGCGGCGTCGAGAGCGCAGCCGGAGGCAGCCTGGCGGAGGTCCTGGGCGGGACCCTGCCCGGGATCGTGCCGCTGCGCGACATCCTGCGCGAGGTCCTGCCGGGGCTCTACCTGTTTCTGGCTCCCAGCGACCTGGCGCTCGCCCCGAGTGAACTGGGGCTGCTTTCGCGCATGGGACGCGAGGAAGCCCTCAAACACATCCTGCACACCGTGCGCGACGACTTCGACTTGGCTTTCATCGACTGCCCGTCTAACCTCGGCTTGCTCACCTTGAACGCACTGACCGCCGCCTCGGCAGTGTTGATCCCCACCCAGCCTCAAATCCCGGATCTGCGTGCCCTGTGGTTCTTCTTGGCGACGGTGGAACAGGTCCGCCATGAGCTCAACCGCGAGCTGGAGACGCTGGGCATCCTGGTGACCTCGTACGATTGGAGGCTGAGCCACCACCGCGCGGCAATCGAGGCCATGGTATCGGCCAGATTGCCGCTCCTACCTGTCGGCCTCGGGCGCAGCAGCCAGGTGAGCACCTCGGCCTCTGCCGACGAGCCGACGCTCACTTACCTGCCGACCAACCGCGAGGCGCAGGCCGAATTGGCGGACTTGATCGAACGCTGGCTGGACGCCCGGGTGGCTCCCGGGGTCCCCAAGGCGCCGCGCGGCAGCCAGGCCGGAGCAGCCCCCCAGGCGCCCCGGGGGTAGGACCAACGGCTTTGTTGCGCGCCTGCCCCGGCGGTGTACACTATCCGCACGCGAGTTGAAGGACATGGCGGGGGAGACGAAGCGAGTCGTCTGTATCGAAGACGAGCCGGAGATGATCGATCTCGTGCGGCTGATTCTCGGCCGCAAGGGCTATGACGTCATCGGCGCCAACGGCGGCATCGAGGGTCTCGATGCCGTGCGGCGCGAGCGTCCCGACATCATCCTGCTCGACCTGATGATGCCCGACATGGACGGCTGGGAGGTCTACCAGCAGATCAAGGCGGACCCGGAGCTCAAGCACATCCCGGTCGTCGTGGTCACTGCCAAAGCCCAGTCAATCGACAAGGTGCTCGGGTTGCACATTGCCAAAGTCGACGACTACATCACCAAGCCCTTCGGCCCCCAGGAGTTGCTCGAGAGCATTGAGAAGATCCTCAGCGTCCCAAGCTGAAGCTGGCGGATCGCGGCGGTCATGCGGGGCGGACACGGGCCGCCCCGTTGCGCGCTGCCTGCCATGACTCGCCGGGTGCAAGTCCTCCATCGCACCCGCGACGACCAGCTCTTGTTCACCGCGCGCTGGTGCGACACCTTTGCCAGTCGTCTGGCTGGCCTGATGTTCCGCCGGACCTGTCCGCCAGGGCAGGGGTTGGTCCTGGTTCAGCGGCGCGCCTCGCGCTGGGATGCTGCCATCCACATGTGGTTCGTCGCCTTCCCACTGGGCGTGCTCTGGCTGGACGACGAGGGTGTGGTGAACGGAGTGGTACGGGCGCGCCCGTGGCGCTTCTACCTCCCACCCAAACCGGCGCGCTACGTCGTGGAATCGACGCCGGACCTGTTAGAATGCGTCCTTCCGGGTGATCGTATTGCCTTCCGCGATGTCTAGTCCCCGCTACTTGACCGCTCTGCTCGCCCTGCTTCTATGCATGGCTTGGGTGCCCGTCGCTAGGGCGCAGGCCTCCGGGCCGGTCTATGTTGTGGAGGAGGGCGACTCGCTGTGGAGCGTCGCCGCCCGCTTCGGCACCTCGCTCGAGGCACTTGCGCAGGCCAATGGCCTGAGCGCCAGCGGCGGGATCTCTCCCGGGCAGGAACTGGTCATCCCGGGATTTGAAGGCGTGAGCGGTAGGCTGATCACCCATGAGGTGGCGTTTGGGGAAGACCTGTCGAGCGTGGCGCAAGTGTACGGCGTCGCGCCGGACAGCCTGCTGGCGCTGAATCGCGGACTCAGCCCTGAGAGGATCTACGCCGGGCAGCCGCTGATCGTGCCCTTTGACGAAGGAACCGCGCGGGCCCTGGTGGAGGCCAGCCGTCAGTTGATCGGCGTGGGTGACACGCTGACCGGCCAAGCGGCCGCAGCCGGCCAGAACGCGTGGAGCCTGCAATCGCGGAATGGCGCAGGTGAGCGGCTGTGGCTGTTGCCGGGGGACAGCCTGGCCCTGCCGGCTGAGGGCGTCCCAAATACCGCCCTTCCGCTGCCCATCGTCGGCGCTACGCTGGAGCCACAGGTCGGAACGCAGGGCGAGATCGTCACCCTCCGACTGCGCGCCGAGGCGCCGATCCGGGCAGAGGGCGAGCTTGCTGACTGGCCGCTGCTCTTCCAGCCGGACGGCGCGGCAGGGGTACGTTGCCTTGCAGGGCATCCATGCCATGCTCGAGCCGGGGGTCTATGACCTTGAGTTCCGCTGGCAAGCCGACCCGGCCTCGGGCACTTTCCAGCGCTTCCAGCAGCCATTCCGGGTCCGCCAGGGCGAGTTCGGGAGAGAGGCACTCGCGGTGGATCCCGAGACCGTCGATCCCGCGGTCACCGTCCCTGAGGATGCACGGATCCAAGAACTCGTGACGCCCAAGACTCCGGAGAGACTCTGGAGGGGCGCCTTCCTGCTACCTTCGGAATTCTATACCGACAGCTTCCCGTCGATATTCGGCACTCGACGCAGCTACAATGGCGAAGGCTACTACAAGTACCACAACGGCTTGGACTTCTACGGGGGGACCGGTGTGCCGATCCTGGCGCCGGCGCAGGGTCGAGTGGTATTCGCCGGTCCGCTCGATGTGCGGGGCAACGCCACGTACATCGACCACGGCTGGGGGGTCTACACGGGCTACCTGCATCAATCGGAGATCCTGGTCAAGGTGGGCCAGATGGTCGAGCCGGGGCAGGAGATTGGCCTGGTCGGCGGCACGGGGCGCGTCACCGGACCCCACTTGCATTGGGAAGTGTGGGTCGGCGGGGTACCGGTCAATCCACTGGAGTGGGTCGAACTGAGCAACTCGTAGCCGCAGCGCAGACGCGGCCGCCGTCAGGCAGGCCTAGCTCTCGCTCGAATCGCCCTCATCGGGCGGGGGGATCATCTCGGCGTTGCGGTAGGCGTCGATCAGCCGACGTGCAGCCTCGGCCTGCTGCTCGAGCACCAGCACATCGACCACCCCCAGTGCGCCGACGCCCACGGCAAACGCCGCCCCGGCGGCTTCCTGGGAGAGCGTGGAGTCGATCCCTTCCGCGGCGAGCATCGCTCGCAGGATCTCTCCCTCCAGCGCTCCGTTCACGCTCGCTACCCGGATGAGTTTGTCCTCCATCGCGCCTCCGTCGTGTAGTATAATGCCAAACCTCAGGGTCTGCCGCTTCCTTCTGATGTCTTCCACTTCATTCGCCGTATCTGATCGCCTGTGGGCTGAGTACGAAATCTCAGACCGCGATCTCGAGTTCATCTACAACCTGCTGCTGGACCGCGAAGTGCCGCTCACCCCGGCAGAGATGACACGCGCCCTGGTGGAGGAGAGGCTGGCCAGCTGGGTGGCCGAGGCGGAGGCCGAGCGGGCGTCGGATCTGCCAAGCTATCTGCCGACCGAAGGCTACCAGGTTGGCCAGACGCTGCGCTTCCCCCAATTGGGCGGTCGGGCCGGACGAGTGACGGCGGTTCGTCCCGGCGAGAACCCGGCGCTAGGGACGTTCGAGGTCATTGCGGTGTCTCTTGACGATGAGAAGCCGCGCGAATTCGCTGCCCGGTTGCGCGAGCATGCGCTGACCCGGGCATTGGCAGAAGCGGAGACGCCCGAGGGCGAGATCAGCCCCGAAACGATCCTGCAGGTTCACGGCCGTCAACTGGAAACGAAGCTGGTCGAGCGGCTGGCGAAGACTCTGGACATTGTGCGCATCGCCGGGCGTTGGTTCCCCAGTCAACTGCTCGCCGAAGTCAATGTCGGTCACCTCAACCTGGCGGAGGCCGTGCTCGATGTGGCGGGCGGCGGCCCTCTTCCGACAGGAGATCTGCTGCCTCACCTGGGGTTGCCCAACTCGGTGGATCCGCTGCTGGCGGCCTTCTCGGTCGACTATGCCATGCAGGAGGACGAGCGCTTTGACGAGGTCGGCCCTGCCGGCCAGGTGTTGTGGTATCTGCGTCGGCTGGAACCGCCCGAAGTGCTCTTCTGTCCGCCCCGCCTCGAGCCAGCCCGTGTCGCGACCACTGCGCCGGCACTTGGCGATGCCAGCCTGGCGTTGTGTCGCCAGCTGGACGATGAGCTCAGCGAGTTCCCATCGCTTCCCTCCGAGGAGGACGCCGTGCGCCTGGCGCTGCTGTTCCCGCACTGGCGAGTGGGGACTTTGCCGCTATCCTCTCGGCTCAGCCCGCTATTCCCGACGGCGTACGAGGCCCCCCGGATCCGCTTCATCCTGGTGGATGGCCACAGCGGGGAGCGGTTCCCGGGATGGGTCGTTCGGGCCGAGCGGTATGTCTTTGGCCTGGAGGAGTGGTACCGCAAGTACGAGGTCCCGACGGGAGGCCTGATTGAGGTACGGCGGGGCGAATCGCCTGGGGAAGTGATCGTCCTGGTGGTGGACCGCCGGCGGCGGACGGAATGGATCCGCACGGTCACGATCGGCGACGGTGGACAGATCGGCTTCAGCATGCTCAAGCAGCCGGTCGGCGCCGCGTTTGACGATCAGATGGTGGTCGGCCTGCCGGACCTGGCGGCGATGGACCAGGCGTGGCTCTCAGGAGCACAGCGCAAGATGGCGTTGGACCGGTTGGTGCCCTTAGTCTTCCGCGAGCTGGCCAAGCTCAATCCCCAGAGCGCAGTGCACGGCCAGGCGTTGTACTCCGGGGTGAATGTCCTCCAACGCCTGCCGCCGGAGGCGATTCTTGGCGAACTCGAATCGCAACCTTTCTTCGTCCACGTCGGGGACCACTACTGGCGTCTGGATGAGGCGGCCTGGAGCCAGCGATGAGCCTGTCCTCCGCCGACCGGGCCCGAATGCTCGTCCGACCGACGCTGGCGACCCAGTTCCATATCGATTTCGAGTGGTGGGAGCGTGCAGACCGCGACTGGGCTGTCCTGTTGCGCAGCCACCTGTGCCCCGAACACCAGGTCACGTTCGGCGAGTTGGAGGCGGATGCGCTGGTGGACCATGTCGATCCGGAGACCGCCGAGGTTTCGCGCGTGCCCGGACTGCAGCACACGCTGATGACTCACTGCGCGGTTCAACCAGACTACATCAGCCCGCAAGGCAGCCTGGTCGATGTCGTGTTTCGCGTCTTCATGGCCAATGGCAACGCGCCGCTCTCTTGCCAGGAGCTGGGCAACTCGGCTCGGTCGTCCCGCTGAGACCATCTTGCGCACGCTGACGGGCCCCAGGGTCTACCGAGGGATCCGGCCGGCGCCTGGCGCATCCATCCTGAGCTAGATCGAATAGGTCAACGGCTCCGCTCGGCGCGCGGTCCCCTCCCGAGCCTGGCGGGCTAGCGCTCGAGCACGCGGAAATCGTCGAAGCGAATATCGACGCCGGGAGTAGCAAACGTCCCAGCGATCAGTCCGACGTCTCCACGCGCGAAATCAGGGTCCACGACTTCCACGACGAGTTCGTCGTTGACATACAGGCGGAGTGTGCTGCCGACGCATTCCGCCGCCAGGAGGTTGGTGGCGCTGCCCTGACGGATGGCAGCGCTCGGCTCCAGCTTCCCTGTGCCGAGGGCGGTGGTCTCTCGGTCGTTGACCTTGAGAACGCCGGCGTAGCCGTCGCTACTGATCACGAAGTAGTAGAAGTTCCCCGCGTCCTGGTAGCGACAGATCAACCCGAAGTCGTTGTCATCGGGTCCACCGGCCTTGGTGGCGAGCGTCTCGACCCGCACGTCGGTGAAATCGAGCCCGGGATTGGCCCAGTAGTCCGCCTCCGAGTCGGTCACCAGGATCTGGTATTGGCCGTCGAGGTAGTCTGTGCTACCGCCGTCGTATTGTTCGCGGTCCCAGCCGCTGCCGGTGTCGGAGAAGTCATCGACGAACAGGCTGTCGGCAACCGGCGGTTTGGCCTGGTCAGCCGCACGCGTCACGGTCTGGCAGGCCAGGCTGGTGGCGGCCAGGGCCGATGCGGCGAGGAAGAAAGGTAGACTCGATACTCGGATCATGGTCGGTCACTCCTGGGGATTTGCCACAGGTGGCAGGATACCACGGGCGATGGCGCGGCGGTTGTGAGCCCGCGCGGGGTGTGGGATAATCGCAGCCTCGCGCCCCTGTAGCTCAAATGGATAGAGCGCCGGACTTCTAATCCGACGGTTGTGGGTTCAAGTCCCGCCAGGGGCGCCTTCCCGTCTGACTCCCCCCGCGAGCGCATTCCACGGTGACGGCCTACGCCGACCGTGGCGTTCGGCGCAGCACGAAGATCGCCATGTCGTCGAACTGCGGCGTCCCAGCACTGAAGCCTGCCACCTCGGCCAGGATGGCGTCGCGTGCCTCGTTGGCCGTCTTTCCCTGGGCGGCGCGCACAACTCGCTCCAGGCGCTTGGCACCGAAGAACTCGCCTCCCGGTCCCTCGGCGTCCGTCACGCCATCGGTATACAGCACGAGCGCCGCACCGGGCGCCAGTTCCAGGCTGCGTGGCTCCCAATGGGCCTGCTCAATCACTCCTAATGCAGGGCCCGTTCGCGGGAGGGCCTGCGGCGAGGATGACGTGCCGCCGATAAGCAGGGGCGGGGCGTGGCCTGCGTTGCAGTACGTGAGCTGACCGCTCGCAGGCTCAAGTGTGGCGTAGAAGGCCGTCAGGAATTGCTGACCGTCGAGGTGGCGGATTAGGGCCGCGTTGACGGCATGCAAGACGTTCGCCGGCGAGCGGACATGCTCTTCGGCAAAGGCGCAAAGCATGCTCCAGCTCATCGCCATCAGCAGCGCAGCGGACACGCCCTTGTCGACCACGTCGGCGATCATCAGCCCCAGGCCGCCCTCGGGTAGACGCAGCACGTCGTAGAAATCGCCGGAGGTCTCGCGGGCAGGGCGCAGACTCGCCGCCAGCTCCCAGCCGGGGACGCTGGGCATGGGATCGGGTAGGAAGGTAGCCTGCAACTTGCCGGCCAGCGCAAGCTCGCGCGCAAAGCGCAGGTTGGCATGCTCCAGGCGCGCCTGCAATCGGCGCAGGGCAAGATGCGTCTCCGTCCGGGCAAAGACCTCCTCCACCCGGAAGGGCTTGGTGATGTAGTCGACGCCGCCGGCGTGGAAGGCCTCTACTTTGTCCTGAATCTCGTCGACGGCGCTGATGAAGATCACCGGGATGGCGCTCGTCCGCTCATCCTGCTTGAGGCGGCGGCAAACTTCGAAACCATCCATTGTTGGCATGCGGATGTCCAGCAGGATCAGATCGGGGGCAACGGCGAGCGCCGACTCCAGGGCGCGGGCGCCGCTGGTGACCGCGCGCACACCGTAGCCGCGCTCGGCCAGTGCCTGCGAGAGCAGGCGTAGGTTCTCCGGTGTGTCGTCGACGAGCAGGATGTCTGCCGGAAGGTGGCTCTGGGCATCGCTCATTCGGCGCGCTCCGCCTGTTCGAGTAGGTCGAGGATGCTGCGGTGATCAAAGGCCGAGGCCAGGGCTTGCAGGCGGTCGGCCAGCAGCGCGTCAGAGCTGGCGGCCTGCTGCAGCAGGCTCGAGATCCGGTCGCCATAGCCCAGCAGCGCGGCCTGGCGCAGCTCGGCCCGCCACTCCGAGGGCATGGCTGCCAAGCGGACCACCAGGCCCCGGTCGACCGGTGCGGGGGGGACCGTGGGCGGCGGAGCAGCTCGGGCGTAGATGAATTGCGCTCCCAGATGACGGGTGAGCACGGCGAGCAGGTCCTGCTCGCGGAACGGCTTGCGCACGTAGTCGTCGCAACCTTCGGACAGGATCACGGCCCGATCCTCCTCGAGGGCGCTGGCCGTCAGCGCGATCACAACCGTCGCCTGGCCGCGGGTGGTGGCCTTGATCCGGCGCGTCGCCTCGTACCCGTCCATCACCGGCATGCGCATGTCCATCCACACGATGTGCGGTTCCCACGCCTGCCAGATCTCCAGCGCCTGCCGTCCATTGGGCGCCTCGCGCACTTCAAAGCCCAGCGGCTCGAACAGGCGCACGATCAGGGCGCGATTGACCTGGCTGTCATCCACGACCAGCATGCGATAGGTGGGTTGACCCGGCGCCAGCCCGATGACCATGCGCTGCGGCGCCTGCCCGAGCACCTGGTCCGCTGATGTGGTGCGCAGCGGGATCTCGAGCGTGAAGGTGCTGCCAGCGCCCAGCCGGCTGGCTGCCGTCAACTCCCCGCCCATCAGTCGCGCGAACTGGCGGCTGATCGCAAGGCCGAGGCCGGAGCCCTCCTGCGCCTGCAGGCCGGCGGACGACTGCACAAAGGGCACAAAGATGCTCTCGGTTTCGCCGGCGGGGATGCCTGGACCGGTGTCTTCGACCGAGAGCACCATCCTCACCGCCTCGGCCTCCGGAGCCGCGCCCTTCGGTGCCAGGCGGTCAGCCGGATGCGCGCGCAGCACGACCCCACCGGCAGCGGTGAATTTGACCGCGTTGCCCAGCAGGTTCATCAGGATCTGACGCAGCTTCCCTTCGTCGGCGCCAACGAAGCGTGGGGTCCGGGGATCGATGTCGAAGGCAAGCTCCAGCCCCTTCTCCTCCGCCCGCAGGCTGAACAGCTCCAACAAGCCCTCGAGCAGGCCCTGCAGGTCGAAGGGCTGCTCGTTGAGGGTTGCGCGGCCGGCCTCGATCTTGGAAAGCTCGAGCACGTCGTTGATCAGCCCAAGCAGATGCTCGCCGCTGCGCTGGATGACGTGCAGGTTTTCCTCCTGGCCTGTGGTCAGTGAGTTGCCGCGACCGGTGGCGGCCGAGCGGATCATCAGCTGGCTGAAACCGATGATGGCGTTGAGCGGTGTGCGCAGCTCGTGGCTGACGTTGGCCAGGAAGACGCTCTTGGCGCGATTGGCCAACTCGGCGGCCTCCTTGGCGGTCTGCAGCTGGCCGAGGGTCTCGCGCAGTTCGGCGGTCCGCTCGACGACCTGGCGGGCGAGCTCGCCACGCTGGTTCTCGACGATGCGGAAGCGCAGCGTGACCGCGCCGATGACCGTGCCCGCGACCACCGCCAGCGAAAGTGCGACGAACCACGCCGTTTGCCAGAAGGGGGGCACGATGCTGAGCTCGATCGAAGGGCCCGCCTCATTCCAGATGCCATCGCTGTTCGAAGCGCGCACCCGAAACACGTACTCCCCGGGCGGGATCCCGGTGTAGTTGGCGAAGCGCCGATCGCCGACTTCGTTCCAGCCGCTGTCGAAGCCCTCCATGATGTAGGCGTAGCGATTCTCCTCGGGCGACGAAAAGTGCAAGCCGGCATATTCAAAGCCGAGGAAGTCATCGGTGTAGGGCAGTTCGAGTTGATGGGTCTGTGTGATGGACTGCTCGAGCGGCGAACCGTCTCCGATGGGAACCGTCTCGTTGAACAACTGAAAGCCGGTGATGACCACCGGGGGGATGAAGCCGTTTGCCTCGAGCGACTGCGGCTGGAAGACATTGATGCCGTTGATCCCCCCGAAGTACATCTCGCCGTACGGGCCTAGCGCTGACGCCGCCTGATTGAACTCGGCGCTTTGGAGCCCGTCCGAGACGTCGTAGTTCTCGAAGCTCTCGGCCTGCGGGTCAAAGCGCGACAACCCGCGGTTGGTTGTGAGCCAAAGTGCGCCGTCTTCGTCCTCCAGAATGGCATTGATCACTTCGTTGGGCAGTCCATCGGCAATGCGGTAGGTCTTGAAGGTTCGGGTGGCGGGGTCCATGCGCGCCAGTCCACCCGCTGTCCCGACCCACAACGTTCCCGCGCGGTCGAGCAGCAGGGAGAGAACGGTGTCGTTGGGCAGGCTGTTGGGATTGCGCGAACTCGGCGACGAAATGCCGGAAGCGCCCCGTGCCGGGGTCGAAGCGCTCAAGGCCGGTGGTGAAGGTGCCAAGCCACAACGCGCCCTGGGCGTCCTCCACAATCGTCGTGACGAAGTCGCCGCTCAGGCTCTCCGGATCGGCGGGATCATGGGTGTAGGCTTGCGATCTGCCGCTCAGCGCGTCATACCGCAACAGGCCGCCGCCGATCGTCCCCAGCCAGAAGCGATCCTGGCTGTCTTCGTACATGCTGAAGACCGGTGGGGTGGCCAGATGCTCGAACGTCTCACCCGTCGGCTCGAAACGGTCCAGGCCGATGGACGTGCCGACCCAGATCTGCCCCTGGTGATCCTGGTAGACGCGCCACACCTGGTCGCTGGCAATCGAGCCAGGGTCGGATGGATCGTTGCGGAAATGGGTGAAGTCGCGGTCGCCCTGCCGGGCGCGGTTCAGTCCCCCATCGTTGGTCGCTACCCACAATCCTTGCTGTTGATCGCGCAGGATCGACCAGACCAGGTTGCTGCTGAGCGACCCTGCCTGATCAGGGATGCTGCGGATGTGGACGAACTTCGCCTTGCGCGGGTCGTAGCGATCGACTCCGCCGCCGAAAGTTCCGAACCACAAGATGCCGGAGCTGTCTTGGAACATCGGGAAGACTGCGTTGTTCCCCAGGCTGGTTGGATCCTGCGGGTCATGCAGATACCGGTCGAAGCCGCCGCGATTGGGGCGCAGCCGGTTGATTCCACCGCCGTTTGTCCCGAACCACATCGCGCCGGAGGCGTCGCGCAGCACCGAGTTGACGACGCTGCTGCTCAAGGAGGCGGGATCGTCCGGATCGTTGAGGTAGTTGGTGAACCGGCCGCTGGTTGGGTCCAGGCGGCTGAGTCCAGTGGCGGTGGCCACCCAGATCCCGCCGCGGCTATCTTCGCCGATGGCTGCCACCGCGGCCCCGACCAGACTGGTCGGATCATCCGGCTGAGGGAGGTAGTGGCGGATGACATCCGTCAGCGGGTCGAGCTGGTCCAAACCCTGTGCCGACCCAACCCACAGCCTTCCCTGGCTGTCCAGGAACAGCGCCGTGATGGCGTTGGTGGTCAAAGGATTGGGGAGCGCAGGATCGGCCAGATAGCGCTTGACGGTGAGAGTCTCCAGGTCAAGCCGGTTGAGCCCGCCGGCGGTGCCGACCCACAGGGCGTCGGCCCCATCTACCGCCAGGGCGGTGATCGCCGAGGAGGAGAGGGCGCTCGGATCGTCGGCGCGTCCGACGAAGTGCTCGAAGCTCTCCTGAGCGGGATTGTAGAGGTCAAGCCCGGCGTTGGTGCCGGCCCACAGCTGACCGCGGCCGTCGACGGCCAGGCTGCTGAGGAAGCTGTTGCTCAAGGACGTTGGGTCGTTGGGATCGTGGCGGAAGACGCGGAACTCGTACCCATCGAACCGGTTGAGGCCGTCTTGGGTCGCCAGCCACAGGAAGCCCGTCGGGTCCTGAGCGATGGCGCTGACTACGCTCTGCGAAAGACCGTCCTCGAGGCTCGAGATGTTCGAAGCTGAGGCTGGCCTCTGGCCGGGCGGGGAGTGAGGTCAGCCACGCGGGCGGTTCGGTGGGGACCGTCGCGGGATTTGCGCCGGGCGTGGGCGAGGCGATCGGTGGCACCAGGGTTGAAGGGGTGGTGCGGGCGCAGGCGGCCGCCGCGCCGCCCGCCGCCAGCCACAGGACCAGCAGGGCCAGGCGAGGGCGCCCCGCAGGCCAGAGGGGATGAACCCCTGCCCAAAGGCAGGGCGGTGATGACCGGCCTCGCTTCCTGGCTTCCATCCTCTGCCGCACCCCAATCGGCGCTGGCCCTATTGTAGGCGCGAACCAGGCGAGGAGCAGCCCGTGGATGCACGAAGCACCGGGCTCCGGGCCGGTGCTTCGGCTGACAGTCTGGGCCAAGTACCTGGCGAACGGGTGAGAGAGTCCCCGACGCTCAGGCAGGCCGACGGCTAGACAAACGGGTTGAGGGCATCGATGCGCCGATGAACCTCGCGCAGTGCGTCCATGTCATTGGTGCAGCGCGTCATCCAGGTCCAAGCGACGACGTTGTTCGGCTCCTGCTGCAGAACCCAACTGAGCACCTTGCGGCCGCGATCCAAGTCGCCGCGGCTGATGGTCTCAACGGCGAAATCCAGCGCTTCGTCGGTGGTGGGGAGGAGGTTGGTTGCCATGCTGCGTGCCTCGAATGAGTGCGGATGAGCTCGCTTGATCTATGCTCATCCTAGCACCGGCAGCCCTGCGTGTGGATTACATGGACCTTACAGCTGGGAGAACGATGGACACCCGCCGCGGGGTGTCGTTCAGCCGGAGGGCAAGCCTGTTTCGGGTCGACCTTGCAAACGGCTTACGACGGCTCCCCGCGCCTCCAACAGCATGTGCCGCGAGGACGATACCGGTGCCCCTGCAGGTGGCTGGAAGTCTGACCTGGATGGGAAACTCGCTTCGATCTGAGCGGCCTGGAATGCCTGGCGGATCACGCGGAGCTCGGCTTCGAAACGCAGGATATCCTCGGTCCGCATGGCCTCACCTTACGGCGGACGGAGGCAGATGTCCATCCCTTGCGAAGGGGAGGTGGGGTTCGTCGATGCGGGCGGAGAGATCCGAGTTGTCAGCCGGGGTCAGCCCCCGCCGCGATCCCAGACCAGCACCCTGCCGGACTCGGTCGACGCGGCCAGCAACCTGCCGTCAGGGCTGAACGCCACATCGGTCAGGGGACCGGCCTTTGGCGTGAGGCGAGTGGCTTCGACGCCAGCCTCGGCGTCCCACAGCACGAGGGCGCCATCCCTCGAGACGGAAGCGACCAGCTTTCCATCGGGTGAGAAGGCCAGCGCCGTCACGCGAAAGACATGGCCGATCATCTCATGGATCAGCGCGCCGCTCGCTGCGTCACGGATCCACACCGCCGGCTCGCCCAGCGCAGACAGGGCAACCCGTGTCCCGCTGGGGTCGATGACCACCTCGTTCACCGGAAGGCCATACCCAACGAGCAATTGTGGCTCGACAAACCGGTCCTCGTCCCAGCGGAACAGAGCGCCGCCACAGCAGCCGCGCCCATCGCCGGTGACCAAACCCTCGCTGTCGGGAAAGTAGTCAATGCCCCATGCCCGAACCCAGCCGAAGCTGGTCGACCCGCAGCCCGGCTGATCTAGCGTCCGCCGCAGGATTCCACTACCCGGGTTGACTAACTGCACGACGCACATTTGAGCGCCCACCGCCAGCTCCGAGCCGGAAGGCGAGAAGACAACCCGGTAGACGTTCGTCGCCATGGTCGGCTTGAACTGGCTCAGCTCAGATTGATTCGCCGGATCCCACACCCGGACCGTGGCGTCGTCCGAGCCAGAGGCGAGCTGGGCGCCGTCGGACGAGAAGGCCAACGAGTTGATGGTGGCGGTGTGGCCCGAGAGGATGCCGGACGACTGCCAGTCGGCTACCTTCCACAACTCGATCAGCCCCTTGTCGCCCGCGGCGGCCAATGTGGCGCCGTCGGGGGAGAACGCCAACGACAGCAGGCTGGTGTTCTGACCTTGCAGGTCCGCCACCAGCGGGAAGGGCTCGCCATCCAGGCTCACCGGTGCCGAGCCGCGCTCTCCGGGAGTGGCGGCGGGCTTGGTGTCCGGCGCCTGGCTCGCGATGAGCAGCGTCGGCAAGAGGCAGAATATGGCGAGCGAGCGCACTCGGGACATGGTCCTTACTCCTACTATGGCAGTGATTTTAGCACTGAAGCCCAGCGGCAATCCCTCGCCCTGCCTGACCTTGAATTCCCCAAGCTGCGCCTCGGAGGGGGAAGGCACGCAGGCGGGGCGTGTGCGCGCCACCCAGGCCCCGGACTTAGACGAGAGGACGCACCCTCACCTTCGAGTCCGGCCAAGCCAACCGAACGCCCGGCGAATCCCGCCACGGATTGCAGGTGTGCCCCTGGCTCGTCAGCCGCCTCGAAATGCGGAGCACGCTGCCTCGGCACGAAGCGAGCCCACGGTCAATGGCCGCCGGCGGGAGCATCGGCCGTGTCATGGCGGCTTTCCAAGGCGAGTCGTCTTGATTCTCCCCGCTGCCTGTGGGGGTTATCCGAAGCGAGTGTGCAGAGCCTGTGAAGGCTGGTGCCGGGCTGCATGCACCTTGAGCAAGGAGAGGCCAAGCGGGGCCGCCCTTCGAGGGAGACCGTGGGCGTTGCAGCCCGTCGTCTGATCTTCACCCGCTCTTCACACGCCGGGGTTACAGTGAACTGCGCCGCCCAGCCCGGCGTCTCCGGATCCATGCGCCCCCAATCCAGGCGCGGGCGAAAGGGCTGGAGAGATGCGCAGCGTATAATCGAATCATGCCGAAAAGCGTTCTGATCATTGAAGATGAACTGGAGCTGGCGGCAATCCTGCGCGACTATCTCGAGGCAGCGCACTACCACGTCGAGACCGCTTCGGATGGCGTGTCCGGGCTATCGATTTTCCAGCACCGGCGGCCAGACCTGGTGTTGCTCGACTTGAACCTACCGAAGATGGATGGTCTAGAGGTGGCTCGTGAGATTCGCCGCGCTGGCGACGTCCCCATCATCATGCTGACCGCGCGCATCGAGGAGACGGACCGCCTGGTCGGCCTGGAGATCGGCGCCGATGATTACGTCACCAAACCGTTCTCGCCGCGTGAGGTTGTGGCTCGAGTGAAGGCGGTGCTGCGGCGCAGCTTTGGAGAGCCCGTGGTGCAGCAGTCGATCCGCCACGCCGGGCTGGAGATCGACTTGCCGCGCCATCAGGTGCGCCGGGACCGCCAGGAGATCCTGTTGACCCCGACGGAGTTCACGCTACTGGCCACGCTGGCTTCCGAGCCGGGCAGGGTCTTCAGCCGTGTGCAGCTGCTCGACGCCTTGCAGGGCGAAGCGTTTGCCGGATACGAGCGTACCATCGACGCCCACATCAAGAACCTGCGCTCCAAGCTCGAGCCGGACCCGCGCCACCCGCGTTACGTGCAGACCGTCTTCGGAGTAGGGTATCGCTTTGCCGAAGCGTGAACAGAGGCCCTCCTTTCATACCAGTGTGGCGGTCAAGATTCTGCTGGCTATGGCGTTCACCACCGCCGCTGCGCTGGCAACGCTGTCGGTCGTCGCCGCGCGCACCGCAGCTCGGGAGTTCCAGGGCTACATGCTGCGCGGCGGCGAGTCCGGGTCTGGGGCGCTGGTCGACCTACTGACCGCCTACTACCAGGATCGAGGGAGCTGGGAAGGGGCGCAGCGCCTGTTGGGCGCCCCAGGCGACCACATGGGGATGATGGGGGGCGGAATGCCGGGCAGAGACCTGGTGCTGCTCGATGCCTCCGGCGTCGCCGTCGCCGGGCCGCGCAGCACACTCGGGCGCACCTTTGGGCCGGTGCAGCTCGAGGGCGCCGTACCGGTAGTGGTCAACGGCGGCACGGTTGGCTACATTGTGCCCGGGCCGGTCGGGGCCAGCCCGGCGGAGCAGGAGTTCCTGGGGCGGGTGCGTCAGGCGCTGTGGATGGCCGCGGTGGTGTCCGGATCGCTGGCGATCGTGGTCGGTGGCCTGCTGGCTGGATCGATCCTGCGGCCGATTCGCGACCTGACGTCGGCGGCGCGCGCGATCGCCGGCGGGGATCTTACTCGGCGAGTCCCCAAACGCAGCAGCGATGAGCTGGGCGAGCTCTCCCTTTCGTTCAATCAGATGGCAAGCAGCCTCGAGCGCGCCGAGCAGCTCCGACGCGAGATGACAGCCGACGTAGCCCACGAGCTGCGCACGCCACTGGCTGTGATGCGCGCCCGGCTGGAGGGCATTGCTGACGGGGTGTATCCCGCCTCGCAGGACAACCTGCTGTCGGTGCTGGACCAGACGCTGGTGCTCAATCGGCTGGTGGATGATCTGGCCACCTTGGCGCTGACCGATGCCCGGCAGCTGCGCCTCGACCGGACACCGACCGACCTGCGGGCGCTGGCCGCGCGGGTCATCGAGGGGCACGCCGCCCAGGCTGCCTCGCAGGCCGTCTCGCTGCAGCTCGAATCGACGTCGCAAGGACTGATGGTCGATGCCGATCCGATTCGAGTCGAGCAGCTGCTGGGGAACCTGCTCGCCAACGCCGTCCGTCACGCCCGTCCATCCGGAGAAGTGATCGTGCGGCTAAGCGAACTCGATGCCGGCTGGGCGGAGATCCGCGTGATCGATGACGGCGAGGGGATTCCGGAGGAGGCTTTGCCGTTTGTCTTCGAGCGCTTCTATCGTGCGGGCCGCTCGCGCTCCCGCTCCGAGGGTGGCACAGGGTTGGGGCTGGCGATCGCTCGCAATCTGGTTGAGTTGCACGGCGGGCGGATCGAGGCGGCCAATCGCCCGCAGGGGGGTGCGGAGCTGATCGTCCGGCTGCCGCGCTCGGCGGCGCCTCCTCCGCCGAGCTAGCGCTCGCCGGCGAGCGCCCGGGCGCGCTTCCAGGGCGGCAGCTTCCTCTTTGGCTGCCAGCGTCTCGCGCAGCTCGAAGATCTGATCCCGCAAGGCCGCCGCCTGCTCGAATTCGAGCCCTTCGGCCGAGGCGCGCATCTTCTTCTCCAGTTCCTTGATCAAGCGCGCAAGCTCATCCTTGGGCAGGTCAGTCGGCCGCAAGGACTGATACTCCCCCTTGGGTTCGGCTGCGGCGTGGATGGCGATCTGGTCGGTGATGTCGCGCACGGCCTTGATGATTGAGGCCGGCTCGATCCCGTGTTCCAGGTTGAAGGCGACTTGTTTGGCGCGCCGGCGCTCGGTTTCCTCGATGGCGCGCCGCATGGACTCGGTGACGTTGTCGGCATACATGATCACCCTGCCGGAGACGTGTCGGGCAGCGCGCCCGATGGTCTGGATCAACGCCGTATCCGAGCGCAGGAAGCCTTCCTTGTCGGCGTCGAGGATGGCGACCAGGGAGACCTCCGGCAGGTCCAGGCCCTCGCGCAGCAGATTGATCCCGACCACGACATCGTACACGCCCAGGCGCAGGTCGCGCAGGATCGACACCCGCTCGAGCGTGTCGATCTCGGAGTGCAGGTAGTGCACCTTGATGCCGATCTCCTGCAGGTAATCCGAGAGATCTTCGGCCATGCGCTTGGTCAGGGTGGTGACCAGCGCCCGCTGCCCGGCCTCCACCCGTCGCCGGATCTCTCCCACCAAGTCATCGATCTGCCCCTTGACCGGCCGCACCTCGACCTCGGGATCGACCAGCCCGGTCGGTCGAATGATCTGCTCGACGACCTGGGTGGCGCGCTCCAGCTCGTACGGCCCGGGCGTGGCGGTGGTGTAGATCACCTGTCCGGTGCGCTGCTCGAACTCGTCGAACGACAGGGGGCGATTATCGAGGGCGGACGGCAGGCGGAATCCATACTCCACCAGCGTCTCCTTGCGCGACCGGTCGCCGCCGTACATGCCGCGCACCTGGGGGATCGTCATGTGGCTCTCATCGATCACCAGCAGGTAGTCCGGCGGGAAGTAGTCCACCAGCACCCAGGGGGGCGAGCCGGCGGGCCGCTGGTCCAGGTGGCGTGAGTAGTTCTCGATCCCGGAGCAGTAGCCGACCTCGCGCATCATCTCAAGATCGTAGTTGGTGCGCTGCTCAAGGCGTTGGGCTTCCAGCAGCCTTCCGGCGCTGCGGAGTCCTTCGAGCCGGATCGCCAGTTCGGCCTCGATCGCCGCCAGCGCCGTCTTCATCTTCTCGGCCTCGGTGATGAAGTGCTTGGCGGGATAGATGGCGACAGCCTCGGGGCTGGCCAGGATCTCCCCGGTTACGGGTTCGAAGCGGCTGATGCGCTCGACCTCGTCGCCAAAGAAGCTGATGCGCAGGCCGAACTCGTCGTAGGCCGGGATGACCTCCAGCGTGTCCCCGCGGACCCTGAACGTGCCGCTGTGAAGGTCGACATCGTTGCGCTCGTACTGGCTCTCCACCAGCTGTCGCAGCACCGTCGCCCGGCGGTAGGTGGCGCCCTTCTCGAGGTTGATCACCACTCGCCCGTACGCCTCCGGGCTGCCAATGCCATAGATGCATGAGACAGAGGCCACCACGATCACATCCCGCCGCGAGATCACCGAGGTCGTCGTCGAGAGCCGCAGGCGCTCGATGTCCTCGTTGATGTCGGTCTCCTTTTCGATATACAGATCGTGTCGCGGGACGTAGGCCTCGGGCTGGTAGTAGTCGTAGTAGGAGACGAAGTACTCGACTGCGTTCTCCGGGAAGAAGTCCTTGAACTCGGCGTACAGCTGCGCCGCCAAGGTCTTGTTGTGTGCCAGGATCAGGGTGGGGCGCTGCGTTCGGTCGATGACGTTGGCGATGGCGAAGGTCTTGCCTGTTCCGGTGGCGCCGAGCAAGACCTGGTGACGATCGCCGCGGTTGAGCCCGGCGACGAGCTGTTCGATCGCCTCAGGTTGATCGCCGGTGGCCCGGTAGGGCGCGTGCAGTTTGAACTCGTTCATGGGGTCAAACGGACATTCTACCATCCGGGGCTGGCACGGCTCAGCGACGGGGAATGCCAGCTCCGGTGGAGCGACGGTGTTGAGCGGTTCGACGCGCAGGATGTGGGTTCCGAGCCGCCTTCACGGAGGCGGCTGGATCCGAGGCCGGCGGGGTCTGGGCGGCCCTGGCTCTCTGCTGCGCACGCGTGCCCGAGACCAGCCAGCTGCGAAGGGAAATCGCGGGGTCCGCACAGCCAGCCTATCTCCCCGGATGTTGCGTCTGTCGACTGTGCCGCAGGTCGGCTACCCGTTGGGGAGCGCGGTGTTCGAGGACGTGCTGCCTTCGCGCACCCAGCGACAAGCCGGGCAGGCACAACCAAGGCGCGAGTGATGGCGAAGATCAGGATTCTGCTCCTCCCAGGCCATTCCTGCTCTGGCCTGGGCGGCGGTTGAGCGCCGAACGCCGGCTCGCCACCCCCTAGCGATGCCGCTGGCCTACCCCTGTCCCTCCCAGGCGCCAGGTCGGCTCCTTTGCTTTCGGCTCAAGCTCCACGTCCCATCCTTGCGGGAGGTCGAGCGCTGGCATGCCGTGGGGCCGGCGGTGTGCTCGCTGGCGGGAGGATCGGGCGTGTGCGAGCTTGCAGCGGCGGAGTGGCCTGCTAGGGTGAATGTCCTCGGCGGCACCTTGCGCAGGATGGTCCACCGCCGGCAAGGGTGGTCAGGTCAAAGGCGGATGCGTTGTCCCGCAGGCAGGAGCGCCTCGGGCAACCCTTCCTCGCCTGCGCCCTCCGGAGGCATCCGCACGTCCGGCGTCAGGCTGGCAATGGAGGGAGTGCGTGGGGGATCTCCGGGAAGACACCGCCTGCGGTGCGGCGGAGGGGCAGAGCAGGGGGGCTGAGGTGCTACAGGCTGCGCAGGGGCGCCGTGCCGAGTCGATTGCGGCCGGCGTCCGCAGGAGTGACCAGCTGCGCGCCCGTCTCGGCGCATACCCCGATCAGCTGCTGGCGTTGAGCCGGGGTGAGCGGGGCCAGGTGGGTGACCACCATGCGCACGCGTTCTTCGCCCAACGCCTCGAGCAGCACGCCCCATCCCGGCCCGGCGGGGAGATCGTCGACGATCATGCTCAACTGCGCCTCGTCGAAGGGTCCGATCAGCTTCTCGAGCTGGCGCCGGAAGTCGCTCTCCGTGTGCAGCCAACGGAAAGGAGGCCGGAGAGAGTCCTTCTCCAGCGGGTGCCGGCGCACCAGGTAGACGATGATCGGGCGGAGCGACTCGGGGTCCATCACAGGCATACCGCCGGCAGGGATATAGTCCATAGAATAGCATAAGGGCACCTTCGGCGCCGGGACTCTCCAGCCACTCCCGCGTCGGACATTCGTCACAAGATCACGACACGCCGCCTACCTCAAGACGATGAAGCCTCCCCAGCCGCAGGATGGCTATAATGCCCCCATGCGGCGTATTCGCCTGGGTGCCCTGTGCTTGCTGCTGGCTGGCCTGCTGATCGGGGCGTGCACGAGGAAGACTGTGCAAGATGCCACATTGCTGCCCTACGCTGGCGAGGTGGACTTGCCGGCTGCCGATAGGCCGCGGTCGTTGTCTGACGCGGAAGGCATGCCGACGGCGATCGGGATGGTGAGCGCGGTCAACGTGCTGCGGGTGCAGGCAGGGTTACCGCCGCTGGCGGCATCGGGTACCTTGATGGTGTTGGGGAAGGTGAGGGCCGAGGCGATGGCTGAGGGGAGGTATCTCGGCCATGAGGACCCGGCCGGTGCATCTCCCAGTGCCCGGCAGATCATCGAAGACACCGGTTTCCGCGGGGCGGTCGCCGAGCTGGTATATGCCAACCAGGGCCCGCTCGAAACGCTTGCCACGGACGCCGTGCGCGCCTGGGAAAGGACACCCGCCAACCGCGAGGTGCTGCTGTCGCCCGAGTATGCCTTTGCCGGGGTCGGGTTGGAGGGAGACGGGAGCTGGTGGAAGGTCTCCTTGTTGCTGGCGGCCTCGGAGCCGTGATCGCGCCGGCGCACTCGATCCAAGGCGGAGCGTGAGCAGGGACGATGGACAACCGGGAGGTCGCCGCCGTCTTCGACCGGATCGCTGACCTGCTCGAGATTCAGGGCGAGGCCGTCTACCGGGTGAATGCCTACCGACGCGCGGCTAAGTCGATCCGCTCGACCAGCGAGGAAGTTGCCGCCATGGCCGCCACCGGCAGGTTGCAGCAGATCCCCGGGGTGGGGGAGGCGATTGCCTCCAAGATCGACGAACTGCTCTCAAGCGGGCGCATGGCCTTCTACGACAAGCTGGTTGCCGCCGTGCCGGAAGGGTTGATCGGTGTGCTGGAGATCCAGGATGTCGGGCCGAAGAAAGCGGCCCGGTTCTGGAAGGAACTTGGCGTAACCAGCGTCGACGATTTGGAGGCGGCAGCGCGCGCCGGGAAGCTTCGCGAACTCACCGGCATGGGCGAGAAGTCGGAAGCCCGCATCCTGGTCAGCATCGAGGCATACCGCCGGCGATCCGGACGTGCATCCATCGGAGTTGCCCTTCCAGCCGCCGAGAGGTTGCTGATCAAGCTGCGTGGAATGCCCGGCGTTCGGCAGGCCGAGCTCGGGGGCAGCCTGCGCCGCTGGCGGGAGACCATTGGAGACATCGACCTGGTGGTCGCCTCTGACGACTCGGCCCTCGTCGTCGGGGGGTTTGCCGCACTCCCCGAAGTGCGCAGAGTGCGCAGCCAGGGGGAGACCAAGGTCAGTGTCGAGCTTGAGGGAGGCCTGCAGGCACAACTCTGGGTCCATCCCGTGGAGCGCTTCGGGACCGCCTGGCAGTATGCAACCGGATCTCAGGCGCACAATGTACGCCTGCGCGAGCGGGCCCAGGCGATGGGGTTATCGCTCTCCGAGCACGGTTTCCGTCAGCCGGATGGCGGTGAGCTGCTCATTGCAGAGGAGCAGCATGCCTACAACGTCCTCGGGCTGGCGTGGGTCCCCCCCGAATTGCGCGAGGATCGAGGCGAAGTGCAGGCGGCTGAAGCCGGAGCGCTGCCGGCGCTGGTGACCGAAGCGGATCTGCGCGGCGAACTGCACGCCCACTCCAACTGGAGCGACGGCGGGGCGACCATCCTTGAGATGGCGGAGGCGGCAAGCGAGCTCGGATTGACCTATCTGGTGATCTCCGACCACAGCCAGAGCCTGGGCGTGGCAGGGGGGCTGTAGCGTCGACCGGCTGCGCGCGCAGCGCCAGGAGATCGACCAGGCTCAGCGGCGCCTCGGTAGTCGGCTTCGGCTGCTGCAGGGCGCCGAGGTCGAGATCTTGGCGGACGGCCGCCTCGATTACCCAGACGCGGTGCTGAGCGAATTGGACCTGGTGACGGCCTCGCTGCACAGCTCGCTGCGCCAGTCTCGCCCACAGGCCACCGCCCGACTGCTTGCCGCCATGCGCAACCCACACGTCGACATGATCGGTCACCCGACCGGGCGCATGGTCGAAGGGCGAGAGGGTGCCGATCTGGATCTAGAGGAAGTCTTTCAGGTAGCGCTCGAAACGCGCACGCTATTGGAAATCAATGCCCACCCGGATCGCCTCGACCTGAACGATGTGCATGCCCGGCGCGCAAGCGAGCTTGGCTGCCTGCTGGCGATCAATACCGACGCTCACCGTCCAAGCGACCTGCTGCTGCGCCGATTCGGGGTAGGCGTGGCTCGCCGGGCCTGGTTGGGCCCGCCGCAGGTTGCCAATGCCTGGCCGCTGGATGACCTGCTGGCCTGGCTGAGCGGCGGTGCATAGCGACCGTCGCACCCTCTCCCCCCGCGCGGGGTTGTAGCCGGATAGACGCGTTTCCGGCGAAAACCAGGAGGGGTAATGCCCGAATTGGCGCTAATCACCGACAGCACAGCCTACATCCCGGCGGATCTGGTCGCTAAGTACAAGCTCCTCGTTGCACCCCAGGTCGTGATCTGGGATGGGCAGGAAATGCGCGACGGGATCGACATCCTGCCGGCTGAGTTCTACGCCCGCCTGAAGACCTCCAAGACGATGCCGACGACCTCGCAGGCAACCATCGCCAGCTTCACGACGCTGTTTGAGCCGCTGGTAGCCCGCGGCGTGCCGATCCTGTCGATCCTGCTCTCGCCGCACCTCTCGGGGACGATCGCCTCGGCTGAGCAGGCGAAGAAGGAGTTCCCCGGAGCCAGGATCGAGATCGTCAACTCGCAAGCGGTGGCGATGGCGCTGGGCTACCAGGTGCTGGCGGCGGCGCGAGCGGCGGAGGCCGGGGCTACATTCGACGAAGTCTTGGCGGTCGCCAATCGTGTGAAGGCGCAGACGGGGGTGGTATTCCTGGTCGACACGCTCGAGTTCCTGCATCGCGGCGGTCGGATCGGGGGAGCTGCGCGGCTCATGGGTTCAGCCCTCAATCTGAAGCCGCTGCTCGAACTGCGCGATGGGCGGGTCGAGCCTCTGGACAAGGTGCGCACTCGGGCGAAAGCGCGCGAGCGGTTGCTCGAGGTCGTGGAGGAGCGGGTGAGGGGAAAGAAGAACCTGCGCCTGGCGGCGCTGCACGCTTCCGCCGAGGAGGACGCCCAGTCCCTGTTGGTTGAGGCATCCGAACGCATGCAGCCGGTCGAACAGTATCTGACGGCCGTCAGCCCGGCGGTGGGCACCCACACCGGCCCGGGGACCCTCGGCCTGGCCTACTGCACCGAGATCTAGTCCACATGGCAGCATTGCGCGCTGGTCTACTGGCTGTTTAGCCGGCGCTGACGGGAGCATACTGGCTTAGTGCGGGGCCTGGCATTCGCCAGGCCCCGCTGCTTCTCCCCAAGTCGGCCGTCCACGGCCCGAGCCTGGCCGCTTCGGTGCGGCCGGTGGGGGGGCGAAGCCCTTGCAGCCCTTGGGGCACGGCCTCCAGGACTGTCCCGGGAGCTCCTGCCCACCATTGGGCGATCCGGTTGACAAGAAAGCCTGTTTCAGCATAGAATACAACATATTGTAGGTCGGAATTGACTAATTTAGGCTGACTAGGGACATGGACCGCGAGCTACTCCTATTGGGCCTGCTGCGCCAGGAAGAAATGCACGGCTACCGCATCGTAGAGTGTGTCGAGGCGGATCTCCGCTACTGCACAGCACTCAAGAAGCCGACGGTCTACTTCCTGCTTGGCAAGATGGAAAAGGCTGGCTGGGTGGCGCGCACGCGTTCCCGGCAGGGTAAGCGTCCGCCGCGCTGGGTCTATCGGATCACCGAGGCCGGCGAAGCGCAGTTCCAGCACTTGTTGCGCCAGAACCTCTCGACCTATGCGCCTTCTCGCTTTGCGGGTGACGTCGGTTTGGTCTTCCTCCCGGCCGTCGCCCCGCTGGAGGCCGCCGAGCGGCTGCGGGGACGGCGGGAGCAGATTCAAGCCGAGCTGGACGACCTGCGTCAGGCGCCGGTTCGCTCCGGCTCGACCGAGTGGATCATCTCCCATCAGCGGGCGCACCTGGGATCCGAGCTGCACTGGCTCGACGCCCTGATTGATGAGCTTGCCGCCCCATCCCGCTCCGGGCGGGAGCCCGCAGTCAGCACGCACTCCAACCACGAGGTGACCTCACGGTGAAGGGAAGAGCCGTCCTTGTCGTTTCAATCCTCTTTGTTGTAGCGCTGGTGTGCGGCTATCTGGTCGCGGCCAACGTCAACCTGCTGCCGGAGGTCGCCTCGACGCGTGGCGAACTGATGCAGCGCCTGTTCAACTACCTTCTCGGGGCGGCGACGGTGGTCTTCGTCCTCGTCGAGGGGTTGTTGGCCTACTCTGTGCTCCGTTTTCGCCGCCGGCCGGGCGATGACGGCGAAGGCGCCGCCATCCACGGCAACACCGGACTGGAGGTGTTCTGGACCGCCATCCCGGCGCTGCTGGTGGTGGTGATCGCCGTGTACTCCTTTCGCACCCTATCGGCCGGCGAGGCCGCCAGCGAAAGGCCGATGGTGGTCGAAGTAATCGGTCGGCAATTCGCCTGGGAGTTCCGCTACCCCGAGCAGGGGCTGACCTCGAGCGACTTGCATCTGCCCGTGGGAACGCCGGTGCGCTTCGAGATTACCTCGGAGGATGTCATCCATTCGTTTTGGGTGCCCAATTTCCTCGCCAAGCGGGATGCCACGCCCGGCCAGGTTTCTGAGTTCGACGTTACGCCCAGCGAGGTCGGCGTCTTCCCGGTCCGCTGCGCCGAGCTGTGTGGCCCCGGGCATGCCGCCATGGTGTCGCAGGTGATCGTGGAGAGCCCGGAGGCATTCGAGGCCTGGATCGAGCGCATGGCGAATCTGCCCAGCGACCCGACCGAGGCCGGGCGTCTGCTGTTCGGCCGCTACGGCTGCACAGGCTGTCACGTGTTGGCGGATGCCGGAGCCAGCGGCCTCGTCGGGCCTTCGCTCGAGGGGCTCGGCGCCCGCGCCGGGGAGACGGTCCCCGGCCTTGACGCCGAAGCCTACCTGCGCCAGTCGATTTTCGAGCCAAAGGCCCACATCGTGCCGACCTACTTGGAGAACATCATGCCCGCCGACTTCGCCACGCGCATCCCGCCCCAGGAGCTGGACTTGCTCGTGACGTACCTGGCTGGGCGCTGACCGACGACCTTCTCGCAAGAGCGCAGGAGATGCAATGACCGCCTCCACCCTTGAGACCCATTCCACGCCCTCGATCCGGCGTTACTTCGGCTGGAGCACTGATCACAAGGTGATCGGGATCCAATACCTGGTGACCACGTTCGGCTTCTTCCTGCTGGGTGGCGCGCTGGCAATCCTGATCCGGACCGAACTGTTCAATCCCGGAACGGACTTGTTCAATGGCACCGAGTACAACCGCCTGATGACCAATCACGGCTCGGTGATGCTGTTCCTGTGGATCATCCCGGTGCTGGCAGGCCTGGGCAACTACCTGGTCCCGTTGATGATCGGCGCGCGTGACATGGCGTTCCCACGCATGAATGCTCTCTCCTTCTGGCTGCTGTTCGTGGCCGGCATCGTCATGATCGGTTCGTTCTTCGTCGGCGCCGCCGAGTCCGGCTGGACGGCCTACGTGCCGCTATCGATCGAGGCGCCCTCCGGCCAGACGCTGTGGGCGGTCAGCGTGATCCTGCTGGGGACCTCGTCGATGCTGGGCGCGATCAATTTCCTGACGACGATCGTCACGATGCGCACCGAAGGGATGGCCTTCATGCGCTTGCCGTTGTTCGTGTGGAGCATGATCGCCACCTCGCTGCTGGCCCTGCTGGCCACACCGGTGCTGACGGTCGGGCTGGTCCTGATCGCCCTCGACCGGGTGGTCGGCACGGTGTTCTTCTCCGTCGCCCAGGGTGGCGATCCGATCCTGTGGCAGAACCTGTTCTGGTTCTACTCGCATCCGGCGGTGTACATCATGATCCTGCCGGCGATGGGCATCGTGTCCGAGGTGCTACCGGTGTTCTCGCGCAAGCCGATCTTCGGTTACACCATGATCGCCTTCTCCAGCATCGCCATCAGCCTGTTGGGAATCACGGTCTGGGCGCACCACATGTTCACCAGCGGCATGGACCCGCGCCTGCGTGTCCCCTTCATGATCTCCTCGATGATCATCGCCGTCCCTACCGGCGTGAAGATCTTCTCCTGGCTGGCGACGGTCTGGGAGGGCAAGCTGCGTTTCACGACGCCGATGCTGTTCGCCCTGGGGTTCATCTCGATGTTCCTGATCGGCGGTATCACCGGGATCTTCCTCGCCTCCATCCCGGTGGATCTGCACGTCCATGACAGCTACTTCACCGTGGCCCACCTGCACTTCGTGCTGTTTGGCGGGAGTGTCTTTGCCGTGTACGCCGGGCTGTACTACTGGTACCCGAAGATCACCGGCCGCATGTACGATGAGCGGCTGGGGAAGGGCCATTTCTGGCTCACCTTCGTTGGCACCAATCTGACGTACCTGCCGATGTTCCTCGCTGGCTTGCTGGGTATGCCACGCCGCGTCGCCGACTACGCCCCCGAGTTCACCCTGGTCAACCAGCTGGCAAGCGTCGGCGCCTTGCTGTTGGCCGTCTCGACCGTGCCCTTTCTATACAACGTTGTGGTGAGCTGGGCGACCGGGCCGAAGGCCGCGGACAACCCGTGGGGGGCCAAGACACTTGAATGGCAAACTACCTCGCCGCCGCCGGAGCACAATTTCGTTGAGCTTCCCGTCGTGACCGGTATGCCGTACGACTTCGGTGAACCGCTCGGCGTGCCCGCCGTAGCGCCCGCCGGCGCCGGCGACTGAACCGAAAGGACACCTGCAGCGCATGACCACAACCACTATCTCTCACGGCGAATCCTTCCGCGCAGGCAAGGCGCTGCGCCTGGATCACCGCAAACTCGGCATGTGGCTGTTCTTGGCGACCGAGGTGATGCTCTTCGGCGGCCTGCTGACGGCCTTCCTGCATACGAAGCTCCGTCAACCGGGACTGTCCGTCACGGCTGAATCGCTGCTCTTGGTTGGCTTGAACACCTTCGTCCTGGTGACCTCTAGCTTCATGGTGGCCCAGGCGCTGGACGCCGCCCGCCGGGACCTGAAAGGCAGGCTGCGCCTGTACCTGCTGGCCACGGCAGCCCTGGGCGTGGTCTTCCTGGCCGGCCAGGCCTATGAGTTCTCCCTGCTGGCGCAAGAAGGACTAACCCTGACCGGGAGCTTGTTTGGCTCAGCCTTCTTCACCCTGACCGGCACGCATGGGTTGCATGTTCTGATCGGCGTGGTCTGGGCCCTGGCCAGCCTGCTGGGTGCGCTTCGCCACCGCGGCCTCGCGCCGATCCGGGTGGAGATCTTCGGGCTGTACTGGCACTTCGTCGATATCGTGTGGCTGGTTCTGTTCACCGTGATCTACTTGGTGTGAGGGGAGGATGGCAATGTCGCATTCATCGAGCGACGTCAAACCCACGTCGCAGACGCGGCGCAACCTCGGTGTGTTCGTGGTGCTGGCCGTCTTGACGGCTGCGGAGCTGGGTCTGGCGGCGAGCGGGGCGAGCGGATTGCGCACAGGCGTGTTCCTGACGCTATCCCTGGCCAAGGCGACCCTGGTGGCGCTGTTCTTCATGCATCTCAAGGACAATTCGAAAGTCTACGGTCTGACCTTCCTAGCACCGGTGCTCCTGGTGCTGGTGATGTCGTTGCTGGTCGTGGCGGCGTAGCCCGATGCACGCACCGAGCGGCGAGCTGGGGCTGCAGAAGCAGGAGCGCCTGGTGGCCGGAGGGCCGTGGCGGTCGGTGGTGCGGGACTACGTGCAGCTGACCAAGCCGGTGATCGTCGCCCTGCTGCTGGTAACGACCCTCGCCGGCATGATCGTCGGTTATGGCGGCTGGCCGGGGGGCACGCTCGTCGGCCTCACCCTGCTCGCCGGCGCACTGACGGCAGGCGGCGCCAGCGCGCTGAACCAGTACATCGATCGCGAGCGAGATGGCGCCATGCAGCGCACGCGCAATCGCCCGCTTCCGGCTGGGCGGCTGAGCCCCCTGCCAGTCCTGCGGTTCGGGGTGGCGCTCAGCCTGGTGGGTCTGTTGATCTATGCCCTGGCCGTCAATCTGCTGAGCGCCGGACTGGCGCTCCTCGGATTGGTGTACTACGTGGTGCTCTACAGCCTCATCCTCAAGAACAGCACCTGGCAAAACATCATCGTCGGGGGCGGCGCCGGCGCGATCCCGCCGATGGTGGGCTGGGCAGCCGCCACCGGCAGCCTGAGCGTCGGGGCGCTGTTCCTGTTCGCCATCGTGTTCTTCTGGACCCCGCCGCACTTCTGGGCGTTGGCGATGCTGCGAACGCGCGACTATGCCCGCGCCGGTGTGCCGATGCTCCCCGTGGTGTACGGAGAGGGGGAGACGCGCTGGCAGATCCTGATGTACACGGTGCAGTTGGTGGCGTTGACGCTGCTGGTGCCGTTGGCAGGGATTGGGGGCGGGGGGGTGTATCTTGCGGCCGCCGCTGCGCTGGGCGCTGGACTGGGCGTTTGTGCATGGCGACTGTGGCGCGTTGGGGGCAACCGCAATGCCTACCAGATGTACCGCTACTCGAGCATGTATCTGGCACTGATCTTCGCCGCGCTGGTGATCGACACCCTACTCCTCTCCGTCGTCTAGGTTTCCTGGCGGCTGCGATCTCGCTGGCGCTGCAGGCCCAGGAACACGGCGATCAGCGCCGCCAATCCGCCGATGGGCAATCCAATCACCAGGACTGCGCTCAAGGAAGTGGAGCGCGAGATGCGTTCTTCGAAGCGAATCTCGCCGGATCCCGCCTCGCCTTCGATCTGCACGCTGATCTCCCAACGCCCCGCTTCGCTCACCGGCAGATGCACGCCATACTCGACAGGATTCGGGGCGATGGCGTGGGTTGCCTGGCCTTCGACCGAGGGCGCCTCACCGTCCAGGTAGTCGGCGCGGGCGAGAACCGTCGCATCCTGGACAAGGGCGCCGCTGGCCGCCTCCTCGACCCGGATCTCCAGGTACAGCATCTCGACACGTGGCGGGGTTGGCGATGTGACGACACGGACCAGATAGGGTCCCGCTGGCTCGTCCTCCAGCCGCACGCGTCGTCCCCCGGTCCCCGGCCCCCCAGCCTCGGCCTGTGCCACCGCAAGCAGCAGCGCAGCCAACACGAGCAGGGTGGCGGCGATGTGGCGCCGCATGATCAGAGACCACCCAGTGGGCCGCCGCGTGGCTGCATTGGCAGGTTGAAGACCCACAGTGCCGCCACGGTAAGCAGCGCCAGCGCAATCGCCCAAGGGAGCAGATCCGCCAAGGCGCGCATCGGCTCACGGGCCTGTTGCAGGCTTGCTCGCGCCAGCACGGCGATCGCGGCGAGGAAGCCCAGGCATACAGCCGCTACCTGTATCGGGAAGATCCACTCCAGGGGAAGGATCGGCCCCAGCCTCCAGTTCGGCGAGCCTGCCCAACCCCATCCATGGTCGAGGACGAACGCCTGCAGCGCAGGCACCAGCGTCAGAGCGCCGATGGCGAAGTGGAAGCCGTAGTGGGCAAGCCAGATCCCGATCCCCATGGGGACGAACGCCGGGGCGAAGCGCGCGGCGTGAGCCTTCGCCTGAGAGGGCGCGCCGCTCACCCGTGAGCCAATTGTAGAAAGGGACCACACCAGGGCCGCAGGAAGGGCTACAGTCCCCATTCCAAAGAGGAGGAGCAATCGCAGTCCCTCGCTGTGGACTCCGAGCGACCTCATCCAGGCATCGACGGCAGCTGCCGGCGGCACCATCCCGAAGGCGTTGGCGAATCCCATGAACGCCAGGGAGACGAGCAGCGTGGCTCGATCCCATCCGGCCGCCAGACGGCGATCCAGCAGCTGCCGTGGGCCGAGGCTGGCCGGCAGGGCGATGTTGTCGTATGGGCATGCGCGGACGCAGTCGAGGCAGAGGGTGCAATCCATGTTGGTGCGCATGGCGGGTACGTAGAGCTCCGTGCCGCAGCCGGCTACTCTTGCGCTGCCGCGTACGCACTCCTTCCCCTCGCATTGGTGGCAGACTTGGGCCGATCGGGCCTGGATTCTCAGGGGGGAAACGGTAGCGTAGCTGAAATTGAAGGCGCCCAAGGGGCACAGCCACTTGCAGAACGGGGATTCGCGAAAGAGTGCTTCAAGCGCGAAGGAGAGCCCGAAGAATCCCAGGATCACGATCGCGGTGAGCCGGGGCGTCGCCCAGAGATCCGCCCATTCGTATAGCCAGAATATGACGGCCAGCGAGCCAATCGAAAGCCACTTGGTGCGCAGGACGCGGGGCCATCGGGGGCCGCGTAGACTGAGCCGGCCTCCGAGCGTGCGAAGCAGGGCGAACGGGCATGCGAAGCAGAACAGGTTCCCGGCAAAGAGCAAGGCCAGCAGGATCAGTCCGCGATACTCCACCCAGCTGAGGATGGTGCTCAGATTCGCCGCCGCGATCGGATCGCCGGTGAACCCGTCGTAGACCATGAGCAGGGCGATCAGCAGCAGAAACGTCTGCGCCGCCAGGCAACTCCAGCGCCAGCGGAGCGCACTGCCGATCCCTGGCCAGTGAAGCACGTCCGAGGCATCGTGCGGAAGGGTCGGCTCAGTCCGCAACTGGCTCGCCCGCCGGCTCGATGCGTGCCGGCAGCGTTCGCCGCAGCCGCCGTCCGTCGCTCAAGTCGGCCTCGATTTGCAGGATCCAGTCGCCTGCCATGCTCCAGGAGACTGGGAGCGTGAATTGCGATGCGGGAAGCGAATCGACATCGGCCAGCCAAGGCGTCATGCCCGGATGGGTCATGTCGGCTTTCAGGCTGAGCGCCGAAACCAGGACCGGCGCGCCGGAGCTATCGACGAAAGCGAGTGTCATCTCTCCCTCGCCGACCGTTGGCGGCGAGGGGCGGTACTCGGCGGCGATCATGACGTCCGGCGCTTCATCGGGGATGGCGCTCTGCCGGGTGCAGGCTGCACCCATGAGCAGGACGGAGAGTGTCAGGGCCCGAGGCAGCATCCTCAGCCCGGACTTGCTGGCAGTTCGTCCGGTCGACAAGCACGATTTGCGTGGGGCAGGACGCGTGGCACCCGAGGCGGGCGGCATCATCCATAGCTCTCGCCGGCGCGCGGTCGGACGCCCTCTGTGGCGCCGAGCGCCGGGAGGAAGGACATTGCGCACACCAGCTCTCTCGGTAAGGATAGCCGGGGAGGATTCCCGCCGGACGCGCAGGATCGGCATCGCAAGGGGAGCATGGGCTGCGTGGGGAGGCGCGTCATCCACCGCTCTCGATGGCGAGCTGCAGATCGGCAAGGATTTCTTCCCGCGGCGTGGCGAAGGGGTAGTTGGTGATCAGCCGGCCCTCGCCGTCGATCAAGAAGACTCTCGCCGAGTGTGTGAAGGTCACCGCTTGCTCGGTCTGTCCCTCGTGGCCGTGAGAGGAGGCTGCCTGCTCCTCGGGTTGACCGGGCGATTCATCGGCTTGCGCATAGGCATCGAAGTCGCCGAGAATCGATTGGAGCTGAGCATCGTCTTTCGCCCGCGCGCCCAGGAACTCCGGGTTGAACTTCTCGAGATAGCGGGCCAGCCGATCCGGCGTGTCGCGCGCAAGGTCGACGGTGACGAAGACCACTTGCGCCTCGTCGGCGGCCTCGCCGAGCTCGGCGAACACCCAACTCAGGTCAGCCAGTGTCGCGGGACAGAAATCGGGGCAGGAGGTGTAGCCGAAGTACAACAGCAACGGCTTGTCGGAGAAGTCGGACAGTTGGATTGTGCCGCCATCCATTGCGTGCAGGCTGAAGTCCGGCGCCTGACGCGGCGGGTCGTACGGCGTTCCATGCCATGCGGGCGCCGCCGCAGCACAAGCCGCCAGCAAGCCGACCATCAGTGTTGCAGCAAGCACCCAGTGTGAGATCGAACGGGGAGACACGGCACCAACCTCAACTGCGTCCTGAAGCGGTAGTATTGTAGCATCCGCAACTTGTGAAGCAGGAGGAACCCCGATGGAATACCGCCGCCTGGGAACGACGGGATTGAAGGTTTCCGAGCTATGCATGGGCACGATGCAGTTCGGTTGGACGGCGGATGAGTCGACCTCACTGGCGATCCTGGACGGCGCCGAGAAGGCGGGGGTGAACTTCATCGACACGGCCGACATCTACTCTCGGTGGGCGCCGGACAATCCGGGCGGCGTGGCTGAGAGCACCGTCGGCAAGTGGCTGCGCGCCTCGGCTGGACGGCGCGCCCGCATGGTGATCGCCACCAAGGTACGCGGGCCGATGGGCGAAACCCCCAACGAGCAAGGACTGTCGCGGGCTCATATCCTGCGCGCCGTCGAGGATTCCCTGCGCCGCCTGGGAATCGATGCGATCGATCTCTACCAGGTCCACTGGCCCGATGACGAGACGACGATCGAGGAAACGCTGAGTGCCCTGGATCGCCTGGTTCAGCAAGGCAAAGTGCTGTACCTCGGCTGCTCGAACTTCCCGGCCTGGCTGCTGATGCAGGCCCTGTGGGCAGCGGACCGGGAACACTTGACGCCCTTCCAGTGCGTGCAGCCCCACTACAACCTACTCAACCGAGCAGAGTTCGAGCGCGAGCTTGAAGCTGTGTGCAGGCGCTACGGATTGGGCGTGATCCCCTACAGCCCGCTGGCGGGCGGGTTCCTCTCCGGGAAGTACCGTCAGGGAGAGGATCCAGCGCCCGGGACGCGTGCCGACTCCAGCAGCCGCATTCAGGGATGGCTGCGTGAGCCGGATTCCTGGGCGGTGTTGGAGAAGCTGCGCGCCTTGGGAGCGGCGCGCTCTCGGTCACCGCTGCAGATGGCGCTGGGATGGCTGCTCAGCCGACCCGGCATCACCAGCCCGATCATCGGCCCGCGTTCGCTGGAGCAGCTCCAGGAGAATCTGGGAGCGGTCGGCCTGCGACTGGACGAGGACGAACGGAAGGAGCTCGACGAGGTTTCTGCGTGGAGCTAGAGGACGCAGCCGTTGGCTGCGGCACTGGCGCAGTGAAGCGACATAACGGATGACCAAAGCGAGATGGACTCCCCAGGCCCGGCGAGAGGGCGTTCGGCAGGTCGCGGTGATCACCGGCGCCTCGAGCGGGATCGGCGCTGAATTCGCCCGCCAGCTGGCGCCTGTGGGTATGGGCCTGGTCTTGGTGGCGCGGCGGCGCGATCGGTTGGAGCGACTCGCCGAGCACCTGGCGGCCATGCACGGCGTGCCGGTCGAAATCGTGGCATGCGATCTGGCCGATCGGAAAGCGCTCGAGGCGCTCGCCGTCCAATTGGCGGCCCGTTCCGACATCGAGCTTCTGGTCAGCAATGCCGGCCTCGGGCTGGTCGGACGGTTTGCCGCCTCCGATCCAGCGCGGCAGATCTACCAGCTCGACCTGCATGTCATCGCCTCGACGCGGCTGACGCGGGCGGTTCTCCCGCAAATGGCTGCCCGCCGGGGCGGTGCGATTGTCCAGGTCTCCTCGCTGGCGGGGGTATTCCCGCGCTTGAGCTCGCCCACCTACGGCCCGAGCAAGGCCTACCTCAATGGCTTCTCCGAGGCCTTGGAGGGCGAGTTGGCTGGCTCAGGTGTCTGTTTCCAGGCACTGTGCCCGGGCTTCACGCGGACGGAGTTCCACTCGACGCCGGAGTACGCTGGAGTCGACGTCCATGCTCGCGTCCCGAACTTCCTCTGGCTTTCCGCAGAACAAGTTGTCCAGGAGTCGCTGGCGGGGCTGGCCAGCGGCAAACGCAGGGTGATACCCGGGCGCACCTATCGTTGGCTGGCCGCTGTCGGGGGAAACGGGTTGGCGCAAGGCCTCGCCTCGCGCTGGCGCGCCGCGCGGCACCGGGCGGGCTAGCCTCGTAGCGAAGACAGGCAACCGTCGACCGGGCCAAGGTGAAGCCGGCACTGCAGCCCAGCGCGAGCTTGTGTGCCCGGACCCATCGTGAGCCCCCAAAGCCCGCTCTGGCACGCGAAGCGACGTTTCCCTGGCAATCCGGAGGGTGAGAGCTCGCCATTGAGGCTTGCGCGCAATTATGGAAAGTATTGCCGAGAGTGCTATAATTCGCTGCGCAACTCCCGCCGGGGGCACCGAAGATGCATGAGGCCATGGGCCGCTACCTGGACCACCTGAGGGGACAGGGGCGTTCATCGAACACCCTCCTGGCATACCATTCTGACTTGCGGCAGTTCAGCCGCATTCTCGAGGCTGAGCTCGGCCATCCGCCACACCCAGCCGACCTCACCCCGGACTTGCTCAGCACGTATGTCAACTGGCTGACCCGGCAGAGCTACCGCCCGGCGACGCTCTCGCGCAAGACTGCCGCAGTTCGATCTTTCGTGGAGTACCTGTGTGTCCACGAGCACAGCGTTCCGGAGGGCCTGACGGCGGGACTGAAGGCGCCGGCGCCGCCCCGCCTCTCCCCCGCGTCTTGACCCTGAGCGAAGTTGGCCAGATCATCGACCTGCCGGCTCGCAGCGGTTCGGCGCGCGGCCTGCGGGATGCAGCGATCCTCTCTCTGCTGTACAGCACCGGTCTGCGCGCCGCCGACGCGGTGCGCCTGAGGCTCCCCGATGTCGATCTGGAGGCAGGTGTGCTGAAGGTGCCGGGAAGCACGCGGGGCGCCGTGCCGCTCGGCGGGGCGCAGGTGCATCTCCAGCGGTATCTTCAGCATGCGCGGCAGCATCTTGCCGGCGCGCCTGGCGAGCAGGCGTTGTTCTTGAACCAGCGCGGCACGGTGATGAGCCGACAGGGCCTATGGCTGGTCGTCAAGCGTTGGTCTCGCGCCGCTGGGCTGGGAGAGGATGTCTCCCCGCATTCGCTGCGTCACTCGCTGGCGTACCACCTGCTCGGGCAAGGCAAGTCCAAACGTGAGGTGCAGCAGATTCTCGGCCTGAGCAGCCCCAATGCGATCCGAGTGCAGCGGGCGGAGAGCGCGCCGTGAGCGCAGTGCCGGAGTACCTCACCATGGAAGAGATCGACACCGTCGCGGCCTGGCTGCGCTCCCGCATTCCCGAGCCTCCCGAGGTAGGGGTCTATCTGGGATCGGGGCTGGGGGCGCTGGCGGAGGCGCTGCAGTCGGCGATCAGCATTCCCATGCAGGAGATACCGGGATGGCCGCTGCCGACGGTGGAGGGGCACAGCGGCAGGCTCGTCGCCGGCCGGTTGGGGGAGAAGTCCGTGCTTGTGCTGCAGGGGCGTGCCCACTACTACGAGGGGTATCCGATGGCGCGCATGGGTCTGCCGGTGCGCGTGATGCGCCGGCTGGGTGCCGAGACTCTGTTCGTGACCAACGCTGCCGGTGCGGTCAACCCTGCGTATCTGCCAGGCGATGTGATGCTGATCCGGGACCATATCAACCTGCTGGGAATGGCCGGAATCTCCCCGTTGCGCGGGCCCAACCTCGACGCCTTCGGCCCCCGCTTCCCGGACATGAGTCGGGCCTACGATCGGGGGTTGCTCCAGTTGGCGGCGCAGGTTGCCGCCGAAGCCGGCTTGCGGGCGCATCAAGGCGTGTACGTCTGCCTGGCCGGCCCGGCGTTCGAGACACCGGCCGACCTGCACTTCCTGCGCGGGATCGGCGTCGATGCCGTCGGCATGTCGACCGTGCCCGAAGTCACCGTGGCGAGGCACAGCGGGATGAAGGTGCTGGGGATCTCCGGGATCAGCAACAAGGCCAACCTGGACGGCGAAACAGTCACCACGCATGCGGAGGTGCTGGAGGCGGGCAAAGTGTTGGCGCCTCGCATGCTGACGATCCTTGAAGGCGTGCTGCGGCGGCTGTGACCCGGCCAGAGCATGGAAGAAGCCATTCTGTTTGTCGAAGCCAATCAGGCCTGGATCTACCTGCTGCTCGGGGTGGCTGCCGCAGCTTACCTGCGCCAGGTCATCCGCTCGCACCGGCAGCGTCGGGAGACGATTTTCGGCCTCGAGCGGGAGCGATCGACGGGCCGGCTGCGCGGGTCGGCGCTCCTGCTGGGAGCGGTGTTGGCGCTGATGCTGGCGACGTGCCTGGTCTCGACTTTCGCCGCGCCGGCGGTGCCGGCCTCGATCCGGCCGACAGCCCTGCCGACGCTGTCGCTGCTGCCGACCGCCACGCTGGCGCTGGAGGCGTCGGGGGAGGCGCTGGCGACGGCCACCCCGCTGCCGGCGGTGGTGGTCGATCCGGCCGGCTGCCAGAATCCGCTGGCCACGATGAGCGTGCCGGCCAACGGGGACAGCTTGAACGGCATCGTCGAGGTCGAAGGCACAGCCAACATCGAGAACTTCGCCTTCTACAAGCTGGAGTACATCAGCCTGGTGCCGGGTGCAGTCTGGCGGGCAGTCTGGGCGGGGACTGCGCCCGTCCTCGAGGCGCCGCTCGGCACCTGGGATACTTCACTCGTAATCCCAGGTGACTATGGCTTCCGGCTGGTGGTGACGGACGCAGCAGGCAACGCCCCGCTGCCCTGCACCATCCAGGTGCGGGTGCAGGCCGCTCCGTAGGATCGACGGGGTGAATCGAGGTCAGCCATGACTCAGCGCATCGGTATCCGCCAGGCAATCTCGAGCGACATCACGGACCTGGCGGCGCTGGACCACGACTACAGCACCGACCACGTCTGGCAGATGACGTTCAATCGCGCCACCGACGAGATCAGCATCGTCTTCCGGCAGGTGCGCCTGCCGCGTCCGATGCGCGTGCACTACCCGCGCCCTGCCCAGGGGTTGGCGGATGACTGGACCCGCAAGGCGGTCGTGCTTGTGGCGGAGGCTGAAGGCGAACGGCTGGCCTATCTCTCGCTGGCGCAGGCGCCGGCAGACCATGCCGGGTGGATCTCGGACCTGGTGGTTTCCAGCCGACACCGACGCCAGGGGATCGCCACGGCGTTGATCGGGACGGCGCGCGCCTGGAGCCGTGAGCGCGGCTACCACAGCCTGTTCATCGAGATGCAGAGCAAGAACTTCCCCGCTATCAACTTGGCACGCAAGCTCGGCTTCGGCTTTGCCGGCTACAGTGACCAGTACTATCTGGAGCAGGAAGTGGCGCTGTTCTTCCAGCTCGGCATCCGCGAGCGCTCCGAGGGCTGATGGACAACCTGTTCGTCGCCAGCCTGGTTGTGCTCAATCAGATCCTGGAGGCCGGCAATGCCATCACGGCCTTCTCGCTGCTGACCTACGCTCTCACTTTCAATCTGCGCGAGCGGGTGGCGCGGTCGACGGCCCTGCTGCTGGGCAGCCTGACGCTTGTCTACTTCGGCGACGTGATGGCCGGGCTGACCGCCAACCCACAGGAGATCGAAGCCTGGCTGCGGATTGGTTGGCTGGGATTGTGTGTCCTGCCGGCCAGTTATCTACACCTGAGTGACACGTTGCTCGAGGCGACGGGACGTCCCTCGCGCGGGCGGCGCCGGCTTGCCGTCCGGTTGGGCTATGTCTTCAGCGTGGTCTTCGTCCTGCTGATCGGTGTTGGCGATTGGCTCGTCGACGGACTCGTGACCGTCGGGCTGAGCGTTGCCTACCTGAGCACCGGTCCGGGGATCTGGCTGTATCTGGCCTTCCTGGCCGTGACGCTCGGGCTGACCGGCCTCAACTTGTGGCGTGCCTACCGACGCTGCCTGACCAGCGCCAGTCAGCGGCGCATGGGCTACTTGATGGCCGGCAGCATTCCTCCCATGCTGGGTGCTCTCCCGCTGCTCAGCTTCGGCCTACGCCCGATGCTGCAGCAACCGGTGATCTTCTGGAGCCTTAACGCGGCGCTCAATGTGGCCGTTGCCGTCTCGATGGTGCTGATCACCTATGTCGTGGCGTACTTCGGCGTCAGCGTGCCGGACCGGGTGGTCAAGAGCCGGCTGTTCCAGTGGATTCTGCGCGGCCCGATCGTCGCTTCGAGCGTGCTGGCAGTCACGGTCTTCGTCAATCGGATGGCCGTGTTCTTCGGTCTGGAGAACAGCCGCGCCGTCCCGTTCGCGATGGTCTCGACGCTGTTGATCCTGCAATGGATCATCACCTTGATCCGGCCGCCGCTGGAGCGCTACCTGTTCTACGGCGAGGACCGGCGAGATGTGGAGCGGCTGCAGATCCTCGAACAGCGCCTACTGACCACGGGCGACCTGCGGCAGTTTCTCGAATCGGTGCTGAATGCCGCCTGTGACGTCAGCGGCGCCGCCTCGGGGTTCGTGGCCGTGATCGGGCGGCAGGGTCTCGAGCTGGAGGTGAACGTCGGCCCAGACGATCCGCTGCGCGGCGAGGAGGATCTTCCGGCGCGGATGGTAACCGAGAACCGACGCCAGGTCGAGCGTCTGGGAACGGTCTTTGTCTGGGGCCACTACTGGCTGCTCCCTCTGCACGCCCAGGAGAGCGACGAGCTGATCGGGTTGATGGGGCTCTGTACGGCGGACGCGCCGGAGCAGATGGCGGAGGAGCAAGCGGAATTGCTGCACATGCTGGCCGAACGCTCCCTGATCGCGCTGACCGATCGTCTGTTGCAGCGCGAGGTCTTCCAGGCGGTTGACCGGCTGGTTGTTCAGGTCGACGAGATCCAGCGCCTGCGGGCAGCGGCGCGCTACAACGGCGTCCAGGTGCTGGGCGGGGATAGCGAGCTGGCGCCGGGCCAATCCGATCTGGCGGCCTGGGTGCGCGACGCCCTCAGCCACTACTGGGGCGGTCCCCGACTGTCGTCCAGCCCGCTGCTCAGCCTGACGGTGGTGCGCGAGGCGATAACCGATCAAGGTGGGAACCCGGTCAATGGGCTGCGGGAAATCCTGCGGCGCGGCATTGAGCGCGTGCGCCCTGAAGGCGAGCGGCGCTTCACGGCTGAATGGATGCTGTACAACATCCTGGAGATGAAGTTTCTTGAGGGCAGGAAGGTGCGGGACATTGCCATGCGGTTGGCGATGTCCGAGGCGGACCTGTACCGCAAACAGCGTGTAGCCATCGAGGCGGTTGCCCGGGCCATCGACGAGATGGAGGGCCAGGCCGTGCAGGACAATGGGCGACGGCTGCCGCCGCGCTGAGGTCGCGCGTCGGCTGGGAGGGCAAGGTACGCCGGCGGGGTGGCATGAGCGGAATGCACCACGGAGTTACGCCCCAGAGCGCGGTCACATGGGTCGCCGGTTGCTAATCGGGGCGATTCCGGTATGCTAGCGATCGGTGGCAGGCCGCCGGTCAATCGAGACGGCTTGTGCGAGGCGTGTGATGGGGTCGGTTAAGGGCAAAGGCGACGAAGAGGCAGGCACACCGCCTGCGATGGATGAGGCGTGGTGGGCCTCCTTGCTCGCTGACGATGAGCACAACGCCCCACCGCTGCGACGAATCACGGTTCGCGACGAAGAACGCGGCGGGCCTCATCCCTGTCAGGCGGACTGGGCGTGGGCCCGGCAGTTGTATGACACCGACGCCATCGTCGACCTGACCGTCTCAGGCTGCAACCGCGGCGGATTGCTCGTCGAAGCGCGGTCGCTGCGCGGCTTCGTCCCCGTCTCCCACCTGGTGGACGTCGAGCCTGCTGCCGAGGAGCCCGAGCGGTCGGCGCTGCTCGCAGGCTATGCCGGACGAACGATCTCGGTCAAGGTCATCGAGTATGACCCGGAGCGAGGGCGTCTGGTGTTCTCGGAGCGCGCCGCGCAGGCAGCGCCCGGTCAGCGCAACCAACTGCTGGCGACGCTGGAGGCTGGCGCCCGAACAAGCGGGGTGGTCACCAATATCACGCGCTTCGGTGTGTTCTTGGACCTCGGCGGCCTCGAGGGCTTGATCCATGTGTCGGAGCTCTCCTGGGGCAGGGTGCGCCATCCAGCGGATGTCGTGCGCTGCGGTCAGACGCTGGAGGTGGTCGTGCTCTCGATTGATCGGGAGCAGGGCCGGGTTGGGCTGAGCCTCAAGGAGACGCTGCCCGATCCCTGGCAGGCGGTGGATGAGCGCCACCATGTGGGGGATATCGTCGAAGGCACGGTCACCAACATCGTCCGCTTCGGCGCCTTTGTCGGAATCGAAGAGGGGCTGGAGGGGCTGATCCACGCCTCCGAGATGGCGGAACAGGGCGAGGGGGACAACGGCGGCCGCTTGGAGGAGGGCGAGCTCGTCCGGGCGCGCATCATCAACGTCGACGCCGCCGAGCGCCGGCTCGGCTTGAGCCTGCGTCAGGTGGGCCCCGAGCCGGGCCAGCCGGAGACTCCCCTTCAGGAACAGGCGTGGCAACCGCTTCCTGCTTCCTAGCCAACCGGCGGGTCGCGTGCGCCGGGCGCCGGTCGACCGCGCCCGGTCTTTGTTTGTGCCCAAGCTGCAGGGAGGAAGCGGGTTGAGCGAGGGTCATCCGCCCCGACGTCAGCGGCCGACGTCGCCGGAAAGTCCCCGGCCCGCCGTGCTTGAGCGTCTCACCGGCCGGCTGGATGAACTCCTGGCATTGGTCGTAACCGTGCTTGCGCTGCTGGTCTTCCTGGGGATGAGCGGCCTGACGCATGGGTCGCTGATGGATGGCCTGACGGCCGAACTGCGGCGGTGGCTGGGATGGGGAGCCTGGAGTGTGCCGCTGCTGCTGGCACTTGGCGCGGCCCTGCTCTGGCGGCGTGCCCTACGGCGAGACGCCGGAGATCGCCTGGCGCAGGGTGATTGCGCTCGAGCTTCTGGTACTTGGCGTGCTCGGATTGCTGGCGCTGGCGGATGGCGTTTCGCTCGCCGCGGCAGAGGCTGGCGGAGGCGGGGGCCTGATCGGATGGGGGCTGGCCAGGCTGATCACCGATGTGGCCGGCAGGCTGGTCGGCGCCCTGGCGTTGGTATTCGTGGTTGTTCTCGCATCGTACCTGTTGCTGCGGGAGTGGCGCCGCTCGCGCGGGCGAGGCGGGTGGCGTGAGGCGGCCGAACGCGAGGTTCCCGCGCAAATCGCCACCCCATCCCGGGTGGCCGCGCCGACCGACAGCGTGGCCAGGCCGGCTCGACTGCCCTCGGAGTTTCGCAAGTCCTTCAAGGTCGAGCCGGCCCAGATGCAGAAGCCGGCCAAGCCCGTTCGCCGCGACAAGACCCTTCCCCCGTTGACCGTCATGGAGATGGACGAACCGCCCCGGGTCACGGCCAAGGAGGTCAACCAGACCGCAGGCCTGATCGAGAAGACGCTGGCCGATTTCGGATTGCCGGCCAGGGTCGTCGACTTCCGAGCGGGGCCGGCGGTGACGCAGTTCGCCGTCGAACCAGGCTTCACCGAACACGTGACCCCGGAGGGTGAGAGCAAGCGGCAGAAGGTGCGGGTCTCGCAGATCTCGTCGTTGGCCGACGATCTTGCGCTCGCCCTGTCTGCGCCGACGGTGCGCATCGAGGCGCCAGTTCCCGGCCAGTCCTACGTTGGGATCGAGGTTCCCAACCGGCGGTCAGCGTTGGTCCGCCTTGGACCCTTGCTGCGCAGCGAGGCCTTCCAGGGGGTGACGCTCGGCGCTGGCGATCGCCCTGGGGCGTGACGTTGCCGGCCAGGCGGTCGTGGCCGACTTGGCGTCAATGCCCCACCTGCTGATCGCCGGGACGACAGGCTCGGGGAAGTCGGTGTGCATCACCGCGCTCACCGCGTGCCTGGTGATGAACAACGCGCCGGAGGAACTGCGGCTGGTGATGATCGACCCCAAGATGGTCGAGCTGGTGCGCTTCAACGGCGTCCCGCACTTGCTGGGCAAGGTAGAGACCGATCTGGAGCGGATCACCGGCGTGCTTCGCTGGTGCACGATCGAGATGGACCGGCGCTACCGGCTGCTCGAAGAGGCCAAGGCGCGCGAGATCGAGTCGTACAACCAGAAGATGCGTCGGCGCAAGGACGGCGAGACGCTGCCGCGCATCGTGGTGTTGGTGGATGAGCTAGCCGATCTGATGATGATGGCGCCTGACCAGACCGAGCGCACGCTCGTACGGCTGGCGCAGATGGCCCGCGCCGTTGGGATCCACCTGGTGGTCGCGACCCAACGGCCGAGCACCGATATCGTGACCGGTTTGATCAAGGCCAACTTCCCGGCGCGCATCTCCTTTGCGGTGGCCTCGGGCGTGGACTCGCGGGTGATCCTCGACAGTCAGGGTGCGGAGAGCCTGCTGGGCAAGGGGGACATGCTCTTCCTGTCGCCGGAGGCTTCGGCGCCGGTCCGCTTGCAGGGCGCCTACGTCGGCGATCGGGAGATCGAGAAGCTGGTGGAGTTCTGGCAAGGCGAACGCGAGGAGGAATCCCCGGCGACGCCGCCCAGCGCGCCCTGGGAAGACGTGCTCACGCGTTCCGGCGTCGAGGAAGCGCCCGACGATGTTCTGGAGCGGGCGATCGAGATCGTCCGCCAGACCGGCCAGGCCAGCGCTTCCATGCTGCAGCGGCGCCTGCGGATTGGGTACCCGCGTGCCGCTCACCTGATGGACCAGCTGGAGGAGATGGGGCTGGTCGGACGCGTGCAGGCCGGCGGCCGAACCCGCGAGGTGCTGATCAGCGGGCCGGAAGAGGATGACGACAAGTCCTGAGCCGGAGCGCAGCGCCGGTTGGCCAGTGCATTGTCGGCTTGACGCCCGCCGTAGGGACCGTTAGCATTACGCGTTGATTTCCACAGGAGCCGAGAATGCAGGCTGACAACTCCCCTCCACCGCCTATGATCTTGTCTGACCGGTTCCGCAAGTGGTTCAAATGGTTTCTGGATCCGATTGCCGCGTTTCTGAACCGGGCCGGGGTGCATCCCAACACCGTGTCGCTGTTCGGCTTGCTCGGCACCTTGGTGGGCGCCTACCTGGTGGCGGTGGGTCAGATCCGCTGGGGTGGCGTGTTGATTCTGCTGATGGCCCCGGTCGACGCCATCGACGGCTCGATGGCCCGGCAGCGCGGGGTTAAGTCGCGCTTCGGGGGCTTCGTCGATTCGGTGACCGATCGCTATTCGGAATTGGCGGTGTACTTCGGCTTCCTCGTCTACTACACCGGGATCGGCGACCGCACCATGTCGCTGGTGGTATTCCTGGCGGCCGCCGGCTCACTGCTGGTCTCCTACATTCGGGCCCGCGCCGAATCGGTCAATTTCGAAGCGCGTGGCGGCCTGCTGACGCGCCTTGAGCGCTACCTGATCTTGTGCCCAAGCATGATCCTGGGTATTGCCCAGATCGGCATCTCGATCATTGCCGTCCTGGCCAACATCACGGCGCTGCAGCGCATCTTCTCGGTCCGGCGGCAGGCAGCCGGGACGCCCGGGGCGGAACATGTACATTGACCCCTACGGGATCCACCTCGGACCTCTGTACTTCCGCTTCTACGGCATCATCATCATGCTGGGTGCCCTGGCGGCGACGGCGCTCGCCGGCCGCCTGCTGCGCCGCAGGGGGTACGACTCCTCGTTGGCCTGGGATGGGTTGCTGTGGGCGCTGATCTTCGGCATCGTTGGCGCCCGGCTGTGGCACATCTTCACCCCCTCGCAGTCGCAGATCGAGGCCGGGATCACCACGCTGCACTACCTGACCCATCCGCTCGACCTGCTCGATACGCGTCAAGGGGGGTTGGGCATTCCCGGCGCGGTGATCGGCGGCATCGTCGGGCTGGGGATCTTCGCCCGGCGACGGAAAGTGCCCCTGCTCTTGATGCTCGATGTCGCCGCGCCTGGTCTGGCGTTGGCGCAGGGGATCGGACGCTTCGGCAACTACGTCAACCAGGAGCTGTATGGTCCGCCGAGTGATCTTCCCTGGGCGATCCCCATCCGGCCGGAGAACCGCCTGCCAGGCTTCGAAGCCTACGCCCGCTTCCACCCGCTGTTCCTGTACGAGGCGATCCTCAACTTCGCCAACGCGGCCTTCCTGTACTACCTTGCCACGCGGCACTCCGACAAGCTTCTGCCTGGCGATGTGTTCCTGATCTATCTCATTACCTACCCGACGGTGCGGTTCCTGCTTGAGTTCATCCGGCTCGACATCTCACCGGCCTTCGGTCTGAACTTCAACCAGGCGTTCATGCTCGTCGTCGCCCTGGCGAGCGCCACCACGCTGATCGTCCGGCATCGGCTCAGGTCGGCCGCTGCCTAACCCTGCGCGCGCCCGTCCGGGCGGCGTGGGAGCGTAGTCCGGTTGTTGGCCGCTCCGGGCGGGTGCTACAATCCCTCTGATGGCTCAATTCCTGATCGAGTGTGAAGGGCTGGGCAAGTGCTTTGGCAGCTTGCAGGCTGTCGACGGCGTCAGCTTTCGGCTGGAAGCCGGCGAAGTCCTTGCCCTGCTTGGCCCGAATGGTGCCGGCAAGACCACCACGCTGCGCATGCTGGCCTCGCTGCTGACGCCAAGCAGCGGCCAGGCCAAGGTCAACGGGTTCGACACGGTGGCGCAGCCGGATCAGGTTCGGCGCTCGCTTGGCCTTCTGACGGAACACCATGGCCTGTACACCCGGATGCGGGCGGACGAGTATCTGACCTTCTTCGGGCGCGCCTACGGCCTCGCCGGGGCGGAGATCGCCAGCCGTGCCGACGAGCTGCTGCATCGCCTGGACATCGCCGACAGCCGCAATCGACGCCTGGGCGAATTCTCCAAGGGAATGCGGCAGAAGCTGGCGCTCGCCAGAGCGCTGCTCCACGACCCGAGTGTGCTGTTGCTGGATGAACCCACCTCGGCCATGGATCCAGCCAGCGCCCGGCTGGTGCGGGACGCAATTCTCGCCTTGGGAGGGGGTGAGCGGGCCATCGTCGTCTCGACGCACAACCTGGCTGAGGCGGAGATGCTGGCCGACCGGATCGCCATCATCCGGCAAGGGAGGTTGATCGAGCAGGGCACTCCGGCGGACCTGAAGGACCGCGTGCTGGGCAGCGCCGTGATGGAGCTGCGCCTGACTGAGGCCGTCGACGGCCACACCCGCGCCTTACCGAAGGAAGTCCACGTGCTCGAATCCGGCGATTGCTGGTTGCGCTATTCGACCGATGACCCGGCGCGCGACAATCCGTTGCTGCTGCGTTCCCTGGCCGAGGCCGGGGCGTCCGTGCTGTCGCTGGCTGAGCGGCCGCGTTCCCTGGAGGAAGTCTACTTGAGGGTGATGGGAAGCCGGCCGGCGGCGGAGGCTGGCGGCGCATGACGGCCGTGGCGCTTAGACCGGTGCGCGCCGCATCGGCTGCCTGGCTGGTTGCCCAGCGGGAGCTGCGCGACTTCTCGCGCGATTGGCGCCTGCTTGGGCCGATCCTGCTGCTCACCATCTTCTTCCCCTGGCTGATGAACCTGACCGCGGGTATGGCGGTCGACTTTGTCACCCGCTACGACGCTCCCCTGGTGGCCGAGCGGCTGATCCCGTTCCTGCTGCTGGTGGTCGGCTTCTTCCCGATCTCGTTCTGCCTGGTACTCGCGCTGGAGAGCTTCGCCGGCGAGCGCGAGCGTCAGTCGATCGAGCCGCTGCTTGCCGCGCCGCTTTCCAACCGTCAACTGTACCTGGGGAAGATGGTCGCGGCGTTGGTCCCGCCGCTGGCTGCGGCCTACCTGGGGATTGGGGTCTATCTGCTGGGATTGTGGCTGAATATCGGCTGGCAGCCGCCGGCGCTGCTGTTGACGCAGATCCTGCTGCTGACGGGCGCCCAGGCCTTCGTCATGGTCGGGGCGGCGGTGGTGATCTCCTCGCAGACCACTTCGGTGCGCGCGGCGAACCTGCTGGCATCCTTCATCATCATCCCAGCCGCTCAGTTGATCATCCTCGAGAGCACGGTGATGTTCTGGGCGCGCTACGAGGTGCTGTGGGGGATCCTGCTCGCCCTGGTGATCTGCGGCGTGATGCTGGCGCGTATTGGCATCCACCTCTTCAACCGCGAGGAACTGCTGGGACGCGAGATCGACCTGCTGGACATGCGCTGGGCGGGGCGGGTGCTGCGCACTACCTTCGTCGCCGGCGCCCGCACGCCGGCCGAGTGGTATCGGGGCCTGTTCTCGCGTTCGCTGCCGCAGCTCAAGATCCCCGCCTTGATCATGGTTCTGGCACTCCTGATGGCCTACGCCATCGGCCTCCGGTTGTCGTCTACCTACACCCTGCCGCTCGGTGCTCTGTCGATTGGGGAGGCGCCGCAGGGGGCGGAACTCGACCTGCGGAGCTTCGGCCTGCTCACCGGGCGGGGCTGGGTGTGGGTGATGAGCAACAACATCCGCGCCATCTTGATCGCTTCCTTCTTGGGGGCCTTCACCTTCGGGGTGGCCGGGATCGTGTTGCTGATGGCCCCGGTGGGCATCATCGGTTACTTCGCCGGCAACCTGGCGCTGGCTGGCCTCAACGCGCCCCTGTTGATCGGGGGAGTGGTCGCTCCCCACGGCTTGGCCGAGATCCCGGCGATCATTCTGGCCGGTGCCGCCATCCTGCGCCTCGGCTTGGCGTGGGTCAGCCTGCCGCAAGGGACCTCGCTCGGCGAGAGCTGGCTGAGAGCGGTTGGTGAGTGGGCGCGGATCGGGCTTGGCCTGGTCCTGCCGTTGCTGGCTGTGGCTGCGGCACTTGAGGTTTTTGTCACACCGTTGGTGGCTCTGCGTGTGCTGACAGGAGTTCTGAGATGGCGCGCCTGGTATTGCTGGGCACGGCCAGCGCCGTGCCGGATCCGCTGCACGAGAACACGCACATGGCCCTGGTGGGAGAGCAGGGCACGGTGCTGGTCGACTGCGTCGGCACACCCGCCGTGCGCCTGCCGCGGGCCGGGATCGCCATCGAGTCGGTCACCGACCTCATCGCCACGCACTTCCATCCGGATCATGTGGCTGGGATTCCCTTGCTGCTGATGAACATGTGGCTGAGCGGGCGGCGAGCAGGGCTGCGCGTCTATGGTCTGCATCATTGCCTGAAGCGGCTGGAAGACATGATGGCCGGCTACAGCTGGGAGAACTGGCCGAAGCTTCTTCCCGGTGGCGTTCCACCGGCTGCCCGAGCGCGAGCAGATGCCGGTGCTGGAAACGGATGAGGTGACGGTCCTGGCTTCCCCAGTGCGCCACCTGATCCCCACGATCGGCTTGCGCTTCGAGGGCAAGTCCAGCGGCAAGGTGATTGCCTACTCCTGCGACACGGAACCCTGCGCGGCGGTGGTTGACCTGGCGCGCGGCGCCGATCTGCTGATCCACGAGGCATCGGGTCCGAGCGCCGGACACTCCACCGCGGCGCAGGCTGGGGCGATCGCGCAAGAGGCCGGGGTCCGCTCGCTGCTCTTGATCCACTTCCCGCCGGGAGAAGGGGGCGGAACGGCGTTGCGTGCCGAGGCTAGCGCCGAGTTCGGCGGCGAGGTGGAGATCGCACAGGATCTGACGTCGTTCGAACTGTAGGCCGAGCCGCCAGGCCGGCTGTGCCGGACGGCAGGCCCCAGACACACCTCGAGGCGATCAGCCGCTGGTGGCTGGGCGCAGCGTGGCGTGCAGGAAGCGGAAGTCCCCCCTGGCGGGCAGCAGATCAACGACCTCGAGGATGACGAAACGGCGATTGCCCAGCGTGACCTGGTCCCCGACACGCGGTGGCTGGTCGGCATTCAGGATCGCGCCCGGGTGCTCCTCGCCGGCGACCACATAGCTGACCTTGTACACCGGAGCCATGGCGTCACCTGCCTGTCAGGTTGCGGTGGCGAAGCTTGAACGACAAGTCCGCCGCCATATTGCGCATGACCAGGTAGCCTAGGTGGAAGTCCTGCTCGCAGAGCTGGGTGAACCGCTCGCGCTGGATGGCCTGCAGCAGGGTCGGTTCGGAGATCGCCCGCACGCTGGCGCTGCGTGGGCCGTAGTCGACGAGCGTCATCTCGCCGATCAGCTGTCCGCGACCCAGGTTGACCACCGCCCGCGGGCTGGCGGCTCCTGGAGGGGCGCTGGGGACCACCTCGACCCAGCCTTCGCAGATGACGTACATTTCATCGCCGGGCTCGCCCTGACGGGTGATCGTGTCCCCGATGTGGAACACCCGCTCGGCGCACAGGCCTGCGACCGCCTGGAGTTCTTCGGGCGTTAGGCCTTCGAACAGTTCAACCTTCTGGAGCAGGGGCACTAGGTCCATGTGCACCTCCTGGAGGCAGGCGGAGGAGATGGGCAAATTCCCCTCAGCGTCGATTCTACAAGAGAAAGCCGAGCCAGCAACCACCCTGCCGCGCCGCCCGCTCGCAATGGCTGTGGTAGAATCACCTATCCTCCTCGCAAGAGGGCGTGAACCCAACCCCATGAGCCAGCAAGACACCATCCCCAATGCTCCGGCCCACCTGTTCGGGCCCGAGGATGACCCTTGGCGTTTGTCCAGTGAGGCCAGTGGCGTCTGGAAGGCAAGGCATGGGGCGCACATCTGGCGGCCCCCGACCGATGTCTTCGAGCGCGACGACGCCTACGTGGTGATGGTCGAGGTCGCCGGGATGCGCGGTGGCGAGTTCACGGTGAACCTGGAGAACCGCGTCCTTTGGATTCGAGGGGCTCGCAGCGACTCGACCGTGTCCAAGGCCTACCATCAGTTGGAGATCGCCTACGGCGAATTTGAGACCGCCGTCGCCATTCCTGCCCCGGTCGAAGCGGCTCGGATCGAAGCCGTGTACGCAGACGGCTTCCTGACCGTCACGCTCCCGAAGACCAAGCCCACCTCGGTGCCGATCACGGGGTAGCGACGATGCTTGAACCGCTGACGTTCAACGCCGGACGCCGCTCGCTCGACGAACGGCCGGAATTGCGCGGCCTGCGCGAGTTGGCGACGCAGCAGGCCGAGTCCTCCTTCATCCCCGTCCAGCAGGAGGGCGCAGCCGGCGAGGCGCCTGGCGGATCGACGCTGACGGCGGACATCCCCAAGGAGCTTCCCATCCTCCCGCTGCGGGGCCTGGTCGTCTATCCGCATACCGCCGTGCCGCTCACGATTGGCCAGCCCCGCTCGATCACCCTGGTGGACGAGGTCGCCGGCGGCTCGCGGCTGCTGGGCCTGGTCGCTTCGCGCAATCCTGAGCTGGACCTGCCCGGGCCTACCGATCTGTATGACTTCGGCACGGTGGGCATGATCCAGCGCTTGTTCCGCGCGCCCGACGGGACCATCCGCCTGATCGTGCACGGCCTGGCGCGCTTCCGGGTGGATGAGTTCACCTCGCTGGAGCCTTACCTCAAGGCGCGTGTGGCCCTGACGCCTGAGATCATCGAAACCGGGCTGGAGATGGAGGCCCAGGTCCGGGCGGCCAAGGATCAATTCCAGAAGATCGCCGAACTCGCCCCGGCGCTGCCGCGCGAGATCATCACCAGCGTATTGATGCTGGAGGATCCGCTTCACGTCGCCTACACCATCACCAACTATCAGCGTATGGACCTGGAGGAGGCCGAGACCATCCTCGAGGAGGACTCGGCGCTGGCCAAGCTCAAGCGCCTCAATGGCCTGCTGGGACGCGAAGTCGAGGTGCTGTCGCTCGGCCAGCAGATCCAGCAGGAGGCGCGAACGGAGATCGAGAAGGTCCAGCGCGAGTATTTCCTGCGCGAGCAGCTGAAGGCGATTCAGCGCGAGCTGGGCGAGACCGACGAGCAGGCGGCCGAAGCCGAGGAGTTCCGGCAGAAGCTGGTTGCCGCCGGGTTGCCCGAAGAGGCCGAGAAGCAGGCTCGACGCGAGCTCGACCGCCTGGCGCGCCTGCCGACCGCAGCCGCCGAGTACGGCGTGATCCGTACCTACCTCGACTGGCTGGTCTCGCTGCCCTGGTCCGCAACCACACAGGACAACCTCGACCTGGGCCACGCCCGCTCCGTGCTAGACGCGGACCACTTCGGATTGCAGGACGTCAAGCAGCGCATCCTCGAATACCTGGCCGTGCGCAAACTGCGACTGGAGCGGAAAGCCCAGGAGGAACGGCCGTCGGCCGACGAGATCCGGCGCGAGCGCGAGGGCGTGATCCTGTGCTTCGTCGGTCCGCCGGGCGTCGGCAAGACCTCGCTGGGGCGGTCGATCGCCCGCGCCATGAACCGCGAATTCGTCCGGGCTTCGCTTGGAGGGGTGCACGACGAGGCCGAGATCCGCGGTCATCGCCGCACCTACATCGGCGCGCTACCGGGGAGAATTCTGCAGGCGCTGCGCCGGGTCGAGTCGCGCAACCCCGTGTTCATGCTCGATGAAATCGACAAGCTGGGCCAGGATTTTCGCGGCGACCCGGCCTCGGCGTTGCTCGAAGTGCTCGACCCCGAGCAGAACCGGGAGTTCCGCGATCACTACCTGGAAGTGGCCTTCGATCTGTCCCAGGTGATGTTCATCACCACGGCGAACTGGCTGGAGACGATCCCGGCGCCGTTGCTGGATCGCATGGAGGTCATCCAAATCTCGGGCTACACCGAGTCGGAGAAGATCGCCATCGCACGCGGCTATCTGGCGCCGCGCCAGCTGCGGGAGAACGGCTTGATGCCCGATGAGCTCAGCCTGACGGACGCCGCCTTGAGCGGGATTGTGCGCTCCTACACGCGCGAGGCGGGCGTGCGCAACCTCGAGCGCGAGATCGGCCGCGTGGCGCGCAAAGTGGCGACCGAGATCGCCGAAGGCAAATCCGCCGCGGTGACGGTCGACGCCGATCGGCTCGCAGCGCTGCTGGGGAAGCCCCGGTTCTTCGGCACCGAGGAGTTGGCCGAACGCACTTCGCTGCCGGGTGTGGCCGCCGCGCTCGCCTGGACGCCAACCGGCGGGGACGTGCTCTTCATCGAGGCAACCGCCATGCCCGGCGGCAAGGACTTCCTCCTGACCGGCTCGCTGGGCCAGGTGATGCAGGAGTCGGCGCGGGCTGCCATGTCCTATGTCCGCTCGGTCTCGAGTTCGATGGATATCGATGATGCTTTCTGGAAGGCGCACGACATCCACCTGCACATCCCCGCCGGCGCGCAACCCAAAGACGGCCCGTCGGCCGGTGTGACGATGGCCGTGGCGCTGACCTCGCTGGCCACTGGACGGCCGGTGCGCTCGGACGTCGGAATGACGGGCGAGATCACGCTGCGCGGCAAGGTGCTGCCGATCGGCGGCGTGAAAGAGAAGGTGCTGGCCGCCCATCGGGCCGAACTGCGCCGGGTGATCCTGCCGCGGCCGCAATGAGGCGGACCTGGATGATGTGCCGGAGGAAATCCGGAGCCAGATGGAATTCATTCTGGTCGACATGGTGGGTGAAGTGCTGCAGGCCAGCCTCGAGCCCATCGCGCCCGCCGGGCGCAAGCGCTCGACAGCCCGGCGCAAGGCCGCTGCCGGCGGGACGAAACCACGCTCGCCGCACCCGCCCCCGGCCGGGAACCGCGCTGCCTCCCGCCGCACCTCAGGGCGGAAGCAGAACTCCACACGCAGGCAGACGCGCCTGATGCCGAGTGTCCTGCTGGTCGACGACGATCGCACCATGGTCGGCCTGCTCGGTTCGCTGCTCAAGCTGGATGGCTTTGAAGCCATCGACGGAGCGGGGGGCAGCGATCTGCTGCTGACCGTGCGCGCCCGCATGCCGGACGCCATCTTGATGGATGTCTTCCTTGCAGGAAAAGACGGACTGGGGCTGCTGCGCAGCCTGAAGGGCGATCCGCAAGTGGCCGATATCCCGGTCGTCATGACCTCGGGCATGGAGATGTCCGATGAATGCCGCCGGTTGGGAGCAGCCGAGTTTCTGCTCAAACCGTACGCACCCGAAACCCTCGTCGAAGTGCTTCGACGACTCACCCTGGACCCCCAAGAGAAAGCTAGATCATGACCAGAGGCAAATCCTCCCATACACGCAAGAAGACCTCGGTTCCCTCCCGCCAGTGGCGGGTGATGGACCTGCACGTTCACACTCCGGCCTCGGCCGACTACCAGGAGCCGTCCGCCAGCATGCTCGACCTGCTCCGGCGGGCCAAGGCACGCGGGCTCGGATATCCTGGGCATAGCCGATCACAACACCGTCGCCGGCTACCGCAAGATGCGTTCAGAGATCGAGGATCTGGAGCTGCTCGAAAAGCTCGGCCGGTTGACGGCTGCCGAGAAGGACCGCCTGGAGGAGTACCGCAGCCTGCTGTCCAGCCTGCTGGTGCTGCCGGGTTTTGAGTTCACGGCGACCTTTGGCTTCCATATCATGGCGATCTTTCCGCCGGAGAAGCCAGTTCGCGAGCTGGAGTACCTGCTGTTGAAGCTGAACGTTCCGCCGGAGCATCTGGACGCGGGCTCAACCACGGTTGGGGCGAGCAGCGATGTGCTCACCTGCTACCGCACGATCGACGAAGCCGGCGGCCTGGTGATCGCAGCCCACGCCAACTCGACCAACGGCGTGGCCATGCGCGGCTTTCCGTTCGGCGGGCAGACCAAGATCGCCTACACCCAGGACCCTCATCTGCACGCCCTGGAGGTGACGGACCTGGGGCAGGGCGGCCGGCGCTCGACGGCGGGCTTCTTCCAAGGCACCAAGCCGGAGTATCCGCGGCGGATGCACTGCATCCAGGGTTCCGACTCGCACCGTCTGCGGCCCGATCCTGACAACAAGAAGAACCTTGGGGTCGGCGATCGTGCAACCGAAATCCTGCTTGCCGAGCTCAGCTACGATGCTGTGCGCGAGGTGTTCGCCGGCAATGACTTCGCCCGCACGCGGCCTCACCTCGCCGCGGCCGACGAAGCCTTCGACTTCATCCAGCAGGCGCGCGAGGAAGGGCCCAGCATCGTGCAGGCCTTTCACGAAAGCCTGTCGACGCGGGGAGGCAAGCGCTATGCCATCATCGCCGACGTGTGCGCGCTGGCGAACACCAACGGCGGGACACTGTATGTGGGCCTCTCGGCCGATCCACGCGAAGCCCCCATCGGTGTGCAGAACGCGAAGCAGGCGGTGAAGCTCATTGAGCAGGAGATTGCCAAGCACATCACGCCGCCGCTCACCTGCGAGGTCGATCTGCAGGAGACAAGCGGCAAGACCGTGCTGCGTGTGATGATCCCGCGTGGTCCCGAGCCGCCGTATGCCGTCGACGACAACAAGGTATACGTGCGCGAAGAAGTCGATACGGGCGTGGCAGTTCGAGATGAGATCGTCCAGCTCGTGTTGCGCGGCACCGGCCCAACTCCTTCGACCCCGGCCGAAGCCGAGGAAGCCCGGCAGGAGATGGAGCCTTCGGCCGAAGTCTCCCCGCCGCGCACCGGCGCCGAAGTTGTCGGCTTCGAGGAGCGGCAGGGCGTCCGCTACTACACGGTGCGGGATCTGCGCAACTCGAATGTCGTCAAGAATGTCAGCGTTGCTTCCGCACGGCGGCTTTGGCACTACGCCATCACCCGCTTCGAGAAGCTGCCGGAGGACCCGTCTTCAGAGATCCAGTGGAGCGGCGACCTGGGGGTGCTGGGTGACCAGCGCAAGGGCCGCGGTCGGCGATTGGATTTGGCCCAGCGCACGCCGGAAGGGATTCGCCTGTACTTCGGCGTGACGGAGGACGGCGTTCACGGGGAGTGGAAGCGGGTGGTCGGCGCGGAGGCGGAGTAACGCCGGCCAGGGAGGGATTGCTTGTATCGGCCCCGGCCTTCTTCCACGTAGGGCGATCCCAGGCCAAGCGCGAGGATGATGTTCGAGCTGCGAGACTACCGGCACCCCGAAGACTATGCGGCGGTCGTAGCGCTGTGGGAGCGATGCGGCCCCGGCGTGCAGCTGTCGCGTTCCGATCAGCCCGAGGAAATCCGCAAGAAGCTCGAGCATGACCCCGACCTGTTCGTGCTCGCGGTTGCGGAGGGCGAAGTCGTGGGGACGGTTGTCGGGGGCTACGATGGCCGCCGCGGGCTGGTCTACCACCTGGCCGTCGAGGCGGCGTATCGTCGGCGCGGCCTCGGGCGGCGGCTGATGGAGGAAATCGAGGACCGCCTTAGGCAGCGTGGCTGCCTGAAGGGCTACCTCCTGGTTGCAGCGGAAGCGGAGCAGGCTCTGGACTTCTACCGCGACCTGGGATGGCAGCCAATGGACGTGACGCTGATGGGCAAGGAACTGCAGTGAGGGCCGCCGTGCTCACCGTCTCCGACCGTTCCTTCGCCGGCGAACGGCCGGACGCCAGCGGCCCCCGGCTCATCGAGCGCTTGCAGGCGCTTGGCTGGTCGGTGGTGAAGCAGGCGATCGTCCCGGATGCGCAGGATCGCATCGAGCAGATCCTGATGACCTGGGCGGATGGCGGTGAGATGGACCTGATCCTGACAACCGGGGGCACCGGCTTCGCCGAGCGGGATCGGACGCCGGAGGCCACCCGGCGGGTGGTCGAGCGGCTGGCGCCCGGACTGGCCGAGGCGATGCGCAGCGCAGGCCTGAGCATCACGCCGCACGCGATGCTCTCGCGAGCGGTGGCAGGCATCCGGGGCAGCTGCTTGATCGTCAACCTGCCAGGGAGCCCGAAGGCTGCGCTGGAGAACCTGGCGGCCATCGAGCCTGCCCTGCCGCATGCGATTTCTCTACTGCGTGTTCCCGGAGAGGCCGAGACCGGCCACACCCCCAAGCCAAGCCCCAAACGCGCGTGATCCTGGCGGAGGCCGGCGCATGAAGACGCCCAATCGCTACCGCTGGTTCGTCGTCTTTGTGTTCTTCATCTTCATGCTGCTGCATCAGACGGACCGCCTGATGATCGGCTCGATGCAGGTGCCGATCATGGACGAGTTCTCCATTCGCAACTCGCAGTGGGGGCTGATCAACACGGGGGCACTGGTCGTGGCGACGCTCCTGTATCCGGTCTGGGGATACCTGTTCGATCGCTACGCTCGGGCCAAGCTGCTGGCGTTGGCCTCCTTCATTTGGGGCGCGACGACCTGGCTAAGTCCGCGATCGCGCCTACCTACCCTGTGTTCCTGGCCACGCGGGCCTCGACCGGCGTCGACAACTCGTCGTATCCCGGGCTGTACTCCCTCGTGGCAGACTACTTCCCGCCGGGGTTGCGCGGCCGGGTGTACGGCCTGCTGCAGGTGGCGCAGCCGCTGGGGTTCCTGGTGGGAATGGTGTTGGCGCTGATGATCGCGCCCCTGATCGGCGGATGGCGTTCGGTGTTCTACCTGACCGGGGCGATGGGGCTGATTCTGGCCGTGGTGATCTTCTTCGGGGTGCGCGAGATGCCGCGCGGTCGCGCCGAGCCGGAGCTGGAGGGCGTCGAGGAGCTGCGCCAGTTCCGCTTCTCCTGGGCCGAGGCCAAGCTGGCGGTGATGAAACGGTCGATGTGGTTCATCTTTGCCCAGGGATTCGCCGGGGTGTTTCCGTGGAACGTGATCACTTTCTTCTTCTTCGGTTACTTGATTCGCGAGCGCGGCTACGACAACGACTCGGTGCTGTTCACCATGGCACCGGTGATCCTGATCTTGGCGGGAGGCTACTTCCTGGGCGGCGCGCTGGGCGATGCTCTCTTCCGCCGTACGCTCAACGGCCGGGTGTTGGTTTCCACGGTGGGGGTCCTGCTTGGCGCGATCTTCCTCTGGCTCGCCATCCAGACGCCGGTGGAGGATCGCACGCAGTTCTTCCTCCTGATGTGCCTGACGGCCGTGTTCATGCCGATGTCTTCGCCGAACGTGCTCTCGACAATCTACGATGTGACCCTGCCCGAGGTCCGCAGCACGACGATGTCCCTGGAGTACTTCGTGGAGAACAGCGGCGCGGCGCTGGCGCCGCTGCTGGCCGGGTTCCTGGCCGAGGCGACCAATCTGGAGACCTCAATCCTGGTGATCTGCATCGGAGCGTGGGTGGTTTGTTTCGGGTTGTACCTGGGCGCGCTGTTCTTCGTGCCGAACGATATTCGGTCGCTGCGCGCGCAGCTGCGGCAGCGGGCGGCGGAGGCCAGCCGCCCCTGACCTGCGGCGGGCACGCCCATCGACTCGCAGGCAGTAGGGCAGGGAAGGGGTCGAGCGATTGACCTCGCGGCCACTGCCGGGCCGGGGTGGCCGGCCCGGCAGGATTCGCTGCAGGGCGGACCGAGCCTGCGGACGGTCCCCAGCCTCTGCCTGGCCACGCCGGTGATCTCGCCATGCCCCGAGTCTGCCACGGCGGACACGCGTGCGATGCCCTCTATGTTCAAGCAGCTGCTGAAACACCGTGTGATCGTCCAACCCTCTCCCCTAGCCCCTCCCCCTGCATGAGCCGACATCCGCGTACTCACACGCATCCCGCAGGCGGAAGGGGTGGATACTCCTGTGGGGTGGGGGGAGCCAAGGTCCCCCCACCCCCAAGATCTTGTTCCCCCTCTCCGCCACGGTTCATGGGGTGCCTGTGCGCTGTCCTCGGAGAGGGGGACAGGGGGTGAGGATCTACACGATCTTCCGCAAGCTCCTAGAGCGATCGGGGCGGAGAGCCCGCCACCGGGGGTTCCGCCGCAACAGCGGGCTGCACCGGCGGAAAGGGGCGAGGGCTGCGGCCAGTCCCAGCTGAACCCCTGCGCTTGACAATGTGGGTAGGAGTGGTAGACTATTGATACCCACCCCCACCGGGGGGGGCTAGAGGCGGTCATGGACAAGCAGGACACACTCCAGCGACTGAAGTCCGTCGAGGGCCACATCCGTGGGATCGAACGCATGGTGGATGCGGATGCCTACTGCATCGACCTGATCCGCCAGATCCAGGCCGTCCAGGCTGCATTGAACAAGATCACAACCAATGTTCTGGATGACCACCTGCGCACGTGTTTGACCTCGGCGGTGCGCGGCGATGACGCCGACGAGCGCGAGCGTGTGCTGGGTGAGATCCGCGAAGTGTACGAAATGGCAACCAAGGTCTGACAACCGGAGGAGGCTCCATGACCAGCAATACGTACTCGGTTCCCAATATCTCGTGCGGCCATTGTGTGCACACCATACAGTCCGAGCTGGCGCAGCTGGCGGGCGTGGCCCGCGTCGAGGCCTCGCAGGAGCGCAAGGAAGTCAAGGTTGAGTTCGAAGCCCCGGCGAGCGACGACGCCATCCGAGCTCTGATGGCCGAGATCAACTACCCGGTCGCAGGGTGATGGCGGCGGCCTGAGAAGCGAGGCCCGATGAGCGAAGTCCGGCACCTGACGCTGCCGGTGCTAGGGATGACCTGCGCCAATTGCGTATCGACGGTTGAGCGTAACCTCAAGCGGGTGGATGGCGTCTCGAGCGTCCAGGTCAACCTGGCCTCGGAGCGTGCCAGTGTGGAATTCGATCCGGCGCGCACCGACGACCGCGCCCTGATTGCGCGCATCCGCTCCGCTGGCTACGACGTCGCGCTGGGCGAGGCGACCCTGTCGCTGCGACGGCTGGCGGACGACAGCGATGCCCGACGTCTGGAGCGAACGCTGGCCGGGCTGGCGGGCGTGGAATCGGCGACGGTCAACCTGGCGAGCGAACGGGCGTCCGTCAAGTATGTCCCGACCATCATCAGCCAGAATGAGCTGCGTCAGGCTGCGCGCGGTGCGGGTTTCGAGATCCTAGAGGCCGAAGGCACGCTCGAGGACGCCGAGCAGCAGGCTCGGACGGCGGAGCTGGCGCATCAGCGCAAGCTGCTGCTGATCGGCCTGGCATTCACCGTGCCGTTGCTGCTTCTGTCGATGGCGCGCGATCTCGGCCTGGTGCCTCACGCCATCGCACACTCCCCCGCCTACAACTGGCTGCTCTTGCTGCTCGCCACGCCGGTGCAGTTCTACGTCGGCGGCTCGTACTACGTGGGCGCCTATAAGGCGCTGCGCAACCGTGCGGCGAACATGGATGTGCTCATCGCGATGGGATCCTCGGCGGCATACCTGTACTCGCTGCTGGTGATGTTCGGGATCGCCGAGGGGCATGTGTACTTCGAGACCGGCGCAGTGATCATCACCCTGATCCGGCTCGGAAAGTACCTCGAAGCGCGAGCCAAGGGGAAGACGAGCGAGGCCATCCGCAAGCTTATCAGCCTGCAGCCGCCTCGGGCGCGTGTCGTTCGGCAAGGTGTTGAAGTGGAAATCGAAGTCGCCCAGGTTGTGGTGGGGGATGTGCTGTCGGTTCGACCTGGGGAGAAGCTCCCCGTCGACGGGATTGTGATCGAGGGTCGCTCGTCCGTCGACGAATCGATGCTTACCGGCGAGGCGATGCCGGTTGACAAGGGGGCCGGCGACGCGGTGATCGGGGCGACGCTCAATCGCTCCGGGGCCTTTCGCTTCGAAGCGACTCGCGTCGGAAGGGACACGGCGCTGGCGCAAATCGTCCGCCTGGTGGAAGAGGCACAGGCCAGCAAGGCGCCCGTTCAGCGCCTGGCCGACCAGGTGTCGGCGGTCTTCGTGCCGGTGGTGCTGCTGATCGCGCTGCTGACGTTCGTTGCCTGGTGGGTCGCTGCCCCGGCGGCGGACTCGAGCGCCTTCACCCGAGCGCTGATGAACAGCATTGCCGTACTGGTGGTGGCCTGCCCGTGCGCCCTGGGGCTGGCGACGCCGACGGCGGTGATGGTGGGCACGGGCCGGGCCGCTGGCTACGGCATCCTATTCAAGTCGAGCGAAGCCCTGGAGCGCGCCGGCAAGGTCGATGCCATTGTCCTGGACAAGACGGGCACGTTGACGCGCGGGCAGCCGAGCGTCACCGATGTCGAGATCTCCGGAGAGGCCGGCACGCGCCAGCGCCTGCTGCAGCTGGCTGGCTCGGCTGAGCTTCCGTCGGAGCATCCATTAGGCGAGGCGATCGTAGCCGCAGCCAGGGCGGAAGGCCTGACGCTGGTGGCGCCTGACCGCTTCGAGGCCGTTGTCGGCGGCGGCGTCACGGCCGAGGTCGAGGGACGTCGAGTGCTTGTCGGTGCCCGACGCTGGCTGGTGGAGGCCGAAATCGAGGAAGGCGCGCTGGGGCTCGCCTTCGACCGGCTCTACGCCGAGGCCAAGACCTGCGTCGGCGTGGCGGTCGACGGCAGGCTGCTGGGTGTGATCGGAATTGCCGACACGCTGAAGGACGGGGCGGTGGAGGCGGTCGCCGAGCTCCGCGCGCTGGGAGTGAGTGTGACGATGCTCACCGGCGACAATCGTGCCACGGCCGAAGCCGTTGGCCAGCTGGCGGGGATCGATCGCGTGGTCGCCGAAGTCCTGCCGGCGCAGAAAGTGGACCAGGTCCGCCGCCTGCAGGCGGACGGCGAGAGCGTGGCCATGGTCGGCGATGGCATCAACGATGCCCCGGCGCTGGCCCAGGCCGATGTTGGGATTGCCATCGGCACCGGGACCGATGTGGCGATCGCCTCGGCGCCGGTCACCCTGATAGGGGGCAGTCTACAGGGAGTCCCGCGGGCAATCCTGATCTCACGGGGCACGCTGCGTACGATTCGCCAGAACCTGTTTTGGGCGTTCATCTACAACGTGCTGCTGATCCCGGCTGCCGCTTTCGGATTGATGAGTCCCATCCTGGCTGCCGGCGCGATGGCCTTCAGCTCGGTGTTCGTGGTGAGCAATAGCCTTCGGCTGCGCGGCCTCAAGCTTCGCTGAGAGAGTCCACCTGGAGCGGAAGACCAACCGGGGTGTTGGCGTCTCCAGGTCAGATGTCCACGGGCGGCCAGGGACGGTAGAATGGGGCCGGCACACCCCGGTTTCTGGGAGACAGCATGGATCCATCCGAAGTGACCATCGGCCTGGCTTTGTTGGCCGGCCTGGCATCCTTCCTCTCGCCCTGCGTACTGGCGCTCGTTCCGGCGTATGTCGGCTATTTGGGTGGCGTGTCGATCTCGCCGGAGGGCGTCGTCGTGCGCAACCGCTGGACGACGTTCGCGCATGGTCTGGCCTTCGTCTTGGGGTTCAGCTTGGTCTTCGTACTGCTGGGCGCGGCCGCCTCGTTGGCCGGTGCCTTCCTGTATGACTTCCGCACCTGGCTGGCGCGCATCGGCGGTCTGGTGGTGATCCTCTTCGGCCTGCACACGATGGGCGTGATCCACATTCCCTTCCTCGACTATGACACGCGCCGCCAGGTCGCCCCCGATCGGCGGTATGGATATCTTTCCTCGGTAATGATGGGCGTATTCTTCTCCGCAGGGTGGGCTCCTTGCGTCGGCCCGGTGCTGGGCGCGGTGTTGACCCTCGCCCTCAGCTCGGCGGCACTGGGTCAGGGAGTGTTGATGCTCACGGCCTACTCGATCGGCCTGGCGATCCCCTTCCTGCTGGCGGCGCTGGGCGTCGGCCGGGTGGCGGAATTGATGCGCCGCCATGCCAACACCGTGCGCTACGCCTCCTTTGTCACTGGGGCACTGATGGTTGTCGTCGGCGTGATGCTGCTTACCGGGACGCTTGAGCGGCTGGCCCGTTTCGGCTTCTTCGTGGATTTCGGACTGTAGGAGAGCTTGCCGGTGCACCCGCGAACCGCCGCCCCCTGGCTGCTGCTTGCCAGTGCCATCTTGTTCGGCCTCGGCATTGGGCTGGTGGTCTTTCTCGGATTTCCTTCCAGAGAGCCGCCCGCTTCGGCCTCGGCGGCTCCGCCACCCGGGCCGGGTCCTGCGCCGGTCGTCGGCGCTCCTGCACCCGACTTCACGCTGCAATCCCTGGATGGGCAAGCCGTCGCCCTCTCGGACTACCGCGGTCAGGTGGTGCTGCTGAACTTCTGGGCAACCTGGTGCGAGCCGTGCAAGCTGGAGATGCCAGCCTTCGACGAGGTGCAGCAGTCGGTGGGGCCGCAAGGCTTGCAGGTGCTGGCGGTCAACTTCGATGAGCCGGCGGCGGTGGTGCAGGCCTTTCAGGACGAGCTCGGCCTCACGTTCCCACTGCTGCTCGATCCGGGCGCGGTCGTGCAGCGGTTGTACCGGGTAGTGGGCTACCCGACCAGCTACTGGATCGACCGGGATGGCCAGGTGGCGGCGATGCACGTCGGCGTAATGTCGGAGCGCCAACTGGCGGATTACCTGACAGACATGGGGTTGGAGCCTTGATGCGAGTCGTCCTGTACACGCGCCGCGAGTGCCATCTTTGTGACGAAGTCCGCGCGACGCTTGGACGGATGCAGCGCGAGCATCCGCACCAGCTCGTGGAAGTCGACATCGAGTCAGAGCCCGCGCTGCACCAGAAGTACGCCGAGAGCATTCCGGTGGTGCTGGTCGGAGCATACACCCTTCGGGCGCCGATCAGCGAGACCGACCTGCGTGTGACGCTGGCGGCGGCCGAGGCGGGTGCGCGATCGAAGCCGCCGCGCTCGAGCTTCGAGCGTCGCTTCGCTCTCGGCGTCAACCGCGCCATTCTGTCCTTCACCCGCCACTGGCTGCTGGTGTTCAACCTGATGGTGTTCCTGTTTGTCGGGCTCCCCTTCCTGGCGCCGGTGCTGATGAAGACTGGAGCGACCGGCCCTGCCCGGGCGATCTACCGCGTCTACTCGCCGCTGTGTCATCAACTCGCCTTCCGCTCGTGGTTCTTGTTCGGCGAGCAGGCAGCCTACCCGCGCGAAGTGGCGGGTCTTCCGGGCACCAGTTACGGAGCGGCAACCGGGCTGAATGAGAACGACTACCTCGCCGCCAAGCGGTTTGTGGGGGACGAGCAGCTCGGCTACAAGGTCGCCTTCTGCGAGCGAGACATCGCCATCTATGTCGGTATCCTTGCGGCAGGCATGGGATTCGCGTTGGTGCGGCGACGGCTGCGGCCGCCATCGATGCCGGTATGGGTGCTGGTGGGCATCGTCCCGCTCGCGCTGGATGGAGTCTCGCAGCTGGTGTCGGCCATTCCCGGGTATCCCTTCGGCGTGCGCGAGAGCACGCCGCTGCTGCGGACCGTCACCGGCCTGCTCTTCGGCATCAGTTGTGTTTGGCTGGCCTACCCGCATGCCGAAGAGGCGATGGCGGAAGCGCGCGGCGAGCTGGTGACCAAGCTCAGTGGGCGCGAGAACGAGGCGCAGAGCGCGCCGGCGGAGCCCGGCGTGGTAGACTAGCCGGCATGCCCTTCCGGCAGCTCGGCGAGCTCCGCTTCCTCGAATTCGGCAGTCTGAGCAGTCCCCACCTGACGCATGGCATCTTCACGCGAATCGGCGGACTCAGTCCGGCGCCGTGGCAATCGCTCAACTTGGGGAGCACGGTCGGCGATTCGCCGGAGAATGTCCGCGGCAATCGGGCGCGCTTGCTGCGTGCCGTCGATCGACCGGAGCAGAGCCTGCACGAGGTCTGGCAGACCCACTCGAGCGACGTCGTCGTGGTCACCGAGCCGAGGGGTGGAGCGCCGCTGGTTCAGGCGGACGCCATGATCACCTGCTCGCGCAACGTCACCCTGCTGATGCGGTTTGCCGACTGCGTGCCGATTCTGCTGTTCGATCCCGAGATCCCTGCAGTCGGGCTGGCACACGCCGGATGGCTGGGGACCGTGCGCAAGACCGCAGCGCAGGCTGTGCAGGCGATGGCCGCCCACTTGGGATGCCGGCCGGGCGCGATCCGGGCGGCGCTTGGCCCGGCGATCGGCGTGGACCACTACGCCATCGGCGCAGACGTCGAGCAGCAGTTGCGCAGCGTGTTTGGCGCCGAGACCGACCGACATCTGACACGACACAACGGCACCCTGCATCTCGACCTTCTGTCAGCCAACCGCGCACTGCTCGAAGCCGAGGGGGTCGAGGAAATCGAGGTCGCCGGGTTGTGCACGGCCTGCAACCTCGCGGATTGGTACTCGCACCGAGCCGAAGCCGGGCGTACAGGACGGTTCGGCGCCATCGTCGCACTGCGCTGATCGGAGATGAGCCCAACGGCAGAGGCGCGAGAAATCTGGGATCGGCTGGATCGGGTGCGCCAGCGTGTCGAAGGGGCATGCCAGCGCTCCGGGCGGACGATCGGCCAGGTGCGGCTGGTCGCGGTGACCAAGGGGCGCAGCCTGGACGCGATCCGCAGCGCCTACCAGGCGGGGGTCAGGGACTTCGGCGAGAACCGCCTCGAGGAAGCCCTGCCAAAGATCGAGGCTCTTCAGGATCTCCAGGATGTCCGCTGGCACATGATCGGCCACGTACAGAGCCGCAAGGCTCAGGCCGTCATCGGGCAGTTCTTCCTGATCCACTCGGTCGACCGCCTGAAATTGGCGACGCGGCTGGACCGCTTGGCAGGAGCGGCGAAGGTCCGCGTGCGCTCGCTGCTGGAGTGCAACGTGTCGGGGGAGGCGTCCAAGGAAGGGTGGGATCTCTCCCGGCCGGAAGCCTGGGCCACAGCGGACAGCGAGTTGATGCAGGTCGCCGGATTGCCGGGGCTTGAGGTTCTCGGTCTGATGACGATGGCGCCGCTTGTCGACGATCCGGAGGCTGTTCGCCCCGTGTTCCGCCGGCTGGCCGAGCTGGCGAAGCATCTGGCCGGGAGCGAGACGGGCAGCTGGACTGAGCTCTCGATGGGAATGACCGACGACTTCGAGGTGGCGATCGAAGAGGGCGCTTCGATGGTGCGCATCGGACGTGCGATCTTCGGGGAGAGCGGCTGAATGCGGCGGATGGAGCTCGCGAACGCGTGGCGCCGGAGGGTTGGGGAGGATGCTGAGCGTTGCGGATGTCGTCCGGTTAGTTGCCAGCCTGCTCACGCTGCTGGTGTTCGTCGACATCCTTGTGCATTTCGTGCTGGACGCCTATCATCCCGTGCGGCGGGCGCTGGACCGCCTGGTTGAGCCGATGCTGGCGCCGATACGGCGGGTCATGCCGCAAACCGGGAGCTGGGACTTGAGCCCGATTGTCCTGCTTCTCCTCGTCCAGGTCGCGGAATACGTTCTGCTTCGTCTCCTGGCAGGCTGAGGGGAGGATTGATGCGGAAGTACAGGCTGCACAGCGGAGTCAGCGGCACGGCGCTCACCATCCGGGTGACGCCGCGCGCCCGGCGGACAGAAGTTGCCGGGATGCTGGAGGATGGGACGATCCGCATTCGCGTGGCCGCTCCCCCGGTGGAAGGCAAAGCCAACGAGGAACTGCTGTCCTTCCTTTCCAAGGCGCTGCATGTCCGACGCAGCCGGATTGAAGTTGTCGCTGGCGAGAAGGGGCTGGACAAGCTGGTCTCTATCCGCGACCTGACGCCGGCGCAGGTGCAGGCGCGTCTCATGGCGCTGCTGGAGAAGGACGAGGAAGAGGACTAGACCCCGCAGAGACTGACGGTCAGGGGGGCGGGACCTCGCCGGACGCCACGGCGCCAGAAGCCGTTTGCCTCCAGAGCGCTTCGTAGGCGGCATCTCGCAAGTGAGGATCGCTCGACTTCAGGGCGCGCTCGATCTCCAAGCCGAATTCTCCATGCCCCATCCATCCCGCCAGTTCAAGGCCGGCGATGCTCTCATCGAGCGAGTTGGAGGTGAGTGCTCGGCGTAGCATCTCCAGCGAGGACTTGCCTGGCGCGATGCCTAGGCCCTCCCGTGCAGCGAGAGCGACCAGCCATGGGATCTCGGAGAGCTCCTGTGGCGGTGGATCGATCTTCCAGGGGGGAAGATGGCGACGCTCGACCACTTCCGATGCCGCTCCGCGCACGACCCACTCCTTGTCGTCCACCTGTGCCTTCTCTAGCATCTCCAGCGCCCAGGGCTCGGGGACACGCGCCAGCCCGAAGATGGCGGCCCGGCGGGCGTTAGGGTTGTCGACGTTCATCGCGTCGCGCAGCATGTTGAAGCCCTCTTCAGGCTGGCACGCCAGCGCCTCGGCAGAAGCCAGTTGCAGCGCCGTATCGCCGCCGAGCAGGATGTGGCCCAAGGCCTCCAGTGCAGGGTCAGTGCCGGTCGCCCCGAGCGCCAGGCAGGCGGCCTGACGGACGAGCATGCTGCGGTCCTGATTGGCGAGACGAGTCAGGGTCTTGACGCTTTCCTCGTCCCCCAGGCCGCCCATCCCCAGCGCACCGAGCAGGCGTGTGCTCTCGGCCGCTACTTCTGCCATGCGCCGGAACAGGATGGCGACGGAGGGCTCTTTGGAAGCCGCCAGGGCGTGCACGCAGCGCAGGCGCAGGCCGTAGGGCTGGTTGTCATTCTGGGCGAGGGATGCCAGCCCGCGCAACAGGTTGCCTCTCCAGGAGGCCTTGCCCGGGGCGTCTGGCAGCCAGCGTGCGCAGGCGAGCAGGTTGAGACTGAGGGGATCACCTTCCACCCGGAGTCGTTCCTCGACGATCGGCGTAACATCCCCGCTGGCGGCGAACCAGCGCAGGGCACATTCCGCCGGGAGCCAGAAGGCGCTCGGCGCCGCCGGGGCAATGCCAGTCTCCCCCAGGCTACGCCCCGCCAGATAGGCGCCCAAGACAGGGAAGGTGAACGACAGTCGCCCGGCCGGCCGGCGCTCGAGAAAGCCGAGGTCGACCAGCGCACCGACGGAGGTGCCCCGTCGGAGCAGGCGCTCGCTGAACGCCCCGCTCCCCTCGGCGATCCAGCCGGTGGCGCAGGACTTTGCCGACTGCCGATCGGCGCTTGAGAGCAAGCGAGCGAAGTAGACATCGAGCGCGTCGATGGCTCCCGGGCCGCGCGTGTCGCCGGCATACGCCGCCCACGTGCGAGCGACCACTTCGGCGGCGGCGCGCCCGCGGCAGGCACCCGCCAGCCATCCTACCAGCAGCGCCGGGTCGACCTCGCCGATGCCCTTCTTGGCCGGAGCATCTTTGCCTGCCCGCTGCCAGGCCGCCGACCATTTGTTGAAGAAGGAGCGCAGATCGAATTCGGTCCAGGGCAGGATGGCGACAGGAGCCAGGCCGGCGGCGACCAGGCCGTCGTACCCGAGGGCAGGTCCGCTGGCGATCACCCGGTTCCCCGGGTAGGCGCGCAGGATGGCGGCGATGAAGGTGGCGTAGGGTTGCAGCTGCTCACCCGGGAACTCGTCCAGGCCGTCGAGCAGCAGGACGGCCTTGCCCTGCCGGTATGCCTGCCGCAGCAGATTCGGCATCCGGGAAACCATCCCGGCTGAGACCGATTGCTGGCTCGCCTGGACTAACGCCTCCAGCGGGTCCTTTCCGGTGAGGTAGTCCGGCCGGAAGTCCGCGGCATGCACCAGGATCGGGACGAACCCGTCGGAGCTGCGCTGGTTTGCCAGGATGGCAGCGTAGGCGAGGGCGGTCGACTTGCCGCTTCCCAGTTCGCCGGTGACCAGGATCGACTTGCCGGTCACAAGCAGCTCTCCGATCGTGAAACTGGGCGAGGCATAGATCCCGGAGAGGTAGGTCCAGTCCGGAAGGTTGGGCAGCACTGCCAGGGAGGTCTCCGGCATCGGGTCGGACTGCTGTGGATCGGTGGGGAAGGGCGGCGCCAGCAGCCGCGGCACGACGGCGATTTGCTCAAGACTGAACAGAGCCCGGGCCATGTGCATCCGGCCGGCGCGCGCCGAGAGCTCCGCGCGGTACTTGTCGATGGCGCCGCTGGTCAGGCTCTCGAGCATTCGGGTCAGCTGGGCACGCAGCCAGTCGATGCCGCGCGACAGATGGGGCATGGCGCGCAGGAGGAGCCACAGCAGGAGCATCCCGAGCAGCAGGCCGGTGATGAACTCCGGAAGGTCAAACAAGTAGCCGAAAATCCCAGTCAGCATGGGGCACTATCCTGCGTAGAGGATCCGGTTGCACTGCCGGCAGCGGACCAGCTCAGGGTTGCTGCGGACGGTCTGGGCGATCGAAGGTGCGACGGCAACGCCACAAGCACCGCAGCATGCGTCCAGGATGGCGGCCACGGCTGTCCCGCCGTACGTCTTCCTGACCGATTCGTACAGCGCCAGGTCCACTGCGGGCACGCTGGCCATGGTGGCCTCACGCTGGCCCTCCAGGCGCTCGATGTGCTGGATCGAGTCCGACTGGGCGGCCTCCAACTTCTGGCGGGCGTGCGACCAGGCGGTTTCCCCGGCTTGGAGCTCGTCCCGTGCCCGGCTGAACTCCGCTTCGGCGGCCTCGAGGGCCAGCATCGCCTCGAGCAGCCGGTCATCGAGTGCAGCAATATGCCTTCTCAGGGCTTCCGATTCGTGCTGCAGGTCCGCCAGTTCCTTGGGGTTGCGTACACTGCCCCCGTAGAGGGCGACCTCCGTCGCTTCGAGCTTGGCTCGCAGCACAGCGACTTCGTTCTCGGCAAATGCGTTTCCGGCGCGGCTCTCGTGCAGTGTGTGCTCTGCAGCCTGCAGACGGGTCCGCCGGGCATCAAGCCCGCCGGCCGTGGCCAGTTCCGCCTGAATTGACCCCAGTTTCAAGCGAGCCCCATCCAGTTCTTGGTCCTGACGCTGCAGACGGAAGAGGCTGGATGCACGGCTCATGCCTGCATTATAGATACTATGAGTTCGGGTGCCGCAAGCGCGGCTTGGCGGAGCCCCGTGCCCGACGTACAATCTACAGGATGTCCCTTGGTCGGGATCGAAGCATGGCGGCCGGCCTGGCAATCGGCGTCTCCCTCCTGACGCTGGTCCCATATCTCGTGGCGCGGCAGGCTGCGCCGCCTGGATGGGTCTTCTCGGGCTTCCTGGTCAATCCCTACGACGGTTTTAGCTACCTGGCGAAGATGCGCCAAGGGTTCGAGGGGAGCTGGCTGTTCGTGCTCCCCTATGCCGCCGATCCCGGCCGGCCGACGTACCTTTTCGGGTTCTATCTGGCACTCGGTCACTTCGCTCGCCTCAGCGGTGTTCCTCTAGTGACCGCATTCCACGTCTCGCGTGTCCTGGCCGGATCGGTAATGTATCTCGCGGTATACGCGTTGCTCGAACGGCTGCCGCTCAGGCGAGCCGCCCGCTGGAGCGCCTACGCGTTGGTGCTGGGGATCAGCGGCCTGGGCTGGCTGGGAGTAGCGGCGGGTGTAGCAGCAAGCGACCTGCTGATTCCGGAATCGGTGCCCTGGGTGGCGATCCTGGTCAACCCGCATTTCCCCTTGGCTGCGGCGGCGCTGACGCTGGGTTTCCTGGCTGCGCTGACCCCCGCTTCTCGCTGGACGGCAGCCGGTCTGGCTAGCGCGGCGGGGCTGGTCCTGGGCATCGTCCAGCCCTTTGTGCTGGCGACGTTGTGGAGCGTTCTGGGGAGCCTGGGCGGTCGTGGAGATGCTGCTCGGCCGGGGCGGGCAGAGGGTGGTCAGGCCTGAGCGAGGTGCCGCGATCGCACTGGGCGCTTCGGCGCTGACCGGCCTGCCCTGGGTGGTGTACGATGCATGGCTGGTTACCAGCCATCCTGCGCTGCGCCAGTGGTCGTTACAGAATCTCACCCCGTCCCCGTCGCCGATCGCCTACCTGATTGGGTTCGGCCCATTGCTCGCCTGGGTTGGGCTGAGTTTGATCCGCGCCAGGCCCCTACGCGAGCCACCGCTACGGTTGATCGCCCTTTGGGCGGGACTCGGCTTCCTCTTGCTCTACCTTCCGTTCGGCCTACAGCGGCGCCTCACGCTCGGTCTGGCCATTCCGCTGGTGGCGCTGGCCGGCTTGGGGATCGACCAGGTGTGTTCCACACCGGCGCGCAGACGGCTGGCGGTTCTGGGAACGTTGCTGCTGACGTTGCCTTCGCTGTTGCTGGTTACCGCCGCCGGGGTGTCTGCAGCCGCATCACCTTCCAGCTCGACGGTGCTCTCGCAGCCGGAAGTCGAAGCCTACACCTGGATGGCAGCCCATCTGCCGGCGGATAGCCTCGTGCTGGCGGCCGAGCCAACCGGCAACCGGATTCCGGCGTACCTGAATGCGAGGGTGCTGGCCGGGCATCCGTTCGAGACGCCGAACGCCGCCGAGCAACGCACATGGATCGCGCAGGCCTTCGGCTGGAGCGGCGACCCGGACGACGGGTTGCGCTTTCTCGAGCAGCGGGGCGTCGAATTCGTCTACCGCGGCCGGGAGGAAGCAGCGCTGGGCGATCCTACCTGGCTTGAGGTGCTGACCCCGGTGTTCACCTCGGGCGAAGTCAGTGTGTACTCGGTGAAGCACTGATGGCTGCCGCCCGCCGCGCCCCTCGGTGGTGGTTGATTCTGCTGGCGGCTCCCGCGTTATGGTTGGGAGACCTCGTCGTCCAGCCTTCGGCCTTCCCGTATCTGCCTGGCTCCGCCTACTCCGATCTGCTGATCACTCACTACCCGAGCGCGTGGTTCGTGCACCATGCCATCGCTCGATGGCATCAGGTGCCACTGTGGAATCCCAATATCCTCTCGGGGATGCCGCTGGCCGCTGATCCGTTGGCGGCGATCTGGTACCCGCTCACCTGGCTGACGGTGTTGACCCCAACCGCCGCCGGATTCAATCTTCTCTTCTACGCGCACCTCGTGCTGGCAGGCGTGGGCATGGCCGCCTTCGTCCGCCGGCTGGGAGTTGAGCGTGGGCCGGCGTTGTTCTGTGGACTGGCCTTCGGAGGGCTGGCGAAGCTGGTCGGGCACGTCGGGCTGGGCCATGTGGGAATGCTGGCTGCACTGGGGTGGCTGCCGTGGTTCATGCTCTTGGTCGACTTGGCGGTTCGGTCACCCGATGCGCGGCAGGCCCGGCGTTGGTATGCGCTGGCGGCGGCCAGCTTCGCCCTGCTACTGACGGCGGACCCACGTTGGGCCCTGCCCGCGGCGGGGCTCGGGATTGCCTGGTGGCTGCGGCGCGTCGACGAGGCCCGGCGCGCCGCTCGGCTCAATCTGCGGGCTCAGCTGCCCCAGGCCGCCCTCGCTGCATTGCTGGCGGGGATGCTGAGTGCGCCGCTGCTGCTGCCCATGGGCGAGCTGGTTCAACTCTCCACCCGGAGCACGCTGTCGCCGGCGGAGGCCGCCGAGCTCTCGCTTCCACCAGTGCGTCTGCTTTCCCTGCTGGATCCTGGAGCGGCCGGGACGCCCGAGTGGCAGACGTACGTTGGGCTGGCTGTGCTCTTTTTCGCCGGCACGGCCATCGTGCTGAAGGCGCCCGGGTGGCCGTTCTGGGCGGGTGTGGCGGCCTTCTCGCTGGTATGGTCCCTCGGATCCTACACACCGGTCTATCGCCTGCTCTCGCAGGTCGTTCCCGGCGCACTTGCGCTGCGCGTCCCGGCGCGCCTGCTGTTCTTGATGGCCTTCGGCCTGATCGTGCTGGCCGGCCTGGGGCTTCAGGCGCTTGCCGAGCGAGAACGTCCGCAAGAGGCATATCGTCCGATCCGGATGTGGGGGTTCGGGCTGGCGGTTGCGGCTGCGATTGTGGCTGTCTTGGTTCCCGCCATTCTGGGGCGGGAGTCACTCCGCTGGATGGCCCTGCTCGGCGCCGTCGCGATTGGCGGGTTCAGTCTGGGGCTGGGGCGCTCGCCTCGCTTTGGGAGATGGATGGTGGCGGGAGCATGCGTCCTGCAGCTTCTCGATGTGGGAAGCTTCAACCTGCAGCAGCTCGAGGCGCGTCCGGCGAGCGCGGTGTTGACCGAAGGCGCGGCCGTGGTCAAGGGTGTGAGCGCGCTCATGGCGCCTGAGGGGCGAGCCTTCTCCCCGTCGTACAGCCTGCCCCAGCAAACGGCAGCCGGGATGGGATTGGGGTTGGCCGATGGTGTGCAGCCGCTCCAGCTGCGAGCCTATCGGGACTTCATGGCTGCGGCCACCGGCTTCGATCCGGCAGGCTACAGCGTGACACTGCCGCCGTTTCCGAGTGGAGATCCAACGCAGGACTGGGGCCCGCAGATCGATTGGACCCGGCTGGGGCTGCTTTCGGTCGGGGCGCTGGCTTCGGCCTTCCCGCTGGACGGCGCGCAGCCGACAGCAGAAGTTGACGCAACGCTGCTGTACGCCAATCCCGCCCTCAGGCCGCGCGCCTGGCTGGAATCCGAGATCGAGCCGGCGAGGAAATGGATTCCGGTCGAAGTCACGATTGCGCCGAACGAGATCGTGGTGATCGCCGACGGCCCCGGGAGGGTTGTGCTGAGCGAGATCGACTATCCGGGGTGGACCGTCGCGGTGGATGGGAAGCCTGCCGCGATCGAGACCGCCCACGACATCCTGCGCTCGACGCGGATTCCCGAGGGGATGCACCAACTCACCTTCAGGTTCGAGCCGCGCACGGTCTTCGCCGGTCTGGCCGTGGGCATCCTTGGCCTGGTCGTGCTCGGCTGGATGGCGTGGCGCCGGTGAGCACGGAAGGTCGCCGCTTCGTGGCGTGGTATTCCCTGGTGCTGGTCGTTGCGCTGGCAGCGCCCTATCTGGTGGCGTTCGCCTCCACCGGCAGCGACTGGGAGTTCAGCGGATTCCTGGTCGGTGTTGAGGACGGCAACTCCTACATTGCCAAGATGCGCCAGGCGGCGGAAGGCGAGTGGCTGTTTCGTTCGCCGTACTCGACAGCGCCCCAGGCAGGCGTGCTGGCGTTCCTGCCCTATGTGCTGCTGGGCAAGCTGGCGGCTGGCGCGGGGATGCATCTGCAGCTGGTCTCGCTGTTCCATCTGGCGCGGCTGCTGCTGATCGCGGCCGAGGTGCTGGCGGTGTACCGCTTTGCCGCGCTGTTTGTCGAACAGGAGCGCTGGCGCAGATGGGTGACGGTGATGGCAACCCTCGGAGGAGGGCTGGGCTGGATCCTGATCCTCGCCGGGCGAGGCAACTGGCTGGGCAGCCTGCCCTTGGACTTCCACTCGCCGGAGACGTTCGGCTTCCTGGCGCTGCTGACCTTGCCGCACCTGGTGCTGGCGCGGGCGCTGCTGTTGTTCGGACTGGCCGACCACATCCGGGCCGGGGAGAGCGGCAGGCGGACTTGGAGGGGCGGATTGTGGCTGGCGCTGCTGGCGCTCGTCCACCCGCTCTCGGCGGCGGTGGCGGCTGCGATTCTCGCCGCCCACGTCGGCTGGGTCGCGGTGGTGAGTGCCATTCGCCGCACATGGTCGGACTTCCGCCCGATCGCTTCGGCTGCGCTGCGCAGTGCTCTGCCCATGGCTCCGCTGCTGCTCTACTATGTCTGGTCATTCTCGGCCGATCCCTACCTGAAAGGCTGGACCGTTCAGAATCGGATCCTCTCGCCGCACCCGGGGCACTACCTGGTGGCCTATGGACTCGTGGCGCTCCCTGCCATCGCTGGAGGCGTCGCGCTGATGCGCCAGCCGCATCCATTCAAGTGGCTGGTGGTCAGCTGGGCGCTGGCCTTCCCCCTGCTGGCCTACGCCCCAACGCAACTGCAACGCCGACTTCCCGAAGCGCTCTGGGTGGCGCTGGCAGTCCTCGCCGCGCTGGGGCTGCAGGGCCTGGCCGGGCTCACGCCACAGCGCCGCTGGCGCGCGGCCATGATCGTGCTCGCGCTCTCGCTGCCGACCACGCTGGTCCTGTGGGTGGGCAGCCTGCAGCTGGCGGCGCGGCCGAGGCAGCCGGCGTTTCTCCCCAGCGCCATGGTCCAGGCGTTTGCCTGGATCGACGCATCGCTTCCTGCGGGAAGCGTGGTCGCGGCAAGGTTCGATGTGAGCAACGCCTTGCCGGCCTGGGCGGATGTGATCGTGGCGGCTGGCCACGGCCCGGAGTCCGCAGACCTCGAGGCCATCCTTCCCCGGCTGAATGCCTTGCTGGCGGGGGAGATGGTTGCCGCGGATCGGAGCGCATTTCTCGCCGAGCAAGGGTTCGATGCAATCCTGCTCGATCCAGGGCAAGCAGAGCGTCCCGTCTGGAGCGGACACCAGACCGCGGGCATCTCGCTGCAGTACAACGAGCGTGGCTATGTCGTCTTGGGTATCGAGCGCTAACCGCCCAGCCGCCTGGCTTCCGTGGATGCTGGTCATCCTTGGGCCGGTACTGCTGTTCGGTCCGGCGCTAGCCGCGGGGCAGGTTCTCTACTGGGGGACAACCGTTCTGCAGTTCGTCCCTTGGCATGCGTACGCCGCGCAATCGGTCCTGGCCGGGGAGGTTCCGCTGTGGAACCCGCTGGTCGGGATGGGAGCGCCTCTGCTGGCGAACTACCAGTCTGGCCTGTTGTACCCGCCCAACTGGTCCATGCTGTTCGTCGAACCCGCCGTTGCCCAGACGTGGTTGACGATGCTGCATCTGATTTTCGCAGGCGCGGGGATGGTCCTGCTGTGCCGGCGTCTGGGGATCGGCGCCATCGGACAATGCGTGGCCGGTCTGGGATTCGCCCTCTCGGGCTATCTGGTGGCACGCTCGAGCTTCCAGAGCATCAACAACAGCGTGGCCTGGCTCCCGTGGCTGCTGTGGGCCGCTGAGGGCCTTGTGGGCAGGGTGGTGGACGGGCGCGAGTTGGCTTCTATCGGACGGGCTGCCCTGACGCTGGCGGCCGTCCTCGCCGCACAGTGGCTCGCCGGGCACGCTCAGACGGCTTGGTACAGCCTGTTGCTGACGCTTGCCTGGGTAGGATGGCGGGGGTGGGGCGCTCGCCGGAGCGTACGCGCTCGAGAATTGCCTGGGATGCTGGCGCTGGCTCTGGCGCTGGCCTTCTGCGTGGCGGCGGTGCAGCTCGTGCCCACACTGGAATACCTGGGGATCTCCCCACGCTCGGCGTCGGTCGATTGGGAGGCTGGCTTGACCTACTCCCTCTGGCCGTGGCGCCTGTTGGGGTGGATGGCGCCAGGGCTCTTCGGCCATCCCTCCTTCGGCGGGTTCTGGGGCTACGCCAACTATTGGGAAGATGCGCTGTATGTCGGGACACTGGCCTTCGTGCTTGCAGCCCTCGAGTTGGTGAAGGCGCTGCTAGGTCGGTCACCGTCCAAAGACATGAGCCGATTCCTGATGGGTGTCGTGCTGGTCTCGCTGCTGTTTGCACTGGGCAAGAACACGCCGCTTTACCCGCTCCTCTTCCGCAACGTGCCGACTTTCGACATGTTCCAGGCGCCGACGCGTTGGAGCCTGCTGGCGGTGTTTGCCATGTGCCTCCTGGCGGGCTTCGGCGCCAACAGCTGGAGCGCGCCGCGGGGCAGAGCGCTGTACTGGACGCGCCTGGGCACCGCCGGCGCCGCCGGGATGATCGTCTTCGCCTTCCTGGCGGCTGCCCTGGTGAAGGGTCTCGAGCCCAGCCTTGTCCGCTCCTTTGCCCTGGCTGGACTCGCCCTGGCGATCGTTGGTGCGCTGACGCTGACCCTTCCGTCACGGCCGCGCCCCTCTGGTTCGCCGCCCTCGGCTTATTCCTGCTGACGGACTTGCTGCTGGCGACCGTCGGCCTCAACCCGACGACTTCGGCGGCAGCCTACCGTGGAGAGAGCAGCCTGGCGTCGCTTGGCACAGGCCATCGCATCTACATGCCGGCGGGTCTCGAGCAGGAACTGAAGTTCAACCAGTTCTTCCGCTTCGACCGCTTCGACTCGGACTTCCAACTGTGGGCGGTGCGTTCGTCCGGCCTGCCCAATACTCCGATGCTGGACGGGCTCGCCTCGGCCAACAACTTCGATCCCCTGATTCCAGAGCGTTATGCGGAGTGGATCGACCGCCTGGAGCGTGCCGATTCCGTCGCGCAGCGGCGCTTGCTTGCATTCATGGACGTGGCCTGGGTTGCGGAGGCGAGCGACCTCGCAACCGTCCCCGAATACCGCCCGGTTGCCGGAGCGGCGCGCGTGCGCCTTGTGCCGCGAGCTGTGGCGGTGTGCTCGATGCAAGCCGCGTTCGACCAGGTGTTCTCCCATTCGTTTGATCCTGAGGCGATGGTGATTGTCGAAGTCGAGGACTGCCCACAGGAACTGCCTGCGGGCGGTCCAGGCACAGCTGAGATCGCGGCGCAGGGCGGTAACTGGATCGAACTGATCGCCCGTGCCGATTCGGGAGGCTGGGTCGTTCTGTCTGACCTGCACTATCCGGGCTGGCGGGCTCAAGTCGATGGGGAAGACTCGGAGATCCTCCCGGCGAACGGTGCATTCCGGGCGATCCATGTGCCCCCCGGGACGCATACCCTCCGGCTGGAGTACCGACCGGCCTGGCTTGCGTGGAGTGCGGCCTTGTCGGTCGGCGGCCTGCTGACCCTGCTGGCCCTGGTGTGGCTGTGGCGAAAGCGCTGAGACTGCTCTGGCCAGCGGCGGTGGCGCTGCTGGTTGCGGCGTCGTTCACCGGCGTGCGCTTGGCGCATGGCGGGGGGGATCCGCTGGCCCTGGCCACGCTTGGCGAGCGATTCGGGGGCGGAGACCCGGCAGGCTCGGAGGGGTACGACGGTCAGTTCAGCTACTATATCGCCCGAGACTGGGAACCCGACGCGGTTGAGCCGCATCTTGACGTCCCGGCTTACCGCTATCAGCGCATCCTGTATCCCGCGCTGGCGTGCGCAGTGGCGTTGGGCGATCCGGCGCGTATCGCCTGGGCCCTGCCGGCAATCAGCCTGCTAGCGCACTTCCTGGGGACGCTGGCGGTGGCCGCCGTGCTCGACCGCTGTGGTCTGGCGACCGGCTACGCGCTGGTGTACGGATTGTGGGTTGGGGTGGTAGGTCCGGCGGGCATCGACCTGAGTGAACCGCTTGCCTATGGCCTGGCCGCCGCCGGATTCCTGTGCCTGATGTCCGGCCGTCCGCTGGTCGGGAGCGTCGCCCTGACCCTTGCTCTTTTCTCGAAGGAGACCACGGTCTTCTTCTGGTTGGCGGCATGGCTGGCTGCAGGACTGACGGGCCAACGCAAGGCGCTGGCGGCGCTTTCGGTCGGCGGGCTGGTCTTTGCCGCCTGGCAGGTCTGGTTGTGGGCACGCTTCGGCTCGGCCGGCATCGGCAGCGGGGGCGCCGGAGCCAGCGGGTTCGAGTTGCTGCCGTTCATGGGGCTGGCGCGGGTGGCGGCGGTGGATGTCACCGTGTTCGTGCTCTTCCTGACCTTGCTGGCTCCGAGCATTCTGATCCCAGCGGTGTGGGGCGTGTTCGTAGCGGGGCAGCGGCTTTGGCGGGGCGATCGCGGCCGGGAGAGCCTGGCGCTGCTGCTCAATGCCGGTGTGATCGCATTCCTGCCGTTCTCGACCTTTCGCGAGCCATTCGCCATGGTCCGGCTGGCGTGCGGGCTGGTGTTGGCGGTGACGCTGTTCTGTGCTGTGACGCGCTGGCGCCGACCGCTCAACTACGCGCTGTTCTGGACTGCCGGCCTGATCCTGCTGGCACGCCTGTAGCGGCCTGCCCCCACGCATTGGTAGAATCCATCCTGAGTCAGGTTGGAGGGACCGGCATGGAACAGGTCAAGGCGTTCGCCGATCGCCTGATCGAAAACGTGGAGCAGGTGATCGTCGGCAAACGAGAGGCGATCCAGCAGACCGTCATCGGCCTGCTGTGCCAGGGCCACATGCTGATCGAGGATGTGCCCGGCACCGGCAAGACCATGCTGGCCAAGAGCCTGGCGCGCTCGATCGGCTGCACCTTCAGCCGGATCCAATTCACCCCCGACATGCTGCCGAGCGACGTGACCGGCGTTTCGATCTTCAATCAGAAGACCGGGGAGTTTGAGTTCCGCGCCGGTCCGATCTTTACGCAAATCCTGCTCGCCGACGAGGTCAATCGCGCCACGCCCAAGACCCAAGCGGCGCTGCTGGAGGCGATGGAGGAGCGGCAGGTGACGGTCGATGGCGTGACGCACTCCCTGCCATCGCCGTTCCTGGTGCTGGCGACACAGAATCCGATCGAGTACGAAGGGACCTTCCCGCTGCCTGAGGCACAGCTCGATCGGTTCATGCTGCGCATCAGCATCGGGTATCCCACCCTGTCGGATGAGATCCGCATGATGGAGCGGCAACAGACGACGCATCCGCTGGAGAGCCTGCAGAAAGCGGTTGAGGTCTCCGCCCTGCGCGCCGCCCAGCAGGCGGTGCGCCAGGTGGCGGCTTCGGCGGAGATCAAGCGCTACATCCTGGATCTGGTGAGCGCTACGCGGCGCCACGGTGAGCTGTACCTGGGCGCCAGCCCGCGCGGCAGCCTGGCGCTGTTCCGCTGCGGCCAGGCCATGGCCGCGCTGCAGGCCCGAGCCTACATCCTGCCGGACGACATCAAGCAGGTGGCCGTGGCGGCGCTGGCACACCGGCTGATCCTCGGCTCGTCGGCCCGGGTGCGCGAAGTCGACGCGCGGGCCATCGTGCTGGATATCCTGGGCAGCATCCCCGTGCCGGGTGGCGAGCTGCGCGGATGACCGTCCGCGCCTGGTTCATCCTGGGCTTGTTCGTGCTGGCGCTGGCGGCCGGCCTCACCTCCGGCCGCCAGCTATTCGCCAATCTGGCCTACTTGCTCGGCTTGCTGCTGGGCGGGTGCTTTGTCTGGTCCCGGCTGTCGCTGCGGGGTGTGACGCTGCGCCGAAGGCCGGCCAGCAGCCGGAGCCAGGTGGGCGCAACCTTCGAGGAGCACTTCGTGCTGGCCAACGCCAGCCGCTACCCCAAGGTGTGGACCGAGATCGAAGACCAGTCGGATTTCCCGGAGCATCAGGTGTCGACCGTGTTCACCAGCCTCGGCGGACAGGCTGAGCGACGCTGGACGGTGCGCACAATCTGCACCCGGCGCGGGAGATTCCACTTGGGCCCCTGCGTCCTCCGAGCCGGTGATCCCTTCGGCTTGTTCCCGGCGGTCCGCCCGCTTGCAGAAAGCCACTCGGTGGTCATCCTGCCCATGCTGCTCCCGCTGGCCACCTTCCCTGTGCCCAGCGGCAGACGCGGGGGCGGGGAGGCGCTGCGGCAGCGAACCCACCAGGTGACGCCGAATGCCAGCGGCGTGCGCGACTACGCCCCCGGCGACGGCCTGAATCGGATCCACTGGGCTTCTACCGCCCGGCGCCGCCGCCTGATCGCCAAGGAGTTCGAGCTCGATCCGATGGCCGATGCCTGGCTGCTGGTCGACGCATCCGAGTTGGCTCAGGCTTCATTGCCGGAGGAGCCCACTCCGCGCCGGCAGGCGTTGATCGGCCGGCGCGTCAGCTTGCCGCCCAGTACGATCGAGTATGCTGTCACCGCCGCCGCATCGATCGCACTATATCTGCTCAACCGCTCGCAGTCCGTCGGCCTGATCGCTCATGGCAAGGCGCGTCAGGTGATCCAGGCCGACCGTGGGACGGCGCAACTGTATCGCTTGCTGGAGTCACTGGCCGTGCTGGAAGCCCGCGGGACACTCGGCGTTGACGAGGTGCTTCGGGTGGAGCAGGGTCAGATCCCGCGCGGCGCGGCGGTGATCCTGATCACCCCCTCCCGACAGCTGGAAATCGTCGACACGGCGCGGCAGCTCCGCCGCAGCGGTCTCCCGCCGGTGTTGGTTTCGCTGGATGCAGCAACTTTCGGTGGGCCTCCGGGCTCGTCGGCGGTCTTCGAGGCGGCGCGTGTGGCCGGGATCCCGGCGCGGCAAATCCGCTGTGGCCAGGCGATTGGTTCGAGCCTGGAGCTGGCAAACTGGGTAGCCATGCCCTCGGCGGCTTGAGTCGACGCCCAAAGGCAAATAGGTGCGTGCGATGGCTTTGATCTTGTTGACGGTCTTCCTGGCGGGCATGGCGAGTCTCGGCCTCGAGTTGACCGCCTCGCGGCTGCTGGGCAACGTGTTCGGCACCACCAACCTGGTATGGGCGAACATCATCGGCTTGGTGCTGATCTACCTGACGGTGGGGTACTACCTCGGTGGACGCCTGGCCGACCGCTCGCCGCACCGCACCACGTTCTATTCGGTCGCCGCCTGGGGTGCCTTCGCTGCCGGGCTGATTCCGATCGTGGGGCGGCCTGTGTTGTATTGGGCGGCAGCCGCCGTCGAAGGCCTGGACGCGGCCATCATGCTCGGCTCCTTCCTGACGCTGGTGCTGCTGTTCGCCGTGCCGGTGACGCTGATGGGCATGATCTCGCCCTTCGCCGTCAGGCTGTCTGTCAGCGACCCGGCGCGACGCCGGCCAGGCGGCTGGCAGGATCTACGCCGTCTCCACGCTGGGCTCGATCCTGGGGACTTTTCTTCCGGTGCTGGTGCTGATTCCCACGATCGGCACCGCCCGGACGTTTCTGGTATTGGCCTTCCCGCTGCTGCTGGCGGCGCTGTTCAGCCTGTGGCGCGAAGACCGTCGCAAGGCGCTGCGCCTGAGCTGGATGCCTGTTGTGCTGCTTCTGCTGGCGGTAATTGTGCTGCAGGGCCCCCTCAAGCGAAGCCCGGGGCAGGTGTACGAGGCCGAGTCCGCATACAACTACATCGAGGTCCGTGAAGTCGACGGCACGCGCTATCTGCTGCTGAACGAGGGCCAGGCGATCCACTCGATGTATCGCCCGGGCACGCTGCCGACCTACGGGACGTGGGACTACTTCCTGGCTGCGCCGTACTTCAACCGCGCCCCTTTCGAGCCGCAGCAGGTCGAACGTCTGGGGCTGATCGGCCTGGCGGCGGGGACGATCTCCAAGCAGCATGCGGCGGTGTACGGCGACCTGCCGATGGACGGCTGGGAGATCGATCCCGAGATCGTCGACGTCGGCCGGCGGTGGTTTGACATGAATGAGCCGGGACTGAATGTCCTGGTGGCCGACGGCCGGTGGGGCCTGGCGCACAGCGATTCCGTCTACACCGTGATCGGGGTCGATGCCTACCGGCCGCCCTACATCCCCTGGCAGCTGACGACACAGGAGTTCTTCCGGGAGGTGCGGGATCATCTCGCCGAGGACGGCGTGCTGGTGATCAACGTCGGACGCACACCCGAGGATCGACGCCTGATCGATGCATTGGTGGGCACGATCGGATCGGTCTTTCCGACCGTCCATGTGATGGATGTGCCCGATACCTTCAATACGATCGTGTATGCGACGGTCCAGCCGACGACTGCCGATGACCTGAGACGCAACCTCGCGCACCTGGAGTCCTCCCAGGCGCACCCCTTCCTGGTCGACGTCGTGCGGCGCACTTCGGAGAATCTGGTCATGACGCCGGACGTCGACACGGTCTTCACCGATGATCACGCACCTGTCGAGCAATTGGTTGATTCCATCGTGCTGCGGTTCTTCCTGGGCGGGGACGTGCTCAGGCTGCAGTAGTCTGTGAGGTTGGAAGATGTCGGGAATTGCCCGCGCCCGTCTCGCCCGAGCTGCCGGCGTGCTGCTCTCGGCGGTGTTGCCCTTGCTGCTCATCCTGACCAGCGTCCGCCTGCTGCTCACCCCGGCTTTCGTCCGCATGGAGTACCGTTTGCCCGGGTTTCCTGAGGATCGCTATGGCTTCACGCTCCAGGATCGGCTGCGCTGGGCGCCGATCGCACTGGACTACTTGCTCAACAACGAGGGGATCGAGTTCCTGGGGGACCTGCGCTTCGCCGACGGGTCGGCGGTCTACAATCCCAGCGAGCTGCAGCACATGCTAGACGTCAAACAGCTGACCGGGCTTGCCGTGTCGGTATGGAAGGGACTGATCGCGGTGGGGCTCATCCTGGGAGCGCTGACGGCCTGGGCCGGCGGTGCGCCGAGTCTGTGGAGGTCATTGCGGCGAGGGGCGTTGTGGACGTTGGGGCTGATGGCCGCGCTGGGGGCGGGAATTGCGTTGGCGTTCTCGTTCGTCTTTGTTGGCTTCCACGAGCTGTTCTTCGACCCGGGCACCTGGACCTTCCGCTACTCCGACACGTTGATCCGGCTCTTTCCCGAGCGGTTCTGGCGTGATGCGTTCACCTTCATCACCATCGGAACGCTGGCGATGGCCGGGCTGATCCTGCTCATCGCCTCGTCCCAGTTGGCGCGTCTGCGGCGTGCCCCGTTGGCTGGCGCCGTTCCAGAAGGGCCTCAAGCCTAGCTGCTCCTGGGACGACGGCCGGCTGCCGTCAGCGGCGTGCGCATAGCCAGTAAGTCCTCCGAAACCGACTTGCTCCGGCCTAGCCCGCTGCTGAAGAACAGCGTGTGATCCTCCAACCCTCTCCCCTAGCCCCTCCCCCGGCATGAGCCGACATCCGCGAACTCACACGAGTCCCGCAGGGGTGGATATGCCACCCCCCAGGATCTTGGTCCCCCTCTCCGCCACGCTTCATGGCGTACCCGCGCGCCGTCCTCGGAGAGGGGCTCGGGGGGTGAGGTCTACACGTTCTTCCGCAAGCTCCTAGAGATCGCGCGGCGTGCTTGCGCCGGAACGAGGCGCTGCCCTCCGGTGCGTGTATCAGATGGCCTGCGGCGGAGACTGGCTTGGGTTGCGCCTCGGCGAGCGCCAGGAGAGAGATCTGGCCGCCGCAGAAGGCAACAAGCATCGCCGAGCGATCGCACTCGCCCGAGAGTGGGGAGGCGTGCATGTGCTGGGGCCGGGGCAAGGGGCGCGTCCAGCAATGTGGCCTGGGCTCTGGGCTCGATCCGGCCACTTCGCCGCAGGCCGGTGGGCTAGGCGCCGAACTTCTCCAGCCGAAGGGCGTGGGCCATCAGCAGCGGCAGCAAGTCGGTCGAAGGGAAGATCCCCAGGCCGCCGGTCTCACAGGCGCGATCGCCGAAGGCCGTGCTGCGGTCCGCCCGGACCGTCGCCGGCGCCCACAGCAGCAAGGGCACCGGATGCCAGGAATGCGTCTTGAGCAGCGCCGGCGTCGAGTGATCGCCGGTGACTGCGACCACCTCGGGCTTGAGCTCGAGCAGCCGCGGCAGGGCAGCATCGACTGCGGCGACGGCGGAGGCCTTGCCGTCGAAGTCACCGTCCTCACCGCGTGAGTCGGGCTTCTTGAGGTGGACGAAGAAGAAGTCGTAGTCGTTCCAGTAGCGGGCGACGGCCGCGAACTCCTCTTCCGGGGATTCGCCGGCGAAGTCCTTCACGTCCATGCCGACCAGGCTGGCCAGGCCGCGATACATTGGATACACCCCAATGCACGCCGAGCGCAGGCCGTAGATCTCGGGAAAAGCCGGCAGCGCCGGGTCGCTGGCAAAGCCGCGCAGTGTCAGGCTGTTGGCTTTGGGTTCTCCCTTGAGGTTCGCGTTGGCCTTGGCGATCCACTGATTGAACAGATCGGCGGTGCGACGAGAGCCTTCGCTGCGCGGCTGGGCCGGAAGCGGGGGAACCCCAGTCTGCTGCGGATCGGTGTCGTCGATGTCGCCCGCCAGTCCATCGCCGCGAAGCACGACGGCGAAGCGGTGCTCCTTGACGTGGCGGACTTCGGTGGTGACGCCGGGAAGCTCGAGCGTGGCCAGGCGCTCGGTGAGCGGGGCAGCCTGGTCCGTCGGGATGCGGCCGGCGCGCCGGTCGGTGATGCGGCCGGCGTTGTCCACGCTGCAGAAGTTGCCGCGCGCGGCGACGTCCCCCTTGCGCACCTGCAGGCCGACGCCCACGGCCTCCAGCACGCCCCGGCCCACCAGATAGGTGAGCGGGTCATAACCAAAGAGCGCCAGGTGCGCCGGTCCCGAACCCGGAGTGATGCCAGGACGGATCGGTACGAGCGCGCCCAGCGCCCCTTCGGCTGCCATTCTATCCAGCGTTGGCGTGGCTGCCGCTTCGAGCTCGGTCGGCCCGCCGGGGGAGATCGGTGCACCCCCCAGACCATCCATCACCAAGAGCACGATCTTGCCGCCCTGGTCGCGCTTGAGGCTCTTGATCAAGTTGAAATCCGCCATGATCCGAAATCTCCCAGGCAGGCCGCGGCCCTCCGCGCGGAAAGCGGGAGGGCCGCCCTGCGTTCGATGTTGGGGTCAGCGAATGGCGTTCTGTTCGCCCTCTGTCTCGAACAGGTGCATGTTGTCCATGTTGAAGATCAGCTGCGACTGGCTGCCGGGGCGGGCTTGCGTCCGTGGGTCCACCCGGCCGACATAACTGTCCTTGCCGGCCATCAGGTACAGAATGATCTCGTTGCCCATCAGCTCTGTCACGTCGACCTTGGAATCCACCGATGCGGCGTGGATGCCGGTTGGACAGAAGGCGGGGTCGTGGATGTCTTCCGGCCGGATGCCGAAGATCACTTGCTTGCCGGCGAAGCGGTCAAAGGTTGCCAGCCGGGCTGGTGGAACCTCGACATTGAAGCTCTCGGCCTCCACGACCAGTTTCCCATCGGCTCGCGCCAGGCGGGCGTTGAAGAAATTCATCGCCGGCGAGCCGATGAAGCCGGCGACAAACACGTTCGCCGGCAGGTCATAGAGTGCCTGCGGGGAGTCGGTTTGCTGGAGCAGCCCGCCCTTGATCACCGCAATTCGCGAGGCCATCGTCATCGCCTCGACCTGATCATGGGTGACGTAGATGAAGGTGGTCTCGAGGCGCTGGTGCAGCTTGCTGATGTTGGCGCGCGTCTCAACGCGCAACTTGGCGTCAAGGTTGGAGAGCGGCTCATCGAACAGAAACACCTTGGGTTCGCGCACGATCGCTCGGCCCACCGCCACGCGCTGGCGCTGGCCGCCGGAGAGCTGGCGCGGCTTGCGGTCGAGCAGGTTCTCGATGCCGAGGATCTCTGCCGCCTGCAGCACACGCCGACGGATCTCCGATTTCTCCGTCTTGCGCAGCTTGAGGCCGAAGGCCATGTTGTCAAAAACGCTCATATGGGGATAGAGCGCGTACGACTGGAAGACCATGGCAATGTCGCGGTCCTTCGGAGCAACGTCGTTGACCACCCGGTCGGCGATCTTGATCTCGCCTTGCGTGATCTCTTCCAGGCCGGCCAGCAGGCGCAGGGCCGTTGTCTTGCCGCAACCGGACGGACCCACCAGCACCAGGAATTCTTTGTCCTCGACAAACAGGTTCAGATCGTTGACTGCCGTGACATCCCCGAAACGCTTGCTCACGTGATCGAAGGTGACACTTGCCATGACCAGCCTCCTCTTGTGAGAATATCGTGCCCCAATTATACGAGTGATACCTGTCACAACCAAGTGTCGATGAGCGTTCGTTGACGGCCCGCAGGGGGTGGGGTATAGTGCCAGCCGTGACGAATGCCAACGGACGAGGTGGGCCAGGCGCCCGGAAGTCAGGCGCCTGGGGAACGCTCCGGCGCTGGATGGTGCCGGGCCTTGGTGTTAAGCGCTGGTTTGTTGTGGCGGCTCTCGGGACGGCGCTCATCGGGCTCGGACTGGCAATCGTGATGCTGGACATCTACCGCGCCTACCCCGAATCCAACATCCTGCCCCTGTTCAGCCTGATGGCACTGCCGCGCTGGCTGCGGGCGTTGGTGTTCGGCACCGCCGGCGTGGCGCTGCTGCTGATCGGCATCTACCGTCTGAACCGGGCCCTGCTGGCGCCCTACATGCGCCCGGGCCGGCCCGTTGCGCAGGCTGTGGCGGAGCACCGCCGGCTCGGCCGCGGCCCGAAGATCGTGGCGATTGGCGGCGGGAACGGATTGGCGACTCTGCTGCGCGGAACTCAAGGAACGCACGGGTAACCTGACGGCGATTGTCTCAGTTGCCGACGACGGTGGTTCCTCCGGACGGCTGCGGCGCTCGCTGGGGATCCCTCCCCCGGGAGACCTACGCAATTGCCTGGCCGCCCTTTCCGACGATGAGGACTTGCTCACCCAGCTCTTCCGCTATCGCTTTGCACAGGGCGACGATCTGGATGGCCATGCCTTCGGCAACCTGTTCATCGCTGCGCTGACCGGTGTCACGGGCAGCTTCGATGAAGGACTGCTCGAGGCGGCGCACATCCTTGGGATTCGCGGGCAGGTGCTCCCGGCGACGCTGGCCGATGTGGCTCTGTTCGCCGACAAGACTCCACTCGCCGACGCGCAGGCGATCCGCATCCAGGGCGAGAGCCGCATCCCCGAGATGCCGGGCCGGGTGCGCAGCGTGTACCTGGATCCGGATGATCCACCGGCCTACCCGGGTGCGATCAAGGCTATCCTGGCGGCCGACATGATCGTGCTCGGGCCGGGAAGCCTGTACACCAGCGTGCTGCCCAATTTGCTGGTGCCGGACCTGGCCAAGGCGGTGCGTGCCAGCCGGGCGTTCAAGGTGCAGGTGTGCAACATCGCCAACCAGCCGGGCGAGACCGATGGCTACCCTGCAATTGCCCACCTCAAGGCTGTGGAAGACCATGTCGGGCGGGGACTCGTCGAAATGCTGCTGGTCAACGATCGGATGGACATCACCGCTCCCGATACGGTGAACTTTGTCCCGCCGCCATCTCGCGGGCTCTCGGTCTCGGTCTTCGCCGCAGACCTGGTAGACCCACAATGGCCCTGGCGCCACGAACCGGCAAAGCTGGCGGCAGCGCTGATCCAAATGCTTGAAGAACGCACAGGACCGCTGGAATCGCCGACCCTGCTTGGCGAGACGGTCCAGCCGGGCCTGAACTAAAACTGGAGACACAGGAGCTAGGCAATGACAACCAAGATCGGCATCAACGGTTTCGGCCGCATCGGCCGGCAAGTCTTGAGGGCAGTCGGGGACTACTACGACGACAAGCTGGAAGTCGTCGCCTTCAACGACATCGGCGATCTGAAGACGATGGCGCACTTGCTCAAGTACAACTCGAACTACGGCCGCTTCGATGGCAGCGTGGCCGTGGACGGCGAGTCGCTGGTCGTGAACGGCAAGAAGATCTCTGCCTTCAAGGAGAGCGACCCGGCCAAGATCCCATGGGGCGATCTGGGCGTCGACATCGTGATCGAGGGCACCGGCCTGTTCACCATCAAGAAGGATGGGGTCAACAAGAAGGGCAAGGAAGTCAAGGGCGCCGAGAACCACATCACCAAGGGCGGCGCCAAGAAGGTCATCATCACTTCGCCGGCCGAAGGCGAGGACCTCACGATCGTGCTCGGGGTGAATGACTCGAAGTACGATCCGTCGCTTCACCACGTCATCTCGAACGCCTCGTGCACCACCAATTGCCTGGCGCCGGCCGTGAAGGTCGTGCATGACAAGTACAAGATCATGCGCGGCATGATGACCACGATCCACGCCTACACCAACGATCAGAAGATCCTCGATCTGCCGCACAGCGATCTGAGGCGCGCCCGAGCAGCCGCCATGAGCATCATCCCGACCACCACCGGCGCGGCGAAGGCGCTCAAGCTGGTGATCCCGGATCTGGCCGGCAAGTTCGACGGCTACGCCCTGCGCGTACCGACCTCGACCGTGTCGGTGGTCGATTTCACGGCGCAGATCGAGAAGCCGACGACGACCGACGAGCTGCGTCAGGCGTTCCGCGATGCGGCCGCCGGGCCACTCAAGGGAATCCTGGCCGCGGTCGACGAACCGCTGGTCAGCATCGACTTCAAGGGCGACCCGCACAGCTCTTCGGTCGACTTGCCGTTCACCATGGTGCTGGGGAAGGAAGCCGGCGACTTCATCAAGGTGGTCACCTGGTACGACAACGAATGGGGCTATGCCGTGCGCACGGCCGACCTGGCGCACCTTATCGCCTCCAAGCTGTAACCGGTCGCGGCGATGAACAAGAAGACGGTTCGTGACCTGGATCTGAAGGGCAAGCGCGTCCTGATGCGGGTCGATTTCAACGTCCCGATGAAGGACGGAGCGGTGAGCGACGACAAGCGCATTCGCGCCTCGCTCCCCACGATTGAGTACGTCTTGCAGCAGGGCGCCAGTCTGGTGTTGATGAGCCATCTTGGCCGCCCGAAGGGTGGGCCGGCCCCGGAGTTCAGCCTTAAGCCGGCGGCCGAGGCGTTGTCCAAGCTCATCAGCCTGCCGGTGCGCATGGCGCCGGACTGCGTCGGCCCGGAGGTCGAGGCGCTGGCACGTGCCCTCGTCCCGGGCGAAGTCTTGATGCTCGAGAACGTGCGCTTCCACAAGCAAGAAGAGAAGAACGACCCCGGCTTCGCTGCCCAACTGGCGGCGCTGGGTGAGGTGTATGTCAATGACGCCTTCGGCTCGGCGCACCGGGCGCATGCCAGCACCGAGGGAGTAGCGCGGCATCTGCCGGCCGTGTCGGGCTTGCTGATGGAACAGGAGCTGGAGCACCTCGGCAAGGCGACCCAGGATCCACCGCATCCGTACGTGGCCATCCTGGGCGGCGCCAAGATCAGCGACAAGATCGCCGTGATCGACAATCTGCTGACCAAGTGCGATCGGCTGGTGATCGGTGGCGGCATGGCCAACACCTTCCTGGCGGCCAAGGGCTACGACCTGGCCGACAGTCTGGTGGAGGCGGACGCCGTCGCCACGGCCAAGACCATCCTACAGAAGGCCGGCGATCGAATCCTGCTCCCGGTGGATGCGGTGATCGGCGACAAGTTTGAGGAGTCGGCCCAGAGCCAGGTCGTGACGATCGACAAGGTTCCCAAGGGCTGGCGGGTGATGGACATTGGGCCGCAGACCCTTCAGGCGTTCAAGCAGGCGTTGGCGGGAGCCAAGCTGATCGTGTGGAATGGGCCGATGGGCGTCTTCGAGTTCCCCAAGTTCGCCGAGGGAACTTTCGCCTTGGCGAGAGTGCTGGCGGAAAGCGGGGCGATCACCGTCATCGGCGGCGGCGACAGCGCGAGCGCTGTCAAGAAGGCCGGCGTCGCCAAACAAATGACGCATGTCTCGACGGGCGGGGGTGCCTCCCTCGAATTCCTGGAAGGCAAGGAGCTGCCGGGCGTCGCCGCACTGCTCGATCGCTAGGCCCAGCAAGCCCTCAGACGAGATCAGGACCCCCGGGATAAGCCCGGGGGTCTTGTTGTTGGGCTTGCAGTTGCCCTGCAAGGCGCGCGCTCCCGTTGCCGTGGCTCCGGGCCGCCTCTATAATCTGCACTGCGGTCGGAGGAACAGTGATGCCGTTCACTATCGGGGAAAACGTCGGACCGTACCGGATCGTGCAGCAGCTGGGGCAGGGCGGGATGGCCACGGTGTTCCGCGCCTACCACGCCGCCCTGGACCGGTATGTGGCGATCAAGGTCCTGCACCCCGCATTCACGCAGGATCCGAACTTCCTGGCGCGATTCCAGCGTGAGGCCAAGGTTGTGGCGCGCCTCGAACATCCGAGCATCGTGCCGGTGTACGACTTCGCTGAGCAGGACGGGAGGCCGTACCTGGTGATGAAGTTCATCCAGGGGGAGACGCTCAAGGCGCGTATGGGCCGCGGCCCAATCGGCGTCAAGGAGGGGCTGAGACTGGTCGAGGCCGTCGGGGCTGCGCTGGCGTATGCCCACCGCCAAGGTGTCCTGCATCGCGACATCAAGCCCTCCAATGTGCTGCTCGCCGCCGATGGCGCGATCTATCTGGCGGACTTCGGGCTGGCGCGCATCGCGGCTGCCGGGGAGTCGACCCTGTCGTCGGACATGATGCTCGGAACGCCGCAGTACATCTCGCCCGAACAGGCGCGCGGCGATCGCGACCTGGACCCAGGAACGGACATCTACTCCTTCGGCGTCGTTCTGTACGAAATGGTCGTGGGTCGAGTGCCCTTCAATGCCGATACGCCATTCTCGATCATTCACGATCACATCTTCACGCCGTTGCCGCTCCCCAGCCAAGTGAATCCATTGGTGCCCGAGAGCGTTGAGCGTGTGCTGCTTAAAGCGCTGGCGAAGGACCGGGCGGATCGCTACCCTTCGGTCGAGGCGTTGGTAGAGGCGTTGCGTGCCTCAGTGACCGGCCGCACCCCCGAGGTGACCCACGCTCATGCTGAGCCGGCTGCGCCGGGGCACTCTGCCTGGCCGCCAACCTTGCCGTCGGAAGCGACCGGCACGCGGGTCCCGGTGCCAGCCGCCCCGGACTCCGCCGCGACCGGCCAGCAGAAGAGGCCTCGCTTCTCCAAGCGGACCTGGATCGTCATCGCTTCTGTCATTGTGCTGGGATGCGCTTGCCTGGCTATCCTGGCGTTGGCCTCCGGCGAGAAGCAAGGCGTGGCGGACACCCCGGCGCCCCAGACCGTCGAGGCGACGGAGGTCCGGCGCCCGGCAGGGGAAGACCTGGAGCGGGCCAGGCAGGCCGTCGCTGAAGATGGAGAGAACCCTGTGCTGCGCCTGGAATTGGCTTCAGCGCTGCGCGAGAGCGGGCAGCCCCGCCTAGCCTACGCCGAATTCGTCAAGGCCGGCAACCTCTTGATGGCGGATGGGCGGCAACCGGAGGCAGCCGAGGCCTACCTGCAGGCGCTGAGCTTGCCCGGGGTGACGGGCGAGCGCGCCGATCCGGAGGTGACTGCAAGGGCCGAACAAGCGTTGTTCCTTAGTGCGCCAGACCGACGTTCACTCGATCTGGTACAGGAGGCGCGTGCCCTGGCGCCGCAATGGCCGAGCCTGCCCACGCTCGAGGCGAGGGCGCAGCTCTTTGCAGAGCAGCCGGAAGTGGCGGCCGTGCTTGTCTCTCAAGTGCTCGAGCAGCGGCCGGAAGACGCGCTGGCGCGGGCGGTCAAGATCGAACTGTTGATTCGCATGGGTGCGGTCGAGGAGGCCTCGGAGCTGACAGCGGAAACCCTACGCCAGCCGGAGCTGCCGTCCTGGCTGCGTCAGCATCTCCGCAACCTCACCGAGGGCATGAGTCCCCCGTAACCGCAAGTCGCCTGCGCCCGTGCAGCCCTGCGTTCGGCGCGTGCGGTCACTCGGCGCCCTCGGCGTGGGCTGATACAGTGTCCCTTGCTTGGATGGACCCCCCATCGCCTGGCGGCGACGAACGGGCAGGAGGCAGCTGGCCGGGCCCGTTGCTGCCCGGAGGCTCTGGGCGGGCCTGGGGCACACGAGCCCATGCGTTCCTCGCCCCTCGCCATGCAGGTGGCCTGAGCCCCGCAGCTCCCGGCTTCCCCGGTCAGGTTGGCGGGGTCCCCTGCAGAGAGGTCGGCGTGGGGGCGCCCCCAGCTCCGCCAGCGCACGCGGCCGCCCGATTCCTCGGCCCGCACCCGAGCGCCGTGGTGCTGGGTGCGACGAGTGATCGCTTGCCCGGTGTGATGCTTCTATTCGGCGGCGGGTGCCAGCGCTAGGCGGTGCCGAACTGACGGTCCCCGGCGTCCCCTAACCCGGGCACGATGTAGCCGTGTTCGTTCAGATGGTCATCCACAGCTGCCAGGTAGACGGGCACGTCCGGGTGATGTTGGTGCAGGTTGGCGATGCCCTCCGGGGCGCCAATCACGCCGACGAACTTGATGCGCGACACGCCCCAACGCTTCAGGATGTCAATCGCCGCCACCGCCGAGCCCCCGGTGGCGAGCATCGGGTCAAGCAGCAAGCACACCGAGACCGTGGGCTCGATGGGGAGCTTGTTGTAGTACTCGACCGGTTTCAGGGTTTGCTCGTCGCGGTACAGGCCGATGTGCCAGACCTCGGCAGTGGGCACCAGGTCCCACACGCCTTCCACCATTCCCAACCCGGCGCGCAGAATCGGGACCAAGCCGATGTTTTCCTGCAGCAGCGCGCCCGGGGCGTCGGCCAGGGGCGTGGGCACGCTGGTAGGCGAAAGCGCCAGGTCCTGGGTGGCCTCGTAGCAGAGCAAGGCTGCGATCTCACGGATCAGCTCGCGAAACCGCTTAGGATCGGTGTCACGGTGCCGCAGCTTGGCCAGCTTGTGCGCAACCAGGGGATGGGTGGAAACGTGCACGCTCGTCGAGGGCATCAGGGCCTCCCTGTGTTGGGTTGGGGCAGGGGTTCTGGCGGCTTGAGCCGACGCAGGACAACTACGGTCAGATCGTCGCCCAATTCCGCGCCGGCGCCATACGCGGCGACCTGTTGATGAATGGTTGCCGAGAGTGCCTGGGCGCCGGTATCCCCCTCGTTGCGCAGGGTCGCGAGCAGCCGCTCGGTGCCAAATGGCTGGCCTGCGGCGTTCTCGGCATCGGTCACGCCGTCGGTGTACAGGACCAGAGCCATGCCGTGTTCGAAGCTGAGAGTCTGGGCCTCATAGCGCTCGGCCTCGCGCACGCCGAGCACCATCCCATGGGGAGTCAGCAGGGCGGGCTCATGCTGCGGCCGAAGCAGCACCGGCGGGTTGTGCCCGCCATTGGCGAAGGAGAAGCGCGAGATGGCAGGTTCCCACATGCCGTACACAACGCTGACGAACATATCGGACTGGGTATCCGAGATGATCAAGTCGTTGGCGCGCTGCAGTACTTGGCCCGGGTCGATGCGGCTGAAGGCAACCGAGCGCAGCAGGGTGCGCGACAGGGCCATGAACAGCGAAGCCGGAACGCCCTTGTCGGCGACATCGGCGACGACCACCGCCCAACGCGGTCCATTGGGCCCATCGGGCAGCCGGAAGAAGTCGTAGAAATCCCCGCCGACCATCCGCGCCGCCTGCCAGGTGACCCCGATGTCCCAGCCGACGTACTCGGGCAGCACCCGGGGCAAGAAGGAGATCTGGATGTCGCGCGCCATGGTGATCTCTCGCTCCAGACTGAGGCGAGCGGCGACCTGTTCGACCAGGCGGGCGTTTTCGATCCGAAGGGAGATCTGATGGGCGATCCCCATGAGCAGGGCGGGGCGGTTCCCGGGCATGTCGAGGGCATCGAGCAGCAGCACTCCCAGGAGAGACTCCCCATCGCTCAACGAGAGCGCGACGGCCTGCTTGCTGGCGGTGAGATCGCAGAGCGAATCGGGCAGGGCGACTGTCTGCAACTCTTCGCCTTCGCGATAGGGGGGGTGGAGGCCCAGGGAAGCCGGGGGTAAGTGCAGGGAGGGCAGGTGCTCGAGCACGGCCCGGCGCAGGCCGGCCGACGGACCGAGTTCAAGCGCACCGCTGGTCAGAGTCCGGCAGAAGCAGGAGTGCCCAGGATGTGCCGGCGAGGAGCGTCGTCAGGCGAAGGACAGCCTGCAGGGCATAGGCCGCGTCACCCGGCTGGGCCGCGTGCCGCGCCACCTCGAGCAGCACGGTGGTGATCCAGGCTTCCTCCTGTTGTTGGGCGAAGTTGCGTGCCTCGAGCATCACCAGTGCAAGCTGGTGGGCGACGGTTTCTGCGAGATCGATGTTCTCGGCATCGATGGCTTCGCCCTCACGGGCGCGAATCCGCAGCGCGCCGAGCACGCGACCTTCGACGCGCAGCGGGACGGAGACGCCATCCACCCAAGGCAGCGCCGTGCCTGCCGCCAGCGGTTTGAACTCGCGCACGGTGTCCGGCATGGCAACAGATTGAGCGACCGGGGTTGATTCGGAGAGTGAATAGGCCATCTCTGCTTCGTCGCCTGAACCCGCAAGCGCTCGCAGCAGCAGGCGGTCATCCTGTCGCTCGTAGATCGAGACCTGCGCCCAGCCGGCGCCGGCGTGGAGCAGCGAAGCGATTTCGGGCAGCAGCTCGGGGAGCGGAGCAAGAGCAGTCATGCGAATGGCGACCTCGCGCAGCAGAGCCAGCTGTCGGGCGCGCCGCGTGGCTTCCCCCTCATCCGAGCCGAAGCGAGGGACGATGCAAGCGGGAAGGCGAGCGCCTGGATCCTGGTGAGGTCTTGCTGGGTGTAGGCGGATGGCCGGCGGGATTGCAGGGCCACAACCCCGAAGACGGCCTCCTGCGCGATCAGGGGGACGAACACGCCGGAGCAGGGAGGGTCATCGCCATGATACGAGGGACGCGCCGGCAGACTCTCTGCCTGCCGCCGAAAGTCATCCACCCGCAGGGATCGGCCGCTGTTGCGCACCCAGCCGACGATTCCTGGTTCGCCTGGGTCGATCGGAAAGTGCAGGTTCTCCTGATGGGTCCCATCCCGCACCAGGATCAAGGTCGTGTAGGTATCGTTGTCGAAGGTGCCGACCTGAAAGTCGTCGGCTTCGAAGTGTTGTGCGAAGTGCAGGTATGCAGTCTCGGCGATTTCGGCGGGGATGGAAGGAGACCGGGAGAGGCTGCTCCAGAGCCCGGAGAGGTCCGCGTCGTTGCTGGGCCCGGTTGACTCGCCTGCGCGCCGAGTGCCGGATTCGCCGCCAGGACACCCAGAGGCCCGCTGCCAGCAGGCCGAGGAGACCCGCCGTCGCGAGCAGGATGAACGGCGAGGGTTGCGGGCCGGGCGTCAGGGGAAATGTCGGCAGCAGTGGGTTCATGGACGGCTGCCCTCAGCCGGTGTGCTTCCGCATCGACAACCGGTTCTGCCCGTGGCTGCGCTCGTAGTGGACCTCGTCCATCACCCGGTGGATGATCAGGAGCCCGAGACCTCCGACGGGGGGGTCATCCACGCTCCAAGGTGTAGCGCTGGGCAGGCTGGCCGGATTGAACGCTGGGGCGGTATCGATCAGCTCGATCGTCAGGTCGTTGGGGCTGGCGCGCAGGCGGGCTTCGATCTGCCCGGTGGCCCGCTCGCCGTAGCCGTGCTTGACGATGTTCTCGCAGGCCTCGCTGGCGGCGAGTTGGCAGGCATAGCGGGACCGCTCGTCGAAGCCCGCCGCCGCCGCCGCCGAATCCACAGCGTCACAGATTGCCTCGATCGTATCGAGCTGCGCGGGTACGGTCAGGTTCAGCGAGAACACGATTCCGTCAGAAGGATGCGATTGCCGATTCCCGGTCGTCGTAGAACTTGAAAAGGACATCCAGGCCGGCGATGTCGATGGCGTCGCGCGCGCGTTGGGAGGGCTGGGCGATGCACAATTCCCCGCCGCTCTTGCGCAGCGACTTGAGGGTTGTGACCAAAACGCGCAGCCCGCTGGACGAGAGGAACTCGACCTGCGACATATCCAGAATGAAGTGCCGCTTGCCCTTGCCCATGAGGTCCTGCAGCGCCGCTTCGAACTCGGCCGAAGTGGCCGAGTCGATGCGTCCTGTGATCGCCAGGACGGCAACCCGCTTGTATTCCTGGATCTCGATCTCCATCTTCGGCCTCCTTATCGATCGACAGGCGTCACACGGATCGTTCGACCACGTAGGCTGCTAGGTCTAGCAGGGCACTTCTGGCCGTTCCAGGGGGGAAGGAGCTGAGTGCGTCGCGCGCCTCGGCGACGAAGGTGCGCGCTTCGTCCATGCAGCGCGGGACGGCATCTGAGGCGGCGATGGCGGCAATCCTGGCCTCGAGGCGCGCGCCCTCAAGGCGGCCGGACTGCGCCTCGGCCAGGTCATCCAGGGCGGCGGGATGCTCGGCGGCGAAGTAGATGGCTGGCAACGTGACCAGGCCGTGGCGCAGGTCGCTACCCACTGGCTTGCCCACATCGCGCGGGTCGCCGACGAAGTCGAGCACGTCATCGACCATCTGGAAGGCGACGCCCAGGCTGTAGCCAACGGCCTTCAGGGTCTGCACCTGGTCGGTGTCCTGTGTGGAGAGCATTGCCCCGCCTTCGGAGGCAAGTTCGAACAGCGAAGCCGTCTTGGCGTAGATTCGGCTCAGGTACTCGGCTCGGTCGGGAAGCGCTGGGCCATGCGCAAGCTGGCTGATCTCGCCGTTGACGATCGTCATCAGGGTTCGGGCGAAGGCCTCCATCACCTGGAGCGAGCCCGTGCGCGAGGCCAAGTAGGCGGCGCGGGCGAAGATGTAGTCTCCGGTTAGGACTGTGGCGCCCGGGCTCCAGCGCGAATTCAGTGTCGGCGCACCGCGCCGCAGCACCGAGCCGTCGATCAGGTCGTCGTGGACCAGCGTCGCCGTATGCAGCATCTCGATGGCGGCTGCCAGGGTCACCAAGCCTCTGCCACGCGCGCCAAGCAGCTCGCCGACGAGCAGCACCACGGCCGGGCGGATGCGTTTGCCGCCCGAAGCGAGCAGCTGTTCGACCGCCTCATCCAGCGAAGGATGATGCAGGCCCGATTGGGCGCGCATTGCCTCCTCGACCGCGTCCAACTGGCCGCGGATCAGGTCAACAAAGCCGAGCGTCGTGGTTTCCATGGTCCCAGGCAAACAGGCGCGCCGCGTTGGCTCGCAGAATTTCAGTGACTGATTCCGGCGGCATCTCGGTCAACTGCCCCAGGGCGGCGGCAACATAGCCGACATAGGCAGGCTCATTGCGTTGGCCGCGGTGGGCCTGCGGGGGAAGGTAGGGCGAGTCGGTCTCGATCAGCAGGCGATCCAGGCCTACCTGGGCAAGCGTCGCCCGCAAGGCGTCGGCGGAGGGGTAGGTGACCGGACCCCCGGCGCCGAGGAAGAAACCGGCGCGCGCGGCCCGCGCCGCCGCGGGCAGGTCGCCGGCGAAGGCATGCAGCACGCCGCAGCGGCCCTGCAAGGGGAGCGGAACCTGGGACGCCCAGGCGTCAAGCAACGGCAGCATGGCGTCCAGCGCCTGCCGCGAATGCAGCACGACGGGGAGCTGCAGTCGGGAGGCGATTTCTAGCTGCGCCTGGAGGGCGGCCAGCTGCGTCTCGGCTGTGTCCGGGCTGCGGTAGAAATCGAGCCCGATCTCTCCGATGGCGCGCACCTTCGGCGAGTGAGCCAGTGCCTCGAGCTCTTGCAGTGCAGCCGGGCTGGCTTGATCGGCATGCTGCGGATGGATCCCGACGGCTGCGAAGAGATCGTCGTGGGCCTCGGCCAGCTCGACGGCTGCACGGCTCGTGGCTAGGTCGATGCCTGGGATCAGGATGCGCTCAACGCCGCCTTGACGCGCGCGTTCCAAGACGGCGTCGAAATCGTCGGCGAAGCTGGGTAGGTACAGGTGAGAGTGTGTATCCACCAGGCGCAGGCTCATGCCTCGGCCAAACCCAGCAGCGCCAGGCCGTCCAGGAGGATCGGCCGAACGCGATCGCGATCGGTCGTCTCGCAGTACACGCGCACGATTGGCTCGGTGCCGGAGAAGCGGATCAGCATCCAGCCGTTGTCCCCCAGCAGGAATTTGTATCCGTCGAGGGAGTTGACGCCGGTGACCGGCAAGCCGGCGATGGCGGCCGGCTTGGCCTGGCGCACGCGCCCCTCCATGGCCTGTCGCTTTTCGGCTGGGAGCGGCGTGTCGATGCGGTCGTAGTAGTGCGCGCCGACACAGGCAAACAAGTCGTCCACGAGCTGGGAAGGCTTCTTCCCGGTGCGCACGAGCATATCGAGCACATACAGCCCGGCCAGGATTCCGTCGCGCTCCGGCACGTGGCGGCGGAAGGCATAGCCCCCGGACTCTTCGCCGCCGATCATGGCATTGACCTCGACCATCTTGGGGGCCACATACTTGAAGCCGACCCCGGTCTCGTGGACCGGCACGTCGTAGATCTTTCCGAGCTTGTCGAGCATGGAGGTGGTGGACAGCGTCTTGACGATCGGGCCGCGCTCCCCGCGTATCTCGAGCATGTAGTAGGCGAGCAAGCCGAAGGCGCGCAGCTGGTCGATGAACCGGCCCTGTTCGTCGCCCAGGCCGACCCGATCGGCGTCCCCATCGGTGATCAGCAACACGTCGGCGCCGTTGGGGCGGACCGCCTGCAGGGCCGGATCGACGTTCGGCGGAATGGGCTCCGGGCGCTTCATGTCGGGGAAGATCGGGTTGCGGGTGTTGTGCATCTCGATCAGCCGGATGCTTTGGCCGCCCAGCAGGCGTGGGAACCACCCGGCGCCATTCCCCCACATGCAATCGATCAGGACGGTCAGGGACGACTGGCGGATGCGGTCCAGTTCGACCAGGCCCGCAATCTGCTTCAGGTAGGACGGCGCTGGATCGAAGCGCTCAACTCTTCCGCTGGCCAGTGCCTGCTCGAGCGGCATGCGCTCAACCTTCTGATCGGCGGGCGGGATGGCGCCCTCGATGCGCATGAGCTCCTCGGGCGGGATGGCGCCGCCGCGCTGATCGCGCACCTTGAAGCCGTTGTCGTCGGGCGGATTGTGGGAAGCGGTGATGTTGATGGCCCCGGCCGCCTGCTCGGCAACAACGGCGAAGGAGATCACCGGGGTGGGGGTGGCCGCATCGGTCAGACGCACACGAAATCCGTGCGCCGCCATCACTTCGGCGGCGGCGGCGGCGAAATGCTCGGAGGCGAAGCGCTGGTCATAGCCGATCACCACCGGCGCCGCCTCGCCGACGCGGCCGCGCAGGTATTCGGCGAATCCCGCAGTGCAGCGGCGGACCGAGTTGTAGGTGTAGTCTTCGGCAATCCGCCCGCGCCAGCCATCGGTGCCAAAGGCGATCTTGGGTCCTGCCATTGCTGCTCCTGCCTGCCGCCTTGGGGACGGGTCAGCATGAACCAGCCAGGCGTCACGGCCTGGCCGAAGGTGCCCGGGCCTCGCGGAGCCGGCGGATAAGGGGCCGTGCCGGAAGCTCGCCCTGGCTCCCTTGGCCCCCGACGCCCGGCGGTGACCGGCCTCAGGATGCGCGGATTATACCGTGAATGGTGGCCCCGGGGAGTGCCGTTGTCAAGAAGCTGGAAGGATGGTAAGATCTCACCCGTTGCGTCGCCACTTGCGTGGCGAGTCCCGCTGCAGCCAGCCGTCCCCGGACGCACTGGCTGGGGCAATCCCGAGGGAAGGAGGTTCCTCCATGCGCAACTATGAGATCGCGTATATCGCTGATCCGGATCTCGACGAAGCTTCGCTGACTGCTTTGGAAGAGAAAGTCAAGGGTTGGGTGGAAGCCGCCGGCGGCGCGGTGGTCAAGGTTGACCGCTGGGGCAAGCGTCGGATGGCGTACCCAATCCGCAAGCGCCGCGATGGCGTGTACACCTTTGTCTTTACCAACATGCCGCCGCAGGCCGTGCTCCCGATTGAGTCCAATCTGCGGCTGACCGAGCAGGTCCTGCGTTTCCTGCTCACCAGCGAGTTGCCGAGCTGACGCCTGCCTGCCTCCCGAAGCGGAGGGTGCAATGACGCGCGGATTGAACAAGGTCATGATCATCGGCCACCTGGGCCGGGATCCGGAGATGCGCTTCACCCCGTCGGGCCGCCCGGTGGCGACCTTCACCGTGGCGACCACCCGGTCTTGGCACTCCGCCAGCGGAGAACGCCACGAAGAGACGGAGTGGTTCAACGTCGTGGCGTGGGGCAGCTTGGCCGAGATCTGTAGCCAGCATCTGACGCGCGGGCAGCAGGCCTACGTGGAAGGGCGGATGCAGACGCGTCGCTGGGAAGACGCCGAGGGAAACAAGCACATGGCGACCGAGCTGGTCGCCAAGGAGATCATCATCTTGAGCGAGCGGCGGGAAGCGGCAGGAGCTGCCTTCGTTGCCGCGGCGAACGATGAAGAGGGTTACCCGTTGTGAGCCCGCACCGGGTGGATGACGGGATCGAAGGAGCGTGAGTGGTGAGTGAGTATGGTTCGAACGAGCGAGGGGAATCCCAGGAGTCTTCCGGCGGCGAACGCGGCGGGCGCAGGCGCTTCATCCGCAAGCCGCGCGTCTGCCAGTTCTGCGCCGAGCGCGCCAAGTCGATCGACCACAAGTCGGTCGAGGTGTTGAAGCGGTACGTGACCGAGCAGGGGCGTATTCGGACACGCCGCGATAGTGGAACCTGCGCCCGGCACCAGCGCATACTGGCCAGGGCGGTGAAGCGCTCGCGCCACCTGGCGCTGCTTCCGTTCCGCGCCGAGCGATTCCGCTAGCCGAGCCCGGCCTTCCGGTTCGGCCAATTCCCACAGGGCTGAGAACATGGCAAAGCGTGCGACCACGGTACCGGTGAACAGGAAGCACCTCGCTCGGGAGCAACGCGAACGCAGGGTGGGGCGCGGGTTGCTGGTTGCACTCGGTGTCACACTGGCCCTGGTGGCTGGACTGCTGCTGTACGGCTGGTATGACCAGGAAGTGCTCACGCCGGCGCAGCCGGTGGCCAGCGTCAACGGCGTAGAAATCCCTGCCAGCCAGGTTGAAGCCCGCCTGCGCCTGCTGCTCCTGAGCGGCGGCCAGGCGGAGACGGCCGCGGACTTTGCCCTCAACCAAGCCATCGAAGAGCGGCTGGTCGAAGACGAGTTCCTTCGCCGCGGGCTGGCGGTATCGGAGGACGAGGTGCAGCAGGCGCTGTGGCAGGCCTTCGGCTACTACCCCGACGGAACGCCGACGCCGCGCCCCAGCCTCACTCCCGATCCCACCGCACAGGCGCTGCTGAACCTGGCGGCGACCGCCGCTCCGGCCGCCACGGTGTCCGCTGCGCCGACCGCAACCAGCATCCCCTTGCCAGAGCCCACGCCGATGACCGAGGCGGGCTATCAGGCGGCGATGAAGGACTACCTGCAGGCTGCCGGGATCGCCGAAAAGGATCTGCGTGGTGTGATCCGAGCTTCGCTGATCCGGGGAAAGCTGGAAGAAGTGATGCAGGGAGACGTCTCGCGCCAGCAGGAGCAGACGCTGGCGCGTCACATTCTGGTCCAGACGCGAAGTCGAGGCGCAGATCATCCTGAAGCGGCTTGAGGGCGGAGAGAGTTGGGAGACGCTGGCGGCCGAGCTGTCCCTGGACGACTCGAACAAGGACCGGGGCGGGGACCTGGGATGGTTCGGCAGGAACGCCATGACGCCGGCCTTCGAAGAGGCCGCCTTCGCCGGTGAGGTGGGCAGCGTCGTCGGCCCAGTGCAAACCCCGTTTGGCTGGCACCTGATCGATATCCAGGATCGGGAGCTGCGCACGTTGGACGAATTCGACTATCAGCTTGCCTCCAGGGCGGCGTTCTCTGCCTGGCTCGATGACCAGCGCACGGCGGCCGAGCTGGACATCCCGGATGACTGGCGCACCCGCTTACTCGGGCTGTTCGAGGGCTAGCCAGCGCTGATCTCGCCCCTGCAACCGCGGCGCTCCCCGGCCCTCCTTGAAGCAGCCTTCGAGGAGGGCTTATACTCCTCGGCGCTGGTGGAAGCATGGACCTCAATGGGCTGCTGAAGACTCTCCCTGAGAGCACAAGCCCAATCGATCGAGATCTGATCGTGCGGGCCTATCAGGTCGCCGAGAAGGCCCACGCCGGGCAGGTGCGGGCGTCTGGTGAACCGCACATCCGTCACTGCTTGGCGGTGGCCGGCATCCTGTCCGAGCTGGGGGCACCGCCGGCGGCGATTGCGGCCGGGTTGCTTCACGACACGGTCGAAGACACCCCTCTCACGCTCAAAGACATCGAACGCGAATTCGGCGGCGAGGTCGCCCGGCTGGTGGACGGCGTGACCAAGCTGACACAGCTTCCGCGCGTCAGGGGCCGCGGTGAGCGCGAGGCGGGCGGCAGGCCGGCGCGCGACGCCGACCTCGCCAAGGAGACGCTGCGCAAGACCTTCCTGGCAATGGGTGATGACGTGCGGGTTGTGGTGATCAAGCTGGCCGACCGGCTGCACAACATGCGCACCCTGCGCCATCTGCCGGCTGAGAAGCGCCGGCGCATCGCCGAGGAGACGCGCGAGATCTTCGCCCCCCTGGCCAGCCGGCTCGGCATCTGGCAGATGAAATGGGAATTGGAGGACCTGAGCTTCCGCTACATCCAGCCGGAGAAGTTCAAGGAGATATCCCAGCTCGTTTCGACGCAGCGCGAGTCGCGGGAGCGGGAAGTATCCAAGATCGACCAGCGGCTGCGCGAGGTGTTGACCCAGGGCGGGATCGAGGCGGAGGTCAGCGGTCGCCCCAAGCACCTGTACTCGATCTACCGCAAGATGGACCGCAAGGAAGTTGCCTTCGACCAGGTGTTCGACGTGCGCGGTGTCAGGATCGTGGTCGCCCGCACGGCCGATTGTTACCAGGCGCTGGGTGTGATCCACAGCCACTGGAAGCCGGTCCCCGGGACTTTCGACGACTACATTGCCACCCCCAAGGACAACTTCTATCAGTCGCTGCACACCGCAGTGATCTACGATGACGGCAAGACCCTCGAAGTGCAGATCCGCACGCCGGAGATGCACGAAAACGCCGAGTACGGGATCGCCGCCCACTGGCGGTACAAGGAAGGCCGGCGGAGGGACGACGGCTTCGAGCAGCGCATCAATTGGTTGCGCCGGTTGATGGATTGGCGGCAAGACGTCGACGATGCCTCCGACTTCGTCGATGCCATGAAGACCGAGGTCTTCGATGACCGGGTGTACGTCTTCAGCCCCAAGGGTGACATCTTCGACCTGCCGGCCGGATCGACATCGATCGACTTCGCTTACCACGTCCACACCGACATCGGACATCGCTGCCGCGGCGCCAAGGTCAACGGCAAGCTGGTGACGCTCGACCACAAGCTGCGCACGGGCGACTCGGTTGTCGTGCTTACAGCCAAGCGCGGGGGACCGAGCCGCGACTGGCTGAACCCCAGCCTGGAGATGGCGCGCAGCCAGCGGGCGCGCTCGAAGATCCGCCAGTGGTTCAAGCGTCAGGACCGCGAGCAGAACACGGGCCAGGGACGGCTGCTGCTCGACCGCGAGCTGCGCCGGCTGGGGATCGAGGGCTTGCCCTACGACCAGATCGCCCGCGACCTGGACTTCTCCAGCACGGATGACCTACTGGCTGCCATTGGATGTGGCGACATCCATTTAGGCCGCATCCTGCAGAACGTCGTCGCCCGGGAGAGCGAGCAGGTCGACCTGGCGCCCGACCTGGCGGTCGTGGGCTTGCGTCCGACCGCAGTGGCCAGCGGCGAGATCTCGATTCTGGGCGTTCCCGACCTGTTGACCAACCTGGCGCGATGCTGCAAGCCGGTGCCGGGCGATCCGATCGTGGGCTACGTTACGCGAGGGCGTGGTGCGACCATCCACCGACAGGATTGTCCGAATGTCCTGCGCGTCCAGGATCACGAGCGGATCGTGCAGGTGAGCTGGGGGCAGCCCAAGCAGACCTATCCGGTCTCCGTTCGCTTGCGGGCCTACGACCGTGACGGCCTGATGCGGGACGTCTCCACCCTGGTCTCCAACGAAGGAATCAGCATGTCGCAGGTCCACGTCTCGACCAAGAACAGTCTGGCGACCTTCGACCTGGTGATCGGCATCACCGATGTCACCCAGCTCAGCCGGGTGCTCAACCGGCTGGAAGCGTTGCCCAATGTGCTGGAGGCGCGTCGCTTGCGACCGGGCTAGCCGGGCAGGTGGGGATGGTATAATCCCGCCGCTTTTCGCCCGGGGGCCAGCCATTTGCCCATGATCAGCGTCGAACAAGCTGTCGAGCGGATCCTGATGGATCTGCAGCCCCTGCCGCCTGAGGCTGTGCCGCTGGGCGCCGCGCTGGGCAGGGTGTTGGCTGAAGAGGCACGCGCCCTGTTCGATCTTCCGCCGTTCGCCAATTCGGCGATGGATGGTTACGCCGTGCGGGCCGCTGACACAGCGGCTGCCTCGGAGCGGCATCCTGTGCGTCTGCAGGTTGTCGGCGATATCGCGGCGGGGGCACACGTGCTGCCTGAGCTGATCGATGGACAGGCGGCGCGGATCACAACCGGTGCGCCGCTTCCACCCGCCGCCGACGCTGTCGTCCCCGTCGAGCACACGTCAGAGGCCGGCGACATGTCCGGCAGTCGGTTGGCGTCGCAGGTGGATGTGCTGCAGCCAGCCGCGCCAGGTGCTTACGTACGCCGGCGTGGGACTGATGTTAGCGCAGGTTCGCTGGCGGTTGAGGCGGGGACGGTGCTCCGGCCGGCAGAGATCGGCCTGCTGGCGGCGCTGGGCGTGGCTGCGCCGCGCGTGCACCGCCAGGCGTTGGCCGGAGTGCTCTCGACTGGCAGCGAGCTGGTTTCAGCCGAGAGGCCCCTGGAACCTGGGCGTGTCCACGACGCGAACGGACCGGCACTGACGGCCGCCGTGCAATCCGCAGGCGGGCGGGTGTTGGCACTGGGGATTGCCCCGGATGACCCTCTGGCGGTGGCCGAGGCGCTCGATCGAGCGGTGGAGCAGGGGGTCGATCTGCTGGTCACGTCCGCCGGAGTGAGCGTCGGGGCGCGTGACTATGTGCGAACGGCGCTGGAGCGCCACGGATCGCTGGAGTTCTGGAAGGTGAACATGCGGCCGGGGAAGCCTCTGGTGTGGGGTTCCTATCGCCACGTCCCGTTCTTCGGCTTGCCAGGGAACCCGGTCTCGGCACAGGTTGGGTTTGAGATCTTCGTCCGCCCGGCGTTGCTGCGGCTGGCGGGCGCCCGCAGCCTGCAGGTCGGGAGGCTGGCAGTGCGCATGCTGCAGCCGGCAAACTCCGACGGGCGCGAGAGCTACCTGAGAGCACTTGTGCGCCGCTCGGGCGCGGGCTTTGTGGCCGAACTCACCGGAGAGCAAGGATCGGGCGTGAGCTCATCCATGGTTCGGGCAAATGCGCTGGTGATCTTGCCGGCCGGTGTGACTCGAGTTCGAGCCAGGCACTACCCTGGAAGCGCTGCCGATGGCAGGCTTCTGGGAGCACACACTGTGAGGAGTGCTACGAGAGATGGATGAGCCGCGCGCTCGGATCGGGCCGCCTCGAGCTCGGTGGGGATGGACGGAGACCACCACAGCCGTGTTGGCCGTTGTCGGACTGCTGGACAGCCTGTATCTGGCTTGGATCAAGTTGACCAGCAACACGGCCGCCTGCGCCGGGATCGGCGATTGTGATGCGGTCAACAGCAGTCGCTATGCCGAGGTGGCCGGGATCCCGATTGGGCTGATCGGCGTCGCAGGCTATCTGGCGATCCTGGCTGCGCTTGCCGCCGAGCGGCGCTGGCCAGCGTCGGCGTGGACCCTGCGTCTGGGCATCTTCGGAATGGCTCTGGCAGGTACGCTATACTCTGCCTACCTGACCTACATTGAAGTGGCCGTGCTGCACGCCGTGTGCCCATTCTGCGTTGTATCGGCGGTGTGTATGGTCGGGATCTTGATCCTCAGCGTCCTGCGCCTCCGGGCTGCAGATGCGGAAGCCTAGCAGGAGACAGCCAAGATGCCGCGTATCCGATGCCGATATGTAGACTGCGTTTTCCTGGAGAATGGCTACTGCGGAGCGGCGGCAGTCGAGATCGATCCGGACGAGGGGTGCGTCACCTACTCCCACATCGATGATGTCCCGGCCGAGGACGAATGGGATGAGGAGGAGATCGAGGAGCTGTGGGAGGAGGAAGAGGAAGATCTGTACGCCGACGAAGAAGAGGCCGACGAAACCGAAGAAGATGAAGAGTGAATCCAGAGGAGTGGACCCGAGGCAGGGCCCGCTCCAAGAACGGCCGCTGGCACGGCGAAGGCGCACCGAGGTGCGCCTTCTTCTTTGTCGTTGAAGAGTGGGAGTCGGCTAGGTTCAGTGCACGCGGTGCTTGAGCGTGCGCGCCAGGATGTCTTCCTGTTCGCCGCGCCCCTTCTTGCCTTCCGTGCGCGAGGTCTCATCGGAGGCGAGCGTGGCGGACTCGGGAGCCTGCATCGCTCGCCGGAAGGCGACCTCCATCGAGGTGGCCATCGTCTCTGATTCTTCCTCGTCCTCTTCGCCCGCGATCTCCTCGACCGCCAGCTGCTTGAGACTGAGGCGGATCTGCCGCTTCTGCTGGTCCACTTCCACCACGCGGGCGGTGACCTCGTCACCGGGATGCAGGATCTCCGTGGGATTGGAGACGTAGCCTTCGCTCATCTCGCTGACATGGATCATCCCCGCCCGCTCTGCGCCGAAGTCGACAAAAGCCCCGTAACGCTCGAGCTTGACCACCTTGCCGGTCACCTGCATGCCCGGCTGGATGTCTTTCCACTTCAGCCGAAGCGGGGGAACCATCGTCAGCTCGAGCCGCTGGCCATTCGGATCGACGGTGACCACCCAGACTTCAACCTGCTGACCCAGACTCGCCACGTCCTCGACGCGCTTGACTTTGTGGGCGGAGAGCCGCGAGATGTGTACCAGCCCCGGTACCTCGGCTCCGACATCGACAAAGGCGCCAAACAGCTCGATCCGGGTCACGCTGCCGTTCAAGGCCTGACCGGGTGCGAGGTTGGCGAGAGGGTTCTGGGCGAGGGGAGTTCTCAGACATGCGTCACCTGGTGCAGCGGGATTGGGTTGCGTGCAGGAGCGTCATTCTACCATCAGGAGCCTGGGGTTGGGGTTGCCGACTCGGGCTGGGCGCTGCGGCGGGCAATCAGGTACCACTGGGCAATGTTGGCCAAGCGATCGCTGGCGTCGAAGAGCGGCCCGAGGGTGACCCCCTGGATGTCGCTGCGAATCGCCAGGGTGTAGACGGGGTGCGACAGCAACAGCGCCGGGACCTGGTCGCGGAAGCGGTGCTGGAAGCTCTCGTACAAGTCCGCCCGCCGCCCAAAGTCGGGCGTGGTGCGAGCTTGCTCGAGCCAGATCGAGATGTTGCGATCGGCGAACTCGGAGTAGTTCTGGCCGGTTTCTACCTGGGAGTCGTGCCAGAATGGATAGGGATCAGGGTCGGGCGAACGCATGAAGTTCAAGTCGGCCAGGGCGGCCTCGAACTCGCGGGGCTCGAGGTAGTCCTCAAGCAGCGCCTCGGCATCCACCGCCTCAAGGTCGACGCTGACGCCGATGGCTGCCCAGTACTGGCGCATCGCTTCGGCCAGCCGGGTGTGGCGCTCGTCGTCGGGGTGGACCAGGGTGAAGGCGAGCTGCAGGTCCTCCTTGGCTCGCACGTATTCGGGCGAGCCGGGGGTGGCGCCGGTGGGCAGCACCCAGCCGGCCTGCTCCAGTTGGTTGGCAGCTTGCGTTGGGTCGAAGTCCGGGCGGAGGCCGCTTTCCGAATAGGCCCACGTTCCGGGCAAGATCGGCCCGTCGGCCAGCAGCGCCTGGCTGGCGTCCACGCGGTCGATCATCGATTGCCGATTCAGGGCGTACAGCAGCGCCTGCCGCACTCGCTTGTCGGTAAGAAAGGTCTTCTCGGGGTGCTGGGTGTTCAGGTAGACCAGGCTGGCCATGGGCAGGCGGGCGGTGTGCAGGTTGACCCCCTCAGCCGAAAGCGCCTCGGCCAGAACCTCGCCCTCGAGGCCTCCCAATCCCTGGATCTCGCCTCGCTGGAGGGCTTCCCAGGCAGTCTCCTGTGAATCGTACACGCGGAACTCGACACGCTCCAGGTAGGGTGGTTGCAGGTAGTGATCGGGATTGGCCGTCAGGCTGACCCCGGTGATCTCCCCGGCCTCGGCCAGGAAACGATCGAAACGGAACGGGCCGGTTCCGACGGGTTGCAGGTTGAAGGGGTGATCGACGAGGTCCCCGGCGCTGACCCCGCGCAGCAGGTGTTCCGGCAACAGCGGCAGCGCCAGGTAGTCCATGAAGGGGGCGAAGGGTTCTGGCAGCTGAAACTGGACGTTGCGGTCATCGAGGCGGATGATGTTGATCTCCGCCCACAGGTCCTGCAGGTCGTCCGGGCCGGGATAGTCTTCATCCTGGAGCTTGGAGAAGGTGTAGATCACATCGTCAGCCGTGACGGGAATTCCGTCATGCCAGGTCGCATCCGGGCGGAGGGTGAAGGTGTAGAGGGTAGCGTCTGCCGAGACGGCCCAGCTCTCCGCCAGATCGGGTTGAGGAACGCCGCGGGAATCGAACCGGATCAGGCCCGAATACAGCAGGCGGTCGAGGTCGCGGTCCGGCGGGTTGGCGAAATCGAGCACGGGGTTGAGCCGCACGATCGAGCCGACCACGCCCTCGACGTACGAGCCGCCCTTCTGGGGCAGGAGCTCGGGCGTGCCCGGCTCAGGAGCCTGCTGCAGCAGCAGGGCGAGGATCAGGAGCAGACCCCCAATGGCGATCAGGATCTGCCAGCGGATTCTACGCATCGGTCGTTCGCGGGAAGCGAGGTGCCTGTGGGCGCAGCCTCAGGGCTGCGCCATGACGTTGGCCATCGAGAGGGTGAAGAACAGGACGCTCAGGACGATGGTGATGTAGAAGATCATGCGCTCGAGGCCGCGGCGCTGGTGATAGCCGGACACCGAGAGATCGGCGCCGGTCAGGCCGCCCAGCCCAATGCCGCGGCTCTGCAGCAGGATCACGCCGACCAGGGCAATCGATACGACAATCATGGCGAGGTTGAGATACGTGGTCAACGAACCGCCTCCAAGGATGTCAAACGGTGATTATACCAGCCTGCGCGCAAGGCTTCAAGACGGGCTGACGCGCTCTGCGGAGCGCAGATAGGCCTCAATGAATCCGTCGAGTTCTCCGTCGAGCACGGCAGTGGTGTTGCCCATTTCGTGGCCGGTACGGTGATCCTTCACCATCTGGTAGGGATGGAGCACGTAGGACCGGATCTGGCTGCCCCACTCGGCCTTGACATGCTCGCCCTTGATCTTGGCCATCGCTTCTTCCTTCTGCTGGCGCTGCACCTCGCCCAGACGAGCGCGTAGCACGCGCATGGCGTTCTCCCGGTTCTGCGTCTGGGAGCGTTCGTTCTGGCAGGTGACGACCAGGCCGGTGGGGAGGTGGGTGATGCGAATGGCGGTCTCGTTCTTCTGGACGTTCTGCCCGCCGGCGCCGGCCGAGCGATACGTGTCGATGCGCAGGTCGGCGGGGTTGATGGTCACCTCATCCGACTGGTCAATCTGGGGAAGGATCTCCACCAGTGCGAACGACGTGTGCCGCCGGTGTGCCGAGTCGAAAGGCGACAGGCGCACCAGGCGGTGCACGCCGCGTTCTGCCTGCAGGTAGCCGTAAGCGTACTCACCGTCGATGGCGATTGTGGCGCTCTTGATCCCGGCCTCTTCGCCTTCGCTGCTGTCCAGCAGTTCAGCGGCAAAGCTCGATTGCTCCGCCCAGCGCAAGTACATGCGCAGCAGCATGGCGGCCCAGTCCTGCGAGTCGGTGCCGCCGGCGCCGGCGTGAATGGCCAGGATCGCGCTCGCCCTGGTCGTACCTGCCGGAGAGCATGGCCTCGGTCTCGCGGCGGTCGAGCTCGGCGCCCAGGGCAAGCACCTCCTTGGCCAGATCGTCGGCAAGTGCCGGGTCCTCGAGGGCGGCGAGCTCCAGCGCGTCAGCCAGACGCTGCTGCAGCGTGGCCAGGCTGGAGGTCAACTGGCGCAGGCCTGCGGCCTGACGCATCACCGTGCGTGCGTTGTCGGTGTCGTTCCAGAATCCGTCGGACTGGGCCGCAAGCTCGAGGCGTTGCAGTTCAGCCGTCTTGGTGGGGTAGTCAAAGACGCACCAGGAGCGTCTGGAGTTGGTCGTTGAGCTCCTGCAAGTCGGTCATCAATCCGTCGTGGGTCATGGCTGCATCCGCCTCCGGGCCGACGAATGATACTCCAGGTCAGGCCGCCGCGTGTCAGCTGAGCAAGGCGTCGACGAAGGGGGCCGCCTCGAAGGGGGCGAGGTCTTCGGGCGCCTCGCCGGTCCCGACGAAGGCGATGGGCAGGCCGAGCTGACGGCGGGCGGCGATGGCCACGCCGCCGCGGGCGGAATGATCCAGCTTGGCCAGGATCAGGGCGGTGACGCCGGCAGCTGCGGAGAATGCCCGCGCCTGCTCGACGCCGTTCTGGCCGGTCGTGGCGTCCAGCACGAGGAACACCTGATGGGGGGCGCCAGGAACAACCTTGTGGGCCACTCGACCCAGCTTCTCGAGCTCGGTCATCAGGTTGTGCCGGGTGTGCATCCTGCCTGAGGTGTCGACGATCAGCAGGTCGGCCCTGCGGGCGATGGCGGCCTGGGCGGCCTCGTACACAGCGGCGCCAGGGTCGCTGCCCTGTGCCGCAGTGACACAACCCACGCCCACCCGCGACGCCCACAGCTCCAGCTGAGGTCCTGCGCCATCCCGGAAGGTATCTGCCCCGCCGAGTAGGACCTGGCGGCCGCTGCGTGCCCAGTAGTAGGCGAGCTTGGCCGCCGAAGTCGTCTTGCCGCAGCCGTTGACGCCGACGACGAAGTGGACAGCCGGCGGCGGGGGAAAGGGGGGCAGGCCCGGGTGGTCCAGCAGCCCGATCAGGGATGCGCGCAGCCGGGCATGCAATTCGGACGTGCGTGTGACGCCGGTCTGCCGGGCATGGGTCTGGAGTTCACCCAGGATCTGCAGGGTCGCATCGACGCCGATGTCGGCCTGGATCAGGGCCGCTTCGAGGGATTCCCAGTAGGCCGGGGTGAGCTCGGTATCCCCGAGCAGCGTCGCAACCCGCCCGAAAGTCGAGCGGCGCGTCTGCTCAAGTGTCGAGGCGCCAGTTGGTCATCGTGCGGCGATTGTATCAGCCACGCGCAGCGCATAGCCACAGCCTGCGCGGCTATGCGAATCGCAAGGCGCCACGATGCGAGGAAAGAGGAGCGCTCCGTTTCGAAGGGCCTCGGCGGGGATCGAGGATGCGAAGTTCGGGAGACGGATTCGGAGTCCGCACTCCTACCTCGCCACTGTGTGGGATCAAGTTGCCGCCAGTCAGCACTTCCTCGAGGAGCACAGAGGGTCTCAGCTGCGGCTGTGGCTGGCCGGTTGGCCCCCCTCGGAAAACCAGTAGACTATGCTGGTCGGCCATGCTGCTTGGCACTTTGTCCTGTTCTAGGAGGCACCTGTGTATCGATGGCTACCCATCGCCCTCCTCGGCGCCGCATGCCTCACCGCCTGCGACATCGCCGGCGCCGAGCTCAATACGGTGATCGAGCCAGACGGCTCGGGCCAGGTCGAACTCGCGGTTGGGACCCGACGCGACGAGGATGAGGAGAGAGCGCAGCGTCGGAATGCACGGCGGACGATTCGTGGCCTGGCGCCACCGCCCGGACGGAGCAACGCGGCGACGAAGCCTGGTGCTTCATCCAGGCGCCAATGGGCAGCCTAGGCGAGCTGCGAGACTTCTACACTTCACTCTTCGCGGACGTGGCGCGCGTCCATTGCCTGGTGCTCGACGACGAGCGCCTGATCTACGACGTTGAGATTGTCCCCGACGAACCCCTCGAGCAATCGCCCGACGGGACCGCCGCGTACTGGACGGTCATCGCCCCGGGCGTGATCGACTCAACCAATGCCGGGAGTGTGGAAGGCGCCCGATTGATCTGGTCGATTACAGGTCCGGATGACACGTTACGCTTCCGCATCAACGCGCCGGAAGGCGAAGCCTGCCCGACGTCCACGGTTCGCCTGACGCTCTTCGTGAACGATGACGGCACCGGCACGGCGCGGCTTCAAGTCCCGCAGCGCGGCGACGACGACCTCGACGCCGCTTTGGCTGCCGGACTGCAATCTGCCGGCTGGTCGGTCGAGTTCGCCGACACTCACCTTGAGGCACGCCGCACCTGGGAGAGCGAGGAGACCTTCGCCGCTGTCCTGGGCTCCATCCCCGGGCTCGCCGGGGAACTGACGCTGACGTTGGACGAGGACGAGGTCACGCGGCAACGGGCCTTTGACCTGCGTGGCCGCCTGGACTTCTCCCGCTGGCCGGACAGCTGGCAAGACCCGACTGCCGAGGATCGCGTGGCGCCCTTCTTCTTCGACTACCTCCCAGCCGGCACGGTTGAGACGGTCAGCGGCGGCTGGACCACGCCTGGACCGCTTACCCTCGTCTACGCCGGCGAAGGTCCGGCCAGCATCCCTCTGCGGGCCGTCAGTGTCTTGCAGCCCGAACTCGCAGTCGAGGTGGATCCAGAGTCGACGGCGGCGTTGATCGACGAGCTGAGCGAGGAGTTCGTACAGGAGATCCCTGTGGGTCAGGTGCAAACGGATCCTTCGTTCATCCAGAGCGTCCTGGGCGTCGTGTTCGCGCCGGGGACGGTCAACAACATGACCAACTGGACGACCTTTGCCTGCGGCGACTACCAGACACGCGTGATCCAGTGGCTCGATTCCATGCGCACCGACCCCGACCCGACGGCGCGCGCCCGGCTGGCCGGCATCGACTATGGGCCGATCCAGGCCTACGCGGGAGGGCATCAGGCGGTGGTCGTATTTCCACGCGGCACCGACTGGCGCGAAACCGGAACCGTTCTCGATCCGTGGCCCAACCAGCGCCCGGAAGTGTGGACGATGAAGCGCTGGACCGACCGGTTCACCTGGGGGGTGGACGTCGGCGAGGGCGCGGGGCAGTACCCGCACCTGATCGGCCTTCCTTCGCACTACGCCGGCACGGAGATCCCGCCCCAACGGCTGCATCCGCGCCGCATCGCCGTCAACTCGCCGGTGGCGGTGCTGGTCGTGGCTGCCGATGGGCGGCGGGTGGGGGATGCTCGCGGATGGAGAGTTCGTGTACGAGATCGATGGCGCCGATTTCTACCCGACCCGCGCGGCGGCGGAGAATACCAGTGGTACTTCGGCCTGCCGGAAGGCTCTTACCAAGTCCATCTGACCGGTACCGGCAACGGCGAGGTGCACGTCTTGGTCGGCGACGAGCAGGGGCGGCTGGTGACCTATGGCCCGCAGGCCATCACCGAGGCGGAGACGGCGGTCCTCGAGGTCGATCCGGTCAGCATACAGACACCCTTGGCCTTGCCGCGTGGGAAGGCGGCTGCGCTGGTCGTGACCGAGGAGAACGCGGCTTCGTTCGACTTCGGAGACCCGCTCCCGGAGACATCCGGGCGTCCGGCTGCGCTGGTCCGCGGGATCTACCTTGGGCTGCTTGGGCTGGCATGCCTGGTCCCGACCGGGGCCCTGCTGGTTGTCGTGACGCTGCGCCTCACCAGGCGCGGCGCGAAGTAGGCACGGCGCGCGGCAGCCACTCGTTGATGCCCTTCTCAACATGCCGGCCTACACTGCGGGGGGCCATTGCTGCGCCCTCCCGCTCCCGAGCGCTTGCCCTGCAGCGGCAGTATCGCCTCCGGCAATTCCGTTGGCGACTGCTGCGTTTCAAGTACGCTGTTGTCCTACGATCCGTCTGCTAGGTTCATCAGCGGCGGTGGCTGCATCAACTCACCAGCTCGAAGCTGAGTTGATGGTCCATTGCTCGATGAAGAGTCTGAACCGGCTTCAGAACCACGCGTTTCCCTTGGGCCTTGAGCGAAAGATCGGCCGCTTCGTCGACTACTACAACCACCAGCGGTACCATGAGTCGCTGGGCAACGTTACGCAGGCGGATGTCTGGTTCGGGAGGGTCAAGAAGGTTCCGTCGAGACGCGAGGAGATCAAGTCCCAGACGACGCTGGCGGCGCGGCGCCGTCAGCACATGCAGTCGCTGATGCTGACCGCCTGACCGTCGAGGATGTGGAAGTGGGTCTCAACTTGGAGCCCCGTCTGGTCTCACTCTTGCCAGCACGATACGTTCGTATGAAGACAGGATGCGCACCCTCCAGCTGGAGGGTGCGCCCGCACAGCTGGCTGGGGGTCGAGGATTCGAACCTCGGCATACGGATCCAGAGTTCGCTGTCCTACCACTGGAAGAACCAGATTGGTTTGAGGCTGAGGGAGCGGCTGGAGCCCGCAGCGCACGCGCGAGTCCGTTGGTTGTTGGTAGACAAACCCGGGAACAGATGCGGCCGGATTGCGGCGGATCTTCCGGGGAGGATATGTGGCCAGGAGGGGCGTCACCCGGACGAGGCGCGCCGGCTGATTCGACCTCCGGTTGTCGGTGATTCGTGGTTCTTGAGGTGTGGTTGTTCCTCAAGCCTGGCTGTGACGCCAGACTTCCGGTCTTGATGCACTTGGCGTCTACTCAATGAAGCTTGAGACCGCGACTCGCCCAGAGTGCGGAATCCACGCAGGCCCGGGGCCAGGCACCGGATGCACCAAGCCCCGTCTGTTCCCATGGATGAAGGACCCGTCGACGGCAACGTGGATTCTGGTATCCGCGATGGGCCACCTTTCTGGCGAAAGCCGGCAATCCCGCGACTTGGGCGAAGGATGGGATCATCGGATTGGGTCAGGGCGTGGACTTGCGGCGCCAAGCGCGGACACCCGTGCAGGAATGCCAGGGGTAGTTCCAAGCCCCGGCCTGTCGGTCCGACGCAGATGGGTCTCTTGGGCGTTTCCGAAGTGGGTCGTGCTGCCTACTTCCTCGTCAGCGTCACAGTGTTGAAGTAAAGGTCGCGGTCTGGTGTCCAGATGCGGAGATCGGCGTCGAAGTTCTGGCACCCTCCGAAGTGGGCGTCGGGCAGATCGATTGTGGCGGTCTTCCATTTGCCGCTATTGGTCAATCCGATGTAACGCGTCTTCTTGTAGCAGGAATTGAGGTCACTGCCACCGGAGTCGTAGTCGATGCCGAATCCGAATTCATCGCCCATGCCCTGGTCAAAGTACTCGATGGTGGCACTGACGGGCTCATTCCCCGCCGGGAGGAATGCGTCGTCAACCTGGAAATAGATGTAGCGAGAATCGGACCCATTGGTCATGGTGGCCCGACCCTCTTGGCCGCCGATCTTCGCGGGAGCCGTTACCCCGTCACCAAGCTCGACGGCAACCTGCGTGAGCCCATTGGACCTGTTAGCCGGCCCAAGATCGGTGGACACCTCGCGTATCTCCATCAGGCTAACTGCTGGGACTTCAAGACGAAACGGGTTCGTGCCTTCCGACACGGCAACGGAGATAGGGCTTTCCCCCAAGGTGTTCATCACCTCAACCTTCGTGGAGCCGAGGGCGCCCTTGTCGACATCGAGAACCAGCGCCTCGCCATCCTCCAGGCCCGATAGACCTACGACTACCATCATACTCACTGACTGTGCGCCCCCTGCCTGCGCAATCGGCATCCACAGCCACAGCGCGCCGTCCTTGTACTCCGCACGGCTGGCGTTCTCACTGGCCCAGATGACGGCCGGCTCCCCGTCCGCTCCGCTGACCAGGCGGAGCATGGTCCAGTCGGATGATGTTTCTATCCAAATCCGAGCGGCATAGGGTGCGGCAGGTGTGTCCGACGTCGTTGGGCGAGGTGCTGGGCTTGAGGCCGGTGAAGATGCGGCCGTCTCCTCTGGCCGATAGGCAAGGGAGATCCCTCCCGCTGCCATCAGCCCCAGCAGCACGACAGCAGAGGCCCACCACACCCAGCCTGGCACACGCCTCTTACGGCGCCGACGGCGCGATCGCCCCATCTACCGGGGGCGAGACTAGGGTGGGAGCTGGAGCCTTGTGGATGGGCTTGGGCCGGGGCTCGGGCTTGGCAGTCACCGTCGGCGCTTCGGGAATAGCGCGTTTCAGAGCCGCAACCAGATCCTCGGCTTTCTGATAGCGATCATCCGGATCCTTGGCCAGTGCTTTCAGGATCACGCGCTCCGACAGCCTCCGGGAGATTCGGGTTGACCTTGCGGGGCAGGGGTAGCGGCGCGGAAGTGTGCATGAACACGACGGCAACAGGTGTCTCAGCTCTGTAGGGTACGCGTCCCGTTGCCAACTCATACAGGATGACGCCGAGCGAGTAGATGTCGCTCCGTGCATCGATCTTGCGGCCGGAGCCCTGCTCGGGAGACATGTAGGCGGGCGTGCCCAAGACGGCCCCCGTAGTCGTCAAATTCACTGAGGCTTCGACCATCCGCGCCAGGCCAAAGTCAGTCAGCAGGCAGTTGCCGCTTTCATCGATCAGGACATTGCTGGGTTTGACATCGCGATGAACCAAGCCGCGGCCATGAGCATAGCCGAGCGCATCGCCGATTTGAGAAATGACCTGACGGATACGGGCAAGCGGGAGCGGCTGAGCCTGCAGAGCATCGGTCAACGTGCCGCTTGGGACAAAGGGCATCACGATGAAGCTGTAGCCCTCGACCTGGCCGTAGTCAAACACCGGCAAGATATGCGGATGCTGTAGTTGGGCCAGGATCCTGGCTTCGCGTTGAAAGCGGCCGGAAAACTCGGGATCTTCTGCGAACTGGCGGGGCAGAACCTTCAGGGCGACATACCTGTCCATGCCGGGCTGGTAGGCTCTGAAGACGGCTGCCATGCCGCCTTCGCCCAAGGGGGCTACGATCTGATAGGGGCCGAGCTGCTTTCCGGTGAGGTCTTCCATGGTCTCTGTCCGTCATGCGTGAGACCGCAGGGCCGCGGCTGGCAGGGACCTATGCTGCGGCGCTACGTGGCCAGTGCACAATGGCTCAGAGTTGAGCCGCTCAGCCAGCGCCGCCACCCCAGAATGATTGTCGCGCCTCAGGGACAGAACACAAGTAGCGGCGGCGCGCCGCCGGCAGCTCTGGGACTGCGGCCAGGTGGCGTTGGAGATGCGGTGTTCAACGGATCCTGGGCTGGCCAGAATGGCGGGGATCGATCCAGGTGTGAATCGGGGCAAGTTGGAGGTGGGGGAGGAGGTCAGGCCGGGGCGGATCCTGCGATTGCCCCAAGAGCAGAGTCCGTTGCTCGTTCTCGGCAGAAGACGCAGGCGCTCCCTGCCTTTCATAGCGTGCGCCCGCACAAATGGCTGGGGGTCGAGGATTCGAACCTCGGCATACGGATTCAGAGTCCGCTGTCCTACCACTAGACGAACCCCCAGAGCGTCTTCATTCTAACATGCCGTCGTGCGGCGGGCAACATCGCTGGCGCAACTCTGCGGTTCAGAGGGATAGATTGCGGGCGGAGGCGCTCAGCAGCCCAAGCGTGCGGGGCTTTCCCAGGATGACGAGCGTCTGTACCAGCGGTGGGCTGACGGCCTGGCCGGTGGCGGCCAGGCGCAGCAGGGTGAACAGCAGCGCTGCCGTCAGGCCCAGCTCGTCGGCGAGCTGGCGCAGGGCGGCCTCGAGCGGCTCGACGGAGAAGTCGGGAGCCTGCTCCACCAGCTGCGCGGCCCGCTCCAGTGCCTGGATGGCCTGCGGCACGCTCATCCCTGTGGGCAGCAGCGCCGGAGCAACGGGCTCGACGTCTTGGCGGAAGAAGAATCCGGCGATCTCCACCGCCTCTTCGAGCGTTCGAATGCGCTCCTGGATCAGCGCAGTGATCGGTTGCAGGTTCGCCTCGGACACCTGCAGCCCGGCGGTCTGAAACACGGGCACGAGCCGGCGGTTCAGCTCGTCGAGCGGGAGCGCACGGATGTGCAGGCCGTTGAAATGATCGAGCTTGGTGTAGTTGACCGCCGCCGGGCTCGGCGTGAGCTTGTTCAGCGAGAAGCCGCGAATCAGCTCGGACATCGTGAAGACCTCGGTGCGGTCGTCGTACGACCAGCCCATCAGCGCGATCCAGTTGACAACGGCCTCGGGCAGGTACCCGGCCTGGCGCATGTCGAGGGGATAGATCGTCTGGGCGCCGCCCTTGGCGTCCACTGCCTGACGCTTGCTCATCTTCCCCTTGCCCGAGGGGTTGAGAAACACCGAGAGGTGGACCCAGACCGGCTGTTCCCAGCCAAAGGCCTGATACAGCAGGACATGCAGCGGGAAGGTGGGAAGCCATTCCGAGCTGCGCAGCACGTGGGTGATGCGCATCAGGCGGTCGTCCACCATGGCAGCCAGGTGATACACCGGGAGGCCGTTGGACTTCATCAGGATGTAATCATCCAGCTCGGCGTTCTGTACGGTGATCGGGCCACGGATACGATCCACCGCGGTGGTGCTCCCGGAGCGCGGGGTCTTGAAACGGATGACGTAGCTCTCGCCGTGCTGAGCGCGCGCCGCGGCTTCGTTGGCATCGAGCGCACGACACAGCCGGTCGTAGCGCGGCGGTTGCTTGGCCTGCTGCTGCGCCTGCCGCATCTGGGCTAACCGTTCGGGTGAACAGAAGCAGCGGTAGGCGTGACCGCCTTCGATTAGCCCCTCGGCGTGCAGCCGGTAGATCTCCTTGCGCTCGGACTGGCGGTAGGGGCCGCATGGCCCCCCGACATCGGGGCCTTCGTCCCATTCCATTCCCAGCCAATGCAGACTCTCGATGAGCTCGGCCTCCGCTGCGGGATCGAAGCGCTTCTGGTCGGTGTCCTCGATGCGCAGAATGAACTGCCCGCCAGTCTGCCGGGCGAGCAAGTAGTCATACAGGGCTGTGCGGGCGCCGCCAATGTGGAATCGGCCGGTAGGTGAAGGGGCGAACCGCACGCGCACGGGAGGGTGAGTGCTCATTCCATCCTCATGATTGCCGAGGGCATGGTACTAGAGTTCGATCTGCTTGTGGCGCAGCATCACGCTCTCCACCAGCCCGATCCCGATCAAGATCGCCACCAGGGACGACCCGCCGTAGCTGAAGAAGGGGAGCGGCAGGCCTGAGACGGGCATCAAATTGAGATTCATGCCGATGTTGAAGGCGCCTTGAAAGAGCAGCAGCACGGCGACGCCGTAGCAGATCAAAGCCCCGGGCATGTCGCGCGCCAGCGCTGCCGCTCGCAGGCAACGATAGATGACGAACATCAGCAGGCCGATCAGCAGCACCGCACCGACGAAGCCGAACTCTTCGGAGAACGCCGAGAAGATGAAGTCGGTGTGGCGCACTTTGAGGAAGCGAAGCTGGACCTGCGTGCCGTTGCCGTATCCTTGCCCGAAAGCGCCACCCGAGCCGATCGAGATCAGTGACTGGTTGACATTGTAGCTGGCCCCGTACTGGGCCTCGGGGTCGGGGAAGAGGAAGTTGGCGACACGTTCCATCTGATAGTGCTTGACGAACAGGAAGTCGCGTTGTGCCGGATAGTCGGCGACGAAGTAGCGTGCGACGAAGGGCAGCGTCACGAGCGCGGCCAGGGCCAGCGCGCCGATCAAGGCCGCGAGCGGTCGCAGGCGCGCTCCGGAAGCCCAGATCAGCGCCGCCCAGATCACGCCGATCACGATCGCCGTGCTCAAGTCCGGCTGCAGGAAGATCAGCAGGATCGGGATGCCGGCGAGCAGCAGGCTGCGCACGATCACTCGCACATCGCTGATCTCGTGCTGGTGCCGGGAGATGTAATCGGCCAGCACGATGATCATGATGATCTTGCTGATCTCTGAAGGCTGGATCAGGACGATGCCGACGTTGAACCAGCGGGCCGAGCCGAAACCAACCACGCCGGCGGCCAGGATGAATCCCAGGCCGACGAGCACCAGCAGGTACATCGGCCGGGCGACGGCCGACCACAGACGATAGTCAATGGCGGCGGTGAGGAAGATGAGCACTACTCCGATCAAGGCGTAGATCGCCTGTCGGGGAACGAGCTCGGCCAGGTTCTCATTGCCGCCGATGGCCGAGCGGATCATGGCGATGCCGGCGATCGTCATCAGGGCAACAGCTGCCAGCAGCCAGACGTCGAAGTGGCGCCACAGGCGACCGGATTCGCGCATCGGTCTAGCCGGCCTCGCGGCGGCGGGCGCGGGCCGGCGCCAGCGGGATATCGGCCACCAGCCGCTGCTGGTTGCGGTCGCGGGTGAGCGTGATTTGCACCGCAGCGCGGTCGATCTCGATGTGGCGCGAGAGCACCGTCACCAGCTCGTCCTTCAGGGCCTCCAGCTTGCCCGGCGGCAGGTCAGCACGATCGTGCACCAGGACAAACTGCAGCCGCTGCTTGGCGGCATGGGCACTATGGCGGTCCGGGTTGCGCAGCCGCTCGAAGATGCTCATGCCTCGCCTCCTGACTTCACCAGCCGCGACAGCCGGCCGAAGAAGCCGTCCTTGGCCTCCAGCTCATCGAAAGGAACCTGCTCGCCCGTCAGGCGTTGTGCGATCTGACGGAAGGCGCGGCCCGCACGACTGCGCCCGTCGAGCGCCGCCGGTGAGCCTTGATTGGAGGCGACGACGATGGTCTCGTCCTCTGGGACGATGCCGACCAGTTCGATCGCCAGAACCTCGAGGATATCGTCGGTGCTGAGCATCTCTCCCCGGCGAACCATCTCCGGCTTCATCCGGTTGACGATCAGCTTGCCGGGTCCCTTCTCCTCCGCCTCAATCAGCCCAATGATGCGGTCGGCGTCGCGCACGGCGGACACTTCCGGGTTGGTGACGATCAGCACGATATCGGCCGGGGCAATGGCGTTGCGGAAGCCGCGCTCGATTCCGGCCGGCGAGTCGATCAGCACCCAGTCGAACTCCGCTCGCAGCTCGTCCACCAGCCGTATCATGTCCTGGGGGGAGACCGCCGTCTTGTCGCGCGTCTGCGCCGCCGGGAGCAAGTAGAGGTCGTTCAGGCGCTTGTCCTTGATCAGGGCCTGGCGCAGCTTGCAGCGCCCCTCGATGACGTCGACCAGGTCGTAGACGATCCGGTTCTCGAGGCCCATCACGACGTCCAGGTTGCGCAGCCCGATGTCGGCATCGAGGCATACCGTTCGCAGGCCCAGGGCGGCGAGTGCCACGCCGATGTTGGCGGTGGCGGTTGTCTTGCCGACGCCGCCTTTGCCCGAGGTGAGTGTTGCGGCAATTGCAGTCATTGGATCTTCGATGCCTCCGATCGCTAGCGCCGACCTTCGATCGACCACGGCTCGGCGACAAGCTGGCCATCACGGATCAGGGCCGTCTCCGGCCGCGGCTTGCCCCGGCGGTCGGGGGAGACGGCGATGTGGGCTCCAATGCGCAGCTGGGTCGGCGCCAGATCGAGTGCACAAACGACCGCCGTATCTTCCCCGCCGGCCCCGGCGTGCACCGTGCCGCGCAGTCGACCCCAGACGATCACGTTGCCAGCCGCGACGATTTCGGCGCCGGGATTGACGTCGCCCAGCACAACCACGTGCCCCGGGTAGTGCACCTTGTGACCGGAGCGCAGGGTGCGCTGCACAAACAGGCTGTCCTCGCCCTCAACGCCATGCGCGCCGGCTTCTGCGTCGACATCCGGGGGCGGCTCGGGTGTGCGGGGCTGCTCGAGCAGGCCGAGATTCGCCGCCGCCTCCTGCGTGGCGGGGTGATCGCCGCGCACGGCGCGTAGGTGGACCTCGCGCGCCGCCAGCGCGTCGCGCAGCCGTCCAAGATCGCCGGCGCGCGCTTCGGCTTCCCCCACCTGAAGCGTCAGCTGCGCGCCGCGAAAGAAGTCCGCCCGACGGTCAATGGCTTCCAGCAGCGCTTCGACGGATGCCGACCAGTCGCCTGCCGGCAACACTGCCAGCAGGCCGTCTGCGGTCCCCTTGATCTCAAGCGTGGGGTTCGTGGAGTTCATTGTCGGCGCCCAAGCCGCCGATTATAGTGCACACAAGCCCTACGGCGCTAGGATTCGCGTGAGGCATCGCCGGCCTTGAGCGCGAAGTAGGTTTCCAGAACCTCGCGCACCACCGGCCCGGCGGTGACGGCGCCTTCGCCGCCGTTGTACAGGAAGGCCACCACCGCGATCTCCGGATTCTCATACGGGGCAAAGGCGGCGTACCAGGCGTGGGTCGGCCACTGGCCTGGGACGCACAGCCCCTTCTCGCGGGTTTCGACATCGCAGAACTCCCCCGTGCCGGTCTTCCCGGCAGAAGAGATGTTCTCCAACTCGGCATACCCGGCGGCCGTGCCTTCGCTGACGACACGCTGCATCCCCTGCCGCACCAGGTCGATCACCTCCGGCGACACCTGGATGTCCGGGGTCGGTAGCGGTCGATCGGCCATCAGGTCGAGCACGCTCTCTGGCGCCTTGATGCAGCTGCCGATCTCCTCGGCGGGAGTGATCACGCCGTCAGTGAGATCCCAAAGCAGGCAGGGGTCGACCTGCTCGATCACGTTGCCTTCGCCGTCCAGCACCTGCGAGATCAGATGCGGCCACATCACTCGGCCACCGTTGGCCAGCGTGGCAACCGAGGTCAATACCTGCAGCGGCGTACCCAAGACGAATCCCTGGCCGGTAGCGGAGTTGTACGTGTCGCCGGTCGACCAGTTCTCGCCGAGGTTGATACGCTTCCAGTCCTCGCTCGGCATCAGCCCATTCTCTTCGGCGGGGAGCTCAATGCCCAACTGGTGGCCAAAGCCCAGGGCGCGAGCATAGATGCCCAGGCGTTCGATACCCAGTCCGCCGGGCTCGATCGGTTCGCCGGGAAAACCTCCGCCCACCTTGTAGAAGTACACATTGCAGGACTGGGCCAGCGCGTCGAGGAAGCGGATGCGGCCGTGACCGTCCTCCTTCCAGCACACGAAGTCCTTGGCGAGCCCGGGATCGTTAGGGAAGTAGGCGTTCTGGATCGTGATCTTGCCCGGGTCGTTGAGTGTTGTGCTGGGTGCGATCACGTTCTCGTTGAGCGCGCCAACTGCCGTGACCAGCTTGAAGGTCGAACCCGGGGGAAATTCGGACGAGATGGCATGGTTGACCAGCGGCTTCCCTCGCTCGTCATCGACCAGCTGCTGATAGTAATCTTGCGGGATTAGGCGTGCCAGCCGGTTGTTCTCATAGGTCGGCAGGCTGGCCATCGCCAGGATCTCGCCGGTCTGCGGATTGATGGCGATGACCACGCCCAAGGGGACCCTGGTCTCGCCGGCGAACCGGTTCATGAAGTCGATGCGAGCGGCCAGGGCCGCCTCGGCGGCCGCCTGCAGTCGGGTATCAATCGTCATGCGCAGGCTGTTTCCGGGCAGCGGCTGGGTCACCTCGCCGATGTCCCGGATCGGCTGGCCGGCGACGTCCTCCTCGACATCCTTCCGGCCGTTCCTGCCGGCCAGCGACTCCTGATAGGCGCCCTCCACCCCGGCGTAGCCGACCTTGTCGCGGGAGGGGTCGAAGCCCAAGGACTGGTACAACTCGGAGAAGGCAGCTGGGATCGGGCCCAGGTAGCCGATCAGCGCCGAGGACAGTCGGCCGGTGGTGTACTCGCGCACCGGTGTGATCTCGACCGCCACTCCGGGAAGGTCGATCTGCTCCTCGCGCATGATGCGCGCCAGCTGCTCGGGGACGTCGCAGGCGATCGGCCAGGGTTCATAGGGGGCGATGGTGGCGCCCTCCTCGATCAGCTGCCGCACGCCGCGCCCCGGGGTGCATTTCGCCGCTGCCGGGCCGGGCTGGTCCAGTGGCACGCCGGTCAGCTGCGCCAGCCGCGTGTAGATTTCTTCTACCTCAGCCGGGCTGTCCGGGAGCAGCGCCGGCGTCACCACGATGTTGAAGGTCGGGATGTTGCGCACCAGCTGGTAGTCGTTGCGATCGTAGATCACCCCACGCGGAGCGGGGACGTTCACACTGGTGATCCGATTCTCGAGGGCGGCTGCGAGGAATTCAGTGTTGCGCAAGATCTGGAACGAGAACAGGCGAAAGATGAAGAGCGCAGAGAGCACGATCATCACGGCGTAGGTGACGGCCAGCCGCCAGCGAGGGATATGGGGTGAACCGTTGCCGCCAATTCTCACAGTGCCACCTTAGGAGGGTAGAGAGTCCGCTCTAGACTGCCGGCAAGCTGCATCGCCGGGACGGCTAGCAGCAGGTTGAGCACGGTCGCCGGCAGGACGACGCGCGCCAGCCCGAACACGAGGTCCGTGCCTGGGTGGATCAGCAGTACCGCCAAGCCCAGAATGGCGTAGTAGACCCCCGTCGCCAGCAATACGCCGCCCAAGGCGGCGAACTGGTGGGCACGCCACAACCTGCCCTGCGCCAGCGTGGCGACGTTGGCGGCCGCGATCAGGGCGAGGGCGCTGACGCCAAGCGGGACTCCGGAGAGCAGATCAAGCAGCAGACCCGCCACCAGACCCAGCACCATGGCCTGCACCAGGCGGCCGGTGAGGGCCCAGGCGACGACCAGCAGCAGCACCAAGTCCGCCCGGCCATCGAGCAGCTCAAAGAAGGGCAGCACGGCAGTCTGCAGGACGACCAGGAAGGCAGAGACCGGGATCAGTACCAGCAGGCCCATCGGTTCACGGCCCCGGCTGCGTCGTGAGTGGAGCGAAGCTTGTAACGACCAAGAGGATTTCCAGATCCTCGAAGTCCACACTCGGCGTGATCACCGCCTGCTGGAACACTTCAAAATCCCGCCGCCGCACACTGATGACCTGGCCGACTGGGATCTGGGCCGGGTAGTTGCCGCCCAGGCCGGAGGTGAGGACGAGCTCCCCGGGGACAACCTCGGCATCCTGGTCGATCAAGTCGATGCGCAACTCGCCGTTGGGTTGCGCCGAAGTCACTCCGTCGACGCGGCTGTCCTGGAGGCGGACGTTGACTGCTTCCTCGGGATCGGTGATCAGCGCCAGGCGCGAGGCGCTCGGGTAGACCTCGATGATCCGTCCCACCAGGCCGGCTTGGTTGACGACCGGCATTCCCCGCGCGAGCCCGTCATCGGTCCCGGCGTCGATCCACAGTGCCCGCAGGAAGGGACTGGTGTCACTGCCGATCACGCGTGAGGCAACATAGCGGTTCTGAGGCGCGCCGCGGGCGAAGTTCAACAAGGCGGCCAGGGTGTCGACCTCAGCCGCCTGCTCGCGCAGCGTGATCACTTCCTGCTGCAGGCGTGCCACTTCGGCCTCCAGCTCAGCGTTGCGCCCGCGCAGGGTGGCGACGTCGCCGGGGGAGGAGGCCAGGTCGCGCAGCGCCGCCAGGCGGGGGGCGATCGCCCCTTGCAGCGCCGCCAACGGCCGAAGCGCTAGTCCCTCCACCGGGCGCAGGTAACCGGCCTGGCTGAGAATGAGCACGCTCAACGCCAGCAGGAGCAGGGAAGCGGTGATCAGCGCGCGAGGGGAGAAGCGTGGCATGCCTGACCGTAAGCCTGGACCTGTCGCTGGTCCACCGCGTCAGACTGTCGGCCGGTTGAGGCCGATCAGGAACTTGCGATTGAGCTCGAGGTTCTCCAGGATCGCGCTGGCGCCGCGCACGACGCACGTCATCGGATCCTCGGCGACCCAGACGCGCATTCGCAGCTCGGACGACAGCCGCTCTGCCATGCCCTGCAGCAGCGAGCCGCCGCCGGCCAGGCCGATGCCGCTGTCCATCAGGTCGGCCACGATCTCCGGCGGGACCTCGTCCAGGGCGTCCTTGATCGTCTGGACGATGATGCGCACGGAACCGGAAAGCGCTTCGCGGACCTCCACCGAAGAGACCTCGACCGCCTCGGGTAGGCCGCTGACCAGGTTGCGCCCACGCACGCTAGTCATCCGCTCCTCCTTCAGTGGGTAGGCCGACCCGATGGTGATCTTGACGCGCTCCGCCATCCGCTCACCGATGAGCAAGTTGTACTTGTTACGCACGTAGGAGACGACGTCCTGATCCATCTCATCGCCGGCGACCCGCAGCGAGCGGGAGACCACGATCCCTCCCATGGAGAATACGGCGAGTTCCGTGGTGCCGCCGCCGATGTCCACGATCATCGAGCCGTGCACTTCGCCCAGCGCGAGCCCCGCTCCCAAAGCGGCGGCGGTGGGCTCTTCGATCAGGAACGCCTGGCGTGCGCCGGCTGCCATGGTGGCGTCATAGACTGCACGCTTCTCCACCTCGGTCGCCCCGCTCGGCACGCCGACAACCACCCTTGGCCGGGGAATCGGGACGATGCTTTGTTCGTGGGCCTTGCCGATGAAGTATTCCAGCATGGCCTCGGTGATCTCGAACTCCGAGATAACCCCGTCCCGCAGCGGGCGCAGGGCGACCACATTGGCCGGCGTGCGGCCAACCATCTCTTTGGCCTCGGCGCCAATCGCCAGCGGCCGTTTGCTCTTCTTCTCGATCGCAACCCACGAGGGTTCGTTGATGACAATGCCCCTGCCGCGGACGCTGACCAGCGTGTTGGCGGTTCCCAGGTCAATTCCGATGTCCAGGGAAAACAGCCCTAGGAACCAGGTGAGCGGATTGACAGCCAACGCGAAGCCTCCGCCGCCGGATTGCGGGCGAAAAGGGATTATAGCATGGGGGTTCGGTGGCAGCCCTCGCCAGCGTTATGTCTAATGGATCGCTAATCCATGCCGCCCGGGGACTATAATCCCCACGACTTGGATACCTTCGTCCCCCGAGTGCATGACTTCATCACCCAGCGCCGGCTGCTCCAGCCCGCCAGCCGCGTGGTTGCGGCTGTCTCGGGCGGTGCGGACAGCATGGCGCTGCTCGACTGCCTACGCTCGCTGGGTTATTCGGTGGTTGTGGCCCATCTCGATCACGGGATGCGCCCCGGAAGCTGGGACGAAGCCGAACAAGTGCTACGCCAGGCGGCCCAGAGGGGGGTCCCGGCGATTGCCGAGGCTTGCGTTGTGCCGAAAGCGGCTGCGCCCGGCGAGAACCTCGAAGCGGCGGCGCGCAGGCTGCGCTACGCCTTCCTGGCGCGGGTGGCTATGGAGACCGGCTCCGTGGCGGTCGCGACCGGCCACACCGCCGACGATCAGATCGAGACCTTCCTGCTTCACCTTCTGCGGGGAAGCGGAACCCAGGGGCTGCGCGGAATGCTCCCCGAGCAGCCGCTGAGTGGCGTTGTCGCGGGTGCCGCTGCCGCCGACATCCGCTTGGTCCGGCCGCTGCTATGCGTGTGGCGATCGGAGACGATCGACTTCTGCCGCCGAATGGGAACGGCCGTGATCGATGATCCGAGCAACCTGGATCGGGGCCTGCTGCGCAATCGGGTCCGTCACGAACTCGTCCCGCTGCTGGAGGGCTACAACCCGCAGGTCCGCAAAGCGATCTACCGGGCAGCGCAGGCGGCCGCCGAAGCGCATGCCGCACTGTCGGAAGACGCTGCGCAGGCGTGGGCGCGGGTCGCCGTCCAGACGGAGGATGGAGTGCTGCTGCGGCTAGGGCCGCTGCATGCGCTCCCGGAGGCGGTACAGAAACTGAGTCTGCGCCGCGCCTTCAACGCCTGCGGCGGGGAGAGCGACCAGGCGGGCGCTGTCGAGCGGCTGCAGGGGCTTTGTGGGACTGCTCGCCCAGGGCATGTCGAGCTCGGGGGTGGGGTGGAGGCCTGGAGGACGCGCAGCTGTGTATTCGTGGTGCGCGCCGCGAATGGGCCGTGGGCTGGGTTCCCGCAGTGTGTGCGGCCCACTCCAGCCCCGCTGTTGGCTGGAAAGCGGAGCCGTCTGAGCCAGGGATGGTCGTTGACCTGCGAGCGCTTGGCCGCCCGGCGAGGGGTCCTGGCGAGGCTGCGGGAGGACATCGGCGCGCAGTCTGCCTGGCTGCCGGTTGGCCCCCATGCAGCTCCGCTCAGCGTGCGGCCTTGGCAAGAAGGGGACCGGATGCGTCTGTTCGGGACGGGTGGGACGGTCAAGGTAGCCGATTTGCTGGCGAGGGCTCAGGTGCCACCGCCAGCCCGCCGGGCATGGCCAGTGGTGCTGCTCGGCGGCGAAGTTGCCTGGATCCCCGGGGTTAAGCGCGGCGAGCTGTGTCGGGTAACGCCCTCCGCCCGGAAGTCTGCTGCACGTGTCGCTGGTCGTGCCGCGCGGCAAACCCATCTGGCTCGACTGCAATGGGGCACTCGGCGTTTGACTCGGCCGGTGCTCTTTGCTAGAATGCCGTGAGCCTTCGGGCGACAACTGAATAGGGAGACCAGCGTATGGGTCTCGGCCGCGGGCCGAGATCACGAGGTGGAGGTTCCTCGCCGGGTGGCGAGGCTAACCCCGGGGAACCGGGGGAAAATCGATCCTTCAGCGGATGCCTCCAAGCCGGCCACCGGCTTTCCTTCTCCCTTCCGAGCAAGTCGGCGCGTAAATCCGGCTGGTGACAGCCGGGACAACCGAGCCGACAGTGGACCGGCCTGGCATTGCCTGGCCTGTGCTATGGAAGGGGCGGAGCCGTTGGCAGTTGACCGGCGGGCACGCCCTGGGCGTGCCCGTTTTGCTTTCCGGGCTGCGTGGGGAACAAGCCGGATCCATCCAATTCGTGGAGGGCGATGATGAGCAACGAAGTGCTTCGACGGGTCGCGGAAGACAAGGTCAAGTTCGTCTGCTTGCAGTTCACCGATGTGACCGGCGCCGTGAAGAGCGTCGATCTGCCGGTTGCGCAGTTGGAGACAGCCCTCGAAGACGGGGTTTGGTTCGACGGATCCTCCGTCGAGGGCTTCGCCAGAATTCAAGAAAGCGATATGCGGCTGCTGCCCGACGCGACGACCTATGCCGTGCTTCCCTGGAGCGACCCCGAGCGTCGGAGGGCGAGGCTGTTCTGCGACATCTTCCGCCCCGACGGCGTGCCGTTCGCCGGCGATCCACGCGGCCTGCTCAAGCGCGCCACGGAGTCCATCCGCCAGCGTGGGTGGGAGTTCAACGTCGGCCCGGAGCCAGAGTTCTTCCTGCTGCGCAAGAATGGGCAGACCATGATCCACCCGGTTCCGCACGATGTAGGAGGCTACTTCGACTTCTCCGCCAGTGATGAGGCCCAGCGTGTTCGGGCGGAGCTGATGCTGGCGCTGGAGGGCATGGGCCTGGAGGTCGAGACCGGGCACCATGAAGTGGCGCTGGGACAGCACGAGATCGACTTCCGCTACACCGATGCTGTGCGGGCGGCCGACAATGTGATCACGCTCAAGTACACCGTCAAGGCCCTGGCCGCCAAGCACGACCTGGTGGCGACATTCATGCCCAAGCCGATCTTCGGCATGAATGGGTCAGGAATGCACTGTCACCAGTCGATCTTCGACCCGCGCGGCAAGAACTTGTTCTATGACCGGGCAGATGAGTTCAACCTGTCGCAGCTGGCCTATCAGTTCGTCGCCGGGCAGCTCGAGCATGCGCGCGCCTTGTCGGCCGTCGTCGCACCGACCGTCAACTCTTACAAGCGGATCGTCCCAGGGTATGAGGCGCCGGTGTACGTGTGCTGGGCGCAGATCAATCGCTCGGCGCTGATCCGGATCCCGCGCCATATGGATGAGCGGTCGAAGGCCACGCGCGCCGAGCTGCGCTGTCCCGATCCATCCTGCAATCCCTACCTGGCCTTCACCGCGATGCTGGCGGCCGGAGTGGATGGCGTCGATCGCAAGCTGACATGCCCCCCGCCGGTCAACAACCTGAATATCTACGAGATGTCGGAAGCGGAGCTGGAGGGAATGGGGATCCGCCAGCTGCCAGGATCGCTCGCCGAAGCCCTGGACGAGCTGGAAGGCGACACCGTGGTTAGATCGGGGCTGGGCGCCGAGGCGCTCGAGGCGTTCGTGCGCGCCAAGCGCACCGAGTGGGATACCTACCGCACGCGTGTGACCGACTGGGAGGTCAGCGCCTACCTCGAGACGGCTTGAGATCGGAGGCCGGGCAGATGGCCGCCACGGCAGAAAGCCGCGACAGGCTTGGCTGCCACGGCGAGGAGCAGCCGGGAGCTAGCTGCTAGTCGCTGATCGCTTCCTTCCGCTCGCGGATGCGCAGGCGGGTGCGGCAGTAGGTGCATTCGCCCGGCGCAGTGGTCGGCTGGCCGCAGGTGGCGCAGGCGTGCAGCTCGGGATGCGGCTGTGCGCCGTCGGATTGGGCGAAAGCGCCGGCTTGGCGTGCCCGCAGGAATGACAAGTAGAAGGAGAGCTTGGCGCCAGGACGCTGCGCTTCCAGGCGGTTGAGCAGGTCCTTGTGCACCAAATTGGTTGAGCCCTCGGCGTGCGGGCATTCGTCGTAGACGTAGTCGATCTCGCGCAGCAGCGCGTAGGCTGCCGTCTCGCGCTCGAGCAGCCGGGCAAACGGCTTGACCTTGCGGGCGAACCCGGTCTGCGCCTCCAAGGCGGGGGCTTGCCGCCCGAGATAGCCTGTCGACCAGCTCAGCGTGTTGCCGAACAAGACTGCCACCTCGTCGTCCAGGTTGTGGCCCGTGGCCAGCACGTCGTAGCCACCTTCGAGCGCCATGCGGTTCATCTCGTGACGCTTGGTGAGACCGCACACGGAGCACGGCTTCTGCTGGCCGCGATGGGTCAGGCGTGCGGCTTCGGGAATACTGGCGCCCAACTCTGCCGGGACATCGACGGTGTGCAAGCGAAGACCGCGGCCCTCGGCGAACGAGCGGCAGCGGGCGAGCGATTGGTCGGAGTAGGCGACTCCGCCGTCGATCCCCAAGCCGATGTACAGCCCCTCCGCCGAGTAGCCGAGCCGGGACAGAACGTCCCACAGGCCGAGCGAGTCCTTGCCGCCGGACACGGCCACGAGCACGCGGTCGCTTGGGGAGAACATGCGGTAGCGCTCGATGGCGCGCTGGGTCTGTTCGGGAATCCACTCCAGAAAGTGGGGCCCACACAGCGCCAGCCGGTGATTGCGCATGTTGATGGCGGCGGTGGCGCCGCACTTGCGGCACTTCATGGGCTTGCCGCCCCGCCCGAGATGACTGCGATCAGGCGGATGACCTCGCCCTCCTCCAGGATCACGTCGTCCGTGATCAGTTGGCCCTGTCGCGTCAGCAGAACAGTCTCCGGCGGAATGTCGAGGCGCAGCAATGCGTCGCGCACGGTCATTCCGTGCCGCACCTCGTATTGTTTGTCGCGCAAGGTGAGTGTGGCGGTCATCTGGTTGTTCCTACGACGCATTGTACCGTAGCCGATTGTGCAGAAAGGGGCGAATGAACGCAGCAGGGGGGGCGTTTGCTCCGCGTACGCGGCGGACGGACTTGCCTGCCGCGCGCGTAAGGGTCAGCGATCCTGGGTAGCAGACTGGCGCTCGGCCGCGCGCAGCGCCTGGAAGGCGCTGAGCGCGACTTCGATCATGTGGGTCTCGGGTTCGCGTGTGGTCAGGGCTTGCAGCCCGAGGTTGGGCAGCAGGAGCAGTTGCGCCCACCAGGCGTGCTGGTGCCGACCGGTCCAGCGTATGTATTCGTAGGCCAGCCCGGCAACAACTGGAATGAGCAGGATGCGGCTGAGCAGGCGCAGGCCGATCGGCATCGGCCCGAGGAGGGCAAACAACAGGATCGAGAAGACGACCACGGTCAACAAGAACGCCGTGCCGCAGCGGGCGTGCTGGCGGGGGAACCTGGCGATGCTCTCCGGCGTCATCTCGCGATCGTTGGCCTCGAAGGCGTTAATCGTCTTGTGCTCGGCGCCATGGTAGGCGTAGACCCGGCGGATCTCGGGGACGGTTCCAATGGCGGCGACGTAGCCGATCAGCAAGCCCAGGCGCAGCGCTCCTTCGACGAGGGCGGTGAGCCAGTGGGGCGTGGCCAGCAGCCGCTCGACGCCGTAGGCCGCGCCAGCAGGCAGGGCAAAGAAGATCAGCAAGGCAAATCCAAGCGATGCAACCAACGTCCCGGCCATCGTCTTGCGATCGATCACTTGCTGCTGGCCGGTCTGTACATCGGCCGAGAACGAGAGGGCCCGGTAGCCGAGGGAAAGCGAATCCCACAACACGATCAGCCCACGGACCAAGGGAAGCCGCAGCGGGCGCTCCCTCCCGCTAGAGGGGACTTGAAGCTGATCGAGGACGATCTTGTCGTCCGGGGCGCGCACCGCCACGGCGCATTGATGGCGGCCGCGCATCATCACCCCTTCGAGGACGGCCTGGCCCCCGTAGAGGGAGGCCGGGGTGGAGGTCGTCGGATCGCTCATGCTGCAGCGCTACCGAGCGATCTCTTCGTAGAACCGAACATAGGTCTCGACCCCGTTGTGGAAGGTGGGTACATGCTGCTTCTCATTCGGCGCGTGCAGGTTGTCATCCGGGAGCCCGAACCCGAGCATCATACTGTCCACTCCCAGCAGTTCCTTGATGTGGCCGACAACGGGCACCGAACCGCCTGTGCGCGCATACAGCGGGGCTTTGCCCCACACGTTGTGCAGTGCGCGCGCGGCGGCCGCGACCGGCGCCGAGTCCATGTCGATGACCGAGGGACGGCAGCTGGCGTGTTCGATGATCCCCCAGGTCACCGTCGGAGGCATGTGCTGGCGCAGGTAGGTCTCCAAGGAAGCGCGTATGGCCTGAGGATCCTGGTCTGGCACCAAGCGCATCGACACCTTGGCCATGGCCTTGGCCGGTAGAACGGTCTTCGAGCCCTCTCCGGTGAAGCCGCTCAGCAGTCCGTTGACGTCCAGTGTGGGGCGGGCGCTGGCGCGCTCGGTCGAACTGTAAGCCGGCTTCGCCGGCGAGCTGGGGCGCGCCGGTCTGGGCCAGCCACCACGCCTCGTCCGTTGGCAGCTTGGCCATCTCTTGCCGGTCGCGGGCGCTGAGTGGGCGGACGGCGTCGTAGAAGCCCGGCAACTGGATCACGCCCTGCGCATCCCGCATCCCGGCGATCACCTGGCAGAGGACCAGCGCCGGGTTGTCGACCGCGCCGCCGAATCCGCCCGAGTGCATGTCGGTGGACGGCCCTTGGACGGTTATCTCGAAGTAGGCGAGGCCTCGCAGCGCGAGCGTCAGGGCGGGCGTGTCCGCCGCCAGGATGCCCGAGTCGCCGTTCAGGCAGAAGTCGCTCTTGAGCAACGCCTGGTTCTGCTGGATGAAGGCCGGCAGACTGGGCGAGCCGATCTCCTCCTCGCCCTCAAGCATGATCTTGAGATTGACGGGTAGGTCACCGGTGTGCAGGATGGCCTCGACGGCGCTCAGATGCGCCATCACCTGGCCCTTCATGTCCGAGGCGCCGCGAGCATACAGGTTGTCGCCCTCGACCACGGGATCGAACGGGTCGGTTCGCCACAAGCCGATCGGGTCGGTTGGCTGGACATCATAGTGTCCGTAGAACAGGATCGTCTGCGCTGATGGGCCGGCCTTCATCCACTCGGCATACACCACCGGATGGCGTGCCGTCGGTAGGATGCGGGCGCCGTCAAACCCAAGCGCCTGCAGCCGTTGGACAAGCCATTCCGCCGCGCGCTGCATGTCCGGGATGTGCTCCGGCAGAGTCGAGACCGAGGGGATGCGCAGCAGTTCCGTCAGGGATTGGAGCGATCGCTCGCGGTTCTTGCGGGCGAAGGCAATGGCGTCGTCGTAGCGGCTCATTCGTCAGAGCTCCCTTCGAATGCGTAGTGGGTGGGCAGGCCTGGGCTTGGCCGATCCCGGGGCGGCGAGCCGAAGGCGCGCGCTGTCCGGCGGCGGCCAAGCCATTATAGCCTTGGCTGCACGCCGCGGGAAGGAGTTGGTTCCTTGAGGCCCGTTGGCAACCATGGTAGCCTCGCTGTGAGGCGCGCAGAACGAACAACCGATCGGAGTTGGACGGGCATCCCTGGCGACACCCCTCGATCTGCCGGACCTGAAGGTCGTCCCCGTCGGCAGCCTGCACCCCCATGAGCGCTTCGATGCTTCTCGGGCGGAGCCGCTGGTGGGGCGTCTGCGCGCCGATGGCGTGCTGAAGAACCCGCCGGTTGTGCTTCCGCTGGGCCAGCGCGCCGAGAGCTTTGTCGTGCTCGACGGCGCCAACCGCACCGAAGCCTTTCGGGCGATGGGCCTGCCGCATGTGCTGGTGCAGGTGGTGCATCCGGGAGACAACTCCGTTCGGCTGGAGACCTGGAATCACCTGCTGCGATGCATCGGGATCGAGGCGCTGATCGAGGTGTTGGTTGCCTTTCCTGAGTTGGCGCTGGTTCGATCCGATCGTGACCGTGCGACGTTCAACCTGAGCGCCGGGGCGAGCCTCGCCTACCTGTCCTTCCCCGGAGAGCGAACCCTCGAAATCGTCGGTGAGACGGAGCCTCTGCGCTGGCGTGTTGAGAACCTGCATCGCATTGTCGAAGCCTACAAGTCACTTTGCGAGGTCGAGCGAATCAACGCCGTCACGGCCACAGGCCTGCAGGCCCTGTATCCGGACTTGGCGGCGCTAGTCGTATTCCCCCGTTTCGAACTCGAGGACGTGGTGCGGGCGGTTGCGCAGGGCGTGCTGCTGCCCGCCGGACTGACGCGCTTCCTGGTCTCGCCGCGGGCCCTGCGGGTGAACTACCCGCTGGACCGACTGGCCGCCGGTCGCGCGGTCGAGGAGAAGCAGGAGGAGCTGGAGCAGTGGCTGCGCACGATCGTCGCCACGCGGCGGGTGCGCTTCTATGGCGAGGCAACCTACCTGTTCGACGAGTAGCCGCCTCGACGCAAGCCCGGGCGAGGACGCTGCGAGGAGCATGGGAGTTGGATCTGCAGTTCTTCGAATCCGAACAGGTGCCGCTGCCGCCCGAACAAGTGCGAGTGATGAGCGCCCGGGCGGCCCCGTACCCGGACCGGCGCCGGGTCAAGGTCGCCGTGAGCCTGACGCCTTTCCTGGAGCGGCCGGACGTCGAGCTGCGCATTGCTGATTCAGCCGGCGAGACCCTCGCCGAGGCTGCCGTCATCGAGTGCGTCGAGCACGAGTTCGAACTCACGCTGCATCTGCGCCAGGCTCAGCCAACCGCCGCGCTCTGCCAGCTGCACGTGACGGTCCGCTATCCGGAACGAGCCCTCGAAGCCAGCTCCGTCGTGGAGTTCTCCCTCTCTGCACCCGCCGGTTGAGCGGCGATCGGGGCGGTTCGCCTGAGCTGCAACTTGACCTATAATCGACTCGTCGCAGGCGCGCTGCCGGCCGCGGGGATCGAAAGGCCGGCGTCGCAGATGCCTGTGGTGGGCAAGCTGGAGGGACCGTGCCGAGGCCGGACCCGCTCCACACGCACAGGATTACCTCCCCTTCGTTCGACCGGACGAAGCTGCACCGCGCGCGCCTGGTTGACGCCATTCTCTCCAATATCGAGCGCAAGCTGATCGTGGTGGCCGCTCCGGCCGGCTATGGCAAGACCACGCTGCTGGCGGATTTCGGCGCCCATGCGGACATTCCAACATGCTGGATCCGGCTGACTTCAGCGGACCGCGACACGGTGCGCCTGGGAGAGGCGATATGCGCCACGATTGGGCAGCGCTTCCGGCGGTTCGCCGCTATCACCAAGCGGAGCCTGGCGGGTCAGACCGCGCCGGCGGGCATCGCGCGAGGGATCGCCGACTCCGTCAGGGAATCGATTCGTGAGCCGTTCGCGCTGCTGATCGATGATGGCCACTTGCTGAATGCATCCCAGCCTGCGCTGGACCTGCTCGACGTGCTGATTGCCGAACTGCCGGAAGAGATGACGGTGATCGTGGCTGGGCGGGAAGTGCTCGAGGTTTCGCTTGCCAGGCTGATGGCCAACGGAGATCTGGCGGGCTTCGGGCCGCATGACCTGGCCTTCACCGCCGATGAGTTGATGGATCTGACCCGCCTGCAAAGCGGCGATGAGCTCGGCGCAGAGCGTGCCGAGGCGCTCGATTCATTCCACGCGGGGCTGGATCACCGGCCTGCTGCTGACCGGGAGTGTCTCTGCGGCGCACGTCCGGGCTTTCACCGACGGCGGCCAGCCGATGGTGTACGACTACCTGGCTTCGGTCGTGCTTGCCCAGCAGACCGACGACCTGCGCCGGTTCATGCTGGATGCGGCCTGCCTGCCGGTCATGACGGCTGAAGCCTGTGACACGGTGTTGCGCCGGGCCGACAGCAGTGAACGTCTGCCCGGTCTCGTCCGCAAGGGCCTGTTCGTTGCCGTCAGCGAAGACCAGGTGGCGACCTATGAGTTTCACCCGCTCTTCCGGCAATTCCTGCTGGACACGGCAGAACGCGAGGACCGGCGGCGGCTGATGCGGCTGCGGTTGCGCGCTGCGGCCTACCTGGCACGTCAGGGAAGGATCGAAGAGGCGGTCGAAACCTACCTCGAGGCAGGGGCGCGCATGCGCGCGGTGGCGTTGATGCAGAGCCATGCTCTGGCCATGGAGCGGCGGGGGCACTATCAGACGCTCGAGCAGTGGATGGCCTGGGCCGACGAATTCGATCTCAAGGTGCCCGAGGTCTATCTCCGGCTTGCCTGGCTGGCCACCGAACAGGCGAAGGAGGACCAGGCCGTGCGCCTGGCGACCAAGGGGCGCTCACTGCTGGAGAATGACCAGCCGATTGAGCTGTGGTGTCTGGCGGAGTTCACCCTGTGCACGTTGGCGATCCAGCGCGGGGATGTGGACAGCGTCAACCAGATCCTGGATGGCATTGTCGAGCGGAAGCCCAAAGACAGGCTCACTTGGATCGAAGCCAGCATTCATGAGTTTCGCGCCGCAGCAATCACGCATGCCGGAGCGGATGCCCACCTGGCCGAAGTGGAGTTGCGGCAGGCGATCGAGATCTACCGGAGCGAGGGGGACGAGTACCGCGAAGCGCGCGCGTTGACCACGCTGTTCAACTCGCTGGGCCGACAAGGCCGCAGCCTGGAAGGCGAGCCGTACATCCGCAAGGCTTTGGGGTTGCTGTCGACCAAATACCCGGGCTCCGCGGAGCACCTCGACGCCACGAACAACTATGCCGTGGGGCTGCACGCGCGCGGGGAAGTGGAAGAGGCGATGCGCCTGCTGCAGCAGGGCTTGCGGCAAGCGCGCCGCTCGGGGAACGTCCGCGCCGAGGGTGTGATCCTCCTGAGCCAGGCAGATCTCTTCAATGACCTGGGCCTGCCGATTCAAGCGGCGGAGCTGTATGACCAAGGGATTCTGCGCTCGTCACAAGCCAAGGCGCTGTGGCTGGTTCGCTACGGATGCCTGCTGGCCTGCTCCCTCCACCGCAAGCAAGGCAGGTTGGAGACCGCCTCGGCCTGGCTCCACCGGGCGATTGCCGTTGAAAGCGGTCGCACCCTGTGGTCGGATCTTCAGGTCGAAACGGCGGCGTTGCTCAGCGCCGATGACCCGGGGCAGGCGATCCTACGCCTGCAGCCCGTGCTGGCGGAGACGGAATGGAAGCTGACCACCGCTGAGCGGGCGCGTGCGATGTACCAGCTGCTTCGCTGCCGCTGGCTGGCCGGCGAATTGGAGCAGGCGAGAGCGGAGGCATTCTCGCTCCTCGGATGGATCACTGCGACCGGCAGTGCCCAGCCCGTCGCTGCAGAGCTGCTGGCGGATCCGGCGCTGGTGCACTTCCTGGAGTCCGATCTAGGGACCAACTCCGCTTGGAAGCAGTTGCTCTCCAGAGTCCACCTGCTCCAGTCTTTGGCGCGACGCTTCGGTTCCCCGCCGGTAGAAAGCGCCCCGCCGGACCGCTTGGTGGTGCGCACGCTCGGGAGATCCAACCTGGCGCTGGGAGGTCAGGTACTGGCCGAGCTCAAGCCGTTGGCCCGCGAGGTGCTGTTCTTCCTGGTCGATCAGCGGCGAGTCGAGCGCGATGTGCTGCTCGAGCAGTTCTGGCCCGAGCACATGCCCGGGCGTCAAGCCGCTAACCTGCACATGGCGATCTACGGACTGCGTCGGGAGCTTGGCAAAGACGCGATCGTCCTCGACGGGAGCGCCTATCAGCTCGCCCCATCGGTCAAACTGGACTACGATGCCGACTCCTTCGAGCATGTTGCCGGCCTGGCGCAGCGCTTGGCCCCCGGCGATCCCCGCCGCCTGTTCGCGCTGACCGAGGCGGTGAATACCTACGGGGGGGCGTTTCTCCCCAGTCTGTCCTCCAGTTGGGTGCAAGACCGGCGACGTGCGCTGGAAAGCCGCTATCTCGACCTGCTCGCCCTCGCCGCCGATGAGGCGCTGGTCTCCGCCCAGCCCGAAGCGGCCGCACGCTTCTTGCGCATGGCGCTAGATATCGATCCATTTCGTGATGATGTTCACCTGCGCTACCTCGAAGCTCTGGGAGAGCTCGGTCGTCAGAGCGAGATCGTGTCCCACTACCGCGGCTACGTCCGCCTGCTGGCGGATGAGCTAGGCCTGGATCCCCCTGAGCCCATTCGCTCCCTCTACCAAAGACTGATCAGCTAGCCCTCCGAGGGCGTCCGGCAGTTCGAACGCATGCCTGCGCCGAGCAGCGGCTTGCCGTGCGGACGTGGCACGAATCCTTCTTGCGGGCCTCAGGCATAGATCTGGCGGCGACAAGACCAGGCAGAACACATCTAGTGCGGGGCGCTTCTCGCTGGGACCGTGGTACCCGCCCGTCGTCGGACCGACTGCGGGTAACTTAGGAGGGATCGCAAATCGCGCCCTGGGCTGTGGCCATAGCCCAGGCGCTCAGACATGGGAGGACAGCATGCCAGCAACATGAAGGCGGCGGTGGGCACTAGACTCGGTTCGCGGCCCTCGAATGAGGGTCGAAGCAGTCCGCCCCACGCGGCGGCTGATGCTTGACGGGAGGTTGGGAGATGCCCATGCAGATACTCGATCGGCTCGTTGCACGTCTGATCACGAACGACTTGGTTCGGGAGCGCTTTGACCGAGGCCAGCTGGCCAAGGATCTCGACGACCTCAACGCGCCACGCGAGATCCGCGAGACGCTCGAGGCGCTCTCGGCGCCGACCTGGGAGGCCTTCGTGCAGGTGGCGTATCACGGCCTGCGCGGCCTGGAACAGGCGCTCGAGGTGCCAGCCATGCCTTCGGCGCTGGAAGGATTGCAGCCGGTGCGCGTGATCGACGAACAGGTCGCCTGAGCGGCTGCCGCGCGCGGGGAGCGCGGTCAAGCGGTTCTGCGGCCCATCCTTGCAGGTGTGGGCCGAGGGCAGGGCTATAATGGCCGGAGGGTCGGCAGCGGATGGCGGGCATGCAGCCTGCACGCGGGGATCACGAATCGCCCTTCATCGGCGCGGGGCACGCCGCGCGACGGGGACCAGGTCCAAGGTTCCCGCGGCGCGGCTTGGCCGTGCTGTTTCCCATCGCGGGCATGCTGTGCGCGGCGACGACGATCGCCGCTGCCTTCGCCGCCAACGCCAGCGTTGCACCGAATGCCTCCCAGACGACAGCCGTTGCGAGCGCCACAGCGCAAGACGCGGCAGCAGCAACCCCCGCAGAGGCTGGGCAGCCGGATCCTTCTCCATGGGGCTCGCTCGTGCTGGATGCTCGGGAAGGTGGATGGGATCGCCTGTGGGCCTTCAGCCCGGGCGCGGCTGGGCTCGCGCCGCTCGTCTCTGGGGAGTGGAACGATCAGCAGCCAGCTGCGGCTCCAGATGGCAGCGCCATCGCCTTCGCCTCCGACCGGGACGGTGCATGGGACATCTATGTTCTGGACCTGCCAACGGGGGCCGTTCGGCGGGTGACCGAGACGCCGGCTTACGAAGGTTGGCCGTCTTGGTCGCCGGATGGGCGCTGGCTGGCGGTCGAGTCCTATGCTGATGGCGACCTCGACATCTGGGTTCTTTCGGTCGATGGATCTTCCCCTCCGATTCAGCTGACGAACGAGGCGGGCGCTGACACCTCGCCGGCGTGGGATCCACGCGGCCGTCGCATCGCCTTCATCTCCGACCGATCCGGCCAGCCCGATCTGTACCTGGCCGACCTCGACATCCCTGACGAGGATCGTATCCGCAACTTGACCCAGACGACTGAGGCTGCCGAGCGCGATCCGGCTTTCAGTCCGAGCGGCAATTCGCTGGCCTACGCCTCAACTGCAGATGGGATCGACCGGTTGCTGGTGATGGATATCGCTGGCGGAACGGTCGCCGAGATCGGGCAGGGCGTGGCGCCCACCTGGTCACCCGACGGCCGAATGGTGGCAGCCAGCATTCGCGCCGCGAACCGCGCCTGGTCCGCTTTCTACCCGGTAGAGCCGGGAGGGGAATGCCGCCAGCCCTTCCCTCGATCGCCGCCAGTCAGCGAGCGGCGTGGCTGCCGGATCGAGGCTGGGCTGCGGCTTCCGCAGTGCCGCCGGCGGCTCAGGTCAGCCGCCCTGCCGAGGAATCTAGCGCGGGCGGATCTGGAAGTGCTCGGCGGGGTGCAGCCGGGAAATGCGAAGCTCTCGGAGCGCGCGGTGCTGGCTTTCTTCGGGCTGAGAGAGCGTGCTGCGACGCGTGCCGGTTGGGATTTGCTCTCCAAGCTGGCTTACGCCTTTGTGGGTGTCAACGATCCGCTTCCCCCGGGATGGGAAAACCAGAGCTGGCTGCAGACTGGCCGTGCCTTTGCCTTTGCCATTGAACCCTACCGCGCCGGGTGGGTGGAGATTGTGCGCGAGGACGTGGGATCGGAGACGTACTGGCGAGTGTACTTGCGCGCTGCGCGCCAGGACGGGAGTGCCGGGGAGCCGTTGCGCGAGAGCTCGTGGGATCTTGACGCCCGCTACCGGGGCGAAGCGCCGCTCTATGATCAGGGCGGTGCACCCAAGCCGGCGATCCCGTCCGGCTACTACTTCGATCTAACTTCGCTGGCCGCGGACTTCGGGTTCGAGCGCCTGCCGGCCCTCTCCAACTGGCGCAGGTACTACCCAGGGGCGCGCTTCAACGAGTTCGCCCTTCGCCAGGGGCTGTCTTGGGAACAGGCGATGCTCGAGTTGTACCCGCCAGCGGCGATGGCCACCCCCACGCCATTCCGCACACCGACCCTGACACCGACGCCGACCCTGCGTCCCACCGGAACGCCTTCGTGGTGGCGGTGGCGCACGCCGACGCCCTCGCCGCTCCCCACGCTCGCACCCACGGCGACGCCACCATGAAGCGGGGCGGCCTGAGGCATCTCCCATGCCTGGCGCTCCTGAGCGGCTTTGCCGCGGCGGGTTGCGCCCCCGCGCCGACCCTGCCGCCAATGGCTCCGACAGCCCAAGCCACGCTTGGGGCCACCCAGGCGCCCCCATCCCCAGCTGTCTGGGAGACGGTGGTCGCCGCAACGCCAAATGCCTCGGCGCCCACGCCGCTGCCGCTCGAGTTCTCCGCCTTCGCCTTGGACCCGATCTCCGCTTGGCGACCTCCGCCGTATCCCGTGCCGCTCGCGATGCGGCCCGATGATCACTACTATTTCCTGCGGCCGATCCCCTCCGGGTCGGTCAACTGGGCGCACCCCACCTACCGCTACGGGAGCACCTACTTCGGCGAGGAGAGCATCCACACCGGCGTGGACCTGGGCGCGGAGCACGGGACGCCCGTAATGGCCGCCGCCGACGGGGAAGTCGTCTGGGTTGGCTATGGGATCTATCGCGGCGTGGAAGATCCGACCGACCCCTACGGCCTGGCGGTCTCGATCCAGCACGACTTCGGCTACGAAGGGGAAGCGCTCTACACGGTCTATGGACACCTGAGTGAGACCAACGTATGGGTCGGCCAACGAGTGGCGGCGGGGGAAGTGATCGGCGCCGTCGGCCGAACCGGGAGGGCCTCGGGGAACCACCTTCACTTTGAGGTGCGGATCGCCAAGAACCGCTATTTCGAGTCCCAGGAATCCCGAGCTGTGGATGGCGCCGCCGGACGGGTGGGGCGTTCTGGCCGGGCGGGTGATGGATTCCTGGGGGAGACCCCTCGCCGAAGTGCGCCTGGAAATCGAATCGCTTGAGACCGGCTTACGCCGCGAAGTGTACACGTACGCCAACGAGACCATTCATCCTGACGATGTGTACAAGGAAAACTTCGTAATCAGTGACCTGCCGAGCGGACCGTACGAGATCCGTTATGACTACGCCGGCAAACGCCATCGGATGCAGCTCATGGTCGACCCAGGCATGACGAACCTCCGTGACGTTTCGGGGATGGCGAGGGTTCCTCGGCGAGACCGAGCCCGCTGCGCCGGCGCTCGACCTCTCGTTCTCCGGCCCGTGATCTGCCCCAATCGGCTGTCTGTCGTCGAGGCGGCGCGGAGGCGATTCACCACGTCGTCGCTCATGGCTCGCACGGTCCGTCGAGCGTTCTGGGACGGAGCTTCCCTTGCGACTGAGCGCGTACTTGCCCGCAACAACTCGAGAGGATCCATCCGGGACCCTGCCGGCGGGCTACCGACGGCTCGTCCGGGCTGGGTACGTCCGGCAGGCCGCCACCGGTGAGGTGCTCTGGCTGCCGCTCGGACTGCGGCTTGTGACGCGCCTCGCGGATCACCTGGCCGACGTCTTGGGGACGCAGGGTTGGGCGCCGGTGCTTGCATTCCCCAGGACACCGCCTGGTGTCGATGGGCTCGAAGCCGGGGAAATGCCGCCGATCGGGGCTCCCGATGCTCCGCGCCGGCCTCCGCCGGCCGGGCTCACAAGCCTGGTGGGGTCATACAAGCGGCTCCCGCTCAAGGCCTTCCAGATCGCCTGGCGACGTCAACCCCCGCAGGAGGGCGATCCCTTCCCCTCACCTGTGCGGCTGGTCCTCGAGGCGTGGGCGGTCACTGACCGGCCCGACGTCCCGGTGATCGGGAAGGAGCTGGCCGCTTGCCTGGGCGATGCACTGCTGGAGCTGGGGCTTGAGGCCGTCATCTCGCACTTGTCCCACGAGCCGGGCTCTCCAATGGAGCTCTGCATCGGCGCAAGTGGATCCGGGTCCGAAATGCTTGGATGCAGTGAGTGCGGGTTCGTCGCCCGTCCTGCTTCGACAGCGGTGGCCGACGTACCGCTCGATGGAGCGCCCCTGCTGCCGCTTGAGCGAGTGGCCACCCCGGGCTCGGACAGCATTCTTGCGCTCTGTACCTTCCTGGGCATCCCTCCGGAACGTACGGCCAAAGCCATGCTGTTCGCCGGCAAGCCGCCTGGTGAGGAGCGGGACCAAGCCGTGATGGTCATGGTCCGAGGCGACCGGGATGTCAGCTGGCAGAAGCTAGCCTGGGCGAGCGGGTGGAGAGAGTTGCGCCGTGCCTCTCCAGGAGAGGTGGAGGCCATCGGTGCGGTTCCCGGATTTGCCTCGCCGGTCGGGCTGATGCATCCGTGGATCTTGGTCGATCAGGCCGTCGCCAACAGCCGGAACCTGGTGACCGGCGCCAACCAGGCTGGGTTTCACCTGCTCAACACGACCTGCGGACGCGACTATGCGCCGTGGCGCGTGGCTGATCTCGGCGTGGGGAAGCCCGGCGATGCATGCCCTGCCTGTGGCGAGGGACTGCGCCGGGAAACTGGCGTGCTGCTGGGCGCTTGCTCCCCGCGGTTGCCGGAGTTGGGGGATCTTCTCGGTAGCTTTGCCGACCGCAGCGGCGGCGCAGCGCCGCTGGCTGGGGTGTGTCTGGAAGCCGATCTGACGACTGCTGTGGGAATGTTGGCAGACGAGCAAGCGGACGATCGGGGGTTGGCTTGGCGGCCGCTCGTTGCGCCCTTCGCGACACACGTGATCGCCATGCCCTCCTGCGAAGCTCCGGCGCTCGAACTGCACGCAGCGTTGATCTTGCAGGGGATCGACGTGCTGCTCGATGACCGAGTGGCTTCCCCGGGGGCAAAGCTCAAGGACGCTGACTTGATCGGCCTTCCGGTGCGTGTGGTCGTGAGCCAGAAGTCGATGGCCGCAGGGGGGGCTGAGCTCACCTCGCGAGCCGCGGGGGAACCGCGTATCGTCCCGCTGGAAGACGTCGGCTCCGAGATCCTGCGCTGCATCACATAGTCGTCTTATGTCAACAGTTGTTGACAAGCGCCAGCCGGGCATGCTAGTCTTGCGCCCTGCGTCTGGCCGGGAGGCCGCATGCTCAGAGAGCGCGTGGCAGACAACATCTACGTCTTCACCAGCGAACTGTATGCCCAGGTCAATGCCGGGGCGGTGGTCGGGCCCGACTGGTCGGTCCTGATCGATACGCTGCCCTACCCCGAAGAGACCCTCGAGATCCGTGAGCTGGTCGAGCGGCGGCTGGGCAGCCCGGTTCGCTACATCGTGAACACCCATCACCACCCGGATCATGTTCTGGGCAACTGCTTCTTCCCGCAGGCCGTGGTCATTGCGCATGCGCTGTGCCGGGAGCTAATGGACACGGCTACGCGTGCCCGGCTTGAGGCTGCACGTCCCCAGAGTCGGGAGTTGGGAAGCGTGGAGCTGGTGTTGCCCAATATCGTGTTCGACGGCGACGGGTTGACGCTGCGCGTCGGCCGGCGAACGCTCGAGCTGATTCCGCTGGCAGGACACAGCCCTGACGGCATCGGCGTGCTGATCCCTGAGGACCACGTGCTGTTTTCCGGGGATGCCATGATGCCAATGCCGTACCTGGTTGATGGAAACAGCGAGCAACTGGGTTCCACCCTGCGGCGCATCCCGAAGCTCAAGCTGGAGAATTCTGGTGCAAGGCCACGGCGAGATCATCCTGCGCGGGGAGATCCCGAATGCCTTGCGTTCAAACCTGAGCTACCTGGCGGCGCTCGAACGGGGCGTCTCGCGCCTGCGTCGGCGCAAGAATCCGCACGAGTTCGTCGGCGAGATCTCCATCGAGGAGTGCGGCAAGCCCCGTATCTTGCTGGGAGGAATCGCCCCCGAGCTTCACAGGCAGAATGTGCTGAGTGTCCTGGAGCAGGGGTCCTGACCCGGGGCGTGCCCTCATCGCCGCAGGCGGAAGCCGAGCTGCTCTTCGACGGTGGTAGTCGGGGCAATCCGGGCCCGTCGTACGGCTCCTATCGGCTGAAGCTGCCCGGCGCGGCGACCCCCAGGCTATGCCGGCTCACGTTCGGGCGAATGACCAACAACGAAGCGGAATACGCCACGCTGCTCGCCGGCCTGGAGGATCTGGCCCAGGCGCTCAAGCAGGGGAGAATCCCGGCAAGCCAGATCCGCCTGCAAGTGAGTGGTGACAGCCAGCTGGTGCTGGCGCAGCTCGCCGGCGATTGGCGGGTGCGCAACCCGCGCATGCAGGTGTACTGGGCGCGCGCTCGCGACCTGCTTGACGCGTACGATTCGGTGGCGTTCCTGCGCGTGCCGCGCTGGCGCGTGGTCAAAGCCCTCGGTCATTGACGGCGCGCACTCCGCATGGGATAATCCAAGCATAAGTCACGACGGGCGATGATGGAGACGAGTAGCCCGCCGGCGCTGGCAGCGAACCCGGGTCGGTGGAAGCCGGGTCAGCCACGCGGGCCAAAATCCCTCCGGAGCCGCAACCTGAACCTGATGCTGCAGCAGTAGGGGAGCCGGACCTGTCCGCCGTTATCCGGACACGGGTATCAACCGTCATGGGGCGTACCCGCTAGAGCTGCCTGCACAAGCAGGTATCAGGGTGGTACCGCGGGAGCGTTGTGCCTCTCGTCCCTGAACGGGCGGGAGGCTTTTCGTTGGAGGTCGAGCGTGGTGACGAGACGACTGTATCTGGAAGATGCCTATCTGCGCAGCTTCGAGGCCGAGGTAGTGGAGGCCGCGCCAGACTCCGTGGTGCTCGACATCACCGCTTTCTATCCCGGAGGCGGCGGCCAGCCGTGCGATCAGGGGAACTTGACCCTGCCTGACGGGCGGCGTCTGGCCGTGTCCGGCGCGACGAAGGATGGCGCCGGGATTCGCCACGTGCTGCAGGGCGGCAGCGCCTCTGTCGGGGCCAGGGTCGTCGGCGAGCTCGATTGGCCACGGCGCTATGCGCTGATGCGCACCCACACCGCCATGCACATCCTGTGCGGTGTGATCTGGAAGCAGTATGGCGCCAGCGTCACCGGCGGCAATATGGAGCCGTTGAAGGGACGGATGGATTTCGAGTTCGAGAGCATGCGGCAGGAGTTCGTGCGCGAGATCGAGGCTCTGATCAATGTCGAGGTGGCCAGCGCGCGGCACGGTCACAACGGCCGTTCTGCCGCGGACGGAGGCCTTTCAAATCCCGGACTTGATCCGCACCAAGATCAACCTGCTTCCGCCGGACATCGCCGAGGTGCGCGTGGTCGAGATCGTCGGGCTGGACCTGCAGGCCGATGGCGGGACGCACGTGGGGAACACGCGCGAGGTCGGACCGCTCAAGATCACCGACTACAAGAGCAAGGGCGCCATCAACAAACGCCTGGTGGTCAGCCTTGGGGCGGAGGTTGCGCATGTTTAGGCCCGTCCCGGCAAGCATCGACTTTGTGGCGCAGGAGCACGAGGTGCTGCGCTTCTGGCAGGAGACTGGCGCCTTCGAAGACACTGCGCAGCCTGCGCAGCGCCGCGCCCAGCTGGTCATTCATCGATGGTCCCATCACGGCCAACAACCCGATGGGCGTCCATCATGGATGGGGGCGGACCTACAAGGACCTGTTCCAGCGCTTCAAGGCAATGCAGGGGTTTCAGACCCGCTACCAGAATGGGTTCGACTGTCAGGGGTTGTGGGTCGAAGTCAATGTCGAGCGCGACATGGGCTTCAAGACCAAACGCGACATCGAGGCCTTTGGGCTCGCTGAGTTTGTCCTGCTGTGCAAGCAGCGGGTGCTTCGCTACGCTGCAGTCCAGACTGAGCAGAGCATCCGTCTGGGGTACTGGATGGACTGGAACGACCCCCTCTTGCTGCGCCTGCTGGCCGAGCAGCTTCAGCAAGACCCGCAGCAAGTCCTCACGCTGCAGGGAAGGCAAGGCATGCTGTCGGACAGCGTGGAAGGGCTGGTGGGCCGCCTGGGGCTGCCCGAGCTGGGCGGCTCCTACTTCACCTTCTCGGACGAGAACAACTACACCATCTGGGCTGCGCTCAAGTCCTGCTACGAGCGAGGGTGGATCTACAAGGGCACCGATGTGATGCCATGGTGTGCACGCTGCGGCACCGGGCTGAGCCAGCACGAGATCGTCACCGAGGGCTACCAGGAAGTCGAGCATGCCAGCATCACGCTGCGCTTCCCGCTGCGTGGGCGGCCTGGAGAGAGCCTGCTGGTCTGGACGACTACGCCCTGGACGCTCACCAGCAATGTTGCCGCCGCCGTGGGCCCCGATCTGACCTACGTGACCGTCCGCCAGGGCGAAGAGACGTTCTACCTCAGCCGGGGCACGCTGCACATGCTGCAAGGGGACTACACGGTGCTGGGTGAGCTGCCCGGCCGCGAGCTTGTGGGTTGGGCGTACGACGGGCCGTTCGATGAGCTTGACGCCCAGCGGGAGCCGGGGGCGCCGAGCGCGCATCGTGTGATCGCGTGGGATGAAGTCGGGGAAGAGGAAGGCACGGGGATCGTGCATATCGCTCCGGGCTGCGGCGCCGAGGACTTCCAGCTCGGCAAGCAATACAGCTTGCCGATCGTCGCGCCGCTCGACGAGGCGGGCGTGTTCCTCGCGGGATTTGGTTGGCTGACGGGCATGCCGGTGGCGAAGGTGGCCGAACCGATCTTCGAGGACCTAACCCGCAAGGGATTGACCTATCGTATCGCCAACTACCGGCATCGCTATCCGGTGTGCTGGCGCTGCCAGGAGCAGTTGGTCTTCCGCCTGGTGGATGAATGGTTCATCTCGATGGGAAGCCAGCTGGACAAGCCACTGGAGCAGGTGACCGAGCAGGAGCGCAAGCTCAACCTGCGCTACCAGATGATGGAGGTGGTTGAGCAGGAGACCTGCTGGCATGCCTCGTTCGGCTTTGACCGGGAGATGGATTGGCTGCGCAACATGCACGATTGGATGATCTCCAAGAAGCGCTACTGGGGTCTGGCGCTGCCGATCTACGAGTGCCACGCCTGCGGCAGCTTCGAGGTCATCGGCAGCCGGGAAGAGCTCAGGCTGCGCGCCGTCGCTGGCTGGGAGGAGTTCGAAGGCCACAGCCCGCACCGGCCGTACATCGATGCCGTGCAGATCGCCTGCCGCGGCTGCGGTGCCCCCCTACGCCGCATCCCCGATGTGGGCAATCCGTGGCTGGACGCCGGCGTGGTCGGGATGAGCACGCTGCAATACCGGCAGGACCGTGCCTACTGGCGGCGCTGGTTCCCGGCCGACCTGATCAGCGAGTCCTTCCCCGGGCAGTTCCGCAATTGGTTCTACAGCCTGATCGCCATGAGCACGATCCTCGAGCGGAAGGCGCCCTTCCGCCACGTGTTCACCTACGCCACGCTGCTGGCGGAGGACGGGCGGCCGATGCACAAGTCGTGGGGCAATTCAATCGAGTTCAACGAGGCCGCCGACCGCATGGGCGTAGACGTCATGCGCTGGCTCTATTGCGATCACAAGCCCGAGAAGGACCTGGTTTTCGGCTACCACCGAGCGGATGAAGTCCGGCGCCAGTTCCTGATCCCCTTGTGGAATGTCTACAGCTTCTTCGTGACCTACGCCCGGATCGACGGCTGGACTCCGGGGAGGCGACGCCGAGAGCAGACCAGCCGCATGGACGCCTGGATCCTGGCTCGCTTGGACGAGACCGTGCGCACGGTGACGGCCAGTCTCGAGGCGTTTGAGCCGAACCTGGCCACCGAGTGCGTGGATGGTCTGCTCGACGACCTGAGCAACTGGTACGTGCGCCGCAGCCGCCGACGGTTCTGGGCGCGGCAAGGTGCAAGTGCCGTTTCAGACGCGGACAAGAACGCGGCGTATGCCACGCTGTACGAGGTCTTGGAGACACTCGTGCGCCTGCTGGCTCCGTTCGTCCCGTTTGTCAGCGAGGTCATGTATCAGAACCTGGTGCGAGCAGTCGATCCGCAAGCCCCAGCCAGCGTTCACCACTGCTTGTACCCTGCAGCGAACGACGCTCACCGCGCTCCGGAGCTCACCGCCGAAATGCGCCTGATCCAGCGCCTGGTGTCACTCGGCCACGCCGCACGCAACAAGGCCAACCGCAAGCTGCGTCAGCCGCTGGCGGAGGTGGCCTTCGCGCTGGGGACGGCTGCCGAGTGGGAGGTTGTCGCCCGCCACGCGCCGGTCATCGCCGAGGAGCTCAACGTCAAGCGCGTGCGCCTGCTCGAGGCGGCCGGCGAGGTAGTCGACTTCCGCCTCAATCCGCTGCCGAAGCAGCTGGGGCAGAAGTATGGCAGCCGCTATCCGGCCATTCGACAGGCGCTGCTCGCCCTGCCGCCGGCTGTGGCCGCGGCGCGGCTGCTCTCCGGCGAGGGCCTGCAGGTGCGCGTGGACGAGGAGGAGGTCACCATCGCGCCCGATGAGGTCGAGGTGCGGCTGGAGGCGCATGCCGGTTTCGCGGCCGCTGGCGACGGGCCGTATGTGGCCGCTCTCAACACCGAACTGACGGAGCCGCTGATCGCTGAAGGGATGGCGCGTGAAGTCGTGCGCCGGGTCCAGGACATGCGCAAGCAGGCGGACTTCCGGGTGGACGACCGGATTGACGTGAACTACGCCGCCAGCCCACGCCTGGCCGCCGCTATCCAGGAGCATGCAGCGATGCTGGCGGATGATGTCCTGGCCGAGTCGATCCAGGCCATGGAGGCTCCGAGCGGCGAGCGCCTGGAGTCGTTCAGCTTCGACGGCGAGACCCTGCAGGTTGGGATCACGCGCAGGGCGGCAACCCGGCCTCCTGCCGGTCGAGGGTAGAATGGATCCACTGCGGAGCGATGGAGGCTGCGTTTGTCTCGGCTGACGAGCTATCTGATCCTGCTGGGGTTCGGAGGGCTGATCGTCGCTCTGGATCAGTGGACCAAGTACCTGGTGCGTTCGTCGTTGGACTACGGCGAAGTCTGGGTGCCGTGGGATTGGCTGGCGCCGTACATGCGCGTCGTTCACTGGAACAATACGGGCGCGGCCTTTGGCATGTTCCCGGCGGCCGGTGGCCTGATCGCGGTGATCTCGGTGCTGGTGGTCTTGGCGATCCTCTACTACTTCCCGCAGGTTCCGTCGGACCAATGGCTCGTCCGCCTGGCGCTCGTGCTCCAGTTCGGGGGCGCGATCGGCAACCTGGTGGATCGAGCCGCCTACGGCCCGGTGACCGATTTCATCTCGGTGGGGACCTTCCCGGTGTTCAACGTCGCCGACTCCTGCATCAGTGTCGGCGTGGCATTGCTCGTGGCAGCGTTGTGGGTGGAGGAGCGCAAGCGCCGCATCCCTACGGAGCAGACGGCCGCAGTCGCACCTGTGCGACTCCCGGAAGATGACCGGGCTGGATGACGAAACGCGAGTGAGCCAGGTCTTGGCGGCCGCCGGGCGGCTGGACACCTGGCTGACTGGCGAGTGGCCGGAGCTCTCTCGTTCTCGCTGGCAGGGGCTGATTCGCGACGGCTGGGTTAGCGTTAATGGCCAGGTGGCCGACAAGCCCGGAATGCGGCTGGCGGGCGGTGAGCGCGTCGTGGCGCGCGTGCCCCCGGCGCGTCCATCCGAGCTGACGCCGAGCGACATTCCGCTTCAGATTGTGTTCGAGGACGCCGACCTGCTCATCGCCGACAAGCCGGCGGGGGTTGTCGTGCACCCTTCCGCCGGCCATGAGCTCGACACGCTTGTGCAGGCCGTGCTGCGCCATGCTCCCGGTCTGCCCGGTGTCGGGGGAGAGCGCAGGCCGGGGGTCGTGCATCGGCTGGACAAGGACACCTCAGGCTTGGTCGTCTTCGCCAAGAACGACAGGGCCATGGCGGAACTGCAGCGGCAATTCAAGGCGCGGCAAGTCCACAAGACCTATCTTGCCCTCGTGCATGGGTCCCCGCCGACGGATGAGGGACTGATCGATGCCGCGATCGGCAGGGACCTTCGCGAACGCAAACGGATGGCTGTCGTAGCCGAAGAGAAGGGACGGGAGGCGCGCACGCGCTTCCACCTGCTGCGCAGGCTGGGCGACTACTCTCTGCTGGCTGTGGAACCCGAAACGGGTCGCACGCATCAGATACGGGTCCATCTCGCCTACCTGGGTATCCCGGTGGCCGGTGATCGGGTGTACGGTTCCCGCCATCAGCCGGGTTGGCTGTCGCGCCAGATGCTCCACGCCTGGCGTTTGGGGATTCGCCGGCCGAGCGGTACCGAGATGCAGGTGTTCGAGGCGCCCTTGCCGCAGGACTTCCGGGAGGCGCTCGGCCGGTCCGGCGACGGCATGGACGCCGAAGCTGCAATCGCCGCAATGGGGAGGACTGGATGCTGATCGACTTGAGGTCCGACACGGTCACCCAGCCAACACCGGAAATGCGCCGGGCAATGGCCGATGCCGAAGTGGGCGACGACGTGTTCGGTGAGGATCCGACCGTCAACCGGTTGGAGGCAATGGCGGCGGAACGGATGGGCAAGCAGGCCGCCGTCTTCGTGCCGTCGGGGACGATGGCCAACCTGGCTGCGGTGCTGACGCATTGCCAACGCGGTGACGAGATGATCCTGGGCGACCTGTCGCACACCTTCCTCTACGAAGCCGGGGGCGCCGCTGCGCTTGGCGGAGTTCACCCCCGGCCGCTGGCCACTCGGCCCAATGGCACTCTCGACCTGCAGGCCATCGAAGAGGCGATCCGCCCGGACGATGTGCACTTCCCAACCACGCGCCTGGTGTGCCTCGAAAACACCCACAACCGCTGCGGAGGCGCCGTGTTGGACCCCGATTACTTGGGGCGGGTGGGGGACCTGGTGCGGCGCAATGGATTGAGACTGCACATCGATGGCGCCCGGATCTTCAACGCCGCTGCCGCACTGGGTGTCCCGGCCAGTGCGTTGGTGGCAGCCGCCGACAGCGTTGCCTTCTGCTTGTCAAAAGCGTTGTGCGCACCCGTTGGGTCTTTGCTGTGCGGGAGCTCGGAGTTCATTGCTGGGGCGCGCCGGATCCGCAAGCAGCTGGGAGGCGGCATGCGCCAGGCAGGCATCCTGGCCGCCGCCGGGATCGTCGCCCTGGAGACGATGCCCGGCCGGCTGGCGGACGACCACCGCCGAGCTCGGGCGCTGGCGCAGGGATTGGGCGCGCTACAGGGGCTCGAGGTCGAGACGCCCGAGCCGGCCTCGAATATGGTGTACTTCAGGCTGGCGCCCTCGGCCGCGCTGGACGCTGCCGGGCTGCGCGACCGGCTGCGCGAGCAACATGTGCTCATCCATGAGGTAGTAGGCCCGGGTCGCGTGCGGTTGGTGCTGCACTACTGGATCGACGACGCCGCCGTGCAGGCGGTGCTGGCGGCGTTCGAGCGCGCCCTCGACGGCAAGACCTAGCTCAGCCAGAGACGGATGCTGCGAGACTGGCGTGCCGGGCTACCACCCGTTGCGACGATGCATACCGTTCGCAGGATCCCCGCGCGATGATCCTTGGGGTCGAAGGCGCATCGGGCCGAGGCGCTTGGGGTGGAAAGCGCTTGATCCACACCGGCGACTGCAATCTGGAATGCGGCGCGCAAAGTGGGCGGGGCGTGAAGCGCTCGCCGCCCGCACAGGTTCGGTATCCTGTAGCCACGGCGCGCGGATGCGCCGTCGAATGGAGACGGCTCACCCTGAGCCGATTGTCCTGAGCGCGCCTGCGATCCCGGCGACGGAGAATGGGCGTCGTGGTGGAGAGGGCCTACCATCGGGACATCCCTGCTGCGCCAGTCTCTGCCGGCGCGGGACCACCTGAATGGAGCCTGTGCGCGGTGTGCACTACGGTCGAGGGGGAGACAGCGCGCGGGTTTCACCCTTCGGTGAGGCGGTCCGCTGGGCGAAGGTGAGATTCGTTTCGGTTGCGCGAAGCAGCTTGACGCTGTCTCTGGGGGCTGGTAAGATGCGGCCCGTTGGGGGTGTGGTGTAGCGGCCTAACACGCTGCCCTGTCAAGGCAGAGACCGCGGGTTCGAATCCCGTCATCCCCGCCACAGCGCCCGGAGCCCCCGGGCGCTCGTTCTTTGTTTGCAGCGCAGCAGGGCAACTGTGCGCCATTTCTGGGCGCTGGCGCTCAACGCTGCCGGAGCGGAGGAGAGGCAGTGACCGATCGCGAGACGATTGCATACGTGCTGGCGATGCATGGCGCGCCGCCGAGCGATTTCCCGCCAAACGGGCTGCGCGAGTTCTTCCAACTGCACACCCTCGCCGATGTCGGCCGGGATGAACTCCCGCCGCAGTTGAAGTCCCGTTTGGAGGAGTTGGGTGCCCGCCTGCGGGCCTGGCCGCGCACCCCGACGAACGACCCGTTTCACGCCGCCTCGTATGAGCTGGCGGATGCGATCCAGAAGGAATCGGGTCGTCCGGTGCACGTTGGGTTCAACGAGTTCTGCGATCCGGACGTGGAAGCGGCCGTCGAAGGGGCGATCGCTGCCGGGGCGGATCGGGTGATCGTCATCACGCCCATGCTGACACGCGGCGGCGAGCACGCCGAGAACGATATCCCGCGCACGCTCGAGCGCGTCCGCCAACGTCATCCGCATCTCCTCGTTGATTACGCCTGGCCGTTCCCGGTGGAGGCGATCGCCCACTTTCTGCTGCATGCAGGGGGCGAGGCGTTGGGTGGGAAGGACTGACTCCTGGCGCTGCTCCAGAGAATTCGAGGAGTTCCCGAAGCCGTTCGCGCTGGGACTGCCTGGACGAGCGGATTCGCTGGCGCCACTCGGCGTGCAAGGCGCAGGGGCCTCATTGCGTGTCTCGGTTTGCAGGCGCGGCAGCCGCAATGACGCCTGCGCGGTCACCCCAACCGTCGATTGATCCAGTCCAGGGACCGGATTGTGCTGGCGATCGGCTGCCGCTACGCTCCGGCGAATGCGCGGCGGAGTACCCGCAGCGAGGGAGGCGGGCCCCCTTCGCTGGGGAGAGGGGTCAAGGCGCTTCCGCTCCCAGGGGGCTGCCTCGCCACGTCCATGCGCTTCCCGGAATCCGCAACGCCTCGCGGCGTGAGGCAGATCGGCGTGCCGGGGAAGGGGCCCGGTCGCGGATGGGCCCGGCTACGATCCTTCGGCGCCGGCAGCCGTGGCTGCCGCGCCGATGAAGGGCATCCTGAAGCTGGGCGCCGGCTTGACACGGGAAAATCGCACATGGTATTCTCTCCCAGTTGCCTCGCAGTAGGTGGCCTATGGGGGACGCACGTTACTACATTGGCTTCAGCCATGCTCGGGGGATCGGCGCGGTTCGGCTGCGCCTGTTGCTGGCGGCATTCGGGGATCTCCAGTCCGCCTGGGAAGCCAGCGAAAGCGCACTGGGCGCTGCCGGGCTCGGCCCTTCGCTCGTGCAGTCGATCCTTGAGGCGCGGCGGCGGGTTGACCTGGTCGAGGAGATGGCGCGGCTGGAGGCGCGTGGCGTGCGAGCGATCTGCTGGGAGGATCGAGAATACCCGCGGCGCTTGGGGGAGATCGATGCTCCCCCGCCGCTGCTCTATGCGCGGGGCGAAGTCCGCCCCGAGGACGACCTGGCCGTGGCGGTGGTCGGCACGCGGCGGCCAAGCGCCTACGGCCAGCAGGTGACGCGTGACGTGGTCGCGGCCTTGGCCTCGGGCGGCGTGACCGTGGTCTCAGGCCTGGCCCGGGGCATCGACGGAATCGCGCATCAGACTGCGTTGCAGTGCGGAGGGCGGACGATCGCCGTGCTTGGATCTGGCATGGACTGCATCTATCCGCCGGAACACCGGCAGCTGGCGCAGTCGGTCTGCGAGTCCGGGGCATTGCTGACGGAGTACCCGCTGGGGCGGACACCCGAGCCGGGCAATTTCCCGGCAAGAAACCGGGTGATCTCCGGCATGAGCCTAGCCGTGGTGATTGCTGAAGCCGGCGCCACCAGTGGGGCGCTGATCACGGCGGATTTTGCCGCCGAACAGGGGCGAGAGGTGTTTGCCGCACCGGGCGGGATCTACAGCCGCACCAGCGGAGGCACGAATCAGCTCATCGCCAATGGCGCCCGGCCGCTGCTCTCGCCGGCGGATGTGTTGGAAGCGCTCAATCTGGAGATGACCGTCAGGCAGGCCAGCAGCGAGGCGGGCCCGGCGAGTGACGGAGAGCGGCGCGTGCTGCAGGCTCTGTCGGGCGAGCCGGTGCACGTCGACCAGATCAGCCGGAGTTGCGATCTGCCGGCGAACGTGGTGGCATCCTGCCTGACTTTGCTGGAGCTGCGGGGAAGGGTGCGGTCCGTGGGCGGGATGCGCTATGTGCTGGCACGCGAAGCGCGGATGGGATACCAGGTGGAATGATGACGGGCGATCTGTTGGCGGTCATCCTGGCAGGCGGCGGAGGGACCCGGCTGTGGCCCGTCTCTCGGCGTGAGAGTCCGAAGCAGGCGCTGCGCCTACTCGGTGACCGCACCCTGTTCGAGATGACCGTCGAGCGGCTGCGGCCGATGCTGCCGCTCGATCGGATCCTGGTTGTCACCGCGCAATCGCAAGTGGCGATCCTGCGGGAGCAAGTCCCTGACCTCCCGGAAGAATCCTTCGTGATCGAGCCGGAGGGGCGCGGCACAGCCTCGGCGATCGGCCTGGCGGCGCTGGCTTGCCGGGCGCGCGAGTCGGCGTGCGTGATGGCCTGCCTTCCGTCCGACCACTTCATCGAGGACGAGGGGCGGTTTCGGTCGCTGCTCAGGCTGGCGACCGAGATGGCTGCGGGAGATGAACTGGTCACCTTCGGCATTCCGCCGGAGTACGCCGCCACCGGCTACGGCTACATCCACCGGGGCGAGGCAATCGGCGCTTCGGGTGCGTTCCGCGTGCGAGGCTTCCGCGAGAAACCGGCCGCGGAGGTGGCTGCAGGCTACCTGGCCAGCGGCGAGTACTATTGGAACTCCGGCATGTTCGTTTGGAAGGCGGAGCGGATCCTTGCCGAGATCGAGCGCCAGATGCCGGCGCTGTACCGCTGTCTCGAACGTCTCCGCTCCCTCCCAGGGCAGTGGAAGGCGGAGGAGATCGGCGCGCTGTGGTCACCCTTGAAGTCTGAGACGGTCGACTACGGCATCATGGAGCACGCGCAACAGGTGGCGGTGGTGCCGGCGTCCGGACTGGGCTGGAAGGACATCGGGAGTTGGGATCGCCTGCATGAAGTCCTGCCGGTTGACGCTGAGGGGAACCTGGAGCTTGTGGCCGAGGCGCTGTTGCTGGACTGCAAGAACACGCTGATCTACCAGGCGCGCGACTCCGGCAGGCTGGTGGCGGTTCTTGGGGTGCGGGATCTGGTGATTGTCGACACGCCCGACGTGATCCTGGTTATCCCCGCCGCAATGAGCGAGAGAGTGCGCGAGCTGGTGCGCGAGCTTGAGTTGCTCGGCTTGCGGCAGTACCTGTAGTGGGAGCGTTGTGTGGAAGCCTATTGCGTTAAGTGCAAGCTGAAGCGTGAGCTCGGATCGCCCGAGGCCGTGTTCACCGCTGGCGGAACGGCTGCCACGCGGGGCGTATGCCCGATATGCGAGACGAAGCTGTACCGAATGGGCCGCACCCCGGCGCATGAGGGTTTGGAGCCTCCTGCGCGCGCCGAGAAAGCTGTCCGGCAGCCACGCAAGCGCAAGCGCCAGGGGCTGCTGGTAATCGTCGAGTCTCCGACGAAGGCCAAGACCGTTGGCCGATTCTTGGGTAAGGATTACGTCGTGCGCGCCTCCGTGGGACACGTACGGGACTTGCTGCGGTCACAGCTCTCGGTGGACGTAGACAACGATTTCGAGCCGAAGTACCGCGTGCCCAATGAGAAGCGGCAGATCGTCAAGGGCTTGAAGGTGGAGGCCGAACGGGCCGAACAGCTCTTCCTGGCCACCGACCTGGACCGGGAGGGCGAGGCGATCGCCTGGCACCTGCTGCACGCCATGGAAGTCGACCCCAGCCGGGTGAAGCGGGTGGTCTTCCATGAGATCACCCGGCCGGCAATCGAACAAGCCTTCGCCCATCCGCGCAAGATCGACCAGCACCTGGTGGATGCACAGCAGGCGCGCCGCATCATGGACCGCCTGGTCGGCTACAGCCTCAGCCCGCTGCTGTGGTCGAAGGTTCGCAGCCGGCTTTCGGCGGGGCGGGTGCAATCGGTGGCGCTGCGGCTGGTCGTCGACCGCGAGCGAGCGATCGAAGGCTTCGTGCCCCAGGAGTACTGGACGATCGAGGCGAACCTGCGCCATCCGGACAAGCCTCCGGCGTTCTGGGTGCGCCTTGCGCGGGTGGATGGCAACGAGCCCGTGCTGGCGGATCGCGCCGCGGCCGAATCGACGCTGGGAAGCCTCCGCCAGGCGGAGTTCACAGTTGGCAGGGCAACCTCCGGCTCGCGCATCCGACGGCCGTCACCGCCCTTCACCACCAGCACGCTGCAGCAGGACGCCTCGCGCCGGCTGGGTTACACCGCCCGCCGGACGATGGCCCTTGCACAGCAGTTGTATGAAGGGATCGACCTGGGGGAGGAGGGCTCAGTCGGGCTGATCACCTACATGCGAACCGACTCCGTGCACGTGGCGGTGGAGGCCCAGGCGCAGGCCCGCACAGTGATCGCGGCGCGCTATGGCGCCGCTTACCTCCCGCCGTCGGCCCCCATCTACCGCACACGTTCGCGCGGCGCCCAAGAGGCGCACGAGGCCGTGCGCCCGACCGATCCCGCCCGCGATCCGGAAGCGGTTCGCCAGCATCTGACGACGGAGCAACACAAGCTGTACTCCTTGGTCTGGAAGCGATTCCTCGCTTCGCAGATGGCGGCCGCCGAGTACGACACGCGCCTGATCGAGGTCAAGGCCAAGGCGCGCGATCATCTCTACGACCTCAAGGCCTCCGCCTCGGCGCTGCGCTTTGCCGGCTTCCTGGAGGTGTATGAGGACCGGCCCAGCGACAACGGAGAGAGCGGCGATGAGGAACCGCAGGAGGCGTTGCTGGCCCAGCTTCCGGATGTGGAGCGCGGCGACAGGCTCGACCTGCTGGACCTCAAGCCGGAACAACACTTCACGCAGGCTCCGCCGCGTTTCTCGGAGGCCAGCCTGGTGAAGGCGCTGGAAGAGAACGGCATTGGCCGGCCGTCCACGTATGCGCCGATTCTCTCTACCCTGCAAGGCCGAGGCTATGTCCGCCGAGAAGCGAAGCGCCTCTACCCGACAGAAATCGGGATGACGGTCAACGACTTGCTGGTGGACCACTTCCCGGAGATCGTTGACCTGGGGTTCACGGCCAAGATGGAAGCCGAGCTGGATGAGGTCGCCTCAGGCTCGCGGGAATGGACCGAGGTGGTGCGCGAGTTCTACACGCCTTTTTCCGAGCAACTGAAGCAGGCGCTGATCGACATGCCGGAGGTCAAGGCAGAGCCGGAGCTTCTCGATCGCGCCTGCCCGGAGTGCGGCAAACCCCTGCTGGTGCGTCACGGCCGATACGGGAAGTTCATCGGCTGTTCGGACTTCCCGACCTGTCGGCATACGGAGCCGTGGTTGGAGAAGATCGGTGTGCGCTGCCCCAAGGATGGCGGCGAATTGATCGAGCGGCACACACGCAAGGGCCGCATGTTCTACGGGTGTAGCAACTACCCCGAGTGCGAATTCACGAGTTGGAAACGGCCGCTGCCTGCACCGTGCGCCAGTTGCGGCAGCCTGCTGGTAGTAGACAATCGGACGCAGGCCGTCTGCACGGCCTGCGGCAGCCGCTTCGAGCGAGAGAGCGTGGCGCCCGCTGAGGAACCGGCATAGAACCTGCACCAGCGCAGCTTGCCGGGCGTGCGCCCGGGGTCTAGAATCCGAGCGTCGGCTGGCGTAAGGCCGGTCAGAGCGAGGGAAGCATGCAGCAGGCAAAGGCTTGGGTGATGAAGCCTCCCGTGATGATCGGGCTGGCCGTCGTGGCCGGCATCGCCGTGGGGCTGTTCCTGGGTTGGGTGGTCTTCCCGGTGGAGTGGACCGACGCCACCCCGTCGATGTTGCGCGCCGATGTCCAGGTCGACTACATGCGGATGGTGATCGACTCCTACTCGGTCAACCGCAATGCTGACCTGGCGATGCAGCGTTACGAGAGCCTGGGCGCGGCGGGGCCGGTGGCGCTGGCCGAAGTGGCGGCGAATCCGGGGGATGTGAGCGACACCTCCATCCAGAACTTCTACGCTCTGATCGAGATCTACCAGCCTGAGGCCTCCGGCGGCACGCCAACCCCGTCGACGGGAACCGCCAGCGCAGCTGCCGGCTATCTGCTGCCGGTGTGCGCACTGACCGCACTGCTGGGGTTGTTGCTGGCCGGCGCTGTGGCTTGGCGTTCGCGAGCTGCACGCCGCGACCGGGGGCGCGGACGACCGGGAGAAGCACCGGATCTGGATGCGGGATTCCCTGACGGCGAGTATGTCGGCGATGTCTACCGCGCCGAATCGGATCAGCCTGTGGCTGCAGCGGCTGTCGCCGGCGCGGCCGCCGAGGCACCCTTGGCGAAGTTCCGCACGATCTACACGATCGGCGACGACCTGTATGACAACTCGTTCAGCATCGAGAGCCCGGCAGGGGACTTCCTCGGTGAGTGCGGTGTTGGCCTCGGCGACGTGATCGGAGTTGGCGAGCCGAAGAAGGTGACCGCCCTCGAGATCTGGCTGTTCGATAAGAATGACATCCAGACTGTCACCAAGGTGCTGCTCAGCCGGTTCGCTCTCAATGATCCGGAAACGCGGGCACGGCTGGCGGCCAAGGGTGACCCCGTGCCGGCCGCCAGCGGAAGCGTGGTCGCGCTGGAGACTGCCTCCCTGCTGGTGGAGGCCAGAATCGTCGACCTGGTATACGGCGAGTCGGCGCTTCCGTCGGAGAGCTTCTTCGAACGGGTGACGATCGAGTTGCGGGCTTCGCGCAAGGGCGGCTGAGCCCGGGCGCTCCCTTCCCGGCCGCGCCTCAGCGCACTTCGACGATTAGCAGCAAGACCTCGCCTCCGGGCGTGATGGCGCGCACGGTCTCCCCGGCGCGCCGCCCCATCAGCGCCGAACCAAACGGCGACTCGTGCGAGATTCTTCCCGAGGATGGATCTGCTTCCTTGCCCCCCACGACAAGATAGGTCTCCGGTGGATCGTCTCCCTCGGCGACGATCACCGTGCTGCCCACGTGAATCACGCCATCCTCGCGCGGGCCATCCGCAATGATCGCCAGCTTGAGCACGGCCTCCAATTCCTGGATCTTGCCCTCGAGGAATGCCTGGTCTTCCTTGGCCGAGATGTAGTCGGCGTTCTCGCTCAGGTCGCCCTGTTGGATCGCATGCCGCAGCCGCGCCGCCAGTTCTTGCCGGCGGGGGCCGCGCAGTTGGTCGAGCTCCGCACGCAGGCGCTGAGCTCCTTCGGGCGTCAGGTAGATCTCCCGCTTGTCCATCGGTTGTGACGCCTCCTCAATCTCGCGGCGCTTGGTTCTGGGTGGTTTGCCAGCGCCCGCCGAGGGCTGGAACCGGTGGGCGGAGGAGTTCTCGCCTGCAGTCGGGTCGGCCTGGGAGAGCGAGACCGGCGCAGAGCCTTGACTTTACCACCGAGTCCGGCACGGAACGACCGAGGTCCGTTAGGGGAGCGTCTGCGGGTCGAACAGCCGGCTGTGTTCTTGAAGGGCGAAGCGATCGGTCATGCCGGCGATGTAGTCGCTGATGCGTGCGGTAGAGGCCTTCCTGGCCGATGCGGGTGCGGACCTCGGCTGGGCAGCACCTCCGGGTTGGAGGCATAGGCGCCGAACAGGTCGGCGACGATCCGCTCGGCCTTGACCTGCATTCGAACCACCCGGTAGTGCTGATACAGGTTGTGGAACAGGAAGGTCCTCAGCTGGCGATTGCACTCGGCGAGGCCGGAGCTGACCGCCACCAGGTTGTGGTCGAGGCGCTGGATTTCGTCGGGGCTGGAGGCGCGCGAGGCGTTGATGGCCTGCGAGGTAGTGTCGAGCAAGTCGGTCACCAGAAGGTTGATCAGGCGGCGGATCAGCCGATGCCGGGCGAGCTCCTCCAGCGGGTGAACCGGGATCTCCAGATCGCGCACCAGGTCATCCCAAATCTCGAGGCCGGCGAGCTGAGAAGGCGTGATCAGGCCAGAACGAAGGCCGTCATCCAAGTCATGCGCCGAGTAGGCCAATTCATCGGCCGCGTTGCAGATCTGGGCCTCCAGGCTGGCGCGCTTCTCGGGTTCATAGTCGCTGGCGTCGGCCACGTCGTACTCGGTCTCGTGTTTGACCATCCCTTCGCGAACTTCCCAGGTCAGGTTCAGGCCGGGGAATTCGGGGAATCGCCGTTCGAGATGGGTGACGATGCGCAGCGAATGGCGATTGTGGTTGAAGCCTCCGTGGTCAGCCATCAGCTCGGCCAAGGCCGATTCGCCGGCATGGCCGAAAGGGGGATGGCCTAGATCGTGGGCGAGGCAGATGGCCTCGACCAGGTCCTCATTGGCGCCGAGCGCGCGGGCGGCCGTGCGCCCGATCTGGGCGACCTCGAGCGTGTGCGTCAGGCGGGTGCGGTAGTAGTCGCTTTCGGTGGTGATGAAGACCTGGGTCTTGTACTCGAGCCGGCGGAAAGCTGTGGTGTGGAGCACGCGATCGCGGTCCCGCTGGAAACATGTGCGGTATGGGTGCTCGGGGTCGGGGTAGGCTCGCCCGCGCGAGTCTCGGCTACGCAGCGCGTAGGCCGCAAGCGTCTGGTGTTCATTCTGTTCGATCTTGGCTCGGGTCTGCATAGCCTCACCCGCAGGCAGTGTATCTGATGCCTGGGCAGGCTGTCAAACGACCTTCGTTGACAGCCCGCGTCCGATGGTCGATAATCCCTTCCGCAGGAGGCAGGCATGGGATACCCATTTCCAAGCGAGGCCTGGTTGCTCGCTCTGCACCAGACCCTTAACCACGATGCGCAGTATGCCCGAACGGCACACGGCTGGGAGGGAGACATGCTGTGCGTGATCGAGGCGGTGCAGGGCACAGAGTGGCTGGCGGTCTTCTACCTCGATCTGTGGCACGGGGCCTGCCGGCGAGTGGAGTCATTCGCCCCGGGAACGACCGAGTTGCCATCTGCCAGGTTCACCCTGCGCGCACCACTGCCCAATTTCTACAAGGTCATCTCTGGCGAGCTGGACCCGATGCAGGCGATGATGACCCGCAGACTCAGGGTGGAGGGCAACATGGCCTACATGTTGCGCAATGTGCCCACGGTCTTGGACTTCGTCCGCTGCTGCCGCGCGGTGGAGATCGAGCCGAAGCTCGTCTTCTAGCACCGGGAGATGCCCCGATGAAGCGATACCTGGCGATCCATAAGGTACGCAACGTGTTCCCAACTCAGGACGAATGGGTGGATGACTGGCGCGGACTGCGTCAGCGGAGTCGTCAGGCGCCGGGCTGCGCCGTCTGGCTGACCTCGTTCTATGCGGCTGTCGCGGGCAAGCTGTACTGCGAGTGGGAGGCCGAGTCGGAAGAGGACATCCGCCGGTGTTTCACGCGCAACGAGCTGGATATGGCTCCGATCGAGTTGATCCAGGAGATCGTGCGTCTCGACCCCAGCTGGCTGGACGAGTAGCCTTGTCCGTTGCCGAGCGAGAGTGCACATGACTGGCGAGAACGAGCCGCGCTTTGACTTCGTCGTGATCGGTTCTGGGTTCGGCGGGAGCGTGTCTGCGCTGCGCCTGGCGGAGAAGGGCTACCGCGTCCTCGTGCTGGAGCGCGGCAAGCGCTTCGGCGATCAGGACTTCGCGCGCAGCAACTGGGATGTGCGCCGCTACCTTTGGCTCCCGGCGCTCGGCTGGTATGGCGTCTTGGAGATGAGCTGGTTCGCCGGGCTGCTGGTGTTGCACGGCAGCGGGGTGGGGGGCGGCAGCCTGGGCTACGCCAATGTGCTGGCCAAACCAGAGCGGGAGGTGCTCGATGCGCCGGCCTGGGCGCGCGGCGGCCCGTGGGGCTCGCGCCTAGAGCCGCACTATGCCACGGCGCGGCGCATGCTGGGCGCGGCGGACAATCCGCGCCGCACTCCCGCCGACGACGTCTTGCGACAAGTCGCACGGGAGCTCGCCGCCGAGGAATCGTTTCACCTCACCGAAGTGGGCGTCTTCTTCGGAGAGCCCGGGAAGGAAGTCCCCGATCCGTATTTCGAGGGGCGCGGCCCGGCACGCTCGGGGTGCACGTATTGTGGTGCCTGCATGGTGGGCTGTCGCGAGAATGCCAAGAACACCTTGGTCAAGAACTACCTCTACCTGGCGGAGCGGCATGGGGTGGAGATCCGGGCGCAATGCGAGGTCGTCGATGTCCGGCCGATTCCGGCAGGCAACGGGGCGGAAGGAAGCTACGAGGTTGCGTTCCGAAGCCCCTCGCCGTTCCGTTCGAGGCGGCTGCAGCGGGTGCGCGCCGGCGGCGTGGTCTTTTCGGCCGGGGCGTTGGGCACGCTCTCGCTGCTCCTGCGCTGCCGCGATGAGAGCCGCTCGCTGCCGCGCCTTTCTCGGCATCTGGGCGGCAACGTTCGCACCAACAGCGAGGCATTGCTGGGGGTGACGGCGCGCGACGATCACGCCAACTACTCCGAGGGCGTGGCCATCACCTCGATCTTCCAGGCGGACCCGGTTACCCACGTGGAGCCTGTGCGCTACCCGGAGGGCTTCTCCTTGATGCGCATGCTGGCCGCGCCGTTGGTCGAGGCGGGAAACCGCCGCTGGCGCCGAGCGTGGCTCGTCCTCCGATCCTCCGTGCTCCATCCGATGGATCTGCTGCGCTCGAAGGTGCTCCCGGGATGGGCTCGGCGCACGACGATCGTCCTGGTGATGCAGACGACAGACACCCTGTTGCGTCTTAGACGCGGGCGCAGCTGGCTGACCCTCTTTCGCAAGGGGCTCGTCTCGGAGGAGGACCGCCACCGCCCGCTGGTCGGGGAGCTGCCGATCGCTCACGAGGTCGTGCATCGCTTCGCGGCTCGGGTCAACGGGATCCCCCAGGGAAGCCTCACGGAGAGCCTGCTCAACACGCCCACGACGGCCCATATCATGGGCGGGGTGCCGGTGGGGCGGTCGCTGGAGGATGGGGCGGTCGATGACCAGTTCCGCATCTTCGGCTACCCGGGGCTGTACGTTGTCGATGGCTCGGTAATCCCGGGTAACCCCGGCGTGAATCCGAGCTTGACCATCACCGCCCTGGCAGAGTGCGCCATGCAAGCGATTCCGCCGAACGGAGCAGGGCGGGCCGCGTGGCCTGGCGGAGATCTGCGGGATGCCGAGGCGGGGCGGTGACGGGCACTCCCGAACCGCGCATCTTGGAGATCGACCTGACAACGGGCCGGCAGACGCGGCGGAGCATCCCTGCCGAGGCATTCCGATCCTTCTTGGGCGGGGCTGCGCTGGGAGCGTATCTGCTCCAGCAAGACCTGGAGCAGGCGCACGATCCCCTGGCGCCAGAGGCGCCGATGTACTGGCTCACCGGGCCACTCACCGGCACCGCCGGCCCCGCAGTCGGCAGGATGGTGCTTTGCGCCCGCTCGCCGGCAACCGGCCTGTGGGGTGAATCGAATATCGGCGGGCACATCGGGGCGGAGATGCGCAGCGCGGGGTTCGATGGGCTGGTCATCCGGGGCCGGGCGCCCCGTCCGGCGTTCCTTTGGCTTCACGCCGGCGTCGTCGAGATTCGCAACGCCGAGCACCTGTGGGGACGGACGGACACCTTCCAGACCCAGCAGGCATTGCGCCAGGAGTTGGGGGACAAGCTCGCCCGTGTTGCGTGCATCGGCGCAGCGGGCGAAGCGCTGCATCCCTTTGGGTTGGTGTTGTGCGATCACGGTCGCGTGGCCGGCCGGACCGGTATGGGCGCAGTGATGGGGTCCAAGAATCTGAAGGCCGTGGTCTGCCGCGGCTCGGAGCCGATGCCGCTGGCTGAGCCCGGAGCCTATGCCGAGCTCCGCCGGCGGGTGAATCTGGCGCTCCGCGAAGACAACCTGTCGCGTGCGCTGCGTGAGACGGGGACTGCCGGAAGTGCCGAGTATTGGGAATACCTCGGGACCATGCCCAAGCGCTACTTCACCGCCGGCGTATTCCCTGAGGTCGAGAAGGTATCCGGGACGACTGTGGCCGAGACAGCCCTCGTCCGTCCGAGCACCTGTCACGGCTGTGTGATCGCCTGTGGTCGGGTGGTGCGCTTTGGCGGAGCGGGTGAGGAGAAAGGGGCCGAGTACGAAACGACAGCCGGCTTCGGCCCGTTGCTGGGCGTGAGCGACGCGGCATTCGTCACCCGGATGGGCGGGCTGTGTGACCGCTACGGCATGGATGCGATCTCGGCGTCGAACGTCATCGGGCTGGCGTTCCTTCTCTTCGAGCAGGGCCATCTTACGGCTGCGCAGACCGACGGGCTCGAGCTGCGCTGGGGGAACACCCAGGCGATCGAAGCCCTGCTGCATCGAACGGCATTGCGCCAGGGGATCGGCGCAAGCCTTGCCTTGGGCGCACGGGCGTTTGCCGCGCAGTTCGGACATCCCGAATTGGCGGTGCAAGTCAACGGGCTTGAGATGCCCTACCACGATCCGCGGGGCTCATCCGGAATGGCGTTGGTCTACACGACCTCGCCGCGCGGAGCCTGCCACAACCAGGGCGACTACTTCATGGTCGACGGGCTCGGTCACACCATCGAAGAGGTGGGAGTGCGCATGTTCGACCGGTTCGCAGGCGCTGCCAAGGCGGCCAATGTCGCTCGACATCAGGACTGGCGCTCGTTGGGCAATGCCTTGGTGATGTGCATCTTCTCGAACGTGGCCGCTCAGGACATCTGTGACCTGGTCAACCGGGCGACGGGATTTGAGTATGACCTTGCGGAGCTGGCGCGGGTGGGCGAGCGCAGTTTCAACCTGCAGCGGATCATCAATGCTCGTTTCGGATTAGGGCGGGCGGCAGCCGCGGACAAGCTCCCTCCGATCTTGCTGCGGCCATTGGCGGAAGGAGGGACGGGCGGACACGTGCCCCCACTCAGCGCCATGCTCGAGGCCTACTATGCCGCCCGGGGCTGGAACCCGGAGTCCGGCCAACCGGAAGCGGCGACGTTGTCTCGCTTGGGGTTGGCCGAGCTGGTCAAGCGAGAGTCCGAGCAGGCCGTTGGTGGAGGGATCCGGTGAGGCGAATTGTCACTTGTGAGCAGATGCGAGCGATCGAGCGGGCGGCGGATGCAAACGGCCACACCTACGCGCGGATGATGGATCGAGCCGGCGAGGCGGTCGCCGAGGTGGTCGCCGCTCGCGTCTCGCCAGTGGAGGGCAAGCGGATCTGCATTCTGGTTGGCCCGGGCAACAACGGCGGGGATGGTCTGGTTGCGGGGCGCATCCTGGCGGAGCGCGGGGCGCAAGTCGGCTTCTACCTGGTGAAGGCCAGGGCGGAGCCGGATGCCAATCTGGCAGCCGTTCGTGACCGGCAGTTGCTCATCGCCGAAGCCGGCGAGGATCAGCGCGGCAGAGTGCTGAAGAAGCTGTTGGCTTCGGCCGAGGTCGTGGTGGATGCTGTTCTCGGGACGGGCTTCCGGCTGCCGCTGCAGGGTGAAGCCCAGCAGGTGCTGGCCATGACCGGGCGTGAGCTGGCCGCGCGAAGGGAGCGTCCCTTGGTGGTGGCGATCGACTGTCCATCGGGCGTTGACGCGGACAGTGGCGAGCATGCCGCCGAGGCGCTCGCTGCGGACATTACGCTGACACTGGCCGCCGTCAAGCAGGGGCTGATCGAGTTCCCAGCGGCGGCGCTCACCGGCGACTTGCGTGTCAGTGACATCGGCCTGGACCCCAGCATGCCGGAGCTCGAGGCAATCCGGGCGTTCCTGGTGGAGGCGGAGGACGTGGCGGGATGGCTGCCGCCCCGGCCCGCGGACGCCCACAAGGGGACATTCGGGCGTGCGCTCGTTGTCGCCGGGAGCTCCAACTTCCCGGGGGCCGCCGCCCTGGCTGGCCTGGGAGCATACCGAGTGGGCGCAGGGCTCGTCACGCTGGCCGTACCCTCCCCCGTCCAGGCCGGGATTGTGCCGCTGCTCCCCGAGGCGACCTGGGTGCTGCTTCCCCATGACACCGGCGTGATCGCTGGGGACGCGGCGGCGCTCGTGTTGCGCGAGCTGTCGAGCAGTCAGGCCATGCTGATCGGGCCTGGGCTGGGCCACGAGGAAACGACGCGCGAGTTCCTTGCCCGGTTGCTGGGCCAGAGGGGTAAGCCGGGGATCGGTTTCTACACCTCCGAGGGAGGCGAGAGCCGGGGGAATGCACCGCTTCCGCCGCTCGTGATCGACGCTGACGGCCTGCGGCTGCTGTCTAGCCTGGACGACTGGTCGGCGAGGCTGCCGCGCTTCACGGTGCTGACACCGCACCCGGGCGAGATGGCGGTCCTGACCGGTCTGGCCAAAGAGGCCATCCAGCAGGATCGGCTCGGCGTCGCCCGCACCTGGGCTGAGCGCTGGGGGCAGATCGTTGTCCTCAAGGGTGCCAACACGGTTGTGGCGACAGCGGAGGGCGAGGCCTTTGTGATCCCATTTGCCACGGCAGCCCTAGCCCGAGGCGGCACGGGCGACGTGCTGGCCGGGGCAATTGTGGGGCTAATGGCTCAGGGGATGCCCCCCGCTCGAGCTGCGGTTGCCGGCGCCTTCCTGCACGGTTTGGCCGGAGAACTGGCGGCGATGAGTGTCGGGACCACGGCGAGCGTGCTGGCGGGTGATGTCGCAGATTCCCTTCCGCAAGCGATCGCCGAGGTCCTCGATCGAGCCTGACCCCTCGAGGCCAGGCGCGCGGCGAACCCCGGTAAATCGCAACGGCGCTGCCCACGCCGGGCAGCGCCGTGTGATTGGCGATGGAGAAGCTGTAGATTGCCGGCCCCTGACGGGTCCGGGCGGAGGATCAGACGGCCTTGGGCTTGCCGGAAACCTTGGAGGTCTGCTCCTCGATCAGGACCTGCCCCTTCGTGCCGAGTTCCTGGGCCTTCTGCCCGGCCGACTGCGCAAAGTCGCCAGCCTTCTGGCCGGCCTGTTGGGCATAGTCCGCCGCTTGGTCCTTGAGCTCGATGCTCTTGTCGCGGATCATCTGCCGGGTCTCAACTCCCGACTGTGGAGCAACCAAGATCGCCACGACGGCGCCGATCAGGCCGCCGAACAATACGCCCATGAAGAACGCGGGCAGCTCGTTTCCTCGATCAGACATCGTTCACCTCCTAGGGGTAAGGGCGGGTTAGCGAAAGAGTCGCAAGAGCTGGAGTGCACGCCGCACGGCGGCGGCCGCGCTGTTGGCGCGGATGACAGGGTCGGCTAAGTTGTCGCTCAGGAACGTCGTCGTTCCGCGCAGGGTGTTGATCGTCTCGTTGGTGGACTCGAGTATGGGTTTGACCTCGTTCTCAAGCAGCACGGTCAGGCGGGCCAGCTGGACGATAAGCACAATCAGCGCCATCCCGATCAAGAAGCCTTCCAGGGCGAGCAGGATGATCGCCACATCGCGCAGCGTCTCGGTTGTGGCGGGATTGCTGACCATGAACGAGATCGCCAGGAGCAGCGCCACGAGAAGCAACAGAGCCAGCGCGACCGCGCCCACCAGGATGGCGGTATTTCTAGCTTTCGACCGCTTCTCAGCGGGTGCCTCTGTGGGGATCAGTTCACCGTCGAGGGCCATATCGGCAAGATTATAGCACACGGATCGGCTCTCTTCACTGTGGTGGCGGCGCTCGAGGGCGCGAGTGCAGGAGCGGGTGTGGTCTAATTGTCAGCCTGAGAGTGGGACGATGAGAAGGCTGTCGAGACGTGGATTCTTAAAGGGGACGGCGATCGGCGCGGCTGGGATGCTCTTGCGTCCTGACGCGGCGCAGGCCCAACCAAGTTTCCCGGACTATCCGCGCTTGGGCCGTGTGGTGTCTGGCAGCGTCGTCCTGCGCGCCCGCCCTGACTACGATAGCCCGGAAGTCGGCCAGCTGTACGACGACGCCGTGGTGCCCTGGCTGTCTGAGGTCGCCGGTTCGTTCCGTTGGAGCGTGAACCAGCGCTGGGTGGAGACCGACGGCGGTTACGCCTGGGCCTCGCGCCTGCAACCGGTGGTCAATCAGCCGAACGAACCGGTCAGTGCTCTACGGGAGACCAGCCTGGGTCCGGGGATGTGGGCCGAGGTCACGGTTCCCTATGCCGATATCCGCCTGGCCAACCCTCCGGCGCGCTCGCCCTACCTGCGCCAGGCCACTAACCCGCGGCTGTACTACAGCCAGGTTGTCTGGATCGATCGCATCCAAGAGCAGGAGGGCCGGGTTGAATACCAGGTGAATGAGCGCTACGGCTACGGCGATCTGCTGTGGGCGGACGCCGCGGCCTTTCGGCCGCTCAACGACGACGAGCTCACGGCCATCTCGCCGGATGTGGAGCAGAAGCGGGTGGTCGTCGATCTGACCCGGCAGACGTTGTCCTGTCTGGAGGACGGGCGTGAGATGTACTACTGCCGCATCTCCTCGGGGGCCAAGTTCGACGTGGAGGGGAACCCGGTGGAGAAGTGGGCGACGCCCCTGGGCCCGCACACGATCTGGCGCAAGCTGATCTCGACGCACATGAGCGGCGGCACCACGGGCGGCGGCTATGATCTCCCCGGCATTGCGTGGACGACGCTGTTCAGCGGCGACGGGGTGGCGATTCACTCCACCTTCTGGCACAACAACTTCGGCGAGCCGATGTCGCATGGATGCGTGAATGCGTCGCCAGAGCATGCCAAATGGATCTTCCGCTGGGCATTGCCTCAGGTACCCTACGACCCGGGGGATGTGACCGTCGGCATGCCGGGGGGGACGATCGTCGAGGTTGTCGAGGGCTAGGAGTCGGGCAGGACGCGCACGGCGCCTGACTCAAGCTGCGCGAACAAGCGCTCCACATCGTCCTGGCGGCCCGGACTGAACACGTCCGGGTCTACGCTTTGCAGCCGCAGTGGCGCCGCGGCCGAGGCGAGCGTGTTGGCATCGGCTTCCCAGATCGTGCGCAGCGCTGCCGGCAGGTCGGGACGGATGGATGCCGCCCAGGTTCCGGGGGGTGCCACCGGCGGCAAGTCCGCCCCCAGGACCAGCATGCCTCGCTCGGCCGCCGCCTGGACCGCGGCCTGCGTGGCGAGGTCTTCCCCTAGGTACACCGTACTCACGCCCTGCAAGGCCAGCGCCTCTAGGGCGAGCAGCGTTCCCTCTTCGGATTGGCTGATCTCGACGAGAGGGTACTCAGCAAATGGCGGATAGGGAGGATTGCACAGGCCACAGCCGAAGACGCCCCCCTGAATGAAGGCGGACTGCATCTCCGCAGGCTGCGGAGGCAGGATGGCGCCGATTCTCCACTCAGGCGCCAGCAGGGAGCTGGCGTACCCTGCAGAGAACGCCCGTCGAAGCTCGAAGTCGTTGCTGGGCGCCTGCAGCTCGGGCTGGAGTCGGTCGATTTGGCCAGGCTGAATGACCAGGATCTCGACTTGCGGCAGCTCTTCGGCGAGCGCTGCGAGTCCGGGGTCGGCCCCCTCGACGATCACGCGGCGGGTGGCACCGGTGACCAGCTGCGGCGTGAGCTCGGCGGCCGTGACAAGCACCAGGCCGCTTGCCTCGGCCAGCTCGGCGACGGTCGAAGCAAGCTCCTCGTCCGATCAGCCTGCTGCCCTCACGTTGGATGAACAGGAGCGAGGGGGGGGCAGGTGTTGGAGTGGCAGGCGGAGGCGTCGGGGCTGGTGTGGCAGGTGCAGATGGGGTTGGAGTCGGAACGCATGCTTGCGCCGCCAGGCTGAGTCCGACAAGGAGCGTTGCCGCGCGACCTGCGCCAGCGTCGGGCGCGGCAGGGGGCGTGGGGCACGCAGGTCACGCGAAGGGCCCGCTGCGCGGGGAGGGGGCGTCGTCATCGGGCGGCTCGTCGTGCGGCTCGAGCAGGCGCTTCCAGCCCCCAGGGCTGCCGGCCAAGACACTGGCGGCGAGCAGCCCGACCAGCGTTGCAGCCAGTGCCGGCACGAGGTTGAGCGTGCCCAGGCGACCCCAAGTCCAACCCGTCAGCAGGCTCAGAAGCTGGCCCGCCCAGAAGGCAATCCAGGCGGCAAGCAGGTAGAGGCCGATGCGGGAGACCGGGCCGCCGCGCACCACGTGGAAGAGCAGTCCGCAGGCGGTGGCAATCACGAAGCCGAGCAAGATGCTCTGCAGTGTCATCGCAGGATGGTTCCCCCACCCAAGCATTCCGCGCCGCGGTAGAACACCGCTGCCTGGCCGGGCGTGACCTCGGCCAGAGCCGGGCTGACGCGGACGAGCGCTCGGGCTGGCTCCAACCACTCGATTGTAGCCGGGAGTTCGCGCGAGTGGTAGCGGACCTGGACTGCAAGGCCCGGCTGGTCCTGCAGGGGGCGGTCGGAGACCCAATGCATGTCGCCGACGGTGAACGTCGATCTGCCAAGAGCGGAACGTGGGCCGACGACGAGAGCATTGGAGTCAGGCCGCTTCTCAAGGACATACAGCGGGGATGGGCCGGGGATGCGGATGCCCTTGCGTTGGCCGATCGTGTAATCGATCAGCCCAGTGTGCTCGCCGACGGTATCTCCCTGGGAGTTCAGAATGGGGCCGGGGAGGCGGACATCGGGGATCCGGCTGGAGAGGAACTCCCGGTAGTCGGAGCCGCCGAGGAAGCATAGATCCTGGCTGTCGTGCCGGTCCATGCTGGCCAGGCTGCGCTGGTGGGCGATGAGGCGCACCTGGTCCTTGGTGAGCTCGCCGAGCGGGAACAGGGCCTGCGGCAGGTGCTCCTGGTTGAGCGACAGACGAGCGCGTAGGACTGATCCTTGGCGGTGTGGAGGGCGCGCAGCAGGCGCCAGCGGCCGCCGGCGAAGGCGGTGCGGGCGTAATGGCCGGTCGCAAGGTGCGTGGCGCCCATGGCGAGTGCGTGGTGCAGCAGGAAGCCCCAACGGATGAGGCGGTTGCAGTTCAAGCAGGGATTGGGCGTGATGCCTTGCGCATAGCCATGTATGAAGGGCTCGACAACGGACTGCAAGAAGGGTTGCTGGGCATCCAGCACGTAGAAGGGGATCCCAAGCTGGGTGGCGGTCCGCCGGGCGCGTGCCACGTCTTCTGGCGAGCAACAGCGGTTGGGCCCATGGTCGGGGTCCGCCCACAGGCGGAGCATGAGGCCGAAGGCGATGTCTTCGGAATCGGTCAACAAGGCCGCGGCGACCGAGCTGTCAACGCCGCCGCTCATGGCGACCGCCACAACTCGAGGCATGGCCTCAGTTCGCTCCGGCTGCTCGCAGAGCCTGGATCACTCGGGGCAGAACCGACAGAAAGCCGTCGACTTCTCCCGGCTGCGTGCTGCGCCCGACGGTCACCCGCAGCGAGCCCAGCGCCCACTCCGGGGCCAGCCCAAGCGCAAGCAGCACACCGGAGGGAGTCGGGTCGCCGGTCTTGCACGCCGAGCCCGACGAGCAGGCAAAGCCACTGCGGTCGAGGGCTGCGACCAGAGCATTGCCGTCGAGCCGGTGAAAGCAGAAGGAGGCGTGATTGGGCAGCCGCTGCAGCGGGTGCCCGGTGATGATGGCTTGTGGGACCTCGGCGGGGACTCGGGCGAGTATCCGGTCGCGCAGGCCCGAGTGGTGAGCATAGTCGGCAGGGCGCGTTTCCGCAGCGAGCCTGAGAGCAGTAGCCATGCCGACGATCAGCGGAACATTGTGGGTGCCGGCGCGCAGTGCGTGCTCCTGGCCACCTCCCGTGATCTCGGACAGCAGCGGAACCTGAGGAGGGCGCCGGAGCACGCCGACCCCCTTCGGCCCGTACAGCTTGTGGCCGCCGATCGAGATCAGCGCCGGCCATTGTGTCAACTCATGCAGATCGAGATGGGCCGCGCCCTGCACCGCATCGGTGTGGAAGGGAATCTCGCGCTCGGCGCACAGGCGAGCAAGATCGGCCACGGGGTTAAGCGTGCCGATCTCGTTGTTGGCATAGATCACCGAGACGACGGCGGTATCGGGTGTCAGGCGGCGACGCAGGTCGTCCGGGTCGACCTGACCATGGCGGTCGACCGGGAGCAGCTCGAGCGAGAAACCGTGGTGTAGGGCAAGCGCTTCGGCGGTGCGTAGCACGGCGGGGTGTTCGACCGGGGTGGTCAGCACGCACGTTGCGCTGCGAAGCTCCCGGCTGGCGAAGGCCGCGCCCCGCAGCGCCAGGTTGTCGCTCTCGGAGCCTCCGCTGGTGAAGATCACATCCTGCGCCGGGCAGCCGAGCACGGCAGCGACCTCGGCGCGCGCCCATTCGACGGCCGCCTCGCCGCGCTGGCCGAGCGTGTGGATCGAGGACGGATTGCCGTACTCGTCGGCGAAGTACGGTTGCATGGCGGCGAGCACCTCGCGGGCAACAGGGGTGGTCGCGGCGTGGTCCAGGTAGACCGCCGGGGCGGGCATGGCGGCATTCTAACATGCAGCCTGCTCGCGGCCTCGACTGGGGGCGATGAACAGCAGGGCGTCGGCATGTCCAAGCTCACATCCACGGCGGGAGGCGACAGGTATAATCGCTGCGAAGTCCGCTCCAAGGAGAGCTCAACGCCATGACGACGATCATCGAATCCGTTGCCGCGCGCGAAATCCTCGACTCGCGCGGCAATCCAACGGTTGAAGTCGAGGTGATTCTGCTCGACGGTAGCTGGGCGCGGGCAGCTGTCCCTTCCGGCGCCTCGACCGGCGTGCACGAGGCGCTAGAACTGCGGGATGGCGAGAAGGATCGCTACCGCGGCAAGGGCGTGCGGCGGGCGGTGGAGAACGTCAACACGGCCATCGCCGAACTGCTGCTGGGGTGGGATGCGGTCGAGCAACGCGCGATCGATCTGGCTCTGATCGAGCTGGATGGGACGAAGAACAAGGCGCGCCTCGGCGCCAACGCCATGCTGGGCGCAAGCCTGGCTGTAGCGAAGGCGGCCGCCAATTCGCTCGAGCTTCCGCTGTACCGCTACATCGGGGGCGTGCATGCCCACGTGCTTCCGGTGCCGATGCTCAATATCCTCAATGGTGGAGCGCACACCGGCTGGCAGTCCACCGATGCCCAGGAATTCATGATCATGCCGCTCGGCGCACCGAGCTTCGCCGAGGGCCTGCGCTGGGGCTCAGAGGTCTATCAGACGCTCAAAGACGTGCTTGAAGGCGCGCGGTTACACCGCGCTGGTTGGGGATGAGGGCGGGTATGCCCCGGCGCTGAAGGCCAATGCCGAGGCGGTAGAGGTGATCCTGGAGGCCATCCACAAGGCGGGCTACAAGGCCGGCGAGCAGATCGCGATCGCCCTCGATCCCGCCGCCTCTGAGCTGTACGACGAGAACAAGAAGCGCTATCTCCTGCGCCGCGAAGGCAAGGAGCTGACCGGCGAGCAGCTGGTCGAATTCTGGAAGTCATGGGTCGAGCAGTATCCGATCGTCTCGATCGAGGACGGCCTGGCCCAGGATGATTGGGACAGCTGGAAGCTGATGACCCGCGAGCTGGGCTCGCGGATCCAGCTGGTCGGCGACGACCTGCTGGTTACCAACCCCGAGCGCGTGCGACGCGGAATTGAGGAGCAGGCGTGCAATGCGCTGCTGGTCAAGCTCAACCAGATCGGAACGCTGACCGAGACCATCGAGGCCGTCGAGATGTGCCAGCGCGCCGGCTGGCGCGCCGTGACCTCGCACCGCTCCGGCGAGACCGAGGATGCGACCATCGCTGACCTGGCGGTGGCCCTGAACATGGGGCAGATCAAGACCGGCGCGCCGGCGCGGTCGGATCGAGTGGCAAAGTACAACCAACTGCTCCGGATCGAGGAGGAGCTGGGCGACAACGGCCACTACGCCGGGTGGCAGGCTTTGCGCCGCGCGTAGGCAGCCTGGCTCGCCCGGGCCCGCATGCCGGCGACGGCGTGTGAGGGCATGCCATCACTGGAATGGCCCACGCTGCGGGATCCGCACTTGCGGGATCCCGCAGCTGCTTCACCTCGGGATCGACGGGTGGTTGGATGGGAACAATCCCGGGCAGATAGCCAGCGGCGGGGCGAAGGTCCGGGGATTGAGCGCGGCAGGACGAAACGGCGAAGTCAGGCGGATGGCTCGCGGGTGGGGGCGCCGTTGTCGGTGCGGGCTGCTGCGGGGGTTGCGCAGTACGGGCACAGGCGCCAGGCGAGCTCGAGCAGGTTACCGCAGGCTGAGCAGGCGCGGCGCAGCCGGGTGGCACAGGCAGGGCACACCTGCCAGTCTGACAGCGTGCGCGCGCCGCAGCCCGGGCACTGGCTCCTGGCCTCAATCTCACTCAGCAGGGCCTCTTCTTCCAGCGCGTGCTGGTAGGCCTCCTCGAGCGTGGAAGGCGGTCGGAGCAGTAGGTAGATGATCACCCCGAGCGGGCCGAGCAGAAGCACGACAACGGCCGCCAGCAGGCGCAGGACCCGGTCCTGACTGCGGCGAGCGAGGTCGCGGTAGGCCCAGAACACCAAGGCCAACCACAGAGCGGTGAGGAAGGCGCCGAAGAGCGCCGTGCCGAACAACAGCGCGTCCCGCAAAGTCCCCAGGCTGGGCTGGAAAGGCATCCCGTATCTCCTACGGTCGGCGATTATAGCACGCAGCCATCCTGCGCAGGATGGTGCAAGCTGCAGGCCGCGCGCCGAAGAAACCGTCCGGCGGAGGGCGGGCCGATGGCCGGCTGCGACGGGGAACCAGCCTACGCGGCGCCGACGCGTTGACAGCGCACAGTGGCTGCACTATAGTCGCGGCGACCGTGCCGCAGGGGGATGCAATGGCCGGCTACGAGGTACACCGCATCGCCGACATGCCGTCGGCCGAGCGGCCGCGCGAACGGATGCAGCGCCTCGGTGCGGGCGCACTGAGCGATGGCGAGCTGTTGGCCATCCTGATTCAGAGCGGCCGGCGGGGCCGAAGCGCCGTCCAGCTGGCACAAATGATGCTATCCTCCGGCAGGGGTCTCGCTGGCGTTCAACGGATGTCCTTCGATGAGTTGTGTGGCATGAGCGGGATTGGCACGGCCAAGGCGGCCCAGCTGCAGGCGGCGATGGAAATCGGACGGCGAATCTCGGCGCTGGCTCCTGAGGAGCGCCCCGCGTTGCAGAGCCCACAGGACGTTGCGCGGCTGGTGTCGTATGAGATGCAGGCGTTTGAGCAGGAGCACATGCGTGTGCTGCTGTGCGACACCCGCAACCGCCTGATCCGGATCGTCGAGGTGTACAAGGGAAGCCTGAACGCCGCCAGCGTGCGGATCGGCGAGGTGTTCCGTGATGCGGTTCGTGCCAACGCCGCCAGCCTGGTGGTGGTGCACAACCATCCCAGCGGCGACCCGACGCCCAGTCCGGAGGACGTTGCGTTGACCCGCGCCATGGTGGAAGCCGGAAAGCTGCTGGATGTCGAAGTGCTCGATCACTTGATCGTCGGGCAGGGGCAGTTCGTCTCGCTCAAGGCCCGCGGCCTGGGTTTCTCTTGATGGGGGCTTGCCCGAATGGCTGAGTTCCAGATCGTGTTGCTGCCTCGCCAGGACTATTGGGAGTGGGTACGTGTCTGTCAGGAGTACGTGCTGGCCTTCGGTCCGAACCTCACCTCCGACCCCCTGACCGCGGGGCGCTACATGTCGCCGCGCCAGGTGATCACCTTCCCTGAGATCCCCGGGGCCTACGCCGAGAGCCAGGACCTGGTCGCCTGGTTCCAGAAGCGGTTTCCCGGGATCCGCCTGGATGCGGTTCAGGCCTCAACGCCGAACCAGCTGCGGAAGCAGTTCGCCAAGCGCATCGAGGCGAAAGACCGCTACGGACAGCGCCTGCGTCCGTTCTACTTGCAGTGGGCCACCGACTACCCGGTGATGACCCAGGCGTTCGGCGTCAATGCGCAGATCTACCACCGCTTCGGTTTGCCCGGCCACGAAGGGGTAGATATGCGGGCGCTGACCAACACCAACATCTACGCTGCCTTCGAGGGTGTGGTCTACGAGGTCTTTCGGGACGCGAAACTGCATGCCTACGGCATCCATGTTCGCCTGCGGCATCGCGACGGTTACAAGACCGTGTATGCGCACTTGGCCAAGCCGCTGGTGAGGCTCGGCGACCAGGTCCAGGGTGGCCAGTTGATCGGCAAAGCCAACTCGACGGGCGCCTCCACGGGGGCGCATCTTCATCTCACGCTGAAGCGCGATGGGGCAACTGCCAGGGGTGAGACGAACTATCCGAAGGACATTATCGACCCCACTCCCTACCTGGTGTGGCCGGATGGCTACCGTGTCAAGCAGGTTGAGGCCAAGGGCTGGCCTGCCGAGCGCTGCCTGGTGGGTGCGGTGGGGCGCCTCGGCGGCACGCTGCAGGCGGCGGACCTGGACTTGGTTGCCAGGGCCGGCCTGGAGGCGCTGAGCGTCAGCCTGACGGAGACCGAGGAGACGCTGCGCGCACTGCGGCGCATTCACCCGGGAATGATGCTGATCAGCGCGGTGCCCTCGCCTGAAGGCGGGCCGGACAATCGAGGCTCGACTGCGCAGATGCGCAGCCTGGGTGACGTCGGCCGACTGCTGAAGGAGGGGGTTCGGGACTTCGAATTGGGTGCAGTGCCCAATCTGCAGCTCGGCGGGTGGAACCGCGCCTGGCGCGACGGCGCCGAGTTCGCCGCATGGTGGCTCGAGGCCGCGGCCGCGATCAGAGCCGAGCATCCCTCAGTCCGCCTCGGTTTTCCGGCGCTCGACCCAGGCGGATCGCTGGACGGGTGGCGGGCTGAGGCCCTACAGTTCCTCGAACAGGCCGGGGCCGCCGCCGATCAGGCCGACTGGATTGGCGTGCATGCCTACTGGGATTCGGGGGAGGCGCTCGAAGATCTCAATGGCGGGCGATGGTATGAGTATGTCATCGAGCGATTCCCGGGAAAGCGTCTGGTCATCACGGCGTTCGCCAACCCGTCACCGGAGGTCACGCCGCAGGTGAAGGCGGGGCAATACCTGGACTTCCTAAGGGCGGTGGCCGATGAACCGGCGATCGGGGCGGCGTTGTGCAGTTGCCTGTCGGCCGCCGGTGGCTTCGACGCAGTCGTCTGGCGAAAAGAATCCGGCGAGGATCGCGGGATTGCCGAGCGGATCGGCGAGCGCCGCCGCACCACTGGCCCTTTGCTCAGCGGGTGATACGGAACCCGCTGCAGGTTTCGGTGCTACCCCGCAGCTGACTGTCGACGCAATCCACGCGACCCCCGGACGGCCCTCTGTGCAACGCTGCCAGCAGGCGATTCAAGGCGTCGTCGCCGCCCTGAGCCAGGACCTCGACCGTGCCGTTCGGCAAGTTGCGCGTCCAGCCCGACAGCCCCAGGGTTGCGGCCTGATCCAGCACAAAGTAGCGGTAACCAACTCCCTGCACCCGGCCGACGACGATGGCATGCAGCTCGGCGAACGGCTCGCTCATCGTTCCTCCCGGGGTGTGGATTAGGCCCCAAGCAGTGCCAGGATAGGCGTCAGCGTCAGCGGACTGAGCAGTGTGCTCACCAGCACCGCTCCGGCGACGAACCCAGGCTCGGTGTCAAACTCGGTGGCGATGATCGAGCTCAGCACGGCGCTCGGCATGCCGGCCTCAAGCACCGCGACCTTGCCGGCCAGCGCCGGCAGGGAGAAGGCCGGAAGCAGTAACCAGGCGAGCACCGGGCTGGCGATCAGCCTCAACCCGGACGAGAGCCCGACGAGTGCCGGGCGCTGAGGCATACCGGCCTTGGCCATCTGCATGCCGAGCAGCAGCAGCATGATGGGGACGGCGGCAGCTGCCAGAAGCTCGATCGGCCGGGCAACGAAGGGCGGGATGGCGACGCCGCTGCTGCGCACTAGCAGGGCCAGCGGGATCGAGTACAGCGCCGGCACTTTCAGCAGGCCGACGGCTGCCTTCCAAGGCGATGTCCGTCCGACCGTGGCGATGTACACGCCGACTGCATTGGTGAGCATGGAACTGGTGACGAAGAACACACTCGCCCAGGCCAGGCCCGTCTCGCCAAAGGCGAATTTGCTCACGGACAACCCGTAGTTGCCGGCGTTCATGAAGGTCACGCTCAGGATGAAGGCGGCTGCAATTGGCTGCGGCAAGCGGAGTGCGCGGCTGACGAGAATGCCAATTGCGGCCATGCAGGCGATGAGGGCGGTTGCCAGCAGCATCATCTGCCCGAGTTGCGCGGGAAGGATGTCGGAGGAGACTAGTAGGTCGAATTGCAGTGCGGGAAGGGCGGCGTAGAAAGCGACTCGCGAGAGTGGCGAGGGATCGATGTGGAGCGCGCGCTGCAGCACGAAGCCAACGCCGGCGACAATGAGCACCGGCACGATGTTCTCGGCGAACAGCCGCAGGAGCGTGGTCACTCCTCTTCGGCCTCATCGTCCAGGTCATCGTCCCGTCCATAGAGGAGAAGCTGGCCGCTGCCTTCGACAAATCCCAGGTTCTCGATCGCCTGGTCGGCCAGCTCGGCCTCGTCCGAGTCCTCCTTGCGGCGCACGAGCTGCTGCAACGCCTGATACGCCGGCTTGCCGCCCACCTGCCCAAGCGACCAGATGGCTGCGCGACGCACGCCCGAGTCGCTGTCCTCGAGCAAGTCAATCAGTTCAGCGCTTGCGGCCTTGAGCTCCAGCTCGCCGCAGGCGCGGGCCGCCTCCATGCGCAGGGGCGGAGCGGGGTTGCGGAGCATCGCTAGAACGCTCTCCGCCCAATCGGGATTGGCCGAGCGTCCCATGGCGACCAATGCCGCAGTCCTCCAGTCGTCTGTCCCGGCATCGAACGCTTCCTGAATCACGACGGTGGCCTCCGGCTGGGAGGAGTAACCGAGGGACTCAACACTCCTGCGGCGGGCGGTCTCGTCAGAGCTGCTCGAGGCAATCGAGAGCAGCCCGCTGACGATCCTTGCCAGTTGCGCCTCCTCCAGCTGCCCCAACTCGCCGATCAGTACGAAATGCCCGAGGGCGGCGGCCGCGGCGCGCACGGGCTCAGGTTCCGGATCGCTGTTCAGGATCTTCAACAGCCGCTCGGCCAGGGAGGGGTCTTCGTTCTCCCAAAGGTTACGGATGGCGGCGCTGCGAACTGCCGGGTCCGGGTCGCTGAGCGCGGCCAGATCGACGGCGTCGAAGTTGAGTTCGAAGCGTTCATATGCCAGGCGGCCCATCTGCTCGAGCAACTGCAGCCGGCGATTGCGAGGCACCTCTGGCCATGAGGCAAGGAAGGTGCGGCGGTCGTCTGCACTGAGGTCAGAGAGCAGCGCCACCTGGTCGGCGGAGAGCGGCTCCGAACCCTGACATAGCGCGGTAAGGAGGCGGGGGGAGAGCGGGCTCATCGGGGTGCCTTAGCGGGGGAGAGCGATCGGGTTGACGAAATCCTGGATGTTGACGTAGAGCATTAGCACCAGCAGCAAAGCGAAGCCGATGGCATGGGCCATGCCCTCGTAGCGCGGCGAGATGCGGCGGCCGAGGATCGCCTCAAAGGCGACGAACATCAGCCGCCCGCCGTCGAGGGCGGGAATGGGAAGCAGGTTGGCTAGCGCCAGCCCGGTGCTGATCACCCCGACCAGCGTCAGCGTCAGGAATGGGCGCTGGGAGCTGCGATCGACATCACGTGCCCAGGCCAGCATGTCGTGCATCCCCTTCAGGCCAGTAACTCGGGCTTCCTCTGGCGCCACTTGACCCTGCATCAGGCGGCCGGGGAGGTGGACGATCTCCTGGAATTGCAGCCGGATCGAGTTGGCGCCCAGGCCGGCGGCCTCCGCCCAGGCAACGGACCGGAGCGGATTCCCGGTGACGATCCCGATCGGTCCCTGGCCCTCCGGCGGAGTCGCGCGGGGCGTCAGCTCGAACTGCAGCCGGGCGCTATCCCGCTCGACGGTGATCATGGCCGCCTTGCCGAGCGATTGCGCAACGGCGCGCTGCAGGGTGTCGAGCGAGGTCACCGGCTGGCTCTGGAACTCGACGATGACGTCTCCGGGGAGCAGACCGGCGGCCTGAGCCGGGGAGTTCTCGGCGACGCTGGAGATCGAGGTGCGCTCAAAGTCGGGCGCGGCAAAGCGATAGGCGGCGGTGAAGGCCAGGAAGGCGATCAAGATATTGGCCAGTGGACCGGCGATCAGCACCGCAGCGCGCGTCGACTTGCTGGCGGCGGCGAGACCATTGGGGATATCCGGGTCGTCTTCCCCGGCCGGGCGGACAAATCCGCCGAGGGGAATGGCGTTGATCGTGAACCGTGTGCCGCCGGCGCGAAAGATCGTCGCCAGGCGCGGAGGGAAGCCGATGCCGAACTCGTCGATGACGACGCCGCCAGCGCGCGCAGCGACGAAGTGGCCAAGTTCATGGCCCAGGATCAGCGCTGCAAGGATCAGAACGAACAGCAGGAGGTCCGGCATCGAGTCATCGCATCTCGGACTGCGGGCGGATTATATCACCCGGATGGGGTGATCTTCCCACCGGGGAGGCGCGCGCCGGAAGCAGCCGCGATCTCAGTCTGCGTCGTCGATCAGGCGAGCGCCCACACCGGGAGATGCGCGCAGCACGCGCCGGACCCCATCGAGCGCGGCCAGCGCCGACGACACGGTCTCAGCATGCCCGGGTTCGCACAGGCAGTGCACGCTCGGCCCGGCATCGATGGTGTAGCACACCGCCGCGCCGTCCCGGCGCAGATGGGCCACCAGGTCCATCACGGAAAGCGTGGCGGGCTGCCAGTAGATGAGCGAAGGAGTAGAGGAAAGCATGACGGCGTGCATCATATTGCTGTCGAGCTCGACGACCTCAGCCAGTGCGGCGAAGTCGCGCTGGCGGATGGCGTGGCGGCAGGCCTCCAGTCGCCGCGGTGCATCGGCCAGCCTCGCCGGCTGCAACGGGCTGGTGGAAGCAAGCGCGTGCCCTTCGGTCGAGCCCACGGGCTTGTGGACTTCATCGATCAGCGCAATCAGATCGACCAGCTGCCAGTAGTCGGGGGGGAACAGGGCCTCGGCCTGCGACGTCTCGTGAGCGGCGCCTGCAATCCACTCGACGTAGCCACCGAAGATCGACCGGCAGGCTGAACCTGAACCCAGCCGCGCCAGGCGAGAGAGCTCGGGCAACTGCAATCGCAGCCCGGCAGCGTGGCTGGCAGCCATGGCCAGTGCAGCGAAGGCCGCCGCAGAGGAGGCAATGCCTGCGCCGATCGGGAAGTTGGTGCGGCTCTCGACGGAAGCGGGGCATCGCAGGCTGGCGAGGCGGCGGACCTGCTCGAGAAAGCTGCGGGTGCGTGCGAGCGAGGAACCGTCTGCCACCTGGCCGTTGACACGCAGGCTTGTCCGCCTGCAGGCTTTCGTCGAACGTGACCTGGACTTCCGTACACAGGCTGTCCAGCGTGATGGAGATCGAGCCGTTGGCGGCAAGCCGCAGAGCAGGATCGCCGCGGTTGCCCCAGTACTTGATCAGGGCGATATTCGGACCGGCGACGGCCCGAGCGGAGCCGATCATCTGGGCGTGCCTGGTGCGCCAGCGTCGTCTGCCACTCGGCGCTGTCAGCAGCGGGCGAGATCGAGGCCCTACCCGGCACAAAGGAGACAACGCCCGGGAGGGCGTTGTGAGGACGGTGGGGTGGCTGACGGGTTTCGAACCCGCAACCCCTTGAGCCACAGTCAAGTGCTCTGCCATTGAGCTACAGCCACCGCGATTGCGTCGGGATTCTATCATGCCACGCTGTGGCCATCAATTGCCGCGCGCAAGTATGCGGCGGCGTCCTGGCGGCGCGGCGCGGCCTGCGTGCCGCTGGTCAGATCCTTGATGCTGACCGTGCCCGCTGCACACTCGTCCGGGCCGACCAGGGCAACGAAGCGTATCCCCATCCGATCGGCGTATTTGTACTGACGTTGCAGTCTGTCGGCTTCAGGGTACCACTCGGCGTTGATCTCCGGCTGCGCGCAGATCGGCAGCGAGGCGCATGGCCTCCGAGCGCGTGGCTGCGTCGAATGTGGCAACGAGGACCTGTGATGGGCTCAGACGAATCTCCGGCAGTGCCCGGTGCCCAGCCAGCACGAGCCCGACGACCACATCCCCCATGGCAAACCCCGTCCCGCCGATCGGATCGCCGCCGATTTCTCCCACCAGATTGTCGTAGCGCCCACCACCTAGGATCGCCCTGTGTTCCCCGGCCGCATCGCGCGCCTCGAACACGATGCCCGTGTAATAGTCGAGCCCACGGATGATGGTCGGGTCGTAGGCGAGGTAGTCCGCCACGCCCAGGGCTTCGACGGCGTCGAAGAAGGCCACGAGTTCGGGAGACCGTTTCCACGCCTGCGTATCGGCCAGCAAGCGCTGCAGGCTGGAGAACTGCGCTGCGTCGAGGCCGATCTCGTGGGCCTGCGCCTCCCAGGCGGCGGGCGCCAGCTTCTCGCGTCGGTCGATCAGCCTGAATACAGCCGAGCGTCGGGCGCTCGGTATGCCCATTGCATCCAGCGCCGACTCGGCGAGGCGGCGGTCGTTCACCAGGAGCTGGACAGCCTCCGGGCCGAGGCCGACCTCCCGGAAGAACGCCGCTCCGATTGCCGCCAGCTCGGCATCGGCCTCTGGGGATTGCGGCCCTATCAAGTCGATGTTCCACTGGAAGAACTCGCGGGTGCGTCCCTTCTGAGGACGCTCGTAGCGCCAGAACGGCCCGAACGACCACCAGCGCAAGGGTGGCATGAGCGACTTGGATCTGCTGGCGACCATGCGCGCCAGGCCCAGCGTCAACTCGGGGCGCAGCGCAATGAAGTCGCCACCCCGGTCCGGGAAGACGAAGGTCTGCTCCTTGACCAGTTCCTCGCCCGACTTGGCAGCGTACAACTCGAGCCGCTCGAGAAACGGCGCATCGTATTCCTGATAGCCGAAGGATTCCGAAACGTGGCGGATGGTGCTGTACAGCCAGGTCCGGAAGGCCATGTCCTCCGGATAGAAATCCCGGGTGCCCTTGACGGCTTGGATGACTGGCATGTCTATCTCCAGTGGGCAGGACGCAATGGACGGCGTGGGTTGGGTGCCGTTGCTGCGCAGGCTACGGGGCGAGACGCCAAGCGCGGACCCCGCGGCGCGAGCTCTGCTGCGGGAGCGTTGCCCTTACGGCGGCCCCGCGTCCGCGGGATTATAGCATGCGCTCTGGTGCGGCGCGACAGGCGATGGCCCCGGGCGGCGCGTGAGGGAGCCCGAGTTCCCAGTCGCTCGAAGGCCTGCTGGCTTGCCTGCCATGGGGATGAGGGGGTCACCCCATGATATCCTAGCCGTGCAGGCTAAGGGCTGACGGCCTGCCTCAGAGGGTGGCCCTTGGTTCTCGTCCTACCCGTGCTGCTGCTGCTCGCCGGCGCGTCCTTGATTGGACTGTTCCGCCGGGCTTCAGGCTTCTACCTTTGGGCGATCACGTTGGCGAGCGCCTTCCTCGCTTGGCTTTCCCTCCTCCTGAGCAGCAGTGGGCAGGCTGGCCTGCTGGATGTCTCGGTGTGGCGTCCAGAGCCCCTGTTCTCGGCCGAGTTGGTACTGAGGCTGGGCGCTACGCAGTGGGATGTCCTGTACGCGGCGATGACGCTGCTGATGGCGCTGGTGTTGACAGCGCCGGCGCGTGATGGCGGTGAGCGTGCGGCAGACTGGGCGCTCTTTCTCGTCTACGGGAGCCTAAGCCTGCTAGCGATGATGGCGGGCAACCTGCTGACGCTCTCGTTGCTCCTGATCGTGCTCGACATCAGTGCCTTCGTCTACGTCCTTCGAAGCACCCCCGCCGCTCGCGGGGGTCAGCAGGCCATCCTGAAGCTGGGCGTGGAATCCATCGGGGTGCTGCTGCTGCTGACCGCAGGGCTGATCGCTACCCTCGAGCGGGGCGGCGGCCGGCTGACGGCGCGTGAGGCGATGGGTCTCGATCTCATGCTTGCCCTCGGGGTTGTGATGCGCATCGGACTGATTCCGCTGCCGTTGGGGCTCCCGCCGCAGGCAGCTGCGCGGCGGGGTATCGGTGCGCTGATGCGGCTCATGCCCCCTGCGATCCTGATGGTCCAGCTTGGGATGCACTGGCCGGATGGAGCGGCGGGATCTCTGCGAGGATGGTTGATACTCGTCGGAGGCATTGCTGCGCTGACGGCCGGCGTGGCGTGGGCCTTTTCGCCAGCCGCCTTGGCGGCGCGTGCGCAGCTGGTGGCATGCGCCGCCGGCCTGGCACTCATCGCAGGCGGGAGTGCTCCCGGGATCGCGCCGATGCTGAGCGCGCTCGCCGTGCTACTGATGCTTGCCGGTGGTATGGCCTCGGTGGCGGAAGTGCATACGCCGTTTCACCGCCTGTGGCCCGCGCTGCTCGCCGTGACATGTCTGGGCCTTCCCATCACGCCGTCGGGCGTCCTGCTGAGGGATCTACCCGCTGGGGGTGGAGCACTGGTCTTGGGCGGGGTCGTGGGTATCGGCTTGGGCCTGCTCTCGGCCGGCGTTGCAGTGATCAGCCTGTTGCCGGAGACGCCCTGGAAGCGGGCCGAAGGGTACAGCCGGCTGCTGTTCGGCGTGGGCCTAGCGTTGTTCTGCGTGGCGGCGATCGGTTATGGACTGCGCCAGGGCACCGAGCTCTCCGCCACAGTGGGGATTGGTTTCGGCGCCTCGCTGGTGACCGTTGCGCTGGTCGTTCTGATCCGACGCCGGCGGTTGGAAGCCGGGATCCGGCGCGCCGAGCGCATTGTCGGGTGGCTGGACGCCTCGCCGCTGGTCCGGGGGGCCTGGCGCGTATACCAGGAGGCTCTGGGGATCGCCGGTGGGGTCGGGTACGCTCTGGAAGGGGAGGGCGCTTTCCTCTGGGTGATGGCCTTGGCGGCGATGGCGGCGGCGATGCTGGCAGGCGCGGCCCGATGATGACGGTCGCCGCCCTGCTCGGAGTTGTTCTTGCGGCCGTAGCGTGTGCCGCGGGGGTTCTCCTGCTGACAGCCACGGACCGTCGGGTAGTGTTGGCTTGCCTGGGTTGCGCATTTATCGCCTGCAGCGCGCACTTGATCGGGCAGGTTCCCTTCGCGGTCAGCCTGGCACTAATGACCAGCGGTCTCGCGGCGACCGCGATCGTGTTCCTGTCGACCTCCGCAGCCGCCTGGCCGTGGTCGTCTGCAGCCGCAGGCGCATTGCCGGAGGGACGACCGTTTCGCCTGGTGCTTTCCGCCTTCATCGTCGTGGCCGTGGTGGGGCTCTCGCAGGGCGTCAATCTGCCGGGTCGGACAGTCCCACAGCCTGTGCTCGCGACCGCGCTGGGGTTGATTGGATTGGGTGCGCTGCAGCTCGGACTCTCGGAGCGATCACTGCGCGTTTGCATCGGGCTGCTGACTGCTCTGGCGGGGTTCGAGACGCTGTACTTCATTCTCGAACCGGCGCTGGCGATTGTGGCCCTGCTGGGGTCCGTCAATGTGGTTGTGGCTTTGATTGCCAGCTACCTTCTGTTGGTGGTCCGGCCGGCTCCTCCTGCGGACGGCGCGGTATGAGTGCCCCGCTGATCCTGGCGCTGGCGACCCTGCTCCTGGCGATTGTCAGCGGCGTGGACCGCGTTGGGCGGGTTCCGGCTGCCCTGCTTGCCGGGCTTGGCTCGCTCGCGCTGGGCGCCGTCAGCCTGCTGGCGCCACTGGATGTGCCGCTCCAGCTCGGTGGCTTAGCCATCAAGCTTGATCCCAGCCTGGAGATCCTGGGCAGGTCGCTGGAACTCGCCCCTGGCATCCGTTCCGGGGTCGGGTTCATCTTCGTGATCGGAGGCTACCTGTTCTTGGGAGCGTTGGTGGCGGATCCTGGTCGCTACTTCCTGCCCATGGGGATCCTGGCAGTTGGACTGCTTGCCGCATCACTGATGGTACGCCCATTCCTGTACTCGGCGGTCCTGGTCATGCTCGCTGCGGCCGCGTTTGTGCTGGTGCTGGCATCCCCCGATCGGCATGCCGAGCGCGCTGCGCTTCGGCTGCTGGCGTTCGCGGCCTTTGGGATGATGATGACGCTCGTGGCGGCATGGATGATTGATCGGCTTGGCGTCACAACCGGATCGCCCGAGCGCGCCGGAAGTGTTGTTCCGGTCCTGGCGCTGGGGCTGGCGGTGCTGCTGTTCGTTCCGCCATTCCACCTTTGGCTGCCGCCAGGCGCCGATCGTGCCCATCCCTACGCTCTGACGGCCGTGGCGGCCCTGATGCAGGCGGCCGGGCTGTTCTTGGCGCTGCGCGTGCTCGATTCGTTTGCCTGGGTGCGCGCCGATGCCGGCGTTCGGCTGGGAATGACCGGCGCAGGGATCGTGATGATTGTGCTCGGAGGAATCTGGGCACTGGCGCAGGTCCGACTGGCAAGGGCGTTCGTCTACGTGTTGTTGATCGACCTGGGCATCGGGATGCTGGCGCTTGGCAGCGGAACGGCCATCGGGTACCAGTTGGCCATGGGCATGTCCGCCGCCCGCGTGGTCGGGTTGGGTGCCTGGGGATTGGGCGCGACCTTGCTGGCTGCCGGCATGGGCAGCGATGAACGCCCTGTTCTTCGGGGCTCCGGTTTCGCGCTTCCGATCCCGGCGGTGCTCTGCGTGGCGGGCCTGCTCTCGGTGGCCGGCTTCCCGTTGACGGCGGGGTTCCCGGGTAAGTGGGGCCTGACGGCGCATTTGCTGCGGGAAGGGAGCGCAGCCTGGTGGTGGGTGCCGGCTGGTGTAGTGCTGGGGGTGGTCGCCGGGTTGCAGTGGTTGTCGGTCATCTTCGGCGGTGCCGCGCGGCCTGTGCCGCGGCCGGAGCTGACTCCGCTGGCGCGCGGCCTCGGGATCGGGGGTGTGGCCATCGTGATCCTGCTCGGCTTGTTTCCACAGGTGGCATACCCGCTGATCATCGGGGTGATCTCCGGGCTGCAGGCGCTCTTCGCCTAGGAGCTTGCTGAAAGACGTGCTTTCGATTCACGCCCTGACCCCCTCTCCGCGGACGGCGCACGGGTACGCCATGAACCGTGGCGGAGAGGGGGAAGAAGATCCTGGGGGGTGGGGGGAGCCAGGCTCCCCCCACCCCCCAGGAATTTCCACCCCTTCCCCTGCGGGACACGCCGGAGTGTCGCGGATGTCGGCTCATGCAGGGGGAGTGGCTAGGGGAGAGGGTTGGACGATCACAGGGTGTCATTTCAGCAGCCTGCTAGGTTCGCAGCGCGGACGGGCTATAATCCGCTCCTCCCAGGGGAGTCCAAGATGGCCGATACGCTCGAACAGAAGCTTGCCTGGTTGGAGGATCAACGGCGCAAAGATGCCGATCTGCTGCGCAGCCTGACTGCGCGCCTGGATGCGGCGGAAGGCACGGGAACGGCCCATGGCCGTCAGCTGCAGGAAATCTCGGCCGAGCTGGCACGCCTGTCGGCGCTGGCGGCCCGCATCGGGAAGGCTGACGAGGCGCTCTCCAAGCACCGTCAGGAAGTGGCGCATCAGCTTGGCCTGGCCGAGGAACGTCGCAGTGATCGTGAGAAACAGCTTGAGCAGACGCGCCGCTCCGAGCGCGAAGAGTTGGCGCGGGCCCTTGAGACCTTCCGCCAGGAACTGCTGAAACTGAACGCGGTCGAGGAGTGGCTCATCGGCCGGCGCGATGAGGAAGCCAGGCTGAGCCGCGTCCACGACTCGCTTGCCAAGCAGGTCGAGGGTCTTGTCACGCAAGACGGGCTGCGGCAGCGCTCGATCGAGTCCCTGCAGACGACCCAGAATGCAGAGACCCGCAAGATCGCCGAACTGCAGGCGGAGGCCTCGGACCTGCGGGTGCGGAACGAGGGCCTGCGCGGCACGATCGACGTGCTCGAGGACGGGATCCGCCGCGTGGAGATCCGGCTGACGGACCTGACCGCGAGCGAACGGGAGCGCAGGGAGCTGCAGACGCTGTGGATCGAGCAGCAAGGACTGCGTATGGTCGAGATCGACAAGGGGTGGAAGGACCAGGAGCGGAAGTTCATCGCCATGGAGAAGCAGGCGACGGAGCTGGCCGAGCGGGCGGCAGCCTACGAGGAGACGCAGCGCGCGATGGCGCAGTTGAGGCTGGAGGTGCAGGCCGGATTGGAAATGATGCAGCGCCGGTCCGGTGAGATCGCCGAGCTGCAGCGCCTCGGCGACGAGCGGCTGAAGGGCGAGTGGGCGCGCTTCCAGGGCGACGACCAGAAGCGCTGGAACACCTACCGCCTGACGACCGAGGAACAGTGGCGCGACCATCTGCGGCGCCACGAGAAGGCAGCCGGCGAAATGGAAGGTGCAGCCTCGACCCTAGCCAAGTTGGAGCACGAAATGGAGTCGCTGGAGGAGACCCAGATGCAGGCGCTGAGTGAGCTGCTCACCGCACTCCAGCACTGGGCTTCGGCGATGGACAAGACCCGGTAAGGCGAGCCGTTCCTTCGGTGAGCGGTACCGACGAGAGGCGGGCGACCATGCACGTGGTGGCCACTGCGGGGCACGTCGACCATGGGAAGTCGGCGTTGGTCAAGGCCCTCTCGGGCATCGACCCGGATCGCCTGAAAGAGGAACAGGCTCGCCAGATGACGATCGATCTGGGTTTTGCCTGGGCGTCTTTGCCCGACGGCGAGACGATCGGCATCATCGATGTCCCCGGTCATGAGGATTTCGTCGAGAACATGCTGGCCGGCGTAGGCGGGATCGACGCCGTCCTGTTCGTGGTCGCCGCCGACGAGGGCCCGAAACCCCAGACGGTGGAGCACGCCGAGATCCTGGGACTGTTGCGCGTGGCGTGCGGCGTGGTCGCCCTCACCAAGGTGGATCTGGTGCGGGAGGCGGGTTGGCTGCCGTTGGTGCAGCAGGAAGTGACCAAGCTGCTGCTGGCGGCGGGGCTGCCTGCCATGCCGCAGGTGCCAGTGTCCTCGATCAGCGGTGAAGGGTTGGAGGCGCTGCGCTTGGAGCTGGCGCATGCGCTTGCGGGTGTGCCCCAGCGTGCAGATCGCGGGCGCCCCAGGCTGGCCGTGGATCGGGTGTTCTCGATGGGGGGCTTCGGCACGGTCGCGACCGGAACGCTGACGGATGGTGCGCTGCGCACAGGGCAGGAGGTGGAGATCGCGCCCGGCGCGGGCCGCGCCCGGATTCGCGGCCTGCAGACCCACGGCGAGCAAGTCTCGCTCGCGGCACCTGGCCGGCGCCTGGCGGTGAACCTGAGCGGGGTGGATGTGTCAGAGGTCCGGCGCGGAGATGTCTTGATGTCTCCATCCGGCTACCCGATCTCGAGGCGTGTGGACGTTCGGCTCAGTGTGTTGCCGACGGCGGACACCGGGGTCGTGCATGGGGAGACCATCAAGGTCTTTCATGGCACGGCGCGCAGGATGGGCAGGCTGCGCTTGCTGGAGGGGGATTGGCTGCCAGCGGGCGCCGAGGGTTGGGCTCAGCTCGAGCTGGAGAGCCCCCTGGTTGCCAACCCGCGCGACCGCCTGATCCTGCGCCGCCCGTCTCCGGCGCGCACGATCGCCGGGGCGCAGATCGCCGACATGCAGCCTGCTCGGCGCCATCGGCGAGGGGATCGTGCGGTGTTGGCAGCGCTGGAGCGGGCCGTTTCCGCCGAGGTGGCCGACCGTCTGCTGGCCTCGGCCGAGAAGCTCGGTTTGGCGCCGCAGGCAGAGATCGTCGCCGCCTCCGGCCTGGAGAGGGAGGCAGCTGCAGGTGGGATCGGCTCCCTTCTGCAGGATGGCCGGCTGATGCGGGTAGGCGGGGACACGCCCGATGCTGCGCTGATCGCCTCCAGCCTCCAGGGGCGCGCCTGGGATTCCGTCGAGGCGGCAATGGTGGACCACCGAAGGCGGTACCCGTTGCGGATGGGCATGCCCAAAGAGGAGCTGCGCAGTAAGGCGGGGCTGGATGCCAAGCTGTTCGCCGCCGTGCTCGACATCGCCGAGCGGCAGGGCCTCGTCGAGCGTGAAGGCGCGCGCGTGCGCCAGGCGGGTGCTGTTCCGGAGCTGTCGGCTGAGGAGCAGCAGCTGCTGAGCCGGTTTCTCGCTCGGGTTGCCGCCGACCGGTTTTCGCCGATGTCGGTGAAAGAAGCCAAGGCGATGCTGGGCGATGAGCTGTACCAATTCGAGGTCGAGCGCGAGCATCTCGTCCAGGTTTCGGGCGATGTGTTCTTCGATGCCGGCACATACGGCGAGATGGTGGGCCGACTGCGACAGGCCTCCGCGGGAGGCGATGGGATCTCCGTGGCCGACGTCCGCGATCTCTTCCACACAAGCCGCAAGTACGCCCTGGCGCTGATGGAGCACCTTGATGAGGTCGGGATCACGACCCGCACGGGCGACTTGCGCCAGTTCCGGGATCATGCGCCGACTTCCGACAGCTAGCTAGAAGCTGCGCAGGCGCCACACCCCGCCAACCATCACGCCCACGGGACGCATGTCCCGCAGCGCATCCAGCGGCGCAATCAGCGGGTCGCTTGCGAGCACGATCAGATCGGCCAACGAGCCGGGGCTCAGCTTGCCTTGGCGTTGCCCCATCCCTGCGGCGAGGGCTGGGCCGAGGGTGTACGCCCGCAAGGCAGTCTGCATGTCGACGGCGAGTTCGGGATGCCAGGGCGTGCCGTCCGGACGCTGACGGACGACCGCGGCATGCAGACCCCAGAATGGATTGGGGCTTTCCACCGGGGCGTCGGAGCCGAAGGCCAACGGCACGCGCAGTGAGTTCGAACGTTCGCCAGGCGTACGCCTGCGCCGTGCGCCGACCCCAGTATCGATCGGCCATTTCGCTGTCCGAGGGTGCATGGATGGGCTGCATGGAGGCGATCACGCCGGCTTCCGCCGCCAGCATGAAGTCCTGGTCATGGAGCAACTGCAGGTGCTCGATGCGATAGGGGAGCGCTGGTGGTGCTCCGAGGTGGTTCAGCCTGGCCACCGCCTGCAAGGCGTGATGGTTGGCCAGATCGCCGATGGCGTGGATGGCGAGACTGATGCCCCCGGCTCGGGCGAGTGCTCCGGTGTCGGTAATGGCCTCGACATCGAGCAGAAGCTGGCCGCGATTGCCCGCGTCGTGATCGTAGTCCTCAATCATCGCCGCAGTACGTGGCCCCAGCGCTCCGTCGGCGAAGAGCTTGAGGTTGCCGATCCGCAGCCAGTCGTCGCCGAACCCACTGCGCAGGCCGAGATCAAGCGCGGGGCGGAGGGCGTCCAGCTGGAGATGCTTGAGGACTCGTAGCCCCAGCCGACCGGACTCACGCAGGAGCTGGAGCGCAGTCAGGCAGCGTGCGCCATCGAAGTCGTGCACGCCGGTGATGCCGTAAGCCCACAAGCGGCGCTGCGCGGTCGCAAGGTCATCGGCGAGCGCCTCCGCAGTAGGCTTGGGCAGGCGATCGTTCACCAGAGCGGTGGCGGCTTCAAACAGCAGCCCGTTCAACCTGCCCTCGGAGTCGCGGCCAAGCCTCCCTCCCGGAGGATCGGAGGAGTTGGCGTCGAGGTTCGCCAACGCCAGGGCTTGTGAGTTGGCCCAGGCGGCGTGCAGCGACTTGGCCGTCAGAAAGACGGGATGCCGGGGAGCGGCTGCATCCAGCTCGTGCAGCGCACCATACCGCCCCCACACGTTCTGATTCCACCCATGACCCAGGATCCAGGTGCCAGCCGGCGCTTCGCCGGTCCGCAGAACGATCCGTTCCAGGCACTCGGCGAGAGTAGCGGTCTCGCAGTCGAGGCGCGCTAGGGATTGTGCATACAGCTCGAGGTGGATGTGGGCGTCAATCAGGCCCGGGAGCACCGTTCGCCCTTGCAGGTCGATGGATTGCGTTGCGGCAACGGCCAGATCCTGCAGGGAGTGGTCCTCGCCGCAGGCCAGTACAACTTCGTTTGCGATGGCAACGGCGGACACAACCCCAAGCCTCGGGTCGAGGGTGCGGATGCGCCCGTTGTACAAGATCAGGTGTGGGCGAAGGTCATTCATCTTGGCGCTTGGGCCAGTCCAGCAGCTCGCTCACCCTCGGCTCGGGTGGGACCACTGGGGAGCGGGGCGAGCCCAAGCGAGGCTGCCAGGACCTCAATCGGGTGCACCAGTCGATTCCCGGAGAGGCCAGCAAGCCACCAGCGACAGGTCTCCGAGTTGGTGAGAACCAGGTCGGGGTGGACGTGTTCGATCTGCGCCAGCAGGACCTCCCCCACGCGCCGTGCCACGGGGAACTTCTCGCTCTTCAATCCGTAGGTGCCTGCGACGCCGCAGCACTCCGCCTCCGAGAGCACGATCTCGAGCCTGGGGATCCGGCGCAGGATCTGGAGTGCAGGCGTGCCGATGAAGTGGCTGCGCAGCTGGCAAGGGGGGTGGTACAAGACGCGGAACGGAAGGGGGTCCAGGGCACGCTCGCGCAGCAGGTCCGGCCGGGCGTAGAGCAGGAACTCGAAGATATCGTAGGTTCCGGCGGCCATGTCGTCGAAGTCCTGGCCTTCGAGGGCAAGAATGGCGCGGTAGTCATGTTTCAAAGCCAGCGTGCAGGAGGTGGAGGTTCCCACAATGGGAATACCGGCGCGCGGAAACGGCGCCAGGCTTTGTGCGTTGCGTCTGGCTTGGGCGCGGGCGGCCTCAAACAGCCCGTTCGACTGGAGCGGCAACCCGCAGCAGGTCTGTGGGGGGATCACCGGCTGCAGGCCCAGATGCTCGAGCACGCGCAGCGTAAGGAGGCCAAGGCCCGGCTCATAGTATTCGGCGCTGCAGCCGTGGAAGAAGGCGACCGCCTTGTCGGGGGAACTCGAGATGTCTTGTGGCGAACGAACGCGATGCCGTCGGGTCTGGCCGCGCAACGTGCGTCGTTGGAATGCGGGCATGGGGGCATCGGGGTGGATGCGCAGGACAGCGCCCAGCGCAAGACGCGCCCAACGCTGCTGCAGCACAGGATTGGCGATCGCCGCAAGCGGCCCGGCCAGTGCTCCCAGCCAGTGAGGGCGTGAGATGGCCTGGTCACGCAGCGGCGCGCCATGCTGTGCAACGAGCCGCGCCTTGGCAACGATGTTAATCTCGGCCACGCTGACGCCGTGAGGGCAGACGCGGGTGCAGGTGCCGCAGCCTGAGCACCAGGTGACCGAGGCGTCGGGGCTTGGCAAGTGAGGGTGTCGAAAACGCTCGGCTTGCGGGCCCACCGCTTTGGGTCCGGGGAACAAGTCGGTGGCTGCGGCCACCGGGCAGGCTGCTGTGCAGATGTTGCACTTCAGGCACAGCTCGGCGCTCATGCCAGGGTGCGTCATCGCAGCATCTCCTCGACGGCCCGGTAGGCAGTCGCCAGGTCGAGCCCCTGCCGGCAGTTGCTGCGGACGCGATCGAGGCCAGCCAGCAGACCTCCGGCGGCGTACAGATCGCCGGCGAAGACCTCGCCCGCCACGTCGACGGGCTGCATCCGGTCGTTGACCCGAACGCCAAAGAGCGGATACGCGTGCGGCCCGCTCAGCCCTGGGCCGGCCCAGGCGTCACGCGCGGCCTGGGCGGCCACGGGCACTCCGAAGGTTGCCTCACTCACGGTGCCTGCGTGATCCGTGTCCAGGCCGCCGTTGAGGACCCCGCCGCTCGCCAGCAGGGTCTTGTCGGCTGAGATTGGGCGCGCACCGCCGGCGGTTTCAACAAGCACGCCAAGCGCCCGCCGCTGCGCGCCCTCGCCCTCGAGACGGCCGAGGGCGCGCGCGCCTTCGATGACGGTGACGCCGGCGTCCAGCGCGGCTCGGCGTAGAGCGGCCTCGAGGCGCAGGCCTGGCACGCTTGGCGGAAGGGTCGGGATCTCGAAGAGGTGCAGCCCGAGCGCAGTCTCTAGCTGCACCTTGACGCGCCCATGATCGGTCAGGCCCAAGACCGCCGGAACGCCCAGGCACTCGATGCCGGCCAGACGAGGCCGCCAGAGGTCACACAGCCAGGCGAGTTGGTCAGGGCTCTCGAGCTGGCGGGCCAGGTCGGTGGCGTACAGATCTCGGCGAGGGGGATCCCCCGGCCAGGGCATGTCGTCCAGACACTGGGGAGCCGCTCCCTGTCCTCGCCAGCCACGCGTCGCCAGCCCGGGCATGAAGTCCCGGAAGCCATGGATCCCGGCGATGGCGGCTCGCCCGTCGACGAACTGCGTGGGAAGCACCAGGCTCTCGGGGGCGAACTGCGTTGAGCGGCGGCCGCCGAGCGGCGTCAGGGTTTCGACGCCTTGGTCCAGGCTTCCGACGTAGCGCAGACCCGCATGCGTCAGGAGGCCCTGCAGCTGATCGCAGGCGGCGCGCAGCGCGTCGCTTCCGGCGAGCGCCAGAGGGTGAGGAAGTGGATCGGTAGCAGCCAGCGAGGCGGTCGGATAGCGGGCATCGATGCAGCCATGGCTGAGGCTCAACCCGCCTCTGCCGCAGGCGACCAGCGTGACTCGGGCGCCTTTGGCGGCGGCCAGCGACGCAGCGAACAGGCCGGTCAGCCCGGCGCCGATGATGATCACCTCAGGCATGGCTGCCCTCGTCTTCGGCCGAAATGCCCAGCAGCTCGGTCGCCAACCGGCGGTCGAGCTCGAGCTGGCGCAGCGTCTGACCCCAGGCCAGGGGGCGGATGCCTCGCCATCGCTCTTCGAGGAACAGCCTTAGGCCGCCATCGGCCGGCGCATCGGCGCGCAATGCAACCAGCCGGCCCGCCGCGCGGTACGCACAGAAGGCGGCCTGGCATGGCCCCATTCCCAGGCGGGTATCCCGGCGCAAGTCGTCGAGGTCTGGCGCAGCCGCCTGGCGGATGGCGGCGTCGAGCATTTCTTGGGTCACGAGTTCGCACTCGCAGACGATGCCAGATTGCAGTGAGGGTGGGTGCTGGACCTCGACCTGCTGCAGCCGCCGTGGGAGCGTGTGATACTTGCGGGCGGCAGGGGGTTCAAGGACGGTGTGCTCAGTGGTACTTGCAGCCCGGTTGCCAAGACGAGGCGCAAACAGGTCAACGGTTTCCTGTGCCATGAGGCGGTAGGTGGTCAGCTTGCCGCCGAAGATGCTGATGAGACCCTCGGGCTGACCGAGCTGCGCGTGGTCGATGATCGTGTGTGCGCGCGGAAGCTGCCGGGTTGCATCGTCGGAGGGACTTGGCGGCCGATACAGAGGGCGGATGCCGGACCAGGCGCGGCAGGGCGCGCAGCGCGTAGATGTTGGGGATCAATGCGCTCGCCTCGGCAAGCAGCCGATCGACCTCCCAGGAAGCGATGGAGAGATCGTCGGGCGAGGCAACGGGCTCATCGGTGGTGCCGAGCACCGCGACCGTCCCCACGGGGACGATAATGTCGCCATCGGAAGGCAGCTTGCAGCGATTGAGGATGGTGTGGACAGGACGCGCAGCAAGTGCGACCATCGCGCCTTTGCCAAGCGCAATCGGGATCTGTACGCCGGCGGCGGCCGCAATCTGGCCCGCCCAGGGGCCGGCGGCGTTGACAACAACCTGTGCCTGGATGCGCGTGAATGCGCCCTCAGTGGCAGAGCGCAGGACTGCGCCGACGACGCGGCCGGCATCGACGAGCAGCTGATCGACGGGGTGGCGGGTGAGCACCTGCCCCCCAGCGCTGCGGATGGTGTTGGCGAGCAGGTGGAGCAGGTCGAAGGAGTTTAGGCTTGCATCGGCGACGCGGAAGGCGCGCTGCAGATCGCGGGCGAGCAGCGGCTCCTGACGGAGGACCTTCTCGAGCGAAACTTCTTCGGCCGGCACTCCGCATGCGAGGCAAGCCTCCAGCCAGCGGTCGGTGAACTCGAGTGGGTCGGCCGCGGCCGACAGGAAGAGACCGCCGGTGTCCTCAATGGTGGAGGGAGCAATTCGGCGCAGCACGGTGTTCTCAGCGGCGCAGTCGCGGGCTGAGGCAGGGTCAGTGATCACATAGCGCCCGCCGGAATGTAGCAGGCCATGGTAGCGCCCCGACGTCCCTTGACCGAGATCGCCCTTCTCGACGACGACCACGTGCAAGCCGCGAAGGGCGGCGTCGAGGGCGATGCCGAGTCCAGTCGCCCCGCCTCCGATCACCAGCACCTGCACATTGAGAACGGCCATCACACCTCTTGATGGTCCGCAGCGGCAGACAGGGCCGAGGAGGCACTATCGCGTGGACCGGGCGGCGGTCTTACACGTGCCCGGGCCAACTCGGGCAATCGACGCTGACCGGACAACGCCTCGGGCGCGCTTCCCGCGCTGCGGCTGAGGCGGGGGCGCCAGGAGGCTTCGCGTTCGCGTGCCGCCGGCACGCAGGCGAATGAGCCAGCCAGCCCGGTCGAGGCTCGGCTCCAGGATCCACTGGGCCCGTTCTGCATCCGCGCCAGGGAGCCGGTGGCCAGTCCGCTACTCCGCTGTTCTGGCGGTTGCGCTGATGCTGGCCTGACCAGGACCGGCGGGCGCATCCCGGTCCTTCCCGGCTGGGGAGGGTGACGGGACCGCGCAGTCTTCCGTCAAGCGGACCGCCTTGGAAGCATTATGCCTAAGGCCGCCGAAGGAGGCAAGTTGCAGAGTATAGCTTCACCCACAACTCGGCCGGGGTTGGCGCCACAATGAGCCTGGGAGTTCCCGCACGGAACCGGTATGCCAATACCTCTCCCGTGCAGGAATGAACCTGCGGCCAAGTGAGCAAGATGGGAGGTGCAAAGCGGCCGCAAGCGCGGGCTTGTCGGAGCGTGCATCCTGGGGAGCCTGCGAGGGTCTTGGGGAGTTCGCGGTGGTGTCCGGGGAGAGGTGTCCACTCCCCGCCGTGCGCGCCCGGCAGGCAGATCGCCCGACGTCGGTGCGGGTCGAAGCGCCGATCCCAATGCGGAGCGGGGAACCCCCTGGTTCCTTGCTCATTTGCGGCGAGGAGTGACTGCGCCAGAGCGAGGGGTGGAGCGCCCCCACCATCTGCTGTTGGGGGAACCCCAGGCGTGTCAGCTTCTCAGCGCAGACTGCGCGCGGCCGCAACGGTGCGTTGGAGAGGGGGCGACAGCGCCGCTGGCGCGGCTTCTCAGGAAGGCAATGGCTTCCAGCATGCCGGGGAGAGCATGATCTCCCAAGTAGTCGGGTCCATCCGGCAACACGGCATGAAGAGGATCGCCTGGCAGCGCTGCCTACTGTTTCGACAGCTTGGCCTGCACCAATTCGTCCATGGCCACGACCAACGCCTCCTCCTGGCCGATGTCGACGATGGTCGCGGCAGTGTAGTCATGGCAGGCGTCAATGGAGCCGCCAACTCGCTTGGCTGCTTCAGGGACAAGATAGGACAAGCCTGGCATCGACCGATCGATCAGGATCTTGTGCTCCAGAGGGGTGGGGAGCCGCATCGACGCTTTGGTCTGAGTCCAATCGAAGGATCCGACCCCTGGGATCTCCGGAGCCATATTCTGGAATCCGACAATGTACTTCTCGGGGTTGACGAACCCCTTGTTGCGGATATCCCAGCAGTACTCGCCAATGATCTTGACGCCCATGGGCGAGAAACCGTCTTCGACCGTGAACCACTGGACGTGTTTCGTTTCCCGAAAGCCACCCTGGATCAACCGCGCCGTGGTCCTCTGGTAGGCCGTCTCTTGGGTCTGACGCAGCTCCTCAAGACGACGCTTCGCTTCGGGGAAGAATCCTTCCAGGCACACCCGCACCCCGAGGTCTGGCCCGTCTGCATAGTAGCCTACACCTCCCAGAGTTGTCACCGCGATGCCCAGCGGCGTCATGGGGTCCGTATCGCCGAAGAGGGTGCGCGAGTAGATTTCCTTCCCCTGGCCATCCACGTCCACTCGCACTTGACCCTGCTCGACAGCGTCCTGCAATGCATCGCGGTTCTCTTTGACCAGGCATCCTTCTCGATCGTGGTCATCGCCCACGGCGCCCAGGACGGCGACATGCGCCAGATCACGGTTGGCTGCATCCAGCTCAAGAGCGAAGAAGTAGGCCGCGGTAGATGCCGAGATATCCATATCGCCGGACAAGCCGAAGAACTCCGTAGCGATATTGAGAACGCTGGGATCGGTAGGCTGTTGGGGGTGATGATGATCCAGGATCAGAGTGGTGCGTCGACCCTGGTTGGCCTGCGAGATGATCGGCGCAGCTTGCGCCCCCAGGTCCACATAGAAGATCGTCATCGGGAACTGGTCATGGATCCGAGCCACGATCGGCGGATGGACGCGCTCGATACAGATCCGGTGGACGGACAAACCCGCCCGAGCCAGCGCGGTCTCCAGGATTGCCGCCGAGGTCAATCCATCGGCGTCGTTGTGGTGCACCAGGGCAACCTCTGAGCCGGCCGCCTGCATCAGGCCAATGCCTTTGCGGATCTCCTGGAGGAAGTCCTCTTTGCTCATTTCATAGCCCTATCGTGGTGCGAATGACCTTGTACCCCTCGGCCTCCATTGCCGAGGCAATGGCCTCCTGCATTTCCTTGCCGGTTGTCAGGGCGTTCATGTAGCCGCCCCTGCCACCGCCGGTGACCTTGGCGCCCAACGCTCCCATTCTCAAGGCCATCTCGCACAGGTAGATCAGCTTCTCGTGGGAGAGGCCCATGTCGATCAAGATCTCGTGATTGGCCGTCATGATCGCGCCCACGGTCTCAAGTGCGCCAGTCTCGAGGGCGGCTTTCATCGCGACCACCTGGGTTCGGATCGCCTCCATGCGAGACTTGAACTTGGTGGGATCCTTTGCCTTCATCTCGGCGATGTAGTCATCTAGCAAAGCGGTATTGGCGGTGACGCCGCTGTTGCCTAGTACGATATGTAGCGGAACCTTGGATGCGATCTTCTCGAAGTGCTTCTCTTCACCTTTGACCCAGTAGAGCAAGAGCCCGCCATAGGTCGAGGCGGTGTTGTCGACCCCGCTGGGGATGCCGTGATAGGCGAATTCTCCTTCCCATCCGACGTGGTTGATCTGTTCTATGGTGTAGCCCAGATTGAACTCGGAGTTCAACGCTCTGGCCAGGGAAACGCAGACCGCGGCGCTGGCGCCCACCCCGCTGCCTGCCAGCAGGTCGCCGCTATAGGTGATCTTGATGGGGGTCTTCTTGACATCGACCTTCATCACTTCGAGGATGCGGTTGATGGATTCGACCTGCTGGTCCTTCTTCTTGTTCTTGTAGCCGGGTACTTCCACACGGTTGTCTTCGAGAACCCAGCCTGTTCCCCCGATCCTCTCCACTTCGCAGATCGTCTCAAACGGGATGGCCGACACAATGGCCGGCACCTCTTCGAGCACAAACTGATCACCAATCAGAATCGTCTTCCCGAAGGCCGATCCTTGTGCCATGCGTCTCTCCTTACGTGAATAGGGGTCGGACGACTTGTCATCGCCGTTGCTCCGTATCTTACCTCGAAAGGACGGGGGAACTCGTCAGTCGCCGGCGCATGTTGTTCGCGTGTTCAGCGAAAAGGGGGTCTTCACGGGCCACTTCTGAGACATGCTTCGCGGCGCAGGGTTGGCGAAACAAGAGCCTGAGTGCCCGGGAGGATGGAACGTGCGGCGGCCACACTCCGGATGATGCGGCGAACAGGAACACCCGGCGCACAAGATCATGCTCCGGAAGCTTGCCGACAATGGCGTGATCGATAACGGGCGGCAAGATGGTGCGATGTCGTGGTGGGAGCGGTGGGGGGGCGAGTGCCGCTGCACTGGGTCGGCGGGCGGTGGGCAGATGTCGGCGACACAGGCGCGGTGAGTTGTCAATGCGCGCCTGGGCTGACCGTCTGCTGGCCGCCGGGCATCGCTGCGTCCGAGCTCCGTCCGTGACGATGCAGATGCCGGCGCTACACTCCCAGCCGCAGCTCACATGGCGGGTAGAGCCAGCCTGGCTCCGGCGAATGCGGGCTGGCCACGCAGGAATTCTGCGCCGGACATCGAGCGCGCGCCGGCAGGCTGGACGGACGCCAGCAGCAGCCCACCGAGTGTTGTGGCAACAACCGGCCCCTGCTCGGTGGCAACGACTTCTCCAGGGGGCAGCGGAGCCAGTTCGACGGCGGCGGCCTGAAGTACGCCGATGCGCCGCGCCTCCCAGGTGAGGAACGTCCCCGGCCAGGGGTGGTAGGCGCGCACCTTGCGGGCAAGGGACGCCGCAGGCTCACGCGGATCGAGCGCACCGTCGGCCTTGGTCAGCAGCCGGGTGACGGTCGCCTGGGAGCCGTCCTGGGGTTGCGGGGTCAGCCGGCCGGCGATGTATCCCGGAAGGGTCTTCAGCAGCAGGTCGGCGCCAAGCTGGGAGAGGCGTTCGGACAGCGTGCCGGCCGTGTCGGCCTCCAGGATCGCCGTCGCCTGCTGCGCCAGGATCGGGCCGGTGTCCATCCCAGGGTCCATCCGCATGATGCTGACCCCGGTTTCAAGGTCGCCCGCCAGGATCGCCGTCTGGATCGGCGAGGCGCCCCGCCAGCGCGGCAACAGCGAGGCGTGCACATTCACGCAGCCGTACGGGGGCAGCCCTAGAAGGACCGGCCGAAGGATGCGGCCGTAGGCCGCCACCACCAACGCCTCAGGCTGCCATGCGGCTATCTGGGATAGGACCTCAGGACTATGCGGGTTCACCGGCTGCAGCACTGGCACGCCAAGCGTGGTTGCCGTATCCTTGACGGGTGGCGGCCGGAGGGCACGGCCGCGGCCGGCCGGTCGGTCGGGCTGGGTGACAACGCCGGCGAGGGTGAACCTCGCCGCCAAGGCTTGCAGAATGGGAACTGCGAACTCGGGGGAGCCAAGGAATACGAAGCGCATAGTCGGATGGTAGCACGAACTCAGCGGCGGGGCGTAACCCTCCCCGATGAGTGGGGTTCCTTCTGTTTGTAAGCCCAGTTCTGGCTTCATCGGGTTGCAGGGCCTGGGCGCGCACGACACATCAACCAGAGAAGGAGTAGAGCAATGTCGGATCAGACGGGTTCGGTTACCAGTGATGATCGCCTTTGGTCGGCTCTTGGCTACCCCATCGCACTGATTGCGATCATCATGCTGCTGATGGAGGAGAAGAAGGCCAGGCCATTCATCAAGTTCCATGCAGTTCAGGCGATTGCCTTCAATGTTGTGCTGTGGGTGCTGATCTTTGTGCTGAGCTTCGTTACGCTTGGCTTCGGCGCTCTGTGCGTCCCGCTGCTGTGGCTGGTGACGCTGTGGCCGGCGATCAACTCGTACCGCGGCAACTACACACAGCTTCCGGTCATCACCAACTTCATCAAGAAGCAAGGCTGGGCCTAGCCTGCGCGTGATGCTTGGTTTCAGGGGCTCCGCTCGAGCGGAGCCCCTGCTTGCATTTCTGGGCGTGCGATGCTGAAACGCTGGTTGATCCCGGATCCACTCCGATCCGCCCCGATTGAGGGCCTGGAGGACCTGCCCGAGCTGGCGCAGCAGGTTCTGGCTGGGCGCGGCCTTGCGCACCGCCGAGAGGGTGCGTGAGTATCTGGACCGGGCGGATCCTGGGCACGACCCGTTCCTCTTGCGAGGGATGGAAACGGCGGTGGAGCGCATCCTGCTGGCCGCCGACCGCGCAGAGCGGGTGGCCGTCTACGGCGACTATGACGCCGACGGCATCACTGCCACGGCCATCCTCTGGCATGGGTTGCGCTGGCTCGGCTTGTCCCCGATTGCCTACCTGCCGGACCAATTCGTTGGCGGGTACGGCGTGCGCATCGAGGCGCTCGACGCCTTGCGCAGCCAGGGCGTGGCGCTGGTGATCACGGTGGATTGCGGCGTGCGTTCCGTGGCCGAGATTGCCTGGGCGCAGGCCAACGAGCTTGGCGGTGATTGTCACGGATCACCACTTGCCGGGTCCGACCTTGCCGCCGGCACTGGCCATAGTCAACCCGCAGCTGTCCCCGGCGACCTACCCGTATTCGGGATTGAGCGGCGCGGGGGTGGCCTACAAGCTTGTGCAGGCTTTGGGAGCCCGGCGGCCGGGGAGAAGCGAAGCGAGTGGGCTTCTGGATCTGGTGGCAATCGGAACGATTGCCGACTTGGCGCCTCTGGATGGCGAGAACCGGTATCTGGTTGCGGGGGGCCTGGCGCAGCTGCGCCGACAGCCGCGGATTGGTCTGCCAGGCGCTGCTGCGGCACGCAGGCGTGCAGCCCGCCTCCGTGACGGCTGCGACGGTCGCCTTCTCGCTGGCGCCGCGTTTGAATGCGGCTGGAAGGATGGATTCGCCACGGCCGGCGCTCGATCTGCTGCTGGCGGACGAGGCCGCTACGGCCGAGTCACTGGCGCAGACTCTCGAGCTGGCGAACCGGGAGAGGCAGGCGGTCACGCGCAAGGAGTTTGAGAGGGCGCGTGAGACTGTACTCGCCCTGCCGCACCTCCCCCCGCTGCTGTCGGTGCACAGCCGGGAGCTGGGCGAAGGCATCCTGGGCCTGGTTGCAGCCCGGCTGACCGAGGAGTTCTACCGCCCAGCGCTGGTTGCGCGTGTAGGCGACGAGACCGCGCGCGCTTCGCTGCGCAGCATTGTCGAGTTCCCCATCACCGCCGCTCTGGAGCGAATTGGGGACCAGCTGCTCGAATTCGGCGGCCACGCCACGGCCGCTGGGTTCACGGCGCTGACCGACCGGCTGCCGTCTATCGTGCGGGCATTGGAGGAGATGGCGGCCGAGGCCCTTGCCGGGGAGCCGACGCCCGAGCTCCGCGCTGAAGCGATTGCCCGCCTGGACCAGCTCGACGAGCGCATGCTGGGGTTCCTGGATCAAATGGAGCCGACCGGGCAGGCGAATCCGGCGGTGCTATTCGCGTCGCTTGGGCTGGACGTGCTGTCCAAACGCGCGGTAGGCGCCGATCGCGCTCACCTGAAGCTGCTGGTGCGCGGCGGCGGTCAGGCGATGGAGGCAATCGGCTTCCGATTGGGCAGTCGGCTCCCCGAGCTGCCAGGCCAGATCGATGCGCTGTTCCATCTGGAGCGCAACCGGTACATGGGGGTGGAGACGCTTCAGCTCAATCTGAAGGACGTTCGCCCGGCTAGTCGACCACCCGGTACTTGAGCAGCGTCCACACGGCCTCGAAGGCGTCCTTCAAGCCGATCTTCTTGCCCTCGGAGTACTCACGCGGATTGAACGAGATCGGGACCTCGAAGATCCGCAGCTTGCGCTTGAGCAGCTTGGCAGTGATCTCGGGTTCGAAGTCGAAGCGCTTGGAGCGGAGCGGGATCGATTGGATCAGCACCCTCGGGAACACCTTGTACCCCGTCTCCATGTCGGAGAGCATGCTGTTGTATAGCAGGTTGGTCATCAGTGTCAGCAGCTTGTTGGCGACCATGTGCCAGAACATGGTCGTGCGGCGAGGGCCGCCCAGGAAGCGCGAGCCGTAGACCACATCGGCACGGCCCTCGAGCAGCGGCTCGAGCAGGGCGGGGTAGTCGCGGGGATCGTACTCCAGGTCGGCGTCCTGGATCAGGACGATGTCCTTGGAGGCGGCGCCAATGCCCGTGACGACCGCTGCACCTTTGCCCTGGTTGCTCTCATGCAGCAGCAGGCGCAGCGTGGCTGTGCCTGGGTGCAAGTTCGGCAAGCAGCTCCCGTGTGCCGTCGCGTGAGCCGTCGTCGACCAGGATGATCTCATCGGCCAGGCCGGAGGCCTCGACGCGGTTGAGGATGGCTTCGATGGTTGCCCGCTCGTTGTAGACGGGCATTACGACAGAAATGGTCGGGGCCATGCGCCGCATTCTACCGTAAGGGAGATGGGTAGGACAAACGGGGATTTGCCTGTGATTCCTCGAAGTCCTATAATCGGAGAGCCTCAGGCTGGAAGACCGCTCCTGGCCCGCGGCTTGCACCTTGTACGGTACGCTCAAGATTTGGCGAGTTGAACGGAAGTCGGGAGGCAAGGTATGTCACTGCCCAGGACGATCGCCCGGCCGAATGCGCCGGCCGTCGAGCGCACGACCTCCAACCTGCGCTTCATTCCGCCCCCGGTCACGCGCATTGAGGACACCGGCCTCTCCGAGCTCTGGCTCCAGGACCTGGGGCTCAAGATCCTGTATTTCCACGGGTACCAGACGGGCTTTCGCGTGGCCGAAGCGATGTCTCTGCCCTTCGCCGGGCTGGTGGATCTGCTGCTGGAGACGCTCAAGCGGGAGAAATTCGTCGAGATCAAGACGCAGGTGGGCTTCGGCGAGGGCTCATACCAGTACGCCATCACCACCGCCGGCATCGCCCGTGCGCGCGAGGCCCTTGAGCGCAGCCAGTATGCCGGCCCGGCGCCCGTGCCGATCGGCGTGTACAACGACTCGATGCGGCGCCAGAGCCGCGGCCGGCCGACGGTCCACCCGCGGTTGATGCGCCAGGCGCTGACCGACCTTGTGCTGTCGGAGAAGACCTTCAACCGCATCGGGCCGGCTGTGAACTCGGGCACGTCGATCTTTCTCTACGGTCCTCCGGGGAATGGCAAGACCTCAATCGCGCGCGCGATTGGCAACATGATTCTTCAGGAAGACATGTTCATCCCGTTCGCCATCGACATCGAAGGCCAGGTGGTCAAGCTGTACGACTCAGTGATCCATGAACTGGCGCCGGAGGACGACGCTTCTCCTGCCGGGACGGGGGCGCTCAAGACCGGCGCCAAGCGCGACCCTCGCTGGGTCAAGATCCGGCGGCCATTCATTGTCGTCGGCGGCGAGCTGACGCTGGCCGGCCTGGATCTCGTGTACGACGACGTGCACAAGTACTACGAGGCGCCGTTCCAGGTGAAGGCCAATGGCGGCGTTCTGCTGATCGACGACTTCGGCCGGCAGCAGGTCCGCCCGCGCGATCTGCTCAATCGGTGGATCGTGCCGCTAGAGAACCGGCTGGACTACCTGACGTTGCACACTGGACGCAAGATCGATGTGCCGTTTGACGTACTGGTGGTGTTCTCGACCAACTTGCCGCCGAAGGACCTGGTGGACGAGGCTTTCCTTCGCCGCCTGCGCCACAAGATCGAGGTGGGCGACCCGACCTACGAGGAGTACCGCCAGGTGTTCAAGCGCGTGGCGGAGGGGAAGGGCGTCAGCTATTCCGACAAGGGCCTGGCTTACATGCTGCAGGAGTGGTACATCAAGCGCAACCGGAAGCTGAGAGCCTCTCACCCCCGGGACATCTGCGACCAGATTCTGGACATCTCCCGCTATATGAATGTCGAGGCGGCAATGAGTAAGGACCTGCTGGACCGCGCTGCGGAGGCGTACTTCGTCGAGCTGTGACGGTGCTGATGGTCTCTGACTGGTCGCGCGACGCCCCGTTGATCATCGCCCATCGCGGGGCGTCGGCCTATGCACCGGAGAATACCATGGCGGCCTTTCGCTTGGCGGGGGAGATGGGGGCGGACGCCATTGAGCTCGACGCCAAGCTGACCCGGGACGGCCAGATCGTCGTCCACCATGACGGAACGCTCGATCGAACCACCACGGGATCTGGAAGGCTATCCGAACACACGCTTGCGCAGATTCGGCAGCTGGATGCCGGCGGCAAGTTCGATGCTCGCTTTGTCGGGGGAGCGCGTCCCAGCGTTGGAGGAGGTGTTGGCGGAGTTCGGCCGAGAGCTGCTCATCAACGTCGAGCTGAAGGACTACGAGCACCCTCGGGACGACCTGCCGCAGGCCGCGGCAGCGCTCGTCCGATCGATGGGTCTGCAGGCGCGGGTACTGTTCTCCTCGTTCAACCCGCTGGCCCTGCGGCGGGCGAGGCGGCAGGCGCCGGAGATCCCGACCGCACTGCTGGAGATGGCTTCTGACGGCCGCGCCAAGCGCGCGTTGTTTCGCCTGATCTCCCCCCCGTGGGCCTACCACCCGGAAGACCGGATGGTTGATGCAGGGCTAATCGACGACGAGCACCGGCGCGGGCGACGGGTGAACGTGTGGACCGTGAATCATGCTGCCGCGCATCGCCGAGATTGCTTGCGTGGGGGATCGATGGCGTGATCACGGCTACGCCGGACGTGGCGCATGGGCTGCGGGATGAGTGGCGACAGCGCGCCTAGCGCTGCGACCGTCGAGCAGGCGGCCTGCCTGCTGGCGGCGCACCTACCCGCCTCGCCGCTGCACTGGGCGCCCCGCGGACGGTTGGCGCTCAAGGACGAGGGCCAACTACCCACCGGATCCTTCAAGGTGCGCGGCGCGCTGAACCGGCTGCTGACGGATGCCGAGCTCGCTCGTCGGAGCGGGGTGGTGGCGGCCTCGGCGGGGAATCATGGCATGGGCGTGGCGTATGCGGCGCGCCTGGTGGGCGCGGCAGCTACGATCGTCGTTCCCCGGGCAGCGGTGGCGGTCAAGGTGGACGGAATCCGCGCTTTGGGCGCAGACAGTGATCGCGGCCGACGGGGGCTACGCTGCGGCGGAGGCGCTTGGCCGGCGCCTGGCGAAGCAACGGGGAGCGGTCTGGGTCTCGCCCTACAACGACCCTTACGTGATCGCCGGGCAAGGCGTGGTGGGCCTCGAATTGCTGCGGCAGGTTGAAGAGGCCGGGCAGGATGCCCTGGATGAGGTGTACGTGCCTGTGGGAGGCGGAGGGCTGATCGCCGGCATCGGGCTTGTGCTGCGTCAGCGGAGCCCGGCGACACGCGTGGTGGGCGCGCAGCCCGAGGCTTCGCCGTTCATGGCGGTGGCCTTCGGCGGCGGGGATCGCCGCGCCGTGATTGAGCGGCCGACGGCTGCGGACGGACTGGCGGGGGATGTTGAGGCCGGATCCCTGACGATCCCCCTTGTTCGACGGGTGGTCGATGCGATGGTCTTGGTCAGCGAACTGCAGATTTGTGAGGCGGCGGCCTGGGCGTGGCAGCAGGCCGCGCTGAGGATCGAACCCTCGGCGGCAGTGGCGCTGGCTGCGTTTCTCGCCTGCGGCCAGGGAATGAGCGCCGTGATCCTCAGTGGGGGCAACGCGGATCCGAATTGGCTGGCGCAGTGCGGGGTGCCGCCGCTTGACGCATAAGCTGGATTACACCGTCGACGAGCTCGTCACCGTTTGTGTCGCCCGGCAGGTTCGCAATGGCGACCTGCTGGCCCAAGGCCTGGCGACGCCGATGGTCGCGGCGGGCTATCTGTTGGCCTGGAAGACGCACGCCCCCGAGATTCTCTTCGCGTCTGCGATCGGACAGAGCATCTGCCGGTCCGGGGCCCCTCTAGGTCTGGCCCGGGTTGAGGGGTTGTGGCTGGATCGCGCCCTGATGAGGATGGGCTTCGTGGAGGCCGTGGTGGACTGGCTTCAGCGTTTGAAGCCAACGGAGTGGTTCCGGCCGGCGCAGGTTGACCCGCAAGGCAACTTCAACAACATCGCATTTGGCCGATCCCATGAGCGGCCCCGCCTGCGGCTGCCGGGTACTGGCGGCATCCCCGATGTCACCTGCTTCATGACCTCGGTCCACCTGTACGTTCCACGTCACACACGGACGACATTCGCCAACCGGCTCGACTTCCGTTCGGGGCTTGGACATGTGCCCGAGCGGCGTCGAGGGGCGGGCCCCTGTTACCTGGTTTCAGACCTCGGACAGTTCGACTTCGCGGGCGGTCGGATGCGGCTAACGCACCTCCACCCAGGGCACACGCTCGCCTCCGTGCAGGCGAAGACCGGCTTCGTGCTCGATGTCGCCGCAGACCTCGCCGAAACCAGGCCGCCGACGGCTGAAGAGCTTCGGGTGCTTCGGACCGAGGTCGATCCTCTGGGTATCCGGCGCCTGGAGTTCCTCGGCGGGTCGGAGCGACGGGACCTGCTGGCTGCCATCTTGGACTGCGAGTCGGCGCTTGCCGATCTGCCATAGCGGCCCTTTCTCGACATCGGTATACTTCAGGCATGAAGCTGGGAGTCAGGCTCCTCATCTTGCTTGTCTTTCTGGCGCCTCTGGGAGGCGTCAGGACGGGCAGTGCGTTCCAGGCATCTGATGCTGCGCAGGAGCTGCTGCAGCGCATGTCGCCGGCGGAGAGAGTCGGGCAGCTGTTCCTGATTACCTTCGAGGGGAGCGAGATCAAGCCGGACTCCCCTGTGCAGCAGCTGATCGACGAAGGCCGCGTTGGCGGCGTGGTGCTGCGCAAGGCCAACGATAACTACACCGCTGATGAGGACGCCTGGAGTCAGGTTGCGGCACTGAACGCGCAGCTCCAGGCGCTTGCGGTTGGGGCAAGCGAGGCCGCAGACGCCCTCCAAGCGGAGCCAGCGTCGCCCGGGCAAGGCCCCTATGTTCCGCTGTGGGTGGGGGTTACTCCAGGAAGCGACGGCACACTCGGCTCGGAGTTCCTGGGCATCGCCGCCGAGGCGCCCACACCGATGTCGCTGGGCGCGACTTGGGATCCGTCACTGGCGCGCGAGGCGGGGCGTGAGGCGGGCAGCGAGCTGGCTGCGATGGGCATCAACCTTCTACTTGGCCCTTCGCTGGACATCCTGGAGAACGTGCAACCCGGCGGGATAGAAGCTCTGGGGGTCCAGAGCTTCGGCGGGGACCCGTTCTGGGTGGGGCGTGTTGGGCGGGCCTACCAGGCCGGGCTGCGTGAGGGATCGCTGGGCAGGCTTGCCGTCGTGGCAACGCATTTTCCAGGGATGGGAAACGCCGACCGTCCGGCGGAAGACGAAGTGGCGACTGTCCGAAAGTCGCTGGACCAGCTGCGCCAGACGGAACTGACGCCATTCATGGCGGCGGCAGCTCCTCCTGTGGATGAAGCGGATCGGGGCGTCGATGGCCTGCTCGTCTCACACATCCGCTACCAGGGCCTGCAAGGGAACATCCGCGAGACGACCCGGCCGGTAAGCCTGGATAGCGAGGCGCTGAGCCAGGTCGTGGCGATCGAGCCGATCGCCGAGTGGCGGGCGGCCGGCGGCCTGCTGGTAAGCGAGTCGCTGGGCTCGCGTGCCTTGCGGCGCTTTATGGACCCTAAGGAACAGACCTTCAACAGTGTGCTTGTGGCTCGCACAGCCTTCCAGGCCGGGCTGGACCTTTTGCTGGTGGAGGACTTCCAGAATCCCGAGGACCCGGATGAACTGACCTCAATCCTGAAGACGCTGCGCTCGTTCGCCGACAAGTATGAGGATGACCCGGTATTTGCCGAGCAGGTCGACGCGGCCGTCTTGCGTTTGCTGCGCAAGAAGCTTGAGCTGTATGGCGGATCCTTCGATGCCCAGGCGATCATGGCGAAGGCAGAGGCTCCGGAGCGGCCGTTGGCCGCGGATCCGTCGCCAGTCGTCCGTCGGGCGGCGACGTTGATCAGCCCCTCGGCGGAGGAAGTTCGCCAGCGGCTGGATATCCCGGACACCGGCGACCGGATCGTCATCTTTACCGATACTCGCTCGGATCAGGCCTGCAGCAAGTGTGCGCCTGTAGCACCGCTTTCCCGAGAGGCCTTCGCCCGAAGCCTCAACTCGCTGTACGGGACAGCCTCTGGCGGACAGGTGCGCAGCTGGGACTTGGTGTCGTTCACCCTGGCTGACCTGGCCGTCTATCTGGGCGAGAAGCCGCCGGCCGCGCCGTCCGAGCCGCTCAGGTCGGCCGAGGATGTTGGCCAGGCGATGAGCCGGGCGGACTGGCTGATCTTCCTTGTGCAGCGGCCATCACCGGAGGCATTCGGTTCCGATGCGCTGCAGCTGTTGCTTGCCCGGCGACCGGACTTGCTGGCCGACAAGAGCGCGGTGGTGTTTGCGATGGACGTTCCCTATGTGCTCGACTCAACGGATATCAGCAAGATCGACGCGATGTACGGGCTGTATGGTCACACCGATGCCTTCGTCGATACCGCAGCCAGGATTCTCTTCCAAGAGGTCGTCCCGACGGGAAGCTCGCCCGTCAGTATCCCCGGGGTGGGGTACGACTTGCTGAGTGTGGTTTCGCCAGATCCAGCGCAGTTGATCCGGCTGGCTGTGCGGGAGCCGGAACTAGCCGAGGGGAGTGCGACGGACGAGCCGGGTTTCTCGAGCGGCGACCAGATTGTGTTGGAGGCCGGTCCGGTGGTCGATTGGAACGGGAATCGCGTGCCGGATGGGACGCCGGTGGAGTTGCTGCTTCAGTATCAGGACGAGACGATCCCCTCGGCCGTGGAGGCGCCGACGCTGGACGGCGTGGCGAGGGCGACGGTGCTGCTGGATCGCATCGGGTTGCTGTCTGTCCAGGCGCGCAGCGAACCGGCGCGGTCATCCGAGATCGTCCAGTTGAACGTGCAGGAGGGCACGCCGGCATTCGTGACGGTGATTGCACCGACGCCGGCGGCGACGGATACCCTGCCAGCCGCCGAGGGTGGCTCGGCGGTCCCCCCGACTGCCTCCGGTGCGTTCACTGCCACACTGGATCCCGCCCGTCCCCAGCCGGCAGGGCTGGACAGCTTCTTCGGCGCCGTTCTGGGTTGTCTGGCGGCAGCCTATGTAGCCTGGAGGGTGTTGCGCGCCCGCCTGTCGTCGCCGGTGAGCACCGTTCGGTTGACGATGGCGGCGCTGATCGGTGGGATGGGCGCCTATGCGTATCTGGCGCTCAGGTTGCCCGGGAGCCCGGGGGCAACCGGCGGCGAAGGCGTGCTCTGGAGTGTTCTGGCGGCTGCCCTTGGCGCATTCCTGGGATTGCTGGCGTTGTGGGGCTTCGATCTGCGGCGCGCAGAGCGGGCGAGTGAGGCTGGGCCTGAGGTGGCGACGAGGCTGGATCAGGAAGCGTAGGAGGCGAGCAGCGCCAGCATGGTCGCCAGGGCGGCCGCGGCTGCGAGCAGACGGTCGAGGGGCGAATGGGTGATCTCAGCCCACAGGTCACTGAGGCGGGCGCCCACGTCCGCACCGTCTACCAGAAGACTGGGGGCTATCGGGCCAGAATGGAGTGCCTCGCGGAACGTATGCGCATCCGGCGGCCGCTCGTCGGGGTGCAGGGAGAGCGCCCAGAGCAGCGCGCGCTCGACCCGGCTCGGAATCGCATGATTGATCTCCCGCGGAGCACGCAGCGCGTTCGGCTGGAGGAAGCGGGACTTCGCCTCGGCGGGCGGGGTGTTCGTCATCAAGTGGTAGAGCGTGGCGGCAAAGGCGTACAAGTCCGTGCGAGGGGTTGTGTGACCCTCATCCCCGCCATACTGCTCGAGCGGGGTGTAGTAGGCCGTGCCTCGCCCCTGGATGACCGTGATCGTCATCTCGTCGGGTGCCATCTGCTTGACCAGGCCGAAGTCGACGAGCTTGATCAGTCCGGACGGGGTCAGCTTCAGGTTGCTGGGCTTGATGTCGCGGTGCACGACGGGGGGGTCCTGGGAGTGGAGGTACTCCAAGGCGTCGGCGATTTGATCTGCCCAGCGCAGGACCTCGGCGAGGTCGAGGAACGTCCCGAGGCGGCGCGCCTCGTCCAATTTCGACTTGAGGTCCTCGCCCGGAACGTAGTCCATCACCAGGTAGTCGGCATTTCCCTCGGCAAAGAAGTCGGAGACCTTGGGCAGATTGGGGTGATCGAGACGGGCGAGGACGGAGGCTTCCCGAGAGAACTGGGCGCGACCTTGGTCGAGCAGCGTCCGGGGCAGGGAGGGGTCGGACTCGACCTGCTTGACGGCGCAGGATCGCCCGGGGAGGCGCAGGTCTTCAGCAAGGTAGATCGAGCCCATGCCGCCGCGCCCGACGACTTCACGCACAGCGTAGCGCTCACGCAGGATGGCGCCTGGCTCAAGCAGGCTCGGCATCGCGAGGGGTCTCGAAGCAAGATGATGGTGGCATGTTGCCAGGATTATACCCATTCGGCGGTCGCGGAGCCCTAGCCGCATGAGACAGGCTTCACACGATCAGCAGGGCCCAGTTCTGATCGGACAGTCCGGCACGGCGCAGGGGAGCCGGTGGCCGTTGACGGAGGTCGAGACGGTCATCGGCCGGGACGCAGAGTGCCAGGTGGTGATCCCGGATCGACAGGTCTCGCGTCGCCATGCGCGCATTCGGCGCCAAGCGGATGGCTACTGGATCGAGGATTTGGGCAGCAAGAACGGGACGCACGTCAACGGGGCAGCGGTGAAGACCCGCGCCCAGTTGCAGGATGGCGACTTGATCCAGGTTGCGCTGGCGGCGAAGCTGGTGTTTGTCGGGCTGGACGCGACCGTGCCGCTGGGGGATAGCGAGGCGGCGGCTCACGACCTGGGTTTGTTGCGTCTCGACCGGGCGGCACATCGCGTCTGGGTCGGGGAAGGCGAGCTCGATCCGCCGCTATCGCCGCAGCAGTTTCGGCTGCTCGAGCTGCTGTATCTCAATCCCACGCGCATCGTGACGCGGGAGGAGGTCGTTGAGCATGTCTGGCAGGAGAGCCTCGGCAGCGGAGTGAGCGAGCAGGCCATCGACGCCTTGGTGCGACGGCTGCGGGAGCGGCTGTCGGAGCGCGAGCCGGGAGTGACCTTCATCGAGACGGTGCGCGGCCTGGGCTTTCGCTTGAAGGTGATCGGCTAGGCGCAGAGCTGCCGGCGATGGTGGTACCTCCTCCTAGCGTCTAGCCATATGACGCCCAGCGGTGGAAGCATGTCGCCAAGCTTCGGTGCAGGGCTTGTCGTCGGAGCCACCGCCGAAGAGAAGCCGGCAGCCAAAGGCGGCTGCCGGCTTGGTGGAGATGGCGGGAGTCGAACCCGCGTCCGAAAGTTTCCGTCACTGCACTTCTACAGACGTAGTCACCTGAGAGATCTCGCGCCAGGTGTCTTCGGTGACCCAGACGAACCTGTTGCCAGCCACTTCACCCGGAGGGTGGTCTTAGGTGCGGCCCGTGGCGTCCGCACAGCACCTCGGCCATTGGTCGCCGCGTCCCGGAGCCGGTCGAGGGAGGTTCGGGCGGGCGGGCGCCTCAAGGGCGCCGGGCGATCAGGCTCGAGCTAAGCTGCGAGCGGGAGCGCCGCGTAGGAAGTGCGATTGGCACTTATGGGTGCGCGGATTTTACGAGTTCGGCGCCTCTCGGTCTGCCGTGCAGTGCGATCCACCCCCGTCGAAACCCTTCATCCCCGTGCGCCCATTCTAGCAGAGTCAGGGGCTGGCGCCATGCGCATAGCCACAGTCCAACCCGGCCACTTTCATATCCGATCTCGTCACTAACACAGCATAGGCTATGCGCAATTGATCTACCAGGGAATCCCCGCTGCGGTATCCACGACGGAAGGGGAGCCGAGCCGGCGGTACATGAGCACGCCCGTGAACGGCTCGCCGAGGATGCCGTCATGCAGCGCCCAGCTCCGCAGGCGGATCGAGGCATGCGCGCCAGCGCCCTGGAATGCGCTTGAGCCGTCCAGCCTGCGCCTCAGATCGCCCGTCGGCCCAAAGCCGCCATCAATCCGGCGCATCAGCCGCAGGCCCTGCTGATAGGCGAACCCGAAGCGCTCAAAGTGGACCGCGTTGTGATAGTAGAGCGGCTCCACGAAGAACAGCTCCTGGTCCAGCGAGGCGACGAAGGACTCGAAGGCCTCGATCGCCGCCGGCAGAATGCGCAGGCCGCGCCGCACCTGTCCCGGCGCCAACCCCGCCCTCAGCGCCGCTTCCTCCGCCACCAAATTGCGCAGTTCTGTGCCGAAGCGGGTGGGGCGCCCGTCGGGCATGACGTCGACGTCGAAGCGCGGCGAGGCCGGGTCGTTGATGATGTACAGCAGGACATGGACCTGGCCATGCACGGTGTCCGCCAGGTGCGCGTACAGCACCGGGTCGCGCGCGCCCGCCTGATGTCGCAAGACGACCTGCACATCCGGAGCGCCGCGCTCCCCCCGAACTTCAAGCAGGTCAGTGCCGGAGGAGTCCCGCAGATCCCGCGCCAGGCCGAGGTGGTCCGACAGATCGGAGGGAACCAACCGGGCATAGATCGCCCGCCGCTCGGCTGCTGTCAGGTAGTTGATGGCACCGATCGACTGCTGGATCATCGGGATCGGCGCTGGCCCAACTCGCGTTGCATCGACCGCTGGGCGTCCTTCTCCGCAAGTGCCTTGCGCTTGTCGTACTGGCGCTTGCCTCGGGCCAGGGCGACCTCGAGCTTTGCCCGGCCGTTCTTCAGGTACATACGCGTGGGGATCAGCGCGTATCCACGTTGGCGGATTGTTCCTTCTAGCTTGGCGATCTCTCTACGGTGCAGCAGCAGTTTCCGCGGCCGCTTCGGATCGTGGTTCATCTGGCTCGCCGGGTCATACGGCGCGATGTGGGCGTTCTGCAGCCAGAGCTCGCCCCGGTCCAGCCGGACGAAGGCCTCCCGGATGCTGACTTGACCCAACCGGATCGACTTGATTTCGGTGCCCTTGAGCACCATCCCGACTTCCAGGCGGTCCTCGAGGAAGTACTCGTGCTGCGCCTTGCGGTTGGTCGCAACGACCTTGATCCCGTCTTCCATGCTGATCGCCGTCCGCCTCAGCGCCTCGCGGGGTAGGGGGAAACGCGCCAAGACGCCTGAAGTGCTACCTACAGGCATTCTAGCACGGCGGCATGCGCAGCTCGGAGCTTCGTCTGATCGACCCTGCGGCTATACTAGCCAGGAGGCCTCCGATGCCAAGGGTCATTCGCCCTCAGTCTCCCGCCACCACTCGACAGGCCGCTCTGCGGCAGATTCGCGCCGCCCTTCAGCCGAGCGCAGTGGGGCCCGCCAGGCCCTTGGGGGAGCGGGAGCGCCTTCTGTCCGTCTGCGAGCAGCTCAGCCTGGTGGCCGCATCGGTCGAAGAGACGGCGCTTGCCTGGGAACAGCGTGGCTATTGGGCCAAAGCTGACGGATTTCGCCGGGAGTGGTTATGGGTCGAACCGACCCGGGACGCCCTGCACGCGGCCATCCACACCGAGACCCCGGGCGAGGCCGACCCATGCGTGGCGGCTCTCCTCGTCCGCCTGATCCAACTCGGGGTCGAGCTGCACTCGGGCACCCAGGCGGTCGGCCGCAAGCAGCTTAAGCCGTGATCGGATAGATGCCCGCCCACGCGTGCCACAACCCTCCCCCTGGGGCGCCGGGCAAAGCGCGCCAGTAGGATGACTTTCCTAGCCCCAGCAAGCGTTCGGCAGCTTGCGAGCCTGCCTTCCGTGGCCCATAATGACAGCGAGGCCCAGCCACGCCAGATATGGACACCCCGGCGCTAGACATCGACAGACGTGAATTGCTGCTGGTCGTCGAAGATGACCCGGCGATGCTCGTTGCACTACGGGACATCCTGGAGGCTGCAGGCTATCCCGTCTTGGCCGCCGCCAATGGCCAACAGGCCCTCCAGCTGATGGATGAGCAGACCCCAGCGCTGATCCTGTCGGACATCTCGATGCCGGTGATGGACGGCATCGAGCTCTTCCAGGCGGTTCGCCGGCTTCCGATCGGAGCGGCGATTCCCTTCATCTTCCTCACCGCGCGCGGCACCCGCGAGGACATCTTCGCCGCCAAGACCCTTGGCGCCGACGACTACATCACCAAGCCCATCACCAGCCAGGAGTTGCTTTCGGCAGTCCAGGCTCGCTTGCAGCGCACCGGTGAACTCATGCTGGCGCAGCTCAAGTCCGCCTACAAGGCCAGCCTGAGCATGCTGGCCAATGCCATCGAAGCGCGCGACCAGTCAACCCGCTCGCACGTCGAGAGGGTCAGCGCCTACGCCGGCGCCCTCGCCCATGAGTTGGGATGGGATGAAGAGCACATCGATGCCCTCGAGTTCGGGGCGATCCTGCACGACATCGGCAAGATCGCTGTGCGTGAGGCCGTGCTGTGCAAGACGGGCAAGCTGTCGGCGGATGAGTGGCAGGAGATGCGTCAGCACCCAGAAGTCGGTGCGCGCATGATCGAGCCCATTCCGTACCTGACAAGGGCGATCCCGGTCGTCCTGCACCATCACGAGCGCTGGAACGGTAGCGGCTACCCGCGCGGATTGGCCTCCGTGGCTATTCCCGAGGCCGCCCGCCTGCTGGCGGTGGTTGACACCTTCGACGCGATGACTTCGGATCGCCCTTACCGCCCGGCAGTCAGCCCGGAGTCGGCTTTGGAGGAAATCGTGCGCCAATCCGGCGTGCAGTTCGATCCAGCGATGGTGGATGCCTTCCGGCGTTGCTGGGTTCGAGGCGACATTGCCCGGATCACGGATCAGTTTGCCGGCTCTGGCCACTAGCAGCAAGCTGCAAGATACCCGGAATACATCGCGCCCAGGCTGGAAATACCCGAGTCGAAGACGTCGATCAGAAGCCTGCTCTCGGATCAAGGGCCATGTTACCGTCAGGCATCCACGATCACGACTATTGCCCGGTAACCACCTGGATTTGCCGGAGGGTCGCATCCAGATCCGGCTGCTGGTTGATGTTCAAGGCCTGCTCCAGGGCAAAACCCACCGCGAGTACCTGGCCATCAGACAGGTACGGCCCGCTAATCAAGACGCCGGTTGGCTGACCAGCCTGGCCGTCTTGGCCTACAGCCCGACCGGTGGGAATGGTGAGGGCAGGGATGTCGGCTAACCCGGCATTCTGATAGAGTACACCCATCAGAATCACATCCACATTGTGCGTATCCTTGAACCACTGCATCCATGCTGTGTAGTAGCTTTGTCCGCCGCGCACGGCCGCCTCGTACTCCTCGGCTGTAGTTTCCGTGTTGACAGACCACTCGACGTATCGCTGGCCGTAAGGGGCGCGATTGGCCGGGTCCTCATTGGCAATATCAACCGCCTCCGCCAACGAGGAAAGCGGCGCGGCATTGCCCAGGCTGGCTAGAAATGAATCGACGGAGTTCTGGAAACCGAAGTTGAGCAACCCTGCTTCCCCAGATTGTATGTATGGCGGCAATTCCGATTGCTTGATCACTACCACTTCGATCCCCTGGCTTTCCAGCGCGTCGATGGTGGCTTGCGTGGCTGCTCCAAACGCCGGAGCGGCAAACAAATCAGAAAGCTGTTGCCATTCTTCCGGCGTCAGAGCAGCAATCTCCTCTTGGGTAATCTCTCCTCCGCTTAAGACGAGGGTCTGGATTCCACTCAGATCGAACTGCACAACGCCGACCTTCAGCTTCTGCGCTTCTTCGACCGAGAGGTACTGTGTAAAGTCGGTGTCAGCGAGCGCGACGGCATCAGCGGTTTTGGGATCATTCGCGTCCGTGCCGGCCATTGCCGTGAGCATGATGGCCACATCGGTGACAGAGTGCCCCATGGGGCCGGCAGTATCCAAGTTCAATTCCAGAGGTACGATGTAGTCACCGCTGATCACCCCCTGGCTTGGTCGCAGGGCTACAACGCCGCTGGAGCGTGCCGGCGCTGTAATTGAGCCGGACGTTTCCGAGCCCACACTGACCGCTGTCAGGTTGGCGGCGACGGAGACAGCCGAGCCCGTGCTGGAACCGAGCGGATCATAGAGTCCCCAGGGATGGCGGACTTGACCGCCAATGGCGCTGAAACCGTTGGGCATGCAGGGGTCGGTGTAGTTAGCCCACTCCGACAAGTTCGCCTTGCCCAGTACGATGGCTCCAGCCGCACGCAGTTGCTGCACCAGGAAGGCATCCCGTTCGGTCTGCCAATCCTTGAAGGCATACGTACCGGCCGTGGTATGCAGCGGTGCGGCAACGGCGATGTTGTCTTTGAACAACACCGGAATCCCGTGCAAATTGCCGCGTGTGGCGCCGCCAGCCCGTTCTGCATCCAGCGCCTTGGCAATGGCCAGAGCATCTGGATTCAGCTCCATCACCGAATTCAGCTTGTCTACATCGTAGCGCTGAATGCGATCCAGATAGTACAAGACCAGCTGTTCAGATGTGAAATCGCCCTTGTTGAGCATCTGTTGAATCTCAGGCAGCGTCTTTCCAACCAAGGCGGCGTCCATTGTGGCTGCCTGCTCTGCGCCAAACCCGGCCAGCTCTTCGTTGAAGGGGGCAAAGTCCAGCGGCCGTTTCGTGTCGGTATCCAAATCAGGCAACGGGAACACGGTCGATCCGGGCGGGCACTCCGCATTGATGACGCCATATGCCTGAGCGTTGTTTCTTTCGGCAAGCGTCTGATAGGCCAGGTAATCCGGGTCTACATTCGCCGCGCCGGTCTCATTTCCGGCTTCTGCCACTACGGTTTCTGTTGCTGAGGCTTCTGTCGCCACCGATGTAGAAGTGGGCGCCGCTCCAGATGGATTGCAGCCTGCCAGCATTAGAACGCTTAGCAATGAAATGGAGAAGAGTGTGGTCTTCATCCGGTATGGCCCTCCGTTGCGATCTGGGTTTGAGTTGGAACTCCTGAGGCAGGATAGGTCAGTCTTCCTCAGCCCCACCCAGGGCTACGCTCTCGAGCCAGGCGGGTAACTCCAGCTGACGGAAGGCGTGAACTCTGTCGGGTACCGTCACATCGCCCATGATCCGAAGTATCCTGAGTTCATTCGTGAAGGCGATTGTATCGCGTCAGCAAGAGTGAGAGTCATCGGGGTTGCAGGTTCTGAGATACACTTCGGCGGCCTCGATGGTCAGGCGGCCAGCATCAGCGTCTGCGCGTGCTGGCGACGTGCACTGCCGCGATCCAAACGACAACAGGGTCGTAGAGGCCGACATTGCGGGGCATGCGGATGCTATCCTTTGCGGCGACGAAGATCCAATAGCTCTGAGCCCCATCGAAGGAATCCCCGTGCGCGCCCTGGCGGATTTTCCCTCACCCCACAGAGTGAGAGTCCTCCGTCAGCCTCCTCCTGGCCAGATCTCCAGGACGCGGCACTGCCTGGCCGCACGGCGAGACCGAACTCCCGCTCGGTGCGGCATCCCCATCAGGTCAGCGACTCACGCTCATGGCAAGGGCCTCTGCGCCACGCCGCGCATGCTCCGCCGCGTTCCAATTCAGCCACACCGCCGGTCCGACGCCCGCGCAGCGTACTGCAGTGTGCGAGGCGCGGCCGGTAGGGGAGGGGGCAGCCAGCGCGCCACCGGCTCTGGCTGGGGGGAGCAGCGCAAGAAATGCAGGAGTTGCAGCCGGGACATTGGCCAGCACTCTCTACTCACAATTCTTCCTCGCGAGGGTAGGGGAGCGGGGCTTGACAGGGCTGGAGAGTTGGCTAGAATCTTATGGTGATGATAAGTGTGATTATGCTGACCATGCTATCCGGTGCGGTGACCCTCAGTGCCTAGCCCTGAGCGAGCCCCACGCAGACGCCCTGCTGCATTGTCGCTGACGGAGGCGATGCAGGCCTACCTGCAGCTCAAGGCCGCCTCCCGCAGCCCGGCGACCGCCCGCACCTACGGAAACGCCTTGGCGGCCTTCCAGCTCTTCCTGGAAGCGTCTGGGGTCGACCCAGGCGCCCTGCCAGCGGCTGAGGCGGACGAGAGCTGGATCGGGGCGTTTGCGGCTTACCTGAGGCCGTACGCCCCGGCCTCAGAGCGTCTGTACCTCACGGCCGTCGCTGGCTGGTATGACTTCCTTGCGGCAGAGGGCCTGGCCGAGGTCAACCTGCCCCTGGTGCGCCAGCTGATCCGCCAACGAGGCCGGCGCGCAGGACAGCGCCTCCCGCAGTTCCCGCGCCAGGCGATTGAGCAGGTGATCGCCCATGCTCACCAGTTGGCCCATCAGCCCGGGCGCGATCAGGCCGACATGTTGCGCAACCGGCGTGACGCCGCCTTCTTGGTGACGCTGGCCGACACCGGTCTTCGGGTGCATGAGGCCTGTGGGCTGCGCCGGGGCGACATCGACTGGCAGGAGTCGCGGGCTATCCTCATCGGCAAGGGCAACCAGCAGGCGGTGCTGCGCATCTCCGCCCGGGCGCTGGCGCTGTTGCGCTCCTACCTCTCCGCCCGCGCCAGCCTCGACGGCCAATCGGGGCGGCCGATGGGCGCCCTGCCGCTCTTCGCGCGCCACGACCGAGGCGCCGGAAAGCGGGTGCTTCCGATCACAACGGGAACCGGCCGCGCCGTAGTGCACCAGCGCTGCGCCGAGGCCCTGCCTGCCGAATTGGCCACCGGGATCACGCCGCATTCGTTCCGCCACTACTTCGTCACGGCCGTGCTGCGAGGTTCTGGCGGCAACCTCAAGCTCGCCCAGGAACTGGCGCGCCACCGCACCATCACCGTCACACAACGCTATGCGCACATTTCGGATGACGAACTCGACCGTGGGTATCACGCGATCTTCGACGCCAAGGTTGAGCCACGCAAGCCTGATTGACAGACGCCGCTTCCTCGCATACTATTGGTCGAAATCCACCGGGGTGCACGCCATGCGACGATCGCCGTTGTTTTCAGCCATCTTCTTATTGCAGGGCCTGCCGATCCTGCTCTACCCACTCCCGATGATCCAGGCCGCGCCTCTCGCCTTCGCCCTGATCTTCCTGTTCTTCGCCTTCCTGGGTTTCATGGCGCTGCGCGGCCGCGCCTGGGCCCTGACCCTGAGCATCTTCTGCCAGGGCATGAACGTGATCACGCGCTTGATGATGGTCTGGCCGAACGCCCAGACCCCGGAAGGCACGTTGAACGTCGCGTTCACGTTGGCCATGCTGGTTGGGATCGTTCTCTCGACTTGGCTGCTCTTCCGGATGGACCGTCCCGACGTGCGGAAGGCCCTGCTCGCCTGAGGCGCAGGCCCTGAGCGTTCCAGCAGCTCAGAACAACACGGGGGTCGAGCTTCGCTCGACCCCCGTTGCATTTGCCTGGTCTTCTCGATCTGGGCGCCGCCTCCAGCGCCATCGGCCTTCCGCTGCGCTGAGTGTGCCCCCCCCTGACGGCTATTCCCCGATGCCCAGGTACGCCTTTGCAACTTCGGGATTCTGCAATAGCTCCTCGCCCGATCCTTCCAGAACGACACGCCCAGTCTCGAGCACATACCCCCGATTGGCGACCGACAAGGCCATCTGGGCGTTCTGCTCGACCAGCAGGATGCTGGTGCCGCTGCGGTTGATCTCCTGGACGATGGCGAAGATTTCTTCGACCAGGATCGGCGAAAGGCCCATCGACGGCTCATCCAACAGCAGCAACCCCGGCTTGCCCATCAATCCCCGGGCGATGGCCAGCATCTGCTGCTCGCCACCGGACAATGTGCCGCCCAGCTGCTTCTGGCGGTCCTTCAGCCGCGGGAAGCTCTTGAACACCCGCGCCAGGCTGGCCTCGATCTCCTCTTTGTCGTTGCGGGTGAAAGCGCCCATCTCCAGGTTCTCCATCACGGTCAGCGTACCGAAGATCTTGCGCCCCTCCGGTACCTGGATGATCCCCCGGTGCGACGATCTCCTCCGGCGTTGCCAGGCTCGAAGTCGGCATCGCGGAAGTGGACCGATCCGGAGCGGGATTGCAGCAGCCCGGAGAGCGAGTTCAGCGTGGTGGACTTCCCTGCCCCATTGGCGCCGATCAGGGAGACGATCTCCCCGTCCCCGACGCCGAAGGTGATCCCCTGCAGGGCGTGGATGGCTCCGTAGTAGACGTTGAGGTCCTTAACTTCGAGCAGCATGGCTTCGCTTCTCACTGAGCTGCTGGGCGACGGCAACCGCCCCCAGACCGAGATAGGCTTCGATCACCTTGGCGTCGGACTGGATCTCCTGCGGCGTGCCGCGGGCGATCACCTCGCCAAAGTCGACGACCGTGATCCGCTCGCAGATCCCCATCACCACCCGCATCTGGTGCTCGATCAGCCAGATGGTCAGTTTGAATTTGTCTCGGATGAAGTGGATCAGGTCCATCAGGACCACGATCTCCTTCGGGTTCATGCCGGCGGCCGGCTCGTCGAGCAACAGCAGCGTCGGCTCGGCGGCGAGCGCCCGGGCGATCTCCAGTCGGCGCTGTTCGCCGTAGGGCAGGTTCTTGGCGATCTCATCCTGCCGCTGGTCCAGGCCGAACACGGCCAGGAAATCCTGCGCCCGTTCGGAAAGCTCCTGCTCCTTGTCGCCGAAGCGCGCCGAGCGCCGGATGGCATCGGTCATCCCGTAGCCGGCGTGCGGGTGGTAGGCGATGCGCACATTGTCCAGCACGGTCAGGTTCGGGAAACAGGCGCACATTCTGGAAGGTGCGCGCAATGCCCAGCTGGGTGATCTCATGCGGCGCTAGGCCTTCCAGCGAGATCCCATCGAATCCGATGTGACCGGCAGGTCGGCGTATACAGGCCGGTGACCATGTTGAAGACGGTGGTCTTGCCGGCACCATTCGGGCCGATCAGGCCGACCAGTTCGCCGGGGTAGATGGTCTCATCGAAGCGGCGACGGCCTTTAGCCCGCCGAACATCTTCGTCAGCTCGCGGACTTCGATGCGTGGGCAAGGCGTTCGCTGCTGGTCGCAGTGTCCATGGCCACCTACCCTCCCTTCCCTGGTCGCGCTCACCGGCGCCGGCTGCCCGAGCTGCCGGCGGCTGAGCCGTCGTCGCGCTTGCGGCGCGGCGGAATCACGGCCCGCAGGAAGGGGATCTCGTAGGTCCCCAGCAGGCCCTTGGGGCGCAGCAGCATCATGACCAGCAGCAAGACCGGGTAGACCACGAAGCGCCAGGTCTCAAACCCTTCTGGCAGCACGAGGCGCAGGAAACCCTCGAGCACCAGCGCCCAGGCGAATGAGGCGAACACCGTGCCGGTGATGCTACCCAGGCCGCCGAAGACGATGATGATCATCGGGTCGAACGAGCGGATGAAGTTGAAGTTCGAAGGGTGCAAGAACCCGTTGACGTGGGCGTACAGCCCGCCGGCCAGGCCGGCGAACAGGCTGCCGATCACGAAGGTCAGGGTCTTCATCTGGGCGACGTCGATGCCCATCGCCTTGGCGGCGGTCTCGTCTTCGCGCACCGAGACGATGGCCCGGCCGGTGCTGGAATGCAGAATGTTGCGCGTCACCACCACGACAACGAACAGGAAGAAGAACACCCAGAACCAGGTCGTGTCCTTGGGAATGCCCACCATCCCGCGGGCGCCCTTCATCTCGGTCAAGCCGAACATCGTGTCGGTGTTGTCGAGCAGGACCTTGATGATGATGGTGAAGCCCGAGGGTGGCGATGCCGAAGTAGTCCGAGCCGAGCGTCAGGACCGGCAGGCCGAACATGAAGCTGACCTCGGCGGCCACCAGCCCGCCCAGGATCACGGCCAGGAAGAACACGATCTGGCTGGACACCGCTTCGGGCAGCGCGCTCAACGCGGCGGTGGTCGGGGCGATCAGCGGCCGGCGATCGCAGACGCCCAGCAGGATGGCCAGCACCACGAAGAGCAGGTAGATGGCGAAGGCGGACATGGCGTCCAGCCCGCGAACCCGGTTCGAGGTACTTGCCCAGCAGCAGAATCGCCAGCGCCCGAGAAAGGCCACTCCCAGCAGCATGACCATCAGGCCGGACGTGTTGTGCAGTTGCGTCCAGCGATAGGTGATGTCGGCCGCGGCGTAGGCGCCGATGGCATAGAAGCCCCACTGACCCAGCGAGAACTGGCCGTTGAAGCCGTAGATCAGGTTCAGGCCGATGCTGACGATGGCCATCACCGCCCCAATGCGGATGAGGGTGTACCAGAAATCATTCAGGATCCCAGCCGAGAAGAGGTACTGGAACACCGCGAAGACGACCAGGCAGTCCCAAGCAGGAACGTCACCGTGCCGCGGTTGAAGCGGCGATCTCATGCTTCTCCTCCTCAACCTAGGCCTTTTCTCGCTCGGGTTCGCCGAACAAGCCTCGAGGCCGGGTCAGCAGGACGATGATCAACAGGGTGAAGGCGATGGCGTCACGCATCGGCGACGAGATATAGGCCCCGGCCAGCGTCTCCGCCTGCCCCATGATCAAGGCGCCGATGAACGCCCCGGGCAGGCTGCCGATTCCGCCCAGCACAGCGGCGATGAAGGCCTTCAAGCCCGGAATGATGCCCATCCAGAAGACGATGGACGGGAAGGCGATGGCGTAGAGCATACCGCCTGCGCCGGCCAGTGCGGCGCCCAAGGCGAAGGTCACCGAGATCGTGCGCGACACATCGATGCCCATCAGACGGGCAGTCGGCTTGTCGAACGCCACCGCCCGCATCGCCTTGCCGGTCTTGGTGCGCCGAACGAACAGCGTGAGCAACAGCAGCAAGATCAGAGAGACCACAACAATGATGACCAGGATGTTCGAAAACGTGATGACGCCCTCCGGTCGGGTCTGCCCGGGCTGCAGCGCGTGGATACCATCCTGGATGTAGTAGGTCTGGACGGGGAACGGGCGCTCATAGGTGATGAACGAGGGCGTAAACACGAAGTCAAGCGCGCCGAAGTACTCCAGGAAGAAGGAGACGCCGATGGCGGTGATCAGGGCGGAGATGCGGGGGGCGTCGCGCAGCGGCTTGTACGCCGTTCGTTCGATGACCACGGCCAGCACGGCGCAGACCATCATCGAGAGCACCATCACGGTCACGGTCCCAATCGCGACGCTTGCGCCGGTAGAGATCCCGGCAAACACCCGGCTCGGCCACTCATGCAGCCTGAAGTCGGAGATGGCGAAGTAGCTGATGAACGCCCCCACCATGAAGACATCACCGTGGGCGAAGTTGATCAGCCGGACAATGCCGTAGACCATGGTGTAGCCCAGCGCGATCAGCGCGTAGACAAACCCCAACTGAAGGCCGTTGATCAACTGCTGGACGAAGATCGATGGGGCCCGCCATGAAGGCAGTGCCCACCTGCCACACGATCAGCGCCAGGACCAGACCCGAGAACAGCCGGCCTGGCCACCGTCCCCGCACGAGCCATTGACCTGTCAAAGTCCGATGAGCCGACGTGCTTGAAGCGTCTCATAGGCATCTCCCTGCCCGATTCAAGAGAGGGGGCGGCCAGTGCGGCCGCCCCCCGCTCGGGGTCGGTTGTCCCTTACGGGGCGACCGTGTCGACGTAGACGATCTTGCCGCCCTTCACGCCCAGGACGACAGCTGCCTTGATGGGATTGTGCTGCGCATCGAAGGTGATCTTGCCCGACACGCCTTCCCACTCGCTGGCAGCCAGAGCGGCTGCGATGGCAGCGGTATCATCCGCCGTGCCCGCAGTCTCGATGGCGTTCAGCAGCAGGTTGGTCGCGTCATAGGCGAGGGTCGCCAGCGCGTCCGGCACCGAGCCGTACTCGGCCTGGTAGTTGGCCACCCAATCCACAACGATCGGGCGGGTGTCCTCCGGCGAGTAGTGGTTGGTGTAGAACCCACCCTCGGCCGCAGCCAGGTCCAGGTCCGCCGAGTCCCAGCCGTCACCACCCATCATCACCGCCGTCACGCCCTTTTCCTTGGCCTGGGCGCCAACGAGGTTGATGATGTTGTAGTAGTCGGGCACGTACAGGACATCGGGATTGGCCTCAGCGACCTTGGTCAGCGTCGCCGAGAAGTCGGTGTCGGTCCCGGTGTAGCTTTCCTTGCCCACGATCGTGCCGCCACCTTCGGTGAAGGCCTTCTCGAAGTTCTCGGCCAGACCGAGCACGTAGTCATTGCCCTGGTCATACATGATGAAGGCCGTCTTGTAGCCCTGCTTCAGGGCGAAGGCGGCGCCCACCAAACCCTGGAACGGGTCGATGAAGCATGCGCGGAAGACGATACTCCTTCGTCGTCCCGTCGAGGTTGAGGGTCACCTGCGGGTTGGTCGACGTCCCGGAGATCTGGACGACGCCCTTCTCGTTGGTGATCTCGGAGACGGGGATCGAGGCGCTGGAGCAAACTTCACCGACGATGAACTTCACGCCGTCCTGGCCGATGACCTTGTTGGCCGCGTTCACGGCCGGGTCGGCCGAGCACTGGCTGTCCTCGACGATGGCCTCGATCGGCCGGCCGAGCACACCACCCTTGGCATTCCATTCCTTGATGGCGTACAAGGCACCGTCTCGGTTCGATACGCCGAAGGTCGGCACCGCGCCGCTCAGCGGCGACAGGATGGCGATCTTGACCGGTTCACTGGCTACCGGCTCTGCCGGGGCTTCGGTTGCTGCCGGGGCGACCGGCTCGGCCGGGGCCTCGGTGGCGGCGGGCGCGCAAGCAGCCAGCGCCAGCGCAAATACAATCAGTACTCCAAACAGTACGCGGGACTTCATCTTGGTACTCCTCCTTACGATTTGTGGTTGCGGTGGAATTCCTACGGACCCGGCCAGGGTCCGTCGACCGTCGGTTGCCCGGCGGTCTGCGGCGTTATGGCTCTCCCTCTCCAGTGCCTTGCCACCTCCTCCCCGATTCTCCTCCGCGCTGCGGGCCCCTGCCCGCGCACGGCTTCCCGATAGTATATACGATAAGGTCAAGTGCCCAATTGCACGATGCACCCCAGTTTGCCGGGAGCAACTGACGCCTTACCCCGCCTGAGGGGCCTTTGTGCTCCGGGTAGAGAGCCCCCCACGGCTCACTCCTCCAGGCTCCCGGCCACGATCTCGATCGGATGCCGTGCCCGCACACCCGTCCCATCCCGGATCTGGCCCCGACAAGACATTCCGGCAGCCGCCACCACCCGCCCGGCTGCCTCGGCCTGCCGCACGGCGGGCAACAGGGCCAGCTCCGCCACGTTCTGCGAAAGCTCGAAGTGCTCTCGCTCGTAGCCAAACGAGCCCGCCATCCCACAGCAGCCCGACGGGATTTCCTCCACCGAACCTGCCACCTGCCCCAGCATCTCCAGGGTCGGTGCCGAGCCGACCAGGCTCTTGACATAGCAGTGTCCGTGCAGCGTCACCGCCGGGGATGCGCCTCGGGAGCGCAGCCGGCCCATCGGCTTCCTCCCGTCGGCGGCCGGGCGGGTTAGATACTCCTCGATGAGCAGCGCCTGGTCAGCGATGGCCTGGGCCCTCGGATCGGAGGGGAAGAACTCGAGGTACTCATCGCGCAGGGTCAGCAGGCACGACGGCTCCAATCCGAGGATGGGCACCCCTGCCTCAGCATAGTCCTGGAGCGCCTCGAGATTGCGCGCCGCGAACCGGCGTGCCTGGGGCAGCATCCCCTTGGAGATCAACGGTCGCCCACAACACCCCTGACCCGCCGCCAGGATCACCCTGCACCCAACCGCTTCAAGGACCTTGACTGCGGCGATCCCAATCTCCGGCACCATCGTCTCGGTGTACGTATCGAGGAACAGCACGACCGCGTTCTCACCGTCGGCAGGCGGATGCTCGGCGAACCACTGCGAGAAACGCCGGCCGGTCAGACGGGGGAAGGTCCGTTGATGCGCAATCCCGAGCAGTGTCTCGCCCACCCGGCGCGTGAGTCCCCAGCCCGCCACGGCGTTCACCAGGGGCGCAACGCGGGTCCCTGCCCGGCTGAGGGCGGCGATGTTGCCGAACAGTCGACTGCGCAGCGGCAGACCGTGCTCGCCGTGCCAGGCGTTGAGGAACTCGGCCTTGAGACGCGCCATGTCTACCGCCGAAGGGCATTCCGCCTTGCAGCCCTTGCACTCGAGGCACAAATCCAGGACCTGATGCACCTCGTGCGAAGTCAAGCCATGGTGCAGCGAGCGGCCCGCCAGCGCGGCGCGCAGGATATTGGCCCGCCCTCGTGTCGAAGCCGCCTCGTCGCGCGTCGCCTGGTAGGATGGACACATCACTCCCTGAGCCTTCAGACACGCCCCGGCGCCGTTGCACAACTCGACCGCTTGGGCGAAGCTCCCCTCCCGGCGGAAGGCCATCACAGTGTCGACATCGGCGGTCTGATAAGCCGGCCCGTAGCGCAGCGTGCTCGGCGAATCTGCCGGAGAGGGCGAGGCTGCCTCGGCGACGATCTTGCCGGGGTTCAGCCGGCCGGCCGGGTCGAAGGCAGCTTTGATCTCTTGGAAAGCCGTCACCAGTTCGGGGCCGAACTGCAGCTCGTTGAAGCGCGTGCGCGACATCCCGTCCCCGTGTTCCCCGGAGACCGCGCCGCCCATCTCGACGGCCAGCTCCGCTACGGCCTGGGCAATCGCATCCATGGCGCGCACGCCGGCGGCCGACTTCAAGTTGAGAACCGGCCGCATGTGCAGGCAGCCGGCCGAGGCGTGGGCGTACCACTCGCCAGCCGTGCCGTTCTGGCGCAGGATGTCATCCACGCGGCGCGTGTACTCCCCCAGCCGCTCCACCGGCACGGCCACGTCCTCGATGAATTCCACCGGCTTGCTGTCGCCCGGCTGCGACATCAGCAGGCCGAGCCCGGCCTTGCGCACCGCCCACAGGTCGGCTTGCGCCTCAGGCTCCTCCAACAGCCTCCCCGCGATCCCTAGCCTGGCAGCGGCTGCACGCGCCTCGGCCGGCGTGGCGCCGGCGAACTCGGCCACCAACAACGCCCGCGGCTCCCCATCGACGAAACCTAGCTTGCGCGCGTAAGCCGGGATGGTCCGCGCCCGCATCAGCAGCGACTCCGGCAGCAGCTCGACCGACGACGGACGGGCGCGCAGGACCTGCGGCGTCGCATCGCAGGCATCGACCACGCCCTCGAACGGGAGAACCACCAGGACGGTGGCCGCCGGGCGCGGGACGATGTGTAGAGTGGCCTTGCGCAGGATCGCCAGTGTGCCCTCGGAACCAGCGTACAGGCCCGCCAGGTTCAGCCAGTCGAGCCTGGCGTACGGGCGATCGGCCTCGTCCCAAGCCGGCGGCGCGCTCGCCGCGAAACCGGTCAGGTAGTTCAGGCCATACCCGCTGGCGCGACGCCAGGTGCGCGGCCAGCGCGCGGCGATCTCCGCGCCGCGGCTCGCGACGAACCGCCAGGCATGCTTGCAGGATGCGCCCCAGCGCGCCCTCCGAGCTAGCCAAGCGCTCGGCCTCCGATGCAGGCATCCCTTCAAGACGCACGGCGCTTCCGTCATTGAGGTAGGTCTCGGCAAGGAGCAGGTGATCGGCGGTCATTCCGTGCTGAATCGAGTGGGCGCCGCTGGCATTGGTCCCGATCATCCCGCCCAGCGTGGCTCGGTCGCCGGATGCCGGGTCCGGGCCGATCATGAAGCCGTGCGCCGCCAGCGCCTGATTGACCGTGGCCAGCACCGCCCCGGGCTCCACGCTGACCGTTCGGGCTTCCAGGTCGAATCCAACCAGGCGATCGAGGTAGCGGGAGGTGTCGACGATCAGGCCCGATCCGATCGCCTGCCCGGCGAGGCCCGTCCCTGCGCCGCGCGCAATCAGGGGGACCCGGAACTCAGCCGCGATCTCGATCACCGCCTGGAGCGCTTCGTCGTGGCGCGGCAGGACGACGCCCAACGGCTCAACCTGGTGGTTGGAGGCGTCGGTGCTGTACAGCACCCTGAGTTACGGTGTCGAAGCGAACCTGGCCATCCACCCGGCGGGCGAGCGCGTGCTCGAGCTCGGCTTGCAGTGAACTCCCCGAGGCTGCGCTCATCCGACCTCGGCCGGCTCGGCATCTCCCGATTGGCCCGAGGCGCCGCCTACCAGGAAGGGTCGAAAGGCGAAGAGAAGATGCGTGGGTACTCGCCCCCGCAGGACGATGTTCCGAGCCAAATGGCGCTCCTCCAGCAGTTGGCCGTGCTCGCGCATCAGGCCCGCCAGGCGCGCCTGGCTGTAGGGAACCCTGACTTCGATCTCGGCCATCCCCTGGTACAGCTCGAGCTCGATCGCGTTGAGCAACGCCTCGGTTCCCGAGCCGGTCAGCGCCGAGACGGCAACCGCGCGCTCGAACTCGTCCACCTGGTCGAGCAGAAAGGCCGGATCTGGCCGAAGATCGATCTTGTTCAGTGCGGTGACCATCGGGATCTCGCCGGCCTGTATCTCCTCCAGCGTTCCCAGCACAGCTTTCGCCTGCGCCTGCGCGTTGGGGTGGGTGATGTCCACAACATGCAGCAGCAGGTCGGCCTCACTGATCTCCTCCAGCGTTGCGCGGAAGGCGGCGATCAGCGCGGTTGGCAGCTTCTGGATGAATCCCACCGTGTCCGTCAGCAGGATCTGGCGCCCGCCGGGGAGCTCGATCTTGCGCGTGGTCGGGTCGAGCGTGGCGAAGGGCTGGTCGGCGACGAACACGTCGGCCTGCGCCAGGCGATTGAGCAGCGTGGACTTGCCGGCGTTGGTGTAGCCAACCAATGCGACCGTCGGCAGGGCTGCTTTGCGCCGCTGCGAGCGGTGACGCTGGCGGTGAGAGCGCACCTTGTCGAGTTCCTGGCGCAGATGCGCCATGCGCCGCCCGATTTCCCGCCGGTCGACCTCCAGCTGCGTCTCCCCAGGACCGCGCAGGCCAACGCCGCCGACCGAGCCAGATCGTCCGGCGCCGCCACCCGCCTGGCGCGCCAGGTGAGTCCAGGCGCGCGTCAGACGAGGCAGCCGGTAGGCATACTGTGCCAGCTCAACCTGAAGTGCTCCCTCCCGGGTGCGCGCATGCTGAGCGAAGATATCCAGGATCAGGGCGGTCCGATCCAGCACGCGCACATCCTCGCCGAAGACCAGTTCGAGCTCACGCTGGTGTCGCGGCGACAGCTCGTCGTCGAAGAGCACGATATCGGCCCGCGTCTCTTCGACCAGGCTTTGCACCTCGCTGACCTTGCCGGAACCCAGGAAGGTCTTGGGGTCGGGGGCGCGCAGACGCTGGGTCGCCTGGCCGACGACGGTCAGTCCGGCAGCTTCGGCCAGCAGCTCGAGCTCAGCCAGGGATTCCTCGACCCCCAGAAACCGATGGGAGTCAGCCAGATCCACGCCAACCAGGAAAGCCCGCTCGCGCTCGCTGCGCGTGGGGATGGGCGTTGCCCGACGATGATACTGAGCGAGTCTGGATCTGGGCATGCGTGCCTCCGCGCCGCAGAGTGTACGGCCAGCCGCCGCGCCTGCCAAGGGGAACGAGGCGCAACCGAGTCGCCATCCATTCATCCGCAAGCGAGGGGATCCCCAAGCCCGACCCGCCGGACGGGCACCGCCAGAGGAACTCCGCTGCGGGCTTGGCCACGCCATGATTACCCGACGGTCGCAGGCACCAGCCAAGGGCTCGCGTTTGCGACAGAGTCAGGGGTTCAGGGCGCGAGCGCCACCTTCTCGAGCCAAGCCAACAGCGTTTCCCCGACCTGCGCCAGGCTTGCGGCCGAAACCTTATCCAGCGTGTCTTCCGTTGTGTGCCAGTAGGGGTAGTCGATGTCAATGATGTCGATGGCCGGGATGCCGGCGTCGAGGAAGGGCACGTGGTCATCGATGATATTGCGCCCGGGCTCAGCGATGAAGGCGGACATTCCGGCCTCGCCGGCGACCGCCCAGATCTCGGCAGCCAGCTCGGGATCCGAGTTCCCTTCAAGGTAGAGTTGCAGGTCGGCGTCGCCGACCATGTCGACGATTACCGCCCGGGCCGGCAGCTTGTCGCCCTGCCGCACGAACTCCGTCGAGCCGACGGCCCACGGCCAGCCGTCGAGCCGTCCGCTGTCCTCCCCGTCGAAGAAGACCAGTTGCAGCGGCACGCGCAACCGCTCCTTGGGCAACACCCTGGCCAACTCCAGCAGGACCGCAACCCCCGAGGCTCCGTCGTTCGCGCCAGGCACAGCGGCCATCGGAGACACAGCGTCGCGATCCGATTGCGGCCGGGTGTCATAGTGAGCGCCCAGGAGTATTCCCCCCGGAGCCTCCGGACCGGCGCGCGCTATCAGGTTCCTCAGGCGCACGCCGCGGTGCTCAAACTCCTGCACTTCGGTCGTCCAACCGGCTTGCTGCAGCTGTCCAAGAATCCAATCGCCAGCCTCGCGATGAGCCTGGCTCCCGGGAACGCGCGACCCCAGCGCAACCTGGCTGGCGACATCGGCCAGTGCCCTCTCTCCGTCGAAATCCGAGACAAGCTCCGTCGCAGGTTGCGCCGATCTGCAGCCGCCCAAGCAAAGCGCACACGAAGGAAAGCAGCAGCCATGATCGTGCCGCGAGTGCGCGTAGCCTCTGGTGCCTTGGAGCAGGCTGTGAGGGGTGTGGGTGAAGGAGTGATCGTGGCTATGCGCATGAGCGTCGGCCCAAAGCACCTGGAAACGCACCCAGCGCCAGCTTCGCCCAGTGGAAGAGTGGCATCCCGCGCTCTTTGTGCGCCTTTGGCGCTCTCGGGCAGAGCCACGGCAGCCGGTCCGGGATGTGACTGCATCGGCTGGAAGGAGCGCCGATCCGCCGAAGTGACGTGGCACAGCGGGCCACCGAGGATTGTCACCGCTGGCGGCTCAAACACCGGGGCGCCTTGCGCCACGCAGGGTTGCGTTCCAGCAGGCCCGTGACGCGCGTGGCAACCCTCCCCTGGCAGCCCTCCGCCCCAGTCAACTGGCCGGCGAGCCGGTCGGTCCGACGGTCGCTGTTCTGTGTGTGAGGCCTCAGTCCCGCCAGCTTGACCTGCAGCCCAAGCTCGGCCGCCTGCCAGGCAGCCTCGGTGCCTGCGAGTTTCTCTCTCGCTGATCAGCGCTTCCATGGGGCCGGGATTCTACCATCGCGCGGTCGGCATACTTCTTGCAACGAGTTTGCGCAGTCCAGGGTCATCCTGTATACTCCTGCGAGGCAAGCCATGCTACAGGTCCAAGATACCTCCATCCGGCCTCTGACGACGGCGCATCTGGCGCAGACCATGAGTCTGCTCACCTTGTCCAACCTCGAGTTGCGGGACAAGGTGATGGCGGAACTGGCGGGGAACCCCGCCCTGGAGCTGGTCGAGGAGCGGGTCTGCCCCAGTTGCCATCGCAAGCTGGCCAGCGGTCCGTGCCCCACCTGCGCCCGCCCATCCGGCGACGACCAGCCAATCGTGTTCCTTTCGCCCCGCCAGTCGACGCCTGGCATCAGCCGCAGGCTGCCCGAAGAAGAGGGCCTCGAGCGGGAGCCAGCGGCACCCGAGGACCTGGGGCTGCATGTGCTGTCGCAGTTGGCGACCGATCTGGAGGTTGCCGACCGCCCGATTGCGGCCTACATCCTGGCCAGTCTGGACGAGGACGGCTTCCTGCAGGAGCCGCCGCCGATGATCGCCCGCGCCACCCGCTCGAGCCTGGCGCAGGTCGACCGAGTGCTGCAGGCGATCGCCGCCACGGACCCGCCTGGCCTGGCCACCCGCGGTCCGCGCCAGGCGCTGCTCTCCCAGCTGGAGAACCTGCCCTACCACAATGCAACCACCGACACGGCGCGAACCGTGCTCGAAACCTGCTTTGACGAACTGGCCCGCCACGAATATGACCGCATCGCCCGCAAGCTCGACCTTCCGCCCGTCCGCGTGCGGGAGGCGGCTGAGTTCATCGCCCGCAACCTGAATCCCTACCCGGCGCGCGCCTTCTGGGGCTCAGGCCGCCAGCCTCGCACCAGCGAAGCCGGCGTCTACCATCAGCCGGATATTCACATCACCCACAATCCATCCGCTGAGGATGGCAGCTTGATGGTCGAGATCTTCGCCCCGCTGTCCGGCTGGCTGCGCGTGAATTCGCTGTTCCGGCAATCGCTGCCGGAAGAGGAGGCGCCGGTATCCGAGGAGTGGTCCCGTCATCTCGAGCGGGCGGCGCTGTTTGTGAAGTGTCTCCAGCAGCGCAACCACACGATGCGTCGGCTGATGGAGATCCTGGTCGACCGGCAGCGCGAGTTCATCCTGCAGGGCGATCGCTACCTGCACCCGCTCACGCGCGCCAAGCTCGCCGTCGATATCGGCGTTCACGAGTTCCACGGTCTCGCGCGCCGTGTCTCACAAATCCGTTGCCCTGCCCGACGGCCGCATCATTCCGCTCGACCGATTCTTCGATCGCAGCTTGTCGGTGCGTGACCGCATCAAGGGAATCGTCAGCGAGGAAGCCCGCCCGCTCACCGACGACGAGATCGTCGCCCGCCTGCGGCGCGAAGGCGTTCAGGTAGCCCGGCGCACGGTGGCCAAGTATCGGGCGATCGAGGGCATTCTGCCGGCACGGTTGCGCCACCGCAAGCGAATGGACGCCGCGGCACGGGTCTGAGCTTTGTCCGCCAACGTCGCGTCAGCCCACCCGCTCGCCCGGCTGTTCAAGCCTGACCTCTCGCGAGATCTCTTCCGGGTGTTGGCCGACACGACGGACGATGCGCTGATCGTGCTCAGCGGCGATGCCGGCCGCCTGCTCACCTGTAACCACACCTTCCTGCTGCTCTCCGAGTACGCCCGCAGCGACGTAGAAGGCATGGAGCTCTCGCTGCTGTTCGCCGGCGAGCCGGGGCAGCGCGTAGCCGAAGCCTTGCGCGCTTCCTCCCAGCACCGCGAAACGCAGTTGGAGGACACGCTGCTCGAGCGACGCTCCAGTGGTCCCCTCGAAGTCGATCTGCGAGCGGTCGCCGTCGGTGCGGCTCGCTCGGCCATTGTGGTGCGCTTGTGCCCCTCCGCCCATAGGCTGGCCGTCACTTCCGCCGAGCAGGCGGCGCGCGCCCGGCTGGAGGCACTGGCGAGCATGAGCATGGCCTTGGAGGTCGAGGCCATACGGGGCCTGCCCGGCGTGCTGGAAGCTGCGCAGCGGTTGCTGAGCTGCGACGTTGTCGGCCTGTACCGCCTGTCCCCGACCGCACCGGAGTACCTGCGGGTGGGCGACCTCCCTGCCAGCTTCCCGGCCTCCTTGCCCCCTGCCCAACTGGAACCGCTGCGGCAAGAGGCATCCTGGATGATCGGCCAGCGCCCTGGCCACCCGATCCACAAGGCTGCCCGCGCCGCCGGACTGGCGGCCCTGCAGGCTGCAACCATCGGCGAAGCCGATGCCTGGGTAGGGGTCGCCTTCGCAGGCTGGAAGGACGCTACACAGGTTCCGCCGGACGCGCCGGCGCTGCTGGGCCTGGTGGCCAGCCTGTGCCACGCCGCGCTGCGGCTTGCCGGGCTGACGGCTCAGGCTTCGGTGCAGGCGAGCGAGACTGGCCAGGCGGACCGCGAGTTGGAGGCGATACTCGATGTCGCCGGCGAGGCGTTCCTCACCCTGGATCACGAGCTGCGCGTCCTGCGCTGCAACCAGGCGGCAGCCGATCTGTTGGGATACCAGCCAGCCGAGCTGCTGGGGATTCTCGTCAACGACTTGCTGATCAGCCCGGATGACTTGACGGCGACGCTGCTCGACGCCGCCGGCCACCGACGCCCGGGCGAACGCCCGCAACTGGTGCTGCATCATCGCGACGGGACCCCCTTCCCGGCGCATGTACGGGTTGCCCCCATCGAGCATGACGCTGAGGACGTCCACCTGGTGCTCTCGATCCAGGACCTCTCCGAACGCGAGGCGCTTGCCGGCCAGAGCGAGGTGCTCTACCAGCGCGCCGTGCTGGGCGAAGTCAGCGCGATCTTCGCCCATGAGGTGCGCAATCCGATCAACAACATCAGCACCGGGATTCAATTGGTCGCGTCTCGCCTGGGTGACCAGCATCCTCTCTACCCCTCCCTCGACCGCGTGCACAAGGAGTGCAACCGGCTCGATCAGCTGATGCGCGATGTGCTGCTCTTCGCCCGCCCGCTCGAGCTCAAGATGGAGCCGGTCGATCTGGCTCTGTTGGTCGAGATGCTGCTCCAGCGCTGGAAGCCCCGTATGGGACAAGCACAGATCCGTCCGCACACCGAATTGCAGCCCGGCCTCCCACCGGTTCCGGCGGATCCGCGAGCGTTGGAACAAGTGCTGGTGAATCTGATTTCCAATGCCATCCAGGCGATGCCTGGTGGCGGCACGCTGTCCGTTCGGCTCAAGGCGAGGGCCGAGACCGAAGCCGGGCCGATGGTCGAGCTGCAAATCGCCGACACCGGCCCGGGAATGCCGGCCGAGCAGGTAGCGCGCATCTTCGATCCGTTCTTCACCACCAAGAAGGAGGGCACTGGCCTCGGCCTGGCGATCAGCCGCCGAATCGTGGCCGCCCACAAGGGGAGTATTCGGGCCGAGTCGTTTCCGGGGGCAGGCACCCTCTTCACCATCCGCCTGCCTGCAGGGAGTTCAATCAACCGCGGGAAGGGTAGATGACCGCCACCATCTTGATCGTCGACGATGAGGAAACGGCGCGCTCGTTTGTCGCCGAGGCCCTGCAAGACGCGGGGTATGAGACGCTGCAAGCCGGCACCCTGCAGGAAGCCGCGCGCTGCGTCGATCAGGGGCAGGCTGACATCGTCCTGCTCGACATGATGCTGCCGGACGGCTCCGGGCTGACGTTGCTGGATCGGATCGTGCTGGAGAACCCCTCCCCGCCGGTCATCCTGCTCACCGCCTATGGCGAGGTCGATACTGCGGTCGAGGCGATGAAGAAGGGAGCCCAGGACTTCCTGCAGAAGCCGGTCGACTTCAATCGGCTGCTGCGGGCGGTCGAGCGCGCCCGGGAAGTCGTCGCCCTGCGGCGTGAGCTGGCGCTGCTGCGCCGCACCGCTCAGGCCGACAGCGACTGGGTGGTCGGCGACACCCCGGCCATGCTGCAGGTGTATGACGAGGCAATGCGCGCCGCCCAGGTCTGCGCCTCGGTGTTGATCACCGGGGAGACGGGCACGGGCAAGGAGGTCTTAGCCCAGGCGATCCGCAAGGCCGGCCCGCGGGCCAACCAGCCGTTCGTGCCGATCAATTGCGCCGCCCTGCCGGACACCATGATCGAATCGGAGCTCTTTGGGCACGAGGCAGGAGCCTTCACTGGCGCCACCAAGCGCAAGCCCGGCTTGATCGAAGTCGCCGACGGCGGGATCCTGTTCCTCGATGAGATCTCCTCGACCAAGACCGACATGCAGGCCAAGATGCTGCGCGTGCTCGACGAGCAGCGTTTCCGCCGCATCGGCGGTGTCAGCGAGATCACGGTCGATGTCCAGGTTCTGGCCGCATCCAATCGCAACCTGCCTGGCATGATCCAGGAAGGCGCATTCCGCGAAGATCTGTACTACCGGCTCAAGGTCGTCGACCTACACTTGCCGCCACTGCGCCAGCGCCTGACGGACATCCCGGCGCTGGTGGGCACCTTCATCCGGCAGATCAACCAGCGCACCGGCAACCAGATCGCCGGGATTTCGCCCCGCGCCGTTGACGCCCTCAAGGCCCACAGCTGGCCGGGCAACATCCGCGAGCTGCGCCACACCATCGAGCGCGCCATGCTGTTCTGCGACGAGGACATCCTCGACCTCGGCCACCTGCCCCCCGACATGCGCTCACTGGCCGCCTGACCAGCCACTGGCACGCTAGTTGCAACAACCGCCTCCTGACGCAACGTGTGCAGGAGGCGGCCATGATTCCCCTTACCCTTCACGACCTTCAGCTGATCATCGCAGTGACGATGCTTGCCATCGGCATCTTGTTCATCCTGCTCGGGACCTTCATCCTGGTCACCCGCAGCTACGGCAAGGAAGTCCGCTCCTTGGCCGCCCAGACCGCCAAGCTCGGCCAGAAAGGGATCGGCGACGACATCAGCGGGCTGGTCAGCAGCGCCTCCGAGCTCGTCCTGTCGATCAACCAGCTGGTGCGCACGGCGAACGGGATTGGAGTCTTCCTGATCGCCTTCGGCACGCTGTTGGTTCTGCTCTCCTACTGGGTTACCACGCAGATTGCCCCGGCCAGCTTGCTGGCTTCTTGAGGCAGGGAATGCTCAACGACACGGAAGTCGTAGCCGCGCTCGGGCAGCGCCTGCCGGCGCCCCTATGCGCCGATTTGCTGGCCCGGCTGTTGCGCGTCCCGTCGATCTGGAACGCACTCCACCAGCCGGAGGTACTGACGCAGATCGTCGAGGCGGAGTCGATCGAGGCACTCCGGCCGGCGGACGTCCTCACCGGCTCGAATCCGCCCTCGCCGCCCGACGGAAGAAGCCTTGCTACAGATCCTCGAAGGCAGTGCAGAACCCGATCCCGACGAGCCCCCCTTGGAGCGGCTCTCGGCCCAGTGCCAGGTGATCCTCTGGACCTGCCAACGCGGCGTGCCCTGTGCCTGGGCACCCCGCCTGTCCGACGATCCCGTCTGGCGCGATGCATTGGCATGCGCCTGGCCTGACTTGGCCGACACGGCGGCGTGGCTGCAGGCTGCCTTCACCGCCGGCGACCGGGCGCTGCAGGAAGCCGCCATCAACGCCCTGCTGGCCAACACCGCCCCGCAAGACGCGGCGGATCTGCTGCGCCGGGCGTTGGGCGATGCGTTGGGCGCTGCGATCTCCTGCCTGGATCAGATGGGTGAAGGCGCTCTGGCAACTGCCTTGGTGGCATCGCAGACCCCTCACGGCAGCTCCCCCAAGGATCTGCCGCAGGCGATTGCTGCTGCCACCAGTGCTCGGTTCCGCGGCGAGGAACGGGGTGGACAGCTCGCCCTGCAGCAGGCCTGGGATCTGGCCCAGGAAGCGGCGGCGGACGTCGCCGATCGACTGGCGGATTTCGCCGAAGACCATGACGAGCTGGTGCTGGGCGTGGAGGCCCGGCAGCGTGCGCTGACCGCCTCTGCCAGCCCACGCCGGCGCGCGGCGCTGGCGTGGTGCCAGATCCGCTTGGCGAAGCTGGATCAGGCCTTGAACACGCTTGCCCAGAACCCCGAGTCATTCGAAGAGTGTCTTGTGCGCGCCACCGCCCTGCTTCGCCAAGGCGAGCGCGAGGCCGCCGAGCGGCTGCTTGCAGAGCTGCCGGTCGATCCGCGGCAACTGGCGGAGATCCCCTGGGTGTGGCTCGAGCGAGGCCGTCAGGTTGCAGGCGCCATCGGCAGTCTGCGGCTTGTCGGGCAGATCTCGGAAGAAATCGCCCGCCGCATGCCCGCTTCTGCCGGGGCCTGGCTGGACCGGGCGAAGTTCTTCACGTCGACCGGGCAGCCCGAACAGGCGGTCGAAGCGGCCTCCGTTGCCTTCGCACTGCAGCCAGCAACAGCCGAAGCCGAGCAAGTGCTGGCGCGGGCGCTCGTCGCCGCAGGCCGCGCTCCGCTGGCGCTCCCAATCTGGAAGCGCCTGGCCCAGACCGACCCGCGCTCTCTGCCGGAATTGGCCGATTGCGCGTTGCAGGCGGGGGATCCCGCGCTCGCCCAGCAGCTGGCCGAGCAGATGCAAGCCGACGAGCCGCACTCCCTTGCGGCGGCAATCGTGAAGGCCCGCGCGGCTGCTGCCCTGGGGGAGATCGAGACGGCCCGTCGCCAGCTGCACCAACTTGTCACCACGAACCCCGACGCCCCTGCAGCGTGGATTGCCCTGGCTGACCTGCAGTCGGCCTCCGGCGAGCAGGCCCTCGCAGGGGCCACGCTGGCCGCGGCCGTGCAGGCCGTCCCTGGCACGCCCCTCCTGCTGATGGCCTACGCCCGCTGGCTTGGCGGCAACGGGCGCACGACGGAGGCGGCAACCCATGCTGTCCGTGCGGTCGCCTCCGATCAAGCGCCGGGCGACTGGCTGCGTCAGACGGGAGAGTGGCTGCAGGAACTGGGACGTCCGGATGAGGCCATCCTGATGCTGCGCCGTGCAGCGGACATGCTTCCTCACGATGCCGTCATCCAGAACACGCTGGCCGAGGCGCTAGAAGCTAGCGGGGACCTCAGCGGTGCCTACCGGTGCTTGCGCAGCCTACCCGCGGATGCCAAGGGGATCGATCATCTGCTGGCCGGGCGCGTCGGGGTCTCCCTCGCCGAACAGACAGGCGAGCCGGCGGCGCTGGCGTGGGCGGTCAAGCATCTTGCGGCGGCTCTCAGCCAGGAAACGGGCGGCGCCGAAGTCGAGCTGTGGTACGCCCAGGCACAGCTACGCTCCGGCAACGCGATTGCCGCCGCGCAGCACTACATGGCGGCCACCGCCAAGGCGGCGCCGGGGACACCTACGTTTTCTCAGGCGGCGCTCGCACTCGCCGACGCCGCGCTCGAGGCCGGGGAGCCGATGATCGCTTTGGATCCCCTCGAGGCATTGATCGCCTTGGACACGAACTCCGTGCCAGCGCATCACCAGTTGGCCCGAGTGTACGCGGCGTGCGCAATGTGGGACAAGGCGCTGCCGCTGGCCGAACGAGCCGCTAGTCTCGCCCCGGCTGATCCGCTCGCTTGGCGTCGGCTGGGCGACATCGCCGCCGCCGCCGGCGCGGGACATGCTGCCTTGCAGGCGTACGACCAGCTGACCGCGCTGCAGCCGGCCGACTTTGAGGCATGGCTCGCGCTGGCCGACAGCGCCGCGCGCCTGGAGCGCAAGGACATCCAGCGCCTTGCGCTCTCACACGCCCTGCTCCTCGGACGCCGCAACACCGACTCCCTGCTCCGGCTTTCTGGAATCCTGGCCTCCATGGGCGAGACCTCACTCGCCATGCTGGCGCTGCGCCGGGCACACTCCGTGGACTCACGCGATACCGCCCCTCTCCTGGCGCTGGCGCAGATTGCCGAGCTGTGTGGCGATCGCCATCAGGCCGGGCTCGCGTGGTCGAAGCTGACAGAGCTCGAACCCACCAACGTCGAATTCCTGCTCGCTACCGGACAGGCAGAGCACGCCAACGGCCGACTGGATGACGCCGTCGACCTCTACCGGCGCGCCACCATCGCCGCACCCGAGCAGCCGCGGCCCAGCCTGGCACTCGCTCGTGAGCTCTGGTTCTCCGGTGAGCCTGCTGGCGCCGAGCAGGAGTACCGCCATGCCCTGGCCGCCTTCCCTCACGATCCGCTCGTGCTCCTTGCCGCAGCCCAGGCGTTCCTGGCCATGGGTCGTGTTGACGAGGCCCTGCAAGTTTGTGAGAACGCCGTGCAGCAGGCTCCTTCTGAACCCCAGGCTCTTCTGTGCCTGGCGGAGTGCCTGCTGCGCTCGGCGCAGCCAGCTCGGCTGCTCGCCCTGCTCGACTCGCCGGCAGCCGACACGTTCCCCGTCATCGCACTGGCGTGCCTGCGTACGCTTGCCCATCTGCAATTGGGGGAACCCGAAGGCGCCAGTTTCGCCTTTGCCCAGGCCACTCTCCCCCAGGACCCGAGCCCGAGCGACACGCTTTGGATCTCCCGCGCCGCTCGCGAACTAGGCGCCTGGGCACATGTGCTCCGCCCCTCGCAGATTGCCCCGGCGGCTTTGGAAGAGGAACAGCTGGAGGCCATGACCGGCATGCTCCGCCTCGCCGATGCCTCCTGGTTGTATGGCTTCGTCGGGGCCGTCCGTCACGCCCCATCCGCCGAGTGGCTCGATATTCAGGCCTGGGACGAATGGAGCCGGTTGGAAGCGGCGCTGTCCCAGTTTCCCGCCTACGCCGATCATTCGGCGGCGCTCGCTCGCCGTGCGGACCTGTACCGCCTGGCCAATGATGACGAACGGCGGACGGCGCTCCGCCAGCTTCTGGCGCGACAGCCCGCCGCTGCCACCGCCGAGACGCTCGGCATCGCCTGTCTGCGCGCGGGCCTTCCCGCCGACGCCCTCGCCGCATTGCGCACGGTTCCCGAGCCAGGGAGCCCCTGGGTTGACCTGCTGCAGGGCATGGCGCATGCCGGGCAGGGAGCACCCGCCCTTGCCCTCGACTGCTTCCACGCAGCCGCGACCTCACCGGCGCTCCGACCGCTGGTGGCGATCCTGCGCGGCAGGACGTATCTGCTGCTCGGGCAGGAAGATCCCGGCTTGAGTGAGTTCAGCCTGGCGCTCGCTGCCTGGCCCGACGAGGCCGCCTGGCACGCCGAACTCGCTTCTGCGTATGCCGAGACGTCCGACGCCCAGCGCGCCCTCCCCCACCTGCAACAGGCGGTTGCGCTCGCGCCGGAAGTTCAGGACTACCATCTCGCCTACGCGCGCGCCCTGGTGGATGCAGGGCAGGCCATGGAGGCGGTGCAGGAGTACCAGCCCGTTCTGGAGAGCATGCCCCGGGTTGGCGGGGTCTGGAAGGAGGCCGGCAGTGCAGCGTTGGCAGCCGGCGCGAACTCGATCGCCCAGTCCTGGTTCGATCAAGCCTGCGTGCTTCTGCCCGACGAGGCGCAGGTCTGGGTGGGCGCTGCGCTCGCTGCCCATCGGGAAGGCAACCTCCGGCGGGCCACCGAGCTGATCCAGACCGCGTCCCGCCTGGAGCCGGAGAACGTCAAGGTGCTGATGGCTCAGGGCGAGATCTTCGCTGCGGCCGGAAAGCACGACAAGGCTCTGCAAGCGTACAACGCGGCCCTGATTGGACTCGATGACCCGCTTCCCGCACATCTGGGTCGGGTTGGCGTGATGAGCCGCATCGGCCGCAATGCCGAGGCAATCGCCGAGATCGAGCGACTGCAGATTGAGCATGCTGATGACGAGCGGCTATGGCTGGCGCTGAGCCAGGCATGCGAAGGCAACGGCGATCTGCCAGGGGCGCTGGCGGCTGCCGAGAAAGCGGTTGAGCTCGCGCCGCGCCTTCCGGCGGCCAGGGTCGCCCTCGGTCGATTGGCCCGCAAGCATGGCCAGCTCGACCGCGCCATCGACGTCTTGACGACCTTCGCCCCGGCCGGCGCCGAGGCGGCCATCGAGCTTGGCATGGCGTACGAAGCGCGCCGGGAGTATGGCCGCTCCCTTGAGCAGTTCCAGCGGGCCATCGCCCTCGATCCGGGCAGCGCAGCCGCGCACTTCCATGCCGGCGCCGTTCTGCGCAGCATCAAGGACTACCCGCAAGCCAGCCGAATGTTCGAGCGCGCCGTGGAGCTCGACCCGAAGGACGCCGACGCCCTGCACCAGCTGGCCGCCGTGCGTACCCTCGAGTTGGTGCACGGCGCAATCCCGCTCCAGGCGGTGATGCAATGACCGATCGTGCCAACCTGCTGCTGCTGCTGAACGCCGCCCGGCTCGCCGGACGCCCCGACTACATCCGCCACGTTGCCGCCGATTGGCTGGGGGTATGGCCCGGGGATCGCGAGGTCGCGCGTTCGCTGGCTGCCGCCGAGACCGAGCTCGGCTTCGATGAGCTCGCCAGCGCCAGGCTGACCTCGGCCGTGATCGCCGACCCGGAGGATCAGGCCGCCTGCGCGGCGCTCGCCACCTCGCTCCGCAAGCAGGGCAAGGCGTCGCAGGCACTGGCGTTCGAGTGCTGCGCCCGCGCGCTCCGGCGCGCCCCTCTGCCTGAGGGCGCCCCGACATGGGCCATCTCACTCGGGAACGCGATCGCAGCGATGCACGCCGCAGAAGGGGATCGCGCCCAGTCGCTTCTCGTAGATGTTCTGGCCGCTGACCCCGACGTGCCGCTCCCCACGCTGATCGCCATGAAGGTGGCAGTGGATAGCGGGGATGAGCAAGCTGCTCTGGCGCATGCCGAGCGCGGAGCGCGCCGCTGGCCTGACACGATCGCCTTCCGACTGACCCTGGCCGCCCATTGGATCCGCCAGGGGGATACGACGCGTGGTGTCGAGGCGATGCACCGCTGCGCTGCGGACGATCCCACAGCCGCGGTCGCCACTCGCTACCTGGGAACGCAGAGCCGTTATCTGCGGCTCTGGCCGATCGCGCTGATCGCCAGCCTCAGCCGGCCGATCCCCGCCGACGTCGCCGCGGTATTGGGGGAGAATCGTCTTGCGCCCTCTGCCGCCGATGAACCGCATACGGCCGAGGTTGCTGCCGGTGCGGCGGTTGCCGCCTCCGTTCTGGATGGCGGCGTCAAGCCCGAGCCCTGGGAGGCCTTTCAGGGACCGGACGCCGAGGGCCTGGTCAAGAACGAAACAGCCGAGGAGGTGCGTCGGGAGCTGCAGCGCCTCGCGGTCCGAGTGCACGCCGCCAGCGTTGTCCGCGGCACCGATCGCCGTGCCCCGGTGTATCTGATCGCCGCGACCAAGACCCGCCTGCTCCAGGAGTACGGACGGGATGTCTTCCGGCGAATCGACGAGGCGCTTATCGACCTGCAGCATGCCATCGGCAGCCGCAAGGGCTGGCTGGCGGTGCGTGTGTACCTGGACGATGCAGCCAGCCTGAAGTCGTACGGCCTGGCTCCTGCCGAACCCTCTCACGCCTGGCAGCTGAAGCTTCGCCTGGCGGACCTCGATCGGTCGCTGGCGCGCAGAAACCAGCGCATCGGCGCGCTGCTGATCGTTGGCGGCCCGCAGCTGTTCCCATTCCATGAGCTGCCCAACCCGACCGATGATGATGACACCAGTGTGCCCTCCGACAATCCCTACGCCACCTCGGATGAGAACTACTTCGTCCCCGAGTGGCCGGTCGGTCGCCTGCCGGTTGACAGCGATCCGGATCTGCTGGTGCGGCTGATCCGCCGCGCCGCCGACCATCACCTGGCGCTCGCCGAGCCTGTTGGCCTGTTGGACCGGCTGGGGCGTTGGCTGCGCAGCGGCGCCGGGCGGGTGTTTCCCACCCGGCTGCGCGCCTTTGGCTACAGCGCCAGCATCTGGCGCCGGGCGTCGATGGCCGTCTACAAGCCCATTGGCGAGCCGGATGCGCTCGTTACGTCCCCGCCTGCCGAGGCCGGGGCCATGCCCGCCGTCGCCTCCCGACCCAGCCGGCTCTCGTACTACAACCTGCACGGTGTCGAGGACTCGCCCGAGTGGTTCGGCCAGCGTGATCCGCTCAGCGACGAGACCGCGATCGTCGAGTTTCCAGTGGCGCTGCGTCCCACCGACGTCGTCAACGGCGGGCGCGCCCCTTCGGTCGTGTTCTCCGAAGCCTGTTATGGCGCGCATGTCGTCGGCAAGTCGCAGGACACGGCGCTGTCGCTCAAGTTCTTGGCTTCGGGCAGCCAGTCCGTCGTCGGCTCGACCAAGATTTCCTACGGCTCGGTCAACACCCCGCTCATCGCCGCCGACCTGTTGGGCAGGCTGTACTGGGAGCAATTGAACCAGGGCATGCCCTCTGGGGAGGCGCTGCGTCGCGCCAAGCTCAACCTCGCCGCCGAAATGTTGCGCCGTCAGGCCTACCTGGACGGCGAGGACCAGAAGACCCTGATCTCCTTCGTCCACTACGGCGACCCGCTCTTTGTGCCGGACCCGGCCCGCAGCCAGGTGGATCCAAAGGCGATCGCCCGGCGCCGCCCCCGCCCTGCCCTGCCCGCGATGGCCTGCGCCCTCGGCGGGGATTGCGAACCTTCACCCAACCTCGACGCGGCCTCGATGGAGAAGGTCCGGCTGGTGGTGGCCCAATACCTGCCCGGGATGACCCATGCTGCCAGCAAGGTCCACCGCCAACGCTGCGGCTGTGACAGCTCCGACCACATCTGCCTGGCCCACAAGGCCGGCGTGAAGGCAGCTTCGCCCGCTCCCGAGACGACGGTGATCACGCTCTCCAAACAGATCGACGCCGGCGCGGTTCGCCATCGGCACTTTGCCCGCCTGACCCTGGACCGCAACGGACGCATCTTGAAGCTGGCCGTCTCCCGCTGACCGCCACGGCACGGACCTTGCATCCCAGCCTGTATGAGGTTGTCGATGGCGACAGCATTGGACAGGCTGGGTTTTCACTACTACCCCGACGAGCAACACTTCACCGAACGTGAGCTCGCCATTTGGCTGCCCGAGTTGCAGGCACTTGGCGCCGGTTGGGTGGTGCTGCGTGGGAACGCCCGGCGCTCGGTGCCTGAGGCATTCGTACGCGGGCTGATCGACGGCGGAATACAGCCCGTCATTCATATCCCCGTCGAAATCGGCAGCGTGATCCGAGCCGACCTCGACGCCCTGTTGCTGGCTTACGCCCACTGGGGAGTCCGACACGTAGCGGTGTACGACCGCCCCAACCTGCGGCGCAGCTGGCGTGAGGCGGACTGGACGCGGCCGAACCTGATCGACCGCTATCTGGACGCGCTTCTACCCGTTCTGCAGGCGCAGCAGGCCAGCGGGCTGCGCCCCGTCCTGCCCCCGCTCGAACCGGGCGGCGACTACTGGGACACAGCCTTCCTGCAAGCAACGCTCGACTCGCTCACTCGTCGCGCGCCGAAGTCCCTCGTGTCCGAGCTCGTGATCGGGCTGTACGCATGGAGCCATGGGCACCCAGCGCGCTGGGGCGCCGGCGGACCGGCCATCTGGCCGGATGCTCAGCCCTACGCCGAGGCAGACGACAGCGAAGATCACCGCGGAATCCGCATCTTCGAGTGGTATGGCCAGATCGCCCAGGCATCTCTCGGCGTTGCTTCGTCGATGATCGTGTTGGCCGGCGGGGTCACACCCGGCGCCGCCTCCACGTCGGAGGACTCCGTGATTGCCGACGCCCTCGCCATTCGGGAGCTGCTCGCTTCGGCCGACGACGCCCAGGGTGTCCAGGCCTTCGCCTTCTACCCCCTGGCCACCGATGCCCAGCACCCCGACCGCGCCAGCGCCTGGTATCGCTCACCAGCCTCGCCGACACGCCTGGCTGAGGCGTTTCTGGACGTGGCTGCACGGCCCTCCGGCAAGTCCGTCCAGGCTGCGGCGGCGCAACCGCCAGCGGGCCGTCGCTACATCCTGCTCCCGACTGACGCCCAGGCCGCTGCCGTCCTGGATTGGCCGGCGCTCGGCCGCATGGCGATCGAGGGCAACAGCGCAATGGGCGCCTCCGTCGATGAAGCCTCCCGCTGCCAGGAAGTCGTTCTGGCCGGCATCACCACCTCGTACCCGGCTCCGGTGCTTGAGCGCCTGGCGGCCTCTGGCTGCATCGTGCTGCAACGACATCACCCGGCTGGAATCCGGCCCGGTGCGATCCCACCCCATCCCGCCTGAGCGTCCTGGGCGGCGGGAACCTTGCGGAGAAGGCTATGAGTGACTGGTTGGAAGGCGTATTCCCTAAGCACGATCCTGCCGAAGACGAGAATATCGGCCGGGCGGTCATCAAGGTGCTGGGCGTAGGCGGGGGCGGATCAAACGCGGTCAATCGGATGATCGAACTCGGCCTGACAGGCGTCGACTTCATCGCCGCCAACACCGATCGCCAGGCGCTCACCTCGAGCCAGGCGCCAACGCTGTTGCAGCTTGGACCGCGCGTCACCCGCGGCTTAGGCGCCGGCGGGGATCCACGCATCGGATCGGCGGCGGCGATGGAGAGCAGCCGCGAGCTCGCCGCGGTGCTGCGCGGAGCCGACATGGTCTTCATCACCGCCGGCATGGGCGGGGGCACCGGCACGGGCGCAGCCCCAGTAGCCGCCGAGATCGCACGTGAGCTCGGCGCCGTCGTTGTCTCCGTGGTGACCTTGCCCTTCACCTTCGAGATGACCCGCCGGTCGCAGAATGCGCTGCAGGGCGTGCGCGCCCTGCAGCCGCACTCGCACACGCTGATCACGGTGCCCAACGACCGGCTGATCCAGGTGGCGCCCCGAGACATCACCCTGGAGATCGCCTTCCGCTTGGCTGACGACATTCTGCGCCAGGGAGTGCAGGGCATCGCCGAGCTGGTCACACAGGCCGGGCTGATCAACGTCGACTTCGCCCATGTGCGCAACCTGATGCTGCGCGGCGGGGGTGCCTTGATGGCGATCGGGATCGGTGAAGGGCACAACATGGCACGCGCTGCGATCCGCCAGGCGCTGCACCACCCACTCATGGCGATCGAGAGCCTCGAGGGCGCCAACGGCGTGCTGGTTCATTTCACCGGCGGGGACGATCTGACGCTGCACGAGGTCGGTGCGGCCGTCGACGATCTTCGCAGCAATCTCTCCCCCGAGATCGAACTGATCCTCGGCGCCAGCACCGATCCGGCGATGACCGGGCGGGCACAGGCAATCCTGGTCGTGACGGGCGTCGGCGGCCAGCCTGCGCCGACGCAGGAGACGATCCCCGTCGCCCAGCGCGTATCCGATACGGTGACGATTCAAACCGGCCCGCCGATCGCTCAGGACGATCTCGACCTGCCAACGTTCCTGCGCCGGCGAGTCGCGGTGCAGTAGAGGAGGCCGCAGATGGACGCCAAGAAGATCGACAGCGTCTCCAAGCAAGTCCGGCGTACCTACCCTGAGATGGACGGCTCCGCGCCCTCCGTCAAGCGCCAGGCCAGCCCGGCCGACGGGTCCGAGACCTTCACGTTGACCTACCGCGGCCGAGCCAGTCTGCCAGGCGGCAAGTCGCTCAACCGCATCGTACGCGTCGTGACCGATGCCAGCGGTCGCATTCTGCGCATCAGTTCATCGAAGTGACGCCATGCGAACCTTCTTCGACCACACCTTGAGCGCGGCAGAGCTCCACTTCTGGCAGGCCATGGCCGGCACAACGGGCATGGCCCTCGCCTGGCGCAAACGTTTCCGCCCACTGCAGCCGTTCCTGGTCTTCCTCACCGCCGGCGCATTGACCTTCGCCCTGGGCCGCCTGGCCGGACAGCTGCTGCTCGCTCTGTTCGACTGACCGCAGGCTGTGGTGGCCACGGAAGCCCACGACTCTTGGGCCGCACAACTCGTGCGGCCCTGCTTCATCGCGCACAACGCGTAGCCCCCGCGTTCGCCTCGTCGGGACAAGCACTTGTCTGCGTGAGCGCATGGGCGAGACATCGAGAGCCTGCCCTCGCGATCCGCCCCAGCGTTCCCGACATACGCCGAATCATCCCAACGCAGGCCTGAAGAGAAGCGAAGCGAGGCGTTTGTGGGCTGAGGTCTCGGGAGGTCGCCGGCGAACGCCTGCCCGTGTCGTCCAGACCGCAACCGCGCTGCCCAGCCCCCAACAGCAAGTCCGCCGGCGACCCAAACTCTCGGGGTTTTGGGGTCAGCCTCTCCCTCCTGGGAGCAGCGGACTTGCCCCGAATGGTGACAGCGTCGCTGGCCGGGGTAGGCTGACGGCGAGCATCGCTGCGGGCCCCAGAAGCGCCCCGTTTCCTCCCGACACACGGCGCCGCTGCTCGCCCTGCGCAGGCCGCAGCCCGATTCCGAGGCACGGGATCGGCGCGGCCGCTATCCTGCAGCAGTGCCCGGGAGTAGAATGCTGCCATTGCCCCGAGCGCAGTGGAGCGTCCCAGCGCACGATGTCATCCAGGATCTGGCTTCGAGCCCTTATCTTCCTGCTCTTCCTGTGCTTCGGCTTCGGGCTACTCAGCGTCGTGCTCCAAGACCACGGCGGGAGCCCTGCGCCCTCGCTGACGCCGCCCGACTGGCAGCGTCCTACCCCGGCGGGCACTACGGAGCCAGTGGCCCCAGGCACCGCGATTCTCATCCTCGGTGTCGATGATCTTGGGGGAGACCAGCCGCGTCTGCTGGCGGTGTGGATGGCGGCGCACGATGCCGCCCAGGACCAGCTGCTCCTGTACGGTATCCCCATCTCCGCCGCCGCGCCGGGAGGCGATGATCGCCCGCTGGCGGCCCTGTTCGGCTGGTCGCCCACGGAGGGCCTTGACCCGGACTTCGAGCGTTCCCTGGCTGCGCTCGTTCCTCTGCCGCATCAGGCAACGGTTGTGATGGACGAGGCCGCCTTCGCCACCGCCGTGGATGTGTTGGGCGGCGCGGATCTCGGAGGCACACGCCTGCAGGGGGAACAGGTCCTGGCATTCTTGCGCCTGCTGCAGACCAAGCCCGAAGCCCTGCTCGCCGCGCAGGCGGAGCTGCTGCTGGCGCTTCGCCCCGGGCTGCAGGACCTGGGCCCGACCCCCGATATCTCGCAGCTCGAGGGGCTGTACCCTGAGCATGTCCAGCTCTCGCTTGACATGCAGCAGCTGGCGGCACTCGTCGCCCCGATGCTGCCTTTCGAGGCCGCCTCGATCCGCGTGGGAACGCTGCTCGACCAGCCCGCTCCCTGACCCTCTTGCACTCCGCTTCAAGTCAGTCTATGCTTGCTTGTTGCCGAGCGGTCGGCAGCACGTGGGGACCGGTTGCAGACGCCAGATCTCGCTGCGCCGTGCGGGTTGTCCGACGAGTTAACCCGCCCCCGACAATCCAAGAGGAGGAGGATCGAATGAAGAAGTTCGCCATTGTTTCGTTGCTCGTGGTCGCCGGGTTGCTGCTGGCAGCCTGCGGCGGCGCCGCTGAGCCGACCAAGGTCTCAGTCGCCATGGATGCCACCTGGCCGCCCTTCGAATATGTTGACGAGACCACGAAGCAGATCGTCGGCTTCGACGTCGACCTGTTCAATGCGATCGCCGAGAAGGCCGGCCTCGAAGTGGAGTTCATCAACGTGAGTTGGGACCCGTTGCTGGCCGGCATGGCGGAATGCACGTATGACGTGGCGATTTCCGCCATGACCATCACCGAAGAGCGCAAGCAGCAGTTCGCGTTCTCGGAGCCGTACTTCGCTGCCGGGCAGATCATCGCCGTTCGCCTCGACAACACCGACATCGGCAGCAAGGATGACCTGGTGGGCAAGATCGTCGGCGCCCAGCTCGGCACAACCGGCGCCATCGAGACCGAGGCCATGGAAGGCGTCGAGCTCAAGACCTACGATGACATCGGTCTGGCAATCCAGGACCTGATGAACGGGCAGGTCGACGCCGTCGTAGCCGACAATCCGCTGATCATTCAGTATGTCGGCCAGAATGCTGACAAGCTGAAGACCGCCGGGGACGTGTTCACGGACGAGTACTACGGTATCGCCGTCTGCAAGGAGAAGACCGAGCTTCTGGCCAAGATCAACGAAGGGCTGGCAGCCGTTCAGGCCGATGGCCTGATCGAGCAGCTGACCGAGAAGTGGATCGCCGGCCAATAGGTTGAAAGCCGCAAACGCCTGCGAACGCCGATCGGCGTTCGCAGGCGTTTGCCGTTGGAGGGCAGATGGACGCCAAGAAGTCGGCCGTGCCGGTGCCCCCGGAGAGTGAGCTGATCCGCATCCCCGGCGCCGAGCCCAGTGCCCGTATCGACGCCTGGTGGGGTCTGTTTGTCGGCGTGGTCGGCCTGACCATAGCCCTGGTCATCTTCAAGCCGGATCCTTACGCCCGCATCGTACAGTTCGTGCGCGATGGCATCGTCATCACCCTGACCCTGACCATCGTATCCTTCTTCCTCGTGCTGTTCGTCGGTCTGGCGGGGGGGCTGGGCCGTCTCTCCAAGAATCGCTTCCTGCGCGGCGCAACCACGCTCTACGTCGAGATCGTCCGCGGCATTCCGCTGCTCGTGCAGCTCTTGTACTGGTACTATGCCTTCCCGTCGATCGTGCGCGCGCTGGGGACCAGCCTGGGAATCCCCGCGTTGGCGGACTACCGAGCGAGTGCCATCGGCACGGCGATCCTCGGGATGACGTTCTGCTACGGCGCCTACATGACCGAGATCTACCGGGCGGGGATCCAGAGCATCCCCAAGGGGCAGCTCGAGGCGGCCCGCAGCCTTGGGATGTCCTATTTCCAGGCCATGCGCCACATCGTCCTGCCCCAGGCGGTCCGGGTGATCCTGCCGCCAGTGGGCAACGAATTCATCTCACTGCTGAAAAACTCATCGCTGGCCAGCGTCGTCGCCGTCACTGAGCTCACTCGCCGTGGCCGGGAGTTCATGGCCGCGACCTACATGCCGATCGAAACCTGGACCATGGTCGGGCTGCTGTACTTGATCATGACCCTGTTCGCCTCCCGCCTCGTCGCCTGGAGCGAACGGCGAATGCGCGTCGAAAGGTAAGTGCCGATGGAACCCATCATCCAAATCGACAACGTTCACAAGACTTTCGGGCAGATCGAGGCCTTGCGCGGCGTCAGCCTGGAGGTCGCCAAGGGCGAGGTGGTTGTGGTCATCGGGCCATCGGGGTCGGGCAAATCGACCATGCTGCGCTGCATCAATCGCCTGGAGGAGTATGACTCGGGCCACATCATTGTCGACGGCATCTCGCTGGATAGCGCCAAGAACATCAACGCCGTCCGCACCGAGGTCGGGATGGTGTTTCAGCAGTTCAACCTGTTTCCCCACTTGACCGCGCTGCAGAACATTGAGCTGGCGCAGAAGGTTGTGCGGCACAGGTCATCCGACGAGGCGCGCACGACGGCCATGGAGCTTCTCGCCAAAGTGGGCATCCCGGAGAAGGCCGACGCTTATCCAATGCAGCTCTCGGGCGGCCAGCAGCAGCGCGTAGCGATCGCCCGAGCCCTGGCGATGAATCCCAAGATCATGCTCTTCGATGAACCCACCAGCGCCCTCGACCCTGAAATGATCAAAGAGGTGCTCGACGTGATGCTGGCGCTGGCAATGGAAGGCATGACGATGGTCGTCGTCTCGCACGAGATTGGGTTCGCTCGGGCGGCCGCCAAACGAGCCATCTTCATGGACGACGGGTTGATTGTCGAGATCGGCCCGCCGGAACAGATCTTTACCACGCCGGTCGAGGAGCGCACCAAGCTGTTCTTGAGCAAAGTCCTGCTCTAGGAGCTTGCGGAAGAGCGGGTAGACCTCACCCCAGGACCCGCTCTCCGAGGACGGCACACGGGTACGCCATGAACCGTGGCGGAGAGGGGGAAAAAGTTCCTGGGGGGTGGGGAGAGCCAAGCTCCCCCCACCCCCCAGCAATACTGACCCCTTCCCCTGTGGGACTCGTGTGCGTCGCGGATGTCGGCTCATGCAGGGGGAGGAGCTAGGGGAGAGGGTTGGACGATCACACGCTGTTATTCAGCAGCCTGCTAGGCGGAAGGCGCCTGTGGCGAATGAGAAGCATCGCCGCCCCGATGGGCGGCGATGTGTGCGCTGGGGGGGAGTTGAACCCCCACGCCTTTCGGCACATGGCCCTCAACCATGCCTGTCTGCCAGTTCCAGCACCAGCGCAGGTAGCTAGGACGTGCGGTATTATAGCCCCCGCGGAACTCGCTGTCAACCCGAGGGCTCGCGCGAGGCGGTAGATGATCCGAATTGTGCTCGACGCCATGGGGAGCGACAACCATCCAGAGCCTGAGCTCGAGGCCTGCCTGCAGGCACACGCCAAGTGGGGTGAACCCGTCACACTCGTCGGCCCGGCGGAACGCCTGCTGCCGGAGCTGGCGGCGCGCGGCGCCGGGCCGGAAACCGTCCACCTGGTGGACGCACCCGAAGTCCTCGAGATGACCGACCACCCGGCCGACGCCGCCCGCGACAAGCCGCGCTCCTCGATGGCGGTCGGCATCGACCTGCTCAAGCAAGGGCAGGCCGATGCTTTCGTCACCGCCGGTAACACCGGTGGTGCCATGGCCACAGCCTTGTTTCACCTGGGACGAATCCGCGGCGTGCGCCGCCCCGCGCTCGCCACCGTTTTTCCTGTCCGTTCCGGGCGCGCCATCCTCACCGACATCGGCGCCAACGCCGATTGCCGCCCCGAGTATCTCGTGCAGTTCGCCATCTTCGGCAGCCTGTATGCCCAGCATATCCTGGAGATCGCCGAGCCCCGGGTCGGCCTGCTGTCCAACGGCGAAGAATCCACCAAGGGGAACATCCTCGTCAAGGAGACCTATCCGTTGCTGGAGGCGTCTGGCTTGCACTTCGTCGGCAACCTGGAGCCCAAGGAGTTACTTGCCGGCAAGGCCGACGTGCTGGTGACGGATGGCTTCTCAGGGAACGTGATGCTCAAGACCAGTGAAGCCGTGTCGGCTTTCCTGATCGACCTGATCCGAATCCAGATCCGCTCCGGCGTGGCGACCTCGCTCGGTGGGATGCTCGCCCGCCCCGCCTTCCGCAAGGTGGCGGCGGTGCTCGATCCGGCCGAGTACGGCGCCGGCCCCCTGCTAGGCGTCGATGGGCTGGTGTTTGTCGGACATGGCCGCTCGGACGCCCGCGCCCTGGTCAATGCCTTGCGCGTGGCGTGCCACGCGGTGGCCTCCGGACTGCTCCCAGCCATGCGCCAGGCGATCCAGGCACGCCTGACCCCGGGCGAAGTAGAGGCGCAGCCATGACGCGCCGGGACTGCCGCGTCGCCCGAGCGGTGGTCACCGGCATCGGACTGGTGACCCCGATCGGCGGCAACCTGGACGAAGTCTGGCAGGGTCTGCTCGCGGGCCGTTCGGGCATCCGCCGCATCCAGGCCTTCAACACCACGGGCCTCCCGTGCCAGATCGGTGGTGAGATCGTCGACTTCAGCCCCGAGCAGTTCATCCCCGCCAAGGAAGCCCGGCGCATGTCGCGCGCTTCCCAGATGGCTCTGGTGGCAGCCCACCGGGCGGTCGCCGACGCCGCCCTGCCCATCCCCCTGACCGACCCCGAGCGCGTGGCCGTCAGCATTGGCACGGCCGTCGGTGGCGTCGAGCGTTTCGAAGAGGGCATCCGCACGACCCGCACCGAAGGCTTCGCCAAGACCAACCCCTTCCTGCTGGCCTCGACCCTGCCCAACATGCCGGCGTTCCACGTCACCAAGGAGTTCGGCGCTCACGGCCCGAATCGAACCGTGACCACCGCTTGTGCCACCGGAACCCAATCCGTCGGGGAAGGCGCCGAGGCTATCTTCCAGGGGGTCGCCGATGTGGTGATGGCCGGCGGCGTCGATGCCGTGCTGGTCGATTTCGTGCTGATCGGTTTCGCTGCGATGCGTGCCCTGCCAACCAGCTTCAACGATCAACCAGAATTGGCCTCGCGCCCGTTCGATGCCCGCCGCGAGGGCTTTCTACTCTCGGAAGGCGCTGCCATCCTGATCCTGGAGAATCTGGAACACGCCGTGGCGCGGGGAGCACGCATCTACGCCGAGGTCGCCGGCCACGCCAACAGCGGCGATGCCTACCACATTGCGGCACCCGATCCGCAAGCGACGGGCGCCGTGCGCACCATGCGCTGGGCGCTTGAGTTGGCCGGGATGGGGGTCGAGGAGATCGACTACATCAACGCCCATGGGACTTCGACCCCGGCCAACGATGCCATTGAGACCCTGGCGATCAAGCAGCTCTTCGGAGCGCGCGCTTATCAGATACCGATTTCGTCGACCAAGTCCATGCTGGGCCACTCCATGGGCGCTGCCGGCGCGGTTGAGGCTGCCGTGTGCGCGCTCACGCTGAGGAACCAGGTGATCCACCCGACGGTCAACTACGAGACCCCGGATCCTGCCTGCGATCTGGACTACGTCCCCGGCCGCGCCCGGCCTGCTCGCGTTCGCGCGGCGCTGTCGAACTCCTTCGGGCTAGGTGGCCAAAACGCCTGCCTGGTGCTGCGCGAGGTGGAGGCCTGATGAAACGCCTGGCTGACGAACGGAAGATCGCACGCAATGCCCGCCTGGGTAAGATCCTGATGTATGGCGGGCTGGTGATCGTGGTAGTCGGGATGTTCGTTGTCTCCCGCAACCCGGATTGGAGCACGTTTGCGCTGGTGCCGGCATTGGCGGGCTTGATGGCGGTGCAGTTCGGCTCGGCGTTCATGGCGCGCTGGGCGCGTCGTCCCCGCCTCGACGAGGTCGCCGACGACACCCTCAAAGGCCTGGACGGCCGCTACACCTTGATCCACTATGAGCTGGCAACCCCGCACGCGCTCTTCGCCCCCAGCGGGGTGTACGCCCTCATCTTGCGCACCGAGGACGGCGAGATCCGTTATCGGGATGGGCGGTGGGAGCGCACCACTACTGGGCGCGGCCTGCGCCGCGGCGGGACCCGCACGATCCGCAGCGTAGAAACGCTGGCGCGCGCCGATTCCGAAGCGATGGCCTCGGCACTGCGCAAGCAACTGCCGGAGGCCGCCGAGATCCCGGTTGAGCCGCTGCTGATGTTCATCCATCCTCGGGCGGTGGTGCACTCCGAGTCCAGCCCGATCCCCGCCTTTCACGCCAAGAAGGCCAAAGAAGCCGTGCGCCGGCTCCCCAAGCACGCCGCCGTGACCGAGGCGCAGCTGGCGCAACTCGCCCGGCGGCTTCGTTTGGTCGCGGCCTGATATGAAAACGCGGGGCCCGGGCTTCAGCCCGGGCCCCGACCCTGCTCTGGCTCCTGAACGGCTACGACTTCAAGAACTCGTCAAGCGCTTCCTTGCTGATGCGGTATGCGTTGCCGATCTGCTTGGCCTTGAGCGTACCACCCTTGATCGCCGCCACCACATCTTCCTCGGACACCTTGAGATAGGCAGCCGCCTCCGAGGGCGTCATCACCGAGGGGGTGCTGGCCGCCCCGCTTGCTGCGGCAGCCCCTCCCGCAGCACCCTGCTGCAGGGAGCCGGTGAGCACATTGCCGATCCCCATGCCAGCACCAATGCCGGCCGTTAGGCCTGCACCACCCTGAGGGTTGTTCGCCGCGTCGCGCATCGCATCTGCCGCCTGGAGTTGAGTATAGGTCGCCACGTCGAGCATCCCCATCGCCCGCAGCTCTTCCGCAGAGCGGTCGGAGGGCTTGAGGCTCTCGACGTAGAAGGCCTTCAGTGTCAGGCCCAACGCCTTGAAATCATCCTGGGCCTTGGCCCGCACGCCGGCGCCGATCTCCTCCACCATCGCGATCAGCTCCGGGACGTTCTTGGCCGCCGTGGTCTCGCCCAGCAGATCCTGCAGCTTGGAGAGCAGCATCGAGCGCAAGCGAGCCTGGATGTCGGTCGTGCGGTAGGCGCCATTCACGCCCACGACCTGGGTGACGAACTGCTGCGGATCGGAGACCTGGAAGCCATAGGTGCCGTAGCCCTGCAACAGCGCCACGCCGAGGGCCATCCCCGGGTTGCGCACGATGATCGGCTGAGGCGTGCCCCACTTCTCGTCCACGAACTCTCTCATCGAGACGAAGTAGACCTCAGCCGTGAACGGCGAGCGATCGTTGAACGCCTTGCCGATGAAGTCAATCAGGACAGGAATGTTGGCCGTGGTAATCGTATGCCGGCCGGCGCCGAACACGTCCAGCGCCTTGCCGTCGCGATAGAAGGCCGCTGACTGGCTCTCTCGCACGATCACCTGGCTGCCGATGCGGAAATCGCCCGCTCCCTGCTCCGGGATGCGGTGCACGATCTCATCTTTCATCTCGTTCGGATACTCAACGACGTCAAAGACTCTGGCCATGTCCGCTTTCTCCTTCCGGGCTGCTCACCCGCTAGACGCTCAGGATGACTTCGTCCCGCCGATTGTAGGCGTCGATCACATCCTGGCAGATGACCGTGAGGTTCCGGATCGCAGCCGGAAGCCCATCCGTTCCAATCGATGCAGCCACGTTGTCAACCGCGCCAGTGACTTTTCCAACATCCTGCAGCAGCACCAGGTCATACTCGTAGACCTTGGTCAACTCCGGCTCGTTGATCCGCACTGCGTCGAAGAAGCCGGCATAGCCGTACGAAGCGCGGCGGACTCGGTCAATGAAGGCGCGCAGCTTCACCGCAGCCGCCTCCAGATCGTCGACGAGTTCCAGCTGGCCCCCGTTCACCAGCTGCTTCTGCAGCTCGGAGATCCGCGCCCACTGCTCCTCATAGCGCTGGGCCACGGTCTCGCGCAGCACTTTGTCCGCCTCGCGTCGGTTCTCTCGATCGACGTAGCCGACGAAGCCGGCCAGGAACCCGCGGATCTTGCCGATCAAATCGGTGGTGGAAGTGACCTTGCCAAACGGATCGCCCATCGCGTTCTCCCTCCCAATGGCGTGCGCGGCGCTAGCACCCGATGCTCATTCTACATTCCAAACCGGGCGCTGACAACCGCCGTGCCTGACGATCGGCTGACCGCAGCAGGCCATCCGTTCCCCTCACCTGTATTATCATTGGGGGCCGAAGCCCCAGCTCAAGGAGCGTGCAATGGCAAATGTGGAAAGCCTGCGGCGGGTCGCTGAGCCTCTTGGCGACGCGATCACCATCGACAGCGGGCCCAAGGTGGCCATCCGGGATCCGGAGGCGCTGCGCCAGCGGATCGAGGGCGTGGTGCGCACCGCCTGTCTGGGGAGGCAGCCGGAGAAGGGCCTTGCTTGCTGGCTGGTGCGGGAGCTAGCCGTCGAGTTCGGCGCTCTCCCGGCCTCCATTCACACACTCTACCTGGCACGTGGCGGTGGCAAGACCCGCAACGACTTCACCGTGCCAGCGATGAACCTGCGCGCCTTGCCCTTCCAAGCTGCTCGGGCCGTGTTCCGCGCCGCGCGCGCCGCCGATGCCCAGGCGATCCTGTTCGAGATCGCCCGCTCCGAGATCGGCTACACCGACCAGCGGCCGGCGGAGTACGCCGCCTGCGTGCTGGGCGCGGCGATCGCCGAGGGCTATCGCGGCCCGGTGTTCATCCAGGGCGACCATTTCCAGGTCGGCGCCAAGAAGTTCAAGCAGAACGCAGTAGCCGAAGTGCAGGCCGTCAAGGCGCTGTCCGCCGAGGCCATCACCGCCGGCTTCTTCAACATCGATATCGACACCTCCACGCTCGTCGACCTGGATCAGCCGACCATTCCCGAGCAGCAGCGAGTCAACTTCACCCTGTGCGCCGAGTTCTCCGCCTTCATCCGCCAGTGCGAGCCACCCGGCGTGGTGGTCTCCATCGGGGGCGAGATCGGCGAGGTCGGCGGGCACAACAGCACCGAAGCCGAGCTGCGCGGTTTCATGGATGGCTTCCAACAGTGGATGCCGCATGCTCTCGGCGGGAAGCCGGGTCTCTCCAAGATCAGCGTTCAAACCGGCACCTCCCACGGTGGGGTTGTCCTGCCGGACGGAACCATCGCCAAGGTGAAGGTCGACTTCGACACGCTGCAGAAGCTCTCCCTGCTATCACAGAAGGCGTACGGCCTGGGCGGGGCAGTCCAGCACGGCGCCTCCACGCTGCCGGAGGAGGCCTTCACTCGTTTCGCCGAAGCGAATGCAGTGGAGGTCCATCTGGCGACCAATTTCCAGAACATGCTCTACGACCGGATCCCCGATGACCTTCGCCAGGAGATGTACGCCTACCTGGCCAAGAACCACCCCGATGAGCGCAAGGAAGGCCAGACCGACGAGCAGTTCTACTATGGCGCCCGCAAGCGGGCGATTGGACCCTTCAAGGGGAAGCTCTGGGACCTTCCGCCGCAAGCGATGTCACGCATCACCTCGGCCTGGGAAGAGCAATTCCGACTGCTGTTCCAGCGGCTGAATATCGTAGGCACGCGGGCGGAAGTTGTGCAGCATGTCAAACCCGTAGGCGTGCGCGCGCCGCTGGCTGCGTTCTTGAAGGCTGCCGGCGTGAGCGAGGACGTACGCGATCTGGCCGACTGAGCGGAAGACGTGTTTCGGGCAGGGCAACGCCCCGACGCCTCCCGCTACACCGTCATCCCGCGCACGCTGACCTTCCTCACTCGCCCCGGCGAGGTCCTGCTCATCCGGGTCCCTGAGCACAAGGGAGCTTGGGCTGGGCAGCTGAACGGCATCGGAGGCCATATCGAGGCCGGCGAGGACCCGCTCACTGCCGCCCACCGCGAGCTGGCGGAGGAGGCCGGCCTGAGGGCCAGCCGACTGCGGCTGGTGGGGGCGATCGTGATCGACGTGGGGGAATCCCCCGGGATAGCGCTGTGGGTATTCGTCGGGGAATGCGATGGAGCCCCGCAGGCCAGTGCGGAGGGCCAGCCGCTCTGGGTGCCGCTGGAGAATCTCGGTCGATACGACCTGGTCGAGGACATCCCCGAAGTCCTACCGCTGGCCCTGCGCTGCTTCCAGGACGGCACGACGTTTACGGGCATCTACCAATTCAAGCCCGGTGGCCAGGCCGTCCGCACTTTCACCACCGCAGCCTGAATCCCCCGGTCGGCGGGGCGTCCGACGGATCGGCCGCCCCTTCCCCAGCCGAGGGCATCCAGTTCCGACTCCGCCACTGCTGGGCCCTGGCGTGGCGGCCCTAGCGCACGCCCCGCTCGCCGAATCAGGATGCGCAGCGCACCCCGACCATCGGCCTCCTCGCGCCGGGGTCTCACGAATCCGGGGTACCCCGAGGGTTGGCAGCCTGGCGGTAGCGCTCCTCACTCCCTCCGGAACGCCGCACAAACGACGTTCCACGCTGGAGACGCCGCTGCAGTCACATTCGCTGCCCCGGGGGCTGCTCACGGGCCAGGCACAGCCCCCAGACCGCTCGCACACCTCCCGCGACCCGGCACGCGCCGCCAAGGAAAGCCCCCGGATTGGATTGCCGCCGAGGGTGCATGGGTGCCGCGACTTGGCTTGGCGGCCTCGGCCTGCCGGGTATTGGTGCTCCCATTCAGCATCACCTGGCGTTCGTAGCCATCGCATCGACGCGAAGGGGCTAGAATCCCTGTCCGGGCGAAACCGAACCCCTCGGCGCCAACTTCGACGGAGGACTGGGCATGGTGTCAGTCAAAGCATCGCCTGAACAACAGCGCATGGACATTGCCAGTGATCTCGCGCTAGGCCCGGAGGACGTCGGTGCCCTCATCGACAAGATCGGCGTCGAAGCAAAGCTGCTCGGTCCCGCGTGGATCGCGGCGGTCGACTTCCGCGGCATGCCGGTGGAGAGCTCGTTCGTCAACGAGCAGTTCCGGTTGCTTCAGGAAGCTCTCGTGGAGCTTGGCGCCGCCCGCATCGGCACCCTGCTCGACAGCGATCCACTCAAGATGCGCCTCTGGCAATCGGGCAGCCAAACGCGCTCCAACGACATCACACAGCGATTCCACGACGAAGCGGACTGGCAGGCATTTCTCGCTCGTCCCTGACCAACGAGACGGCTCGGCCCCATCCGTGCCGCCTGGCGCTAGCACATGGACGGCGCCGCCGCCCTACACAAGCCTGCTCCGCTCATCCAATCCTCCCTTGTGGCCGCAGCCCACGGGGTGGACGGGGGACGATCCATGGGGAGACTGCGATACAGCCTCCTCTGCTCCGGCCTGCTGATCGATGCGTCATCAGCAGTAGTGCGGCGCGGACTACCCGCTCACTCGCTTCGCCTCCGCTTCGCTGCGGGGCGGGCGCTCGGGATGACAGCCTCCTCGGGCGTGTCATCCCGAGGCCTCCCTTGGGCCGAGGGGACTGGTTGTGACTACCCAGGAAGCAGCCCGGCGGGGAGAAGCAGATCCCTCGCTGCGCTCGGGATGACAGGGGCCTTCGCCATGTCATCCCGCGGCCGGTCTGTCGCCGAGGCGGGCGTGTCATCCCGAGGCCGACCTTGGGCCGAGGGATCTGCTTGTGACTGCCCTGGATGCTGCACGGCGGGGAAAAGCAGATCCCTCGCTGCGCTCGGGATGACAGGGGCCTTCGCCATGGCATCGCGCGGCCGGTCTGTCGCCGAGGCGGGGTTCTCATCCCGAGGCCGACCTTGGGCCGAGAGGGATCTGCTTGTGACTGCTCTGGATGCTGCACGGCGGGGAAGAGAGAAGCCCTCACTGCGCTCGGGATGACTGACAGGGGCCTTCGCCGTGTCATCGCGCGGCCGGTCTGTCGCCCAGGCGGGCGTCTCATCCCGAGGCCGCCCTTCGGCCGAGGGGACTGCTTGTGACTACCCAGGAAACAGCCGGCGGGGAGAGCGATCCCTCGCTACGCTCGGGATGACTGGGGCCTTCGCCATGTCATCGCGCGGCCGGTCCATCGCCCAGGGGGGCGTCTCATCCCGAGACCGCCCTTCGGCCGAGGGGACTGCTCGTGACTACCCAGGAAACAGCCCGGCGGGGAGAAGCAGATCCCTCGCTACGCTCGGGATAACAGGGGCCTTCGCCATGTCATCGCGCGGCCGGTCTGTCGCCAGGCGGGCGTCTCATCCCGAGGCCGCCCTTCGGCCGAGGGGACTGCTTGTGACTACCCAGGAAACAGCCCGGCGGGGAGAAGCAGATCCCTCGCTACGCTCGGGATAACTGGGGCCTTCGCCATGTCATCCCGCATCTGGACTGTCGCCGAGGCGGGCGTCTCATCCCGAGGCCGACCTTGGGCCGAGGGATCTGCTTGTGACTGCTCTGGATGCTGCACGGCGGGGAAGAGAGAAGCCCTCACTGCGCTCGGGATGGCAGCCTCCCGACCCGTGTCATCCCGGCTGCAAGGCCATCCCGAGGCCGGTCTGTCGCTGAGCGATCTGCTTGCGGCGAGGGGCTCGCTGGCTCGGGTGGCAGGTGGCCCCCCATTGCGCTCCACCCTGCCCGGAGTCATCTCACACTCGAAGCTAGACTTGCCATCAATCTCGACGGCGGGCCATTCGTCTCGGCCCAGGTCTCCTGCGCAAAGTCGCGGCACGCGTTGTGCCGGATGGGATCAACCCTCGATAGGCTCGCCAGCCGGGATCGCCTCCTCGGCCGTGTAGAACGCGAGCAGCGTGCTCCCGTACTTGCGCTGGTCGCGCAGTCGGAGGCGAACAAGACCGAGGCTGTTGAACTCACGCGGATGAATCTGGGCGATCACCCACGCGTCGGGGGCGAGGATGCCCTCCGAACGGTCCAGTACTTCCACCGCTTTGGACCATAGCGCCTGGTGTTGCGGAGGTGCTACGAAGACATACTCGAAGGCCTGCCGGGCGGGGCGGTTCAGCCAGGCGAAGGCATCGGTCTGAATGACCTCTGCCCCGGCCTGCAGTCCGGTTGCCCCCAAGTTGGCGCGGATCGTCTGGACGGCAGCAGGCGCACGGTCGAGGAAGACAACCTGCGCCGCCCCGCGGCTCAGGGCCTCGATCCCCACCGCCCCGGTGCCTGCGAACAGATCGAGGAAGCGTGCCTCAACCACGTCCTCGCCGAGAATGTTGAAGAGCGCCTGTTTGACGCGGTCAGGGATCGGCCTGGTCGTGTCGCCCGGGACCATCTTCAGTCGGCGGCCTCTGGCCTGGCCACCCACCACCCGCATTCCGGCCATCTCTATTGCGCAGCCATGGCTATGCGAAGCTCTCTACAGACTGGCGGGCGGCCATCAGATTGGCCCGGGGTGCATGCACCGGCGTCACACACCCTGTCCCCAGCAGCAGGCCCCGCCCGGCAACGCTGCGCATTGCCGCTTCAGCCTCGGTCTGTACCGCCTCGGGATCGCCGAGCACCATCGTCGCCTCGCGCTGGAGCCCCCCACACACGGCGCCCCGCACACGCCCACGCGCCCTCCGCCAGGCTCGGCGGGGTCTCGCGGTCGTGCCAGTTCACGATCTCCACAGCATACTGGCTGGCCAGATCGAAGATGACCGACTTGCCATGCAAGTGCAGCAGGTTGAACCCCAGCCCCGAGGCAGCTTCGAGGATCTGCCGATCGAACGGCTCACCAAAGCGCGCATAGCCCGCCCGGTCGAAGAACCGGTAGCTGGCATGCTGAATGGCGTAGAAGATGCCCTCAATCCCGGCCGCACGCGCCGCTTCAACGAAGGTGACCGTCGTCTGTGTGATCGCCTTGAGAGCCTCAAGCACCAGCCCGGGGGAGCTGTGCAGGTGCTCCAAGAGCACCTCTTCACCGGCCAGGTTCTTGGCCTGCGCCAGCGGGCTGAACACCGTCTGCAGAACCGGTGCCTCGTCAGCCATGCCGGTGACCACCTCCCGAATGCACCCGAGCTGCGCCCGCAGCGAGGGCGAATCGGACGGCAACGCCGTCAGCCTCGACCAATCCTCCGGCCGCGTGACCGCCCGTTGCACATAGCGGCGCGTCCCTTCCGGATTTCCCTCCCAGCGATCCGTCACACCCCAGTCGCGCACACAGAACGAGGAGGCGGGGGTGACCTTCACCAGGTCGAAGTCGAATTCACGCTGGAAGGCGAGCGTCGACTGCGCCAGCTGCTGCGGGTCCTGGTCATCCACCGGGAAGTGACGCCACAACGCCACTGGAAGGCGGTCGGCCACTTCCCCGCGAATCACCGCCTGCAACCGCTCGCGCTTGGAGGTCATGTGCGCTCCCAGGTTTCCGGCTCGAGGTCCCACGCGCCGTGGGCAATCTGATTCAGGTGGCCCACCGCCAGTCGGCGCAACATGCGCGCCCGAGTGCGATCCTCGATGAGAGCGTGCTGGTCGACCACCCTCTGGAACGCAGCCTGCGCTCGGGCGCCGTCGCCCTGAGCACGCCCCACCAGCCCGGCAAGATAGCAGGCTTCGACATCGTTCGGCGCTTGCTCAAGCAGCCCCTGCACCAGCTGCCGCGCCGCCGCCAGGTCTTCCGCGCCGTAGGCGGCCCAGGCGCGGTCGAGCGGCGCTTCGGACGCGGGCGGTGCCGGTTGCCGGGGCGACGCCGCCGGTTTGCGTTTGGACATGCTTTGCCTCCGGTCTATTGCCCGCTGGCCAGCAAGGACGGCAGGGCCTCCGGCGTTTGGGCGATGCGCACGCCGGCCGCCTCCAGGGCGCGCACCTTGTCGGCGGCCAGGCCGGTGCCCCCCTCCACGATCGCCCCGGCGTGGCCCATGCGCTTGCCCGGCGGCGCGGTCCGGCCGGCAATGAAGCCGACCACTGGCTTGCTCACATGGTCAGCAATGAACTCGGCCGCGCGCTCTTCATCCGTCCCACCGATCTCGCCGATCAGCACGATGGCCTCCGTCTGGCCATCCCCCTCGAACATCTCCAGCGCGTCGACGAAGGATGTCCCGTTGATCGGATCACCACCGATGCCGACGCAGGTCGACACTCCCATCCCGACCAGCTTCAATGCATACAGCACCTCATAGGTGAGCGTGCCCGAGCGCGACACCACTCCCACGCCGCCGGGAATCGCCACATGGCCGGGGATGATCCCAGCCTTGCAGGCACCCGGCGTCAATACACCCGGGCAGTTCGGGCCCACCAGGCGCACGCCCTTCTGGTCCAGGTAGCGGCGCACCTGCATCATGTCCAGCACCGGGATGCCTTCGGTGATCATGATCACGAGACGGACGCCGGCATCGGCCGCCTCCATCGCCGAGTCGGCGGCGAAGCGCGCCGGCACGAAGATCACGCTGCAGTCGGCACCGGTGGCCTCGACCGCCAGCTTGGCCGTGTCGAACACCGGCACCTTGCCGTCGAACACCCACTCGCCGCCCTTGCCGGGGGTCATTCCGGCGACGACCTTTGAGCCGAACTCAAGCATCTGGGCCGTGTGGAAAGTCCCTTCACGGCCGGTAATCCCATGCACCACCAAGCGGGTTTCGCGATCGACCAGGATACTCATGTGTTCCTCCCTACCCCGCCAGCTCGATGGCGCGCTGGGCGGCGCGCTCGAGGGTCGCTACGGTTTCCAGCTTGGCCTGCGCCAGGATTGCGCGCCCTTCCTCCTCATTGGTGCCCACCAGGCGAACCACGATCGGGATCTTCGGCTTGACCTGCTCGAGCGCCAGCAGCAGCCCGCGCGCCACCTCGTCGCAGCGGGTGATGCCGCCAAAGACGTTGATCAGCCCGGCCTTCACGCGGGTATCCGAGAAGACCATGCGCAGCGCGGCAGCCACCTTGTCGGCCGCTGCCCCACCGCCGATATCAAGAAAGTTCGCCGGGGCGCCGCCATGCAGCTGGATCACATCCATCGTCGCCATCGCCAAGCCGGCGCCGTTCACCAGGCAGCCGATATTGCCGTCTAGCTTGACGTAGCTCAGCCCATACTTGCGGGCCTCATGCTCGGCCGGCGCCTCCTCGTCGAGGTCGCGCATCTCCGCCAAGCGGGGATGGCGAAAGAGGGCATTGTCGTCCAGCACGATCTTCCCATCCAGCGCCAGCAATCGGCCGTCTTTGGTGATCACCAGCGGGTTGATCTCCACCAGGGTGGCATCGGATTCCCAATAGGCTTTGTACAGCGCCAGGGCGATTTCGATGAAGGCCTTCCAGTGATCGCGCGGCAGCTCGATCGAAGACGCAAGGCCGCGCGCCTGGTACTCACGCAGCCCCATCAGCGGATCGACCTGGGCGCGGATGATGCGCCCCGGATCGGTGCGCGCCACATCCTCGATGTCCACCCCGCCTTCGGCCGAGGCGATCATCACCGGGCAGCGGTTGGCCCGGTCGTTGGTCACGCCGAGGTAGATCTCGGTTTGAATCTCGGCCGCTTCATCCACCAGTGCTTTGCGTACCGGCAGGCCTTTGATGTCCATCGCCAGCACCTGCGTGGCCATCTCCTGCGCCTCTTCCGGAGAAGTGGCCAGGCGGACCCCGCCGGCCTTGCCGCGCCCGCCAACCAGCACCTGAGCCTTGACCACCACGCGCCCACCCAATTCTTCGGCGATCGCTTTGGCCTCCGAGGCGGTCGTCGCCACACGACCCTTCGGAATCGGGATCCCGTATAGGGCGAACAGCTGTTTGGACTGGTACTCGTGTAGCTTCATCAGCTCTCCTTGTTCCCGCGTTCAGTTGTGCCAGGCTCAGCCACCGTCCGCCAGGCTGAACCGCATCACACGTCCATTGCCCGCGTCCACGACCCATAGCCCGCCGTCGTCATCGAAGTCCAGGCCTGTCGGCAGGTCGAAAGTCGAGTCACTGCTGCCGAAATCCCCCCACCCCTGCGTGAACACGCCTGCCTCGATCGAAGCACAACACCCGATAGCCCTCCGGATCGGAGGTGCAAACGTCGCCCTTGGCCGAGACCGCCAGGTACGGCTTGTTATCCAGCGATTGTCCGTACCATCCCTCGACGCGCCACTCCCTGACCGGCTCGAACACGTTCGGCTCAGCTTCCTCGAAGACCTGGATACGCTGGTTCCAGGTATCGGCGACATACACCCGCCCCTGGCGGTCGGTCGCAATGCCAACCGGTTCGTCGAGCTGACCCTCCAGGTAGCCTGGCACTCCGAACTGCCCCAGCGAGTTGCCATCTTTGTCGAAGACCACCACCCGCTTGTTGCCCGTGTCCGAGACGAACAGGCGGCCCTGGCTATCCACCGCCACGGAGCGAGGCCCCCAGAAGGCAGTGGCAGACTCGGCTTGCCCGAAGGTGCCAATCATCCCCAGGAAATCCCCGGTTGCGCTGAAGTGCTGCACCCGGTGGTTCCACGTGTCGGCGACCCACAGCGTGCCATCGGGCGCCACGGCCAGGTCCCACGGCTCGTTGAAGGTGCCGCCCGGGGCCTCCCCCTGATCGACGCTTCCCAGCTCGCCCCACACCTGCAGCACTTCGCCGCTGCGCGCCAGGTGCTGGATGCGGTGGTTCAGTGTGTCGGCCACGTACAGGCTGCCATCGGGCGCAATGTCGACGCCGCGCGGCTTGGAGAACTGGCCGGCGGAGGTCCCCGTGTATCCGAGAATAGGATCCGCCACCTTCAGGCTCATGCCTGCCTCATACGGATCGACGAACGTGACCGGTTCGAGCGCCTGCGGCGCAGCGCCAAAATCCCACACCTGTCCGACGATGTCCTTGCGGATGAACAGCTTCATGCGGTCCGAAGGGTTCCAGTTCTTGAGCGAGTAGTCGATTCCCCTGAGTTGCCCGTATGCCGTGTAGTCGCGGTTGAGCCAGATGTTGAGCAACGCCTGACGGTATTCCGGAGAGGCGAGCGCACCGCGCACACGCTCCCAGGTGAGTCCGAAGTACTCCTGGGTTGGCCACCACATGCGCACGTACTCAAACGATTGATAGCGATCGCCAAGCAGGGGTTCGATCTTCGCCCAGTTGTTGTCCCCGGCGATGATCACCGGGTAGTTGAGCAGCTCGCGCGTCGGGTTCGGCCCGTAGTAGTGCACATTGGGGTAGTTGCGCAAGTACCACGTGTAGGGCCAGGACACGTCGTCGTCATAGGCGACGTCGATAGATAGGCCGTCATTCATCCGTCGCGACAGGTCCTCGACTTGGCTCAGCACCACCTTGACCGCCGGGGAACTGTGCGCATACACCAGGAATTCGGTCGCCTGGTCGGGATTGAGGTAGGCTAGCCCGGAAAGCGGTGCGTGCGGTGAGCAGAAAGAGCAGGCCGGTGAATCCCACCAGCATCAGCTGGACCAGCTGCTTCCAGGTCCAACCGCGGACTGCGAACGCCAGCCACAGGATGGCACCGATGGTGGCCGCAACCGCCGCCAAGAAACCGGTTGTCGCCTCCAGTTGGATCATCTCCTTGCCCTGGAAGGGCGACGGGCTGCCCAGCAGGTAAGACAGGGCCTTGGGGAGCGCCAGCAACAGCACGCCGATAGCCAACAGCACCGACCAGGCGCGTCCCTTGCCAAAGGCGCGCCAATCGATGCTCTGCAGCAGCAAGCCGATCCCCCAGCCTCCCAGCAGGATCAGCGGAAGGGCGATGTGAACCGTGAGCCAGGGCATCCGTTCCCCAGCGAAGGTATACGCCAACAGTGCAGTAAATCCCCAATAGGCCAGGAACTCCGGGACTGGGAAGGTGCCCTTGGACGCAAAGGGCTGCATCCCACTTCGGCGATGGTAGCCAGCCAGGGCATACACTCCGGCGAACAACGCGGCAAGCGCCGGCAAGAACTCATACACAGGAATCTGGATCAGCATGTAGTAGTACAGCGGCTGACTGCCTCGCTCGACCCCGTGCTGGACGAGCCAGTAACCGAGTGAGCCCACCATGCCGGATAGCACCCCGGGGCCGTTCGTGAACAGCGTTGAGTACAGCGGGATCGCGATGGCAGCGAACACCCCCCCGCGATCAGCCACCGACGCCAATCCCACAGCAGCCCGACGGCCGCCGCCAAGCCGGTCAACAACAGCACCACGGCGCTGGTCTTGTTCACCGACACTGGGTCGGCGTATGCCAGTGGGTCCCATCCGAGCATGTAGGCCGGGATGGAGGCCAGCAGCGGGACGGTGAGTGTCCCGGTGACCACCAGCAGGTCCAGGTAGGGAAACTCGGTGCGCAAGCGGCGACCGAAGGCGAGCGCAACCATCACTGCCAGCAACAGGCTCCCGGTCAGCGCCAGCAGGATGCCCATCGCCACCAGCGGCGATTGGAAGGCGCCAGCGAAGGCCACGCTCTCTCCTGGAACCAGCGGCGCCACGGTCTCGGCGGTTCCCACCAACCCGCTGCCCGCGCGCTCGCGCATGATCCCCAGCAATGCCACGCAGGCACCCAAGGCTGCTGCCACCAGGCCGACAACGAATCCGGTCTTCAGGGTCGGGCGGGGCCAGCGGCTGCGCAGCAGCTGCCACGCCAGCACGGCTGCCAGGAAGATCAGCAGCTGGGCGACGTAGATGAAGTGCGTCTCTTTGGTGCTGAAGTGAAGCGACAGCGCTGCGGCCAACAGGTACAGCCAGCGGCTCTGGCGGGTCTCGACGTAGCGGAATACCGCCAGAAACATCAACAGGGCCTCTACCACGACGAAGGCCTCGTTGCGCACGTAGCGGGAGTAGTACAACATGTACGGGGAGACCAGCATCAGCGCGCCCGCCGCGATCGCGCCCAGTGTCCCCAGCCATCGTCGGAAGTACCACACCAGGCCCACCGCCGCCACGCCTGCCAGAGCTGCGGGAATGTGGGCTGTGGCGTCGGTGTCGCCGAAGAGGAAGTACGAGGCAGCCACCAGATGGAACTGAAGCGGGCCATGCATCAGCGGTGTGTGCTGGAAGCCGCGCCCCTGGTAGAGAAGCCAGGAGTAGTAGGTGTGCAGGCTTTCGTCGTGGCTCATCACCCGGGTCTCCAGGTCGGCGAAACGGGTGATCAACGCCAGCAGCACCAGCAAAATGAACGCCACCACTTCCCAGCGGATCGTCAGCTTGCGATCGAGGACCTCATCGCCAGCCTGCGCCATAGGCGCATGTTCGGTTCCCTGGTTCATAGACTGCCCACCTTCTGCCCCTTGGGTCTCTTAGCCGTGGTCCGCTCGCCGGCACCAGGCGTCGCCCCCCGGCGCAACTGGCGAACCTCGGCTCCGGTCAGCTCTCTCCACTCCCCCGGCGCCAGCCGCCCCAGCTCGAGCCCCGCAAAGCCCGTGCGCACAAGCCGCCGGACCCGCAGCCCCAGCGCTTCCGCGCTGCGCCGGATCTGACGCTTCTGGCCCTCGCGCACGATGACCTCGATCCAGCAATCCTCGGTTCCTCGCGACCGCGGGCTCACCTGCGCCGGCCCGAATCGAGTGCCGTCAGCCAGGCGGATGCCGCGCTCCCAGGCCTGAAGCTGCGCCGCCGTGGGGCGGTGATCCAGCAGGACCTGGTAGACCTTGGCGTGCCCGTAGCGAGGATGTGTCAAGCGCTCGGCCAGGGCGCCGTCATTCGTCATCAGCACCAGCCCCTCGCTCCCCAGATCCAGCCGCCCCACCGGGTACAGCCTCAACGCATGCGGCAGCAGGTCGCGCACCGTCGGGCGACCGCCCTGGCTCTGAAGCGACGACAGGACTCCCGGCGGCTTGTTGAGCATCACGTACCCCAGGCTTTCCGCACCCACCAACGGCAGGCCATCCAGCTCGATCTGATCGGTCGTCGGTTCGACGACCATCCCCAGCACTGCGGGCTTGCCGTTCACCCGCACCCGTCCCGAGCGCACGATCTCCTCAGAGGCCCGTCGCGAGGCGATCCCGGCCTGCGCCAGCACCTTCTGCAACCGGACACCCATCACCCCGCCTCCGCCAATTCCACCACCGGTGGAGCTTCCTCGTCGGGCGTCGGATCGACGGCGGCTTCGACCTGGAGTGGCGGAAGCTCACTCAAACGGCTCAGCCCGAAATGCTGCAAGAACTCCGGGGTGGTCGCGTAGAGGATCGGCCGGCCGGCGCCCTCGGCCCGCCCGACCTCCTCCACCAGTCCGTGCCGCAACAGCGTCTGCAAGGAGGTCTCGGAGTTCACGCCGCGCACTGCATCGATCTTCGGCCGCGTTACCGGCTGTTCATAGGCAACGATCGCCAGAACCTCGAGGGCGGCCCGCGTCAGGCGCGTCGTACCCTCCAGGTTCAGGAAGCGCTCGACATCCTGGGCGAACTCCGAAGCCGTGGTCAGCTGGACCGCGCCGTGGTGCCACTGCAGCCGGATGCCGCGACCGGCATACTCCTGGTCGAGCGCCTGCAGGCCGTGATCCACTTCCCGCGGCGAGAGGCCCAGCGCCACTGCCAGCTGGGCGGAGGTGGCTGGCGCGCCGGCCACGAAGAGCAGGGCTTCGAGCCGCGAGCACAGCCCACCGTCGGCCGATGGCGCGGCCGACGTGCTATAATCCCGCTCCGACTGAGATTCCTGCCCCGCCCTCATAGGATGATGACCAACAGACATCTCCCAATCATACTAGCAGCCATCAGTCTGGCCGCGGCGTCGTTGGCCTGCCAGATTGATGTCGGCGGGCCTCCGCCTCCCGCCCAACCCGTGACTCCTGCCGCCGACCCCGGCGCGGGCCTGGAGCAGGCCTGGCAATCCGCCGTCGAAGGCGCTGGCGCGACCGGCGAGGTCGTGATCATCCTGGACGAAGCTCAGCTCACCGGGTACCTCAACGAATACCTGGCCAAGCAGCAGGACCCGATCTTCTCCGATCCGCAGGTGATCCTGCGCGACGGCAGGCTGCGCATCCAGGGGACGATCCAGCAGGGCGTGCTGAAGGCCGGTTTGCTGGTGACGATTGTGCCAGAGGTAGATCCCCAGGGAGGCATCGCCTTCCGGATCGAGTCGGCAGAACTGGGCCCGGCGCCAGCACCGGACGCGGTCAAGGAGAGCATCTCGGCCATCCTGACTGAAGTGCTTTCCGGGCCCCTGGGATCCTTGGCGACCGGCGTCCGGGTGACTTCCCTGGCTGTCGATGAGGGACAGATCGCCATCGTCGGTGAGCTGCGCTAGTGCCGGATCCGGATTATACCAGCCCAGTACTGCCCTCCTCATGAAACCACGCCGCGCTGACCTCTCCACAAGCCTGCTCGGGCTGGTGCTGGCCGTCAGCCTGGCCGCATGCGCCGCGCCAACGACCACTGCCGGCGCGATGGACATCACCATCTTGGCCGACGGCGAGCAGGTGGCCGTCCGGGTTCCGTCCGGCTCCACCGTCCTGCAGGCGCTGGAGATGGCAGGCATCAGCCTGGGCGCTTCCGACCGCCTGGAGCCGCCAGCCTACGCCGTGCTGGCCGACGGGACGCGGATCCGTGTGACCCGCGTCAGCGAGCGCTTCGAGGTCGAGACCGAGGTCGTGCCCTTCGAGCGACAGACGATCCGCAACGAGGCCATGCCCGAAGGCGAGACGCGACTGTTGCAGCCCGGCGTGAACGGCATGCAGGAGATCACCTATCGCCTCGTCGAAGAGGAGGGCAAGCCGGCTTCGCGTACGGCGGTGAAAGTCGTCCTGGCCCAGCCCCCCGTGCCGGAGATCGTCATGGTCGGCGCCCAGCTGTCGTATGCGCCGCTCTCGATCGATGGCGTGCTCGCCTACCTCTCCGGCGGCAATGCCTGGATCATCCGCGACGATACGCGCAATCGCCGCCCAATCGTCGTCGGGGAGAACCTGGACGGCCGCGTCTTCCGGCTCTCACCCGATGGGCGCTGGTTGTTGTACTCGCAGTCCCCAACCGAGGCGTCGACCGGTGAGATCAATCGGCTTTGGATCGTCTCCACCGCCGACGAAGCCGCCGAACCCATCGACCTCCAAGTGAGCAACATCGTCCATTTCGCCGATTGGTCGCCCCAGGCAATCGACGGCTATACCATAGCCTTCTCGACGGTCGAGCCCAGCCCTGGCGCTCCGGGCTGGCAGGCCAACAACGACTTGTGGCTCCTTACGCTGACCTTCGCCGGGCGCGCAACCGAGCGCCAGCAGGTGATCGAGAGCAACGCCGGCGGACAGTATGGCTGGTGGGGGACTTCGTACGCCTGGGCCCCGGACGGCAGCCAGCTTGCGTATGCCCGCGCCGACGGCATCGGCCTCGTCCCGCTCGACGAGCCCGCACTGCAACCGCTGGTCGATATCCAACCCTTCCAATCGTTCTCCGACTGGGCGTGGGTACCGGGTGTGTCCTGGGGCGGGGACAACCAGTCCCTGTATTTCGTCGACCACGCCCCGCCGCAGGGTCTGGAAAGCGCAGCTTCGTCACCAGCCTTCGACCTCTCGGCATGGATCAGCGAGGCCTCCGCCAGCGTAGCCCTGGTACCCCAGACTGGCATGTTCGCCTACCCTGCCGCCTCACCGGCGACCGTCGCAGCGGGCGGCGAGCTGGCGTATCGCCTCGCTTACCTGCAAGCCGTGGCACCGCTCGAAAGCCAGAACAGCAGCTATCAGTTGAGTGTCGTCGATCGCGATGGGAGCGAAGCAACCCTGCTCTTCCCGCCCCCGGGAGAGGCCGGCTTGACCCCGCGCCCGCTGGCCTGGTCGCCGGCGGGCGACCGCGTGGCGGTACTGTATCGAGGCGACCTATGGATCGTCGATGCGCAGACCGGCCGGGGCCAGCGACTTACCGGCGACAACCAGACGGCGGCAATGGACTGGAAGGGGTAAGCCTGAAGCCGGCTCCATGCTGAGACCACCGCTCGCCACCGCAGCGAGCGCGGCCGCCCTCGAACTGGCAAGGAGGAATCACAAGTGAGAAGTCTTGGTAACAGGCGGTGCCGGGTTCATCGGTTCCCATCTGTGTGATCGGCTGCTCGCCGAAGGCCATCAGGTCGTCGTGGTTGACAACCTGGTCACCGGGCAAGTCGAGAACATCGCCCACTTGGCCGGTCGAGAGGACTTCCGCTTCATCAAGTACGACGTCTCCAACTTCATCTTCATCCCCGGCCGGGTCGATGCCGTGCTGCATCTCGCCTCGCCCGCCAGCCCGAATCCGACCTCCCCCTACGGCTACCCTCAGCTTCCCATCCAGACCCTCAAGGTCGGGGCGCTGGGCACGCACAATGCCCTCGGCTTGGCGCGCGTCAACCAGGCGCGCTTCCTGCTGGCCTCGACTTCCGAGGTCTACGGCGACCCGCAGGAGCATCCCCAGCGCGAGACGTACTTCGGCCATGTTGATCCTGCCGGTCCCCGCTCCGTATATGACGAGGCCAAGCGCTTTGCCGAGGCGATCACCATGGCCTACCACCGCTACCACGGGCTTGACACGCGCATCGCCCGCATCTTCAACACCTACGGCCCGCGCATGCGCCTGGACGACGGCCGGGCAGTCCCCAACTTCATCTGCCAGGCCTTGCGCGGTCAGCCCCTGACGCTGTACGGCGAGGGCCAGCAGACGCGTTCCTTCTGCTATATCAACGATCTGGTCGACGGGCTATACCGCTTGCTGATGTCGGATGCGCACGAGCCGGTCAACCTCGGCAACCCGACCGAGATCACCATTGCCCAGTTGGCCGAGGTCGTGAACCAATTGACCGACAATTCGGCCGGGGTGCGCAGCGTTCCGGAAGGCCGAGCGCCGGCGGATCCCCAACGTCGCCAGCCCGACATCACGCGCGCCCGCGCGCTGCTCGGATGGTCGCCGACCACCGACCTTGAAGCCGGGATGAGTGCGACGATCGTCGACTTCCGGGCGCGCCTATGAACCTGGCTACCACCCGCCGCAGGCGGGAGGCGTCACGCTTCGCGAAGTTCGCCGTGGTTGGCGTGGTCGGCGCTCTGGTCGACTTCGGCGTGTTCAACCTGCTGCTCCGCCGCACCGGTCTGGGGATTGTGCTGTCGAGCGTCGTGTCCTTCACCGCGGCAGTCAGCAGCAACTTCGTGTGGAACCGCTACTGGACCTACCCGGACTCGCGCAGCAAGCCGCTCACCCGCCAGGCGACGCAGTTCTTCTTGGTTTCGGTGGTCGGATTGGCCATCCGCACCCCGCTGGTCGCCGTCCTCGAGCAGCCGATGACGCGAGTCGCCGAATGGCTGATCGCCGCCGCCGGGCGAACCTCCCTGCCCCCGTCCAACCTTCCTTCGCCGGTAGTGCTGGGGGCCAATCTGGCACTGGCGGCGGCGGTGGTCGTGGTGTTGTTTTGGAATTTCCTGGCCAACCGGTTCTGGACATACTCAGACATCGAGTGAGGCCACCGTCGGGCGACCGTAAGCTGGCCCTGCCATGCGGGCCTGTATAATGGGGAAGATGGCACGCTCCCGGACCGCCGCATGACCGCCAAGCCTGTTGCCAAGCTCATTCCGATCTACAACACCGTGGGCGATTGGGAAGCCTTCATGGTGTTCCCCTACTTGTACAACGTGATGGGCGAGTGGGTTGGCTGGGCCACGACCTCGCGGCAGGTGTATGACGTGGAAGGGTACTACGTTGGCTGGCTGACGGACGAGCCGCGTATCCTTCGCAAGCGCACGTACGACCGTCCCCCCGCGCGCCGCTCCCCGCCTCCCTCTCCGGGCGAACGTGCCAGGCCGCCGGCGACCGTTCCCTTGCCGCCCATGATGGCCGAGCTGACTTTCGAGGTGATGGACGTCCTGTTCGAGGAACCGGAGCGGCTGCATACCAGCGACACCGGTGAACTCAAGCAGGATATGGATTGACCGGCTGACTTTGCCCGCCGAGAGGATCGCCCGCCCGAATGACCGGCCACGCTGAAGCCCAACCCCCACGTATCGGCTCGCTCACCGAGTTGTTGCAGCGCACGTCTTCCAAGCGCTTCCTTGAGGCAGCCTCTGCGGCGGACATCGGCCTCACCGACGCCGTGGTCTATCCCTTCCTGGCGCTCGTGGGCCAACGGGAGATGCGCCTGGCGCTCATGCTCGGACTGGTCAATCCCAACGTGGGCGGCGTGCTGCTCATCGGCCCCCGCGGCACCGGCAAAACGACCGCGGTGCGCAGCCTGACCGACCTCCTGCCCCCGGTCAGCCGCAGCCTATGTCCCTACGGCTGCCTGCCCGAGGATGTGCAGGCCGGCGGCCAGGATGCCATCTGCCCCGATTGCGCCCGACGCTATGCCCAGGGCGAATCGCTGGTCTACCAGGACCGGGTGCGCCTGATCGAGCTCCCCCTAAACGCCCGAATTGAAGATGTGGTCGGCGGGCTGGACGAACGGGCGGCCATCCACCAACGGCTGCGCCTCAGCCGGGGGCTGCTGGCCCGCGCCGACCAGAATCTGCTCTACGTCGACGAAGTCAACCTGCTGGGCGATGAGATCGTCGACGCGATCCTGGACGCCGCCGCCCAGGGGATCTATACCGTGCACCGCGGCCCGCTGGCGGCTGTCTACCGAGCCCGCTTCGTCCTGATCGGCTCGATGAACCCCGAGGAGGGGCGGCTTCGCCCCCAGATCCTGGATCGCTTCGGCCTACGCGTCGTGGTGCGCGGCCTGGAGGAGCAGACCGACCGGATGGAGGCCTACCGCCGCTCCGTCAGCTACCGCGCCAGCCCACGTCGGCTCGCGCAGGAATATGCCGACGAGACGCTGGCTGCGGCCGAGGAGATCGCACAAGCGCGAGCTGCTCTGCCCGCCACGACCATCTCACCCGCGGCGGAAACCCTCGGCCTGCGTTTGATCAAGGAGATGGGGATCGAGTCGCTGCGGGCTGAGATCACCCTGTTCGAGGCAGCCCGGGCGCATGCGGTCGCCGACGGGCGCAGCCAGGCCGAAGAGCACGACATCCGCCAGGTGGCCCCGATGGCGTTGCGTATGCGCCGGTCCCAGTTCATGGTCGACTATCTGGGCGAGCAGCAACAGGAAGACGACGAGCTGTCGCAGCTCATCCAGCCGCGACCGACGCGGCGCAAGCCCGGAGCCAAGCCACGAGCCTCGACCGCGCGGCGCCGATCCCCTGCCTGAGAATCAATCGAGCCGGCCATGGGCCGGCTCGAGGCGGACAGCGCACGCTCAGACCTTCTTCATACGCTGATCGATATAGTCTACAGCTTCGCCGACCGTAGTGATCTTCTGCGCATCTTCGTCGGAAATCTCCCCCCCGAACTTCTCCTCGAAGGCCATGATCAACTCGACGAGGTCCAGAGAGTCCGCCTCAAGGTCCTCACGGAACCGCGCCTCCCGGGTGACCTTCGACTCTTCGGCCCCCAGAAGGTCCACGATGATCTTCTTGATGTCCTCGTACGTCTCTTCCATGACCGCGTCTCCTCGCCTCGGGGCTAATCTCATTGGTTCGATTGTATACCGGGTACGCCTTCGGGGCAAGTTGACATGCCACCCCACCGGCTGGTAACATCTCTACCCGCGTAACCAACACCAGGCCAGGGGGGAAGTTACGGACACCGCCAAGCGCAAGGCCGACCACTTACGGGTGAATCTAGAGGAGGACGTCCAATCCGGGCAGTCCAGCGGGCTCTCCTGCCTGCACTTCTTGCACAACCCGCTGCCTGAAATCGACTTGGCCGAGGTCGATTGCCGCCTGCACTTCCTGGGCAAACCTCTCCGGGCGCCGATCCTGATCTCCTCCATGACCGGCGGAACGGCTGAGGCCCGCCGGATCAACCGCACCCTGGCCGAAGCCGCCCAGCAGCATGGCGTCGCCCTCGGCCTGGGCTCCCAGCGCGCCGCGCTCGAGACCCCTTCCCTGGCCGATACTTACCAGGTGCGCGACCTGGCGCCAGACATCCTGCTCCTCGCCAATCTGGGAGCGGTCCAGCTGAACTACGGCTATGACGTCAACCACTGTCGGCGAGCCGTCGAGATGATCGGCGCCGACGCCTTGATCCTGCACCTGAACGCCCTGCAGGAAGCCCTGCAGCCCGAGGGCGACACGCGCTTCTCGGGCTTGCTGCGGCGCATCGAGGCCGTCTGCCACACGCTGGAAGTCCCGGTGATCGCCAAGGAAGTCGGCTGGGGAATCTCGGCCGACGCCGCTCGGAGGTTGGTGGAGGCCGGGGTGGCGGCGATCGACGTCGCCGGCGCCGGCGGCACCTCATGGTCCCAGGTCGAGATGCATCGCGCACGCGATGAGCACCAGCGTCAGTTGGCCGCCGCCTTCCGCTCCTGGGGGCTCCCCACGGCAGATGCCGTACAGCAGGTGCGCCAGGCTCTTCCTGACGTTCCACTGATCGCCTCGGGCGGACTGCGTGGCGGGTTGGACATTGCCAAGTGCCTGGCACTGGGCGCCGATCTCGGAGGCCTTGCCGGCCCCTTCCTTCGCAGCGCCGCCGTGTCGGTAGAAGCCGTCAGCGACAGCTTGCGGCTGGCGACCGCCGAAGTGCGCACGGCGATGTTCGTCACCGGCTGCCGAACGCTCGCCGACCTGCGCCGAGTGCCCCTGGTGGCGCGCCCATGAATCCCGGCGGCGACCTGACGCACCGCATGCTCCCGGCCATCGAAACCGAGCTGCGCCTGACGCTCGTCAGCTTCCCGCCGGCTTGGTATGGCGGGCTCGCCCAGATGATCGCCTACCATCTGGGGTGGGACGGCGACGGGCAGGCCGCCCGCGGCAAGCGAGTGCGGCCTCTGCTAACCCTGCTGTCCGGCGCCGCCGCCGGCGGGGATTGGCAGCAGGCGCTTCCGGCGGCCGCGGCGGTCGAGCTGATCCACAACTTCTCCTTGGTGCATGACGACATACAGGACCGGAGCGACACCCGCCGCGGCCGGCCGACGGTGTGGAAGCAGTGGGGGATCGCCCAAGCGATCAACACCGGGGATGCCCTGTTCGTCGCCGCCCATCAGGCGGCCTCGCGTTTGGCGATGCGCTCGGTCGATCCGCACGCCGTGCTGGCAGTGCGCGACCGGCTGGACCACGCCTGCCTGCGCCTGACCCAGGGGCAGCATCTCGATCTGGCTTTCGAGCAGTCGCCCGACGTCACACAGCCGGCTTACCTGGAGATGATCGCCGGCAAGACCGCGGCCCTGATCGAGGCGGCCGCCGCCGCCGGCGCGCTTATCGCCGGCGCCTCCGAGCCGCAGGTTGTCCGGTACGCCGAGTTCGGCCTGCACCTGGGGCTCGCCTTCCAGATCCTGGACGACCTCCTCGGCATTTGGGGCGAGCCGGCGATCACTGGCAAACCCTCAGGCGACGACTTGATCCAGCGCAAGAAGACCCTGCCGGTGCTGATGGGCCTGAGCACCTCGCCCGACTTCGCCGGGCTTTGGGCAAACGCCGATACCACCCACCTCGGACTCGCCAGGATGCGGGAGGCCTTGCAGGCAGCCGGCGTCCTGGATGCCACGCGCCAGGCTGCGGAAGTCCACACTCGGCAGGCGCTGGGGGCGCTGGAAGCCGCCCAGCCAGTCGGGCCGGCCGGCTCCGAGCTGCGTGCGCTGGCCGACAGCCTGCTCCAGCGCAGCCAGTAGCGCTTGCGAAGACCGCTGTCCCGCCTCACCCCGTTCGGGTGGCGAGACCCGGCGGCCCTTTCCTGCCCCCTGCCGACAGGATCCGCCTCTGCCCGCCTCTGGGGCAACGAAGGCGTGAGCGAGGACGGAGACTGGGCGAGCGCAAGGCAAGGCCCAAGGTGCTGGGGCCAGCCAGCGGCTTTTCGGATCGCGCATCGGGAGGCCTTCTCGACCCGGTGGCAGGGCGCCATGCGGCGTTGCAGGCGGGTTCCGGCATGCTATAATCTGCAAGTTAATCATCCAACTCGCCTCAGGCAGGCATGCGCCGAAACACGCGAGCACTGCAGAACCAGCAAGGGGACACCGGCCAGCTGGGCCAGCTCCAGCCTGGCGTGACCCTTCAGGACCGGTACTTGGTTCTGGGCATCCTCGGCGCAGGCGGAATGAGCTCGGTCTACAAGGGCCGGGATCTGCACTTCCCCAATGTCACCAAGCTCGTGGCCGTCAAGGAGATGATCAACCTGGCGGCCGACCCTACGATGTACGAGATGATTGTGCGCAATTTCGAGCGCGAGGCCGATCTGCTGGCCACCCTCTCGCATCCGGCGATCCCCCGCATCTACGACTACTTCTCCCAGGAGAGCGTCTCGTACCTGGTGATGGAGTTCATCGAGGGCCGCGACCTGGAAGCGACGTTGCGCGAAACCGACACCTTCCTCCCCGCGGACAAGGTGGTCAGCTGGGCCGTCGAGCTGTGCGACGTGATGATCTACCTGCACAACCATCAGCCACAGCCGGTGGTCTTCCGCGACATGAAGCCCTCGAACGTCATGATCGACCAGCACGGCCACATCCGCCTGATCGACTTCGGCATCGCCCGCGTCTTCCAACCTGGCCTGAAAGGCACGATGATCGGCACGGAGGGCTACTCGCCGCCCGAGCAGTACCGCGGCGAGGCCTCGCCACCCGGGGACATCTATGCACTGGGCGCCACGCTCCATCACCTGCTCACCCGGCGCGACCCACGCGCCGAGCCTCCCTTCTCCTTCAACGATCGACCCATCCGGGAGATCAATCCGGAGGTCTCGGCTGAGCTTGAGCAGGTGATCTACACCGCCCTGTCCTACGATCCGAAGGACCGCTTCCCGACGGCCGACGCCATGCGCAAGGCGCTGGTCACCGCCGCCCGCCAGACCGGCCTGCTGGTGACGGCGCAGGGTGCGCCAACCGTCCGGATGCACAGCGATGTGCAGGAGCTGTGGTCCTTCGAATGCGAGGATGAGCTGCGGGGTTCGCCCGTGATCGAAGCGGGCCTGCTGTACATCGGCTGCTACGACAACAACCTCTACGCCATCGACGCCAAGTCGGGGGAATTCCGCTGGAAGTACGCCACCGAAGGCGGCATCCCGACCCGCCCGGTGGTGGATGGCAACACGGTGTTTGTCGGATCCGAGGACCAGCGCCTATACGCGGTTTCCGCCGATTCGGGCAAGCTGGTCTGGACCTACTACACCGAGGCGCCGGTGCGCTCCTCCCCCGTCCTGTTCGAAGGCTTCATCTTCTTCGGCTCCGATGACAATCATCTGCACGTCGTGAACGCGGTCAATGGCCGCCGCGCCTGGCGGGCAGAGGCCGCCGCACCGGTGCGCGCTTCGCCCCTGGTGGCCGACGAACGCGTCTACTTCGGCTGTGAGAGCGGGGACTTCTACTGCGTCGACTTTCGCGGTGAGCTCAAATGGCGCTTCAAGGCCAAGCGCGCCATTGCCTCGTCCGCGATCATGGTCGAGGGCGTGGTCTACTTCGGCTCGATGGACTGGACGCTGTACGCCTTGGAGTCCGAAGGCGGCTGGCAGGTTTGGCGCTACCGCATGGGGAAGCCGACGATCTCGTCGCCGGCCTACGCTGAAGGCAAGCTGATCATCGGCTGCGCCGACGGAAACATCTACGCCATCGATGCCCGCAGCAACCGCGAGGCGTGGCGCTTCGCAACCGAGCATCAGGTCAACGGTTCACCGATCGTGCATGAGGACTCGGTCTACTGCGGTTCGGTCGACGGATCGATGTACTGCCTGGACCTGCGGTCCGGGCGAAAGCGCTGGTCATACCCAACGAAAGGCCCGATCGTCGGGACGCCGGTCATCGTGAACAGCATCCTGTATTTCGGATCGAACGATCACCGGTTGTACGCCTTGCTCACCTGAGCCCTGGCGATCCCACAAGGACACCCACCAGTATGGACTTCTTCAAGAAGCTAATCCCCAAGCCAAAGCCGAAGCCCTCCCCTGCCGAAGGCGTGAAGACGGCGCCCCTCGACCCAAGCCTGGCTGGGCCGCCGGCCATCTTCGGCGGCGTTGCACTTGGTCGTGGGGATCGCCCAGTCTCCGGGGATCGAACGCACGCACAATGAGGACAGCGTGATGGCCATCCACGGAACGATGGGTGGCCTGGAGTTGCTGAAGGACTTTGGGATCTTTCTGGTGGCCGACGGCATGGGCGGGCACCGCTCCGGGGAAGTCGCCAGCGCCGTCTCCGCCCGCACCGTGACCACCCGCCTGACGGATTCTGCCCTCTCCGCCTTGACCGAGGGCAACGACGCCTATGCTGAACCGCTCCAGGACTTGGTGCGCAATGCCCTGGAAGAAGCCAATCAGCTCGTGGTCGAGCGCGTGCCTGGCGGGGGGACAACGCTGACGGTTGCCGTGCTGCTGGGCCAGCAGATCACTCTCGGCCATGTCGGGGACAGCCGGGCATACTTGATCGAGCCGAGCAACACGCGTGTGCTCACGCGCGACCACTCACTGGTCAAGCGTCTTGAGGAGCTAGGCCAGCTCACGGCCGAGGAGGCCGATACACATCCCCAGCGCAACGTGCTCTACCGCGCCATTGGCCAGGGAGCCAATCTCGAGGTCGATGTGACCTCGCACCTGTTTCCCGCCGGAGGGCAGCTGCTGCTGTGCTCCGATGGATTGTGGGGGGTGGTACCCGATCCGGACATCGAACGTATCGTGACCCAGGCAACCACCCCTCAGGTTGCGTGCGACCAGCTAGTGGCAGCCGCCAATGCCGCCGGCGGACCGGACAACATCACCGCCGTCCTGGTCCGTCAGAATTCCCGGCTAGCGGCGGCCGCAGGAGTTGGCTTGGCCAGCGAGAAGGACCTGTACGCCCTGCTCGGTGTTCCGCGCAATGCCACGCCGGAGGAAATCCGGAGGGCATACCGCGAGGCTGCTCTGCGCCTGCATCCTGACCGCCGGGACACGCACGGCGAGACCCAGCTCTTCGTCGAAACCAATCAGGCCTACGAGATCCTGACCGACGCCGACCGGCGCGCCGAGTACGACAAGCGCCTGGCGGCGTCCGAAAGCAAGCAGGCGGAGACGGCAAGCTTCCGCACCCTAGTCCAGCATAGCCGCAAGTCGCTGCTGCAAATGGATGAACCGCAGGTGCACTACGTGCTGCTCGACATCAATGCCGTCGAAGACCTGCCCTCGCTGCGACCTCCGATCAACCTGGGAATCGTCATCGACCAATCCACCTCCATGCGCGGCCCGCGGCTGGACCAGGTACGCTCGGCCACGCTGGCTATCTTGAAGGAACTGCGCCCGGAGGACAGCGCCACCATCGTCAGTTTCAGCGACCGCGCCCAGGTGGTCATCACACCCGACCAGGCGCGCGATCTCGCCGTCGCCCGGGCCCGCCTGAGCCTGCTTCAAGCCGGGGGCGGCACCGAGATCGGCCAGGGGCTCGAGGCCGGCCTGGCCGAGGTTGAGAAGAGCTTTACGCGCGACTTCGTCAATCACCTGATCCTGCTCACCGATGGCCGCACCTATGGCGATGAAGACCTGTGCCTCTCGCTCGCCGATCAAGCCTCCCGCCAGGGCATCGGCATCAACGGCGTGGGCATCGGCGCCGACTGGAGCGACCGTCTGCTCGACGACCTGGCTACGCGCACCGGGGGCAGTGTGCTATTCCTGGATACCCCCAAGGCCATCACCGGCCTGCTGCACGACATCTTCGAGCGGTTGGAAAACGTCGTCGCCAGCCGCGTCCGACTGGAGGGCGCTGTCTCTCAGCAGGTGGACCTGCGCGGCGCCTTCAAGCTGCTGCCTGAGCCCATGCCGATGGGCGACAGCCTGCCGATGACGCTCGGGCACCTTCCCAGGAACAACCGCATTCGCCTGCTGCTCGAATTCGTCGTCCACCCGCTCGGCGAAATCACACAGGTGGTGCTGGCCTACCTGACGATCGTCGGAGATGTGCTCGGACGCGGTGCGGAGCCCAGTTCTTTGCCGATACAGATCACCTCAACCGTCTCGCGCCAGCCCGACCCGAATCCACCGCCGATGGACATTGCTGCCGCCCTGAATCAGCTCGCGCTGTACCGCATGCAAGACCGCGCCCGCCACGAGGCCGAACTGGGACAGACCACGCGCGCTGCCCGCCGGCTGGAGAACCTGGCTACCCATCTGCTGGCGGCCGGCGAACGCGACCTTGCCAAGGCGGCGCTGGGCGAGGCCGAACGTCTCAATCACACTCGCCGGCTTTCGCTCGAAGGCGAGAAGATCCTCAAGTACGGCACGCGCGCCCTTCTGCTGCTTCCGCCCAAGGCGGGTCAGTCATGATCGAGTGCCCGGCCTGCAAGCACCAGGAGTTCGTCGGCACCGTGTACTGCAGTGAGTGCGGCAGCCGGCTGATGAGCGCCACCCCGGTGCCAACGCTGAATATCCCGCGCGACCGGGTCGACTTGGAAGCCATGGCCACCAAGCCGGCCGCGCCTGAAGGACCCGGCCTCGAGACCGGCGCCATTCTCGGACTGCGCGTGCTTGCCACCGGAGACGTCATCTCGCTGATCGGACGCGACAACTATACGCTTGGCCGATCGATGGAGGGCCAGGCGATCCTGCCCGATGTGGATCTGCGGCCCTTCGATGCCTACGACCAGGGCGTGTCGCGCATCCACACCGAGATCCGCTTGCTTCCGCAGGGTGTGCACGTGGTTGACCTCGACAGCGCCAACGGCACCCTGGTCGCCGGAAAGCGGATTGAGCCCCAGGTGCCTGTACCAGTGCGTCACGGCGACATCATCCAGGTCGGCGGAATGCGGCTGCAGTTGATCTCCCGCTTCCGAGGATAGAGGAGGCCCATGCCTGTGACTCTGCTGGTCCATCTGGTCGGAGAGGATCCGATCATCGGCGAGACCGAGGAACTGCCGACAGCCACCGACACCACAATTACCGTCAACAATCCTCGCCGTCGCGACGGCAAGGATCTGCCTTACGTGCAGGGCAATGTCGTCACCGTGGTCTGGCCGATGCACCGGGTCAACTTCATCGAAGTCATGCCCACTGCCGAAGAAGAGCGTCTGATCGGCGCTGTCCGCGAGTGACGTGAGCGACAATTCTGCCCGCAAGCGGCGCATCCTGGTCGTCGACGACGAGCCCAGGATGATCCACTTCATCCGTCTCAACCTGGAACACGACGGCTTTGAGGTCTCGGAGGCCGCTTCTGGCAGTCAGGCCTTGGCCCAGTTGCGCGACCGCCTGCCGGACCTGGTGCTGCTCGATGTGATGATGCCCGACCTGGACGGCTTTGCCACGCTGTCGATGATCCGCGAGATCTCCACCGTCCCGGTGCTCATGCTCACGGCCAAGGGTGAGGAAGACGACCGGGTGCGCGGCCTCGAGCTCGGCGCGGATGATTACATTACCAAGCCCTTCAGCCCACGTGAGCTGGTCAGCCGGGTGCGCGCCGTCCTCCGCCGAGTGGAGGCCCCCGGCGCTGCAGCGCACGAGGTGATCCAGGTTGATGACCGCCTCAAGTTGGACTTCGACCGTCGCGAGATCTGGGTCGACGGGAAGCTGGTACGCCTGCGTCCAACCGAATTCAAGCTGCTGTACCATTTGGTGCAAAATGCCGGCTGGGTCGTGCCGCATGACCAGCTACTGGCCAAGGTCTGGGGTTACGAGTACCGCGAAGAGACCCACTATTTGAGGCTGTATATCAACTATCTGCGCCAGAAACTCGAGCGCGATCCCGCTGACCCGCAGTACATCCTGACAGAGCGCGGCGTCGGCTACCGCTTCGTCGATTTCCGGCGCCATGCCCCCGGCAGGCTCCCCTCCGAGCCACAGTAAGCGTCCCTCCATACTGGCTCGCTCGATATTGGCCGGCCTCGCAATCACGGAGCTGGCAGGCAAGCCATACCTGAAGCGATCCGATGGGACCCGTCTTGGGAGTTACAGTCTATCCCCAGCGTGGTGCACCGCATCCTGGAGGACTGGGACCGCCCGTCGGCCGGAAGGGCGATGCTCGGAGCGCCGCCGCTGGCTCGGAAGCTGACCTCCGTCGAGGTGGGGGTGCGCCTGACGATCCCCGGCGTCAAATCGGACGATACGAAGATCGCCGTCACCGGCGACGTCCCGAGCACCCGGGAGGAGATCAGGCTCGAGTAAGGAGAAAGAGAGCGCCCGCTACCATGGGCCGGGGCTGCGCCACGCTTTCTTCGGCCGCTCGGTCGCCCTGCCCGGCCCGGTGATGGCCGACAAGATCAAGGCGCGCCTACAGCACGGCATGCTGCCCCGACCCTATCCAGGGCTGAGCTGGTCCAGCCCAGGTCGAGACACGGTCAAGCCCTGGATGGCCGTTCGCCGCAGCCCGCAGGGGCTCCACACGGCAGCCTGAGGCGGCGCCCCCGTCTCTTCCTGCTCGTCCTCTCCTAACGTTGGCCAGCGCCACGGCCCTGGCAGGCGCCCGGGGGAGCAGGTAGAATGGAGCTGAAGAGGGAATCCGCGATGAGCCGACAGAGAATCATGCTGGTGGACGACCATGAAGTGGTCCGGGTGGGGCTGCGCACCCTGCTGGCGCAACACCCCAATTTCGAGGTCGTCGCCGAAGCGGCCACCGCTCGCGAGGCGATCGACCGCACACAGTCGCACAAGCCGGACGTGGTCGTGATGGACATTCGCCTCAAGGGAGGCTCCGGCATCGAAGCGTGCCAGGAGATCACCACCCGCTTCCCCGAGACCAAGGTCATCATGCTGACCTCGTACGCCGAGGACGAGATGCTCTTCTCGGCGATTCGCGCGGGAGCGGCCGGCTACGTGCTCAAGCAGATCGGCGGCGATGACCTGATACGGGCGATCGAAGCCGTCGGCCGCGGCGAGGCGCTGCTCGATTCCGCCGTCACCCAGCGCGTCTTCCAGGAAGTACGCAAGGCTGCCCGCGAGGAAGAAGCATCGGCCTTTTCCGACCTGACTCAGCAGGAGATGCATGTCCTGCAGTTGGTTTCCGAGGGGCGCACCAACCGGCAGATTGCCGAGATGCTCTATCTTGGCGAAGGCACGGTGCGCAACTACGTCAGCAGCATCCTCTCCAAGCTCAACGTGCGCAACCGGGCAGAAGCGGCTGCCTATGCCGTCGAGCACAATCTGAAGGATTACCTCTAGCAAATGGCGATCAGCAACTAGCAACTGGCAAATAGCAGTCAGCAATCAGCGGTCAGCGAGTCGTAACGGGCGAGAAAGAACTGGCGACTAGCCGCTTGTTGCTAGTCGCCAGTGGCTTGGCGCCTTCGCCGTGTCATCCCGAGGCCGCCCATTGGCCGAGGGATCTGCTTATCGCTCGTTGCCAGTCGCTGGTCTCTGACCGCTGACTGGTTCCCTTACAACACCGGCTGCGGCCTGCCCTGGCTCGTCCAGTCCTCATGCTGCTGGCTGGCCTCGTACACCAGGCCGGCGATCCAATCCTGCACGGATTCTTCCAGCTTCATCAGGAGCACCAGCCGGCGTGCGATGCGCGACACGCGGTCACCGGCTTCGCCGCACAGTTCCTCCAGCAGGATGGCGTCCTCCGGGCGGAGAGAATCGGTTGTCCGGCGGGCTTCATCACGCAGACGCTGGCTGCAGATCAGGCGGAAGGCCTCGGGGCTGTCGGTCGAGAGCAGCGTCCCAGCATCCACCCCGAATCCGGAGAGCGCCTCAGCCAAGTCCTGGCGCACCGTCATCCCCTCACGCTTGAGCGTGGTGCGCGTCGAACGGAGCTCTTCCAGGATCTCGCGCATCACACCCAGCGACGATGACCCAGCCAGCACCAACCCCTTCAGCAGGTCGTAGAACAGCGCCGGGTCGCCCTGATCTAGGCACTGCCCGATCAGCTGCTCCGCCTCCATGCGGACGTATGCCCGTTCGGCGAAGGTCAGCAGTTCATCCAGCGGCCGGCTCACTCGCTCTCCCTCGCCCTATGCTCGCCGCAAGGACACATGTCGCGCAGCAGCTCCCAGCTGTAGATGCCGTAGTTGTGGCCGTCTTTCCACACCAGTTGCAGCGCGTAGTTCCCGACCCTTTCCATCGAAGCCAGTTCCGCTGGCCGCGAACTCGGCCATCGGCAATTCGAGCATATCCGGGCTTCCGGGCGCGCCCATTCCGGCATGCCCGCCGCGGCACTCGGCGCAAGGACAAGCCGAGCGCAACCCGCGCAGCGGATAGACGCTCTGGTGCCCGTCCTCCCAGTCGATCTCGAGGACAGCCCGCGCGCGCGACGCCCGAATGGCCTTGGGCTTCACAGTCATGCCAACTCCTGGCTGGCGATCATAGCCTGCCCCCCGGAATACGACAACTCACCCCCCTGCCGGCTGCAGGTACTCCTGCACGCCCCAACCGTACTGGCGGTTGTCATACGGGTTGACCAGATACCACCAGGTGCGTCCGTCAGCCTGGCTCGGTCCATCGCGCACTTCGAACACCTCGTTCTCAACGGCCACCCGGTTGGTTGCAGATTGCAGGCCAGGCGCCACTCGGAGCCGCAAGCCGTCGGCGCCGGTCCCCACAACTTCCACCAGCATACCGTTCGCCACCGTCCCCGCCGGAGGTCGTGCCCGGCGGTTGGTCTGTGGCTTGCGCCGTCGGAAGCAGAGTGGGGGATGCAGTCGGGGTGGTGGTCACCGTCGGCTGCGGGATCACCGTCAGGGCGGGCGCACCGGCCGGGATGCCGCCGGCCGACAGGCGCGAACCGAGCAGCAGCGCGCCGAGCAGGACACAGCCCAGCACGGCTCCCAGCAGGATCCACAGTCCGAGAGTTCTCCAGCCGGAGGCGCGAGCGGCCCGAGGACATGATGGTCTTAGGGGAGGAAGAAGAAGGCCAGCGCCAGAATCAGGTACAACGTGATCAGCACGGCGCCTTCCAGCCAGTTGGCCTCGCCGTCCAGCGCTACCAGCGTGGCGATGAGCACCGGCGCCCACCAAGGCGATCAGCTCGAACGGATTGAAGACCAGAGTGAGCGGGTTCCCCAGCAACAGGCTGATGAAGACCAGGAACGGGACGACGAACAGCGCGATCTGGAGGCTGGAGCCGACTGCGATCTCCATGCTCAAGCTCATCTGCTTCTTGAGCGCCACGGTCACGGCGACCATGTGTTCGGACACGTTGCCGATCAGCGGAACCAGGATCACGCCGAGGAAGAACTCGGACACGCCCCAGGCCTCCACCACCGGCTCCACCTGCGCTACCAGCATCTCGCTCAGCCAGACGACTCCGATTGTGGCCAGCGCCAAGACCACCAGAGCGCCTCGCATAGACCAGCCGGGATGGTGCACCAGCGGTTCGGCCGACATGCGGGTGAGCGGGTCCGACTGGGCACGAAAGACGTTGATCAGGCCCAGCAGGTAGATCAGCAGCATCAGCCCGGCGACGCCCAGGCTGAGGTACTCGACCGCCAGTCGCGTCGTGGATGCCCTGGTTGCCCTGCACAAACAGCGACGGCACCGTGAGCGCGGTGACGGCCAGCAACAGCAAGATCGAGTCGCTGGAGGCTTTCTTACGGTCGAAACTCATGTCGCCGTTGCGGATACAGCCAAAGAACATGCTGGCGCCCAGCACGAGCAGCAAATTGCCCAGGATCGAGCCGGTGATCGAAGCCTTGACCAGCTCGAGCAGCCCGGCTCGGATGGCGACGATCGTGATGATCAGCTCGGCGGCGTTGCCCAGCGTGGCATTGAGCAGGCCGCCGATGCGCGGCCCGGCGTAGCCCGCCAGCGCCTCGGTCCCCTCACCGATCAATCCGGCCATCGGCACCATGGCCAGCGCGGCCGCGGCCAGGATGGCACCCGGGGGCGCTGCACTCAGATTGAGCCATCCGGCAACGGGCACCAGCAGCAGCAGCCAGTACAGCGGGTTTCTGGCCATCCGTGCGAGCGTAGCGCGGCTCATCCCGCATCGTCCCCCGGAGTGCGCTCCGGCGTGAACATATCCGCTCCCCCGCTTGCCGGCACGAGCACCTTCAGCCGCCGCGCTCGCACTTCGAAGTGCAGCGGCCATTCCAGGCGCACCGGCTCCCCGTCGATCTGCAGCACCGGAGCACTGCTGGCCTCGAAGGTCGCCTCGCTCGCCTGGAAGTGGACGATCCCGGGCGCATCCAGGTGTGTGCGGGTCAGCACGTACGACAGGCGGACAACGGCATCGAGCAAGGTCCGCCCGCTGATCAGCCAGAAGTCCAACATGCCATCATCGACCTTGGCATTCGGGGAAAGCTCCAGCACCCCGCCGGCATACGAACGGATGTTGCTGGCTACCGCTACCATGTAGCGGTCCTCCCAGACGCGTCCCCCGCTGGTCACGTGCAATTCGAGCCCTGCCCAGTCCCGCGAGTTCCAGACCGCCAGCGTGGCGTACTGCAGAATCCCGAAGGTCTTCTCGAACCGGTCGCGCGGTTCAATCGCGTCGACCAAGACCGCGTCCAGGCCGACGCCTGCCCAAAGCAAGAAGGCGCGGTCGTTGACCTGCCCGACGTCGACCAGGCGCACGGTGCCAGAGGCGAGCCGGTCGGCCGCGTCCTCGAGGGCGAACCAGTGCGTCCAGTCCAGCCGCTGCAGCCCAAGTTGGGCGGCCCAGACGTTGGCCGTACCCGAGGGAAGCACGCCGAGCAGCGTCTCCGAGCCGGCGAGCACGGCAGCCACCGTGCCCACCGAACCGTCACCCCCGGCTACGAACACGGCATCGAGCGCCGAGTCGACCGCCTCACGCGCAATCTCGTGCGCCGGGCGGGCGGGAGTGGTCTTGACCACCGCCACGTCCCAGCCGGCATCGACCAGGACGCGCACGGCTCGGTCAAGCAGCGGACCGGCCGGGAAACGGCCGGCAGCCGGGTTGTAGATCAGCAACGCAGAGGACATGGGCAAGGACCTGAGCCGGATTATAGCGCGCCGCCCGGCCACCCGGTTGCCGCGCCCGCAAGGGGCGGATACAATCCCCAGTAGCCGACGCCGAAGGCGAGTGGATCCGGACGTCGAACGCGGGGCAGATCCATTGTCGGCTTCGGGCGGCGCCACCCACCGCTCGGCGGCTTGGGTCAAGAGCGGCGGCAAGGGGTCACCAGCATGCAACCCTGGATGGCAGCAGGCGGACTGATCGGAGGCCGCTACCGGGTGGTCGGACCGGCCGGCAGCGGCGGGATGGCGCATGTGATCCATGCCCGCGATCTGAACCTCCAGCGCGATGTCGCCATCAAGCTGCTGCGAGAGGACCTGGTCCAGGAGGCCTCGTTCACCGAGCGCTTCCTCCAGGAAGCCCGTTCCGTCGCCAACCTGCTCCACCCCAGCATCGTCACCGTCTACGACTTTGGGCACGACGCCGGCCGCTACTTCATGGTGATGGAGTATATCGACGGCACCGAGCTGAAGACGCTGGTGCGCAGGCGCGGCGCATTTGCCGTGGAGCAGGCCGTATCCCTGATGATCGAGATCTGCAGCGGCGTGGGATATGCCCACCGCGCTGGGCTGGTCCACTGCGACTTGAAGCCGCAGAACGTCTTGGTCACTTCCGACGGCCACCCCAAGATCACGGACTTCGGCATCGCCCGCGCCCTGTCCACGATCCGGCCGGACGAGACCAGCAGCGTGGTGTGGGGCAGCCCGCAGTACTTTGCCCCGGAGCAGGCGGCCGGGGGTGCTCCCTCCCCTGCCAGCGACGTGTACTCACTGGGGGTGATCTTGTTTGAGCTCCTCACCGGCCGGCCGCCGTTTGAAGCCGAAGACAGCGCGGCGCTGGCCGAGATGCACCTGCGGGCGATCCCGCGCCCGCCCAGCCACCTCAACCCCCTCGTGCCGCCGGTGCTCGACCAGATCGTGCTCAAGGTGCTCTCGAAGGAACCCTCTGCGCGTTATCGGACTGCCGATCAGCTGGGACAGGTGCTGACGACCTTCGCCGCCGGTGCACCGGAGGCAGCCCGTCCGCTGCGCCCCCTCGCGCCGCGCCCACGCCACGATCCGGATGCCCCCACCACGCTGTACGACACGCAGCCTCCACCAGCGGCCCCCGTGGATTGGTTGGCCGTCGGGCTGGGGCTGGCGGCGCTGCTGGCCGTCGGCGGGCTGGTACCGCTCTGGCTGTGGGCCTGCCTGCTCTATCCGAGCTGCCCGCTACGCTGAGATTAAGACTGAATGAGCCGGGCGCCAGGGCGGCGCGGTATAATCCCAACGTTCGGCTGGCTCGACCACAAGATCGCTTCATGCCTCGGAGGCACACGTGAACTCCCCTAGGGGTCGGAATACCCTCGCCTTGATGATCTTGCTCCTGATCATGGCCGTGCTGGTCTTCCAGTTCCGCGCCACAGCGCCGCAGCCGGAGCAGCTCACCCTGAGTGAAGTGGCGCGCGCCCTGGAGACCGGCGCGGTCACGCGGATCATCGTTGACAAGGACGAGCTGGAAGTGGTGTACCGCGACGGGACTACGGCGATGTCGCGCAAGGAACCGACCTCCACCGCTGTCCAGCAGCTGCTCGAGCTCGGCGTTACGACCTCCATCGTCTCGTCCGACAGCCTGCAATGGGAGATCAAAGAGCCCAGCGACTGGAACACCGTACTCAGCCTGATCACCTACCTGCTGCCTGGCTTGCTGGTCGTCGGGCTGATCTTCATGATGCTGCGTCAGGCGCAGGGCACAAACAACCAGGCGATGTCCTTCGGGCGGAGCCGGGCACGCATGTTCACCGGGGAAAACCCGACGGTGACCTTTGCCGACGTGGCCGGGGTCGAAGAGGCCAAGGCCGAACTCGAAGAGGTGGTCGAGTTCCTCAAGGAACCAGAGAAGTTCATGGCGCTGGGAGCGCGCATCCCCAAGGGCGTGCTGTTGATCGGAACCCCGGGCACCGGCAAGACCCTCTTGGCCAAGGCTGTCTCGGGCGAGGCCGGCGTGCCGTTCTTCTCGATCTCCGGCTCGGAATTCGTGGAGATGTTCGTCGGCGTGGGCGCGAGCAGAGTGCGCGACCTGTTTGAACAGGCCAAGCGCCACTCCCCCTGCATCGTGTTCGTGGATGAGATTGACGCGGTCGGCCGCCAGCGCGGCGCCGGTCTGGGCGGAAGCCACGACGAACGCGAGCAGACGCTGAATCAAATGCTGGTCGAGATGGACGGCTTCGACACCGACACCAACATCATCATCATGGCGGCCACCAACCGACCCGATGTGCTCGACCCGGCGCTGCTGCGCCCCGGACGCTTCGATCGGCGCGTGATCCTCGATCGGCCCGATATGCGCGGGCGCGAGGCCATCTTGCTCGTGCACGCCAAGGGCAAGCCGCTGGATCCGGAAGTCGACCTGGCGGTCACCGCCCGCGCTACCCCGGGCTTTGTCGGTGCCGACCTTGAGAACCTAGTGAATGAGGCCGCCATCCTGGCGGCCCGCCGCAACAAGAAGTCGATCGGCCAGTCCGAATTCCAGGAGGCGATCGAACGCGTGATCGCCGGCCCCGAACGCAAGAGCCGCCTGATCAGCGTCGAAGAGAAGCGCATCGTTGCCTACCACGAAGCCGGGCACGCCATCGTCAGCCATGTCATCCCCGAAGCCGATCCGGTCCACAAGGTGACGATCGTCGCCCGCGGCATGATGGGCGGGTTCACCATGGCCCTCCCCGAAGAAGAGCGCACGCTGATCTCGCGCAAGAAGCTTCACGCCGACCTGGCCTTCGCCCTTGGGGGACGGGCGGCCGAGGAGATCGTCTTCAACGACATCACCTCCGGCGCCTCCAACGATCTCGAGCGCGTGACCAAGATGGCGCGCGCCATGGTCACCCGCCTGGGGATGAGCGAGAGCTTGGGGCCGATGGTCTACGGGCAGAAGGAAGAGTTGATCTTCCTCGGACGCGAGATCTCTGAGCAGCGCGACTACTCGGAGTCGGTTGCCGAGAGGATCGACGTCGAAGTGAGCGACATCGTGCAGCAAGCCTATGCCCGGGCGAGAGCGCTGCTGATTGAGTACCGCCAGCAGCTCGATGAGGTCGCCGAGCGACTGATCGAAGTCGAAACGATCGACCGAGCCGATTTTGAGGCCATGTTCAGCAAGCCCGTTGCGCCGAAGAACGGCGGCACGCCGATGCCGGCTGCCGCCTGAGGCTCCAACCGACATCCGAGTGAGACGTGCCCCTGGGCGGGGAATACCCCGCCCAGGTCGCTTTCTACCTTGAAGCTGGGGCGGTCAGTGGCCGCTGACCGAGATCGTCACTGCTCAGGCTGGCTTGCCCGAACGCTCCCCCTCCTGCTTGACCAGCTCCCGGCGCAGGATCTTGCCGACCGTCGTCTTAGGGAGTTCGCTGCGGAACTCCACGAAGGTCGGCACCTTGAACGGCGCCAGTCGCTCCTTGCACCAGGCCTTGAGTTCCTCCTCGGTGAGCGTCTCTCCCGGCTTGACGACCACCCAGGCTTTGACCGTCTCGCCACGGTAGGCGTCCGGCACGCCGGCGACCCCGGCCTCGAGCACCTTGGGGTTTTCCGCAATCACCTCTTCCACTTCGCGCGGCCAAACCTGATAGCCGCCGGGCTTGATCAGCTCCTTCTTGCGATCGACGATGTAGAAGAACCCGTCGTCGTCCATGCGGGCGATGTCGCCGGTGTACAACCAGCCCTCGCGCAGCGTGTTGGCGGTCTCCGTCGGCATGTTGTGGTAGCCGCGCATCACATTCGGGCCCTTGATCACCAGTTCACCGATCTCGCCCACCCCCAGGGCGGTCACGCCATCGTCCAACGAAACGACGCGGCAATCGGTGTCTGGGAACGGCAGTCCGATCGAGCCGGTGCGCCCCCCACCCTGCAGCGGATTGCAGTGCGTGGCGGTGGGCGCCTCGGAGAGGCCATAGCCTTCCACCAACTTGCCGCCGGTCAGCTTCTCGAAGCGCTCCTTCGTCTCCCGCATCAGCGGCGCCGAGCCTGAGATGCAGGCGCGGATGGAGCTGACATCGACCTTGCCGGCGATCACATCGGGGTGGTTGTTGATGGCGTTGTACATCGTCGGCACACCCGGATAGATGGTCGGCCGATAGCGGGCGATCGAGTGGAGCACATCCGCCATATCGCGCGGGTTTGGCACCATGATCATGCTGGCCGCCGAGGCGATGGCGAACATCATCCCGGCAACCATGCCATAGACATGGAACAGCGGGATCGCCAGCAGCACGATCTCCTCACCCGGCCGCACGTCCGGCATCCAGGACTGGATCTGCAGGGCGTTGGCCACCAAGTTGCGGTGCAGCCCGATGGCGGCTTTCGAGATTCCGGTCGTTCCACCACTGTACTGGAAGATGGCGACATCGTCCGGTCCCAGCTCCACCTTCGGGCGCTCGGCGCCCTTGTGGGCCTTGAGCAGGTCCTGCATCCACAGATCCCCTGCCTCCAGCTGGACGCGATGGCCGTCCTTCTTCTCCTTGGCCAGCGTGAACAGCACCCGCAGCAGCGGAGGGAGCCCCTCTTTGATATTGGTCACCACCAGCCGCTGGAGGTGGGTCTTGGGCTGAGCCTCCTTCACCTTGCGATAGAAGTTGCTGGTCACCAGCATCAGCTCCACGCCCGAGTCCGCCAGTTGATGGACGATCTCGCGCGGCGTGTAGAGCGGATTGGTGGCGACAACCACCCCCCCCGCCTTGAGGATGGCGAAGAACGCCAGCACAAACTGCGGCACGTTCGGCATGAACAGGCCGACAGCCTTGCCCTTGCTGACCCCCAGCTCGGCCAGCGCCGCCGCCAGTTGGTCGGTCATTTGGTCCATCTGGCGGTAGGTCAACGCGGCGCCTTTGAAGACCGTGCAAGGGCGGTCCGGGAAGCGGCGGGCGGCTTCCGTGAGCAGGTGGGTCAGCGGGACTGCGGGGTAGACGATGGACCGGGGCACACCAGGGTCATACTGCTTGAACCAGGGTCGTTCGTCCATGGCGGTCACTCTCCTCCGAACCTGCTCGAGGGGGACCGGATGTCCTGATCCTTTTATACAACAGAACCAGCCGACCGCGGCGCGATGATATAATCCGGGTTAGCCGAATCCGCCGCCGGGAAGCTGGCAGGCGGGCGGCCTGCTCGGCCACCCCGACGAATGCTGCGCCTGACCCACAATCCGGTCCAGGACGCCGACCCAATGGAGGCAACCGTGGTCCAAACCCTGTCTGTGCCCGGCCCGAAGGCCCGGCGCTTCCTGGAGCGCGACTCGCTAGCGGTTTCCCCCTCCTACCCACGCAGCATGCCGCTCGTGATGGATCACGGCGTGGGCTCGGAGGTGTGGGACGTGGACGGGAACCGCTTCGTCGATTTCGCCGCCGGCATCGCCGTTTGTGCCACCGGTCACAGCCACCCCGACGTGGTGCGCGCCATTCAGCAGCAGGCGGAGCGGTTCATCCACATCTCCTCAGACTACTACCATCCACTTTGGATTGATTTCTCTGAACGACTGAGTGCGATCGCACCCTTCGCCGAGCCGGCCCGGGTGTTCTTGGGCAACTCGGGGACCGAAGCGATCGAAGCCGGACTGAAGCTCGCCCGGCACCATACCGGCCGGCAACACTTCATCGGCTTCTATGGCGGGTTCCATGGCCGCTCGATGGGCTCCTTGTCGATCACGGCCAGTAAGACCATCCAGCGTCGCGGCTTCACCCCGATGCTGGCCGGCGTGACTCACGTTCCATTCCCGGATCCGTACCGCCCGGTGCTCGCCCCCACCGACAGCGACTACGGCGTGACGGTCGTCAGCTACATCGAGGACGTCGTCTTCCAGCGCTCGCTCCCTCCAGAGGATTGCGCGGCCGTGGTCGTCGAGCCGATCCTGGGCGAGGGCGGCTACGTCGTGCCCGCACCCGGCTTCTTTCCCGCGCTGCGGCAGCTCTGCGACAAGTACGGCATCCTGCTGATCGTGGACGAAGTTCAGACAGGCGTGGGTCGAACGGGCAAGTGGTGGGCGATCGAACACTGGGGCGTCGAACCCGATATCGTGTGCTCGGCGAAGGGCATCGCCTCGGGCGTGCCGCTCGGCGCCACGATCGCCCGGGCCAGCATCATGGATTGGCCGCCAGGGACGCACGGCAACACCTACGGCGGCAATCCCCTGGCCTGTGCTGCCGGCATGGCAACGCTCGATCTGGTGGAGAAGGGGTTCATGCAGAACGCGGCCGAGGTCGGCGAGTACGCGCTGGACGCACTGACCGAGATCCAGTCCCGACATCCCAGCCTCGGCGACGTGCGCGGCAAAGGGCTGATGATCGGCGTCGAATTCGTCAAAGACCGCTCGAGCAAGATCCCTGCGCCCCACCTGCGCGAGGCGGTGGTCGCCAACGCCTTCCGGCACGGGCTGGTGCTGCTCGGCGCGGGGGACTCCGCGGTTCGCCTCTCTCCGCCGCTCAACATCACCCGCCAGTTGATGGACGAGGGCCTGCAGGCACTCGAGGTCGCCATCACCGAGGCCGAGAACGCCCGGCTGGACTAGCGGCGCATGCTCCCAGATTTCCGCATCCGCCAACGCGAGTACCTGCTCGAGATCTCGCGCGCAATCACCGAAGAGCTCGATCTGGAGAAGGTGCTCAACCTGGTCGTACGCCTGGCGACGGAGCTGCTCTCCGGCCACGCCGGCCTGATCGCGCTGCGTCAGGAAAGCGGCGGCTGGCACGTGGCCGCGGGCTCCGGGATCAATCCCGCACTGCTCAAGCAGCTGGGGCCGCTGCTGGCGGACATCCCCGACCAGAAAGATCCCGCCCGCTTCGAGCTGCCCGAGGTCAATCGCCGGCTGCAGCGCATGACCGAGGCCGCCTCGCTGGGACTGCTCACCGGCGTCGGCCTGCCGATGGTGACGCGCAGCGAAGTGTTGGGCGTGATCTTCGTCTTCCGCTCGTACCGCGGCCTCTTCTCGGCCGAGGACCGCAACCTGCTCTCTGGATTCGCCTCGCAGGCAGCCATCGCCGTGCAGAACGCCAGCCTGTACCGCGACGTCACCCGGCAGCGCCAGCATCTGGCCTCGGTGCTCGAGTTGTCGGCCGACGGGATCTTCATCCTCGACCCAGGACATCGAGTGGTCGGCTTCAACCGAGCCTGCGCCCACCTGACCGGGGTCTCCGCGGAGCAGGCAATCGGCAGCGAGCATTCCCAGGTCATCCAATGGGCGCGACGAACGCATGGAGCCTCCCTGGAGGAGGCCGTATCCAGCGGATGGCCGCTCCATCCGCAGGCCGCGCTGTACGTTGAAGGCGACCTGCGCCGACACGATGGCGCCACGACCAGCGTCGGGGTCACCTACGCCCCGACCACTGCCGTCGATGGCAGGCTGCTCGGGATCGTCGGCAACGTGCGTGATATCAGCCGCTTCCGCGAGGCGGAGGAACTCAAGAGCACCTTCATTTCGATCATCAGCCATGAGCTGCGCACCCCGGTGGCACTGATCAAGGGCTATGTCGGAACGCTGCGCCGCGAGGACGCCACCTGGGAGCCGGACATCGTCCGGCAGAGCCTGGCCGTGATCGAAGAGGAGGCCGATCGCCTTGCCCACCTGATCGACGACCTGCTCGAAGCCTCCCGCTTGCAGGCCGGCGCGTTGCGCCTCAAGCGCTCCGACCTGGCGTTGGATCAGTTGGCGGCGCGTGCCGCCGAACGGTTTCGGACCCAAAGCGACAGGCACAACTTCGTGGTGCAGTTCCCGCCAGCCTTCCCCCTCGTCATCGCCGACGAAGATCGCATCGCTCAGGTGATCAACAACCTGCTCTGGAATGCCGTCAAGTACTCGCCCGATGGCGGCACCATCACCCTCACCGGCCAGGCTCGGGCCGACGATGTGGTGCTGTGCACCCAGGACGAGGGGCCGGGGATCTCTCAACAGGACGCGCCACGTGTCTTCGACCGGTTCTTCCGCGCCAGTGAAGCCGCCCGCACGACGAAGGGCACCGGCCTGGGGCTGTATCTGGCCAAGGCGGTGATCGAGGCCCACGGCGGCCAGATCTGGGTTGACGAGAGCCCGACCAAGGGGGCACGCATCTGCTTCTCTCTTCCCCGTGCACCTACCTCCAACCCCGCCAATGAATAGGACTCAGCCATGCCCAGAAGTGTGACCCAGATCCGCTGCCCCAACTGCGGCAGCCCCATCCAGGCATCCATCGAGCAGCTGATCGACGTCAGTCAGGATCCGTCCTCCAAGGCACGCCTGCTCAGCGGCTCGCTCAACCTGGCGCGTTGCGCGAGCTGCCGCTACGAGGGCCAGCTGGCGATGCCTCTGGTCTACCATGACCCTTCGAAGGAGCTGCTGCTGACCTATCTCCCGGTCGAGGTCGGCTTGAAGAAGGATGACCAGGAGAGGCTGATCGGCCAACTGATCAACCAGGCCGTCAGCGGCCTCCCGGCCGAGCAGCGCAAGGGGTATCTGTTTCAGCCGCAGGCGGTGTTGACCATCCAGGGGATGATCGAACGCATTCTTGCCGCCGATGGAATCACCCGCGAACAGCTGGATGCCCAGCGCGGGCTGATGAAGCTGTTTGAGGAGATGCTGCGCACACCCGAAGAGGGGCTGGCTGCCTTCGCGTCCGAGCATGACCAGGACCTGGGCGCGGCTTTCTTCCAGCTGGCGGCCGTCGCCATCCAGTCGGCGCCCGATGAGCGTGCCGCCCTGGCCGCCGAACAGAAGCTGGAAGCGGTGGTCCGCGCCAGCTCGTACGGTAAGCGCCTGGCCGAGCAGGAGGCCGAGCTGCGCGCCGCCGCCGACAGCCTGCGTGCGGCCGGGGCCGAGCTCACGCGCGAACGGCTGCTGGATCTGATCCTGCAGGCGCCCGGGCCCGATCGTGTTGGGGCGCTGGTCAGCCTTGCCCGACCGGCCCTCGACTATGAGTTCTTTTCGCTGCTCAGCAACCGCATCGAGCAGGCCCAGGGAAGTGAGAAGGAGCGACTGAACAAGATCCGCCAACAGCTGCTCGAGATCACCCAGGAGATCGACCGCGTCCAGGAGGCGCGCCTGGCGCAGAGTGCCGCCTTGCTGAAGAGCATCGCCGGCGCCGCCGACCTCGAGCAGGCAGTTGCCGCCGGCCTGCCTTACATTGACGATCTCTTCATGGGCATCCTGCAGGCCAATTTGAAGGCGGCTGCGGAGCGGGGCGACCAGCAGACACTGCAACGCCTGCAGCAGCTCGACGCAGTCATCGAGAGTCTGCTGCAACAGTCGATGCCACCCGGATTGCAGCTTGCCGACGAGGTGCTCCAGGCCGATGACCTGCAGCAGGCTCGCCAGCTGCTTGAGGCTTCGCCGGACAAGATCGACGAGCAGACGCTCGGGGCCTTGCTCGGCGCGGCGCAACGCCTCGAACAGGCGAACGAAACCGAACAATCCACCGAGCTGCGCGAGCTGCACCGGCTGGCCCTCCGGCTTTCGATGCAGGCCCGGCTGGCCGGCGGGACTCCCCCCGGAGGGCTGTCCTCCGCTTGAGCACACCCGGCACGCCCCGGGCGGCGGCCGTCCGGGCATGGCGAGCTGGAATGCGGGGCATTGCGCGGCTGCTCAATCGAGGCGGCAGATCAGGCCTTTGAGGTAGCGCCCTTCGGGGAAGGCCAGCGTCACCGGGTGGTCCACGGGTTGACCCAGCCAGGCGACAACACGGGCATCCAACGCAGCGTCCAGCGCAGCTTCGGCGACGATGGTTTGGAAGAAGCTGGCGGAGATGGCCCCTGAGCAGGAGAAGGTGTACAGCGTGCCCGCCGGCCGCAGCAGCTTGAATGCCAGCAGGTTGATGTCTTTGTAGCCGCGCGCGGCGCGCTCCACCTGTGCCGCGCTGCCTGCGAAGCGCGGTGGGTCGAGCAGGATCGTGTCGAACTGCGCCGCGCTGGTCGCGCAGCTTGCGCAGCGCGGCGAAGACATCGGCCTGAAGCCACTCTGCCTTGTCGGGGGCGTAGCCGTTGAGCTCGATGTTCGTTCTCCCCAGCCCGATGGCCTCCGCCGAGTCCTCGATCGAGAGCACCGACGCCGCTCCCCCAGCCAGCGCAGCCACCGTGAAACCGCCGGTATAGGCGAAGCAGTTGAGCACATCACCCAGCTGGATTTCACTGCGCAGACGCGCACGGCTATCCCGCTGGTCGAGGTAGAACCCCGTCTTCTGGCCACCGACCAGATCGACTGCGAACTCCAGGCCAGCCTCACGGATGTGCACCGGTGCGACCGGAGCTTCCCCGACCAGCGCCTGACTGCGGGGCGGCAGGCCCTCCAGCGCGCGCACCGGCGCGTCGGAGCGATCGTAGATGCCACTCCCGGGTGCCAGCTCCTGCAGTGCCTCGACGAGCGTCGGACGCCAGTGCTCCGCGCCGGCCGAGAGGAACTGCGTCACTCGGGTTGTCCCATAGCGGTCGACGATCAGGCCCGGCAGCCCGTCCGACTCACCATGGACCTCGCGGTAGGCATTCGTCCCAGGATCCTGTGCCAGATCCGAACGTCGCGCGATCGCGGCCGCCAGCCGGCGCCTGAGGAAACCAGCGTCCACCGCTTCAGCTTCGTCCCAGGTCCAAACCCGCACACGGATCTGCGAATCGGGGGAGAAAGCGCCGCGCGCCAGCCAGGTTCCGTCAGAGGACAGCACGTCCACGGTCTCGCCGGGATCCGGCTCACCGGTCGCCTCGCCGATCGCGCCGGAGAAGATCCATGGGTGGCGACGAGCCAGCGACTTCTGCTTTCCGGGCAGCAGCCGAACCGTTGGCGTCATGGCCTCACTCGCTCACTGGGAAGGATGCCCACAGTGCCAAGGCTGCGGTGAAGGTAGAAGGACGACTGCTCGCACCCAGCGGCTCTAGCCACCCTTCCCCTCCACCAATCGCAAGAGGGTCTCCTGGTCGATCTCGGGGATGCTGAGGCGGCGCGCCTGGTCCAGCTTCGACCCAGGCGCCTCACCGACCACCAGGAAGCTGGTGCGCTGGCTGACGCTGCCGCTCACTTTGCCGCCTGCCGCCTCGATCAGCGCCTTCGTCTGGTCGCGGGACAGGTTCGGAAGCGTGCCGGTGAGGACGAAGGTCTTGCTGGCCAACGGCTGCGGGGCTGGCATGGCAGCCGAGGGCACCGACTGCGGCCACACTCCGGCCTTCTTCAACTTCTTGACCAGCTTGCGGTTCCCTGGGCGGGCGAACCAATCGATGACCGCGGCGGCGGTGCTCGGCCCGATGCCCTCGACCTGCTGCAGCCGCTCGGCCGTCGCCCGCCCGAGATCGTCCAGATCCGTGAACTCTCTGGCAAGGTCGGCGGCAACCGTCTCCCCCACCCCACGCATCCCCAGTGCTGCGATCAGCACGCGCAAGGGGCGATCGACGGCGCGCCCTGAATCCCCGCGATCAGGTTCTCCGCCCGACGCTCGGCGAACGCCTCGAGCTTGAGCAGGTCATCGGCCGTCAGGCTGAACAGGTCAGCGACATCTCCGATCAGTCCGGCCTCGACCAGCTGCTCGGCGATCTTGATCCCGAGCCCCTCGATGTCCATCAGCCCGCGTCCGGCGAAGTGCTCCAGGTTACGCACCAGTTGAGCCGGGCAGGCTCCGTTGACACAGTACACCGCGACTTCGCCCTCGATTTGTTCCAACGGCGCCTGGCATCGGGGGCACTTGGTCGGTGGGCGAAACTTGCGTTCGTTCCCGCTGCGCGCCTCGGGCACCGGCCCCACCACGTACGGGATGACCTCCCCGGCGCGCTTGACAAGGACGCGGTCGCCGATCCGGATGTCCTTCTCCTGGATGAAGTCGAAGTTGTGGAGCGTCGCTTGGCGCACCGTCACCCCGCCCACGCTCACCGGGGAGAGCAACGCCGTCGGTGTGATCACGCCGGTGCGCCCGACGTTCACTTCGATGTCCAGCAATTCGGTAGTCACCACCTGCGCCGGGAACTTGAAGGCGATGGCGCCGCGCGGGTCCTTGCCAACCACACCCAGACGCTCCGCCAGCGCCTGGTCATCGATCTTGATCACCGCTCCGTCGGCCTCATACGGGAGCGTTTCGCGTCGGGCAGACCATGCGCCGGCCAGGCCGATCGCCTCCTCCAGGCTGGCGGCGACGGCCACGCCTTCGGCGACCGGGAAGCCGTATGCCCGCAGCAGGTCGAGCGCTGGCGTGCTGCGTCTCCGGCAGCTGATCGGACGACTCAAGGACCGCATAGCACAGCAGTCGGATGGGGCGGGAAGCGGTAAGTGCGGGGTCGAGCTGGCGCAGAGCACCGGAAGCTGTGTTGCGCGGGTTGACGTAGGCCTTCTCCCCGCCCTGCTCCATCCTTCGGTTCAGCTGCTCAAAGTCCTTGAGGAAGATCAGCGCTTCGCCGCGCACGACCAGGCGCCGGGGAGCCACCGGGCCGCGTGGGTCCACCGGGATTCGCAGGGGCAGGCTGCGGATGGTCCGCAGGTTCGTGGTGATGTCTTCGCCGGTCTCCCCGTCGCCGCGCGTCGCCCCCAGTACGAACTGGCCGTCCTGATAGTGGAGCACAACCGTCAGTCCGTCGAGTTTCGGCTCGACGACGAAGGTGGCCCCCGCCACCGCCGGATCGAGCCGGCGGATGCGGTCTGCCCAGGCGCGCACCTCGGCTTGATCGAAGGCATTCCCCAGGCTGAGCACTGGCGCAGGATGGCGAACCTTGGCGAAGCGCTCGGCCGCCTCCCCGCCGACGCGCTGCGTCGGCGAGTCGGGCGTCACGATCTCGGGGTGGTCTGCCTCGAGTTCGACCAGGTCGCGCAGCAGCTTGTCGAACTCGCTGTCGGAAATCAGCGGCGACTCAAGAACGTGATAGCGGTAGTTGTGGAAGGCAAGCTGCTGACGCAACTGCGCCGCGCGCTCGACGACCTGGGACTCTGCCATGCCGGGATTATAGCCCCCGCACCGGCCCGTGCCGGCGAGGCGACGGCGCGCAGCCCTCAGGCCGGAATCATCTCCGGCCACAGGGGGTAGTACATCAGCCACTCCTGGGGGCGGGCGCGCAGCTCCGGCTCGAAGAGCTCGAGGATCGCCTGCGCCAAGTCGGTGATGCCGTCGGCGCGATCCTCGAAAGGATGGGGATCGATCTGTCCGATGCCGATCCCACGATAGTGATGCGGTCCGTCGGAGCGACACAACCCCGCGACCAGCAGGGCGCCGGTGCGCAACGCCAGGCGAGCGGGCCCGACCGGCAGCTGGGCCTGCCGCCCAAACAGGCGCAGGGGCCTGCCGGCGGCGTCCGGGCGGTCCACACCGGTCATCACCAGCTTCCCCTGGCGCAGGCGCTCGATCGCCGTCCGCAGCGACTGCCGGTCGATCGGCTGAACATCCAGGCCGTGACGGCGACGGATCTCATTCTGCTCGCGGTAGCTGCCCGTGGGGTTGGCTGCGGCCAGTGCCAGGCCGGGGTACCCGAGGTCGGTCAACGTGAGCAGCATGAACTCAAAGGCGCTCATATGCGTTCCGACCATGACCACACCCCGCCCGCTCGCCAAGGCGGGGTCCAGCAGGTCCCGCAGCGAAGGGTCCAACAACATGCCGTCCAGTAACCCCTGACGGCCGAGGGCCATCGCCCGAAACACATCGGCATGCGCTCGCATGCCGTGCCGAAGCACTTCCAGCACAGCCTGTTCGGCCTCCGGGGACTTATAGGGCAGCCCACGGGCGACCGCCTGATTGGATCGTATGGCCGTTGTCAGCGCGGAACGTGGATTGCGGGCAGCCAGCCGGGCAGCGACTTCTGCCACGCCCTGGCCGGCGGCGGGGGGCAGCCAGCGGGCGAGCGCAACCGCCAGGCGGGTGACGAATGCCGAATTCCCAAGATCGGCAAGCCTCATGCGGACGGAGGACCCTTCTTCGCTTTGGCCGGGTTCCAGTACGTCTTGAAGGCGTCGACGATCACCGGCATCCCGCGCAGCACACAGAGGCTGGCTGCCGCCCACGCCATCCACAAGGAAGCCTGGTGGATGGAGCCGGCCGCCTCCGCAGCGGACGAGCCGGCCGGGTAGCCAGACAGGCCATAGGCGAGGGTCAGGCCGCAGAAGGCGAGGATCTTGGTGGCGCTGTAACCACTGCGCATCACCGGGGCGGTGACCAGGAAGCGGGTAAGCCTCGAGCGCTGCTGTTGGAAGGGCGCCTCGCCCTGACCGACGCCGATCGTCCGAATGGCGTCGGTGAGCGTGGTGCGGATGATCACGATCAACGGGATGCCGATCGGCAGCAACCCGAGCCCGGCGAACGACACCCACAAGACAAGCTCATACGTGCGGTCGGCGGCAATGTCAAGGATGCTGCCCATCAAGCTGGTCTCGCCGCGCCCTCGAGCCACTACACCGTCCAGCGTGTCGAGCGCCAGCAGGAAGAACAGGTAGGGAACGCTCCAGGCGACGGCCTGCGGCGTGCCGCTGTACAGGATGGCCAGAAAGACAATCAGCAGGGGAAAGCGGCTCAGCGTGATCCAGTTGGCCAGCATTGCATTGCTCCGTATCCGATTGTAACTGGCGGACGGATTCGGTCAAGCCGGGTGCTTGGCAGGAACCGCCGAGCGCCGGCTCCACCCTGCTGGGAGTGTGTTTCATCACATTGCCTGGGAGTCGGGCATTTGCTAGACTGGTACCGATTCGTCGTGGGTTAGGAGGGGTATTGCCGTGGGCCGCTGGATTGGATACATCGCTGCCGCCATTCTGATCTTCTTCGGGGTGCTGTTCGTGTGGGGAGCCTTCAGCCCCGACGGGTCGACCGGCTGGATCGTGGTCGGGATCATCAGCATCGCCGCCGGCCTGGGCCTGATCTGGCTGGTCGGACGCCGGGCCAAGCAGGCCGCGCAAGCGGCGACGATCATTCAGAAGATCGAACTCTCCGGCGACGTCAACCTGGAGAAGATGGCCTGCCGTACCTGCGGCGGCACGCTGTCGGCCGAGAACATCAAGGTGATCACGGGCGCCCCATTCGTCAACTGCCCCTACTGCGGCGCATCCTATCAGTTGAGCGAAGAACCCAAGTGGTGAGCCGCTTCCGTTCCCCTCGGCGAGATCAGGAGTTCCGAATGAGTACAGCCTTCCGCACCCTGGTCGCAGTCGTTCTACTGGGCGGCCTGCTGGCGGCCGCCCTGCCCGCCGGAGCTCAGACGTACGACTTCGGCCTGGAGCAGAGCCTCGTCGACGTGTTCTTCGAGGAAGACGGCACGGCAAGCCTCGAGTACCAGCTGACCTTCCGCAATAACCCGGGGGGGAGCCCGATTGACTTCGTCGACATCGGGATGCCGACTCCCCGCTACAGCCTGAACGCGGTCAACGCCTGGATCAATGACTCTCCGATTTCCGACATCGCCAGCTCGCCCTACGTCGAGAACGGCTTCGCCCTTGGATTGGGCGCCGGCGCCATCCCGGCCGGCCAGTCGGGGACGGTCAAGGTCATCGTCACCGGCATCGAAGACATGCTCTACGCCGCCGATGAACCGGAGGGCTACGCCAGCGCGCGCTTCTCGCCGACCTGGTTCGACTCCCAGTTCGTCAGCGGGACGACGCCGATGCGCGTCACCTTCCACCTGCCTCCGGGAGTCCAGCCGGAGGAGCCGCGCTACTATCCGGTGGAAGGCGGCTGGCCGGATGGCCCGCCCGAGGCCGGGCTGGACGCCAACGGTCGAGTCTTCTTTTCCTGGTACAACCCGGAGGCCGATCCCAGCCGACAGTACGTCTTCGGCGCCGGCTTCCCGGCTGCGTCTGGTCCCGGCCAGCACCCTTTCCACTCCCGGGGCCGCCAGCCTGAGCTTCGACCTGGGGAGCCTGATCACGCCGCTGTGCTGCGGCGGGTTTGCGCTGCTCTTCATCGGGACGACGGTGCTCGGCGCACGCACCGCCAACCGCCGCAAGCTGGCCTACCTGCCGCCCAAGATCGCCATCGAAGGCCACGGCATCAAGCGCGGGCTGACGGCCGTCGAATCCGCCATCCTGCTGGAGACGCCCCTCGACCGTGTGCTGACGATGATCCTGTTCTCGCTCATCAAGAAGAACGCCGCCCGCGTCCTCAGCGAGAAGCCGCTGCGCCTCGAACGCATCGAGCCGAAGCCGGAGGACCTGCGCGACTACGAGGTCACCTATCTGGCCGCGATCCTCGAGAAGGAAGCCCGCACGCGTCAGAAAGCGCTTGAGCAGGTGATGGTTGATCTGGTCAAGGCGGTGCAGGCCAAGATGAAGGGCTTCAGCCTGAAGGAGACGCGCGAGTACTACCAGACGATCGTGCAGAAGGCCTGGCAGCAGGTGGAGCAGGCTCAGACGCCCGAGGTCAAATCCGAGCGCTACACCGAGAACCTGGAGTGGGAGATGCTCGACGGGGACTTCGATAGGCGCACGCGCAGGACGATGACCGAACCCGTCACGCTTCCGCGCTGGTGGGGCAACTACCGCCCGGCCGGCTCGGCTACCGGAGGCGGAGGCGGCGGGGTGAGCGCCCGCCCAACCTCCCTGCCACGCGGGCACGGTCACCTTGCCCAATCTGCCCGGCTCGGATTTCGCCGCTTCGATGGCCAACAGCGTGCAGTCGATGGCCGGAGGCCTGGTCGCCAATGTCCAGTCCTTCACCGGCCGTGTCACGCAGACGACCAATCCGCCTCCGCCTCCCAGCCGCTCGGCGAGCAGCCGGTCCAGCGGGGCGGCGGCTGCGCCTGCGCCTGTGCTTGTGCTGGCTGCGCCTGCGCCTGCGCCGGGGGCGGCCGGTGAGATTGCCGCTTCCTCCCCGGAGCAGGCCGGAGACCCCCGAGCCGCGGCCCGGGCTGTATGACTACCGGCGACAGAACGACGGCGAACGCACGCGTCTCCACCTGCGCCTCGAGCCTGACGGCACCGGTCTGCTGCTGGTCAATGCCGACCGCTCAGTGCACCTCAATCCATCGGCGGCGCTGCTCACCTGGCATATCCTCGAGGGTCATTCGCCGGACGAAGCCGTGCGGGGGTTGCAGCGCCGCTATCGCGTTTCTACTCCCGCTGCGAGCGCGGACTATCGCCACCTTGCTGCGCAACTCACTGAGCTCTGTCGGCCCGACGGCGCCTGCCCGATCCATGACCTCGACCTCGACGTGCTGGCCCCCTTCACGGCCAGTGTCAACGCGCCCTACCGCATGGACCTGGCAATCACCTATCGCTGCAACGCCAACTGCGCCCATTGTTACAACGCCCGCTCGCGTGCTTACCCCGAACTCGGCACCGGCGAGTGGCTCGAGATTCTGCGTGCGCGTGCGCCAGATCGGGATCCCGCATGTGTGTTTCACCGGGGGCGAGGCCACGCTGCGCGATGACTTGCTGGAGCTAGTGTCCGGCGCCCAGGCCCTGGGGCTCGTCGTCGGCCTGCTCTCGAACGGTCGGCGCCTGGCGGATCGCGCCTTCACCCGGCGCCTGGCGCAGGCCGGGTTGGACCACGTGCAGATCACCCTGGAGTCGCACGATCCGGCGATCCATGACCGGATGGTGCGCGCCCAGGGCGCCTGGCAGGACACCGTGGCGGGGGTGCGCAACGCCCTGGATTGCGGCTTGTACCTGATGACGAACACCACGCTGCTCGAAGACAACGCAGGTTCGATCCTGGAGACGATCGACTTCCTGGCCGATCTCGGGGTCCCGACGGTCGGCTGCAACGCCTTGATCTACTCCGGCAAGGGCGCCGCCGTCGGTGCCGGCCTCGCCGAGTTCGAACTGCGCGCCTTGCTGCCTCAGGTGCGACACCGGACCGAGCGCCACCACCAGAGACTGATCTGGTACTCGCCGACGCAGTACTGCCATTTCGATCCCGTCCAGATGGACCTGGGGGTGAAAGGCTGCACCGCCGCCCGCTACAACCTGTGCGTCGAGCCGAACGGGGAAGTGATCCCCTGTCAGTCGTACTATCAGAGCCTCGGCAGCATCCTGACCGAGCCCTGGGATTCGATCTGGAATCACCCGCTGGCCATCTGGCTGCGCGAGCGACGCTATGTGCCTGATGCCTGCCACCCCTGCCCGGTGCTGGCTGAGTGCGGCGGGGGTTGCCCGCTCAGTCTGGCGCACCTGGCCCCTGATCTGGAGACGGCGACGGCGATCCCCGTCCCGGCCTAGAATGCACATGTCCTTTCGCCTACCGTGCGCACGCACCCCACTGCACTTGCGGCTCGGCCTTGGGCCTGCGGGGTGACGCGGAGCGTGGGCTCGCCACGCCGCCCGCCGATCGTTTGGAGGAAGCCTGCCATGAGCTTCATCGTTGACCGACTGTTCCGGCCCAAGCCGATCGAGCCGCTTCCCGTGGGCCAATACGCTTACCAGGAAATGCTCGGCGAGACGCTGCCGCTTCGGCTGCACCTCCGCCTCCAGCCAGACGGCGCCGGCCTGCTGATCGTGAATGCCTCGACCGTCCTCCACCTCAACGAGACCGCGGCCGCCCACGCCTACCGCTTCGTGCTGGGCGAGAGCGACAAGGATGCAGCCCGGTTCGTTCAGCGCCGCTATCGCGTGGGATGGGGCAAGGCACTGCGCGACCAGCGAGCACTGCGGGAACAGGTGCGGGGAATCGTCTCGACGCCGGACCTCGACCCGGTCCTCTTCCTGGGTATGACGCGCACCGAGCCTTGTACCACCCTGCCGGTGGCTCCCTATCGGCTTGACATCGCGCTGACCTATGCGCTCGATCCTGACGGCCAGCTCGACCCGGCTGCCACCCGCCGCGCCAGCCGCGAGCTGACGACCGACGAGTGGAAGGGCGTGCTGCGGACAGCCTGGGATGCCGGCATTCCGCACATCACATTCACCGGTGGTGAGCCCTGCCGCCGGAGTGACTTGCCCGAGCTCATCCAAGACGCCGAGGCGCTCGGCCTGGTGACCGGGGTGCTGACCTCCGGCGCGCGCCTGGCCGACCCGGACTACCTGCGGACGCTCGCCAACGCCGGGCTCGACCACCTGCTGGTCAGCTGGGACCCCGCCGACGCGGCCAGCACCCAGGGCCTGCGCAACGCTTCGGCCTCGGATGTCTTCACCACCGCGCATCTCACCCTGGCGCCGGAAGCGGAGCCGTTGCTCGGCGGCTGGTTGAACGACTTGAAGCTGATGGGGGTGAACGCGGTCTCGCTCACCGGACCTGCCGGGAGCGACTCCCGCCAGCTGTTGGGCGCGGCGCAAGACCAGGTGGCCAACATCGGTCTGCAACTGGTGTGGGACCTCCCGGTCCCCTACTCGAGGACCAACCCGATCGCCCTCGAGGTCGGCGAACCGTCAGGTTCCGCAGGCTGTGCCGCGTCGTATGTCGAACCGGACGGGGATGTGCTGCGGCACCAGGGAGCGAAGCAGGTGCTGGGAAGTTCGCTGGCCGATTCGTGGGAGACGATCTGGGAACGTGCCCGGTCCTCTGAGTTCCTGAATCCGCCCTGGTCGGATTCCCTGCACGATCATCGGCAGGAGAGCGTCTCCGCTGAGCAGCAACCCCCAGGCGACTCCTCCCCCCGCTGTGGACAGCCTCGCCTTCTGGCATGGACGCTATCGGCAGCAGGCCGGCTGGACGCAGACGATCCGAGATCGGCTGCTTGATTCCGCCGGTCTGTCGTCCACGGCCAGGGTGCTTGAGGTTGGATCGGGGACCGGCGCCATCACGATCGACCTGGCCATGTTTGCCCCCGGCCGCACGTATGGGCTCGACCTCGACCCGGCGGCAAACGGCTTCGCAGCCGCGCTGCTTCCCGACGTTCCCTTCGTAACCGGAGATGGGCTTCGGCTGCCCTTTGCCAGCGGCGCGTTCGAAGCCTGCGTTTGTCACTTCCTGCTGCTGTGGACCGCCGATCCGACCCAGGTGCTGCGGGAGATGCGGCGCGTCACCGCGCCGGGTGGTTGGGTCGCTTGCCTGGCCGAGCCCGACTACGGGGGCCGGATCGATTTTCCGCAGGCGTTGCGCTCGCTGGGGGAATGGCAGTCCGGGGCCTTGCGCCGCCAGGGAGCTCACATCGAGATCGGGCGCACGCTCCTCGGCCTGCTTCACGCCGCCGGACTCGAGCAGGTCGAAGGCGGCGTGCTAGGCGCCGAATGGAGTGCAGATCAGATCGCTGAGGTCGACCCGACCGAGTGGGCCACCCTGCGCCACGATCTGGCTGGCAGCCAGCATGAGGCCCACTTGGACGCTCTCCAGCAGGCCGAGCGCCTTGCCCGGCGTCAGGGCTCGAGGGTGCTGTACGTGCCCACCTTCTACGGCCACGGCCGAGTTCCACCGGCCGCCTGATCGATCTCTCCCATCCCCGTCGAGAGAACGCCCTATCCTGGTCATGGGAGCATTCAGGGTGCACCAGGCCCACACCCCATTCTGCTGGGGTGCCCCCCCTCCCCCGGCGTGCGCTCGGTTCGAGCGCGGGCCGCTGTGTCGCGGCAAATCATCATCGGGGCGCTCCGTGAAGCATATCGTGGCAGCCTACTGGCGGTCATCCGCACAGAACCAGCGCCCCGACGCCACGCCGAGGGGCCTGCACAAAGCATAATGTGGCCGAGAGTGCAGGGCTGGGCAACCGCCTAGCGTCGGGCGCCTAACCTGCAGCCCGGAAGGGCGGTCAGGTTCAGGCGCTGGTTGGGGTGCAACCGACGGTCTGCTTGGCACGGCAGCAATGGTGGACACTTGCGCGGCGTCGCTTCGCGCACGGACCGCTACTCCTATTCACCCAGCTGCTCGGCCAGCACCGCGAGCTTGTCCCACAGACATGACACAGGCCTCTCTGACCCCGGTCCGGATTCTTACAGGCACCCCGAGCGTTGTCACTGGCTCAACGTTTCCCCTGCGTTCGAGCCATTCTGGTGTCCGGTCGCTCGCGCCCGCCACACCGGGTGGACCAGCCGCGGCTACCTGCCCACCGGGCAGCTCAGCTCGCAGCGCCTGCAGTACTTGACGCCGTACCGCGCCTCACCGCCGGCCGGCGGCAACGCCATCAAGGCCTCTTCGAAGGCGTTCATCGTCGAAGCCAGGTCCTTGCGGCCTTGCTCGCCCGTCGCCAGCGCCCCTGCGGCGTCCTCAACGTCCTGCGCCATCTTGGTGTTGCAGGTGATGCGGTCGTAGGTCCCGTCGGTGCCGGGGAGCTGCGATTGTCCGAGCGCGGACGCGTCGTAGGCGGTCTCTTCGAACGCGCCAACGGGACAGGCCGTGCGGCAGGGCTCGTTGCACCCGTCGCAGGGATCGTACTCGACCGGGCCGGTGGCCTTCGCCGCGTGGTCCAGCAGGAGCACCCGCCAGCGGATGCGGGGGCCGTGCTTTGGCGTGATGACTAGGTTGTTCTTGCCGACACTCCCCAGGCCGGCCAGCACGGCGGCGTCCTTCATGAAGACTCCGCCGCTCTCGATGAAGTAGGGCGGCCGGTAGGTGGTGAAGGAAAAGGAGTCCTTGAGCCAGTCGGAGAGCTCCTTGACGATCCTGATGAGGGCGCGGTTGCCCGGCGTGCCTTTGCCGTCATACCAGTCGAGCTCCGGCTGGTCGGCGGGATGAGAGACTCCGATCACGACGGCAGAGACCGCGTCCGCCGGCCAGTCGACCTCGGCGGGCACGACGTCGTGCGGTGCGTCCCGCCAGCGCCCCTCCAGGCCCATCCCGATCTTGGGCGAGATGCGGTGCGAGGGAGACGCCTTCAGCCGCTCGACGTCGGCGACCCCCACGGCGGACGCGCCCAGTGACTTGGCTTTCTCAACGATCCTTTCCGTCAGCTCCGACGGGGACAGCTTGTTCACGATCTCACCTCTCACAGGCAAGACTAGGGCAAGATGACGGCTCCGCCTCGGCCGGCGCCGCCCAGCTGTCCGTCTCAACATGGCTATGCGCAGCGGACAGAGAGTGTTCCCGCTTGGCTCCTGTCTCCCCTCGCCATCGCAAGCCCAAGAAGCGCACGCACGGAGGCTGCCCCGTCCCTTCCATCCGCTGAACATGGGAACAATACGGGGGCCAGGCTGTCTCCCTGGCCCCCAGGCTGAAGCGTCCTCGGGTGAGGTGGCGGCGATGTGGGCTAGAACAGCCCGAGCACGCGTCCAGTCTTCAGATCGAGATCGACATCGTTGAACACCGGCCGCGTCGGCAGGCCGGGCATGGTGCGCATCTCGCCCAGCAGCGGATACAGGAAGCCGGCACCGACCGAGGCGCGGATGTCGCGGATCGGGACCTTGAAGCCCTTCGGAACGCCCTTGAGCGCCGGATCGTGGCTCAGGCTGAGGTGCGTCTTGGCCATGCACATCGGCAGCTTGTCGAAACCGAGTTGGGTGTAGAGCTCGATCTTCTTCTCGGCCTCGGGCGAGTATTCCACCCCGTCGGCTCCGTAGATGTCCTTGCAGATCTTCTCGATCTTCTGCTTGATCGACCACTCCAGCGGGTAGAGGAACTGGAAGTTGGTCGGCTTCTCGACCGCCTTGATGACGGCCTCGGCCAGCTTGATCGCGCCCTTGCCGCCGTCCATCCAGTGGGTGCAGACGACGGCGTCCTCGGCGCCCGCTTCCTTGGCCGCCTTGCGCACCAGCTCGACCTCGGCGGGTGTGTCCGTGGCGAAGGAGTTCACCGCCACAACGACGTTCACGCCGAACTTGAGCGCGTTCTTGATGTGGTGCTGCAGGTTGCCCAGACCCTTCTGGAGCAGCTCGAGGTTCTCATCGGTGTACGCAGGATCCAGCGGCTTGCCGGCCACGACCTTGGGTCCACCGCCGTGCATCTTCAGGGCGCGCACCGTCGCCACCAGGACGACACACTGCGGGATCAGGCCGGAGTAGCGGCACTTGATGTCGAAGAACTTCTCCATGCCGATATCGGCGCCGAACCCCGATTCCGTCACGACGTAGTCCGCCAGCTTGAGGGCGATCTTGTCGGCGACGATCGAGCGAGTTGCCGTGAGCGATATTGGCAAACGGGCCGGCGTGGACAAAGACCGGGGTGCCTTCCAGCGACTGCATCAGCGTTGGCTTGATGGCATCCTTCATCAGGACGGTCAGCGCGCCGCCGGCACCCAGGTCGTCGGCGGTGATGGCCTCGCCCTTCTTGTTGGTGCCAATGACGATGCGGCCCAGGCGATCGCGCAGGTCCGCCAGATCCGTCGTCAGGGCAAGGATGGCCATGATCTCGCTGGCAACGGTGATGTCGAAGCCGGTGCTCACGGGTCATACCCTTCTCTTCCGGCCCCAGGCCGATCGTGATCCTGCGCAGGAAGCGATCGTTCGTGTCAACCACCCGCTGCCAGGTGATGCTGGCCGGATCGATGTCGAGCCGGGCGAAGCGCGAGCGCTCCTCCGGGCGTCAGCGTTTCCGGATCGGTCTTGTTGATCCCCAGCTTCTTGAGGCGGCGCAGCATGACCGTGGCGAGAAGCGGCGCTTGCCCTGCTTGTTCTTCGGGCACAGGGCGTTGAACAGCTTCTCGTCGTCCTGCTCCTTCTCGTGGAACATGCGGGCGTCAATGCGCAGCCGCCAGCAGGTTGTTGGCGGCGGTGATGGCATGGATGTCGCCGGTCAGGTGGAGGTTGAAGTCCTCCATCGGGATGACCTGGGAGTAGCCGCCGCCGGCGGCGCCGCCCTTGATGCCGAAGGTCGGGCCCTGGCTGGGCTGGCGGATGCAGGTGAAGACGCGCTTGCCGAGGTGGGCACCCAGCGCCTGGCTGAGCCCCATCATGGTCGTGCTCTTGCCTTCCCCCAGCGGGGTCGGGGTGATGGCGGTCACGTCGATGTACTTGCCGTTCGGGCGCTTCTGGAGGCGCTCGAGGATGCTCAGCTCGACCTTGGCCTTGTTCCAGCCATGCAGTTCGAGCTCGGACGCCCGGATACCGACCTCCTGGGCGATGAGCGTGATGGGCTTGGGCGTGACCGCCTGGGCGATGTCGATGTCCGACGGGACGGGCCGCAGCAGCTTGAGCTTGATCGGCTTGTAGGGAAGCTTCTTCGGGCTGGCCTTGGGCTTGGCGGTCTTCTTCACGGGCTTCTTCGGGGCGGCTTTGCGAACAGCGGGCTTGCGTGCGGCTTTGGCGGGCTTCTTGGCAGGCATGGTGGCTTCTCCTTGAATCAAGTCAGGCCGGGACAGTGCCGGAACGACGACCCCAGTGTGGACCGACATCGGGCGCCACGCAAGCGACACCTTTCACAAGCCACTCGGTCATGTATCACCAGCTCGTTGCACGCCTCCGGCCCCCAACCAGGCCTGCCTCGCCCGGCCCCGCCCTGGCATCCAGGCCGCGGTGCCGGCCCCAGGGCATGCCAGGGGGACATCTTTCTCGCCCCAGACTGCCCTCTATCACTTCGCAATTGGCTCCGAATCGGGGATAGTGGAGGCTAGTTCCCGGTACGGTCGACCGTCTGTCGGCACATGTGAATTCCGTCACATGATCTGCTGGCAAAGGTTCCTGTTCCACAGGGCAGGCGCGACCCCGGCTAGGGGTCGGCGCCTTGCCCCAGGGGAGGGCATGCAATGCCCCACTTGGCGGCCACAGCCGAACAGCCTCGCGCCGGCGCTGAAGCGCCTGGCGTGAGGCTTCTTCATTTGCGATGGGAGGTGCCGAATGCATGAGCCGAGCAGGAGAGATGGCTTCCAGGGCGAGGTCATCGCCGCCACCCCAGGCGGAGAGAGCCTTGCTGACCTGCATCCAGTGTGGGACTTGCGGGGGCTCCTGCCCGTCGGGCTCCGACATGGACCACACGCCGCGGCAGCTGTTCGCCATGATCAACGCCGGGCTGCGGGATGAGGTGTTGAGCTCGAACACGCCCTGGTACTGCGTCTCGTGCTACTACTGCACGGTGCGCTGCCCCAAGGAGATCCCGATCACCGAGCTCATGTACGCCCTGAAGCGCATGGCCGTCCGCCAGGGAGCCTTCGACGACTCCAAGGCGCCTGACTTCTCCAAGACCTTCATCCGCTGGGTCGAGGACTACGGCCGGTCGTTCGAGCTGGGGCTGATGGGGACGCACATGATCCGCCACAACCCCTTCGGCGCCTTCAAGATCGCCGACATGGGCTTCGGCATGGTCACCAAGGGGCGGATGGCGTTCTCCCCGACGCGGATCAAGGGGATGGACGGCCTGAAGCGAATCCTGGCCAAGGCCAAGCAGTTGGAGGCACAGGCATGAAGTACTCCTATTTCCCCGGCTGCTCGTTGGAGAAGAACGCCGCCTCCTACCATGAATCGACCATGGCGATCGCCGACCCGCTCGGCCTGGACTTCGTCGAGGTCGACGACTGGAACTGCTGCGGCGCCACCGAGTACCATGCCCTCAACCAGACAGCCGCCTACGCCCTGATCGCCCGCAACCTGGCGCTGGCGACCAAGAACGAGGGGCTGGACAGCTGGTCGCCCCGTGCAGCGCCTGCTACCTGAACCTGAGCAAGACCGACAAGCTCATGGCCACCGAGCCGGCGCTGGCCGGCCGCGTCAACCAGGCGCTGGCCGCGGGCGGCTTGAGCTACACCGGCGGCACACTCCACGTCCGCCACCTGCTCGACGTGATCTACAACGACATCGGCGGAGACGCTGCAGGCCAAGGTCACCCGCCCGCTGACCGGTCTGCGCGTGGCGCCGTACTACGGCTGCCAGGTCGTCCGGCCCGGCTTCCCAACGGCGATCGACAACCCCGAGTACCCGATGAAGATGGACGAGACTCCTGGCCGCGCTGGGCGCCGAGGTGGTCGACTACCCGGTCAAGGCCCACTGCTGCGGCGGCCACATGACGCAGATCAGCGAGCCGCCGGCTTCGAGCTGATCCGCCGCCTGCTGCAAGAGCGCCGTCGACTACAAGGCCGACCTGATCCTCTGCATGTGCCCGATGTGCCAGTTGAACCTGGACGGCTACCAGGGCGCCGGTGAACGGCCACTTCGGCACGAAGTTCCACATGCCGATCATGTACTTCACCCAAATGCTGGGCGTGGCCTTCGGCTTGGCACCGCGCGATCTGGGCTTCGGCAAGGAGATCGTCTCGGCCAAGGAGGCCCTGGCGAAGATCGGGGCCGAGGTCGAGCGAAGCCGAGGCCGTCGCGCCGCGGCGAAAACGGGACGACAAGGCGCTGCCCATGCCGGGACGCCGAGGGGAGGACTACCATGGCCGAGAAAGTCGGCGTTTACGTTTGCCACTGCGGCAGCAACATCGCCGGCACGGTCGACGTGGAGGAGGTCGCCCGCTGGGCCGGCGAGAACCTGCAAGGACGTCGCCGTCTCCCGCGACTACAAGTTCATGTGCTCCTCGCTCGGCCAGCAGATGATCGAGGAGGACATCAAGAAAGAAGGGCCTGACCCGCGTGGTCGTGGCCGCCTGCTCGCCGCACCTGCACGAGAAGACCTTCCGCCGGGCCTGCCGCAACGCCGGCCTGAATCCCTACCTGCTGCCAGATGACCAACATCCGCGAGCACGTCTCCTGGGTCACCACGGACAAGGCCGCGGCCACCGAGAAGGCCAAGGCCCTGGTCTCGGCCGCCGTCGAGCCGGCGTCAAGCACCAGCAGCCGCTCGAGCCGATGCTACGTCGACGGTCAACCCGGCCACGCTGGTCGTCGGCGGCGGCATCGCCGGCCTCCAGGCCACGCTCGAGCTGGCCGACGCCGGCTACCAGGTCTACCTGGTCGAGCGCGAGCCGTCGATCGGCGGCCACATGGCCCAGTTCGACAAGACCTTCCCCACGCTGGACTGCTCGGCCTGCATCCTGACGCCCAAGATGTCGGAGGTCGGCCAGCACGAGAACGTCACGCTGCTGACCTACTCCGAGCTGGAGGAGGTCAGCGGCTCGGTGGGCAACTTCAAGGTGAAGATCCGCAAGAAGGCCCGCTACGTCGACGACGACGACGTGCACCGGCTGCGGCATCTGCATCGAGAAGTGCCCGCACAAGGTGATCGACGACGTGTTCGAGGCCGGCATGGGCTACCGCAAGGCGATCTACACGCCCTTCCCGCAGGCCGTGCCGCACGTACCCGGTGATCGACACGCGACAACTGCACCTGGTTCCCGAACGGCAAGTGCCAGGTCTGCGCGAAGCTCTGCCCGACCGACGCCATCGACTTCGACCAGCAGGACGAGATCGTCGAGCTCGACGTCGGCAACATCATCCTGGCCACCGGCTGGAAGCTGTTCGACTGCACGCGCATCCCGCAGTACGGCTACGGGCGGCTGGCCAACGTCTACACGCAACATGGAGTTCGAGCGGCTGTGCAACGCCGCCGGCCCGACCAACGGCAAGATCGTGCTGCGCGACGGCAAGACCGAGCCCGAAGTCGGTGGCCATCATCCACTGCGTCGGCAGCCGCGACGCGAACCACAACGCCTACTGCTCGGCCGTCTGCTGCATGGCGGCGCTGAAGTTCGGCCACCTGGTGCTGGAGAAGACCAGCGCCGAGGTGTACTCGTTCTACATCGACATGCGCACGCAACCAGAAGGACTACGAGGAGTTCTACCAGCGGCTGCTGGACGAAGGGCATGCACTTCGTCCGCGGCAAGGTGGCCGAGGTGACCGACGCCGCCCGCTTGCCCGCCGAGGAAGGCAAGCTGATCGTCCAGGTGCGAGGACACGCTGCTCGGCACGCCAGCGGCGCATCCCGGTCGACATGGTGATCCTGATGGGCGCCCTGGAGCCGCAGGCCGACGCCAAGGAGATGGGCCTGAAGTGCGGCATCTCGTGCAGCATGGCCGGCTGGTACACCGAGCGGCATCCGAAGCTCGACCCGGTGGCCACGATGACCGACGGCGTGTTCGTGGCCGGCGCCTGCCAGGGGCCGAAGGACATTCCCGCCTCGGTGGCCCAGGGCGCCGCGGCCGCCGCCCGCGTGCAGGGCATGATCACCAAGGGCAAGGTGATGATCGAGCCGATCGTGGCCTCGATCGACGAGGAGGACTGCTCCGGCTGCCGGATCTGCAACAACATGTGCCCGTACAACGCCATCGAGTTCGACGACGACGAAGGGCGTCAGCCGCGTGATCACCGCGCTTGTGCAAGGGCTGCGGCACCTGCGTGGCCGCCTGCCCGGCCGGCGTCATCACCGGCGCCCACTTCAACAACGAGCAGATCTTCGCCGAGATCGAAGGCATCCTGTGGGATGCCAAGCCGCAGCAGCGGCAGACGGAGCCGCCACGGCTGCAGCATAGCGTCGTGAGCTCGCACTGGACGCTGATCGCTGACAACTGACGCTGAAGCGAACGAGGACCAACATCATGAGCGACGACACTTTCGAACCGAAAATCGTCGGCTTCCTCTGCAACTGGTGCTCGTACCGGGCGGCCGACCTGGCCGGCACGGCGCGCATCAAGTACGCCCCGAACGTCCGCATCATCCGCGTGATGTGCAGCGGCCGCGTCGATCCGACCTTCGTCCTCAAGGCCCTCGCCCTCGGCGCCGACGGCGTGATGATCGCCGGCTGCCATCCCGGGCGAGTGCCACTACATCGAGCAGAACTACAAGACCATGCGCCGCTACCCCATGCTGCAAGCACACGCTGACGGCGATGGGCATCGAGCGCGACCGCGTGCGGCTGGTCTGGGCCTCGGCCGCCGAAGGGCAGCAGCTGGCCGAGGCCATCGACAAGCTGGTCGCCGACGTGCGCAAGCTCGGCCCGCTGAACTGGCCCGCCAACTGGGCAGGAGAACGGCGACCGGCTGAAGGCCCTGGAAGACAATCGTCAAGGAACACGCAGAGGCGATGGAGGTCCCGGCATGAGCGACAGCAACCCAAAGGCAAACTGGCCCTCTACTGGGCCGCCTCCTGCGGCGGCTGCGAGATCGCCGTCCTGGCGATCAACGAGAAGATCCTCGACGTGGCCGCCGCCTTCGACATCGTCTTCTGGCCCTGCGCCGTCGACGGCAAGGTCCGCGACGTCGAGAAGATGCCCGACGGCGAGCATCGACGTCTGCCTGTTCAACGGCGGCATCCGCACCAGCGAGCAGGAGTACATGGCCCAACTGCTGCGGCGCGAAGTCGAAGGTCCTGGTGGCCTTCGGCTCCTGCGCCCGCGAGGGCTGCATCCCCGGCCTGGCCAACCTGAACAACCGCGAGGAGATCTTCGACACGTCTACCACGAACACGCCCCTCGACCGAGAACCCGCAAGACGTCCGGCCGCAGCCCGAGACCAAGGTGCCCGAGGGCACGCTGCACCTGCCCGGTCTTCTACGACACGCTGAAGACGCTCGACCAGACGGTGCCGGTCGACTACTACCTGCCCGGCTGCCCGCCCGAGGCCGAGCGGATCTGGGAGGCGATCGCGGCGATCCTCGAAGGCAAGCTGCCGCCGCCGGGCTCGGTGATCGGCGCGAACACGACCGTCTGCGACGAGTGCCCGCGGACGCGGAACGAGAAGAAGATCAAGAAGTTCTACCGCACCTGGGAGATCATCCCCGACGAGGAGACCTGCCTGCTGGAGCAGGGGCTGCTCTGCTGCGGCATCGCCACCCGGGCCGGCTGCGGCGCGCTCTGCCCGCAGGTCAACTCGCCCTGCATCGGCTGCTACGGCCCCAACGACGGCGTGCACGACTTCGGCGCCCGGCTGATGACCGCCCTGGCCTCGGTGATCGACTCGCAACGATCCGGACGAGATCGACCGGATCATCCGCGAAGGGCATCCCCGACCCGGTCGGCACGTTTCTATCGCTTCAGCCTGGCCGCACAGCCTGCTGCGGCGAAGCAACGAAGACTCGGCAACGGGAACGGCAGCCGGACAGTGCAATGCACGTCGAGCCCGCCGCGCGACACTGCCTGATGCATGGAGCGTGGATCGATGAAACGCATTTCCATCGATCCCGATCACCCGGCTGGAAGGCCACGGCAAGATCGACATCTTCCTGGACGACGCAGGGCGACGTGGCCAACGCCTACCTGCAGATCCCCGAGCTGCGCGGCTTCGAGCAGTTCTGCGTGGGCCGGCCGGCCGAGGACATGCCCAACCTGACCGCCCGCATCTGCGGCGTCTGCCCCGAGGCCCACCACATGGCGGCCACCAAGGCGCTGGACGCCGTGTTCCACGTCGATCCGCCGCCGGCGGCCAAGAAGCTCCGCGAGCTGTTCTACAGCATCTTCTACGCCACCGACCACACGACGCACTTCTACGCCCTGGGCGGGCCGGACTTCGTCGTCGGCCCCGACCGCCCCGCCGGCCGAGCGCAACATCCTCGGCGTGGTCGCCAAGGTCGGCATGGACATCGCCGGCAAGGTGCTCAAGATGCGCCGCGACGGCCACCACCTGATCAAGATGATGGGCGGCCGCCGCGTGCATCCCAACTGGGGCCTGCCCGGCGGCGTCAGCCGCGGCATCAACGAGGAGCAGCGCCAGGAGATCGAGCCGCGCGGCCGCGAGGCCATCGAGTTCGCCAAGTTCTCGCTGCAAGGTCTTCGACGACGTCGTGCTGGCCAACAGCGACTACGTCGAAGCTGATCACCGGCGACGTCTACGTCCACCAGACCTACAACATGGGCACGGTCGACGCCAACAACTGCGTCGAACTTCTACGACGGCAAGATCCGCGTCACCGGCCCCGACGGCAAGGAGCACGCCAAGTACGACGCCCAGCGACTACCGCGAGTACGTCGCCGAGCGCGTCGAGCCGTGGTCCTACCTGAAGTTCCCCTACCTGAAGAAGGTCGGCTGGAAGGGCTTCGTCGACGGCGCGGACTCGGGCGTCTACAAGGCCACGCCGCTGTCGCGGCTGCAACGCCGCCGACGGCATGGCCACGCCGCTGGCCCAGGCCGAGTACGAGCGGTTCTACGAGACGCTCGGCGGCAAGCCGGTCCACCACACGCTGGCCACGCACTGGGCCCGGCTGGTCGAGCTGCTCTACGCCGCCGAGCGCTGGGTCGAGCTGGCCACCGATCCGCGAGATCACCAGCAAGGAGTACCGCGTGCTGCCGACGCGAGACGCCGACCGAGGGCGTCGGCTGCGTCGAGGCCCCGCGCGGCACGCTGACCCACCACTACACGACCGACGAGCGCGGCATCCTGACCAAGGTGAACCTGATCGTCGGCACGACCAACAACAACGCCCCGATCTGCATGTCGGTCAAGAAGGCCGCCCAGGGCCTGATCCAGAAGGGCCAGGTCAGCGAGGGCCTGCTGAACATGGTCGAGATGGCCTTCCGGGCCTACGACCCGTGCTTCGGCTGCGCCACGCACAGCCTGCCCGGCCAGATGCCGCTGGAAGTGCGGCTGCTGGCGCCGGACGGCGAGGTGATCCGCGTCCTGACCCAGAACGTGGACCGCTGAGCGGACCGGATCGGGGCGCATGCGCACCCTGGTGCTGGGCCTGGGCAACCCGATCCTGCGCGACGACAGCGTCGGCCTGCGGGTGGTGCGCCAGGTGGCAGCGGCCATCGGCGAGGTCGATGGACTGGACGTGGCCGAGGACTACCATGGCGGTCTGCGGCTCATGGAGCGGATGGTGGGCTACGACCGGGCGGTCATTGTCGACGCCATCCAGAGCGGCGCCCCACCGGGCAGCCTGATCCGGCTTGAGGTTGACGGCCGTCCGACGCAGCACAGTGCCTCGAACTCACGACGTCAACCTACCGACCGCTCTCGCGCTCGGGCGGCAGGCCGGTGCGCACCTTCCCCACGTCGACCGGATCGCCATTATCGCCGTCGAGGCCTTGGACGTCCTCACATTCGGCGAGACCCTGACCCCCCAAGTCGAAGACGCCATTCCCCTGGCTGCCCAGGCTGTACTGCAGGAGCTGGGGCTGGAGAAGGAGAGTGCCTAGATGATCTCGCCGGAAGTCCTGCGCCGCTACCCGTACTTCGCCGGGCTGCCCGAGGATGCCCTGAAGCAGGTGGCCATGCTCAGCGAGCAGCGGCCTTTCAAGGCCGGGGCGCGCCTGTTCGAGGAGAGCGCAGCCTTCAAGGCTGGCGCTCGCCTGTATGAGAAGGGCGAGGAGGCCAAGGAGTTGATGATCCTGGTCTCCGGTCAAGTCGATCTCGTCACCGAGCTCAGCGGCGGCAAGGAAGCCGTCGTCGCTTCGCTCGTGCCAGGCGACCTGATGGCGAAGTCGTCGATGATCGAGCCCTACCAGCTGACGGTCAGCGGCGTCGCCACGCGCGACGGCAGCCTGATCACCATCGACGCCGCAGGGCTGCGTGCCTTCTGCCGGGACAATCCCGAGGTCGGCTTTGCGGTGATCACCCAGATCGCCCGCCTGCTGCTCGACAAGCTGCAGAGCACCCAGGTGCAGCTGGCCGCCAACCCCTAGCGCGGTTTCCGTACTATTCGGGGTAAGTGGTCAACCCCGCCTGCCGTAACATCTCGGCGGGCGGGGTTATGCTTCTTCCAAAGGCGCGCAATTGGGGAGCGGGGTCCCGATAGGGGCGCCTACTTCAAGTTCTGGTCGAGGAAGCTGATGACCTGCTCCTGGTACTCCGCCGGGTGGGTTGCGTGGATCTCGGCGTGCTGGCAGTCGCCGACGTACCAGGTTTTCGCCTGCGGCATCGCCTTGGCCAACGCTTCTCCCTGCGCCATCGGCACCATCTCGTCCTCGGTGCAGTGCATGATCAACACCGGCCGGGGGGCAACCGCCGGCAGCTCGTCGACAGGCCGGACGTCCTCGAGGTCGTAGCCATACAGAACGCGGTTCATCAGCAGGACACCGGGGACGAACCAGAGCGGCAGACCGCTCTCGTCGACGAACTTCGCCTGGATCAACGGCTCAAGGTCCGCCAGAGTGCTGTCCAGGATGAGCGCGCCGATCGCCGGCTCTGCGGCGGCTGCACCGGTGGCGGAGGCGCCGCCCATGGAAGTCCCGAGCACAGCGATGCTTCCGGGCGCGAATCCCTGCTGCAGCAACCAGTCAACTGCGCCCAGCACGTCTCTGCGCTCCGTCACCCCAAAGGTGTAGCGCTTCTCCCCTTCGCTCTCACCGTGACCTCGGAGGTCGAACAGCAGTACGGAGTACCCAGCCTGGTTGATGCGCTTCGGCCAGCTCGACGAAGGTGCCTACGCATCGCCGTTCGGCGATTTGCGTCCCGACCATGCACCAGCACAACCGCCTTGGAGGCGCCATCTCTCGGCAAGTACCACCCGGCCAAACCCAGTTCTTCACCGCGTGCGGTGAAGCTCACATCCTGGTAGGCAATCCCTGGTGGGCCGCTGGCAGGATTCTCCGGATCTTCTTCCACCAGGGTGACGCTGTTGGCGGCGTAGGCTCCTATGCCCAGGTAGGCCACAACCAGGAGCAGCAGAATCCCCACTACGATCCACAGGGCAATCCGGCGACCCCTGTGGTGCCGTGCCTTCGGTGCGTCTGCACTCATTTCGCTTCTCCTGCGACGGGAGCGTTGTGGGCAGCGTTGGCGGCTACGCGCACCGGCGTGACCCACCGGCGGGTCGACAGGAGGTTCCCCTCCGAGCCTCTTCATGCCCGTGCGATCACCAAGGGCACAGATGCGGGGAATTCGATGGTTGAGGGTGCAGCCGCGGGGGACTGTGCGGAGTGGCCCTGACCTCATGGCAGAGGCGATGCTCCCCCAGGTGGCTCGGCCCCGCTATGCACAGCCTACAGGAAGGGCCACTCGTGCGTCAACGAGGAAATGCAGGCGCTACCCCGCCCGTATGCAGCACACCCGCATCGGCTGCCCACAGCGGCCAACTGGCGCTCTCAAGCAGGCGGCAGCAGAGTGAACCGCTAGCCCCCCGCGCTCGTCTGACACTCGCCCCCGACGGACGTGAGCCTGGGGACTTGCATCGGACTCAAGGTTGCGCGAGCCTTCTTAGGCTAGGGGTGCAGGATTCCGTGCCGGCGGGGAAGTGGCAATGAACAACCGCCTCCGGCTCGAATTTCGCCTCCCTGGCATCGAACATAGACGACGCGGAGGATGATATGCCCGACAAACCGCTCCAGGTAGGTTTCATCGGGATCGGCGCCATGGGCGCGCCAATGTGCGACAACCTGCTTGAGGGCCGGCTTCCCGCTTACGGTGTTTGACCGGCTGGAGGAGCGGACGGCGCCGTTCGCCGCCCGCGGGGTCGCCGTCGTCGCCAGTTGCGCCGAGGTCGCCCAGGCGTCGGAGGTCGTGATCACGATGATCGGCCAGGTCGCGGAGGAGCTTGAGGCCGTGCTCGGGCCGTCGGGCGTGCTCGAGGGCGCCCATCCCGGACTGATCGTGATCGAACTCGAGCACGGTCGGCATCGCTGCCTCGCGACAGATGGCGGCGGCGGCGCAGGAGAAGGGCGTCGCCTTCCTGGACGCCACCGTCTCGGGGTCGACCGGACCGGCGCGCGAGGGCAAGCTGGCGTTCATGGTCGGCGGGGACCGCGCCGCGCTCGATGCCGTGCAGGCCGATCCTGCTGGCGATGGGCGAGAAGGTCCATCACGTCGGGCCGAGCGGCGCGGGCAGCGCCATGAAGGTGATCGTCAACCTGATGATCGGCATGACGGTGCTGACGATCGCCGAGACGCTCACGCTCGGCCGCCAGGCGGGGCTGGATCCGCGCCAGATGCTCGCAATCCTGAGCGAGACCGCCGTCAGCTCTCCTCACCTCAAGAACAAGGGCAGGATGATGATCGAGCGCGACTTCCAGCCGGCATTTGCCCTGAAGTACATGCAGAAGGACTTCGACCTGATCCTGCAGGCGGCGCACGACTTGAGGACGCCGCTCTTCGCCAGCGCCATTGCCCATCAGGTGTACACCGCCGCCAACGTCGCCGGCTATGGGGACCTTGACTACGCTGCGGTCGTGCGATTCTTGGAGGACGCCGCGGCGATGGATCTCGAGCGCCCCTGAAGCTGGTCCCTCGACACCCCTCGACCCTCGAAATCCGACCACGGTTCACGATCCCTCGGCGTAGCGCCGCCTCGGATGACGTGACCCGGAGCAGGGTGTCATCCCGAGCGCAGCGAGGGATCTGCTTGTTCCCGCCGGGCTGCCCCATGACTCACCCCAAGCAGATCCCTCGGCGAAAGGGCCGCCTCGGGATGACATGGCCGGACGAGGGTGTCATCCCGAGCGCAGCGAGGGATCTGCTTGTCCCCGCCGGGCTCCCTCTCGACTCACCCTAAGCAGATCCCTCGGCGATAAGGCCGCCTCGGGATGACACAGCAACGGGGATGACACGGCCTGTCATCCCGAGCGCAGCGAGGGATCTGCTTGTTCCGCCGGGCTACCTCGTGACTCACCCAAAGCAGATCCCTCGGCGTAAGGGCCGCCTCGGGATGACATGGCCAGTACGAGGGCTGTCATCCCGAGCGCAGCGAGGGATCTGCTTGTCTCCGCCGGGCTACCTCACGACTCACCCCAAGCAGATCCCTCGGCGAAAGGGCCGCCTCGTGCAGATGACATGCCCAGACAGGGCTGTCATCCCGAGCGCAGCGAGGGATCTACCTTGTTCCGCCGGGCCGGCCTTGCTGGCCAACAGCCGAGGCCATAGGTCACCAGGAACACCATACAGCCCTCCATTGACCGGCTCCGACCCCTCGACTAGCCTCGGGAGGATGGCGGGGCCGGGTGATGGCCCTCCTGCCCGGGAGCGAGCATGACCGAGGAAGATCCCCGAATCGAAGCCTTGCGCCAGATGCGGCTCAAAGCCCGCCAAGGCGGCGGCGAGGCGCGCATCGCCACCCAGCACGCCAAGGGCAAGCTGACCGCCCGCGAGCGGCTGGAGGCCCTGCTCGACCCGGGCACCTTCAACGAGCTCGAGCCCTTCATCACCCACCAAGGCGACGAGCTGGGACTGGCCAAGGAACGCTTTCTGGGCGATGGCGTGCTGACCGGATACGGCCAAATCGACGGGCGCACGGTCTATGTCTATGCGCAGGATTTCACGATCTACGGCGGCACGCTCAGCGAAATGCAGTCGCGCAAGATCTGCCGGGTGATGGATCTGGCGTTGCGCAACGGCGTGCCCATCCTCGGATTGTTCGACTCCGGCGGTGCCCGCATCCAGGAAGGCGTGCGCAGCCTGGGCGGCTACGCCGAGATCTTCCGCCGCAACGCTCAGTACTCGGGCGTGATCCCCCAGATCAGCCTCATGCTCGGCCCATGTGCCGGCGGCGCCGCCTACTCCCCCGCCCTCACCGACCTCATCATCATGGTGGAGGAGCGCTCCTTCATGTTCCTCACCGGGCCAGAGGTGATCAAGGCCGTCACCGGCGAGGTCATTGACCCGGAGCGCCTGGGCGGCTCCAGCGTGCATACCGGCATCAGCGGCACGGCCCACCTTGCGGCCGCCAGCGAACGCGAAGCTTTCGCGCTTTGCCGCAGGGTGCTCTCGTTCCTCCCGTCCAACAACGTCGAGAACCCGCCCTTCGTCCCCACCGGCGACGACCCGGCGCGCGCCGATGCTGAACTCAACCACATCGTCCCCCTCGACCCGGCTACTCCCTACTCCATGCACGCCGTGATCGAGCACATCGTCGACCGCAACACCTTCCTCGAGATCCAGGCCGCCTGGGCACGCAACGCCATCATCGGCCTGGCGCGCCTCGGCGGCCACAGCGTCGGCATCGTCGCTCAGGAACCGATGGAGATGGCGGGCGTGATCGACATCGACGCCTCCGACAAGATCACCCGCTTCGTGCGCCTGTGCGACTGCTTCAACATCCCGCTGGTCACATTCGTCGACAGCCCGGGCTTCCTTCCCGGCGTCGACCAGGAACATCGCGGCATCATCCGACACGGCGCCAAGGTGCTGTACGCCTACTCGGAGGCCACCGTCCCCAAGATCAGCGTGATCACGCACAAGGCCTACGGCGGAGCCTACGTGGTGATGAGCAGCAAGTACTTAGGGACCGATGTCAACTACGCTTGGCCGAGCGCCGAGATTGCTGTGCTCGGGGCGGAAGGCGCGGCCAATATCCTGTTCCGGCGTCAGATCGAGGCTGCCGAGGACCCGGCCGCCGAGCGTAAGCGTTTGGCGGAGGACTACCGCCAGCGGTTCAACAATCCCTATCACGCCGCCAGCACCGGCTACGTCGACGACATCATCGAGCCGGTCGAGACACGGCTGAAGATCATCACCTCACTCGCCGCCCTGCGCGACAAGATCTCCCCCGCCCCGCCGCGCAAGCACGGCAACATCCCGGTATGAGAGCCACAGCGTGACAAACCCGGACTTCACCCAGGCCCTCGAGGTCGCGCTGCTGGGACTGCTTCTTGTCCCGGTCATCATGGCCGTGTTCTGGGGCGGCATGGCGCTGCTCACGCGTCTGACCACCCGCCCCGAGCCCAAGGCGAAGGACGCCGTGGACTTGGAGGTCGAGGCCTTCCTGGAGCAGGTCGCCATCGCCGGTGCGGCGAGCGCCGTCCAGCTCGACGCCTCGCCCCGCCCCACCTTCCCGCTGCCTCCCACGGCGATGGTCAGCGCTTGGCAGGCGGTGATGCGCGCCGAGCAGCTGCGGCGCAAGGAGCCGCGGCGGCGATGATCCTGCGTATCCGCGCCGGGGATCAGTGGTACGAGGTCGAGGTCGAGGATCTCAAACAGCGGCCGCTTCGGGTGCATGTCGCCGGGCGGATCTTCGAGGTCTGGCCCGAAGAGTCGGCCGTGCAGCCGAACACACCCGCCGAACCTCCCGCAGCGGTTCGCCTGAGCGCGCCCGTGCCCGTTCGGGCGACGCAGCCGGCATCGGCAGCGCCGGGGGAGGTGTGTGCGCCGATCCCGGGGGTCGTGGTGTCTGTCGAAGTCGTTCCAGGCGCCAGCGTTGCAGCCGGACAGGTGCTGTGCGTGCTCGAAGCAATGAAGATGCGCAACCCAATTCGGGCCGCACTGGCCGCCAGCGTGCGCGCCGTGCATGTGCAGCCGGAGCAGGTCGTCAGCCATGGTCAGCTGCTCATCGAACTCGATGTCTGATCTGTGCGCCTCCTCGGAATGCCCGAAGCCGAGGCCGGCGTGATCGCAGGGTTTCCGGGACTCACCCTCCCTACCCCCGGCCAATGGATCATGCTGGCGGTCGGGCTGACGCTGCTGGCCCTGGCGATCCTCAAGAACTACGAGCCGTCGCTGCTCCTGCCGATCGGGTTTGGCTGCGTGCTGGCCAACCTTCCCCTGACAGGGATCACCGATCCAGAGGGCATTCTCGGCACGCTCTACGCTTCCGGCGTTCTCACCGAGCTCTTCCCGCTGCTGATCTTCATTGGCATCGGAGCGATGATCGACTTTACTCCGCTGTTGGCAATGCCCAGCATGGCACTGCTGGGGGCGGCCGGGCAGTTCGGAATCTTCCTTACGTTATTGCTGGCGGCGGCGCTGGGATTCAGCCTGGAAGAATCGGCCGCGATCGGCGTGATCGGCGCCATCGACGGCCCGACCTCGATCTTCGTCGCCAGCCGGCTGGCGCCTGAGCTGCTCTCCCCCATCGCCGTGGCGGCCTACTCTTACATGGCGCTGGTGCCGGTGATCCAGCCGCCACTGATGCGCCTGCTGACCACGCGCTCTGAGCGCCGCATCCCAGATGACCTACGCCCCGCGCCCGGTATCGCGCTTGGCGCGTATCCTGTTCCCGCTGCTGGCGACGATCGTGGCCGGACTGCTCGTTCCCAGCAGCCTGCCGTTGATCGGGATGCTGATGCTGGGCAACCTGATGCGCGAAAGCGGCGTGGTCGACCGGCTGGCCAAGTCGGCCCAAAACGAGATGCTCAACATCGTCACGCTCTTTCTCGGGCTGGCGATCGGCGGAAGCATGCGCGCCGATGCGTTCTTGCAGCGCCAGACGCTGCTCGTGCTGGCGCTGGGCCTGCTGGCCTTCGCTTTCGACACCGTCGCCGGTCTGCTCGGCGGCAAGCTGCTGTGCGCGCTGAGTGGGCGGCGCCTCAATCCGCTGATCGGAGCCGCCGGCATCAGCGCCTTCCCGATGGCCGGACGCCTGGCAGCACAGATGGCCCAGGATGAGGACTACCAGAACTTCCTGCTGATGCATGCCATGGGCGCCAACACCGCCGGGCAGCTGGGCAGCGTCCTGGCGGCTGGCCTGTTGATGGGCCTGGTAGCCGTCCTCGCCTGATCCGTCCTTCCGACCCGGCGCACCGATGTCCGGACCTCGGGCACCCTTCCGATCGGCCGATAGCTCGGTCCTGGCCGCAGAACCGGTCGTACGCCATCGCATCGGTTCTGCCCCTCGTGGGCCCCGCCACTCGAGCCCCAGAGCGCCCCGCCGGGCTGCCAGGCCCGCCCCGGGCCACGCGGGCTCCCTGCCGCCGGACCCTGCCCAATGGCCTTGGAGGCGAATTCCCCTGAAAGATCCCCCGGTGGGCCGCGTCTCTTTAATCGGACACGTGTTATCCTATTTGATGCGCCGGCGCAGGTCAGACGCCGTTCGCATCACGAGGAGGCAGACATGGACTTCGCATCGATCAACTGGCTGGGGGTCATCGCCTGTGTCGTGGTCAGCATGGTCAGCGGATCGCTGTGGTACAACCCCCGGACCTTCTTTCCGGCCTGGTGGAAGGGGATCGGCAAGCAGGAAGGCCAGGTCCCTGGAATGGCCGGCTCGATGGGCATGACCTGGGCGCCTGACCATTCTGGCTTCTCTCGTCCAGGCCGTGTTCATGGCACTCATGGTCACCGCCCTTGGTGGCCTCATGGGCGGCCCGAGTATGACCACGGGGGCGCTCACCGGCTTCCTCATCTGGCTCGGCTTCGTTGCCCCCACGTATCTTGTCAACAAGTTGTTTGCAGGGCATGGGCTCAAGGTCTGGGCGATCGAGGTCGGCAACCACCTGGTCAACTTCGTCCTGTTCGGGGCGATCCTCGGCGCCTGGCAGTAGCCGAGAGGTTCATGCCGGAGCCTGTGTGACGCGATTGATGTCGATTCGGGTGGACATCGCTTGGGAAGGGTTGCGCGCACAAAGCACTCGCTCTCGGCAGCCTCTCGCCCGGGAGGCGAGAATAAGAACGCCGAAGGCCCGGGCATCCAAGAGCGAAGTCAGGAAGCCGCTCCGATCCTGAATGGGCACCTTGGGTTCCATGGGTGCATCGAAGTCCGGCAACCGGATGGCCCCCCTGAGGCACTTGACCACCAGCACTGGCGGCCCGGCTACCTGTGGCGGCCAGTCCCAGTCTGAGGATCAACTCGCGCGAATCGGAGTTGGGCTGCATCATGCAGCACCCATACCGGAGGCAACGAGAACCATGAGAATTCAGTATCTTGAGATAGTGACGAAGGAAGTAGACGCGGTGTGTGCCACATACGCCTCTGCCCACAGAGCGCAATTCGGCGAACCTGACGCTGGGCTCGGCAACGCCGCGAACTGCCACACTGGCGGGCGGTGGGCTCGTGGGGGTGCGTGCACCCTTGCGAGAGACTGAGGAGCCGGTGGTGCGGCCCTATTGGCTGGTGGACGATATCGCTGCGGCCGTCGCCGCAGTGGTTCAAGCCGGCGGCGAGGTCGCCCACCCGCCGATGGAAATCCCCGGCCACGGAACATTCGCCATCTACCTCCAAGGCGGTAATCGATCACGGCCTCTGGCAGTTGTAGCCGACTGCCAGCCCGTGCAGTGAGCAGTTGGGCTGATGGGTAACAGAAAGTCCAAGTTGATTGGTTACACTCACAACGGCTTGTTATGGGGATAACCCCCATGTAGCTGCAGGGTTTCCTCGTCAAAGCGACCGAGGAGCAGCGGCCCGAAGTGGACGGCCCAGACGCCGTCTTCCACTTCCTCAAGGCCGACGTACTCTTCTTCCAGGACATGGCTCACGTTCACCCAGCCGCTGCCCCAGCGGATGCCACCATTGCGGCTCACGAGGCGTCGCTCGAAATGCGCCGGGTACTCCAGTTCAGGGATCCGCTCGGGGTAGGGGCGGAAGGAAGGGCGGTAGAGGGATGCTGGCGTCTCCTGGCCGAGCGACTCGTGGGGCCGATCGTGGTTGTACTCCCGCACGAAGTGATTGAACTTACGCTGCTGGGCTCTCAGGCTTGAGGCCGGGGGTTTGACAGTGTCGTCCTTGAGCGTTGTGTGGAAGCGCTCATGGCGCCCATTCTGCTGGGGATGGCCGGGGAGGATGAGTTCCGGGCGGATGCCGATCTTGATCCACCACACGTGGAGTCGGGATAGGCGGTGGATGGCCTGGGAGGCGAAGGGGGCGCCGTTGTCTGTGCGGATCACGTCGGGTAGTCCGAACTCCCAGAAAGCCCGCTCGAGCAGGGGCTGGACGAGCTCATGCTTGGTCGAGGGCAGGCCAACGCAGGCGAGGCAGTACCTGGAGAATCCATCCATCAGGGTGAGTGGGTAGCACCACTCGCCCGTCGAGCGTCTTGAATTGGCCTTTGAAGTCAGCGGTCCAGACGGAGTTGGGGTGCGACATCGGCGTCTGTCCCAAGGCCGGGATGTCCTGGATGCGGCCGCCTGCGCCTTGGCTTCACCAGGCCGTGCCGTTTGAAGAGCTCCGCCGTGGTGGATCGAGCGGGGAGGGGCAGGGATGGTCGCTGCCCGTGAAGGATCCGCAGGATCTTGGCTGGCCCCCAGCTCAGATGCTTGCGGCGGATCGTCAGGGGAACCGCCGCCACATCGGGGCGTAGCCTGTGAGGGCAGGAGCCGGTGGCATGTGACCGGTCCTCAAGTCCCGGCCGGTCCTCGGCCTTCCAACGCCCGACCCACTTGTAACAGGTCTTGCGGGAGATGTCGGAGAAGGCACACAGCTCGGTGAAGTTGAAAACGCCAGATCGGAAGGTCTCGATGAAGCGGATCTTCTCATCCATGGGTAGGACAGCTCTCCAGGGCATGGCCACCTCCTCGGTGACATGCGCCTTGCAAGAGTGTTACCCATCAGCCTGGACTAAACTGTTACCTATCAGCCCGGAATGTACCCAGCAGCGGCCTGACAACCCCCCGCAGCGGACGGTCCGCTGCCGCGTTCCGCCGCTGAACCGGAGTGTTAGGCTTCGCACAAAGGTGATCACTTGCTTGCTGAGTTGGTGTTCAGGTGGATACTCCTGTTCGTATTCTTCAGTATGTTCCTGGTGTCAGGCTACTTCCGCCGACGGGCACGGCAATCCGGCGAAGTGATCCGTAGGGAGAGTGAAGGCTGGCGCGTTCTCCTTGCACGCCTCATAGCAGCGGCTGTGCTCTATCTCCCCTTTGCAGCCTATGCGGTGCAGCCGTCTTGGATGGAATGGTCATCGATGAACCTTCCCTTGTGGATTCGCTGGCTGGCCAGCATCGTCAGCGTCGCCACGCTTCCAGCGCTTGTCTGGGTCATGATCAGCATTGGGAAGAACGTTTCCGAGACATACCTGACAAAGGAGTCCCACAAGCTCATCACCGCGGGCCCGTATCGCTGGGTTCCACGCTCTCTATACACAATAGCAGCCATCGCGCTGGCCTCGCTGAGCATCGTTGCTGCGAATTGGCTCATGCTCGCTCTCACGATCGCTGCACCGATCGCCATTGCATTGTTCGTCATACCTCGAGAGGAAGCTGAGCTGGTTGGCAAGTTCGGCGACGAATATCGCGAGTACCAGGCGCGCACGGGCAAACTCGCGCCCAGGCTCATCGGCGGGCTTGACCTGGAAACCTGCAAGGCCTAACCCCACGTTGCCGGCCCAGGCCCCAGGCCTGGGAAGCCAACTCGGCTGGCGGACGAATCGGGAGGTGTGATTGGCCCGCCGCCTGGCTGCGCGAGGATGGTGGTCAGCCCGAGCCGCCGAGCAGCTGGCTCGGGGCCGTTGGGCTACTACCTACCGTGGCACGCCGGGTGGGCTTGTTTACCCCGGTTTCGGACCAGCGGCCACCACTTCTGGCGGACAGCCTTCGGCGAACTTGTGGAAGTTGTCGATGAAGCGCGCCCCCAGCTCCCGATAGCGCTGCATGTACGCCTCGGGGCTAGCCCAGGAAGAGGCAGGGTTGAGCACGCTGGCCGGCACGCCGTCGCAGCTGCGCGGCACCTCGAAGCCGAATACCGGATCTCGAGCGTACTCCACGTCGAGCAGCTTCCCATTCAAGGCGGCGTTCAGCAGCGCCCGGGTGTAGGCAATGCTGATGCGCTTACCGATGCCGTAGGGGCCGCCCACCCATCCGGTGTTCACCAGCCAGCACTTCACGTCGTGGCGCAGGATCTTGCGCTTGAGCAGGTCGGCGTAGACCATCGGATGATGGACCATGAACGGCGCGCCGAAGCATGCGCTGAAGGTGATCTCGGGCTCCTCGCGCAGGCCGATCTCGGTGCCGGCGATCTTGGCAGTGTAGCCGGAGATGAACTGGTAGAGCGCCTGATCGGGCGTCAGCCGGGCCACCGGCGGCATCACGCCGGAGGCATCGCAGGTGAGCAGTACGATGTTCTTCGGATGGCCGGCGCGCTTCTCGGGAACGGCATTCGGGATGAACTCGAGCGGATACGAGGCGCGCGTGTTTTCCGTCAGCGTCTCATCGTCCAGGTCAATCTTGCGCGTCACCGGGTCATACACCACGTTCTCCAGCAGCGAGCCGAAGCGCCGAGTGCAGGCATAGATCTGCGGCTCGGCCGTGGGCGAGAGCTGGATCACCTTGGCATAGCAGCCCGCCTCGAAGTTGAACACCCCCTCGTCACTCCAGCCGTGTTCGTCATCGCCGATCAGCTGGCGCGACGGATCCGCCGAGAGCGTCGTCTTGCCTGTTCCGGAGAGGCCGAAGAATAGCGCCACCTCGCCCGCCGCGCCGACATTGGCCGAGCAGTGCATCGGCATCACCCCCTGCAAGGGGAGCAGATAGTTGAGGACCGTGAAGACGGACTTCTTGATCTCGCCGGCGTAGGCCGTGTTCCCGATCAAACACAGCCTTTGCTCAAAGTTGACGACTATGAAGGTTCCAGTGCTGGTGCTGTCGATCTGCGGCAGGGCGCGGAAGGCGGGCACGGCGATGACGGTGAAGTCTGGCACGTGCTGCTTGTACTCATCGGCCGACTCCGGCGAGATGAACATCGTGCGGGCGAAGATGCTGTGCCAGGCTTGCTCGGTGATCACGCGTAGCGGCAAGCGATAGGCTGGATCCGCACCGGCAAAGCAATCCTGGACGAATACATCACGCCCCTGCAGGTAGCCCTGCAGCCGGAGGAAGAGTTCATCAAAGGCGGCCGGGCTGTATGGCCGGTTGTACTGCCCCCACCACACGTTGTCACGGCTGGAAGCCTCCGAGACAACGTACTTATCGGAAGCGGCACGCGCGGTGTGCTTGCCGGTGTTCACGATCAGCGGACCCGCCTGCGTCAGCTGGCCCTCCCGGCGGAACAGCGCCTCTTCGACCAGCGCCTCGACCGGCAGGTTCCAGTAGACCTGATTCAGGTTGACCAGACCGATGCCTTCGAGACCGAAATCGCTCTTCAGCGCGGCGGCCTGCGCCTGGGCAGGCGTGCGAATCGACAGCAGGTTGTTCATAGCCAATCCCTGACCAGCTTGCGGTCACCGATGTAGATCTCGTTGGGCGAGGTGGGATCCAGCGCCCATTTCATCCTGGCGATACCCTCCGTGAGATCCTTCACGGTCCCGGAGAAGCTCAGGCGCAGATGACCCTCCATGCCGAACTCGCGGCCCGGAACCGTCACCACCAGCGCCCGCTTGAGCAGGAAATCAGCCAGCGCCACCGAGTCCGGGTTGTACGCCCGGAAGTCTGGCAGGGCGTAGAAGGTGCCCTCCGGGCGGTTGAGGCGCACACCGGCGAACGAGGCCATCTCCTGCATCACCACGTCACGGTTGTTCTGCATGGTCAGGCGCAGGCTCTCCACGACGTTCTGCACTCCGTTCAGCGCCCCCTCGGCCGCCGATTGCAGCAACGGGGAGGGACAAGAGGTCGTCTGAGCCTGCACGTTGGTCATGATCTCGACCAGCTTACGCGGGCCGACCGCCCATCCGATACGGAAGCCTGTCATTCCGTACAGCTTCGAGATCCCATTGACGACCAGGATGCGCGTGTTCTCGATGTCCTGCTTGGAGTAGCGGTAGGCAGGCGGCGCCGTTCGGCCGTCGAACACCAACCGGTGATAGATGTCGTCCATGATCAGGTAGATCCCGCGCCGCTCGCAAAGCTCCACGATGGCGGCGATGAACTCCTCATGGAAGACCATGCCCGAGGGATTGTTAGGGGTGTTGACGATGATCGCCCGGGTGTACGAGGTGAGGGCCGCCTCGACATCCTGCAGGCGCGGGTGGAAGGTCCCATCCTCGGGAACAACGACCACCGGGATGCCATACACCATCTTGACCATCTCGGGGTAGCTCACCCAATACGGCGCCAGGATGATCACTTCATCCTGCGGGTTGAGCAGCGTGTAGATCAGGTTGAACAGCGCCTGCTTGGCGCCGGTCGAGACGATCACGTTCTCCGGGTCGACCAGGCGCCCGTAGTTTTCCTCGGTGTAGCGGATGATCGCTTTCTTCAAGGATGGCAGCCCGTCGGTAGGGGTGTACTTGACTTCGCCTTTGCCGAGCTGGCTTGCCGAACTCAGGACGGCCGAGAAGGGCGTTCGGTTCTTGGGTTCGCCAATCCCCAGGTGAATCACCGGCTGCCCCCGTTCGCGCAACAGGCGCGCCTCTTCGTTCAAGCGCAGGGTCGGCGAATTGACGATCTCACGCGCGCGTCGGCTTAGGGTCATCCACTGCTCCTGGCGCTGGCCACTACCTGCCCCCGGCGAGCGCTAGGGGCTGAGCATGATTATATCCAGCCGTGCCTGCTTGCGTTCGGCCTGCCCGTGCCCGGGAAAGCCTGGATGGTAGACTCGGCCCGCTATGACCGAACCCCTTCGGCACTTCGAACGCACCCTGGCTGCCTACCGCAGGCGCACGTTCCGCACCGCCCGCGGCCTGCGCTTGCGCTCCCCGGCGCAGGCGGTTCAATTCGTCCGCCAGCGCGGTTTCATCTACTTCTGGCCGATCCAGGGTGTCGACCTGCCCAGCCTGTGGACCGCAGTGGCCGGCGACCGCCCGGTGGCCGAGTTCCATGACGACCCGGGCCACATCACCTGGCGTTGGAAGGACTCGCTCCTGGGCGCCCGCAAGTGGCACTACGCCAAGCTGCTGCGCGGCAAGGCCACGCTGGTCAGCCTGCCCACGCTGCCCTACTTCTACGCCCTGTCCGACCGGCTGGGCGACCTGGATGACTACGTGCTGGCCTACGAATTCGGGCCGGATCTCGCGCGAGGCCAAGCTGATCGGCGATGTCCTGTTGCGCCAAGGCGCGCAGCACACCATTGAGCTGCGACGGGCGGCCCACCTCGATGCGCCGGGGTCCAAGTCGCGCTTCGAGCGCGGACTGGTCGAGCTGCAGCGCGGGCTGTGGGTCCTGCCGATCGGCGTGGCCGAGGCTGGCAGCTGGAACTACGCCTTCATCTACGAGCTGGTCGACCGCTGGTATCCGGGTCTCATCGAGCAGGTGCAGCCACTGGCCGTCGAGCAGGCCCGGGCGCACCTGGCGCGGCGCTTGCTCGACTCGGTTGGGGCAGCCCCAGCCGCCGTGATCCAGCGCTTGTTCCGCTGGACGCCCGCCTCCGCCCACCAGGCGCTGGAGGACCTGCAGCGGGCCCGGGCCGTGCAGCAACTCGACGACGGGCGCTGGATCACCCGTCGCCTGCTGCGACAGCGCTGATCCTGGCTGCGGAACAGGCCCACGGGCCACTTCCCTCAGACGGCAGACGAGCAGCTCAACGCCCTTTCACCCCCCCATCCCGTACCCTGGTGCTGACTCGAATCCGCATGCCGAACCTGCCTGCAACGTGAGGGGAGGCGATGGCATGTCTGAGGAGTGGGGAGCGAAGCTTCCCCCCACTCCCCAGTTCTTCTACCCTTCCTCCGCCACGCTCTTTGGCCGACCCGGGCGCCGTGAGCGCGGAGCAGGCACGGGGCGTATCGCCCCAGCAGGACACTTCGCTCTGGCACCAACTTGTGGCCCGCCGGAGCGAGACGGCCGGGACGGTGTGCGGCCCGAGCGGGGTGAGGGTGAAGGGCCCGCCTATACAAGCCGCTAGGTCTTCGCCTCAATCGGAATGAGCGGATCCTGGCGCACCTGCCGCGCATGGCGCGTGTAGTCGGGCAGCAGGATCGGCGACGGCCTGCCGCCGGAGACCCCGGCCTCACGCCGGGCTTCCTCCCACGCCGCAACATGAGCCAGCGTTCGCTCCCCCAACTCGACGCCCTGAACGTAGGCTGCCGCCGAACGGCCGGCGCGGCGCCCATAGACGGTGATCTCAAGCAGCGAGTTGCCCATCAGCCGATTCTCACCGTGCACGCCGCCGCACACCTCGCCAGCGGCAAACAGCCCGGCCACGCCGGTCGAGCCGTCCGGATCGTGCGCCACGCCGCCGTTCTGGAAGTGCAGCGTCGGATAGACCAGGATCGGCTGACGGGTCATGTCGATGTTGAAGTTGCGAAACTGGCGCGCCATCGCCGGCAGAGCCTTCTCGATCGTCCCGGGTCCGTGGATCAGGTCGATCATCGGGGAATCCAGCCAGACGCCTTGCTGGCCAGTGCTGGTTCCAACGCCGTTGCCGCGGTCGACGCATTCGCGAATGAAGGCGGCGGAACTCGACGTCGCGTGTCTCAAGCGGATACACGAATTGCTCGCCGTGCACGTTGCACACCTGGGCTCCCAGCCCGCGCACCTTCTCGGTCACGAGTTGGCCGAGGATTTGCTCGGGGTAGGCGGCGCCGGTCGGGTGATACTGCATCGTGTGCATGAAGGCCAGCTTCGCCCCGGCGCGGTAGGCGAGCACCACGCCGTCGCCTGTGGCGCCGTAGTGATTGGTCGTCGGGAAGCCCTGGTAGTGCAGCCTGCCGCCGCCGCCGGTGGCCAGCACAATCGCCTTGGCGCCCACCACACGATACTCGCGCGTCTCGAGATCGAGCAGCACTGCGCCGGTCACGCGCCCGGTCCCGTCGGTGAGCAGCTCGACGACTGGATTGAACTCGACCACCTGAATGCGATCGGATCGGCAACGCACTTCGTCGCGCAGCACGCGCATGATTTCCGCGCCGGAGTAGTCGCGCGCCGAGTGCATCCGCTTGCGAGAGGTTCCGCCGCCATGAACGGTGCTCATCGTTCCATCCGGCAGCTTGTCGAACATCACCCCCAGTTCTTCCAGCCAGCGAATGGCCGATGGGGCGTCGCTTACCAAGGCTTCGACCAGGTCGGGGACATTGGAGAAATGCCCGCCGCCGACAACGTCCAGGTAGTGCATGGCGGGAAAGTCGTCCGGCTTGTCGGCAGCCTGGATCCCTCCCTGGGCCATCATGGTGTTGGCGTCGCCGAAGCGCAGCTTGGTGGCCAGCACGACCTGGGCACCGTTCTCCGACGCCAGCAGCGCGGCACTGGCGCCCGCTCCGCCGCCGCCGATCACCAGCACGTCGCAAACCAGGTCCGGCGCGCCAACCTGGAACGAGGCCGGGGTGATCTGCGCAGGCCCCTCCAATACGTCAGCCATCTCCAGCGGAGTCCGCTCCCCCTGGCTGCGACCCATCCGGATCTCACGCATTGCCTGCTCGATGTAGTCCGGGTGGAAGCGGCGCAGGACGTCGTCACGCTCTTCGGGCGTCATCCGCCGGAACGGCGTCGACATGCGGGCGCTGCGGCCAGCGTCGACGTTGGCGATTGAGGCCAGCATCGATTCGGTGTAGGTCATCCCAGCCTCCTCGGCGGGTGCGTAGCCCACCGCGAGCTTGCACACGTTCGCCGATTGTCATTGAACCGAAGCCGAGCTCCCGAACCCTTGGGGTTCGCCGCCCCGGCTGAACGCACCCAACACGTGCGCCCTCGCTTGGCGCCCTGCCCTGACTCCACGGGCCCGTATCCGACCTCCTGGGAAGTTGCCGAGGCAAGTGGGCAAACCCTGAAGGACATGCACCGGCGTAACTCACCCGATAGGGCTGAGCCTTCCCCCCCGCGCCGCAGCGAGCTCATCTCTCTGCATAGGCTGCCAACGGTCGCCAGACCTGGAATTCGCGCCTGTGGCGGATACCCGCGCAGGCTGTCGGGGCAAGTCAGTGCGCAGGAAACCCGAGTACGGGCGGAGATCCGTCCAGACATCTCAGGGATCGATCTCGCGGGCGTTGTAGCGCTCGGCCAACTGCGACTTGTCCAGCGCCTTGAGTCCCTGCAGCTCGGCCACGAAGCGCCCTTCAGCGATCTCTTGCACACGGTCCAGCAGATGATGCGATGCCGGTGATAGATAGCGACCGGCAGAGGCGGCGCGCCAGCAACCCTACGTTGTATTGGGTTTCCTCGACCGGGCAGCGCGCCGAGCACAGCCCGCAGGCGATGCAGTCGAAGGAGATGTCGGCCACCGCGGCGATGTCCCCACGCATCGCCGCCGCCATGTAGGACCGCACGTCGATTCCCTGCGGGCAGGCCTTGCTGCACGTGCCGCAGGCCAGGCAGCGCAGCACCTCCGGGTACAGTTGGTACAGCGTTGCGGCCGTTGGCTGCAACTCTTCCAGGTGATAGTCCGCACGCCGGTAGGGAAAGAAGGGGATCTGGGCCAGATACATCTCCGGCTGAACGACGGTCTGGCAGGCCAGGGCGAAGAACAGCGCCGGCTTGCCCTTCAGTCGATAGACGGTAGCGCAGGCGCCGCAGAAACCGCCGCGGCAGCCCACACCGCGGGTCAGGGTGTAGCCGGCGTACTCTAGAGCGCGCATGATGGTCAGCGAGGGCGGCACATCCACCCGCTGGCCCATGACATAGATCGGGACTAGGTCCCCTTCTTGACTCCCAACGCCGCCGCTAGCTGGTTTCTCTGCTGTCATCTTCGCCTCATCCCAACTCCCGGTCCGTTGAGCACACCATCACCCGACTCAACCACCAGCCTCGCCGCTCACGCAAGTACCCAGACCGGTCCTAGTGCTCTCCCAAGGTTTCAAACTCATCGCGCTCGAAGGTCGATACCGGCACCGGCTGTGCCGGGTCAAACCCGGGCTGGTATTCGAGCAGCGCCTGTGTCTCCCGCGCCACTGCCTGGAACACTAGATCCACCGGCAGGTCCATCGGGCATGCGCTGGCACACAGCCCGCAGCCAACGCAGGAGGTGCTGACATGCATCAGCCGCGTGAGCTGGTAGAGAATCGCATCGCCCGGCAGCCGGACCGCGCCCCGACGATCCGCCAGATCGAGCAGGTGGCGGGTATCGACCTTCACGCTATCGGTGCGGAAGAGGCATTCCTTGCAGTAGCAGATCGGGCACGCCGTGCCGCAATTGAGGCAACGCAGGCAGGTGTCGAACAGCACTGCCAGCCCCGGCGTGCCGTCCTCGCCGGGCTGCAATGCCTGCAGCGCCGCGTCCAGATCCAGTTGACGCTTTGCCAACCGCTGCTCCTTCAGCTCGGCGAGCACCGGCGAGCGATCCGGTGAGGCATCGATCACAGTCAACCCCAGCTGCTCCGCCAGCGCTGGATCGCGTACTTCGACGAGGATCTCATCCGCCTCGGGCACACCGATCACGTGCAGCCAGATGTCGGCCACCGGCGCGACCGCGTCGACGCAGCGGGTACAGGCAGAGCGATACCCCTGCTCCGCGGTGGAATCCGGGTGCCCCTGCCCGCAGGGCTTCGGCGTACTGCGCGGCCCAAGCTCCGGCGGCAAGACCCAGCTCATTGAAGTCCGAGGCCTCATGGGTTCCTACGCAGTCGACAGCAACGATCATCACTTGCCGGGGGTCGACCTGGCGTAGCTTCATCAGTTCGACCGCCGCCTTGGCCTCACAGGGGCGCAGGACGATCGCCGTAGGGGGCATGGGCGGCCGCTCGGGATCAGGTGAAACTCGGCGATCGGTCACCTGTGTGGCGAGACGGGCGCCGCTGGCCAGCATGACCGGCGCGAAGGGCAGCGAGTGCTCGATCTGCTCGGGCGCGTGCACCAGTCTGCGCTGGGGGATCGCTTGACTCGCACCGGCGACGTCAACCACCACGCCGGATACACTCTGCGTCTCCAGCAGCCGGTGCAGGACAGACTGGGCACCGGAGAGAACGCCCTGCCCCGTCTGTGGAGCCCTGGCGAAGATGCTCATACCCGACGTCCCTCCCCGCAAGCTGCCGTCTGCAGTGATGCGCGGCCCAGTGTGCTCATCCCTACAAAGCCCATGGCAGAGGGTCCTCCAGGCTGCGTCCCGGCGTGTAGTGCATGCGCGACTGGACCTGGTGGCCGATCGCATAGGCGATGGCGCACAACGGGATCCCCTCTGGGCAGTTCGCTTGGCAGAAGCCGCACCCAGAGCACGACGCCATGCGCTGGGCCTCGGCAAGCAAGGCCTGGATGAACACCGTCTTGCCCTGCTGCATCGCCTGGCGAAGGTCATCGCCCGCCAGAGCACAGGCCTCCAGGCACTCCCCGCACAACGTGCAGCGGCTCAGATACCCGGCGGCGACCGTTGGATGGCCATCCTCCAACCCAAGCTCTTCGAGCAGTTCCAGGGCAGCCTTCTTGCGGCGGTCGACCATGCGCCATAGCGCCATCTCGCGGTCGACGGCCTCGCGCTCGGTAGCGCTGCGCTGGGTCAGCGACTCCAGTCCCAGGGCCTGGTCGACTGCCTCATCGGCGATCAGCAGCAGCTTCTCCTGAGGATCCAATCCGATCCAGCCCAGCAACACATCGGCGCTCTCGAGATCCGCGGCCGGGCGCTCGCACAGCCGGCAGGCCATGCGCGCCTGAGCCGGTGCGGGCAGGCCCGCCGAGGCGCAGGCCAGAGACTGTCCGCGCAGCGCCACCGGATCCTGCCGCCGATCTGCCGAGGAACCGCTGGAGCCAAACCCGCAGTCCATGCCCAGAACCAGCAGCCGATCGCGATCCACGGCGCCACGTTTGGCCATCTCAATCAGCGTGCGCGTTTCGCACGGGTGCAAAGCGATTGCCACCCGCTCCTCGCTGGGCACGAGCGCCTGCGGCAGCCCGCAAGCCGCGTTGGACAGCATCTCCGGGGACAGCGGGTCGTAGCCCGCCAGTTCGTCGCGCGTGCGTGCCAGGCGCAATCCCCCACGCTCCGTGCCGCTGCTCGGCATCAGCACGCCGGCGATGTGTCCGGCGTCCAGCAGGCCGCCGAGCAGCGCCAGGATCGCCTGCTGGGGTCGAGACTCCTGTACAGGGATCACCCTCGCCACGTACATACCGCCACCTCCTCGGTGCTCACAGGCGCCGCATTCAGCCTCATGCCAGCTCCGCCACCCGGATCGGGGTGGGACCTTTGGCCCGCATGGCATCGGTCATTTCTTGGATGGTTTCGGCGAAGCGCTTGCCTTCGCTGGCGCTGATCCAGCGCAGCCAGACGCGCTCCGGGTCGAAACCTGCGCTCTGCAGCACCTTGTGCAGCACCGCCACCCTGCGGCGGGCCTTGTAGTTGCCTTCCTGATAGTGGCAATCGCCGATGTGGCACCCGCCGATCAGCACCCCATCTGCGCCTTCAGCCAGCGCCCGGCAGACGTACACCGGATCGACCGCGCCGCTGCACATCAGCCGGATGATGCGCACGCTGGGCGGGTATTGCAGTCGGCTGGTCCCGGCCAGATCGGCGCCGGTGTAGGTGCACCAATTGCACAGAAAGGCCACGATGCGAGGCTCGAAACCCTCGGCCGCTGGATTGCTGCCATTGCCGGGTATCTCACTCATGGGATCGCCACCTCTACCATCTGTGCCACTTCCCGAAATGCGAAGCCGCGCTGCTGGCTGGCCTTGTTCGGGCAGGCGGTCACGCAGGCGCCGCACCCCTGGCACAGCACCTCAATCACCTCGGCGCAGCCGCGTTCGAGGTTGAGCGTGCGCGCGCCGAAGGGGCAGGTATCCACGCAGATCCCACAGGCCGAACACAGCCGCGGATTGACCGTCGCCACGATCGGCGTCGAGGACAGTGAGGGCTTGCTCAGCAGACCCACCGCCCGGACGGCGGCGGCGCGAGCCTGCTCCATGCTTTCCTCGATCGAGCGCGGCGAATGGGCCAGGCCGCACACAAACACGCCCTCTGCCGCGAAGTCTACCGGGCGGAGCTTGGCATGCGCTTCCAGGAAGAATCCTTCTCGCGTCAGCGGAACCTTGAGCATGCGGCTCAGTTGCAGGTTGTCGGGGTTGGCCTCAATGCCCGTGCTCAGAACGACCCGCCCGGCAGCGAGATCCACAGGCACGTCCTCCGGCTGCACCCGTAGCTGCAGACGTAGCGCCCCCTCCCCCAGGGTGACCAGGGGCGGCGCCTGGGGCGAGTACTGCAGGAAGCGGACACCCAGCCCCCGCGCCTGACGAAAGATCGCCTCGCGGAAGCCGTAGCTGCGCAGATCGCGGTACAGGATCGTCACCGGGATCGAGGGGTCGAGCGTCTTGAGGCGCACGGCGTTCTGCAGCGCCTGGGTACAGCAGATACGCGAACAATACGGGCGTTCTGGCTGCCGCGAGCCGACGCACTGGATCATCACCACGCCGCGACGGAGATCTTCGATCTCTGTCTCGGGGAGAGTCTCCCGAGCCAGCAACTCGTCGAGCACCTGTTGCGTGATCACGCCCGGCAGCGAGCCGAAGCCGAAGTCAGATGTTTCGACGGCCTGAGCCCCGGTGGCGACGACGATTGCGCCATGTTCGATCTCGCGCTGGCTGCCATCTGCCAGGCGCAGGCGGGTGCGGAACTGTCCGACGTAGCCCCCGATGTCTTCGATCGACGCTTGCCGGTGGCATTCGATGCATGGGTGCGAGGTGACGGCGGCGACCATCTCCGCCAGCAGTCTGCCGGGATCGACCCCGCGCGCCGGCGGCTTCGCCTGGCGCAGATGCCCACCCAACTGGCCCTCCCGCTCGACCAGCACCACGCGGTAGCCCTGGTCGGCGATCGAGCGGGCGGCCGTCATCCCGGCCAGACCGCCGCCGATCACCAGCGCCACTGGCTCCACCGGCACGCTGCCGCGCTGGATCGGCTCCAGGCCGCGCGCCTTGATGACCGCCATGGCCACCAGCTCCTTGGCCTTGCGCGTGGCCAATTCCGGCTGACCTCGATGCACCCAGGCATCTTGCTCGCGGATGTTGGCCATTTCGAACAGACTCGGGTTCAGGCCAGCCTGGCGCAGTGTGTCCTGAAACAGCGGCTCGTGAGTGCGCGGCGTGCAAGAGGCCACCACCACCCGATTCAATCCCTGCTCGCGAATGACGCGCGCCATCTTCTCCTGCGTGTCTTGCGAGCAGGTATACAGGTTGCGCTCGGCATACACCACGTCTGGCAGATGCGCCGCCGTCTCGACCACTTGCGGCACGTCGACCACGCCGCCGATATTGATGCCGCAGTGGCAGACAAACACACCCACCCGCGGCGCTTCCTGCGAGATGTCGCGCTCGGCGGGGTACTCGATCTCGCGCGTGCGCGTGCCGCGCGCCGGCGCCAGAATCTCGGACACCATGGCCGCCGCGCAACCGGCTTCGACGACCGTCTCCGGGATGTCCTTGGGCTCGGCCAGGCTGCCGGCGACAAACACCCCCGCGCGCGAGGTGCGCCCGGTGCCAGCCGCACCACTCGGGAAGCCGTTGGCGTCGACTTCGACCCCCAGCCGCTCCATCATGGCGCGCGCCGCCGGGCTCGGCCGCAGGCCGACCGACAGCACCACCATGTCGAAGCTCTCCAGGCGCGGCTGCGGGCGCCCATCGGGCGCGTACGTCACATACGCGAGCCGCAGATCACCCGTGGCTGGGTTCTCCTTGACCGAGGACACCATGCTGCGCACGTAGCGCACGCCCTGCTCGCTGCCGGCGCGCTCGATGTACTCCTCGAAGCCTTTGCCGTGCGAGCGGATATCCATGTAGAAGATCGTGGGCTGGATGCGGGCATCGTGCTCCCGAGCAATGATGGCTTCCTTGGTGGCATACATGCAACAGATCGAGGAGCAGTAGTCCTGCCCGCCGCAGGTCTCGCGCGAGCCGACGCACTGGATCCAGGCGATGCGCTCGGGATGCCTGCCATCCGACGGCCGGCTCACCACCCCACTCCACGGGCCCGAAGCGCTGAGCATGCGCTCGAATTCGAGGCTGGTCACCACATTTCGGTAGCGGCCGTAGCCGAACTCGGAACGGACTGCCGGGTCGATCGGCTCGAGCCCGGGCGCCAGCACCACCGCACCGACTTCCAACGTCTGCCGCTCCTCGATCTCCAGATGGTCAATGGCATCAGCCTTGCAGACGAAGACACACTGGTTGCACTCCGAGCACACCCCGCATTCCAGACAGCGAGCGGCCTCGGCCCGCGCCTGCTCTTCGGTAAGGCCGGCAGCGAACTCCTGAGCGCTGGCGCGGCGGGCAGCTGGCGGCAGGCGATTTCCTTCCTGCCGCTCACTTGGCCGGAGCCGTGTGCGCCGCTGCGCCTCGACCGGGTCCAGGCTCGCCACCTCGCCCAGCGGCGCGGGAGGCTCGAAGGGTTCGCCGCCCAGATAGCGGTCGATCGCACCGGCGGCGCGGTGGCCGGCGGCGATGGCATCAACGACGAAGCTGGTCCCGGTCACCATGTCTCCGCCGGCAAACACCCCTGGATGCGCCGTCGCCATGCTCTCGGGATCGACCTGCGCATACCGTCCACGAACCAGCGGCAGGGTTTCTTTCAGCCACTCGCTGTCCGGGTGCTGCCCGATGGCGAAGATCACCCAGTCCGCCGCCAACTCCTCCTCTGTGCCCGGTAGCACGTCAAAGTCCGGCCGACCCTCGACGAAACCGCGGAAGACGACCTGGGAGCAAGCCACGCCAGACACTCGGCCATCGCTGTCGGTGATGCGGTGGAAGGTGCGCGCCGGGAAGACCTCGATACCTTCGTCCTCGGCGTCCCGAACCTCCCAGGTGTGCGCCGGCATCTGGTGGCGGTCTTCAAGGCAGGCCATGCCCACCCATGCCGCGCCGAGCCGGACAGCGGTCATGGCGGCGTCAATGGCGACATTGCCGCCGCCCAACACCATCACCCGCTGCCCACGCAGCCTTGGGTCCCAGAAGGGATCCGCCGCGCCTTCAAGCTCGAGGCGAGCCTGGCGCAGGAAATCGGTCGCCGTATCCACCTGCGGCAGATCGGCCCCGGGAATCGGCAGGCGCACGCCGCGATGGGCCCCGACGGCCAGAAAGACGGCGGAATACCCGTCGGCGAAGAGAGCATCGAGGTCCTGCACACGCTGATTCAGCCGCAGCTCGACGCCCTGCGCCAGGATGTCGTCGATCTCGCGCTGCACGGCCTCAGCCGCAAGGCGGAAGGAGGGGATGCCGAGCCGCACCATCCCGCCCGGGACGGAGAAGGCTTCGAAGACAGTGACGGCGTGGCCGCGGCGGACGAGATCCTGAGCACAGGTCAACCCGGCCGGGCCGGAACCGACAACGGCGACCCGCTGGCCGCTGGGTGTTGGCTCCGTCCGCGGCGGGATGATCGCCTCCCCGGCCAGCCGCCGCTCCCACGCCCAGTCGGTAACGAAGCGCTTGAGCGCCATGATGTTGACCGGGTCATCCACCTGGCCTCGCGAACACGCCTCCTCACAGCGGTGGTTGCAGATCCGCCCGCAGATCGACGGGAAGGGGTTCTCCTCGAGGATCGTGCGATAGGCATCGGCGTACCGTCCCTGGCGGACCAACGCCACGTAGCCCTGGGCTCGCTGATGGATCGGACAGGCCTCGCGGCATGGCGACATCCCGGCTTTCTCGATGGCGAAGGCGTTGGGGATGGCCTGCGGGTAGCGCTTGTAGATGGCGTGGCGCTGCGAAAGGCCCCAATTGAACTCGTCCGGCCGGTCGATCGGGCAGACCGCGGCGCATTCGCCGCATCCGGTGCAGCGGTCCAGGCGCACGAAGCGCGGCCGGTGCACCAGGGTCGCCTGGAACCTGCCCGGCTCGCCCTCGAGCGAGCGCAGGTCGGTGTTGGTCAACACCTCGATGTTCAGGTGCCGTCCGACGTCGACCAGCTTGGGCGACATGATGCACATGGCGCAGTCGTTGGTGGGGAAGGTCTTGTCGAGCTGCGCCATCGTCCCGCCGATCGCCGCGGAAGTCTCGGCCAGGTAGACCTTGATGCCGGCCTCGGCCAGGTCGAGCGCAGCCTGCATGCCGCCGATGCCGCCGCCGACGACCAACGCCGCGCCGACAACCGCCTGCATCCGCTCGGGCGGCGTCAGTCCCCTTCGGCTGAACCATGCGGTAGGCCGAGTCCTTCGGGCAGCACGCAGTCCATCCTCCGATCCATCCTTCAACTCACCAGCGCGTAGCGCCGGAGCAGTGGCGCCGGATCGATCAGGTGCTTCTTCCACCAAGCCGGGGAACTGACGCCCAGCGCAATCCCCAGCAGCTCCGTGATGTACAGGACCGGCATGCGGCCGCCGGACTGGCGCATTTCCAGGTTGACCTGGCACAGCGGACAGCTGGTGACGATCGCTTCCGCTCCCGCTTCCCGCGCTGCGGCAACCAGCTGCCCCACCAGCCGCTTGACGGCCGGCGGGCGGGTGAGCGACAGACCTCCGCCGCAGCACTCGCTGGCGTACGACCAGCGCCGCGCATCGGCGCCGAGGTCGGTCAGCAGCTCATCCATCAGCACCGGATTCTCCGGGTCCTCCGACTTGCAGGATCGCCGCCGGCCGCAGCAGCAGGCAGCCGTAGTACGACACCAACGGCAGGCCGTTCAGCGGGCGCACGACCTTCGCCAGCAGCTCACGTCTGGCCAGATCCTGGCAGACCACCTCCAACACCGGACGCGGCCGTGAGCCCTCCCCACCGAATGGGCCGAAGAGCGCTTCGGCCCGGGCGCGCAGCGCCGGATCCTCCCTCAGGTGGGCGGTGGCCACGGCGTGCCGGTTGTAGCAGGCGGCGCATGGCATCAGCACGTCCAGCCCCGTCCGCTCCGCCAGCGCCAGGTTGCGCGCCGGCAGCAGCACCGCCATGTCCGGATCGAGGGCATGCGCCGACGATGCGCCGCAGCACGACCAATCCTCCAGCTCAGCCAGGCCGATCTCTAAGCGGGAGAACACCGCCCGCACCGAGAGATCGAACTCCTGTCCGGTGGAGTGCAGGCTGCAGCCAGGGTAGTAGGCTAGTTCCACGCCTCGCTCCTCGCCGACGCTTCACCCTGTGGCTCGCCTGCTCCCGGCGCGCAGGCATCGATCACGCCGGCGACCTCGCTCCAGCCTGCAATGCGGTGGGGCACCAGCGGCACCTTGCCCTTCAGCACCAGGCGGATGCCGGATCCCATGTCGGCAAACAGGTTGCCGGAGCGGAGTTTGTACAGGATCAGCAGCGACGCCTCGTGCGACCGGCCCAGCCGGCGCGCCACCCCAAGGAACAATCGATGGAATGCCAGCGCGCCCGGATCGCCGGCGCGGATGCCGCGCGCCAGCGCCGCCGCGCGCAACGAGTCCATCACCGGAGCCATATCGATTCCGTTGGGACAGCGAGCGCCGCAGGTGCCGCAGCCTGCACACAGCCACAGGTCCGGGCTGCCCAACACCCGCCGTTCCTCGCCAAGCTGCAGCATGCGGATCACCCGATCGGGGCCGAACAGCATGTCCTCGGCCGACGGGCAGCCGGCGGTGCACTTGTGGCACTGGAAGCACAAGCGCAGGTCCTGGTGGGAGCGGTGCTCGACAGCCTCAAGCAGCGTCATCGCTCAGCTCACCTCTCCGACCATGGCCAGGATCTGCGTGGCATCCCAGTTGGCCACTTCGGTCGCCTTGTTGGGGCAGATCACCGCACAGGCGCCGCAGGCCTGGCAAAGCGCTGGGTTGACGACAGCCACCGGGCGGATCACGCTCAGAGAGCGAGCGCCGTAGGGGCAGGTTTCGATGCAGGCCCCGCAGCCGGCACACAACTCGACGTCGACCACCGCCACGGTGGGCGATTGGGAGAGCATCTCCTGCGAGAACAGCTGCATGACCTTGGCAGCGGCCGCCCCGGCCTGAGCCACCGACTCGGGGATGTCCTTCGGACCCTGGCAGCACCCGGCCAGATACACGCCCGCCGTGAGTGTCTCCACCGGGCGCAGCTTCGGGTGCGCCTCGCTCAGGAACCCGTCGGCGTCGGCGCTGATGTGCAGCACCTGAGCCAGCTCTAGCACGCTGGCTGCGGGGAGCAGCGGAGTGGCCAGAACGACGAGATCCGGCGTGAGCTCGAGCGACATGCCGGCCAGCGTGTCCTCGCCCTGCAGACGGATCTGGCCATCCACCGCCTCGACCCGGCTCACCTCTCCGCGCAGGTACAGCACGCCGAATTGCTCCGCCGCCTGCTGGACGTACTCCTCGTAGCCTTTGCCACCGCTGCGCAGGTCGGTGTAGAAGACGCAGGCGCTGCCCTGGGGCACGCGCTGGCGATAGGCGCGCGCCTGCTTGGCCACCACCATGCAGCACACCTTGGAGCAGTAGGGCACGCCGCGCGTTGCGTCGCGTGAGCCAGCGCACTGCACGAAGACAACCTGCTGCGGGAGGCGACCGTCGGATGGGCGGCGCGGACCCTCCGGATCCAGCAGCATGCGTTCGAACGTCAGGGTGTCGACGACATCCGGATGCTGAGCGCCGCCGAGAGCGGGAAGCCGCTCGAGGGGGTAGGGCTCCCATCCCGTGGCGACGATCACCGCGCCCACCTCGAAACTGAACTCGACCTCGCCCTCCGGTTCCTGCCGCACAATGCGCGCCTGGAAGTTGCCCACGTAGCCGCTCAGCTCCCGCACCTGGGAAGAAGTTAGCACCTGAATCTGAGGGTGCTGGCTGACGTGCCGCAGCCTTTCCTGCAGCAAGTGCTCGCCATCGGCCAGGTTGAGGTAGCTGCGGCTGAACTGCCGCATCTTGCCGCCGAGCGCCGGGGCGCGCTCCATCAGGATCACCGGGTAGCCGGCGTCCGCCAGGTCGAGCGCCGCCGTCAGGCCGCTGATCCCCCCGCCGATCACCAAGCAGCGCCGCGTCAGCGGGAGCTGAATCGGCGCCAGGCTGGCGTTGCGGCGGACCTTCTCCACCACCGAGAGCACAATCTCCGATGCCTTGAGCGTGGCCGCTTCCGGTTGACCTTGGTGCACCCAGGTGACCTGCTCACGGATGTTGGCCGACTTGCAGCGGAAGGCGTTCACCCCTTCCGTAGCGCAAGCCCGGCGGAATGTGGTCTCGTGCATCGCCGGTGAACAGGCTGCGACCACGACGGCATCGAGCTGCTGCTCGCGGATTGCGGTGCGGATCAGCTGCTGGCCGGGATCCGAGCACATGTAGCGGTATTCGGCGGCAAAGACAACCGCAGGATGGCCGCCAGCCGCCCGGACAACTTGGTCGACGTCGAGGGCGCCGGCGATGTTGTGACCACAATGGCAGACGAACACCCCCACCCGGCTCACGCTGCCGCCTCCCCGCCCTGTTGGCGCAGCCGCTGGATGACCTTGGCCGCGGCGGCGCTTCCCTGGGCGACGGTCTCCGGGATGTCTCGCGGACCCTGCACCGTGCCGGCGAGGAACACGCCGGGTTGGGAAGTCTCGACGGGAGCGAGTTCCTCATCCAGCCCGCACACAAAGCCGCTGTCGTCCGTCGCCACGCTGAGCATCTCGGCCAGGCGGCGCGTCTCCGGGCGCGGCTGCACGGCCATCGCCAGCACCACCATGTCGGCGGTGATCTCCACCGCCCGGTGGCTGAGCGTGTCGGCGCCCATCACCACCAGGTGTCCGTCTTCGGCGTACACCCGGCTGACCTTGCCGCGGATGTAGCTCACCTGCTCCTCGACCTGCGCCCGCTGGAGGAACTCCTCGTACCCCTTGCCGGCTGCGCGCACGTCGATGTAGAACACCGTGGCCTCACCGCCGTGCACCCGATGCTTGTACAGGATCGCCTGCTTGGCGGTGTACATGCAGCAGATCTTGGAGCAATGCGGCTGGCCGCGCGCCGGATCGCGCGAACCACAGCATTGGATGAAGACCACGTTGCGCGGCTCTTTGCCATCGGAGGGGCGCAGCACGTGCCCGGCGGTCGGGCCGCTCGCCGCCAGCAGGCGCTCGAAACCGAGGCCGTCGACCACATCGGCCAACCGTCCGCCGCCGTATTCCCCCAGTCGCGCCTGCGACATTAGGTCGAAGCCCGTTGCCAGCACCACCGCTCCCACCTCGAACTCCTCGAAGCGGTCTTGCTGATCCCAGACGATCGCCTCGGTCGGACAGAACTTGGCGCAGGCGCCGCACTTTGGCTCGGCGGGCTTGCCGGATTTGGTCACCGCCGGGATAACGCCGGTTTCGATCTCGTGCTTGCTGATCAGGTAGCGGCAGTGCTCGGCATCGATCACCGGCTTGTTGGGCACGGCCTGCGGCGAGAGCGTATAGACCACCTTACGCACCCCGACCCCGCGCTCGAACTCCGACTCGACCTTGAAGGGGCATTTTTCCTGGCACGCGCCGCAGCCGGTGCATTTCGACCAGTCGATATACGCCGCCTTGCGCCGGATGCGAACCTGAAAAGCGGACCCGTCGGGCGTACGGCGGATGTCCTCGACCAGGCTATAGGTGCGCAGGTCGATATTCTCGTGGCGGCCGACTTCCACCGTTCGCGGAGTCATGATGCACTGCGAGCAGTCGAGGGTGGGAAAGGTTTCCGAGAGCTGCGCCATGTGCCCGCCGATCGAGGGCTCGGCCTCGACCAGCACCGCCCGGTAGCCGCTGTTGGCGATATCCAGCGCGGCCTGGATCCCGGCGATCCCGGCCCCGATCACCAGTGCGCTCGTGTGAGCCTCGCTCATGCCGGCGCCCCCACGGCCCACGGCGTGCCCTCCGGCGCCTCGACGCCTAGCGCGATGGTCAGCAGCTGCGTGAAGTAGGCGATCGGCAAGCGAGACTCCGGCGGCTGTTCGCGTTGCGCCTGCTCGAGGTTGTACTTGCACAGCGGGCAGGCGGTGATCACGGCCGCCGCACCGCCGAGGCGGGCGGCTTCGACAACCTGCGAGCTGGCGCGCGTGACCGCCTCCGGCTTGGTGACCGCCAGGTAGGAACCGCAGCACTCGCTGGCGTGGGAGAAAGGCGCTGCCTGCGCTCCGACGGCTTCGAACAAGTCCTCCAGCATCGACGGGCTCTCCGGATCATCCAGCCCAATCTCCGGCCCCGGGCGCAGCAGCATGCACCCGTAGTAGGCCGCCAGACGAACGCCGGTTTGCGGCTGGGAGACCCGGTTGCGGAGCTCCGCCCAACCCAGGTCATCCCGCAGCACCTCGAGCAGGTGGCGCGGCCGCGCCTGACCGTCGTAGGGGCCTTCCTCGACGAAGGCGTTCAGCCGCTCGAGGGCAAACGGGTGGGTCTTCAGGAAATGCGCCGATCTCCGCAGCACATGGAAGCAAACGGCGCACAGCGTGACCAGGTCCCCCCCCGCCTTGCCGGCGCTGATCAACACGCGGGCCGGCGCAATCAGATCCATCACGTTTTCGGCGTTGAGCGGATAGGTCCCGCCGCAGCAGTTCCAATCGGGGAGCTCGACCAGCTCGATACCCAGCGCCTGGCCCGCAGCCAGCGCCTGGCGTTCGTAGTCCTGGGCATGCGAGCGCAGTGTGCAGCCGGGGAAGTAGGCGTAGGTGCGCGCCATCGGCTCAGCCTCCCGCCTTGCGCAGCGCGCCGATGACCGCCATCGGTGGCGCCTCCGCCAGCGCCTGCGGGGACAGATCCCCGGCCAGCAGGCGAGCACCGCCGGTGCGCACCGCCAGGATACGGATGGCTTCCATCACCCGCGGCAGGTCGATGCCCTTAGGACAGCGGGCGTGGCAGGTCAGGCAGGCAGCGCACACCCAGGCGGCCTGCGAGTTCGAGCACCGAATGCATCCCCAGCTGAGCCAGCCGGATGACCTGGTTCGGCAGCAGGTCCATCTCGCCGACCATCGGGCAGCCGGCCGAGCAGCGGCCGCACTGGTAGCAGGCCAGCAGCGTCTGCTCGCTCAGCGTTTCGATCTCGCGGACCCAGGCAGCCTGCCGGCCCGAGAGGTCCGGCGCACGAGCGGGACTATCGTCCACCGACGTCCTCCCGCACCTGTTCGAGCTTGCATTGGGTGTGGCTGGCAAGGTGGCGGGCACGGCTGATCCATGTCTTGGTCACCGCCGCAGCGGCGGGCAGCGAGTTCCTCCGCCTGGACCAGCTGACCGATCAGCGCCAGCAGCGCGGGCTGTGTGCTGCCTCCCAGTCGCTCCTCCACCCGACGCCGCAAGTCTTCGTCGGCCATGGCCGCCTGCAGGCGTTCGATCTGGCGCTGCTCCTGCTCGAGCGAGCGTGCCTGTCCGTCCAGCTCTCGAATCACCTGTTCTGCCAGACAGAGCAGATCCTCGCGCGCCACGGAGCGCCGGAACACCGCTGCCCCCAGGCCCGATGCAGCCAGCGCGCACCCCGCCAGCCAGAGCGCGAGCCAGGGGGTCGCCCTCCCTGCCGCCGCGATCCAGGCCGCACCGACACCGGTGAGAACGCAAGCGGCGGCCGCGGCCGCCGCCCAACCCCATGCTGTGCAGCTCAAATGCTTCGCGAATCCAGCCGTCCGCCCTCGCACATTTCCCCCGCTGGCTTGTGCCTCCAGTCTACGTGGGAGGCCGGGGAACAGGCCGTCAGGCCGAGGGCCGAGAAACGGGCATGCGGAGGACGGAGAATCCCCATCCAGCGCTTCGGGACGGGAGGGATTGCCCTCATAGTGGTGGCTATGCGCAAGACTAGGCGCTCCGGCCAGACCGAGGGCGCCAGCGCGGGCAGCCTTAGGCCGTGATGATCCCCTTCTGGAAGGCGTAGCGGATCAACTCGGACCGGTCGTGCAGGTCGAGCTTCTGCATCAGGTGCAGGCGGTGCGTCTTGACCGTCTTCACGCTCAGATTCAGCGTTTCGGCGATCTTGCGGTTCGAGAACCCCTCGGCCACCAGTTGCAGCACCTCGCGCTCGCGCGGCGTGAGATCGTCGTACGGATCATGGACGGCCTCGGCTTCCAGGCTTTGCAGGTACAGATCGGCCAGCGTGCGCGCCACACTCGGGGAGAACTGCGCCTCGCCCCGCGCCACCGCTCGAATCGCCAGGACGAGCTCCTTGCCCGCCGCCTGCTTGAGCACGTAGCCCGAGCCGCCGGCCGAGAGTACCTGCGGCACGTACTCGGGATTCTCGTGCATCGTCAGGATCAACACCCGCGTTTCCGCACGGTCGCGCTTGATCTGGCGCGTGGCTTCGAGGCCGTTCAGCAGCGGCATGCCGATGTCCATGATCACGACATCCGGTGTCAGCCGCCGAGCCTGGTCGACCGCCGACCGACCATCCTCGGCCTCGCCCACGACCTGGATGTCCGGCTCGTCCTCGAGCAGCGCACGGATGCCGTCGCGCAGCACGGCATGATCGTCCGCCAGCAAGCACCCTGATCTTCCCGGGCGGCGTCACGACACTCCCTCGTAGGCCGGAAGCCGGACCATCAGCGTCGTGCCACGTCCGGCTGCGCTCGACCACGTCCAGTTGTCCTCCCAACGCCGCCACCCGCTCGCGAATGCCGAACAACCCCATGTGATCCCCGCGCGGGGAGGCCACTACCGCCCGCTCGTCGAAGCCCGATCCGTCGTCCTCGACCACCAGGCTGACCTCGCCATTGCAGCTCAGGCTCAGCCGCACCAGGCTGGCGTCGGCGTGGCGCACGATGTTGCTGATCGCTTCCTGCGCAATGCGGAAGAGCGCGATCTCCACGGCAGGCGCCAGGCGCGGCTGAGCCGGATCGGCATCGAATTCGACGTCGATCCCTTCGGACTCGAGGCGATTCTTGGCATACCAGCGAATGGCAGGCACCAATCCCAGATCATCCAGCACCAGCGGGCGCAGGTCCGCCACCAGCAGCCGCAGGCCGTCCATCGTCTGCAGCGTCAGCTCGCGCGCCGACTCCAGCCGCTGCTTGAGCTCGACCAGCTCCTCGGGGATGGCGCTCTCCATCCGCTCCAGCTGGATCAGCAGGCTGGCCAGCGCCTGGCTGGTGTCATCGTGCAACTCACGCGCGAGGCGGCGTCGCTCCTCCTCCTGCGCGGTGATCACCTTGATGGAAAGCGCTCGCAATTGGCCCTGGTTCGCCTCGATCGTGGCCGTGTGGGCGGCCAGGCGGTCGAGCATCGTATTCAGCGCCAGCGACAGGCGCGCGATCTCCGGGTCCTGATCGGCGCCCAGTGCGGCCCGCACTGCGGTGTGGCCGTCTTGCACTTGATCAACCGTTGTCTTCAGCGAGGCAAGCGGCCGCAGTGTGTATCGCAACACAGCGTAGTTGAGCAGCACGCTGAGGCCGATGCCCGCCACGATGAACAACAGCACCAGGGAAAGTGGCGACTCATCTGGCAGCGCCCGAGTCGCCAGCGTGCCGATCACCGCGCCGGCGACAATCACCACCGCGTTCGCCAACAGCAGCCGCGTCATCAGCGGCAGCCGACCGATCCAGGTTCCCACGCGCTTCTTCACCTACCCATGCCCGCCGCAGCACGCCCCTTCCCACTGGCCGGCTCCGCAATCGCAAGTATAGGCGCACTGCCTCTCCTGGCCAAGAACGCCCTTTGTGCGGGCCCGGAAACGAAGGCAGGGCCCATTGCTGGGCCCCGCCCTCGCGTGGTTTCCGCGACCTGCGACGTGCCTACTTCACTTTGAAGGCGTAGACGATGCCGATGATCCCGCCGACGATGCCAAAGATCCCCAGCACCAGCGGCAAGGCGATTGCCCCGGCCAGCGGGTTAGACATGAGGTACAGCGAGAGCACGATCAGGACGATTCCCAGGATCCCCTCGCCCCAGCCGGCGCCCTGGAAGGCCATGATCAGCTTCATGATCCCCATGAACAAGCCGGCGAAGCCCAGGATCCAGACCAGGGTCGTCGGGACGAGCACTGCCGACCACAGCGGGTTCTGGAGCACCAGAACGCCGGCGATGATGCCCAGGATGCCGATGAGCAGCTTCCAGCCCCACTTCGAGTGATCGATGAACATGTAGACCAGGTTGAACACGCCGCTGATGATCCAGTAGATGCCGAGGACCTGGACCAACACGGCAGTGGTGGCCGCCGGATTGGTCAGCAGCAGCGCGCCGATGATCAGAAAGGCGATCAACTCAAGAAGAATGAGCCACCAAGGGGCGGCATTCATCTGCTTGGCCGGTGCGGTCGCGGGTGCAGCAACAGTCATGGATTGTTCTCCTTCTCTCTCTCTATGAATGGGTGGTGTATGCAATTGGGGCTAGTGGCGCGGATTCCACGTACGTTCGATCTAGTCTACCACATCTGCAAGGGGTCAATCAACGCACCCGGGCAAGGCGCTCGGTCTCGGTCGCCTGGCGTCCAGGCGATCGCCAGCGCCCCTCCCCTCCGCCCGGGCCATTCGAGGCGCCTTCGGTCGGCGCCCGGCTTATGGTACGATGCCCGCCGCGTGGCTTGCGGTAGAGGGCCAGGATCGAATGCCCGGCAATCGGCAACCGACGCGATCACCCCTGAGCCTGGAATCTGGCCGGATGGATATCTCGCTCATCGAGGATCGACTGTACGTGGCGGCCCGTCCGCAATCCGCCGATGGGCCGGACCTGGCAAGCTGCGGCGTGCGGCTGGTGCTGAATATGATCCCCATCCGGACCCCATCGGGCCTCCGCACCGCACCCATGCGGGCGCTCTGGCTCCCCTGGCTGGACACGCCTCTGCTCCCACTTCCCACCTGGCTCCTGCGGCGCGGCACGCTTGCCGCCCTGCAGATGCTGCACTCCGGGGAGTCCGTGCTCACCTACTGCCGTGAGGGTCGCCACCGCAGTGTCGCCATGGCCTGTGCCATCCTGATCGCGCGTGGGATGACGGCCGACCAAGCCATGGAGCGGGTGAAGAGCGCTCGTCCCGTGGCCGATCCTCATGCGCCTCACGTCACGGCTGCCATCCGCAGGTTCGAGGCTTCCTGGAACAGCAGCCGCCGGCCGGCCCCCTAGCCATGCAGCTGTGTGGCGGGCTCATTCGCCGCGGCCGGGCAAGCGCGATCTTGCCGCAAGGGATGGATACGGAGCACACGAACATGACGAGAGCGCCTCTTTTCATCCTGCTCTGCCTGGCGGCGCTCAGCGTCGCCATCTCCGCATGCCAGCCAGGCGCGGCGGTCGCTCCGCAGGCGGACCTGGCTGCACAGTGCGAAGCCGCCGCTGAGCCGCTCGCCAACCTGGCGTACACAACCGAGGTGGTCGAGTCCGGGATTGTGGCGCTTGAAGCGGGCGAGTACCGGGCGCCGTCCGCGCCGGGCTCGGCCAGCGAGGTCGTCGTCCAGTTGACGGAAGAGATCGCCTGCGGCGACTTGAACGGGCAGCCCTCGGCCGCGATTGTGCTTGTCTCCGCCGGCGGCGGCAGCGGAACCTTCTCCTCGCTGCATGCTGTTCAACCCTTGGACGGGATGCCCGCCGAAGTGGCGTACACGCTGCTCGGCGACAGGGTCAAGGTGGAACGGGTGGCGATCGAGGACAACCGGATCCTTGTTGACTTGATCACACACGCCCCGGACGATCCGCTCTGCTGCCCCACACTGGCGGTTGTTCAGACCTACGCCCTCGACGGGACGCAGCTCCGGCTGGTGTCCACGACACCCCACGGCCCGCCGTAGAGGGCGCTGACCCCGATTGCAGCTCGAACCTCCGGGGCGGATCGTACTGGCGGCCGAACTGCAGCTGTGGGCACGCCAGTGCAGCCAGTGACTGGCTGCCTGTGAGGACCTATCTCGCCTTCGACGCATGGCCAGAGTGGAACCTGGCACGGGCCGCCGGGCGATCGTCAACGGTATAATGGCTTCAATCGCCCCCGTAGCTCAATGGATAGAGCGCCTGACTTCGAATCAGTAGGTTGTGAGTTCGAATCTCGCCGGGGGCGCCAAGCAACACGCTGAGCACGCCGAGGCTGGGTCCTGCCATGGGCGGGCCTTCCGGCATGCGGGCAATCCAGCGTCCTCTCAGATCCCGGGATGCCGGGTCGCCGCTCAGGGCAGGCTCTGCAATCGATCGCGCAGGTCGATCAGCGCCTGTTGCGGCACCTGGACGAAGCCGACGCTCGAGCGATCCAGGTCAACGATCAGCAGGAAGACCATCGCCAGGATCATCGCCACGACCACCAGGGCGATCCAGTTGTGCCGATCCCGGTAGCTATCGTACACCCCGACCAGGACCAGGCTCAATAGCGCCACGAGGAACACGCCGACGAGGACCACCTGCGGGACCCGAAAGCCGAGCTCGGCGCTCAGCCGCGTGGTGTGGATATCGATCATCTCGTTCAGCGAGTTCAGGTAGGCGGCCGTGGTGGCCGTTGGCTCCTCCCGTACCACATCTTCGGCGATTACCCACAGTTCATGATGGACCAACTCCGAGCTCGCGATCGCCGCCACAGTCCGGGTTCGATCCAACGCATCAAGCCGCAACGCCACATACTCCTTGAGCAGCGTTCTCGACCGCTCGCTGGCGGGCTCGGGCAGGTACCCCGCCCGCAAGTAGGTCGTGGCGATGGCATTGGCCTCGTCGACGACCAGATGCCGGCGGTCGTTGAAGTTGCCCATTGCGATCCCGGTCACGAAGGCCAGCAGGAAGCCCAGGGTGGCCAATGCGGCACCGGCAACCATCCCCACGCCCGCCTGGGACCCATCCGGCCAGCGCGTCTGCACCACCCGGCCCATCCGGAATCCGGCTTCGAGCGCCAGCAGGAAGAAGAGAAGCGTCAAACCATAGATCCAACCGAGGGGAAGATCAGATAGCCAAGTGTTGGTCGACATCGCCACTCCTCAGTCCCGATGGGTGGGCATTGCAGGCCTAGTCCCTCTCTCCCATACGCGTCTGCCACGTGAGAACTCCCGCAGAACACGCACGCATCGTAGCCCCGCTCGGCCGCGCTTTGCCCGATTGGCTGGGCCGCAGCCATTCTGACGGCGATCGATCCTGCCCTCTTCCCGATTCGCCAGGGCGGCTGTGGAATTGTCGGTCCATCCAATGCCGAACGGGTCCGGTCAGAGCTAGCTGAGCCCCAGCGCTCTGACCGGCTCCAACGCACACGGCCGATCGGTGGATCGCAGCTGGGAGAGCCCTCCAACTCTACGGCACACCGCCCGGTCGGGCAAGTCCTGCCCCAGGCTAAACTCGCATTCCGTCAGCCGGAGAGGACGTCAGGGAGCCGGCAACCCAAAGTCATCGAGCGGGAACGAGAACGGGCGATCCTGGCATGCGCGAAGCCTCTGGCACTCCGCGGTCTCCGGGGCGGCGAATCGCTCCTCGCTGGACCCCCCCAGCGGAGAGGGACCGACGGATCGGCCCGACTCCGCTACGATCCTCGCTCAAGACAATGGGCGCCCTCGAGCGAGGTCCCTCCGGGCGTCTCCCACGGAAGGCCCGCGAGGCTGGTGGTTGCCTCGACGGATTCCCATGGATCATCGCATGCCGTGCAGCGTGATCAGTGTTCTTCCGGGTGGGACCCTTCAACCAGGAACGCCCCCGGCCCACCCTAAGCGCCGGGTGGCCGCACTCCTCAGCCCGAGGATAATCGCCCGTCGCGGGGCCCCCGGGTCCGCTCGCCCCGCTGTGGGCAACTTCACCCATGGCATATAATCGAACGAGTCGCGCTGGAGCCGACGCGCAGATGGCGGGCGGCCGGACCATGCCGGCCATGACCGACTTCCCGCGCATCTGCCCGACGAGTCAGGTTCGCCGGAGACGCTTGCTGCCATGTTGAAGGTTCGCTCTTTCCGCCCGCGGCCGCCGCGCCAGCACTCCCCAGAAGGCGTTCTCAACAGCTTGCTCGACCCGCTCGACCGGTTGGCCGAGAGCGTCTTCAGCATTCTGATCCTGCTCACGTTCACCATGGCCTTCCGCGTGATCGTCCAGCCTGATGGACTTGAGGCTGGCAGCCTGACTCAGGGCAGCGTCAACGATCTTGCCTGGGCCGCCATCGCGGCGGTGCTGGCCTGGGCGTTCATTGACGGCATGATGTACGCCCTGTTCTCGCTGTTCGAGCGCGGCGAGCGGCACCGCCTGCTGATGGCCATCCACTCGGCCGAGGACGAACAGGAGGGCCTGGAAGCCATCGCAGAAGAACTCGACGACTTCCTCGAGCCTATCTCCACCCCCGAGGGGCGCCAGTCGCTCTATCGCGGCATCCATGGCCAGCTGATGCAGGCGCAGCCGCGCCCGATCGGATTCTCGCGCTACGATTTCACCGGCGCCCTGGCGCATGTCCTTGTCGCCCTGGTCTCTGTCCTGCCGGCGCTCATCCCGCTGGTGGTGCTGTCGGGCGATCCTGGCCTGGCGATCCTCGTTTCCAACTTGATCTCGTTCATCGTGCTGTTCGTCATCGGCTACCGCTGGGGGATGTACACGGGCACCAGTCCTTGGCGCACTGCCCTGCTGCTGACAGGGATGGCGGTGGCCATCGTCCTGATCGCCATTCCCCTGGGCGGTTGATCCCAGCCCGGCGCTGACATTCGGAGGGCAACCATGGCTCGAGGCAAGACGCACCTCTACCTTGCAGGAATCACCCTGGCCCTCGTGAGCGCCTGCACGCCCACTCTCGCCGGACCGACGGCGACTGCGGTGCTGCCAGCGGCCACGGCAGGGCAACCGACTGAACCTGCACCTCAAGTCCAGTCGGCAGGCGTCCAGGTGGTTGAATACGATCTGGGCGAGGCGACGATCGTCCAACCCCAGTTCCCCGAAGACAGCCGCTTTCGCCAGATGCCCGTCCGCCTGACGGGCGTGCTGGCTGTGCCGGAACCTCGGGGGACGCCGGCTCCGGTGGTCCTGCTGCTCCACGGAAACCATCCCGGCTGCCCGGTCCCGGACAATGACAAGGTCGACCGCTGGCCCTGCGCCCCGGAAGACGAGGCCCCCAACTACCGGGGCTTCCGCGACCTGGCGGCCGACCTCGCCCAGGCCGGCTACCTGGCCCTGTCGATCAACATCAACGCCGAGTACACCTTCGGCTTCGGCGAACCCCAGGCGGGCGAGCGCCTGGTCCAGCTCCTCGCCCTCCATCTGGAAGCTCTCCAGACCGCTTCAGAGGGCGGACCGAACCCCTTCGGCGTCGAGCTGAACGGCCTGGCCGATCTGGATCGGCTGGCGTTGCTCGGCCATTCGCGCGGCGCCGAGCTCGCCTACTGGCTGGCGCAGCCCACAGCGCTGGAGGCAGGCGATCCACGCCTCGCCTTTCCGGTGGGCTGGGTCGACGGTGTGATGATGGTCGCCCCCGCCGCCGGCTTCGCCTGGCCCACCCCGATGCCGGTGCCCTTCCTCACCGTGCTGCCTGCCTGCGACGCCGACATGGCCTTCCAAGAGGGCCAGGTCTTTTACGAAGAAGCGCGCAGCGATCCAGCCAACTCCGCCTGGGCAGCCAGCCTGTGGTTGGAGAGAGCCAACCACAACGCCTTCAACACCTTGCTCCGGGATGAGGCGCTGGCGCGTCCCGGCCGCCCGGATTGTGAGCCGCTGCTCCGTCCGGAGGCGCAGCGCGAGTTCCTCACGGCAGCCACACTGGATTTCCTGGCTGCGCTCTTCGCGCCTCCCGGTGAGGCGGCACAGGCGGCGGCGCGATTGGGGCAGGATCCCCGCTCCCCGGCCCCCGACAGTCTCTATGGGCAAGCGGCTCGCCTCGCTTCCCTGGCACCCGGCGAGGCTCGACTGCCGGTGCTGATTCCCCTGTCGGCAGACGAACTCGGGCAGCCCTGGAACGGCGGCCGAACAACCGCCGATGGCATCACGACCCATTTCTGCCCTGAAGGCTACTACACCCCATACGTGCTTCCGGGAAGCGAACCCTGCAAGCGGGTGAACCTGACCATCCCCGGAAACCCGGCGATGGTCGTTGTGACCTGGCCCCAGCCGGGCGGCAGCCTGCGCTTCACCTGGCCCGAGGGGCTGGACCTCAGCCACTTCGCCGCCGCCAGCCTGCGGGTGGCGCTCGACCCCACCTCCGAACTCAACACTCCCGGGCAGCCCCCGTCCATCACGCTCGAGCTGACCGACGCGCATGGTGGGCAGGCCTCCCTGCCGACTCGCCCCCTCGAACCTGCCCTGGCGTTCCCGGCCGGAGAGACCGTGGAAGACGACCTCTTCGAGGGAGGTCTCTTCAGCGGTCGCGTCCCGCTGACGACCCTTCGCTTCGACCTGGCCTCGGCCCAAGGCGTCGACCTGGAGGCGATCACGGAAGCCTCACTGGTGTTCGACCAGGCGCCGTCCGGGGCGCTGTTCCTGGCCGACTTTGAGTTCGTGCAGGCCTGGGAGCCTCAGCCTGCGCCCTGATCGCCACGGCCGGCGCACTCAAGATCCAGTGCGCGGCCGCGGGCCTGATGTCGCTGACGAGTCCCTGGAAAGTGAAGCGGCGCCCCCCGCAGTTGCGGGGGGCGCCGCCTGTATCATCCTTCCAGTGATCCGCCTACGGCCGGCAGGGCCAAGGCAGATCCCGGCATGGCGGCTCAGGCCGACACAGGATAGCCCGGCCCGAGCGGGATGCCCAACACGAACCACAGGATGAGAAAGGCCAGCCAGACCACCAGTACGACGGCGGCTATGGGCAGCATCAACGCCACCAGCGACCCGACACCCGAGTTCTTCTGATAGCGCTGGGCGAAGGCCACGATCACCGGGAAGTACACCATCAACGGCGTCAGCGTGTTGATCGGAGAGTCGCCGACGCGGTAGGCGGCGAACACGGTCTGCGCCGGCACGCCCAGCCGGATGAAGAGCGGCACGAAGATGGCGCGAAGATCGCCCACTTGGCCAGCGAACCCGGCACAGCAACCTTCCTGCGAGAAGTCATGTCGGAAGACAATCGTCTATCCACTAAGCTTAACGGCCTGGGGGAGAATCTCGCAGCCGTCGTCCGTGACCAGCACGAGATCTTCAATGCGCACGCCGCCCCAGCCTTCAATGTAGATGCCCGGCTCTACGCTGGAGATCATGCCCGTCTCGAGCGGGATGCTGGTCCCACCGGGTGTAGTCCAGCGCAGGAATGGCGCCTCATGGAGGTTCATGCCAATGCCGTGGCCTGTTCCGTGGCCGAAGTGGTTGCCGTGGCCCGCTGCGGTGATGAGATCGCGAGCGATGGCGTCTACCTCGTGGGCGCGCACGCCCGGCCGCACCTCGGCGATGGCTCGCTGCTCCGCTTCTGACTACGGTATTGTAGATCGCCCAGAACCGTTCGTCTGGCTGGCCAAGGACCACCGTGCGCGTCAGGTCGGCGTTGTAGCCGTCGATGTGCGCGCCCATGTCAATGATGATCGTCTGACCCTCGCCCAACAGATCATCTCCCGGTCGGTGGTGGGGCAGCGCGGCGTTGGACCCGGCGGCCACGATGATCGGGAACGACGGTCCCTCGGCCCCAGCCTTGCGCAGCGCCTGCTCGAACAGCCACACGGCCTGGCGCTCCGTATGTTCGGGGCGCAGTTGCGGTACGACGGCCTCCATGACCGCATCGGTGATGGCGATGGCTCGGCGCATCACCGCGATCTCGGCTTCATCCTTGACCATGCGCAGTTCCTCGACCAGGCCTTCGGTCGGTTCCAGCGCCACCGTATCGCCCAGACCCGCCGCGAGACGACCATGATCGGCGACCGTGGTATGGCCGGCCTCGAACGCCAGCCGATCCAGCCCGAACTCCTGGCACAGCTCCAACACGACTTCTGGCAGCGTCTTGCCCGGATTGATGATCTGGCGCGCAGCGAAACCAGGCGCCTCGCGGCCCGCCTGGATCAGGTAGCGACTGTCGGTCAGGACAAAGGCGTTGGTGCGCGTGATGAGCAGCCAGCCGTAGCTGGCCGTAAAGCCGCTCAGGTAGCGCCGATTGACCGGCACGCCCACGAGTAGGCCCGGCAGATCTGTCTCCGCCAGGGCCGCTCGCAACCGTCTCGTTCGATGCTCCATCCGTTCTTCCTTCTGCCAGTCGGCTTCAAGGGCGACCTGCGGTCGCCCTTGCGGCAAACAACTGTCCAAGTATGAACACCGGGCGGCTCCCTATCGCTGTTTGGCTCTTTCCGTGGCGCTGGATGCATATACCTGGCCACGTGGTGCCTGTCCCAGTTCGTCCAGGAAGGCAAGGTTGGGTGGTAGCATCACAATCCTCAAATCGAGGCCGATGGCGGCCTCGACGCTGATGCCGGCGGCATCGCGGCAGCCGATCGTCATGCGTTCACTCGATGCTTGAGCAAGCATGCCCGCCATGGCTTGGAGGCCGCTGCCTACTGGCTGCCAGCCGGCGCCGTTTCCAGCCTGATCCGCGTTTGGGGCACGACTTCGAGGATGATCGGCGCCCCGGCCAGGCTGCTTCGCAGCGCGTCTCGCAGGTCCTCTTGCGCTGGAAGGACTCCTTCGCCGGTGATGACCATGCGCACTTCATCGCTCCCGGCCGTGATCGAGACCACCCGGTAGTTGTGGTCAGCCAGCCAGGCCTCGGCGGCGCTTGCTGCGCGCTGCTCCTCACGCTGCTCCGGATGGTTGTGTAGCTGGCGCCCGCCAGCGGAACGATGATCAGCGCCAGCAGAACTGCGGCAATGCCGACAGCGGTGTACTTGGAACGCTGGGAATAGCGCGCGCGATGGGCGTCAGGAAATCCCATCACCGTGAACATCAAGGCGCCGGTGAGCAGAATGGCCAGGTAGTTGGTGACGAAAAGCAACAGGCTTCCCATGGCCAGATCAGGCCGTCCAGCCGCGAAGAGAATGCCCACGTTGGCCAGCGGAGGCACCAAGGAGATTGCAATCGCAACCCCGGGCAGCGTATCCGAAACATCCTTCCGCCCGATGGCGAAGGCGCCGGCGAGACCCGTGGCCAATGCCGCCAACAGGTCGATCAGCCGCGGGGTCGTGCGCACCATGATCTGGGTGTTCGCTTCCACAAAGATCAGGGAACGCATGGCCCAGGTGAGCAAGAATCCGATGGCAATTGCGGCGATGATGCCCAGAATCGATGTGGTTAGCGAGCTCAGGATGATCTTGCGATCCCCGAGGCCAACGCCGAAGGCAACGCCCATGATCGGCAGCATCAGAGGCGCAACGATCATGGCGCCGATGACAGTCGCAACCGAGTCTGCCAGCAGACCAAACGTTGCGATTGCAGCAGCGAGGATCAGCAGGATGTAGAAGCGTGTAAGCCGACGCTGCCTGTCAGGCTCTTCGAACAGTATCGCCTCGCGCACACGGACGATCTCCTCGTCGTTGACCGGCCCGCCATGAAGTTGCTCACGAAATCCAGCCATAGGCTTCAGGCCTCCTTGTGTTGCGGGGAAATCGCCAGCAAGGCGCAGAGCGCTTGCTGGCGCGGGTGCGTCGCCACACTCCGGCCACTCCAGCGACCGGCGCGCCGACGAGTAGGCCCGGCAGATAGGTCTCTGCCAGGGCGGCTCGCAACCGTCTGGTTCGATGCTCCATCCGTCTTTCCTTCCGCCAGTCGGCTTCAAGGGCGACCTGCGGTCGCCCTTACGGTAAGTAGCTCCCCGAGCATAGCTCCCGCTTTCCGCCTGGATTTCCCATGGGAAAGGCAGAAGTTATCCTTGGACGACTTCTGACCGATAGAATCGCACCGGATAACCCGGCCCGAGCGGGATCCCCACCATGAACCAGCGGATCAGGATGATCAGCCAGGAAACCAGGACGGCGGCTGCCACAGGCAGCATCAAAGTCACCCGCGACCCGACGCCCGAGTTCTTCTGGTAGCAATGGGCGAAGGTGACGATCACCGGGAAGTAGACCATCAACGGCGCGAGCGTGCTGACCGGCGAGTCGCCCACGCGGCAGGCGGCGAACAGCGCCGTGGACGGTACCCTCCCTCGCCGTGTCGACGGTCGGCCAGCGTCTCAGCGGCCTTGTAGGATGGCCGACTTCTTCACCCTCGAACTCAGGCTCGCTGAGCACGCCGGATTGCCGCAGCTCGTCGAGCTGGGCCAGCAACTGCAGCTGCGTGGCGTGGTCAACCGCCGCAGGAGCCGGTGGCGGCGGAACAGGGGCGCCAGCAAACCTGGCTGCAGCCTCCTCCGCCGGTCCAACACCCGCCGTCGGCGCCTCAGAAGGCCACCGGGTACCCCGGCCCGAGCGGGATGCCCAGCACGAACCACAGGATGAGGAAGGCCAGCCAGACGACCAGAACGACGCCGGCAATGGGCAGCATCAGCGCCACCAGCGAGCCGACACCCGAGTTCTTCTGATAGCGCTGGGCGAAGGCCACGATCACCGGGAAGTACACCATCAACGGCGTCAGCGTGTTGATCGGAGAGTCGCCGACGCGGTAGGCGGCGAACACGGTCTGCGCCGGCACGCCCAGCCGGATGAAGAGCGGCACGAAGATCGGCGCAAAGATCGCCCACTTCGCCAGCGAACCCGGCATGATGAAGTCGAGCAATACGATCACCAGCACGAAGCCGATCAGCAGCGGGATGGCGGCAATGCCGGCGTTTCCCAACCAGTCGGCCAGCGCAGTGGCGATGACGGACGGCAGGTTGGAGTAGTTGAAGTAGGCGATGAACTGGCTGATCATCAGCAGCATGAAGATCAGGCCGCCCAAGCCGGCAAAGGTCTTGACCACCGCGGCGATCACGTCGTTGGGGCCCTTGAACTTGCCGACCGCCGAGCCATAGGCCACGCCGGGGACTAAGAAGAACAGCATCACGATGAACAGCAGGCTTTGCATGAAGGGCGTCTGGCCGATGATCGAGCCTGTGTCAGGATCGCGCAGCGGCGCGCCCGGCGGAAGGGTGGCCAGCAGGACGAGGCCCAACACAACCAGAAAGGCCAGCCCGGCCCGGCGCAGCCCGCGCGCCTCGAGGGCCGGATCGATTTCGTCGGCAGCGGCAGCCTGCTCGGGATCACCCGCTTGCGCCGGATCGTACTTGCCCAGGCGCGGCTCAACCACGCGCACGATGACGAAACCGATCACCACCGTCAGCAGGAGTGACGAGGCGGCCTGGAAGAAGTAATCGGCCGTGATCGAGATCGGCGCGCCGCCGGTCAAGCCAATGGCCTCATTGGTGATCTCGAACAGCATGGCGTCCGTTGGCGTCGGGATCAGGTTCGCCATGAAGGCGGCGGCGACACCGCCGAAGCCGGCTGCCAGGCCGGCGATCGGGTGCCGCCCGACGGCCAGGAAGGCCGCCGCGCCCAGCGGAATCAGGATCAGGTAGCCCGCGTCCGAAGCAACGCTCGCCAGCACGCCGATGAAGACGATGAGATAGGCGATCAGCGCACGGGGGGCGACCTTGACCAGCTTGCGGATCAGGGCGGCCATCAGCCCGGCGACTTCGGCCGCGCCTGCACCCAGCATGGCGATGAGCGTGACGGCCAGCGCGCCGAAGCCCTGGAAGTTCGGGACGAAGGAGGTGAACAGGAAGCGGATGCCATCGATGCTCAGCAGGCTCTCGATGGAGATGGTCTGTTCCTTGATTTCGTAGTCGACATCCTCAGTCCCAGCTCCTGACAGCGAGTATTCGCTGACGTCTTCGTAGAAGTCGGGCGTCACCGGTACCGGGACCGGCACAGCGATCTGCTCGGTGACGCTGACGCCCAACAACGACAAGACGGCTGACAGGACGATGACGCCGATGATCAGGTAGAAGAACATCAGCACCGGATGAGGCACCTTATTGCCTACCCGTTCGACGGTGTTCAGCATTCTGTCCATGAAGGAGGGTTTGGCCTGGTTCGGATGTGGCGTTTGCGGTCATTGCTGCCTCCGATGTTGGGTGGAGAACTTGGTCGTCGAGGATCCGTTGGTTTCCCTGAGGAACTCAGCCAGCAGGCGCACTCCCACACCGGTGCCGCCAGGAGAGTGGTACGCCTTGGCAGGATGATCGACCCAGGCTGTGCCGGCGATGTCGAGATGTACGAAGGGATACTCGCCCACGAATGCCGCCAGAAACGCGCCGGCCGTGATCGAACCCGCCGGCCGTCCACCGATGTTCTTGAGATCGGCGATCTCGCTCTTGACCATCTGATGATACTCGTCCCACAGGGGCAGCTGCCAGACCCGCTCGCCGCTGGCCTCGCCCGCCTTGCGCAGCCTGTCCATCAGCGCCTGATCGGTCCCCATCATGCCGGTGGCATGTGAGCCGAGGGCGATGATCACCGCGCCGGTCAACGTCGACAGCTCCACGATGGCATCCGGCTGGTAGCGTTGGGCGTAGAACAGCGCGTCGGAGAGGATGATGCGACCCTCCGCATCGGTGTTGATCACTTCGATCGTCTTTCCGCTGAGCGATTTCACAACGTCCCCGGGCCGATAGGCGTTGCTGCTGGGCATATTCTCGGCCGCCGAAACCAAGCCGACCAAGTGCAGCGGCAGCTTGAGCTCGGCCGCCACTTGCATGGCGCCAAACACAGCCGCCGCCCCGCCCATGTCTGACTTCATCGTCTCCATCGCCTCGGCCGGCTTGAGCGACAGGCCGCCCGAGTCGAAGGTCAGCCCCTTGCCCACCAGGCAGATGGTTGGGGTGCCCTTCTTGGCTGCTCCGTACTCCATCACGATGAAGCGCGGCTCGTGCTCCGATCCCTTTCCGACAGCCAGGATGCCCCCGAACCCCTGCTCGGCCAATTGGGACATATCCAACACAGTCACCTTAAGGTTGACGCGTTTTCCCAGCTTGACCGCTTCCTCGCCCAGCTCCGGTGGGTGCATGGCGTATCCGGGCCCATTGACCAGGTCGCGCGCGAAGGTCACACCACGGCCCACGATCTGGCCACGGGCGACGCCTGCGCCAGTGCGTTCGTCGGTCTTGGTGAAGACCCCTGCCGCCTTGACCACGAAGGTCTGCTCATCGGTCAGGCCGGTGCGGTAGCGCCAATAGCGATACGCGCCCAGCTCCATTCCCTCGGCGAATGCCTGCGCGGCCACTTCGGGCGCCAGCGGCAAGTCGCCGTGGACGCCGATGGTGATCGCCTCCACCTGCAGCCTCTGGGCTTCCTTGACGGCGGTCGCGCTGGCGCTTCGGATCGTCTCAGCGGTGGCCTTCTCGGGTTTTCCCAGCCCCACGAGCAGCAGGCGGCGGGGGGCCAAGGCGCCGAGGGGGTAGAGCAGCAGCGTCTGGTTGGCGCGGCCGCGGTAGTCGCTCGGCTCGAGCAGCCTCTCCACTTCAGCCGGCAGCGACGCATCCTCGAAGGTGGCGAGCACCGCCAGGTCGCTCTCCGCTTGCAGAAGCTCGCCCGTGCGTACCGCTATCTCCATTCGCCTCGCCTCCACCAGCCCTAGATCTCGTCGGTCCAATCGATGGCTCCGCCCGTCTCGGCCGGCGACTCCGGTCCGTGTTCCGGCTTCGGCTCGCCCAGTCCGGCCGCGGCCCAAAGCTGAACCAGCTGGATGCACACCTCGGTGGCGGCGGCCATGTCCTGCAGGCTGGCCCATTCCAGCGGCCCGTGGATCTCCTGCATGCCGGTGAACACGTTCGGGGTGGGCACGCCCAGCTCGGTCAGGCGCGAGCCATCGGTGCCGCCGCGAACAGGCACGGAGAACGGTTCGACGCCAAGCTGCCGGCACGCCTGCCGCGCCAGCTCGACCGGGCGCATGTCGTCCTCCAACCAGTAGCGCATGTTGCGATACTGGGGGGTGATCGTGCAGGTGATCCGAGCGCGCGGCTCGCCGGCCTGCACGGCCGCGCACACTTTGTCGAGCAGCTCGCCCTGCGCGGCCAGCTGTTCGCGCTCGAAGTCGCGCAGGATGATGTCGATGGTCATCTCGGCGGCGGACCCGCTCATCCCGAAAACGTGCAGAAAGCCCTGGCGGCCAGAGGTGGTCTCCGGCGTGAGCGTGGCCTGGGGCAGGGTGTCCACGATCTTGGCGGCCAGGTGGGCAGCGTTGACCAGCTTGTCCTTGGCCCAGCCGGGATGGATCGGCACGCCCTTGACATTGACCTTGGCCGCGTCGGCGGAAAAGGTCTCGTACACGATCTCACCCAGATGCGCCCCATCGAGCGTGTAGGCGAAGTCCGCCTTGAGATCGCCCGGCAGTTCGGCGTGCACGCCGCGGCCGATCTCCTCGTCCGGCGTGAAGCCGATGCGGATCGGCCCGTGCGGCAGGCTTGGATTCTGCAGTAGATGACGCGCGGCGGCCATGATGATGGCGATGCCCGCCTTGTCATCCGCGCCCAGCAGCGTCTTGCCGGAGGCGGTCACGATATCGTCGCCCACCTTCTGCCCGAGGTAGGGCAGCTCCTTGGGCGACAACACCTGGCTGGAATCGTCGGGCAAGACGAGGTCCTGGCCGTTGTAGCTGCGATGGACGATCGGCTTGACGTTCGTCCCGGAGAACTGGGGGGCGGTATCCACATGCGCCAGCAGGGCGATGGTGGGCGTCGCCGTCTCCACCGTCGCCGGAATGGAGGCCAGAACCGCGCCATAGGGGGTCAGGGACACCTGCTGCAGGCCGATCTCCTTCAACTCGTCCACCAACAGGTTGAGCAGATCGAACTGAATCTGGCTGCTGGGGGACGTAGACGAGGCCGGATCGGCCGTGGTGTCGATCTTGACGTAGCGCAGAAAGCGTTCTTCGAGCTCGCTGAGAAACCTACTGCTCATGGGTGCGTTGTTCTCTCTACAGCTGCACCACGTCCTCCAGATACAGGCTGGTCGTTTCCAGGTCGTCCTGGACCATCTCCGGTCTTTCTATCGATTTCCATCCCTGTCACCCTATTTCCTATTGAACATTGCCGCCAGTGCGTCATCCTTTGTGCGCAGCTGCAGCACATTCCCTTCAATCTGGTAGTTCGCCGCACTTTGCAGGGCTGCCAGGTATTGCGCTTCCTGATCCATCACCCCTGCCGGGTCACTGCACATCTTCATACTGGATGCCAGGGGGCCAATCGTGATCTGGTCGCCGTCGATCTTGTACGCACCGTTGAATCATTGCAGCCCGAATTTCCACTCATGCTGCCATCTTTGCCGTAACTCGCTGTCAGGGTTGTCCCCTCCAGTACACCAACGACCGCCTGCTTGCCGTTGTTGAAGGCAGTCACCTCCCAGGTGGTGCCCGCCAACTCCTGGGATTGGGCTTCATAGACAGCCAGTCCTGTACCATCTCCACCGAAGAGGGTGAGCTGATCCCCTTTGACTGCGAAGGTTTTCGCCTCACCCAGCGCCTGCATATAGGCGCTCTCCTGATCCATCACGGGCTGCTCGCACATCATCATCGTCATTGCCAATTGCGTAGAAAACGTGATGTTGCCGCCGGAGACGGTGTACGTGCCGCTATAGCGATTGCACCCAGCCGATCCTGCCACCGTGCCGTCGGCAGTGAATTCGGCTGAGATGCCGGTTCCAGCTAGAGGCGCCTTGCCCATCAATTCTGTAAGCGCCCACACTTTGCCGGTCAGGTTGCCACCTTGCTGGGCTCCTGAGGAAGTGCAGGCTGCCAGGATCATGATCCCTACACAACAACCTAAGACGAGCCGACGCATCTTCATCGAGATTTCCCTTTCATTGATTGAACCGTCTCTTGTTACCTTGAGCTATTCTTGAATATGCGCCAGCTCCTCGAGGTACACGATCGCTGTGTCAATGCCGCGCTGGAACATCTCGATGCTGTAGTGCTCGTTGGGCGAGTGCAAGCCATCGCTGTCCAGCCCGTAGCCCATCATGACGACCGGAATTCTTAGCAAATTGGCAATGTCAGCCACAACCGGTATGCTGCCGCCGCCACGCGTGAAGACCGGCGTGTAGCCCCAGGCTTTCTCATAAGCGCGTGAGGCAGCCTGCATCTCGGGTATATCGAACGGGATGAGGGCGGGCATGCCTGTGGTCAGCAAGCTGACACTGACTTTCACGGTCTTCGGCGCGATGGATTCAATATACTTCTTGAGCAGAGCGTACATCCTGTTCGGGTCCTGGTTGCCGACCAGGCGGGAGCTGAGCTTCGCGCCAGCCTTCTGAGGGATGATCGTCTTGGGACCGGGACCAGTCCAACCGCTCCACATGCCGTTGATATCAAGCGTCGGGCGGGCAGAGATGCGCTCGCGAATGGTGTAATTCGCATCACCCCAGGTCGCCGGAACGCCTGTCGTCTCTTTGTACTGCTCCTCGGTGAGCGCGGTCTTGGCGATCATTTCGCGCTCCGCTTGTGTCAGCGGGACAACCTCGTCATAGAAACCTGGTACGGCGATGGTGTGATCCGGATTGTAGAGCTTGCCCAGGATTTCCACCAGCGCCAGGGCAGGGTTGTGCGCCGCCCCGCCCCACAGCCCGCTGTGCAAGTCTTCCTTGGGTCCCTCGACTTCAAGTTCAATATACGTCATACCACGCAGGCTGTGCGTGATGGCTGGCTCTTCGATGGCGCGCATGGAGGTATCGCTGATCACACAGACATCGGCCTTGAGCAAGTCAAGGTGCTCCTTGATGAAGGGCGTCAGATTGGGGGATGAGATTTCTTCCTCTCCCTCCAACAAGATCCTTACGTTGACCGGTGCTCCGCCACTTGCCTCGAGGTAGGATTCGAGTGCTTTGATATGGATGAAGAGCTGCCCTTTATTGTCTGTTGCGCCGCGGGCGAAGATCTTACCGTCCTTCACGACGGGCTCAAATGGCGGCGTGTCCCAGCCATCTTCCATGGCCGCAGGCACCACGTCATAATGGCCGTACACTAACACCGTTGGCTTGTCTGGCCCGGCGCCTAACCACTCGGCATAGACGACGGGGTGGCCTGCTGTGGGCATTACCCTGGCGCTCTCCAGTCCAAGCGCGTGCAAATGCGCAGCCAGCCATTCGGCTGTATGCCGGACATCCCCTGCATGGGCGGGGTCGCCGCTAAGGCTGGGAATCCGCAGCATCTCCAGCAACTGCTGCTGGAAGGCGTCGGCGTGCTCTCGGGCGTACTGGCGTGCTGCGGTGCTGTCGGTTGTCATCGTAACCTTCCCATAGGTTGTCTGCGTTGTGGTCGAGCTAGCTGGCGGCGGATGCCTTGCGCCTGGCGCGCCTCGGCCCGCGCCCCCCGGAGGCGTCGTCTGCTCGCTCTGCTGGGACCTCACCCGGCACATAGCCGGGCAGGCCGCCGGCCGGGAAGACCGCCAGCAGGGAGATCCCGGCCAGGATCAGGAAGGTCGCCTTCAGCGCTCTCAGCCGGGAGGCGGCGTTGATTGCCACCACTTCCGTCACCTGGGAGGGAGTTGCGTCCGTCGCGCGCAGGACCTCCACCAGCTGCTCGTTGCTCACGAATTCCACGTTGTCCAACGGCAGTTGTGCCTGGAGCGGCGCTGGCACCATGGCGCTGGCAGCCAGGCTGACCGAGAGGAACAGGCTCAGCAGCCCGACAGCCATGACGCTGGCAAAGGCGGTTCCCAGGGCGGTCGAGAGGTTGTTGGCCACGCCGCGCACCGCTCCCACGTCCCCGGCGAGTTCCTTGGGCGAGCTGGTCACCAGCACGTTGAAGAGCACAGTGAGCAGTGAGCCTTCTCCCAGACCGAGGATGACCAGGCCCAGGATGACCGCCGGGGTGCCCCAGTCATTGCGAATGGTGATGGCCAGCACCACCAGGCCGATGGAAACCAGGATGAAGCCGATGCGGCCGATCTGCCGGGGGGAGTAGCGGGCAAACAGCCGGACGATCAGGACGGCGCTGGCGAAGATCGCCAGCGTGTACGGGATCACGGCGACTGAGGTCTGCAGGCTGGTGCGTCCCTGAACGATCTGGATGTACAGCGGGATCAGGAAGTTCACCGCCGGGCCGACGGCGCTCATGATCAGGAGCGAGAAGATCGCGCTGCGTTCCGCAGGTGAGTCGAGCACCTCGAGCGCGATCAACGGGCTCTGTCCGAGCAACTGCCGGTTGTGGCTCCAGCTGAAGAAGGCCTGCCCCAACACCACCCCAACCAGAATCATCAGCGGCGCCGGGGAGAGTCCGAACAGGCTGATGGGGGCTGCGGGCTTCGCCAGGATCACCCCCCAGGCGGTCAGGTTGTTGAAGCCCAGGCTGATCAGGATGACGGAAATCGCCGCCAGAACGGCCCCGACCCAGTCAATCCGTATGCCCTTCTGCCGCGCGACCGGCTGCAGGCGAAAGCTGAGGGCCAGCACAACGAGCGAGACAAAGAACAGCAGGCCGAACGATACGCGCCAGCTGAGGGCAGTTCCCAGGTACCCGGCCAGCAGGAAGGCTAGCACCCCCGACACGGCCGGCGCACCTGCCAGCAGGCCGAGCGCCTGCGCCTGCTGCCCGCCGCGGTAGTTGGCGGCGATCAGCACCACCAGCGTCGGCACCAGCGCGGCTGCCGCCAGCCCGGCCAGCGCCTGGGCATTGATCATGGCCCTCTCATCCACGCTGAGCGCCATCATCGCCATGGCGACGCCGTGCAGCACGGCGGTAAGCTGGAACATCAGGCGTGCCCCGAGCAGTGCACCGAGCTTGGCGCCCAGCATGACAAAAGCCGCTACGAACAGCGAGTACACCACGAGCGCCGTGCCCACGCTGGTCGCTGCCAGACCGAGCTCCTCGGTGATCGGACCCACCGAGATCGGGATGGCGTTGACGTTGAAGCCCATCTGGATCTGCGCCAGCAGGATCACCAGCATGGGGAGCCAGGAGGCTTTGAGCGCGGTGGAGGGAGTCGCAGGCGAGCTGGCGGTTTCTGTCATGCTGGCATGCCCTCAGCGATCGTGCGCCTGACCGCGGCAGTCCCCCGAAGGTGTCCGCCTACGCCCACCGGCCCGCTCGAGCGTGTGCGGGCGAAGCCATCGATTGGGGTGGGGCCTGGTCGACTGAGGGAACCGGCGCCGGCTGGTCGTCGGATGCCCGAGTTTACCACATCCAGGTGATCAAGTCACCTCTCAAGGACTTCTAGTCGCTGCGCGGCTCGGGCTTCGAGGCGAAGAGATTCAGGCCCAGGCGCTCGGAGAGGAAGCGGGTGGCCAGCTGGCCGCGCACGCTGTTGCCCGCCGCGTCGAGCGGCGGCGCGAAGGTGGCCAGGCCGCCCTTTCCCGGGGCAATGGTGACGATCCCCCCGCTCACCCCGCTCTTGCCCGGCAGGCCGATGTCGTACAGCCACTCGCCGGAGTGCTCGTACAGCCCGGCGGTCGCCATCACCGCCAGCACCCGGGCGCAGATGGCGGCGTCGATCACCCGATCGCCGGTCACCGGATTCACCCCGCCGTCCGCCAGGGTGGCGCCCATCACCGCCAGGTCCCGCACATTGACCCGAAGCGCACACTGGCGCGTGTAGAGGTCGATGGCCTGCAGCGGGTCGGAGTAGAGGCGGCCATAGCTCTCCAGCAGCCGGGCGATGCCCTGATTGCGGGCGTTGGAGGCCGACTCGCAGGCATACACCTCGAGATCCAGCTCGAGCCGCCGGCCGGCGAAGCGCCCAAGCCCCTGCTGGATGAACTCCCACTTGTCGCCGGCGGAGTCTCCCGGGCGCCAGGCTGGCGGCGGCGATCGCGCCGGCGTTCACCATCGGATTGCCGGTGCGCGTCGGAGTGGACTCGATGGCCATCACGGAGTTGAATGGATGGCCGGTGGCGTCGACGCCGAGCAGCTCCCGCGCCCGATCGGGCCCGAGCTGCTGGCAGATCAGGGCGAAGACGAAAGGCTTGGAGATGCTCTGGATCGAGAATTCATGCTGCTCATCCCCGACACCGTACCTCGCGCCGGTCACGGCAACGACGCAGATCGCGAAGAGCTCCCGAGGTGTCTGCCCCAGGACAGGGATGTAGTCGGCGACAAGTCCCTCATCGTTCGCTCGGTAGCGCCGATGGGCTTCCGCCACAAGCGAGCGAACCGCCTCGGCGGGAGGTAGATGCCCGGTCGAGATGATGTGCTCTTCGCCCTCAACTCGTTGATGCATGTCCATCCCCCCTCGCCGTCGGGCGGACGCGCCTTCGCCCCGACCCTTGCGGGCGCGCCTCAACCACCGCCATGGCCTTCCGACATCCGGTGCGTCATACTCTGTGTGCAACCAGGACGGCGCGGACGCCGCGCCAATCAGCGCCTCGTTGCGGGCTACGGGCGGGAGTATGCCGCCTCCCGCCCATGCAGCGTGTCGACGGGCGCTGCCCAGAAGCTGGCCGCGCCTGGCTGGCGATGCCCGTTGCCCATCCGCAACATCGCGCCGCGTGTCCCTGGCTGCGGCCGCTGCCCGGAGGCTGTGGTGCACTCTCAGCCTGCCGGCTGGTCGACGGGCCACAGCATGTCCTCAGCCGCTGCGCGTCGGGTTCGGGTTGCCGGTCAACCGATCAAGCCCGTCAGGCCTTTGTAGAAGAACGCCAGGCCGAAGATCAGCGAAACTGCGATGGCGATCGTGCGGCTGTTGCGGTCCAGCCAACCCTGCGCTGCCCGCAGCGGCGTGGAGGCCCGCTGCGGCGCGATGGCGTACGCCAGGATCGGCGGCAAGACCAGCGCTTGTGTGGCCAGGGTGTACAACAGGTACAGCCCGGCGAAGCCGGCGACGCTCGGCATCCCACCCTGGATCACGTCGATGGCCGTCAAGGTGAAGACCCACTGTTTGACGGCGATGGTGATGAATAGCGCGCCTGCGCCAAACGCCTTGAGCGGGGAGAGGCTGCCCAGGGTGGCCATCCACTGCGGGGGCGGATCGTCCGGATCGGGCTGCTTGCGCCACTTCAGAAACGCCGCGAGCAGCAGCAGCAGGCCCAACACCAACAGCAGCGTGGAGGCAATGAGCTTGGGGCCCTCCTCGGGGTGTGCTTCGGCCGCCGCTCCAAACACAGCCCCGAGCAGCAGCCCCTGCGCCAGGCGAATGGTCAGCGTGCCCGCCACCAGCGCCAGGGCGGCGCGCACCCCTCCCGGGCCCAGCAGGAGCAGCAGGATCAGGATGGGGTAGATCGGCACCAGCGTCGCGCCCAGGATCAGGGGAAGAAGATCGAGCAACACGTCGTTCATGGGACGCCTGTCCGACTGGAAGCCGGCTGCCTCCGAGCCGCCCCGATACTACCATGGTGGACGCCCCGAAGATGCCCACTGGGTGGCTTCTTCGGGCGACACACGGACCCGATCGCCGGTTGGCTGCCTGTCGAAGCTCTGCGCTCTGACCTCCTCAGTCTCGGGTCATCGCCCGAGCCGGCAGGCTGCACGCGAGGCGGGAATCGGCGGACATCCGGCGCTCTCCGGACCGGCGGTGACGCCCGACCAGCCCGCACGGCCGTCGACCACTTCTTCGCACGTTGCCTGCGTCTGTCGAGTCCTCAGGTCGGACAGCATCCTCCGCGCAAGGTGCTGCTGCGAGGTGCTGAGGAATCGCTTGACGAGCACCTTCGCCGCGAGGCGATGGGGGCACGATCGTCTCGTCCCAGCCCGTGATCGAAGGGGTATCTGTCTGCACCGTCGCTGTCTTGGATCAGCGTGACCAGGCTCGTCGAGCATCGTCCCTTGGGCATGTGCCGAATGCAGCCAAGTGGCGCGAGTCCGTCGGACCTGCACTGCAGGGCGGACGGTCCGATGGTCGACGCTGCCACCATGATGGCGCGGGCTCGCCCCCCTGGGGGAGGCATGACTCTCGATTCCGGTGGTGCGGGGTGGCCGCAAGTGCAGGAGCAGCGACACCCGTTTCATGCGGAGGCGTCCTCAAAGCAGGACGCCACCCTAGCCAGGAAGGTACAGCTGGCGCAGTCCAAGTTGCCTGCTGTACCGGGTGGTCTGACCACAAGGCTGGTCAGCCAGAGGGGCATGTCCCGCTCGGGCAGCGGGGGAAGATGCCCGGGTTGGTGGCGTCAAGCGCGGCACGCGCCGACGGCTCCGCAGTAGACACGGCCCAGCGCCATCCCGGTCGTGCGTGTGGCGAGCCCCACCGACGAAGGCGAATGCCGGGCAATCCGGCAGCTGCCTTGCTCGGCTGGTCGGCGCTGGGGGTCCACCAAGGCACGCCGGGCAGCAGCGTGCGGCGGGCTCGACTCCCGCAGTATGCTCCCGCCTGATCAGAAGGGAGAGACGCGATGCCGGCCCGGACCTCCAGAATGGCCCGATCTCGAGACCACTGCGGCCCAGCCGGTCGCTGGGGCCGCAAGGGTCGATTGGTCGTGCGCCGGAGTTACTTGCGGACGAACTCCACCTGCGCCGCACCCTCGGCATCCCGCAGCGTCAGGTTGGTGCCGCGCAACTCATAGACGGTCGCGTTCTCGAGCGCCGCCAGGTAGGCGGCCTCCTGCTCGGAGACGCCCTCCGGCTCGATGCAGGCCATCATGGTCGAGGCCAGCGGCCCGATCTTGATCTGCTTGCCTTCGGTCTCGAACGGGCCGTTGTAGCGGTTGCACCCGGCCGAGCCGCTGATGGTGCCATCCTCGCCGAAGTCGGCGGTGATCGCCGATCCGATGATCAGGCTGACCATGGCCTGCTTGCCGTTATTCACCGAGATCGCATCCCAGCTCGTGCCGGCCAGCTCCTGGGAGGCGGCGGTGAACACCAGCAGCGCCTGGCCGCCCTCGTTCTTCAGCGTCAGCGTATCGCCGCTGATGCTGAAGGATGGCCGTGGCCTGCAGCGCCTGCATGAAGCTCGAAGCCTGCGCCATCACGGGTTCCTCGCAGGCCATCATCGTCGAGCCCATCGGCTGCTTGAACGTGAGCTTGGCGCCGTCCAGCACGTACTCGCCGAAGTAGTTGTTGCAGCCGTCGCTGCCCGACACCTTGCCGCCCTCGAACTGGGCGCTCAGCCTGGGTGCGGGGCAGGACCGACATCTGCTCGCCATCGGCGTTGTAGTAGCTGTCCAGGACCCAGAAGCTGCCTTCCAACGGCACACCCCCCGCCGCGGGCGCCGAAGCGCAGGCGGCCAGCAACCCCGTCATCAGCGCGGCGGTCAACACGATCACGATCCACTTGCCGTTCATACTCTCTTCTCCTTGTGTGTGGATGCGTGCTCGCATCCATATACCCTGTGCTGACGCACGTCCGGGCGGTAAGGTTCCCGCGCCGGCCTGCCCAGCGAGAGCCTACGCCCCCGTCATCACGGGCAGGCCGGACCGGGGATGACCGGGACCGGTGCCATATTGCTGGTCACCACGAAACCGGCCGAGACCCAGGCCAGGCCTGAGCTCGCGACCTGCGTGGGGACGCGCACCTGGAACCACTCGCCACCCTGGCTAAGGCCGGTGATTTCGGCCGAAGAGCCTGGCGGAGCCACGGCCAGCACGGCGTGGCAGGTCCCCGGCCCCGCGCGCACGTTGATGAAATCGGTGGCGGTCGCCGCAGGGGCGCCAGCCGGCGGTGGCGACGGGCGTGGCCAGTACCGGCTTGGTGCCCGCGGCAACGACCGGCACGTCCTGCGTGTTGATCGCGTTCACGGTCGAGGCCAGCACCCAGCCGTAGCCCACGCCGACGTTGCTCGGGTCAAGGCGCACGGCCCACCAGGCGCTGTCCTCGCTGCGCCCGATCACTCGCCCCGAAACCCCGGCCGGGGCGACGCCGAACGCCGGCCAGTTCTCAGCCGGACCTGAGCGCACGAAGGTGTTCACCAGCGCCGTCACCTGCGGGTCGCTTGGACCTGGCGCCGGGATCGTAGTGGAAGGCGGAACCGGCGGGGTTGGCAGCGTCGGGACGTTCGCCACCCCGCTCACCGTGACCGCGCTCCCCGCCACCCAGCCGTTCCCCGCAGGGGCCACCGGCACACTGATCGCCCACCACAGGCCGTCCTCGCTCCGTCCGGTCACCTGCGCCGATCGGCCGCCAACGAGCCCGGCGTACACGACGTAGTTGGTGCCCGGGCCGGAGTAGACGAAGGTGTTGAAGTTGGCGACCGCGGTCGGCCCACCGGCGACTGCCGTCGGCATCACCGGCTGTGCAGCCAACTCGGCCGGGGCGCGGTGGCACCCGCCGTCGGCACCTCTCGGCCGGGGGCGCCTGGGTCGGGACCGCCGGCGGCTCCGTCGGCACGACCGGCACGGGCGTGGGCTCTGGAGCTGCGCCCCCGCCGCAGGCGGTCAGGATCAAGGCCAGGGCCAGCAGCCCGGGCACAACACGGAGCATCCGGGCGCGCCCTTGGGCACGGCTGATGCGTAGAATTCGACTTGGCCATCTCTCTCCCTCGGATCGAACGGTATCGGCCCGCTAGACGTCCTTGGCCCTCCGGGCCATCCTGTCGCGAGCCGAAGCGCATGGCGAACTCGCGAGTGAAGACGGCGCCCAGCAGGAAGGCATAGGCGGTGTAGTACATGGCGACCAGGATGACGACGAAAGCCCCAGCAGCCCCCAGCGGAGAGCCGAGTATACCACTGCGAAGAAACAGCCCCACCAACACCGCCGCCAGGGTGATCACACCCGAGGTCAACGCTCGACTCCCAGCCACACATCCTTCCAGGCGACGGAGGTCTGCGGGATGTAACGGTAGATCAGCGCCAGCAATCCGGCCAGCAGCGAGGCCGCCAGGAGCGGCCCAAGCAAGGCGGCCGAGGCGGCAGCCGGGAGCCACCGGGCCATCCAACTGAGGGCAAGGCTGAGCGCCGCCAGAGCGACGATAGCCAGCCCTGCCGCCACCACGAATACCACGGCCAGCAGTCGCTGTCGGAGGATCAACACCGATGCCCGCTCAGCAGGCAACGGCACGCCCCCAGATGGAGTTAAGCGCATTCTGCAGATTGACGAACAACCCGGAGGCAGCCCAAAGAACGGCCAGGATGCTGACCACGATTGCCAACGGATGACCACCGCCGCTGGGTGATGCAGACGGCCAGCACCATGCCCTGGACCGTACCCGCGGCATCGGCGCCGAGGAATCCACCGAGCAGCGCGTACATGCGCTCGGCGGTGCTGGAGGTATCGATGAAGACCCCGGCCACGGCGAATGCCATGTAGATGAGCGGGGCGAGCGAGAAGAAACCGAAATAGGCCAACGCAGCCGCCAACAGCGTTCTGCGCTCGAGCACCCAGGCGGCGTAGGCGCCGCGCAGCAGCCCGAGAAGGGCGCGCGCGCCGTTCACTTGGCCTGCCTGCGTCCGTCAGAAGGAACCGCTCTCATCCCAACCTCCACCAGCGGGCGAGCGCCAGCGACTCGCCTCCGTTCCGAGCGGTGCCCAGTGGCGCAATCGTGCCGCGCTCCACAGGCCAGTTGGCGCGCACCCCACGCAGATCGCTCCACAACCCCAACACGGATCGAAGGCCCATGCCTGGCCGCGCACCACGCTCTGCACGCAGAGGAACAGATCCAGGAGCGCCTGTGATCCGGAACGGCCAGGGGTTAGGCCGCCGAGGATTGTAGCGGACGTCGCGGGGGCTGCCCCATGCCAGGAAACAAGGGCCGCGCCTTCCACCGAAAGGGGAAGGCGCGGCCCACAACCTGTCGAGCACGAAGCGGCTCAGCAGCCGGACAGCCTACATTCGGTCGGCCGGCGGCTCAAAGGACCAGCTGCGGGTGCTGCGGTACTGGACGACGATCCCGCCCACGGCGGCGACCAGGGCCAGCAACATCATGAACGGGTAAGCCCGCAAGGCCTGGGCGACAACGTCCAGGTCCACCACGGCAGTCGACATGGCCGGCATGCCGAACAGCACGATCCCTGCCATGGCCAGCGCCCCGATGATGGAGGTGGCGATGATGATCACCCACTTCTGGACGTTGAAGCGCAAGACGACAAACGCCACGCCGACGCCGAGGGCCAGGCCGACCAGGAAGTTGACCAGCCCGAACTGGCTGCCAATCATCGCCATGAAACCGACGCCCGCGGCGTAGCCTGCCGAGAACGAAAACAGAGCGATTGCGATGAAGTAGAACAAGTAGGACAGAACCGCGAAGATGACGGCCACGACCAGGCCCACCACCCAGCTGGTCACGTCCCCGAGGAAGTTGCCATTGGTGATGGCCTGGATCGCCTGTGCGCCGAGACCAAAGCCGAAAACGAATCCCCAGATTGGCAAGAGAACCAGGAACAAGCGGTAGCCGGCGAAGCACACCGCCGCCGCAAATGCCAGGGCGATTACCGCCCCGCAGAGAAGTGAAAAAGCCATTGCATCCTCCTAAGAATGGGCCATCCCGTGCAGGGAGGCCGACTGGTAGCCGTTCGCGTCCAGATTATACAACCCTTACCCTGGTCATGCGTCGCGGGGCGCCTCGCTCCGAATCTCGCCTGGCCTCGGTTGCAGAGCCGGGCGGAGAGCCAACAGACCGGTCAGCAGCCTGGCGCGCCGAGCGGCCGGGGAATCGGGCCCGCCGGGTGAAGACGTCGAAGTCATTGCGCTCGATCTGGTCCAGGATCCCCCGGTACAGCCCGGTGACGGCTTGGATGGCGAACTGACCGTCCGGAGAGAGCAGTCGCATTCCTGGATACGCCTCCGCGTACAGTCGGCGGGCACGGGCGAACCGGAAGCGCATCAGCGCGCGCCAGGACTCGCTGAGGCTTGGACGGGAGAAGGACGTCTCGCTCCGCCCGAACTCAGCCAGTTCATCCCGGGCCTGGTATAGGCGACCGATGCGGTAGTCTTCGCCGATGTCCCTCAGGATGTTGCTCAGCTGCAGCGCCACGCCCTGCATGACAGCGTAGGGGATGGCCTCGTCGCTCAAGTAGCCGATGATGTGCATGCTCATCAATCCGACGGTGGAAGCCACCCAGTAGCAGTAGCAGGCCAGGCCCTCGAAATCCCGGTGCCGGTGAACCTCGAGGTCCTGGGTGACTCCGTCGATCAGCGGCTGCGCCAACCCCGGCGGAATGGCGCAGCGTTGGCAGGGGTCGGCCCAGGCGATGGCCACCCGATCATCGTGCATGGCGCCGTAAGCTGGCACAGGAAAGCGCCACCCGGCCAGGCCGAGCGCCGGATCCCACGCCTCGCTTGATCTCCCTCGGCCCTGCACGCCGGCGATTTGCGCAACTTCCGGAAACCGCACCTGCGCACTGCGTCCGCGCACGCCTCGCATCCTGGGCCAGCGCGCCCCTCCCGCCCTCACCCCATGGACAGCCAGTGATGGCGGGGTGACACCGCCAGCACCCTGCAGGTTCCGGCATGACATGTCTCGGTTGAATCGGAGGAACGTCGTCATGTTGGCACCGGCATCCGACAGCGTACACTGGGGTGACGTCGACGATTCTGACATTATTCGTTCGCCATGAAGGGAGCCGCGCCTGCCATGAGCCTTAGAGTGATTCCGAAGGCGGCCCTGCCAGCCTGGGTGGACCAGCTGTGTGCCGGGTACCGTGTTGTCGGGCCGAAGCCGTTGCACGGTCAGCACGTTTTCGGTGAGGTCCACTCCAGCTCCGAGCTCGAGCTCGGCTACCCGACCTCCGTGATCCCACCGAAGAAGTACCTGTTTCCACAGACGGAGGAGCTGTTCACCTTCAAGAAGGGCAGCAGCGAGATCACGCCCAGGCTGGACAACCGTCCGACCGTCGTGCTCGGTGTGCACACCTGCGACTTGCATGCCATGCACCTGTTGGACCGGGTGTTCCAGAACGGCTACACCGATCAGCACTATCAGGCCCACCGCGCCAACACGCTGCTGGTCAGCATCGAATGCCTGGTGCCGTGCATGGAGCACTCCTTCTGCAAGAGCATGGGGACGCTCTCGGCGACCGACGGCTTCGACCTGCACCTGACGGACCTGGGGGATGAATACGCCGTCGACATCGACACCGAGCGCGGCGCCCGACTGCTCGAGGGCTTCAAGCAGGCACGTCCGGCGACGGATGAGGACGTCCATCGGGTGAATCGTGTGCTGAGCGAGAAGTGGCCGCGTTTCCCCTTGCGGCTCGATTTCGATGTCACCGAGCTCCCCAGCTTGCTCTCGGTCAGCTATGACAGCAAGCTTTGGGACGAGCTGGGGGAGCGCTGCCTGGGTTGTGCCATGTGCACGAACGTGTGTCCCACCTGCTATTGCTTCAACGTTGCCGACGAGATCGATCTGGCCCTGGATGCCGGGCGGCGAGTGCGCACGTGGGACTCGTGCCAGCTCGACAAGTTCGCCAGCGTCGCCGGGGGTCATGACTTCCGCAAGACCCTTGCCAGGCGCCAGCGCCATCGCTTCTTCCGGAAAGGCAAGTACCAGACCGACGCCTTCGGCCTGCTCGGTTGCGTCGGCTGCGGCCGCTGCGGTCAGGCCTGCCTGGTGGACATCACCATGGTCGGTACGCTCAACGCCCTGTACCACCGCCAGCCGCAGAACACCCCGGCCGAGGTGAAGCCATGACCACCAGCCTCAAGCAAGCTCTCGAGTTGCCATCTCTCTACTTGCCGACCCCGGCCCGCATCGTCGACGCCCGGCCGATGGCCAACACCGAGAAGGTGTTCACGCTCGAGCTGCCCCGCGGCGTTTCGCTCAATCACCGCCCCGGCCAGTTCGTCGAGGTCTCGGTGCTCGGCGTGGGCGAAGCCCCGATCAGCATCTCTTCCTCGCCCAGCCGCAGCAACGGCACCTTCGAGGTATGCGTGCGCCGCGCCGGCGATCTCACCTCCGTGCTGCATCAGATGGGCCCCAAGGACATGCTTGGCATCCGCGGCCCGTTCGGCCGAGGTTTCCCCTACGAGCGCTTCCACGGAAAAGACATCCTGTTCGCGCCCGGCGGCCTGGGCCTGGCTCCGCTGCGGTCGCTGATCAACCAGGTGTTGGATGAGCGCGGGAAGTATGGGCGGGTGATCATCCTGTATGGAGCCCGCGATCCGTCGGAATTGCTGTTCATGGACGAGGTCCGGCAATGGCAGACGCGGGGGGACGTGGAGGTGCATGTCACGGTCGACCGCGGCGACGAGAACTGGAAAGGCAACGTCGGGGTGATCACAACCCTGTTCCCCAAGATCGAGATCTACCCCCGCAACACGGTTGGCATCACGGTGGGTCCGCCGGCGATGTACCGCTTCGTGCTGATGGAGATGCTCGGCAAGGGCCTGAGCGAGGGCAATATCTGGATGAGCCTGGAGCGCCGCATGAAATGCGGCGTCGGGAAGTGCGGGCACTGCCAGATCAACCACCTGTACACCTGCCAGTCGGGACCGGCGTTCAGCTACGCCGAGATCAAGCACCTTGAGGAGGCGCTGTGATGGGCGCCAGACCCAAAGTCGCGTTCTTCGAGTTCACCAGCTGTGAGGGCTGCCAGCTCACTGTGGTCGACTCCCTGCAGACGCATCCCGAGCTGTTGGATGCCGTCGAGATCGTCCGTTGGCGCGAGGCCATGAGCGAGAAGGGCGACGAATTCCTGGTGGCCTTCGTCGAAGGCTCGATCGCCCGCCAGAGCGATGAAGCTCAACTCAAGGCGATCCGCGAGAAAGCCGCCGTGCTGGTTGCCCTCGGCAGCTGCGCCCATCTGGGAGGCGTCAACGCCATCCGCAACCGCCAGGAGCTGCAGAGCGTGCGCCGCTACGTCTACGGCGACAAGGCGGACTGGTACGAGACCTATCCCGCCCGCCCGATCAGCGCCGTGGTGACGGTCGACGCCGTGATTCCCGGCTGCCCGATCGACCGCAACGAGTTCGTGGCCGTCGTCACCGCCCTGCTCCAGGGGCGTACGCCGACACTGCCGGACTCCCCGGTGTGCGTCGAGTGCAAGCTCAAGGAGAACGTGTGCGTCTACCAACGCGGCCTGACCTGCCTGGGTCCGGTCACCCGCCAGGGCTGCGACGCCATCTGCCCGACCTATGGCGACGGCTGTGAGGGATGTCGCGGGCTGATCCCGCACCCGAACCTGGCCTCGATGAAGAACGTGCTTGCAGAATACGGTATGTCCCCCGAGGCGTTCGATCGGAAGACCACCATGTACCTGACCTATCAGATGATGGAGCTGGAGGCGGCAAAGAATGGCTAATCCATCCCTCCGCGTCAATGTCCACCATCTCACCCGCGTCGAAGGGCACGGGAACATCGTGGTCGATGTTCAGAACGGCGAGCTCAAGCAATGTGACCTCGAAATCGTGGAGACGCCGCGCTTCTTCGAGGCGATGCTCAAAGGCCGTCCGTATGCCGAAGCCTCCCACATCAGCTCGCGCATTTGCGGCATCTGCGCCGTCGGCCATGCCACGGCTTCCCTGCGTGCGACCGAGAAGGCGTTGGGCGTGGAGCTGAGCGAGCAGACCGTTCTCCTGCGCAAGCTCAACTTCCACGGTGAGATTCTGGACAGCCACATCCTGCACGCCTACATGCTGGTGGCCCCGGATGCGCTGGGCGTGGCCAGCGTGGTCCCGCTGGCCAAGATCGCGCCGGATGTCGTGCTGCGCGCCCTGCGCATGAAGAAGCTGGCCGGCGACCTGTGCGCCGCCCTCTGCGGCCGCCACACGCACCCCATCGCCATGACCGTCGGCGGCTTCACCCACTTCCCCACCACCGCCGTGCTGCAAGAGCTACGGGACCGGTTGGTGGCGATGCGCGCCGATGTCGACGCCACCGTCGAGCTGTTCCAGAAGCTCAAGCTGCCGGCCTTCGAGCGCGACACCGAGTACATCGCCTTGCACAAGGACGACGAGTATTGCTTCATCGACGGCAAGCTGCTCAGCACCGACGGCGGCGAGTGGCCAATCGAAAAGTACCGCGAAGTCACCAACGAATTCCTGGTGCCCCACTCGACGGCCAAGCGCACCAAGAACCAGCGACCGTCGTACATGGTGGGCGCGCTGGCGCGCTTCAACGTCAACTACGCCCAGCTGCATCCCAAGGCCAAGGAAGCCGCCCGCGCCCTCAACCTGGCTCCCAAGGCGATCAATCCCTACCTGAACACCGTCGCCCAGGTGGTCGAGATCGCGCACTGCGTCGAGGACGCCATCCAGCTGGCCGACCGGCTGATCAAGACCGGGGTGACCTGGCGGGCACCGGTGCAGCCGCCCAAGCTCTCCGGCGAGGGCGTCGGCGCCTGTGAGGTGCCGCGCGGCACGCTCTTCCATAACTACGTGATCCAGGACGGCTGGATCAGCGGCGCCAACTGCATCATCCCCACCGGCCAGAATCTGGCCAACATCGAAGACGACATGCGCTCGCTGGTCCCAACCATCCTCGAGAAGAGCCAGCCTGAGATCACCCTCGCCTTAGAGATGTTGGTGCGGGCCTACGACCCGTGCATCTCGTGCTCCACGCACATGCTGGACGTGCGCTTCGAGTAGGCGACGGAGCGAAGCCATGACCTCCCCGCCGCCTGCCCCTACCCTTGTGCTGGCCCTCGGCAACCCCGACCGCGGGGACGACGGGGTCGGGCAGGCGGTGCTGCGCGACCTGGCCGAACGAGGCCCGCTGCCGGCGACCGTCGAGGTGCTCGACGGCGGGCTGGCCGGCCTTGAGACCTGCTTGTTGCTCCAGGGCCGGCGACGAGCGCTGATCGTCGATGCGGCGGACATGGGGCTGGCGCCCGGAGCGTGGAGAAGCCTTGAGGTGACGGAACCCCTGCTCGCCGGCGAGCTCAGGCCGGGCGTGGTGCACAGCGCCGGGCTGAAAGAGGCGCTGCAGCTGGCCGCAGCGCTGGACCAGCTGCCGGAACGGGTCACCATCTTCGGCGTCCAGCCAGAGACGATCGACTGGGGTTCAGGCCTGAGCCATTGGGTGGCTCGGGCCGTGCCGGCCGTGGGCGCCGAGATTCAAGAACGGATCCTACACGACAAGGATGGATGCAGCGATGGCCAAGATCCTGATCATCGATGACGACCCCGACATGGTGCTGGCAAATCGGATGTGCCTGGAGGGCGCCGGCTATCAGGTCATCAGCGCCAACAATCCGACCGATGGCCTGACTCTGGCCCAGGCGGAGAAGCCCGACCTGATCGTGCTGGACGTGATGATGGATACGGCCACCGCCGGGTTCCAGCTAGCCCTGCAGCTGCGCGGGTCGGAGAAGTCCGACCAGGTGAAGCCGCACATTCCCATCTTGATGCTGACCGCGATCCACAGCACGACGCCCTTGCGCTTTGGGCCGGACGATGACTACCTTCCCGTCGACGCCTTCATGGACAAACCGATCGAACCGGAGAAGTTCTTGACCAAGGTCAGGGAACTGCTGGGCGGCAAGGCCTGATCGCCCGCTGCGCACGGCAACCCGCCCACCACGGGGGAATCCGGTGACCGACGGTCCGCCTGCCCCGCAGCCTCCTGCCTCTTCCGACACGGCTGACCTGGCGCGCGCCAACAGCCGGTTGATCCTCACCCGCTGGGCCGCTGGCGGGTTGGTGCTGCTGGCGACCTACATCAGCGTGGCGGTGCTACGCCTGCCGCTGCCAACTCCGGCGCTGTACTGGGTCGGCGCGGCCATCCTGGCCTACAACACACTGCTCACGCTGCTGGTCCGCCGCGCGGGCGCCGACACCGATGGCCCCCCTGCCCGCTCCCTGCGGAGCCTCATCGTGCTCCAGGTGGGACTCGACTGGCTGGCACTTACGGTCTTCCTCCAGCTGACCGGCGGCGCCACCAGCCCTGCCATCCCGCTGCTCGGCATCCACATGCTGCTGGTCACGATCCTGCTGGCGTCCCCGGCGCAGTACCTCTACCTGGCCATCGGGCTGGGAGCATTGGTGACGATCGCCGTGCTGGAGTACCAGGGTGTGCTCCCGCACCACAATGTGATTCCGGCGATTCCTCCCGACCTGTATCTGGATCCGGTCTACGTCACGGCGCAAGTCGGACTGTTCGCGGTTGCGGCGGCCTCCAGTGTCATCCTGGCCTCCGATGTGGTGAGCCGCTTGCGCCGCCGCGAGCGGCAGGTGACAGCATTGCTGCGCACTGCAGAGGCTCTCTCTGCGACGCTCAGCTTGAATGAAGTGCTCGACCGGTTCGCACAGAACGCAGCGCTCGCGCTGCATGCTCCCAGCGCCTCCATTCGCCTGGTCGAGGAAGGCAGCGAGCGCCTGCCGATGGTGGCCTCCTACGGGCTCAGCCGGGCCTACAAAGACAAGGGCCCGGTTCTGGTCTCCAAGAGCCCGCTCGACCGCGAGGCGCTCGCCGGACGCGTGGTGATTGTGCCCAACGTCTACTCTGACAGCCGCATCCAGTATCCGGTGGCGATGGAGCTCGAACGGCTGAAGAGCGTGATCGTGGCCCCGATCACCCTCCGCCGCGGCCCGGTGGGCGTGCTGCGCGCCTACAGCCGCGAGGCGAACGCCTTCGATGAGCAGTCAGCGGAGTTTCTGCTGGCGATCGCCCGCCAGGGCGCCGCCGCCATCGAGAACGCCATGAGCTTCAAGGCTCTGCAGGAGGAAGACCAGGCGCGCGCCCAATTCGTTCGCACCGTGACCCATGAGCTGCGCTCACCCACCAGCGGCGCCCAGAAGTCTGCTGCGCGTCCTGATGCATCAGCACGCCGACCAGCTGACGGACCAGCAGCGGGAGATCCTGCATCGAGTCGACGCCCGACTGGAGGTGCTCGCCAATCTGGTGGACGACCTGCTTGCGCTGGCCAAGAGCAAGACCGCTGGCTTCCAGGCCGACCCCGAAGTCATCGACTTGAGCCCGCTGTTGCACCAGCTCAGCGATCGCTATCGTTCGGAGGCCTCGGCCAAGCAAATTCGCATGGAAACCCACCTGCCGGAGACCCCAGTGCGCGTGCTGGCAACTCAGGAAGGTATTGGGCTGATCTTCGGCAACTTGCTGAGCAACGCCATCAAGTACACCCCGCCTGGCGGCCGGGTCACGCTCACGCTGGTGCGGGAACAGGATACGGCTCAGGTGCGGGTGGCCGATACCGGGATCGGAATCCCCGAATCCGAACACCCACGGCTGTGGGAGGAGTTCTGGCGGGCGAGCAATGCGCGCAAGTCCGAGATCGCCGGGACCGGCCTGGGGCTCAGCATCGTCCGGCGACTGGTAGAAGGCCTCGGCGGCCTGATCACCTTCCGCAGCGCCGAGGGACAGGGGACGACCTTCACGGTCGCCCTGCCCTGCCTGGAAGGCTAGCCGACTTCGCTCCAACGCCTGCAAGTCCGCGGGAAACCAAAGACACCGACGGGTCCAGCCCGTCGGTGTCATTTCTCCAGCCTTCAGGCGACTCGGCCGTTGGCTACTTGCGCGCCTTGCGGGCAGGCTTGGCCGCGACCGGGGGCTTCGTGGCGACGGGCACAGGGGCTTGAAGCGGTGGCGGCGCGGCAGGCGCTGCCTCCGGCGGCGGCGCCAGCGCCTCCACCTTAATGACGGGGAGCGGCTCGGCTGCCTGGCGGCGCCGCTGGCGCCAGTCGGTGTAGGCAAAGAACATCGCCCCCGAACCGGCCGCCACTGCCGCCGCCCACACGACCGGGCCGAGGATCGGGATCCCAACCAGCAGGACGAACGCCAGCACGCCGAGCAGCATCACACCGGCACGGCGCAGGTAGTGCTCCCCGGGGTCGATCAGACTACCGATCAGCGCATAGCCGGGGATGACCACGGAGAGACCATCGAGCGCGACCGCGAGTAACCCGACCGCCAATCCGATCCCCGGGAGGCCGATCGCCCAGATCGAGAAGGCGAAGCCCCACATGGACTGCAGCCCGATCGCCAGCCCGACGACGACCACCAGCATGGTCAGGATGGCCGCAACGACGAACAGCTGGTTGGCGACGACAAATACCAGGAAGCCCCAGAGCCAGGTCGGCAGGGGCTTGCGGCGCAGCCGATCCGCGCTGCGCGTCAGGCCGGGCGGGAACAGCCACAACACGATCAGGCCGAGGAAGGCCAGTGGCAGGAAGGCGTATAGCCTGCCCTGCAGCCAGGCGAGGATCCCCTCGAGTCGACAGCCCGCTTGGGGGCGCTGACGCCACTGCTGGCGCCACGGCGGTGGCCTGCGGCACTGGGATCGAGGCAGGCGTCGGAGTTGCCTCCAACAGGGCTGCCTGCCTGACCCGCATCAAGCCGCCACCCCCAGAGGAGGAAGACGACGCAGGGATGGTCGGGAGCGGCGCAGGCGCCGGCTCGGGGCGCACACTCTCCCACCAGGCCTGGGTCTTGCCCAGCCAGTCGCCCTCTTCAGCGGCGCCGATGATCACGCCGGGCGAACTCGAATGGCCCCACAATGGCGCGCACATCGCGCCCGACTTCTCCGCCCAGCGTAGCGCCGAGCGTCGCCGCGATCAGATCCCGCCCGATGGTCGCGCCGGACGGCATGACCAGGCTGAGCCCGCCAAAGTACAGGTTCTTGCCGACGGACGCATTTGGCCCCGAGAGCAGCTGCAGCGCCGCCGTGAAGAGCGAGCCCCCAACCGCTCCATTCAGCTCGACATCCTGAGCGATGGCGATCAGCGTACCGTCAACTCGCCCATTCAGGATGACCTTGCCGCCAACGGCAATGACGTCCCCCAGCACCGTGCCATCGATGACGACCTCGTCTCCGGACAGGATGATGTCCTGGTCGACCGTCGTTCCGGCAGGAACCGTCGAGCCGTATACGATCTCCTGGGCACTGGCGTTCCCCGCGCTGCCTGCCAGCAGGCCCGCGGCCAGCACCACCGCCAGAAGTGAGCGCCCTGCGGCGCTTGAGATGCTGCTCATGGATGGCCTCCCTCCGGGTCGACCGGATGTAACTGCAAGCGATTATACAAGTGCGTGGAAGTTCGCGGAGTCCCTGGAATGCGTTCGGCCGTACGCGGTTCCGGACAAGCTGGCGGAGTCGGCGACCGTGCGGTCGTCTGCCTCGTTCGCTGCGCGAGCGGTTGGCCTACAGGCTCAAGCGCGGCACGTCGATCACGATCTGGCGCAGCACCAACGCCAGGTCTTCCAGCTTCTCCGGGCTCACGCGTTCGGGAGTGTCCTTCTCGGTGTGGGCGATTTCCGCCCACAACTCGGAGAACCGGGCCGAAGTCACAGCCAGCGCCGGCCGCTCGTGCATCAGGAACAGACTGTGATCGCTCTGGTACCAAGCCTGGCCTTCGATCATTCCGGGACGCATCTGGAACGCCCGGCGAATGGCCTCGGCCATGGGCGGCGGGCAGCCATACAGCGAGAAGGCCATCGCCCCCGCCAAGTCGCCGGCGCCATCGATGTTGATGCCGAGCAAGATCTCGCCGAACCGGTCCTGATTTCGGCGCAGGAAGAGCTGCTCACCTGGAGCGCTGTAGTAGTCCTCCCCGTTGAGAGCCACCAGCTCGATGGCAAGGCTTGGCGTCAGCGACTGCAGGGACTCGGCCAGCAACAACAGGGTAATCACGCCGGCCGCATTGTCCAATGCACCCGGGGTCCCCAGCTTGGCGTCGATGTGGGCGAAGACCACGATCCGCGCCCCGGTGGCTGGACCCTTGCGTGCCTCCACGTTGTACCCGAACGAAGGCGACCGTCTTGCCTGGATGGTCAAGTCGACCGCCTTGCCAGCATGCCCTGCCAGCTCGGCTCCGGCTTCTTCCGCCATGTGCGCACACGGGATGGGAAAGTCCCGTCCTCGATCAGGGGGAACGGAGAGATGGCGCCGGCCATTCCGGGATCGCGCCCGGTGGCCGCCAGGACCGCCGCCGGCCGCTTGCGTTCCAGGCAGGCAACGATCTGCTGATGCTCCTCCGGGTTGTAGAAAGGAAAGCCCTTGGGCATCAGTTGCTCTTTGGCGAGCGAACCGTGGATCAGCAGAATCGTCCCTTCTGCCTGGGCCCGCTCGAGCGCCTCGAGGCTGTCGACAACACACAGCCGGCCGCGGGCTTCACACCCGAGCGTGTACGGGGAGGGAAAGACCTTGTAGTGGGTGTTTGCCAGCCGCAGATCCGCACCACTGTGTTCCCATTCGATACACTCAAATTCCGGCGTTTCGACCTCGAAGCCGAAGGAAGTCACCTGGCGGGCAAACCAGTCGGTGGCCGCCCGGTTACCTGGGGATCCGACGGCTCGGCTTGGCAGGTCCCGGCAAAGGAACTGCAGCTGTGCGGCAACTCGTCTCGAGAGGTCACCCACCTACTTCCTCCTCCTGCCGCATCGCCGGTGAGGCAGCGCGCCTTGCGCGCACTTCTGGACCGATGCAGATCGCGATGGCGTTGGGGCCGGCGGTCCCCCGCCGCGCCAACAAGACTCGCGCGCGCGGTCAGCCTCGGGTGAGGCTTGGTCAAATCCATCCGCGCAGCCGGTAGTACACCAGCGCTGTCAGCTCCCTCGCCAGGATCCGGCTCCGCGCCAGCGCGGCTTCGCTGGGCAGGAACGACAGCCCGGCCTCTTCGGCCCCCAGCGAGCGCCCCTTGGCGGCCGAGGGGACGGGGGTCATTCCCTCCACCGCGAATACCCCCATCGAGCGGCGCAAGTGCCATCCAGACGTGACCAGGATGAACTCATCCACGCCCTGTTTCGCCAGCAACGGCTGGAGGTGCTGCGCCTGGGCCAGCGTGTCCTTTGAGCTCATCTCGACCAGGATGCGCGCCGGCGGCACCCCCAGGCGAACGAGCTCACGCTGCATCGCCACAGCCTCGGGGGTCGCGGCGGCGTTGTCTCCCGGCGGCCCGCCAGAGAGCACGACCCATGGCTCGTCGAGCAGGCGGTACAGGCGAGCTCCTTCGAGCAGCCGAACGGCGGTCGCCTCGCTGAGAGACTCGATCCTGCCCGCCGGCGCTTCGAAGCTCGCGCTGCCTCCCGAGAGGACCACGATCGCCTGCGCACCCGCGGCCTGCTCGGATGAGGTGATCGGCGCGTATCCGCGACTCAGCCACCCTTCGAGTGACGAGGCAAAGGCGGGCGTCGCCAGCACCCAATAGCCTGCCAGCAGGCCAATCAGCCACACTCTCCCCCAACGCCGGCCGCGCTCGCCGGCGAGCAACAGCCCCACGCCGATCATCAGTCCAATGAGCAGCAAGGCCATCGATCCCGGCAGCAGGTACGACTTGAAGAGCAGCACGATCCCTTCCATGGCTCAACGCACTCTGCGAGGACCGGACCGAGCCTCCGGCGCGGCCTGATGACTACCGGCGGCTGCCATCGATCAAGCCACCTTCTCCAGCATCAATTCGTAGACGTGCACGATTCGGGGAGCGATTTCCTGCCAGGCATAGGTGCGGGCGTAGGCCGCCGCCTGGCGCCCCAGGCGTTGGCGCAGTGCGTCATCCTCCGCCAGCAGCCGCAGCCGGTGCGCCAAAGCCGCAGCGTCGGCAGTGGGCACGTGAAAGCCAGTCTCGCCATCCTTCACCAGGAAGGCCAGGCCGCCGGTCTCGGAGGCGACAACGGGCGCGCCGCAGGCCATGGCCTCCAGCGCCACCATGCCGAAAAACTCGTAGTGCGAGGGGACAACCACCATGTCGGCGGCGGAGTAGTAATACTGGAGCGTATCCTGGTCTCGCTTGCCGAGAAACGCCACCATGTCGCCGAGGCCCAACTCGATGCGCAGGTTCTGCAAACGCAGCATCTCCGCGGTCATGCGCTCGGGCTCGGCTTCGGGATCGCCGCCGATGATGGCCACGCACATTGGACGACGTTCCAGGGTTCCCTCACGCTTAAGGATCGCCATGGCCTGCAGCAGCGTGTCGACCCCCTTGAGCGGCTGGATTCGGCCGACAAACAGGATCATATTGTCTCGGCAGTCCATGCCGATGAATTCCTTGGCTTCGTCCGGTGGGATGGGATAGAAGCGGCTGGTGTCCACACCCGGCGGAATCACCACAACCCGTTGGGGATCGGCGTGATACAACCACTGGAACTGCGCCAGTTCGGCCTGGGTCGAGGCCACGATCTGATCGGCTTCGCGCAGCAGCCGGGTCTCCACCGCCAGGCGCTCCGGGGAAGCACGCTCATCCTGGCTGCGAGCTACCCGGTTCTTCATTTCGCCGAGTGTATGGAAGGTTTGAACGAAAGGCGTGCCCCACACGTCGCGCAGGGTCGAGCGCGGCGATGCCCGACATCCAGTAGTGGCTGTGCACGAGGTCATAGCGTTCACCCTTGGCTGCGGCAAACGACCGGATGCCTTCGACGAAGGCGGGGATATGCGCTTCCAGCCCACGCAACCCGACCGGCGACTCCGGCCCCGCCCGAACATGCACCACCCGGTTGCCGAAGCCGAGGTTATGCAGCACATGCGGGACATGGTCGTCCTGCGAACGCGTGAAGACGTCCACGCCGACTCCCTCGCGCCCCAGCTCGCGGGTCAGCTCGCGCACGTAGACGTTCATGCCGCCGGTGTCTTTCCCACCCAGTGTCGCCAGCGGACAGGTATGATAGGACAACATGGCCACGCGCATGCCGCGATTATCCCCGACGCCGCGCTTCTTGCCAAGGAACTCGGGCGGCTGGTATAATCATTCCTCGAGCGCCGGCCCTGCATGCGGCGCCTCACCGTGCGGGCCACCATAGCTCAGCTGGCAGAGCGGGCGTTTCGTAAACGTCAGGTCGAGGGTTCGAATCCCTCTGGTGGCTCCTCCCTGCGCCGGCAAAGGCCGCCTGAACGGGCGGCCTTCCGCTTTCCCCGCCCCTGCCCGCCCCGTCGCGCCTCGAGCGCTGGTCACAGGTGCCGGCGGTATAATCCCCGGCATGCAACCGGACAAACCTCCCGTCGTGATCGGGATCGCCGGCGGCACTGGGTCGGGCAAGACCACGGTGGCGCATGTCATCCTCGGGCGAGTCGGCGCCGGACACATCGCCTTGCTCAGCCACGACGCCTACTACAAGAATCTCAAGGATCTCCCCGCCGTTCAGCGGGAACAGATCAACTTCGACCACCCCGAGTCCCTGCAAACCGACTTGCTGGTCGAGCACATCCAGCAGCTGCGCCGCTGGCAGGCGGTCAACGTTCCGGTCTACGACTTCACCACCCACTCCAGGAAGTCGATCTCGCTCCTGGTCGATCCGCAGCCCGTGATCTTGGTCGACGGCATCCTGATCTTCGCCGAGCCGGCGCTGCGCGAGATGTTCGATGTGAAGATCTTCGTCGATACTCCACCCGATATCCGCTTCATCCGCCGCCTGGAGCGGGATATCCGCGAGCGTGGACGGAGCGTCGAGTCTGTCATCCACCAGTACCAGACCACGGTGCGTCCGATGCACCTGGAATTCGTCGAGCCCTCGAAGCGCTATGCCGATGTCATCATCCCGGAAGGCGGCTTGAACACCGTGGCGATGGATATGGTGGTCGCCCGAATCGAGTCCCTGCTCGGAGACCAGCCAGGAGAACCCCAGCCATGACCAGCAAGAAGTACAGCGCCCCACCCGCCATGCAGATCGACCCCGCCAAGTCGTACGCCGCAACGCTGCACACGGACAAGGGCGACATCGTCGTCGAACTGTACGCCAGGAAGGCGCCCCAGACGGTCAACAACTTCGTCTTCCTGGCGAGAGATGGGTTCTACGACAACGTGCTCTTCCACCGGGTGATCAAGGACTTCATGGCGCAGGGCGGCGATCCCACCGGCACCGGCACCGGCGGCCCCGGCTATCGCTTCGCCGACGAGTTCGACCCCAGCCTCAAGCACGATGGGCCGGGAGTGCTCTCGATGGCCAATGCTGGACCGGGAACCAACGGTTCGCAGTTCTTCCTGACGCACGTAGCCACTCCCTGGCTGGACGGGAAGCACACCGTCTTTGGCAAGGTGAAGAGCGGGCTGGACGTGCTGATGGCCATCCCGCCGCGTGACCCGTCTGATCCCCGCGCGCCGGCGGTCGCAATCCGCAGCGTTGAGATCGCAGAGACTTGAACGCGAGGGCCGAGCTCGAAGGCTGGCGACTGCATCTCACGCGCCTGGCTGGCCTGGTCTTGGTGGTGGCATTTTCGGGCGCCATCTACTTCTTCGCGGCCCGCATCGACAATATTGAAATCTACGGCTACCCGGGAGTGTTCCTGCTCTCCCTGCTCGCCAATGCCACCATCATCTTCCCTGCGCCCAGCGTGGCGGTTGCTTTTGCCATGGGCAATGTGCTGAACCCGCTCGGCGTCGCGCTGGCGGCGGGCGCCGGAGCGGCGCTGGGCGAGCTCACCGGCTATCTGGCTGGCTATACCGGCCAGGCGCTGATCCCGCATTCGGATACCTACGACCGCCTTGAACGCCTCACCCGGCGCTACGGCGGATGGGCAATCCTGGTCCTGGCCATGATTCCCAATCCGGCGTTCGACATTGCCGGCGCGGTCGCCGGCGCGATGCGCATGCCTGTGCTCACCTTCCTCCTCTTCGCCTTTGTCGGCAAGACGCTGAAGATGCTGGTGACGGCGTTGGCCGGCGCATACTCGCTGGATTGGCTCACGGCCTTTGCAGCCGGCGGCTTCCGGCTCCCCTAGCAGGCTGCTGAGAAACAGCGTGTGATCGTCCAGCCCTTTCCCCTAGCCCCTCCCCCTGCATGAGCCGACGTCCGCGACTCACGCCAGTCCCGCAGGGGAAGGGGTGGTATTCCTGGGGGTGAGGGAGCTTGGCTCCCCCACCCCCCAAGATCTTGTTCCCCCTCTCCGCCACGGTTCATGGTGTACCCGTGCGCCGTCCTCGGAGAGGGGTCAGGGGGTGAGGTCGAACGCGCGTTTTCCAGCCAGCACCTAGCCGAGTGTGCTGTCCCCGGCAGCCAGCACATAGAAGGCGCGCGGGAACGCTTCCTGCTCGAGCGTGAGGAAGTCGGTCAGCAGGTAGCCTTGCGCAAAGGCCCCCTCGAGCAGAGCCCATACCTGATCCCGCCATGCTGCAGCCAGGCTGGGATCCTGGCGCATGAATGCGCCCGCATCCGCCGGGAGTTCCAGCAACGCCAGCGGCCTGCTGGGCGCCTCGACCACTCTCGAGGGCGTGGGCATCCCGGCGCGGTTGAGGCCGGCCGGATTGACTTGCTGGGCGCCGGCTTCAAGGTAGTGAGCGAGGGTGAGCGCCTGACGGCGAGCGCCCGCCCGCGACTGCACCCGCTGGCTCTTGAGCCACCAATCCACCTCGATCCGCCGCACAGGCCCGCCACTGGCGACGGTCGCCTGACGGGGGTCTACCCACCCGCTGCTTGTGGCGCCCAGCCGATGAAACGAGAGCGCCGCAGTCCGGCTGTCGAGCGGGTCCAGTTCCCAGGAGATCAACGGCAGCCCATCGATCTCCGCAGCCCGGCGCAGGCTGAGCATCAGCGCCGTGGCGATCCCTCGGCGGCGCCACGCGGGGTGCACCAGCAGAATCGCCAGATGCAGTTTCAGCCGGGCCTGCACGATCCGCCGGTCGGATCGGGAGTCATCGCCCAGCATGGCAACTGCAGCAGCCCGCAAGCCGCTCTCTCCGACAACGCCCAGCACCTTTCCCCCGTGACGTGCGTGCATCACCAGGAACCCCGCCGCCACCCCTGCCTCGCACTCGCAGGACGCTTGCAGCGCCTCCCAGCCGGCAAGGCGTTCTGGCGTATCTAGCGAGGCGATCGCCCACTCGATAGGCTTCGGCTCAGGGCTCACGGCAGATCCCTTTCAGGCACGGGCGGATCTGGGATTGGGCGCTGTTCGACCGGTCCACTTTGGGTCAGTCGACGATCGGACGACGCGCGAACAACCGGCGGACAAACTCCCAGGTCCAATTGCGACCCTGGATATGGTCAAGGTGCGCTTCGAGGCGCGCCGGCTGCAGGCCGAACCGGCTGGGCAGCGTGTTCAACTCAGCGGTCCGGTTGGCGGCCAGATCGTCGATCCAGAAATCTCCCAGCGGCCAGGCAGGGAGCAAGCGGGCCGTGACGCTCCAGGCCGCCCGCAGGTACGGCGGGCGCATGTGGTTGAGCAATCGGGTGATACTGCCAGCTGCCATCACCTCGCGCGCCAGTTGGTTGGCCGTGAGGTACTCCGGCCCCCCGATTTCGTGTAGCTGGCCGCCCCGCTCCGGCTCGGCCATGGTCCAGCGGATCAGGGTCACCAGATCCTCAACCCAGAGCGGGTGGAGGAGCACCTCCCCATCCCCGGGCAGGAAGAATACCAGGGGCGAGACGGCGGCTGCCAGCGCCAGGCTCTCGGTGAGGTGGTCGCCCCGGCCGAACAGCGCTCCGGTGCGGAAGATGGTGTGGGGCACCCCGCTGGACTGGATCGCCTCTTCCGCCAGCGCCTTCGCCCGCAGCACCGGGTAGGCCGACGAGCGGTTCGCTCCGACACGGCTGACGAAGATCAGCTGGCGTACGCCGACCTCGGCCGCCGCCTGCGCCAGGTTACGGGCACCCTGCACATCGGTGTGCAACAGGTCGACCTCCGCCGCACTGTGCTCGGCGCTGGCTAGATGGATGACGGTGTCCACGCCGACCATCGCCGCCCGCACGCCACGCACATCGGCGAGCGAGGTCAACGCGGCCTCCACCCCCAGCCCGCGCGGCAGCGCCGGATCCTGCCGCGAGGGCTTGAGCAGGACGCGGGGCTTCTCCCCCTCCTGCATCAACCGACGCAACAAGTGCCGGCCGGTGAACCCGGTGGCTCCGGTGACCAGGATCATTGGGCTGCGGTTCCTCGGTTGGTATGCACCCGGCGACGGTTCAGCCAAGCGCCTTGTAGGTGCGGTGAGCGGAGTGACAATTCGTGAATTCTAGCACACAGCGCATCGCCTCCTGGCGCGTTTTCGGGTGTTATACTCGCCACGCTCGACCGCCGGAGAGAGAGAGGACCCGATGGAACGCCGACGTGTCGTAATCACCGGCATGGGCTGTCTCAGCCCGCTGGGAAACGACGTGGTCAGCAGTTGGCAGGGGGCGCTGGCCGGCCGGTCCGGCGCCGGGCCGATCACGCAGTTCGATCCCTCCGCCTTCGAAACGCACTTCGCCGCCGAGGTGAAGGGCTTCGACGGCGAAGCGGCGCTGGGGCGCAGGCTTGCCCGACGCACCGACCGCTTCACGCAGTTCGCCCAGGTCACGGCGGAACAGGCACTGGCCGACTCCGGCCTTCAGGTCAGCGATGCCAATCGCGACCGCATCGGAGTCACTCTCGGGACAGGCATCGGCGGCGTCGCCACGTTGGTCAACGAGGAGGAGCGCTACCTTGCGCAGGGCCCACGCCGCGTAAGCCCTCACACCGTGCCCATGATGCTTCCCGATGCTGCGGCAGGTCAGCTGGCGATCGCCTTTGGCCTGCGCGGTCCGAACATGGCGGTGGTCACGGCGTGCGCCTCCAGCTCGAACGCCATCGGCGAAGCGGCGGAGATGATCCGACACAACCGGGCCGACGCCATGCTGGCCGGGGGCTCGGAGGCAGCCATCGTGCCGGTGGCCGTCGCCGGCTTCAACGCCATGGGCGCGGTCTCGCGCCGCAACGACGACCCTGCGGGCGCTTCACGCCCGTTCGATCTACATCGTGACGGCTTCGTCATCGGCGAGGGGGCGGCTGTCTTGGTGCTCGAAGCACTCGATTTCGCCCGAGCGCGGGGCGCGCATCCTGGCCGAGCTGGCGGGCTACGGCACGACCAACGACGCCTTCCACATCTCCGCCCCGGCGGAGAACGGCGCCGGCGCCGCCGCCTGCATGCGGCTGGCGCTCAAGGATGCCGGGCTGCAGCCCACACAGATTGACTACATCAACGCTCACGGAACCAGCACCAAGCTCAACGATGCCAGCGAGACGGCGGCGATCAAGACCGTGTTCGGGGAGGCCGCCCGGAGCGTCCCCATCTCTTCGACGAAGTCGATGACCGGGCATCTGATGGGCGCCGCCGGCGCCCTGGAGGCGGTGTTCTCCATCCAGGCGCTGCGGGAATCGATCGTCCCGCCCACCATCAACCTGCAGACGCCGGATCCGGATTGCGACCTGGACTACATTCCCCACACGGCGCGCAAGCTTGCGCTGCGGTTCATCCTCTCCAACTCGTTCGGCTTCGGCGGTCACAACGCTTCGCTGATCTTCGCCCACCCAGACGCCGGCGGCCAGGGCTGATGGCCCGCTACGCCCACGTCACGGGCTGGGGGATGGCGGTCCCCGAGCGCGTGCTGACCAATCTCGAACTGGAGACGATGGTCGACACCGACGACGAGTGGATTGTCAGCCGCACGGGGATCCGCAGCCGCCACATCGCCGACAAGCATGACAGCACCGCTACCCTGGCGACGCGCGCCGCGCGCCGCGCACTGGAAAGCGCCGACATCGGGCCGGAGGCGGTGGATCTGATCATCGTGGCCACCGCCTCGCCCGAGCATCTGTTCCCGGCGACGGCCTGCCTGGTGCAGGATGCCCTCGGCGCCGCCAAGGCCGGCGCCTTCGACCTGTCGGCCGCCTGCAGCGGCTTCATCTTCGCCGTCCAGATGGCCAGCCAGGCGGTCCAGACGGGCGCCATTGACACGGCGCTGGTCATCGGCTCGGAGACCCTGTCGCGCCTGGTCAATTGGGAAGATCGATCCACCGCCATCCTTTTCGGGGACGGCGCCGGGGCGTTCGTGCTCGAAGCGCGTGAGACGCCCGGCGGCATCCTGGCGGGCGTGATGCGCTCGGACGGCTCTGGCGGCGGTCTGCTGGCCATCCAGGCCGGCGGCAGCCGCTTGCCCGCCAGCCACGAGACCGTGGATCTCAAACAGCACACGATCACGATGAACGGGCGCGAGGTGTTCCGCTTCGCCACGCATGTCATGGCCTCGGCCACGCGTGAGGTTGTCAAGAAGGCCGGCCTGCAGATGAAGGACATCGAAGTCGTCGTCCCGCATCAGGCGAACCTGCGCATCATCGAAGCTGCTGCGCGCGGGCTGCGGCTGCCGATGGAACGTTTCGTCGTCAATATCGACCGCTACGGCAACACCTCGAGCGCCTCGATCCCCATCGCCGTCTGCGAAGCGGTCCACGCCGGGCGGATCAAGCCGGGCGATCACGTGGTCTTGGTGGGGTTCGGCGGCGGACTGACCTGGGGGGCCGTCGCGCTGCAGTGGATGGAGAGCGAGCGCAAGGTCAGCCGGACCCGCCGCGGCCGGATCCGGATGCGCGGTCTGCTCGCCCGTCTGCGCTCGTCCGTCCTGCGTCTGGTGCGCAGGCTCGAGGGCCTGATCTGGGGCGCGGCCAACGAGCCCGAGGGGTAAGACGACAACGGGGCGCACAATGTGCGCCCCGGGTGTTTCAGCCCATCCTGCCAGCCAAGATCACGGCTTGTCAGGCTTGCTCAATGTGTCAACCGTCCGCAGGAATTCGTCCACGATGTCCCGCAGATACGGTTCCGGCACTGCCCCGACCTGCTGGTGGACGACCTTACCCTGGGCGACGAACAGCATCGTCGGGATGCCCTGCACACCGTACGACTGCGCCCAACTCGGATTCTCGTCGGTGTTCACTTTGGCCACGACCAGCTTGCCGGCGTACTCTTTGGCGATCTTGTCGAGGACGGGGGCGACCATGCGGCATGGGCCGCACCACGGCGCCCAGAAGTCGACGATCGCCGGCAAGGGGGACTTGAGCACGGCCGTCTCAAAGGCCGCGTCCGTCACGTGAATCGGTTCCGAAATCGCTTCCACCTGGTCATCCTTTCCGGGGCTGCCATAATACCACAGCCGATGCCCAGCGCACGGCGAGGCGCATCCCTCAGGCTGCCAGCAGCTCGAACCCTGTCTCTAACACCACGCGCTCGCTCAGGCTGGCGGCGACCGAGCAGTACTTGTGTTCGGCGAGTTCGATCGAGCGGGCCACGGCCTGCGGGTCGAGATCGACGCCACGCACCCGGTACAGCGTGCGGATCCGTTCGAATTGCCAGGGCGGGTCGGGAGTCTGCGTGCCCTCGACCTCGATCTCCAAAGCGGTGACGGTCTGGCGCTTCTTCTGCATCACCTGGACGAACGTGACCGCCGTGCAAGAGGCGAGGGAGATCAGGAAGAGCTCGGTCGGTTTCACACCGTAAGCGGCCTCGCCCTGCTGGCTAGAGACCAGGGTGGCATGCTGATTGCTGTCTGTCCCAAGGAAGGCATTGTGCTCGATCCAGACCACGCGGGCGCTTGGCATGGGGGCTCCCTCATCGCCGCTTGCAGTCCGGGGAGTATATCATCCGGCCTGGCCATGCTTGAGCTACCGGGCAGCGCAGTCCCGGGCGGTATAATCCTGCCCGAGCCGCGCGCGAGAGGACAGGACGTTGCGCCTGAAGCAGGTCTGCCCAAGTTGCCACGCCATCGATCTGGCCCCGCAAGACGATGCCTGGCGCTGCCTGCAGTGCGGCATGCTGTTCGATTTGCCGCTGGTCCTCTGCCCCAGCTGCGGCGGTGTCAACGCCGCCGAAGATGATGCCTGCGCGGCCTGCGGTCGATCGCTGACGCTGGTCGACCAGGTGTTGGACCGTCACACCAACGCCCGGACTTCCGGGCTTCCTGACGTCGGCGCGCGACCAGGCCCCTGCGTTGAAGGAGAGTGAACTGCGCTCGTCTGACGCCCGCTTCCAGGAATTCGTCGAGATCGACCGGCGGCGCGAGCAGGCGCAGGCCGTCAAGGAGGCGGAGCGCCGCAAGTCGGACCGAGCGCTGGTGGCGACCGGAATCGCCCTGGGGGCGATTCTGCTGGCGGGCGCTTGCCTGCTCGGCCTGGTGCTCGCCGGATGATGCAGCCCTCCCCGGAATACCAGGTCACCCTGCCGGTCTTCGAGGGTCCGCTCGACCTGCTGCTCGACTTGATCGAACGCCAGGAATTGGAGATCACCAAGATCGCCCTGGCCCAGGTTACTGACCAGTACCTGGCCTACTTGCGCGCCGCCACGCAGCACGCCATCGCCGATTTGGCGTCTTTCTTGGTGATCGCGGCCAGGTTGATCCAGATCAAGTCCGAAGCGCTGCTGCCTCGCCCGCCGGTGCGCCAGCCGGGCGAAGAGGACCCGGGAGACCTGCTGGCGCGTCAGCTGATGGCCTACAAGAAATACAAGCAGGTGGCCATCCAGCTGGCCGAGCGGCAGGACATGAACCTTCACGCCTATCTGCGCCTGGCCGCGCCTCCGACCATTGAGCCCAAGTTAGACCTGAGCGGAGTAGGCCTGCCGCAACTGCTGCGCGCCCTGCAGGCAGCCTTGGCCTCCAACGCCACGGCCGCCGGCCTGACCCAGGTCATGGCCTCCCCGGTCGTGCGCATCCGCGACAAGATCCGCTTGATTGGCGCCGCGCTGCGCGCCGCCGGCCGCACGACCTTCCGCGAAGCGATCCGCCATGCCCGCTCCAGACTCGAGATCGTGGTCACCTTCCTGGCCATGCTTGAACTGCTCAAACGCAAGGCGGTCGAGGCCGATCAGCCTGTCATGTTCGGGGAGATCGAGATCGTGCGCGGGCCGGAGTGGGAGGACGATCAGCTGCCGCTGCTGGATCTGGAATTCGAAGAGTAGAGGATGGCGAAGAAGGTCGCCACGGTGGCCCCGGCCGTGTCAATGGCCACATCGCGCAGCGCCGAGGTCCGCCCTTCAACGAACGACTGGTGGAACTCATCGCTCAGAGCGAATAGCAGCGCCATGGTCACCGCCAGCACGGCGCGGTATCCGCTGGCCAGGCGCGGAGGCAACGCCCAGAAGTAGGCGACGGCAAGCAGGGCATAGCCGATGGCGTGCCCGCCCTTCTTGAAGAACACGATCGAATTCGCCGAAGTAGGGTATGCGGGTGGCCGGCAGCGAGGAAAAAGCGAAGATGGCCATCATCATCCCTACCGCAGGCAGCCAGCGCAGCAGCACGGCACGTGGGGACATATCCGGGCGATTCTACCACCCGCATCCTCCAGCCGATCGGAAGAGGATGACATGCCCAACCGGCTGAAACGCGAGAGCTCGCCCTACCTGCAGCAGCATGCCGACAATCCGGTCGACTGGTGGCCCTGGTCTGACGAAGCCCTGGCCTTCGCTCGTCAGCACGACCGCCCGATCTTCCTGAGCATTGGCTACGCTGCCTGTCATTGGTGCCATGTGATGGCCCATGAGTTGTTCGAGAATCCGGCAACGGCGGAGCTGCTCAACCGGGATTTCGTGCCGATCAAGGTGGATCGCGAGGAACGCCCCGACCTGGACGCGGTCTACATGCAGGCCGTGGTCGCCATGACCGGTCAGGGCGGCTGGCCGCTTTCAGCCTTCCTGACGCCGGCCGGCGAACCGTTCTTCGCCGGAACGTACTTCCCGCCCGAGCGGCGACATCAGCTCCCCGCGTTCCGAGAGGTGTTGCAGGCGATCAGCGAGGCCTGGCGCAGCGACCGGTCCCGGCTGCAGGCGACCGCCGAGCGCGTGCTCGACCACCTGACCCACGCCTCCACGCCCGAAAGCGGCCATACCGAGCTTGAACCGGGGTTGCTCAAGCAGGCCACGCGCCGCCTATTCGACTCCTACGACTGGACCCATGGCGGCTGGGGCGGCGCGCCCAAGTTCCCCCAGGCTTCGACCATCGAATTGCTGCTGGCGCTCCACCTGCGCCTCGGGGATCGGCTGCCCCTCGACATGGCGGTCGATTGTCTGCAGCGCATGGCACGCGGAGGGATCTACGACCACTTGGGCGGGGGGTTCCATCGCTACTCGGTCGACGCCGCCTGGCAGGTGCCGCACTTCGAGAAGATGCTCTACGACAATGCGCTGCTGGCTCGGACCTACCTGCACGCCTGGCAAGTCACGCGGGACGATGAGCTGCTTAGCGTCTGCCGCGGCACGCTGGATTACCTGCTGCGTGACATGGCCGATCCCGCCGGCGGCTTCTACAGCTCGGAGGATGCCGACTCGGAGGGAGAGGAGGGCCGTTTCTACGTGTGGTCGGCTGCCGAAATCCGGCAGCTGCTCGAGCCGTCGGGCCTAGCCGGCTTCGCCCTGACAGTGTTCGGCATCACCGAGCAGGGCAACTTCGAGGGCCGCAACATCCTGCACCAACCCCTCCCGACGCCGCAGCTCGCCGAGCAACTCGGCCTCGAGCCGGTGGAGCTCGGCCGTCGGCTCCGGCGAGGTGCGAGGGCGGCTGGCACAGGCGCGCCAGGCACGTGTTCGACCAGGGCGCGACGAGAAGGTCCTGACCGACTGGAACGGTCTGCTGCTCGCCGCTCTGGCGGAGGCGGCCCGTGCGTTGCGCGAGTCCACCTACCTGGCAGCGGCACAGAAGCTCGCCGACTTCCTGCTGACGGCTTCCGCCGAGGCCACGCAACTGCGGCATGCCTGGCGCGACGGGCAGGCCAAGGTTCCAGCTTTCCTCAAGGACTACGCCGCTCTGGGGTCGGGCCTGCTTTCGCTCTACCAGACTGACTTCGATGATCGCTGGTACCGCGCAGCCCTGCAATGTGCCACGCACCTCCTGGAGACGTTTGAAGACGCCCCCGGCGGCTTCTATGACGTGCCGGCAAGAGAACATGGCCTGCTGGTGCGCCCGATGGAACTGCAGGACTCACCCACGCCCTCCGGCGGCGCACTGGCGTCGGACTTGCTCCTCCGCCTGGCTGCGCTGACAGACGAGCCACGCTTCGCCCGCGCCGCCGAGAAAGCGATCCTGCGGGTGCAGCCAGTGCTGGGGGAGCACCCGACAGCGTTCGCCTCATGGCTGGCAGCGCTCGACTTCGCCAGCGGCCCAAGCTGGCAATTGGCGCTGCTGGGCTCGAAGGACTCACCCGAGTTTCAGCAGCTGGCCGCCACGGCTACGGAGCAGCTCCGGCCGCATCTGGTTGTCGCCGGAGGGACGGGCGCTCCCACGGAAGGTCCGGCCCTGCTGCGCGGTCGAGAGCCGATCGGCGGCCGGGCGACCGCCTACCTCTGCCGTGACTATCAGTGTGACCTCCCCACCACCGACCCGGTTGAGCTGCGCGCCCAACTCGCGAAGCTTGGATCGGGTGAGTTCACCGCGCGCGCTGGGTGATCTGAGTCGGCTGCTCCGCCAGCCTGCTCGGCTGGCGGACGGGGTGCTGGTGGTCTTCCTCGGATTGCCCCTCATGAAGCAAGGCGTGCAACCGGCCTCGCCATTCCTCCGCACACAGCCCTCGGTGACCTATCCTGGCCGGCGTCCTGGGGTTCGGCTGAATCGTGTCCGATCTCGCCCCTTCCGGTTCCCGAGTCGCAGCAACAGCACTCCGCTTCCAAGACGTTGGTGTGCTCTCCGCCGAGCGACGGAGGATCAAGCCGCGACCAGGTTCTCCGGGACCGTTGTTGTTCGCCAGCGGCCCGTGCCGGTCGTTGACGGAGTGCTCGATGCGCTGCGCCTCACAGAGTACGGGCTGCTAGTGATCGGCGCTCGTCACCCGCCGACCATGCGTCGCTGGAGCAATCTGCAGTGGGAGGACGTCGGCGCTGGACTCGCCGGGCGCGCCCAGTGCTCCGTGCTGATGATCCGCTCGTCGCTGGCGGAGGGCGCCAGTGCGCCGGGCTCCGCCGAAACGAAGCCGGTCCCGGCAAGCCAGCGGCTCTGTCAGGACCGGAGAAGTTCGCGTCGGTCTCCCCTCCCTGGCAGGCTATTCCACCGTCACACTCTTGGCCAGGTTGCGCGGCTGGTCGACATCCGCGCCACGCAGCACCGCCACATGGTAGGCAAGCAACTGCAGCGGCACGATGGTGACGATAGGACTGAGCAGCCAAGGCGTGTCCGGTACCCACAGCACGTGATCCGCCAGGGGAGGAACCAGGGTGTCGCCTTCAGTGGCCACAACGATCACCGCCCCGCCGCGGGCCTTGGTTTGCTCGATCTGGCTGATCATCTTCTCGTACCAGGGATCCTTGGGAGCGATCGCCACTACCGGCATGTCCTTGTCGACCAGCGCGATCGGTCCGTGCTTCATCTCACCGGCCGGGTAGGCCTCGGCGTGAATGTAGGAGATCTCCTTCAGCTTCAGGGCGCCTTCGTAGGCGATCGGCATGTTGATGCCTCGGCCCAGGTACAGGCAGTGCCAGATCTCCTTGAGCGCCTGGGCGACCACCTCGACCTCCGCTTCCCGCTCCAGCGTGCGTCCGACCAGATCCGGCACCAGGCGTAGGTCGGCCACCAGCTGTTTGCGGCGGGCCGGGCTGAGCACGCCGCGCAGGTCCGCCAGCAGCACGGCCAGCATATACAAGTCGATCAACGGAGCGGTGAAGGCCTTGGTCGACGCCACCCCGATCTCGGGTCCGACCTGCATGCTGATCGAGGCGTCGGCGACGCGCATCGCCTGTGAGCCGACGGCGTTTACGATCGACCAGATCCTGGCGCCACGGCGGCGGGCCTCGTCGATCGCCGCCAGCGTGTCGGCGGTTTCTCCGGATTGGCTGATGGCCAGCACCACGGTGTCGCCGTCGACCAACGGCTCGCGGTAGCGAAACTCCGAGGCGATATCGACCTCGACCGGGATGCGGGCGATCGACTCGATCATCACTTTGCCGACCATGCCGGCGTGGGCGGCCGTTCCGCAGGCTGTGATCACGATCTTGCGGATGGCGGCGGCGCTTTCCGGGGTCAGGCCGAGCTGGGGCAGCAGGATGCGCGCCTCATCGAAGTCCACCCGCCCGGCGATGGTGTCGGTCGACGAGCGCACTTGCTCGTGGATCTCCTTCTGCATGAAGTGCTTGTACTCGCCCTTCTCGGCGGCCACCGGGTCCCAGGGCACATTGTGCACGGTCGGCTGCACACTGGCGCCATCCATCGTCTCAATGGCGCAGTCGTGCTGCCGCACAATCGCCATCTGCCCGGGGTCCAGGAAGATCATGCTGCGCGTGTGCTCGAGGATGGCGGGGATATCGGAGGCAATGAACATCTCCTCGTGGCCGATGCCGAGCACCACGCCGCCGGCATTTCCCAGGCGGGCGGCAATGATCTTGTCCGGCTCGTCGGCCGAGAGCAGCACGATCCCGTGGGCGCCCTTCAGCAGCTTGAGCGTCCGCCGGGCGGCATCGGCCAGGTCGTGCCCCATGGCGAGGAACTTCTCCACCAGGTGGACGATGACCTCGGTATCGGTATCCGAGCCAAACTCAACGCCTTCGGCCTGCAATTCCTCCTTGAGGGGCAGGAAGTTCTCGACGATCCCGTTATGCACAACCACCACCCGGCCGGTCGAGCCTAGGTGGGGATGGGCATTGCGCGCGGACGGCTCGCCGTGCGTCGCCCAGCGCGTGTGACCGATGCCCACCTGCCCACTCACCGGCTCGGCCGCCAGGAGCGCGCCCAGGCGGTCCAGCTTCCCCGCTTCGCGCCGAACCTGGATCCCCCCGTTCTGAATCACCGCCAGACCGGCGGAGTTGTAGCCGCGATACTCGAGCCGCTTGAGCCCGGAGTAGATGATCGGCGCGGCGTCGCGCGCGCCGACGTAGCCGACGATGCCACACATGCAGCGCCTCCTGCTTGTCGAATGTGCTCGGTGTGATCGCCCTTCCACCCGGTTTGCCCGGCCGGTCGCCCGGTCGGTCTTGTCGGCTGGATTCACTCTGCATGGTGCGGGCTGTGGCTGGCCCGGAGGGCATCCGCTGATCTCTCGATTTCCCCGGGGATGCGGTGGAGAGCCGCACCCTGCACCCGGTTAGCCCCGCCGCGCGGCGGGGAACCCTCGCCTCGTCACCCCGTGAGGGGCCATGCGCTGCCATGCTCGTGCGCCGTCTTGCTCCTTCGCACCTCCACCTGTCGCCTGGCGTCGATTATACCGGACCCAGGTGCAACCGATTCCTGCCAGCCGGGCTGGCTATGCGAATTCTAGCGTGGTGCTGGTCGCCTGCGACAGATCCTGGTAGTGGCCCCGGCGCGCCTCGGGCAGCATCGCCGCCAGCACATACATCGCCTCATCCGTCATCTGCCGCAGCTCGTCCCGCTCCGGAGTCCGACCGAGCGGCCGGAAGCGGAACGGGGTCCCCAAGCGGATCTGCGCCCCGCTGCCCCGCCAGGCCTTCGCCGGCCACGGCGCCGGGAAACCCTCTGTCCCCTCCACCGCCACCGGCACGATCGGGCAGCCGCTGCGGTGCGCCATGTAGGCGATCCCCTCACGTGCCTTGATCAGCGCAGGCGAGCGCGTGCCCTCCGGCGCCACCAGCAGCACCTCCCCTGCCGCCAACACCGCCAGCGCCTTGCGCAGCGCCTCCCGATCGAACTCGCCTCGTCGCACCGGGATCACTTGCCACAACCGCGGCGCCCAACCTATGACAGGGATATCGTATACCTCGATCTTCGCCATCGGAACGACGTTGCGCGGCATCACCGCCAGCACGGCCACCGGGTCGATGAAGGCGATGTGATTGATCATCAGCATCGCCGCACCCTGCGAAGGCAGGTTCTCCATGCCGTCGACGCGGTCGATCTTCACCCCGAGCGGGAACAGCACCCGGCGCAGGATCCAGCGATACGCGTTGCGCCGCCGTTCCATCCGTCCGTGGTCGTAGCTGGCGGCCAATCCGCGCGGCATCGCCGCCGGTGCACTGCGCGAGGTTCCCATGCTTTCCTACCTGCTCAACTCCGGACGTCCGGCCAACTCCAATACCTTATCGACAGCTTCCTCGATGGAAAGCGCGGTCGTGTCCAACACGACCGAATCGTGCGCCGGCTTGAGCGGCGCCAGCTCACGCGTCGAGTCCAGCCGGTCCCGCTCCTTCAGGCTCTCCAGGATATCGACGAAGTCCGCCGGCTGCCCTCGTGCGGCAAGCTCGGTTGCCCGTCGCCGCGCCCGCTCTTCGACGCTGGCGTCCAGGTACACCTTGAGGTCCGCACCCGGAAGCACCACCGTCCCAATGTCCCGGCCGACCATCACCACGTCGCCCCGCGCTCCGATTTGCCGCTGCAGGCCGGTCATCGCCCGACGCACCCCGGCGTACTTCGATACTAGCGACACATCGCTGTCGACCTCCGCCGAGCGGATCGCCCAGGTCACGTCATCCCCATCGAGGAACACGTCACACACGCGGCCATCGAGCTTCGAAGCCGGCCTGGCGTCGATGCGCAGACGTGCAGCCAGCTCAGCCACCCGCGATTCGGCGGCTGGGTCGATCCCCGCCTGGTGGGCCGCCAGTGTCACCGCCCGGTACATCACCCCCGTGTCGAGGAACAGATACCCCAGCCTCTCAGCGACGCGCTGTGCCACGGTCGACTTGCCGGAGGCAGCCGGCCCGTCAATGGCGATCGTCCTGGCGCAAGTCACGGGAAGGCAGGCCTCATGGCTGCACGCTCCCCCCGGGCAGCAGGTCCGGCTCAACCAGGTCGGTCCGGACAAGCAGCACCCAACGCTCCTGCTCGACAGGAGCGACGGCGCGGAAATACCAGTTGAGCAGGCCCGAGGGCAGCAACCCAGGCCATCCCCAGGAAACCCGTGTGGCCAGGCTCTGGCCGCGGTACTCGGCGCGCAAGGAGGGAGCACGAACCTCGTAGTCCACCTCCGGCATGAGCACGATCCCCGCCGCCTCCGTCGCTGCCGGAGGGAGCCATTCCACCGGGGCCCGACGCAGGCTCCACGCCATCGATGGCGGGAGGGCACCGACCACCTGCAGGGTCACTGGATCGGACGAGGTGCGTCGGGCCCCGGCGACGATATCGACGCTCTTCGCCATCAGGCGCTGTCCGGCCGTCGCCGTCGTGCGCGCGCTGAGTTCTTGACCGGTGCTCGCCCAGGCACTGTAGTTCAAGCGCCAGATGGCGGCCACACCCAGCAGGGCCAGGACGGACACGACGACCGAACCGGTCACCAGGCGCGACTCGCGCCACGACCAGCCTAGTCCGATCAGCACGGCCATCAGCCCCACCATCAAGAGCGCGGCGATTGCCAGCAGCAGCTGCTGTCCCGCCCCGAGGACCGGCGTGGACAGCGCCAACGATCCCCCCGAGTACCCCACGAGCTGCAGCCCGCCGAACAGCAGAACTAGCAGCATGGCCAGACCCAGGCCGAGGCGCGTGGGCCAGCCTTCCCGGTCCCTCAAGGCGGAGACCAGATCCGCCAGCGGAAGCCCGGCCAGGACGGAAATCGATGACGGTGGGCCAGATGAGCATTTGCATGGACCGCCCCGGATAGATGATCGCGACCGCCAGGCTGCCCAGCGTCCAGCAGGTGAGCCAGCCACCCACCGCGCTGCGCCGGGCGGAGGCACTCAGCATGCCGGCCACACCCAGCACCAACCAGAGCGGTTGGTAGATGACGAACGCGCCCAACAGCGTCAGGCCCGAGACCGAAGGCGTTGTCGTCCAGCCCGCCAGCCAGGTGCCCGAGCGCGCCCAAGCCTGCGGGAAGCCCCGAAGGCACCAATCCGAAGGCGGTGGAGGCCAGCAGGAACGTGACCAACGCCGTTACCCCGACCTTCTGCCACTCTCGCGCAGCGGCGGGGGGCAGCGCATCCACGACGCGATGGCGAAGGGCCAGGTAGAGCAGGCTGCCCAGGCCAACCCCGGCCAGGCCGAGGATTGCGTCCGGCCCGGCAGCCGCCGCCACACCCAGACACACCGCCGAGCGCCAGATTGGCGCGCGGCGACGAGGGCCAGGCAAGCTGGCCCGCCAGGGCGAGGCCGATCGCCAGCAGGCCCAGCATTCCGCCGGCAGGGGCGCGTGAGGCCGTGATCAAGAACGGCGCGCCAGCCAGCATCCAGGCTCCAGACAACGCGGGCCATCGACCCAGCCTGTGCCGGAGCAGCCAAGGGAACCAAGCACCAACAACGTACCCGCCAGCGCGCCCAGCAGCCGTGCACTGCTATCCGTCAAGCCCGTCGCCTGGAAGAGCAGGCTCGTCCAGGCATGGTAGATGGGGTTGATTGCTGCGGTGACCGCATCCGGGAGAGGCAACGCAAGCGGCACGCGGCTGGCGACCGCCGCCGCCAGCGCCTGCGCCGCCTGCTCGTCCCCCAGCACCGGCCAGGAGGGCTTGGCAAACCGCAGCACGCCGCCCACGAGCATCGCACCGGCGTAGCCCAGCACTTCGGAGTTGAGGGCGAACTCGCCGCTTCATCACAATCCCCGCCCCGTGCGGATGGCGTAGATCCTCACCTGATCGGTGACATAGACGAGGTCCATGACCGCCTCGAACTTGGCCAGCGCCGGTGGCGTCAGCGCGAACGCCTGCCGCTCCAATGGCCCGATGTACACGTAGTCGATGCCGTAGGCGCGCAGCAGGCTGGCCAACTCCGCCGGCTCGCGGGTTTCGAACAGGCGGCGCAGGTCTTCCTTGCGCGTCCCTTGCGGCGCCATGCTTCCGCGCCACTGCAGCTCGTGGAATTCCCAGCCTAGCACACTCCGCAGGCCGGTGTGCGTGGCGATCCGGCCGAACTCGGTGTACGAGCCGCCGGGCGCCTCGGCAATCACACCTGCCGGGAGGAACGCCGCGGATCCACTCAATGGCGGCGGCATCCTCCGGCTTTTGGGCAGCCAGATGGGCAGTCCCATCCAACGTCAAACCACCCGGCGGCTGGAAGCCGCTGGCCTTTGTCCAGGTGGCCAGGAGCGGATACACCAGACTGAGCACCAGCGGCAGCAGCGCCAGCGTACGCAGCGCGCCCTTCCACGACGACTGGCGAGGCCAGAGTTCGGTGGCCACGTAGGCAGCCGCCAGTCCCAGCAATACCCAGGCGGCATAGTAGAACTTGAAGACGGTGTTCATGCGCGTCCCGAAGAGGTCTTTCAGGTAGACGAATTCCGGGCCGAGGATCAACAGCAGGCCAACAGCGGCCAGCGCCAGCACGAAGGGCGCAGAGGGAGCATAGCCGTCGGCCACTGCCGGACGTCGCCAGCGGCGGAACAGGACAAGTACCAGGCCGAGCCCGGCGCTCAGGGACAGCGGGGTCAGGATGGCCAGCAGCCGGCGCATCATCGCCGCTTGCAGGGCCTGCTCGGTCGTTCCTGCCCCCAGTTGGTTGAGCGCATCCGTCACCAGCCCGGGCTGTGCTGCCAGGGCCGCTCCGGCCAGCAGCAGCGACAGCAGCCACAATCCGAGCGGCAGCCCCAAGGCAATGACCACCAGGATCCGGGTGTCGCGGCGCGACCAGCCGTTTGAGGCGCGCCACACCAGCCAGACAGCCAGCGGAATCAGCAGCACACCGAACATGACCAGCACTTGAACGAAGCGCGACGGGAAGAACAGATTCGGCAGCACGCCGCCAGCCTGGGAGGTGAAGGTCGGGTACCAGGGCAGGAAGAACAGCCCCCCGAGCAACAGCACCGCGACAACGGAACTCGTCGCCGGCAGCAGGATCTCCTTCCACCCTTCGGACGAAGAGCTCCAAAGCAAGACAAGGAACAGCAGTGCGAGATAGATGGGCAGGTCCCAGGTGTTGAGGAACGCCAGCGAGCCGAACAGCAGGGCGCCCCACAGCATCTCAGCCGCGCTCAGTGCCGACGGGATCGCTCCCGTGAGGAAGATGCCGCCCAGCAACGCTGCCCCGGCAATCAGCAGCCCCCCCGCAACCAGTGCAGCTCCGCCTGCGCCGAGCGCTGCCGGCAGACTGCCAGAGGCCTGGTAGCCCACCGCCGCGCGTGCCAGCGAAACCAGCAAGACGAGACCGCAGGCCACATACAGCCAGCGGCGCGCCGATGCGGGCGTCAGCGAGGCGGCGCCGAAGCGGAGGCGCTGCGCAGCGCGCCGATCCGAACGGAAGATCTGCAAGCTGAAGGCGACGGCAAGCAGCACAAAGGGCAGTGCCAGCAGGTGCGGATGGTTGTCGGCCAGCAGGAAGGAGAAGAAGGGAAACTCGTCGATGACTTCAATGTCGGCGCCAGCGAGGTTGCGATCATGGATCACGCGCGATGCCCGCCACCACCAGAGGAACCGATCCGGCAGGATGCCAGCCGACGGCACGGGTGGCGCGTTCAGGTCCTTGATGTCGAGCCAGGCCCAGAAACGCGAGGCCAGCGCCCCGTCGGCGGCGGTACGCCAGCCGAAGCGCCAGGACCAAAGCACCTCGAGCGTTCCCTCCAGGTTGGCGGCGATCACGACGAACAGCGGGCCGAGCAGGGCGGCCACCGGCCTGGGCCTGCCATCACGGGGTTGCAGCAGGCTGAAGAGGATCGTCCATGCCCCCAGGCAGGTCAGCGCAAACCACAGCGCATTGCCCAGATTGAAGGCAACGCCTGCCGGCGTCGTCGTCAGGCGCGCGAGCAGCCCCAGCAGGACGTAGCCGAAGTAGTAGTACGAGATGGCGAAACCCGACAGCCAGGGATCGTGCGGAGGGAAGCGTGGCGAGCTCAGCACGGCATTCAGATACGCCAGCTCCATCGGCTTCTCTGTGGCAACGATCTCCGGGTTGGCTGCGCGCACCACGGCCCAGCCGACGAAAGCCAGCAGGAACAACGCCTCGGTCCACACCACCGTCGACCGATGCTGTCGGATCCAGGCCCGGAGATCCTTCCAGCGCCCAGCGCCTGCCAGCAGCCCCCCACCCGCCAACACGAGCACGGCTGCGATCGCTCCCGGGAAGTCATTGCGCACGACGCCGATCGAGCCCCCCAGCCACAGGGCATAGCCGGACACGAGCAGCCCAAACGCCCGGCTGAGGGCGTAGCCGCGATCGGCAAGGCGCGGAAACACCCGGAAGGCGATAGGAAAGGCGAGTACGCCCAGGATGGCCGTCCATAGCCACCACACGAGCAGCGGCGCGATCACGGCAGCACCCTGTAGATGGTCGTCCCACCCTGCTGGAACACAGGCTCCAGGATTCCCCGCTCCACCATCTTGGGGAACTTCTCCAACCCGCGTGTCGGGCAGACCAGCGGGGACTCCGGGTTGGCAGCGTCGATCGGCGTGCATTCCGAGGCGCTGGCCTCGGGCTGGGTCATGCCCATCGGCCAACCGCTCAGGTCACATACTACCCCGCCAGTCTCGGCAATGGCCGTGCACGGCTGCACGCTCTCGAAGTATATGCGCTCCAGTTGTCCCACCACGACATAGCGAACGTCATACTGCTCCAGGAAGGCGATGGCCTCTTCGATCGAGCGGGTGAGGTAGAAGTCGTTGATCGCCAGTGCCCGCTCGGTGACGACGGCGTCGCCCGAGACCAGCCGCTGCTGCCGCTGGTGCCAGTTCCAACCCAGCACCCCCGGCAGGCCGGTGTAGATGGTGTAGCGCGAGCCCCAGCGGTACTCGGGGACATTGGCCTCAACGATCACCGGCGACCCCTCGACATTCTCCTGCATCCAGCGGATGGCGGCATGATCTTCGGCCAGCGAGAACGACCGGCCCAGATCGTGATACGTGGCGGCGGGCATGAAGGCCATGCCATCCAGCCCGCGCGGCGCTTCGTCCGACATCCGGTCGCGGAGCTTGGCGGAGGTCGCCGTGACCGGGTACGCCAGGGCGGCGCCCAGCAGCAAGATCAGGCCGACCGACCACACCCAGCGCCAAGGCGAGGACCATTGGCGCAGGTCGGACCACGTCCAGGCGAGCGCAGCCGCCGCAGTCAGGGCGAACATCTCCCAGACCTGCAGGTAGAACTTGAAGACCGTGTTCATGCGCGAGATATCGCCCACGGCCACCACGACTTCGACCAGGAAGGTCAGCGCCAGCGCCGCCCCGATCAAGACCAGGGCATAGCGCTTCTCGATCGGCTGCCCAGGCCGCAGGAAGAGCAACCCGGCCCAGGCCAACAGCGGCACGACAACCAGCGCCACCGGATAGTTGAGAGCCGTCAGGACAGCCGTCAGGACAGCCAGGCCGACCGCAGCGGCGAGGATCAGGCCAGCGTACGGCCGCAGCCGCGAGAGGCGCACCAGCGGCGTCTGCGCCATCCACTGGCGCGTCTCCCACCCCATCCACAGCACGATCACGAACAAGAACAGCCCGTGGACCGTGAAGTAGTCGGTCAGGCCTGTCGTCGAGCCCTTCCAGCGGGCAATCTCGCCATAGCCTTCGCCATACCACTGGTGGTAGGGTGCATACAGCACACTCGCCAGCACAAGCAGGCCAACCGCCGCAAGCGCGGCGTCGGCTAGCATACGCGCGACTGAATCGGCGATGGCGGACCCAGGCTGCGGCCACCACACCCGCCACCGCTAGCGCGCGGTAGTCCGGGGCATCCGCCAGGTTGGTGGGCTGAATCGCTCCCAGAATCAGGGCGCCCATCCAGAGTCCAAGCACCACGTCGAGCGGTCTGCGCCGGCGGCGCTCGTCGGCCTCGATCAACCAGGCCAGCAGCCACACCAGGATGAGTGTGGTCAATACCCGGCTGAACATGTGAGCGTGCAGATCGGCGTACAGGAACGTAAAGAACGGAAACTCGGTGATCGGGCCGGCCTCGCCCTCGCCCGGATCGATCGCCCGGCTGGGGTTCCAGTACCAGGAATCCATACCGTACGGGAGGGGGAACTCCAGGCTCAGGTATCGCCCCGCGCCACGCGCCGCATCCAACAAGGCCGGCAGCTCGCGCCCACCCTCCTCGATCGGCGCTGCGCCGATGCGCTGGAAGCCTTCGTAGATCATTCTCGCCGTGCCGAGGTTGCCGAGCAGGACCAGCCCCAATGCAGCGGACACGCCGGCCAGACGCGCACAGCGCACGCCCGAGCAATGCCTGCCAGCCAGCGTGCGAGCGACGAAGTTGGAACCGCCGGAGTAGGCGATCAGGCCCAGCAGCGCGAAGAAAGTGGGCAGCACCAGGTTGTAGGCGATAGCCGGCTCGATCCCGAGCAGCCGGATCGGCACGGCCGCCAGCACGAAGCCGTAGTAGTAGTAGTTGATGTACCCGCCCGCGAACCAGGGGTCGTAGGGAGGGAAGGTCGTGCTCTTGAGGACCGCCGTCAGGTAGGACAGGTCCATCGGCTTTTCGCCGCCCTTCGACGGATGCCACAGATCAGGATTGCCAATGCGGATCAGCAGATCGAGCAAGAACAGACTGACCGCCAGGACTTCGACCCAGGCGATCTCCTTCCGTCGAGCGCGCCAGTAGCCCAGCAGCAGTTCGCGATCGCGCCAGGCAAGGGCGGCCGACAGAGCACACAGCAGCGCCACCACCAGCACGATCGTGGGACGTGAGAAGGCAACCCCCAGGCTTCCCAGAATCCACACACCCCACCCCAGCACGACCAGGCCGACCGCCCGGGCTAGCGGATATCCCCCATCGCGCAGCCCCGGGAAGGCAACCCGCACCAGCGGGAAGGCCGCCGCTCCCACGAGGGCGATCAACAGCCACCAGGTGATGGCGGCGAGCGCCGGGAAGCGGTTGAGCAGAGACTCGGGTGGGAACAGCTCGCTCCAGGTGCCGCCCGCTCTCTGCCGCTGCAGGCGGTCGGCGGGCAGCATCAAGTCGGGCGGCGGCTCGCCCGCCTCTTTCGGGATGACGTGGACAACGCGGGACAGGTCGACGCCGGCCAGCAGGTCGCGCACTCGCTCCGGCGAGAAATCGCTCTGCTTGGCGAACACCAATACCTTGGGGTGGTCGTAGACCGTGAACGCTTCCTCCGCCAGCTGGTCGCTCACCTCGAGTGGACCCAGGCGCAGGTTGCTTTCGAACACCTCGATCAACTCGTAGCCCAGGCTACCGGTGACCTCGCCTGGCCGGGCGCGGGCGTAGCAGGCCGACACACTCTGATCATCCGGGCAATCGATCAGGCTGCGGTAGTAGGCGGCACTCAGCGGGTAGCGCTGTGGAACGCGCGGAATCGTGCCGTATTGGCGGTTGGAGGTGATGATCAGCAGGTCCGCCTGCTCCAGGCTGTCGACGATCCGCCGAAGCTTGTCGGGCACCCCGTCGAAGTCATCGTCCTGGTCATCCTGCCAGTACAGCTCCTGGACAACGCTGCCGTACAACCCGCCGTAGTCACGCGAGTCGAACTCGCACCGGAAGGCCGTCGTCCCAGGACGACTCGCTGGCGATCACTGCACCCCGCAGGACCAGCGCCGAGTCTTGCAGCAGCAGTCGCAGCCGGTACCTTCCGTCGTCGACGATCTGGACGGGCGCATCGAAGGGGAGCGTCAGCGCAGTCTCGACGCCCTCCGCCATCGACTGCGAGAACTGCGCCCGCGCCACCAGCGGACTGTCCGGCGCGCTGTCGTCGTAGAGCTCGGCCACGCCGACGACTTCCTCGCCCTGCCCGCCGTCCGGCAGCCGGCGAGCAAAGGGAAGCAGCAAGCCTTCAGCCGTGCCTGCCTGGCGTGCCGTGAACGAGAAATCCTGCGGGATACCGGAGGGGATGGCAAACACCTGCTTCGGGTATCCCATCGACTCGACGTGCGACCCCTCGGAGGACTCCGTCACCACGTCCATCGTGCCGCGCAGCATCACGGCGCCGGGCGACTGCAACGAGAGGCGGACGACGTAGCCCGGCCCAGGCTCAACCGGAAGGGGCTGATCGAGTGGGATCACCAGACGCGTCTCGCCCGACTGCTCCAACAGCTCGGCGCGGCCACTGGCCAGCGCCAGGGTCGAATCCGGCGAAGCCAGCACCTCCACGCCCAGCAGCTTCACGCCAGTGCCCGACATCAGGTCGGTGACATGCGTCAGCGTGACCGCATCGACCGTGCCGTTCACCCGGCTGGTGAAGGTCGACTCGAACGGCGCTTCCCGGCTGAGCACGAAATCCAGCGGGAGCGGTATCGGCTCCTGGCCTGCCTGCGCCGGGCCGCCCAATATCAAGTTGGCCGGTCCGGGCAAATTGGCGTAGATCCAGCGCGAGGCCGCGACACGCGTCATCGGCTGGATGTAGATCGACAGGAAGGCAAAGGCCTGTGCCGCCGACAACCCAACGACCGCCAGCAGCAGCGCGCCGGCTGCGATCTTGGCCGGGCGGCGCCAGCGGCCCGTAACAGCCTCGGCCCTGAACCAGAGCTGCCAGAGGAACCAAGCCCCCAGCAGCGCCAGGGTTGGGTAGACCGGCAGCATGTAGCGCATCGACGGCGTGAAGCTGATCGATTGCCAGAGGAAGTAGAACCCGGTCCACACGACCAGGATCAGGTGCTGGCGCCAGTCGCCGCGCAGCGACCGATAGACGGCGAACCCCCACCCCGCCCAGGCCAGCAGCGCCGCCGCCGGGCCCATGCCCCACAGCACCAGGTTGCGAAGGGCAAACAGAATCGGCGTGCGATTGGCCCACTGCAGCGCCGGCGGGAAGTCGACGTCGCCGCTCGCTTGCTGTCGGATGACCGCCAGGTTGTCGAGCCATTGCGGATTGGGGCGAATCCCGAGCAGGCCAGGGCCAGAGAAGGCGTACGGCTGGAGCAGGCGGAACACGGCCAGCGAGACGACGGCAGCGAGCGCCAGCCCGCCCACCAGTCTCGACCAGCTCCCGCTCGCGGCCCTCCCTCGCCACCGTGAAGTACCGGGCGCTCGCCGCCAAGACCAGCATCAGACTGAGGGGGGCGGCGTTGATCTTGGTGGCGACGGCCATCCCCAGCGCCACACCGAACAAGCCATAGTCCAGCCAGCGACCCTTCGCCTGGGCAAGCACGGCGAAGTACAGCCCGGCGGCGACGAAGGTGTTCAGGAACGGGTCAACGACGAAGAAGTGCGCGTGCTGGATCAGCAGCGGCGAGAACGCCAGCAGCGCCGCCGCCAACAGGCCCACCCGCCTCCGGTATAGCCGTTCACCGAGCAGGTAGACGAAGACGATGCTGACCAGGTCGAACACCGCCGACACGGTGCGCCCAACCAGGTGCACCTGGTCGTAGCCCGCCTGACCCAGCGTCTCCGCCAGGTAGCGGACCAGGAAGATCGGCAGCGTGCCGTACACGAAGAACCCATGGCCTGTGTTGTGCGGATTCAGCGGTGAGGCGGCGGTGTCGAAGTACTCCGCCACGGAGCCCGGAAGGCTCAGGCTGCTCTCGACCATGGTGAGGAAACGTTCGTCAGGGTGCAGGTGGGTGTATTCGTCCCAGTTGGTCCCCGTGAGGCGCAGATAGGCGGCGATCAACAGGATGACCACCAGCAGGCCGTCGTGCAGCCAATCGCGCGGCGGCGTGCGGCTGCGCGGGGCCGGTGGGGATACTTGGTCTCGAGGCGGGGCAGTCGCTTCGGGCTGCATCTAAGGCACTGCGCCCGGGGAGCGCGAGCCGTACTCTGGGTCGCGCGCCGGCACCGAGTAGATCAGGAAGTCGTGTCCCTCTTCCGGCGGAACGTAGTGCGAGAGCGTGCCGTTGGGGAACAGCTGCCGGAGTGTCTCCAGCCCTTCCTGGTCCTGGGTATTCAAGATGAACAGCTGCGCCTGGCGTTCCCCGACGAGGGTCGCCAGGTCGGGCGGCCAGATGGCGTAGTCGCGCAACGGATCGCCGGCGTGAATGCCGACCAGGCGCGTGTCGACCCAATACGGGAACGCCACCACGTGTGCCGTGCGGTAGCTGCCCGTCGAGCCGGCGAAGCTGCGGATCACTTCGCCGATCTGACCGGTGTTCCAGGCGGAGCGGCGGAAGAGCGTGGCGTACTCGACGAACACCAGCCGGTAGTTGAGGACGATGGCGATCAGCAGCAGCATCCCCGCCGCAATCGACCAGACCGACCGCGCCAGCCGGGAGGACCATTGGCGGCGGATCCAATCCAACATGCCGGCCAGCGGGATGGCCGCCAGCGTATACACGGGGACGATCGCCCCGGCCGCGCGGTTCGGAGCCGGGTTCTCCGCCGGAAACGCCAGCGCCATGATCGAAGGCAGCATCAGCAGCGGGATCGAAACCAGGGTAAACAGATCGAGCCAGGACCTGCGCTGGACGTAGCGCACGGCGAGCACCACAACGCCAAGGTGAAACAGAGCTGCGGTCACCCAGTCCAGCGCTGGGCGGTGGGGGATCGAATTGACCCAGACCTCGCCGTTGTCCCAGCCGAACATGCGCAGCGCGTTCCAGGTGTTGCTGAGGAAGATCCGCAGCGGATCGCCGGGGAGCTCGCGTTCGGTCTCGCCGATACGCGTCAGCACACGGAAGAACAGCTGGTCGGGCATCTCGATCGCCACGCGCAGCAGCGGGGTGAGAGCGATCAGCGCCATCACACCGGCCGCGACCAGCCAGCTGCTGATCGCCATGCGCTGCCCGCGCGCCTCCCGGTGGAGCAGGAAGAGCAACACGCCAAAGGCGACGACCAGCGGCAGCACGCGCGTTGGAGTGTAGCCGTGCAGCCCAAGCCCGATGACTAGCCCGCACCACAGGAAATCGTTGCGGCTGCGACGGCGGATGCCTCGTGCCAGGAAGTACATCGCCGGCGCCACGAACAGCGGATACAGCGGGAAGCGCAGCCCGACCCGGCTGATCACGTTGGGCCAGTAGGCGATGCCGGCCAGCAGCAAGGCGATCAGGCCCGCCGGGCGGCCCGCCACTTCGCGAGCGAACAGGTAGACGAAGATCAGCGTCACCCAGCCCGCCAGCGCTGTGCCGATCTTGAGCGTAAGGAATGAGATCCCGGTTCCCAGCAGCGCATCCGTGGCGGCGGCAAGGTAGAACTGCAGCGCCTCCCGGCCCGTGTTGCGCGGGAAGAAGATCGAGGTCAGCCCGCTCTCAACGTCGGCCACGTCCAGCAGTTTCTCGGCGTGATCACTGACCATCTCGACCGGCACCGAGCGCAGGTAGGCAAAGCGGAAGAAGAGCGTCAGCGCCAGCGCGCCGACGATCGCCAGGCTCCACGCTCCGAGGCGGAACTGCAGGCTGGGCGCCCTGAGCCAGGCCAAGGTCCGAGCCAGCCAGATTCTCGGCCTGAGGTCACCCTCCCAGAAAGCGATCATGCCGCTGGCCATCGCCCCGACCCAGAGCACGACCGTGGAGGGGCGGAAGGTGTTGTCGGAGGCGGTGAGAAAGGTCAGCGCGGTGAGCAGAAAGGCAGCCAGCAAGAAGGTTGGGCGAGCGGTGAGCTGCTTGCCCTGCGCCGAGGAGGAGCCGGGAACGAGCCAGGTGGCATCGCGTGCCCACACCGCCCACCCCATCAGGACGGCGGCTGCCGCATACAGCAGCAGCCAGGCGATCTGCGGCTCGCTGCGCCGCTCCAGGCCGGTTTGGGCGATCAAGGCGAGCAGGAAGGCGATCGGGAGGCGCAGATAGGCGCCCCGCAGCCGGAAGGGTGGCCCGGGCTCCGCCACCGCGAGCTCGGGAGCTGCCGCCTTGCCGCTGGCTGGCACCCAGTTCGGCACGGGCGCTTGTGGGATCGCCAGCCGCTTGCCCCGCAACAGGGCCTTGAAGCCGTCCAGGACGGTCGGCTCGTCGCCGGCTGTGAAGGGGGCTTGCGGGAGGGGATCGTTCGGCTGCATCATCGCTTGCGCGCCAGGTAGCAACTATACGCCCCATCGGGCCGGGGCGACGGGTCATGGTACCGCCGGACAATTCTTTCCGTCAACCACAGGTTCCAGCGGTACGGGGCCAGGATCCAGCGGCCGGTCAGCATCCGGGGCGGCAGGCACGGTGCGCCAAAATAGTGTCCCCATTCCATGGCGTGCAGCGAGCGCGGTGGGAAGTAACGAAAGGTACGCACGACTTCCAGCCCGGCGTCTGCCAGCCGCTCGCCCCAGCCCTGCTCATCGAACATGTTGTGATGGCGCGAGATCCGGACGAAGGCTTCCTGGTAGCGCTGAGCCAGACCGTTCGCCCCCCAGCGACGCAGCCTGCCGGAGACGCTCAGCGAACCGGGGAAGGCATCATTCGGGACGGTGAACAGGAACGGCGCCCCGGTCCGCAGCACCCGTCCGATTTCCGTGAGCACGCCTTCGACATCCGGTATGTGCTCGAGCACGGAGTTGCTCACGGCGCTGGCGAAGCTAGCATCGGCGAAGGGCATGTGGTGACCACCGGAAACCACCAGCAGGCGGTAGCAGTTGCGCCGCCGCGCCTGGCGCAGGGAAGGCAGATGGGGATCCAGTCCCGCATCGACCGGGTGGGGCAGCACCACCGAAGCGAAGTGCCCATCGCCCGCCCCGACGTCCAGCACCGGACTGGGCAAGTCCACTTCCTGGTAGAACTCCGCCTCGACCGAACGCAGCAGGGAGCGAAAGTACGGCAGGTCGCGGACGTGGGGCCAGACGAAGTCCTTCGCCACGCGGTGCGCTCAGCCCGATCCCGCCAGCAGGCGCGCGTACAGCCGCTGATAGGAGTCGGCCACGTTGGCTGGCGAGAGCCCCTCACACCATGCGCAGCCCTGTTCTGCGTAGCGCGCCCGATCCGCCAGCACCTGGTTGATCGCCTGCGCCAGGCGCAGCGGATCGCGCGGTGGGACGACCAAGCCCATGCCGGACTGCTTCACTGGCTGGCGCACACCCGGCAGGTCGCTGGCCACGACCGGGGTTCCGCACAGCATCGACTCGACCTGCACCATGCCGAAGCTCTCGGTGCTGTTCAGGCTCGGGAGCACGGTCACGTCACACAGCGCGTAGAAGGCGGCCATGTCCTCCGGGTCTAGCACCCCAAGGAACGACCATCGGTCGCCCAGCGCAGCCAGCGTCGGCTGCAATCGCGCCAGATAGGCCGCTTCGCCCATGACATCCTGGTATTGGCCGACATAGAGCACACGCGCCGTCGGATGGACCTGCAGCACGTGCGGCATGGCTTGCGCCAGGACCTCGGCGCCCTTCTCGGTCGCCAGGCGGGCGGCCATGCCGATCAGGCGATCCTGCGCTTGCACCCGAAAGCGGTCACGCAGGGCGCGCCCGCGAGCTGGATCGACCGGTGCCACGATGGACGGAGGCGGGATGACCACGAGCTTGTGCAGCACTCGGCGCAGGGCGGGCGAACTCTCGGCGTAGTCCCGTGTGTTGGTCACCACGGCCTGCGCCAAGGACAAGGCAAGGCTGTTGGCCAGACGCGACGCCCAATTGGCGATCCGGTTGAGCGGCGAGGTAGGCAGGCTCAGGTCGCAGTGGTAGGTGACAACCACCGGCTTCCCCATCAGGCGGGCAAGCAACGCCAGCGGCGCGGCATCGAGCTGCGGCACATGCAGCTGCAGCACATCGTGATTGCGGAGCAGGCGGAAGGCATGCAGGAGGAAGGTGGGCATGATCGGGCCCTTGCTCACCGTCGCCAGCACAGCCACGCGCAGGACGCGCACGCCGTCAAGCGATTCCTCGTCCGGCAGCTTCCGCGCATAGCGCGAGGTCAGCACCGTCAGCGTGTGGCCTCGCGCCGCCAGCGCCATCGCCAGACGCTCGGTGTACACCGTCAGCCCGGAGAAGTGAGGGCGGTAGTAGTAGAGCGTGTTGAGGACCCGCATCATGGCCCCTCGACCTGCTGGCGGCGGCCGATCCAGCCGACGACGTCCTGGTAGATGCCCTGTAGCGTACTGCCATCCCGCACCAGCGCCACGGCCCCGATACCGACCGTGATGACATAGACCATCGCGTGCAAGACCAATGCCGCCGCCAGGGCCGTGCCGGCCGGGACTCCGAAGGCACTCAGTGCAGCGACCGCCGCCGCCTCGAAGACGCCGATCGATCCGGGAGCAGCCGGCACGGCGGCGCCCAGCGCAGTGGCCGCCAGCATCAGATAGGCCCACGACCAACCCGGCGCCGGATGCACCGAGCGCAGCACCAGCCAGTAGACGACGCCGGCCAGGATCCAGCTGAGCGCCATGGCGGAGAAGCTGCCGATCAACAGGGACGGGCTCTCGAGCGCAGCCAAACCGGAGTGCACCCGATGCCAGCGCGCCTGCCAGACCTGCGGGTTGGGGAACCGGATACCGATCCAACCCTCGATGGCCCCGGCGTAGTGAACCAGCAGCCACAGCACGAACAGCGCCAGCAGCACCGCCCCGCCCCAGATGGCGGCGGCGCGGGAGGCCCAGTCCAGGCGCAGCACAACGGGCAGCATCGCCAGAAGCAGCGTCGTTCCCAGGATGATGTCGTAGGTGCGCTCGATCACGATCGTCGAGAGCACCCGCAGGGTGGACATGCCCGGCTGACGGCCGAGCAGCACCGCTCGCCCGAGCTCCCCCAGGCGCCAGGGGAGGAGGTTGTTCAGCAGGTACCCTTCGTTGAGCGTGGCGAGTGTGCGCCCGAGACTGACCGAGCGCGTCAACAGCAGCCACCAGGCCACGCCGCGCGCCAGCATGGAAAGCAGGAAGACGCCGATGGCCAGCAGCAGGTAAACGGGTTCGATCTGTTGCAGCGCCGCCAGGACGGGCTCCCAACCCGCCCAGCTCAGGACTCCGGCCAGGGCCAGGCCGCTGATCACCAAGCCGATCACGACGCCGATCAGGCTGGTGCGGCGGGCGCGTGCCCCGGCCATCAGCCACCAACTCCGCAGGGTCGGCCGGTCGCTCGCCAGCCAGTCCACGCCGGCCAAGATGCCGCTCGGCGAGCGGTCACTCGTCCCCCAGGCGCAGCACAGCCATGAAAGCTTCCTGCGGGATCTCGACACTGCCGACCTTCTTCAGGCGCTTCTTGCCGCGCTTCTGACGCTCGAGCAGCTTCTTCTTGCGGGTGATGTCCCCGCCGTAGCATTTCGCCAGCACGTCCTTGCGCAGCGCCTTGACATTGGCGCGCGAGATCACCCTGCCATCGCTGACAGCCTGGATCGGCACCGGATAGAGCTGGCGCGGGATGAGCTCCTTGAGCTTGGAGACCAGCGCTTGCCCTTTGTGGTAGGCCTCTTTCTTGTGCACGACCATCGCCAGAGCATCGACCGGCTCTTCGTTGATCAGGATTTCGAGCTTGACCAACTCGTCGGCTCGATAACTCTCGAAGCGGTAGTCCAGCGAGGCGTAGCCGCGGGTGCGGGACTTGAGCTGATCGTAGAAGTCGACGATCAGCTCGGCCAGCGGAATGTCGAAATGCAGCACCACGCGTCCGGGCGCCGGGTACTCCTGCTCGACGAAGACCCCTCGACGTTTGGTGGTCAGGTCCATCACCGTCCCATAGAACGACTCGGGCGTGAACACCTGGATGCGCATCCACGGCTCACGCACCGCTGCGACCAGGCTGGGCTCGGGTAAGTCGGCCGGCGAGTTGATGGTGCGGATCGACCCATCGTGCAGCAGCACTTCATACTCGACGGAAGGCGCGGTGGCGATCAGGTCGAGCTCATACTCGCGCTCCAGCCGCTCCTGGATGATGTCCATGTGGAACATGCCCAGGAAGCCGCAACGGAAGCCGAAATTGAGCGCCTGAGAGGTCTCCGGCTCGTAGACCAGGGAAGCGTCGTTGAGCTGCAGCTTCTCCAGCGCGTCTTTCAGGCTGGCGTAGTCCTCACCTTCCACGGGGTAGAACCCGGCGAACACCATCGGCTTGGGATGCAGGTACCCCGGCAGCGCGCTGGCCGCTGGTCGGGCGGTCTGCGTGAAGGTGTCCCCGACACGGCATTCGCGAACGGTCTTCAGCCCCGTGGCGATGTAGCCAACCTCGCCGGCCGACAGCTCCGGGGCAGGCTGCATCGCCGGCGTGAACACCCCGATCTCGAGCGGCCGCATCGCCACGTCCGTCGCCATCAGGCGGACGTCGTCAGACGCCATCAGACGTCCGTCCACCAGGCGCACATAGGCCACCACTCCCTTGTAGGAGTTGTAGTGCGAATCGAAGATCAACGCCCGCAGCGGCGCCTCGGGGTCGCCCCGCGGAGGCGGGACGTCGCGCACGATCGCCTGCAGCAGCTGCGGCACGTTGGTGCCGAGCTTGGCCGAGATGCGCACCACCTCCGGCGCCGAGATCCCGAGCAACGATCCTATCTCCTGTGCCACTTCGTCGGGACGGGCGGAAGCCAGGTCGATCTTGTTGATGACCGGCAGAATCTTGAGATCCGCTTCCATTGCCAGGTACAAATTGGCCAGCGTCTGGGCCTCGATTCCCTGGGTGGCATCGACGACCAACACCGCGCCCTCACAGGCGGCCAAAGCCCGGCTGACCTCATAGCCAAAATCGACGTGCCCGGGGGTGTCGATCAGGTTCAGCTCGTACTCCTGCCCATCGGCCGACGCGTAGTGCATCCGAACCGCGGAGGCCTTGATGGTCACGCCCTTCTCGCGTTCCAGCTCCATGCTGTCCAGCACCTGCTCGGTCATCTCGCGATCGGAGATCGTCCCGGTGAGCTGGAGCAGTCGGTCGGCCAGTGTGGACTTGCCATGATCGATGTGAGCGATGATGCAGAAGTTGCGGATGTGTGTGAGGCGCATGATGTGGCTGGACACTAATAGACACTAAGGGGCGGGAGGTATTCCTCCCGCCGTGGGAAGTATACCCGAGATGTCCGGGAAATCTCCCTCAACGGCGAGGCGGGCACCGTCGAGGACTGCCTCCAGGTCCACCACACGGCCGCCCTGCTGAGCCCACAGCAAGAACTCGACATTGCCCTTCGGCCCCTGCAGCGGGGATCGCAGGGCGGCCTGTGGCTGGAGGCCGCACTGGCGCGCGGCTTCGGCCACCCCCCGCAGCGCCTGCAAGCGGTCGGCCTCCACCCGGACCACCCCGCCGCGCCCGACAGCCTGCTTGCCGACTTCGAACTGTGGTTTGACGAGCGCCACCACGTCGCCGCCAGGACACATCCAGCCTGGAAGTTGGGGCAGTACCAGCCGTAACGAGATGAACGCCAGATCGAGCGTGACCACTCCCACCGGCTCGGGCAGACCCTCCAGATCGCGCGCATTGATGCCTTCCATGACCACGACGCGGGGATCGTTGCGCAGGCGCCAGTGCAGGATTCCCTGTCCGACATCAATGGCGTAGACGCGGGCAGCGCCGGCCTGCAGCAGGCAGTCGGTGAATCCGCCGGTCGAGGCGCCCGCGTCGGCGCAGGCCCGCCCGGCGATCTGGATCGGCAGGGCCTGCAGCGCCGCAGCCAGTTTCTCGCCGCCGCGGGAGACGAAGCGCGCCGGCGAGTCCAGCGTCAATTCGGCGGCGCGGTCGAGCCGCTGCGCCGGCCGCAAGACGCGCTCCCCATCGGCGCGCACCTGCCCGGCCATGATCAGCCGCTGGGCAGCGCTCCGGCTCTCGGCCAGCCCGCTCTCGGTCAACAGGATGTCGGCTCGCTCCCGCGCAGGCATGGGAGAATTCTACCTTCGCCGCGGGCCAACTGCGTCGGCGTGGCTTGCCCGGCCCCCTCCTTCCTGCTATCATCCCGCCATGCTCACCGCCCTGCTGCGAAGCATGCGCCCGCGCCAGTGGGTGAAGAACACCTTCATCTTCGCTCCGCTGGTCTTCGACCAGAAGCTCACTCAGCTGGACGCCCTGTTGGCGACTGTGGCGGGCTTCGTGCTGCTGTGCGCCGCCTCCAGCGCCGTGTACCTGGTCAACGACCTCGCCGACGTGCAGGCCGACCGCAAGCATCCGCAGAAGCGCTTCAGGCCCATTGCCGCTGGCAAGCTCTCCCCGGCGGTGGCGAAGATCAGCGCCGCGATCCTGTTCATCCTGACGCTTGCCTTCAGTCTGCTGCTCAGCCGGTCCTTCGCCTTGATCGTGGCGACCTACATCGTCCTCAACCTGCTGTACTCGTTCCGGCTTAAGCACGTGCCGATCATCGACGTTCTGATCCTGGCCTCGGGCTACGTGCTGCGGGTTGCGGCCGGCGTCGTGTTGGTCTCCGTCGAACGATTCTCGCCGTGGCTGTATATCTGCACCACACTCTTGGCGCTGTTCATCGGCTTCGGCAAGCGGCGGGCGGAGATGGTGCTGCTGGCTGACAGTGCCAACGAGCACCGGCGTGTGCTCGATGGCTATACCCTGCCCTTCCTGGACCAACTGATCATGATCGTCAGCGCCTGCACCATCATGGCCTACTCGCTGTACACCTTCTCGGCGGAAAACCTCCCCAACAACCACTTCATGATGCTGACCATCCCGTTCGTGATGTACGGGATCTTCCGCTACCTGCAGTTGATCCACGTCCAGTCTGCGGGCGGCGCGCCGGACGAGCTGGTGATGAGCGACGCGCCGCTGCTGGCCACGATTGTGCTGTGGGGACTCTCGGCAGCAGCCGTGCTGTATCTCGGGACATGAGCGTCGGGGAGGCGCCGGGCAAGGTGATTCTGCTCGGCGAGCATGCCGTGGTGCATGGACACCCGGCGCTGGCCGCGCCCGTGCACCAGCTGCGCGCCCGAGCCGAGCTGCGGCCTTCCGACTCCACCGCCCTCCCCGATCTGCGGATCGAGGCGCCAGATGTCGGTCTCTCTGTATGGCTACACGAAATGGCCCCGCACTCGGCGGTTGCCAGCGCACTGCGCCTCACCCAGGATGCACTCCGCCTCCCCTCGCTCCCGAAGGGGGTCCTGCATCTAACCTCCACCATCCCGGTCGCCTCCGGCCTGGGGTCGGGGGCGGCCATCACCCTGGCCATTGTGCGCGCCCTGTCCTCCCATGCTGGCCAAGACCTGCCCCTCGAGCAGCAATCGGCGATCGTGTTCGAGGTCGACAAGATCCACCACGGCACACCCTCCGGCATCGACAACACCGTGATCACGTACGGCGTACCCATCCGCTTCCAGATCGGCTTGCCGCCCCAGCGGCTGCAGCCGGGGGCTCCCCTCCCCCTGCTGATCGCCGACAGCGGCCAAGCCTCCCCCACTGGCCTTGCCGTCGACAGCGTGCGCCAACGGCTTGAGCATTCCCCGGCCGAGACCCAGGCGGTGTTGGAGAGCATTCACCAGATCGTGGATCGCGGCACGTCGGCGGTCGAGCAGGGATGGATCGAGGAGCTGGGCGCCTGCATGAATGCCAACCACAGCCAGCTGCGCGCCCTCGGTGTCAGCTCGCCGCTGCTCGATCGATTGGTGGAGGCGGCAACCCGCGCCGGCGCCTTCGGCGCCAAGTTGTCCGGCGCTGGCCTCGGCGGCAACATCATTGCCCTGGTCGCGCCGGCGCTGGCCCCAGCTGTCACGCTCGCGCTGCAGCAGGCGGGTGCAATCCGCGTCTTGCAGACAGAGGTCCCGGTATGATCTTTCTCAAGCTCGGCGGCTCCTTGATCACCGACAAGTCCCAGCCCGAGGTTTGCCGCCAGGACGTCCTTGAGCGCCTGGCCGGCGAAATCGCCTCGGCGCGGGCGCAGCGCCCGGAGATGCAGCTCCTGGTCGGTCACGGCTCCGGCTCCTTCGGCCACGTCGTCGCCGCTCGCCACGGGACGCACAGGGGAGCGGCCACGCCGGAAGACTGGCTCGGCTTCGCCGAGGTGTGGCGGGTAGCCAACAAACTGAACCGGCTGGTGGTGGATGCTCTACTTGCCGCAGGACTGCCGGTGGTGGCTTTCCCGCCTTCCGCGTCGGCTATGGCGGCCGGCGGCGAGATCGAGCAGCTGGCCTGGGAACCGGTGCAACTGGCCCTTGCGCGTGGGCTGCTTCCGGTTGTCGCCGGCGACGTCGCCTTCGACCGGCGCCAGGGATCCACGATCCTCTCGACCGAGCGCGTCTTTGCCAACCTTGCCCTGCGGCTTCGACCCAACCTTCTGCTGCTGGCAGGCGTCGAGCCAGGCGTGATCCGCGGCTTCCCGGCCGGCATGGAAGTGATGCCGATCGTCTCCGAGGGCGATCTCGACTCCGGCGGGATCGGCACGGCAACCGCCACGGATGTCACCGGCGGGATGGCGGACAAGGTTCGCCACGGCCTCAGCCTGTCGCGCTTGGTGCCCGAGTTGGTCGTCCGGATATTCTCCGGCATGATCCCTGGAGAGGTCGAGCGGGCGCTGCTGGGCGCGCCGGTCGGCACCCAGGTGGTGGGCGCCCCGTAGCGCGCCGCGAGGGAGAAGTCAAGGGCCGCGACGTCTTGCGCTTGCACCGTCCGTGCCCTAGACTGGTGGCAGCGCATCTTCACCGGGCGCGGTTTTTCCTGCCGCTGCCCGCCAAATTGCGTGGAGGGATTCGATGAGTGATCGCAAGAAGGTCAGCTTGCCGGCGCTGTTCAGCAAGGTGGCTCAGGCTGAGCCGATCACCATGCTCACCTGCTATGACTACCCCACCGCCCATCTACAGGAGCAGGCAGCGATCGACATGATCCTGGTGGGCGACAGCCTGGGCATGACGATGCTCGGCTATGAGAGCACTCTGCCGGTGACCATGGAGGACATGATCCGCCACGCACAGGCCGTCCGGCGCGGATCGGCCAACGCCTGGCTGATCGGCGACATGCCCTACATGAGCTACCAAGCCAGCGTGGAGTCGGCCATCCGCAACGCCGGGCGCTTCATGGCCGAGGCGGGCTGCGACGCCATCAAGCTCGAGGGAGGGGTCGAGATGGCCGACCGGATCGCCGGCATCGTGCGCGCCGGCATCCCGGCCATGGGTCATCTGGGCCTGACGCCGCAGAGCGTCAGCGCGTTGGGCGGCTTCCGAGTGCAGGGCAAGGGTGCGCTGCAGGCCAAGAAGATCGTCGACGACGCGAAGGCGCTGGAGCAAGCCGGCGCCTACGCCATCTTGCTCGAGATGGTGCCCGACCGGGTATGCCAGTTGATCACCGAGCGCGCCGCCGAGTGTTTCATCATCAGCCTCGGCTCGGGCCCTCACGCCCACGGCCAGCTGCTGATCTACCACGACATGTTTGGGCTGTACCCTCGCTTCAAGCCGAAGATGGCTAAGGTCTTCGGCGAAGCCGGCCAGGTCATCCTCCAAGGGCTGCAACAGTATGTGCGCGAGGTCTCCCAACGCCAGTTCCCGCAGCCGGAGAACTGGTTTGGCATGAACGACGACGAGTTCAACGAGCTGCAGCGCATGCTGAAGTAGCCCAGCACCATCGGGGCGTGGACCATCGACTGGATCCCAACTGCTTCTGAGGAGTCGGATATGGAACAGGATCTGCGTAGCCTGCTCAAGATCCCCAGTGGTCGTCTGAGCGAGATCAACGCCGTTCTCCTCGACGCGGAGACCGGGGTCGTCAGCGAGTTCCTGGATGTGGTGTCCCGCTACGGCACCCCGCGCGAGATCAACCGCAAGGCCAAGAAGGCCGGCAGCCTGGCCTCGCTGACTTCCAAGGCCCGCCAACAGAACCCCAAGAACCTGAAGGGGCTGCGCTGGCTCAAGCAGCAGCGCGAGCGCGGCGCCTTCGTCTCGGTCGACGCTTACCGCCGAAGCGTGCTCGGCGAGCGGGCAGCCGGCACGGTCTTCGACAAAGCGCACCTGGCCGTGACACTCGAAGTCAGCGGGGCGCAGTACTTCGAATGGGTGATCGGGGCGGCCGAGCGCGCCCTGGAGACCGGAGGACTGGTTCCCGGGCGCTTCATCCAGGTGCGCAAGATGAAGGAGCAGGAAGCCGATGGCGACCTGGCCGCCTTCGCCGCCGCCATGCAGATCATCGGCGCTAGCTACGTCTGCACCCTGGACACGAAGGGCACCGATGGCTCGAACATCCACCTCGGCGGACCTGAGACGATCACCGGCTACTTCGGCGGCATCGGCCAGCCCAACGAGTACGCCCTGAAATGGCTTGACGAATACCTCTACTACTACACGACCTACGGCGTGCGCCAGGTGCTCAACATCAATCCGGGCACCGTGCTGCTGGGGTACATGCTGCATCGCCTGGGGGTCGACATCGAATTCAAGATCTCCGTCTTCATGGGGAACGACAATCCGTATGCTGCCCTGTGGACACTGCTCGGCGCCAAACTCTTTGCCCGCCGCGATGGCAGCTCACCCCTGATCGGCTTCAACTGGAGCAACTCGATCAACAACCAGACGATGGAGACTGCGGCGCAGGTCCGCCGGCAGCTGGGGTTCGAGGATGTGGTGCGCTTCGAGCACCATATCACGGAGACCTGGAAGAGCATCGTCCGCCAGCCTTACAACCGAAGGGCCGAGCTGCTCGAGGTGGCCGACCATATCGCCAATATCTCGGCCAAGCATGAGGGCGGCGATCCGGAGATCGACTCGAAGCGTGCCCATCCGTCGGACATCTTCGACTACTTCCGCGACCGATCGGAGATTGTGGCCTCGGGCGACTGGGAGGCGTTGACGCTGAACTTCCTGGACAAGGTGGACGCCACCAACGCCACGGCTCAGGCGCTCACCGAGCGCGGCCTGTCGTTCATCGCCGCCCAGAACCTGCACCGCTAGACGGCCAGGGTCAGCCTCCGCCGAATCAACCGGGGTCTGGGCGATCACCCAGACCCCGGGGTGTTCCCCTGCTGCCCGCTGAAGGGGTGCCGCGGCCTACCCGACCTGGCGGATCGCCTCCAGCATCCCGTCGACCATCTTGCGCGCCGTGCCGCCACCGACGGCCAGCGCCGCCGGGAAATACAACGCCTGAGCCAGCTCCGCCAAGGACGCCCGGGAAGGCTTGGGCCCCTGGCCAAGCTCCGCTAACTCCTCGCGAAAGAGCTCCAACCCATCGGAACCCATGGCCTGGGTGACGATCGCTTCCAGTTGAGGGACCAGTTCGGCCATGGGGGCTTTGGCGACGTCTGGCACGGCCGGGGCACCGGCGGCGGGCTCAGCCGCGGGAGCCACCGTGGGGGCAGCCGCCGGCCTGGGCGTCGCCGGCGCAAGCTCGGCGCTCAGCTTCTTGGCGGCAACGTTGGCCGTCAGGTTCAGCAGCGGCACGTTGATCGTCGGTACACACAGGATGAACAGGTACCCGGCGGAAAGAACCTTGACCACCAGCCTGCCGCCTTCAAATACCAGGTCTAGCTCGCTGACCTTCTTGCGACGCGCCATGCGCAGACCTTCGATGGTCTTGCTCAGTGTCCTGGAAACCACCGTGAGCGAGGCGGTGTCGAACACGCTGGGAAGCGTCGACGTCACCACTTGGCCACGACTGTCGGCCACAAAACAGCCGGTAACCCCCACCACGTCTTGGATGTCACGCAGGATGTCGTCCACGTTTCCCTGCCTCTTCTAGGATCGCCTGTACCGCCAGATGCCGGGGCGACGCTTCAGCCCAAATCCTGCAGAGCGGCCTCGGCCTTGGTCGCCACCATTGCCGCCGAGGCGGTCTCAGCCAGCACCAGGCCCGCGTAGTATCCGCTGTGCTTGAAGACCAGGAGGTGGCCACCCCCCAGTGCGGCGACGGCACGCTTGAATTCGCCCAGCGACATCGCCTCCCCCACCTGTTCGGCTGCCGCGCCGATAAATGCGGCCACGGCGCCTTCTCTCTCGGGGTCTCCCTGGATCTGGTGGGCCAGGACCACGCCGTCGGGGGCGACCAGCACAACCCCGCCAACCCCCTCAACCTTCCCTAGTGCTTCAACCACTGCCGACATCTCATCCTCCGTCCCCGACCGGGTTGGGCCGCCCATGGACGGGCTGCCTCCCCTCTCGGCTGACCGGCGTTCATCCTGCAGACGGGCGCCCTCAAGCAGCAGCCCGGTGTAGCTTCGCTCGATCGTGCGCTCGCCCACCTCGGGACCTTCGATCGAGGCGGAATTGCCCGTCGTCCCATTCCAGCAGCGCAAACAGCGCCGGCTCGCCCGTCAACTCCCCGCAGGCGGCATGCGTGACCTGGCCGGACTGGAAGTAGATCTCAGCTTGCCTTCCATCGCGCTCGAGCCAAAGCCGGGCTCGCTTGCCATCCTGGCAGGCGTGCTGAATCAGGTCGGCCACGCCCATGTCGGTCAGGTTGCCTTGCATCCGTTCAGCGCCCCCGCAATCACCAGCTCAGGCGGCTTCGGCCTCGACCCGGCTGATCAGCTCCTGCAGAATGCAGCGCAAAGTGTTGCGAACGCCTTTGCCCTGGGTTGCCACAGCCTCGAAGGCCGGCATGCCGTTCAAGTGCATCAAGTAGCGCATGGTCGAGGACGGCAGCGCATTCGCCACGTCCTGCTTGTTGAACTGGATCACCATCGGCAGGGTGCAGTTTGCTGCGTCGAGTTCCTCGAGTTGGCGCTTGAGGTCGCTCCACGCCCGAAGGTTCTCATCCAAACGGTCGGCGGCGCTGTCGGCCACGAACACAATGCCATCGGCGCCGCGCAGGACCATGCGCCGGCTGGCCTCATATTGCGGCTGCCCCGGCACGGTGTACAGGTGTACGCGTGGCGTCAGTCCGTTGATCCGGCGCAGGTCGACCCTGAGAAAGTCGAAGTACAGGGTGCGGTCTTCGGCGGTGGCCAGCGAGATCAGCTCGCCGCGCACTGAGGGGTCGGCGAACTCGTGAATCCGGACCAGGTTGGTTGTCTTGCCGCTCAAGGGCGGTCCGTAGTAGACAACCTTCAGGTTCATTTCCCGGCGAGACAAGTTGATGTGCACGTCGGCCGCCCACCCCGATCCACGCCCTCCCAGGTCAGGGAGGATGCAAGGCTTGGGCCACAGCCCCCGCCCGACGATCTGGCGCTTCTCTGATATGAGATTACCACAGGAGTAGTAGTCAGGTACCTTACACTGAGGTTGCAGTGACGCCCGGAGTACTGCTCCTGGCTGTCCCGCCAGCATGCCTGTGAGCCGTCAACGGTTTCTCAATGCCCACACCGGCCAAAGGCCATTCTCGCCCGAACGCCTCCGGCTCCGGGCTTGCCCTGTCCCTGCCCGATGCGCACCGGAATGCCCTCAGGCCCGCTTCGTCGTGAGGGCACGCACCAGCCGTGCGACCGGGACCGCTTGAAGGGTAGCCCGGCTTGCCTGCGCCCGGACACTCATCCGTGCCCGGAGGCCAGAGCTGCCAGATGCTTCCCCGCTGACGCAGGCAACCTGATGCAGGTGAGCGAATCAGCCTCCCCACCGGCCCATGAAGGATGCTGGGGAGCCGAGGTCAATCGCCCGGCGTGGGCACCAGATCGATCGGTGGTACGAGGTTGGTGTTGCCCGCAACGCTCACCGCCCCGCCGTACACCCATCCATCCAGGCCGCCGCCAATGCGGCGGATCTGCCACCACGTTCCGGCTGAGGTTTCGGAGGTGAAGTTGTTGTATTGGCCGATGATCTCGGCAGTCTGGCCCTGCAGGATGAAGTCCACATAGGGGTGAGCATCATCCGGGCCTGAGCGGACATAGGCGTTAAACAGCGCCGTCGCAATCGGGGTGTCCGGCGTCTCCGTGGCGGCGAGAGTTGCCGTGGCCGTCGGCGGCTCAGGCGTCGCGGTGAATGCGGGCAGCGTGGGGGTTGGGGTGACCGCCGATCGCGTCATTTCGGCGATGGCTCCGGCGGTGGCAATCACCTGCTCGGGCGACGGGGTTGAGCGAGCCGGGACTCGCCGCAGTCTGGCAAGCTGCAAGGACCCCCAAGGAAGCAACCGTGATGGCTATGCGCTGTGCGGCATTCATCCTGCAATCCCTCGAGTTGCGTCATGCGCCGCTCGTTCGGGCAACTCGGCCTAGTATACCCCCCGGCGGGTCGGGCCGACCGCGGCCGCAGGTTGGTACAACGGTCATCTCAGCGGAACGCACCCCACCCGGTAAGATGACAGTATGCAGCCCATGCGGGAGGAGCCCGCCGTGCAAACTCAGCGGGCGGAGTCCCGGCCCCCCAGCGCAGCGCTTCAGCGAAACGGGAAGCCGGATCCGGCCGAGGAGTTGGAGAACGCCCGCCAGCGCCTGGACCTGGCTCGCCGCCGCTTCTATTCGGCGGCGGTGGCATTCTGCGACGGCTCGATCAGCGAAGGCCAACTGCGCGCCGTCCGCGAGCTGCTGCGCGGGCAGGAAGAGCGCCTCAGCCAACTGGGGGGCGAGACCGGACCGCTGCATGCGGCGCCGTTTGTCAAATCGGCCGAACCCGAGTTGGCGCCGGCCGAGGCCGCCCCGCCCGCACCCGAGCCGGAGCCCGAAGCCACCCCCGCCCCGATCGTCTTCACCCTTGACCCTGCCGACGATCTGTCGCAAATGCTGACGACACTCGACGAGAAGATCACCCGCCTCGAGCAGGATCTCCAGCTTGGCCGCATTAACGCTTCCCAATATCGCGCCATCCATCGCCACTACGTCGAACAGCGGGAGGTTGCCCTGCGGCTGCGCCAGGCGTATCCGGAAAGCGACCGCTGGCGAGTTGTGCTGGAGGAGGGCAAGACCACCTTCTTGATGCAACTCAACGAGGCGGTTTGCCTGGGATTCGCGCTGTACGACATGTCAACCCGTGAGCGGATCTCCATCGAGGGCAAACTGCCTCCTGCTGCCGAGGAAGCCATGGCGCTGCTGCGCACCTTCGGGCCGATCGGCACCGAAGCCTCTGCCGGCCGGATGCTGGCCACGCAGGCCGAAGACGGCTCGGCGCTGCTGCTGATCCCGGGCATGTTCACCGCCGCTTTGGTGGTGTTCTCGCAGCAGCCGCCGGGCTGGCAGGTGCGAGCCCTGCGCGAGGTCCATCGCAACTTCGAGACCGCCAACCGCACGCCTCTCACGCGTGGCGACCGCGGCTCCCTGATCTTCCCCGACCTGACCCGCTTCATCCGCGAATAGGCTACTCGGGGACGACCCCCGCTCTCCTCCCAGCCTCTCGACTCTCGCCAACGGCAAACGCTTGCGCCCACGCCTGCTACCCGCAGCCCCCGCGCGGAGCCAGGCGCCACGGTAGTGCCTATCCCAAGTCGCCTGCTAGGCAGGCTCTGAGTGCCCACTCAGCCTGCTTCTTTTCCCCCCTCACCCCTTCCCGCTCCCCCTCCTGGGGAGCGGGCGCCGGGGGAGTGCCTCCCCCAAGCCCCCCGCAAGCGGCGGTCATGACGTCCTCCGATTGCGCAGCCTACCGCCGCGCAACCCGCGGCTCGGGACCTGAAGTTGACATGCACCTCGCCAGGTGCGGGCTCCAGCGGCTGAGAGAGCGAGTTCGCGTCTGGCCGCCAGTAGCGATCCGGCACTCGCGCGGCGGATCATGCCGCCGATCGAAGGACTGCACCAACCGCCGCTTGAGGGGGTGAGGGGAATGGGGTTGCAGGGGAAATGGGAGGCGGGGGCAAGGTCCCCGCCCCCCGGTCCCCTGCGAGGAGATGTTCCCGCGAATGGCGACCCAGCACTCATGCGGCGGTTCGGGTCACGGCCTATCCGACCAAGCCCAACCGCAGCCTTCAGGGGTCGGGCAAAGCGGGGTGCAGTGGGTCAGAGGAGAAACAAGCGAGGGGCCGGGCGACGTTGCCCGACCCCTCGCGGTCGTTCAGACACACGCTGGCCCTCGGGGCCGCGGCGGGCTACTTGTCCTCGTTGCCTTTGCCCAGCGCCGCCTGGGCCGCTGCCAGCCGGGCGATCGGGACACGGAACGGCGAACACGACACGTAGTCCAGCCCGATCTTGTGGCAGAACCACACCGACTGTGGATCGCCACCATGTTCACCGCAGATCCCGACCTCCAGCCCGGGCCGGGTCTTGCGCCCTTCCTGCACCGACCACTCCATCAGCCGCCCTACTCCGCTCTCGTCGATGCTGGCGAACGGATTCTCGGTCAGGATTCCCTTTTCCAGGTACTCCATCAGGAAGCCGGATTCGGCGTCATCGCGCGAGATGCCAAAGGTCGTCTGCGTCAGATCGTTGGTGCCGAAGGAGAAGAACTGAGCATACTGGGCGATCTCGCTCGCCGTCAGAGCAGCACGCGGGATCTCGATCATCGTGCCGAACTTGTAGTCGATCTTGACGCCCTGCTCCTTCATCACCTCGAGCGCCACGGCCTCCAGCGCAGTCTGCTGAACCTTGAGCTCGTTGACGTGCGAGGTGAGTGGGATCATCACTTCGGGGTGAACGTCGACCCCGTCCTTGGCGCACTGGCAGGCGGCCTCGAAGATCGCCCGCACCTGCATGCGCGTCAGCTCGGGGATGTGAATGCCGAGCCGCACACCACGCAGCCCGAGCATCGGGTTGGCCTCGCGCATCGACTCGACGGCCGCCAGCATGCCTTCCTTCTCGGCCAGCTTCGCCGGGTCGTTGCCACGCACGCGGAGTTCGGTCACCTCCTCGAGCAGCGTGTCGTGCGACGGCAGGAACTCGTGCATCGGCGGATCGATCAGGCGGATGATCACCGGCAGGCCGTCCATCGCACGGAACAGACCGGCGAAGTCGGAGCGCTGGAACGGCAGGAGCTTGGCCAACGCCTCCTCGCGTTCCCCGGAGGATTTGGCCAGGATCATCTTCTGCACTTGGGGCAGCCGCTCGGTCTCGAAGAACATGTGCTCGGTGCGGCACAGCCCGATGCCCTGCGCACCGAAACGCCGGGCGCGCTCCGCATCGCGCGGGTAGTCCGCATTGGCCCACACCTGAAGTCGCCGGAAGCCGTCGGCCCACGACAGCAACTTGATCAGGTAGGGATCGCTGACGTCGGGCATGACCGTCGCCACCTGTCCGGCGAAGACATTGCCCGTGGTGCCATCGATGGAAAGCCAATCGCCTTCCTTGTAGGTGTTGCTCCCGACGAGCATCTTGCGAGCGTCGAGGTCGATGTCCAGAGTGGACACGCCGACCACGGCCGGCTTGCCGAACTGACGCGCCACCAGCGCAGCGTGAGACGTGCGGCCGCCCTTGCTGGTGAGGATCCCATTGGCAGCCAGCATTCCGTGCACGTCGTCCGGCTTGGTCTCCGGCCGGACCATGATGACCTGCTTCTTCTCCTCCTTCGCCCAGCGCTCGGCGGTGTTGGCGTCGAAGGCGATCATGCCCACGGCTGCCCCTGGCGAGACGTTCAGCCCAGCTGCGATCTTCTGCGCCGACTTCACGGCAGCGGCGTCGAACTGCGGATGCAGGTAGAAGTCCACCTGCTCTGGCTTGACGCGGGTGACGGCTTCCTTCTTGGTGATCAGGCGCTCTTCGACCATATCGACCGCGATACGCACTTCCGCCTGGGCGGTGCGTTTGCCGTCGCGGGTTTGCAGCATCCACAGCTTGCCGCGCTCGACGGTGAACTCGACATCCTGCATGTTGCGGTAGTGCTTCTCCAGCCGGGCGCAGATCTTGGCGAACTCGGCGTAAGACTTCGGCATCTCCTTGGCTAGATCGGAGATCGGCTTGGTGAGCCGGATCCCGGCGACCACGTCCTCGCCCTGGGCGTTGGTCAGGTAGTCGCCCTCGATCTCCTTCTCGCCGGTATTGCCGCTGCGGGTCATGGCGACTCCGGTGGCCGAGTCCGAGCCCATGTTGCCGAAGACCATGGTGACAATGCTTGACCGCCGTCCCCAGGTCATGCGGGATCTTGGCCGCATTGCGGTAGTCCGTGGCGCGCTTGCCATTCCAGGACTTGAACACCGCCTCGATCGCCAGCCGCAGTTGTTCCATCGGATCGAGCGGGAATTCGCGCCCGGTCTTCTTGGAAACGATGCTGCGAAACTCCTGCACGATGGCCTTGAAGTCCTCGGCACTGAGCTCCGAATCGGTGGCCACGCCGCGCTTGGCACGCAACTCGGTCAGCACCTCTTCGAAGGGCTCATCGTCCACGCCCATCACGACCGAGCCGAACATCTGCACCAGCCGGCGGAAGGAGTCGTAGACGAAGCGCGGGTCGGAGGTCAACTGGACCATCCCAGCCGCAGTCTGCTCGTTCAGGCCGATGTTGAGCACGGTGTCCATCATGCCCGGCATGGAGAACTTGGCGCCGGAGCGGCAGGAAACCAGCAGCGGATTCTTCGGGTCGCCGAACTTCTTACCGGTGGCCTTCTCGGTTGCCTTGAGCGCCAACAGGGTCTGCTCCCACATCCCCGGCGGGAACTTCTCCCCGCGCGCAAGGTAGGCATTGCAGGCCTCGGTGGTGATGGTGAACCCGGGGGGCACGGGCACACCGATGCGGGTCATCTCAGCCAGATTGGCGCCCTTGCCGCCCAGCAGGGCCCGCACCTTGTCCCACGAGCCGGCTTTGCGCTCGGCGGCTTTGACCTCATCGAAACGGTACACCCACTTGGCGCGGGCGGCGCCCTTCTTGGCGGCGGTCTTGGTGCCGCCGGATTTCGGCTTGGCGGTCTTTGCCGTCTTCTTGGCAGCGGACTTGGCCGACGACCGCGTCGGCTTCTTCTTGCTACGATCAGGCATCACTCTCTCCTTGGAATTGCTGCTCAGGGCAGTCTGCAAGTCGGGCCGCCACCCTGTCCCCAGGGGGGGCCCTCACGCCATGATACATCACTTCCAGGGTCGGCAACGGCCTTGGTGATGAACATCCTATGGGGACATGTAGGACGGCGGGGGTCGAGCGGCGGCCCCGAGGGTCAGGCCGGCGGCAGCCCGATCTGCACCTCGTCCCCCACCAGCCGCACCGGGTAGGCGGGGATGTCGACCACCGCTGGCAGGCTGAGCGCCTTCCCGCTCGCTAGGTCGAACCGAGCGCCGTGGCGGGGGCACTCGATCTCCAGGCCATCGAGGGGACCATCAGCCAGCGGGCCGTCATCATGCGAACACACATCGGCAATGGCGTACAAGCCGCCAGCCACGTTGAACAGGGCAATCCCCTGACGATCGATCACCAGGCGCAGCCGGGCGCCTTCTGGAAGCTCCTGGCGCAAGGCGACCGTCACGTACTCGAGATTGTCGTGCTCGGGAAATCGGTAGTTGAACATCCAGCGAGCGACCTCAGCCTGGGCTCAGGCGTCAGCCAGCTCCGCCTCCAGTTGGTCAACGCCGTAAACGCCGGCCTTGAGCACCTTGAGCGACAGCAGGGCGCACTTCAACCGCACCGGACCCAGCTCGATCCCCAGCATGGAAAGGATGTCTTGCTTGCCCAGCCCCTTGACCTCGTCCAGCGACTTGCCGACGACCAACTCGACCAACAGATCAGCCGAGGCCTGTGAGATAGCGCACCCGGTTCCCGAGAATGCCGCCTCGGTGATGCGCCCGTCCCCATCCACCCGCAGGTCGATCCGCAGGCGATCGCCGCACAACGGGTTATCGTCCTCATAGGAGTAGTCGTGCGGATCGAGCTCGCCGTGCATGAGCGGGTTCTTGTAGCGGTCAATGATCTGCTCGCGGTACATGTCGTCCATCGGCGTCCCTAGTGGAAGATCGAGCGCACCTTGTACAGGCCGTCGACCAACTTGTCAATGTCGCTCTCGTCGTTGTACAGGTACAGGGAGGCGCGGGTGGTGGCCGGGAGACCGAAGCGCTCATGCAAGGGCATGGCGCAGTGGTGTCCGGCGCGCACGGCGATGCCGTCGCGATCGAGGATCTGGGCGACGTCATGGGGGTGCACATCGCCGAAGGTGAAGGCAATCACCCCGCCCTTGTCCTCGCCGTGCGGGCCGTAGTGGTGCAGGTCGGGAACCTCTTCCAGGCGCTCCAACGCATAGGCCGCCAGCTGCTGCTCATGCCTGCGGACGGCGTCCATCCCCACCTGCTCCAAGAAATCGACCGCCGCACCCAGGCCGATCACTTCGGCGATGGGCGGTGTGCCCGCCTCGAATTTGTGCGGCAACTCGTTAGGGGTGAACTCCCGCAGCCGGACGCGCTTGATCATGTCGCCGCCACCCAGGAAGGGCGGCATGGATTGCAGCAATGCCTCGCGGCCGTACAGCACACCGATCCCCGTCGGGCCGCACATCTTGTGCCCGGAGAAGACGACGAAATCGGCGTCGATCGCCTGCACGTCCACCGGGAAGTGCGGCACGGACTGGGCGGCGTCAATCAACACCGTGGCCCCGGCCTGATGCGCCTGGGCGGTGATCTCCGCCACGGGGTTGATGGTTCCCAGAACGTTCGACATGTGCGTCAGGGCAACGAGGACCGGCCGTCGCTCGAGCAGCTTGCCCAGGGCCGTCAGATCCAACCGGCCGTCATCCTGCACAGGGATGAACTCGAGCACGGCGCCGCGCTCGGCGGCCAACATCTGCCAGGGCACCAGGTTCGAATGGTGCTCCATCTCGGTCAGCAGCAGCATGTCCCCGGCCTGCACCCGCGTGCGGCCCCATGCGTGCGCCACGAGGTTGATCAACTCAGTGGCATTGCGCGTGAACACCACCTGCCGGCTGGAGGGCGAATGGATGAAGCGAGCGATGCGCTGCCGCGCATCTTCGTAGGCCTGAGTGGCCTCTTCGGCCAACTGATGCACGCCGCGATGGATGTTGGCGTTCTGGCGCTCGTAGTAGCTCGTCATCGCCTCGATCACCAGGCGCGGCTTCTGCGAGGTGGCCGCCGAGTCCAGGTAGACCAACGGCACGCCGGGCCTGGTCTCGCGTGAGAGCACGGGGAACTCGGCCCGGAGAGAAATCCCGTGAGACGCCGGGGTCGAGACAGACGGCATACGGTCTACTTCCGCTTCCGCCCCTTGGGCGGAGGGGCTCGCCGTCGGCTTATGGAGGGACGGATGTTCTCGCCGCCCTGCTGACACCACAGCACCCTGTCGGGCACCATCCAGCCTTCGGTGAGATACACGTCCTGGTTGAACTGGATGGCCACCATCTTGTAGTCGGCTTGCACCACCACCCCCTGCAACCACGAGCGGACCCGGTTGCCGCGATCCGTGTGGTCGCACAGCACATCCACCAGCTGCCCGACCTCGTAGCGCCCGGCCACTGCCGGCGCTCGGCTGGGCTTCGGCTCCTGCCTTGGCATCCTTGTCCCTGCCTGTCGCACACTGCCGCCGGTCATCGGATTGCCTGCCGCATCTTCTCGTCGATCATGCGCTGGAAACGCTCACGCACGCCCTCGAACGGGATGCGGGACATGATCGGGGCAAAGAACCCATGCACCACCAGGCGCTCGGCGTCCGCCCGGGGGATGCCGCGCGTCATCAGATAGTATAGGGGTTCTTCTTCCAGGCGGCCAACCGTGGCGCCGTGGGTGCAGCGCACGTCATCGGCCAGGATCTCCAGGCCGGGGATCGAATCGGCGCGTGCCTGCCGGCTCAGCAGCAGGTTGCGATTGGCCTGATAGCCATCTGTCCGCTGGGCGCCGGGCGCCACGTAGATCATCCCCTGCCAGACCGAGCGGCTCTTCCCGGTCAGCGCGCCCTTGAACAGCAAGTCGCTGGAGGTGTGCGGAGCGAGGTGGTTCTGCTGGGTGTCGTGATCCAGGTGCTGGACGCCGTCGGCGAAGTAGAACCCGGACATCCTGCCTTCGGCGCCTTCACCGGCCAGGGTCAGCTCGCTGAAGTTCTTGGTGAGATGGCTGCCGACGGCGCCGAAGATCCAGTCGACCCGGGCGCGCGCCCCAACCTGGGCTTTCTCGTGGGTGACCGTCCACACATGCTCACCCCAGGTCTGCAGCTCGACCAGCGTCAGCTGAGCCTCGTCGTCGACGATCACCTCCAGCGTCCCGGTGTGAAAGCCGGCCTTCTCCGGTTCGGTGGGTGAGGCAAACTCGTGGACAAAGGTCGCCGAGGCGCCCTTCCCCAGCACGACCAGCACTCGAGTGGCGAAGGCGCGCCCGGCTCCGGGCGCCCAGATCACCGAGTGCACCGGCTGTTCGAGCTTGACGCCGGGTGGGACGAAAAGCACCACGCCGGTGTCGGCAACCGCCGCCGCCAGAGCGGCAAACTTCGAGCTCGACGGCTCGACCAGCGTCCCAAGGTACTTCTGCAGCAGGCTCTTCTGCTCGCGCACGGCGGACGCCCAGTCGGTGAAGACCACGCCCTGTGACGGCAGCCCAGGATCGACATTGGCCAGCGGAGGCAGGCCTGGACGCAGGATCAGCAGGCCGGCCTGGCTGGCGTCAGTGATCGGCTGCAACAGCGCCGGGTCGACCGGCAGCTCATCGACCGGTTGCCACTCGACCTGGCCGGCTGGCATGCTGCTCAGGTCGGTGCGCCGCCACGCCTCGTCGAGCGTGCTCGGCATGGGTAGCGCCTGGTAGTGCTGCCAGGCGCGCAAGCGGGCCTCGAGCATCCAGCCGGGCTCGCCAGTCTGCGCCGAGCGTCGACGAATATCGTCCTCGCCCAGGCGAAATTCGGGCGTGGCTGCGCCCTGGGATTCCGGCGGACGCCGGACGATGGTGCGTGTGCTCATTCGCCTTCCTTCTGCCTGCAAATCCGCCGGCCGGGCGGATCAGCCAATCGAACCTTCCATCTGCAGCTGGATCAGCCGGTTCATTTCGACGGCGTACTCCATCGGCAGCTCCTTGACCAGTGGCTCGATGAAGCCGGAGACGACCATGGTGGTGGCGTTCTCCTGGCTCAACCCGCGGCTCATCAAATAGAACAGCTGCTCCTCGCCCACCTTGCTGACGGACGCCTCATGCCCGATCGTCACATCCTCCTCGTCGATCTCGATATACGGGTAGGTATCGGAGCGGGAGTTGGGATCGAGCAGCAGGGCGTCGCACACTACGTTCGACTTGGAGCCGGTGGCGCCTTTGTGCACCTTGAGCAGCCCGCGGTACGAGGCCCGCCCCCTCCCTGGCTGATCGACTTCGAGGTCACCTTGCTCGACGTGTTGGGGGCGGCGTGCACCACCTTGCCGCCGGCGTCCTGGTGCTGGCCGGCGCCGGCGAAGGCCATCGATAGGATCTCACCGTGAGCGCCCTTGCCCACCAGGAAGCACGACGGGTACTTCATCGTCAGCTTGCTGCCCAGATTGGCATCCACCCACTCCATGGTCGCGCCTTCATGGACGATTGCCCGCTGGGTGACCAGGTTGTACACATTGACCGACCAGTTCTGGATCGTGGTGTAGCGGCAGCGGGCGCCCTTCTTCACCACGATCTCGATCACGCCGCTGTGAAATGAGTCGGTAGTGTACGTCGGCGCGGTGCAGCCTTCGACGTAGTGAACCTGAGCACCTTCGTCAACGATGATCAGGGTTCTCTCGAACTGCCCGATGTTGGCGGTGTTCAAGCGGAAGTAGGCCTGCAGCGGTAGATCGACTTTCACCCCGGGCGGTACGTAGATGAAGGAGCCGCCGGACCACACGGCACCATTCAGCGCGGCAAACTTGTTGTCCGTGTGCGGAATGATGGTCCCGAAGTACTGCCGGAAGAGATCCGGGTGCTGCTTCAGCCCGTTCTCGATGCTGAGAAAGATGACTCCCTGATCCGCCAGGTGCTTCTGGATGTTGTGGTAGACCATCTCGAACTCGTACTGCGCCCCGACGCCGGCCAGGAACTTCTGTTCGGCTTCAGGGATGCCCAACCGGTCGAAGGTCTTCTTGATGGTATCCGGCACCTCGTCCCAGGTCTTGGATTCTGCCTCGGCCGGGCGCACGTAGTAGAAGATGTTGTCCAGATCCAGCCCGCTCAAATCGGGGCCCCAGGCCGGCATGGGCCGCGCCTGGTAGTGCTCCAGCGCCTTAAGGCGGAAGGCGAGCATCCACTCCGGCTCGTCCTTCATGCGGGAGATGTCTTCCACAACCTGGCGATCCAGACCTCTGCGCGATCGGAACACCGCCTCATCCGGATCGCTGAAGCCGTACTTGTAGCTGTCAAGCCCTTCGAGGGTCTTGACGTCAGCCGGGGTTGCCATGCTTACGCCTCCGCGATCACCGTTTCCTGCTTCTCACGAATCCAGTCGTACCCCTGCTCTTCGAGGTGCTCGGCCAGGTCGGCTCCCCCGGTCTCCACAATTCGACCGCCAAGCATGATATGCACGTAGGAAGGCTTGATGTAGTTCAGAATGCGCTGGTAGTGCGTGATGACCAGGATCCCCAGATGCGGGCCCGACGAGCGTGTTCACGCCCTGGGAAACGATGCGCAGAGCGTCGATGTCCAGGCCGGAGTCCGTCTCGTCCAGCACGGCGATCTCGGGCTCGAGTGTCGCCAGCTGCAGGATCTCCGCCCGCTTCTTCTCGCCACCGGAGAATCCATCATTCAGGTAGCGGCCGGCGAAATCATGCGGCATCTTCAGCAAGTCCATCTTGTCCTTGAGCAACTTGCGGAACTCGGGGACCGGGATGCCCTTGTCGTCAGGGTTCTCCGCCTTGCGCCGGGCGTTGATGGCCGAACGCAGGAAGTTGGCCACCGAGACTCCCGGGATCGCCACCGGGTACTGAAAGGCCAGGAACAACCCCAGCCGCGAGCGTTCATCCGGCGCCAGATCCACCAGGTTCTGCCCTTTGAATTCGATTTCGCCGGCCGTGACTTCGTAGTGCGGGTGGCCCATCAGCACGTTGGCCAAGGTGGACTTGCCCGTGCCGTTGGGTCCCATCAGAGCGTGAATCTCGCCGGGGCGGACGGTCAGGGTAACCCCTTTCAGGATCCCCTTGCCCTCGACGCTGGCATGCAGGTTGCGGATCTCAAGCGCGTTGTTCATCGTGCCTCCTGGGTACGGGCGGCATTGTAGCACGCACCTCCGCAGTCGTCAAGATATTTCATAGAATTATAAGAAAAATGACCGTGCGGGGGTCAGCGCAGGATATACCAGAGAACTATGAGAATTATGGCCCGGACGCGCCGCAGCATGGTATAGTCGCCGCATGGCTACCCCGACGCGGGATATCGTCCTTCGCACGTTGCGGGCGCGCGGACGCTGCACGGTCAACGAGCTCGCCACTGCCGCCGAGGTCTCACCGGTGTCCGTTCGACACCACTTGGCCAACTTGCAGGCCGAAGGCATGATCGGCGTGGAGGAGGTCAAGCACGGCGTCGGCAGGCCGCGACACCAGTTCTTCCTCACCGACGCCGGTCACGATCTGGCTCCGGGGCGCTACTACCGGCTGGCCAACCGCTTGCTCGACGAAATCAAGGTCAGCCTACCCGCGCATCAGGTCCAATCGCTGTTCCATGGGGTGGCGAGCAGCATGGCGGACGACTATGCCGTCCAACTCGATGGGCTGCCGCTCGACATGAGACTCGATCGACTGGTCAACCTGCTCTCGGAGGAGGGCTTTGACGCCAGCCTCGAGGATTCCGATGACAAGGTGATCATCCGCGAGCTGAGCTGCCCGTACTACCGCATCGGGCTGCAACACCCCGAAGTGTGCGATGTCGATCAGGCCTTCATCGCCACCGCGCTCGACCTGCCCGTCGAGCGGGTGAGCTGTCTGCTTGGCGGAGATACCCACTGCACCTTCGCGGTGACCAAGGATCCCGAAAGGAAGGAGGCGCCGGCCCATGACGGAAGCATCGGATAGCGGCGTCATCTGGGAAGCCAACTCGACGCACCCCGATCAAGCGGATCAGTTGCGCCAAGCGCTGCGCCAGGTCATCGATCCGGAGATTGGCCTCAACATCATCGAACTGGGGCTTATCCGCGAGGTGAGCTTCGCTGAACCGGCGGTCAAGATGCGCATGATCCTGACCACCCCATTCTGCCCCTACGGCCCGGCGATGCTCGACATGACCCGCAACAAGGCCAAAGAGGCCTCCGGCAAGGACGTCGAACTTGAGCTGGGGATGGAGATGTGGGATCCCAGCATGATGGAAGGCGGCGCCGGGGCAGCCTGGGGCTTCTAGGCTACCCCACCTCCACCTAGAACCGGCTGGGGCGGCATGCGAGCCGCCCCGTTTCATTCTCGGCCTCCGAGGGAGGCATGCTCCCACGGCAGACAATCAGCCCCGCCGACGCCGCCCAGCCGTAAGCAGGCTGACGAATTCCCACCGAGATCAGGATCAGACGCAATCCGACGGCAAACGTCGCCCCCACCAAGGCCAGGATCGTCCCGGCGGCCGCCACCACCACCCAGACGGACGGACCGCGCTGGCGAAAGTCCACCAGGCGCGCCTTGAGCCGGTGCAGGAATTGCTGGCTGGGCTCGACCGGGACCAGCGCAGCCTGCAGCAGCCGCTCGAGCTGCTGCTGGGTGAGGACACTGCTCCCAGCTGCTGGTTGCTGATTCATCGATCCCCTTCCCGACCCCTGGCGCCCACCCACCGGCGTCCCGGTCTACCCCTCCTCGGGTTCTCCTGCGCCCAGCTCGCTGGGCTCTTGCACCTCACCGAACTCGCTTCCTGCCAGGGAGAAGCGCAGGCTGCTCAGGGTCCGGTGATACAGGCTCTTGATGGCGCCTTCGGTCTTCCCCATGACGTGGCCGATCTCGGCATTCGATAGTTGCTCGACGAACTTGAGGATCAGCAGCTCCTGCCTGTCAGGTGGCAGCATGCGCACCACGTCGAGCATCTGCCGTTGCTCCTCCCGCTGGACTGTGGCCACCTCCGGGTGCGACGAAGGCCCGGAGGCCAAGATGCGCTCGTCCAGCGGGACAATCTGACGCCGGCTGCGATCGCGGTGCCAGTTGGCCACCAGGTTGTGGGCGATCCGGTAGAGCCAGGCAGAGAACGGAACGCCCTGATCTCGGTAGCGGCCGATATGATGCATCGCCCGCTGAAAGACCCGCGCCGTCAGGTCTTCGGCCTCCTGGTGATCCCCGGTGCGGTAGTAGATGTAGCTGTAAATTCTCCGGACATACCGGATATACAGCTCACCGAAGGCCTCCGGATCCGAAGCCGCACGGCGAATCAGGTCCAGATCCTCAGGCGCCTGGCTCATCCGCCCTCACCGCCGCGCAGCGCCTATGCAAAGAACCCCGATCCCCTCGAACTCGTTGCCCTCCCGGGGATGACCGGCCAACCCGAGCTCATGGAAGCACCTGGTCATGGGTCTTCCCCAGCTGGCGCAGGGAGTCCAGCGCCCCGCGCGCAGTGGCCAGCCTCTCCAGCGTGTCGGCGACCCCGCCATAGCGCGCTTCCTCGAAACCTGAGGTTAGGATCTGCAGGTCCGCTTCACCGCCGGGGAACAGCGAAGCCAGTGGTATCAGCAGCTCCTGGGGCGTCTCGGCCGGCCGCCGCGGGCGCCCCCGCTGGCGGGCGAGCGCCAGCATCTGGAAATACAACCCGTGCAGTGTGTTGCCCGAGGCCTGCCCCACGCGCAGCAGGTGCTCCGCCCGTCGCCTCAATCCATCCCAAGCCTGACGCACGCGGCCGGTATGAGGCGCCGCTTCGGCCTCACCCTCCGGCGAATCGGATTCGAAGCCACCCCCTTGGCCTAAGCCGGACGGAAGGCCCATTGCCCCCATCCCCCGGACTGCAAAGTAGGCCAGCAAGCCCAGGATGAGCAGGCTGAAGATCAACTCGAGCTGTTGGCCAACCGCGACCATGTAGGAAATGGCAGCCGAAGGCGCGGCCGGGACCGGGGTCGCAGCTGGAGCGGCCGTCACCGCCGGCAGCACCTCGGCGCCCGGCGGCACCTGCACCTGGAACCAACCGACCAACAGCGCGCCCAGCGCAATCACCAGGCGAGCGACGATCGTCAGAAGCGCCACGAAGATACCGGCCAGCCAAGCCAGGATCCACCCAACCGCCCCCACCACGCTGGGGTGAGACAGGCCGGCGGACAGGAGCAGGCCGATCGTCAGCACGAGGCCACAGACCGCAGCTAGGTTGAGCAGCCAGCGACCTCGGAAGGGCAAGCGTGCAGCCGCTCTCACTTGCCCGAGATGGCTCGCCCGGGCGAGCGCCGCGCCCAGCAGACCGCTGGCAACCGTCAGGGTGATGGTTACGAGCAGAACGGGAGATAGGGGAGGCTGGAAGGCGAGCAGGAAGGCCCCCAGACCGAGCAACGCCCGGCGCAACCGGGCTCCCGCCACGTCCGGGTTGAGGCCCTCCACAGCTCCCAGGGGGACAGCCTGACTCCAAGTCCAAAAGACCGCCAACAGCAGCGCAGCCTAACTCGGAACCTGCAGCAGAAACAGCGCCAGGGGCCGTGCTCCGCCCGCCAGCGGCTCCGCAGCACACACCATTCCTCGGCTCACAGCCAGGCTGACCGCCAACCACGCCGCGATCGCCATCAGGCCGTACGCCCGACGGTGCAGCGGATCAGGCACCCTGCTCCGCAGCAGGCCGGCGCTCACCACGGCTACCACCCCGCTCATCACCAGGAAGGCCAGCCACCAGCCTAGGGTCAGCCGTGAGCATCCGGCGAAGTACCGGGCCACCCAGGGTGCAGTCCAGGCCGCCTCGAGCACCAGCAGCGCCAGGACGCCCATCCCGGTGCGCAGCCAGCGATAGGGATCGTAGGAGGAGGCACTCTCAAGGCCGTTCATAGGGCTGGCGGCTGAATCCCATTGGGAAGGTGCAGCATGTCGATTCGCGCCAGAGGCGGGGCAGGCTCCTCTGCCAGCGACACCAGCGTCAGTTGGCGAGCGCGCTTGCGCAACCGCGAGATCGCCTCGAGTGTCTCCGGGTTGAGGATGGACGTGACCACGACCAGGGAAGCGCCGTACTCCAGAGCGGGCGTCTCCCGCAGTAGGAACCTGTCGAAGGGCGTGGGGATCAGGTACGTCAGTCCGGCCAAAGCCTCCAGCAGCCTGGCCAGGTGTCCCGGCGCCCGGCTTGGCGCGAAGCGGAAGGGACGGCCGGAACGGGCGACGCTTCCGTTGGAGACCAGCCCGACCCGGTAGCCTTGCTCATGGGCCGCGTAGACGAGCGATGCCGTGGTCTCCACTAACCGCTCCAGCCGGTCTTTGTCCACCCCCATCCAGGCTTGAGCATAGGTGGCCGCGTTGAGGAACAGGATCAGGTCCAGCCCGGCGACCGGCTGGAAGACTCGGGACTGCAGGCGGGCGGTGCGCGCCGACGCCGGCCAGTGAATGCGCCGGAATCCGTCCTCCGGCCGATAGTCGCGCACGCCGGAGGGCAGCAGCGGATCCTCATACAGCCGGCGCGGTGCGCGCTTCACGCCGAATGGGTCCTCCGGCCGGATCCCCAGGTCGGCAAGCGGAGTGACCCTGGGGAAGACGACCAGCTGATCCTTGTGCGCCAGAACGGTCTCCGACTGAAAGAGGCCGAATCCGTCGCCGCTCGCCAACCAGGTCGGGCCGAAGAGATGCACGCCGCGCCTGCGCAAGACAAGCGGGATGTCCCGCCGCACGCGGGACCGCCCCGGGAGCGACAGCACCAGATGGAGATTGCCGAACCCAGCAACATGCGAGGGCGAGAGCAGGGACTTGTCCTCGGGTGCGACGTCGAGCGGCCAGCGGTCGACGACCCGCAGCCACGCAAGCGGCAATCGCTTGCGGTTCTCCACACGAACTCGGCAGGCGACCTCCTCGCCCGGGAAGCCGCGGGCGTGCGAGAGCCGGCGCCGGTAGCTGATGCCCTTCAGGGATTGACGATTCCATGCCCAGGCCGCTCCCACCCCGACGGCTGTCAGGGCCGAAAGCACAAGCAGGGGTGGCGACTCGGCGAGATAGCCCAGGCAGATCAGCAGGATAGCGACCCGGAGCCACCAGCGCCCGCCCACCCGGTTAGCTCTCCACCGGCACAGGAATCTCGGCGAGAATGTCCTCGATCAGCTGCACCGACTCACGACCACGCAGATGGGCATGTGGCGCCAGAATTAACCGGTGGGTCAGAACATGCGGAGCCATGTGCTTGATGTCGTCCGGTAGCACGAAGCCACGTCCCTGGATGGCAGCTGCCGCCTGCGAGGCCTGATACAAGGCCAGCGCTGCCCTGGGGCTGGCGCCCAGCTCGACTTCTGCGTGCCGCCGTGTGGCCTGCACGATCGCCACCAGGTAGTCGCGCAGACTACTGTCCACGCGCACTGCCGCACGCTGCGCCTGCAACGCCAGGATCTCCTCCGGGCTGGATACCGGCTTGAGTTCCACGAGCGGCTCCGCTCCGCCGAAGCGCACCAGGATCTGCCCTTCCTGCTCCGCAGTCGGGTAGCCCAGCTGAAGCCGAAGCAGGAAGCGGTCGACCTGGGCCTCCGGCAGCGGAAAGGTGCCTTCGAGCTCGATGGGGTTCTGCGTAGCCAGCACCAAGAACGGACGCGGCAGCGGGCGGCTGACGCCGTCGACGGTCACCTGGCGCTCCTGCATCGCCTCCAGCAGCGCCGACTGCGTGCGTGGGGTGGCGCGGTTGATCTCGTCCGCCAGCACAATCTGCGACATCACCGGCCCAGGGCGGAACTCGAATTCTTGCGTGCGCTGGTTGAACCACGTGACGCCGGTCACGTCGGAAGGCAGCAGATCGGGCGTGAACTGGATTCGCTGAAAGGAGCAGCCGAGCGAGATGGCGAGCGCCCGTGCCAAGGTGGTCTTGCCGATACCTGGCACGTCCTCGATCAGCAGGTGGCCCTCACACAATACCGCCGCCAGCGCAAGATCGAGGACCTGATCTTTGCCTACGATCACCTTCTGCAGGTTCTCTCGGATTCGCCTGGCTGCCTGTTCGATCATGGTTCGCCTTCCGGGAAGGAGGGACTGTGCAACCGACTGAGGTGGGGAGTTGCCCGGGGCAGCACGACCATCGCTGCCCCGCGCGAGACGCGAGTATAGCACGCGCCTGAGCGGCGGATGCTATAATCCGTCGTCCTGCACACATGCGGACGCTGGTTGCGCTCGATCTGGAGACCACCGGGCTGGATCCGGCGCGGGATGCCATCCTGGAGATCGGCGCCCTGCGCTTCCGCGGCGCGCGCGTCGAGAAGATTCTGAGCCAGCTGGTCAATCCCGGCCGGCCAATCTCCCCCTTCATCACTCAGCTCACCGGCATCGACGATAACATGGTCGCCTCCGCCCCGCGCCTGTCGAGCGTGCTGGGCGATCTGGTCGATCTGATCGGCGACGCACCGGTGATCGGCCACAACATTGCCTTCGACCTGGCGTTCCTGCAGCGGCGCGGGCTGCTGGCCGATGCCTTGGGGATCGACACCTTCGACCTGGCCTCGGTGATGCTGCCATCGATCGGCCGCTACGGCCTGGGGGCAATCGCCCGGCAGCTCGGCATCCCCGTCCCTACCTCGCACCGCGCCCTAGCAGATGCCCAGACCACGCACCAGGTGTTCCTGCAGATGGTCGAGCGGGCGCGCCAGCTCCCTTTGCCCATCTTGGAGGAGATCGTCCGCCTGGGGGAGGAACTGGAATGGGGCGGCGGCTGGCTGTTCGAGGAGGCGCGGGCCGAACGCGAAGGGGAAGACTCCGGCCCGATCGTCCACCCCGCTTCCGGCAGGCTGCTTCCCGTCGTCAAGTTCGAAGCCGCCACCCCCTTGCAGCCGCGAGACCCGCCACTGCCGCTGGACGTCGAGGAACTGGCCTCGGTCCTCGAACCGGGAGGTCTCTTGGCGCAGTGTTTTCCGGGCTACGAGCACCGCTCCGAGCAGGTAAGCATGCTGCGTGCAGTCGCCGGTGCGCTTTCCGATGGACGCCATCTGCTGGTCGAGGCGGGCACGGGCACCGGCAAGTCGATGGCCTATCTGATTCCCGCACTGGCATGGGCCGAACGCAACGGCCAGCGCGTCGTCGTCTCCACCAACACCATCAACCTGCAGGACCAGCTGCGCAACAAGGACGTGCCCGACCTGGCCCAGGCACTTGGGCAGGATTATCGGGTGTCGGTCCTGAAAGGCCGCTCCAACTACCTGTGCCCGCGCCGCATGGATGCCGCCCGTCACCTCGGGCCCCGTACACCCGAGGAGATGCGCCTTCTCGCCAAGCTGCTGGTCTGGCTTTCCCAGGGGGAAGCGGGGACCGGACTGAGATCAGTCTGGCCGGGCCGGCAGAATCGGCGGCGTGGAGCCGCCTGTCGGCCGACAGCGACGAGTGCACCACAGACGCCTGCCAGGACTTCAGCGACGGTGTTTGCCCCTACTACCAAGCACGGCGCGCCGCCGAGCAGGCGCATCTGATCGTGGTCAATCACGCTTTGTTGTTGGCCGACATCGCCACCGGCAACCGGGTGATCCCCGAGTATGACTACCTGGTGGTCGATGAGGCGCACCACCTGGAATCCGCCGCCACCAAGGGCCTGAGCCTGCAGGTAACCGAGGCCGAACTTCAGCGCGTCTTGAACGAGGTCACCGGACCGCATACAGGCCTGCTGGCGATGGTGCGCGCCGAGTTCAAGCATCTGGGAGGCGAGCGCAGCGGGGTTGTGCGTGCCCTGCGTGCTTGCAGTGACGATGGGCTCGCGGCCCGAGATCTGGTCACTCGCTTGTTCGCCGCGCTGGCCGGGTTCATGGTCGAACGGCGCGAGGGCCGGGAGATCAGCCCCTTCGGACAGCAGGAGCGTGTGCTGCCATCCACGCGCACGATCCTCTCCTGGGGGGAGGTCGAACGAGTCTGGGAGGATCTGCGCGGGTGCCTGCTCGGCCTGGCTGAGAAGCTCGCCGGCGTCAGCCAGATGCTGGAGGACAACCTGGCGGGCCAGAGCGACCTGGAGGAGGACCTGGTGGTCTCGCTGCGCACGGCCTCGCGCACGGTGGCCGCGCTGCACAGCAGCCTGGAGGCGTTCATCTTCGAGCCGGATGCGCTGACCATTTACTGGATCGAGATCCAGCCTTCCGGCACCCGCATGTCCATCAACGCCGCCCCCTTGGAAGTCGGCCCCCTGGTGCAGCGCCATCTGTGGCACGCCAAGTCCAGCGTGGTGATGACCTCGGCCACCCTGACCACCGCCGGCAGCTTCGACTATTTGCGCGGCAGGCTGAAAGCCGAAGAAGCGGATGAGCTGGCGGTCGACTCGCCGTTCGACTACGAGAACTCTACGCTGCTGTACCTGGTCAACGACATCCCCGAGCCGGTCGACCGGCAGGCCTATCAACGTATGCTCGAGCAGGGACTGGTCAGCGTCAGTCTCGCCACACACGGCCGGATGCTGGTGCTCTTCACCTCACACGATCAGCTGCGGCGCACCGCCTCCGCCATCAGCGCGCCGCTGGCGGGTGACGGCATCCTGGTGATCGACCAGAGCGAGGGCGCCTCGCGCTACGCCCTGCTCGAGCAGTTCCGCACGACCGAGCAGGCGGTGCTGCTCGGGACCCGCTCGTTCTGGGAGGGAGTCGATGTCCCGGGCGAGGCGCTATCGGTGCTGGCGATCGCACGCCTCCCGTTTGGCGTGCCCACCGACCCGATCATCGCCGCGCGGGCAGAGTCCTTCGACTCGCCCTTCGACGAGTACCACGTCCCGGAGGCGATCCTGCGCTTCCGTCAGGGTTTCGGCCGACTGATCCGAACGCGCTCCGACCGAGGCGTGGTGGTCTGCCTCGACCGGCGCATCCTCAGCAAGCGTTACGGGCAGGCCTTCCTGCGGTCGCTGCCTCACTGCACGCAGCGCGTCGGGCCGATGAGCGACCTGCCCGGCGCCGCTGCCGGCTGGCTCGGAAGCTGACCCGCCGGCCCCAATTGCGGCGCTGGCGATGTCGAGCCCTGCCCCCAGCAAGCACCATCCTCTCGGCAGACGATTGACCCGGTTCGCCGGGGGCGGATATAATCCGCTGCGATGTCTACTTCTGGGAGCGGGTGTCTGTGATTGATGTCAACGATCTTCGCAAGGGCGTGACGTTCGAATTCGACGGGAACCTGTACAAGGTTCTCGAGTACTCGCACAACAAGCCGGGACGAGGCAATGCCACGATCCGCACCAAGCTGCGCAACCTGCGCACCGGGGGTGTCCTTGAACGCACCTTCACCTCCGGTGAGCGTGTGTCCGATATCCGCCTCGATCACCACATCGTCCAGTATCTGTACTCGGACGGCGATCTGTTCCACTTCATGGACACCGAGACCTACGAGCAGCCGGTGCTCAATCGCTCGGTGCTTGGTGACGCCACGGACTACCTCAAGGAGGGTTTGGAGGTCAAACTCACCTTCTATCGATCCGAGCCCATAGACGTTGAGCTCCCGACCGCGGTAGACCTCAAGGTGGTCGAGGCCGAGTTCGCCGTCAAGGGCGACACCGCCACCGGGGCAACCAAGAGCGTGACGACCGAGACCGGGCTCAAGGTGCAGGTGCCGCTCTTCGTCGAAAATGGCTCGACGATCCGCGTGGACACGCGGAGCGGTCAGTACTTGACCCGGGTCTGATCGCGGGCCAGGGCTTTGCGTTGCGCACCCCAGCCGGGGCCGAGTGCCCCTTCTACTACGCGGATTTCCACCGAGGCGCCAGCCGCCAGGAATGCCGGCTGATTGAACGCAACACCGCCAGCCCGCCGTGGATGCCGGAGCTGTGCGCAGGCTGCTCGGTGCCGAACATCCTGCTGGCCAACGGCTGCCCCAACCTGGTGCTGGAGGCGCGCGCCCACAAAGGCGTCCTGGGGCTGGGCCGGCGGGTCGAGGTGCGCGCCAGCTGCACCCAATCGGGCGCCGCAGTCGCCAAGCCCGAGGTCGGCTGCGGACAATGCCACCGTTTGAGCTTCTCCATCCAGGAGTGACCCCATGATCCGGGCGGTGCTGTTCGACCTGGATGACACACTGCTGTCGAACGACATGGACCGCTTCCTGCCTGTCTACCTGCAGCTGATGGCCCAGGATCTGGCAGCCGTCGTTCCTCCCGAGCGCCTCGTGACGGAGCTCTTGCGCGGCACCTCCGCTATGCTGGCCAACCGGGATCCAGAGAAGACACTCCAGCAGGCATTCGCCGAGGTCTTCTTTCCGGGTGTGGGTGAAGGCGAGCAGAGGCTGGCCCCGCTGTTCGACGCGTTCTACCGCGGCCGATTTGAGCAACTGAAGGAGCTCACCCGCCCCCGCTCGGAGGCGCCCTCCGTCGTCCAATCGATCCACTCGGCGGGCTATCTTGTGGGCGTGGCGACCAACCCCATGATGCCGGCGGTCGCCGTCGCCGCCCGCCTGCGCTGGGCCGGCATGCCCGCCGAAAACGCCCGCTTCGCGCTGGTTGCCAGCTACGAGCGCTTCCATTTCGCCAAGCCTGACCCGGCCTTCTTCGTCGAGATGACCGCTCTTCTGGGACTTGCCCCGACGGAAGCAGCCATGGTCGGCAACTCCCTGGCAGACGACATCGAGCCAGCCGCCCGTCTGGGCATGCCCACGTACCTTGTCGGCGAGCCGGTTGCGCCTGCCGAGGCAGGCGGCCCCCTGGTCGATGTCCCCGCCTGGGTCAAAACGTTGGACGGCGCCCGGCCGGACTTGGAAGGCGATGGAGTGGCGCTTGAGGCCCGGTTGCGGGGAAACCTGGCCGCGCTGCGCACGCTGTGCGTCGACTTGACCTCGAACGCTTGGGCCACCCCCGGTCCCGACGCAGGTTGGTCGGTTACCGAGATCGCATGTCATCTGCGCGACGTCGAACGCGAGGTCAACCTGCCGCGCCTGGAAGCCATGCTCACGCAGGACGATCCGTTCCTGCCGGCATCGGACCCAGACCAGTGGGCCACCCCTCGCGACTACCCTAGCCAATCGGGGATCACCGCCCTGAGGGACTTCAGCGCCGCCCGGCAGGGACTGCTCACCCGCCTGAGGGCGCTCGGGCCGGAGGCCTTGCGCCGACCGGCGCGGCACGCACTCCTCGGCCCAACCAGTCTGCGTGAACTGATGGCGATCGTCGCCGAGCATGATGTACTGCACCTGCGCCAGGTGCTGGACGTCGTCGGCCCGCCGCCTTCCGCTCCCGTCATCGCCTGACCGTCGCGCCGCGCATCGCTCACAGGATCACGGAGCCTTGTCCATGCTTGTCGCCCCTGCGAAAGCAGGGGCCCAGGCGAAGGCGCCATCTCGTCCAACCGCGCCGTGCCGCTGGACGGCGAGTCATCCCTGGATCCCCGCTTGCGCGGGGATGACGTCCTCATGCTTGTCGCCCCTGCGAAAGCAGGGGCCCAAGCGAAGAGCATCCGTCGTCGCGGGGACGCTCGAACGATCGCGTCGGACGTCGCCCCTGCGAAGCAGCGGCCCGAGCGAAGAGGACTCGTCCAGCGCCCGCTGGACGGCAAACGATCCCGTGCGGAGAGCCGTGTCGCCCCTGCGAAGCAGGGGCCCAGCGAAGGCCTTCGTCGACCTCCCGTTCGCTCGACGGCGAGTCACCCCTGGATCCCCGCTTGCGCGGGGATGACGTCGTCATGCTTGTCGCCCCTGCGAAAGCAGGGGCCCAGGCGAAGGGCCATTCGTCCACCGCGCCGTTCGCTGGACGGCAAGTCACTCCCTGGATCCCCGCTTGCGCGGGGATGACGTTGTCATGCTGGGACGTCGCCCCTGCGAAAGCAGGGGCCCAGACGAAGAGCCCATTCGTCGACCTCCCCGTTCGCTCGACGGCGAGTCACCCCTGGATCCCCGCTTGCGCGGGGATGACGTCGTCATGCTTGTCGCCCCTGCGAAAGCAGGGGCCCAGGCGAAGGCCATTCGTCCACCGCGCCGTCCGCTGGACGGCAAGTCCTCCCTGGATCCCCGCTTGCGCGGGGACGACGATGGCGCGCTCGGGACTGTCGCCCCTGCGAAAGCAGGGGCCCAGGCGAAGAGCCATTCGTCCGACCGCGCCGTTCGCTCGACGGCGAGTCCTTCCTGGATCCCCGCTTGTGCGGGGAGGACAACCGACGCCCGTGAGCCTCCCTCGGCTGCGCGAGAGCCCGGCGCATTCGGCCGCTTCTGAGGCGGCAAATGCGGTTCCTTTACACCCCTTCTGCCGCTGGATATAATCGCCCGAGGGGGAAGTGCTGGAATTGGCAGACAGGCGTGACTTAGGATCACGTGCCGCGAGGCGTGAGGGTTCAAGTCCCTCCTTCCCCACCTGATCCTCCGAGTCCTTTGCGCATTGGCCCACCCTGATCACGGCCGACCTGCCCGCAGCGGTCTCGGCCCCGGCGAGAGAGGCATGACACTCAACATCGAGAAGCACGACCTGGCCGAGCGCCAGGTTCAACTGACGGTGGAGGTTCCTGGGGAGCGCATCCAGGGTGCGATGCGCTCCGCCGCCCGTCGGCTCAGCAATAAGACCCGCATCCCCGGTTTTCGTCCCGGCAAGGCGCCCTACGATATGGTCGTGCGCAAGGTGGGAGAGGAAGCGGTGTTTGACGAGGCGCTTGACAACCTCGGTCAAGACATCTACCGCGAGGCCTTGCAGCAATCGGAGATCGAGCCTTACGCCCCCGGCTCGCTGGAAGAGCTGGTGACGCGCGACCCACTGGTGTTGCGCTACGTGATTCCGCTCGAGCCTGAGGTCGAGCTGGGGGACTACGCCGGCCTGCGGCTGCCGTTCGAGCCAGAAGTCCGTCACCGACCAAGCGCTGGAGGCCTTCCTCGAGGATCTGCGCCAGCGCCGGGCGCTGATGGAGCCGGTCAGCCGGCCCGCCGCCATGGGCGACGTTGTCGACCTCACACTGCGGGCCACCGTGCAGGCGACAGACGCCGACCCCGAGTCCACACTGATCGACGAGCAGCAAGTCCCTCTGCTTCTGGCGGAGGACACCGACTGGCCGTTCAAAGGCGTGGCGGCGCAGCTGCTGGGGCTGTCGGCGGACGAAGAGCGGACGCTCGAGCATACCTTCCCGGAGGAGTATCCCAACGAGAGCCTGCGCTCCCGCCGCGCCGAGTTCCACCTCCGCTGCCAGCAAGTCCGCTCACGCACGGTGCCCGAGTGGAGCGACGACTTCGCCCGCTCGCTCGGCGACTTCACCGATCTGCTCGACCTGCGGGTCAAGGCACGTCAGTCGCTGCAGGAGCAGGCAAGCCAGGCGGCCGAGCGGGAGTACGCTCAGCGCGTCGTCGAGCAGGTGGTCGATCAATCGAGCGTCGCCTTTCCGCCGCTGCTGTTGCGTGAAGAGCAGGACAGCATGTTGCGCGAGCTGGAGCGCCGGCTGCGCAGTCAGAACCTCAGCTTGGAAGACTACCTGCGCATCGAGCACAAGACCCTGGACGATCTGCGGGCTGAGATCGCGCCCGATGCCGACCGGAGAGTGCGGCGGGCACTGGTCATCGGCCGCGTGATCCGTGCTGAAGGCCTGAGCGTCAGTGACGAGGAAATCCACAAGCACATCGACGACATCCTCGCCTCGTTTGAGGATCCCGCCAGCCAGCTCCGCCAGGCCTTCGAGGCCCCGGCCGGCCACCAGCAAATCGCCACCGATCTGCTCTATGACAAGGCGGTCGAGCGACTGGTGGCGCTCGCCAAGGGCGAAGGCACACCCGCTGCAACCGACACGACCTCGCCGGCGCGAGCCGAGCAGGCAAGCCAGGAGGAAAGCGCATGAGAAGCACCCAACCCACATCCCTGATCCCAATGGTCATCGAAAGCACCGGCCGCGGCGAGCGGGCGTACGACATCTACTCGCTCCTGCTCAAGGAACGCATCATCTTCCTGGGGACTCCGATCAACGACCAGGTGGCGAACCTGATGGTCGCCCAGTTGCTGTACCTGGACAACGAGGACCCTGAGCGACAGATCCACATGTACATCAACTCCCCCGGCGGACAGATCTATGCGGGCCTGGCGGTGTATGACACCATGCAGCAGTCGCGCGCCCCGATCTCGACGGTTGCTGTGGGGGTGACCGCCTCGTTCGGCACGGTGCTGCTTGCCGCCGGCACCAAAGGCATGCGCTACGCCCTGCCGCATGCCACGATCCACCTGCACCAGCCTTTGGGCGGCGCCCAGGGACAGGCGACGGACATCGAAATCCAGGCCAAGGAGATCTTGCGCCTGCGGGAAGACTTGAATAACATACTCTCCAAGCACACGGGCCAGTCGCTTGAGGTGATCGAGCGAGACACCGAGCGCGATTTCTATATGGATGGCGAGGCGGCCCACAAGTACGGGCTGGTGGACCATGTGCTCTACCCCGGCCAGAAGCCGGGCGACAAGGAGTAGGCGGACACAGGCCATGTCGCGCAAGGAGCCGGAGGTCCCGGACGGCCGTCGGTGCAGCTTCTGCAGCCGCACCGAGGCCGAGGTCCAGCGCCTGATTGCAGGCCCCGAAGGGGCGTTCATCTGCAACGAGTGCGTCGACCTGTGCCGTGACGTCCTCGACGGTGAAGCCAGCCGCCCGCCTCGAGCGGGGGTGCACCCGCACGGGCGACCGTCCCTTTCCCTCACGAGATCTTCTCCCGGCTCGATGAGTACGTTGTCGGGCAGGACCATGCCAAGCGCGTGCTCTCGGTGGCGGTGTACAACCACTACAAGCGCATCGCCAGCCGGGACAACACCGGCGTCGAACTTGAGAAGAGCAATATCCTGCTCGTCGGCCCCACGGGCTGCGGCAAGACGCTTCTGGCGCAAACGCTGGCCAAGGTGCTCGAAGTGCCGTTCTGCATTGCCGATGCCACGGCGCTGACCGAGGCCGGCTACGTTGGCGAGGACGTCGAGAATATCCTGCTGCGTCTGCTGCAGGCGGCCGAGTTCAATGTGCCGCGCGCCGAACGCGGCATTGTGTATCTCGACGAGGTCGACAAGATCGCACGCAAGTCGGGCGACAATCCGAGCATCACCCGCGATGTCTCCGGCGAAGGGGTCCAACAGGCGCTGCTCAAGATCATCGAGGGCGCCACGGTCAATGTGCCGCCCCAGGGTGGACGCAAGCACCCGCAGCAGGAATTCATCCAGATCAACACGGACGACGTTCTCTTCGTGTGCGGCGGGACCTTCGACGGACTGGCGACCATCATCGGGGAGCGTGTCGGCCGCAGGGGCAACCTCGGCTTCCCCGGCACCCGCGCCGCCAGCGACCCCGAGGAAGACGAGGCGGCGCTGCTGCGCCTGCTGTCGCCGGATGACCTGATGCGCTTCGGCTTGATCCCCGAGCTGGTAGGGCGGCTTCCGGTTGTCGCCAGCGTCGACCCGCTCGATTTCGACGGCCTGCGGTTGATCCTCACCCGACCCAAGAACGCCCTGGCGCGCCAGTACGAGCGGCTGTTCGCCATGGACCAGGTCGAGCTGGTGTTCACCCCCGAAGCGTTGGATGCCGCAGCCCGAATGGCCCTTGAGCATGAGACCGGCGCCCGCGGACTGCGCGCCATCATCGAGGGCCGCCTGCTGGATGTGATGTACGAGATCCCGTCACGGCCTGCCGTGCGCAAGCTCGTGGTGGATGCCGACTGCATCTTGCAGGGCCACCGGCCGCGCATGTATGATGCCCGAGGCCAGCAGGTCGGGGACGACGAGCCGCTCAGCCTGTCCGACGCGGCCTGATCCCGCCTTCCCCTCCGCCCATGCCGCGCCTATCCACGTTCTCGATTGTCGCCTCCCACCCGGCCACCCCTGCTTGGGGCGTGGCCGTCGCCTCGAAGTTCCCGGCGGTAGGCGCTGTCGTGCCCTGGGCCCGCGTCGGCGCAGGGGCCGTCGCCACGCAGTCGGAGGCCAACACCTCCTTCGGCCCGGCGGGTTTGCAGCGGATGGCCAATGGCGAATCCGCTGAGCGCGCCCTGCAGGCGCTGCTGGCCGACGATCCGGGCCGTGCGCTGCGGCAGGTTGGCATGGTCGATGCGGCAGGGAGCGCGGCTACGTTCACCGGCACCGGATGCTTTGATTGGGCTGGGGGCGCGGTCGGCGAGCACTACGCCGTGCAGGGAAACCTCCTCGCCGGGCCCGAGGTGGTCGCGCACATGGCTGCGGCCTTCGAGGCTGCCGAGGGCGAACTGCCGGCCAGGCTGCTTGCCGCCCTACTCGCCGGAGATCGGGCAGGCGGCGACCGGCGTGGTCGACAGAGCGCCGCCCTGCTGGTGGTCAAACCGGCCGGGGGCTATGGCGGACACAACGACCGCTGGATCGACTACCGGGTGGACGATCATCCGGATCCTGTGCCGCGGCTGGCGGAGCTGCTCGAGCTCCACGAGCTGTACTTCGGCCAGAGCCCGCCCGCCGATCGGCTCCGGCTCGAAGGGGCCACGCTGATCGCGCTGCAGCGGATCATGCAGGAAAACGGCTACGCTGCTGGCGAGGCGAACGGCCAATGCGACGAAGCCACGCTCGCCGCCCTGCGCCGCTTCGTCGGCAACGAGAACTTCGAGGAGCGCACTGACCTGAACGACCGCACGATCGATCGCCCGGTCTTCGAGTTCCTGCAGCGCCGCTATCCCGTTCCCTGATCTCGCCGCAAGCCCGCACGTTGCCTGCAACCCTGCACGCAACCCAGACGACCGCAGAGAAGTATGCCCACAGCATCCGACGCCCACCCACCCGATGCCCCCTCCTCGCCGAGATCGAAGGCCTGATCGTCGATATGGATGGCGTGCTCTGGCGCGATCGGGCGATGCTTCCCGGCGTGGCCGAGTTCTTCGCCTCGCTGGGAGCATGGGGCCTGCCGTTCGTCATCGCCACCAACAACGCCACCTCATCGGCTGCGGTCATCCAGGATCGGCTGCAGACCGCCGGCGTCGCGCTCACCGAAGCGCAGGTGATCACATCCGCCCAGGCGGCAGCGACCTTCCTGCAGCAACAGGTCGGTCCCGGCACGCCGGTCTTCGTCGTCGGTGAGAGCGGTCTGCGCCTGGCCGTGAGCGAAGCCGGGATGCGCATCGTCGATCGCGCCGACGAAGCGGAGGTCGTGGTCGCCGGCCTGGAGCGCGGCCTGTCATGGGACAGCCTGGCCGAGGCCACGCTGGCGATCCGGGCCGGGGCGTTGTTCGTCGCCACCAACACCGATGCCACCTTCCCCTCTGAGCGCGGGCTGCTCCCCGGTGCCGGGGCCCTCATCGCCGCGCTGCAGACCGCCTCCGGCGTCAGCCCGGTGGTGATCGGCAAGCCTGAGCCGCGGCTCTTCCTGGCCGCTGTCGATCGGCTGGCCACACCCGCGGAGCGCACGCTGGTCGTCGGCGATCGAGTGGAGACCGACATCCTCGGCGCCCGACGCGGCGGCCTGGCATCGGCGCTGGTGTTGACTGGCGTCACCCGGCGCCAGGACCTGGCGCAATCTGCCGTCCAGCCCGACTGGGTATTCGACGATCTGCCCGCCCTGACCGCCGCCTTGCGGGACACGCGGTGACGCCCCCGCTCGTCTTTGACCTCTCGCTGGAAGAACTCCGGGCCTGGTTCTCGGAACACGGCGAAGCCCCCTACCGCTCCCAACAGCTCTGGCATCAGCTGTATCGCGCCCTGGCCTCAGATCCTCTCACGCTGAGCGACCTGCCGCAGGCCCTCCGTCAGCAGCTGCAGCAAGCCTTCACCTTCTCCAGCCTGGAACCAACGGTCTCCAGGCATTCGTCCGACGGCAAGACAACGAAGACCCTCTACCGGCTTGGCGATGGCCAGGCGGTCGAGGTCGTGCTGATGCGTTATGACCGGCGACACACGCTGTGCATCTCGACTCAGGCTGGCTGCGCCATGGGGTGCTCCTTCTGCGCTACCGGCCAGATGGGCTTCGGCCGCAACCTGAGCTCGGGCGAGATCGTCGAGCAGGTGCTGAGCGGGGCCCGCTGGCTGCGCACCGAGGGAATGCAGCTGACCAACATCGTCGTCATGGGAATGGGTGAGCCGTTCCACAACTACGAGGCGACGATGCAGGCCATCGATCGGCTGAACGACGGCACAGGCTTCGCCTTCGGGGCGCGCCGGATGACCGTCTCAACGGTCGGGATCGTCCCGATGATCGAGCGCTTCACCCAGGAGGCGCGGCAGGTCAACCTCGCCATCTCGCTGCACGCCGCCACCAACGCACTCCGGGACGAGCTGCTGCCGGTCAATCGGCGCTACCCTCTGGAGGCGCTGTTGCCCGCCTGCCGGGAGTACGTCGCGCACACCCATCGGCGGATCAGCTTCGAGTGGGCGCTCATTGCCGATGTGAACGACGGGCCTGAGCAGGCGCGGGCCCTGACCCACCTGCTCGCCGGGCTGACCTGTCATGTGAACTTGATCCCACTCAACCCCACCCAGGGCTATGCCGGCGCGGCTACCTCAGCGGCGGCGGCCCGGGTGTTCGCCGAGATCTTGGACCAGGCGGGGATCCCGGCGACGCTCCGTCAGCGCCGGGGGATCGAGATCCAGGCGGGCTGCGGTCAGCTGGCCGCGCCGCTTTCCCGGCCCACCCCAGCTTTGGCGAGCGGGTAGCCGCCGATGCTTGCTGGCCATACAAGCAACAACGCCCCGTCCGGGGCGCCCTGGGCTGCCATGCGGGGGGAGGATCAGCCGGTGAAACCGGCGCGATGGAGCCGCTCGCCGGCCTCTGTCGTCAGCGGGACCACAACGTGGATGCGCGTCCCCGCTCCCGGCGATAAGTCGATGCGGAGCAGCCCGCTCACCAGCTCGGTCCGCTCGCGCAGGTTGAGCATTCCCAGGCTGCCGCGCCGCTCATAGTCAGCTTCTACCGAACGCACGTCGAAGCCAACGCCGTCGTCGACCACTTCGAGGTGCAACAGATCGCGATCGCGCTGCATGCGGACCCAGATGTGCGCTGCCTTGGCGTGCTTGCGGGCGTTGTTCACCGCCTCCTCGGCGATGAAGAACAGCACCCCTTGCTTGCCGACTTCGAGTTCCTCGACCACTTCCGGCGAGGCCTCGACGAGCACCTGCTGGTCGTGGTTCTCTTTCATATTGTTGGCCAGGTGCTGAAGCGCCGGCACCAGGCCTTCGGTCTCGAGCACCAATGGGCGCAGCGTGAACAGCATCTGCCGGATTTCCTTCGTTGTGCGTCGCGCCAGCTCCTCGATCTTGAACAGCTCATCGGCGGCCGCCTTGGGGTTGCGCTCGATCAAGCGCCGGGCGAAGTTCACCCGCATGGCGATGGCGCCGACCGATTGCGTCGGCCCGTCGTGCAAATCGCGCGCCAGTTTCTTGCGGGCCTCCTCCTGGCTTTCGGCGATCCGCTCTTTCTCGTCCTCCAGCTCGCGGTACAGCCGGGCGTTCTGCAACGCGATCACCGCCTGCTGCGAGACTGCTTCGAGCAGTTCCAGCCGCTCGTCGTCGAAATACCCCGGCAGCGGATGGGCGAAGAGCAGCGCACCATAGGCCTCGAGCCCCACGATCAGCGGCACGCACACCGCCACCGCACAGGTCTGCATCGCGGCGAAGCGCTGGATCTCCGGATCGCGCGCAGGATCTCCCGTCGTCTGCAAAGTCCCGCTCTGCATCGCCATGGCCAGCAGCCCGTCCCGCCCAGGTAGGCGCACGCGCGTGTCGGCCGGGCTGAAGCCCCGCCCCGTTTCCACCCGCAGTTCATCGTCCTGGAACAACAGCAGGCCCCCGACCAGCCGGGTGTCCTCCGCTGCGCCGTTGGCAATGGCGCCGGTGCACAGGTCGACGACCATGGTCAGCACCCGATCGTAGTTCAGCGTGGCGTTGAGGTCCGCCGAGCGGCGGATGATCTGCTTGAGGCGGGCAAGCTCGTGCTCCAGGTCTTCCACCCGGCGGCTCCGGTCACGCGCTACGGCGGGGGCCGAAGTCGGATCGCGCTTGCCCAGGAAGTCGGACAACCAGAGCAGGACCGGCAGGCTGAGCAGCAGCCAGGTCGGCCTGGCAAGGCTCTCTGCCATCCCGCTGGTTGCCAGCTCGTGCGCCACAGACCAGGTGACGTCCACCAGGTGCATCCCGCCCTTCCGCAGGGTCCGCTCGACTCCGATGATCCCGCCCCGGGCGCGCTTTGCCCCGGCGGCGGTCTGCTCCAAGTATGCCACAGCGAGTCTCCCCGGCAGCCTTACGGAGGGTTTACAGAGCCGCTCCCTGCTGTCTATTGGGCCGGGGATTCCCTTCGCCTGTGAGACCTCGGAATTGGGGGCTCGGCGGCGACGGTCATTGGCCAGGAATCCCGCCAAGTTGGCCGCCAGGGGCCGGTTCACTGAACGCTGACATTGCACGCTTGCCCCTTGCGCGGCCCTTCCTAGCGCCGGGCCGGTACGTGCAGGCTGGACGCGAGGGAAGCCAGCGGAAATGGCGGATGAACCGCTAGGCGATTGCAGGCATGCCGAGGTTCCAGCGACCGCAGGCTTCTGCTCACCACGTGGAGTGTTCCACCCGCGATGCGTCACACTCACGGTCCTCGCGGGCATGGTCCGGCCTATCATCGCCTTGGAGGCAAGCAGATCGCTCGCCCCTGGCCGGGGCTCAGGATGACCATGAGGGCCAGCGGCCATCTCGTCACAGTGGCAGGGATCCTCCTGCAACCCCCGCCGGTGTCATCCAAGCCGTCCTGCGCAGGGTTTCAGCCCGCACGCGCCCCGAGCCGCGGTCATTCCAAACCCCTCCGAGCAGCTCTCATGGCGAACGCCCTGAGCCGTCGTCGCCCCGAACGCCCCGAGCCGTTGTCATCCCGAGCGCTGCAAGGGATCTGATGGCTGTGGATCCCGCGCAGACCGCTTCTTCTCACGGAGACTGGGAGTCCCGGCCATCGCCCTTCGGGCGCTTCGCAACTCCGGCTCTTGCCCCAATTCGGGCCGCGAGTGGGTCTCCCGCCGAGCCCCACGCACCGGCGAGTCAGACCACACTGGAAGACCGACTTCGCCCGCCGGGGCGCTGCGCCTGAGCCCATGCGCCGACTTGCCGACCAATCCGCCGACCTGTATCATAGGGGCATGATGAACCCTGTGCTGATATCGCCCTCGATCCTCTCCGCCGATTTCCTGCACCTGCAGGATGCGCTCTCCCAGGCTGAAGCTGCCGGCGCGGACTGGGTCCATATCGATGTCATGGATGGGCACTTTGTCCCCAACCTGACGATGGGCCCCTTCATCGTCGCGGCCTGCCGGCGGGCGACGCGGCTCCCGCTGGATGTCCATCTGATGATCGAGAACCCTGACCGCCTGATCCCGGCCTTCATCGAGGCGGGCGCCGACTACCTGACGGTCCACGTCGAGACCTGCCCGCACCTGCACCGCACGCTCGAATCGATTCGGGACCGCGAGGTTCGGGCGGGAGTCAGTCTCAATCCCGCCACCCCGGCCGCATCGATCGCCGAGGTCTTGCCGATGCTGGACCTGATCCTGGTGATGTCGGTCAACCCCGGCTACTCCGGCCAGCGCTTCATCGGCAGCGTCGTGCCCAAGATCGAGCAGATCCGGAAGTCGCTGGATGCGATCGGCTCGGCCGCTCGGCTGCAGGTGGATGGTGGGATCACGCCCGAGACCGCCCCGGCCGTGGTGCAGGCCGGTGCCGATGTGCTGGTGGCAGCCAGCGCCGTATTCGGCCATCCAGAGGGGATTGCAGCCGGGCTGAAGGCGCTGCGGCGCTCGATCGCCTGACGGCAGGCTCTTCAGCAGTGGGGAATCAATCCGGCCGCCCTAGGGGCGGCCGGCGGCATCTTTCCACGTGCCTAGGCGGTTCAGGCGCGGGCCAGCCGCTTCAGGCACTTGGTGCACAGGGTCTTCTGCACCATCCGGCCGTTCTCCAGCAGGCGGGTGCTTTGCAGGTTGGGCCGGAACTTGCGCTTGGTGGCCCTCTGCGAGAAGCTGCGCCGCTGGCCGAAAGTCGTCGTCTTGCCACAAGTCGCGCACTTGGCCATAGTTCGAACAATCCTTTCCCGTTGGTGAGCTTGTAAGGGTAGAATATACCATACTTGTCATGGTGCCTTCAAGGCGGCCTGGCAGCTCGGAGGGCAGCTATGGCGTCGTCCCTAAGCCATCCAGCCGGCAGAATCACGATCTCGGAGAAGGCTGTCGCCACGATCGCCGCCCAGGCGGCGTTGCGCTCCTACGGGGTCGTCGGCATGGCCTCGCGTACCCTGGCGGGGGGGATTGTCCAGGCCCTGGCCAGAGACCCGCGCCACGGCGTGGAAGTCAGCCAACGCAGCGGCCAGCTGCAGATCGACCTGTACGTGGTGGTCGAGTATGGAACGCGGGTGACCTCGGTCAGCGCGAGCGTTGCCCGCACGGTGCGCTATCAGGTCGAGCGTACGCTGGGCATGCCGATTGGCGACGTCAACGTGCACGTGCAAGACCTGCACATCAGCTTCACGGAATGAGGCCGTCGCCCCACTCATGACCTCCCTCGGAGCCCAGGTCGACCCGGCGGATCGGGAGAGGCTGGCGGAGCGATTCCGCCAGATCGATGGCCCCATGCTGCGGGCGCTCACCGAAGCCAGCCTGACCTGGTTGCGCACCAATCAGCAGCTCGTCAACGCGCTGAACGTCTTCCCCGTCCCTGACGGCGACACCGGAACGAACATGACGCTGACCATGCAGGCGGCGCTCGAGGAAGTCGCCGGCTCCGACGAGACCTCGGTCGGCCGGATGGCGAAGGCCATCGCCCATGGCGCGCTGATGGGCGCGCGCGGCAACTCGGGAGTGATCCTCTCGCAACTCTGGCGCGGCCTGGCGCGCGGCCTGGACGACCTGGCGACGATGGATGCGCCGGCGTTGGCGCATGCCCTGGATGCCGCCCGTGAAACTGCCTACAAGGGCGTAGTGCAGCCGGTGGAAGGCACGATCCTGACTGTCGCCAAGGATCTGGCGCGGGCCGCCCTTCAGGTGGCGGCCACCCCGGAGGCGACCAACCTGGACGTGTTGGAGGCCGTGGTGCTGGCGGCCGACGAGTCGGTCGAGCGTACGCCTCAACTTCTTCCCGTGCTGCGCGAGGCCGGCGTCGTCGATTCCGGCGGCAAGGGCCTGTTCTTCATCTGGGAAGGAATGCTGCGGACGGTCTACGGGCTGGCGCTCAACGAGCCTCTGCTCGAAGTGAAGCCGATCAGCCAGCTGCAGCTCGAACAGACCGCGGAGGCCATTGAGCCCGGTCAGGACTGGGAGGTGATCGTCGACTTCCAGCCCACCGCGGAACTGGACATCCCCTCCTTCTATCGACAGCTCGGCGAGATGGGCACATCGATCCAGGTGGGAGAAGGCGACGGGCTGTATCGGATGCACATCCACGTCCTCGACCGCACCGAGTTCCGGCCGGTCGAGTACGTGCGCACCCTGGGCACCATCACCAACGTCCGCATCGAGAACCTGATGCTCCAGGTTCCCGGGACGAGCGGCGCCCCGAGCAAGCCACCGCTGCGGCTGGCGAGTCCGTCGCCCAGCCAGATCGCGGTCGTCGTAGTGTCACCCGGCGAGGGGCTGTCGCGTGTGTTCGGCAGCCTGGGCGCGGCCGGCGTGATCGACGGCGGCCAGACGATGAACCCCAGCACGCAGCAGATCCTGCAGGCCGTCGAGCAGGCCCCGACAGACAAGGTGATCGTCCTGCCCAACAACAAGAACATCGTGCTCAGTGCCCGCCAGGCGATCGAGTTGACGGCGAAGAAGCTGGCGGTCGTACCCTCGCACACCGGGCCGCAAGGCATTGCCGCCATGCTCGCCCTGGATCCGGACGGCGACCTGGCATCTGTGGCCGCGGCGATGGAGTCATGCATGCAGTCCGTGCGTACGGTCGAGGTGACCCTGGCCACTCGCACCGCCAAGGTCGACGGGGTGCAGGTCACTGCCGGTCAGGCGATCGGGTTGCTGGATGACACGCTGGTGGCTGCGGGCGACGATCTGGGCGAGGTGCTGCAGGCGACCTTCGAGAAGGCCGGCGCCGAACGGGCAGAGCTGGCCACCTTGTACTACGGCGCAGCCATCCCGCTCCCGGAGGTCAACCGATTGGCCGAGCGGTTGGTGAGCCGCTGGCCCGGCCTGCAGGTTGAAATCCACGAGGGCGGGCAACCGCACTATCCCATCATCGCCTCTGTCGAGTGAGAATGCCTCAGCCACGCATCGTGACGGATGCCTCCGTCCGCTTCCCATCCAAGGACTTCCTCGCCCGCTATCCGGTGACCATCCTGCCGACGACGATCCGGCGCGGCGCCGACTGGCTGGAGGACGGCCCAGCGGTCGACCTGACCGAAGCCATGCCGCTGTTCGAGGGAGACCACCAACCGGCAGTCTGGGAATCGGCCAGCGTGGAGGCGATCGCCGCCGCCTACGAGCGCCTGCACAAGGAGACCAACCGCATCCTCTCGATCCACACCTCGGCCAGCCTGAGTGGCACGCTGGCCAACGCCCGCATTGCCATGCAGCAGTTCCTCGGCCGCTGCAACATCCAGGTCGTCGACTCCGAATCGCTCTCAGCCGGGCTGGGGATGCTGGTCCAGCAGGCGGCTATCGGTGCCGAGCGCGGCGCCGACCTGGAGGAGATCGTACGCATCGTGCGCGGCCTGATCCCTCGCTTGTACAGCGTGTTCTTCATGGATGACATGACCTACCTGGAGCGCAACCGGTTGGTCAGTCGCTCGCAGGCTATCCTGGGCAACATGCTCGGCGTGATCCCCTTCGTGACCATGGAAGAGGGCCAGGTCGTCCCGATGGAGAAGGTGCGCTCCCGCTCGCGCGCCATCGAGAAGATGGTGGAGTTCGTCGCCGAATTCGCCAGCGTGGATCACATTGCCCTTATGCAGAACACCGCCACCCCCGGCGAGGAAACCGAGATGGTGCTCGAGCGCGTGCGCTTGATCCACCCGCATGCCCCGATCAACGTGATCGGCTACGGCCCGTCGGTGGCTACACTCGTGGGGCTGAATGGCCTGGGCATGGTCGTGCTGGAGTCCGAAGAGGACGTTCAGTGACCGAGGCCGCCGCCCCGATCGCCATCGTCACCGACAGCACCGCCGACATCCCGCCCGAGCAGGCCGCAGCCCTCGGCATCACTGTGATCCCGGCCATGGTCACCGTGGGCGGGGAGAGCTACGCCGACGGCCAAGGACTGGTGCGCAGCGAGCTGTACCGAGGCATGGAAGCTCAGCGTGAGCTGCCGACCACAGCTTCGCCCTCGCCGATGGTGTTCGAAGCGGCCTACCAACGCCTGCTGGCAGGCGGCGCGCAGGGTGTGGTCTCGATCCACGTCGCCTCGCAGTTGAGCGCGATCCACGCCATGGCCACGCAGGCTGGCAAGCGCTTTCCCGGGAAGGTCCAGGTGGTGGACAGCGGTCAGCTTTCGCTCGGCCTGGGGTTTCAGGTGGTCGAAGCTGCGGCGGCGGCCGCCGCCGGCGGCGACCCGGAGTCGATCGTGCACACGGCAGAGGCGGTCCGACGCCGGGTACGACTGATCGCCATGCTGAACACCCTGGAATACGTCCGGCGCAGCGGACGTGTGTCGTGGCTGCGCGCCAGCGTGAGCGACATCTTGCAGGTCAAGCTCCTCGTTCGCGTCGACGGCGGGAACGTCGAGCGGCTGGCGCTGGTCCGCACGCTCCGGCGAGCGCTCGACGAGTTGGCCGGGTTGGTCCAGGCCTGGGGCCCGCTTGGCCGGCTGGCCGTGTTGCATACCGCCGCCCAAGCAGAGGCCGAGCGGCTGGCGGGCAGGCTGGCGGCTGAGACAGGGCTGGATCCCTGGGTGGTCGAAGCCACGACAGTGATCGGGGTCCACATCGGCCCGGGCGCCCTGGGCATCTCCGCCATGCTACTATAGGGGTCGGTCACGGGACACCGCCTGCGATGAACCCAGCGCTCGACAAGCTTGCCAAATTCCTGCGGTTGGAGGCCAGCCGCGGTTTCGACAACCGCGCCGTCCTCGGCGGATTGGAGCGGACGCTGGATTCCTGGCTCAGCGAAGCGCGCACCGCCGGTGTTCCCGACGAGCTGCAGAACCGCGTGCGCCAGGTGTTATCGGCCTACCCCAGCCAATCCCCGCAGGAGCGTCAGACCTCGCTGGAGTCCCTGTGGGGCGAGATTGCTGACGAAAGTGCCGGCGCGTTGGGCAGCCAGCCGGGCGTTGCGGCTGAACCCGCCGCGGCCACTGCGCCGGCGTCCGCTGCTGGCCCAACCCCATCTGTGTCTATGCGCAGCTCCTCGCAGCCCGAGCCTACGCCTGCAGCGGGATCCCCCGCACGCGGCTCGTTCGATGAGCAGTCATCGGCTCCATCCGATGCCAGCGGCGATGATCTGCTCGGGGAGGACGCCGACGAGCAGTCACCCCGCCCAACCGCCCCCGAAGACACCACCCCGCTGGAAGAGGCGGCGTTCCGCGCCCCCTCACCACGCTACCCGGCATCGGCCCCAAGTCGGCCCAGACGCTGGGCAAGCTGGGCTTGCATACGCTGGGCGACCTGCTCTTCTACTTCCCCCGGCGCTACGACGATTACTCCGCCCTCAAGACCATCAACCGACTGTGGTTCGGCGAGGAAGTCACCGTCATCGCTACCGTCGACGAGATCCGCCTGCGCCCGATTCGCGGCGGGCGGATGAAGTTGGTCGAGGCAGTCGTCTCGGATGGTACCGGCGCGCTGCGGGTCAACTGGTTCAACCAGCCATGGATCCTTCAAACGCTGCAGCCGGGGAAGGCCGTGGTGCTGTCCGGGAGGGTCGACCAGTACCTGGGCAAGCTGGTGCTCAACGGCCCAGAGTGGGAGCCCCTCGAGCGGCAGCAGCTGCACACCAACCGCATCGTCCCGGTCTATCCGCTGACCGCCAGCGTAAGCGGGAAATGGCTGCGGCGGGTGATGCATTCGGTCGTCTCCCGCCTGGCGCCGCGCCTGGTGGATCCGCTCAGCCGCCAACTGCGCCAGCAGGCTGAAGTGATTGAGCTCAGCCAGGCCGTGCTTCAGATTCACTTCCCCGACGACAATCGCCGTCTGCAGCAAGCCCAGCACCGTCTCGCTTTCGACGAGCTCTTCTACCTGATCCTGGGCGTATTGCGCCAGAAGAACGAATGGCAGGCGCTGCGGGCGACACCCCTTACGGTGGACGAGGCCTGGATGCAGTCCTTCTTCACCAGCCTGCCGTTTGCCGTCACGCAGGCCCAGCGCTCCGCCATGCAGGACGTGCGCCATGACCTGGCGTCGGGGCGCCCGATGAACCGCCTGCTGCAGGGAGACGTCGGATCGGGGAAGACGGTGGTGGCGGCGCTGGCCATCGCAGTCGCCGGCCGCAACGACCATCAGGCGGCGATGATGGCGCCCACCTCGATCCTGGCGGAACAGCACTACCGCACGCTGCTGGGGTTGCTCCCTCCCCTGGGTGTGCCTGCTGAGTTCGATCCGCCTGCTGATCGGCGCCACGCCCGAAGCCGAGAAACGCAGCATCCGGCAGGGGCTGGCCGATGGCCAAGTGCAGGTGGCGGTGGGAACCCACGCCCTGCTCGAAGAACCGGTGCAGTTCCAGCGCCTGGGATTGGCGATCATCGACGAGCAGCACCGATTCGGCGTTGAACAGCGGTCTGAGCTGCGAGGCAAAGGCGGCTCGCCCAACCTGCTGGTAATGACCGCCACGCCGATTCCGCGCTCGCTGGCGCTCACGATCTACGGCGACCTCGATGTCAGTCTGATCGACGAGCTGCCGCCGGGGCGAATCCCGATCGAGACTCGGCTGTTGCTTCCCATCGAACGCAGCCGCGCCCATCGCTTCATCCAGGCGCAGATCGAGGCCGGCCGGCAAGGGTTCATCATCTACCCGTTGGTGGAAAGCAGCGAGAAGACCGAGGCGCTGGCGGCGGTGGAGGAGCACGAGCGTTTGCAGAGCACGGTCTTCCCCGATCTCCGCCTGGGACTGCTCCACGGCCGCATGCGGCAGGACGAGAAGGACTTCGTGATGCAGGAGTACCGCGCCGGCGAGCTCGACATCCTGGTGTCGACGTCGGTGGTGGAGGTCGGAGTCGACGTGCCCAACGCCAATGTGATCCTGATCGAGGGCGCTAACCGCTTCGGCCTGTCGCAGCTCCATCAGTTCCGCGGGCGGGTCGGCCGGTCCGAGCATCCTTCCTTCTGCCTGCTGTTGCCGGATTTGGAGGATGCCGCCAGCAACGAACGCCTGAGGGCGCTCGAGAGCACGACCGATGGATTCCGGCTGGCCGAGCTTGACCTGGAGCAGCGCGGGCCAGGAGACTTCCTGGGCACGCGTCAGTCCGGTTTCGCCGAACTGCGGCTGGCCAAGGTCACCGATCTGCACCTGGTCGAGAAGGCCCGTCGGCTGGCCTCCCAGTTGTGCCAGGAGGATCCCGAGCTCAACCAGCCGGAGCATGCGCGTCTGTCTGCCCATCTGCGCCGCTTCTGGTCTGGGGCGCAAGGAGAGATCAGCTGATGGTGCGAGCCGTTTTCCCCGGCACCTTTGACCCAATTCATAATGGCCACATCGATATCGTCGAGCGCGCCTGCAGGCTTTTCGACGAGGTCATTGTCGCGGTCTATGACCGGCCGCTCAAGACGCTGCTGTTTCAGCCCGAGGAGCGCCTGGCGCTGGTCGAGGCGACGTTCGCTGCGCAGCCCAAGGTGCGCGTGGTCGGCTATTCGGGGCTGACAGTCGACTTCTGCCGCACGGCCTCGGCCCAAGTGATCGTGCGCGGCCTGCGCGTGTTCTCCGACTTCGAGCACGAATTCCGCATGGCGCTGGCCAATCACCGCCTGGCGCCGGAGATCGAGGTGGTCGCCTTCATCACCAGCGAAGAGCACAGCTTTCTCACCGGATCGACGGTGCGGGAGATTGCCTCGCTGGGCGGCAATGTCACCAGCCTGGTTCCGCCCCTCGTCGCCGAGGCGCTCGAGCGCAAGATGGGCGATGGGGGCGACGATCGGCAGATGACCTCCTTGCGGGACTGAAGGGTTTGACCGGGTCTGGCGATGGGTGTACTCTACGGCCTGAAGCTTGCAACCAAGGCGAACGGCCCATCCGACCGGTGAGGTGGACCGGAGGCTAGTATGGACATTCTTCACTTGGTAGACCGGCTCGAGGAGCTGCTCAACGAGAGTCGGCCCATTCCCCTCACCCACAGCGTCGTGGTGGATGAGGACCGCATCCTGGAGATCATCGACCAGATGCGCATCTCGATCCCGGAGGAAGTGAAGAAGTCCCAACAGCTGCTTGCCCAGCGCGATCGCATCCTGGCGCAGGCCCAGGAAGAAGCCAACCGCACGATCTCTTTGGCCAAGCAGAAGGGTGAAGAGACCGTCAACCGGGACGCCATCGTGCAGGCCGCCCAGTCACGCTCCGAGCAGATCCTGGCGCAGGCCAGGGTCGATGCCGAATCCATTCGCCGCGAAGCGGACGACTACATCATCGACGCGCTTGGCGCCCTGGAGGGCGAGCTTACCCGGCTGATCAACCAGGCGCGCAACGGCGTCGCCAAGCTGAACGCCGAGCGCCAACGCACCCTGCGAACGGCGCAAGAGCAGGACAACGATCCGATTCTCGAGCCCTGACGGGCCCTGCGCTCCTAGCGGTGAACCAGACGGGCGGCCTGACGGCCGCCCGTGCGTGTGTTTCCCTGTGCAGACGTGCCGGCCCGGCTTCAGGCCGACGGCGCCTCCGGTCGGCCAGCCGGCTGCTGACGCCGGGACAGATCCTGCTCCTTCGCCCGCTCGGCGGCCGCCCGGATGAAGGCGTGGAACAGCGGATGCGGGCGAGTGGGACGCGAGAGGAACTCCGGGTGGAACTGGCTGCCCAGCATGAACGGGTGATCCTTGAGCTCGGCGATCTCCACCAGGCGGCCGTCCGGGGAAAGGCCGGAAAACTGCATGCCGTGGGAGCCCAGGATCTCGCGGTAGGTGTTGTTCAGCTCAAAGCGGTGGCGATGGCGCTCGGAGACGCGCGGCGTGCCATAGGCTTCGGCGGCGATCGATCCAGGCAGCAAGTCACACGGATACAAGCCGAGGCGCATCGTGCCACCCATGCTGTCGATCCCCCGCTGCTCCGGCAGCAGGTCGATCACCGGGTGTGGGGTGCTGCGGTCAAACTCGGTCGAATTGGCATCTTCCGAGCCGAGCACCGACCGGGCGAACTCGACCACCATCAGCTGCATCCCCAGGCACAAGCCAAGGTACGGCACCCGGTGGGTCCGGGCATAGCGGGCGGCGGCGATCTTGCCCTCCACGCCGCGCGAGCCGAAACCACCGGGCACCAGGATGCCATGCGCCGTTTCCAGCTCGTCCCATCCCTTGCCCTTCTCGAGCTCGGCCGAGTGCAGCCACAGGATATCGGCCTCCACGCCGTTCGCTAGCGCCGCATGGCGCACCGACTCGCGCACGCTCATGTAGGCGTCCTGCAGCTCGACGTATTTCCCGACCAGGGCGATGCGCAGCGTCGGGCGATGGGTGCGGGCGCGGGCGATCAAGGCCTCCCATTCGGTCCAATCCGGTGCCTTGCGTGCCGTCAGCCCCAGCCGGGAGAGCATGAGCTCACCCAGCCCCTCCCGCTCCAACAGGAGCGGCACTTCGTACAGCACGTCGGTCGTAACCAGCGGGATCACCGCCTTGGCCGGGACATCGCAGAATAGCCCGATCTTGGCCCGCAGATCCTCCGGCACGGGATGGTCGGAGCGGGCCACGATGACATCCGGTGTGATGCCGATGGAACGCAATTCCCGCACCGAGTGCTGGGTCGGCTTGGTCTTCAACTCCCCGGTGGCGCCGATGTGCGGCAGCCAAGTGACGTGGATGAAGGCGGTGTCTTCCCGTCCCAGGTCAGATCGCATTTGGCGCAGGGCATCCAGGAACGGCAGGCCCTCGATGTCGCCGACCGTCCCACCGACCTCCACCAGCACGATCTCCGCCTCGGTCTCTTTCGGCACCAGGCCGATGCGGCGTTTGATCTCGTTGGTGACGTGCGGGATGACCTGGATCGTGCCGCCCAGGAAATCTCCCCGACGCTCGCGGGAAATCACTTCGGAATAGATCTGACCGGTGGTCACATTGCACACCCGGCTCAGGCTGATGTCGATGAAACGCTCGTAGTGTCCCAGATCAAGGTCGGTCTCCGCGCCGTCGTCCAGCACGTAGACTTCGCCGTGCTGGTACGGGCTCATCGTTCCCGGATCGACGTTGATGTACGGGTCGAGCTTCTGGATGCTGACCTGGAAGCCGCGCTCCTTCAGCAGCTTGCCCAGCGCCGAGGCGGTGACGCCCTTTCCCACTGAACTCACCACCCCACCCGTCAGGAAAATGTACTTGGTCATCACCCCTCCCATGCGGTACCGGTCGTGGCTTGGCCGCCCAGCCGGTCTCGGACCAGGCCGGTTCCCAGCCCGAAAGCGGTGGGGAGGTCATCCTTGGGACGACCTCCCCTGGTTGCCTCGAGTTGCTGGCGTCGGACGCTTGCCCCGGGCATCAGCCCACCACTTTGGCCAAGTCATGCGCGGCGCGGCGCATCTCCAGCAGCACCAGCCCCAGCCGGGCCTGCTCGTGGGCAAGCACGGTCAGCACGGCATTTCCGCCGGAAGCCATCAAGATCACATACCCGTCGTTCCCGTGGATGTACACCTCGTCCAGGATGCCGCGCCCCAACTCACCGGCGATGCGCTCGCCCAGGCTGAGCATGGCGGCAGACATCGCCGACACCCGATCCTCCTCAACACCGGAGGGGAGCGAGGAGGCCATGATCAGGCCATCCACGCTGACCACGGCCGCAGCCTGGACGTCGGGCGTGTTGCCCTGCAGGTCACGCAAGCGGTCGACCATCAGATCGGTGCGGGTCTTCTCCACGCTTCGCCTCGTCGCCCTCGGCCCAACGCACGAAGTTTAGCATAGCGAAGTGGGCGAGACAAGCACGACAGGACACTCACGGCATTGCAGGCACCTGCTGGCGCCGCCTGCCGGCGGAGGCAGGCGCTCCTCAGGGAGACTGGCACGGCCTCACCTCTCGGTGTGTCACCCGGCTTGGAGGAGGCAAATCGAGCCTAGGAGCTTGCGGAAAAACGTGTAGGCCTCCACCCCCTGACCCCCTCTCCGAGGACGGCGCACGGGTACGCCATGAACCGTGGCGGAGAGTGGAACAAGATCTTGAGGGGGGAGGATATCGACCCCTTCCCCTGCGGGACCGTGTGAGTCGCGGATGTGGCTCATGCAGGGGGAGGGGCTAGGGGAGAGGGTCTGTTTCCAGCAGCCTGCTAGGGCGAGGAAGCGGGAAGGCACCAGGGGAGAGCTGGACCATGCCTTGGGGCGAAGCCGCCCAGGTCACACTCCGGCGCTCGAGGGCGCTCGGACCTCGGCTGCCAGGGCCGCTCAGGTCTCGGCAACTAGTCCCGGGAGCAAGTGCACTCGGATCTGGCCCGCCGCCAGGTCGACCTGCCGCACGACGGATTGGATCGCCGGCAGCAGGATCTCGGGTTGGTCGGGAGCCCGCACGATATAGACATCATTGGCGCCGGTCTCGATGATCTCCTCCACCTTACCCAGCACCCGACCCTCTTCCGTAACCACCTGCAGCCCCAAAATCTGCCAGTAGAAGTACTCACCCTCGGGCAGCGGAGGCAGGTCATCGACTCGAACGGCGACCTCCGCTCCCCGCCAGCGCTCGGCGCGGTCGCGGTCGTGGCACGCCTCCAGCCGAAGGAGCCAGCGTGTGCCATGCAGGCGACAGGATGCCACCTGCCCCGCTTCCCGGTCCGGACCCAGGAAGACCGGGCTACCGGCTTGCAGGCTGCGGATCAGCTCGGAGACAGAGGCGACCAACAGATCGCCGCGCAGCCCATGGGGACGCACAACGCGCCCGGCGGCGACAAAGGTCGGCCTGCTCCGGGCGCGTGACTTGTAGCTTCTGCTCTTCTCGGCTGGCATTCGATTAGAGGATGTCGAGCGTAGCCCGCACCCCCTTCTTGGAGGCTGGGACCCGCAGCAGCTGGCGCATGGCGTTGGCTACCCGGCCGGATCGCCCGATCACCCTGCCCATGTCCTCGTCCGAGACGGTCAAGTCGATCTTGACCTCCCGTCCACGCTGGTTCGCCGTGACCTTCACCGCAACGGGGTCATCGACGAGCGAGCGGGCAATGTACTCGATCAGCGATTTCATCGCCGTCGCCCCGCGCGCCTCTTGCTCGTTCGCCGGGGACTCGCTTGATCTACCCCTGCCCCGTTGCACCCGCAGCCTCCTCGGCTTGCGCCGCCTTCTGCGCCTTCTTCGACGGCTTGGTGCTCACGGTATCTTCCCGGCGAGTGCGCGGATCCGCCGCCGGCTGGCTCCCAGCGCTGGCCAACACCGCTTCGACCGCCTCGCCGGCACGCACCCGGTCCCAGCGCTCCCAAGTCCCGGAAGTCTTCAGGACCTTGACCAGCGAGTTGGACGGCTGGGCGCCGTTGCGCATCCAATGAAAGAAACGCGCCTCGTCCAGATCGACGGAGGCCGGCCGGGTGCGCGGGTTGTAGTGCCCGAGGATCTCCAGGAAGTCCCCCGTAGCCGGGTCTTCCTTCTCCGCGGCCACGATCCGGTAACTGGGTTGGTGTTTGGCACCCACTCGACGTAGTCGTATACGAACCATCTTCCCTCTCTCAGCTCCAAGTTTGCGCTCCGTATTTTACCCCAGACCGGCCCGTCCTGGGGCCCGACCTGCCGCAGGCCGGCTCGGTCTAGCGCACGCCCGCCCAGGGCAGGCGCCGGCCCTTTCCAGGGCGACCGGACTTGCCCAGTGTCTTCATCATGCTGCGCACCTGACGGTACTGCTGAAGCAGCTGGTTGACCTGCTGGACGCTGGTCCCGGATCCGGCGGCCACCCGGCGTTTGCGGCTGGCATCGAGCAAGTCGGGCTTGCGCCGCTCGCCCGGCGTCATCGAGCGGATGATCCCCAGCGTTTGCTCCAGCTGACGCTGCGCAGCCTGGCTGTCGATCTTCGCCGCGGCTGCAGACAGTCCCCCCGGCAGCATGTCCAGCAACTGGCCGATCGGGCCGAGGCTTTGCACTTGGGCAAGCTGCGCGGCGAAGTCCTCCAGGGTGAACTCCCCCTTCAGCATGCGCTCGGCTTGCGCCTCCGCCTGATCTCGCGAGACCACGGCTTCGGCCTTCTCGATCAGCCCCAGGACATCGCCCATCCCCAGGATGCGCGAGGCGAGCCGGGTCGGCTCAAAGACCTCGAGCGCCTCGATCCCCTCCCCCACCCCGATGAACTTGATCGGCACGCCGGTCACGCTGCGCATCGAGATCGCCGCCCCGCCCCGGGCATCTCCATCCATCTTGGTCAGGATCAACCCGGTCAGGCCCAGCGCTTGGTGGAAGCCTTGGGCGATATTCACGGATTGCTGGCCGGTCATGGCATCGGCCACCAGCAGCGTCTCACACGGTTGGAGCACCTGGCGCAGGGCAACCAGTTCCATCATCAGATCGCCGTCGAGCTGAGACCGCCCAGCGCTATCGACGATGAGCGCGGTGATGCCGGCGCGGCCCGCAGCCTGCAGCCCGCCGCTGGCCATCGCCTGCGCATCCGGCTCCCCTGCCCCGTACAACGGAACGCCGACTTTCTCGGCAAGCGCGGCCAATTGCGCCACTGCTGCAGGGCGGTACGGGTCGGCGGCCACCAATCCCGCTCGCTCACCCCGGGCACGCAGGTGCGCCGCCAGCTTGGCGGCGGTCGTCGTCTTGCCGGAGCCCTGCAGGCCGACCAGCAGGAGGACGCGCGGCGGCTTGCCGGTCAGATTCAGTCGCCCCGGCTCACCCAGCGTCCTGGTCAGCTCCTGGTTGAGGATCTTGACGACTTGCTGGGTTGGATTGAGGGCACGGGCGACGGTCTCGCCCAGAGCCTGCCGGGCGACATCCTCAAGCAGCGCCTTCGCCACCAGGTAGTTGACATCGGCCTCGAGCAGCGCCAGGCGCACCTGGCGCAGCCCCTCTTCGATGTCGCCTGGCTTGAGCGTGCCGCGACGAGCCATGCCTTGGAAGGCCGCCTGCAGCCGTTCTGTCAATGTCTCAAACATATGGGGTCAGACCTGCAATCATTCGCCGGCCCTGCAGCACAAGCGGACGTGCCGGGCCGGCGGCTCAACGCGAATCGCAAACGGTCGAAGGGGATTGTACCGATGACCCTCTGGCCAGTCAAGGAGAGCGGCGACTCCTGACGGCCTCGAGCATCCACCGGCCGGCCTGCTCGACGGATTGCAGGTCGGATTCTTCCAGCACGACCACCACCACGGGCGCGGTCGCGTCGCCAGCCCGCGCCAGGTACCACGCCACTTGATCCCCTTGCGCGCCGACCACCGCCGTTGCGGAGAACGAAGGATACTCTTCCCCGGGCTTCGTCAGCGCGCCGGAAATCGCTTGCGCTGTCGCCTGGTCATAGACCGACTTGCTCTTCTGCCAGCGCAGGCCAGTCACGCCAGTCGTCCGAGGGGCCCGATACGGCGTCCACGATCTGGATGGAGGGCAGCCTCCCGCCGCTAGCAGCCGCCCAGGCGCGTGCCATCGTCAGCGGGGCGAGTGTCAGCGAACCCTGGCCAACCGCCAGCGCTTCGGCCGGTTCCGGCGCCACGCCCTCGCCGCCAGCAGTCCGACTTGCCAACCCAAGGTCCAAGGCCGCAGCCGCCGCCTGGAGCCCTGCCCCGCCGATCTGACGTCCCAGCGCCGCAAGCGGGGTCGGGCAAGCGGCTCGCAGGGCATCGCCCAAGGTCGACCCTGCCGGCCGTCGTGCGCAGGTGAGAGCTGAACCCGTTGAGCGGAAGGGGCGCAGCGACATCGGGTTGAGCTTGATCCAGCGTCGCCTGCCCCTTGTCCAGGGCCCAGGCGACGAGCCAGGGGGCGATCGCCAGGCCGGGCTGATACGACGACTGCACCGCACGGTTGAGCAGCGGCGCGCCGGGGTCAGCGATCAGGTCGGCCCAGTCGGCTTCCAGCGTTGCCGGGTCGAAAGTGGGAGATGAGGCCTGGGCCAGGACGTCGCCGCTGATCGGATCCAGCACGACGATCGCCCCGCGCGACCCCTCCAGCGCCGCCGCAGCCTCAGCCTGCAGCTCGACATCAAGCGTGAGCCGCACATCGGCGCCCGAGGGAGGATAGCCATACAGCAGTTGGTTGAGCGCCAGCTGCAGGAAGGGCGCGCCGCTCTCGCCGCGCAAGACGGCGTCCATCGATTGCTCGATCCCCATCAGGCCGTAGACTGGCGAGTCGTAGCCGACGACGGCCCCGGCCACCGGCGCGGGATAGCGGCGCTCGAAGGCGCCGGGCATCCCCACCGAACTCGGCCAGAACGACTCCATTCCGATCGAGGATACGCCCGCGCTGCGAGTAGCGCTCATCCGCCACACGGCGCAGGTTGTCTGTGCGGCTGAGGATAGCCGGGGCGCGCACGACCATCCAGTAGACCGAAGCAGCGGCCAACAGCAGGAAGGCGGCCTGGAAACCGATGAATACCGTCTCGAATGCGGGCTGAGGCTGCGGCGGCCCATCCCCGCTGTCCGAGAGGATCAGCAGCAGCCCCAGGGACAGGAAGCTGGAGAGCAGGGAGGTTCCGCCATAGGAGACGAACGGCAGCGTGATCCCAGTCAGCGGGAGCAGGCGCAGCACACCGGCCAAGATGAATATCGTCTGCAGGCCAAGGTTGACGGCCAGCCCTCCCGCCAGCAACTGCCGGAAGGGGTCGGAGCCGTTGACACCGATGCGCAGGCCGCGCCCGACCAGGACGGCCAGCAAGGCCAGCAGAGGCAGCGCCCCGGCCAGTCCCCACTCCTCGCCGATTGAGACGAAGATGAAATCCGAATGTGCCACCGGAACAAACCCCGGCGATCCAAGACCCGGGCCGCTTCCGAGCGCGCCGCCGGACGCCAGCGCGATCAACGCCTGTACGATTTGATACGAACCGCCTAGCGGATCTTGCCAGGGATTGACCCACGCCAACAGGCGCGCCTGGACCACGCTCGAGGCCAACGCAGCTGCCCCGGCGGCGGCGACGCCGAGCAGCGCACTGACCAGGATAACTTCCCAGCGACCGGAGGCCAGGTACAGCAGCGCGGTCAGCAGCGCCAGCAGCACCATGCCGCTCCCTAGATCACGCTGCGCCAGCACAATGAGCGTAGATGCCCCCCAGACCACGAGCAAGGGGATCGTCGTGGCGATGAGCGATGGTCGATCGCGGCGCCAGCCGAACTGCACGCGGTCGGACAGATAGGAGGCGAAGAAGACAACCAATAGCAGCCGCAGGATCTCCGACGGCTGGAAGAACACGCCACAGCAACCGAGCCACAGCCTTGGAGACCCGCCCGACGGATGGGTGCCCAATACCAGGGTCATCCCGGTCAGCAGCAGGCCCAGGGCGAGCCACAGGTAGCGGTAGGAGCGCAGCCAATCCAGGCGCCGCGGCGTGAAGGCCAGGCCGAGCATAGCCAGCGTCGAGACGCCCAGCCAGGCCAGCTGCCGCAGGCCGAAGCCGGGGGTTAGCCGCCAGATCAGCAGCACCCCCCAACCCGCAAGCAGCATCCCTACGGGGAAGAGCAGCGGATCATGCCGGGGGAGTCGGCGACGCAGCACACCCCGACCCAACAGCGCTGCCACCAGCCACAGCGGCACCACCAGCCAGTGTGTGAACCCGGCGTCGGCGGGGGCGCCTCCAGGTCTGACCATCGGCGCAACGGTCAGGGCCAGGCAGGTCAGCCCCAGGAACGCGCAGGCCAGCCCCAGCAAGATGAGCTCAACTCGCTCCGCCGAGCGCGGCGGACCTAGCAGGCTGCCGAGAAGACACCGTGTGCTCGTCCAACCCTCTCCCCTTACCCCTCCCCCTGCATGAGCTGACATCCCCGGATCACACAAGTCCCGCAGGGGAAGGGGTGGATATTCATCGGGGGTGGGGGGAGCGTAGCTCCCCCCACCCCTCGAGATCTTGTTCCCCCTCTTCGCCACGGTTCACGCCGTACCCGTGCGCCGTGCGCGGAGAGGGGGTCAGGGGGTGAGGCTGGAAGCACGTTCTTCAGCAGGCTCCTAGGGGAAATAGCGACCAACGATCGGCCTCAGTCGTGCCAGGGTCTCCTGAGGGACGGACTCCCGCCGCGTGATGAATGCCTCCCGCAGTGCATCCGGGCACGAGCAGCTTCGCTCGCCGGCAAGCGAGCGCGTGAGCTCGACCAAGCAAGCCTGCGCCAGGCGGGTGTTGGCATTGAGTGTGTCCAGCACCATCTCCACGCTGACCGGAGTCTCCTCGAGATGCCAGACATCGTAGTCGGTGACGTGCGCCATCACCGCATAGCACAGCTCGGCTTCCCGGGCCAGGAAGGCCTCCGGCGCGGTGGTCATGCCGACGATCGACATCCCCCAAGAGCGGAAGGTGTTGGACTCTGCCCGGGTCGAGAAGCGCGGCCCCTCGATGGTGATGCTGGTGCCGCCGACGTGCACTCGGGCGCCGGCGCGGCTCGAGCTTTCCGCCAGGCGTCGGCTGAGATCAGGGCAGAAAGGCTCAGGCGCGCTGACGTGCGCCACGAGTCCTTCTCCAAAGAACGAACGCTGGCGCTTGTGCGTCCAGTCGAAGAGCTGATCGGGGATCACCAGGTCGCCGGGGGCAAAATCGATCCGCAATGAACCGACGGCGCTGATCGAGACCACCCGGTCCACGCCCAGCATCTTGAAGGCCGCCAGGTTGGCACGGTAGTTGACCTCGCTCGGAAGGATGACGTGGCCGACGCCGTGCCGGGCGAGGAAGGCGACCCGCACACCGGCAAGTTGCCCGGTGATCACCGGCGAGCTCGGCGGGCCAAAAGGGGTGTCCAGTTCCAGCCGAGAGTCGATCGTCAAGTCCTCCATCTCGTAGATGCCGGTGCCGCCGATCACCCCCAGCACGGGTTGGTCGCTTCCGATCACGGATGCCTCCCCTTCATGCTTCGGCCGCCGGGCCGGAAGCGTCCTGCGCGCCTGCGGCTGGCGCCGTGACGGGCTCAGGGCCCTCCCCCGCCGGCTCGCCTGGACGCTCCAGACCCCCGGCCATGAGCCGGAATTCGACGCTGCCGAACTGGAGCCGATCGCCATAGATGATGGGCAGCGGCTCGCTCACTTCCAGCCCGTTGAGGCGCGTGCCGTTGCGTGAGCCGAGGTCCTCGAGCAGCCAGCGCCCCGACCCGAAGGAAAGGCGGGCATGGTAGGAGGAGACCGACGGGTGGTCCAGCGTGATCGAGTTGCCGGGCGCCCGCCCAACGCTGTTCATGCCTGCCAGCGCAAACGAGGCTTGATTCTCCGTTGGGAGTTCGGGCACCAGGCAGGCCATCGGCAGCGCGGCGCCGGCTGGATGCATCGGGCGCAGGCCTCTTCGAAGTTCCACCAGGATCACGATCAGAATCGCCAGCAGCAAGGCTGCCAGCGTCAGTCGAACCAGTAGGAAGGCTGCGGCTGTGGTCATCCGTCTTCCGCCGGCAAGGCCGGAATGTCCTGCGAGTCCTCGTTGACGGAGCGGACCTGCGGGGTGAAATCTGCCGTCGAGCCACCCCCCTCCCCGGGGTCCTCACCGTACACGAGTGTGAACCGGCCGATCGTAATGACATCCCCCGAATGCAGCAGGCATTCGCCGACCAGCCGCCCGTTCACCCGGCAGCCGCTTCCCGAGCCCAGATCAAAGAGCACATAGCGGCCGCCGCGGGCGCGTATCTGCGCATGGGCGCGCGAGACATCCGGCCCGTCGAGGCAGATGGCGTTCTCCAGCTTGCGTCCGATGGACACCACCGGGTGGCGCAGGGACACGTGCCGTTCGCCATCGATGATCACGAACGCTCCCGCCGGCCCCGATGGTACCTGGAGGCTCTGCACCTGCTCGGTGCGCGTGTCGTCTTTGGACTGGGCCGCATGCCAGGCCACTGCGCGGCACTCGCCTTCCGGAACAGCCGGGTCCGCCACCACGCGCAGAGCGACTCCGTCGAGCGGGGCGAATCTCCGATTGCGGGCCGCCTCGAGCACCAGGTCCGCCAGATGTGCTTCCAGTCTGGAGGCTTTGCCTTCGAGCTGCGACAACGCCTCAGGGTGAAAGGAAACCAGAAAGTGATCGGGGGCGAGGCGCGTGCCGTCCGGCGCCTGGATGGCGCCCTGTTCCAGCGCCTGGAGCAGTTGGGCCATCACCGCATCCGACGGCTGCCCGGCGCCCAGCCAGCGCGGCAAGTGCAACTCGATGAGCCGTCGAAGGTGCGCTTCCCAGAACGACAGCGTGGAGCTCATGCGGGCATTATACGTTCGGATGAAGGCGCCGGGCTGCAGCTCGCGGCAGGTCCGAGGCTACTTGCCGGAATGCTTCTTCAGCTTCGTCGTGCGCTTGACCAAGTCGGTCGGGATGTGCAGGTCGAGGGGGGTGATCGTGTTGCGGTCCATGCGCGGCTTGGAGGGGGCCTTGTAAGGGGGCGTGAAGTCGGGAGGGCCAGCCGGGTCCTCGCCGTAGATCAAGTCGACGTTGGCCAGGGCAATCACATCCCCGGGCTCGAGGGTCTTCTCGCGCACCAGCTGGCCGTTGACGCGCGTGCCGGTGGTCGAGTCCATATCGAAGACGACATAGCGCCCGTCTCGGACGCGCAGTTGTGCGTGACGACGCGACACGTGCGGGTCCCCGAGCAGCAGGTCGTTGTCTGGGCTCCGCCCGATTGCGATCAGCGCCTTCTTCAGCGGGAAGTGACGCCTGCCTTCCACGACCAGGAAGGCCCCGGTCGGGATCTGCTCTTGGCCGGCCGGCTCCGGATTGATGGCCTCGGAGAGCTGCAGTGGATCGCGGCTGTGCCAGGTGATCAGCCGGACGGTCCGTTCCGGCAGCGTCGGATCGGTGGCGATCGTTATGTGGGGCGACCGCAGCAGAACGAAGTCACAGGCTTGCAGCGCCTCGGCCAGAGCGGATGAGAGCTCCTCCTGCACGGGGCCCAAGGCCCTCTCGGCCTGCGCCAGATCCTTCGACGAAAGGCTGAGAGTGTACTGGTCGGGCGCGTAGCGCTTGCCCTGCGGGTCGGTGCGCGAGGCACCCCGCACCTCGTCGGCGAATTGGCGCGCCAAGTCGGCGGCGGAGAGGCGGGCACCAGTCAGTCGCGGCAGAATCGCCTCGAGACGAGGCTGCAAGTGAGCCTGAATTCGCGAAATGGTCTCAGCCATTGAGTTCCCGGATTATACGACCTGCCCGATGCCTCCGGCCATGGGAGCTTCGGCTATACTGCCTGCGTGGCCATCGAACCCTACCGCGAGCTCGATCACACTGCGGATCTGGCGCTCAAAGCCCAGGGGCGCGATCTGGCTGAGCTATTCCGCAACGCCGCCGACGGGATGATCGCCATCGCCGGCTATGAGCCCGAGGAGGGTCCGCGCTTCCCGCGCCGTCTGCGACTCTCAGCGCCGGACAGCGAGACGCTCCTGGTCACCTGGCTCGAGGAGATTCTCTCACAGGCCGAAGCCGAACGCACCCTACTGCAGGACTACACCTTGCGAGTGAAAGACGGGACCGTGCTTGAACTCGAGGCGGTTGCCCTTCCCATACGCCGCATCGCCAAGGAGATCAAAGCGGTGACCTTCCACGAGTTGGCGATCCGTCCCGCCGAGGGCGGGCTCGAAGCGACCATCGTCTTCGACGTCTGAGAGAGCCGGCAAGTATGGTCCGCAAGCAGGACTTCCTCCGCCTGTCGCCCTACCGCTGGGAATTGCCGCGCAGTCACCGCCCGGACATGCGCGTTCCGGTGCAGCTGTTCGCCAGCGAGGCGCTGCTGGAGAGTGCGCTCGGTGACGCTTCACTGGAGCAGGCGGTCAACGCCACCACCCTTCCCGGCCTGGTGGGCCACGTGTGTGTGATGCCGGATGTCCATCAAGGCTATGGGTTCCCAATCGGCGGCGTGGCCGCCAGCCGCATGAGTGACGGCGTGGTGTCTCCCGGGGCGATCGGGTATGACATCAACTGCGGGGTTCGCCTGCTGGCAAGCCGTATCGAAGCCGAAGCTGCGCGCCCCCATCTTGCAGACCTGGCGGCGGCGCTCTACACCAACTGCCCCAGCGGCGTCGGCGCCAAGGGCAGCCTGCCGTTGAGCACTTCGGAGTTGGATCGAGTGTGCCGCGAGGGGGCAGGCTGGGCACTTAAGCAGGGCTACGCTTCGACCGAAGACCTGGCCAACACCGAGGAGTCGGGCCGGATCCAGGGGGCCGATCCGTCGCACGTCAGTGCCCGCGCCAAGGAGCGCGGCCGGCCTCAGCTTGGCAGCCTGGGAGCGGGAAACCACTTCATCGAAGTCGATCGGGTCGACGAGGTGTTCCACCCGGAAGCTGCCCAGGCGATGGGCCTGTCAGGTGGGAGCCTGGTCGTGCAGATCCACTGCGGCTCACGCGGCTTCGGCCACCAGATCTGCTCCGATTACGTTCGCGACCTGCAGTCTGCTGTCCAACGCTTCGGCATCCAGCTGCCCGATCGTGAATTGGTTTGCGCGCCGATCGGCTCGCCGGAGGGGCAGCGCTACCTGTCTGCAATGGCCTGCGCCGCCAATTACGCCTTCGCCAACCGGCAAGTCCTTGCGCACCACGTGCGGCGCTCGTTCGAGCAAGTGTTCGCCGGGCGATTGCGCGGCTGGGAGCTGCATCAGGTGTACGACATCGCCCACAACATGGGCAAGATCGAGCAGCACACCGTGGAGGGCAAGCTGGAACAAGTCTGCGTGCACCGCAAGGGCGCCACCCGCGCCTTCGGGCCAGGCTTCCATGGACTGCCGGAGGCTTACCGACCGCTCGGCCAACCCGTGCTGGTGCCGGGAAGCATGGGGACGGCCTCCTGGGTGCTGCTCGGGACGACCGGGAGCATGCAGCTGTCCTTCGGGTCAACCTGCCACGGCGCGGGGAGGGTGATGAGCCGCAAGCAGGCGAAGCGCTCGATCCGCGGCGATCGACTGCGCCAGGAGTTGGAGAGCGATGGCATCCGCATCCGAACCGGCTCGCTTTCCGGGCTGGCCGAGGAAGCCCCGCAAGCCTACAAGGACGTGGATGCCGTGGTCGAGGTGGTGACCGGCGCGGGCATTGCGGCCAAGGTCGCCCGCCTGCGGCCGCTGGTCGTGGTCAAGGGCTAGCGAGGCACCGCAGAGCGCTGCGCCGTTCCCCTCGCCTTGCTTGCGGCGTTGTCCACCGTGGCACCCAACCTCCAGGCGGAGGGTGCCGACTGCCCGGCACTAGCCTGGCGGCAGCAAGCGAACGAAGCGGCGCTTGCCCACACGCAGGACCGAAGGCTGCAGGACCTCAAGCGGCGCCGTTGCGTCTTCCAGCACCTGATCGTCGAGACGAACCGCGCGCTGATCGATCAGCCGACGGGCTTCACTGCGCGTCGAAGCGGTGCCGGCCTCGACCAGAAGGTCAACCAACGCCAGCCCCGGCCGCAGCTGGAACCCGGCCATCTCTTCCGGCGCCTGCTGCTCCTGGAAGACGCGCCGGAAGGCCTGCTCGGCTGGCTCGGAGGCCTGCTCGCCGTAGTTGATGGCGACGATCTCGCGGGCCAGGCGCATCTTCAGATCCCGTGGATGCAGCCTCCCGACAGATAGCTCCTGCTCTGCGGAGGCGATCTCCGTCGGTTCCCAGCGCGTCAGCAGGCGGGCATACGAAGGCATCGCCGCATCGGGGATGCTCATCACCTTGCCGTACATGTCCTCGGCGGTGGTGTTGAGCGGGATGTGGTTACCCAACGACTTGCTCATCTTGATCACGCCGTCGGTCCCCGGAAGAATCCCGAGAATGATCCCGATATTCGGCCGTTCTCCCAGGAACTCCATCACCTTGCGGGCCGCAGTGAGGATGTTGAACAGCTGATCCGAGCCTCCGACCTGCACGTCCGCCCGCAGGGCGTAGGCATCATAGCCCTGCATCAGCACATAGAAGGTCTCGTGCAGGTAGATCGGATCGCCGGCCTCCCAGCGTTGGCGGAAATTGTCCCGCCCGAGGAACTGCTGCAACGTGAAGTTGGAGGCCAGCCGGATCAGGTCGGCGAAGTTCAGGCCGGACAGCCAGCTGTCGTTGTATTCGATCCGCGTGGCTTGCGGGTCAAGGATCTTGAAGGCCTGTCGGGCGTAGGTCTCGGCATTATGCGCCGTCTGCTCTGGCGTGAGCTGCGGGCGCAGCTTGTCCTTGTCGGACGGGTCACCGATCAACGAAGTGAAGCGTCCAACCAGGAAGATCACTTCGTGTCCAAGTTCCTGGAACTGGCGCAGCTTGCGCATTGGCACGGTGTGCCCGAGATGCAGGTCGCTGGTGCGAGGATCGAAGCCGCAGTACACGCGCAGGGGGCGCCCCTCGGTCTGGGCGAGCTGCAGGCGCTGCTTCAGCTCAGCGGCCATCGCCTGCTTCAGGCTCTCGTCACCGTACTCGCTTCCCTGCATGAGCAGGTCAACCTGCTCCTGGATACCCAGGGGACGCATCGTTGCCTCCGTTGGCGGCGCAGCTCGACTCCGTCCAATGGCCCGGCGCAGGCGGCCGGTGGGCGGATAGGCGGATTATACGCCGGGCGCGCCGGTTCCTCGGGCGGGGGCGGTGCAGGCGTAGTATCATTCCGTGATTAACGGAGGCTGGATGTCGATCCACTCGCCCCTATCGGGCCGCGCCATTCGCAAGGGATTCCTCGATTACTTCGCCGAGCGCGGCCACACCATCGTGCCCTCGATGTCGCTCGTGCCGGGGGGCGATCCGACGTTGCTGTTCACCAACTCGGGCATGGTGCAGTTCAAAGACGTATTCCTGGGCTCGGGCACCCGCCCCTACAACCGCGTCGCCGACAGCCAGAAATGCCTGCGCGTCGCCGGCAAACACAACGACCTGGACGACGTCGGCCGCGACGACTCGCACCACACGTTCTTCGAGATGCTTGGCAACTGGTCGTTCGGCGACTATTACAAGGCCGAGGCCATCCCCTGGGCCTGGGAGCTGCTGACCGAGGTCTGGGGATTGGAGAAGGGCCGGCTCTGGGCGACCTGCTTCCAGGACGAACAAGGGCAGATCCCCAGGGACGACGAAGCAGCGGAGATCTGGGCACGCCAGCCCGGCTTCGACACCTCGCAGCTGTTGTTCTTTGGCCGCAAGGAAAACTTCTGGGAGATGGCCGACATCGGCCCTTGCGGACCGGACAGCGAGGTTCACATTGACCTTGGGCCGGAGTATTGCGATCTAGCTGGCGCCCCTGGCCATGTCTGCCGGGTGAACGGCGAGTGCAAGCGTTTCCTGGAGCTGTGGAATCTGGTCTTCATCCAGTACAACCGCTCTAGCCCGACGGACCTTGAACCACTCCCCAGCAAGCATGTCGACACCGGCATGGGCCTCGATCGGGTGGTCTCTGTGCTACAGGGCGTCGACTCCAACTACAAGACTGACCTGTTCACGCCGATCATGAGCCGCATCCAGCAGCTCGCCGGCCACACGCCCGAGCAGCGCCAGGGTCTGCTCACGCCCTACCGGGTGATTGCCGATCACGTCCGTGCGGCGACGTTCCTCATCGCCGACGGCGTCGTGCCCGGCAACGTCGGGCGCAATTACGTCTGCCGCATGATCGTCCGGCGCGCCAGCCGCTTCGGCTCAAAGGCCGGCTTCGACGAGCCGTTCCTGGGCCAGGTCGCCGAGACGGTGCTCGAGGAATACGGGGAGGTCTACCCGGAGATCCTGCGCAACCGTCAGGCCGTGTTGACCACGCTGCTGGACGAAGAGCGACAATTCCAGCGCACCGTAGAGAACGGCGTCAGCCACCTCGACGAGATGATCCGCGCCGCAAGTGCGCAGGGCGCGCGCATGCTCTCCGGGGAGCGGGCCTTCGAGCTGTATGCCACCTACGGGCTTCCCCTCGAGATCACACGCGACATTGCCCGTGAGTCCGGCCTCGAGGTCGAGGAAGCCGGCTTCCGCCAGGCGATGGAGATCCACCGTGATGCGTCGTCGGGGGGCGCGGCCTGGGAGGCAGACGCCGGGGAGGTCCCGCTGGAGGTGTATCAGCAACTGCTTGCCGAGCTCCAGGCGGACGGCGGCTTGCCAGCGCAAGGCGTAGCGGAGGATCCCTACGCCGGATTCGAGAGCGAGGCGCCGCTGCTGGCGCTGGTCGGCCCTGGAGGGAAGCTGGCGCAGGCCAAGGCCGGGGAGCAGGTCGGCCTGGTGATGGCGGCACATGCCTTCTACACCGAGTCCGGCGGCCAGGTCAGCGACACGGGTACCGTCGTCTCGGTTCGCGAACCCCGCTGGGAATTCGAGGTCCAATCGGTGCTGCGTCCAGTCGCCGGCCTGAGCGTGCTGCAAGGCACAGTGGTTCATGGCCAACCGCGCCCGGGAGATCTGGCGATCGCCGCCGTCCACCGCGCGCGGCGCTGGGACATCATGCGCAACCACACCGCCACGCACCTGCTGCACGGCGCGCTGCGGGCGGTGCTCGGCGAGCATGCTCGCCAGGCCGGATCGCTGGTCGCTGCGGATCGACTGCGCTTCGACTTCACCCACCCTCAGGCGATGACCGCAGACGAGATCACTCGCGTCGAGACCCTGGTGCAGCAAGCGATCCTGAACAACTTCGATGTCGTCAGCCGCGTCAAGCCGCGCCAAGAAGCGATCGGCGAGGGCGCGATGGCGCTCTTCGGCGAAACGTATGGCGAAAGCGTTCGCACGATCGCGATCGGCGACGAGCAGCGGGTGTCGTACGAGCTGTGCGGCGGGACGCACGTGCCGGAGACCGGCATCATCGGATTGTTTCTCATCGTCTCGGAAGGCAGCGTGGCGGCCGGGATCCGACGGATCGAAGCGCTCACCGGCCGTGCCGCCCTCGAACTGGTGCGCGCCCGCATGCAATCGGTCGAGCGCCTGGGCCGCCAGCTCGGGACTTCGCCCGAGGCGGTCGAGGGGCGCGTGCAAGGCTTGCTCACCGAAGTCTCCATGCTCGAGGGACAGCTGGAGTCGCTTCGCCTGCAGCAGGCGGCGGGCGAGGCGCTGCAGCTTCAACCCGAGCTGGTCCAGGAAGTCACCCTCATCCGAGGGACCGTGAGATCGGCCGACGCCGAGACCCTGCGCAGCCTGATCGATCGGCTGCGCGCCCAACATCCGTCGGGCGTGATCGTCCTCGGCTCCGCTCCAGACAATCGGCCGGTGATCGTGGCCGCCGTCAGCCCCGAGTGGGTGGCACGCGGGTTGCACGCCGGGCAACTGGTGAAGCAAGCCGCGACCGTCATGGGCGGGAGCGGAGGCGGCAAGCCTGGGATGGCCCAGGCCGGCGGCAAGGACGCGGGCAAGCTGCTGGAGGCGCTCGACCAGGCGGTGCAGTACATCGGCGAGCACGTCAAGGCACTCTAACGTGGCTATGCGCAGCCCAAGCTGCAATCCAGCCGCACCAACCCACTCAGGGAAGACGCTGCGGGGATGAAGCTCCAGATCATCGAGCTCGAGGCGCAGGACGACCGGGCCTCCGTCCGTGATCGGCTCGCCTGGTCGCAGGCGCCGCGGGTCGTCCTGGTCTTTCCCAACCGGGGACGAACCCGCCTGACCCGGCTCGACCTCGTCCTGCTCCACCGCCAGGCGTCGCAGCGGGGGCGCGAGCTGGGGTTGGTGACCCGGCATCCGCTGCTGCAGAGCGCCGCCGAGGCCGCCGGCATCCCTTGCTTCCCATCCATCGATCACGTACCGGAGGCCGAGTGGCCGACTTCCCGCCCGACCCCCCCCGCCGTGTTCCAGCCCGGGGCGTCCCGCCACTCCGGTGAGCTGCCGCCCCGGCCGGTGGCCATCATCCCGCGGCCCGATCGCGGAGCACTACGATGGCTGTGGATCGGTGTCGCCGCGATCTCGCTGTTCGCTCTGGTGGCAGCCGTTGTTCCTTCGGCTGACGTCGCGCTCGTACCCGTCAACGAGGAGCGACAGGCAACGATCACGCTCAAGGCCGGTCCTTCTTCGCCCGACGGCCAGCCAACTGGCGTGCTAGCCTCGCGCCAGGTCGAGGTCGAACGCGAGGACACGCTGCGCCTGCCGGCTACTGGTACCGCGCTGGCGCCCGAGGCCTCAGCCAGCGGCGAGGCGCTGTTCACGAACTTGAGCGTCGATGCGGCGACGATCCCCGAAGGAACGAGCGTGCGCTCCAGCGGTCACGACCAACCGCACTTCACCACCAGCGTGGTCGCTGAGCTCCCAGCAGGTCAGGGAAGCACGGTGAGCGTTCCGATTACGGCTGCGGAAGCCGGAGCGTTGGGAAACCTGCCTGCCGAATCGCTCGAACTCGATCGACGGGCCGCTTGGCCTGCTGGCTTCGGTCACCAACCCCCGGGATCTCTCGGGCGGATCAGACCGCAGCCAGGCGGCGGTGGCCCAGGCCGACCTGCTCGCTGTTCAGCGCGCGCTCGAAGACCAGCAGCTCGAGCAGGCCGGCAGCGCGTTGCTCGACGAGCTGCAGGCTGGGGAGACGCTCCTCCCGGGCTCAGTGCGCGTCGTGGCCGTTCTCGATCGGACCTTCGACCACGCGCCGGGAGACCTGGCAAGCAGCGTGGGCTTGCGCCAGCAGGTTCGCATCGGCGGGCTGGCCGCCCAGCAAGCTGACCTGGAGGAAGCAGTCTGGAGGGTCATCGAAGCTGTCCCAGAACCGGACTGGCTCCCCGGTCGGACATCCCTGGCGATCACCGATGTCACGCCCGGCGAGCAGGAGGGCAACGGCCTGACCGTTGAGGCGCGCTGGACCGTGTATCGCCCGCTGGATCGTGCCCGCCTCGCCCGGGCGATCAGTGGCCGATCGGTGGCCGAAGCGGATCGGACCCTTCAGCGTCTGGCCGAGCTCGCCGAGGCCCCGCAGGTCCGTGTCCACCCCTCATGGCTCAGCCGTATGCCATGGATCGACAGCCGCATCCGGCTGGCTTCTCCCTGGGATGCCCCGTGACGGGCCGAGTCCTTGCGATCGATCCCGGGGATGTGCACCTCGGAATTGCCCTGTCCGATCCGTCTGGCACGATCGCGCGCCCGCTGCAAGTCCTGCTGCACAGCTCGCGGGCGCAGGACGTGCAGGCGCTGCTTGCCACCGCCCGCCAGAACGATGTCGAGCGGATCGTGGTCGGCGTGCCGTACAGCCTCGACGGTGAGGTCGGCCCGCAGGCTCGCAAGGCACTGCGTCTGGTGGAGGCGCTGCGCGGCGCCACCGCGCTGCCTGTGGTACCTTGGGACGAGTCCGGCTCCACGCTGGCCGCCGGCCGGCGGCGAGGGGACGACCCAATGGAACACGCCCGGGCAGCGGCGGTGATCTTGCAGGAGCATCTGGATGCGGCGGCGAAATAACTCGATCCCCGGCTGCCTGATCACCAGCTCGCTGGTGCTGGTGCTGTGCATGATCGGCGTCGCCGCCGCGGCGATCTTCACCGGCGGCCCGGCGCCACTGCCTGCGCCAGACCGGAGCGGGAGCGGGCCGACCGGCGCCGAGCGAGCGCTGCTGCAGGCTTACCTGATTGCGCGCGGATCGGCGCTCAACCGGCCCGCTGGCAATCCTGCCGCCATGGCCGAGATCATCGTCCTTCCCGGTGAATCGGCCGAAGCTGTGATCCAGCGCCTGGCCCAGGCGGGAATCGTCCAGGATACATCGCTGCTGCGTTCTTACTTGCGATTCTACGGCCTCGACACCCGGATCCAGGCCGGACGCTACGCCCTCACCGGCGAGATGTCGATTCCCCAGCTGGCCGAAGCGCTGCAGCTGGCAATTGTCAACCAGGCTCGGCTGACGGTCCCAGAGGGATGGCGGCTGGAGCAGATCGCCGATGCGCTCCCGTCCGACGGCATCGGATTCTCCGCCGCCGAGTTCCTGCAGGCGGCAAGCGATCCCGATACGCTAGCAACGGGTTTGGGAATAACAGGGGCCAGTGCCGAGGGCTTCCTGTTTCCAGAGACCTACGCCTTGGGAGCCGGCACATCGGCCGAGGAGCTGGTGGACCGCATGCTCTCTACCTTCGATGAGCGCGTCTCGGACGAGCTTCGTCGCAAGTTCGAGGCTCAAGGGCTGTCCCTCGAGCAAGCCGTCACCCTGGCGTCGATCGTCGAGCGCGAGGCGATCGTGCCCGACGAGCGGCCGCTGATCGCCGGGGTATTCCTGAACCGGCTTCAGCAGGGAATGCGCCTGGAGGCCGACCCAACCGTGCAGTACGCCCTCGGCCGCCAGCCGGGCGGAGAGTGGTGGAAGGCGCCACTCTCACAGGCGGACCTCGAATTGGACTCGCCTTTCAACACCTACCTGTATTCCGGACTGCCGCCGGCACCCATCGCCAATCCCGGCCTGAGCTCGCTGCAGGCGGTCGCCGAGCCAGCCCAGACGGAATTCCTGTTCTTCCGGGCGGCGTGCGATGGGTCGGGCCGCCACCGGTTCGCGACCAGCTTCGACGAACATCTCAGCAACGCCTGTCCCGAGGCGTGAACCTCGGCACGCGGCCCGTCTCCATCGCAATCGCTTGAGGAGAACAAGCTATGCCGAATCGCGCGATCGCCCCCTTCGGCGCCTGGACCTCGCCCGTCTCAGCGGACATGGTCGCATCCGCCGGGACGACGCGCGGCACGCTGGAGGAGCTTCATCTCGCCGGCGACGCTGCCTACTGGTCCCAGATCCGGCCTGAGCAGGGCGGACGGTCTTCGCTGACACGCTGGACCCCGGCGGGTGGCGCTCGGGAGCTGTTGCCAGACGGATTCAGCGTCCGCACGCGGGTGCACGAGTATGGCGGCGGAGCGCTTGCCATCGCACGCGAGTTGCTTGTGCTTCGTCAATTCCCTCGATCAACGCATCTATCGCCTCGACCCTGGACGGCCGCCCCGCCCGATCACGCCTGAGCCGGAGGCTCCGGCCTCCTTGCGCTACGCCGATGGCGAGCTCACCGCCGACGGACGCATGCTCATCGCAGTCCGCGAACAGCATCGAAATGAAGCCGTGGTCAACGACCTGGCGCTGCTGTCCACCACGGGCGAGGCATCCCCCCGCACCCTGATGGACGGGCACGACTTCTACGCCTTCCCCCGCCTGCACCCCGGCGGTCACCGGCTGGCCTGGACGACATGGGACTTGCCGGACATGCCCTGGCAGGGCAGCCGGCTCTGGGTGGCCGGGTTTGACACCGACGGGCATCTGGGCACACCGGCCTGGGTCGCCGGGGGCGAGGGAGAGTCGATCTTCCAACCCTCCTGGAGCCCGGACGGCAGGTTGCACTTCGTCAGCGATCGGAGCGGATGGTGGAACCTCTATGCCCTGCAGCCCGATGGCACAACCTCCGCCCTGCTGCCGATGTCGGCCGATATCGGCCTGCCCCAGTGGGGGCTCGGCTTCTCGCGCTACGTGTTCTTGCCGGGTGGGGATATCGCCTGCCTGGTCACCCGCGACGGTATGGACGAGCTGTGTCTGCTCTCGCCGAACACCGGTCGCCTGGAGCGGCTGCCGACCGGCCTCACTGGCTGCTATCCGCCGCAGCTGCGTTGGGATGGCCACAGCCTGTGGATGCTTGGTGGTTCGCCGCAGCTGCCGCAGTCCGTTGTGCGCTTCGACCTGGCACGGCGTCAGCGGCAGATCGTGCACACGCCGATCGACGTCGACCTCGATGACCGTGACCTCTCGACCCCCGAGCACTTCTCGTTTGAAAGCGCCGACGGCCGCACGGCGCGCGCCTTCTACTACCCTCCCCGCTCGGCTCGCTTCCGCGGCCGTCGGCAGGAGACCCCGCCGCTGCTCGTCGCCAGCCATGGCGGGCCGACCGCGGCGGCCCACACCTCCCTCGCGTTGTGGATCCAGTATTGGACAAGCCGGGGGGTGGCGGTGGTCGACGTCAACTACGGGGGGAGCAGCGGGTATGGTCGAAGCTACCGCAACCTTCTCCGCGGGAAGTGGGGCGTGATCGACGTCGAGGACTGCGTGCAGGCAGCGGTGGCGCTGGCCAATGCAGGCCGGGTGGACGGCAATCGCCTTCTGATCCGCGGCGGCAGCGCTGGCGGGTTCACCACACTCTCTGCGCTGGCCTTCTACCGCGTCTTCGCCGCAGCAGCCTCGTACTACGGGGTCGCCGACATCGAGCTCCTGGCGCGAGACACCCACAAGTTCGAAGCCGGGTACCTCGACTGGCTGGTCGGCCCATACCCACAGGCCAGAGCGCTGTACATTGAGCGCTCGCCCATTCATCACCTGGAGCGCTTCGTCACGCCGGTGATCCTGTTCCAAGGAGAAGACGACCGCGTTGTCCCGCCGTCGCAATCCGCATCCCTGGCCGCGGCGCTCGATGCGCGTCGCGTCCCGCACGTGCTGTTGACGTTCCCTGGTGAAGGTCACGGATTCCGCAACGCAGAGAACATCCGGCGCTGCTATCAGGCGGAATTGTCGTTCTATGCTCAAGTGCTCGGTTTCCCGCTCACCGAGCGAGACACGCCGCTCGCGATCCGTCATCTCAAATCGATGTGACATCCATCTGCGCCAGAGGCGCAGTTCGTCGCTCCGGCAGGCGCCGAAGTACGGCCGCTTTGCTCGCTGGGGCGGGCGGGCACGGCGTCGGCCATGCGCCGATGACGAACATCTGTTGCACAGGGGAAACCCTTCACTGCCCCGTAATCCCGCCTTCGCTTACCTTAACTAGTGGATATCGCCGACCCGGCCCTGTGCCGGAAGGGCATTGCTTGGAGAACGAGAGGTGCGAGGCATGGCCCGTTATCGTCGGTTCTTCTTCCTCCTCCCCGCCCTGATCCTGCTGGCAGCGGCGCTGAGCGCCACGTTGCCTTGGGCCCATCCCAGCGAGGCCAGTAGCGCACAAGCGCAGGGGATTGCGCAGCTCAGCGGGGAGCTGCGCACGCTTGCCGCTCCACCGCCGGCGGAGGCCTTCCCGACCGCCGAGCAGGATACCTGCCTGCACTGCCACCTGACCGGCGAGCTGACGAATCTGTGGACGCCGCTCACGCGCTGGCTGGTCTTCGGCGCCTTCGGCATGGTGTTTGTCTACGGCGCCTCTCGCTCCGCCAGCGCTTGGCGCACGCGAGCCCCCTGGAAACCGCTCTGGCTGCGCAGCGCCGACTGGGTCGACAGCCGCTACCAGGTGAAAGAGCCGATGCTCAAGGCGCTGAAGAAGCCTGTGCCGCTCTTCGCCACCAAGTGGTTCTACTGTCTGGGCGGGATCACCTTGGCCCTGCTGGCGATCCAAGGCGTCACCGGGATCATGCTCGCCGCCTACTACCAGCCGACCCCGGATGGGGCCTACGCCAGCATTCAGTACATCGAAAACGAGGTCCGCTTCGGATCGAGCATCCGGGCCATCCATCATTGGGCCGCCAACGGGATGGTGGTGATGGTGGTCGCTCACATGCTGCGCGTGTTCATCACTGGCGCCTACAAGCCGCCGCGTGAACTGAATTGGATGAACGGAGTGTTCCTGCTGGTGCTGACCCTGGCTTTCGGGTTCACCGGCTACCTGCTGCCCTGGGATCAGACAGCGTTCTGGGCCAGCACCGTCGGGACGGAGATCGCCGGCGCAGAACCGATTGTCGGCAACCTGGCGCTGGTGTTCTTGCGGGGCGGGTGGGACATCGCCGCCGTCACCCTGACGCGCTTCTACGCCCTGCACATCATGGTCCTGCCGGCCGTCATCATCCTGTTCCTGGTGGGGCACTTCATGATGATCCGGCGCCAGGGCATCGCCCGCCCACTCTAGGCCCAGGGGAATCCTGATGACAGAACAGACGCATCCCAAAGACGAGAAGACGATCCCGTTCTTCCCCGATCACATCACCACGGAAGCCTGGGTCACCGTCGGGTTGCTGGTGATCGTCGTGGGCATTGGGGTGTGGGCGATGTTCCAACCCATCGGGCTCGAGGAGCCGGCGAATGCGATGGACACGCCCCCGCACGTCAAGGCGCATTGGTACTTCTTGTTCCTGCAGGAGATGCTGAAGTACATCCCCAAGGGAATCGGGGTGGTTATCCCTGTTGTGGCGATCGCCATCATGGCCCTGTGGCCCTTCATCGACAGCAGGCCTGACAGCAAGCGCGCCCGAACGTATCGGGTGGTGGTCTCGGTCGTGGCGCTGTCGGTGATCGGCATCCTGACTTACCTGGGCGCCACCAGCTAGCGCTCGGGGGCAGGAAGGGAGAAGGCTATGTCGGTTGAGAAGACCCAGCTCCCCCGCCGCAGTTTCATGCGCCTGTTCGGAGGCCTGCTGGGCGTCCTGGGCGCGACCGTGTTGATTGCGCCCGTTATCGCCTACTTCTGGCCGGCCAAGCTGGAGGAGATCCCTTCCGAGCCGGTGCCCGTCGGCGCGCCTGACCAGGTGCCGGCGAATGGGTCCATCACGGTTCGCTTCGGGCGCTACCCGGCGCTGATTGTCAACACGCCGGACGGGCTGCGCGCCTACTCGGCGGTCTGCACCCATTTTGCCTGCCTGGTGAAGTGGAATGCCGACTCGGGGATGATCGAGTGTCCGTGCCATGCCGGCTTCTTCAACGTCTCCGACGGATCCGTCATCTCTGGTCCGCCGCCCGAGGGACTGATGCCCCTGAATGTGTACGTCGAGAATGACGTGCTCTATGTTGGAGGTGAGGCGTGACCGCCGAGGCGCTGCCCGCCCCCGCCGCTCCCCATGCCCCCCGCATGAGCCGCCGCCGCATGACGGGCGAGTTCATCCGCCATGTCGTGCTGCAGGATCGTGTGCTGAAGCGCGCCTACCCGGGCATCATGCACACGCTGCTCTTCGTCGGGGTGACGATCCAGGTGCTGGGGACCATCGTCAACCTGCTGCAGTATCCGCTGTTCGTCCCCTTCACCATCGACTTCTTCCCGCGCGGCGCCGCCTATCTGGGGTTTGAGCTGGTCATGGACCTGGCCGGGGTAGCGATCCTCCTCGGCGTGCTGATGGCTGCCTTCCGCCGTCTCGTGCTGCGCCCAAGCTACCTGATCTCCCACTGGGACGACTGGACGGCGCTCGGACTGCTCCTGCTGATCACCCTGCGTCGGCTTCCTCTCCGAAGGCATCCGCCTGATGAGCGCCGATCCGGTGTGGAGCGCCTACTCCCCGGTCGGCGCGGCAACCGCCAGCGCCTTGAGAGGACTGGCGCTCACCCCGGCCGCCCTCAACACCCTGCACCAGGTCGTTTTCTGGGGTCACGTCGTGACCAGCCTGGCATTGGTCGCCTTGATCCCCTTCACCAAGATGCGTCACCTGTTGACCGGCCCCCTCAACATCCTGGCCCGGCCGCAGCTGGAATCCGGGGAGCTGGCGACGATCGAGAACATCGAGGAGACCGAACTGCTGGGCGCAGGCAAGGTCGCCGAGTTCTCTTCGCAGGCGCTGCTCTCCTTCGATGCTTGCGTGCAGTGCGGCCGCTGCGAATCGGTCTGTCCGGCGACAATCAGTGGGATGCCGTTCTCCCCACGGCAGATCCTCGCCGGCCTGGCCGCGACGCTGCGGTCGGATTTGGTCTCCTCCAACGGGCATTCACCGGCGACGCTTGTCGGCGGGACCTTCCCCAAGGAGACCGCCTGGCTCTGCACGACCTGCGGCGCCTGCTTGCACGCCTGCCCGCTATTCGTCGATCCAGTCTCGCCGATTGTGGAGTTGCGGCGCTACGTCACGCTGACCACCGGCGACGTCCCCGGCCCAGTCGGCGAAGCGCTGACACAGATGGAACGCCGCGGCAACCCCTGGGGGCTGCCCAAGGAGAACCATGCTCCCTGGGCCAAGGAGCTCGGAGTGCGCACGCTGCAGCCCGGCGAAGCCACCGACGTCCTGCTCTTCATCGGATGCGCCTACGGCTACGACGCCCGCAGCCAGAAGGCGGGGCGTGACCTGGCGCTGCTGCTCCAGAAAGCCGGCGTCGATTTCGCCGTGCTCGGGTCTGCCGAGGGCTGCTGCGGGGAAACCGCCCGTCGCCTCGGCCACGAGTACCTCTTCCAGACGATGGCCAAGGAGAACATCGAGACCCTGCGCGGCGTGCGGTTCAACCGAATTCTCACCGCCTGTGCCCACTGCTTCAACACGCTTCGCAATGAGTACCCGCACTTCGGCGGCGATTTCACGGTCGTCCATCACACCGAGTTCCTGGCCGAACTGATCCGCCAGGGCAAACTGCAGCCAGGGCAGGACCCCGGTGGCAAGACCTACACCTTCCACGACTCCTGCTACCTGGGTCGCTACAACGATATCTACCAGCAACCGCGCCAGGTGCTGGATAGCGTCGCCGGACTCAAGGCGGTCGAGATGCCGCGGCGCAAGGAAGACGGATTCTGCTGCGGCGGCGGCGGCGGGCAGATGTGGATGGAGACCGACCCGAGTACCCGCATCAACCACCGCAGATTGGACGAGGTCATCGATAAGGCCGGCGCAGATGTCGTGGTGACGGCCTGCCCCTACTGCCTGATCATGATGGATGACGCCATCCGCTCCAAGGGCCTGACGGATTCAGTCGGCGCCGTCGACCTGGCCGAAGTCATCAAGGAGCACACCCTCGGATAGCTCGCTGGGTCCGCTTGGGGAGGGGTGAACGTGTCCACACGCAGGCTACTGATGGTCGAGAGCCACGGCCCGCTGCCGGCGATCCGCCAGCTGCTGGCCAGCCTGTGGTCCCGCCGCCAGCTCAGCGCCATGTTGATCCCAACCTGGACGCGCAGCGGCCGGTCGATGAAGGCGACGCTGCTCACCTCACCGGAGTCGTTGCTCTCCGCCGACCCGTTCGCGCCGGTGATGCCGATGAACGCCGCCAGCGAGGCGGCCCTCGTGCTCAGCCGCCGGCCACCCGGCGCGATCTGCCTGGTCCTTCGGCCGTGCGAGCTGCGCAGCCTGCGCGAGCTGGCTCGGCGCCAGGCCCTGCAACTGGACGACACGGTCCTGGTCAGCACAGACTGTCTGGCCGTCCTCCCCGAGGACGACTTCGACTGGCGGCAGGCCAGCCATGCGGACCCCGACCAGATCACGCGGAACGCGCTTCACTTCGCCGCTCAAGGCGGCATTCTTCCCAGCCGCCTCAGGCCAAGTTGCCAGCTCTGCGATCAGCCCTACCCGGAGGACGCCGATCTGCACATCCAGGTCTTTGGCCTGGAGACTACCCAGCAGGTGATGCTGGAAGTGCGCGAGGAAGGCTTGTGGGCTGCCTTCGAGACCGACGGATTGGATCTTCGCCCGGTGCCGCCCGAGATCGAGGAGCGCCGGGAACGGGTGGTGGAGCGGCTGGTCTCGTGGCGGCGCCAGGTTCGTGCCTACGCCGAATCGCACCTCACGCCGGATCAGGCCAGCATGACCACCCTGATCGACCACCTGCAAGCGTGCGAGGCCTGCCGCCGACGACTGGGAGGCTACTGCCCGCTCTTCGAGCAGGCCTGGCAGGGCCCGGAGGCGAAGGGGCTGGAGGGTCGGGTCGAATCGTGGCTGGTGGCGTGCGGCGGCTGTGGGATGTGCGACTATGCCTGCCCGAGCGGCTACCCCCTGTTCACCGTCATCGGCTCACTCACCCACCGGCTGACTGAGCAACCTCACTAGGCATCCGCCGCAACGCCCCAGCGTGCGCGGAGACTGTCAGCACTTCCTCCAGCCCGGGAACTACAACAACCCGGCGGGTCCGCCGCTCAACCCCTGCCGCCATCCCAGCCGGCGAGGCGCTGCGCTTCCCAGCAAGTGACACCCTGCTCCCCCACGACGGCGGCATGCACCGTCCCCGCCGCCAGCTCCAACCGATCGCCGATTTCGAGCCTCAGCGTCTGACCTTCCTCGGGAAGGACAAGGTCGATCGATCCTTCAAGCACAATCAGGGTCTTGTCATACAGGTGGACGTGCGCCGCATACCGATCGCCCGGGCCGTTGCCCCAGGTGCGCCCGTCGAGCCCCAGACCGGAGAGCTCGTGCATCCGCGCGTGCGGATCGACGGGCCGCGATCCGTTCCAGCACACGGGGCGCACAGGATCGCTGGCGCCCGGAGCCACTCAGGGCCCGATCTTCCCGTACAGATGCGGCAGGGGCGGCACAGGTCGGTGCGAGAAGGTGCAGGCCCGCAGCACGCGCCGGGTGGCTTCCTCGCCCCGGGCAGCGTCATTGGCGTGGATCGAGAACAGCGGCTGGCCAACGGAGACCGCCTGGCCCACTTTGATGTGGACGACGATACCGACGGCGTGGTCAATCTGCTCCCCCTTCATCCGACGGCCGGCGCCCAGGTCGACAGCCGCCAACCCGACCTCGCCTGCATGCACCTGGCGCACGTATCCCGCTTGCTTGGCCTCGATCGTCTCGACCCAGGGCGCAGCCGGGAACCGCTCCGGGTGATCGACATACTCGACCTCCCCGCCCTGCGCCTGCACCAAGCGGCGCAGCATCTCCAGCCCACTGCGTTCGTCGATCGCCTGCTGGAGGGCTCGCTTGCCGAGGCGCAGGTCGCTGACCTTGCCCGCCAAGACCAGCATGGTCGCGCCCACTTCGAGACAGTGAGCCGCGAAATCAGCCGGCCCCGCGCCGCGCAAGGTCTCGACGGCTTCTTTAACTTCCAGCGCGTTTCCGACGGCAAAGCCCAGGGGCTGGTTCATGTCCGAGAGCAGGGCAACCACGCGCCGGCCGGCTTTGCGGCCGATCGCGACCATCGCCCGGGCCAGCTTGCGCGCCTCGGCTTCGCTCTGCATGAAAGCTCCGCTGCCGACCTTGACGTCGAGCACGATGGCCTGGGCACCGGCGGCGATCTTCTTGCTCATCACCGAGGAGGCAATGAGGGGGATCGACGGCACAGTGCCGGTGACGTCCCGCAGGGCGTACAGCGCACCGTCCGCCGGCGCCAGATCCCCCGTCTGGCCGCTCAGCACGATGCCGACGCGCTGCAACTGGTCGAGGAACTCCGGCACGCTGAGGGCCACGCGGTAGCCGGGGATACTCTCCAGCTTGTCGAGCGTGCCGCCGGAGAAGCCCAATCCACGCCCGGACATCTTGCCGACCGGCACACCGCAAGCCGCCACCAGCGGCTCGACGACCAGCGTGGTCTTGTCCCCCACCCCTCCGGTGGAGTGCTTGTCAACGGACAGAGGGACCACCTGGCGCAGGTCAAGCACCTCACCGGAATCCGCCAGGGCTTCGGTCAGGTACCAGGTCTCGTCGGCGTCCATTCCGCGCCAGACGATCGCCATTGCCCAGGCGGAGACCTGATAGTCGGGGATCTCGCCGCGGGCGAAGCCCTCGACGAAGAAGCGGATCTCCTCCCGGGTCAGCACACCGCCATCCCGCTTCTTGACGATGACCTCCAGGGCCTGCATGCGCCACCTCCACGAGGATTATACCGGCGCTGCCAACCGAGACGTTCCTGCCGGCGCCCAATGTGTTACCCCTGCACAACCTGCCCCTGCGCAGGCAGGGGTCCAGGCGAAAGCTGCGATCACCGGCCGCAACGCTAGCATGACGGCGAGCCACTCCTGGATCTGGCGGATCGGTCACCCCTGTGAAGGCAGGGGTCCAGGCGATCGTTGAGACTGCCGCCGCAAAGCCCGCCTACCGCCGAGCCACTCCTGGATCCGGCGGATCGGTCACCCCTGCGCAGGCAGGGGTCCAGGCGATCGTTGCGATTGCCGGCCGCAACGCTAGCGTGACGGCGAGCCACTCCTGGATCCGGCGGATCGGTCACCCCTGCGCAGGCAGGGGTCCAGGCGATCGTTGCGATCACCGGCCGCAACGCTAGCGTGACGGCGAGCCACTCCTGGATCCGGCGGATCGGTCACCCCTGCGCAGGCAGGGGTCCAGGCGAACGCTGCGATCACCGGCCGCAACGCTAGCCTGACGGCGAGCCACTCCTGGATCCGGCGGATCGGTCACCCCTGCGCAGGCAGGGGTCCAGGCGATCGTTGAGATCGCCTGCCCCAAAGGCCGCCTGCCGCCGAGCCACTCCTGGATCCGGCGGATCGGTCACCCCTGCGCAGGCAGGGGTCCAGGCGATCGTTGCGATCACCGGCCGCAACGCTAGCGTGACGGCGAGCCACTCCTGGATCCGGCGGATCGGTCACCCCTGTGCAGGCAGGGGTCCAGGCGATCGTTGAGACCGCCGGCCGCGGCGCGGGCATCCCAGCGAGCAGTCGCGGGAACCCTCTTGCGCGGGGAGGCGAATGGAACGGCGGCGCTTCCAGTCGCCTTGCGCGGGCGAGAGACGGTGTGCACCTGCTGGTCCTGCTGGACGCCGCCCCTGGCTGAGCCGGCGCGCGGCAAGGCGAGCCGAGGGTGAAGCTCAGGTCTGGCGGGTACTTGGGGTATCGAAGCGCCATCCCACTCCCCGTTCGACGTTTGCCACGGGTGGCTCCGTGGGCTCCCTTGGCTGGCCCCTCCCTGGCGAGCCTGAGGCCAACGCGCCCCGATCAGCGCCGGCTGTGCCCTGCTCACCAGGCTGTTGCTATAATGTCCTAAAGCCCATGCGAGGCAGATCATGCAGGCGGATTGGATTCTGGCCCACGCCACGGTGATCACCATGGATGCGACGTCGGCGGTGCTCCCCGACGGCGCAGTCGCGGTTCAGGGCGACAGCCTGCTGGCAGTAGGCACGAGCGCCGAGGTCATGCGCCAGTACACGTCGCCCAATGTACTGGACTGCAGTGGGCGGGTGCTGCTGCCCGGCCTGGTGAACGCCCATACCCATGTGCCGATGACGCTGCTGCGCGGCCTGGCCGACGACCGGCGCCTGGACGTCTGGCTGCTGGGCTACATGATGCCGGTCGAGCGCGAATTCGTCTCGCCCGACTTCTGCCGTCTGGGAGCGTTGCTGGCATGCGCCGAGATGATCCGCGGCGGTGTCACCTGCTTCGCCGACATGTACTACTTCGAGGAGGCGGTGGCACAAGCGACGGCGGAGGCCGGGATGCGGGCGGTATGCTCGCAGACTGTGCTCAAGTTCCCCTCGCCGGATGCCGCCTCCTATGAAGACAGCCTGGCCATGGCGCGCGAGTTCATCCGCGCCTGGCACGGCCACCCGCTGATCACGCCCTCGGTGGCGCCGCACGCCCCCTACACGACCACCCCGGAGATCCTGCGGGCATGCACGCAGTTGGCTATCGAATTCGACGTCCCGCTGCACACCCACCTGGCTGAGACCGCTCAGGAAGTGGACGACTGCCGCGCGGCCAACGATATGCCTGTCATCCCCTGGGTGAAGAAGCAGTCGTTGCTCGAGGCCAAGCTGCTGGCGGCGCACTGCGTGCATGTCGACGAGGGAGAGATCCATACGCTGAAGCGGGCAAACGCCGGGATCGCCCACAACCCGTCCAGCAACCTCAAGCTGGCGTCCGGCTTCGCTCCAGTGACGCAGATGTTGGCGGCAGGCCTGCCGGTGGGAGTCGGCACGGATGGCCCGGCCTCGAACAACGACCTCGACATGTTCGAGGAGATGCGGCTGGCGTCCTTCATCGCCAAGGCGACGACCGGCAACCCCACCGCCCTCCCCGCCGCCCAAACGCTGGCCATGGCCACCCGCCTGGGGGCCCGGGCCCTGCACCTGGGGGAGGTGACCGGCTCGCTGGAGGCTGGCAAGCGCGCCGACTTGATCCTGATGGACCTGCGTGACGTGCATACCTCCCCGGCCTTCAGCCGCGAACCGGAAGCGGTCATCTCGCGCCTGGTGTATTCGGCGCACTCGACCGATGTGACCGACGTGATGGTCAACGGACGCTGGCTGATGCGCGAGCGCAAGCTGCTGACCATCGATGTCGAACCGCTGCTGCAGGCCGCCGCCGACTACGCTCATCGGATCGACACATTCCTGATGGCGCGCGAGGGGTCGCTCTTTTCCCGCCTGGTCGCCATCGGCGGTGCTGAGCAGGAGGAGAGCTACGAAGTCCAGATCAAGCTCCAGCTAGATGACCCGGAGCCGATCCTGGCGGCGCTGCCCCACAGCGGGCTCGAAATCCTGCGCCGCGCCCACTACCGCGAGTACGACACGTACTTCTCCTTCAGCGACCCCACCCAGGGGCGGCTGCGGCACCGGGAGGACGAGTTCGTCGACGACGAAGGGAAGGTGTTCAGCGTGCGCTACCGGCTCACGCTCACCGGGCCGGCCGCCGAACACCGTTTCCCCAACTCCGCCCTCCTTTCGCGATCGCGCTTCATCGCTCCAGCGACGCACAGCCTGCGGTTCTACCGCGAGTACTTCAAGCCCGAGAAGGAGTCCGAGGTCTCCAAGGATCGCCAGCGTTGGAAGGTGCGCTTCCTGGACGAGGAGTTCTTCATCAACATCGACCGCATGCTGAAGCCCAGCCTCCCGGGCGCCTTTCTCGAGATCAAGAGCCGCACCTGGTCACGGCTCGACGCGGAGGAGAAGGCATTCAAGCTCGAGCGCGCTGCTGCAGGCGCTCGGGGTGCATGACGCCCATCCCGTCGAGCAGGACTATGCCGAGATGGCCGGAGACTGACCGCACCCTGGCAGGCCCAGAAACGCAAGCGCCCCGACCTTGGGTCGGGGCGCTTCATGGGTTGGCGGAGTTGAAGATCTATACGATGGTGACGGCGGCGGCTTGCGGGCCCTTCTGGCCTTGCTCGATGGTGAACTCGACCTTCTGGCCCTGCTCCAGGCTGCGGAAGCCCTCGGCCTGGATGGAGGAGAAGTGGACAAAGACGTCAGGGCCGCCTTCACGCTCAATGAAGCCGTAGCCCTTGCCGCTGTTGAACCACTTCACCGTCCCGACGATTCTCTCTGCCATTGCATGCCTCCTTTACGGCATCCGTGCGTTCGTTAGGCGCTTGTCTTGTTCGTCGGCGATCGGTTGCGGCATGAGCCCAGCGCGATCACTTCGGCCCAGGCTGTGTTCGCCTGGGCCGCGTCTTGCGACTTCCGGACTGAACTGACCAGCCGCCTACAGGCGCTATCTTATCACCATGTCAAGGGAGTGTCTAGCGCACGCACGCCGCCCAATTCCACGACCTAGCAGTCGGTTGTGTTTTTTCGAACGAGAGCCTCCCCGGCAACTGGACGGAGGGTCAAGATTGACGGGATGGGTACCCCACGCCGTTCACGGCTCGGACGCGGAGTCGCGCTCCAGTGCCTGGCGCCAGGCGAACAGCTTGTTGAGCGCTTCCAGCGGGGTCATCGACGACACGTCCAAGTCCCGAAGCTCCTCGCGCATCGGGTCAGGCTCGTGGAACAGGGGCAGCTGCCGGCCGGCCGCTGGGCCGGCGCCGGCTTGACGCTGCTGGGCGGATTCGCTCTCCAGCTGGGCCAGGATCTCCTGAGCGCGGTTGATCACCGGCCGCGGCAGCCCGGCCAGCTCGGCCACGTGGATCCCGTAGGACCGATCGGCTCCCCCCGGGAGGATGCGGTGCAGGAACACTACCTGACCGCCCTCCTCCGCCACGGCGATGTTGTAGTTGCGAACACCAGGGAGCATCTCGGCCAGCCGCACCAGTTCATGGAAGTGCGTGGCGAACAGCGTGCGCGCACGCAGGCGCGGGTGGTTGTGCAGATACTCGAGCACCGCCCAGGCAATCGACATGCCGTCGTAGGTGCTCGTCCCCCGTCCGATCTCATCCAGGATGACCAGGCTGCGCGGGGTGGCATGGTGCAGGATATTGGCCGTCTCCACCATCTCGACCATGAACGTCGATTGGCCGGCGTGGATCTCGTCCTGCGCGCCGATGCGGGTGAAGATGCGGTCGGTGATGCCCAGGCTCGCCGCCCGCGCCGGTACGTAGCTGCCGACCTGCGCCATCAAGACGATCAGCGCCACCTGGCGAAGGTAGGTGCTCTTCCCGGACATGTTCGGCCCGGTGATCACGCGTAACCGCTCACCCGGTTCGAACGAGCAGTCGTTGGGCACAAAGCGCTGCGGGCCGAGCCCCTGCTCGACGACCGGATGGCGCCCCTCGAGAATGGCGATCCCCTCGGGGACGAAGACCGGCCGCACGTAGTCGTAGCGGCTGGCCGTCTCTGCCAGAGCTGTCGTCACGTCCAGCCTGCCCAGGGCACGCGCCGTCCGAACCAGCCGATCAGCCAACTCACCGATCGTCGTGCAGATCTCGTTGAAGAGCGCCGATTCGGTCTCGCGGATGCGCTCCTCGGCCGTCAGGACCACGGTCTCGTATTCCTTCATCTCGGGGGTGATGTAGCGCTCCCCGTTGACCAGCGTCTGCTTGCGAATGTACTCCGGCGGCACCGCTCCGGCGTTGGCCTTGCTGACCTCGAGGTAGTAGCCGAACACTTTGTTGTAGCCGACCTTGAGACTCTTGATGCCCGAGCGCTGGCGCTCGACGGCCTCCAGGTTTGAGATCCACTCCCTGGCGTCGCGCGACGAATCGACGATAGCATCCAGCTTCTCCGAGAACCCGCGGCGGATGATGCCGGTGTGCGCCAGCGTCGCCGGCGGTTCGTCGGTCAGGGCGCCCTCGAGCAGGCTCAGCAGTTCCGGGCACGGATCGATTGCGCCGGCCAGCTGCGCCAAGGGACCGGAGGCCTGCCCGGTCACGACCCGTTGCACGTCGGGCAGACGGCGCAACACGGATCGCAAGCCGACCAGGTCGCGCGGCCCGGCCAACCCGGAGGCGGCGCGGTTGGCCAGGCGCTCGACGTCCGGGAAGGAAGCCAGCGCCGCACGGCACTCTGCCCGCAGCACGCCATCCTCCACGAAGGCCTGGACCTGATCGAGCCGGGCCTCGATGCGAACCACGTCCAGCAGCGGGCGAGAGATCCAACTCTGCAGCCTGCGGCGGCCCATCGGGGTCAGCGTGGCGTCGAGCACGCCGAGCAGGGAGCCCTTCACGCTTCCACTGCGCAGCGTCTCGGTGAGCTCCAAATTGCGACGGGTGGCGGCGTCCAGCGTCATGAATTCATCGAGCGCGTACGTCGACAGGTCCGTCAGCAGGCGCAGCGCGGCCGGTTGCGTCGATCGCAGGTAGCCGACGATCGCTCCGGCCGCCCTCGCCGCGACCGGCAGCTCCCCGAGCCCGAATCCCTCGAGCGACGACGCCCGCAGTTGGTCGCGCAACAGGTCGGCGGTCCGCTGGGCTTCGAACTGCCAGTCCGGCAGTCGGGTCACCTGCCCCGGGGCGCCGTCCGGCAGGCCGAGCGACTCGGGCGCCAGCACCTCGGCCGGGGTCAGCCGGGTGAGCTCGATTCGGATGGCGGCCGCTGGATCAGCGGCCTGCAGCTGGGTGGCAGCGAACTCGCCGGTGGTGATATCGGTGTAGGCGATCCCGACGCGCTCACCGTCAACGAACACCGCTGCCAGGAAGTTGTTGGCATCGCCGGGCAACAGCCCGGGCTCTACCAGCGTCCCTGGCGTGACCACTCGCACGACCTCGCGGGGAAACAGCCCGCGCACGGCGCTGTTCCCGACCTGATCGCAGATCGCCACGCGATGGCCCTTCTCGATCAGCCGTCCCAAGTAGCTTTCCAGCGCGTGGTGTGGGATGCCGGCCATCGGCACGCGCGTGTTCTTGGCCACATTGCGCGAGGTGAGAACGATGTCCAGCTCGGACGCCACAACTTCAGCATCCCGGTCGAAGGTCTCGTAGAAGTCACCCAGCCGGAAGAACACGATGGCGTCCGGATGCTGACGCTTCACATCCAGGTATTGCTGGCGCACCGGGCTTACGTCGATGGTCATGGGGAATGCATTCTACGGCGCACAGGTTCAATCGGCAAGCGCACATGTTATACTCGAACCATGCTGCCTGTCGTGGCCGTTGATCTCGGTGGAACGAACATCCGCGCCGCACTTTTCCCTTCTGACCAACCCAAGCCAGCCCACAGCCAACGCGTGCTCACGCGCGCCGAGCAGGGGCCGGAAGCGGTGGTTCGTCGGGTGATTGAGACCATCGAAGCCCTGCATCAGGGATCCGAGTCCGGCCTGCGCATGGGCATCGCCGCGCCGGGGCCGCTCGATCCGGCACAAGGCGTGGTGTTCGGCGCGCCCAATCTGCCCGGCTGGGACCGCGTTCCGCTGCGCGACCTGCTAGCCAGCCACTTCGGCTGCGAGGTCGTGCTGGGAAACGACTGCAACCTCGCCGCACTCGCCGAGTGGCGCCACGGCGCCGGACAAAGTGTGCGCCACCTGGTCTACCTGGCAATTGGAACCGGCATCGGCGGGGGCGCGATTGTCGATGGGAGACTCCTTCTGGGAGCCCACGGCCTGGCGGCGGAGTTCGGCCATATGTTGGTCGACCCCAGCGCACCCTTGTGCGGCTGCGGCCAGCCAGGCCATCTGGAGTCGCTGGCCTCGGGTCCGGCCATTGGACGAAGATATGCTGAGTTGCGGGCCGAGCGCTCGCCGGCCGGCAACCCCGCCGCAGGGTACAGTGCCAGCGGCGTCGGGGAGGCCGCCGCCGAAGGCGACCCGCTCGCCCTGCGAGTCATCGAGGATGCCGGGACGATCATCGGGAAACACCTGGCCAGTCTGGTCCACGCCTTCGATCCCGAGCGCATTGTGCTAGGCGGAGGAGTCTCGCAATTGGGAGAGATGATCCTCGAACCCATCCGCCGCGCCTTTGCCTCGGCGCTGATGCACCCCGCCTATCGCGACCAGGTCACGATCGCCGCCGCCGCTTTGGGCGACGATGCCGGCCTGATCGGAGCCATGCTGCTGGCAAGGGAGTCGTAGTCGATATGCGCCGCGCCCTCGCTCTCTTGCTCCCCCTGCTCCTGGCAAGCTGCGCTGCCCCCGCAGCGAGCACCGACACCCTGCACTATGGGCTGACGCTGGCGCCTTCCGGCCTCGACCCGCACATCAATGCCTCGTCGGAGCTGACCATCCCGCTCGGGTCGGTCTACGACACGCTCGTGTTCCAGAATCCCGAGTCGGGCGAATTCGTCCCAGGATTGGCCGAGAGCTGGGAAGTCACCCCCGACGGCCGGCAGTACACCTTCCACTTGCGGCAAGGCGTGCGTTTCCACGACGGGACACCGTTCGATGCCGAAGCCGTCCGAGTGAACTTCGAGCGCGTGCTCGACCCGCAGAACTTGTCCCAGAAGGCAGCCTCGATGCTCGGCCCGCTGGAATCGGTCGAGGTGGTCGATGCCTCAACCGTCGTCTTGCGGCTGGGCCAGCCGTTCGCGCCATTGCTCGACTCGCTCTCCCAGGTCTACCTGGGCATCGCTTCTCCCACCGCCCTCGCCAAATGGGGAACGGGAGAGTATCAGTTCCATCAGGTTGGAACCGGTCCGTATCGTTTCGTCGAGTATGTCCCCAACGATCACCTCACCCTGGAGGCAAATCCCGAGTACGCCTGGGGGCCTTCCGTCTACCAGCATGCCAGACCGCACTTCGACCGGGTGATGTTCCGCTTCTTCGAGGACCCGCCAACACGCGCCCTGGCGCTGGAGAGCGGTGAGGTCGACGTGATCGGCGAGGTCCCTCCGCATGATGCAGAGCGCCTGGCAGCCGGTGGAGGGTTCCAATTGCAGGCCGTGCCGATCCCGGGGCAACCGTTGCAGTTGTTCTTCAACGCGCAGCGCGCACCGACGGATGATCTTTCTGTCCGGCGCGCGCTGCTGCTCTCGCTCGACCGGCCACGGATCGTGGCCACTGTCTTTGGCGCCCAGTCGGCTGTCGCCGAAGGTCTGCTCTCGGCCAGCACACCGGGCGCCAGCCCCGTGGTGCCGGCGGATCAATACGACCCGGCGCAGGCTGACGCGCTGCTCAACGCCGCCGGCTGGCGGCTGGGTTCCGATGGCCGCCGCGCACGTCAGGGCGAGCCGCTTGCTGTCCAGCTGGTCGTCCCCCCTGGGGATCGAACCCCGAGGCCGCCCAACTGGTGAGCGCCGCCTGGACGGAGCTCGGCGCCACGGTCGAGCTGCAGGTCGCCCCTGGGTTCGGCCCACTCAAGGAGGCCCAGGCCGCCGGCGAGTACAACGTGATCGGCGTCAACCTGTTCGGCTCGGACCCGGACCTGCTGCGGCCGTTCTTCCTCTCCGATGGCTTGTACAACTGGAGCGGGTGGTCCGATCCGGAGCTCGACGCCCTGCTCGTGGCGGGCGCCGAGTCGGTCGCCCCCCGTCCGGAACGCATGGCACTCTACGCCCAGGTCGCCGATCGCGTCGCAGACCAGTCCCTCATCCTGCCGATCCGCGACTACACCAATCTGGTCGTCCGCCGATCCGGGCTGACCGACCTGCGCTTCTCCCCTCAGGGATGGAATCCCTATCTGATCGATCTGCGACCAGCCCCGTAGCCAGCATCAGCCGTAGGATCGGCGAGGGCGTGCTGACTGCCTTCGTGGCCGTCACCCTCACGTTCTTCGCGCTGCGCCTCGGAGGGGGTGATCCGACGGACAGCTTGATGGCGCAGAACCTGGCGACCTCCGAGCAGCTGAGCGCCGTACGAGCTTCCCTGGGCCTCGATCAACCGCTGATCCTACAGTATGCCTCCTTCCTGGCCGGATTGTTGCGATTGGATCTGGGAGTGTCGCTGTTCAACGGGCGCCCGGTGCTGACGGTGATTGCCGAGCAGCTCGTGCCGACCCTGCAGCTGGCAACCGCAGGTTTGCTGACGGCGATCGTGCTCGGTCTGGGACTCGGCATCCTTTCGGCGTGGTCTCGCAACCGTCTGGCAGCCGACGGGGCGCGGTGGGTGAGCAACCTGGCCACCGGCCTGCCGGTGGCCCTCACGGGCATCCTCGCCATTCTGCTGTTCAGCGTCACGCCCCTGGGTCGTTTGCCGGGCACGAGCCTGGGCTGGACGCGCGGCTTGCTGCTTCCGGCGCTGGTGCTGGGCTTCGCCTCTGCCGGCGCGATCGCCCGCGCCGTCAACACTGAGCTCACCCGCAGTCGCAGCGAGCCCTACATGTCGGCGGCCGCCGCCCGCGGCCTGCAACACGGCCCTCGGCTGCTTTGGCATGCGCTCCGCCCCGCCCTCCCGTTGGTGATCTCCCTGTGCGCGCTGCAGGCAGCGTTTCTCTTCGCCGGCACGGTAGTGACCGAGACCGTCTTCTCCCGGCCTGGAATCGGCCGACTGCTGGTCTCGTCGATCCTCCAGAGGGACTACCCGGTCGCCCAAGGCCTGGTGGTGCTGGCTGCGCTCATCTACACCTTGAGCCAGGTAGTCGCGGATTCGCTGGCGCTGCTTGTCGATCCCCGGCTGCGCGGCGGCTCATGAACGGCAGGCTGGGAGTGGCATTGGCGATTGCCTGGCTGGGGGCGATCCTGGTATTCGCGCTGCTCGCGCCGCTGCTGAGCACCCACGATCCGCTCCAACCCGTTGCCGCTCCACTGACCGGGCCCTCCCTGAGCATGCCGCTGGGGAGCGATGCCCTGGGCCGGGATGTCTGGTCACGCCTGGCATACGGAGCGCGCCTGACTCTCGCCGCAGCCACCCTGTCCACTACCCTGACGGTGGTGATCGGATCCGTGCTCGGGCTGGCCGCGGCTGCCTCCGGCGGCTGGACCGACCGGACAATCGTCGCCGCGGCCAACGCCGCCCTGGCCATTCCCGGGCTGGTGCTGGCGATGTTGATCGTCGCCGCCATCGGGCCGTCCCTGACGGCGGTAGTGCTGGCCGTCGGGCTGGGCGCCGTGCCGGGCTTCGCCCGGCTCGCCCGGACGACCTTCCTGCAAGTGCGGGAGAAGGCCTACGTCACCGCTTCCGGGGCGCTCGGCGCCGGGCAGGTGGTGGAGGGCACGGCATCACCTTCTCCCCAACGCCTGGCCTTCCCTGGCTTCGCTGACGACCACGCACTTCGCCTGGGCGCTGCTCGGGATCACCACGCTCACCTTCCTCGGGCTGGCCGGCGATCCCTCCTTGCCGGAATGGGGAGCGATGCTCAACAGCGGGCGGCAGCATCTGATCGACGCGCCGCGCCTGGCGCTGCTACCCGGTCTGGCGATCGCCCTCACCGTCATCGCCGTGCATCGCCTTGGCGACCGCAGCGCCGCTGGTGGATCGTCGGGTTGACGGATTGTGCGACCCCTGCTAGCCTTCCCGCATCAAGGAAGGTGATCTCAAGCGATGATCTTCATCCTCATTGCGCTGGCGCTGGTCTTTGACTTCCTAAACGGCTTCCACGACAGCTCGAACGTCGTCGCCACACCGATCAGTTCGGGGGCGATCCCGCCGCGCAGGGCGCTGATGATGGCCGCCGTGGCGCATTTCATCGGGCCGTTCCTGTTCGGCGTGGCTGTCGCCACCACCATCGGCGACGGACTGCTGGTCGAGGACGCGATCACCACCACGGCATTGATCGCCGGTCTGGTGGGGGCGATCGCATGGAACCTCATCACCTGGTACTTTGGCCTTCCCTCGTCCTCCTCGCACGCCCTGATCGGCGGACTGGTCGGCGCAGCCTTGGTGGAGAGCGGGATCGAGGCGATCCAGCTCGATGGGCTCACCAAGATCGTGATCGCCCTGCTGCTCTCCCCCATCCTGGGGCTGGCCATCGGCTATGGGGTGATGTTCGTCACCCTGTTGGCTTCGCGCGGCGCAACCCCCAAGGTCAACACCTTCTTCCGCAAGATCCAATATGGCACCATGATCGGTCTGGCTCTGAGTCACGGAACGAATGATGCCCAGAAGACGATGGGGGTGATCACGCTGGGGCTGGTCACCGCCGGGGTGCTGGATACGTTCGAGGTGCCGCTCTGGGTGATCTTCTTGTGTTCGACCGCCATCGCTCTGGGCACGGCCCTGGGCGGATGGCGGCTGATCCGAACCCTGGGCGGGAAGATCTTCCGCATCCGCCCGGTGCACGCCTTCGCCTCTCAACTCGCCGGGGGCGCAGTGATCATGGGTGCGGCCCTTGCCGGCGCTCCCGTGAGCACAACTCAGGTGATGAGCACGGCGATCATCGGCGTCGGCGCCGCCGAGCGCGCCAACAAGGTGCGCTGGACGGTGCTGCGCGATCTACTGGTCGCGTGGATGCTGACCATCCCGGCTGCGGCGCTCATGTCTGGCGCAGCGATGTGGCTGATTCTCGCCCTCAGCTGACGCCATCCCGTCGTCGGTGAAGCGGGCGTCCCCGGGCAATCCCGCAGGCCGGGCGGACCAGCCTTTCGAACGATATCCTCTCAGCAAACCTCCACGGCCGGCAGCCCGCTCATCGGCCACCAGCCAATCTGCGCTGGATCTCGCCGGCCAGTTCCGCTTCGACACCGGGCCGCGCAAGATGCCAGTCGATCGACGGGTCACCAGGACGAAACCAATTCGCTTGATGGCGGACCAGCACCCGCGACTGCCGGCAAATCTCGGCGACCGCCTTCTCCAGCGGCCATTCGCCCTGCAGGCAGCGCACAATCTGGGCATAGCCGATGGCCGACAGGCTGGGTGCATCCGGTGGCACGCCCTCCGCCAGCAGGCGCTGGACCTCCTCGACCAGTCCACGCCGCAGCATTTCGTCGAGGCGCGCATCGAGTCGCCGGTACAGTTCGTCACGCGGCAGGCTCAGGCCGAACACCAGGTAGTGGAACGGAACCGGATGCCGACGGGGCTGCCGGCTGGCGGGGATTCCGGTGATCTGATGCACCTCCAGCGCGCGCATCACCCGACGGACGTTGCGCCGATCGATCCTGGCCGCCGAGGCTGGATCGGTGTCGGCCAGCATGGCATGTAGCGCTTCGGAGCCGAGGCTGTCGGCAATCTGCTGCCATCCTATCCGCACCTCGGGATCGACGGCCCCGGGCGCCAGCGACCACCCCTGCAGCAGCGCTCGCAGGTACTGCCCGGTTCCGCCCACCACGATCGGAAGGCGCGACCGCGCCAGAATCGCCCAGAGCGCCGCCTGAGCGGCGCTGCAGTACTGCGCCAGGCTCCAGGTCTCGTCCGGATCGGCAACGTCGATCAGGTGATGCGGAACCCGCTTCCGGTCGGAAGGCGTCGGCTTGTCGGTGCCAATGTCGAGGCACCGGTACAGCAGCCGCGAATCGGCCGACACGATCTCACCGCCGAGTCGCAGAGCGAGCTCGATGGCCACGCGGCTCTTGCCGACTGCGCTCGGTCCAACAATGGCCACCACGGCCGGGCGCCCGTCTTCCGGCATCATCGCTGCAGCACATCCTGCAAGTGGTCCAGGCGCATCAGTCGTCCCTGAGAGTCCAGGTCGACGGCGATCACGTCCACCTGCCATGACCACTCGAGCAGACCGTGGGCCTCCAAGTACGCCCAAGCGCTGTGCTCTAGGTTGGCCAGCTTGCGGGAGGTTACCGAGTCCTCACCGCTGCCGAACTCCTGTGAGCGGCGCGTCTTGACCTCGACGATCACCAATCGTCCGTCCTTCTCGGCGACGAGGTCGATCTCGCCGCGGGGGCAGCGCCAATTGCGATGGCGCAGGACATAGCCCGCACCTTCCAGAAATTCCCCGGCAAGCTGCTCTCCCCGCCGCGCCACCCCCAGGCGATTCAACGAAACGCCGCCCTCAGGTGGTTGGAGAACTGCCGCCAGGCAGGATTGCGCTGCTTGCGCGGCGCGGCAACCAGCCGTTCGTACTCGTCAAGCACCTGGCGGCTGGTGTGGGTGATGTCATACGCCTGTGCCGACTGCTTCGCCCCTTCGGCCAGCTTCAGGCGCAGCGGCCGGTCGATGGCGAGCCGGGTGAGCTGGGCCGTGAAGGCCGACAGGTCCTGCCAGCTCAGCAGGCCGTTGACCTCGTCCTGAATCGTATCGCTCACCCCCGGCGATTCGATTCCCACCACCGGGAGCCCGCAAGCCAGCGCTTCGATAATCGACAGCGGATGCACTTCCGTGACCGAGGCTGTCACAAACAAATCGCAGGCGGCCAGGTATTCCGGAATCCGGCTGTAGTCGACCATGCCGGCAAAGACAACGCTGCCTGCCAGCCCCAGGTTCTCTGTCATCCATTCCAGTGCGCTGCGCTCCGGCCCGTCGCCCAGCAGCAGCAGCGAGGTCTGTGGCAGAGCGCTGTGAAGCCCGGCAAAGGCGCGCAGCAGGGTCGCCAGATTCTTCTCCGGGCCGAGGCGCCCGCTGTAGACCAGCAGCAATGCCTCTTCCTGGACGCCGAGCGCGGCGCGCGCCACGGGATTCAGCGGTGTTCGGAAGGGCGTCAGGTCGACCCCGTTGGGGATAACCTTGGCCGGCGAGGCCACCCCCATGTCATGCAGGACGTCCAGCAGCCCGCGCGAAGGCGCAATCGTCAGGTCAACTTCGGAGCAGAAGAACGGCATGTAGGCCTGAAGCAGTCCGCTACCGAGACGGTCGGGCAATGCCGGCAGGTAGTATTGGGCGTACAGGTCGTAGCGGGTGTGATTGGTGAAGACGACGGGCACACCCGCCGGGCGACAATAGCGCAGGGCGAGGCGCCCGCTGAGGAACGGATGATGGACGTGCACGATGTCCATCGACTGGATCCTGCGTCGAATGGGCCGAGAGTGACCCAATGACAGGTGATAGCCGGTGTTGGCCAGCGCCAGGCCGGGGGTGCGAAACACAGTGGGATCCGCCTCGTCCAGGGGCGGCTCGCCGAAGGTGAAGACGCAGACCTCGTGGCCAGCGGCCTGCAGGGCGCGTTGGTTCAGGCTGATGTAGTTGGTGATCCCGCTAACGTACGGCGTGTAGACGTCCGTCATCATCCCGATACGCATTGCTCTGCCTCCGGCACACCAATCGTAGCTACGCCTGCAGGCCAGCGTCAAGCGCCGAATGCCGCGCGCGTGCGGGGCCCGCAGGGCATCCCTACCCGATCGTTGACAGCCTATGCGCCTGTGCTAGACTGAACTCCACACGGGGGCCGCGCATGATTTCCACGGGCTTTCTGCGCCAGAACGATATCTTCTTCGATCTCGATGAGAGCCAGCTGGAACTGGTTGCCTCCATCTGCCGGGAGCAGGGATTCGGCAGCGGCGAGCTTGTCTTCGAGGAGAACTCGGCCAGCGATGAGCTGTACATCATCGTGCGGGGCGAGGTGGAGATCCTGATCGATCCGAGCCTGGTCAGCGACCAACCGAAGGCGGTGCCTCACCCGACGACGATCGCCACGCTGCGACGGGGTCAGTCCTTCGGTGAGGTCGCCCTCGTCGATCAGGGCTTGCGCTCGGCCAGCGCCCGCAGCGCCGGCCATGACACCCAGCTGCTGGTCGTGCCGCGCGACAGCCTGATGACGCTGTGCGAACGGCACCCGGAGCTGGGGTTCCGCCTGATGCGCAACCTGGCGGCCGAGCTGGCAGTGAAGATGCGCAGCACCGACCTGCGCATGCGCGAGGAGTTGCTCTACGCGCAGCGCCCCCGCCGCCAGGGCTAGCCGCCCTGGCCGCCGTTTCCAACGATCCAAGGGCGGCCGCACGGCTCTGCGGCACGCACTTCTTCCGCAGGCGCTGGCCTCCCGAAGGGCCTCCCTTGGGCCGCTCCACCCGATTTCAGCCCAAACTGCCGGGGGATTCCTGCCCCCATCCGGTTGACATTGCCCTGCGGGGCGCTATAGAATCCTTGAAACGGAGAGCCGCACGGCTCTCCGTGAGGTTCAGCCCAGCGTGCCCGGGCTCTCGCCAGGCAAGCGCGATGGCGACCGCAGGAAGGAGGGTGACCTCTCCCGTTCTAATCGCAGCGAACACTCGCTTTCGCCCTACGCGACAATCGAAGCCTACTGCTGGAGGAGGAGCAAGCCATGAAACGCACTAGCTTAGTCCTCGGAATCGTCATCGTCGCCAGCCTCGTACTCTCTGCCTGTGGCGGCGGTGGCAGCAAGACGATCAAGATCGCGTCTCAAACCCCGCTTTCGGGTGGACAGTCCGCAATCGGCGTTGACATCAAGAACGGCGCCGAGCTGGCACTCGACCAGCTCAAGGGACCGCTCGAGGCGATGGGCTACACCGTTCAGTTGGCAGCCTACGATGACCAGGCAACTCCCGATGTGGGGGTCAGCAACTCCAAGCAGATCGTGGCGGACCCGGCCGTTCTCTGCGTGGTTGGGCACTACAACTCCGGCGTCCAGATTCCGTCTTCTGAGACCTATCACGGCGCCGGACTGGCCAACGTGTCGCCCGCCAACACCAACCCCAAGGTGACTGATCGAGGCTATGCCGAAGTAAGCCGCATCGTCGGGCGCGACGATGTCCAGGGAGTGGTGGGCGCCGAGTTCGCCAACACGCTGGGCGTCAAGACCGTCTACATCCTGCACGACAAGACGGCCTACGGCCAGGGAATTGCCGAGTACTTCAAGCGGCAGGCCGAGACGCTCGGGATGCAGGTTCTCGGCTTCGAAGGCACCGAGGAGAAGACCAACTTCGACCCGCTGCTGACGCCGATGCTCGCCGCCAATCCCGAACTGGTGTACTTCGGCGGGATCTTCGATCAGATCGCGGTCTTCATCAAGCAGGCGCGGGACAAGGGCTATGAGGGGACCTTCCTCTCGGACGATGGCTTCGACTCACCCGAGGCCGCCAACATCGCCGGCGATTCCATCACTGCGGGTGGTGGAACCTACTACACCACGGTCGCCGGTCCGGCCCAGCTCTACCCGGGCACGGCCAAGTTCCAAGAGGACTTCGCCGCCAAGTACGGCGCGGCTCCCAAGCCGTTTGCTGCCCAGGGCTACGACTCCATGGCCATCTGCTTGAAGGCCATCGAGAATGCGGCAGCGGCCAATAACAACGAGCTGCCCACGCGCCAGGCTGTAACCGAGGCCGTACGCGCACTGACGGACTTCCCGGGGATCACCGGGACGATCAACTTCAACACCAAGGGCGACCTGACCAGTGCGTTGTACTTCATCATTCAGGTCACCTCATCGGATCCCGAAAAGTGGAACGAGAATCCAGTCACCGAGACCCTCTCAATCTCGCCGCCCGAATAGCATCCTAGCCGCAATCCGCCGCCTGGCCCTGGAGATCAGGGCCAGGCGGTCCTTCTGGGTGGCGCATGCGACGACTGACACATTCCCCCCTGCTGCGCGAAATCCTACGGCCCTTTGGTCAGGTCTTCGTTTTTGTGGGCATCTCCGCCGTCACCATCTCAAGCAGCGTGATCTCGCTCGCCTTCGTGATGCGCAATTCGTATGCCAATGAGGTCTTGCTCGAGAAGACCGGCCAGAATCTCCCGACCTATGTCATCACCAATCTGCCGCAAGTGCTGATTGATGGGATCACCGTCGGCTTCGTCTATGCCGCCATCGCCCTGGGATACTCCATGGTCTACGGCGTGCTCGAGTTCATCAACTTCGCCCACAGCGAGATCTTTGCCATTGGGGCATTCATCGGCGTTGAGTTGCTCATCCTGCTCGATAACCTCGGGATCCTGGCCGGGGCGTCCATTCCTGAGACCTACCTGTTCTTGTTCCTGGCCATCATGGCCGGCATGGCGCTGGCCGGGGCGGCAGCCATGGGCGTCGAGCGCGTCGCCTATCGTCCGCTGCGCGGGGCGCCGCGCCTCGTGCCTCTGATCTCCGCCATCGGGGTGTCCTTCTTCCTGGCCGACGCCATTCGCCTGACCGAGAGCGTGACCACCGGCCAGTTTTACCGTGTCTTCCCGACCTTCGGCAATTTCGACGAGCTCATCGAGCTCGCCCGGATGAACGTATTCGGGATTCCCTTCAATCTAGTGATCCAGGTCAAATCGATTGTCGTCATCGTGGCCGCCCTGTTGATGATGGTCGGGCTGAGCACCTTCGTGAACGCCAGCCGGACTGGCAAGGCAATCCGGGCAGTCGCCGCGGATCGGCCGACGGCCAGCCTGATGGGCATCGACGTCAACCGGATTATTGCCATCACCTTCCTGGTCGGCGGCGCCCTCGGCGGCGCGGCTGGCGTCTTGTTTGCTCTGAAGTTCACGCGGATCGATCCCTTCGTCGGGTTCTTGCCGGGGCTGAAGGCCTTCACCGCTGCCGTTCTGGGCGGCATCGGGAACCTGGTCGGCGCCCTCCTGGGTGGCATCGTCCTGGGCATGCTCGAGACCGCCGCCGGTGCTTATCTCTCCGCCTTCACCGCTGGCGCATTCGGTGCGGAGTACAAGGACATCTTCGCCTTTGCCATCCTGATCCTGGTGCTGATCGTGCGCCCTTCGGGCCTGCTCGGCGAGCAAGTGGGCCAGAAGGCCTGAGAGACAGGAGAGCACCCTTTGCTCCACGGAACTGCTCCGCCGAAGGAAGACCTCCAGAAAGGCGAGCGCCGCCTGACGCAGTGGTGGAGGCAGGCCAAGGCCTGGCTCAGCCAAGGACGCAGGCCTCACCTCTTCTCGATCCTCAGCGTCGGGGCGGGGTCCCTACTGGTGTTCCTGGGGCCACGATCGCTGGTCGCCTTCTGGCTGTTCTTGGCAGCCGCCTACATCTCCTACACCCTGCCAACCGGGCGTAAGTTCAAGGCCGTCTTGTTTGCCATCGTCTTGCTGGTCATTATGCCCATCCTCGGATTGCGGAACATCTTCTACCTGGAACTCGCCTTCCAGATCAGCGTCTTCGCCGCCCTCGCCTTGGGGCTGAACATCGTGGTCGGCTTTGCCGGCTTGCTGGACCTGGGCTACGTCGCCTTCTACGCCGTCGGCGCCTACCTGTGGGGATTCTTCGGCTCCCAACAGCCCTTCCTGCTGCATGCCATTCCAGGGACCGCCCCACCCAATACGCCGTTCTTCCTGCCGCCCGGTGCCTTCTACCCCTTTCTGATCTTCGGCATTGCGGCCGCCGCCCTGACCGGCCTCCTACTCGGAACGCCTGTCCTGCGCCTGCGCGGTGATTACCTGGCGATCGTCACCCTCGGCTTCGGCGAAGTCATCCGAGTGCTGGCCAACAACCTCGACAAGCCCCTCAACCTGACGAACGGACCTCAGGGGATTACGCCCATCCAGCGGCCGGTGATACCCGCCGAACTGCAGGCAGGACTGAATGCACTCCTGGCGCCCATTGTCGGGCACTCAATATCGATCGCCGAGTTCTACAATCTGTTCTTCTACCTTCTCACTCTCGGCGTGATCGGCTTCATCATCGTCGTCACCCGTCGGCTGGACAACTCACGCACCGGCCGCGCCTGGGCTGCCCTGCGCGATGATGAACTGGCTGCGGTCTCGATGGGCGTCCCCAAGACCAGGTTGAAGCTCGCCGCCTTCGCCGCCGGCGCCTCCTTCGCCGGGATCATGGGGGTGATCATGGCGGCCAATCGGACTTTCGTAAGCCCAGAGTCGTTCTCCTTCATGCAGTCGATCGGCGTGCTCTCCATGGTGATTCTTGGGGGGATCGGCAGCATCCCTGGGGTGATCGTCGGCGCCGCCGTGGTCTTGATTCTCACCTTGCAGGTCTTGCCCGGGATCTCCCTTGTCCTGGGCACCATGCGCGGATTCAATCCGGTCTTTGACCCCACCAAGTACCAGCGCATGATCTTCGGACTGATTCTGGTCGTCATGATGATCTACCGCCCGGCCGGGCTGATCCCTGCCGCTAGGCGCAAGCGGGAACTGGCCCGCGGCGAGATCGACGAGGTCGGTAGCGACCCTGAGGCTGAGGCATAGGGCTCAATGGCGCTGCTCGAGGCTTCTCAAGTAACCAAGAAGTTCGGCGGATTGGTGGCCGTGAGCCAGATGGACCTCACGATTGACGAAGGCCAGATCGTGAGCATCATCGGGCCTAACGGCGCCGGCAAGACGACGTTCTTCAACGCGCTGACAGGGATCGCGCCTGCCGATTCGGGCGAAATTCGCTTTGCCGGCACAAAGATCTCCGGACGCCGCGGCGACCAGATCGCCAGCCTGGGGATTGGCCGCACCTTCCAGAACATCCGCCTGTTCAGCAACATGACCGTGATCGAGAATGTTCTGGTCGGCATGCATGCCCGACTGAAGCAGAACAATCTCAGCGCCCTGCTCCGGACACGCTCCTTCCACAAAGATGAGGAGTGGGCCCAGCAGGAAGCACGCAAGTCCCTGGAGTTCGTCGAGCTGCGCGGAGTCGGCGATGAGTTCGCCCGTAGCTTGCCCTACGGCATACAGCGGCGCGTGGAGATCGCGCGTGCCCTGGCCTCCAAACCCCGCCTGCTGCTCCTGGACGAGCCCACAGCCGGCATGAATCCGCAGGAGACCGCCAGTGCCATGATGTTGTTCCGTCGCCTGCGCGACGAACTGGGGATCACCTTGCTGCTGATCGAGCACGATATGCGCGTGGTGATGGGGATCTCGGAACGAATCACGGTCATGGACTATGGCCTGAAGATCGCCGAGGGGCTGCCGGCGGAGATCCGCCGAAACCCGAAAGTGATCGAGGCCTACCTGGGCCGCTCTGCCGTGGAAGGGGCAGCCGCCTGAGGCCTGCGATGAGCCTGCTAGAGCTCAAAGATCTCCACACCTACTACGGCCACATCCACGCACTGCGGGGGATCTCGCTGCATGTGGATCAGGGAGAGATCGTCACGCTCATCGGCGCCAATGGCGCCGGGAAGAGCACGACGCTCCGCTCCATCTCCGGATTAGTGCCGGCGCGCAGTGGATCGGTCCTGCTGGACGGACAGGACATCACCCATCTGCCGCCCCACCAGATCGTTGCAGCGGGCGTTGGGCACGTTCCCGAAGGCCGTGGCATCTTCCCCCGGTTGACCGTCCAGGAGAACCTGGAGATGGGTGCCTTCGTGATTCGCAACCGGGTCGAGGTCCAGGAGCGCACGGAAAGCGTCTTCAACCTATTCCCCCGCCTCAAAGAGCGGATCAACCAGAAAGGCGGAACGCTCTCTGGCGGCGAGCAGCAGATGCTGGCGACCGCCCGCGGGCTGATGCTGCGTCCCAAGATCCTGCTCATGGATGAACCCTCGATGGGCCTGGCGCCGGTCCTGGTGGAGACCATCTTCGATGTTATTCGGGATCTCAACCGACGCGAGGGGGTGACCATCCTGCTGGTGGAGCAAAACGCCCACATGGCGCTGCAGATCGCCGCCCGCGGCTACGTGCTCCAAACCGGGGCCATTGTGCTCGAGGACAGTGCCGAGCGGCTCCGCGACAACGAGATGGTGCGTCACGCCTACCTGGGCGAGGCCTAGCCGCCTCGCAAGCCCACCCCGCCCAGCCGCCGTTCCGCCCATCCCGCCCGCCTTCCGGCGGGCGGTTCGGTTTGCCGCCGGCCGGCCGGGCACAGCGCAGGCGCGGGCCCCTTCCTCCCTCCCCCCGTGGCTGCATTCGTCCTCCGGAGTAGAATGCAGGCGAGCGTGTCCAACAGCGCAGAGATCATCACCATCGGCACCGAACTTCTCCTGGGCGACATCGTCGACACGAATGCCGCCACGCTGGCACGCGCCTTGCGTGGGCTTGGCCTGGACGTCTACCGGACAACCAGTGTCGGCGACAACGCCGAGCGGATCGCCGCCGCAGTGGCCGAAGCCTGCTTGCGCGCGACGGTGGTGATCACGACTGGCGGCTTGGGCCCGACGGTGGACGACGCCACGCGAGAGGGGATCGGGCGCGCCCTGGACCGGCCGATCGAGTTCCATGAGGCGCTGTGGCAGCAGATCCAGCACAGGTTCGCCCAGTATGGCCGCACACCGACGGAAAACAACCGCCGCCAGGCTATGCTGCCGCTGGGCGCCGTAGCGATCGAGAACCCGGTGGGGACCGCGCCCGCCTTCCGCATCGAGAGCAAGGCTGGCGTGATCATCGCCCTGCCCGGTGTGCCCAGCGAGATGCAGGCCCTGCTGGAGACGGAGGTTCTCCCTTTCCTGCAACGCAGGTTCCCCGCCACCGGGGTGATCCGGTCGCGCGTGCTTCGCACTGCCGGCGCCGGCGAATCCTGGATCGACGACCAGATCCAGGACCTGGAGATCCTGCGCAATCCAACCGTCGGGCTGGCCGCTCATCCCGGTCGAGTGGACATCCGCATCACGGCCAAAGCGGACTCGGAGGCCGAGGCCCAGGCAATGTTGGCCCAGGTGGAAGCCGAGCTGCGCGCCCGGCTCGCGGCTGAGATCTATGGCTGCGATGATGAACTCCTGGCGCAAGCCGTCGCCCGCCTGCTGGAGCAACGCCGGTGGCGGGTGTGTGCTGTCGAGGCGGGCAGCGGCGGTAGGCTGGCGGCGCAGTTGGCCGTTGCTCCCGGTCCGCTTCTCGGCGTGCTGACCCTGCCGGCGTTCCTTCCCGCCGAATCCCTGGCGGACGCCATGCAGGACATGCAAGCACGCACCGCCGCCGAGGTGTGTCTGGGCCTGTCGCTGCGCCAGGGGCCAGACCGACAGCACGCCATGCTCCGACTGGTCACTCCCGCCGGCAGCAAGGACGAGGAGCGCACGTATGGTGGCCCGCCGCGCAGTGCGCCTGCCTGGGCGTCCTGCCTACTGATCGATGCACTGCGCCGCAGCCTTGCTTGACAGCGCCATGGCGGGTTCATATAATGCTGGCGCACAAGCGGGTGTCGCCAAGTGGTAAGGCAGTACCTTCCCAAGGTACCATTCGTGGGTTCGAATCCCATCACCCGCTCCAGGGGCCCCGGCTGAGCCGGGGCCTTGCCGCGTGCTGCAACGGGGTAGTGATCCCGCCGGCCCGACGAGGGGACAGAAGGAGCCGCCCTCCCTGCCGATTGGCACTTACCGCCCCGCGCAGCGTGGGGGAAGATGCTGGTGACGGAGCCGCTGCCCAGGGCTCACAGGCGTGGGCAGTGGGCAGCTGAAGGAAGATTCGCAGGCAGGAAGGGCGCGCCGGGCAGCCCAAGCGTGGGAAGCGGCGCGCCTCCGAACTCGAGCGCGGGAGGCAGCGAAATCCGATGAACATTGGGATCCCGAAAGAGCGCCGGCCGTTTGAGTTTCGGGTGGGCCTGCCCCCCGAAGGCGTCGAGATGTTGGTCTCTCACGGCCATGCCGTGTACGTCGAGAACGGCGCTGGAACCGGTGCGGGGTTCGCCGACGTGGACTACGAGAAAGCCGGCGCCCGCATTGTCTACAGCCCGGAGGAGGCCTTCGGGCGAGCCAACCTGCTGCTCAAGTTCGCTCGCCCGCTTAAGGAAGAGCTGGCGATGATGATGCCCGGCCAGACGCTCGCCGGCTTCCTCCACCTGGCTGCCACACGCCAGGACAAGATCGAAGCGTTGCTCGAGAAGAAGATCACTTCCATTGCCTATGAGCAGGTGGAATCCCCCGCCGGCTATCGCCCGATCCTGGCGCCCTTGAGCGAGATCGGAGGCCGAATGGCGGTGTCCATCGCCTCCCGCCTGCTGCAGAACGACCAAGGGGGTCGCGGCGTGCTCCTGGGAGGCATCGTTGGGGTACCCAGGACTCAGGTGGTGATTCTGGGCGCCGGAGTGGTCGGCGGCACGGCCGCCCGTTCCTTCGCCGAGGTTGGCGCGGCGGTCACGGTCATCGACATCGACCTGCGGAGGTTGCAGGACCTGCACATGCGGCTCCCGGCGGCCATCGAGACGGTCTACTCCACCCCCCACAACATCGCCAAGTTCTGCGCCCGGGCGGATATCGTCGTTGGCGCCATCCTCGTCCCCGGAGAGCGCCCACCGATCGTGGTCACCCGCAAGATGGTGGCAAGCATGCAGCCGCGCTCGATCATCATCGACATGAGCATCGACCAAGGCGGCTGCATCGAGACTTCCCGGCCGACAACGTACGCCGCTCCCTCCTATGTCGAGGAAGGCGTGATCCACTTCTGCGTACCGAACATCGCCGGCGTGCTTGGACGGACCGGCAGCCTCGGGCTGTACAACGGAACCTACCCGTACCTTCAGACCATCGCCCGGATTGGAGTCGACGAAGCGATCGGCGCGGTTCCTGGGCTCGAATTGGGCGTGGTGACGCGTGACGGGAAGGTCCAGCATCTCAGTCGGTTTGGTGGGGTTGGAGGCAAGGCATAATGACTTGGATGTCTCAGTTCGAATCCAAGATCACCACGGCCGAAGAGGCCGTCAAGGTCATCCAGTCGGGAATCCGCGTCTTCCTGACCGGCAATTGCTCGGTGCCGCAGAAGCTGATCGGCGCCCTGGTGGCGCGGGCGCCCGAGGTCGACGATGTCGAGATCGCCCAGGTCCTCACCATCGGCGAAGCGCCGCACGCCGCTCCCGAGATGGCCGGCCATCTTCACATCAACACCATGTTCATCAGTGACAACGTTCGGGCCGCCGTCCATGAGGGTCGTGCCGACTTCACGCCCTGTTTCCTGTCTGAGGTCCCGCTGCTCTTTCGCAACGGCCACCTCCCACTGGATGTGGCCTTGATCCACGTCAGCCCGCCGGACGAGCACGGCTTCTGCAGTCTGGGGATCGAGGCCGGGCTGGTCAAGACGCCCTCCCAGGTTGCGCGGCACGTGCTCGCCGAGGTCAATGAGCAGATGCCCCGGACGCTGGGCAACTCGTTCATCCACATCTCGAAGATCAGCCGCGCCATCCCTGTCAACTACCCGCTGGTCGAGATGTCCATGGGCGACAGCAACGAGCTGAGCATGAGCATCGGCCGGCATGTGGCGGACTTGATCGAGGACGGCTCAACGCTCCAGCTGGGCATCGGCGCCATCCCCAACGCCGTGCTCGGTTTCCTGGAGAGCAAGCGCGACCTTGGGATCCACACCGAGCTCTTCTCCGACGGCGTGATGGATCTGGTCAACCGCGGCGTGATCACCAACGAGCGCAAGACGCTCCACCCCGGAAAGATCGTGGCCGGCTTCATCATCGGCACGCACAAGCTGTATGCGTTCGTCGACGACAACCCGATCATCGAGCTCCACCCTACCGAGTACGTCAACGATCCGTTCATCATCGCCCAGAACGACCGCATGGTGTCCATCAACTCCGCCATCGAAGTCGACCTCACCGGTCAAGTATGCGCCGACAGCATCGGACCCAAGCTGTACTCGGGGGTCGGTGGCCAGGTGGACTTCATCTATGGCGCCTCGCGCAGCAAAGGGGGGCGGCCGATCATCGCCTTGCCGTCGACGGCGACGCTGCGGGACGGCTCGACCCTCAGCCGGATCGTGCCCATGCTCAAACAGGGCGCCGGGGTCGTCACGTCCCGCAACCATGTTCATTATGTCGCAACGGAGTTCGGTGCAGCGGCGCTGTACGGACAGACGATCCGGCAACGGGCGCGTGCCCTGATCGAGATCGCCCATCCGGCGTTCCGCGAGCAGCTGGAGCGCCAGGCCAGCGAGCTGCGCTACATTTAGCCCGACCGGGTCCTCGCGCGCCAGCTCCGGGCAGCAGCGCCCTGGCTTCAAGCCTGGCGTGAGACCCGCGTCAGATGCAGAATTTGATCCGCGGCGCCTGACCGCCCAACTCGGCTTGCCGCTAGCCGAACATCCCGGCTGGTGGCGGTTCCGTGTCAAGGCCTTCGCCCGCTCCAAGGCCGCCGGCGCGCTTGCGTTCGACGGACCTTGCCATCACCAGCAGCGCAGCGCCGGAGACCAGCAACAGAGCGGCGCCCCGCAGCTGACGGGCGCTAATCTGGCCCGTCAACCCGGCGAGCACGCCATCCAGCATGTCCAGCACCATCGGGCCCCCGGCCTGCAGGGAGAACTGCTGCAGCCCGCTGCGCCACAGCCAGCCTCCGCCCAGCAGGCCGCCCAGGCTGAGCAGGCCGGCCGCCAGCAGGGGCCAACCCCACCACCGCCCCCAGTCCGGTATGGAACGAACCATGAGCGCCAGAATCAGCAGCAGCATGCCGACCGGGATCAGCCAGCCCCAGCGCCCGACGGCGCGCAAGGTAAGCAGGCTCTCCTTGATCTCAAGCATCTCGGCCGGCCTCTGGCTGCCGGGGGATAGCACCAGGTCGGGCGGCAATGCCTGGACGCTCGTCGAGAGCCCGGTCGTCAGAAAGCCGGCCAGCAGTTCGCCGAGCGCCCCGGGGGCGCGCAGTACACCATGGCTGCCTGACCGGAGAGCAGACTTGCTGCGAATTCGGCGAGCTTGTCAGCTGTACAGTCCGGCCACGAGTTGAATCACGCGAGCGACCGCCCCCTGCACCGCGCCGTCCATCCAATGGACTTTGACCGGGCGCATGTCGAGCGTGATTGTCGGGTGCGGGTCTTCGCTGTCCAGCCAGGCGTAGGTTTGATGCACCGCGGCCTCGATCTGCCCTTGCGCCCAGCCCGGGGGGATCAGGTTGTCAAGCACTTGCTGTTGCTCTTCGGGGGTGAGATAGCCCAGCGCCTGGCTCAGATCCAATCCCTGATCCGGCTCACCCTCCGATCCCATCAGCGCCTCGAACACCGGGCGCCGGATATCCTCGGCCAGCGAGAACTGCTGCGTCAGCACCGAAGCCATGACGTCCGGAGAGAAGACAACAGCCGCTACGCTGTGTGCCATCAGCGCCAGCGGCATCAGCACCGCAAAGCCGATTGCCAGCAGGATCGCCAGCACCCTGGCCAGGGTGCGGCCCAACGACTTCGATTGGCTCATCTTCTATGCTCCGACATTGAGCGACCGGCCTCGCCTTGAAGGTCCGCCGCATTGACGCCCGGAACGGGTCGGGCCGCCAGCAAGACGCCGGCGGCGATCAACGCCGCGCCCAGCCAGAAGGCGCCGCTCAACTGCTCTCCGAGCAGCAGGGCGCCCAAGCCGACGCCGACCACCGGCTGGGCGAAGAACAGGAGCGACACCACGCCCGCCTCCAACAGTTGCAGGGACTTGTTCCACAGGTACATGGCCAGCGCAGTCGAGATCACCCCCAGGTAGACAATGCCTGCCACGATCAGCGGAGTCACCTCCCCCACCGGCAGACGTGTCCGCTCGACAACGGACATCCCAAGCGCCAGTGGCAGGCCGCCGAGGAAGGCGAACAGGCTGACCTCCACGGTGCCGGCTGTCTGGCTGACCTGACGCACGAGCACCGAGTACAAGCCCCAGGTGACGGCGGCGCCAAGCAGCGCCAAATTGCCTGCCAGAGACCCGCTCTGCAGCGAAGCCGTTCGGGGATCGATCACCGCCAGCACACCCAGGAAGGCGAGCAGCAGCGCCAGCCCGCGTTGCCGGCTGGCACGCTCACCCAAGATCAGCACGCCGAACAGCATGATGAACACGGGTGAGGCGGAGGTCACCAGCGAGGCATTGGCTGCGCCGGTCAGACGCGTGCCGACGAACTGCAGTCCAATGGAGATTCCAAAACCCAGGAGTCCGACCCAAAGAATGGATCGAACCTGCCGGCGCTGCAGTCGCCTCCCCCCTGTCACGCCCAGAATCACGCCGAGGCAGGCGATCCCCAGCACCAAGCGCAGGCTGAGCAGCGTGAAGGGCGGCACAATCTGCAGCACCACCCTGCTGACCACATACATGCCGCCCCAGATGGCCGCCGCCGCCAGGCCGGCGGCGATTCCCCAGCGGCTCACCGTTCTCGTCTCATGGCGGCGGATTATACCTTTGGCAAACGCGACGGCGCAGGACGGGATCGCCTCGTCCTGCGCTGTCAGTGAGACGGTTGGCGAGGCGGCTTAGCGGAACTCGCTGTTGATCAATTCTAGGGTGGCAGGTGCAGGGCGCAGAACGTCTTCGGCCAACTGCGACAAGGGAGTCTGCGCGAGGTTGCCGATATCGACGAGCGACGGCTGGTTGGAGTTCAGGTACAGCAAGCCGGTCAGCAGCTCATTGTTGATGCGGGCCTGCTCCAGCAGCGTCACCGCCGCCATGCGGTCGGTCGGGTCGTACTGCCGCTCGAGCTTCTTGAGCACGACGCGTGAGCCGTCGTGCAACTCGACGGTGGTCGCTTCCCCAGGTTCGAGTTCGACCTCGATTTCCTCGCGGATCGGGATCACGGTCATGTCGTGGATCGGGTCTTCGTGCTGCTTCCCCCAGGCATAGCTCTTGGTTGATTCGTCGCGGTTGTTGAAGGTAACACAGGGGCTGATGATATCGAGCACCGCAGTGCCTTCGAAGCTGAGGGCGGCCTTGATCAACTCCTTCACCTGGCGCGGGTCGCCGGCGAATGACCGGGCGACGAAACCGCAGTTGGCCGCCAGCGCTTCAAAGCAGATGTCAACCGGATGAAATGGGTTGGCCTCGCCTTTCTTGAGCATGGCACCTTTGTCCGCCGTGGCGGAAAACTGGCCCTTGGTCAACCCGTACACGCCGTTGTTCTCGACGATGTACACCAGCGGCACATTGCGCCGCAGCAGGTGGATGAACTGGCCGATGCCGATGCTCGCCGTGTCGCCGTCGCCACTGACGCCGATGCCCTTCATCGACCGGTTCGCCAGCAATGCCCCCGTCGCCAGCGAAGGCATTCGCCCGTGCAGCCCGTTGAAGCCGAACGAGCGGCTGAGGAAGTAGGCTGGGCTCTTGCTCGAGCAGCCGATGCCGGAAAACTTGACCAGGCGCTCGGGCGCGACCGACATCTCGTAGCAGGCGGCGATGATTTGGCTGGAGATTGAGTTGTGGCCACACCCCTGGCACAAGGTGGAGGGCAGGCCCTTGTAGTCGGTGCGTTCCAGGCCGACCAGGTTGACGTTGGCCGAGCGCGGCAACGCGGTTCCGATGGTGGTGGCCATGCTAACCCTCCTTGCCCGGGCGGACGTTCGCCACGATCCAGCGGGCGCTCAGCGGCAAGCCGGTGTTGTAGCTCAGGGAACGAAGTTTGGCGGCGTGTTCAGGCACTTCCAGCTGGAGCAGCTGCCGCATCTGCCCATCGGTATTCATTTCGATCACGTACACCTCGTCATGCTCCTCGATGAAGGCGCGCACGTCGAGGGTGAACGGGATCGAGCGCAAGCGCAGGTAGTTGGTGGGCACGCCGGCCGCCGAGAGACGATCGCGCGCCTCCTGGATGGCCGGATCGGTGCTGCCGTAACCGATCAGCCCGATGTGCGCCCCGGAGTGGCGGAAGAGCACCGGGCGCGGCACGAAATCACGCGCGGTGTCAAGCTTGCGCCACAGGCGCTCCATGTTGCTGGCCCAGTCCTCGGCCCGTTCGCTGTAGAGCGCGTTCTCGTTGTGTCCGGTGCCGCGGGCGAACCAGGTCGCCAGTGGATGCGGATTTCCGGGGAGAGTGCGGTAGGCAATGCCGTCACCCTCGACATCGCGATAGCGGCCGAATACCCCGATCTGCGCCAGGTCGTCGGCATCGAGAACCTTGCCGCGATCCATCGGCTCATCCGGGTATTCGAATGACTCGGACATCCAGGTAGTTCATTCCCAGGTCCAGGTCGGACATCACGAAGACCGGGGTCTGCAACCTCTCGGCCAAGTCGAAGGCCCTCCATCCGAATTCGAAGCACTCCGCCGGCGTCGCCGGGAAGAGCAGGATGTGCTTGGTGTCGCCGTGGCCGAGGTAGCGCACGAACATCACATCCCCCTGCGAGGTTCGGGTGGGCAGTCCGGTTCCGGGTCCCATGCGCTGGACATCCCAGATCACGATGGGGACCTCGACGAAGAACGCCAGGCCGACGTACTCGGCCATCAGCGAAAGGCCCGGACCGGAGGTGGCGGTCATGCTGCGCGCTCCCATCCAGCCCGCGCCCACAGCCATGCCAGCCGCGGCGATCTCGTCCTCCGCCTGGACGACGGCGTACGTGGCCTTGCCGGTGTCCTTCTCCTTGCGCAGCTTCGGCAGATACTCGGTGAGCGATTCGGGGAGGCTGGAGGCAGGGGTGATCGGGTACCAGGCAGAGAAGCTCACCCCGCCGTAGATCGATCCCAGCGCGCCGGCGGTGTTGCCGTCGACCAGGATCATGCCCTCGGTCTGATGGTCGCGCTGGACGATGTAGGGGTCACGCTTGGTGAGGTTGGCCTCGGCCCAGGCATATGCCCGGCCGATCATGTTCATGTTGGACTCAACCGCCCGTTCCTTGCCGCGGAAGTGGGTGAACAACGCTTTGCGGATCTCTTCCAGTTCGATGCCCAGCACGCTGGCCACGATACCGACATACGCCATGTTGGAGATGTACTCGCGCAGTTCCTTGGGCGGGTCGATCTCCTTCACCAGGGATTGGACCGGCATCGGGTAGTAGACCACGTCGTCACGGATCGTCGGCGCCGGGAAGTTGTCCGGATGGAAGCACACCCCGCCGGGCACAATCGTCTGCAGGTCCTCCAGGAAGGTGGCCGGGTTCATGGCGACGACGATCTCCACCTTCTCCCGCCGGGCGGTATAGCCGAGCGAACTGGCGCGGATGGTGAACCACGTCGGCAGGCCCTGGATATTGGAGGGGAACAGGCTCTTGCCGCTGACCGGCACGCCCATGCGGAACAGGGCCCGGATCAGCGCCATGTTGGAGGTTTGGCTGCCCGACCCGTTGACCGTCGCCACGACCATCGAGAAATCGTTGACGATGCGCGGCTGATCGCCCGGCTGTGCTTTCGTCAGCTTCTCTTGAACAGGTTGCTGGCTCATTCTGCCTCTCTCGCCGGGCTCCCGGTTTCGATGGCTGCAGGGGACCCTTGCCATCGCAGTTGGCGGAGCTCGGGGCGTTCGTGGAGCAGGCCGGCGTGTTCGATCTGGATCTGGTAGCCCAGGTCGTAGTCCTCCGCCAGGATGGCGTCCACCATGCGCTCATGGTAGTCCCACACACGCTTCAGATACGCGTAGTCGGCGTACACATTCAAGCCAATGGCTTCGTAGGCTTCCCAGTAGGCGTCGAGCACCGCGCGCACAAACACGTTGTCGAAGCGGGAGAACATCGTCAGATGCAGCGCACGATGCTCGGGGTGAGGAATCTGGACCGGCTCGCCGCGCAGCTTCTCCCAGGCGCGGTCGACCAGCCGGCGCAGTGCCTGGCGGTCCTCCGGCAGCAAGCGCCGGACGGCCTGCTTCCAGAACACGACTTCCAGGGCATTGCGCATTTCGCCGAACTGCTCGAAGTAGGCTGGATCGGTCGCCAGGGCATAGTTGAGCATCACCCGCAAGCCGGGCAGGAAGCTGAACGGCAAGCGCCGAATGCCGGTCTTCGGGCGGATGTCAACCAGGCCGAGCTGGCGGGCGACCTCGAGCTGCTCGCGCAACTTGCCGGAACTGATGCCCAAATCGGCCGAGATCTCCTGGATCGACGGTAGCCGCTCGCCGGAGGCGGCGGTCGATGCCGCCAGGTATTGCAGGAAGGTGGCGGGAAGCTCCCCGCTCCCGGGGATCTCCAGCTGCGCAGCGTGATTCATTGTATTTATCATATCAATCCGATATGGCAGATGATAGCATGCACAGGAACCCGAGTCAAGTCTCCCTTGCTCAGCCAGGGCTGGTACAATCCGCCGCTGGTAGGAGCTCCCAACACGTGCGAATCTGGCCGTTGATCGCCCTGCTTGACGCTCGCGCTCGCCCTCATCTTGCCGAGGGCCGTCGTGGTCCGCCTCTACGCCGGGCGCATCCACACGCCGGAGACGGCGCCCGTCCGTCCAGTGGCGATCGTGTTCGGCGCCGGGCTGCGGCGGGACGGCTCCCCGTCGCTCGTGCTGGCCGACCGCGTGGCGGCAGCCGCCGCCCTATACCTGCAGGGCCGTGTCGAGGGCCTGCTGCTGACCGGCTCGGCGCTCTCCGCCGGGCGCGATGAGCCGGCTGCCATGCGCAATCTGGCGCTCTCTCTCGGCGTTCCGGAGCATGCCATCCGCCTCGACCGAGAGGGAGTGCGCACCTTCGCCTCGTGCCAGCGCGCCCGCGCGGTCTTTGGCATCGAGCAAGCGTTGCTGGTCACGCAGCGTTTCCACCTGCCGCGGGCGCTGGCTATCTGCGACGGCCTCGGCATCCAGGCCGAGGGCGTCGCCGCTGACCTGCACGCATACTCCCGCCGGGCGCAAGGCTATTGGAACCTCCGCGAGATCCCAGCCACGCTCGCAGCCGTGCTGGAGACCTACCTGGCCAGGCCCACGCCGCCCCTTTCCAGCCGCGTCGGCTGAGCAGGCAAGACGAGGACCACGATGGACCGCGATCAAGCTGTTGCCATCCTGGATGAGTTCATCCACAACCCAGGCCTGAAGAACCATATGCTTGCCGTCGAGGCCTGCATGCGTGGCTATGCCCAGCGCTTCGGAGAAGACCCGGAAGCGTGGGGCTTGGTCGGCCTGCTGCATGACTTCGACTGGGAGATCCACCCGACCCTCGACCACCACCCGCAGGACGGTGCGCCCATCCTGCGCCAGCGCGGCCTGCCGGAGGAGATCATCCGCTGCATCCTCAGCCACGCCAACCACACGGGGATTCCGCGCTTGACCCGCATGGAGAAATGCCTGTACGCCTGCGATGAACTCACCGGTCTGATCACTGCCGTCGCGCTTGTGCGCCCGTCGCACTCCGTGCTCGACCTCACCGCCAAGTCCGTGCGCAAGAAGTGGGGCGACGCCCGCTTCGCCGCCGCTGTCGACCGTGGCCAGATCGAGGCGGGCGCGGCCGATCTTGGCATCGAACTGTGGCAGCACGTCGAGAATGTGATCCTCGACATGCGCCGCGTTGCCGGGGTGCTCGGCCTCGACGGCGCTCCCGCCGCTTGAGAAGCTCCCGGGCGAGGGTCCTGCTGGTATAATGCCGACTCCCGCACCTACCCGAGGCACACGCTGAATGGCAGATCAAGGCCCAACAACCTCCAGGGTTTGTCCCACATGCGGCACGCGACTAGCGCCGAACGCAACGCGCTGCGTGGTGTGCGGTACGGAACTCAGGAAGGATGCCACCCGCCAGTCTTTCCGGCGCAGCTCGCAACTGACGTTGTCGCTTCCCTTGGCGTTTGGCCTGCTGGCGGTGTTCGTCCTGCTGGCCGCCGGCATCACCTTTGCCGCGACGCGCGTGACCGGGATCGGCAGCGAGCGCACACCCACGCCGACCGCCTCGGCGACAGCTACGATCACCCTCACCCCAGCGCCGACATTCACCGAGACTCCGGTTCCCACACCGACGCTCCTGCCGCCACTGGAGTACACGGTTGTCGCCAATGACACCTGCGGCGGGCTGGCCTTCCGCTTCCAGGTTGCCGTGCGGTCAATCATCGAGATCAACAACCTCACGCCGGACTGTCTGCTCTCTGTCGGCCTGCAGATCCTGATCCCGCAGCCGACGCCCACCCCGCTCCCGCCGCCGACTTCGACACTGCCCGCAGAGGAAGCTACTCGCGCTGCCTGCGAAACGATCCCCTACACCGTACAAGCCAACGACACGCTGGGCGCAATCGCACAGAACTACAATGTCGTGATGCAGGCAATCATGGACTTCAATGGGATGACCAGCGAAACGGTGTTCGTCGGCCAGGTTCTCGTCATCCCGCTCTGCGAACGGGTGCCCACCGCAGGCCCTTCCCCGACGCCGACCCCGCCGCCCCCCTTACCCTGCACCCAGCCTGCTGCTGCCGCGCGACGGCGAGCCGTACACCTTGGCCAATGACAGCGTGGCGCTGCAGTGGGCGGCGGTCGGCGAGCTGCGCCCGAACGAGCGCTACAAGGTCACGATTGACGATATCACGGATGGCACCGGCAATGTCCGCGACATCACCTACGTCACCGACACCAAGTACCTCGTCCCGGTCCGTCTGAGGCCTTCCGAGGCCACACCGCACGTGCTCCGCTGGTGGGTCGGCGTGGTGCGCGAAACGGGCACGACCGCCGCCGGCGAGCTTCTCTACGAGGAGGCCGGTGCGCTGAGCGTGCGGCGCGTATTCACTTGGTCGGGCGCGGCGACGGGCGCCATCACCCCCACACCCTGAGCTTGGGACCGACGCCGCTTCCTGCGTCCCTGGGTTGAATCAACCGACCGGAGGCCTGATGCCCTCCGGTCGGTTGTTGGATTGCGATTGGCCTGATTGCCCAGCATGCCGTGTGGCGTCGGGCACAAGGCGACCCGCTGCGTCAGGCGATCGAACCCAAGGCTTCGATCGTTTCGCGCACCCGGGCAGCCGACTGCTCCAGCGCCACCTGCTCATCGGCCTGCAGCCGGTACTCGATCACCTTCTCCAGGCCGCCGCGTCCGAGTTGCACCGGGACGCCGAAGAAGATGCCCCGCTGGCCGTACTCACCCTCCAGGTACACCGAAGCCGGGACAATCAGATGCCGATCGGTCAGGATGGCATCGACCATCTGCGCCAGCGCCGCGGCCGGAGCGTAGAATGCCGATCCAGTCTTCAGCAGCTTGACGATTTCTGCTCCGCCATCGCGGGTGCGCTGAACGATGGCGGCCAGGCGATCGGGCGCCAGGGCTTCGTTGAGTGGCACGCCGGCCACATTGGAGTGCCGCGTCAGCGGCACCATGTCATCCCCGTGGCCGCCGAGAACATAGCAGTTCACGTTCTGCACACTGACCGCAAGCTCCTCGGCCACGAAGGCCCTCATGCGGGCCGAGTCCAGGATGCCCGCCTGGCCGATGAGGCGCTGGCGCGGCAACCCGGTCACCTTCATCGCCAGGTACGCCATAGCATCCAGCGGGTTGGTGAGCATGATCAGGATCGCCTGGGGGGAGTGCTGCAATGCGCTGGTCACGGCCTGGCGCACGATGGCGCTGTTGGCGGCGAGCAGGTCCTCGCGGCTCATTCCCGGCTTGCGGGGCAACCCGGCGGTCATCACCACAATGTCCGATCCGGCGCTGGCCGCAAAGTCGTTCGAGCCCACCACCTGCACGTCGGAGCCAACGATCGGCAGCGACTCGAGCAGATCGAGCGCCTTCCCCTGCGGCAGCCCGTCGACGACATCGATCAGCACCAGGTCGGCCAACTGCCGCTCAGCCAGCCAGTGAGCCGTCGTGGCGCCGGTCTGACCGGCGCCGATGATGGTGACCTTCGCCATGCAAGTACCTCCTCGGCCTATCCCGGGTGAATGGGCGCCCGCAGGACGCGGATCCCGCTCCCGGGAGTGACCCAACCGATCTGCCACCCGCGCCTTGCCGGACGCCTGCAGCGATGCCAGCAGCGCCGCCAGCGAATTGGGCGGGACCGAAAGCAGCAGCCCACCCGAAGTCTGCGCATCGAACAGCAGCATCTGCCAGGCCGGTGGCAGCTCCGACTCGAATTCGACTACCGGACCGAAGTGGGCTTGGTTGTCCACACTCCCTCCGGGGAAGATGCCGGCCTCGGCGTAGCCCAACGCGCCGGAGAGCAGCGGGATGTCGGGCGCGTGCAACTCGAGGCCAACGCCAGATGTGCGCGCCATCTCCTGGGCGTGACCCAGCAGGCCGAAACCGGTGACATCGGTCGCCCCGCGCACGGAGTGGCGGACTGCAACCTGCGAAGCTTCCCGGTTGAGCGCCTGCATCCACTCCACCGCCTCGGCGACGTGCTCCGGCCGAGCCAGGCCGCGCTTGAGCGCAGTGGTAGTGACCCCGGTTCCGAGCGGCTTGGTGAGCACCAGGGCATCTCCGGGACGCGCTCCCCCTTTGCTCATCAACGAGGCCAGGCTGACCATGCCGGCCGCCACCAGCCCGTACTTGGGCTCCTTGTCCTGGATCGTGTGCCCTCCAGCAATCACCGCTCCCGCCTGCCGGACCTTCTCGGCGCCGCCCCGCAGGATGTCCTGCACAATCTCAGCCTCGAGGTCAACCGGCATAGCGGCAATGTTAAGGGCCAGGAAGGGCGTTGCGCCCATAGCGTACAGATCCGACAGCGCATTGGCTGCGGCAATGGCCCCATACTGGTAGGGATCGTCGACGATCGGCGTGAAGAAATCCGTCGTCAGCACCAGCGCCCGCGAATCGTCGAGCCGCCAGACGGCGGCGTCGTCCGGCGTGGATAGCCCCAGCACCAAGTCAGGAAACTCCTCTTGACGGAAGGTCTCCTGAATGGGGCGCAGCACCTGCGCCAGCGCTTCAGCGCTTAGCTTGGACGCTCAACCCGCACAGGAGGACAGGCTCGTCAGCCTGACCTCCCGGCCCGAGGTCGCCCTGGGTTCGCTCATCCTCTCCGTCTCTCGTCTGCCTGTGGCGTCGGCTCCGAAGGAGTCCGCCACACAGCATAGGCTCGCGCCTGCTCTTTCCAGCCGGCTGAGCGGCTGCAAGCAGGCGGATGGCGATCACGACTTCGGCAGGAAACCGTATCCGAAGGCGATGCCCATCATGGCGCCCGCTCCGGCCATCAGCAAGACCCACAGCAAGACGTTCTCCACCAGCACGCCGATCAACAGACCAAACAGGCTGCCGATCAGCATCGCTACGAGCGTTGTCACCAGCACCTTCCACAAACCCTGCAACATCCTCACCCTCCATGCACCGACGAACGGAGATTCTAGGGGTTCGCCAGACGACCGTCAAGACCTGGCGGGATCCCAGGCGATGCCCGGCACAGCGACCCCCCGCTGGCTTGACGCCGCGCAACGGATCTCCTGGGGCCGGAGGGCAGCCCGGACTGACGTCGATCCCTTGAGCGGCACTCCCGTTTGGGGCGGCAGCCTGCGTCGGCGGCCCAGACGGCGCGTGGCGAAGGACGGTGGATTGGGAGCTCGGTGGGAGTTGTCGCTGCCGGCGGCACGGCGGAAGATCCTCGCTCGCTGCAGCGGCTGCGTACCCGCTCCCGCCCGTTGGGGCGAGCTTCGCATCACCCGGGGGCCCGCAGAAGCGAGGGTAGCTCGGCAAGCGCCTGCGCCAGGCGCGTTCCGTGCCAGGTGAGCAGTGCTCCGGGTACCCGGAAAACTCTCCCATGCTCCACCGCCGGGGTCGCGGCCAAGAGCGTCATCAGTCGCTCGACATCCGTCTCGGTGAACGCGTGGGGCTCGTCCGGCACGAGGATGACCTCGGGTTGGAGGGAAACGACTTCCTCCGGGAGCAGCCTCGGGTAGCGGACATCGCGTTCGCCCGGCGCTTCGGCGGCAGCCTGGCCGAGATCGGCCTCCAGCGGATAGCGTCGCTCGCGAGTGGCGCACACGTTCTCGCCGCCGCAGCACGCCAGCACATCGTGGGCATAGGTGTGACGGTTGAAGCTCATCCACCACCATCCGCTCTGGGCGTGATCCTCCGTCCAGATCGGCACAAACACGCGCGGCATCGGCTGCGCCTGCGCTGCGCTGCGGGTCCATTCCAGCGTCATCTCCAGCGTCTTCAAGCGCGGGATGGCCTGGCTGGCGCGGAAGAGCTCAATCACAGTCCAGAGGACCTCAATCGCCTCCGCCGTGCTTCTGGGGAAGGTCAGCCAGAGCTTCAAACCGGCTAAGCGCATGGCCTCGACCGAAGGGCGCGTGTTCTCTTCCTGGTTGGCGATCACCAGGTCCGGCGACAGCGCCAGGATTCGTTCGATCTCTGGCGCCCGGGTCCCCCCAACGGTCGGACGCGCTTCTGGCGGGCGGCAGAATTCGGTGACCCCGACGACGGCCGCGCCCAGCCCAAGGTCGAATAGACTCTCGGTCATCGAAGGGACGAGCGAAACCACCCTCTGCGGTGGCTGGGTGAACACAAGCACATCGCCGTGACCGTTCCCTCCGGGCACGGCGCTCATCCCCTCCCGTCTGAGCTGTCCGCGAGCATGCGGGCAGGCTCAGGCCAGATCGATGCGGCGAAAGCGCTCAACATAGCGGGGGGACTCGGGCGGGGCGGATGGATCGATCATGCGATCCTTCAAGCGGAGCAGCAGGGCATCCGGATCGGTGATCTGGCTGGCATGACGACGCAAGCGCCTCGACCTTGCGCTCGAACATCGCCGTCACGTCGATCACCGTGTTCGGCGTCTGCGGCATGGCCACATACACCTGGGACACCTTGTGGGGCTCGAGGCCCTCTACGAGCAGCTCAGGGAAGAACATCCGCGAGCCGGCTGCAGGGAACACCGCGTCCAACGTCACCTGGCCGGCTGCACGGTGGTCCGGATGGTTGATGTAGCGATCATTGGGAAAGAAGTTGGTGGGGTCGCAAGTGACCACCACGGTGGGCTTCACCTTGCGGATCGCCCGCACCACCTCGCGGCGCAACTCCAGGTCAGGGACCAGATAGCCATCAGGGTAGTTGAGGAAGGTCACCTCGGCAACGCCCAAGACCTGCGCCGCCGCCCGCTGTTCGAGTTCGCGGGTAGCAGCCAGCCCGGACGGGTCGCTGCCATGTTCGTCGCCTTTGTCGCCTCGAGTGAGCAGGCAGTAGCTGATCCAGCTTCCCTGCTCCGCCCACAGCGCCAGCGTGCCGCCGCAGAAGAACTCCGGATCATCGGGATGGGCCAACACCACTAACACGCGGGGGGTAGACGGAGTGGACGACATGTCGGTCTAGCCTGCTTCGGCGCGGCCGCAGTCGCACTCGCCGTTCTGATGCTTGTCGCAGGGCGCCTTGGATTTCGCTTCCAGCGCCTTGAATTCCTCATAGGGCTGGATCTCGTGCTTGAGGAACTCCGCCCGTCGTCCATCGTCGAACACGACGATCACCGCCTCCTTCAGCGGGATGACATCGTGGACCTTGGCCTCGCCCATCGGCGTGATCACCCGTTTGTTGCGCTTGGGCAAGGTCTTGCGGGCCTCGGCGTACTGTTCGTACTCGTACACCAGGCAGCAGCGCAGCCGGCCGCACATGCCGGTGATCTCCTGCGGATTCAGCGAGATGCCCTGTGCCTTGGCCATCTTGATCGAGATCGGGCTGAACTCGGTCAGGAAGCGGGAGCAGCAGCGCTCCTCCAGCCCACAGGCGCCCATGCCCCCCAAGATCTTGGCGACGTCCCGGGGGCCGACCAGCCGGGTCTCGATCTGCGCCTTGCGGTAGCTGTGCTGCATGGCACGCCGCAGCTCCTTCAGCTCGACCTTTTCGTCGCCCTCGGAGCTGTAGAGCAATACCAGCCGCGAGCCGTCGTACGAGAACTCAGCCCGCGCGATCTTGATGTTGCGCAGACCGAGCTCGGAGGCCTGGGCGCGTGCCTCGATCATGGCTTCCAGCTCTCGCCGCTGCCACAGCCGCCGCAGCACATGTTCCTGTGGGCTTGCGCGGCGCTCGATCGGCTTCCAGCTTCCCTCGGGCGGAGATCCGGGGTCGGCCACGAGACTGACGACCTCGCCCATCTCGCGCCCGCGGGAGGTGCTCACCACCACCTGGTCGCCTGGGCGCAGGTCCTCGATGTGAGCAGCATCGAAGTAGTACAGCTTGCCCAACGGCTGGAATCGCAGCGCCACCACCTGCGAGGCGGCTGCGGGACTACGCATCAACCTTCACCCACGCGATCATCCACATCGGCGTCGATCATAGCATAGCCGGTCGGTTGCCGTCCCCTGAGCGCACGATCCCTTCGCCGGGCGGCCATTCAATCGATCATTTCCAGCGGGATCGTCCCCGGCTGGCGCACTGCCCGCAGGCTGAGCTGGGCGGCAATCTGCTGCGTAATCGACACCAGCGCTTTGGCCACCGGACTGTCCGGGTGGGATAGCACGATCGGCTTGCCGCTGTCGCCCGCTACGCGCACCTCGGCCTGCATCGGAATCGCGCCCAAGAACGGAACGCCGGCCTGCTCAGCCAGCACCTTTCCGCCGCCTTCTCCGAAGATATCGTGGCGCGTGCCGTCTGGCAGTTCCAGATAGCTCATGTTCTCGACCACGCCCAAGAGCGGCACGTCCATGGTGCGGAACATCTCCAAACCGCGCCGGGCGTCTTCCAGGGAGACTTGCTGTGGGAGGGTCACAATCACCCCGCCCGAGAGCGGCAGCGTCTGGGTCAGGCTGAGTTGGGCGTCGCCGGTGCCGGGGGGAAGATCTACGATCAAGTAGTCCAGCTCGCCCCAACTCACGTCGGCGATGAATTGGCGGATTGCCGAGTGCAGCATCGGCCCGCGCCAGATCAGCGGCTGCCCGGGAGGGACCAGGAAGGCGATCGACATCACGCGGACGCCGAACGCCTCAGCCGGCGCCAACTTCCCTCCGACCGGCTCCGGCAGCGCCTCGATTCCCATCATCGTCGGAACGTTCGGGCCGTAGATGTCGGCATCCAGCAACCCCACCCGCGCCCCGGCCTGCGCCAGGGCGACCGCTAGGTTGACGGCGACCGTCGTCTTGCCCACCCCGCCTTTGCCCGAGGCGACGGCGACTGCGTTGCGGATCGGCTCGCCGGGTGTGCCGCGCGCCCGTCCATCGGAACGAACGACCGAGGTCAAGCGTACGTCCGCCTGGGCAACCCCGGGGACCTGCAACACGGCGTCCCGGGCGCTGGCTTCGAGCTGCGACCTGTAGGGGCAGGCCGGGGTGGTCAGCTCCAGCGTGAAGCTTACCTCCCCACCCTGAATCTGAAGGTCCTTGATCATGCCCAAGGACACCAGGTCCCCCCCCAGCTCCGGCTCCGGAACTCGCCCCAGGGCAGCCAGGACGGCTTCCCGGGTAGGATTCGACTCACTGCTCATCTAGACACACTCCACCTGAACGCAAGCCGCCTGCGGCGGTTCTTGACCGTAGCCCAGCCGGGTCACCGCAGGCGGAAGGGGGACAACGGCCGACGGCTGCTCTGGCGGCCCGGCTCACTGGAGCGGGGCGGGAGCGAGCCGAGGGACCGGGCAGAGGTAGCCGATCACCTCGTCGCGGGCCCGTTCAAACTGGCGGACGAGTTCGCCCTCATCCCCGCGAAAGCGCCGCACGGACTGACAGGCGCAGGCGGTGCAGCCGCGCATCGCCCGGAAGGAGTCGGTGTGGCAGCTGATGCACCCGCTAAGGCGGATCAGCAGCAGCGAGAAGGCCAGCTGATCCTCCGATGCGTCGGGCGAGCAGCAGGCGCGGTCGACCAGTTCACGCCAGGTGTCCCCCCGCAGGTCGCGCAGCGCCGGTGCAACCCGCATGGGGAATAGGATGTCAGTGTCGTCCTGATACACGCCGCACCTCTCGGTGAGTGTTCAGGCCGGCTTGGAAGCTTTGGCGGCCTCTTTCTCTGCCCGGATCGATTCCTCGCGCCGGTAGTTCTGCGGGCGGATCGATGCGTAGTACGCCACCGGCCTGGACAGCCGTTCCTTGTTGAAGATGTTGGTCCGGCCACGATCGTAGGTCGAGAGCTCGAAGTCGTGGTCCATCTTGATCGCGTCGAAGGGGCAGTACTCGGCGCACAGCCCGCAATTCATGCAGATGTCGACGTCGATGAAGAACTCGATCGGCTCGGGGATCGGCCGGCCGGTTTCCGGGTTGCTCGAGCGCACGATCCAGATGCACTGCGGCGGGCAGACCTTGGCGCAGATTCCGCACGATGTGCAGCGGTCCAGCCTCTGCCCCTCGGGGCCTTCCTCGTACACCAGGAAGGGGATGAAGCGGAACTCCTCCGGAACCGGAAGGCGCTCCTCCGGATACTGGACGGTGAACACTCCCTTGGCCTTCACGCCCTGCCGGGTGGCGAAGCTCTCCGAGCGCCGGCCCAGGTAGCGGATGTCCTCGATGTAGGTATCGAGGAAGTGCTTCCCCGTCACCAGCATGCCCTTGATCACGCCGCTTCCGTACATGCCTCACTCCAGCGACCGGTCGGGGGCGCGCAGTCCGCCCTACCGGTCGACTTCGCCCAAGACGATGTCGATCGACCCCAGGATCACCACGGCGTCGGCGATCTTCTGCCCGCGACACATCTGCGCCAGCGAGGTCAGGTTGATGAACGACGGCGAGCGCACGTGGTAGCGGTAGGGGTTGGCCTTGCCGGTGGAAACCAGGTAGAAGCCCAACTCGCCCTTGGGGTTCTCGACCCTGCCGTAGGATTCCCCGGCGGGCACGCGCACCTGGTACTGCGGCTTGCCGGTCATGATCTCGCCCGAGGGCATGTCGCGTACGATCTGCTGCAGGATGCGCAGGCTTTGACGCATCTCATCGAAGCGGATCAGGTAGCGGTCGTAGATGTCGCCGTGCTGCCGCACACACACGTCGAACTCGAGCCTATCGTAGATGGAGTAGGGCTCGGCCCGCCGCACGTCATAGGGCACCCCGGAGGCGCGCAGCACCGGTCCGGCCGCCGAGAAGCCGATCGCCTGCTCGGCGGTCAAGACACCGACGCCGATCGAACGCGCGCGCACGATTTCGTTCATCACCAGGTAGCGCTCAAGCTCCTCGAGCCTGCGCGGCAGACGCTCGGTCACCAAGTCCTTGACCATGCCAAAGGTCTCTTCGGTCAGGTCGCGCGCCACCCCGCCAAAGCGGAAGTAGTTGCACATCATGCGCGAGCCGGAGACCGCCTCGAACACGTCCAGGATCAACTCCCGCTCGTTGAAGCAGTACATCACCGGCGTGAAATAGGCCCCGAGATCATTGAGCTGAAAGCCGATCGCCAGCATGTGGTTGATGATCCGGGTCAGTTCGGCCATCATCACCCGGATGTACTCCGCCCGCTCGGGAGGGCGAATTCCCATCAGCTTCTCGACCGCCAGAGCATAGCCGAAGTTGTTGCTCATCGAGCAGAAGTAGTCAAGCCGGTCGGTGAACGGCATGTTCATCAGGAAGGTGTTGCGCTCACCGATCTTTTCGTGGTTGCGATGCAGATAGCCCATCACCGGCCGCAGGTCGACGACGGTCTCACCATCGAGCCGGGCGACCATCCGGAACACACCGTGGGTCGAAGGGTGCTGAGGTCCGAGGTTGATGATGATCTGCTCGGTGTCTAGCTCGGCGCCCTTGCCGTTCCCGTTCCCTTGGATCTTCCCCAACCCGGCGTATAGGGCGACATCCTCTTCGGGAACCCAGCCTTCCGGCGAGAACTCCGACGGGTAGCTCACGTTGTGCCCGAAGGGAACCTTGTCCTCGATCCGGTAGACCTGCCCCTCCGGCCAGCGCTTCTTGAACGGCTTGCCCTCTTCCTCGTAGTACGCTTCGCGCCAGTCCTTGCGCATGGGATGGCCGTGGAAGCCCTCCCACATCAGGATCCGGCGCAGATCGGGATGCCCTTCAAAGTGAATGCCGAAGAGGTCCCACGCCTCGCGCTCCTGGAACTCAGCCCCCGGGAACAGCGGCACGAGCGACGGCAGGCGCGGGTCCTGCCGCGGCGTCTGCGCCTTGAACACGACCCCCGGCCCGCCCTCCGGCCGATAAGCGTGGTAGACAACTTCCATCAGGTCCTCGGCGAGGTAGTCCACCGCCGTCACCGACGACAGGTAGCGGAATCCGAGCTGGTCGCGCAGAGCGCCGGCGAACTCGGCCAGCGATTCGGGCTTGACCATGTACCCGGCGTATCCTGCCCGGGTGTCCTTGCTGACCTTCCCCGGGAAGCGCGCTTCCAGGCCGTCGACCTGCAGGTCGATCTGCTGTTCAGTCATCGGTGGAGCCTCGTGCGCCACAGCTGAGGCAGCATCACGTCGTCTCCCGGTCGGTGCCGGAAGCAACCGTCGTGATGCGCGGCAGGTCGCGCAGGTTGATCAGATCCGGCCCGAGCACCGGGATCGGCAAAGGTTCGAGGGCGCCCTTGCGGTAGCCCGGGATGGCCTTGATCGGCTGGGCGGCGATCTTCTTGTGCAGCGTCAGGAAGCCGTGGATCAGCGCCTGCGGCGTCGGCGGGCAACCCGGGACATAGACATCCACCGGGAGGAACTGGTCCACGCCGGAGACGACGTTGTACCCTTCCTTGAACGGCCCGCCCCCGGAGGCGCAGGCCCCCATTGCCATGACGTACTTCGGCTCGGGGACCTGGTTGTACAGGCGGACAATCTGGGGGATCAGCTTCTTGGTGACCGTCCCCGAGATGATCATCAAATCGACCTGGCGCGGGCTGGGGCGCATGACCTCCATGCCGAAACGTGCCATGTCGTAGCGGCTGGTGGCAGTGGCGATCATCTCGATGGCGCAGCAGGCCAGACCCCAGAACATCGGCCAGACGGAGGATCGTCGGCCCCAGTTGTAGATGCGGTCCAGCGTGGTGATGGTGACCTGTCCGCGCAGGTCTTCGGGGACCGGGAAATCGGGGTTGTTCAGGTCGTCTGGCATCAGGCCATCCTCGCGGCGGGGGGCCCGCCGCCGTGGGTTCTTGGGCCCCCAGGCCGGAATTATAACCTGGCGAGCAGGCCTGTCAAGACACGGGTCAATTTCGACAAGCCTGTTTGACAAAATCCATCCGCCTTCCTACAATGGGTGGTGTGACCAATGCAACACAGGCGGCGATTGTCGCCTACCTCAAGGAGCAGGGCGGCTCGACCTTGGCCGAGACCAGCCGGGCCGTTGGCAGGACAACGGTCACGATCCGCCATCACCTGACGCGGTTGGAGCGGGCGGGCGCAGTCGAAGCGATCTCCCGCCGTCACCTGCATGGCCCTGGTCGTCCCGAGAAGGTTTACCGGCTTACCCCGCAGGCAGAGACGCTGCTCCCCGACAACTACCAGGAGATGGCCTGCCAGCTGGTTGAGTACCTGCTGCGCACGCTTCCACAGCCCGAAGCCGCGCGCCTGATCTCCGGATGCGCACAGCAGCTGGCGGGGGTACTCAGCCAGGATTGGCCTGAGGATCTCCCCACTCGCCGGCTCAGGACGTCACGAAACGCTTGAATCCCGGGGCTACTTCCCCACCTGGCAGAATCCGGCAGACGGCCGGTGCCTCAGGCTGCGGCATTGTCCGTACTCCTTGGCCGCCTCCCGGGCACCCGGACTGTGCGTGTTCGACGTCAGCCTGCTGAGCGCACTGCTCAACACCCAAGTGACGCTGGAGAGATCCTTCGCCCACGGCGATCCGTGCTGTGAGCTTCGCTTCTCGGTTGACAGACCCCCCTCCTTCCGGATAAAATAGACAACGTTACACATGATTGTCGCGGAATTCGGTAGTCCTTTGGAGGGTGGTCCCAATGGAAACGATCTCGATCTCCGACGTCCAGACTCACAGCATCACGCTGACACCTTCGGCTGCGGCGCGTGTGCGCAGCCTGCTGACTGAGCGCAATCTTCCCGACTACGCCTTGCGCGTGTTCGTATCGGGGGGTGGCTGCTCCGGTCTGCAATATGGCATGGCGCTCGAGGGTCAGGTCCGGCAGGATGATCTGCGCTTCAAAGCCGGTGATGTCGACGTGGTCATCGACCCGATGTCGATCGGCTACCTTGGCGGCGCGACGATCGACTATGTGGACGACCTGATGGGGGGCGGATTCAAGGTCGACAATCCAAACGCCGTCGCCTCGTGCGGATGCGGTCATTCCTTCCGCGCCGACGGCCAGGCTGCCCGGGAGTCCTCAGGCGGCTGTGGCTGCGGCTAGCAGGCGCGTTCGAATTTGAGTTCGCCCGCAGGCCGCTGGGCGACCTGCGGATCATTCTGGACCCGCACCATGTCCGACAGGTTTCCGATCCTCTTCACGATCGAGCACGCGCAGCAAGTCCTCGCCCGGATGCGGCCAACCGTCGGCGAGATGGTGCTTGCCTACCGCGGCCTGCGAGCCCTGACGCCCGCCGGGCGTGAGGTCGGCGATACGCTGGCTTGCAGTGGCGGCAGCCGCCCCTCCCCCGAGGCGCTCGATTTGATGGATCGCCTGCAGCGGGCACTGGTGACGATACGCTCCGAGGGCGTGATCGTGAAAGACGTCGCACGCGGGCTGCTGGATTTCCCTGCGCTTGTGGAGGGACGGATCGTGTTCCTGTGTTGGATGCACGGCGAGGGCGAAATCGGTTTCTGGCACGAGCGGGATTCCGGATTCACCGGGCGCCTCCCGCTCGACGAGCGCTAGCGGCCGCGCAGCACCGAGACCAGCAGGCCGAACGCTCCAATGATCACCAGGCCGGCGATCGGCAGGATCGGCGGAATACCGCTGCGCGACGTGTCCCCCGGCTCGAAGGTGGGGTAGGCCACGTCGGGTGCAGGAGTATAGGTCGGCAGGCGGGTCGCCAATCCGGCGCCCAGGTTGAACTGCGAGGCCAGCGTCGGATCGATGGTGGGGGTAATGCGCGGCGTCGGCGTGGCCGGAGGCTCGATGATCGGCAACCCCTCCGCACCCAGATTGACCAACGTCACCAGCGGCGAGTACACCCAGGCCACGTTCCCCGACACCCCCGGATAGCTGATCATGATCCAGTCGCCGCCGGGCGAGCGCCCGATGGCCGGCGCCTCCTGACCCGAGTTCAACACGCCTACCTGATCGAAGTCGGTGCTCGGCCCCAGACGCACATTGACCTGGTCAGGGACCAGGATCTTCGGTCCGGTGGGGGTGCTGGTTACGGTTGCCTCCTGAGCAAGCGGCGAAGCCGCCGTCCGCCCGGCTGTCCAGGCGACAGCCAGCAGCCAGATCATGCCCAGCGCAAGGCGCGCACCGGCTCGCCTGAGGTTCTGCACGTTGTTGGTCATGCGGGGGCGGATTATACTACCTCGGCGGGCCAGGGAGGCGCGGCCAATGGACAGGCCGATTGAGCAGCGGGTGTTCTACGGTCCCATCGCCCCGGCGGATATCGCCAGCGCGCTAGTTGCGGAGTTCGACCAGGGCGAACTGGAGGCCCAGCAGGTCGGTTCGGGCGAGCGGGTAGTGGTGCAGATCGCTAGCCGGCGCCACACGACCTCCGGGGGGCGCACAGCGCTCACCGTTCAGCTCGCCGTGGTGGAAGATGGCGTGATGGTGCGCATGGGACGCCAGGATTGGCTGGGGGTGGCCGCCAGCCTGGGCATGACGGCCTTGATGACCTTGCTCAAGCCGATCTCGTTCGTCAGCCGGATGGACGATCTGGCACAGGACATCGCCGCCATCGGCCTGATCGATCGCGCCTGGGCGACGATCGAGCGCGCCGCCAAGACACTCGGCGCCTCCCACGTGCTGTCCGATCGACTGCGCCGCCTGACCTGCGCCCACTGCCTGACGGCCAACCCAGTGGGCGCGCCGGCGTGCATCGCCTGCGGTGCGCCTCTCGGCCCCGCCCAGCCCTCGGCCTGCCCCAGGTGCGGTCACCTGCTCACCGCCGGCCTGAACCGCTGCCCGCAGTGCGGCGAATCCATCGCCTAACAAGCCAGAGCGCCTCGCCCCGCAACCCCCCTGCCCCGTGCGATTCCGATTCTCGCCGAACGACGTGCCATCGCCAACAGGCGCAGAAGGCGCGAGAGACGAGGGCGCCTCTCCCCGCCCACCCCACAAGGACCCCAGCCGGACTTCCCCGCAGCCCTGAGCAGGTTGCAGCTTGGCACGCAGCATGGCCGGGATCGAGCGCACCGGCGCTGCGAGGCAGGCCGCAGCGCACTCTCCGCTCACACCCAAGTGCAGCGGATCATCGAAACGGAGGTGCGCATAAGAAGCAACTCCCGCCTTGAACGGCGGGAGAGTTGCGCGATGCCGATTGCGGTCGAACGCGCCCCGCCCGGCCGGCAGCGGGTGCGGCGAGCGGTCTAGGCCAGAACGCGGTCGCGGGCGGCGAGGGCGGCGCCTTCCTGCAGCGCCTTGAGATTGGCGTCCAGCAGCGAGCGACGCCGAGCCGGAATATGGTTGCGCAGTGCCTGAGCGAGCTGGTCCAGCGTGAGCACCGGCTGAAGCCCCAGCAGCGCCCCCAGGAGCACGACGTTTGCCATCCGCTTGTCGCCCAATTCTTCGGCGACCTCGTTGCCATGGACCATCACCCAGTTCAAGTCGGCGCGTGTCGGCGATCGGTCGACCAAAGAGGCGTTGACGACCAGCACGCCCTGCGGCTGGAGGAGCGCCTCGTACTTGTCCAGGGAGGGCAGGTTCATCACGATCGCCGCTCGGGGATGGCGAACGACGGGCGAGCCGATCTCCTCATCGCTGATGGTCACGATGCAATGCGCCGTCCCGCCCCGCATCTCCGGGCCGTAGGACGGGATCCAGGTGACGAACTTGCCGCTGTCCATCCCGGCGAAGGCCAGCAGTTGCCCGGCGAACAACGCCCCCTGCCCCCCGAAGCCGGAGATCACGATTTCGGTCTGCATGCTCAGCTCCGCTCGCCGCTGTGCGCTGCGGCAAGGGAAGGGTGGACCTTGTAGTCACCCAGCGGGTAGGCCGGGATCATGTGGCTCTCCACCCAATGCAGCGCTTCGTCCGCTTTCATGCCCCAGTTCGTCGGGCAGCTGGAGAGCAGCTCGACCATGGTGAAGCCCAGGCCCTGCTGCTGGGCAGCGAAGGCAGTTTGCAGCGCCTTTTTCGAGCGGCGGATGTTGGGCACGTCATGCAGGCTGCGCCGGACGATGTAGGCGCTGCCTTCCAGCTGCGACAGCACCTCGCACATCTTCATCGGGAATCCCATGGTCTCAACATCGCGCCCGGTCGGCGAGGAAGTCGTTCGCTGCCCGGGGAGCGTGGTGGGCGCCATCTGCCCGCCGGTCATGCCGTAGATGGCGTTGTTGATGAACACGACGGTGATGTTCTCGCCGCGCGCCGCCACATGCAGAATCTCGGCCGCGCCAATCGACGCCAGATCGCCATCACCCTGGTACGTGAACACCAGCTTCCCCGGGCTGAGGCGCTTGATGCCGGTGGCCATCGCCGGGGCACGGCCGTGGGCCGCCTCGGCGAAGTCGGTGTTGAAGTAGTTGTAAGCGAACACGGCGCAGCCCACGGGCGCCACCCCGATCGTCTCTTCACGCACGCCCATCTCGTCCAGCACTTCGGCAATCAGCCGATGGGCGATGCCGTGGGTGCAGCCCGGGCAGTAGTGGGTTCCGGTGGGCATCAGCGATCCGGGCTTGGTGTAGATCAGCGACTCGACCATGCCGGTCTCGGTCAACGGGACACCTCCTTGGATGGGCCGGGTTCTCCCAGCGAGGCATGCAGCGCCATGATTTCGTCGTGCACCTCATCCGGCATCGGGACCATGCCACCCATCCGGCCAAAGAAGCGGATCGGCACCCGCCCTTCCACTCCCAGGCGCACGTCGTCCAGCATCTGTCCGCCGTTCATCTCAACGACCAGGATTCCGCGCACGCGGCCGGCCAACTCACGAATCCGCTGGTAAGGATAAGGATAGAGCGAGACCGGTCGCAGCAGGCCGACGCGCACGCCGGCCTCGCGGGCGCTCTTGACCGCCGATTGGGCGATGCGTCCGGCGGTGCCGAAGGCGATGACCGCCAGATCGGCATCCTCCAGCTTGAGTTCGCGGAAGCGGACTTCGTGGGCTTCGATTTCCGCCTGCTTGGCCATTAGCTTGCGGTTGAAGACCTCTTCCTCGGCCGGATCGATGTAGATCGAGCTGACGACATTGGGCTTCCGCCCCCGTGCGCCGGTTAGCGCCCAAGGTTCCCGATCCTCCACCCGTCGCAGCGGGCGCATTGGCGGCAGCTCGGCCGGCTCCATCATCTGACCCAGGTTGCCGTCGGCGAGCACGATCGTGATGCAGCGGTACTTCTCCGCCAGATCGAACGCCTCGTAGGTCATGTCGATCAGTTCTTGCACGGTCGCCGGAGCGAGCACGATCGGCCGGTAGTCGCCGTGTCCTCCGCCCTTGACGATCTGGTTGTAGTCGCCCTGCGACGGGGCGATGTTCCCCAGGCCGGGGCCGCCGCGCATCACGTCGACCAGCACCACCGGGACTTCCGATCCGGCGATGTACGACAGCCCTTCCATCATCAGGCTGACGCCCGGGCTGGACGAAGACGACATCACCCGCGCTCCGGCGCACGCCGCGCCGTACACCATGTTGATTGCCGCCACCTCGCTCTCGGCCTGCAGAAACACCCGCCCGAGCTCCGGCATGCGGCGCGACATGTGCTCCAACGCTTCGGTCTGCGGCGTGATCGGATAGCCGAAATACGCCTCACACCCGGCACGTACTGCCGCTTCGGCGAAGGCCACGTTGCCTTCGAGCATCTCTTTGGCCACAGCGTCGCCTCTCGAATCGTGTTGGGATCGGGATCAGGCTGCCTTGGCGGCCGGGACCCAACGGAACACCGTGATCGCGGCGTCCGGGCAGATCACGGCGCAGATGGCGCAGCCGGTGCACTCCGCCTCGGGGTCCTGCAACATGGCAGGGTGATACCCCTTGGGCGTGAAGTGATCGGTCGCCATCACGATCAGATCCTTGGGACAGACAGTCGTGCACAGCTCGCACCCCTTGCAGAGTGCCTGGCTGACCTCGATGCGCCCCTTCGCCATCTACAGACCTCCTGACCCAGCCTCCCCCGTTCAACCGTAGCCCGTGGCGCCGTCTCGGCTCAAGTGCCAAGCGTCACAGAGGGGGCCAAACAAACATCCTATACCCAAATAGTCCAACATGCGCCCCGGTTCGGCGGCGCCGGTTCTGCTTCGAATTCTACCCGCACCCTCACTCTGCGGTGGCCGGAGGGGATGTGCGCAGGGGCCCGCTGCGCGGCCAACGGGCCCTTTGCCCAGGGGTGGGTTCACGAGCGCCTACGTGGACCGAGGGTGCGTGTGCATGTGCGTCGATCCGAGGAAGCTGCATCCCAGTTCGGTTGCGCAGCTCAGCGCGCATCGGCACCAGATGGGAGGCGGGTCGCCCGATGTCTGCGCCTAAGAGCAGCCCCCTCCCATCCGCAGTCAGCGCGCTCAAGATGACCTCGCCGCTGACCAGCGCCCGGGGCGCGAGAGGACTGCCGCAAGGCGGAGGCCGCCCTAGCAAGCACGCTGGAGGGCCGGGCAGAGCCAACCGGCGAGGCGCCGGCGAGCTTCTCCCAGCCGGGTCCGGGACTGGGACGGGGGGTGCAGAGCGTGGACGCTTGCCCGCGGCGGGGAGCATTCGCGATCAGGCTGTGGTTGGCGGAGCTCAGCGCGGCCAGTTCGGCTGACTCCCAATCCTCGGCGCCTCCACCACACCTCCGACAAGAGCGCCGGTCGGGGGATACACCCCTCTCCACGCCAAGCGGACTTAACCGAGGCGCGGGTTTCTCCAGCCGAGGAGATCCTTACGGTGAGTGCTGGACCTGTCGAGGTTGCTTGCGGGTGGCCCGCTCGCAGGCGCTGGGGGACGCACGCCTCTCCGCCTGTCGAGCGGAGGCATCTCCATCGTGGGCAGCCCGCGACCGGGGATCCTGGCAGCTTCCCTCGAACCAAGAACGCACGGCCGCGGGCCGTCTGCTCTGCCTTCCCGGGAGCAGTTGTCCAAGTCCCGCCTGCCGCGCTAGACTCGGCACCATCAACAGCCGGCTGGGCACTTGATCCGACCCGAGGAGATCTGTCATGGAAGCAACCGCTGCAGCTGGAGGTATCCCGCCGAGCCTGTACCGTCGCCGCATCTTCGCCTGGACGATGTACGACTGGGCGAACTCGGCCTTCGCCACCACCATCCTGGCCGCCATCTTGCCGATTTACTACAGCCAGGTTGCAGGCGCCACCCTGCCCACGGCGGCCATGGCTACGGCCTACTGGGGCGCTGGCTTGAGCATCTCGCTGCTGGTCGCCGCGGTGTTGGCGCCGATCCTCGGCACGATCTCCGACATTTCCCGCAGCAAGAAGCGTTTCCTGGCGCTGTTCGTCACGATCGGGGTGATCGGGACCGGTCTGCTGATTCTGGTGCAGACCGGCGACTGGCTGATGGCCTCGCTGCTGTTCATCGTGGCCAAGATCGGCTTCAACGCCGCCAACGTCTTCTACGACGCGCTGCTTCCGCACGTCGCTCGGCCGGAGGATCGCGACCGAGTTTCGACCCGCGGCTACGCGATGGGTTACCTGGGCGGCGGGATCCTGCTCGCCATCAACGTCGTGATGATCCAGCTGCTTCCCGGCACCTGGGGCCCCCGCCTGTCCTTCCTCAGCGTGGCGGTGTGGTGGGCGGTGTTCTCGCTGCCGATCTTCCGCTGGGTGCCTGAGCCCCCCACCGAGACGGTCGCGCTCGGCGCCGGGCAGCGCGTGGTCGCGGCCAGCTTCCGGCGCTTGCGCACCACGTTTGGGGACATCCGCCGCTACCGTGAGCTGTTCAAGTTCTTGCTCGCCTTTCTGGTGTACAACGACGGCATCGGCACGATCATCGGCGTCGCCGCCATCTACGGCGCCGAGCTAGGATTCGGCGCGGTTGAGCTGGTGCTGGCGCTGCTACTGGTGCAGTTCGTTGGCATCCCCTTCAGTCTCATCTTCGGTCGCCTACCCGATCCAGCGGAGAAGCGGCGCGCCTTCTACCTGGCCTTCGTGCTGTTCAACCTGGTCGCCTTGCCGGCAACCGGCCTGGCCGCTTCTCGAATGCTCCCGCCGACTGCGAGCGGCGCACCGCAGCCGCCGTTTGCTGGCACGCCAGGGGCCGCCGGTCAGGGGGTACACAGCGCCGACTCGCCCTTCCTCGAGTACGTCGGCCCGTGGGAACTCGCGACGGTAGCGGCCGAGGCCATCGGCGAGGAGTCCGACCTCTCGTATCGGGCCAGCACCGTCCCCGGAGCCGAGGCCGCCTTCCGCTTTGAAGGCCAACGCATTGCCCTGACCTACGCCACTGGCCCGGCGTCCGGCATCTGGGCGGTCGAGCTAGATGGGGCGCCGCTGATGGACCCCGACACCGGCAGCCCGGCGAGGATCAACGCCTACTCATCCACACCCCGCTATGACGAATCGGTGCGCTACGCGGCGGACGAACCCGGAGCGCACACGCTTGTCCTGCGCACAACCGGCGAGCGCGATCCGCTCAGCCAGGGCATCGCCATCAGTCTGGTGGCGGTGGAAGTCCTGGCGCCGGCCCGTCAATCTTCACTGCCGATGATTCTAGGCATGATCCTGGCGGTCGAAGCGATCGGCCTGGTGCTCGCCTATCTGCTCAAGGGACTTGTGCGACCGCTCGCCGAGCGCCTGACGACGAAGAGCAGCATCCTGCTGGCGCTGATCGTGTACTGTGTGATCGCCATCTGGGGCTTCCGGCTGGACTCCGTGGTGGAGTTCTGGTTCCTGGCCTGGATGGTCGCCGTGGTGCAAGGAGGTAGTCAGGCGCTAAGCCGGAGCCTGTACGCCAGTCTATCGCCGGCGTCTAAGAGCGGGGAGTTCTTCGGGCTGTTCGGGGTCATGGAGAAGTTCTCGGCGATCCTCGGTCCGATCATCTTCGCCGCCGTGGCTGCCTCCAGCGGCAGCAGTCGGCCGGCCGTCCTGAGCATCGTCGCTTTCTTCCTGGTGGGAGGCTACCTGCTCACCCGGGTCAATGTTCCCGAGGGGCGACGCCGGGCGGCTGAGGAGGACGCAGAGCTTCTGGGTTCTCAAGCGCCGGGTCCCGGCTGATCCGGCCGTCGCCCGGCCCGGCGAATGCCCAACGCGGCGCACCACGACGCCGTCCATGCTGGGTGGGGTCGCGCGTGTCTGCTTGCTTGGGCTGCGGGTGTGCTAGCTGGTTGGCGGGTTGAAGTAGTTGTAGATCGCCCGCGACAGATCCGCCATCAGCCGGGAGGTCGGCTCCCAGATCATCTCGCGGTCGTTCCACATGAAGGCGGCGATGGCGTAGTCGCCGCCGGGGGTATAGATCACCCCGACGTCGCTCAGCCAGGTGAGCGGCAACTCCGTCCAGCCGTGCTTGTGCGCCACGCGGGTCCCTTCGGGGACGCCGGCTTCCAGCAGCACACCGATCTTGTTCTGACCCAGCAGGTCAAGCATCTTGCGGCACTCGGCGGGCTGGATCTCTTCCGGGAAGACCGCGCGCAGCGTGCCGCCGCCCGAAGCGCAGGCGTAGATGTCAGCCAGCAGCAGGCCGATTTCGGAGGCCGTCGTCTGATTGTAGATGTCCGGCCGCGTGTTGATGTCGAGTCGCTGGTTGGCCGGAGTGGTGAACTGCTGCAGCAGCTCCGCGCCCGGACGGAAGTAGCCGGCCAGGAAGGTGTTCTCCAGCCCGATCTGACGGAGCACCTCGGTCACCACGAGCGGTCCCCGGCCACGATCGACCTGGTCCATCAGCCAATCAGCAGGGTCGTTGCCAGAGAGCGTGATCATCTCGGTCAACCAGCGCTCGGCCTCGTCGCCGAGCGGCTCGTCGAAGTAGCGGTCATAGGCGACCATGATCGGGATCTTGATGGTCGAGGCGGCGGTGAAGGCGATGTCCGGTTCGAGGTCGATGGCCTGGTTGCGGAAGCGGCCGAAGTGCATCACCTCGCCGGTCTTGAGGTTCTTCAGGTAGATCACCGTCAGTCCGTCGAAGCCGGCGAGATCGATGTTCTGCTCGAGCAGGGTTTGCAGCACATCCAGGCCCGGCTGAGTTGCGCTGCGCTCGACCACTGGCAGGTTGAGTCGCCGGTTGACCGGACTGCGCAGCACTTCTTCCGTCATCTCCACTGCACGCCCCTGGTCGAGGACGTTGCCCGGGGCACCAACGCCGAAGTTGGTCGAGCCGGGAATCGGCTGTAGGGGAACCGGCGGCTGATCGTAGCGCAGAGCGATGTCCTGCAAAGCGGTCTGCAGCTGCGCTCTGGAGACCTCGAAGCGCAGCGGGATGTCCTGCGTCTCCCCGGGACGATTCCACAGGAAGTCCCAGAAGCCTGTCCAGAACCCCGCACCGGTCCTGGCCAGTTCGGCGGCCGCCATCATCGACTCCGTATCCAGGCGAAAGCCGGTGGCGGCAGGCGACAGCAGGATGACCTGGTCGGCATAGTGCAATTCGATCGGGGTACTGTACACCTGGAGCAGGCGTTCAGAGGCAGCAGCTTGATCCAGGCTGCCCACGGGGATCCCGCCGATGGTCAGCGACGCCGGCAGACGGGTCCGCTGGCGGCTGAAGGCGAACAGGAAGTAGAACATCAGCGCCACGCCGACAATCAGCAGGCCGATCGAAATCCAGCGCAGCCAGTCCGGGCCATTGCGTCGCATGATCGCTCCCAGCCGCTCAGTTTATCACGCAGAGCGGAGTGCCTGACGTGCAGCCGCCAGGTAGCCGCGGCAGACAGCAATTCGTCGTCGAGCACCCACCGCTTTCGGCGAGAGCTCCCCGCCCCGCTTCACCGTCCCGGCCGTCTCGCCCTCCCGGCAGGACAGCGGGACGGTGCGGCAGTTCGCCGTTCGCTCCGCAGGCAAATGCCCGCAGGGCGTCGGCACAGACGCAGGTTGTGCGGCGCCAACGGCGTGCCCTGGCGGAAAGCGAGACGGCCCTTTGCCCCTCCGCCTGCGCGCGCTCCGGCCGCCTCTTCGATCCCTCGGCAGCGGGAGGGGAGGCTGTTGACGGGAAGCGCGGGGAACTCCTCGCAAGCTCCGCTCGTTTCGCTCCGTGCCAAGCTGGCTGCAGCGCAGTGGTGGGGGCGGAACTGTGGACACGGTCCTCTCCGTCCGGCGAGGGCACGCAGGCGGCGATGGCCTTGGGCCGGGAGGCGGGCGAGCGGTGACCTTGCAGGCTACTGGTCGCCCAGCAGTGCCACCTGGTCCTCGAGCTTGCGCACCGCCTCCAGGTGGAAGGCCAGGCTGAGGCGCTCTTTCTCGACAACCTGCGCCGGCGCCCGCTCGGCGAACGGGCTTTCGAGCAGCGCCTGCAGGCGCGTCACCTGGGCCCTCGCCTGCGACAATTCACGCTCCAGCCGCTGACGCTCGGCAGCGTGGTCGGCCGGCTGCTCCAGGGCCAGGAACACTTCGATGTTGGCAGCGACGATAGGGATCGCGCCCTCAGCAGGCTGAACTCCCCCGGAGGAGACCTGGAGGCGATCCGGATCGAGACGAGCCAGCGCCGCCAGAGCCTGACTCTGCTCGGCCACCAGCGCGGCGTGCTCGCCGGCCGCAATCCAGGCCGGGATGCGAGCCTTGGGATCGACACCGCGCTCCGCCCGCACGTTGCGAATGGCGGAGATCAGTTGCTGCACCACCTGGAACGATGCCCAGCGCCGATTGGTCCAGCGTGTCTCCCGGTGCGGCTGCAGGCCAGGCGGCAACGATCAGCGCCGCTTCCCATCCGCCCTGTGGCCCGTAGCCTTGCTGGGCGAGCTGGCAGGCGTCCCGCAGCCGCCCCCAGGCCTCCTCGGTGACGAACGGCGTGAACGGATGCAGCAGCCGCAGGCAGGTGTCCAGCACGGCCGCCATAGTATGGGTTGCGTTCGAGGCGGCGGGTTCACCCTGCTCCAGCTCAAGCTTGGCCAACTCGAGGTACCAATCGGCGAACTCTCCCCAGAAGAACTCGTACACCTGCCGGCCGGCTTCACCGTACTGATGAATCGAAAACAGCCGGTTGACCTCATTGACCACCTGTTGCCTGCGGGCCAAGATCCATCGATCGGCCAGGGATCGCTCGTTCGGCGCTGCGGGGAGCGCTTCCGCCCGGGTGACACTGCCCACCACCAGGCGGGTCGCGTTCCACACCTTGTTGGCGAAGTTGCGGTTCCCCTCCACCCGGTCGAGGCTCAGGTTGACATCGTTGCCCGGCGTCGAGCCGGTGAGCAGCGTCAGCCGCAGGGCGTCGGCGCCGAACTCATCCATCATCTGCAGCGGATCGATCACATTGCCCAGCGTCTTGCTCATCTTCCTCCCCTGGCCGTCGCGGATCATGCCGTGCAAGTACACGGTATGGAAGGGAGGCTTGCCAGTGAACTCCAGGCCCAGCATGATCATGCGCGCCACCCAGAAGAACAGGATGTCGTAGCCTGTCTCCAATACACTCGTCGGATAGAAGGTCCGCAAGTCAGGCGTGCTCTCGGGCCATCCGAGAGTCGAGAACGGCCACAACCCGGAGGAGAACCAGGTGTCGAGCACGTCCGGGTCCTGGCGCAGGTGGCTCGATCCGCATTGGCTGCACTGGCTCGGGTCGTCACGGGCGACGGTCATCGCCTCGCACTCCTCGCAGTACCAGGCCGGGATTCGATGCCCCCACCACAATTGGCGTGAGACACACCAATCGCGGATGTTCTCCAGCCAGTTGAAGTAGACCTTGGTGAAGCGCTCCGGGACAATACGGATCTCCCCGCGCTGCACTGCGGCCAACGCCGGTTCGGCCAACGGCTGCATGCGCACGAACCACTGGGTCGAGACCATCGGCTCGATCACCTCGCCGCCGCGCTGGCTGCGGGGCACCTGCATCCGGTAGGGCTCGGTCTTGAGAGCCAAGCCCGCCCGCTGCATGTCGGCCCATAGGCGCTCCCGGCATGCGTAGCGGTCGAGCCCGGCATACGGCCCCGCGTTCTCGTTCAACGTAGCATCCGTATTGAGCAGGTTGATGATCGGCAGGCCGTGTCGCTGCCCGATCTCGTAGTCGGCCGGATCATGACCGGGGGTGATCTTCAGCGCGCCGGTGCCAAACTCGCGATCGACATAGGTGTCGTGGATCACGGGGATCGTGCGCTTCAGGATCGGAACCAGGCAGGTCTTGCCGATCAGGTGGCGGTAGCGCTCATCATCCGGGTGGACGGCGACGGCAGTGTCGCCGAGGATCGTCTCCGGTCGCGTGGTGGCCACCGGGATGAACTCATCGCTGCCGGCGATCATGTACTTGAAGTAGTACAGCTGCCCCTGCTCCTCACTGTATTCCACCTCCAGGTCGCTGACGGCGGTCTTCAGACCGGGCGACCAGTTGATCAGGTAGGTGCCGCGGTAGATCAACCCCTTCTCGTAGAGGCGAACGAAGGCCTCGCGCACGGCGCGTGACAGACCCTCATCCAGTGTGAAGCGCTCTCGGTCCCAATCGCACGAGGCGCCGAGGCGGCGCAACTGGCGGGTGATCACCCCGCCATACTTCGCCTTCCATGCCCAGGTACGCTCGACGAATGCCTCGCGCCCGATCTCCTCGCGCGTCTGCTCCTCGGTGCGCAGCAAGTCCTTCTCGACCTGAAGTTGTGTGGCGATGCCGGCGTGGTCGCTGCCCGGAACCCACAGCGTCGGGTCGCCCAGCATGCGATGGTAGCGGATCATCAGATCCTCCATGGCCACGAACATCGCGTGCCCCAGGTGCAACTCGCCGGTGACGTTGGGCGGCGGCATGGAGATGACGAACGGCTGACGCCCTTGCGCCGGGCGCGGCCGGAAATGACCGGCATCGTTCCATTGCTGGTACAGCCGCTGCTCCACCTGATGGAAGTCATAGGCTTTGGGCATGCTGAACTCGGGCACGGCAACCTCCTTGACATCCGCTGTCAACGACAAAGCCCTCCGTCCACGAGGACGGAGGGCCAAACTCCGCGGTACCACCTCGGTTCACCCCGCCGATGCAGGATGCACTCGTGCCCGACTGGATCGGGCCTGGGCGCTAACGGGCTCCCCGCGCCGCTCTACTCCCGGGTGCCCCCGGTTTCTTCGGCGTCGATTCCGAGCGACGTTCGGCGGCGGACACCGTGGGGGCTCTCAGCCTGCGGCCGCTCCGTCTCTTGCAGCGCCGCACCGCCTACTCTTCTCGGACCCTGGCTATGCTGTTGCAGGCATTCTAGCAGGCGGCCTTCGGGACGTCAATGGCCTTCCTCATGCATGCCGACCCGGCACCTCTTTCCCATGCGGCAAACGGGCTCCCATTGTCGGATACGGGAGTTGATGCGCGGCGCCAGGCACTCACCCAGCAGATCCCTCGCTGTCCTCTCACCTGCGTTCGGGACACGCGCTCAGCATGACACCCCCTCCCTCCTGTCATCCCGAGGCGGTCCTTCCGCCGAGGGATCTGCTTCTGGTCATTCGGATCGTGCCAGGCCGAGGAAAAGCAGATCCCTCGCTACGCTCGGGATGACAGGGGCGAGCGCTCGGGATGACAGGGGCGGGGGCTCGGGATGACAGGGGCGGGCACTCGGGGCATGCGCTCAGCATGACACCCCCCTCCCTCCTGTCATCCCGAGGCGGTCTTTCCGCCGAGGGATCTGCTTCTGGTCAGTTCGGATCGTGCGAGGCCGAGGAAAAGCAGTTCCCTCGCTGCGCTCGGGATGACAGGGACGGGGGCTTGGGGCATGCGCTCAGCATGACACCCCCCTCCCTCCTGTCATCCCGAGGCGGTCCTTCCGCCGAGGGATCTGCTTCTGGTCATTCGGATCGTGCGAGGCCGAGGAAAAGCAGATTCCCTCGCTGCGCTCGGGATGAGAGGGACGGGGACTCAGGATGACAGGGGCGGGCGCTCGGGATGACATTGAGCCCCGACGTGGGTTCAGGAAGCAGTCAAGGGTTGCAGCATGCGCGGAGGCGGCAACGGGGAGCGTCATTCGACCCAGCGTGCCCAGGGACCCGTCGGCGCTTGAGCAGAACCCCGGATGCGGTCAATGGCTGGGAGTTGCGCAGCCATGGCGCCGGAGGCGCGGTACGCTCAGCCGGCGTCTGCGGTGCCCTTCAGCGGTCCGGACCACTCGCCCGGGAAGAGCTCGAGGGCGCGCTCGGCGGCGCGCACGATCAGGGGCTCACGGTCGAAGAGGCGCGCCTGCACGGCTTGCCTGGCATCAGGCGTATGCCACTCGATCAAACGCAGCACCGCCACCAGACGCGAGCGGCTGTTGTCCACCTCCTGCGCGCCCTGCTCTCCTTCCATGTAGCCCGTGCGAGGTTTCTCGGCGATCTCGATCAACACCGGGATCGTGCTGCGGTCGTTGAGCTGGGTCAGGCGCTGCACCGAGGCGTGCGACACCGACAGGTCGGCAACGCGCAGGGCCCGGAAACGGTGCAGCTGGATGGCGGTGAGCACGGCAATCTCGCGCACCAGCGGGTCGGGATCACCGGCGGCGCCTTCGATCTCGGCGAGCAACCCATCCTCCTGGGCGACGCCGGGCCGGTTGGCGAATTCGACCGCCGCCCGGCGACGGGGCGCCGGGTCGGTGCCGCGCAGGTCGTACTCTGTGCGGGCGCGCTGCAACAGCCGCCCCGCAGCCGTGAGCTGGACCCGCTCGAGCGGGTTGTCGGACAGTTTGGCCAGCTCCTCCTCGGGGGCATCCAGCAGGAAGAGCGCGTGCTGGACGGCGGCGGTCACCCCCGGGTCCTCCAGCTCGAGCAGGCCGCTGAGGTAGTTGCGTAGATTGGATTGGCTGTTCTGCTGCAGCACCAAGCGGCCTCGGTCGCGCCATTCGTTGACCTCGGCCGCCAACTCCTGCTGCTGAGAGCGCAGCTGATTCTGTTGGTTGCGCAGCGCCTGGCGCTCGTCAGGGCCAACTTCCGACATCTTGCGCCCGAGCGCGTCCAGGTCCTCGCTAAGTCGGACGAACTCCCGTTGGCAGGCGTCTGCCCTTCGATTGAGCGCTTCCTGCACCTGCCGAAGCCCCAGACCGATCACGCCGTTCACCTCCAGGACCGGGGGTGCTCCCCCGTCTCTTTCGCCAGCCCGGCGAGTATAGACAAAGACGAATCCGGCGTCAAATCCGGCCGGCCCGTACGCACTGCCTTCGCCGGTCCCTTCCAGTATAATCGCCGCCGTGAGCGACAGCGAACCGCGCTTGCTCTCCTCCTTGCCAGCGGCCGCCGACCCGGACGAACTCAGCCTTCGGCCGCGCCTGCTTGGCCAGCTGATCGGCCAGGAGCGGGTGAAGGAGAACCTGCAGATCCTGATCGAAGCCGCCCGCAATCGCGGGGAGAGCCTCGACCATGTGCTGCTCTACGGCCCGCCTGGCCTCGGCAAGACCACCCTGGCCCACATCCTGGCCAACGAGCTGCAGGTCAACCTGCGCCCAACGTCCGGCCCCGCCATCGAACGCGCCGGTGACCTGGCGGCGATCCTCACGAATCTGCCGCGAGCACGACGTGCTGTTCATCGATGAGATTCACCGCCTCGGCCGGGCGATCGAGGAGATCCTCTACCCGGCCATGGAAGACTACTGCCTTGACCTGGTGATCGGCAAGGGGCCGAGCGCCCGTTCGATCCGCCTTTCCCTGCCGCACTTCACCGTCGTCGGGGCGACCACCCGCCTGGCGCTGCTCTCGGCCCCGCTGCGCGGCCGCTTCGGCGCCACCTACCGTCTCGACTACTACACCCTGGAGGCGCTGGAACGCATCGTCGAGCGGGCCGCCCAGGCGCTTGAGATCCGCATCGACGCCGGCGGCGTGCAGGAGATCGCCTGCCGGGCACGCGGCACGCCTCGGGTGGCGCTGCGCTTGCTGCGCCGCGTGCGCGATTTCGCTCAGGTGCGCGCCGATGGGCGCATCACGCGGCCGGTGTCCGCCGAGGCGCTGGCACTGCTTGACATCGACGCCCTCGGCCTGGACGATACCGACCGCAAAGTGCTGGAGACCATCGTGGTCAAGTTCGGCGGCGGACCCGTCGGCCTGCAGACGATCGCCGCATCGATCTCCGAGGAGCCGGACACGATCATGGATGTGATCGAACCCTACCTGCTCCAGCTGGGATTCATTGACCGAACGCCCCAGGGCAGGACAGCCACCGCGCTCGGCTACCAGCACCTGGGGATCGACGTGCCCGAGGCTCCGCAGCCTCGGTTGCCGGACATCTAGGAGGGCGCATGTTCGGCTCCGACAGCTTCGGCCGCTGGATGATTGTGATCGGACTGGGCCTGGCGGCCATCGGCGTGCTGATCGTCCTGCTCTCCAGAGCCGGCATTCCCATCGGGCGCCTGCCCGGCGATATCCGCCTGCAGGGCCAGAACGCCACCTGCCTGATCCCGCTGGCCAGTATGATCCTGATCAGCCTGATCCTGACCATCGCCATCAACCTTCTGCTGCGCCTGTTCAAGTAGGCCGTGAACACCGCCGATTTCGACTACGACCTGCCGCCGGACAGGATCGCCCAGCGGCCGGCTGCGCCGCGCGACGCTGCTCGGCTGATGGCCTTCGACCGAGCCAGCGCCCAACTCTCCCACCACATCTTTCATCAGCTGCCCGCCCTGCTGCGCCCGGGGGACGCGCTGGTCGTCAACGACACACGCGTCTTCCCGGCGCGGCTGCCGATGAGGAAGGTGGCCAGCGGGGGCAAAGTGGAGTTGCTGCTGCTGCACCGGGTCGACACGCTCACCTGGGAGGCGCTGGCCGGCGGCAAGCGGTTGCGGCCTGGCACGCGGTTGGAGGCCGAGGGTGGCCTTTCGGCCACGATCGAGCGCGAGCTGGGTGGCGCGCGTCGCCTGGTCGCCTTCAAAGAGCCGATCGAGCCTCACCTGGAGCAGGTTGGACAGGTGCCCATCCCACCCTACATCCGCCAGGCTCCCAAGAACCCCGACGACTATCAGACGGTGTTCGCCCAGCCAACCGGATCCGCCGCGGCGCCGACGGCCGGGCTGCACTTCACCCGTCCGCTGCTCGACCAGCTGCGCGCGGAGGGCATCGCCCTCATCCAGCTGACCCTCCATATTGGCCTGGATACTTTCGCCCCGGTGACCGAAGACCGGGCCGAGCAGCATGTCATCCACACCGAGTGGTGTGAGGTGACTGCCGCAGCGGCCGCGGGCTTGAATCGGGTCCGCACCGCTGGCGGACGGGTGGTTGCTGTGGGCACGACGGCCGTGCGTGCACTCGAGACGGCCGCGCGAGCCTCGCAGCCCGGGACGGACCTGCTGCCGTTCGTTGGCCCCACCAGCCTGTACATCCTGCCGGGCTTCGAGTTCCGCGTGGTGGATGCGCTGATCACCAACTTCCATCTGCCCCGATCCACACTGCTGATGCTGGTCTCCGCCTTTGCCGGGCGCGAGCAGGTCTTGGGGCTCTACCGCACGGCGATCGCCGAAGGTTACCGCTTCTACTCGTTCGGCGACGCCATGCTGATCACGTAGTACAAAGTCAGCCACTAGGCTCCGCTTGAGCGGACCCATGATCAGCGACTCAGTGCGCAACCGCCCCCGACTGACAAGGGATTTCTGCTCGGCCTGCGGGGAGAAGCCGATCAAGGTGTGTCCGAATCAAGGCCGGGGGGTAGGAGGGGCTTTGCTCGACGGTATGGAGTTCACCTTGGAATGACTCCCTCCTCCAGAACTCTTTGCGAGGTGGGGGATTACCTTGCATTGGACGGCCGCTGCCATCGAGGCGGCCGGAGAGCGCTCGCCGAAGCTCAAGCTAGATGAGCCAGAGCGGGAATCCTTCTCCAGCAGTGTCGGCGAGCTCGCTCCGGACACACTCAAGACGCCCATAGCAGCGTAGTGGTTGAAGCGGACGCTCAACGAGATCGGGCCGCCCTTTCAGGAGGTCGTGATCGAGGTGGTTGCAGGCGCTCCTGCGGAAGCGGCGAAGAAGCAGACACTCGGCTGATCTTGTCCCTCTTGTCCCCGGTCGGAATTTGGTCTACCCTGCTGGCATGCTTGGCGAGGTGATCCTAGTCCCCGGCTTCCTTCCCATCTACCGTCCCTTCCATCGGACGGTCGAGCTGGCGGTCGGCCATATCCTCAAGCACTCGAAAGAACACAGGCACTACGTCGAGCGACTGTGGGAGCACTATGCAGACCTGCACCCGCTCGAGGTGGTTTGCATGTTTCATCAGGCGATGCTGGAGCACTACGAGTACTATCTAACCGACGGGGACTTCTGGGCCAACACTGCGAGCAGGCTCCACGTCTCCTTCGAGCACGATCCCGAGAAGAACCTGCTTGCAGGCGCCATCATCCCCCTCGAGGACGCTCCCCACATGGTTTTCGGGATCTGGCTCAATCCTGCCGAGGCTGCGCTAAGGACGTTCTGATCCGGCCCCGGTCTTTGAGCCGCCAAGAGTCCGGGTGGCAGGATCGTCCGTCGACTTGTCAGCCGACCCACACTGGAGTATGCTACTGGAGTATCGTCGCCACCCCAGGAGGGATGTCCTCTATCTTCCACGCCATTCCAACGCAGAGGAGGTGATGCCCATATGAGTACCAGTGGTCGTACCAGCGCTGCGGCATCCCTCCTCTCGATCGGATGAGGATGCCGCAGCGCAGCAAGGGGCCGAGCAATCGGCCCCTTGCACCTTTCCCCCCCCGGTCCAAACTCAATCCCGCCGCTGCAAGACCCCCGCACCAGGACAAGCCCCGAGGCTGCAGGGCGCCCACCGGCCAGGGCGCTCCCCACGCTGAGATGCGCGGCCGGTCATGCGCCCGGGCTCCCAGTCTATCCGTCGCACGGTGAATGCTCGGAGGCATTGCGCCTCCCGAAAAGAAGTCGGAGCCGTCTGGCGACGGCTCCGAGCGTAACTGGTGCCCCCACGGGGATTCGAACCCCGGTTTTGGCCTTGAGAGGGCCACGTCCTGGGCCACTAGACGATGGGGGCCAGCAGGGCTATGCTACCACGCGGCGAGATTCTCCGTCAACGGCTTGAGCCCGGATCGTTGGCGAATTGCAGCGGTCAGCGTGCGGAGGCTAGTATAATTCCAACCGGACTTATCCAAATCCGACGGCCACCTGCGATGGACTCTCCAACCGCTCTCTCCCAGCACATTCCGCCGCTCCTCGTCCGGGTGCAGAAGCCCGGGCGCTACAGCGGTGGGGAACTGAATCAGGTGGTCAAGGACTGGCGGGCAACCCCGTTGCGCGTGGCGCTGGCCTTCCCTGATCTGTACGACCTGGGCATGTCCAACCTCGGCCTGGCCATCCTGTACGACATCCTTAACCAGCAGCCCGACATGCTGGCTGAGCGCGTGTATTCCCCCTGGGTGGACATGGAAGCCCAACTCCGGGCTCACGCCCTGCCGCTTTTCTCGCTCGAGACCAAGCACCCTCTCTCGGATTTCGACATCCTCGGCATAACGCTCCCCTACGAATCGCTGTACACCAACGCCCTCAACCTGCTAGACCTCGGCGGCATCCCGCTGCGGAGCGCCGATCGCAAGCAAGCCGATCCGCTGGTCCTGGCCGGAGGGCATGCGTGCCTGAATCCGGAACCGATGGCCGAGTTCGTCGACGCTTTTGTGATCGGCGAAGGCGAGGACGCGATCCTGGAGATCGCACGCCTGGTACTGGCCTGGAAGGTGAGCGGCGGCGCTCGCCAGGAGCTGCTCGAGCAGCTCTCGCGAATCTGGGGAGTATATGTGCCCTCGCTGTACGAGGTCACCTACAACTCCGACGGCACGATCCAACGGGTCGCGCCCAGCCGCGAGGGTGTCACCTTCCCGGTGCTGAAGCGGATCGTCCCGGTCTTGCCGCCCCCGCCCACCCAGTTCATCGTGCCGTACATCGAGGTCACGCACAACCGCATCCCGATCGAGATCATGCGGGGCTGCACCCGCGGCTGCCGCTTCTGCCAGGCCGGGATGATCACCCGCCCGGTGCGTGAGCGGCCGGTCGGCGAGATCGTCGACGCCATCGAGCAGTCGCTGCGCGCCACCGGCTTCGAGGAAGTCGGGCTACTGTCGCTCTCGTCCTCCGACTACGACCAGATTCTGCCCCTGGTCCAGGCCGTCGCCGAGCACTTCAAGACGCGCCATCTCAACATCTCCCTGCCGTCGCTGCGCATCGAGTCCTTCTCGGCGCAGTTGATGGACATTCTGCAGGCGGAGTCGCACCGCAGCGGCTTCACCCTGGCGCCGGAAGCAGCCACCGAACGCATGCGCGAGATCATCAACAAGCCGGTCAGCACGGAGCAGGTGCTTTCGACAGCACGTGAGGTCTTCGAGCGCGGCTGGCACACACTGAAGCTGTACTTCATGATCGGACATCCCAGCGAGACGTTGGACGACGTGCAGGCCATCGCCGACCTGTGCAAGGCCGTGCTGGCTGTCGGGCGGGAAGTGCGCGGCGGCCGGGCCCAGGTTCACGCCGGGGTGAGCACGTTCGTCCCCAAGCCGCACACTCCGTTCCAGTGGGTCCCGTGTGACACGCTGGACCAGATCCGCCTCAAGCAGGACTTGCTCAGGCGCACGCTGCGCGGGAAGGGGCTGAGGATGACATGGACCCGTCCGGAGGAGACGATGCTCGAGGCCTGGCTCTCGCGCGGCGACCGGCGGTTGGGCGAAGTGATCCACGGCGCCTGGCAACGCGGGGCACGCTTCGATGCGTGGAAGGAGCACTTCAACCGCGACGCCTGGGCTCAGGCCTTCGCCGCTGCCGGCCTCGATCCTGCCTTCTACACCCACCGCGAGCGACCAATCGATGAGACTCTTCCCTGGGACCACATTGACGGCGGCGTCAAGAAGTCCTTTCTGACCGAGGACTACCTGATGAGCCAACAGGGACAGACGCGGGTCGACTGCCGCAACCGCTGCTTTGCCTGCGGCATCCTGCCCAAGTACGCCCACTTGCGACGCGAGCACCCGGGTGACGTCTGGGAATGCCCCGAGGTCCGCTCGCCTCAGCGGGTAGCGGCGAACCAGCAACTCCCGGTGGAGGCCGCCTGAGGCCATGGCCCCCCCCGAGGCGTACCGCTATCGCATCCGGTTCGCCAAGACCGAAGCCATGCGCTTCACCGGGCACCTGGACCTGCACCGAGCGTGGGAGCGCACGTTTCGCCGGGCCGACCTACCGCTCGCCTACAGTCAGGGCTTCTCTCCGCATCCACGCATTCAACTCGCGGCGGCCCTCCCGCTCGGGATGCTCGGTGAAGCGGAACTTCTCGATGTGTGGCTGGAGCAGGCGATCGACCCGGGAGAGCTCCTGGAGCGTGCGCGCCGCGCGGCACCCCCGGGCATCGGGGTCGTCGACGTGCAGCTGGCTGACCTGAAGGAAGCCAGCCTACAGCAGCGAGTCGAGGCCGCCCTGTTCGAGGCGACACCGGGCGAGAGGATCTCGCCCATTGAGCTCGCGGCCCGCATTGCCCAGCTTGTCTCTCAGGAGTTGATCGAACGGCAGCGGCGCGGCAAGACGTATGATCTGCGCCCGCTGATCCTGGAGATCGAGGCGGGAGGCGATCCCGCCTCGGCCCCGAGCCTGCGAATGACGCTGACCGCCCGCGAGAGCGCTACCGGGCGCCCCGAGGAGGTCATGGCCGCCCTCGACCTCGATCCCGCCATTGCCAGGATCACACGGCTCAGGCTGGTTCTGGGGTCCTGCACCCCCTAGCGGAAGGCTTCCAGAAACACATCCCCCCACCCCGCGGCCCCGGGTGCCACCGTGGCTGCCCGCGCCAAGTGGGGCGCGCTGGACCATCTCCCACCTTCAAGGCCCAAAGTGCCACTCACGAAGGCGTCCGCCGTCGGGTGACGGGACGCGGGCGGCGCGGAGGGCAGTCTGATGCTGTCTGGGGCATGCAAGACCGTGCGAGCCTGCCCGACCTGGGCGCGTTGTGCAACGGGGACGAACGAGGACCGGCCGGGCTGACCGCAGGGTCAGCCCGCCCGGTGAGTGTATTGCCTTACCGCTATCAGGCCGGCAGTTTGAAGAAGTTCATCAGCTTCATGGCGACCCCCAGGTCGCCTTTCAGCTTGACCTTGCCCTCGGCGAAAGCCCCCATGGCGTTCAGCTTGCCGGTGATGACATCGATATAATCCTGCGAGTCGGCCATCAAGGTGAGGTTCGGGCTATCGGTCTTCCCCTTCTCGGTGGTGCACACGCCATCCTTGATGGTGACGATCCAGTCTCCAGGCCTCTTTGCCGGACAGGTTGTACTGGATCACGGTGTTGACGCCGACGGCCTTGTCAGGCAAGAAGGCCTTGGGCATCAGCTCCATCAGCTTCTCGATCGTCAGTTCATCTGCCACCTCTACCTCCGCCTCAGTTGAGTTGTTCGAAGATGCCGGCTGCGCCCATCCCGCCGCCAATGCACATGGTGACCATACCATACTTCATGCGGCGGCGGCGTGCCTCGTAGGCCAGCTGCGTAGTCAGCTTGGCACCGGTGCAGCCGAGAGGGTGCCCCAGGGCGATCGCGCCGCCGTTGACGTTCACTCGAGCCGGATCGAGGCCGAGCTGGCGCATCACCGCCAGGCTCTGCGAGGCGAATGCCTCGTTGAGCTCGACCAAGTCGATCGCCCCGAGCTTCAGCCCGGCACGTTTCAGCGCGCGCGGAACGGCCTCCACTGGTCCGATCCCCATCAATTCCGGCGGCACGCCGGCAACATCGTAGGCGACGAAGCGCATCATCGGCTTGCACCCCAGCCGCTTGACGGCTTCGCCGCTCATCACCACTACCGCCGCCGCTCCGTCGGAGAGCGGCGATGAGTTGCCCGCGGTCACGGATCCATCCGGCTTGAAGGCCGGCTTGAGCGACGCCAGCGCCTGGAGCGTGGTGTCGGCTCGCACCAGCTCATCCACCGTGAACTCGGAATCCACAGTCCCGGAGGAGGTGATCGAATGCACAGCGAGCGGCACGATCTGTTCGTCGAACCTGCCGTCGTGCTGTGCGGCGGCAGCCCGGGTATGGCTTTCCAGGGCGAAGGCATCCATGTCCTGGCGAGTCACACCGTACTTGTCAGCCACGTTCTCCGCCGTCTGCCCCATGCTGACATACGCCTGCGGCATGTCGACGACCAGCCCCGGATGCGGGCTGATGCGGAACCCGGTCATCGGGACCAGGCTCATGCTCTCGACCCCGCCGGCGATGATCACGTCCGCCCCTCCGGCCAAGATACGCTCGCACGACTGGGCGATCGCCTGCAGCCCGGAAGCACAGAAGCGGTTGACGGTCATGGCCGGAACCGAACTGGGAAAGCCGGACAGCAAGGAAACCGAGCGGGCCAGGTTCAGCCCCTGGCTGCCCTCTGGGAAAGCGCACCCTAGGACAAGGTCGTCGACCAGCTCCCGGTCGTGGCCGCCGGCCCTGGCCCAGGCGGCCTCGACAACCACCCGCGCCATGTCCTCCGGCCGCGTGGTCGCCAGCGCGCCTCGTTTCGCCCGGCCGACGGCGGTGCGTGCGGCGGCGACGATGTATGCTTCACGGCTCATGCCTGTCCTCCCGGAGCGCCGGGTGCGCCCGGCGGCTCCTGATTGGTGAGCAGCTAGCAACCAGCTACTAGCATCTAGCAACTAGCGGTCAGCGGTCAGCCAATACCTCCGAGTTCTCGCTGGTCCATCCGGTCAACTCGAACTGCCTACGAAGGGTGGAAAGGGACTCCTGACTGACAGCCATCCTTCGCCGTGCCTCAGTTGCGCAGCGGCCGGTTGTGCTGCAGCAGGTAGGCCATGCGCTCGAGCGTCTTGGGCTCATGGCACAGCCCGAGAAACGCCTCGCGCTCCAGGTCGAGCACCGTCTGCTCGGAGACCCAGGCGGGCTCGGTCAGGTCGCCGCCGCAGAGCACCCAGCCCAGCGCCTGGGCAATGCGGGCGTCATGTTCGCTGGCCCATCCGGCTTCCTTCATCCCCCACACCGCTGCCCGCAGCGCCGCCAGCACATCGCGGCCGGCGACGTACACCGTCTCTGGCGGCGGAGGCACGTAACCCTCGGCCGCCATCGCCAACGCAGTGCGCTTGGCCTGCGCCAGCAGGTGATCCCAATTCATCACGATGCGGTCCGTCCGCTCGAAGAAGCCGAACTCGACCGCCTCGTGTGCCCCGGTGGCGACCTTGGCCAAAGCGATCTGCTCGAAGACCTTGCGCACCACGCTGATCGGATCGGCGTCCGGGATCCGCATCACGGGGTTGACCACGCGGCGCAGCATTTCCTTGCAGCCGGTGCCTGCCGGCACCAGCCCGACGCCGACTTCGACCAGCCCGATGAAGGTCTCGGCGGCTGCCACCCTTCGGGCGCACGACATCACCAGCTCCGCGCCGCCGCCGAGTGTCATCCCGAAAGGCGCCGCCACGATCGGCTTCGGGAAGTAGCGCATGCGCAGCAGGCCCGACTGCATGCCGCGGATCAGCCGATCCACCTGCTCGAAATCTCCCTGCTGCGACGCCATCCACAGGACAAACACGTTCGCCCCGGCGCAGAAGTGCTGGCCCTCATTGCCCAAGACCAACGCCTCGAAGCGGCCCGCTTCGGCCTCGTCCAGGCTCCATGCCAGCATGTCGAAGATGTCCTGGTCCAAGGAGTTGGCCTTGCTGTGGAACTCGACCAGCCCCACCCGATCCCCCATGTCGATCAGGCTAGCGGAGGGGTTCTGCCGCAGCACGGCGCCCGGTCGCTCCTTCAACGGACGCAAGCTGGCCACGCGCGCATCGGAGGGGATCGGCACATACCGAGCTTCGTTGGGCCGGTAGACGGCGGTCGCCGCCTCTCCCTCGCGCAGGTAGAAGCTCTCCGCACCGCCGGCCAGCATCTGCTGAACCCAGGCGGCCACCTCGAAGCCGGCCTGCTCCATGCGTTGCGTGGTTTGGCGCACTCCGAGGGCATCCCAGATCTCGAAGGGACCCATGGCGTGCATGAACCCCCAGCGAATTGCCTGGTCGACCGCCAGCGGGTCATCGGCGATCTCGGGGATCCGTCGCGAAGCGTAGGCCAGTGCGAAGGCAGTGATCGACCATAGGTACTGCGCCAGGCGGCGGTCTTCCTCGGACGCATCCGGCGCATCGGCCTGAGCCATCAGCCAGCGCAGTCGCTCCCCCAGGTCCTCGATCTTGCGGCCTTTGCTCACCAGGCCAAAGCGAGCCTTGCCGGGTGCCTCATGCTCGAGCGTCTCCAGGTTGAGCACCCAGAATTCGCGCTCCCCGGACTCGGCGATCACTTTCTTCGAGAAGCCGACGTCGGTCTTGTTGCCCAGCCAGTTGTGTTCGACCATGTGGGCGAACATGCGCTGGCTGCCGGCATGCTTGAGCAGCTCGCGCGATTCGTCCTGCGGGATGGCGTCATACAGGTTCTGCGAGACATGCCCGATCACGTCGATCCCGATCAGGTCGTACAGACGGAAGGTCGCCGTCTTCGGCCGACCGATGAGTTCCCCGGTGATGGCGTCGACTTCTTCCAGGGTGTAGCCGTGATCGAGGGCGTAGGCGATGCTCTGTGCGCCGCTCAGGCTGAGGAAGCGGTTGGCAACGAAGTTGGGCGTGTCCTTGCACACCACCACGCCCTTTCCCAGCTGATTCTCGGCGAAGCCGCGAATGACCTGCAGCACCTCGGGCCGCGTGTCGCCCAGCGGGATGAGCTCCAACAGCTTGAGCCAGCGCGGCGGATTGAAGAAGTGCGTTCCCAGAAAGTGCGCTCGGAATCCCGCCGAGCGGCCCTCGGCCAGATCATGGATCGGGATGCCCGAGGTGTTGCTCGAGACGATACAGGTCTCCTTGCGCACGGTCTCGATCCGCTCGTACAGAGCGCGCTTGATCTTCAGGTTCTCAACGATGACCTCGATGATCCAATCGACCTCGGCCAGCTTGCTCGAAGTCGTCCTCCAGGTTGCCCAGGGTGACCAGGCGCGTCGAGTTCTGGCTGAGAACCGAGGGCGGCCGCTGGCGACCCACCGCTTTCCAACCGGCGTCGACGATTCGGTTGCGCACTGCCCGGTCTTGCAGGGTCAGCCCGGCCTCCTGCTCGGCCGGAGTCAACCGGTCGGGCACGATATCCAAGATCAGCGTGGGCACGCCGACCCCGGCGAGCAGCGCGGCGATCCCTCCGCCCATCGTGCCCGAGCCGATGACTGCGGCGCGTTGGATGTGATAGCCCATGCGGATGCCTCCCTTCCCCGGCCGAGGCGGCCTCAGGCAAGCTCGTGGCGGCTGTAGTCGAGGATGCGGCGGGCGACGATCAGGCGATTGATCTGGCCGGTCCCCTCATACAGATCGTTGATCTTCGCATCGCGGAACCACTTCTCCAGCAGCTCCTGGCGCGAGTATCCCAACGGGCCCAACAGCTCGACGGCTCTCTGCGTCATGCGCACCACGATGTCGCCGGCGCGCACCTTGGACATCGATGCCTCAAGGTTGTTGGGCTTGCGCTCGTCCATCATCCAGACCGCCTTGAGCACAAGCAGCCAGCTCGAGCGCAGGAGCACTTCCATGTCGATCACTTCGCGTTCCAGATTGGTCAGGCGGCTGCGCGGCAGGCCGTAGCGGATGGTCAGGCCGTGCGCTTCCAGCACCTCCTTCAGCCGCTCGAGCGTGGCGCGGGCGACACCCAGGGCGGAGGCGGCCACCAGCGGACGGCTGGCGTCGAAGGTGGCCATGGCGCCTTTGAAGCCTTCGGTCGTCTTCTTCTCGACCTCCGGGCTGCCCAGGATGTTCTCGAAGGGGATGCGGCAGTCCTGCAGCACGACCGAGGCAGTGTCGCTGGCGCGGATGCCGAGCTTGTGTTCCAGCTTGGTCACCTGGCATCCCGCGGTCTCCGCCTCGACGACGAAGGGCCGCACGCCGGCCCGCCCGGCGCTCGGGTCGATCGTCGCCCAGACCACGATGAAGCCGTGCGAATCCACCAGTGCCTTGTGTCCGGCCGTCACGAAGATCTTCTCCCCGTTCAGCACCCAGGAGTCACCATCCCGCACGGCAGTAGTCCGCACTTCGGCGGGCATGGCCGAACCGGCATGCGACTCGGTGAGGGCCATGGCGTCGAACACCGGCTTCTCGCCGCCGAAGCGCGTGAGGAAGCGCTGCTTCTGCTCGGGCGTTCCCGTGGCAGCCACCGCCGCCGCGCCGAGCATGCCCGCCGGGGTGCACAGGTACAGTCCGGCATCCCCCCACGAGAGAATCTCCGCCGTGTAGGCCAAGCGCTGATACCCGATCGGCGGCGGCTTCGGCTTGTCGCCCGCCTCTTCCTTGCGCGGCTTCTCGCCGCCGGGCACGAACGAGCCCCCCCCCATCTGCTTGGCGGCGTCATGCATGAAGTTGATGTAGTCCCATGGGATCTCGTGTTCGTGCTCGTCGAAGTGGCGCGCCACCGGGCGCATCATGTTTTCTGCGACCATCGTCATCAGGTTGACGGTGTGCTGGACCTTCTCCGGCATTTCGAAGCTGATCATGGCTGCCTCCCTTCCACCCTGACCCGGGCTAGACCATCGCCAGGCCGGGGAACGCCGGCACGCCGCGCCCGTTGCGCATCCAGCGCTCGACCGGATGCTCGCGAATGTAGCCGTGGCCGCCCAGGTACTGCACGGCCCGGTCGGTGACCATCATGGCCATGTCGCCCGCTCCTGTCAGCGCCAGGTACGCCGCCCGGCTGGCATCCTGGCCGGCGTCCAGCAGCCAGGCGGCCTCCCACACCAGCAGGCGGATGGCCTCGATCTCGATGGCCATCTCGGCTAGGCCGAAGGCGATCGACTGCTTCTGCGCCACCGGGGTTCCGAACACGATCCGGTCTTTGGCGTAGGCGAGTGCATACTCGTAGGCGGCTCGGCTGAGCCCCAGGGCCAGCCCGGCGACGGCCACGGAGGCGGCCGCCAGCAGCGGTTTCGGATCGTGGCCTTGCGGCGCCGCCGAGGCGGCTGTCCGCCGGCACCTCGACGCCCGTCCAGCTGTACCCGGAAGAGCGGCAGCGCCCCGAGTCCGAGCAGCGCCTCCCGTTCTCCCACCCGCAGCCCGGCCGCCTGCGCCGGGACGACAAAGGCCTGCGTCTGACCCTCGCAGGCGGCATACACGATCAGGCTTCGCGCTTGATCGGCGAATGGAACCATGGCCTTGGTCCCTGCCAACCGGTAGCCTCCGCTGCTGGGCGTAGCTTGCGTGCGCATCTCACCGGGGTAGAAGTCGAAGTCCGGCTCGATGAATGCCGCCGTGTAGGGCTGCCACTCGCCTTCGATCACCGGCGGGAGCAGGCTGCGCTTCTGCTCCTCGGTCCCGGCAAGCAGCAACGGCACGGCATAGGTCGCAGGCGTCATGACCGCCAGCGCGGCGGCCATGTCTCCCCAGGCCATCTCCTCGGCGGCAAGAACGCCGGTCAGGGCGGAGCGCTCGCCGAAGCCGCCGTACGCCTCCGGGACGCTTGCCTGCAGCACCCCCAATTCCCAGCCCTTCTCGATCAGTCCCGGGGGGAACTTCCCGGACTCATCGGCGTCATGGCCGGCGCCGCGCAGGTCCTTCTCGGCGTAGCGCCGCACAGCGTCGATGAGCATGTTCTGTTCATCGGTCGGTTCGAAGCCGTACATCAGGCTCTCCTTCCTTGACAGTCCTCAGCCCGTCGACGCAGGTGGGCGAAGGCTCTCGACGGCAGCACAGTCACCGGACGCATGGAGCACAGGCAGCGGGCTGTCCGGCCGGGCCTGAAACCACAGGCCTTCGTTCGCCGCAGCGCCAACGCCCGGTGGCACGCAGTTCAGGTAGCCCCGCGCATGCAAGTACTCGACGTGAGCGCCGGTCTCCTCCAGCGCCAGCAGCAGGTTATAGCCATCGGCTTCTGGGAACAGGGCCTGCGCAACCTGCGCAAGTGTGGAAGCCTGCACCATTCGCTCCAGCACTTCTCGTAGCCTCACTTGATGCCCCTGCCGGATGGCCGCGACGCGCGCCGCCAGGTCGGGCATCGGGTGTTGGTGTCCACCGAGGCCGATGCGGATCGCCGGTGCGATCTGCTCTACCACGCGCAGCGAGTCAAGGTAGTGTCCCAGGCCGGTGTACGCCGTCAGCTGCTCGGGCGATTGATGCGGGCTGATGTCGCTGAGGACCTGGTCCCCACACAGCAGGATGTCGTCCACCTGGATGACCACCTGTCCCGGGCAGTGCCCCGGCGTGTGGACCAGCGTCAGCGGCCCGAGCGTGCTGCAGGGCGAGGTGAAGGTGAAGTCGACCGGCACCGAGGCGAACAGGCTCTTGTGCACGCTGTAGATCTCAAGGATGCTCGCTTGCGCATCGGGTGCAAGCCCGCAAGTGCCCAGAAAGCGCCGCAGGGAATCGACCGCTTCCGCAAGCCGTGACTCGTAGCAGGCCAGGACCCGCCAGTCGAGCTCATGCACCCCCACCGGCGCATCGCTCCTTGCTCGCACGAACCGCAGACCGCCGAAGTGATCGATATGCCCGTGCGATATCACGACTTGGGTCAGGCTGTCCCAGTCGACGAACTCGCCGTGCTCCTGCCGAATGGCCTGCAGGCCGGTCTCGAGACCCTGGTTGCTCGACTCCATTCCGGAGCCGACATCGACCAGGCAGCAGAGCGAGTCAGACAACACCAAATGGGAGAAGCCCCAGAACCCAGGGAACACTTCGAGGGGGATCCGGTAGATGCGATCGCCGCGGGAGGTGGAGAACTGCTCGACGGCGGTGGTCATGCGCCTGCACTCATGGCGGTGGCTGGATACCGCTCAGGAAGAGATCGGAGAAGATGTCGGCGATTTGGTCGGAGGAGAGGCGCCCGTCCGCCCGATACCAGGCGAGCATGCCGTTCATGACTCCGAGCAAGGCCGAGGCGACAATCGGGGCGTCGAGCGGGCGAAAGGCGCCCTGGAGGACGCCTTGTTCGAGCAGTGAACGCCATAGTCCTTCGAAGCGATCACGCCGCGCAAGGTGGCGGGCACGCCTGCGGCTGTCCAGGCTGCGGTACTCATATAGCAGGACGGCGGCCAAGTCACGCTGGTCGACCAGGTGCCGAACGTACACCTGGACTGCCGAGGCCAGCTTGTCCTGCGACGGCGCCGGGGAGGCAAGCACGGTCTCCATATCCGCGATCACCAGGTCGAGCGCCTGATCCAGGATACTGACCAGGATGTCCTGCTTGTTCTGGACGTGGTGGTACAGGCTCGCCTTCTGCAGGTGGACCGCGGCGGCGATGTCTTGCATCGAGGTGGCGTGGTAGCCCTTGAGGCGGAAGATCTGGGCGGCAGCCTGGATGATGTCCGAACGCTGCATCGCTGGTCTACCGACCGGTCGGTAGACGCATCTTAGCACAGTCTCTCCCGAGGGTCAAGCGCGGTCGAGTGGCGACGCCCAGTCGCCCGGCACGGGGCGGCCCACCCCACCCCGGCAAGCTCACTTGCCACGCAGTCCTGCGCGGCGGCAGAGAGCCGGATAGAATAGCGTTGGTCCATCCGAGGGCGAGGCTTCCCCGATGCTGGAACATCCCGAATCCGAGGCGACGGCACCATCCCCGCGCACCCACCCGGCCGTCAACTGGCGGGTGCCGATCCTGGGAATCCTCGGGACGTCTTTCTTCGCCCGCGGCCTGCTGATCCCCTGGCTGGGCTTCTACTGGGATGACTTGCCAACCCTGTGGGCCATGCACGCCTACGGGCCAGGCCGTCACCTGGCAGTTCTTCCGCTCGGATCGTCCGTTCCTTCCGTGGATCTACCAGCTGACAGCCCCCCTCGCCGGCGAGTCGCCGGTTCGCTGGCAGCTTCTCGGACTGCTGGCGTGGTTCCTTGCGGGGGTCTCTGTCTGGTGGCTGATGATGGGCCTTTGGCCGTCTCAGCGAAGGCTCGCACTGCTGAGTGCGCTGTTGTTTGTTGTGTACCCGGGCTTCCTGCAGGGCCCGATCTCGATCATCTATTCCCACTTCCTGTTCCTCTCCGCCCTGTTCTTCTTCTCCTTCAGCTGTACCGTTCGCGCGATCAGGGGCGGACCCAGGTCCCAAGCATGGTTCGCGGCTGCGTTGGGCACCCAGGCCCTGGCTTTGTTCTCCTTCGAGTATTTGGTCGGCCTTGAACTGCTGCGGCCGGCGCTGATCGGCCTGGTGCTGCGACAAGAGGGCTTGCGTGGCAGACGCTGGGCTGTCAGGACAACTCGCACCTGGCTGCCTCACCTGGCGATCTTGTCCGTCTACCTTGTCTGGCGCGCCGTTACCCCCAGATTCCCAACCTACGAACCTGCGCTCCTGACGATGCTGGCACAGCAACCAGGTGCCGCCCTGCAGGCGTTGGCGGCCAGGATCGCAAGCGACCTCCTGCTCGCAACCGGAGGAGCGTGGTTCGAAGCCGCTTCGCCCCCTGCTCTCTCGAGCATCGGAAAGACCGGCCTGCTTGCGATGTCGGTGTCTTTTCTGGGAGCTGCCCTGGTCACCGTGTGGGCGCTCTTGCGGCAGCGCCCGAATAGATCTCGGAAGGCCGAGCCGCGTGGCGCGCACCGACCTGGCGGCCGCCGCAGGGCTTGGAGCTTGGGCACTCTTGATTGCGGGCATCCCAGTCTGGATACCCATGCTGCCCTTGCAGCTCAACTTCTCCTGGGACCGTATGACCTTACCGTTCATCCTCGGTGCGAGCGTCCTCGCTACATCGCTGCTGGTGATGGTCTTCGGCCGCTGGCGCGCATCGGTGGCGCTGTTCGCGGCCGTGGTCGCACTGGGAGCCGCGCACCAAACCGGGAATGCCGTCACCTACATGCACGAGTGGCGTGACCTGCGCGCGTTCCTGGCGCAGCTGACAACCCGTGCGCCCGGCTTGGAGCCGGGAACGACCTTGATCACCAATGACATTCCGTTGACTTACTACAGTGACAACTCGCTGACGGCGCCCATCAACTGGGCCTACGCCCCAGATCTCGACTCAACCGATGTGCCCTATATGCTGTACTACGTTGCGGTGCGCCTCGGCCTGGGGCTCCCAGCACTCGAGCCGGGGCTGCCCATCACCCAGCACTACCGGCCCGGGTCCTTCCAGGGCTCGACCTCCAACACGCTGGCCGTCTACTACGAACCCCCTGGCTGTCTGCAGATCCTGGACGTGCGACTGCATGACTCGATGCCCGGGCTCCCCGCCGACCTCTCCCGGGCGGTTCCGCTTTCGGACCTCGGTCTGATCGACCCCTCGCCCGAAATCCCGGCACGCTCCCCCTTCGCCGAGGCGATCGAGACCAACTGGTGCATCTACTTCGAGCGCGCCGACTTGGCCCGCCAACAATCGAACTGGAGCGAGGTGGCGGCAATCGGCGATCTTGCCCTGCTGCTCGAGGATCGCCCCAACAATGTCTCGGAGTACCTGCCGTTCGTCGAGGCCTACGGCCATATGGACCGGTGGGAGGACGCGCTTCACTGGACGAGTGTCGCCATGCAGCGAAACAGCGAGGTCAGGCGCATGGCGTGCAACACCTGGGATCGTCTCATCCAAACAACACCTGCCAGTGCCGAGAAGGAGCAGGCTCTTGCCGAGCTGCCCGCCGTGGTGCGTTGCGAACCCTAGCTTCCCGGTATCCCGATCGGGCCACCTCGCCACGTCAGAATGAGTTCGTGCCAGGCTGCAATTGACCGCTAGCTCGTGGAACCAGATTCCTCGCGCGAAAGCCGGTTTCGGCGGTCGGCAGAGCGGCCCCCGGAGCCCTTCCCATCGATGCACGCTGCTCGGCAGCCGAAAGCACCCGTGCTGAGCTTACCCCCCCACTCCGCGCATCGGCTCGCGGCCCCAGACTCCGAGTCAGCCGGAAAGACTGCCGCACCCGGCGAGTGCTTGGGCCTTGTCGATGGCCTGGCGACCGGCCTCGCCTGCCGGCGCGGCAGCCGCAATCCGGCTCCATGCCCGGCATAGCATCGCCTCGATCTCCGGGTTTCGCTCAAGCGCAGTCCGGCTCCAAGCCAACGCTTCGTTCCACCGGCCCATGCGACCGTACCCCTCGATGAAGGGAATGTACTCCGACCCATGTTTGGCTCGGTCAGGCCCTCCGAGAGCCAGGTCGCCGAGGGCAACGACCTGCTTCCAGTCGCCGCGCTGGCGCGCCAGGTCCGCTTGTTGGAAGAGCGTGCACCAGTTGGGCTCACCCCGCTGAGAGAAGGGCGAGCGCGCCGGCGGCTGCGCCTCGGTGTCGATCAGCTCCAACCGAGAAAGGGGCAGAGCCTGCTTGAGGTCCTCGCTGAGGGTTGGCATTCCGTCATGCAGCTCAGGATCGAGCACCTGCAGGCAGTCGAATGGCTTGTAGTAGATGACAATGGCCTGCGAAGTGCTCCCCTCGAACGTGGTGGCGCGGTACTCGCTCGTGATCGGTGTGTCCGGCTCAAGCGAGGTCAGGCTTCCTCCGAGGCGAATGGGGATCGAGACCACCAGGAACGGCATGCGCGTACTGTCCAAGTCCGGCGCGTACGCCCAGTTGACCGGCGCGGTCAACGAGTTGTCAGTCGAGTACTCCAGGGGGATGGCATCCATCAACAGCGCTGTCCCGGGCTCAAGGCCGGGGACGCGCTCGGTCAGCTGTGAGAGGAACCCGTTGAGCTTCTCCCAATCGCGCACATAGGTCATCGCGTTGGCGGCATGGAACGCCGAGGCGAGGCCGATGAGTACAGCCGCAGCCCCGATCGCCGCCTTGCGGCTGCGCAAGATCGACAGCAGCGAGGCGGACGCCAGCAGGCTGCTGCCCAACATGAACGGCAGCGTAAATCGGTCCCGCGGGAAGCCCAGCCGCATCGTCAGCAGCGCCGTCCATACCGGGATGCCGGCGACGAGCAGGCTCCATCCGCCGAGCAGCAGCGCCTGTGCCAGCTCCGTGCGTCGTCCAGGATCGGGCTGCCGATCGAGGAACGCCCCGCGGCTCAAGCATCCCCCACAGAGTGACGGCCACGGCGGCGGCACCAGCCACTGCCATCGCCGCCAGCCCGAACCGTCCGACGACCGACGGATCCGGCAGCCGCATGGCGTGCACCCAGGCTCCAAGGCTCGCCACGTACGAGATCCCCTGCCACTCGGACGCCCAGGCTTCCCAACTGCGCCACCGGCGCTTCCCCGAGGCTCTCGAAGAGCTCGGGGTCATAGGTGGGGAAGCGGATGACCAGCGAACGCCACAATAGGTACAGCACGAAGATCGCCGCGTATGGCAGCCACCTGCGCAACACCTGATCGAGCAGCTTACGGCCACGCACGCCTGCCTGCCAGAGCACGATCCCGAGCACAACCGGCCGGATCAGCTCCAGCCCGACTAAGTACTCAAAGGAGAACAGGACCAGCGCCAAAGAGAGCAGCCCCGCCGCAGTCCACCTCCATGCCTGCGCCGTGCCGCGCAGCGCCTGCACGCTGAAGGCGAGAGAAGCGAGCAGCAGCGCATACAGCAGGAAGTAGTGGCTGTAGATCAGCGAAATCGGACCCTGGAGGAACCCTGGATACACAACAAAGAACAGCGCCGTGAGAAGAGCGAGCGCCTCACGGCGGGGCCAAGTCAACCGGACGACCCACCACACGGCTGCCGCCGTCAGCGCGCGTGCCACCAATCCCAGCACTTGCCATCCGGCAGGGGATTCACCAAGCAGCGGTGTAGTGAGCATGTAGATCCAAGGCAGGAAGGGCCGATCGACCTGATAGACCTTCCAGAAGCCCATCGGACCCAGCAAGTGCAGGAACCAGGACTTCGGCAAGTCGTCCCAGTAGAACCCCAGCCAAGGCAAGAGCAGGCCATGGGCGAACACGGTCAGCCCGAGAATGGCAGCCAACGGACGCAGAGGAACCCTGGCTGGCGGATGAGCCGAACTCACCTCGTCACGCTGCATCGATGAAGACCTATCCCCTATCGTGGTGTGGCGGCGCGTGGGAATCGCCGGAGGCCGGCGGCGCTCGACCAGCGCCCAGGCTACCAGGAGGCCTGGGCGATCCCCCGCAGCTCCTCGTGGGTCAGGGTGATCGGATTCCCCTTCGTGCTGCTGGCTTCCGCCGTCCGCTCCACCAGCACGTCCATATCCTGCGGCCGCAGGCCCATCTGCGAGAGGGGAGCCACGCCGAGCTCTCGGCTGAGCTGTTCCACCCAGGCGATGCCGTCCTCCGGGCGCGCCTGCGCCTGGCCGGTGAGGGCGGAGGCCAGTTCCGCATAGCGCGGCAACGACGGGTGGTCGGGCGCACGCGCCCTGAGCGCAGTCAGGTTGGCCTGCATGCCCGCGGGCAACAAGCTGGCGCACACCATGCCGTGGTGCGCCTCGGTCATCCCGCCAATCACGCTGGCGAATCCGTGGACCACTCCCAGCCCGGCATTCGCCAGGGCGATCCCGCTGAACAACGCCGCCAGGGACAGATCCATCCTGGCCGTCGTGTCGCTGCCATCGGCGTAGGCGCGCCGCAGGGAACGCGCGATCCGATGCATGCCATCGAGGCAGAGCGCATCCGTGATCGGTTGGGGACGGCGCCCGACAAATGGCTCGATCAACTGCGTCAGCGCATCCAATCCGCCCCAGGCCGTCACCGTTGGCGGCAGGCCATACGTCAGCTCAGGATCGATCAGTGCCAGGCGGGGGAGCAGACCATGGCTGCGCAGGCTGACCTTAACCCGGTGTTCCTCCGAGAGCAGGACGGCGTTCTTGGTGGCCTCCGTCCCGGTCCCGGCAGTGGTCGGCGCCAGGATCAGCGGCACGGCCGGGCGGGTCAGTGGCCTGCCAGCGCCGACGACTTCAAGGTAGTCGAGGGGGTCCCCACCATTGGCGAGCAGGGCGGCGATGGCCTTGGCGGTGTCCATCACGCTTCCCCCGCCCACCCCGACGACCAGCTCGGCCGAGGCGGATGCAGCCAGCTGCGTCCCGCGCCGCACCATGTTGACCGTAGGTTCGCGATCGACGTGGAACGCCTCGACCGTCAGCCCGCCGGAGCGCAATCGGTCCAGGATTGGCTGCCAGCGCTGGGGATCCCGCCCGGTGACGACCAGAACCCGCTTGGCGTAGGCTGCTGCTTCCTGGGCCAAAGTACCGATGACCCCCGGGCCAAAGACGATCCGTCCGGGAGCGGCGAATTCGAAGCGTGCAGATTCAGCGCCAGCCACTGTCACCCGGGAAGAGGTTGGTGTACTTGAGGCTGTGGCGCGGCTCGGCCATCATGGACTCCACCGTCTTCTGCCATTCCTGGTAGTGGGCCGTCTGTTTGTGCGCCGCGGGGCCTGCCTCCGAACGGTAGACCTCGGTCAGCAGGAAGTGGGAGCTGTCGCCCACTTGCTGCAGGACGTCAAAGCGCGCCACGGCGGGCTCGCGCACGCTCTCCTGCGCGTTGCGAAGGGTCGCCTTGCGGAACTCGTCTACCATGTCGGGTACAACCTGGACGTGAACCTGTACGATCAACATGGCCAGGTCTCCTTACGGGACAGATGTAGTATGCCACACGATTCGGGCAGCATTGACGTACAATCGCCGCGTGAGCACCCGCGGGACCAGCACCGCCGACCGGGATCGGTCAAGCACTGCCACCATCCTGACGGTCAGCAGCTACGTCGGCGCGCAAGTGCTGGCCGACATCGGCTCACTCAAGATCATCAGCCTGGCCGGGGTGGCTGTCGACGCTGGGACGTTGATCTACCCCTTCACCTTCACCCTGCGGGACCTGGTGCACAAGGTCGTCGGCGTGCGCGGCGCACGGGCCGTGATCCTGGCTGCAGCCGGGATCAACCTGGTCATGGCCGGCTACTTCCAGCTGGTTGCCCGGCTGCCGGCAGCCCCAGAGGCCGGGCCGCAGCCGAATTTCGAGGCCGTGCTCGCCCCGGTGTGGCGCATCGTGCTGGCCTCGATCCTGGCCGAGGTGATCTCGCAACTCACGGACACCGAGATCTACCGACTGTGGATCGAGCGTGTCAGCCGGCGCCGCCAGTGGGCGCGGGTGCTGGTCAGCAACAGCGTATCCGTCCCGCTCGACTCGTTCATCTTCGTCGTGGCTGCTTTTGGCGGGACGATGCCCGGGGCCGTGCTGAGCGAGATCGTGCTGGCCAACATCGCCATCAAGGCAATCGTGACCCTGATCAGCATGCCGATGATCTACCTTGTCCCGGAGCCGGCCGACGAGAAGGAATCCCCGCAGCTGGCAGAGTGCTGACCGCCTGGATATGGCGGGGCGAGGTGCAGCGCGGGAGCGGGAAGAAGAGACAAGCGGGAGTGCATCGCAGCGCGCTAGGTTCGGCCGCAGCGGCTTGATCTCTCAAGTTCGCCGTTTGGCCGCAGCAAGTCCCCTCGGACGCCTGGGGTTGTGAGCCCTTCCGGCTTGGATTAGAATCAATCTGCAAGCCCCTGTAGCTCAGTGGATAGAGCGTTGCCCTCCGGAGGCAAATGCCGGCGTTCGAGTCGCCGCAGGGGCGCTGGTAGAGGACGACGGCCCAGGCAAGCGCCTGGGCCGTAAGCATTCTGCAGGGGGGCGCTTCCTCGCGCTAGAGATCCACGAAGGTGACTTCGCGGGAGGGCAGTTCGACCCAGGCCAGGCTGCTCCGCCCATTCAACCCCATCAGCTCGCCGGGATTCAGCAGCAGGCAATCCCCAACCCACTCGGAGTGCGCGGTGTGATCGTGGCCATAGCACACCAATCCGTAGTCTTGCGTGGCTGCCAGGCCGCGGGCCAGCTCCGGGTAGTGGTTGACCGCCACCTTCACGCCACCCAGCTCGAGCCTGGCCAGCGCTCCATGCAGTTGAATCGAAGGGAAAGCGCTTGCCACAACCGAGATCAGGTAGGTGTCCCCCTCATTGTTCCCCCAGACGATATGCACCGGCACAGCGGGGAGGCCTTCGCCCAAGCGTCGGATCATGAAGGGCGAGCATAGATCACCGCAGTGGATCACGGCCTCGGCCGAGCGCAGGTGAGTTAGCGCTTCGTCCAGCTTCCATACGTTGTCGTGACTGTCAGAGAGAACGGCAACTCGCACGGCTTCCACCTCCTCAACCAGGAGCTCCCCTTGCTGCTCGGCCGCCGCGTGGCGGGCAGGCCGATCGACAAGACGCCGATCACACCCCAGGTTTGCTCACTTCGGGATGCGACCGTAGACCTGCGCCAATTCGCGCAGTCTGCCGGCCGTGTCTGGCGCGATCTGGCTGCCCTCGAAGCGCCAGGTCCAGTTCCCGTCGGGTCTGCCCGGGAAGTTCATGCGCGCCTCGGGGCCCAGCCCGAGGACGTCCTGCAGCGGAGCGATTGCCCAGCGGGCGACCGAGGCCCAGGCGGCACGCACCATATCGAAAGCGATCTCGCTCGCGTCCCGGGCCAGATAGCGGCGACAGTAATCCCGCTCAGGCTCCGGCGCAGTCTGGTACCAGCCGAGGACCGTGTCGTTGTCGTGGGTTCCGGTGTACACCACGCAGCGGACCGGATAGTTGTGCGGCAGAAAGGGGTCCGCGGGTCCGCTCCCGAAGCCAAACTGCAAGATCTTCATCCCGGGCAGACCGAACTCGTCGCGCAACGTGATCACGCCCGGAGTGATGAACCCCAGGTCCTCAGCGATCACTGGCAGACCTCCGAGCGCTCTGCGGACAGCCTGCAGGAAGGCCTTTCCCGGCCCGGGAACCCAACGACCGGTCTCCGCCGTCGGTGCATCGGCCGGGATCTCCCAGTAGGCTTCGAAGCCACGGAAGTGGTCAAGGCGCACGATGTCCACCAGGTTCAGGGCGGCTCGGAAGCGCTCGATCCACCACGCGTAGTGCTGTTCGGCATGGGCGTCCCAGGCATAGAGCGGATTTCCCCAGAGCTGTCCAGTTGGGGCGAAGTAATCCGGCGGGACGCCGGCAACCAGTGCGGGCTCGCCGCCGGGACGCAGCGCGAACAGATGTTGGCTGGCCCAGACGTCGGCGCTGTCGTGCGCCACGAAGATCGGGATGTCACCGACGATGGCGATCCCCAGCTCATGCGCCCTCGCCCGCAGGCGCGCCCACTGACGGTGGAATAGGAACTGCAGCGCATGCTGCCGGGCGATCTCGGGCTGAAGCTCGCTGTCCACCCGGGCAAGCGCCGTCGCGCTCGCGCTCTTTCAACGCGTCAGGCCAGCCAGTCCACGCGCCCCCACCCTGGCTCGCCTTGATGGCCATGAACCGCGCGAAGTCGTCGAGCCAGGATCGGTTCTGTTGGCGGAACTGCTCCAACTGCCCGGCGAGCGTTGGCACCGCGGCTGCAAGCAGACGATCGGCCGCCAGCCCGAGCAGCCGCTGCTTGTAGGGGATCAGCCGGCCGAAGTCGACCACGCTCGGCGGCCAATCCAAGAGCTCGAGTTCCTCGGGTCGAGCAGGCCGTCTTCGATCAAGAGCTCCGGGCTGATCAGGAGGGCATTCCCGGCGAATGAAGAGAAACTCTGGTACGGGGAGTCGCCATAGCCGGTCGGCCCGAGCGGGAGGACCTGCCACAGCGTCGAGCCGGTGGAGGCCAGCCAGTCCAGCCAGGAGAATGCAGCGGGGCCGAAATCGCCGATCCCATAGGTGCTCGGCAACGAGGTCGGATGCAGCAGCAGTCCACAACGCCGCTGCTCGAGGAGGGCGGCGTTGGATGTGTTGGTCATGGAACGCCTGCTATCCTACGGTAGAAGTCCCAATAGGCGCTGGCTGACCGATCCCAGGCGAAGTCCTGGGCCATCGCCCGCTGCCGAAGGCCCCGCCAGGCCACCGGATTGCCGTAAGCAGCGATTGCCTGACGCACGGCATCCTGAAGGGCACCCCGCTCTGCCGCCTCGAACAGGAAGCCCGTCCCCTGGTTGCCGGCAACTGGCGCCACACTATCTCGCAGCCCGCCGGTCGCCCGCACCACAGGGATACTGCCGTAGCGCATGGCGATCAGCTGGGTCAGGCCGCAGGGTTCAAAGCGCGAAGGGACAAGCGTGATGTCGGAAGCGGCGTAGATCCGCCGCGCAAGTGCGGCGTCAAACCGGTGGACGGCTCGCACTCGGTCAGGGTGCGCGGCGGCCAGCGCCAGCGAGCCGACTTCCAGCGTCTCCTCCCCGGTCCCCAGGAGGACGAACTGCCAGGGGAGATCCAGCAGCGCGGGTAGCGCCTCAAGCGCCAGGTCGACGCCCTTCTGGAAGTCCATCCGGGTCACCATCGCCATCAGGGGGACGTCTGCCTTCTGCGGCAGTCCGAGCTCACGCTGAAGCTCGCGCTTGTTGTGTGTGCGGCCGGCGAGCGAGGCGGCCGAGAAGCGGCGCGGCAGGGCGGCGTCGGTCGCCGGGTTCCAGACCTGCGGGTCGATCCCGTTGAGGATCCCCTGCAGGCGGTCGCCGAGCGCCGCCAGCACACCATCCAGTCCGCAGCCAAGCTCGGGCGTGCGGATCTCGGCGGCATAGGATGGGCTGACCGTCGTCACGCCATCGGCTGCCACCACGCCGAGGGGAAGCGGCATACGCTGGGCCCAGGCAGGCAGGCCGTCCACCTGCGGCTTGGGCAGCGAGTAAGCCTCCAGCGCCGCCTCACTGCCGGCGCCCATATAGGCGAGGTTGTGGATCGTCAGGACCGAATGGCTGCCAGCCCAGGCAGGCGATGCCGAGCGCAGGTGGCGGGACCAGACGACGGCTGGCGCGGTGTGCCAATCGTTGGCGTGGAGGATGTCCGGGATCCATCCCAGCGCCTCACAGGCCGACAGGACGGCGCGACAGAACAAGGTGTACTTCTCCCCATCCTGGGCGGGGTGCGAGTAGACCGATGGGGCAGCTCGTATCTCCTCCGAGTTGACCAGCCACAACGGCAGGTCTCCCAGGCGGGCCAGGTGTACCGCGGCGGGGACCATCGCGCCGCCTCTAGGGATGGACAGCCGCAGCGTGCGTTCGACCGCCAGGCCGCGAGTATCGGTGGACGCATGCAGCGGCAGAGCAGATCGAACATCGAGTCCAAGCCGCCGCAGCGCGTGGGGCAGCTCTCCGGCGACATCGCCTAGCCCGCCCACTTTGCTGAGGGGGGAGGCCTCTGCCGCCAAGAAGAGAACGTTCACCGGGCGAACCAGCGGAAGTCGATCTCTGGGAACACCTTGTCCTTCTCCCAGAGTTCGGCGGCGAGATCCAGGTCCGGTGCGCCCCGGTCGAGCGAATCAAGCAGCGCATTGAAGCGGTCGACATGCTGCAGGAAGCGTTGAATGGCGTATTCCCTGGCCTGGCCGGTCGTCACCAGGAAGGGCCAGTCTGAAGACTGCAGCAGAAGCAGTTCGCGGCTGACCTGATTGAGCAGCGTGCGCTCGCCTCCGCTGGCCGCCTTGTACTTCTGAGCGGCCTTGAGCATCCGCGCCTCGCATTCGTGGATCACCGGCCACATCCAATGGGTTTCGGCGTTGTCCCAGACAAAATGGGTTCCGCCGGCGCCCCAGGATCCCTCGGGAAGGTTGATGGCGATCGTCGGCGGATGCTGGTCCAGGAACGCTGAGGCGGTGGTCAGCTGGACTGTTTCCGAGGCCGCCAGCTCGCGCAGCACACACTTGATCCATTCGACGCCTTCGAACCACCAGTGACCGAACAGCTCGGTGTCGTAGTTGGCGGCGATGATCCCGTGCATCTGAGTCTCGGCGTGATAGCCCTGCAGTAGATCCGAGACCAGGTAGGCATAGTGCCGGCTGTGTTCACCCACCTTCCAAGCCGCCCAGTCTGGGTGGTAGGCATCCTTCTCCCCCAGATCGACCCGCGCCCCCGAGACTCTCCAGTACTGCATGCCGGAAACCCCGTCTTTCTTGTGGAACTCGCGGTAGTCGAAATCGCCGGGGTAGCCCCATTCGGCGCTCCAGACCTGCAGACCCGTGCGGTTGTTGCGGCCAAGGACTGCGACTCCGGGCGAGGTGACGTAATACGGCTGGAACGTCGTCGCCGGCTGCTGTGGATGCACATCGGAAAACGGGACAAGGTAGCGGCGGGTGATCGCCCCGTACGGTCCGATCGCCTCACCGGCGGCGACACCGACCGGACGTCCACCTTCGATCATGTGCGTCTCGGCGAAGAACAGCCCGAGTTTGTGCGCTGACAGGAAGTCCTCGATGCCCGGCCGCTTGCGACCGTCATCGGTGGTATAGGCCGGCCGATAGGCACACTCGGGAAGCCAGATCGAACGCGGCACTCGGCCGAAGTGCCGCTTGTAGGCTTCCACCGCCGCGCGCAACTGCAGGTTGATCAACTCATCCCGATCGAGAAGCGGCAAGTACCCGTGGGTCGCGGCGCAGGTGGCGATCTCGAGCAGCCCCTCGTCCTGCAACCTGCGGAAGGCGCCAATCAGGTCGCCGCGGTAGCGCTCGACGAAGCTCTTCCTCACCCCGCCGTAGAAATCGCGATAGAAGCCAGCGAGGTAGGCCATATGGGAATCCTGGGCTCGCTCAAAGCGGGGCACGTCAGCCGAGGCGGCGGCTATCTTCTGTTCGAGGTACTCCAGGAAGTTGCGGCGGACATCTTCATCCGCCAGCTGCTCGAGCAGGATCGGTGTGAGGGTGAGCGTCAGTCGGGCAGCCACCCCCTCGGCCTGCAGATCGTTCAGGGCGTTCAGCAGGGGGATATAGGTCTCTGCAGCGGCCTCATGCAGCCACTCTTCACCATGGGGCCAGCGGCCAGCCTGGCGGGCATACGGAAGATGCGAGTGCAGGACGAAGGTGAAGGAACCTGTGGCGGTCATTGGACGCCCCAGCGCAGCGGTTGGGGCAATTCTAACAGAGCCAGCCCCGCGCAGCGGGATCCACAGAGCCCATCCCGCCTCAACACCCGCCACAGCCTAACCTGTCTCACCGTTCGGGCACCACGCGCGGCGTGCAGGCGGGCCTCGAGCAATCCTGGAACGATGTGCTTTCCGAATCGCCTGACCTGGAATACCAGCCGGCTTGCCGCGCCGGATGCGGTGGATCGTCAGGCATTCCTGGTGCATCTGTGGCGCTTAGCAGGTGAGCCGGGCTGGTCGGGGGCCAACGCCGCCGGGCGGCCTTCGCTCTGGCAGAGTGGCAGCGGCGCGGCAGCGAGCTTGAGGCCACGGAACCGCGTCCTTCCGGTTGACTGATCCCCCGGCTCACTCCAAGGTGGTGAAACCGCGAGGGTCGTGCTCGCGCCGACTTCGAACGTGCCCGGCCGCAAGCGGCCGGGCACGCCGGGTTTCGCCGTGTTCGAGCGGAGCGCTACTTGCCGAGCCGGGAGCCGAGCTCCTTGGCCAGCGCCGGCAGCACCTCGTACAAGTCGCCGACGACCCCGAAGCGGGCCACCTTGAAGATCGGCGCCTCGGCATCCTTGTTGATGGCGACGATCGTCTTCGAGGTGCGCATGCCCGCCAGGTGCTGAATCGCCCCGGAGACGCCGCAGGCGATGTACAGATCCGGCGAAACGACCTTCCCGGTCTGCCCGACCTGGTAAGCGTAGGGGACATAGCCGGCATCGACTGCGGCGCGGCTGGCCCCCACGGCCCCACCCAGCACACTCGCCAGCTGGCGCACCAACTCAAAGCCCTTCTGCGCGCGCCAGATCTCCTTCTCGCGCTCGTCCGTGATCTCCGCCGGCGGCGTGAGCGCCGGGTTGTTCGACAACCCACGCCCACCGCTGACGATCACCGCTGCGTCGGTCAGGCTGACACCGCCGTCACTGGCTTTGTAGCCGAGGACCTCAGACTTCACGACACCAACCGCCGCATCGAGCTTGTTGATCGGGCCCGACCGAGCGGCATCCGGTTCGGGACGCGGGAACACCCGCCCGCGGATCAGCAGGATCTGGGGAAGCGCCTGCGGCATCACCACCTTGGTCATCAGTCTGCCGGCGTACACCGGACGTGTGGCCAGCAGTTTGCCGTCCTTGACTTCGAAGGCGACTACATCCGGCGCCACGCCGGTGGCGAGATCGACCGCCACCATCGCCGCCAGCTCGCGGGCCCGCGAGGTGGCGGGGAGCATGAACACCTCCGCGCCGGCGTCCTTGAGGGCCTTGGAGACCACCGTGGCATAGGCTTCCGGGCGGAACTCCTTGAGCTCGGCGGTGTCCGCCACCCAGGCCTCATCCGCGCCGTGCTGGATGGCCTGCGTCGCAACCGACTGGGCCTCCGGGCCCAACACCAGCGCCGCCAATGGGCTGCCCACAGCGGCGGCGGCGGTCTTGGCGGCACCGACGGTTTCCAGCGAAGCCGGCAGGATCTGGCCGTTGAAGTGATCGAGGTAGACGAAGACTTTGGCGGCCATCAGATCACCTTCTCCTCGATCAGTCGCGCGGCGAGAGCGGCAGCCTTGGCCGCCGCCGAGTCTCCGGGGATGATCTCGCACTGGGTCTCGGTCTTGGGCGGAGCGAACACCTCGGGCCAGGTCAACACCGACTGCGGCGCGGACGAGATCCCGATTTCCGCCAACGACCAGACTGGGATCGGCGCCTTCGAGGCCTTGCGAATGCCCATGAACGACGGGTAGCGCGGCTCGCAGATCTCCTTGGTCACGCTGACCACCGCCGGCAGTGGCGCCTTCACTTCCTGGCGTCCCTCGTCCAGCAGGCGTGCCACGCTGATGCTCTTGGCGGCGGGGTCGAGCGCCGTCACCGCCGCCACCAGGCTCAGGGATGGCCACCCTAAACGGCGCGCAACTTGCGCCCCAGTCAGGCCGGTGTCGCTGTCAACTGCTTGCCGCCCAAAGAACACCAGGTCGACCTCCCCCAGCTTGGCGATCGCCGCCGCCAGCACTGTGGAGACCACCAGCGAATCCGGTGCGCTGATCGCTGGGTCACTGACCAGGACCGCCTCGTCGCAACCCATTGCCAGCGCATGCTTGAGCGCTTCCTTGGCGACCTCGGGGCCCATGCTGAGGGCGGTCACCTTGCCCCCGTGCGCCTCCTTGGTTCGCAGCGCCTGCTCGACGGCGAACTCATCCCAGGGGTTGATCACGAGCGGGGCGTCCCCCCAGGAGACCTTCCCGTCCTGCACCGTGACTGTGGCCGCAGTATCGGGAGTCTGTTTCACGCAAACGACGATGTTCAAATCACCCTCCCTTCTGCTCTGCCCCGCAGTGGCGAGGCGACGCGGTTGGTAGATTCCGTTCCGGATGCAGCGCATCCGGCCGGTGAGTCAGTCTCAGTCCGAGCGCGGTTCGGACCATGCGAGCGGGTCGTAGGCCGGGAGCTCATGGCGCAGCGGCGCGTCGGCCCGGGCGCCGAGAGCATATCCGGCCTGGATCAGCGTGTGGATCTCGCTGGTCCCCTCGTAGATCATCGCCCCCCGAGCGTTCCGGAGGAAGCGCTCGACATCGTACTCATCGCTGTAGCCGTAGGCGCCGTGCACCTGGACGGCCTGTGAAGCGCAGGCGAAGGCGGCCTCGGTGGCATACCATTTGGCCATCGAGGTCTCGCGCGTGTTGCGCAGCCCTTGGTTCTTCATCCACCCCGCCTGCAGGTAGAGCAGACGGGCGATCTCATAGGCCTGGGCCATGCCGGCGATCTTCTGCTCAACCAGTTGCACTTCTGCCAGCGGTTTGCCGAACGCACGGCGCTCCTGGGCATAGCGCACGCTGGCATCGCGGCAGGCACGGATCAAGCCGGCCGAACCAGCGGCCACGGTGTACCGGCCGCCGTCCAGGCAGGCCATGGCGATGCGAAACCCCTCGCCCTCCTCCCCCAGCCGGTTCTCCGTGGGCACAAAGACCTGGTCACATGCCAGCCAGCCGGTGGACCCGGCGCGGATGCCCAGCTTGCCGTGCAGATCGCCGCGCTGGACTCCCGGCCGATCGGTTTCCAGGATGAATGCCGTCAGCGCCTGGTGGGGATCGGCTGTGTCGGACGACGTGCGGGCAAACCACAACACGTGATCTGCCAGCCCGGCCAGTGAGATCCAAGTCTTCTCACCCTGAAGCTGGTAGCCGCCGGCCACCGGCCTGGCCGTTGAGGCGAGCGCCGCTACATCCGAGCCGGCGCCTGGCTCCGTCAGGGCGAAGCCCGCCAACTTCTCACCAGTCGCCTGGGGGACCAGGTAGCGGAGCTTCTGATCCTCACTTCCCCACTGCAGCAGCCCCAGCGAGTTGAGACCCAGGTGGACAGAGAGCACGACGCGCAGGCTGGAGTCGACGTACTCCAACTCCTCGCACACCAGGCCAAGGCTGATGTAGTCCAGGCCCTGCCCGCCGTAGCGAACCGGAAGGCAGATCCCAAGCAAGCCCAGGGCGCCCATGCGTTGGATCAGCCCGGAATCGGCGCGCTGGTCCCGGTCCAGCTCCTTGATCAGCGGGGCGGCTTCCTTCTGAGCGAAGTCACGCACCGTCCGCTGCACCATCAGCTGCTCAGACGTCAGCGAGAAATCCATCCAGCCTCTCAGGGGTTGCGCCGATTATAGCGTCTGGGATTCCGACACTCAACCGTTGAAGGTCACTCCCTCAGGGTGAGCCGCGGCACTCAGCCCGGGCACGTCGGGGGCCAGGCTCTGGCTATAATCCTGGGTTGGAAGGATGATGGAGCCCCGCTTGAGTCCCGCTGTGCTGCGCGGCCTGCTGTTGCTCTTGGCAGCAGCGATCCTGGCCGGGCTTTCTCCCAATGCCGCTCCCTTGCAGTTGAGAGAGCAGCTTTCTCAGGCGAGCACTTCCCTGGCGCAGGGCGATGCGCCGGGGGCCCTGAGTGCGCTGGACTCGGTCCTGCGCCTTGAACCTTCGCTGACGATGCTGCACCGGCCAGCGGCGAACGCCGCTCTCGCGGCGCACCAACCGGCGGCTGCGGTGTTCCACATCGAACAGGCCCTGACGGCCGATCCGGGCGCCGGGGATCTGGAGTGCCTGAGGCTGGAGGCGCTGGCAGGGGCCGGTGGACTCGCCGCGGTCAAGCCTATCCCCGCGACCTGCCAGGACTCGAGCCGCTTGCACCTGCTCCGCGCGCAGGCGCTGATCGCCGACGGAGAGAACGCGCGGGCGCTGGCTGAGCTCGAGGCCTCGGCGAGCCTCGCCACCGCCGATGCGGAGGGGCTGCAGCTCAGGGCGGTTCTCAGCGCTGCGCTGCAACCTGGGACCGCCCTGGCGGCAGTCCTCGAAGCGCGTGCCGCCGGGGCCGACGATCCTATGCTGACCGACCTGGAAGCGATGCAGCGCACGTCTTCCGGAGCGAGCAGCTTCGAGTTGGCCATGCGGTCGGGTCAGGTCTTCTTGCAGCATGGGCGCTTCCAGCTGGCTACGCTTGCCTTCCAGCGCGCTGCCGAACTCCAGCCGAGCGACCTCGGGGCACAAGCCTACCTGGCGTTTTCCCTTTCCCCTGTGGATCCGCAGGCGGTGGATCGATTGCGTACGCTCCGGCTCCAATCACCCGATGTAGTGCTGGCTTACCTTCTGGAGGCGATGGCCTTGCGCCAAGGCGGTGCTCCTTTCTCCGCCATTCCCGTACTGGAGGCCGCACTCGAGCTTGAACCCGGGAGTCCTGCCCTACTGGCCGAGATGGGTGCGACGCAGCTCTCCGCCGGGGACTTGCCGCAGGCGGCGCGCGGGTATCGCCTGGCAGCGGAGGCCGCCAGAACCGATCCGGCGTACTGGCGGCTGCTGGCGCAGTTTTCGCTCGATCACGGCGTGGACGCCGCCGGGTTGGCCCTCCCTGCCGCCCGAAACGCCCTCGTGCTGGACCCGGCGGCCGCCGAAGGATGGGCGCTGCTCGGGCAGGCCCATCTTCTGGAAGGCGAGGTGCTGCTGGCGGACCGGTTGCTGCGCACTTCGATCCGGCTCGACCCGGGTTCGCCTGCCTCCCACTACCACCTGGGACTGGCGCGGCTATCGCTGGAGGACCCCGCCGGGGCACGCGCCGCCTTCGAGTCTGTGCTGCGGATCGATCCCGAGGGACCGTACGCCGAACTTGCTCGACGCTCGCTGGAGACATTGGCCGGCTGAGATCGCGCACTCCAATTCGGGCAGGGCGATCTTGCGGGCCGCCTCACATCAGCCACCGACCACCTCGCCGAAGGTCATGCTAGAATGCGGCCTGCGCCCATGCATTCGTCCATCAAGTCTCGCCCCAAGTCCTATGCTCCGCTCGCGGTCTGTGTTTCCACCGGCCTGGCTGCATTGCTCGCCGGCTGTTCTGGACTCCTGTCGGCGGCTCAGCCCGGCACCCTCCTGTTCCAGGACGACTTCTCCCGCACCTCGAGTGGCTGGGATCGCTACCGCGACGCAAGCGTCGAATCCGATTACGCCGGCGACTCCTACCAGATCGCGGTCTTTGAGCCCGATCGCATCGCCTGGGCCAGGCCGGGGCTGCGCTTCGAGAACGTGGTCATGGAAGTGGACACAACGGTCATGGATGGCCCGGACAACAACGCCCTGGGATTGATTTGCCGGTATCACGATCCAGACAACTTCTACTTCTTCCTGGTATCCGCCGACGGTTTCGCCGGCATCGGTCGGCGCATCGGCGGCGAAGAGCGGATGTTCAACGACGCGGCGATGCTACCTTCCAACTCGATCCTCCTCGGCCGATCGACCAACCACCTGCGCGCAGAATGCAGCGGGACGCGGCTCACGCTCAGCATCAATGGCGTCCCGGTGCGGCAGGCCAGCGACGTCGCATTCACCGAAGGAGATGTGGGCTTGATCGCCGGCACGTATGAGCTTCCCGGCACGCGCGTTGCGTTCGACAACTTCGCCGTGCGCCAGGCCGAGCTACCACCCGCACCATGAGGGTCTTCCTGGACAGCGTCGGCTGCCGGCTGAACCAGAGCGAACGCTAGCTCCTGGCCCCGATCTGCCTTTGTGCCTCTCCGCGAGGCGATGAGGTGCGGGCGGATGGGGGAGCAGAAGCCTAGCCGCGATCATCACCGAGCGCTTGCCTGCCCCTGCGCAAGGGACAGAAGGGAGCGGTCTCGCCTGCCTGGAGTCCATCCACCCACCTTCCCCGGCACCGCGGTCCTCGGTATAATGGGCGCATGCCCTCACGGACTCAACTGGAAGCCGATCTCAAGGACTCCATGCGCAGCGGCGACGACGTGCGCAAGCGGACGCTGCGCATGGTCCTCTCAGCGGTCAAGCTGGCCGAAGTCGAGAAGCGGGGTGAGCTCGATGAGGCAGCGATGATCGGCGTCCTGCAGAAAGAGGTCAAGGCGCGCAACGAGACGATTCAAGATTCCGAACGCGCCGCCCGCCCGGATCTGGTCGAGGCCTCCCAGGCCGAGCTGGCCGTGCTACGGTCCTACCTACCCACGCCGCTCAGCGAGGAGGAATTGACCCTCCTGGCACGCCAGGCGATTGAGGAAACGGACGCCTCCACTCCGGCGGAGCAGGGCAAGGTCATGAAAGTACTGATGCCGCGCGTGCAGGGCAGGGCTGACGGGAAAGCCGTCAGCGAACTTGTACGGAAGCTTCTGACCTCCCCCTAGCAGGCCCATGGACTCTTCCCCTCAACCCAGACGTCCCATGCGCGAGCGGATGCGGTCAGCGTGGGGTGCGGCGCGGCTGGGCCTGATCTTCTTGCTGGGACTGGTCGGGGCCACCGCTGCGCTCTCACTCCCGATCAACCAGCGCTCGACCGGCGTGGCGGTGGAAGTGGGCCAGGTCGTCCTGCAAGATGTCCAGGCGCCGTTTGCACTGGCTTATGCCAGTGAGCTCCGCACCGAAGAAGCGCGGCAGATGGCTGCCCAAGCGGTGGAGCCGGTGTTCGATCCGCCCGATGGCCAGGTTGCCCGCGCGCAGATCCAGCGCCTGCGCAGCACCTTGGACTACATCGACGCGGTGCGGGGGGACGAGTTCGCAGCCCCGGAGGAGAAGCTCGCCGACCTGGCTGCCCTGTCCGACATCCGGCTTGCGCCCGAGGAGGCGCAGCAGATTCTTCAGCTGGCAGATGCGCGCTGGCAGGCGGTCCGGCTGGAAGCGCTGGCCGTGCTCGAGCAGGTGATGCGAGCCGAGATTCGCGAAGGCTCGCTCAATGCCGCCAGACGTGCCGTCCCGGCGCTGGTCAGTATCAGCCTGCCCGAGACGCAGGCCGAGCTGGTCACCAACTTGGCGTCGGCCTTTGTGGCGCCCAACGCACTCTTCAATGAGCAGTTGACCCTTGAGGCTCAGGATGCCGCCCGCCAGCAGGTCGAACCCGTCACGCTGGGTTTTGCTGCGGGTGAGACAGTTGTCGCCCGCGGTCAGGTTGTCCGACCGATCGATGTGGAAGTCCTGCAGGCCTTCGGATTGATCCAGCCGCCCGACCGCTGGCAGGAGATCGCGTTGCGCGGGCTGCTGGTCACCCTGCTCGGCTGCACCATCGGCTTGTATCTCTACCGCTCCCACCGCCGGCAGGTTACCTCAGCCCGGCTGGCCGTCGTCGTAAGCCTGGCGTTTGTGCTGACGGCATTGACCCTGCAGGCGATGGTCCCGGAGCACACCGTGCTGCCCTACATCTTTCCGGCAGCCGCCGTGCCTATCGTTTTGACCGTGCTGCTCTCACCCGGGATGGGCGTGCTCTCCTCGCTGGCGATCGGCGCGGTCGCGGGGTATCTCGCGCCGCGCGGCCTGGAGCTCGGTCTGTACATGGCGCTATCCGGATGCATCGCCTCGCTGGTCATCGGCCGCGCCGAGCGCATCAGCGCCTTTCTGTGGGCAGGCCTGGCGGGTTCGCTGGGGGCAATCGCGGTGATCGTTCTCTTCCGTTTCGCCGACCCGATGACCGATCTGGTGGGCAAGTCGACGCTGATCATCGCCGGGGTGTTGACGGGCCTGCTCTCCGCCAGCCTGGCCTTCGGGTTTGTTCTGCTTGCCGGCAGTCTGCTGGGCGGGACCTCGAACCTGCAATTGATCGAGCTTTCCCGACCGGATCACCCGCTGCTGCAGTTCATCCTGCGCAATGCGCCGGGGACCTATCAGCACAGCTTGCAGGTCGCCAATCTCGCCGAGCAAGCTGCGCGCGCCGTGGGCGCCAACGCCCTCCTGGTGCGCGTCGGGGCGCTCTACCACGATGCCGGCAAATCCCTGCGCCCGCAGTTCTACATCGAGAACCAGGTGCCCGGCCAGAACATCCACGAGCAGCTGGATCCGACCACCAGCGCCAGCTTGATCGTGTCGCATGTTGCCGACGGCCTGGAGCTGGCGCACAAGCACCACCTGCCGAGCCGGATCGCGGCCTTCATCCCCGAGCATCACGGAACGCTCGAAGCCACCTACCAGCTTCAGAGCGCCCTCGAGGCGGCCGGCGGGGATGCCGAGCGGATCAACCGGCGGGATTTCGTGTACCCCGGCCCACGCCCGCGCACGCGCGAATCGGCGATCCTGATGCTGGCCGACGGGGTCGAGGCCAAGGCGCGCGCCGACGCCCCGGAGAACGAAGAGGGGATCGAAGAGCTGGTGCGGTGGGTCGTCGAGGACCGGCTGTCCAAGGGGCAGCTCGACCGAACTGAGCTGACGCTGCGTGATCTCGACAACATCCGGCGATCGTTCGTGAGTAGCCTGCGCAGCATGTACCACCCGCGCATCCGCTACCCCGATGCGAACAGTAACGGCAACGGCAATGGCGGCGCAGTGGCAGGCCTGGAAGCTGGCAGCTCGGATCCATGAAGCACTCGGTGGCAGTCTATGCCGAGCCGGGCCTGGGCGCCTACCGCCGCGGATTGGCGCGCGCCGCACGGGCTGCCCTGCAGCACCAACGGGCGGGAGCCGGGAGCCTGACTGTGCTGCTCACTGGGATCGCTCACATGCAGCAGCTGAACCGCACCTTCCTTGGCGCCGACCGGCCCACGGATGTCCTCGCCTTCCCGGCCGGCGAAGGCGCGGCAGATGCGACCGGCCGCTACTTCGGGGATCTCGCGCTGTGCGTTCCGGTCGCCTTGAAACAAGCCGCCCGGTATCGCCGCGATCCGGCGGAGGAACTCCGGCTGCTGGTCGTCCACGGGGTCTTGCACCTGCTCGGCCTCGACCACGATACGCCCACTCGCCGGCGTCAGATGTGGTCGGTTCAGACAGAGATCTCGCGTGATCTGAAGAAGGCGAAGCTCGCCCGCCATGCTGCGTCCTGACGCTGACCCCCGTCCCCGCTCACGGCTGCGCTCGTTCCGTTACGCGTTCTCCGGCCTGCGGTACGTGCTCCGCACCCAGGGCAATGCTTGGCTGCATGCCCTCGCCACAGCCTGCGTCTTGGGGCTGGCAGCCTGGCTCGGCCTTGCCCGAACCGAGTGGGCGCTGCTGGTCCTGGCCATCGGCCTGGTCTGGTCGGCCGAGTTCGTCAACACCGCCTTGGAAGCTGCCGTCGACCTGGCCAGCCCCGATCTGCACCCGGTGGCGCGGATTGGCAAGGACGTGGGCGCCGCGGCTGTGCTGGTGGCGTCGGCTGCGGCAGCGGTGATCGGGCTGCTGATCCTCGGACCTCCGCTGCTCGACCGCCTGTTGGGCGCCTGAGCAGGCGACGGTGCCCCGCTCGGCATGAGCAGGCTGCTGAAAGACACCGTGTGATCGTCCAACCCTCTCCCCTAGCCCCTCCCCCTGCATGAGCCGACATCCGCGACTCACACGCGTCCCGCAGGGGAAGGGGTCGATATTCCTGGGGGGTGGGGGGAGCTTGGCTCCCCCCACCCCCCAAGATCTTGTTCCCCCTCTCCGCCACGATTCATGGCGTACCCGTGCGCCGTCCTCGGAGAGGGGGTCAGGGGGTGAGGTCTACACGTTTTTCCGCAAGGTCCTAGACCCTCCGGGTGTTTGTGCCACGCGCGCATCTGTGACATAATCCAGGCTGTTCACACCCTATGGCCCACCCGGAAGTATCCATTCGATGACCGATCCCACTCATCTGCATCCGGACACCCTCTATCGGGCGGCAACCGCCAGCTTCGACATCTACAATCCTGCTCAGGCACTGGCCGGCGTGCTGGAAACAGCGTGTTCCCTGCTCGGCACACCGCGCGCGGCGCTGTATGAATTCGAAGAAGCCAGCGCCGGCTTCGGGCCGCGCTTCGCCCAGGGGGTGAGCCTTTCAAACCTGGGGCGGATCTCGGCCTCGGCGGAACACCCCGTGCTTCGCAGTGCCCTGCGCACCCGACGCTCAGCTGCCTCCGGTGACGGCGGCACCAGCCTGGGCCTTCCGCTCGCGCCCGGATCGGTTGCTTGCGCTCCCTGTGTTTCCGCCGGGCAATCCATCGGTCTGCTCTTCGTCGGGACGGATTCCGGCAAGCCGTTCACCCCCGAAGCGCTGTCCACGCTCGATGTGCTGGCAGCCCGCGCGGCGGAAATCCTGGCTTTCGCGCGACAGAGCGCCGGCCAGAGCTACCTGCTGCACAAGCTGACCTTGCTCTACCAGGCGACCAACGCCATCACCAGCACCCGGGATCGAGATGAGGTCGTTCGTCAGACTGCCACCCACCTGCTGCGCGCCACCTCGGCCGATTGCTGCGAGATCACGCTGCTCACCGACGGCCGGTCGCGCACGGTGCGCTTTCGGCCGCGGCTGGGGAAGGGCCTTCAGCACAACGTGCAGACCGAGACGGTCGAAGCGGCACCCGACTATCCGTTGCATCGCCAGGTGCTCGAGCATCTGCGCCCGGCCACTCTCAGCCAGACCCCGGCGGTTGGCTCCGCGCGTGACCTGAGCATGCTCCAGGCGGAAGGGGTTGAGGCCGCGGCCATTTTCCCCCTCACCACCAGCAATCAGGCGCTGGGGCTGGTGCGCCTGCTCTACCAGCAGCTGGGGCGACAGATCAACGACCAGGAGATGGAGCTCGCTCAGGCGATCCTGAGCATCGGCGCCGTCGGCCTGCAGGATGCCATCCACTTTGGCGAGGCGACCTCGCGTGCCGACCAGCTGCTGGTGCTGGCTGAGATCGGCCGTGACCTCACCTCCACCCTTGAGCTGGAAACCGCGCTGGAGAATGGCATGCGCAACGCCCAGCGCCTTATCCAGGCCGAGGCTTGCGTGCTCTTTCTGCTGGACGAACCCGGCGAGAAGTTGGTGCTCAAAGCCAGCGGCGGCGCAGAGCTGCGCATCCGCGACGTCGCCTTCCGGCTGGAGGAGGGCATCGCCGGCTGGGTCACGCGCAATCGGCAACCGCTGATTGTGAACGACGTCCGCACCAACCCGCTCTACCAGAGCGCGATTGATGGCCAGACCGGTTTGCTCACCAGCTCGATCCTGTGTGTTCCCCTCGAGACACGCGGGGAAGTGCTGGGCGTCATCGAGGCCATCAATCACCCGATGGGTTCCTTCACCGAGGCGGACCAACAGGTGCTGTCTTCGGTCGCCTCCTGGGCCGCCATCGCCCTGGACAATGCCAACCTGTTCCAGCGCGTGGCCGAGGAGCGCCGCAGGCTGGAGGCGACCCTGGTCGAGACGGCCGACGCAGTGGTGCTCACTGACCGCGCCGGGCGCATCATCCTGGTCAACAAGGCCGCCAGCCAGTCCTTCCGCATCAATGCCGAACGCGCCCTCGGACGTCCGGCCTGGGAGGTCTTCGTCGGTCACCCCTTGGGCGAGCTGCTGATGCGAGGCGACAGCGATCTGCCGGCAACAATGGAGATCACCACTCCCACCGAGCGCGTGATGTACGCCACTGTCAGCGAGGTAACCGACGTTGGCCGCGTGGCGGTGATGCAGGACATCACCGCGCTGAAGCAGATCGACCGCATGCGCTCTCAGCTCTTGGGCACGGCCGCCCACGACCTGAAGAACCCGCTCAACGCCATCCGGCTCGGAGCGGATCTGCTCAACGACGCCCCACTCAGCGACCAGCAGCGCAAGGCGCTCAGCATGATGCAGCGCGCCACCGACAGCATGACCAACCTGATCACCGGTTTGCTGGAGACCATCCGGGTGGAGTCCACGGCCAATCTGGCCAGCGAGCCCTGCCAGGTGAACGACTTGATCCGCCGGGCGATCGAGGATCTGCGGCCGCTGGCGGAGGCGCGCAAGCACAAGGTAATTTACGAACCGCCCGGTGAGTCGCTGCTGATCATCGGCGACCCAAGCCGACTCAATTCGGTGATGAGTAACCTGCTCAGCAATGCCATCAAGTACACCGACCCCCAAGGGACCATCCGCATCAGCGTCAGTTGGGACGACGAACAGGTGACCGTCAACGTCGGCGACAATGGCCCCGGCATCTCAGAAGACGAACTGCCACGCGTGTTCGAGCACCTGTTCCGCGGCCGGGCGACGGTGCGGGACCCGAACAACCCGGTCGAAGGCACCGGCCTCGGGCTGGCCCTGGCGAAGACGGTTGTTGAGCAGCACGGCGGGCGAATCTGGGTGACCAGCCCTCCAGGGCAAGGGGCGACCTTCGCCTTTTCGATCCCTCGCGAACCGACGCCAAAGACAGGGTCGCTTCGCAAGGACGCCGCAGTCTCCTGACCCGCAGAAGATGCCGCCGCACGGCGCCGAGCACAACTGCTCTCCGGCGCGCTGCCCACTCCAGCCAACACCGACACAACAGGTCGAGCGTGAGGAAGCCGATGCAGACCGTGAGCACTGAAGGATTCGCGTTCGGGACTGTCGGTGCTCCGGCCTCGACACCCAAGAAGCCCGGCGGCTCGGCGGGCGCGGTGGAGCACCTGGCCACGCTGGGGTTGCGCGCGTACGAGCTTGCCTGGGTACAGTCGGTTCGGGTGAAGGAGACGACCTGCGCAGGAATCCGCTACGCTGCCGCAGAGGCCGGGGTGCACCTAAGCGTGCACGCCCCGTACTTCATCAACTTAAACGCCCACGATGAGGAATGGCCGAAAAGCCGCAAACGGCTGATGGATGCCGCTCACTACGGCAACCTCGCCGGCGCCACGGACATCGTCTTCCATCCGGGGTCGTATTTCGGCCGAGACCCGGCTGACGTTCTGCCGCTCGCCACCGAGCGCCTGCGCGGGTGCGTGGCAGAGCTGCGTGACGCCGGAAATCCCGTGACCCTGCGCCCCGAGACCATGGGAAAGTCTGCCATGCTTGGCTCGCTAGCCGATGTGCTGATCCTTGCCCGCGAGGTGCCCGGCGTGGAGCCGTGCCTCGATTTCTCCCATCTGCATGCCCGGGCGGGAGACGGCTCGATGAACAGCCGTCGCGAATGGGAGCTGGCTCTGGGCGCGTACGCCGAGATGCTGGGCGCCGGGGCGCTGCGCAGGCTTCACGGTCACCTCTCAGGCATCGAGTACGGGCCCAAAGGCGAGCGTCACCATCTGATGCTGGGCAACTCGGACCTCCGACTGGAGGAGCTGCTCCAGGCACTCTACGCTTCCGGCTGCGCCGGCCGCATCCTGTGCGAGAGCCCGGTGATGGACGTCGATGCCCTGCGAATCCAGCACGCCTACGCCCGACTGACCACGGCGTGAAAGCCAGCGAGCGCAGGTTCGCTCTCAGCTGCGTGCAGGACCAGATGCTGGGATGCCGGATGTGTCTGAAGGCAGGTTTCCCCGTGGCCCCGCGTGCGGTGTTTTCCGGGCAGGTTGGGGCACGCCTGATGGTCGTGGGGCAGGCGCCGGGCTCGACCGAACAGGAGACCGGCCGGCCGTTCAACGCCGGCAGCGGGCGGCGTCTATTTGAATGGTTGCGGGAAGCCGGGCTGGAGGAAGTGCCGTTTCGCGCCCGGCACTACATGACCTCGGTGACCAAGTGCTACCCCGGGCGTGCCGCCTCCGGCTCGGGTGATCGCCCTCCGACGCCAATCGAGCAGACGCTGTGCCGTCCCTACCTGCAGGCGGAGCTCAGGCTAGTTAGCCCGCAGGTCATTCTGGCTGTCGGCCGTCTGGCGATCACGACCCTGCTGGACAAGGCCTCGCCACTCGAGGCAGTGGTCGGCCGTGAATTCGAGCGTGACGGGCGCTGGATCCTCCCGCTGCCCCACCCCTCGGGCGCCAGCCGCTGGCACCAGCTCGAGCCCAACCGGGACCGTATTGCAGTGGCGATGCGCCTGCTGCGCCGGCGACTGACGGAGCGCTGAGAACTCGCACCCACTTCAACTCGACTTGAGCGATCCGCTCGCCCGCAAGGGGATGGTCACTCGGGGGGCGCGGCGAACTCGACCGTTTCCTTGCCTGCCAGGATCTCGTTCATGCGCTCGATCACGACCTCCAGGTGACCGGGCTTATGGACAAAATCCAGGTCATCGGTGCGGATGGTCAGCACCGGGCACAGGTCGAAACCCGCCATCCACTCCTGGTAGTAACGGTCAAGCAAGCTGAGGTAGTCGGCAGTGATCCCGCTCTCCATCTCCCGGCCCCGGCTGCGGATCCGCTTCAGGATCACTGCGACTGGGGCGCGAAGGTGGATCAGCAGATCAGGCGCCGGCAGTGCGCCCACCACCTGGTCGTACACGCGCCGGTAGGAGGCGTAGTCTCGCTCGCTGAGGTTGCCGAGGTACAAGCTGGCTCGCGAGAAGATCTCTGCGTCCTCGTAGATCGATCGATCCACGATGGTGGATTGCGGCAAAGCAGCCAGTGCCCGGTGCTGCTCCGCCCGGTGGCCGAGGAAGAACACCTGGAGGTGAAATGCCCACGACCGCATGTCCTGGTAGAAGTCCGCCAGGTACGGATTGTCGACGACCAATTCGTAGGCGGTCTGCCAACCCAATCGTTCACCGAGCCGTTCGGTAAGGGAGGTCTTGCCGACGCCGATATTGCCAGCGACCAGGACGAACCGTTTGGCCACCCGCACGCCTCCTCAGGACATTCCGTCCAGGAACCCCTCGTTGCCGCCGTTGCTCACCGTGCGCAGGCGCCCCTGCAACCTTTCCGACAGCTGGTAGGCATCATCCAAGCGATCGAAATGCGCCCCGGCCGAAAGCCGCAGGCTGTCGTGGATTCCCGCCAACTGCGGGACCGCGACCCTCTCGACATACTCTACCAGGGTGGCCATGCTGCGGAACTGGGAGAGCCGTTCCCGATCGAGCATCAATTGTAGGTCGGCGAGGTTGAGCACCGCGCGGTCGATCGACGTCCGGTCCTCCCCGCCAAGCCGCAGCGGACTCGGTTAGGCGCTCGACAGAATCCAGCATCTCGCGAAAGGTGATCATTGCGATTCTCCCCTCCCGGAGCGGCAAACCGCAGGCTTCGACCAGTATACAGTGGGCGAGAAGCCCGCGCCGTGCCAAGCAGCAGGATGAACCCGAGCCAGCATTGAAACATGACCCGGGAGGCCGGCCTTGGATGCCAGCTCCTGGGTCATGGCATTCGGTGTCCTCGCCAGCCGCCGGGGGACGGCGGTCAGCACTCGCTGTAGCCGCAAGAGTAGCACTTGCGGCAGCCCTCCTCATTCACAACGGCCGCCGCGCCGCACTCCGGGCACAGGTCGCCGACCTGCATCGGGATCTGGGTCTGCGAGGGATCGGCCTCGATCAGACCGGACTCCGGGGTGGAACCGAGATACTCGGCCAGCGCCCGAGCCAGGCCATCGGGCAGCGAGAGCACACGATTGGGCCCGAAGCCCATCGGTCGACCTCCGCCGATCCCAGCCAGCTGGCGCACGACTTCCGCCAGCCGCTCGCGGGGCGGCACCGGGGAGGCGACGCGCAGGATGTAGGAGGTCAGGCGACCGATGGCCTCCGAGACGGCGGCGGTCTCCGACCCGGCTTTGGCCGTAGTGATGAAGACCTCGAAGGGCTGGGATTGACGGTTCTGATTGACGGTGACGAACGCCTTGCCGACGGGGGTGCTGATCTGATAGGTGCACCCCTCCAGGCGCTGCGGGCGCGGCTTCTTGCCTTCCATCCACATCGGCATCTGCGACAGCGCCGGCGCCGGTTCCTTGGCCGTGGCGGTGGCCTTGGTCTCGAGCACGACCTTCTGTCGCGAGCCGGTGACGTAGACCGTCAGGCCCTTGCAGCCCAACTCCCAGGCCAGGAGGTAGGCTGCGGCTACATCTTCGGGCGTCGCCTCTTCGGGGAAGTTGCACGTCTTGCTCAGGCTGTTGTCGACAAATGCTTGCAGGGCGGCCTGCATGCGGACGTGCTCTTCACCGCTGATATCCTGTGAGACGACGAACACGTGGCGCAGGCTGCCGGGCGCATCGGGGATGTCCTGGCACGAGCCCTTCTCCATCACCTGCTCGACGATGCTTGCCAGGGTCTCTTCGTCCATCCCCGACTCGATCGCCGCCTGCTCGAAGAGCGGGCTGGTGTAGGTCAGACGCAGGTCGGTGCCGCCGTCGTCGACATGCCGGTAGTAGGCGAGGGCGAATACCGGCTCGCAGCCATAGCCTTCGCAGCCGGCAACTGTGGCAATGGTTCCCGTGGGGGCGATCGTGGTCTGAGCGGCGTTGCGGATGCCATGCTGGCGGATCCCCGCCACAACTTGCTGCCAATCGACCGCCGGTCGGGCGTAGTCGCCAGTCTGCGGGAAGGCCGGCTGCGGCGGCGTCCAGCGCAGCTGTTGAGGGTCGTACAGACTTCCCTCGATGGCGGGGAAGCCACCTCGCTCCTCGGCCAGCTCGATGCTGGTGAGCATGGAGTGGTAGCGCACGAACTCCATCACCTGCCCGGCGAAATCAAGCGCCTCCGCCGATCCATAGCGCACGCCGACGTGGTACATCAGGTCGCCCAACCCCATGATGCCCAGCCCGATGCGGCGGGCGCGCAGCGCTGCCTCGCGCAGCTGGGGCACCGCCGGGACATAGGCGTTGGCGGTGACGACATCGTCGAGGAAACGCGTACTGAGCGCCGTCGACTGGCGCAGCCGCTCCCAGTCCACCCGCCCACCGGGCGCCAGATGCTGGGCCAGGTTGATCGAGCCCAGGCAGCAGTTCTCATACGGCCCCAGCCACTGCTCGCCGCACGGATTGGTGGCCTCCAGAGCGTACAACTGGGGAACGGGATTGCCCCGGTTGGCTTCATCCAGGAACAACACGCCCGGCTCGCCATTGTGATGGGCGTGCTTGACGATCAGATCGAAGATCTCGCGGGCGCGAACCGTCTCGACGACCTCGCCGGAATTCGGCGCCACCAGGTCGAAGTCCGCCTCATCCTTGACCGCCTGCATGAAGGCATCGGTCAGCCCGACCGAGATGTTGAAGTTCGTGATCTGGTTCTCATCGACCTTGCAGGTGATGAACTCGCGGATGTCCGGGTGGTCTACGCGCAGAACGGCCATGTTGGCCCCGCGGCGGGTGCCGCCCTGGGCGACTTCGCCGAAGGCCTTGTCGTAGACGCGCAGGAAACCAACGGGCCCGGTCGCCTTGCCGGCCGACGACTTGACCAGCGCGCCCTTCGGGCGCAGCCGGCTGAAGGAGAAGCCGTTGCCGCCGCCGGTCTGCTGGATGAGGGCCGCGTCGCGCAGGGTCTGGAAGATCCCGGAGGGATCGCGGCCCATGTCGTCGGCGATCGGCAGCACAAAGCACGCCGCCAGCTGGCCGAGCGGTGTGCCGGCCCCGGTGAAGGTAGGCGAATTGGGGAAGAACCGCTTCGAGGCAAGCAGCTCGAAGAAGTCGGCGGCCGAGGGCATCACCTCCCGGCCCCACTCCCGCTCAACCTCGGCGATGTGGTAGGCGACGCGCCAGAACATCCCCTCGACGGTTTCCAGCGGCTCACCGTCCGCCCCCTTGCGGATGTAGCGCTTGGTGAGCACCGTCCGGGCGTTTTCGCTCAGCTCGACGCGGCGCAGGCTCTCCGGCATCGGCGGCCGGAGGGCGCTGGTCGCTGGCTGTGCATGCACCCGAGTGTCAGGGTCTGCCCTGTCCGTCATCCAATCACCTCGCTCTGCAACGCCACACTGGGAGCCAATTCGCTCCCGGTCCCCACACTGTCGAGTCAGCCTTCCAGCAAACGGTTGATCTCGTCGCGAATCGAGCGCAGATCGTCGAGCTTCAAGTAGACAATCGCATAGCGGATGTAGGCAATGTGGTCGAGTTCTTTGAGCCCGGCGATCACCATGTCGCCGACCACCCGCGAGGCAACCTCGGGTTTGCCCATCGTTTGCAGCCTCGCCTCGATTTCGCCTACCATCCGATCGATATCGGCCGCAGAGACTGGGCGCTTGGCGCAGGCGATGCGCACGCCGCTGGCCAGCTTCTCACGGTCGAACTCCTCACGTGTGCCGTCCTGCTTGATCACCATCGGCGTGGCCAGCACCGCGCGTTCATGCGTGCTGAATCGCTGGCCGCACGCCTGGCAGGTGCGACGGCGTCGCACCCCACCGCGCAACTCGTGCGTGGTGTCGATCACCCGTGTGTTATCCGTCTGACAGTATGGGCATCTCATACGCACTCACCCCGCCTCGCGTCCCGCGGCGAACAAACGTTTGGCGCCAGATGTATGCCTCTTCCAGTTGTTGTTCCCGATATGTTCGGGGGAGGAGCCAAATTCTAGCATGGTGGCGGACCGGCTGGCAATCCCCCCAGGCAGCGACTTGACCCGGGCCACCCTAGTACTTAGGTCCTGGAAGCACGCGAAGACCGATGGCGGGAGGAGGGGCCGCCACCGGTCTTCGCCCAATCGGCCACCCGCCCAGTCTGGGACCCGGCCAGGGGGCGGATTGCCGCCGTGCTCGTCTCCCCGCCAGAGGCGGGGCAGCTCACCGGCGTCGCAGGAAGGCCGGGATGTCCAGGTTGTTGACGTCGAAGGCCGCCGGCTGAAACTCCTCGACCGAGACCTCCTGGGGCATGAGTGCCCCCGGCTGCGAGGCCTTGGCGTCGGTCCGGCTGCGCACCCGGCGATCGAGACGGGCGATCGCCCCGGCCCGCTCGAAACCGGTGGCGATCACCGTCACCCGCAGCTCATCACCGATGTTGGGATCGATCACGGCACCGAAGATCAGGTTGACATCCGGGTGCGCCGTCTCCTTGATGATGGCTGCCGCCTGGTTGACCTCAAACAGGCTCAGATTGGGTCCACCGGTCACGTTGAACAGGATCCCGCGCGCGCCGTCGATACGGATATCCAGCAGCTGGCTGGAGATTGCCTGTTCAGCGGCGATGCGCGCCCGATCCTCCCCGGAGGCCGTGCCGACGGCCATCAGCGCCGCCCCGCCTTCGGACATGATCGTGCGCACGTCGGCGAAATCGAGGTTGATCAAGCCAGGCACGGTGATCAGTTCGCTGATCCCCTGAATGCCCTGGCGCAGCACATCGTCGGCCATGCAGAAGGCGGCCTGCAGGCTGGCCTTCTTGTCGGCCAACTGCAGCAGGCGGTCGTTGGGGATCACGATCAGCGTGTCGACATGTTCCTTGAGCTTGCCGATCCCGGCCTCGGCCGATTGTGCCCGCTTGGCGCCTTCGAACGTGAAGGGGCGCGTCACCACGCCAATGGTCAGCGCACCGACTTCCTTGGCAATCTGGGCGATGATCGGCGCGGCCCCGGTGCCGGTTCCGCCACCGATGCCGGCGGTGATGAAGGCCATGTCGGTGCCTTTGAGCACCTCGTACAGGTCCTCCGCCGACTCCTCAGCCGCCTTCTGGCCGACCTCGGGAATGCCCCCTGCGCCCAAGCCGCGCGTCAGCTTGTCGCCGATGCGCACCCGGGTAGAGGCGTTGGAGAGCAGCAGTGCCTGGGCATCGGTGTTGATGGCCACGAACTCGATGCCGGCCAGGCCCTCCTGGATCATGCGGTTGACGGCGTTGCTGCCGCCTCCGCCGACCCCGATCACCTTGATTCTGGCGAACGATTCCGTCTGCGGTGCTGGTTGCATGGCTTGCCTCCTCCTCTTCTCCTGCGCCCCGCCCTTGCCTACCAGCGGGGACGCGCCGGGCTCTAGCCCGGCAGCAATCGTTTGAAGAACTCCGCCGCCCGGTTCAGGTCCAGTCTGGGCAGCGCAAATCGTCCGAAGCCACGCCCGTTGAGAGCCAGCTGTTCTTCCTGCAGGCGGGCCCAATGCAGCAGGCCAATGGCGGTGGAATAGGTCGGCGACCGCAGCTGGTCCACCAGCCCTCGCAGTTCACCGGGCTGAGCACAGCGCACGGGCAGTCCGAGCACCTCGCCGGCCTCCTCCCGGATTCCCTTTAGCAGGCTGGTGCCACCGGTGAGCACCATGCCGGCCGGGAGCAGTCCGTCGTAGCCGGAGCGCTTGATCTCCTGCCGCACCAGCCCGAAGATTTCCTCGACCCGCGGCTCGATGATCGCCGCCAGGTCGCTGCAGCGCACCTCGACCGGCCGCTCCTGACCGAAGGGCCGTACGGCGAAGGCGGCCTCGGGCGAGGTCGTCGTCAGGCAGGCCTCGCCGTGGCGGCGCTTGATCGCCTCGGCCGTTTCCAGCGGCAGGTGCAGCCCTTGGGAGATGTCGCCGGTGAGATGGTCGCCGCCCACGGGGAGCACGGCAGTGTGCCAGACTGCGCCTTCAATAAACACCGCCAGGTCGCAGGTGCCGCCACCGATGTCGCACAGCACCACGCCCATCTCGCGTTCGGTCTCGGTGAGCGATACCTCGGCCGACGCCAGCGACGACAGGACCCAGCCGTCGACGGCGATGCCAGCCGCCTCCAGTGCCTTCTCCAGGTTGCGCAGCGCAGTTGCGCTGGCGGTCACGATGTGCGCCTCGACTTCCAGGCGGAAGCCATGCATGCCCATCGCCGATCGGATTCCGTCCTGCCCGTCGACGATGAAGCCGCGCGGGATGACGTGAATCAGCTGGCGATTGAACGGCACGGCCACCGAGCGCGCCGCGTCCAACGCCCGGCCGACATCGTCCGGCCCGATCACGCGGCCTGAAACGCCGGCCATGCCCTTCGAGTTTTGCGAAGCGATCTGCGCGCCAGAGACGCTGACCAACGCCCCGGTGATCTCATAGCCGGAGGTGCGCTCGGCCTTGTCGCGGGCGGCCTCGACCGACTTTGCCAGTTCCTCAAGGTTGACGACGCCGCCCTTGCGCATCCCAGCCGAGGGTGCCACGCCCACACCGATCACGCGCAGGCCGCGTTCGCCGTCCAGCTGGCCGACCAGCGCCGTCACCTTCGTCGTCCCGATATCCAGGCAGACGAAGATCGACTCTTCGGATCCGATGATGGTTGCCACGCAGCTACCTCGACTCCTCGTAGTACGGGGCGCCGATATCCTCGACGCTTACCAGTGCAGGTTGTATGCCCTGCGCTTGCAGGGCCTCGGCGATCCGTTCGTACAGCCGGTACTTCAATACCAGGTCGCCGTCGACCCCGAAATGCACCTTCCAGCCGCGCGGATCCTCGAAGCCCAGCCCATGGTCCTTGTGGTAGAGCAGCACAATCTCGGGCGGGAGCTGGGCACTCAGCACGCCGGCCGCCCGCAGGATCTCCGGCGCCACCACCGGCGCCAGCGGGTCGGGCAAGATGGCCAGGATTGGACTTCGGCTGGACATCTTGATCAGCCCGGGCCACGCGCCGTGGGCCAGGTAGCCGATCCCTTCCGAGCTGATCCACCACAGGCGCCCGGCATCGTTCCATTCCACAATGGGGTGGCGTTCCTCGATCCCCACCACCACGCGGTTCGGCAACTTGACCGAGACCTGCGCCCGGGCGATCTCTGGCTGCGACTCCAGCCGCGCTTGGATCGCCTGCGGGTCGACCAGGAAGACCGAATGGCGGTCGACCCCGATGAGCGAGCGGATCAACTGGTCGGGCAGCATGAGTGTCTGCGTGACCTCCGCCTCGACCACGTTGAACTGGGGCGCGGCCACCAGCTGCCATCCACCCAGCAGCACCAACCCCAGCAGCAACGCCGAGAGCAGCCGCGGCCCGGGACGCACCACCGGCACGGCAGGCAGCTGCACCCCCGCTCCCAACCGATTGGGGATCGAGACCTCGTAGCGGCGCCGCGCCCTGCGCTGCGCCGGACGGCGGCGAGGCTCGGCCAAGACGGCATCGGCCGCGAATGCCATGCGGACGCGTTGGGCCCGCACGCGGCGGGCGCGCCGCTTTCCGCCTCCCAGAACCCGTCCAGCAATCGACATGCTAGGCCTCGTAGCGGCGGATCAACCGCCGCTTCTCCTCATGCCGTTCCAGCGCCAAGGCGATCAGGCGATCCAGCAACACAGGGTATGGAACCCCGCTCGCACCCCAAAGCTTCGGATACATGCTGATGCTGGTGAACCCTGGGAGCGTGTTGACCTCGTTGAGATAGACGCGGTTGCTGCCCGCGCTCGAGCAGGAAGTCGGCGCGCATCATCCCGGCACCGTCCAGCGCCTTGAACGCCCGTACGGCCAGCCCGCGGATCTCATCGGAGAGCGACTCATCCAGCACCGCCGGAATGATGAGCTGCGAGGTGTCATCGAGGTACTTGGCGCGGTACGAGTAGAACTCGTCGCCCGGGATCACTTCGCCCGGCACCGAGGCATCCGGATCGTCATTCCCCAGGACGCTGACTTCGATCTCGCGCCCGTCGATCCCCTTCTCGATCAGGACGCGCCGATCGTAGCGGGCGGCATCCATCAACCCCTCGACCAGGTCACTGCGGCCGCGGCACTTGGAAATCCCAACCGACGAGCCAAGGTTGGCGGGCTTGGTGAACAATGGATACGGCCCAATCTTCTCGCAGGCGTCCAGCACGCCCTGCAGGTCCTCGGCAATCTGGGTGCCGGTGACCACCACCCAGTCGACCACCGGGACTCCCTGGGAGCGCATCACATCCTTGAATACTCCCTTGTCCATCCCGGCGGAGGAGGCGAGCACGCCGCAGCTGACGTAGGGAATCTCCATCAACTCCAACAATCCCTGCAGCGTACCGTCCTCACCAAAGGTCCCGTGGATCAGGGGGAACACCAGATCGACCCGCTGCAGGCTCTGCAGCGGCTTGCCTGGCTCCCAGCTGTACAGCGTCCAGTTGCCCGGTTCGGGGATGAAGGCGACCGGAGCCAATCCTGCCGGCTGGCGCCGCTCGAACTTCCCCAGTACGTCCTCGCCGGCGAGCCAGTGTCCTTCGTGGTTCACGCCAACGGGCAATACCTCGTACTTCTGCGGGTCGAGCTGAGAGAGGACGGAGCGCGCCGAACGCAGGGAGACTTCGTGCTCCCCGGAGCGTCCACCAAACAGGACCAGCACGCGCGGTTTCTTGGCCGTCATCCGCTGCCTTCGGGTCCTTCGGACCCCCTCCATTCACCCAGCCGCTCGATCTCGAGCTCCAGTTCGACGCCGAACCTCTGCGCCACCTCGCTGCGGGCCAGCTGGATCAGCGCCCACACATCCGCCGCCGTCGCTCCCCCCCGATTGATGACGAAGTTGGCGTGGACCGGGCTGATCTGCGCCCCACCCCGCTGCACCCCTTTCAGCCCCGCCGCCTCGATCAGCCTGCCGGCATGATCGCCTGGCGGGTTCTTGAACATCGACCCCCAGCTCGGGCCGGAGGCCTGCGTGCGCTGGCGTTGCTCGAGATACCCGGCCAGGCGCTTGCGGCATGCCTGGCGATCGTCGGGCAGCAGGCGGAACGTGGCAGCGAGCACAACAGCCCGGCCGGGGTGATCCTTCAGCCAGGAGCCACGGTAACGATAGGCCAGGCGTTCCGCCGGCCAGGTCTCGGCGCTGCGCGCGGGTTGCAAGATCTCGGCCGCCTCCATGCAGGAGGCCACCTCTCCGCCGAAGGCGCCGGCGTTGCCCACCACCGCCCCGCCGACCGTCCCGGGGACCGTGCCCGCCCATTCCAGGCCGGCCAGGCCCCGCTCGACGGCGCGCCGGGCGAGGCTGCCCAGGCTGGCGCCCGACTCGGCCCTCACGGCCGGGCCGGAAGCCCTGTCCTGGAACTGAACCTCAGCCGCCTTGTTCAAGACCAGCACCTCACGCACCCCGGCATCCGCGACCAGCACGTTCGAGCCGCCGCCCAGCACCCGGAACGGGATCTCCCGCGCCCACAGCCAGCTGGCAGCCGCGCCCAGACGTTCGCCCGAACGGATCGTCAGCAGCAGGTCGGCCTGCCCCCCCACCCTGGCGGCGGTGAAGCGCGCCAGGGATGCCTGGCGTTCGACTTGGCCGAAGTTCTCGGCCTGCAGGGCAAGGGCGACCGTCTCGACGTCCCATGCGGGCATTACAGCCTGCGCACTCTCTCGATCAACTTCGACAGCACCTGCCGATCCGGCGGACCCTCCAGCTCGAGGGCCGCAGCAGCTGCCGGCTCGGCGATAGATGCTCGCTTGGCCGCCAGGCGCAGCTTCAGCTCCATGCGCCGGTCGGTCTCGAATAGTCGGCGGTTATCCTTCGGCATGTCGGCCTCCTTCCCTCACGCTCAGCGTCTCCAAGAGCTTCTTCCCGATCCAGTTCCCGTCCCCCGCACTCAAGGTGACGACCACGCTGTTCGCCTCGACCTGCTCGACCAGCTGGCGAGCGCTTTCCTCGAGCGACCCGCTGTAGCGGCAATCCGCGTGGCGGACGTGCTCAGCCAGCGCGCGGCTGGTCGTCTGGCCATCGGGCTGCTCGCGCGCGGCGAAGATGTCGGTGATGCGCACATGGTCGGCCTGTCCGAAGCACGCGGCAAAGTCGTCGAACAGCGCCCGCACCCGGGAGAAGGTGTGCGGCTGGAAGACCGCCCACAGCGTCCGCCCCGGGTAGCGCTGGCGTCAGCCCGGCGAGGGTCGCCCGGATCTCGGACGGGTGATGCGCGTAGTCGTCCAGCACCACCACGCCGCCCGCCTCCCCGATCACTTCGCTGCGACGGCTGGCGCCCCGATAGCCGGTCAGCGCCTGCCGCGCCGTGACGAAGGGCACACCCAGCTCCTCGGCGACCGCCAGCGCCGCCAGCGTGTTGCGCACGTTGTGATCTCCCGGCAGGCGTGTGCGCACGAGGCCCACCACCTGCCCGCGATGAAGCACCAGGAAGTCACAGCCACCGACGCCGTTGGCGCGGATCTCCTCCGCTCGCCAGTCAGCCTCAGGTGCCAGGCCATAGGTGACCCTGCGGGCAGCGGTCGGCAGCGCCGCAGCCGCCGGGTCATCGGCGCACACGATCAGCGTGCGCTGGACCTGGGCAGCGAACTGCTCGAACGCCTGCCGAAAGTCCTCCGGCGTGGGGAAACAATCCGGATGGTCGTGCTCGACGCTGGTCACCACGGCTACGTCCGGGCGCAGGCCCAGGAAGGCCCGATCGTACTCATCGGCCTCGATGACAAAGGCCTTCCCCGAGCCGGCATGGGCATTGCTGCCGAAGTCGAGCAGCACGCCGCCGACGATGAAGCTCGGGTCGAGGCCTGCCTCCGACAGGATCCAGGCGATCAGGCCAGTGGTGGTCGTCTTGCCGTGCGTGCCGGCGGCGGCGATCACCTGGTAGGGCGCAGTCAGCTGGGCGAGGAAGACTTCGCGGCGCATGACCGGCACGCCAGCCTGGCGGGCAGCCACGACCTCCGGGTTGGTGTCCGGGACAGCCGACGACACCAGCACCAGGTCGGCGCCGGTGATGTTCTCTGCGGTATGGCCGTAGGCGATCGGCACGCCAAGGGCTTCCAGCGCTTCGGAGTACGCCGAAACGGCTTGATCCGATCCGCTCACGCTCTCTCCTTGTTCTGCCAGCACCCTTGCGATGGCCGACATGCCTGCTCCACCAATTCCCACCAGATGAATCCTGCGCCTCATACGAATACGACGATGATCAGGATCGAGATCGCCGCCACGGCGAAATACACGTACGGGATGGTCAACAGCGCCGGCGGCATGTAGCCCATCATGGCCTGCAGCTGGCCTGCCAGCTCGCTGCCCTCCACCGGTGCGGTAATCAGCGCTGTCGGGTAGCCGGTGGCGTCCAGGTAGAACAGCAGCGAGCCCACCAGCAGGTAGCCGTTGACCAGGCCGATCACCAGCCCGAGCAGAATGCCCTCGATCCGCTCCCGGGCCAGCTTGCCCTGCAGCGCCGACAGGCGTGGCGATTGATAGCCGGCGAAGGCCAGCAGCAGCAGGGGCAGGGCCAGCACGATCAGCTGCGTGGCCGGCGGCTCGTTCGCCAGCAGGTTCTGATAGAAGGCCACGTAGTGCGCCAGGATGGCGTTGAGGAACAGACCCATCACCAGCGCACTGGCGACCAGCACTTCCTTGGACCAGCCGCGCATGGCGCCGATGACGCCGAACAGGATGATGAACACCCAGAACAGCACCACCAGGCTAACCACGGCCGCCACCTTCGCCCAGCAGCCGCTCGACCTCGGCCGCGATCTCGGCGGCCGCCTGCGGCCGGGCCATGCGCCGCATCGCCTGGCGCATGCCCTCAAGCCGCACCGGATCGCCGAGCAACTGGCGAATCACCGGCACCAGGCGGGTGGCGATCTCGCTGTCCTCGATGCGCACAGCCCCGCCGCGGGAGACCAGGTACTCGGCATTCACCTTCTGGTAGCGCCAGGCATGCGGGTACGGCACCAGCACGCCAGGCAGGCCGAACAGCGGGAGTTCGCCCAGAGTCGCGGCGCCGGCACGCGCTACCGCCAGGTCCGCCGCGGCCAGTGCCTGCGCCATTTCGTCATGCAAGTAGGCGAAGGGACGATAGCGCGCCGCAAGCGAAGCCGTCAGTTCCTGCTGGCGGGATTCTGTGCGCGGCCAGTCGAGCGAGCCGGTGATGTGTACCACCTGGGCAACAGCCAGCAGATCCTCCAGCGAACCCCAGACAGCCTCGTTCAGCGAGCGAGCGCCTTTGCTGCCACCGAACACCAGGACCAGCGGCAGCCCCACGTCGAGGCCGAAGTGACGCCGCGCCTGATCACGGTCGGCGCGATCAGAGATCGGGTCGGGTGGGATACCCGGTGACGCACACCCTCGGCCGGCGCGGCAAGCGCAAGGCCGTCTCCTCCGCCGTCACCGCCAGACAGTCGGCGAAGCGTGCCATCAGGCGCAGCGCCTGGCCGGGTTCGATATCTGGGACGTACACCAGCTTGGGAACCCTGCGGGCCGCCAGCGCCACCGGAACGCCAACGTACCCGCCGGTGAGCAGCAAGGCCTGCGGCCGGTAGTCCTGCACGATGCGCCGCGCCGCGGCCACGCCGCGGGCAAGCTGCCGCAGATTCCCGGGCAGCGCCCGCACGCCCACGCCGTGCAGGCCCGCAGCCGGCACGCTCACGAAGCGCACCCCGGCGCGTTCGACCAGGGAAGCCTCCATGCCCCCCTCAGAGCCGACCCAGAGCACGTCAACGCTCCGGTCGAGTTCGGCGGTTATGGCCAAGGCGGGATACACGCCTCCGCCGGTTCCGCCAGCCGATACCAACAGGCGAGACATACGTCTTTGCTTGAACCTCCACGCGTTTCCTGCGTGCCGCGTTGAGCAAGAAGCCGGTCGCGGCGAGCGTGACGACCAGGCTCGAACCGCCATAGCTGAAGAACGGCAGTGCATTCCCGGCGAAGGGCAACAGGCCAAGCAGCACGGACATGTTGACCAGCGCCTCGACCGCGATCCACACCGTGACCCCGCTTGCCAGGAGCATCGTCAGTCGGTCCTCGGCGTTCATGGCCACCTTGAAGCCGCGCCACAAGAAGAGCCAGAACAGCACCAGCACGAACAGGGCTCCGATCAGGCCAAGCTCTTCGCCGATCACGGCGTAGATGCTGTCGGTGTGCGGCGCAGGCAGCAGACCGAATTTCTCCCGACTCGCCCCCAACCCGCGTCCAAGAATCCCGCCGGCGTAGAAGGCCTGCAGCGCGTGCTGCACGTGATAGGAGGCCTGCTCGATGTCGATCAGCCCGGACATGTAGTCCGCCCAGCGCTCGCGACCGGTGTTGGTCGCCCGCACCAACAGGTAGCCGACAAACGCACCCCCGACCGAGATGAACAACGCCTGCGAAATCCGGGCGCCGGCCAGGTAGAACATCACCAGGGCGACGATGGCGACGGTCAGCACGGCGCTCAGGTCCGGCTGCAGCAGGATCAGCCCGTCGATGATGGCGATCAGCATCAGCAGCGGGATGAATCCATAGCCCCACTCGGACAGCCGGTTGCCCTTGGACTCCATCCACACGGCCAGGTAGATGATCACCGCCAGCTTGGCCATCTCCGAGGGCTGGACCGAGCCGCCCAGGATTGCCCGCCGTGGACCGTCGCCGGAGTTGACCAGCAGCACCAGCAGCAGCGCCAGCATGCTGACACCCAGGATTGGCACCGCCAGGCGGCGCAGCCAGCGGATGGGCATCCAGGCCGTGAACCCCATGGCCATCAGCCCGAGCACCAGGTTGCCCAACTGGCGGCGGAACAGGGCATTGGCGTCGCCATACAGCCGGAAGGACACGTCCCAGCTGGCCGAATAGACCATCACCACCCCAAAGCCGATCATGGCGAACACGAGCGCCAGCATCCACAGGTCCATCCCGAACAGACGGCCACGCCCGGCGCCCAGAGTCTTGGGCGCAGGCGGAACGGAAGCGGACTTGGCACGCCGCGCAGTTTGCATCACAACGCCTGCACCAGAGCCCGGAAGGCCTCGCCGCGGGCCTCGAAGTCACTGAACTCATCGAAGGAGGTCCCGCCGGGTGAGAGCAGAACCACGTCTCCCGGCTCGGCACGACGGGCGGCAACCTGCACCGCCTCAGCCAGTGTCGTGCAGCGATCGATCGTCGCCGGGTGGCGCGTCGGTCGGCGTGCCATGGCGGCCTCCACCGCCCGGCCCACCTTCTCGGCCGCCTCGCCGAACAGGATCAAATGGTCGACGCGCTCGGTGACCAGGTCGGCGAACGAGTCCCACGGCAGAGCCTTGTCTCGGCCGCCGGCCAGCAGCACGATCGGCTCGTCAAAGGCGCGTAAGGCAGCCATCGACCGCTCGGGCGCCGTGCCGATGGAGTCGTTGTACCAAGCGGCGCCGCCCACGTTGCGCACGAACTCCAGCCGGTGCGGCACAGCCTCGAACGTGCGCACTGCGCCGGCCATTGCTGCGGGCGAGAACCCGGCTGCTTCCGCCACCGCGCACGCAGCGAGCACGTTCAGCAGGTTGTGCTCCCCTCGTAGCCGAATGTCACGTAGTGGCAGCAACGGGACGACCGTCCCCTGCCGCCGCATGACCACCTGGTCACCGGCGACGAAGGTGCCTTCCAACCCATGATCCTGGCGGCCGAATGCCAGCACTTCGCCCCTCACCCGGTGCCGCAAACCCCAGGCGCCGGCGTCCTCACGCCCGAGCACGGCTTTGTCCGCGGCCGTCTGGCAATCGAGAATGCGGGCCTTGGCCTCGGTGTAGGCCTGCATCGAGTGATGCCGGTCGAGGTGATTGGGCGTGAGGTTGAGCACGGCGGCCACGTGCACACCGGCCGTCATCAATTCCAGTTGGAAGGAGGAAAGCTCCAATACGACCCAGTCTTCCGGACGGATCTTCTGCAGGTCCGCCAGCAGCGGGCGGCCGATATTGCCTCCCACCCAGGCACGGCGGCCTCCTCCACCTAGGTGCTGCTCAGCCATCCGCCCGACCAGAGCCGTGGTGGTCGTCTTGCCCGCCGAGCCGGTGATGCCAACGGTCGCCGCGGGACAGGCCTCCAGGAAGACCTGGGCATCGTTGGTCAGGCCGAGGCCGGCGGCGCGGGCCTGCTGTGCCAGCGGCAGATCGGCGGGAACCCCGCCGGACAGGCACAACAGGTCCGCCCCCGCCAGCAACTCGGGCGGATGGCTTCCCAGCACGAATTCGATCGGCAGATCGGTCAGCTCGTCACAAGCCGCCTGTAGCGCCAACGGCGGCTTGAGGTCGCTGACCACGACCTGCGCGCCATGCTCGGCGAGGTAGCGCGCGGCGGCTTTGCCCTGACGGGCGAGACCGAGCACCACTACGCGCTGCCCCTTCCAGTTGTGCACCGACACTCCATCAGGCGGCTGGCTCGTCGGCGAACAGCGGCAGACGAAGTTCGCCGTCGACTCTGGCCTTGGAGCGCTTCGTGGAGCGGCGAGCCGGCCGCGCGGCCTCGGCGGGCTTGCCGGCAGCCTCCTCGTCCACCCCGATCCACAGGTGGCCGGGCAACACCATGCGCGCCTGGCGCAGTTCGATTCCGGCGATCACCCCCTCCTTGACGTCGCAGGATTCGGGGTTGATCAGGCACAGGTTCGGGCTGCGCCCGAACTTGTCGCGATAGAAGTTCCCCGCCCGCGACACTTTTTCCGTCAGGCTGCGATTGCTGTCATCGAACCAGAGCATTCCGACGCGCATGTCACTCTCCTCGGAGCAACGCCAGGGCAACGCCGACCATGACCGCCAGCAGGTTGACGAGCCAGAACCGCTGCACCACCTGGGTCTCGCTCCATCCGATCAGTTCGAAGTGATGCTGCAAGGGGGCCATCTTGAACAGGCGCCGGCCCTTGGTGATCCGGAAGTATCCGATCTGCAGGATGACGCTCAGGGTGACGCTGACCGGGATGATGGCAATGACCGGCAGCAGGAAGGCGCGACCGGTCATCAGCGCCACTACGGCCAGCGTGGCGCCGAGCGACAGCGACCCGGTGTCTCCCATGAACAACTCGGCGGGGTGAACGTTGTACCAAAGGAAGGCGAACACCGCCCCGACCAGGGTGAAGCAGAAGCGCATCAAGAACACCTGGCCCAACAGCATGGCGATCACGCCGTAGGCGGCAAAGGCCGTGGCGGCGATCAGACCCGCTAGTCCGTCCAATCCGTCGGTCAGGTTCACGGCATTCGTACCGGCGACGATGATGAACACTGCGAAGGGGATGTACCAGAAGCCCAGGTCGATCTCGACCGGGTAGTTGGGGATGAACAGATCCGGAACCTGCAGGCCGTACTTGAGCGCCAGGGCAGCGATGAAGGCGATCACGATCTGCCACAGGAATTTCATGCGCGCCGACATGCCCATGCCGCGGCGCTGCCCGCGCACCCCTTCCCAGTCGTCGATCGCACCGAGCACGCCGAAGGCGACCATCACCATCAGCGGCAGCAGCACCGCCCGGCCCAGCACATCCAGATCGCTGACGATCGAGACCAGGTTCAGCACCCCGGTGATCAGCAGGACCGGGATGATGAACATCCACCCGCCCATCGTCGGGGTGCCGAGCTTGGTGATGTGGCGCTGGGGGCCCTCAATGCGGATCTGCTTGCCGATCTTCAGCATGCGCATGATGCGGATCATCGGCCCGCCCCAGATCACGGTCAGCAGGAAGGTGATCCCTCCCAGGGTCAGCGCGACGGCCATCTCACTCATGAGAGGCTCTCCAATCCGGCGACAATGGAGTCCATGTGCATGCCGCCGCGAACCCTTGACCAGGATCACATCCCCTTCGCCGACGCGAGGGCCGAGGTACTCGACTGCAGCCTGGATACTCTCCAATTCGACGATATGGCCGCGCGCCAGGCCGGACCGGCCGGCCTCGTCGGCGATCCAGCGGGCGCGTTCGCCAACGGTCACCAACTCGTCGACCACACCGGCGGCGCGCATCCCCACCATGCGGTGGCCTTCCTCTTCGTACTCGCCCAGCTCCAGCATGTCGCCGAGCACCGCGGTGTGCCGGCCTTCCAGGTCGCTCAACAAGTTGAGGGCGGCGATCACCGACGGCGGCGCGGCGTTGTAGGTATCGTCCAGGATCAGCGAACCGCGCGGGCCCTGTACGGCCACCAGGCGCAGTTGGCTCTGGGTGGCCTGCAAACCGTGGATGATCTCATCCCAGCGCAGGCCCTCGGCCAACCCCACCGCCGCAGCCCGCAGCGCAGTGTGGACGGAATGCCTCCCGAGAAGCGGCACCCGCACATGGATGTGTTCGCCGGCGTGGTGCAGCGTGAAGCGCACACCCTCCAGGCCCAGGCTCTCGACCTCGTCCGCCCACAGGTGGGCCTCGGGCGACAGGCCATAGAAGAGGACCTCCGCCCGAGTGCGTGCGGCCATCGGACGCACGAGCGGGTCGTCGTAGTTGAGAATGGCAGCGCTGCCCGGACCCGGCGGCAAGCTCTCCACCAGCTCGGCCTTGCCGTCGATGATCGCCTGCATGTTGCCGGCGCGCTCCAGGTGTACCGGGCTGATGTTGGTGATCACCCCGACCGTCGGGCGGGCGAGCTCGCACAGCAGGGCGATCTCGCCGGGGACGTAGAAGCCCATCTCAAGCACGGCGCGCTCGTGCGCCTCGGTCAGGCGCAGCAAGCTGAGCGGAAGCCCGATCTCGTTGTTCTGGTTGCCGGGGTTCTTCAGCGTGCGGTAGCGCTCGTCAAGGATGTCGGCGATCAGCTCCTTGGTGGTCGACTTGCCGACACTTCCGGTCACCCCGATCACCCTGGTCGCCAGGCGGGCCCGCCAGTGGCGCGCGGCGAGCTGCAATGCCCGCAGGCTGCTGTCGACTCGCAGGCACAGGGGAAGGCGCGGCTCGTGGAGCACGCTCGGTGGGGAGCTCCCCCGCAGGTCGAGCACCTCGGCCTCGCCGGGCATGTCCTTCTCGACCAGGGCAACGATCGCCCCGCGTTCGAAGGCGCTGGCGACGTACTCGTGGCCATCGGCGCGCTCGCCGGGCAGGGCGACGAACAGAGATCCTGGGATCACCAGCCGCGAGTCAACGGCGGCGTCGGTGAGCACCTGCCCCAGTTTCGGGTAGGGCTGCCCTGTCAGAGCCTCCAGCACGATTCCCAGCGTCAGCATCGCAGCACCCTACCCGGCACCGGCGACCGGCATCAGCGCCGGATCGGGAGGAATGTTGAGCAGGACGACAACACGCTCCGCCAGCTGCTGAAACACCGGCGCAGCCACCACCGAGCCCCAGGGCGAGCTCTCCGGCTTGTCCAGCTTGACCAGGATCATGAAGCGCGGATTGGGCACCGGCCCCCAACCGATGAAGGAGGCGATCGTCCAGCGCGGGTCGTAGCCGTACTCGCCGGCGATCTGGGCCGTGCCCGTCTTGCCAGCGATGCGGTAGCCCGGCAGGCTGGCGTGGGTGGTCTCGCCTTCCAGCGAGATCGCCAGCATCTCGGTCAGCAGACGGGCGGTGTCGGTCGAGATCGGCTGACCCAGCACGGTCGTCTTGGGGGCAAACACGCCCTGTGGGCCGACCACCTGGCGGACAATGTGGGGCTGCACCATGAATCCGTCGTTGGCGATGGCGCTGACCGCCGCCATCAACTGGACCGGGGAGAGCGACACACCCTGGCCGAAGGAGTTGGTGCCCAGATCCGAACTCGGTCCACAAGGGATCGCGCGGCGTGCGCAGGTTCCCCGGGATCTCACCCGCCAGGTCGGCGCCGGTGATCTGGCCGATGCCGAAGGCGGACATATAGTCATAGAAGAGCGAGGCGCCCAGCTCGTCGGCGGCGATGTGGGCCAGGCAGACGTTGAGCGAGTAGCGCAGGCAGCCGATCATGTCGACCGGCCCCCAGCCCCGCCCGTCCCAGTTGCGGATGGTGTGGCCGCCGACTTCGATTTCGCCGGTGTCGACAAACTGCTCAAGCGGCGTCACCACGCCAGCGTCCAACGCGGCGGCCATGGTCAGGACCTTGAAGGTCGATCCGGGCTCAAACTGCCCGGCCACGCCCGGGGTGATCACCGGCTCTTCGTCCTCGTTCTTCTTGCCGGAGTCGGAGGCCTCGCCCTCCTCCTCGGAGTCGCCTTCCTTCTTCTGCGGCTCCTCGTCCGAGGGCTTCCCGCCGGGGAGCCACTCGTCATAGTCATTGGGATCGAGCGGAGGCCAGGCGGCCATGGCCAGGATCTCGCCGTTGCGCGGGTCCATTACGACGATCTGGCCGAACTCGGAGTCGCTGTCGTCGATGGCCTCTTCCAGCGCGATCTCCGCTGCCTGCTGAATCCCGGTGTCAATGGTCAGCACCAGGTTGACCCCGGCCGGCGGGTCAGGCGCCACGCGCGCTTCCGGCGGGATGATCGGCCGCTCGACCGTCAGCGGCCGGCCCGAAAGCCACTCGTCGTAGTAGCCCTCGACCCCGTAGAAGCCTTCACCCTCCTGGTTGACGAACCCCAGCAGATGGCCCGCCAGGGTTCCCGCCGGATACACCCGTCGCGGCGCAGGCACCAGGTCCAGCCCCGAGAGGTCGGGGCCGAGCGGATCATCCAGCAGTGCGAACAGAATCTCCGCCTCCTGCTTCTCGATGCTGATCGGCCAGGTCTGCCCCTTCTCGTCCTTCTGCGTGAGGCGCATGCGGTACTGGCCGACGGAAATCCAGTCGGTGTCGAGCTGGGCCTTGAGATCGTCGACAGGCAGGTCGAGCAGCTCGAACAGCGTGGTGGCGATGTCCTGGCGACTCTGCAAGTTGAGCTGACGTACCTCGATCTCGGCAATGTAGCGCGTGGCATTGGTTGCGAGTAGGTTCCCGTCGCGGTCGTAGATGTTCCCGCGGGCGGGCACCAGGCGCTCGAGGCGCCCGGCGGAGGTCTCGGCCCAATCGGCGAAGATCGGCGCATACGGCCCGAACTGGACCCGTACCAGCTGGACCAGCAGGCCGAGGGCGAGCAGGCTGACGCCCACCATCATCGAGATGATGCGCGGGCGAGAGAGGCGGACCGGGGGAATTGCCTCGCCTAGTCCGGCGTCAGCCAGCGGGTCATCCATTCACCCAGGGTCTCCGTGTAAGCCGGCGAGAGCCGGGTGGCGCCCTCCAGCCGCGAGGTCGGCGGACGGGGCGCAACGAAGGCAGGCGGCGGGACATAGCCCTCCACCTGCAGATAGAAGATCTCGTCCGGTTCGGCGGGCTTGTAGCCCAGCGATTCCGCCCGCTCCAGCATGCGCTCCGGGTTGGTCTGTTCGGCGTACTGGGCGGTCAGTTCGGCATTGGTCCGCTGCGACAACTCGCTCTGTTCCTCCAGGACGAGCACCTGCCGCCCGGCATCGGCCAGGCGGGCGTTGACGGCCAGGTACAGCCCGGCCACCACCAGCAGCACAACCGTCACCTGAACGGTCCGGCCGGTGACCTTGAGCTGCACCCGCCAAGGGGTCTGCCGGAAGGCTTGCTTCTTGCGCGCAGTCACATGCGTCCTTTCGGTTCGGGCACGTCTCTTGCCATGCAAGTCTCATGCCGCCCCGAGCCGCTCGGCACAGCGCAGTCGGGCACTGTGCGCTCGCGGGTTGGCAGCCACTTCTTCGGCGCCGGGTTTGAGCGCCTTGCGCCCGACCAAGCGCAGTCGGGCGACATGCCCACAGGTACACACGGGCAGGCCCGGAGGGCAAACGCAGTCCTGGCTCTCCCGGCGCAGGAAGGTCTTCACCAAGCGGTCTTCCAGCGAGTGGAAGGAGATCACAACCAGCCGCCCACCCGGGGTAAGCAGGTCGACCGCCTGCGGCAACGCCTGCTCGAGGGCAAGCAGCTCCTGGTTGACAGCGATGCGCAGGGCCTGGAAAGTGCGCGTAGCCGGGTGAAGACCGGGTCGCCGAGAACGAACAGCCCCGGCCACCACAGCCGCCAGTTCGAGCGTCGAGCGGATCGGCCGCCGGGCGATGATCGCACGCGCCACCCGACCGGCCAGCGGCTCCTCGCCGTAACGCCCGATCACCTCCGCCAACGCCTCCTCCTCCCAGGTGTTGACCAGTTCGTCGGCCGAGGTCGGCTGCTGGGGATCGAACCGCATATCCAGCGGCCCATCCGCGCGGAAGCTGAAGCCGCGCCCCGGGTCGTTCAACTGCATTGAGGAGACTCCCAGGTCGAGCAGCACACCGTCGACTCTCTCCCAGCCCATGGCGGCGGCATGTACCCCCAGGTCAGCGAAGGAGCCGTGTCGCAGGTGAGCCCGTCCTGCGAAGCGACCCAGATGGCGCCCGGCCTCGTCCAGCGCCACCGGGTCCCGATCCAGGCCGAGCAGCTGGCCGTCGGGTGCACTGGCCTCGAGGATCCCGGCGGCATGGCCGCCCGCCCCAAGGGTCCCGTCAATATGAAGGCTCCCCGCGGTCACCTGCAGCGCGGAGAGCACATCCCTGTAAAAGACCGGGACATGCGGTGGCGAGCTGGCCGACGCCATCGCCTACCCGGCGGACAAGTCAAAGGCAGCAAACCGGCGGGAGTTGGACTCGGCATCGGTCACCGAGGCCAGCTCCTTCAGCCAGGCTTGGGTGCTCCAGATCTCGAAGTATTCGCCTACGCCAACGACGGTCACCTCTTCCTTCAACTCGGCGAACTCGCGCAGGAAGGGGGGGATCAGAATCCGGCCGACGGAATTGAGCGAGACCTCGGTCGCTCCACCGAAGATCATCCGGCGCACGGCGCGCGCCTCGGGGTCGGTGCTCGACAACACGTTGGCGCGTTTCGCCAGACGTTCGAAACTGTCCGTGGTATAAACCATCAAGTTGCGTTCGAAGCCCTGAGTGACAAACGCGCCGGCCGCTAGGCTGGCGCGAAAGCGCACCGGGACGGTGAGACGGCCCTTGGCATCTACGTTGTGGGCGAACTGGCCTAGAAACACGCTTACCCCTCAGACCGCTGTGAGCCGGGGACTGGCTATCCGCACTTCCCCACTTGGCCCCACTTCCCCCCACAATCTGCCACAGTATATAACAAGATTTCGCAACTGCGCAACCCTGAAGGCCGCCACTCTTGCCAGTACTGATTTCCCACCCAACCGGCCCAATTCCGCCCGGCGGCGGGTAGCCATCCGCCGGATACTGCCTCCCAGGCCCAGATCGGCGGGGAGAAGGCGTGCCTGCCCGCATATCTGGCATATCAGGCCCCGTGCCTGGCTTGCGACGGTTCCTCACCCGCGCCGGCTGGGCGCACGCACTGGCAAACCGGCCACCCAAACTGCCCACCGAGGTCTGCCTTGACCCCCACCCCCCCACCCTCTGCCTCATACCGCCAGCGGTTCGTCGGCCTGGAGATCGAGGTGCCACTGCTGGACGGCCGCCGGCGGCCCTACATCAATCTGGACAACGCCGCCTCCACCCCACCCCTGCGCAGCGTGCGCGATGGAATCAACGAGTTCCTCGACTACTACGCCAGCGTTCACCGCGGCACGGGTTTCAAGTCGCAGCTGTCGACCTGGGCCTATGAGCAGGCGCGCCAGCGCTGCCTGGAATTCGTCGGCGCCGACCCGCACACCCACACCTGCGTGTTCGTCAAGAACACGACCGAGGCGATCAACAAGCTTGCCCGGCGCATGGCGCTCGGTCCTCAGGATCTGGTGCTGACGACGACCATGGAACACCACTCGGACGACCTGCCCTGGCGCGCGGCCTGCGAGGTGCGGCATGTGGGGCTGCTGCCCGACGGACGGCTCGACGAGGAGGACTTCGATCGGCAGCTGGCCGAGCACGGCAGTCGGGTGAGACTGGTGGCGGTGACTGGCGCCAGCAATGTCACTGGCTACCTGAATCCGCTTCACCGCCTGGCGCGGAAGGCGCACGCCGCCGGCGCCTGGATCCTGGCCGACTGTGCGCAACTTGCGCCGCACCGCCCGGTCGATGTGCGGGAAGACACCGATCCCGAGCACCTCGACTTCGTGGCGCTCAGCGCCCACAAGATGTACGCCCCCTACGGGACCGGCGCCCTGATCGGCCGCACGGCCTTCTTCGAGGCCGGCGTCCCCGACGTCGTGGGCGGCGGCACGGTGGAGGTGGTGACCATCGAAGACGTGGCCTGGGCCGGCCCGCCCGACCGGGAAGAGGCAGGCTCGCCGAATGTGGTCGGGGCGGTCGCCATGGCGCTGGCCATCGCCGAGCTACAGTCGATCGGCATGGCCGCCGTGGCCCAGCATGAGGCCGAGCTGACCGAACACGCCCTCCGACGGTTGACCGAGGTGCCCGGCCTGCAGCTGTACGGTGACCCCCATCCCGGGCGGGCAGCGGAGCGGCTGGGCGTGATTCCCTTCAGCCTGGATGGCCGCTCCCACTTCGAAGTCGCCGCCATCTTGGGGCACGAGCACGGGATCGGCGTGCGCAGCGGCTGCTTCTGTGCCCACCCCTACGTGCTTCATCTGCTGGGGCTGAATCGTGAACAGGCGGCCGAATCCCGTCGCCGCATCCTGGAGGGGGATCGGCGTGACATGCCCGGGATGGTCCGGGCGAGTTTCGCCCTGTACAACACCCTTCAGGAGGTTGATGCGCTGGTCGAAGCACTGCTGGCGATCACCCGCGGCGACGTGGGCGGACGCTACACGCAGGACGCCCACACCGGCGAGTATGTCCCCGAGAATCGAGTGTTCGACTTCCCGTCGGTTCTCCCTCAACTCGGATAGCCGGCCGGGCCATCTCCCCATGAGGGCCCACAGGCGGGGCGAGGCCCGGGGTGTGCGCCTGCCGGGGGTTTAGGCGTGCGCCGAATCCGGGCCGTCTGTCCGTCGGCCGGCAGGAGTGTGCTCAGACAACGGTGCGGCCCCGGCGCGGTGTGCGCCGGGGCCGATGCGTTGGGTCAGCCTGTAAGCCGCGTTCTGTCCAGTGTGGCCTGCGGTTTACGGGTAACCCGTCGTCCCGCCGGCCGCACCTGGGCGACCATCTCTCTGGGCTCAGGCGTTGCCGCCTGGCTCGTGCAGCCTACCCGGGGCTCAACGGTTGGGCACCCATCGCCCCTGCTTGGCCTTGCTCCGGATGGGGGTTGCCTGGCCGCCGGCATTGCTGCCGACGCCGGTGGTCTCTTACACCACCTTTTCACCCTGACCCCAGCTTACGCCGGGGCGGTTCTTTTCTGTGGCCCTGTCCCCAGGTCTCCCTGACCGGGAGTTACCCGGCACCCTGCCCGATGGAGCGCGGACTTTCCTCGAGCGGAAGACCCCAAAGTACCTGGGGCTTTGCCGCCCGCGGCCGCCCGGCCGACCCAGCCTTGAGTCCATCATACCGGCCGTCGGCAGGGTCGTCAACGCCGCGTCATGGCCACGATGTCCGAGGAATTCGCCTGCCTCACGCCGCTTCACTGGGAACGAAGCCGTCGACCACACTCTGATGACCTTCGATCCGGCCTCGAACCCTTCCCTCCTGCCGCTCCCCGAGGGAGCTCCCCTCTCCACAAGCCGGGATGCGCCGGCATCGGAGTGCTCAAACGGCCTCGGTGCTTGGACCCATCCCCCGGCCGGAGGCCCCACGTATGGTGCTCCTGGATGATGGGCTTGGTCACCGCTGTCCAGAGACGCCCACACGGGATGCCCACCTTTCAAGGCCATCCTTCTTGACGGACGGATGCTGCCAAAGGGACCGAGCTGAAGTCCGACAAGTCGAGGCGGCTCGGTCTTCCCAGCGAGAAGTCCAACGCCCGGGGGAAGACATCTCTGGGCACCAGGGCATGTCGAGTTGCCTGTGACCGACCGCCCACTCCGGTGACGGGTCCGTTCACGCGCCACGACCCGCCCAGTCTGGCTCCTCACCTCCGTTGGACTCCTGTCCCTCCGTCGGATGGTCGACAGGTTTCTGGTTGCAGAGATCCAGGTCTGGAAGCAGCCCCGGCCTCGGAAGCAAGCCGCCAGCCACGGAACGGCGTTAACGTCATGCTGACGGGGGTGTGCTAACCTAGAGGCCGAACACGGATCCTTGCGGGAACGGCGAGCGGGCCGTATACTACCCGTTCGATTGAGGCAATCTTAGATGCCGCTGTACGCCTACCGCTGTGAGAATTGCGGGCTGCAATTTGACCAGGTGCAGCGGTTCACGGATTCGACGCTGACGACTTGCCCCGAGTGCGGCGAGGAGTTGCTGCGCAAGCTGTATCAGCCGGTGGGGATCATCTTCAAGGGTTCCGGCTTCTACGCCACGGATCACCGCTCACCCTCCGGTCAGGCCACTAACGGGAAGAAAGCCGAGAAGGAGAAGTCCGACTCGGCGGGATGCCTGGCCCCGAAGAAGGAGAAATCCGACTCTGGCGGACGCCGCCCCGAAGAAGGAGACCCCCGCCGCCGAGAACTGAAGCGGATCAGCCCCTTGGGGAGGGTCTCGCACCCCAGCCACTGCCGCCTGGCCAATGCGCCAGGCTTCTCTTTCTCTCGGCTTGGCCGATCGCCCACCCCGGATGTGCTGGCTGCTCGTCGGGGGAAGCAAGAAGGCCCGGGCGTTGCCCGGACCCCGCGATCCTTTGTGCGTTGGCCGTTCACTCGGCAGACAAGAAGCAGTTCACATCTGGAAACCCCCGGCGGCTTGCACCACTCGGCACTCCAAGTTGGTCACATACTCCAGAAGCTTCTCGCGCAACGCTTCCCACGCTTCTCCCGAGAGCGCCTGCTCCATCGTCTGCCGATCGGGCGCCACACCGCCGGTCAGGATCTGAGGACGCTGACCATAGGTCGTGTACCAGGCTTCCGTCGGCTGGATGCCCAAGCGCTGCATCCCGGGGACGAAGTCGCGCACAACGAACTCGAAGTACTCCTGTTCGCGCCCGGGGAGGATGTCCCACGTCATCAGCAGCTTGACCACTGGCAATCCCTTACCGCCTGGCAGCGCTCGCTACGAGCGCTCAGCCGGTCCGCTCCAACACGATCACCTGGGTGTCCTCTGTCAGGCCGCTCTTGGTGACCTTGAGCGCCGGCGCACCTTGCACCGAGGTCAGCCCCATCTCCGAGAGGAAGCGCTCGAGCGTCGCCAGCTTCAGCGTTTCCGGGCCGGTCATGAAGTGCATGGGGATGACGATCGACGGCTCGATCAGGCTGAGGACCTCGGCGGCCTGGCCTGGCTCCATGCCCCCGCCGCCGCCGACGGGGACCAGGGCGATGTCGACCGGGCCCAGGTCCTCGATCTGTGCCTGCGTGGGCACATAGGCCAGGTCTCCCAGATGGGCGACCGAGACCGTCTCGTAGTCAAAGACGAAGATCGTGTTCGGGCGATCGCCGGTCTTCGTGTTGCCCTTGGCCTCCATTCGAATGCCGGTGATGAACACGCCGCCGATCTCATACTCTCCCGGCCCGCGGATCACCCGCCGCTCCCCTTTCACCGATTGGGTGCTGTTGTGGCCGGGTGCGTCATGGCTGACGGTGACGATGTCCGCCTTCAGCTTCGGCACGGGCAGGCCCACGGCTGAGTTGAAGGGATCGGTCACGACGGTCGCCAGACCGCGCTCAGACAAACGAAAGCAGGACAGTCCGTGCCAGACGATCTCCACATCGCCTCCAAGTGCGGGGACGGCTGATTATACCTGAGGCACGCGCGGCAGCGCCTGTCAGGCGCCCTCGCCGGGCGGCGCAGGGAGCGTCGCCCGGGCGTCGACCGGCGCCGGCGGCTCGATGGCACTGGTCGCCAGACCGGCCTCCTGCAGGCGGCGCGCCGAGGGCAGCAGCCGTCGCTCCAGCGAGCCGATGGCCTGGTTGTAGGCCTCCGCGGCGCGGTTCAGCCCCTTGCCCACGTCCGCCAGGTGGTCGATGAAGGTCTCGAGGCGTTTGTAGACCTCCTGACCCAGCAGGGCGATGGCCCGGGCGTTGTCGGCGATCTGCGCCTGCTGCCAGCCGTAGGCCACCGACTTGAGCAAGGCCAGCAGCGTGACTGGCGAGGCGATCAGCACGTGCTGTTGGATCGCCTCCTCCAGCAGCGCCGGGTCGCTTTCGAAGGCAGCTCCCAGGCAGGCCTCGTTAGGGACGAACATCACGACGAAGTCCGGTGTGCGCTCGAACTGCTCCCAGTAGCGTCGCTGCCCCAGCTCACGCACGCGGGCCTTCATCGCCCGAGCATGCTCGCTCAACTTGGCACGGCGGGTCTCGTCATCGCGGGCCTCGATGGACTCGAGATAGGCGTTCAGCGGGACCTTGGCGTCGACCGGGACCACACCCTGGTTGGACAAGTGGACAATCATGTCCGGCCGACCAAGGTCGCCGCTGGACTGCTCCTCGAAGTCGACATGCCGGACGAGGCCGGCCAGCTCGACCACACGGCGCAGCGTCACCTCGCCCCAGCGCCCACGCACAGAGCCCGACTTGAGCGCCTGCGCCAGCGTCAGCGTCGTGGTCTGCAGCGCGGTCTGCGCGCTGGCCAGCTGGCGCACTTGCTCTTGCAGCCCCGAGTAGGCTCCCTCGCGCTTCTGCTCGAGGTCGCGCAGATGCGAATCGAGAGCCTGCAGGTTGGTGCGCAGCGGCTCGACCATACCGTGCATCTCGGATCGGTTGAGCGCCAGGTCGCCTTCGACCTTGCGCATCACGACTTCGCCTTGGTCGCGCGCCCGGCGCAACAACTCGTCCGAGGTCAATTGCAGCGCCCGCCCGGCGAGTGAGTCGAACGCCTCCCGCAGCTTGGCCTCCGACTGCTGCATCCAGGCCAGTTTCTCCTGATCGGCGCGCCGCTCGGCCTGCAGCTGGGCCAGCTGGATCTGGGCGCGGTCGCTGGCGACGCGTGTGCGCACGACCGCCGCCAGGTAGCCCAGCGCACCGCCCAACATCAGGCATACGCCTGCGACCAAGGTTGCCGACCACAGGTCCATCTTGCCTCCCGTCCGGAGCCCGGACGAATCCTTCCATCTTCCCGCGAAAGCCCGCTGGCCGCAATCGCCCTCGCGAGCGATGCCGCTGGCAGACGAACGGCCGCCGGCTGGAGCGAGTAGAATGGAAGTCCACTCCCAGCGGCCGGCCCGGATCTCCATCGTGCCCGGTCGGCTGGGATGGGCTCCTCAAGCGGAGCCATGTCCCATGCGGAGCGCACAGATCGCCGTATGAATTGCGCCATCGAAGTTTCCGGCCTGTCCAAGTCCTTCGGCAAAGTCGTCGCGGTCCAGGCCCTCGAGTTATCCATCGGTCCAGGCGAGATCTACGGCTTCCTGGGATTGAACGGCGCCGGGAAGACGACGACCATCCGGGCGCTGCTAGGCATGATCCGCCCAAGCCAGGGCTCGGTGCGAGTGCTCGGCCAGCGCGTGGGTCCCGCGGGCCGCGGCCCGTGGCGCCGTGTCGGGCATCTCGTCGAAGCGCCCTCGGCCTACCCTGAGCTGACGATCCGTGAGAACCTGGAAATCGCCCGACGCCTGCACGCGATCTCCGATCGCGGCTGCGTCTCCCGGGCCATCGGACTCCTCGATCTGGAGCGCTACGCAGATCGCCGGACAGGATCGCTTTCGACTGGAAGTCTGCAACGGATGGCGCTGGCGCGAGCGCTGCTGCATGACCCCGAGGTGCTGATCCTCGACGAACCGGCGAATGGCCTGGACCCGGCCGGGGTGGTCGAGATCCGCCAGCTGCTCCATCGCCTCGCAGTGGACAAGGGCGTGACGGTGTTCATGTCCAGTCACATCCTGACCGAGGTGGACCGACTGGCGACCCGGATCGGAATCATCCATCGCGGTCGGCTGCTGGAGGAACTTGCCCCGGGCACGCTCAGCGATGCGGGCAAGCTGCGGGTGCAAGTACGGCCGGAGAAGCTGGCCCTCGCCGTAGAGGCGCTCGGGGCGGCCGGCCTGCATGCGATGGTCGACGCGGAGCACGGCCTCGCTGGCCTTGGACGACTCCCAGGCCTTGAGTGCGCCCGAGCAGGTGGCTACCCTCCTGGTCCACGCTGGAGCTCCCCCCACTTCTCTCGTCGTCGAGCAGGAGTCCCTCGAGGATCACTTCCTTCGCCTCACCGGAGGCAGGCTGTGACCGGCTTCCGCGCGGCGTTCTGGGCCGAGAGCCTCAAGGTGCGCCGCTCCAAGATCGTCCTGCTGACAACGGCCGGCTTCCTGATGCTTCCGCTTGTCGACACGTTCTTGATGTACGTGCTGATCGATCCCGAACGGGCTCGCGAGATGGGCTTGATCGGAATGAAGGCAGAGATGACTGCCGGCTCGGCCGATTGGCCGACCTTCCTCATGGTCCTCTTCCTGGGGACGGCGGTCGCGGGAGGCATGCTGGGCGCGTTCGTCACGGCATGGGTCTTCGGACGCGAGATCTCGGACCACACCGCCAAGGAGTGGCTGGCCACGCCCACACCACGCGAGACGTACCGTCGGAGCCAAGTTCCTGCTCATCGCAGGCTGGATGGTGGGGGCCGCACTGTTGGCGTTCTGGCTGGGCGTCCTCCTGGCCTGGGGAAGTGCTGTGCCCGGCTTCTCCCCTGACCAGCTCTTGGCACTTTCCGTTCGTCAGCTTCTGATCATCGTGCTGACCTTCATGCTGATGCCCTTCGTCGCCCTGCTGGCCAGCGCAGGACGAGGCTATCTCGCCTGCACTCGGTTGGGCATTTCTCACCCTGGTGCTGGCGCAGATCTTCGCCCAGCTGGGTTGGGGAGAGTGGTTTCCGTGGGCTGTGCCGGCTGTGCTGGCCGATCCAACCGCCTCCGGGGGCGCGTCACCTCGAGTGGCACAGCCTGGCGCGTGGTGTCGCTGGCCTTCGTCGCCGGTCTGATCGCAACCCTTGCTTGGTGGCGGAAGCGGATCACACGCGATAGACGCCTCCCATGAAACCTATGCGACGGGTGGAAGGCTGTCTGCGTGCCGCCGTTTCCATGGCCACAAGGTGCGCACCATAGCCTTTCGAACATCCGAGCGAATGGCATGTCCGGAGTCGCCGTTGCACGGGTCCGGGGAGACGCCCGTGCTGCGCTCGCCTGCCCCGCCGTCCTCGTCAGCATACCACTCCCAGGCAACGACAAGATTCCGTCACCGGAGGCACCTGACAGGCCCATGGCCGACCACTCGCTCCGTTCCCCCATACCTTGCGGGTCGTCACCTTCAACCTACTCAACGACTCCAACACTCTGGAACGAGCGAGCACCGTTGATCGTCGATGGATTGAAGTCCCTCGAGCCGGATGTGATCGCCCTGCAGGAAGTCAGGCTTCCTTCGAACAACGCCGCCTGGATCGCCGAGCAACTTGACGGATACGAGGCCGTACGTGTGCCCCAAGACCGGTGCCACGCGGTTTGCTCGAGGGCGAGGCACTGCTCAGCCGGCTTCCCGTCGAAGATCACTCGACGCTCGCCTTTGGACGGCAGGGGCGCGTCGCGCACCGCATCACCGTGCGCACGTCCGCCGGACCCTGGGTGATCGGCAACGCCCACCTGTTCTTCAGCGCCTTCGACGACGTCACCCGGCGCTTCCATGTCCAGCGCCTGCTGGGTTGGCTACCCGAGGGGACGCCAACGGTGGTGTGCGGCGACTTCAACGCCGAGCCGGGCTACGGCAGCATGGCGCTCATGCGCCGCCGCTTCCGTTCGGCGTATGCCGTTGCGCACGGCGCAGAGCCCGACTACACCTGCCCCACCCCACTGGACCGCGGACCAGGGTTCCGTCACGGCGTGCGCCGGCTGGCACTGCGCCTCCTGGGCTGGGTCCTGCGCCCCGGCCAGCCGTCCTGGCAGGGCACGCTCGACTACATCTTCGTCAGCCCGGAGATCCAGGTGGATCGCTGTGAACTGGTGCTCAACGCGCCCGACCCGGCGAATCCATCGATCTACCCGTCCGACCACATGGGTTTGATGGCCACGTTGCGAGTCCCAGAGGGATCGCCCTCATGACGTCGCTGCACCTGGAGGCGCTCCACCGGCTTGAACTCGGCGGCGGCTCGGTCGAGACCATCGCTGGCCAGGTCACCCGCCTTGCCGTGCCCCCGAAGGCCTCCGGCTACGCCGATGCCCAGCTGGACGACACGGCCGCGCTTGCCGCGCAAGCCCGTTTCGCTGGCGACCCCCGCTGCGCCTTCGACTGCGCGCCCGCGCCTCGCAAGCGGTTCCGCAAGGGCACGCTCGGCTTCGGATTCTGGAACGACCCGTTTGCCCTGTCCCTCGGGCAAGGCGGGGCTGCCCGCAGGCTGCCGGCGCCGCCGCAGGCATTGTGGTTCTTCTACGCCTCGCCGCCGGCCGATCTGCGCTTCACGCCCGGTGCGGCTGGCCACGGCTGGAAAGCGATGCAGCTGACGACGCGCCGGATGCCCACGGCCATGCTGGTGGCTCTCGCCCCGGCAGCCGTCCTCCTGCTCTCAACTGCCACCGCTGCGCGGCCCGGTGCTGCGGCATGGCGCTGGGCCAGGTGCAGGCAGCCGAGGCCGATGCTGGCGGCGACCTTGCCGATTGGCACGCGTACGAAATCGACTGGCGGCCGACGGTACGGAGTTCCGCCTCGACGGTCAGCTCATGCTGCGCGCCCTCGATCCCGCTTGTCCGGCCCGCTCGGATTCGTCGCCTGGATCGACAACCAGTACGCCACGGCCACGCCCGAATCGGGATTCCGCTTCGGCCTGATCCCAACCCGACAGGCCCAATGGCTGGAGATCGAGGCGTTCGAGCTCTCGGCCGCAGGCGAAGCCTGAGACCAGCCATGGATCTTCTCCTTAGCGATCTCGACGGAGTCTTGCTGGAGTCGCACAGCTACCACGAGTCGCTCAGCCGGACGATGGACCTGGTGGGCGAAGCGCTGGGGTTCGGGCGCGGCGTGCTACCCCTTGAGGGCGTGCTGGCCTTCGAAGCCGCCGGAATCACCTCCGAGTGGGACTCCTCAGCCATGTGTACCGCGCTGCTGCTCGAGCGCCTGTGGCAGGTCCATCCCGACGCCAGCCTCGGCCTGCGCCTGCCGGAGAAGCCGCTCCCTCCCCATGGATTGCCGGTCCCGGACCTCGCCGGCTTCGCGGGTGCCCTCAGTCGTGATCGTTCGACAGAATCGCGACCGCGCGAAAACGCGATCGAGTTGCTGCGTTCGCTGTTCGCACACCTGCCGCCCGCACGATTGGAGGCGCTTGTCGGCCTGGTGCAAGACGGACGTGACCCGGCGCGATCGCTGACCTTCCGCCTGATCCAGGAACTCAATCTCGGCAGCGAGCGGTTCGAGGCGCTTTATCAGCTTGCGCCTCAGCTGCAGACGGAAAGCTACCTGTCGACCTGCGATCGACCGATGCTGAATCCACACGAGCGCGAGGCCCTGCGGGGGTGGATCGCGCGGCCCAAGCATGCCTTCGCCATCTTCACCAACCGGCCATCCTCGGGGCCGGATGGAACCAGCGGCGCCCCGGAGGCCGAAATCGGATTGGCCTGCGCCGGCCTGGACGGGTTGCCGATCGTCGGCATGGGGGACCTGGGGTGGCTGGCGACCCAGCGAGGCATCGAGCCCCATGCCTTGCTCAAGCCCTCGCCCATCCATGTGCTGACGGCCATGCAGCTGGCGCTTGGCGCTGCCATGCCAGACGCCCTGATGGATGCGGCGAGGCTTGCCTTGGATGGAAGCCTCGGCTTGGGCTGGTCCGCCCTGGATGGCGCGAGCGTGGTTGCTATTGAGGACGCCTCCAAAGGGGTGCGCAGCGCCGCTGCCGCGGCCGCCGCGCTCCGCAAGCATGGGCTCAACCTGCGCCTGACGCTCCTCGGGATTCCTGATCACCCGGAGAAGGCACGCGCCCTGCGGGACGCGGGCGCGACCATCGTGACGGATATCCACCAGGCTCTGGACTACCTACCTGGCTGGCATCGTCCATCCTAGGTCACGCTCGGTTCGCGGACTGCACGCCCTCAAATGCCTCTCCGGATTTGTGCTCCCGCCGACGAGGGGCACGGGCTGACTGCCACTCAGGCACCTGGCCAGCGCCCTGCCGTCTACAGGAACGAGGCACTGGAGATAGCCTTCCTTTGGGTGAGAAGAAGGTGATTCGCCGCAACGCTGGGCCGCGGCGATGGTTGGCTCCATGGGCAACTGGGCGTGGGAGCGCCGGACTTAGACTGTCGCGGCCTTGGGCCGCGCAGCGCTGCCCGCTTTACGCAGGCAAACCGCCGCCCCAGAAGCCCTGCGCGGAGAAGAGCGACTCGAGGCACGGCTCAAGCAGTCCTGTCTCGAGCGCCAGATCCAGCACGGTATAGCGCTTGCGCACCTGGCGGCGCCAGGGAGTACGACTGACGCAGGCGTTTGAAGTCCAGGCCGATGGAGCGCGGATCGGTAGGACATCCGGCCCGGTCCAGCCTGTCCCGGGCTTCGCAGGGGGGCAAGGCCCAGGACCGCAGCCATTCACTGAGCGCAGGCCACACCTCGCCGGCGCGTTCGAGGCGGGCTTGCAGCTGAGCGGCCGTTGGGTGCTTGGCCAGCGTCTCGGCGACCGCCTGATCGGCTTGCGCCCCCGGCGGGTGCGCCCGGCGCACGTCTGCCTCAGCCTGCTCTCGGTCGGGCCAGTCCCGGCAGAGCGCCTTCACCGGCAAGCGAGACAGTTCCTGCCCCAGAAGCCACTCGATCAGCGCCGAGGAGGCGATTGTCCCCAATCCAACCTGCATCCCGTGCGGCACGCCCTCGCCCATGTGGGTCAGGCCCTGCATCTCCCACAGGTGGCTGAACAGATGCTCGCTGCCGGAGGCCGCCCGGGTGGAGCTCGAGATCTGCATGGCGAGTCCGGCGATGACCAGTCCCTCGACCAGATCGCGCAGCGACGCCGGATCTCCGGCCCGCACCCCGTCGGGGTTGCCCGTCCAGGGTCCGAGCCCTTCTTCCATCAGTTGCCAGGAGACCGGCTCGATGGTCTCGATTCCCAGGTCGTGCGCAATGCGCCAATCCGCCAGGGCCGTGTACTTGCCCAGCAGGTCGCCGTACCCGGCGGCGCTCATGCCGGGCGGAGCGGCCGCAAGGACGTCCAGATCCGCGATCAGCGCCCGCGGCGCTGGGCACGGATCGACCTTCTTCACCCCGTTGTGCGTGATGGCTGCGGCAAAGGCTGTGTAGCCATCCATCGAAGCGGCCGTACCGACGACGGCGTACGGCCGGCCCAAGCGGCGAGCAGCCAGTTTGGTCAAGTCATTGATCACGCCTGACCCGACGGCGATTGGCGCGGCGTCGCTGTTCCCGAGGACCTGCACCAAGCGCTCGACGTGTTCGATGTCCGGGTGAAGGCGCGGCGTGCCGGGGAAGACATGCGTCACCAGGATGCGCCGCCCCGCCAACTCGAGGTGCTGCGCCAGCGCTTCGCCGGCCGCAGCGAAGGTGTTGTCATCGGCGACCAGGGCGACCGCCTGGCCGCCAAAGCAGCGCGTGAGGACTGCGTCGACCTGCTGCAGAGCTCCGGGTGCGATGACCACCTCGCGCGTGTCCTTCGCCTTGACGAGCGCCTGGGCAAGGGCGATCTGACTCATGTAGCCTCCGGGATGACACGCCGTCTGTGCAAGCGGCGCAGCTCGCGTCGCAGGAACAACCGCCGAATTGTACTCGGATCACGCCTTGCCCAGCCTCTCCTGCAAGGCTGTCTCCGGCGGAAGGGCGGCGCATGAGGCGAGCGGTGATCCGCAGCCTGCTCGATGGCCCATGCGCGGAACCTGATCGTGCAGCTGCCCGCCTACCGGTATCCTCGCCGCAGACCGGCCAGAGCGCGATGCGTTCACTCGAGCCAGGCATGTTCGGGATCCTGGCGGTCTGGCCTCTCGGCCCAGCCTGCGCAGGAGCATCCTCGCGCCTGGTGACCTGCTCGTTCGAGGTGTGCTGGGCAGTGGCCCGACAGGCGGACCCGACGGATCGAGGCGCCTGCCATCCGGCCGTCTCCCTGGCAGGCAGAAGACAGCTTGACGATAATTCATGCGGCAGGTAGAATGCTGCCCGGGCCGAGATAGCTCAGTTGGTAGAGCACGCGACTGAAAATCGCGGTGTCGCCAGTTCAATTCTGGCTCTCGGCACCAAAGGCCGACAAGCGCCCCGGGAGAGGATGATTCCCGGGGCGCATCCGTTGGCGAGCGCGTCTTCCCGCTCACCATGCAGCGGGCTCTCCGTTCGCCATGCGTCCGTCCTGAAGAGCGCGCATCCCGAGGGCCTTGAAGCCGAGCATGGTACTGGCCTGCGTTTGCGGGAGCGGGTTCGGCGGGGGCGCCGCGAGCGCCTTCCGCATCAGGCAACTTCAGCTCCGGGAGGCGACAGTCACCCTCGCACTGTGGCGGAGAGACTGGGAAAGCAGACTGCAAGGGCGGCGGCAAGGGCGGAATGCGTGCTACGCTGGGAGCGTGCTCCAGCGGGAAACAAGCCTGATCCGCCTGCAGAGAGGGAGGCTCCGATGGCCCGCCATGGGATAATCTGGATGGGCGTACTTCTGTTTCACCCTTGCTCGTCACCCTCGCCTGTGCAATTCACGGCAGCTTCGATCCCGCCGACTCAAGCGCCAGCACCCACCTACACCCCCTACCCCACCCTGACCCCGTACCCGACGCAGGGGCCGCAGCCCGCCCAGGAGCCGACCGCCACCTCCGGTTCCTCCGAAACGACCTCCACCAGCGCCGAACTCATCCTGCATGGATCCGCGGGATATCACCGCGGAGGACAAGGGCAGCGTCGTCGAGATCTGCGGCAAGATCATCGATGAGGGGACGCAGGACTGCCCGGACTGCCCCTACGGCGTGCTGGACTACGTCACCTTCGAAGGCGATTTCAACGTCATCTCCTACTACTGGAACTTCTACTCCTATGAGGGGCTCTGCCTGCAGGCAAAGGATACGGTCGAACTGATGGGGTCAAGACCCATCTTTGTCTACGGGGCGCGTGAAGGCTACGCAGGAAGCAAGTGCGCCGCCAACTCCGACGGCTCGCTCAACTGCGGCAGCGGGGACTACTTCCTCATGTACGAGGGTTGTGACTGATCCACCCCCAGCGAAGTGCGCGACCGACTGAACGCGGATCCGCCTGCGAGCAAGTGTGGCGGATCCCTTTTTCGCTCTTCTCGATCCGTCGCTCAGCCATCGAGAGCTCCAGGGTAGAGGGCGATCGGCGGCTCCGGGCCTCAGTCCAATCGGTGTCTGCTGGCCGGCGGCAGGAAGGGTCGCCTGCAGGCCCGAGCGAAGCGTCTCTCCGTCGAAAGTCGGACGGTCCTGCACCTCTGTGGGGAGAAATGGGTCGCCGAGGACGACGCCTGCACGCGGGATGCTGTGCCGCAATGGATATTGTGGTGGGACTACACCGGCAAGTTCGCGGCTGCATGCGAACAACCGGATGAAGCCCTACGGCCGCCGCATGCCAGTCCTCGAGACAGCGCAGACGCCGATTCCGGCGACGTCCGGTTGGGCTTAGTCCGGATCAACACCGTGCGCAACGAATCTGGATGACGGGGATCGAGGCGCAGATCGCCCCGACGCCTGGCTGTCGGCCAGCGGTCAACAACCGTCTTCAGAACCGACGATCAGGCGCCTTCTCCGGACGGCGGATCAGCGGTGCTGCCTGCCCTCAGCATCTCGCGCAGGTCGTCGATCGAACGAAGCGCCCCGGTGGCATCTTCGTAGTGCCAGGCGTCCCATCCGTTGCACGGAGCGCCCCCCGACAGCTGTCGGCCCACCTGGTGGATGGATCCGGAGAAACCATCGGCAATCAAACGACCATCGGCGGTCACGGCCGCAGTACGATTTCGCTCCCCTGGAAGTACAGCAGCTGCCCGGGCGCAGCAGCCCGCATTCCAGCAACCGACCGAAAGGGATGCGCTCGGCCGACCGCCGGCTGGCCGGAGGTTGGAACACCGTCGGGTCTTGTGCCGGCTCTGGCTCGCGGGCGATGCGCTGTCGCGCCAGGTCGGCGTAGCCGGCATCCTGTTCGATGCCGATCCACTCCCGCCGCAGGCGCTTGGCGACGACGCCGGTCGTGCCCGTACCGAAGAACGGATCGAGCACGACTTCACCGGGATTCGTCGAGGCCAGCAGCACTCGATAGAGCAGCCCTTCCGGCTTCTGGGTCGAGTGGGCTTTCTTCCCTTCCAGGCGCAGCCGCTCCTGGCCGCCGCAGATCGGCAGCTCCCAATCGCTGCGCATCTGCAGGTCCTCGTTCAGCGCCTTCAGGCTGTGATGATGGAAGGTGTAGGTTGCTTCCTTGGAGTGCGCAGCCCAGATCAGCGTCTCATGGGCGTTGGTGAATCGAACCCCGCGGAAGTTGGGCATCGGATTGGTCTTGACCCAGATGATGTCGTTCAAGATCCAGAACCCGAGGTCCTGCAGGATCGTCCCCAGGCGGAAGATGTTGTGATAGCTGCCGATCACCCACAGGCTGCCCTGCGGCTTGAGCACCCTGTGACAGGCTTGCAGCCAGGCGCGCGAGAAGGCATCGTATTCTGCGAAACCTTCGAATTGATCCCAATCATCGTTGACCGCATCGACCCGCGTCTGGTTGGGCCGCCACAACTCCTGGCGCAGCTGCAGGTTGTACGGCGGGTCGGCGAACACCAAGTCGATGGAGCGCTCCGGCAAGGTCCGCAGGACTTGGAGACAATCGCCCTCCAGGACCTGCCCCACCGGGAGAGGTCCGGCATGGCGAGGTGCCTCGGCGTGGATCGCTCACTGCGGGCAGGCTCCCGACTGCGCAACCGGATTTCCACCATCTGCCGCGCAGCTGCAGTAGGCCGCCGCATCAAGTGCCGGGCTGAGGCTGAGCGGCAGGAACCGGACGCGCGTCTGCAAGCAGTCATCCCCCAGGCTTGAGGGGGTCGGGCGACTGATGGACAGAGCCAGGGCGGCGCCCTGATTGGCGCGCGCCAGCCACAGCCGGATCTCGCCTGGCTGGCCGGCGCTCAGCACGATGTCGCCACGCAGCCCCAGCCAGAGCAGGGTCCAGGTCGGACAAAGGCACACCAGGGCCAACAGCAAGCTGGCGAGGCAGCCCATCCAAGGGCGCATGCCTCTTGGCGGGCGGCGCGTCGCCTGCGCAGTGCCCGGATCCTCGGGGATGCCCTCGCCAGCCTTGGTCATTGACTAGATGTAGAAATGCTCGCGATCGACTTGCTCGCGCAGGATGTGAAGCTCCTCCGCGCTGGGCTCAGGGTTCTCGCTCACCGAGCCTGCGGCTTCAAGGACAAACCCCGTCGCTTCCTGAACCTGCTGCAGGCTGATCCCCGGCTGCGTCGCAACGAGCTGCATGCGCTTGGTCTCCGGATGATAGCCGAGGATCGCCAGGTTGGTGACCACGCGGAACGGGCCGGTGCCAGGCGGCAGGCCCGCCGCCTCGCGCGCTCCGGGGCCGGTCAGGTAGCCGGGCGTGGTGACGAAATCGACCTTCTCGACGAAACGCTGACGGTCGTGGCGCATGATGGCGATCGTCTGCCAGCACTGCGAGCCGACGTCGTTGGCGCCGCCGCTGCCGGGCAGGCGGACCTTGGGATGATCGTGATCGCCGATCACGGTGCTGTTGAGGTTGCCGTAGGGATCGATCTGCGCCCCGCCGAGGAAGCCGTACTCGACAAAGCCACGCTGGGCGGCCTCGATCACGTCGCAGATGCCGGCCGCCGCCAACGCCCGATGGAAGGTGCGCCGTCCGCCGACCGCAATCGGCAGGTCATCCAGGATCGCGCCGGTGCCGCCGAACTCGAAGATCGTCATCAGGTTGGGAGCATGCATCTTCTGGGCGAGCGCCGCCGCCAGCATCGGGATGCCGGTGCCGACAAAGGCCGTCGTGTTGTCGGCCATCAGCCGGGCAGCAGAGCAGATCAGCAGCTCACTCGGGTTGTAGCCTGGCTCACTCATGCCCCCCTCCCCGGCACCATCGCCTGCAGTTCGGCGAGTCGCTCCTTGCCGATCAATTCGAGGTAGGCGTCGTGATCGGCAAGGTCCGTACACGTAGCGCTCGAGGTAGCCATGCGTGCCTTCGGCCGTCTTCGAGGCCTCGACCCACTCCTTGATTGCCGGCTCGTCGCGCTCGTAGTCGTAGCACATCTCGCCCGGGTGCGATCCGAACGGCGCTTCGACCACGGCGTCGACGAGGTAGTAGGGAATGATCGTGCGATCGGGCTGGGCCCGGATCACCTCGGTGTCGACGATCTCCTCGGTGCTCAGGATCAGGCGCCGACAGGCACGCGACATCTCGTAGGCGAAGCCGCTGATGCCGTCGATCTGGGCATTGCCATACTTGTCCGCCCGGTGGACGTGGATCAGGCCCGCATCGAGGATCAAAGCCGGCACCAGGCCGATCGGGTCGCCGGTGAAGGGACATTCCACCACCTTGGCGGCACTGTAGTTGAAGGTATCCGTGCCGAGCATCGAGCGCATCGGCAGGAACGGCACGCCCATGGCGGCGGCCTTGAAGCGCCAGGCGAGGCCGGCGTTGCTCCACTCGACGATCTGCTCGAGGTTGCCAGCAGTCGCACTTCGCGCCGCAGCACGTTCGAAACGCCGTAGAGCTCGAGCCCGATGTAGGTGAAGTCGGTGGCCTTGACCATCGAGGCGCCGAGCAGCAGGTCGATCTCGAGCACGCTCTGCCCGGCGACGCGCAGGTCCTTGCGTCCCTGGCGGATCAGCTCGCGCACCAGCGACATCGGCGCCCGGACGCTGCCGTAGAGCTCGGTGCCGATGTAGTCGCCGTCGTGGACGAAACGCCGGATCGCCTCGCCCTCGGACATGCGCTTGTCGACCAGGCCTTTGGGCTTGCGGCGATTCCACTCGCGGAAGGCATTGACATCGGGCGGCTGCAGCATCGGCCCCCGACCCTCGGCGATCACCCTCATGGCACGTCCTCCTGGCGGAAGCTGCGAGCGCTGCCCAGTGTAGCATGCCCTCTTGTGGGGCGGAATCCGCGCCGCCTGGACCTGCCGGTCCGGCGCTCGCCCAGGGGCGGCGAGGATGGCCCCGAGGCATTCCGGGAGACTCCGGTCCAGCTTGGGGCCTAGCGACCTGACGCCCGCTGACGCCCGCCGCACCGATGGGTGAGTTTCGTCTGTTGACAACGGCGGCGCGCGCGTGCTACAGTGTGGTACACTTCGTTGGTTGCCACAACAAACTAACCTGGAGCCTCATGCCCCCCCGCCTGCGAACCGGTGATCAGAGCCTGGTGCGCGAACTCAACCGCTCGATCGTGCTCGAGCGGCTGTGGGTAGCCTCGCCTCTTTCCCGGGCGGACCTGGCCGCCGCCACCGGGCTGAACAAGACCACCGTTTCCAACCTGGTGGACGAGATGATCTCCGCCGGATTCGTGCGCGAGATTGGACGCAATGTCTCGGCCGGCGGGAGGCCGGGCGTGCTGCTGGAATTCGATCCGGACGCTGGCTGGATCCTCGGGGCGGAGATCGGAGTCGGGCACCTGAGCGTCGTCCTGGCCAACTTGCGGGCAGACATTGCCTGGCGCCGCCAAGCGGAGTTCGACTTGACGGACGGCCTGGAAACCGTGCTCGACAAGTTGACCGCCCTGCTGCGCCAAGCCCGCCAGCACAGCCAACGCAGCCGCCGCCGCCTGATGGGCGCCGGGATCACGGTCCCCGGCCTGGTCGATGTGTCCTCCGGCCGGCTGATCTTCGAGCCCAACATGGGCTGGCGCGATGTGCCCCTGCGCCAGCTGCTTCATGCCCGTCTGCAAGTGCCGGTCTATGTGGACAACGACGCCAATGCGGCCGCCCTGGCTGAGCGCTACTTCGGCGTTGCTCAGGATGTGGATACCTTCGCCTACGTCGTGGCCAATATCGGCCTCGGCGCCGGTCTGGTGATGGGCGGTCAGATCTACCCCGGGGTGAGCGGCTACGCCGGTGAGGCCGGGCACACGACGATCGACCCCGACGGCCCGTTGTGCCGCTGCGGCAACCGCGGTTGCTGGGAGCGGCTGGCAAGCCAGCGGGCCCTGATCGAACGGGTCGAAGCCGCCCTGCAAGCCGGCCAACCCAGCTTGCTCCATGCGGCCACCGGCGACGGCCGCGATTCGCTGACCCTCGAGCTGATCCTGGAGGCAGCCCGGGAGGGAGATGCCGTCGCCCTGTCGGACGCTGAGTGAGACCGGCACCTACCTGGGCATCGGCATCGCCAACTTGGTCAACCTGCTCAATCCGACCCTGGTCGCCTTCGGCGGCTCGCTCAGCCTGGCGCATGAGTACCTGCTCCCGACCGCCCGCCAGGTGGTCGAAGCCCGGGCGATGCGCGAGCTGCGCCAGGCGACGCGGATCGTCGTCTCGGCCTTCCAGGCCGACGCCTGCGTGATCGGTGGCGTGGCCCTGGTGATGCACGAACTGCTCAGCCGACCGCGCCTGGTGCATCAGCGATCTCTCGGAGGCACAGCCTCGCTCCGCTGCTGCGAAAGCGGAGGCAGGCCGACGCCGAACCGATACTGACTTGACGGCACCAATCCCAGCCCGAAGGGAGGTGACTGAGACCCAAAGCACAAGGCATGCTTGAGCAATATCAGGTTCTTGTTGGTCCAACTCTCAAGGAGGAAATCAAGATGATTCGCAAGCTCTCAACAATCGTGGCTCTGCTGACCGTGGCCGGCCTGCTGGCCGCCTGCGGCGGCGGGGCACCGGCCGGGGCCGACCAGGTCGAAGTCTTCTCGTGGTGGACGGGCGGCGGTGAGGCCGCCGGCCTCGACGCCATGATCAAGGTCTTCGCCGCCGAGTACCCGGACACGGAGTTCATCAACGCCGCCGTCGCCGGTGGCGCCGGCACCAACGCCCGCGCCGTGCTGGCCAGCCGCCTGCAGGCCGGCGATCCGCCCGACTCTTGGCAGGCTCACGCCGGGCAGGAGATCATCGGCACCTACGTGGCCGCTGGTCAGATCGAGCCCCTCAACAGCCTGTTCGAGGAAGAAGGCTTCGGCAAGGTCATGCCGGCCACGCTGCTGCCCTTGATCTCGAAGGGCGATCAGATCTACTCGGTGCCGGTGAACATCCACCGCGCCAATGTGATGTGGACCAACCCGGCGCTGCTCGCCGAGCTGGGTGTCACAGGTGCCCGACAACCTGGGACGAGTTCTTCACCGCCTGCGAGACGATCGAAGCTGCCGGCAAGATCTGCCTGTCGATGGGCGAGCAGTGGACCGCCATGCACCTGATGGAAGTCGTCCTGCTGGGTGAGCTCGGCCCGGACGCCTACAATGCGCTCTGGGACGGCACGGGTGACTGGGGCAGCGCCGAAGTGACGGCCGCCCTCGAGACCTATGCCGAAGTCCTCAAGCACGTCAACTCCGACGCCGCCGGCCTGACCTGGCAGGATGCCTCGCAGCTGGTCGCCAACGGCGACGCCGCCTTCAATGTCATGGGCGACTGGTGCGACGGCTACTTCTCCGGCACGGCCGAGGGCGGCAACCTGGGCCTGGTCCCGGGTGAGGGCTACGGCTGGGCGCCTCCGCCCGGCACCGATGGCACCTTCCAGTTCCTGAGCGACAGCTTCACCCTGGCCAAGGGCGCTCCGCATGCAGAAGGCGCGCTGGCCTGGCTGAAGACCGCCGGCTCCAAGGCCGGACAGGAAGCCTTCAACCCCGTCAAGGGCTCGATCTGCGCCCGCACCGACTGCGATCACCACGCTCTTCAATGCGTATCTGCAGACGGCGATGGCCGATTGGGCCTCCGACCGGGTGGTCGGCAGCCTGACCCACGGCGTGACCGCCAACGACACCTGGAAGAACGAGATCAACACCGCCCTCGGTCTGTTCCTGACCGATGGCGATATGGCCGCCTTCCAGTCGGCGCTGGTGACCGCCGCCACGACCTACCCCAACAAGTAGGCGTGAGACAAGCGTAGCATGGAGGGGCGGGCGCAGGTCCGCCCCTCCCGTTCCACCGGCCCGGGCATAATCGTCTAGAATTCCGGGCAGAGATCCTGGACATCGAGGGAGAGGATGACAGCCACGCCGGTTCCCGTCCGACCGCCGCCCCCAGCCCGCGCCGCTACGTCAACCGCGATCAGGCTACTGGCGATCCTGGTCGTCCTGCCGTCGATCGTCGCCACGGCGATCTTCGTCTACGGCTTCATCGCCTGGTCGCTGCGCGTCTCGCTCAGCAACTGGACCGGCCTGATGCCCGACTACTCGTTTGCCGGGCTGCGCCAGTACATTGAGCTCTTCCGGGATGCTCGCTTCTCGATCGACGTTCGCAACACCGCCATCTTCACCGCCATCTTCCTCACCAGCTGCCTGGCCCTTGGCCTGTTCCTGGCAATCCTGCTGGATCAGAAACTCAGGGGCGAGAACTTCTTCCGCAGTGTGTTCCTGTTCCCGATGGCGATCTCCTTCATCGTTACCGGCGTCGTCTGGCGCTGGTTGATGAACTCCGCCACCGGCACGCGCATCACCGGCATCAACCTGCTGTTCCAGCAGTTGGGGCTCGACGCCCTGATCAGCCGCTGGCATCTGACCGATCCGTCCATGGGGGATCGCCTTCGTGGCGGTCCCGGCGGTCTGGCAAATGGCTGGCTTCACCATGGCCCTGTACCTGGGAGGTTTGCGGGCGATCTCCGAAGACCTACGCGAGGCGGCCCGCGTCGACGGCGCCAGCGAGTTCCAGATGTACCGCTATGTCATCATGCCGCTGCTCAATCCGGTCACCTTGAGCGCAGTGATCATCCTGGGACACATCTCGCTCAAGATCTTCGACCTGATCGTCGCCATCAGCCAGAACAACATCGCCCTGGATGTTCCCGGCGTCTACATGTGGCGGACGACCTTCGACGGGAACAACTACGGCCGAGGCGCCGCCATCGGGATCATCATGCTGTCTGACGGTGGCCGTCCTGATCATTCCCTATCTGGTCTACAGCATGCGGTCGGAGGAGGAGGCATGAATCCTCGGATGACCCGGCGGCTCACTCGTCCCTTGTTGTACCTGATGCTGGTCTTCATGGCGGCCTTCTTCCTGATGCCGGTCTACCTGCTGCTGATCACCGGTCTGAAGAGCTTCGCCGAGGTCGACCTGCAGCGGATGTGGGCGCTGCCCAGCGGGATTCACTTCGACAACTTCATCCTGGCCTTCGACAAGCTGGCTCCGCATTTGTGGAACAGCATGCGGCTGGTCATTCCCGCCGCCATCATTTCATCGATCGTTGGCTCGCTCAACGGCTATGTCTTCTCCAAGTGGAAGTTCAAATACTCGGATGTCATCTTCACCTTCCTGCTCTTCGGGATGTTCATCCCCTACCAGGCCATCCTGATCCCGCTGGTGCTATTCATGGAGAACCTCGGCCTGCGCGGTTCGATCAGCGGCCTGGTCCTGGTGCACGTGATTTACGGGATCGCCATCACGACTCTGATCTTCCGCAACTACTACGCCGGCGTGCCGACCGAGGTGCTGGAGGCCGGGCGCATCGACGGCGCGGGGTTCGTCGGGCTCTATCGCCATGTGGTCTTCCCGCTCTCGATCCCGGCATTCGTGGTTGTGCTGATCTGGCAGTTCACCCAGGCCTACAACGACTTCCTGTTCGCCGTGGTGCTCACCGGCAATCGCACCTGGCCGGTGACGGTCGCCTTGAACAACATGGCCGGCAGCCAGATCGTGCAGTGGAACGTGCAGATGGCCGGCGCGCTGCTGACGGCGCTGCCGACGCTGCTGATCTACATCTTCCTGGGTCGCTACTTCTCGCGCGGGCTGATGGCGGGGGCGTTGAAGGGATAACTCACCTCCGGGTGGCGGGCTCAAATCGGCTCAGGCCGCCGCCCGAAGCAGATTTCTTGACACCCCCGGCTTTCACGGTATCCTCCGGCGTGCACTGGCGGGTGTAGTTCAGTGGTAGAACGTCTCCTTGCCAAGGAGAAGGTCGTGGGTTCGAATCCCATCGCCCGCTCTGGTAGGGTCAGCGTTCAGCGCTCAGCGATCAGCCAGAACCCCCGTGCTCGGTCTCGCTGAGGGCTGATAGCTGATCGCTGACAGCTTCTCTTCGGCGACGTGGCCAAGTGGTAAGGCAAGGGTCTGCAAAACCCTGATCATGGGTTCAAATCCCATCGTCGCCTCTACACCTGGGGCAGGCGTGATCGCCGATTCGGTCATGGTGGCGCGGGAATACCGAGGCCGAGCCGAGGGGTCGCGCAGCACTCCGTAGCAGAGCGTAGGAGCAAATCCCGCGTCGCCTCTAGGCAACACGAAGCAACGCCAGGCAACGCCGGATATACCTTTGGGCCTGCCTCGCGTGGCACGCACGGTTGAATTCAGTCAACCGCGGTTCACGCTGTCGACTGCCCCTTAGGTCAATCAAACGGGCTTCGCCGGGACAAATTCAAGATGCCATCTGAGGCCTGGCCGAACGGTCGGAGTGTCTGGTGTTCTCCAGGATCCATCTCGCATCCTCAGATCTTCCCCCGATCCTGGATACGTGGCGGGTTGCGATCTACAATTAGACCCGTGCCCACGCCAATTTTGGCCACCAAACTCTATATCCCCCCGCCCCGGCCCAACATTGTCCTCCGCCCCCGCCTGATCGAGCGGCTGAACGAGGGCTCTCTGCGGGCCGCAAACTGACCCTCATCTCTGCCTCCGCCGGTTTTGGCAAAACCACGCTGGTCAGCGAATGGGTCGCGGTTGCGAGCGACCGGTCGCCTGGCTGTCACTGGATGAAGGGGATAACGACCCCACCCGCTTTCTGACTTACCTCGTCGCTGCCTTGCAGACGCTTGCGGCGAATATTGGAGCAGGGGTGTTGGGTGTGCTCCAATCCCCTCAGCCACCGCCAACCGAATCGATTCTGACAGCCCTGCTCAATGAAATCACCACCATCCCGGACAATTTCATCCTTGTCCTGGACGACTACCACGTGATTGATTCCAAACCGGTTGACGAAGCCCTCACCTTTCTGCTCGAGCACCTGCCGCCGCAGATGCACCTGGTCATCACCACCCGTGAGGATCCACATCTGCCCCTGGCCCGGTTACGCGCCCGGGGCCAATTGACCGAGCTGCGCGCCGCCGACTTGCGTTTTACCCCCGCCGAAGCCGCCGAGTTTCTCAACCAGGTGATGGGCCTGAACCTCTCGGCGGAAGACATCGCCGCGCTGGAAACCCGCACCGAAGGCTGGATTGCCGGCCTGCAATTGGCCGCGCTTTCAATGCAGGGACATCAAGGACACCGCCAGCTTCATCAAGTCTTTCACCGGCAGCCACCATTTCGTGCTGGACTATCTGATGGAAGAAGTCCTGCAACAGCAGTCCGAAAGCATCCAGACCTTCCTGCTGCGCACATCCATCCTTGACCGCCTGTGCGGCCCGCTGTGTGATGCCGTTCTCTGGACTCCTTCTGCTTCCGGGCAGGAAACCCTGGAATATCTCGAACGCGCCAACCTGTTCATCGTCCCGCTGGATAACGAGCGGCATTGGTATCGCTATCACCATCTCTTTGCCGATGTTCTTCGCATGCACTTGATGGCGGAGCAACCTGATCAGGTATCTGCCCTGCACCGGCGCGCGAGCGAGTGGTACGAGCACAATGGTTCGACGGACAATGCGATCCGCCACGCGCTGGCCGCCGAGGATTTCGCGCGAGCCGCGGACCTGATCGAGCTGGTCATGCCAGCCATGAGCCGCAGTCGACAGTCTGCCACGCTGCTGGGCTGGCTAAAGGCACTACCCGACGAGCTGGTCCGCGCTCAGGCCCGTGCTCAGCACTGGGTATGCCTTGGTGTCAATGTCTGGCGGCGAGCTCGAGGGCGTGGAGCCCCGGCTGCGGGACGCCGAACGGTGGCTGGACACGACGGCCGACATGCGCGAGCGACCGGAATCCCCGGCGGCGGGGATGGTCGTCGTGGACGAAGAGGAATTTCGCCGTCTGCCGGGTATGATCGCCCTTATCCGTGCCGCGCAGGCCCTGGCCCGGGGCGATATGCCCGAGACCGTGAAAAACGCTCGACGGGTGCTCGATCTCGCACCTGAGGACGACCATCTGATGCTCGGTGGGGCAGCCTCGCAGCTGGGGCTCGCCGCATGGGCGAGCGGGGATCTCGACACCGCCCGCCGGATGACTGCCGATGGCACGGCGAATGTGCGGCTGGCCGGGTACATCTCTCCCGCCATCGGCGGCGCCATCGTCCTGGCGGATATACAGATTGCGCAAGGCCGTCTCCACGAGGCAATGACCACCTATGAGCGGGCATTGCAGTGGGCGACGGAGCCGGGCGCGCCAGTCCTGCGGGGAGCGGCAGATATGTACGTGGGCATGAGCGCCCTTCACCGTGAGCATAACGATCTGAAGACCGCCACGCAGCACCTGCTCACAAGCCAGGCTCTGGGTGAGCTTGCCGGGTTACCGCAAAACCCGTATCGCTGGTGCGCGGCGATGGCGCGCATACGGGAGGCCCAAGGCGATCTGGATGGCGCGCTCGACCTGCTCGACCAGGCCGAGCGCCTGTACGATGGTAACTTTTCCCCGAATGTGCGTCCGATCGCGACGCGGAAGACACGGGTGTGGGTGGCCCAGGGTCGGTTGGGTGAAGCCCTGGGCTGGGCGCGTGAGCAGGGACTGTCCGTTGAAAACGAACTCAGCTACCTGCGCGAGTTCGATCACATCACCCTGGCCAGGGTGCTCCTGGCCCGCTATCAGAGCGACCGTGCAGACGGCTCCATTTCCGAGGCAGTGGGGCTGTTGGAGCGTCTGCTGAAAGCAGCGGAAGAAGGCGGGAGGAAGGGAAGTGTGATCGAAATCCTGGTATTGCAGGCGATTGCTTATCACGCGCAAGGTGACCTCCCTGCTGCTCTTTTGCCTTTGCAGCATGCTCTTGCGTTGGCCGAGCCGGAGGGCTACGTCCGCATGTTCCTTGACGAAGGCTCGAGCATGATGCAACTGCTTCGCGAAGCTTCCGCGCGCGAAATCATGCCGGACTATACCGACAAGCTGCTGGCAGCATTTGAAGCTGAGAAGCGGAGACAGCGAAGACAAACCTGATCTACCCCCTCTGCCCAGCCCCTTATCGAGCCATTGAGCCAACGCGAGTTAGAAGTACTGCAGCTCATTGCCCAGGGACTCTCGAATCGTGAGATTGGCGAGCGGCTTTTCCTCGCCCTGGACACGGTCAAAGGGCACAACCGCAAGATCTTTGACAAACTGCAAGTTCAAAGCCGCACCGAAGCTGTAGCCCGCGCCCGCGAGCTGGGCTTGTTGTAAGCGTACTCAGATCTTCCTCAACATTCTCCCCTCAATAACTCAAAAACAACACCTTCAACCAACACTAAAGTGTCTGTTCGATAACACTGTGCTGGCAGATATATCTCTTGTGCATTGAGCAAGTGGCACAGACTGTTATGACCGGCCACAAAAGGTACAAGGAAATGTCAAACAAACTCGACCCAAAACCGACTCCAAGTCAACCCGTGGTCTATCAGATCAGGATCAAGGGCCATCTGGATCCTCAATGGACAGACTGGTTTGAGGGCCTGACCATCACGCTGGAAGAGGACGGCGATACGCTTTTCACCGGCCCGGTGGTCGATCAGGCCGCGTTGCATGGATTGCTCAAAAAAGTGCGTGATTTGGGAATGCCATTGGTCTCGGTCATCCTGTCGAACCCGTCTCAGGCAGATCAGCCAGACGTCAAGAGCAAATGGATCAAGCACTTGGAAAGGAGGTTTGCCTTGATACATCTAGCCCACAGTGGAACGTCGCAAGTCATCCAGGTCCATTCAATGAAACTCATCCACATCGTTCAAGAAAGGAGAAGAAATGAACACAAACAAATCGACCACCGGAATAGATCCGAAGTAACTTTCATTTCGAAAGATTGCGGTCATTACAGGTGTGATTTCATCATTGCGACCGTCGCAGGTCTCGTGGCTACGGCGCTCACACCTGTTCTGACTGGTACGGACTACCTCACTCGGTTCTCCGCACATGCGAACCAGGTGGCCGCAGGAGCGCTGCTCTATCTCATCGTCCGCTTCGCAAGTGCCGGCATAGCCGTCGTGATGTATCCGGTCTTGAAGAAGTGGAATGCAGGTCTGGCCCTTGGATCTGTCGTCTTCAGGACCCTTGAGGCGGCCTTTTACATGGTCGGTCTCGTGTGCCTGCTGTCCCTGCTGACACTCGGCCAGCAGTTCACGTCAGCGGTCGCTGCCGATCGTGCCTCGCTTCAGGCTATCGGCAATTCGTTGGTGAGCGTACACGACCACGCCGCGCTGGTGGCGGTGTTCGCCTTCTGCCTGGGTGCATTTATGTACTACTACCTGTTCTTCCAATCACGGCTCATTCCCCGATGGCTGTCGGGCTTCGGTATCGTCGCGATCATCCTGATGATGGCGGCTTGCGTGTTGGCCTTGTTCAGCGGCAACCGTATTACCAGCTACATTCCCCTGGTGTTTCCCATTTTCTTGCAGGAAATGGTTCTGGCGGTTTGGCTGATCGTTAAGGATTCAATCCGTCTGTAATCGCTTCCAAGTTTGGGAAAACGGAAACGAACGAGCTTTTGAGCGCGGCATAGATATGGATATGGGGTGAGGGAGGGCTGAAGGCCCTCCCTGAAACCCTCCCCGCTCAGCCCCATGGAAATGCTCGTGGAATAGACCTTAGAAAGCGGACACAACACATCACAAGGAGAATGCAAGATGCCAAGAAGAGGTTCGACCATCCTCTCAAAGAAGCTGTACAAGCTAACTATTGGGGGCGGAGTGGCATTCTGGGCAGCTAACTTCGCAATTTCCCGGACTCCCATCGCCGCGGAGTATAGAGCTGCTCTTTCAATTTCCTATCTTCCAATGCTTGTTGAGTCCTTGGTTGGTGGTCTGATTATCGGATTCTGCGTCAGCTATTTCTTGCTTCGTTTCTTTGACAAGATCCCAACAAAGACTCCAATCCTAAAGTCCGTAGTACTAAGCTTGATCGTCCTAGTCATTGTCACAATCCTACTCCAAGGTCCCGCAAGCTCGCTCACGACCAGCGATGACCTGCGCTACTTCCTCATCGGCACAGTGTTCAACGTGCTGAGGATTTCCCGCTCTTGGAATAGCTATTGGCTATCTATACGCACGGCTGTACAAAGGATTCGAACCATCCGCAATTGCTTCCAAGTCCGCCCAAGCGGAATAGACAGACAACCATGGAAGCCCAGGCCGCAGATCGAACCAAGCGACAGACGTCACACAAGTTCTACAAGGAACTGTGCTGGTTGACTGGAGCGGGAGGCGCAGCCTTCTGGATAACTGACTTCGCGATCTCAGTGTCTCCCATCGCTTCAGAGTATAGAGCCGCCTTCTCGATTTCCTATCTGCCAATGGCTCTTGTTGGAGCCCTGGTTGGCGGACTGATTATTGGGTGCTGCGTCAGCTATTCCTTGCTTCGCTTCTTTGACAAGCTCCCAGCGAAGACACCAATTCCAAAGGCCTTGATCCTTAGCTTTGTTGCCTTAGTCCTTATCGAAGTCCTTTCAACTGTCATCAATCCGAGCAATGCTTCTGTCTACCTCTTGCTCGACACAGGAATGAACGTTCCAAGGTTCCTCGCTCTTGGACTAGTCATCGGCCACCTATACGATAGGCTCAATGGAGGCACGTGATATTGAAAGCGATTGTATGCACGAGATACGGACCGCCGGCAGTTCTTCAGCTCAAAGAGGTGGCACAACCTGCTCCTGACAATGATGACGTACTGATCAAGCTTCATGCGGCATCCGTAAACGCGCGTGACTGGCGTTGATGAGAGCAAGTCCGCTCTTCATCCGCCTGGTGCCGGGAGGCTTTCCGCGACCCAAGAACAAGATACTCGGGGCTGATTTGGCCGGGCGGGTCGAGACGATCGGCAGTAGCGTCAAGCAGTTCAAGCCAGGCGATGAGGTGTTTGGGTACTTACCTGGTGCAACCGGTCGTGGCACTTTCGCCGAGTATGTCTGTGCCGACGAGAATGCAATCACGCGGAAGCCGGCCAATCTATCGTTTGAGCAGGCCGCGGCTGTACCGTTGGCGGCGATCACTGCCCTGCAGGGCCTGCGCGACAACGGAAACATCCAGCCCGGGCAGAAGGTGTTGATCCAAGGAGCTTCGGGTGGCGTGGGGACGTTCGCGGTGCAGATCGCCAAAACCTTGGGGGCTGAAGTCACCGGAGTGTGCAGCACGAGGAATCTGGACATGGTGCGGTCACTTGGGGCAGACGATGTCATCGACTACAGGAAGGAAGACTTCACCCGAAATGGACGGCGTTATGACTTGATTCTTGCAGTGAACGGTTACCATCCGATTTCGGACTATCTGCGGGTCCTGACTCCTGGGGGAGTCTACATCGTCTCCGGAGGTTCGATGCGTCAGCTATTCCAGGCTGCAGTCCAGGCACGGCGAAGTCCCAGGGTCGGGAGCCCAAAGACATGTGTCGTCTCGCCTGGTGCACAAACAAGATGATTTGATCTTCCTGAGGGGACACCTGGAATCTGGGCAGGTCAAGCCTGTAGTCGACGGATGTTACCCGCTAAGCAAAGCTCCTGAAGCTTTCAGGTACTTTGAGAAAGTACATCCCAAGGGAAGAGCCGTCATCACTATGGAAGCGAATCACAAGACACAAGGAGAGAGATGAAAGGATCTCTGCATTCACAATGTTCTTGATGGCACTGACAGCTTGGTCAGCGCTCCAGGTCCAGACACCTGAACCCACTGCGACGGACATGCCTCTGGAGAATGCGCCAAATCCTACTTCGGTTCATTGCATGCAGCATGGGAACAGACTCGAGATTCACACTGCTGCGGATAGCGGGCAATACGGCACCTGTGCATTTCCGGACGGGAGCACCTGTGACGAGTGGGCGTTTTTCCGGGGAGAGTGTGGCCTCGCAGCACAAGAAAGCCCTACGCCTGCCATGACCGTTGAGGCCACCGCGAGTCCCAGTGGTGGGGGCCCAGGAGGAAGTGGTGTCTACCCGGAAGAAGACGCATCGGGCGGTTACATGCCGCCAGGTTCTTCGGAAGAAATCGCGGACTGGTGGGGGTCCTCAAGAGTACACCACCCGGCGCGCAGCATGAGGACTACTTCGAGCGGCAGGACATAGGGCAGATGATTCGCTTCAGCATAGTAGATACAAGGGACCCGGAGGAACAGGCCCAGATCGAGGCCTTGCGCGACAGCGGTAAGATCGTTCATCTCTTTGGCACACTACTCAGTAATGTGCCTGACTACAACGGCTCGCAGATCCTCGTGGACCGCTTCGAGGTAGAAGAGTAACGATCGATCACTTGTATGAGCATGGTTTGACCTGCCCCCGTTGCTTGTACCAGGCTCTATCTTGGTCCGAAAGCGGCTACCGAAGCGAGCGAAGATCCGAGGTCGAGCACAGACGCGCCCTTGGCTGTTCGGTCATGCGCTGTCGCCAGCGGGGCTCGTAGACTTCGGGGCGAGGACGAGGTAGCCTAATTCCCGAACGGTTGTCACGCGCTATTATCTGTCGCCCGGCCCCAGAAGGCGATCAAGGGTCTGGGTCCGCCAGGCACTCGGAAAACAGCGGACCTTGATACGGAATCCGGCCAAAGGCGAGCGAGGGTCCCTGCGGTCTCCAAGGTCGGGTCCCGCAAGACCCTGATCATGGGTTCCCTGGCCCGCCGGCTACTGCGGTCAACCGTCTCGGGCAGCCCTCGAGTGCAAGCCTCAACTCGCCCCCCGCAAGCCAGGGCGTGTCGCGGAGAATCCCATCGTCGCCGCGTGAGATTGCGAAAGCATTGCTGAGTGTCCAAGAGGCTCCGCTCGCACGGGGGGCCCTTGTTTGTTCTTCCGGACGCAGCGCCAGCGGCGGTGTCTATGCTGGACGACGGGCTCTTGCCGCCGCCAATGCCGGGAATGCGCCCCTCCCTCAGACCGCGAAGCGCCCGGCCGGGCCAGCGAGAATCGACCCGGAGGCTCGGTCATTCCCTCAGGCGCCTGTCGGTCTGGGGCGTGGCGATTGACTTGAGGTCCCGTGCAGTGTCGCGGGATTCGCCCCATGGGCGCGGCTCGCAATCGGAGACCCGAGGCGGAGGCTCAGTGCCCTTCGTGCCGTGGGGATCCGGGCTCTGCCGAGCCTGCGCTCACCCACTCCAACTCGTAGTCGCGAGAGTGCGAGCGGGCAACCTCACGGCGTCGGATCACGGGGGCCGACGAAGCTTGCCGACTATCGGAAGGGAGGATACACTCGCACCTGGATTGAGGAAGGTGAAAACATGACCGACGCTCCCGCGCCGCCCAAGAGTCGAATAGGTCCCCCTTGTCATCGTTGGCATTGCCGTCGTCGGCGCATGCATGTGCGTGGCGGCTCGCCACGGCCGCCTTCTTTTTCTTCCGCGACCGCCTGGGACGGGGCGTGCAACCGACCATCGAGTACATCCTCGACGCCTCGCCCCGCATGAACACCGAGCTCCGGTGGCGACGCCAAGATCGATGTCGCTCGCGGTGTCCTGGCCGAGATTGTCAGGACGGCGGATCCGCGCCTGACGGCCGGGCTGCGCGTGTTCGGCACGGGCGCCCTTGAGGAAAGCTGCCAGGACACCGACCTGGTCGTGCCCCTGGCGGTCTCCAACCTGGTTCGAATCGAGAAGGGTCTGGACGGCGTTGCACCCGGATCAGAGGCGGATTCCCCCCTGGCCGAGGCGATGATCGCGGCGATCCGCGATGTGGCGAAGACCAAGGGCCCGCACTCGATCGTGGTCGTCACCGGCGGCGCAGACAGCTGCAATCCCGAATCCGGCGAATTGATCCGGCGGGAGGCGGAGCGCGCTGGAGTGGAACTGAAGTGTTTGTGATCGGGTTCGACATTCCCCCGGAAGAGGCCGATGCGGTCAGGGCGATGGTGGCGATGATCCCGGGCGCCACGTACGAGGATGCGCCGGATCCTGTCGGCCCTCCGCAGCACCTTGACCGAAATCCAGACGGAGGTCAATCACCAGGCCTACGAAGAGCCCGCGGGACCGACCTCCCCGCCTGTCTCCGAAACGGCATGCGACCACCCCTACATGCCCCTGCGCGCCGGGTCGAGCTGGACGTATTCGACGCCGGAGGGCACGATGACGTGGAGCGTCACCAGCGCCAGCGGATCGAGCGATATCGGCGGAAGCGACGATGGAAATCGCCATGTCCGAGCTCAGCATGGCGGCACACTGGAACTGCAGCGCCGCAGGGATCGTCTCGTACGACTTCGGGTCCCTCAGCGTCGCCAGCCTGGGGGAAGTCGCCAGCATGGAAGTTGTCGAGAGCTCCGGCGTCTTCTTGCCTGCCGCCGACCTACTGGTGCCAGGCTACTCCTGGCCCGACAACTACACCTTGACGATGCATGTCTCCGCCGAGGGAGCTGAGCTCGACTTCACCACGACGTCTGTCGGGACGTGGACTGCTGTCGGTATGGAGACCGTCACGGTTCCGGCCGGCACCTTTGAAGCCCTGCGCGTTGACGGAACCGACAACATCACCATGAGCGGATTCATGGGGATGGAACCCGTCAACTATCACCGTGAACTCGACCTATTGGTATGCCGAGGGGGTTGGCATGGTGCGCTACGCCGTCCAGCAGCGAGGGGTCGGATTCCGGGGGCCAACTGACGTCCTACACGGTCCCCTAGCCGACGGGCAAGCCGGGGGCAGTTGCGCTCAGCGTCATCCAGGGTCGCGAATTCCCGGGCCGGGCTCCTCCGGCTACGGCCGAGTGACGCGGAGATCGTCGAACGCGACCGCCAGCTTGCCCGGCTCCAGCAAGCCTGCCATCAGAGCGAAGGTCCCCGTCGCCGGGGATGGATCTACGGCCTCGGCCACGTCGCTGCCATCCACCGACGAATCGGATGGTCGGACCCCTGGCAGGTGAGCTGCAGGCTGTGCGGGTCCCCTTCCGCACCCTGCGCGCCCGCCACCGGAGTCCAATCCACCCATCGGTCCTCGACGCCGTCGGTCTCTTTCCACAGCGAGACCTGCCCGTCGCCGCGCCAGGCCGCGGCGATGTAGTTGGACTCATCCTCGCCAGCGACACAACACGGCCATCTCGCTCAACGTCGGTCCCTCCGTCCGCTGGGCCTGTACCTCGATGCGCAGATCCTGCTCGTTGATGCCGGCGTAGGGTGAGAACCACTCCAGTCCCCCCGCGAGAGATGTGATCCGGAGCGCGCCGTCGGCGTACTCGACGCGCCCATCCGCGGCCTGCAGCACGCCGAAACCGCTGGCCGGATCAGAGAAGTCGTCCGTCAGCGGCAATGGCTCGGGCGTTGCGGTTGCAGCGGCGACGGTCGGAGGCGGAGGCTCCACGGCTGCGGTGGGCGTCGCCGAGGTCAGGCTCGCCGCCAGACCGCCACCCAGAACGCCCACCGCCAGCATGCACAGAAGGATCGCGGCCGCCCCGATACCAAGCAGCAAACCGCGTGAGGCCTTGCCTCCGGTGCGCATGCTGGGGGCCGCCTCGGCCTTTCCGGCGAGAGTCACCGACGGGGTGGCCGCGAAAGCCTGGCGGAGGCGGCGAGCGAAATCGCCGGGCGTTGCCGGGCGTCCGTGCGGGTCCTTCGCCATTCCCGCCGAGAAGACGGCATCCACGGCGGGTGGGAGTTTGGGCTGGAGAGCCCGGGCCGACGGGATGGGATCATGCATGTGACGAACGATCATCCCCAGCGCCGTCTCGGCCTGGTAGGGTTTGCTGCCCGTCAGCATCTCGAACGCGGTGACGGCGAGCGAGTAGATGTCGGAGGCGGCGTCGGCGGTCGCGCCGCGCCCCTGCTCGGGTGAGGCGTAGGCCGCGCTCCCTCCCGGCGCGGATCCCTCCAGGTCAAGCGCGGTGGCCGCGATGCCGAAGTCACCCAGGTAGACATTGCTGGATTCGTCGAGCAGCAGGTTGCTCGGCTTGACGTCGCGGTGGATGACGCCGCGCTGGTGAGCCGCATCCAGCGCGTTGGCGACGTCGTCAATCCAGCGCAGGGCTTGGTCGACGTCGATCGGGCCCGACTTGATGCGGTCGGCCACCGTTCCTCCGGTGAGGAAGCGGAAGACAAGGTACTGCGTCCCCTGGTGATCGCCGTAGTCATACAGCGGGACGACGTGGGGGTGTTCCAGCTGCGCCACCGTGGCCGCCTCGCGGCGGAAGGCGGCCAGTTTCGCAGGATCGTTGGTAGCGCGATCCAAGACCTTGACCGCGACCGTTCGGTGCGTGGCGAGCTGTTCGGCTCGATAGACGCGACCCATCCCCCCGCGCCCGATCATGCTCTGCAGATGGTAGCCGGGAAACCCGAAGGACGTGGCCTCACTCATGGGCTGGGGCCGCGCAGGACGAGGGGCTGGAAGGAGGGTTCATTGGGCAGCCTTCACTGAATCCGTATCCGGCTGACGCTGTCAGCCAACTCATCGGCCGTCCAGATCTCCCAGCATCCAGGTCACCGCACGCAAGGGACTGCAGTGCGATGGGAGCGCCCTCTACCGAGAGGCTCTTGGTGACGGTTGCATCGCTCAGCCGGATGCGGAAGACCTTGCCCGCCCTCGGGGCCGCCGCCCAGAGGGACTCACCGTCAAAGGCGAGGGCAGACGGATCGGCACCTGTCTCGACCTGTCGGCCGATCTCGAGAGTCCGCGGATCGACCTCGATGACCCGTCCCAAGTCGCCGATGGCGACCCACAGCGAGCGTCCATCGAACGTCAGCCCCAGCGGCTCGCCCTCCAGGGGAAGGGAGTCCGTCACTTCCGCCGTGCCGGGATCCACTTGCACCAGCGACTTGCCGTCCTTGTTCGCGATCCACAGCGAGGCGCCATCGAATGCCAGCGCCACCGGCCCCTCGCCGACTGGAACGTCTGCCAGCATCCGGCCATCCGGGGAGACCTTGGTGACCGTCCCGGCGATGGCATTGGCCGTCCACAAGGCCGAGTCGGCCCAGGTGAGCGCCGAAGGGACGTGGGGCAGCGGGTAGCTGGCAACGACCTTCCCCGTTTCCGGATCCAGCGCCGACAGGCTCTGCTTGAGGGAACTCGCCGCCCACACGTGCTGGCCATCGAAGGCAAGCGCCACGGGCAGGTCGTCGACGATGAAGGTTCCGATGCGATCTCCGCAGCTGACCTCCCCGGAGGCGCAGCCCGAGGCGGCCAGTTTCGTCACGCTGTTGCCGAAGAAGTCGGCTACCCACAATGCATCCCCAGCGAACAGCAAAGCCCGCGGCGAATCACCCACGGGGTACGAGGAGACGCTCGGGCCGAAGAGGCTGTCCCGTCCCAGGAACAGAACCGCTGCAATCAGGCCTCCGACCGCCAGCAGGCCAAACGCTCCCAACGCCAAGGCAATCAGCACATTCCTTGATGACCTTGGCCCGCCGGCGCGGGTTCGGCTGCGGCTGGGCCGACAAGCGTTCGGCTGGGCGCCGTGGCTGCGGCGGTCCTGCCTGCCTGTGTGTTGCCGCCCGGGTCACGGCACCGCGCTCGCCGGCAGGTGCCAGCAAGGCCTGGCGCACCTCGGAGATCAAGTCCGTTGCCCGGGCAGGCCGCGCCTCACGATCCTTCGCCAGGCCGGCCGCCAACGCGTCCTCAACCGCAGCCGGGAGATCGGGTGCGTACCGCCGGATCGGTGCGGGGGCTTCACTCAGGTGCTTGGTGATGTAACCCCAGGCGTCGTCCGAGTCAAAAGGCAGGCGGCCAGACAGGGCCTGGTAGATCAGGACAGCGAAGGAGTAGACATCGCTGCGCCGATCCAGCTTGTCACCGCGGGCCTGCTCCGGGGACATATAGGCGGGGGAGCCGAGCACGCTGCCGGTGGCAGTGAGATCGCGGGTTCCTCCGACGCTCTTCGCCAGTCCGAAGTCGGCCAGATAGCCGTTGCCGAACTCATCCAGGAGGACGTTGCCGGGCTTGAGGTCACGATGAACGATCCCCTGATCGTGTGCAAAGTCGAGCGCCAAGGCGATCTGTTCAAGCAAGCGGACAGCCTCGCTCCGGCCGAGAGCGGATCGCCCCATCCGATCCTGGAGGGTCCCCCCCGTCATGAAACGCATCACGAGGTAGGGGTTGCCATCCACTTCGCCGAAGTCGTAGACCGGCAGGATATGGGGGTGTTCCAGGCGCGTGATCATGTCCAGCTCGCGGCGGAAACGATCCCGCGCGTCAGCATACTCGGAGAAGGCCGCGCTCAGGACCTTGATGACGACGGTGCGGGGGATCGATGGCTGGTCAGCCTTGTAGACGGCCCCCATCCCGCCTTCGCCGATCTTGCCGCTGATGTGGTACTGCCCGAGAATCTGGCCGGGAACAAGGTCCATGGTTTGCCACCCACGACAGGCGGCAAGTATAGCCCCGTTCTTGCCAGGCTCGCCCGGATCGGCATCCAGGACAGGTGGTTCCCAGTGCGAGCCGCGGCACCCCAGCCGGCCTTTGCCGGTACGCTTCGATGGGGTCCCTCTTCCATCATGAACCATTCCCCTGAAGGCCAGGCGCATCTCGGGCGGCGCGGATTCGAAAGCGATCGTTGTCCCAGAGATCAGGCGCCGCCGAGGAAGGCCGGCTTGCCATCCGGACAGCTATGCTAGAATTGGGCACCCTTCCACGCGCGAGCTCGATATGCCCTCAGGCCCTGCGGTTCGCCAGATGTCGAGACTAGGCTTCCTCGTTCTTGTTGTACTCGTCGCGCTGGCGAGCACAGGGGTGACCCCGGCCGCCCAAGCTCAGAGCACGGGCCCGACCGTCCTTGTCCATGACGTCGAACCACCGCAATCTGTTACTCCGGAGACCGGGGGTCTGCCGGGTTTGCTGTTGCGGGCCACCTTCTCCCTCCTGAACGCCAACGGCACGATCATGCAAGATGACATCGAGAATGCGCTTCTGCGCCTCGGCGGGGCGGTGTATTCGAGCAAGTTCAGCAAGCTAGAGACCGAGCAGTCGGTGGTGCTGCTGATGGACACCAGCGGCACCATGAGCAGCGGGCACGCCTTCAACGACTTCCGCACCATTCGCGACAGCCTGACCCGCTCCCTCGAGGGCGCGCCCGACACCGCCAGGTTCGCGCTGATCCCCTTTGCCGATCGCGCCCCGACGGCGGTCGAATTCACTTCCGACCGCGAGCGGCTCGCCCAGGCACTCAAGAGCTTGCGGCCTCAATCCGGCAAGCCAGCCTGCCTGAATGACGCCCTGTACGAGGCAATCGCCAAGCTCAGCAATGCACCGGGGCGGCGGGCGGTGATTGCCATCACCGCCTCAGCGGACAGCTGCGCTACGCGCTCCACGCAGATGGTGGTCGACTTCGCCAATGAGAACCAGGTCGATCTGTACGCCCTCGACGTCGAGGGGTACACCAGCACTCGCCAGGCGTTGGACGCGCTTACACTCCCCACCGGTGGGTTCAGCGAAGCGAGGGGGGTCTCTGAGCTGGGCTTTTCGCTCGACAACATGATGGCGATGCTCGCCAACCAGTGGCAGGCGGTGTGGGTGGTCTATCCCTCCGAGGGTCCTCAGACAGCCGAGATCAGCGTCAAGCTGCCGGACGCCACCATCGTTACGGGGCCCTTGGCTTTCGTCTCCGATCGCAGCTTCGCGCGCCCACCGAGCGTGGCCGTCGCTGGGACGGCCCAATCGACTTTGGGCGGGGTCCGGTTCAACGTGGACATCATCAACCCGGAGCGCATCGCTGCCATCGACGTCAACCTGATCAACAAGCTCACCGGCCGCTCGGTCCATCAGGAGCAATTGACTGAGGTGACGGATTCGATACTGCTCCCGGCGGACAATCTGGTGAAGGACGGCGAGTACACGCTGGTCCTCACCGCTCTGGACGAGCAGGGCCTTGCGCTGAGTCAGACGGAGCCGGTGGAGTTCCGCTATGCGCCGCTGGAGCCCAGCCTTGCGGCAACGGTTCAGGAGTGGCCCACCGCCCAGGCGCCCTACTTCGTCATCTCCGTGGCCGTGCAGAACCTGGAAGGCATTGCCAACTATCGGCTCTGGTTGGAGGACCAACAGGGTGGCGCGCCCATCCGAGGCACGCAGGTCACGCTCCCCGCTGGCGAAGCGCTCCATATGCCGGTGAGCGGGGTGAGGTCCGGCGGATACGTGGTGCGCGTGCAGGCCCTCGACCAGAGCGAGCGCGTGCTGATTGAGTCCTCGGAGCTCAAAGTCGCGTACCGGGCGCCGGGCGCCCTGGCGCGGATGGTCGCCTCGGTGCAGGGGTCGACCATCGCCGTGCTGGGCCTGTGCATGCTGGGAGTCGTGGCGGTCGCCGGTCTGGGCACGCTGGTGTGGTTCGTCATCCCCCGGCGCAGGGGCGTGCGCAACGTCGAGTTGATGCTGCCGCAGAAGGCCCGTCGACCACAGGTCCGGCCGGATCTGCCCCACCTCCGGTAGCATCCCCTTCCCCAGCCCGTCCCCAGCCGCCGCGGCCAGCACCGGCACCCGTCCCGCCGGCGCCTGTCCAGCCGGCCGCAGGTGAACCTGCCCGGCCGCGGCCGGCGCCGCCCGCCGCGCCCGCCCGGGAAGCGGCTCCTGCCCAGCCGCCGCAACCGTCTCCGCAACCGGTGTCACCGGCGGCGGTGCCTCGAGCCGCAGTCCCCAAGGAGACCGAAGCCCTGGCCATGGTCAGTGTTGCGGAGCCCCGCATCGCCGACTTCCAAGCCGAGATCCGCAAGTTTCCGTTCCGGATCGGGCGGGCGTCCGACAACGATGGCGTCATCCCGGTCGACGCCACCTCCGGCGTCTCCGGCCATCACTGCATGGTCCTCTTTGCGGACGGGCGGTGGAGTGTTCAGGACGACCAAAGCAAGTTCGGCACCACGGTGGACGGTCAGCCCATCCCCAAAGGTAAGCCCTTCGATCTGCAGGATGGGGCGGTCCTCGGGCTGGGGCCCAGGGTGCGAATCCAATTCCGTATCCTGTCCGGACCGAAGCCGGGCACGCCGTCCTAGAAGCCGGAAAGGCAGGCAGACATGGCTGCGGTAGTCGCAATATTCCGCGCAAGTCACGATGAGTTGCCCAAGATCGCGAAGACCTTTGGGAGCGAGTTGACCCAGGTCAAGTCGACCATCGACCGGCTCAACCGGGTCGTCCAGGTCCTGGAGGGCGGCGACTGGGTCGGCGAAGGGGCCACGGCGTTCTACGGTGAAATGCGCTCGGAGGTGATGCCGGCGCTGCTGCGACTGATGAAGGCGCTGGAGATGGGGGCCGCCGTCACGAAGCAGATCGGCCAGGTCGTCGATGAAGTCGAACAAGACACCGTCCACTTCTTCTCCGCCATCTTGGTCGCCTTCGAAGGAGGCGCCGCCGGCGAAGGTGGCGGCCTGGGCGGGCAAGCCGGGGTTTCTGCGGGCGCCGGAGGTGCCGGAAGCGCCCCGACGTCTGAAGAGAAATCCTCAGGTGGTGGGGGCGGCGGCGGCTCCGGTGGGGGCGGCTCAGGGGGAGGCGGTGGCGCAGGAGGCGGCGGTGGCGGCTCGTGGGACGGCGAGATCGGCTTCCGGCAGGAGAAACCGCGCCCGGGCGCTTAGGGAAATGCGGCCGCATCACCCGGGCGGCGCCGAGGCACCGGCTGATCGCCGACATCGGGGCTCCTCCATCCAGGAACGGAGAAAGCCCCCACGGTTGACAGGCATCCATTTCCGTAGTCTCTGCTCCACCCTGCTGCGAGGGCGGCGCGTGCAGACGGCCCAGAAGCGCAGTGAGGCAGAGCATGCTGTATCTCAGACAGGGAGCGCTGAATCGGCCACCGCCGATCGATCTTCCGACATGATTTCGCGAAGTCCTCACCCCCCAGCGGATCGGGCCATTGCGCGAGTCCCATCCCGCCGCCGAGACTCTCGTGCGCCCCTTGCGGGGTTTCTGCGCCACCCGGACACCGGGAATCGACGATACAGGAGCAACCTGATGAAGACCGGACCCTTTCGTCTCGCCGTCTTGACCTTGGCACTCATCTCTCTTCTCGGGAGGGGCCAGCCCGCGTGGGCGCAGGCAGGGACGACCTTCTTCATCACCGACGTCGACTCCAGCCAGTTCCCGACGGTGTCCTTCCAGCTGCGCGCCGTCGACTTGAACAACCGCGTCGTGGACAGCATGAGCAATACCGACCTGACCATCTACGAAAACGGCGAGCCAGTACCCGCCGAGAATGTGCAGGTAACCCCTCATGACGACGGCCCGATCACCTTCCTGTTCTTGATCGATCACGGTCGCCTGTCGAATTTCAGCGAGTTCGGCCCGCAGAACATCCGCCAGGTCTTCTCCGCCCTGGCCGGCAGTGGCACCTTCGTGGACGGTCGCGACCAGCTGGAGGTGATGGTCCGGGAGAACATCAACAATGACCGGACCGAAACACGGCTCGCGCCGACGCAACAGATCGGGGATCTGACGACCTGGCTCGCCAACTACCCGTTTGAGGTGCGACGCAGTCAGAACTCAACCAAGGGGCTAGAGGGTGTGTCCGACGCCATTGCCGAGATGGGCGAACTCGTGCCCGTCCCCGGCAGCCAGACCGCGGTGATTCTCTTCGTCACCCGCTTCATTGAAGACCCGGCGCGGTCGGTCGCCATCGTCGCGGCGCAGAATCAGGCCAATCAGGCGAAGGCGGAGTTCGTTTCCATCTACCCTCTTTCGACAGATCAGGGACAGACCAACACGCAACCGCTCCAGATCCTGGCCGAGATCTCCAACGGAAGGTTCACCGCCCTCCAGCGCAACACCGCCGGCTCCCTGGCCGAGGACGTCTACCGGGAGATCAACGCCCAGCGCGTCTACTACACGGTCAGCTATGAGAGCACGCTGGCCGATACTGGGCCGCGCGTGATCACGGTCAATTCGAGTGAGGTGCCGGTCGCAGGGGAAGTCGGCACCTACCAGGTCTCGCCCGAGCCGCCCGTGGCGACCGTGGTGGAACCCGCAGCGGGCACGGTCATCCAGCGGGAGGCCGTCCTCGATCCCCAAGGCGAGCCCGCCTATAGCCCCACTTCGGTGGCGGTCGTGGCCAGTGTCTCCTTCCCCGACGGCTACCCGCGCGGTCTGCAATCTGCGGAACTCCTCGTCAACGGCACCTCCCAGGGGACCGTCTCCCCCGCCCCCGACGCCAGCGAAGCCCAGCTGGACCTCGATCTCTCCCAGTTCTCTGCCGCGGGCACAAACCAGGTGGCGTTGGAAGTCAAGGTCGTGGACTCGCTCGGCCTCGAGTTCCTCTGCAGAGACGTCCGTGGTCGTCGAAGTCGCACCACCCCCGCGCAGCGTCGGATCGCGCATCGCGATCGGTGCGGCGGGACTCCTGGGTCTCGGGTGCGTCACTGGGTTGGTATTGATCGGAGTGGTCGGGGGTGTCTACCTACTTCGTAGACGCTCCCCGCAGCCGGCTGCACCCGCCTCCCGCCCCGCTCAAGCCGAGCCGCTGCACACGATCCTTGTGGGCCAGGCGATGAAGGAACTGGTTCTAGCTACGCTCACCGTGCTGGAGGGGCCCAAGGGCCTGCTCGGTGAAGCGATCAGCGTCTACAAGCCCACCACCGTGATCGGCCGCAACCCGCAGACCACCGACATTCACTTCTTCGCCGAAGAGGAAAGCTCGGTGAGCCGGGTCCATTGCACCATCCAGAGGGACGGCGAGGTCTTCAAGCTCACGGACAACGGTTCCAGCTCCGGGACGAGGTTGAACGGCCGAGTGATCCCGGCCGACGATCCCGTGGTGCTGGCCGACAACGACGAGATCGTGCTGGGTGACCTGGGCCGGCGCGGGGTCAAGATGCGCTTCAACACGATAACCGACTCCGGCGAAGCCAAGTACAGCGGGATCGCAGACGACCGCACCCGCATCATCGACGGACTGCTGCCCGACGAAGATCCCACTGCCGGCTCGGTCGACTGAGGCGAGAGCGGCCAAGTGCGGCGGCGAACGCTCCGAGCGGCCCGGCATCCTGCCGGGCCGCTACAGCAACCCGGGCGGCCGCAAGCACAACGAGGACCGCGGCGGCGTTGACCCTTTCGCCACCCGTTGCGCCTTCACGACGCCATGGTCTGCGACGGCATGGGCGCGGCGAGGAGAGCGTGGAGCGCAGCGCCAACGGGCCTGTCTCCGCAGAGACCGAACGTCCACAAGGTGGTCAAGCGATGGCCCGAATGCTCGCACTGGCCCTGGGCGCCGACGGGAAGACTCGCCTGAGCAGGCCACGGAGACACCGGAGCAACAGCCGGAATCTGCCTCCGCTGCGGTGCAAGTGTCCGGGGCGAAGCGCCCGTCCCATCGTGCGCTCCGCCCCGGTTGTCTTGGATGAAAGATCAGGCGAACGGCCGGCTCGCCCTGCGAGCTATCCCATCAGATTGAAAGTCAGCCGAACCCGCCCGACCTGGATGGTCTGCCCGGCCGTCAGTGGGTGCTGCGTTCCTTGCCGCAAGCGCGTGCCGTCCAGGTACACCGGGTTGCGGCCCTGGATGTCCTCGAGCAGGAACTGACCACGCTTCTCGGTGATGCAGGCGTGGTGCCGAGACACCGTCGGGAGTTCTTCGGCGTGCTCCAGATCGACGGCCAGCAGGCGGTTGTTCATCGGGTTGCGGTGGTCCTTTCGCCCGATGACGGCCGGCTGCCACGTCAGGTCGTACTCCGAAAGCGTGCTGCCCTCGGTCAGCCACACCCGCTTGAAGGTCTTGCTGAATGGCAGGCGCTCACCATGGTCGATGGCATCCAGGGTGCCCGTGGCCTCGGTCACGCGCACGCAGACCAGCGTGCTGTCGTCCTGCACACCGGCTTGGTCGAGCGGGGTCTCGGCCGAGAGCGGCTCGGTCGCCCCCGGCAGCGTCAGGAGGAATTCGCCGTCCAGGTTGAACTTGTCCTTGATCGCGGCGATCAGATTGCCGACGGTCAGGCTGCCGCGCACGTTGACACGTTTGGCGCCGATGTTGTCGGCCCGGATTTCGAGGGTGAGATTTGTGCGGTCCATGCCTCAGCCCTTCTTCTTCTTGGACTTGCCGTCCGACTTCTTGCGGGGTTTCCCGGCGATGAGGTGCGTGACCTCTGGGATCTCCTCAACCTGGCTCATCAACTGCTCCTGCAGGGCCAAGAGCTGCTCCAGTTCGGCCAGGCTCTCGGTCTGGGGCACGGCCGCCGCGCCCTCCGGGACGCTCACCACCGCCCCACCCAGCGACGTCAGGTCTCCGGCCGTGTAGCTCCAGACGGCGCGTCCCTTGTACTTCGATCGGATGTTCCCGATCAGCTGCGCCAGCTGTTCCTCTCCAGAGAGGCCGCCCTTGCCTTCGACAAACGGCATGGCGATCTGCACCAGCGGGGCTGCCACGGACTTGACCAGGAAGCCCCGTCCGGGCGGCAGGTCCTTGTATCCCGAGAAGTCTCCGCGGATGCCCATGTAGCGCACTTGCTCAACGTCCTGCAGGACCAGGGTGTAGCGTGAACTCTCCACTCGGCGGCGCATGTCATCCCCGCTCCCGCGCAGGATATCGGTCGACCCGGCGATGACGAAGTGGAGGTTCTTGCCCTTGCCGACCACGCTGAGGCCGGTGAAACCGACGCCGGCGCGGTTCAACAGGTTGGCGTCGTCGTAGTGGTCGATGATCACGAAGATGGAGCGCTTCGCGTTGTCGACCGGCTTGAAGCCCGGCTTGCCGCGCAAGCTCTTGATCACCTCGTCGTCGTATTCCGCGCTCAAGCGCCGCACAACCGCATCCAGTTCATCGGCGTTCGTGACCGTTGCCAGAACGTGGGGGAGCCTGTCCAGCGAGCTGTCGGCGCCGGTGCCGAAGCTGAAGAACCGTCGCGCGGCGTCCGACGGATCGACCAGGATCATGGCCACCCGCTCCGGCGGGTAGCAGTGCGCCAGCGCCAGCACCAGCGAGCGGAGGGTGGTCGTCTTGCCGGACACCGGGGGCCCGACCACGAGCCAGTTGGGGCCCTTGGCGCCGAACTCAATCATCGTCGGTTCGCGGTCGAGGTCGTTGATCCCGAGCGGCACGGCCAAGGGCTCGGCGCCCCCGCCCAGGGGCGGCAGGAGCCCCTCCAGATCGAGCGTGAGGGCGAGCGGTTCCACCGGCTTGGGCCGCTTCGCCTTGAGGGCGGGCGTCTTCTTCTCCATCCCCTCCCAGGCCTGCGCCATGCGCTGCACCAGCTCTCGGTAGGGATCGACCGCCTCGGCCGTCGTAGGCACGCCCGTCTGGAACTCCAGCGGCACGGGCTGGCCGTCGAGCATCTCCACCACCAGCCCGCGACCCGGCACATCGTTGAACCGGGTCCAACCCCGGCCGACGATCATGATGTAGTCCCCCGGGTCGGACTGGGTGAAGGTGATCCGCTGCACCAGCAGGTTGAAGAGCTTGTTGGGGACATCCCCGAGAAGCGAGGCCGCCATGACGAAGTACACGCCGAAGGTGCGGCCGTCCCTCACGAGCGTGATGAGCTCCGCCAGGTAGTTCTCGTAGGTTTCCCTGAACTCGGCCACGTTGTCGATGACGACCAGAACGGCCGGGAAGGCGCTCTGCGGGTTGGCGGCGTTGTAGTCGGCGAGCGAGTTGTAGGCCTGGAGCTTCCTCTGGCGTTCGTCGATCGTGTTGCGGATCATGCGGAACAGGCGCTCGACGCGCTCCGGCTCGTTCCCTTCGACGACCCCGGCGACGTGCGGCAGGGTGCGGAGCGCCTTTAGGCCGCCCCGTCCGAAATCCAGGACGTAGAAGTGCAGATCGGCCGGTGAGCGCTGCGCCGCCAGGCAGGCGACAAGCGACTTGAGGAAGGTCGTCTTGCCGCGACCGGAGGCGCCGAGGATCAGCAGCGGATCGCCGGCCACGTCGATGGTGAGCAGGCGCTGCTGTGCCAGGTAGGGGTTGTCGATCACCCCCATCGTCGCCTCGACCGGCATCGGCCCCTTCTTCCAGTCGAAGGCCTGCCAGAGCGGCGTGGCATCCGGCGTTTCCAGCCACAGCTGGACAGGCATGTTGAGCACGGCGCTCGAGGCCGCCGCGTCCTTGAAGATGTAGCTGGCATCGATCGGTGCATTCAGGGGGAGGACCTTCGGGAGCGGATCCGGCCACGGCTTGAACTGCTCCGGCTATCCCCTGCCGCTTGGCCTCGGCCGCCAGCGCTCCCACCAGCCACCCGAGGAAGGAGCGCGGCGGATCATTCTGCTTCTCGAGCGCATCGAGGATCTCGTCGGTCGGGTAGGCCGGGTCCGGCCGGCTGCTCTCATACGGCGCCCCCGAATACGCCGCCTGAAACTCGGCGAGCGGGCCGCCGCCCACCTGCATGTACCCGCGGCCGGGGATGCCCGGCAGGGTGGCGGCGTCGTTCCGCCCCAGCATCTCGCGGCTGTCGTCCGTCGTTTCCACCCGCAGGCACAGGCGGAACTTCATGTTGGCCTTCATCTGATCCGTGACCGCACCCGAGGGTCGCTGCGTCGCCAGGATCAACGTTACGCCGAAGGCCCGCCCCAGCCGCGTGATCTGCTCGAACTGGAGTTTGTAGTCCGGGTTCGCCTGGATCATCTCGGCGAACTCATCGACGATCACGAACAGGTGGGGGAAGGTATCCGGGAACGGAGAGTCAGGCTTCAGCGTCGGGATGACCTTCTTGCGGTAGTCGATGAGGTCGGCCACGCCCGCCTTCGCCAGGATCGAGGACCGGCGGTCCATCTCGGCCTTGATGGCGACGAAGATGCGATCGACGGCGTTGCCTTCGAGGTTGGTGGCCATGTCGACCACGTGCGGCAGGCCGCGGAAGGGCTCGATCGTCGCCCCGCCCTTGTAGTCGACCAGGACGAAGTTGACGATGCGCGGGTCGTACTTGATGGCCAGGCCGGCGATCAGCGTCTGCAGCAGTTCGGACTTGCCGGAGCCCGTGGTGCCGGCCACCATGCCGTGAACCCCGTCGCCGCCGGGCTTGGCCGAGAAGATCAGGTTGCGGACCTCCTTGCTGCTGGTCATGGCCCACGCCCCGGAGAGCCACTCCTGATTCTCCGGCAGCATCGACCGCTTCCACCGCTCGGCAATCCCCAGGTCGCCGATGAGGTCGATGCGGCGCGCCTCCATCCTTTGGAACATCTCCAGGAAGGTCACCGAGCGCGGGATCTCGGCGCTCGGCCGCTTGCCGCCGACCGCCTCCCAGGCGGCCAGCATCTTCTCCGAAAGCCTGCGCGAAGGGATCCTTTTCCTCCGGCACCAGGGGAATGCCCACGTGGAACTCCAGCGGCTGGCCGTCCACCGCCATCAGGCCCCGCCCCGGCACGTTCGGCAGACTGATCGACGTGCGGCCGACGACGTCGGCGTACATCCCGGCGTCCGGCAGGGTGAAGGTGATGCGCTGTCCGAGCACGTTGTACAGCTTGGCCGGCAGTTCGGCGGGGACGCTCGCCGTGATCACGAAATGGACTCCGAACTGGCGTCCGTCCCTCACCAGGCTGATCAGGTCGGGGATCAGGTATTCGAAGTTCTCCCTGAACTCGGTGAAGTTGTCGATGGCGACCACCGCCGAGGGCATCAGCGCCTCGGGGTTGTCGAGCTTCTGGGCGTTGTAGTCCTCGCGCGAGGGGTAGTTGGCCAGCCGCTCCTGGCGCTCGTTCAGCATCCCGCGGATCATGCGGAACAGGGCTTCGATCCGATCCGGGGTGACGGTGTCGATGATCGCGCCGCAATGCGGCAGATTGCGCAGCGACCGCAGGCCTCCACGGCCGAAGTCGAGGGCGTAGAAATGCAGGTCGCGCGGGCTATGCTGTGCGGCCAGAGCCAGCACCAACGACTTGATGAAGATCGATTTGCCCCGCCCGCTCGCCCCGAACACGGCGATCGGATCGGCCGCCACATCGACGGCGAGCAAACGCTGGATCGAGTGGTAGGGATCATCCATGACGCCGATGGCGGCTTTGAGCGGCAGAGGGGTCTTCCAGTCGAAGGGCTTCCACAGCGAGACCGCCTGCTCCGGCTTCTTGGGGGCGGCATCGAGCCAGGCAGCGATCGCCGGGGAGAGCACCGTCTTGTCTTCGGCGACGTCCGGCAGGTAGCTGGCGTCCACAGGCTGGTTCAGCGGCAACACCGCCGGCAGCGGATCGGGCCACGGTTTGCGCTGCTTGGGAATGTTCAGCCGCTTGGCCTCCGCACCCAGGGCGCCCACCAGCCACATCAGGGTCGAACGCGGTTTCTCACTCGTCCCCAGCGCCTCCAGGATGGCCTCGGTCGGATACTGGGGATCGGCCCGATCGTCGGTGTACGGGGAGCCCGACCAGGCCACCTGCACCTCGGTGAGCACTTCCGTGCCCGCCTGGAGGTAGCCGCGCCCGGCGATTTGGGGCAGGCGTGCCGCGTCGGGCTTGTTCAACAGCTCCTTGCTGTCGTCCGGGGTCTCCATCCGCAGGCAGATGCGGAACTTCATGTTGGCCTTCATCTGATCGCTGACGACGCCGGACGGCCGCTGCGTCGCCAGGATCAGCGTCACCCCGAAGGCCCGGCCCAGCCGGGTGATCTGCTCGAACTGCGTCCGGTACTCCGGATTCGCCTGAATCATCTCGGCGAACTCGTCGACGATCACGAACAGGTGCGGGAAGGTGTCAGGAAACGGCGAGCCCGGCTTGAGCGTGGGGATGACCTTCTTGCGGTACTCCACCAGGTCGGAGGCGCCCGCCTTGGCCAGGATCGAAGCCCGGCGGTCCATCTCGGCCCTGATGGCGACGAAGATCCGTTCCACAGCGTTGTATTCCAGGTTGGTGGCGACGTCGACGACGTGCGGCAGCTTGCGGAACGGCTCGACGGTGGCCCCGCCCTTGTAGTCGACCAGAACGAAGTTGACGATGCGCGGGTCGTACCGGATGGCCATGCCGGCGATCAGCGTCTGGATCATCTCGGACTTGCCCGAGCCGGTGGTGCCGGCCACCATCCCGTGCACGCCATCGGCCTGGGCCTGGAAGACCAGCGATCGGATGTCGCGGCTGCTGATCAGGCCGATCGGGCCGCGCAACCACTCCTGATTCCCCGGCTGCATCGAGTGCTTCCACTTCTCGGCCACCTGGAGATCGCCCAACACCCCGATCTCCCGTCCCTCGAGCATCTTGAAGAGCTCCAAGAAGGTTACCGAGCGCGGCAGTTCGGCGGCCGGCCGCTTCCCGCCCAGGGCGGTCCAGACCCTGTCCATCCGCTGGGCAAGGTCCTGATAGACGTCGAACTGATCGACGTCCTGCATCATGTCTGGCTGGCCCGGCACGCCCACCTGGAACTCCAACGGCAGGATCTTGTCCTTCACCGGGACCGCGATCAACCCCCGGCCGGGGACGTTCTCGAAACTGCGGGCGCCGGGACCGACGATCTCGAGGTACAGCGACCGGTCGGCCTGGGTTAGGCTCAGGCGCTGGGTCAGGAGGTTGTAGAGCTTGTTGCCGAGGTCGGCGGGCGTGTTGGCGGTGATGACGAAGTAGACGCCGAAGGCTCGCCCGTCGCGCACGAGAGCCATCAGCTCCGGGATGAGGTGTTCGTAGCTCTCCTTGAACTCGGCGAAGTTGTCGATGACGACGACGATCTCGGGCAGGACGTCCTTGGGGTTCCTGACGTTGTGGTCGGCCAGCGAGTAGGTACTTGGCGAGACGTTCCTGCCTCTCGTTGATGAAGTTGCGGAGCATGCGGATCATCTGCTCCACGCGCGCCGTTTCCGAGGAGTCGATCGAGGCCCCCAGGTGCGGCAGGGCCTTCACCGATTTCAGGCCGCCCCGGCCGAAGTCGAGGGCATACAGATGCAGCTCGTCGGGCGAACGGGTGACGGCCAGGGCGGTCAGCAGCGTCTTGACGAAAGTGGTCTTGCCGCGGCCGGCGGCGCCGAAGACGACGAGCGGGTCCGTCGAGAGGTCGATGGTCAGCAGGCGCTGCTCGGCCCGATACGGGTTGTCGACGAAGCCGATGTCGACATTCAGGGGCAGCGGTTCTTTCCAGTCGAAGGTCGGCCACAGGTTCTCGTCGCCGGTGTTGTTGAGCCAGGCATCGATGACCGGGTTGATGACAATCGTGCGGTCGTGCCCGGTCGACCGGTCGGTGTTGAGGTAGCGCGCGTCCAGCGAATCGGTGAGCGACAGGTGCTCCGGCAGCGGATCGGGCCATGGCTTGGTCTGGACCGGCACCGCGTCGCGCTGGGCGCGCACGGCGGTGGTCCCGACGATCCAGTCCAGCACCGCGCCCGGCGTCTCACCCGGCCTGAGCCCCAGCGCTTCGGAGATCTCCAGCGCCGAATAGAGGGGCGCATCGGCGGCCGCGCTCGCATCCGGCAGGGACTCGTCGTCCAGCCAGATCACATCCCGCAAGACGACCGTTCGCTCATCGGTGTAGGCGGCGCCCGCCCAGGCCACCTGAATGGGCTGCAACAGGTCGCTGCCGACCTGGAGGTAGCCCCGACCGGCCTTGTTGGGCAAGAAGGTGGCGTCGGGGCGACCGAGCAGCTCGCGGGAGTCGTCCGGCGTCTCGACCCGCAGGCAGGCGCGCAGCTTCATGTTGGCGCGCATCTGATCCGAGACCACGCCGGACGGACGCTGGGCGGCCAGAATCAGCGACACGCCAAAGGCCCGGCCCAGGCGCGTGATGCTTTCGAACTGCGCCCGATACTCCGGATTGGCCACGATCATCTCGGCGAACTCGTCGACGACGATGAACAGGTGCGGGAACGTCTTGGGGAGGGGATCATCCGGCCCGAGGCGCGGCGCGATCTTGCGGCGGTATTCGACGAGGTCTCGGGCGCCGCTGCGCGCCAGCAACGCCGCCCGCTCCTCCATGACGGCCTGGATGGCCACGAACATGCGCTCCACCGCACCGGCCTGCACATTGGTCAGGATGTCCACCACGTGCGGCAGCTTGCGGAACGGCTCAAAGGCGGCGCCGCCCTTGAAATCGACCAGCACGAAGTTGAGGATGCGCGGGTCATAGCGGATGGCCATTCCGGCAATGAGCGTCATCAGCAGCTCCGACTTGCCGGACCCGGTCGTGCCGGCGATCATGCCGTGCACCCCGTCTTCTTTCGCCGAGAAGACCAGGTGGCGGGCCTCACGGCTGCTGATGAGCCCGATCGGAACGCTCAACCATTCCTGATGCTCCGGCACCAGGCTGCGCGCCCAGTTCTCCTGCAACGGGATCTTGTCGACCGTCGCGATGCGACGCCCTTCGACGAGGGACATCATCTGCAGCAGTTCCACCGCCGGCGGAAGATCGGCGCCCGCCGGACGGACCAGCTCCAGGCGCCGGAGCCTGGCGGCGAATTGCTGTCGCGCCTCGACCGGCTTCAGCAGATCGGCGACTCCCAGGTAGCGGGGCGTGTTCAGCCCGACCTCGATGTAGCGGAAGACCACCTGTTCGCCGACGGCGGCGACTTCAACCATCGCCTGGCAGTCGCTCGGGACCTTCGACGGCTCGTCGACGAGGAAGAGGACCGCCGCGCCCAGTGTGGGACCGTCACGATTGAGCGTGGCGATGACGTCCTCGGAAGCCACGTCCTTCAGGGGTGTGTTCGCGGGAGCCTCCCCGAGCAGGTCCACAACGATCAGCAGGAACGGGAGGGTGACCTCCGCCGATCCCTTCCCATCGTCCTGGTCCTTCGTCTCATTCAGCCGAACCTGCCGCTGATCCAGCTCGACTTTGATTCGCTTCCAGAAGCCGCGGACGTCGGCGGGTTTGGCCGAAAAGCAGAGCTGGTCCGATGGCCGGGGCTTCCCGCTGTCGTCGTCGTCCCCGAACCCACGCACGATGCAGTGCGGCAGCCACTCGGCCCATTCCCAGCTGCTGCTCGAGCCGGGATGACCGATGACGTACAGGCGGGAGTCTTGAGAGGAGTGGAAGGTGCAGAAGTGCGCCAGCATGGCGCGGGCGAAGTCGGCCGTCTGCGTGGGGCTCTTGCCGAAGACCCCCAGAGAATGGCGCGGCGGCGCGTAGAGGCCGGAGAGCATCTCCTCCATCTCCGAGTCCCTCTTGGGCCGGTTCTCCTCTTCGTCGGTTTCTTCCCGGCTGACAGGCCGCAGCGGGATCGTGATGGGGACGTCGGTGAGGATTTCCGAGTCCGTCGCCAGACGCTGCGCATCCTTCAACAGCGGCGACTCGTCAACCAATTCCTCCGCCCCCTCGACCTTGTACACCACGGTGGACTTGCGGCTCCCGATCCCCAATCGCACAATCCCGAAATCGGGGTCGCTTGGACGTCGCTCCCAGATGCGGGAGCCAAAGCGACTGGTCTCCTTGCGTGCCGCGATCTCGATCAGGGAGGGGACGTCCGGATAGTTGTAGTGGAAGAACATGCGCTGGGTGTTGTGAGATCGCAGCATCTCCTGCCGCATCTCGGCCAGCCGCATCTGGTAGGCGTGCTCCTTCTTGGCGGCGGCCTTCCATTCCGCCCGCAGGCTGATCACGCCGAAGACGACGGAGGCTCCCATGGCCAGGCCCATGAAGATCACCATCGTCTTGTTGCCCGAACCCGAGGCGAAGGCGAAGCCGAGAATGGTGATCAGAGGAATGATGAGCGAGACAAGCGTCTGCAGGCTGGCGCCTGTGCTTCTCGGGCGGCTTGGGGATCTTGACTTTACCTGTGGGAAGCTCCGGCTGCATTCGCGGCGGGCGATCGATGTATTCAAGAGGCATGGGAGACACCCCTGTGGCCTGGCGGCCACGTCCGTACCGGCGGGCGATATTCCGGACAAGCAGGCAGCCTGGATTGACTTGCGGGACGTCATGACCTAGAATTCTCGCATTATAGCCTGACGAGGTTGCATGTCAACCAAGGTCGGACCAAGGAGCCGGAAGCAGCATGAACCTCGCCCGGTATTGTGAACGGTGCAAGCGTCTCACGATGGACGGCAACCTGTGGTGCCAGGACAAGGATTGCCCGGCCGAGCAGGGCTATCCGGTGCTCGGCTACGGCGACTACCTGGGCGACTTGAAGGTCACGAAGCTCATCACCGTGTGGCGCACGGGCGCGCTATACGAGGCGCTGCGCGGCAAGCAGACCGTCTGGCTCAAAGTGGCGCATTCCGATCCGGCGAGCGAGGATCGGCTACGGCGTGAGGCTGCCTTCATCAAATCCATCGGGGCCGTGGCCGGGAAGCCGTCGATCCTTCAGTCCCTGCGCCCCGACCCCTATCCCGTCCATCTGAAGCTGTTGCCGCCCTACCCTACGCCCTCCGACCGACTCCACGGCGAGATCTCGTTCCGCGGCGAGCCCAGGGTCTTCACCGTTCTGCAACCGGTGCGCGGCTCGCTGCTCAGTGATCGCCTGCTGGAGACCCCGCAGGTGTGGCACTACGAAGCCGCCTGGACCACCGTCACCCTGGCGCGGGCACTGCGTCCGCTGGCCTCGCACAACCTGGCGCATCTCTCGCTGACGCCCAACATGGTGATGGTCGAGACGGACGCCGAGGGTCACTGGCATCCGACGCTGCTGGATTTCGGCTGGCTGTGGGACGGCAGCCGCGACGGAACGTACCTGGAGGGATTGATCCCGCTCTGCGCACCAGCCTACAGCGCGCCGGAGGTCCTTGCCGCGCGCAGTGCCTCCGTCGGGCCCGCCGCCGATACGTACACCCTCGGCCTGGTGCTCTACGAGATGCTCGCCGGCCACCCAGCGTATGAGCCCTTGTTGAAGCGCGACGACCAGGTGCGGCGCGTGGTTGCGCAGAATCCGTCGCCGCCGCCCATCGACCGCCCGGAACTCGAAGCCTCGGGGGTCGTCAAGCTGGTGGCCAAGGCGATCTCGCCGGGCGACCGCTATCCGACCGTGCAGCACCTGGCCAAGGCACTCACGTCGGTGTACGGCTCGCCGCCGGAAACTCGGCCGCTGCCGGCCGGGACCAAGGTGCTGATCGGCGTGGCCCTCGCGTCCTTGCTGTGCATTGCCCTCTTCGTCGCCTATCTGCTCCTGCAGGTCGTGCTGAACCGCTGAACAAGCGAGGGCGGGCCCTGCGGCCCGCCCCACGCTCATCACCCCCGGAATAGCACTTATCCGCCGTCCGTCAGCCTTTCGGCCAACGCAAGCAAGCCGCGCGAGAGCTCACACGACGGCTAGCCCTTGCCGAAGTAGCTCTTCCCCTCGTAATCGCCATTCTTGTGGTCCTGAATGGCGTCGTCGATGTCTTTGCCGAACTCCTTCAACGTGTCGGCGAGCTCCTTGGACTTCTTCTTCACGGCCTGTCTTGCAGCGACCGAAGTACGCCCCTAGTCCCGTGAACCATAGGGCCTTTTCTAGGGCCGCGAACATCGCGACCGCGACCTTCCCAATGGCGGTGATGATGTCCGCCTGTGTTCTGAACCCCTTCGCGACATTCTGCATCACGGGGTAGTCCATCTCGACGACTTGTCCGGCCATGTCAGTTCTCCTTCGTTGCACGACATCCGAAACGCGCTACGGGTAGACCCTAGAAGATCTTGGAACAGACGTCGGCGAACCCGCTGGCTAATTTGGACGCCTTGTTGTCGCCACTCCGAGGCCGCTGCGCTCGTCTTGGTGAGGTTCACCTGGACCCCCGTGAACGCCAGCGCCAGTTCGACGTACTTGGGCACCAACTTGCGCCCGATGTCGGCGACGAACTCATCGGCGTCGCCACCGATCCAGGCGGACTGGACCTTGGGGCCGTAGTTCTTGACTATCGACTGACTCGTTTCCGTGCTGTCCTTTTGCTGGCTGAACTTGCCGGCCATCTCCGCCACCTGTCCGAAGTTGACTTGGAATACGTTTCCGAGACCTGCCATAGCTCATGATCCTCCTGGCCTAAGAAACCGGCTAGTTCTGGAAGCGGGTCTTGGCCGTCTTGACGCCGTCCTCGAGCCTTGCCCGGGCGCCATCGACATCTTCCGCCAATTCGCCCATCTTTTCGGCGAGCTTCTTGAGCGACTTCGCCAGCGGGCCGTTGATGGCGCCGACCATCGTCTGCCCGGCTTGCCCCTGGAGCCCGCCTCCTTCCATGTCTTTCCCAATGTTCTGGGCCACCTTGAGCGTCTCTTCAAGCTGCTGTTGCGCCGCCTTGAACTCCTTCGTCATCTCCCTCATGGTGTCATAGTTCATTCGGACTTTCTCAGGCATGGTTCCCTCCTGCTCGCGCAATCGACCAGGCGAGTCTGACTCTGGATTATCCTTCCCCGAACTGGCTGAGGATGTTTGTGAAGAAGGCCTCGATTGAGGATTCGGTTTCGTGCTGGATCTTCTCGATCTCCTTCGATACCTTGTCGCCCTCGGCCATGGCGCTCTGCAGCCTCTTCATGGCCGGTATGACTTCACTGTCCATCTCGTTGAAGAACGCCGTCGCGCCTTCCCCGATCCAATCGCCCCCCCTCAGCTGCTCGATCACTTTGCCCAACTTCTGAGTCGTTTGCTGGACCGCCGTCTCCTGCCCCCGAAACGAGTTTGGGAACTTCTTCATCATCTCGTAGTTGACTAGGACGAGCTGGACCATGGAACTCATTCGCACACCTCCTCGTGCTTGCTCGCGGATTGCACGCGAGCAAAGAATACGGCCTTGGGGCATCTCTCAGCGCAGTTCGCGGGTCGTGTGGCTGGGATCCCTGATTGACAACCGGCGATAGGGTTCCTCCTTCCCCTGGACTTGGTTCGTAGCTATCCCTTTCATACCATGTCCGGTGTCCCGTCCGAAAGTGGCGGCGTTCCCGACCCGCCGGGAAGCTTATCCCGCCATCCCGAGTAGGCCCGCCCACACGAGGGTCGCTCCTCAAGGCCGGGATGTCCCGTCGGCTCGAGGACTGACCCTCGGACCGGTCCTCCAGGCGCCCCGGAGCGACCTTCGCCGGCGCGGGCTCGGGAGCCCTACTTGCCTCCGTGCCTTGGAGCGAGACCGGCGGTGACCATCCGGCCAACGCGGCCAACGTCCATGCTTCTGACATCCCTGGGATCGGACACTCCGACGCCACACGGGCTGCCGAGCATTTCCCGACGGACTGGCCCCCTCGCCCGAGCGGCCTATAATGGGCGTGGTCCACACAGCCGGGCAAGACATCACCTCCTGTAAGGCTCGGAATACAGTCCGCGCCCTGGTGGGAGACCGAGTTGGCCGTGATCCCCGACACCAGCCCAGAGAGACCGGGCCAGCTTGCCCGCCTGGCTGACCGGCTGCAGGGCAGTCTCGATCCGCACGACGTCTTGCCGGCGGTGGCCACGGTCGTCGCGCAGGGCCTGCCGGCGCGCTATGTTGCCGTCTACCTCAAGCGCTTCGACGCCGAGGAGCTCATGCTCGCCGCCGAGCACGGGACGGCGACGGGGGAAGACGAGCTCTCCCCCTCGCCCGTCTGCCGCGGCCGGGGCGGCGGACGACCGCCCCGCCGCCAAGTCATCGAATGCGCTGACCTTCCCCCTGCTCTACAAGTCCGAAACGGTCGGGCAGCTGGTCGTAGTCATGGACGACGACCGCCAGCCGACCTCCGAGGAGAGCCGTCTCCTGGCGGCGATCGCCGGCGGAGCCGGGGCGGCCGCCCAGGTCGTGCGGCAGGCGCACGTCCTGCAGTTGGGCGCGCGAGCACCTGGTGCTGGCGCGCGAGGAGGAACGCCGCCGTCTTCGACGCAACCTGCACGACACCATCGGCCCGACCCTGTCCGCGCTCAGCCTGAAGGCCGGCGCCGTCCGCAACCTGATCCAGGAAGATCCCGGCGCCGCCCAGGAGGGGATGAACGAACTGCGCCAACAGATCCAGAGCGTGATCACCGACATCCGCCGCGTCGTATACGACCTGCGACCCCCGGCGCTGGACGAGTTGGGCATCATCCCCGCCATCCGGGAACAGGCTCGGCAGTTCTCCACCGGCGGGCTCCAGGTCCTCGTCGACGCACCCGACGAAATGCCTGCGCTGCCGGCCGCCGTCGAGGTCGCCGGCTACCGGATCGTGCTGGAGGCCCTGACCAACGTGGATCGGCATGCCCACGCCCATCACTGCCGGATCGTCATCGGGGTCGAGGACCAGGTCAACATCGAAGTGACGGATGATGGGATCGGGCTCCCGGTGGGCCACCGGGCCGGCGTCGGGATCGCCTCGATGCGTGAGCGGGTCTCCGAGCTGGGGGGAAGCTGCACGATCGAGTTCGCCCCCCGAAGGGGGAACGCGCGTTCTGGCCACGCTCCCCATCGGTCCTCGGTCTCTGGGCTGGGTGGCGGAGGCCCACGGTCCGGACGACACCCTGCCAGTGAACGGCACGGCCTAGACACGATGGCGCAGAAGCGGATCCGGGTCCTGCTGGCTGACGATCACCACCTCTTCCGGGAAGGCTTGCGCGCCCTGACTGGTCTCGGCGTCCGACCTGGAAGTCGTCGGCGAAGCCGGCGACGGCAACGAGGTGGTCGCCAAGGCCGCCGAGGTCCGACCGGACGTCATCCTGATGGATTTGCAGTTGCCGGGGCTCAATGGGGTCGAGGCCACACGCCGGATCTTGGGCTCGCAACCGAATGTCAGCGTGCTCGTGCTGACGATGTTCGAGGACACGGATACGGTCCTGGCCGCCATGCGGGCAGGGGCACGGGGCTACCTGCTCAAGGACACGCATGAGGAGGCGCTGTTGCGCTCGGTTCGGGCCGTGGCCAACGGCGAGGCGTTGTTTGGCCCGGCGGTGGCCGAACGCCTGATCAAGTACCTGGCAGTGGCTACGCCTCCTGCTGAGCCAAGCGCCTTCCCCGAGCTCACCGACCGGGAACTGGAGGTCCTCTTGCTGCTCGCCCAGGGACTCACCAATCAGGAGGTGGCCGACCGCATGGGCATCAGCCTGAAGACCGCCCGCAACCATGTGTCCAACATCCTTGGCCGCCTCCAGGTAGCCGACCGGACTGAGGCCGTCGCCCGGGCGCGTGCCGCCGGCCTCGGCGCAGAGAGGAAGGGCAGATTCTAGCCACAGGCGGTCTCTAGCGGGCGCGCCACCAACCCACGACCCACGGCACTGCCACGGCTAGTTCGGCAACCACGGCCAGGACGGCGGCCCGAAGTGCCTTTCGCGGCAAAGGCCTCTTCAGACACACCCACAGGCCCAAAGGGATCACCGTCGCAAGGAGGACGATCCCTGAGCTCTGCAGCCCCTGGAACCCGAGGAGGATCAGGCGAAGTGCGGCCGTCAGCAGAATGCCGAAGGCGATCGTGGTGCTATTGGTCGCCAGCGCATTCATATCTGTCAGACCAACCGGTATGTGCTAGGCAGCAAATAGTGCCGCCAGCCATAGGAGGACAGCGGTCAGAGGGCCGCAGCGACCGCACGGCTCAGGCGACCTCGAGCATCAGGGCGATCATCGAGCACAGCATGTAGACCGAGGCGTACTTGAACGAGCCCGAAGTTGCGGCTCTCGGAAGGTCGCAGCAACGATCCCACGGCCAGCAAGAGCAATCCAGAGGCGAGCACGGCCAACAACCGCAGGTACCCCCATGCCATGCCAATGCCGACCGCTGCGGCGATCATCATCAGCGCGGCCAGGATGCTCGAGCCGGCGATCACCCACCGTGCAGCCGGGAAACCATAGACCGAAGCGATGGTCGGAACGTTCGCCCGCCGGTAGTCGCCGTCGTGGCGCATGGCGAAGGTCAGGATATGGGTCGGAATCCAGAACAAGACGGACGACGCCAGCAGCACCCCGATCCAGTCGACAGATCCCAGGCCGAGCGCACGTCCGGCCAACACCGGCATGCCGCCTGAGATCCCGCCCCAGACGATCGCCCAGGGCGTCCGCCGTTTCAGCCACAGCGTGTAGATGACAACGTCGAAGAACAGCCCGGCGAGAACGATCAGACCGTACAGCGGTTGGAGGTGGAGTGCCCAGCCGACGCCCAGCGCGCTCATGAACATTCCCAGAAGCAACGCCTCGCGCGGCGACACCCGCCCCGTCGGCAGCGGCCGGCTGCAGGTGCGCGACATGATCGAATCGATGTCGCGGTCGTGCCACATGTTCAGGACGGTACTGCCCCCGATCGCCAGGAACAGCGAGCCTGCCAGGCCGAGCAGCGTCGACCAGTGGACGACCGGGCAGCGTGCGCTGGCGAACCCGGCCAGACCGGTGACCAGAAGAAGCATCGTCTGTGGGCTCTTGATCAGCGACGCGGTTCGCCTCGCGGCGGAGCGGGCCCGCACCGCCCACCCCAACTCGCGTGACCCGCCTCCCGTTGACGTCATGGGTTTGTCCTCGTCCCCCTACTCGACGTCACGCGCACACCGGAAACCCACGCCGGGGCTGTAGTAGGTCGGTGTGGCACTGTTGCGGACCCAGAGCCGCAGGTCCATTTCGTACGTGTCCTTCGAGCCGCCGCGCAGGTAGCGGTCATGCTGGCCGACGTCGACGTCGCCCTCTCCACTGCCAGACATTCCCTGCCATGTCATACAGCCCGTAGGGGCTCGATCAGTCTCCCGTGGCAAAACCGCCGTGGCTTTGCCCGTTGTAAAACCGACCGGGCTTGTGCGGGAGCCGAAGGATCCATGTCCTCAATGGATCGCGGCTCGAGGTCAAGTTCACGTACTCGCGGGCGATTTTGAAGCCCCATGGGAACGGACGATCGTCGTCCGAGCCCCGGGCCGCCTTCTCCCACTCCGACTGGGTCGGCAATCGTCCGCCGGAAGCGCCGCGGTGGCCCCAGGCGCCGAACCAGGAGACATTGGTCATCGGGTGATTCTACGTAGCTGGGTTTCGCGGCGAAGGTCGACCCATCGAAGGTGAAGCGCGAGGCGGGATCGTCCAGCGGCACGAACACGTAGTCGCCGGGGGCGATCTCGACCTCGTGCTTGACCCCATGAAACTCGTCGCCAGGGTAGAAACCCACCACTTGAGCATCGTCGATGCGCAGCCTGCTGTCGGCGATGGCTTCGTTGAGGAATCGGAGATACTGCATCACAGTCACATCGGTGACCATGAGTTCGTAGTCAAAGTCAATCGTCGTCGGGTGGGCCTGTTGCCCGGAGAGGAACTCCCCGGCGGGCACGAGCGCCCACGCTTCCGGGTCCACCCCGGTCTCGAAGGCCGGCATCGGGGCGTCGAGGTCGACGGGTGCGCAGGCCGCCAGCAGCAGGATCAGCGGAGGACCGGCGAGAGCCAGCCACCTCATGACTTCACCTCCTGCATGTCGCCTTGCTGCCATTCTTCCTTCCACCGCCCCTTCTTGCGAAACAGGTCGGCGAACCGCCAGATGATGGCCATCGCCAGGATGACCAGAAGCATGCCCAGGGCAAGGTCGGTCAGGAGCATCACGGTGTTAACCAGCGGTTGCTGCGTGGCTTCGCTGACGAAGATGCGCTTCATCTCGAAAACGGTGACCGAAGCGAAGGCAAGGTCGGAGGAGACGATGATCCCCCAGCCGTAGAGTTGACGAACTCTCCCCTTGAGACCGAGCAGGTCACCGTAGTAGAGCAGAATGATGGTGGCGACGATGGCCGACAGGATGTGCCAGTGGCCGGTCAACTCGATGCGTTCCTCCCGGGCAGGCCAGACGCGGAAGATTTCGTCAAGACGAACGGCCATCAGGATGCCGATCCCGCTGACCGTGAAGTTCATGAAGACCATTTGCCACAGCGAGCCGAACTTGAGCGGGTCGTGCACCAGGGCGCGCACCCGCTGGAAGAAGGTCGGTCTTGCGATGCCGGCGGTGCCTTGGTGAATAAGCTCGCGCCAGCCGAAGATTACGAGCATCAGCGCGCCAAGCATCGCCGGCGTGGCGCCGACATAGATGATCATATGCGCGACTGGTTCAAGCGGTGTGACGACCCCCCACACGCCCAGATTGAGCACGATCGTTCCCAGGATGACCAGCGGCATGGCGATCTTCTGCAGGATCCCCTTGAAATCCAACCAGCGACCGATGATGAGGGTGATCATGATGGCGATCAGTGCCAGCATGATGTGCAGGTGTCCGATCACCGAGTATTCCAGGGTGGTCTTCTCAGGAAAGCGAATGATGTTCTCAGCCAGGACGACTTCAAAGCCGTTTCCGAAGAAGGATCCGGCAACGGCGCCGAAGCAGGCCGAGATCAGGGTGGTCAGCGCCGTCGTGAAGAAGGCGACGCGCTCAAAGTCCACCCCCGATCGCGTCCGGGCATAGGCCGGGTCGGGGTTCCGCGCCTCTCCGCCCCAGGGCCACAGGCCGATTGTCAGCAGGACTCCGGCGGCGAACACGAGCGTCAGGCCGGCGAGATACAGTCCGTGCAGAGCCCAGTTGTGGCCCCAGTAGGCAAAGCCCATGCCGAAGACCATGGCCATCAAATAGCCGGCGGTGATGAGGGCGCACGATCCGAGCCGGTATGGCTCCTTCATCCGGAGGAGCCCGGTGATTATGTAGGCCTCGATGGCCACGACCGCCATGGCGATGGAGTGGTAGAGGATGACGATGCGCCCTTCGCGCTCGACCTGGACGATGTCCATCCGAAGGGCGCGCACGACGGTATCGCGCACGCCGAGCTCGGCCATCGGACCGGAGAGCATGCCAAAGACGGCAGTCTCCAGGGCGATCATCGCGATCGCCACGAGAATCAGCCCTCTGGTGGTGCCAAATAGGTAAGCGAACCGGTTTCGTACCGACACCATCAGCTCTCCTCCGAGCAGCCTCGCCCTGCGCCCACCGGGTTTCTCCGTGTCGCCTCGCGCACAGCGCGGTGTCCGCGGCTGGGCTCAGATGGAAATAGCGGTTCTCCAGCCGCGCCGTGCCCGCCCACGCTTGCAGCCCGCTCGTGGCTTCGCTGCTCGTCTCCGTTCGACGACTGAACTTTCCGCGACCTGGTCGAAGAATCTCCGCCTTTCACCGGATTGCCCCGGGCTCGTGTGCCGCCACATAGGCCGAACTGCGGTGGCACTCGAGCAAGCTCACTCCGATGCGGGCGCCTCCAACAAGAAAGAGCACGCTCCCCGAAACCAACAGAGGCATACGAAGCACATGCACCCAGTTCACCCCCTCCTGCACGTGCGATGGGCCGACCCACAGCGAGGTCGTCAGGATCAGAAGGCCGACGATGACCGCAGTCACGCCGGAGACCGCGCCGGTTCTCTCACCCCCGAGCGGGCTTTCCAGGCCGATCCGTTGCCAGATACCTGGGAGCCTGATCAACAGGAACACGAGCAGCGTCAGAGCATTGGCGTAGAGCTTGAGATTGGCCGGCACCGCCTTGCCTCGCAACGCGAGGGAGGCGCCAACCTGAATGGCCGCGAGAAGCGTGCCCAGAACGAGCAGGATCATTGCATTGCGGTACGTGCCGGGCAGTCTCCGCTGCCAGGCGCATCGTGACCCACGCTCCGGCAATGCCGGTCAGGATCGTGGCGGTCATTAGCCCCTGATACAGCCACTGGTAGTTCAGCAGCGCCGACATGGAGGAGTAGTTCTCCGTCAAGAAGGCCGCGCAGACTGTGCCAACCCCGCCCAGGATGTTTAGCGCTGCGGTCATTCCCATGAGGACAGTCGCGGCGAAGCGCAACGGCTTGCCAAGCGTGTCCTTCATGGTCACATCACCTCCCACCACATGCTGTTGGAAGCCCCGTCGGGTCGGGGCGTCGATGGGTAAGTCGATCAGCACCTTCCCGCCCATCAACGCGCCCGGGTGGTCTCCCTTCCCTCTGGCGGGATCTCCTCGGATCCAGGGTCCCGTCAGAATCCCTGACTACGCCTCCGCGCCGGTCCACTTGCTCCAGAGCCCCGGCCAAATGAACAGGATGATCAAGATGGCGCAGGAGATCGGCGCCAGGGCAAACAGCGAGAAGCGGCCGAGTTGTTGGGCGGTGACTACCGCCAGAGGGATACCGACGACAAGCTCGGTTGCGCCGGCGACCAGGCCCGTCACCCGCATCCATTCCTTGGGCTTCATGATGATGCCGACCGTGACCACGGCCCAGCCGATCATTGCCAGCCCAGTGGAGCCGCTGGACGAGGACGAAGATGTCCGATCCGTGAGTGATGATGCGGCTGGTGCTGGAGACGCCGTTCATCCAGCAGAAGATGTAGGCGACGCCTGTCAATAGGGCCAACAGGGTCTGGCTCCAGGACACTCTCGCCGACGACTTCAGAAACAGGAAGTAGAGCAGGACACATAGGGCCAGAAGAGGGGGAAGTAGATCGGCGGGAGCCTGGCCGCCATGTAGGGCACATTAATGAACCAGCTCCCAAGCAGGGCGAAGACGAGGCGAGCACGGAAAGGAAGAATGCCCAATTCCTCTTTGTGAAGTACCCGTAGGCGCTGACGGCAAACAGGACGCCGCCCAGAATGCCGAAATCGGACATCAGCGGATGGATGTACTTCAGCAGGATTTCGCACCCCGGCTCGGCCAATTCGGCTCCCATCCCGATCCGGTACCACTTGAGGAACAGGGCGAGGTGCCCGAGGATTCCCATCAAGGCCCCGATCGTCGCCAGGATGCCTCCCCACAGATTCTTGCGCTCCATGTTGCCCTCCTTTGGATCTCCCTTCAGGGAATCACGGTTGTATCGGTGTGACACGAGCAGCCGTTGTAGTACGGCTCGTTATTGTGATAGGCGACATAGACCACGCTTCCGGGCGCAATCGTAAGGTCGCACTCTTCAAGGAAGGTAGGCTGGTCCACCCAGGGATTGACCTGGACGTTGCAGCCGACGTAAACCGTCCCGGACCAGACGTCATCGCACAAGGGGCCGTCCACGACTTTGTCGAAGGAAATGGGCCGACCGCCGATCTCGATCACGGCCCGGGGCCGTGGGGCCGGGGCTGGCCGTCGCCAGCATCGCCGCCTGAGCCGTGGTCGTCTGCGGCGGACAGACTGGAGCCGATCCGCATGCTGAGAGCAGACACAGGGCGAAGAACAGGAATGCGGCGCAGGGTACTCCTCATGGTTCTCCCTCCGTGTCCTTCGGGAGCTGGACATGGATGGTCCGTGCCGGGGACGGTGCTCCGGGCGCCTGGATCCGGTTGACCACACCCCTCACGCCGGCGACGCCGTCGCAAACCGCCTCGGCCCGGCTCCGGAGCTCGGACAAAGGCGCGCCTGCCCCCAGGTGCACCACGGCATTGAGAACACCTACTCGCAGGTCGAGCGCCGCTGTCCGCTCGTCGGCAACCAGCGCCTGCAGGACTGAATTGCGCAACCCGTCGTCGGCGGACATACTTGGCACAGCGGCTCCGCGGCCACCAAAGACAACTCGGCCGGTCGATACCAGCTTATCGACCGGCCTGCCCTTTGGGAACGACTTTTGTCTTACTTGTCGCCGCGCCTTGCCAGCCCTTCGGGGTCGAGCAGGACGATCTCGCCGCGTTCCACCTTGAGCAGACCCTCTCCCTCCAGAGTGTGCAAAGCCCGGCTGAGCACGTCGCGCACCGTGCCCAGCCGTGTGGCCATCTGATCGAAGGTGGTCCACTCACGCCGCGGCACGACGAGGTCGCCATCTCTTGGCTCGGCGTTCCTCACCAAGGTCCTCGCGAGCCGTGCCTCCACGCTGCGGAGGGACAGGTCCTCCACCAGTCCGATGAAGTAGGACACACGCTCTGCCAGCCGGCGGATCACCGCCAACGCAAGTTCCGGGTAGCGTGCCACCTGTTCGAGAAACGCATCCCCGTCGATCGCCCAGACCTTCACCTCCTCGAGGGCGACAACGGTTCCCGGATAGACCGTCCCACTGAAGACCGCGATGTCCCCGAAGATGTCCCCCGGCCGGAGGAACAGCATCGCCTGCTCTCGCCCCTCGGAAGACGTGCGTGTGGCACGCACCCAACCCGACTCCAGGATGTACACCGTCGTCCCCGGCTCTCCCTCGAGGTAGATGACCTGGCCCGGCGGGATAGCGGCGCGGCGCGGCGAGCCCCCCCAGAACCTCTTGCATGTGGCGAGGCAGGGTATCCAAGTGGCGGACCTTCGACAACGCGCCGATGGCCCTATCGGCGTTGGTCCGAGCGTCCATAGATGACTTATCGGTCACCGAATTCACCTCGCACCCCCTTCTCCCAGGATCACCGTGGCGCACGAGCCAAGGGTCCGGCCAGGCGATCGGCCGCTATGGCGCTCAAAGGCGAAGCATCCTTGGCGCTCCGGCAACCGAATCAAGACGGCCTTTTAAAGGAGTGGCAACATCTCGCAGTCGGAAGTTCTGGTGGAAATCCTATGGCGAAAAGCCCAGTATGGAAAGTGGACGAGGCCACCCGGGCCGCTGCCGTTCTTCCCGTGTGCGAGGAGAGGCAGGACACGTCCGGCGGCGACACTCAACAGCCACCCCGGTGGCTGGTAGCCATGCGCGGGCCTTCCGTGCAACAGGAGGACAACATGCCCGACTCAAGCACCTACAAACGCCCCCCGGAGAGGTGCGGCAGATTGATGCGCCAGGCGGAGATCGACGTCCTTCTCCTTACCAAGCCGGCCAACATGCTCTACCTCACCGGTGACGGACGCCTGCGCGCCTACGCGATGATCACCCGGGCAGGTCAATGTCGCCATGGGCGTTCCCTCCGCCGAAGTCGACGACGTCCGCGGGCAAGCTCACTTCGACCATCTCGCGGGATTGGAGGACGAAGTCAGCAGGATTGCCTCCATTGCTCGCCATTTCGACCACTTCGGAATCGAATGCGGGACGGTCGGGCTCGGGTACACGCTCCTGACCCAGTCCATGATGGCCATGATGACATACCCACACGCCAAACCCGAGGCGGTTGCCGTGCGGGATTGCACTCACACCCTCTCGGAGCTGCGCCTGGTGAAGGAGACGAGCGGAATTGAGTTGATTGCCCTGGGGGCGCGCGCCGCCGGCCTCGGCGCAGAGAAGAAGGGCAGATTTTAGGGACAGGCCGTCTCTAGCGGGCGCGTCGGGAACCGTTGGGAATCGCAGGAAGCCTCACTTGGGGCACCTTCACACGGCTTCGGTGAGTACCTCTTGGCAGCGGCGCCATATTGTCGATCATCGAGAATTGGCCGCACAGGAAAGGCGTTGCCGGACGAGGCGTGGCACGGAATACGTGAACCATGACGATGTGGGAGCCCTTCCAGGTGCATATCATCACCCACGTATCCTGGCAGGATCTCAACCTGCGGCCTGAGAACCGGACCGCTCAATCGACGTGCTCGATGGATCCGGGAATTGCGACAGAGAATGACCAAGACTGAATTTGTGGCCGCCGTTGCCGAGAACAGTGGGCTGACGAAGAGGCAGGCCGACGCGGCGCTGACTGCGATCAATGCGGTTGTGGCGCGTGAACTCGGCAACAAGGGTCCTGGAGAAGTTGTCCTCCCGGGCCTTCTCAAGCTCAGCGTCGTGAACAAGCCCGCCACACCCCAGCACGAAGGTGTAAACCCCTTCACCAAGGAGCCAATGACCTACAAGGCGAAGGCGGCGCGCAAAGAAGTGAAGATAAGCGCCCTCAAGGCGCTCAAAGACGCCGTCTGAGCTCCTGAAGTCCGAGGTGAAATTGCATCAGCACGAGGCACCGTGCGCTGGCGGCGAAGGGTAAGGCGCGTTCTTTCCTTCAATCCGTCGGCGCCGCCTCGCTTACCGCCGACTTCGAGCGCCGTCAGCTCCACGGAGACCTCGTCCAGCCCGGTGGCGACGCGCTGCAAGCGCTCCTGCTCCTCGTGGACAAAACGCCAGTACGGCGCCATCGCCTGCCGCAATCGCTCGAGCCCTTGACCTAGCTCACGTGTGAAGCTCTCTTCCAGCGTTGCCGCCAGCTGTGCACGCAGCGCTTCCATCTTGGTGCGGAACTCACGCTTGGCCACGCCGCGCCGCCAAGGAATGACCGCCAGCCCGATCACGCCCACCACGCTCGCTGCCACCAGCCCGGTGGCATCGGCCGCAGCCGTCGCCAGCAAGGCCTTGAGTACCAGCCCAAGGCTGACCGCGCCGAGTTCGACCAACCCGACCATGGCAACCGATTCCCGTACAGCCAGCGTAAGCCGCTCACCCTCGGCAACTCGGTCATAGGAACGAAGGACGCCGTCCGCCTGCGCGCCCAGGCTCTCCAGCAGCTGCCGGCGATTGTAGGCAAACCCACCGGCCGCCTCCTGCGCCGCCTCATGCAGCGCCGAGGTCTCCCGCCGCCGGCCAAGCTCGGCCGCCGTCCGCCGCCACACGCCCAGCTCGCGCTCGACCAGCCAGTCGATGACCCCTTGGACATGCTGGGTGACAAGCTCGGGGGTGTCGGCGACGACCTCCTTCTCGAAAGCCGCCTGCATACGACGCCTTTGCAGCATGTCGCCAATCCTGAGCAGGCGCATGCGATCGTCCAGAAACGCCTCGCCGCGCAAGCTCATCTGCAGCAGATCGTTCTCGATGTACGCCCGATGCCGCTCGAACTCGGATCGAGTCTCCACTTCATAGGCGTCCCATTGGCCCTCCGCCATGCCGCAGCGCCTCGGCGTCCTCGGCCAGCACCTGCAGCCGCCCGGCGGCAGTAGCCCGGTAGTCTGCCACCAGCTTCCCGGCGACACCCAGGGGGCTGCGCAGCTTGAGTGCCACGAGTTGGGTCTGCGTCAGCGAGCTGCGCAGGTGGTCGCGGAAGCGGCGGAAGCCTGCCGCGGCCGGCGAGTTCGGCGAGGATAGCCCTGCCTTGGCCGAGACCGGGAACAGCTCCGGCTCGAAGTCGAGCAGACGCCGCACTTGCGAGCGCACGAACGTTTCTACCTCACGTCGGGCAGCCTCGCTCTCGAGCACGTCGTCCTTGTTGACCACGACGACGACCTTCTTCCCCCACTGGCGGATGCTCTCGAGGAAAGCCCGCTCGCTCTCGGTGAATGGCCGGTCGGCCGAGGTGACGAACAGCACCAGATCGCTGCGTGGAACGAAGTCGCGGGCGATCGCCTCATGCTGCCGCAGCACGGCGTTTGTCCCGGGGGTGTCGACGATGCGCACCTGGCGCAGGAGCTCGGCCGGGTAGCGCATCAACCGAACGTCATCCTGGACAAATTCGGGCGGCCCCGCCTGGCCATGTGCCAAGATGCACACGCGGTCGGTCGTCGGCGTCGGGCCCTCGGGCAGATACGCCTCGCCCAGCAGCGCGTTGATCAGCGCCGACTTGCCACTGTTGAACTCGCCGACGACGACCAGAAGGAACAGCTCGTCGAGCTGCTGCAGCGCCCGGCGCAGGTGCTCCAGATCGGCGGGCGCCGCCTCCCAACCGGAGAGCACGTCCAGGGCGCGCTGCAAGACCGCCCGCTCTTCGGTCCAGATGCGCTTCTGCTCTTCGTTCAGCCACTCTGCAAAGGTCATCATCGTAGATCGTACCGGAGGCGGCATCATCGACCTAGTCGTGGTCACGCCTAGCCGGCGAGGCCACGGCTGACGGCGCGGCTCTTGCCGCCGAGCTTCATCGCTTGGGAATGCCAGGCTCCCCGAAGGACGTCGGGGCGGTTTGGCGGGCGCACAGTCAGCCCCTTTCCAGCCATGGCCACCCTCCGAAGCTCCCCGAAGAGGGAACCCAACTGACTGATACGCGCGTCGGCTTGGTGACCTGGCGTGGCCCACGCGACACACAACGACTCCCCACCCGGCTGCATTGGGAGGGGGTGACGGGTGTAGCTTGAGCGGGAAGAACGCATCTGGTGTGTGCTTGAACTCATGCTTCCCCCAGAGATCGTCCAAAGGGGGCCGGCTGTGGTTGAACGACGGCTCACGCGTACGCCTCCGCCCCCGAGATTTCGGGACATCCTTCGAGCCACGACGTCGCCGCCGACCGCACGCACCCTGGCCCCCGCAAAGAGCAGGCAATGGGCGGCCACCACGATTGTTGACCGTGGTCTCGGCCAGCTTGCCCAGGGCGCAGACCCGGGGGCAACGGAGAGTGCCTGGCATCCCGGTGGGACGCAGGCGCTCAACCGAAGACAGATCGGGTTGCCTGAGCGCCTCCATTCCGACAACGGGCTGGAGTTCACACCGTCCCACGGGATACGAGCGCTGCCTGAGCGAGCCGAACGGGGGCCCTGTAAGCCCCAGGGTGGCCCCGACCGAGACTCTCAACCCAGGGCTCACCCACTCGATCAGGCTATAGGTTACGGACGCGTGTCGCCACCAGCATCAAGACGAGCCCGACTGCGACAAGCCAGAACGCGTACTGGCTCAGACCGGCTACGTTGCCCACGTAGCCCAAGAGGCCAAGCAGGCCCAGGGCGAAAGCAATCCACCAGGTGATGTTCTTCGGAGGGCTAAGTTTCATGGTTTCATCTCCTTTGATATCGACATCTCTTCGTCCGGCGTTCGGCCCAGGGGTGGCAGGGTCGAACAAACTGCGGGCGAAGTCAAGTTGCGCGGGTCCATGCCCCTGATCGGCCGACGGGAACCCAACGGCCTCGAGCCAAGCCGCGCCGAGCATGCTGGCCCGCAGATCGAGATACGGTGGTTCGGGCTATCGGCGTCTCGAACCAACGATTCCGCCCAGAATGAGGAACACGATCGCCACTCCAAGCAAGAAGCCAAGGTTGTACTGGCTCCCGTCGTTGTGCACTTCGTACATCTGCCAACCCTGGTTGACGAATGAGAGCACGAGGGTCACCGGGGAAATGATCCCATGCCAGATTCCCGGGAGGATGCCGGCGACGCGACCGTACGCATCGGCTGTATCGACCAACGGGTTCGGGCCGGGAGTGTAGATTCGGATCGTCACGCCAGGCACGTCGATTTGACCGCTGGGAGCGGGAGTACCGGGTGTGGTCGGGACCGGCGTGTTGACTTGTGCGACGGTGCCGGGAGCACAGCCCGCGACCACGACAAGCATCATGGCTCATGAGCGCGAGAGTGAACAGCTGCTTCTTCATCTTCTACCTCTGGCCTTGAACTGGCGGGCCTGTTGCGCAAGTGAGCCGCCGCATGGATGCGAGCTAGAAGAGAGGTTGCGGCTCATTTCTCATTCTGCGGCTACTGCCCTCCGGCCGCATCCAACGACTGGGGAGTATCGATCTCCGCCATCTGGGGGAGACCCATGCAACCACGGCGCATCGCCTTCTGCAATCCCGGACTCCCGGCCAGAACTGCCAAGGCAGGTCGCAGGACGAGCTCTTGAATCGGGGAATCTTCTCCACGCTCCAGGAAGCCGATGTGCTGATCAGGCGACGGAGGCCGCAGCTCACGACTGGAAGCCGCCCGCATCGCTCGCCGCTTCGTTGCCCGCCTGCGCCACGGGGCTTCTAGACGCCCTGCGCGGGGTTCCCACTTGCGTCTCCAGCGGCCTTCGGAGTAACATCGTCTCTGGCACAGGAACAGGGGACAACTCACTCTCAACGCTCGGCGCAGGCAACTCTTGCTACCGTTGGGTCTCGACTGTTCCTGCCTGACTTTCGTCATTCACTGCTGTCAGAGCCTGCTGGCTGCTGATGAGTGAGGCTGGGCAATGCGGAACAACAGGGCATGGACAGGCCCCGGCGTTGGAAACCAAGCCAGAGCATGGCCGGGCGGAAATCGAGTCACACCAAGCCACGGGCCTCTGCAAGAAGGCCCCCCCATGAAGCCGAGCTTGAAGCATCTCTCGCCAGGTGAGGACGGTGAGCGGTATCGCAGCATCTTCGATGCTGCCACCGACGGATTGATCCTCACCGATCTGGACACTGGATCCGTGATCGAGGCGAACCCCGCGGCGTGCGCGATGCACGGCTACGCCCGTGAGGCATTCATTGGGCTTCTCCCTCCAGCCTTCATCCATCCCGATAGCCAGCACCGATTCGCCGACTTCACCCAGGAGCTGCGATCCGGCACCGTGCTCGAGGCGCTGGTCCAGCACGTCCGTCGGGACGGCTCGACGTTTCACGCCGAGTGGCGCGGGACGGCGTTCACTCTGCTTGGCCGGCCGTGCATCCTGGGCACCGTCCGGGACGTCAGCTCGCGCCTCCAGGCAGAGCAGCGGCTCCAGCAGCAGGTCGAAGCCCGGACGCGAGAACAATCGGCGCTGCTGGATATCTCGCACGCCCTGGCCTCCACGCTGGAGCTCCAGCCGGGCCTGATCTTGGATCGGCTGCAGGGAATTGTCGAATACACACACGCCGGGCTATTCGGGCTCTGCCAATTCGACACTAACAGCCCTGGCCGTGCGTGGTGCAGAGCAGCTGGAACACGCCGTTCCCCTCCAGGTCCACCTGGAGGGTCCGGAGGCGCTGGCAGGCTTGTTCAATGACCATCGCCCGCTCCGCATCGCCGACGTCAGCGGCGATGATCCGGCGGCGGCGTTTCTCCGCACACTGCTGAACGGGGAGGCAGCCGTGTTGCTGCAAGGCGTGTGCGCGTGGATGTGGGTGCCCCTGGCCGTCAAAGGCCGGATCATCGGCGGCCTGGGCATCGCCCACGCCCAGCGGGATTACTTCACGGCCCATCACGCCGCCCTGGCCCTCTCGATGGCCGACCAGGTCGCGATCACGATGCTCAACGCTGAGCTGTCCGAACAGGCTCGAGGCCTTGCCGCGCTGCAGGAACGCCAGCGCCTGGCGCGGAGCCTTCATGACGCCGTCAACCAATCGCTCTTCTCCGCCGGCCTGATCGCCGAAGTCCTGCCGCGCCTGTGGGACCGTGACCCGGCCGAGGGGCGGGAGTCGCTCGAGGACTTGCGCCGGCTGACGCGCGGGGCCCTGGCCGAGATGCGCGGGCTGCTGGCCGAACTGAGGCCAACGGTCCTGACTGACAGCAGCCTGGGCGACTTGGTGCGCCAGTTGGCCAACGCCTTCACCGGCCGAACGAACATTCCAGTCAGCGTGACTCTGGCCGGGGAGCATGTTCTGCCCGCGGACATCCAGGTGGCGCTATACCGCATCTGCCAAGAAGCGCTCAACAACATCGCCAAACACGCCGGAGCCCGCCGTGTGGAGATCGACCTACACTATGCCATCGGCGCAGCAACGGCGTGTCCGTCCCTGGCACAACCAGGTGCGCCCAGGATGATCGCCGTCAGGTCGGTAGACATGCAGATCCATGATGATGGCGTCGGCTTCGACCCCGCCCCGCCGGCGGCCTCCGGTCATTATGGGCTGGGAATGATGCGCGAGCGCGCCGAGGCCGTGGGAGCGAAGCTGTCGGTCACCAGCTCGCCGGGGTTCGGCACCGAAATCACCGTACACTGGCAGGATACCCCGGAACAGGAGGCCTGATGACATCCCCCTCCCCACGTATCCGCGTCCTGGTGGTTGACGACCATGCAATGGTCCGCCGCGGGTTGGCGACCTTCCTCAAGGTCTACGATGATCTGGAATTGGCGGGTGAGGCCGCCAGCGGGCAAGCCGCCGTTCAGCTCTGTGTCGAACTCCAGCCGGACGTTGTTCTGATGGACATGGTCATGCCGGATATGGATGGCGCCGCCGCAACACGCTTGATCCGCAACCAGTCCACATCGATCCAGGTGCTTGCCTTGACAAGCTTCAAGGAAGAGATCCTGGTGCGAAGCGCTCTGCAGGCCGGAGCCATTGGTTATCTACTCAAGGATGTGTCGGCCGACGAGCTGGCCGGGGCCATCCGCGCCGCCCATGCCGGACGCGCCACCCTCTCCCCCGAAGCTGCTCAGGCGCTGGTCCATGCCGCCTCCCAACCACCGCTCCCGGGCATGACCCTGACCGAACGTGAGCGCACCGTACTGGTACTGATGGTCGAGGGATTGAACAATACACAGATCGCGGCAAGGCTGACCGTCAGCCCGTCCACTGTCAAGTCCCATGTCAGCAACATCTTGTCCAAGCTGGGCGTCGCCAGCCGGACCGAAGCTGTCAGCCTGGCCTTGCGTCACGGCCTCGTCACCTAACCCGAGCGCTCACCTCCCCCAACTGGCGGATGCCAACACTCCCCGGCCGATGGATGCGGCCGGGGAGTGTTGGATGCATTATGAGCGTATGACCCGCGTATTCTTGGCCGATGCCCAGCCCGATGAGCGCAAAGCCTTGCGGGCGATGCTGAAGGATCTCAACATGGAGATCGTCGGCGAAGCCGCCGACTGGTCAGCAACCCTGGCGAAAGCGCCGGCGACGAGTTTGGATATGTTGCTGGTGGATTGGGGCATGCTCCCCACCGGTCAGGGAGTGAAGGCACTGGCCGAACTGCGCGTGGCCTGTCCGAGTGCGATCGTCGTGGTCCTCATCAGCCACCTGGATGCCCGTCACCAGGCCGCTCTTTCAGCCGGAGCCGACGCATTCATCAGCAAAGGTGAGACCCCCGAGCGTGTGGCCGAACGCCTGCAGGCTGCAGCGGACAGCGTACGCATATAGCCGTTCCCGGCGGGTCTCGGGTGGGGTCAGGCGGCTTGAAGATCACGACACATCGGGCGGTCTCGAGTGTCGCTCAGACTCGGGCAGTCCCTCTACGATGATCAGGAGGCTCGGCCTATCGACGAAGATCTGATCGAAGACAAGTGCCGATGAATCCAAGCGCAGAACATTCACGCCAATCCGTGCAACTCAAACTCACACACAGGAGACAAGAATGAACATCATTATCTACTTGATCGCTGCGGCAGCCGTCGGATGGGTCGCAAGTGAAATCATGCACGACCGCGCGAGCCTGATTATCAATATTGTAGTGGGCATCGTGGGCGCTTTCCTGGCCGGTTACTTGATCAGCCCCCTCGTCGGTGTCCCGCCGATCAGCGTTGGTGGTGCTTTCAGCATTGGCACCCTGCTGGTATCGCTCGTGGGTGCGATCATCGTGATCGCGATCGTCCATCTATTCCGCCGCAGACTGCGCTAGCTCTCTCGGGCTACCCGGCAGGCAGGGGTGCGTCACCGCACCCCTGCCGAGCGAATCAGAGGGATCCTCAGTTCCGCCACTTCTCTTGACGCCGGCCAAACCGGCCGTCAAAGACGGCGCAGACCCTAAGGTCTGCATTGCTCATGGCGGCCGCCAACGCTCTGGCGAGCCCGTCGCCCGCCACTCATTCCCACTAGAAGGGACAGCAACCATGCACATCACCAGAAACATCGGGATGCTCTTACTGGCCATCTTCCTTATCGCCTGGGGCCTGGCACAGCTGCTTGGGATTGGCGGCATCGGCGTAATCCTGGCGATCCTCGCCATTGCAGCTGGCATCTTCATCTTGCTCGGACGATAGGACCGGCGCCACTGTACCTCGCGACGTGTCGAACAGCCGATACTCCAGCTGCCAGACTGGACTCGAACGCGCGCTTCTCTTCATCGGGGCCATGCGCTCCGCCGTAGGCAGGCTTGGCCGGGCTGGATCGGGCTGGTTTCAACGGGGCACCCCAAGTCATCGCTCCCACTCCGAGCCTCGGAATGCAAACCCACTTCTACCTGGCAATACCTGTTCATGGCTTCTCCTCCTCTTCGGCTACTGAGGACGGCCATCCGGTGCGCGCACCTTGGAGCCCCCCAACTGCAGGGATGATTCCCCATTGGAAGGTCTCGAGGGGCCTGATCACGTGGACGTTGGGGATGTTGAGGTGCTGAGGTCGCATGCTGCATTCCAACACCGGCCGGCTGCCTCGCAGGCCCACTACTCCCGAGGGCGTCACACTGCCAGGCACAAGGTGGGCGGCGCCCATCGTCGTCTTCCCGATCTCGTCGCAGCTGCGCCCAACCTCGCCGGTAGGTCATTTCAAGGCATCGGGCTTGGCGCAAGTCGCGTCGACACTTGTCCCTGCAAATAGGCTGCACACGTTTCCGCACTCGGCGACAGGCGCAGCGTCGTCTTCTCGTCGCCGCAGCACCCTACTTCGTGGAGATCGATCGCGGAAATCCAGCTTGACAGCAATTGGCTCAACGGCGTTGCACACCCGACTCGGTCTTCCCAGCATTGCGGCCCGCCAATCCGGGCACCCCGTATGCCCTACCTCACGCGAGACCGATGCCACCCTTGTCGACACATCACCCCGCGCACAGCGTCCCGCAGGGAAGCGCTTTCATCCAAGGGGAGGGCAGATCGCTCGCCGCTTAGAGGCTGGCACCCCGAGGCAGCCGTACCGATGGAGCATCCGGAGCGAAATCCATCTCAACGCGGCCGGGCCCAAGGACCGGAGACAGCCCTTCGCATCCTCGCTTCGAGGCCCCGATCGCGCCCTCAGCCGCGCCTCCTGCTCCCTGAGCTCGGGAGTGAGGTTCGGGCCGAAGTCGTCATCTTCAAAGACCGGGCGGATCTCGAACTCCGACGTGCCGCGTCCGGATTGGGGATGCGCTTGGCCCATTCGATCGCTTCGTCGATCGACTTCACTTGCCACAGCCAGAAGCCGGCGATCTGCTCTTCGGTCGGACGGAACGGCCCTTTCAGGACCGTCGGCTTGCCCCCGGACGAGAGCTGGACGCGAACCGATGGGCGGTCGAGCGGAGCCCTTCGCCGGCGAGCATCATGCCGGCATCTACCAGCGGCTGCATTGAACTCGCCCATCTCGGTCAGGATCTGCTCGCTCGGGATGACTGCCGGCTTCGCTCTCCTGGTTGGCCTTGACGATCACCATCACCTTCATCGCAAAAACTCCGTTGGGCTTGAATGGCCCGGGTCTGCGCCAGCGTTATTCGGACCTGGGGGTCGGACTTGAGCGGTCGGGATCGGAGCTTGGCGAACCGACCATGCACGGCCATCGGCACGCCGGCGCCGCGGCGGGTCGGGGTGGCCCGATCGCCCGTCCGGCGCTATCCCCCAGCCATCGCCCCGACAATGCGGAACGGTTCGTCTCCCGCCGCCACCGGCTCAGGCAGGACGGCATCCGGGGGCATCGAGGGAGAGGTCCTGCTTGCAGGCGAAGAAGCGCACAAACGCCCTGCGTTCCTGCGTGGTGTGATCGCGGATCGTCCCCCGCAGTTGAGGATAGAGCGCTTCGAGTGCATCGAGGATGGCCCGCTGCGTGACCGGGGCAGTCACCTCGAGGGCGACTTCGCCCTGGACCCGCGTCAGGTTGCGAAGGTGCGCCGGCAAGATGACCCGGATCATCCCTGCGCCACCTTGGTGGAAGCGATGCTAGGCGCAGGGATCATGGCAGCGTCTGCACCTCAACCGACAGGACCGCCGGCAGATCGCGCACGATGGGCAGCCAGCTGTCCCCGCTGTCGGCGGAGGCGTACACCTGTCCGCCCGTGGTCCCGAAGTAGATGCCGCATGGCTCCAGCGAGTCGACTGCCATGGCATCGCGCAGGACGTTGACGTAGCAGTCCCGCTGCGGCAGGCCGTTGGTCAGCGCCTCCCACTCGTTGCCGCCCGTCCGGCTGCGGTAGACACGCAGCTTGCCGTCGGGCGGGTAGTGCTCGAAGTCGCTCTTGATCGGAACGACGTAGATCGTCTCCGGCTCGTGGGCATGCACATCGATCACAAACCCGAAGTCGCTCGGCAGATTTCCGCTCACCTCGCGCCACGACTCGCCGCCGTCGTCGCTGCGCATCACGTCCCAGTGTTTCTGCATGAACAGCACGTTCGGGCGCGACGGGTGCATGGCGATGCGGTGAACACAGTGGCCCGACCTCGGCCTCCAGGTCGGGCAGTTCATAGGGCGACTTCAGTCCGTTGTTGATCGGCCGCCAGGTCTGCCCGCCATCGTCGGTCCGGAACGCGCCGGCGGCCGAGATGGCGATGTACATCCGGCGCGGGTCCTGAGGGTCAAGCACGATCGTGTGCAGGCCCATGCCACCGGCGCCCGGCGCCCAGAGATGACCCTTCACCTCTCGCAAACCGGGGAGCTCCTGCCACGTCTGCCCCCGTCGGCCGATCGAAACAGGGCGGCGTCCTCCACCCCGGCGTAGACCGTCTCGGGTCGGTTAGCGACGGCTCCAGATGCCAGACGCGCTTGAACTCCCACGGGTGCTGCGTACCGTCGTACCATTGATGCGTGCCGGGAACGCCTTCATAGGCGAACTCGTTCCCGACCGTCTCCCACGTCGCGCCGCCGTCGTCGGACCGGTGGATCACCTGGCCGAACCAGGCACTCGACTGCGAGGCGTACAGCCGGTCCGGATCGACCGGCGAACCCTTCATATGGTAGATCTCCCATCCTCCGAAGTGCGGCCCGTCTGACCTTCCAACGCTCCGACGCTGGCCGTCCGAAGTCAGGACGAAGCCTCCCTTGCGCGTGCCCACCAGCAGCCGAATCCTGCTCATCGTGCAGTCCTCCCCACTCTCTCTTCCCTGCCTGCCCACCCGGGCAGTGCGGAACGGCGCCTGCCGGCCTGCAGCCCGAGGCTCTCCTGCCAGGCCTACCCGAAGCAGGGCGTGCCGGCAAGGCCAAATCGGACCAATATTATCATCAATTCCGACCAGGGGGGAGTCAGTCTCGGACGGCGATGAACCGGGTGATCGCCGCCCTGGACAGCGGACACTCGGCAATGGAGGCGGCGTGGGGTTGTCCGGCGGGGAACGGGGCGAGGTGGGCATCCCGCCCGGGATCCCATCGAGGCATGACGGTGGAACCTGCCGCGGCGTAAGCAACGCCGGCCTCCGGATGAACAGACTGCTGGGAAGCGCGCCCCCCCGACATGCGGTGACCGGCGGACCCTACTCGCTGGCTGGCTGGCGTTCGATCACTGCAGTTCGAGGTCCGACCGAAGCGTTGCCGCCCAGGCACGGATCGCCGGCCAATTGCGCCGATCCCCGGCGGGCGCCTTGAGCACGACCATGACGAACATGACCTGCGTACCACTTGAGCCGGCCATATTCCAATCGGCCGCCGAATACGGCGATCGACCGCGGTCGGGCAGGCTGGACAGAATGCAATGCCGGCCGAAGATAGCGGGACAGTCGGGCGTAGCGTTCCTTGAAGGTCAGCCGGTCTCTCCGCTGGGGAGGCTTGGGGAGGCGTTCATCCACCACCACCTGCACGCCGTTGACCTTGCCCTCGCCGGTGTCGGTCAAGCTCATGGCCGTGACGAAGACCGCGAACGGGAGTTGGCCGAGTAGCCGCCGATTGCGGCGCAGAAAGGACCGGGCCTGGCGGTGCCAGCCCAGGATCATTGGCCCGCCGATGACGACGGCGTCGAAGCCCTCGATCGACTTGACCTCTGTCATCGGCCGCACCTCTACCTGCGCCACGCTGGCCATTTCCTCGCCGATGGCCGACGCAACCTCGGCGGTCGATCCAGTGTGCGTGGCGTAGGTGACCAGGACCCGCTTCATGCAATGCCTCTTCCTGGCCGAGCTTCAGCAGGTCGGCTATGCCTGGGTGCCGCGGCTGACCTTCATGAAACCCAGCGCCCCCCACAGCACGCGCATCATCTTGTGCCCAAAGTCGGGGTTGAGAAACTGGTTCGGGCAGCTTCCGGGGATCACTTCAATGCCGTGTTGGCGGCACAGATCCACCGCCTCCTGGGAGACGCTCGTCATACCGGAGGCCAGGCCGGGCTTGGTGCCCATCATGCAGTGCATCCAGACGTGATGGATGCCGAGTTCGACGCACTCCTGAACGATCTTGTCGGTGATCCCCGGGTTGGCCAGGATGAACACAGCCTCCGGCTTGTCCGGGATCGAGCGTAGATCCGGATAGCAGCGGTCACCTTCGAACTCTGTGAGGCGCGGATTGACAGGAGTCACGGCGTAGCCGGCTTCCTTGAATCTGCGGTAGGCACCGTTGCATCCAGTCTCCCGGCGGTCGGAAACCCCTACAACGGCGATGCGGCGCTGGGCCAGGAAGCTCTTCACGAGGTCGTCGATCTTGGGCATTGGAACACCTCTTTCGTCGAGGGCAGTAGCCGGGTGCACGCGGACGGGTCTGGGGCGTGCCGGCAACGCGGACTGGCAGGGGAGCGGCCGATGCAGAGGATCGGCGCGATCCCCCTGGAGCCTACCTCGCATTGTCCCCGTGGTCTAGCGGCAAGATTGTCACGAGTTGAGAGGACAGATGTCAACCCAGGCCGCGCAGCCGAATTGAGGCGGCTGTTCCTGGCAGCACCGTCTCCGGGGCACTGTCCCCAGCCACCGCGTCCCATCCGACCAGAGACCAATCGCCCCCGGCCGTTGGAATGGCCAAGCGGGGTCAAACCGATTCGGGTGCCGTGCTACCCATCCATCTTAGCCGGGGTCAGGAGCCAGGGTCACGGTCGCCTGATCGAGCACTTCCCCACCGAGGGCGATGGCGGTCAGCCGGATCTGCCCGCCATCGACTTCGAGCAGGACGAAGTGCGTGCGTCGCGCGGAGGCCTGGCTTTCGGGCAGTCGGTCGGCGAAAGCATACAGAGTCGACGATCCTCCCCCGGCCACCAGGTAGGTGATCCCGTTGGCAGCCAGGCGCTCGTAGCCATGGAAGTGCCCAGAGAGCACCAGGGGGACTTCGGCTGCCTCCAGCAGCGGCACCCATTGCTGGCGCGGCGGCAGGCTGTCGGTCGGATGGACAGAGCTGCTGCTGTAGGGCGCGACATGCATCACGGCGATCGTCCTCCCGAAGCGGGGATCGTTCAGTCGCTCGGTGAGCCAGCGCGCCTGATCCTCCCTGCCGGGCACACCAAACAACACCTGCGTGTCCAGCAGGATGAACTGGAGGTCGTCACGCCGGAATGCATAGTACTGGTTCCGCTCGGCCGCCTCCTGCCCCGGGAAGTCCGGATCTGGAAACGGGGGAAAGGCGTGATAGTAGAAGGGCGTCTCTCCAAGGCGAATGTCGGCGTCGTAGTCGTGGTTGCCCGGCACCGTGTACACCGGCATGCGGGTCAGCAGCGGCTCGAACGGGGCATAGAATTTCTCCGCAAACGACTCGAACGGGTTCTGTCCGTCCTCGGTCTCGTCCACGACATCCCCTGCGTGCAGTACCAGATCCAGTTCGGCGGCGGCCATCTGCTGAACGAGATCGAAGGTCTCGGTTTGTCCGAAGCTGGCGTCGCTGATCACGCCGATGCGAAGGGGTCCGCCGGGAGATGCCGTCTGGAAGCTCACCGGTCCCCAGGCCGCCGAGCGAAATCGCGGCTGCGCGGGCGGTTGACCCTGGGGTTGCAGCGCCACGACGACGCGATAGCGCTTGCCCGGAGAGAGTCCGTCAATCGTCCGCAGCCAGCGACCCTCGATGGGGTCGAGTTCGAGTTCGATCGGCGGCGCAGACCCATCCTCGGGCTGGATGAGGACCTTTCCGCTGGACGGCAGGCTGAGTTCGAAGAAGAGGGTAACGCTGTCCGGCGTGACGTGACGAATGGTCAGCGGCACGGCATAGGCGACTGTCGGCCAGCGGCAGGTCGACGGGGATCGTGGCGATCGGAGAGGGCGACGGTGCCTGCATGGCGCTGGCTGAGGCGAGGGGTTCGGGCGAGACTGCCGGAGCCACCTGCGTCTCCTGCGCCTGCAAGCCGGGTGTCGCCTCGACAAGCGGGGGCGAGGCGCAGCCGGTCAGTACCGCGGCGACGACAGCCAACCCGGCGATCGCTCTCCATTGGGCCTTCAATTGCACGGCCACCTCCATCACGCCACTGCATGCACCCAGGGCGCCGCCAAGCCGGATGCTCGCTGACAAGGGAAGGCACCCGACTGACCCGCAGCTCCCGGATTGTGATGCGTGCCAGTATATCCCGAGCGGGAGCTGCCTCGGACACGGCGCCCCATTGCCGTTCCTGCAGGACCGGTGAAGCGCACGGGAGGCCTGTCCTTCGCATGGTTGCAGTTCGCCGACTCGAACCCGGCAATGCAGCGGGCGCATGCTTGCCGGTATCGGCCGTTTCGTGGACGCAGCGATGCCCCGGGCCACGTGCCATGCGGGCCATTGCCCGTCTGCGCGATTGGGACAATACTTATGGAAAGTTGCCTGCCTACAGGTGCCGGCTGGCACGCGGTGTGCAATGGACGCCGGGGGTGCTGTGATGACGGATCGGCTGTTGATCGTCGATGATGAACTGAGCACGTTGCGCTTGCTGGGCATGGCGTTGGAGCGTGCTGGCTACGTCATCTGCGCCGCCCAGGATGCACCCAAGGCGCTGGCCGAGATCGAGGCTGCCCGTCCCGACCTGATCATTCTGGACGTGATGCTCCCCGGCCTTAGCGGCCTCGAGTTCTGCGCCCAGCTGAGAGCGCGTCCCGACACGGCAACGGTTCCGATCCTGATGCTCAGCGCCAAGGGCGAGGTGCCGGACAAGATCGCCGGTCTGCAGGCTGGCGCAGACGAGTACATCGTGAAGCCGATCGACACGGCGGAGCTTGTGGCCCGTGTCGCCAGCCTGCTCGAGCGAACCCGACGCCTGCGCAGCGCAGCCCCGGCGGCGGCCGGCAAGCTGACGACGCTGCTCGGCGCCAAGGGCGGGAGCGGCACGACCGCGCTCACCATCAATCTCGGTGTGGCGCTGGCACAACGCAAGCTCCCCAGCGTGGCCTGCGAGCTGCGGGCCTATCCTGGCAGTGCAGGACAGCTGATTGGCGTACATGCCGCCAAGACGCTCTCTGATCTGCTGCAGCTCCCTGCCCGCTCGATCACCCCACAGGAGGTTGAGCGCCGCATGTCCGCCCATACGTCGGGGCTGAAGGTGCTCTGCGCTCCGAACGACTATGTAGAGGACCGACTGATCGAACCCGATCAGGCCGCGGCGATCCTGGACGGCCTGGGGCAGCAGGCAGCTCATCGACTGGTTGACCTCCCACCTGCCATCGGCGCTGCCAGTCGAGTTCGCGCTGGAGCGAAGCGATCGGATCTTGCTGCTGGTTGAGCCGGTGCGCGACTCGATCGACGCCGGCGCCACGGCGGCTGCCTACATCCGCAGCCTGGCAGGCGCCGGCGCCTCACTGGAACTGGTGGTGGTCAACCGGGCACCGATCGCCGCCCCTGTGACCCCGGCCGAGATTGAGGAACGGATCGGATGGGAGATTCGCGGACAGATCCCACCGGCCGCCGATCAGTGCGCCCTGGCGGCGCTGCGCGGGATCCCCATCGTCCAGCTTCAGCCTGAGGCCGTGGTCTCCCAGGCGATCCAGCGGCTGGCTGGCACCTTCGCCTAACCTACGTTCCATCAGGGTCTGAGGGTCTTGCTCCCGGTCCGTGGCCGAGCGCTGAGCGGCTCCTCAGAGCGCAGCCTCACGGCCTGGCGAAGACGGCCGTGAAGTATCCGCCATACCCGCTCCCGGCGAGGTACCGGTAGCCGAGTCCGATCTCGGTGTAGTTGGGGCTGAGCAGATTGGCGCGGTGCGGGGCGCTGTTCATCCACCAGTCGAAGGCCCGTTGAGGCGCCGAGGAAGAGGCGTCACCCGTGGCGAAGATGTTCTCGCCGATCCACGACCAGTCGTAGCCCTCCTGCTCAACCCGATCCCGAACGCTCGAGCCATCCGACCCGGTGTGCGAGAGGAAGCTGTTGCAGGCCATGTCCTGGCTGTGTCGCCGCGCCGCCGATTGCAGTTGCGACTGCAGCCGATAGGCGTTCAGCCCCTGGCTCTGCCGCTCAGCATTGATGAGCTCAAGCAGCCTCGACTCGAAAGCCGAGTTGCCGGTCGCAGCACAGTCGTCCACCGGGGTTGCCGAGGGGGGCGCAACCGTGGAAGTGGGCGGGGAAATGGCTGTGGTCGTCCCGTCACCTGCCTGGGCCGTGTCCGTTGCAGCCACGGTTGCCGAGGGCTCTCCCTGGAAGGGCGTGCGCGTCGGGGTGCGAAGCGGGGTTCGCGTGCGCGTCGGCGTCCGGGTGGCTGGGACGGGCGACGACCGGGCGAGGGTTGCGGCGGCCGAAGGGCTCGGGCTGAACGTCGGGCTGGCAGAAGACGACGGCGTCACCGATGGCGTCTCGCTGGCGGTTGCAGTCTGGCTGACTGTCGCGCTGGCGGTCGCGGTTGGATGCGGCGTATCCGAGGGGCGCGGGAGAAAGGGCGTCGCCGTTGACCCCCTGCCGGTTGCGGCCGAAGTGGGGAGGGCGGGAACGGTCGCGGCGTTGATGGCGACGCTCCCGCCGACGGTCATGCCGCCCACCAAGCGGGGCAATCCGGAAGGTCCTTTCCAGTCGAACCCAAAGAAAGGGCTGCCCGCTTCGCTGTACGCCAGGGCGACCGCCGCCCCGACGATCACCAGCCCCGCCAGCGCGAGGCCGAGCGCTGCCGCCAGGCAGCTGGCGGCCTTCGCCCGCTTGTGGCGCTTGCGCCTCTGTCCGGTCTGGTGTTCGTTGCCTCGATTCTGCATCGCCTCGATTATCGGCTTGAGCCAGCAGACCGCCCATAGCCGCGGGGTACCACGCGCAGCTGCTGTTCAAGCCTGAGTTCTCCCGTGGATGGCTGATCCAGCGCCTCCTTCTGAAGGTCCGCTCGCGCGCTCGGCCCGCCTGGTCGTGCAGGCTGGGTTGCGAGGCGCGCTGCGTTAGCCCCCGGTTGCAGGCGTTGCACTGTGTCGGATCGCGGCTTAGGCCAGTGCATGACCTGCGTCGCCAAGCGGAAAGGGCTGTGCCAACAGTGATCCACTTCGAGATCGCCGCTGGCGATCCTGAGCGGACCCTTGCGCTTCATCAGCGGGGCCCTTGGACGGGAGATCATCATGTGGGAAGGGGCGACGGACTTGTGGCTGACCAGCGCCAATCCCACCTTGCAGCCTCGCCTCGACGAGGACGGAGGCACGGGGATGACGACCGGCGTCAATTCGGTCGGCTCCAGCGCGAAGACGCTTGTCACCAGCGTCGGCCAGGTCTTCCAACCCAAGGCACCTGGCCAGGGCGTCAGAGGATTCGCCCGCTGCCAGGACTCCGAAGGCAACCCCTGCGGCCGGCAGCGGGACGTCGCCGCCCGCAAGGTGCCGACCACCACACTGGCATGCGTTCGGTCCAGCGTGCGGGTTGCAGGCCTGCCACTAGGAGCTAGCTGAAGAACGTGCTTTCGACCTCAGCCTCTGACCCCCTCTCCGCGAACGGCGCACGGGTACGCCACAAGCCGTGGCGGAGAGGGGGAAGAAGACCTGGAATATCCCCCCTTCCCCTGCGGGACTCGTGTGAGTTCGCGGATGTCGGCTCATGCAGAGGGAGGGGCTAAAGGAGCGGGTTGGACGATGAGGCGGCGTTCTTCATCAGCCGCTTGCGTCGAAGCCCGGGATCGGCCGGACCATCAACGCGCCCGGCGGCAAGCTGTTGCTGAAAGAAAAGGGCTCTCGAGGCGCTGAACGTGCTTGCGCCGCACCCCTGAGCAGGTAGCGATGGCGCGTAGGATCTGCGCCCGTGGGACCATGTGTTTCCGCCGAGTCCATGCGCGGCGGCCTTCGCTGGCGGCTGGGAATCGCACGGCTGCTTCGGCTAGGCGCCCTCGTCGAGGCTCAGAGCCTCGAAGAAGTCCCAGATCACCTGGCCGGCATCGAGCTCATGACTCACTCGGCCAACGAGCCGGACCGGGAGATACTGCGGACCGCCCGGCCAGGTGTGCCCCCCGCCCTCGATCCGGTACAGCAGCACCTGGCTGCCGCCGGCGCACCGGGTGTGGCTCAACAGCTCCAGGCGGGTACCGTCAGTCGCGGACTGGTCGGGCAGCCGTACCTCCGCCGGCTCACCTTCGCAACGGTTCGACGCTGCCCACCGCCGCCACGCTTCGTCTGTAGGAATCACCCGGCCAAGGTTGTCCCCACCAAAGCCGATCGGCCCACCCTCGTAGGGCACGAGCGGGTCGGCGGTCCCGTTGAGGATCACCACCGACACAGGCCGTGATGGCGCGCACTCGAGCGACCCCGCCATCGACGCAGCCACGGGCGCAATGGCGCTGACCAGGTCAGCACGCTCGCAGGCCAGGCGGTAGCTCATCAAACCGCCATTCGAGATGCCGGTGACGAAGATCCGCTGACGGTCAACCGGGTAGCGGCCTGCCACGTCCTCCACGACTGCCGCCAGGAAGCCAACATCGTCGATGCCATCGGCCTGGGCGCGCCAGCGCGTGATCTGCCGGCCGTCATTCCAATGCCGCTCGACGCCCTGTGGGCAAACAAGAAGGAACGCGCCCTGCCGGGCGAGCTCGAGCAGCCCGCCGCGCATCCGGCACATGCTGGCCGCCGTCCCTCCGCCTCCATGCAACGCCAGCACGAGCGGGGAAGGCGATTGGAGTTCGCCATCCGGTGGAACGGCAAGCCAGTAGCTTCGCTCGATGCCACCGTGGTCGAGATAGTGCTCCTTGAGCGCTCCAGGGGCGGAAGGCATCTCCGCAGTCCGGCAGGCCAGCGCAACGAACGCGAGCAGGAGGCCCATTGCGACCCAAATCGGAGGCCAGGTCCGGTTCGCTATTCGTCTCACGATCCCCCCAGGGGGGCTTAGTCGGGCTCCCTGCAGCTAGCATACCGTCCCAATCCCTTCCAGGTTGCGCCCTTGCGTAGGATCCACTCACCCTGGACCGCCGGTGCAGTTGCTGCTCCCCTCGGTACAGCTCCCGGCGTAACCGCAGCAGCGGATCGCCGGAGAAGTCGCTCGGCAGGCGCGGCAGCCGCAATGCCAGGCAGTGCCGCCCTCAGTGGGTCACCTCAGATCGGGGCGTGGTCGGCACAGCCAGGATCGGCAGGACCGGGCGGGCCGCTGAGGGCTCAGGTGTCTTGGTCAGTCGCATACACCTTCGGCGAGTGTTCGTTGCAGTAAGAGCCTTGCTGGGTGAGCTGCCTGCCCAACCCTTGGCAGCCGAGGGGTTACGCTGGCTCGATGGGGCTGTCCCACCGGAGGATGCTACAATCCGGTGTTCATCGGGCGTCCCCTACCGCGGCCAGCATGCCGGGCACAGAGCGCGCCCTCGCTCACAACTGCATGCCAAGGACTCCTCCCGCGATGCGAAGCTCCCTGCTGCGGCGAATGCTGGAAGTCGACAAGCCGCACGCCTCGTTCGAGGGCGAGCAGCTTCAACGCGAAATCGAACGCAGCTACCGCTGGAATCTGACGGTCAGCATCATTGAGCTGGCACTCTTCTGGTTCGGCCTGTCGTTCATCGCCTCCGGCACGATTCTTCCGCTGTTCTTCTCGAAGTTGACCGACAGCACGCTGGTCTTCGGTCTGGTCGCCCTGCTGGCGCAGGGTGGTTGGTACCTGCCCCAACTGTTCACGGCGAACGGCGCCGAGCGGGTGCCGCGCATGCTGCCGGTCATGGTCAACGTCGGCTTCTTTGTCGAGCGCCTGCCGTTGTTCCTGCTGGTGGTGGCGGCGGCGCTGGCCATCCGCTCCCCGACGCTGGCGCTGGTATTGGCGCTCATCGCCTACGGCTGGCACGTGCTGGGCACCGGCGCCGTGGCCCCCGCCTGGCAGGAGCTGGTCGGACGGTGCTTCCCAGTTGAGCGCCGCGGGCGCTTCATGGGCACCGGCGGGTTCGTCGGCACAGCAACCGGTGCCCTGGGTGCGATTGCCAGCATTGCACTGCTGACCTCGCTCCAGTACCCAGCCAACTTCACCGTCGTGTTTGCCATCGGAGCGCTCAGCATCCTGCTCAGCTGGGGATTCATGGCCTTGGTCCGTGAGCCGGTCCCGGTCATGCAGGCTCCCCGCCAATCGGCGCGCGACTTCTGGTCGAACCTGCCGGACGTTGTACGCTCCGAGGCCAACTTCCGTTGGTACCTGGTCGGGCGAGTGACGCTGGCCTTCGGGGCGATGGGATTGGGGTTCGTGACCCTGAGCGCGCTGCGGCTCTGGCAGGTGAGCGATGGCACCGTTGGGGTGTACACCGTAGTCTCCCTGGTGGGACAGGCGCTGGGCACGCTGAGTTTGGGCCTGCTGGCAGATCGGCGCGGCCACCTGCTCTCGGTCGAGATCACGGCCGTGGCCTATGTGCTGGCCTTCGCCCTAACCGCCTGGTCGCCAGCGCCTGAAGTGTATTACCTGGCGTTTCTGCTGATCGGCTTTGCCATCGGTGGGCAGATCGTCTCCGGCCTGCTGCTCACCCTGGAGTTCGCGCCCGCCGGACGACAGCCGACCTATGCCGGCATCGTGAACAGCAGCCTGGGAGTCGCCGGCATCCTGGCGCCGTTGATCGGCGCCTGGCTGGCGTCGCGCGGTTTCGTGGGGTTGTTCTTGCTCGCGGCCGTGTTCAACCTCGTGGCCCTGTTCATCCTCAGGACGCGTGTGCGTGACCCGCGCCATGCGCCCGGAGCCGAGGGCGTCGTCCCCACGCCCTGACGCATTTCCCCAGCGGATCCACCCCCGGCCGCGCCGACCGGGCATCCAGCCGCCCTCCTCCGGGCTCCGCTCCGAGGCGGGCGGGGTGGGCGCGTTTCCCCTCCAGCCCCCCCACCCAGGATGGAGAGCGAGCCCACGCCGGGTCGGTCCGGTCGCCGTCGGAGGGCCTGGGTTGCCGAATCCAGCCTCTGACCACCCCTCCAAAATGTGCCCCCAAACCCTTGCATTTCCGCCACAGGTAGGGCTTAATGCATATCAGGCAAGACATAATCGGACGACGATAACGCAGACTGGGCACGAGGAATGGCAACCTTAACGAATCGAACCGACCTGCCGATTCTGACCTTGTTCAACCTCGATCCGGCTTGGGAACCCGAAGCCACCGAGGCCGTGGTCGCGCAGACCGATCAGCTGGTGAATGAGCTGCGCGGCATGGGACATGAGGTCAGCGATCTGGCGATCAGCGACCCGAATCTGCATACCCGGCTGCAGGCATTCGATCCGAACAGCACGCTGGTCTTCAACTGGTGCGAGGAACTGCCGGGAATCCCACACAGCGACTCGCTGGTGGCGCAGGTGCTGGAGGAGTTGGGTTTCGCCTACACCGGCGCCGATCCTGCCGTGCTGAGCCTTGCGTGGCACAAGCCGCTGGTCAAGGCGATCCTCGAAGCGCATGGCGTTCCGACACCGCGCTGGATGCTGTGTTCTACGCCCGAGATCGATGGATGGGACTGCTACCCTGCCATCGTCAAGCCGGCATACGAGCACTGCAGCTATGGCGTAACGGTGGAAGCCGTGGTCATGAACGAAAAGGAATTGCGCGAGCGAGTGGCGCTGATCCTCGACACCTACGGCGGGCCGGCGCTGGTCGAGGACTTCGTAGACGGGCGCGAGTTTCACGTCTCGCTTTGGGGCAATGGCGAGACCTCACTGCTTCCCATCGCCGAGATGGACTTCTCGGCGTTCGGCGACGTTCGGGACCGGCTGTGTACCTACGACTCGAAGTTCACCCCGGGCTCGACGCACTACGACGCCATCCAGCTCAAGCTACCGGCGCCGCTCAACGAAGCGCAGATGCAGGATCTCACCCGCGTCTCACACGCCGCCTATCAGGCGATCGGCTGCCGCGACTACGGCCGGCTCGACATCCGCCTGCGCGACGAGACCTTCTACGTGCTCGACGTCAACCCCAACGCCGATCTCAGCGCAGACAGCAGCATGGCCTGCGCCGCCGAGCTCGAGGGATACACCCACGGCCATATGATCAGCCGTTTGGTCAACCTGGCGGCGACGCGGCACCCGGTGTTCGCTCCGGCCTCAGGCTGAATCCTTCGCTGGGGCGTCTGCTCCGTTAGGCCGAAGACCCGTTGGCCTGGCCGGTACGCGCTCAGTCGGCGAAACCGACCACCGCGCGCAGCAGGCGGTCATGGCCCGGCGAGGTCGGGTCGAGCAGATCGTGCGGCGCCGGGAACCTCGACGTCCTCGAGCGGACCACGGAAGCGCGGCAGAGCACTGGCGGCTGAACGGTCAGGCGTCATCTCGATCCGGCGCACGCCCTCGGAATACTTCTCCAGGTATTCCGCCTGACCGCTTGCCGGGCCGGCCCGCGCATCCAGCTCCTGCCCGCCCGAGCAGCACCACGTTGTCGCCCCCCGTTCCATCGCCATCGAAGTGCAGAGCCACCGGCGGGTTGCGCTGGAAGTGTTCGATCTTGGGTCATGGACGTTCCTCACGCTCTCCAACAGGAAGGATACGTCACATGACCCTCGATCACTGTGTACACCATTGCGAAACAGCACATCCTAGGGGCTTGCTGTAGGACGTGCTTTCGATCTCACCCCCTGACCCCCTCTCCGCGGACAGCACACGGGTACGGCATGAACCGTGGCGGAGAGGTGGAACAAGATCTGGAGGTGGGGAGAGCTTGGCTCCCCCCACCACCCAGGAATATCCGCCCCTCCCCCTGCGGGACGCGCGTGAGTCGGGGATGTCGTCTCATGCAGGGGGAGGGGCTAGGGGAGAGGGTTGGACGATGACACGGCCTTCTTCAGCAGCCTGCTAGTCCAGCCTGCGGGAGGCCCTCTGGCCAAACTCGGACTGCAGGTCCAGCATGGACGCTCTCCTCCTCTGTCCACCTGTCGAGCGAAGCGTGACGGAACCCTGCCTGCCGATTCCGACTATCCTATGTCCAGCCCTCTCCCTGCTGACCTCAGATCGCCACGAGCCCAGAATGATGGTTGTCGCGTCGGATGGAGTTCAGGTAGTTTCTGGCTGAACCCCCACTGCGATGCGGGCTCATCCGCCTCCCGCCAAGGCCGGCGTGAAAAGTCGCTCCCTTGAACTGGACAGAAGGATGAAGGTCCACTGAACATGGATGCTCGAAACATGGCGAGTGGAGGGCTGCAGCGCGCTCCGTGCTCTGGTCAGGCAGGCGGCTATCACAGGGGTTCCTCGCTGACCCTCACTCCGGCGCGCACTTGAGTCCTGTCCCTGCATCGGCTATCCTGTCTGGGGAGATCGAATGCGCCAGGTAGCCTTGATCGCCTCCTCGGTCCTGTGGGAACATGGGCACGCAGGCGGGCATCCACTGCGCCCCGAGCGGCTGCGCCGCACATTGGACTTGATGACCAAGTGCGGATTGCTGGCGCGCGCAAACGTGACCGTCGTTCCGCCGCGCCTGGCGACAGACGAGGAGCTTGGACTCTTCCACACGCCGGAGTACATCGACGCCGTGCGGCGCCTGAGCCGAGGTGAGCGCGAGCCTGACGCCAGTCGCTTCAACTTCGGCCCAGGCGACAACCCGGTGTTCTCCGGGATGTTCGAGAGCGAGGCCGCCAAGGCTGGCGGCGCGCTGCTCGGCGCCGAGCGCGTGGTGTCCGGCCAGTCGGATGTTGCCTTCAACCTCGGCGGGGGCCTGCACCACGCCTGGCGAGATCATGCTTCCGGCTTCTGCGTCTTCAATGACGCCGCCATCGCCATTCAGTGGCTGGTCAACTTGCGCTGGCGTGTCGCCTACCTCGACTTCGACGTTCACCACGGCGACGGGGTTCAGTGGGCATTCTACGACAGCGACCGGGTGCTCACGGTTTCCCTGCACCAGGACGGCCGCACGCTGTTCCCGGGGTCAGGCGGGGTGGAGGAAACCGGGCGGGGCGCCGGCGAGGGCTACGCCGTCAATCTCCCCCTTCCCCGCCACACGGATGACGAGGCCTACCTGTGGGCGTTCGACCAGCTCGTCCCGCCGCTGATCGCCCGCTTCGACCCGGATATCGTCGTGACACAATTGGGAGTCGACACGCACGTCCTCGATCCGCTGGCGGAGCTGGACCTGACGACGCAAGGCCAGATGGCGGTCGTCCAACGGCTTGCCCGGCTTGCGCCCCACTGGCTTGCCCTCGGCGGAGGCGGCTACAACCTGGATGTCGTCCCGCGCGCCTGGACGCTGGCGCTGGCGCTGATGGCCGAGGCCGATCCTCCGCTCGAACTGCCGGCCGGCTACCGCTCGGCGCACGGTGGGCGGCTGCTGCACGATGAGGGGCTGCCGCAGATCGACCCACGCTTGCGTCTGCAGGCACGACAGACCGTCGAGCGCCTCGTGGCTGAGGCGCGCAAGATCCACCACTTGGATTGAGGCGGGCGAGAACCCCACGCCTCAGTGCGAGGCGGTCTGGGAGCTGTGCGTCAGGCGATCGAGCGCGGCCCGCGTCACCCCCGGATCGTCGGAGAGCACGGCATCGCAACCCAGGCGGCGATAGAACCCCAGCCGCACGTCTGGTTGCGGATCCAGCGGACAGACGATCTGGCCCCGGCGGTGCGCCAGAGCCGCATACAGCGGATTGACGAACAGCAACGGCCAGGCGGGCCCGAGCAGGTCAAATCCCGCCGGCGGCCATGGCCGAGACAGGGTAATCCACCCGATTGGCAAGTCCTCGGCTGCCCGGCGGACCGTCTGCAGCCGGGCTCGGCTGAACGACAACACTGCACATCGGTCACGGACACCCAGCGCTCCGAGCTCGGCAGTCAGCTTGTCTGCGACCGCCGGATCGAGGAAGCGGTCGCTCTTCAACTCGAGCGCCAGCAGCACATCCTTCGGTAGGCAGTCCGCTGCCTCCGCCAGCGTCGGCACATGCTCGCCGGCAAACTCCGGCCGGCCGCAGTCCACGCGCAGCGACTGGAGCTGGCGCAGCGTCATCGCCGAGACCTCTCCGCGCCCATTGGTCGTCCGGTCGACGGTCGCGTCGTGGATACACACGAACTCGCCATCGGCCGTCAGCTGCAGATCCGTCTCCAGCAGATCGGCCCCGTCGGCGAAGGCGTGGCGAAAGGCGGCAAGCGTGTTCTCGGGGCAAGCGCGGCGATTGCCGCGGTGGGCCATCAACCACGGGCGGGGCTTGCCGGTCAGTGCCGGGGGAAGCTGACGCTTCACAGCTGGATCGGCTCGGTGTACTTCGGGATCACCAACTCGGTGGGCATGCCGCGCAATAGATCCTGGCTTGCGGCGGCGTTCTCGGTGTGGATCGCGATCAGCCGCTGCGGCCGAACGCGGCGCACGAACTCGGCAGCTGCGGCGTGGTCCGAGGCGGGATAGCCATCCACCGGCATCGCCTTCACCATCGTGCCTCCTCCCTCGCGGTGCGGCTGCGAACCTTCCAGCCTGAGGCCCAGATGGTCGGCCCAGTTCCACGGACGCCCGAGATCGACCATCTGCTCGTCGTCGTAGGCCTGGCTGTTGGAGAAGACGTAGGTCCCACCCGGCTTGCCCATGAGCAGGTATGCGATGTCGAGCAGGTCCGCCACGTCGGTGAGACTGAAGGCCAGCAGGTAGTCGCCCGGCGCCTGGCAAACGTCGAGCGGAGGGACCAGTGACCCGGCATAGCGCGGACGCACAAAGACACCATCGAAGAACGAGCCAGAACGCCCGAAGGGTTCACCGAAGTCGCAGAAGAGCCTGCGCGCACCGGCCTCGAGCAGGAGCTTGTTGCCGCCGATTTCGTTGACCCCACCATGACCGGTGATGCAGGACATCGCACCTCGATCCGGGCTGCCAGCGAGATGGCCAAGCCCGCGGGACTGGCTCGCAGGCCGCCGTCAGTTATCCGGTTGCGGCGGCTCGACGGCAGCCTCACCGAGCGCCAGCCGATAGAGCGAGTCGGCCAGCGAGAGGATCGTGTCGCGCAACGCGACCTGACCGCGCCAATGCGGAGGGATCGCCTTACGGCCGAACAAGGCGCCGGCCAGTTGCCCGTAGACCGCGCCGGTTGTGTCGGCGTCATCACCCAGATTGACCGCAAGCAGCATCCCGCTGCGGAAGTCCGCAGCGTGATGCAGCGCCCACAAGACCGCTTCCAGGGTGTCGACCACGTAACCGCTGGCCTCGATCTGGTCCGCCGACTTGTTGCGATAGGATCCAGCCGCAACTTCGGCGATGCGGGGCGACAGCGGCGCGCGGTCCCACAGGCCGGGCACAGGAGCGTACATCGGCGCCAGCAGGGAATCCTTCGTTTCCCCCTGCAACGCGCCCACGATCAATCCGGCGAGGTAGCGGCAGGCGTCCAACGCCTCGGGCGCGGCGTGCGTCGTGCGCGAGCTATCGGCCGAAAGGGCGATCGCCTGCTCCGGGTCCCTGAAATACCTCAACGGGACCGGCGCCAGACGCATCAGGGAGCCGTTGCCCGCCGAATCGGCATCCGTCTTGCCGCTGTAGGGATTGCGCGACAACTCGAAACGAGCCAGCGCGGCCCGCACCGTGTTGCCCACGTCAAAACAGCGGCCGGTGCTGCTCAAGTAGCCCTGCTTGAGCCAACGCAGATAGCGCTGCATCTGGTCGGAGGGATCGAAATCGCCGCACTCGACCAGGCTGGCAGCGAGACACAGCGCCATCGAAGTATCGTCGGTCCACTGCCCCGGTTCGAGCTTGAATGGGCCACCGCCCGTCATCTCCTCGACGGGTTTGAACGTGCCCGGCGGGCGGAACTCGATGGCCGCACCGAGGGCGTCTCCGACAGCGAGGCCGATGAGCGCGCCCCGGAAGCGGCCGTTGAGGTCGATCGTGGCCATGGGGGATCCGGCGTCCTCAGCACAATGCGGAGCCAGATCCAATTGTAGTCCGGAAGCGGCCGCGCGGCGACAACCGCGTGCCGCGCCGCGACCCTACTTGGCCTGCGGCCAGGGGATCTTCACCGGATCGGTGTAGCCGTGCTTCTCGACCGTGTACAACTTGCCGCTCGAATCCTTGTCGCAACCGGCCTCGTCCTCGAAGACGTAGAGGCTCTCGTCGGTGTGAACGACGACCGGGATCAGATTGCCGTCCTGGCACACCCGGGCTTCGATCAGGTAGCCCCGGTCATCGTCCTCCGTCATGTTCACCGGATCCCAGGTCACCGTGACTTGCTTGCCATCCCGCACCGCTTCGACGTCATCGGGCGCCACATACAGCACCGATTTCGGCAGCGGGTGGAAGTAGACCGTCACGCTGAAGACATCGCCCTGCACCTCGGTGACCGAGGCCGCCACCCAGCATGCGTAGCTCAACTTGTCGAAGCGGACCCAAAGCCAGGCGCCGCTGTAATCGCGGTTCCACAGCTGCCCCGTGTCGTCGGCATACAAGTCGGCTGCCGGCAGGTAGGCCTTCGCCGGCCCATAGCGGCAGAACGCCTGCTGCTTCACGGTGACCTCCGGGAAGTCGAAGGTGGCCGTCGCGGTGATCGTCGGGGTGAGGGTCGAAGTTGGAGTCAGCGTGACGGTCGGCGTGGGGGAGGCGGTGGGGGTGAGCGTGACCGTTGGCGTCGGGGTGACCGTTGAAGTCGGTGTCGGCGTGGAGGTGTTGGTCGGTGTCGGGGTCGGCGTGGCGAACAGGGAAAGCGGGCCGGTGCAGCCGGACAAGAAGCCAGCCCCAGCGAGACCGACCGCCAGCCAACCGCGTGCCCGCAACCCGCCTTCAGCCATCGCCTGCCCTCCTGATTGCACCGCAGTCTACAGGAATGCCCTGGGCCGAATCAATCCTCCCTAGGCACCACTCCGCCGATGGAGGAGCCAATTCGGGCGCCCGCGCCGTCATCCGGGTCAAGATGTGGGGGCAGGCTGGAGGTCAGGCTGGACCATCTCAGGCTGGTCTTGGGCGGCGATAGGGTGCACCCGGTCCCGCGGGGGCCATGCGCTTCGCTTCCACCCCCACTTCCCTCGCAGGCGGATCGCTCCCGATGAGGCGTGCAATTCCGCGACACCCCACCGGCGAATCCAGCCATCCGCGGGAGGATGCAGGCTCCGGCGCCTGGGGAGGCGCAGGGGGCACCGGTCGAGCGATCGGCCGGCCTAGTTCGCCCGAAGGTCACCTCTTCTTGCGGCGCACGGGATGGCGCAATACGGTGCGCAGTTTCTCCGGGCTGGCGCGCATCGGATCACCCAAGTAGATCTCGTGGTGCTTGCCGCGGTAGGCCAGGCCCTGTTCGGCGGCAAATGCCTCCATGAGACCCACCGTGCGCGGCTCGTCGGCATACGGACCAACGTGCAGCGCCTGGACGCACAATCCCTCGCCGAAGCGGCGCAGGCGGAGACGGCGCAGTGCCGGGTTCGGCCGTTTCTCCTTGACCGCCGAAACCGCCTCAGCGAACATGTGCGGGGTGATGTGATCCGGCTGCAGGATCATGGCGGTGAAATTCCACGGCTGCATGGGGTCGAGGTAGCTCCCGCTGCTGACCCACCACAGCGCTTCGAGCGCCATGACCGGGTAGTCGATCGGGTTGCGCGCCCGCTGCTTCGACATGAACTTGAGCGTGTAGGAGATGCCGTAGAGCGCCTGCAGGGCGTCCCGGAACGCCGCCAATTCGCCAGGTCCCTTCCCCGGCTCGATCACTCCGTTGATCATGGCAAACTGCAGCGAAGGAACATCGACCACCACGACCTTGCCGGCCGGCGGCACGTACAACGACCTATACTGCTTGCGCAGATCAAGCTTCTTCATCGCACGCTCCGATCCCCACGCGCCTGCTGCTACTCTAGCCAGCGCCAGGAAGCCAGCACCTGCTGGATGATCGCTTTGTCGGCCAGGTAGGTTCGTCTCGTGGTGGCCGCCTGTGTCCAGTCCCCGCCGTAGTTGAAATCGGAAGTCGCGCTCACGGACGACGAAGAACTCATACAAGAACGTCCCGTCATCGAGGCTGTGGATCGCCGATCCTGGAGCATTCAGCGTGTCCGGGCCGATCGTGACCGGCTCCTCGACAGGTCGAAGGTCGTAGTTGCCCACACCGCTGACACCGCAGGGCAGCGAGTATCGGCCTCCCATCCCCTCCGGCGCCCCGACGTACAGGTAGGCCGTGCCATACCGTATGCCAGCACGCAGACCTCGGGGTAGGTCGCCTCGAGCGTCGGGACGTAGTCGCCCGGCTCCACTCCTGCGGGCAACTCGTCGGTCGGATACCCGGTCACACCGACGGTAACCAGCTCGGCCTCGGCCGGGTAGTCGAAGGCGTAGCCGACATCGTGTTCGTGTACGTCAGCCAGCCGGGCGGCGGCACGGGGGGTTCAGTGGCTGCGGGCGTCTCGACAGTGGGAAGGGCGGGCACGGTCGGAGAAGGCAGCAGGATGTCCGGGGGAGCTCGGTTGGAGGCGAAGGTCGGGGACCCGTTGCAGGCCAACGCCGCCCAGGAGCAGGGCAACCGCCATCCAGGCGGCGGGACGGAGAACCGGACGACAAGCACGCATGACAACCCCTGCGAGTCGGCAAGGCGAATTGTAGTCCGATCGAACGGCACGAGCCAATCCACCCTCAGCCAGGGTTGCCTGCGTTCGTCAGAAAGGGTGAGTTGGAGTAGCATGTCGCGCTCCTCGGCGCGGAGACCGGGGGCAAGGGGAAGGATCAGTTGCCGCCGTGCTGGGCAAAGCGCAAGGCATCTACCGCGAGTTCTCCCCTCGCTTCTGGATCCTGGTCGGCGCCTCCTCGATCAACGCCGTCGGGCGCACGATGATCTTCCCGTTCTTCGCGCTCTACGTCACCCAGCGGTTCAGCGTGGGGATGACGCAGGCGGGGATCCTGCTGGCCGTGTTCTCCATCTCGGGCTTCCTGGGCAATCTAGCCGGCGGCGCGCTGACCGATCGCTTCGGCCGGCGGTCGATGGTGCTCTTCGGGCTGGTGTTCAGCGCCTTCAGCAGCCTGGCCATGGGCCTGGTGGGAGACCTGCGGGCCTTCTTCGTCTTGGCGGTCGTGGTCGGCTTCCTCTCCGACATCTCCGGCCCGGCCGAAGGGGCTATGGTCGCCGACTTGCTGCCGGAGGAGAAACGCGCCGAGGGGTTCGGCGTGCTGCGGGTTGCCGGCAACTTGGCCTGGATCGTCGGACCGACGATCGGCGGACTGCTGGCCACACGCTCGTTCCTGCTACTGTTCGTTCTCGACGCGATCTGCAGCTCGATCACTGCGCTGATCGTCTACCGGCTGATTCCGGAGACCCGCTCGGCCGCAGCAGCCGCCGCCACCGAACATGAGCCGGTCAGCCAGACCTTCAAGGGCTACACCCGCGTGCTCTCGGACTCGGTCTTCCTGCTGTTCCTCGCCGTGTGCATGCTGATGAACCTGGTCTACCTGCAGATGTACAGCACGTTCTCGGTCTACCTGCGGGACGTGCACGAGATCGCTGCCCACGGCTACGGATTGCTGATGAGCCTGAACGCCACCATGGTCGTTCTGCTGCAGTTCTCGGTGACACGCGTCGCGCGGCGCTATCCGGCGATGTTGATGATGGCTTTGGGCACCGTGCTGTACATGATCGGCTTCACCGCCTTCGGCCTGGTCGGCGCCTATCCGCTGTTTGTGGCCGCCATGCTGGTCATCACGCTCGGAGAGATGATCGTCATCCCCGTCGGACATGCCCTCGTGGTGCAGCTGGCGCCGGAGATCATGCCGCGGACGCTACATCGCCATCTTCGGGCTCTCCTGGGCGCTGCCGCAGGCCGTGGGGCCGTGGGCGGCGGGGATCATCCTGGACAACTACAACCCCAACCTGGTGTGGTACCTGTGCGGAGCACTGGCCGCCATGGCAGCTCTGGGCTTCGTCTATCTGCACGGGCGATCCCGCCTCCGGCTTGCCGCTGCCATCCCCGAGCCCAGCCTGGAAACCCGCACGGCCTAGCGCCGACAGCGTCGCACCCGCACTACCCTGACAGGTTCGATCCCAAGCAGCAGGCTCACCGCACTCGCCGCCCCGGGGGTCGTGCTCGCGTTCTGCCGACGGGACGCGACGTAGTGCGACCTACGAGGCGAGATCCCTCGGCGGAAGTGCCGGCCTCGGGATGACATACCTACCTAGTCATCCCGAGCGCCTGCCCCGAGCGGGAGCGAGGGGAAGCGAGGAGCTGGTCTTAGGTCCGCCGTGCTGCTTCCGGACATAGGCGACAAGCAGATCCCTCGGCGGAAGTGCTGCCTCGGGATGACAGGCCCACTGTGTGGTCCCGAGCGCCTGCCCCGAGCGGGAGCGAGGAGCGAGGGATCTGGTCTTGGTCCGCCGTGCTGCTCCCGGACGGGGGCGACAGCAGATCCCTCGGCGGAAGTGCTCCTCGGGATGACACGCCGACTTTGTCATCCCGAGCACCTGCCCCGCAGTGAAGCGGAGGGGAAGCGAGGGATCTGCTTTCCTACGCGATGCTAGCTTCCTGAGTTGGCTGCTAGGGAGTCGACGTCGGAGCGAGTGTGGCGTCCGGATGGACCGGCCAGCGGATCAGGATCCACTGAGTGTAGCCATGTTTCTCGGCGGTGTAGATCCGGGCGCTCGATGGCTCCAGACAGCCGGCCTCGTCATGCAGGGTAGCCGGTGGCTCCCAGTACTGCACCGGCGTGAACCGCAGCTGCCCATCCTCACACAGGAACGCCTCGATCAGATAGCCACGGTTGTCGTCCAGGCTCATCGGAACAAGGCTCCAGCTGACGGTTACATCATCGCCGGAGCGGCTGGCGCTGACGCCTTTGGGAGGCCAGTAGAACTCGGTGTAAGGCAGCAGAGTTCGGATCTGCGGCAGGTCGGAGATGTCGCCGTTGAGTTCCAGCAGGTCGGCCTTCACCCAGCACTTGTCGGTGTAGGTCCATGGATCGACGTACAACCAGCTGCCATCCTGGTTGCGGCCGAGCACGGTCACCCGGTTGGCCGGGTACAGTCCCCACTCGTACAGATAGGCCGCGCCCGGGCCATAGCGGCAGTTTGCCTTCTCCAGCACCCGCCCACGGATCTCCGGAGTGGGAGTAATCGTCGGCGTGGGCGTGGGAGGCTGGGTCTCGGTAGGCGTCGGTGTGATCGTCGGGCTCAGCGAAGGGGTGGGTGTGCGCGTATGGTCGCCGTGCGGGTGATCGTGGCCGTGGCGGTCGAGGTGGACACCTCGGTTGCCGTGCGGGTGGCGGAAGGCTCGGGTGTCAGGCTGGGGCTGGCGGTCGGGCTGGCCAGCAACGCCTCGATTGCGCCCGGCACGTTGCAGGCAGCGGCTGCCAGCATGGAAGCAGCCAGCAGGACGAAGAGACCTAGCCTTCGCAGCTCGTTTGAGATGGACATGCTCGCCTGCGCCTCGAGTGAGCTGAGGGGGATTGTATGCATACAAGCCATCCGCCGCCAACTGGACCTAGGTCATGCCTGCGAAGGGGCCGCTCCGTCTCCTGAGCCGGATTGCCGGCCGAGCCGGACAGCGACGCCCTTCGTCGGGTCCAGGCGAGCCGATTCGCCCCAGCAACTTCCCCGCCCAGGCCTTTTCCACGGCTAGGGCCCTCCCCTCCGGTCAGCGCAGGCACCCATGCGCGGAGCGATCCGCCGCACGACCATCCTGGCGGGCAACTCGGGGTGCCACAGGTGAATGGAGTTCCCCTCCCCTCACGTCCAGGCATCCTTTCTCAGCCTTGGACTTGGCGAGCTCGCGGCCCTGTCGATCAGGCCGCCCCCAGGGAGCCAGGGTGAGAGCGTATTGGGCGTTGGCTGCGGTCGGCCAGAGGCGTTGAGCGGCGCGCCTATCCCGATCTTGCGGAGAAGGGCATGTGCGCGCAGTGGCGAGCCTCATGGAATCGCGGAGTGAAGTAGAATACTCCTGAGGTATCCCACACGCTCCCCATGACGCTCGATCCGGATCACCAGATTCCTCCCCAGCCGCTCCTTGACCTGGAGCGCGTTCCTTCACCCGACGAGCTTGTCGAAGCACTGTACAAGGACATTCGCCGGGCGCTGGGGCTGCATCCCAACAGCTGGGCCTCGCGGGTGCTCTTGGCCGGGCTTCGGCCGGCTGCTTCCCGCTTCGCCCGCTACGCTCTGGAGTTCGACCGCATCGTGGCCGACCGCGGCTTCCCCGCGGCCGCCGACTGGGCGAGCTCGCTGATCTTTCGCCAGGTTCGGGTGCTGGGAACTGAGCGGGTGCCTGCGGAGGGCCCCCTGCTGATCGCCTCCAACCATCCTGGCACGGCGGACTCGCTGGCGATCACCGCCGCCCTCAACCGCAAGGATCTCAAGATCATCGCCAGCAACATGCCTGTTATCCGCAACCTGCCGTTCACCAGCCGCCACGTGATCTTCGCCTCCCTGCCCGGTTCGAATCAGCGGATGGTGGTGATCCGGGAGGCCGTCCGCCATCTCAAGGAGAACGGGGCGTTGCTGATCTTCCCCAGCGGCCGGGTCGACCCCGATCCCTCCGTGTTGTCGGGCGCTGAGACCACCTTCGACTACTGGTCATCCAGCATCGGCTTGATGCTGCGCAGCGTCCCCGAGAACCGCGTGCAAGTCTGTATTGCCAGCGGGGTGCTGGCGCCGCTCAGCCTGCGCAATCCGCTCAGCTTGTTCCAGCGAGGCAAGATGGAGAAGCAGCGAGCGGCGGAGATCTTCCAGACCGTCCAGCAGGTGATCTTCCCACGTTCGGTCAATCTGACGGCCAATGTGATGCTCGGGCACCCGTTCCGGGTGTCGAAGCCTGACGGGCGGGTCGAGGCCGGAGAGATCACCCAGGAGATCGTGCGCCACGGCCGGGTGGCACTCAAGGAGCACCTGGAGCAGTGGTTCGGGGCGTAAGGCACACCCGCACCTGCCTCAGATCCGCAAGAAGACAAACACAAGGAGCGGGAGAATACCCCGCTCCTTGTGTTTCGGCTCTCGGCAGCCCCATCCGAGCCAGGCTGCAGGACAAGGCAGACTACTGAGGATTCACTTGAAGTTCAACGACTTCCACCAGCGCCTGCTTCTGGGCTGTCCCGGCGAACTCCGAACTGACCTGTAGGACATACGTATACTGGCCCACTGCCAGCCCGCAGTCGTCCACGGATCCCTGTGTGGGTAGGTCGTTGAAGACCGGCTCGGTGTTGCGGGTGATCCAGGCATCGGCCAGGCTCTCGCCGGAGAATGACCACGAAAGCGTGGTGCACACCCCGACGTCGATCTGCGTGGGATCGGCCTGGAAGTATTGGATGGCCGGCGGCTGCTCCGGCTCTGCGGTCGGCTGCTCCGGCTCTGCGGTCGGTTCGGGCTCCTCGCCCGGGACAACGATACCGACCCAGACGGTCTGGCCGAACGCCTGCCCGTTGGCGTTGAACATCTGCCAGAACCCCTGGTACGTGTCGGGCCGGCTCGGTGCTTCGAGCTCGACGTACATGTCGTAGGTCTGGCCCGGCTTCACCGTGCCACTCACGTAGGTTGTCTCGCCGTCCATGTCCGACTCGAACTCGTTCCCGTAGACGTAGCGGATCGAGTACTTGTTCGTCCAGTCGCACGTCCCCACGTTCTTGAGGCGCCAACCCTTCTCGAAGTCCTCGTTGGGATCCATTTCGACCGGATCCTTCATGTTTTCGTCATCGTAGTTCAGGTCGGCGACATAGGCCATGGCGTCGACGCAACCCGTCGGGGCAGCGGTCGCAGTCGGCCCCGGCACCGGCGTGGCGGTCGGGACAGCCTGCGGCGGAGCGACTTCCGCCGGCGTGAACTGCATGTATTGCTCGGTCAGGCGGGCGATCGTCCCGTCGTTGGTCAGATCGACCAGCGCCTGGTTGACCGCGGCCAGCAGCGTCGGCGATCCCTTGGGCAGGGCGATGGCGTAGCGCTGCTGGGTGAGCCCGGTGCCGGCGATCTCAACGCCGCCGAGCGGCGACCGCTTCCTTCGCCGGCGCGTCGTCCATCACGAAGAGGTCGATCGCACCGTCCTTGACGGCGGTGATCCCCTCATCGGCCTTGACATAGGTGAAGACGTTGGTCGGGGGCATGCGCCCGAACTCGACCAGATCCAGCAGTTCGGTCTGGTAGACGCTGGCGTCCTGGACGCCCACCCGGTACTGCGCGAGCTGATCCACGCTGGTCAGCGGCCCGATGCCCGCGCCTTGCTTCGCCAGTGCGACGCCGGCTCCGATGAAGTAGATATTGGAGAAGTCCACCGCCAACTGGCGCTCATCGGTGACCGAGATCGCCGCGATGGCGGCATCGATCTGCCCGATCTGCAGCGCCGGGGCGAGGCCGTCAAAGGCGAAGTCCGTGACTTCAGCAGGGACACCGATCTTCTGGCCGATGGCCTTGATCAGTGCCACATCGAAGCCGTCCAGCAGAAACTGCTCGTTGTAGTACTCGAACGGCCGGTAGTCACCGGAGGTCCCGACGTGCATCTTCCCGTTCGCCTGGATTCGCTCCCAGGTCGGGTCGGCCGAGGCAGGCACGGCCGTGGGCTCGGGAGTTGCCGCCGGCGCACAAGCAGCAGCCAGCAGCCCCAGAACCATCCCCGCTACGATTACGATCTTGAACTTCATCTTCCATCCTCCATTCATCAATTCAGCCAACCGTGCGTCCCGTGCTTTCCCCGCGACGCCCAGCATGGCATTCCCGGGCGCGCCCCGCATAGCGCACGACGAGCGAGCCGTTGCTCGCTCGTAGAACGACGTTGAATGCATGGGCAGGGTGGACTATATCACATCTGGCCATGTCGACAAGGTTCCTCCGATTGCGGCTTTCGTCTGGCGCATCCGGGCGCCTGCGTCTCTCCAAGGCACCGCTCAGATCGGATCCGCCTCGGCCGATCCCCGCTCTGACCACAACCCCTCACCACCCAGCTGTGTCTTCCTCCGGGCATCGCCGAGCGTATGGATTCGGAGGTCGGAGATTGCCGGATCTGTGGTCGGCCGCTGCGAGGATCTCGAAGGAGCCTGGCACGAAGGTGCAGTCAGGAAGGCTACCTCGTGCGCCTGGACAGGAGTCACCGGGTTGCCGAAGCCTTGCGGTCGCGCCGTTTGGAGGCGCCAGGCTCTGGCCGGGGGGATGGACGTCCACTGATCCGCCGCCAGCCCGTCAAGCGCTCGGGACAAAGGCGGGCTGCCCGCATGGATGCGCTTGCACGCAGGGATGGGTGGGCAGGCCTACCGGGCCTGATAGACAAGGGTGAGGTTGTCACCCGTGAAGAGCTGCAGTTGGTTCCCGGCAACGGCGTAGCGCGTGGCCCGTCTCAAAGAGGTAGAGGTACCTGTTCTCCTGGGAGTTCAGCTCCTCCGTTGGGCAGGCAAGCCTTGTGAACGAGAGGCTGGTGATCTTGAGGGTGGACTCCTTGGCTTTGTAGGTCCCTGTATAGGAGTTGCAGTTGGTGCTGCCCGACAGGGTTCTGTCCTCCGTGAACGAAGCCGTGACCACCGAGCCGGAAACGGGGTCAACCGGCTTTCCGGACTCATCCTGGATCAACACCAGGAACCAAGCCGGCCCGACCACGGGCGGTGGTGTTGGGGTCCACGTCGGCAGGGGCGCGGGCGTGACCGCCGGGCTGGGCGTGCTGGTGGCGGTCGGCATCGGCGTGTCGGTTGGCACGCTGATCCCTACCCGGAGAGTCTCCCCAAGAGCCTGACCGTTGACGTTGAACAATTGCCAGAATCCCATGTAGGTTCCGGATTCTTTCGGGGCCATCAGGTCGACGTACGCGTCATACGTCTCCCCGCTCCGGACCGTCCCTGCGAAATTGGCTGGATTCCCTTCCATCCGGGCTTCGGCGTTGTTGCCGTGGACAAAGCGCAGGGAGTAGTCTTCCGTCCAGGCACACGTCCCGACATTGCGAATTCTCCAACCCTTGGAGTATGCCTCCCCCTTCTCGAGCTCGGGAGGGTTCTGCATGTTCTCGTCGTTGAAGCTGAGATCCTCGATGTAGGTCATTGCCTCGGTGCACGCTGCCGCCGACGGCGTCAGGGCTGCCGCAGGGGTCGGCGCGGCCAGGGGCGCGATCGCGGCAGGCGGGGCGTTCAGGTAGCGCTCGCTCAGAAGAGCGAGCGTCCCGTCATTGGCTAACTCGGACAGGGCGCGGTTGAGTTCGGCCTGAAGCGTCACCGCTCCGGCCGGGATGGCGATGGCATAGCGCTGCTCGTGGATCCCCCGGCCGACGATCTCGACTCCACCCTGGGCAGCGAGTCCTTCAGCCGGCGCCTGATCGAGCAAGAAGAGATCGATGGCGCCCCGCTGCAGGTCAGCGACAGCCTCATCTGCCTCGTCGTAGGCCGACAGCTGATCAGCTGGCATCGCACCGCTGGCCACAATCCGCCTCAGTTCGGCCTGATACACCGAGCCGCTCTGGACCCCCACCCGGTATGGGGTCAGGTCGGCGACGGCCGAAAGCGGGCCGATGCCGGCGCCTTGCTTGGCCAGCGCAACGCCAGCGCCGACATGGTAGACATCCGAGAAATCCATCCGCGCCTGGCGCTCGTCGGTGACCGAGATTGCGGCAATGGCCAGATCCACTTGTCCCAAGCCCAGAGCCGCGCCGAGACCCTCGAAGGCGAAGTCGTCAAGCTCGACCCGCAAGCCGAGCTCCCGGCCGATAGCCTGGATGAGGGCCACGTCGAAGCCATCCAGACGGTATTGGTCGTTGTAGGACTCGAAGGGTGGGTAGTCGCCGGCGGTCCCAACAACCAGCCGGCCCGTGCTTTGGATCCGCTCCCAGGTGGGATCGGCCAGCGGGGTCGGGGTCGGCTCGGGGGTGAGCGTGGCCGCGCAAGCGCCGGTCAGCAGGCCCAGCAGCGCCCCGGCGACAACCATCGACTTGAAGGCCACTCTTCTACCTCCTGGGCGCGTGCTTCGCGTCGGAACGGCCGAGCCTTGGCACCCGTCGCTGGAACGGAGAAGGCGGGACACACACGCCGGCCATCTGGCGAAGGTCCTGTCCGGCCCGATGCAGTCAAGCGTGCGACCGAGTGTACTACCGGTCGGGGGCATCGCGACGGGGCGCCATTCGCCTGGGCTATACTCCCCAAGGCCTCGCGCCCCGACCGACGTCCATGATGATCCGCCCAGTGCTCCTCCTCGTCACCACCCGGACCTACCGTGCAGGCGCCTTCCTGCGGGCCGCCGAACGCCTGGGGCTGCCGCTGACCGTCGCCACGGACCACCCTCTGGCCTGGCGCACTGGCCCGCCGACCGGCCTGCTGGCGCTCGACTTCGACCATCCGGCGGAAGCCGCCGAAGCACTCCTCACCACGCCCGGGCCGGGATTCCAGGCTGTGCTCTCGGCCGAGGACGAAGGCGTGATCGCGGCAGCCGCCGTCAGCGCCCGTCTGCACTTGATGCACAACTCGCCGGAGGCGGTCGCCATCACTCGCGACAAAGCGCGTTTCCGCCAGCAGCTGGATCATGCCGGCCTGGAACTCAACCCACGATTCTGGATCCTCTCCCTTCAGGCCGATCCAGAGGATGCCGCTGCACAGGTCCAGTACCCGTGTGTCCTGAAGCCGCGCGGCCTCGCCGGCTCACGCGGCGTGATCCGTGCCAACGACCCGGGGGAGTTCGTGGCTGCCTTCCGCCGGACGGCGCGGATCATCCAGTCCGAGGCGCCCCAGGATCCGCAGGACATCCATACGACGCTCCTGGTTGAAAGCTACCTCCCCGGATCGGAGCACGCCCTGGAGGGGTTGCTCAGCGACGGACGGCTGGAGCTGCTGGCGATCTTCGACAAACCGGACCCGCTCGTGGGACCGTTCTTCGAGGAGACGCTCTACGTCACACCCTCGCGGCTTGAGCCAGGGTTGCGGCAGGCGGCCCAAGCATGCGTTTCGCAGGCGGTGTCCTCGATCGGCCTCACCCACGGCCCGGTGCATGCCGAGGTCCGGGTGCACGAGGGCCGGGTGTGGATCCTGGAGATCGCCGCCCGCTCGATCGGTGGCCTGTGCTCACGCGCGCTGCGTTTCGAAGGCGGTCGTTCGCTCGAAGAGATCCTGCTGCTCCATGCAGCGGGCCTGCCGCTTCCCAGCTTGCGGTTGGAGCCGGCCGCCAGCGGGGTGATGATGATCCCGATTCCGGGGGCCGGCACGTTGCGCAGCGTCGAGGGCGTCGAAGCCGCCGCTGCCGTGCCAGGCATCACCGAGGTGGTGATCGAGCTTCGGCCGGGAGAACCGGTTGTGCCGCTGCCCGAAGGCGGCGCCTACCTGGGCTTCCTGTTCGCCGAAGGCGAGTCACCTGCCCAGGTCGAGGGCTCGCTGCGGTCCGCTCATGCCTGCCTGCGGATCGACCTGGCCCCCCCAGCCGACGCTTTGGAGCTTGCTGAAAGACGTGCTTTCGACCTCACCCCCTGAGCCCATCTCCGCAGACGGCACACGGGTACGCCATGAACTGTGGCGGCGAGAGGGGGACACGATCTGGGGGTTTGGGGGACCCAGCTCCCCCCACCCCCCAGGAACATCCACCCCTTCCCCGGCGGGACTCGTGTGCGTCGCGGATGTCGGCTCATGCAGGGGGAGGGGCTAGGGCGAGAGGGTTGGACGATGACACGGCGTTCTTCAGCAGCTTGCCAGATCCGAGCGAGTACAATGGTGCAGTTTGACCTGCGGTCTGTCGTGCGCCTGGGTCGATGGGGAGCGACGATGGGCATGCTGGGCAGCATGTGTTGGTTGTTCAACTCAGGATGTGGAGGCAAGGCATGATCACGGTGACCGAGTCGGCCAGGCAGAAGATCTTCGAGCTGCAGCAATCGCGCGGCCTGACCGATGCGCTGCTGCGCGTCGGGATCCGTGGCCGCGGCCCGAATGGTTTCCTATACACACTGGCCTTCGCCACCCCGGATGCCGAGCAGCCCGACGACACACGCATCGTCCTCGATGGCGTCACGGTGCTCGTGGACGCCGAGAGCATGGACTATCTGCAGGGCGCCAGCGTCGACTTTGTCGACACGCCCGACGAGTCCGGCTTTCGCGTCGACAACCCCAACCCGTTGTGGCGAGACCCGGCCTCGCTTGCGGTGCAGGCGGTCATCGACGCCAAACTCAATCCCGCTCTGGCGTCCCACGGCGGATTCGTGCAGCTCCTACAGGTCGACCGAGATACGGCCTACGTCGCCCTGGGAGGCGGATGCCAGGGCTGCGGCATGGTCGACGTGACGCTCAAGCAGGGGATCGAGGTCATGATCCGCCAGGAGGTTCCGGCGATTGAGCATGTCGTCGATACGACGGACCATGCCGGTGGAACCAACCCGTACTACCGGCCGTCGAAGGGCGGCCAATCGCCGTTGGCCAAGAGCTGAACCGAAACCCAAGGAGCCTGCGCCAACCGGGCCGGGCCGAAGTCGACTTTCGCTCGTCGAGCGGGCGTGATAGAAACCTGGTGTTGCCTGACCCGAGTCCGAACCTCCTCGGTGGTGATTGACTCTCAGGCACCCGATCCCGCTGTCTCCGCAGGGCGCTTCCGCCCCACAGGGCAGTCCTGACGATTCGGCATGACCGCCCCTCTCGATCCGGCCCTCCCAGGAGCAGGCACTCGAGCGCCTGAGAACTCAGCATGCAACATCTAGGCAGGCAACAGCGCAAGGTCGTCGACCTGTATCGGGAGTTTCCCAAGCCGTTCTGGACGCTGGTCGGGGCCACGTTCGTCGACCGGCTTGGCGGCGCACTGCTCTTCCCCTTCTTCGCCCTGTACTTGACCGACCGCTTCCAGATCGGTATGTCCGAGGTCGGCGTGCTGTTCGCCATCTGGTCATTGGCGGCATTCCCTGGCAGCCTGCTGGGCGGAGCCCTGGCCGACCGCATGGGCCGCAAGTACCTGCTGATCTTCAGCCTGCTGGCCAGCTCCCTGAGCACACTGGCCATGGGGTTCGTGAGCTCACTGCAGGCCTTCTACCTGCTGGCGTTGGTGTCGGGGGTGTTCACCGAGGTCGGGGGCCCGGCCTACAACGCCATGGTCGCCGACCTGCTTCCGGAACGTCAGCGGGCCCAGGGCTATGGGATCCTCCGCGTGGCCTTCAACGTGTCGGTCGTGCTCGGGCCGGCGATCGGCGGATTGCTGGCCGCTCGTTCCTACCTGTTGCTGTTTGTCATCGATGCTGTGATCAGCGCCGGCGTGGCGCTGTTCGTCTGGTTGGCCATGCCGGAAACCCGCCCCGCGCCCCACCCGGACGCCAAGCCCGAGAGCGTTGGCCAGACCTTCGCCGGCTACCTGGTCCCGCTGCGCGATCGGGTCTTCCTGCTGTTCCTGCTCGCCGGCATGCTGGCATGGTTCGTCTACATGAATATGAACACCACGCTGGGGGTCTACCTGCGCGACGACCACGGCATCGCCGAGAACCTCTACGGCTTGATCCTCAGTCTGAATGCCATCATGGTGGTCTTCCTGCAATTCCCCATCACCCGCTGGATCGCGCCCTACCGTCCGATGCGGGTGATTGCGGCGGGGACGGCGCTGTACGCCGTCGGCTTCGCCATGTATGGCGTCACTTCCACCTACGTCATGTTCCTACTGGCGATGGTCGTAATCACTGTCGGCGAGATGGTGATCGCGCCGGTCTACCAGGCGATGGTCGCCGATCTCTCCCCGGAGGCAATGCGCGGGCGCTACATGGCGGTCTCCGGCTTCGCCATCGGCATCCCGTATGCGATCGGGCCATTGATTGCCGGCAACATCATGGACAACCACGACAGCCGATTGCTCTGGTACTTGTGCGGCGTGGTCGGGATGATCTCGGTGCTGGTCTACCTGTATCTGGATCGGTTGGTGCACCCAGCCCCCCGCCCGGCCGAGGCCGGGCTGGCCGCCGACCCCCCAGCGTCCACCCCCGGCTCGATGGATCAGGAGGCCGTCCGATGAGTCTGATGCGCAGAGTCGACGAGGCACGCAAGGGTTACGCCACCGGGGACGAGGCGCTCACGGCGCACGCCCATGCGCCCGATCGAATCGCACAGGCAGCCCGCGAGGAGCATGGCGGCGCCGCTCAGCAGTACCTCGGCGACATGGTGTACGGCGGCCTGGACGGGATCATCACCACGTTCGCCGTTGTCAGCGGCGTCGCCGGGGCCCAGTTGGGAAGCGACATCGTCCTGGTGCTCGGCCTGGCGAACCTGCTGGCAGACGGCTTCTCGATGGCGATCGGCGCCTACCTATCCTCCAAGAGCGACCAGGAGTACTATGATCGCGAGCGTGAACGCGAACGCTGGGAGGTCGAGCACTATCCGGAAGGCGAGAAGGCCGAGTTGCTCGAGGTGTATCGCAACCGAGGCTACGATTCTGCCGATGCCTCCGCCCTGGTCGAAATCCATTCCCGCCACCCGGATCGTTGGGTCGAGACGATGATGTTCGACGAATTGGGCATGGTCAAGGACGAGCGCAAGCCGACGCGCAGCGCCCTGGCAACCTTCGTCGCTTTCCTCATCGCCGGGTCGGTGCCTTTGCTGGTATTCCTGATCGGCCTGGTTGTGCCGATCCCAGCCCAGACGGCCTTCTGGGTATCGCTGGTTCTCTCGGGCGTCGCCCTGTTCCTGCTGGGTGCGGCCAAGGTGCTGGTGACGCAGCGCAGCCTGCTGCGCAGCGGCATGGAGACGCTGCTCGTGGGAGGCCTGGCAGCCGGAGTGGCGTATGGGGTTGGGGCGCTGCTCAGGGGCCTGGTCGGCTGACTCCGGCGCGGCGCGACCGGGAATCGCGGCCGCCGCACAGCCTGAGGAGGTTTCTCAAGACGATCGGTCGCCCAATCCGGCGGACCCGGAGGAGAGAGAGATGGACCAACGTCAACGCACGGGGCTCGCCGGGGGGATCCTACTGATCGTGCTCGGCGCCTGCTTGCTGCTCGTCCGCATGTCGCCCGACTTCCAGGCGCTGCTTCCGCAGAACCTTGGCTGGCCGCTCATCCTGGTCGGCGTCGGCGCACTGCTGCTCGTGATCGGCCTGATCAGCGGCAACGCGGCGATGGCGGTGCCGGCGTGCATCGTCGCCGGGATCGGACTGATCCTGAACTACCAGGTGGCCACCGGCGATTGGGGCAGCTGGCTGTACCTGTGGGCCCTGATCCCGTTCTTCGCCGGGCTGGGGACCGTCCTGGCCGGCATCCTGGGGATGAATCCCCACCCGGTCCATTCCCGACGGGCTTTGGACGATGGTGGTCAGCCTGGCGCTGTTCCTGGTTTTCTCTTCGATCTTCGGCGGCCCAGTGCCGGCCGGCCCCTACTGGCCGGCGCTGCTCATCGCCCTGGGCCTGGCGGAACTGATCCGCAACATCTTCCGCGCCGGGAGTGAGCGCGGCCGCCTTGCGACGGAGCGCTGTGTACTGGGGGATCGGGCTGATCGGCCTGGGCCTCCTGCTGCTGCTCGACAGTCTGGGCCTCCTGCCTTTCGATCTGAGCGGACTGGTCATCCCCATCCTCCTGATCCTTGCCGGGATCTGGGTCATTTGGGGACTCTCCGGCGCCAGGCGCAGCGCAGGCGCGACCGTGCTGCGGGCGCCACTGGAAGAGGCCTCGTCCTCGAGCTGGATCTCCGCCACATGGGGGGACGCCTGAGACTGGATGGCTCGAGCACCGAGCCAGATGTGCTCACGGCTCAGTTCGCCGCCGCCGCGCGCCATGAGTTGGTGCGCAGCGGCGGGACGCTCAAGCTGAGCCTGCGCCCGGCAGACGACTGGGCGTTCCTCGCCGCGCCCTGGGCCTGGCAGCCAGGCGATCCGCCGCACTGGGCCGTGCATGTCCCAACGACGGTTCCCGTTTCCGCGGCGGTCCAGCTCCGTCGGTTGATTCGAGAAGAACTCCGAGGCATGGCCGGGCATGGTCCGAGCGCTGTTCGACAGCCGGCGCATGGATCACACGGAGGATCGAGATGCACAAGTCGCGGCCACAGATCCTGATCGGCCTGGCGCTGATCGGCGGCGGGCTGTTGTTCCTGCTGCAGAGCTATGGGATCCTGCCCGAGGGCGCAGCGCTGTTCTGGACACTGGCGTTCGCCATCAGCGGCGGCATCTTTCTGTATGTCTTCGCCCTCAACCGAGACAACTGGTGGGCGCTGGTTCCCGCCGCAGCTCTGCTGGGCGTGGCAGGGGTCATCGCTCTGGGCACCTTCCTTCCGGCGGCCGCTGATCCGTGGTCGGGGGCGCTGTTCATGGCTGTGCTATCGCTCGGATTCTGGGGGATCTGGTTGAGCAAGCGCGATGCCTGGTGGGCGATCATTCCCGCCGGCGCGATCCTGTCAGTCTCGGCGATGATCGTCGCCGGTGAACTTCTGCCGGGCGAGCTCGCCCCGCTTAGCGTGCTGTTCCTCGGGCTCGGCGTTGACCTTCGGGCTACTCCTGCTTGTACCCACCGAAGAGGGGCGCATGCGCTGGCCGGCGGTCCCGGCCCTGGTCTTGCTCCTGATCGGCGCGTTCTCGACCCTGCTCTTCAGCCCTTCACTTCAACTCGCGGGGCCGGTGCTGCTGATCCTAGGGGGCATCCTGCTGGTCGTTCGCGCGCTGCGCAAGTAGCGCCTCCTGCGCGGATCACTGGGAAGGAGAACGATGATGACCACCAGCTATCGACACGGGAGCATCGTGGGGCCGGTCCTGCTGATCGGGTTCGGCGCGGTGCTGCTGCTGGACAACCTCGGCCTGCTGGGCCAGTCTCCCTGGACGGCACTGTTGCAGCTTTGGCCGGTGATCCTGGTATCCGTCGGCCTCGACCTTGCCATCGGCTACCGTTCCCGGGCAGGCGCTGCCACGGCGGCGGCTCTGTCGCTGATCGTGCTGGGCGGAGCGATTGCCTGGCTCGCCGAAGCCGACCAGAGGCAACCGTTGGCGCTGCCGGGCGAGATGGTGCAGGTCGAGCTGAACGGCGTGACGTCGGCTGAGGTATTGCTGGCCCCGGTCGCCTCTGCCCTGCACGTCGGCGCGCTGGCGGACGAGACCTACTTGCTGGCCGGGAGGATCGCTTCCTATCGCGTCGAGGAAGTCGGCCAGAGCTATCAGCGCACCGGCGACCACGCTCAGGTCAGGCTCGAGACGGCTGGCGCTTCGGTCGTCCCGACGACGGCGTTCTCCGGATCTTCCCCGACATGGGACCTGGACCTTACGCCCACGATCCCGCTGGCGATTGCTGTGAACCTCGTGGCCGGCCAGGCGGATCTCGCGCTCGCTCCGCTCACCGCCGAGAGCCTCGCCGTCGACCTGGTCTTCGGACAGTCGACGGTCGTGCTCCCGGCCAATGGGAAATACGACGCTCGGCTATCGGGTGTGTTCGGGCAGACGGTGGTCGTGATCCCCGCCGGCCTGGAGGCAAGCGTGCGGATCGAGCCGCTGCTGACGGCGCGCACCGTCGACAGCAGCCTCCGCCAGCTTCCAGACGGCCGCTACGTCACGGCAGGCTACGGCCAGTCCGAGAACCAGGTTGACCTGGTGATCTCGCAGGTCGTGGGAGCCATCGAGGTGCAGGCAGAGTAGCGCCGGCAGGCTGGCGGCGCCCTTCCCCCCGAGGAGCCAGCTGCCGCCCTGGCCCTGGCGAGAGAACCAAGGAGGCCGTCATCGACCCTCATTTTGACTTCTTGCGCGAACAAGGTCTTGCCATCCGAGCTGCCCGGCTTGACGACCTGCCGCGGGCGATTGAGATGTTCAATCTTGCCGAAACCGAGCTTATTGGCACCTGCATGTGGACTGCGGAGCGCTACCAACAGGAGTGGAAGTTCCCCGGATTCGATCTGGATGAGGACACGCGCCTGGTGCTGGCGCCCGACGGTTCCCCGGTGGGCTGCGCCGAAGTATGGACACTGCTCGACCCGCCAGTCCATCCCTGGATGTGGAGCCGCATCCATCCGTCGTGGCGCGGGCAAGGTATTGGCACCGGCTTGCTGGCCTGGTCGCTAACTAGAGCGCTGCAGGCCATCGGGCGCGTCCCTCCGAGGCACGCTTCGCGCCGCGCGTCGCCGCCCCACTCGGGCATGAGCCCAGTGTTGCCTTGTTTCGCGATTTCGGCTTCGAGCCCGTCCGTCATAGTTGGACGATGACCATCGACCTCGGTGTTCCTCCGCCGGATGCCGCCTGGCCGCCAGGCATCCGGCTGCACCTCTTTCGGCATCCGCAGGATCTGCGCGCGGTCTACACCGCAACCATCGATGCCTTTCGAGATCACTGGGGTTTCATCGAGGTGCCATTTGAACAGGGGTTCCGCCAGTGGACGCACGCCTCGGTAGAGCTGCGCCCCTTCGATCCCAGCCTGTGGTTCATCGCATTTGACGGGGAAGAGATCGCCGGGATCGCCCTGTGTCGGGCGCACGCCGACGACGACCCCGAGATGGGCTGGGTCGACACCCTGGGAGTCCGCCGGCCGTGGCGCAAGCGCGGGCTTGGCCTGGCGCTGCTGCTGCACGCTTTCTCTGCCCTTCGCGCGACCGGCGCCCGCCGGGCAGGCCTCGGCGTCGACGCCGCCAGCCTGACCGGCGCGACCCGCCTGTATACCCGCGCCGGGATGCACGTGCTGCGCGAATCGACGACCTTCGAACTCGAATTGCGGCCCGGCGAGGAACTCGCCAGGCTCGAGTAGCGGCCCGCTCCTTGCGCCCAAGGCCGCCCACAGCCTCGGCATGATCCAGGCCGGGGTCCGCGCCGCTCTTCCGCTGGTTGCGCCCGATGACCTACCTCGCATCCAAGGTGTTCATGCCGCTGTGGCAGATGCTGTTCTTCTCGCTGCTGGGGATGTTCGCCGGTGCGCAGGAACCGACGTACTATGTGATCGGCAACGCCATGCAGATCACCGCGGTCAGCGGGATCTTCGGCGTGACGATGAGCATCGGCGGTGATCGCTGGGAGGGGACGCTGCCGTATCTGTTTGGCACGCCGGCCAACCGCATGGCAATGGTATTCGGGCGCGCCTTCTTTCACATTCTGGACGGCATGCTTGGCGTCGTGCTGGCCTTCGGCTGGGGCGTAGCGCTGCTCGGCCTCGACCTTTCTCAGACCGATCCGGTGGCGCTGGCGCTGGTCGTGATCGCCAGCACGATCAGCACGGCAGGGCTCGGGCTGCTGCTGGGATGCCTGAGCCTGATCACCCTCAACGTGATGTTCGTCAACAACACGGTCTACTTCCTGCTGCTGGTCTTCAGCGGGGCCAACATCCCGATCGCCACGCTGCCGGCCTGGATGCAGGCGGTGTCCTTTGTCCTGCCGCTCACCCGCGGCATCGCTGCCGCACGGCTGGTGATCGAGGGGCCTCGCTACGATTGGTGACACCGCTGATCGCCGGCGAGCTGGTCATCGGGGCGATCTACGCCCTGCTCGGCTACTTCCTCTTCCGTTCGTTCGAGTTCCAGGCGAAGAACGCGGCACGCTGGAAGCCTTCTAGCAGCTCGCGGAACGCCGCCACCCGCCTCACCTCCAACCCCGCTCCGTCGACAGCTGCCGATAGCACGCTGCGCAGCGGTCGAGAGCGCAGCATGGGGCGAGTCCGGCGCCGCCGCTGCCGGGCGCCGGCTTCGCGGTCCGAACCATCGGCGGGGCAATCCGCCGGATTGCCCGACCAAGCCTCCCGCTGTCTGACGATCGTGCGCTCGTCCGCGGACCATGCCGAGCTATCCCCGCCGGCCCAACGGGCACGCAGCGCAGGCTCGCACCGCGTCTCCGCGCAGCGAGGCTGAGATGGTGGTCAGCAGTCTACGCCTGTGCCCCCTGAAGCAGGAGGGATCACGCCGCGAGGCGGGTGCGGGAGGCGGAACGGCGCGCCAGGGCCTGGTGCATGAACCGCTTGGCCACCTCGACCGGGATCGCCATGCCAACATCCGGCCCCGCCATCAGGGTGTTGATCCCAACCAGGCGCCCATGCACATCGATCAAGGCGCCGCCGGAATGCCCCGGGCGCAGGTGCAGACTGACGGCGATCCATTCGCCCTCAGCCTTGGGCAGCGCCGCCAAGGATTTCCCCACCTCGATCACACTGCCCAGCGTGGCTGCATAGGCGATACCCCACGGATGGCCCATCGCCAGCACCAGCTGCCCGCTGCGCAGTTGACGCGAGGCTCCGAGTTCAATCGCCGGCAAATCTTCGGCCTCAATCGCCAGCGCCGCCAGATCGAGCCGATGGTCACGAGCCAACACCGTGGCAGGATACTCGGCACCGCCCAGGCAACGCACCGTCAGCCGCCCGGCGCCGGCGACGTGAGCGTTGGTGACGATCAGCCCAAGCGCGTGCCAGATCGTCCCGGCACCGGCGCCGCGCCCGTGCGACAGGACGTGCACCAGCGATGGACGCACTCGATCGGCCGCTTCGCTCCAACCCGAACTCATTTCTTCCAGAACAAGACCCATTCGGCTCTGCTCTCTTAGCCCGCAAGGGAGCGGAAGCCGCGCCGAGTCGGGCGGAAGGCTCCCAGGCTGAGCCCTGCGGCTCGCTGCACTAGCCTCGCTCCCCGATCGTCACCTTCACCGACTTGAGCTGGCCGCCGCGCAGCAAGCCGATCTCAACCGACTTTCCCACCCGTTCGCCGGAGAGCGCCCCGAACAGATCCTCCATCGACTGGAGGGACGATCCCTCGAGCGATAGCAGCGTATCGCCCAACAGCATGCCCCCCTGGTCTGCCGGGCTGCCAGGCTCGACGGACATCACCAACAGCCCGGTTATCTGGCCGGCCTGCGCCGCAACCGCCTCGGGCAGCGGCACGGTCTGTGCCCCTACGCCCAGGAACCCGCGCCGGATCCTGCCATGCTGCAGGAGAGTCTCGACCACTCGGCGAACGGTCTCGGTGGGCACGGCCAGGCTGACGCCCCGCAGCAGGCCCGAAGTCATTACACCGGCGACTCGGCCATCGGCTGTGACGAACGCGCCACCGGAGAACCCTGGATACATCACGGCATCGGTCTGCAGGTAGCGCTCGATCGCGCCGCCCATACCGGTCTGGAAGGGGCCGCCCACCGCGCTCACGATCCCCAACGTCGCCTGTACCGTCTTTCCCGGTCGTCCCACGGCCACTGCCAGATGGCCGACCTTCAGGTCATCCGTGGCACGCCAGATGGGGTTGGCGGCGCGCCCGGAAGCCAGACGCAGCACGGCCAGGTCAGTGCTGGGGTCGCGCCCTACCAGGGATGCCTCGGCGCTCTCGCCATCGGGCAGGCCGACGCGGATCGATTCATCCCGGCGCACGACGTGCTCAGCCGTTACGATCACCCCCTCTGCCGACCACGCCACGCCGCTCGCTGGCAGGCGCCGTCGCCCCTCGACTCGCACGATTCCCGGCACGGAGCTGACCAGCGCCGCCAATTCCTCCGAAACCGTCTCCAGAACCTTGTTCATGGCTTCACTCCTCTTGGACACCAAATCCATCGCCTGCCATGCTAGATGAACGCGGCCGACGCGTCACCGGCCAAAGGATCGGGGTAGGCCCTGTACTTTGGATCGGGTTAGAGGGGGATCAAGCCCATGCGGCCTGCACGGACGACGGCCTCGGTACGGCTTTGGGCATCCATCTTTCGCAAGATCGCATTGACATGATACTTGACCGTGCTCTCGGTCACCCCCAGGCGGGCCGAGATGAGCTTGTTCGGCAGGCCATCGGCCATGAGCCGCAAGACCTGGAGCTCGCGCGCCGTCAGGGGCTCCGGAAGCGCCTCCGGGGTGGAGGGCTCAGCCGCCGGCGGACGGCTGGGCGGAAGGTCAGAGGCCCACAGTCCGGCCAGCACCGCCCGAGCAGCCGCCAGGACAACGGTGGGCTCGACCCGTCGGTGGAGCACAGCCCGTGCTCCGGCGGCCCAGGCGCTCTCGGCATCCTCAGCAGAATCGGCCAACACCAGCACGACCGGCAGCCTGGGCAGATGCTGCCGCAACAAGTCCAGGGAAACCTCGTCACCCCCGGCGTCCCACACGACCAGGTCCGGCGAACCGTTCACCACCCACTCAGCCGCCTGCGGGGTGGGCAGGTCGACCGCCACCACCTCCCATCCTGGCTCGGATTGGAAGTAGGCAGCCAGGCCGGCGCGGATCACGGGCTCGGATGAGACGATCGTGACACGCTCGATGGATGGCTGGGACAGGATCATGGCGCTTGGCGGCACTCAGCCGAGGAAGGCAGAGCGGGATTCAAGGCGAGGAACGGTGAGGGCTGAACACGGGCATGTCCGTATGAGCTGCAGCCGAGAGCGGCGGGGCACGCTCACGGGGTCGTAGGCGTTTCGGTCGGCGTGGGCGTCTCAGTCGGTGGAGGCGGCGGTGTGGTCGGCCCGGTGGTCGGCGGCGCCCCGATCGTCGGCGTCTCGGTGGGGGTCTCGATGGGCAGGCCGAAGGTCGGCGTCAGCGTGATCGTCGGCGTCGGAGGCTGGGCGGTCGCCGTGAGGCAGGCATCCCGCGCATCGTCAGCAAGGCCCTCCACCTCAGAGTCGGCGCGCGTCTCGTTGGAGGCCTCAAACTGAGACACGGCGGCGCAAGGATCGTTGGCCTTCATCAGCTCATTGCCGTATTCCATCGCGGCCACTGAGTACTTGTAGCAGGAGTCCCAGCCGCCGGCGGCGCAGAGCTGGGCGAAGTAACGGGCGGCATCCTGCCAGACGACACCGAAGAAGCTGTTGGCGAAGAGGTAGAAGGAAGCGCTGCTGCGCCATGTGCTAGCCTGGCTGTCCAACGGGCCGAACCGCTCGGCCAGCGCCAGATCGAAGATGCCCTGCTCGTGCTGGCCTGCCCAGATCTTCTCCAGGCCGCGGGCGCGCAAGGCGCCCGCCATCAGCTGGTTGACCTCCGCCCGGCGATGCTGCGGATCGATCGAACGGACGGTCAGCAGCGCTTGAAGCGTGGTGTTCCAGTCCTCGGCGGCGTAGGCCGACTGGGCTTGGCTGAAGAGCGAATCGAGCGACGATAGGTCGAGCGTTGCAGTCGGCGTGACGGCGATGGTCGGGGGCACGGGCGTGGTCGTGGGCGCGTTCAGGCCAAGCAGCGCCTTGTCGAGCAGCTCGGCGGCACCGGGGTAGGCGGGGTCGATGCTCAAGATGTACTCAAAGCGCTGCCGGGCCAGCTCGTAGCGCGTGTCGAGCAGATCCTGCACGCCGAGGTCAAACTGCTCCTGGGCAGCGCGTGCCTGAGCGTCCGATTGCCCGGCAGTCGATTGCTGGCGGCCGGCGGCCACGCCGGTCAGCCCGCCGACACCGAGCACGCACAGCAGATAGAACCCGCCCAGTGCAGCCCACCAGCCCCAGCGCGGCACCCGCTGCAGAGGCTGCGGCAGGCGATCGAGCAGGCTTCGGCGCGGCTTCGGACTGGGTGCAGGGCGCATCACGCGATCGGCCTCGGGCTCACGGACCGATGATCCCGGTCTGGGTGAAGATCTGGTCACGCAGTAGACGGATCTGATCCGGTACCTGGCGCAGCACCGCCGCGCCGTCGGGGAGCGTGTGGAAGCCCACCATGTTCGGCGGCGCGATGACGCCGCGCTGGATGCTGGCCTTGGGCGTCTGCACCGCCAGCCAGCCGAGCGAGATCATCTGCTCGAGCGTCAGATTGGTTCGGATGCCGGAGGACAGCTCTTGATAGAGAGCCGGCGACTTGGCCACCAGCGTCGGAACCATGTCCAGACCGACGACACGGTCGATGATGGCCAGTGCCACCTGCTGCTGGCGTTCGGCGCGTCCGAAGTCATCGCCGGCGCCCTTGCGCACGCGGGCGTAGGCCAGAGTTTCTGCCCCGTCCAGGCGATGCGCCTTGGGCAACAGGATCTTGCACGAGCGGCCGATCGGGCAGATCTTGATCTGGTCGTTGACCAGGACGTCGACGCCGCCGATCTCGTCGATCATGCGCTCAAAGGCAGCGAAGTCGATCACGGCATAGAACTGGATTGGAACCCCGACCACCTTCTCGACGGTCTGCATCGCCAGCGCCGGCCCGCCGCCGGGCAGACGGTTCCCTTCTCCGCTCGGGTAGGCGGTGTTGATCCGGTTGTGGCCGAAGCCCGGGATCTCGACCCACAGATCGCGCGGGATCGAGAGCATGCCGCCGGTCTTCGCCTGCGGGTCGAGCGTGACCAGCATCATCGTATCGGTGCGGGCCGGCCCCTCACCCGCCACCCAGTCGCGGTAGTCCAGGCCCATCAGGAGGACCGTGACCCGTTCGACGCCCGTCCAGGGGATCGGCGTGGCCGCCGGAGGCAGTGCCGTCGCCGCCTCCCCCGGCTGCAGGGGGCCGGTGGGATTGGCGGGGTTGGGTTGGAACGGATTGAGGGCGAAGCTGGCCCAGGTGCGGGTCAGGTCCCGCGCAATCAGGTGCACCACCAGGCCCAGCAGCAGGACGGCACTCGCGAACGCCACTGCGAGCAGCCCCATGAGCCAGATCGGGAGGCGCGAGCGGGATGGCCTCCCAGGCGGCCGCCCCCCCGTGCGGGCGATGGGTTGGGTCTGGTCTGCCGCAGAGCGGCTGGGGGTTCCGTGGCTGTACATGGCGCTGACCGGCGAACATTATACGCCAAGGGTCGGGGCTGCACGCGGTCTGGACGGGTCGGCCATTCCTGGGTACACTTTAGCCCGCTTAACTAACAAGGTGGTTGAACCATGGCGCAGCGATCGACATTCGAACAGGCGCTTCGGGACTGGGCACAGGTCTTCATGCGTCGCTCGATGCGGGAGTATCAAGCCTGGGTGCGTGAATCCGGCATGTCACACTCGCAGCTGGCCACGCTGATGCGTCTGCACCACACTGGGGCTTGCCCGGTCAATGAGATCGGGCAGGACCTCTCGGTGACGGCGGCGGCCGCCAGTCAGCTGGTTGAGCGCCTCGTCCAACAGGGTTTGCTCTCGCGCAGCGAGGACGAGCGAGACCGACGCGTGCGCCGCGTCACGCTGACCCCGGCCGGTCAAGAAGTCGTACGGCAGGCGATCGAACTCGCGGACAGTCTGGATTCGACAACTCGTCAGTGCACTCGAACCGCAAGAACAGCAGGCGATTGTCGAGTCCCTGGACCAACTGACCCAAGCCGCCCGGGCGCTAGAGGAGGAACAGGGTGCGAGCTAGACGAAGACGGGGACTGCAGCCGGCGACCTCCGAGCCTCCTTCCGGCACGCGCCGCTCGCTGAGGCCGCTGGGCAGGGCAATCCGATACCTTGGCCACTATCGCCGAGAGACGACGCTTGCCTACACCGCCTTGATTCTCGCCACCGGGGCCCAGCTGATGGTCCCCCGGCTGATCCAGCTGCTGATCGACAGCCTGACGAAGAGCCTGGTGGCCAGCCGCGTGGCCGCTTTGCCTGCGCCGGCGCAGCCGGCTGCCGCACAAGCTCTCGGCCTCTCCACCGCCCAGTTCGTTTCCCTTCAGGCCGATCCCACCCGCGGCATGTTCCTGGCGGGAGGCTTGATTCTGGTATTTGCCTTGATCCGAGGGCTGTTCTCGTTCTCCCAGGCCTACATGGGGGAGCGCGCCTCGCAGAGCGTGTCGTTCGATCTGCGTAACGAACTCTTCGCGAGAATCCAGCGTCTTTCGTTCAGCTACCATGACCGCAACCACACCGGGCAACTGATGATCCGCGCCACGGACGATGTCGAGAAAGTCCGTCTGTTCGTCGGCCAGGGATTGCTCATGGCCGTCCAGTCGCTGCTCTTGCTGACGGGAACGCTGATCATCCTGAGCACCACGAACTTCCGGTTGATGCTGGTGATCCTGCCCATCTTGCCTTTTGCCGTTCTGCTGTTCATGGCGATCGGCTCCCTGGCCCGGCCGATGTTCGAGGCCGCGCAGATCCGGCTCTCAGCCCTGAACGGCATCCTCCAGGAAAACATGGCAGGCATCAAAGTCGTCAAGGCCTTCCATCGGGAGTCTCAACAGATCGACCGGTTCGACCGTGGCGCGGACGAGTACCTGCAGGTGCAGTTGCGCGTGATGCGGCTGATGACGCTGGTCATGCCCACCCTATTCCTGATCGCCAATCTCGGACAGGCGCTCATCCTGTACTTTGGCGGACGCCAGATCATCAACGGGACGTTGACCCTGGGCCAGTGGCAAGAATTCAGCCTGTACCTGATGTTCGTGTTCATCCCCGTCGGTCAGCTGGGCTTCATCATCACCCAGATGTCGCAAGCCTCGGCCTCCGCCGGGCGGGTGTTTGAGATTCTCGATGCTTCCAGCGATGTCGTCGATGCGCCGAACGCCCGCCCCTTGCCGCCCGTGCGCGGCCAAGTCACCTTCGATAACGTCTCCTTCCGCTACCTGGGCAGCGGCCGGCCCGTGCTGGACCAGGTGTCCTTCCAGGCGGAGCCCGGGCAGAAGATCGCACTGCTGGGAATGACAGGTTCCGGCAAGTCCTCGATCATCAACCTGATCCCCCGCTTCTACGACCCAACGCAGGGTCGGGTCCTGATCGACGGCTACGACCTGCGCCAGGTCACGCTCGAAACGCTGCGCGGGCAGATCGGGATCGTCCTGCAGGAGACCACCCTGTTCAGCGGGACGATCCGGGACAATATTGCCTTTGGCCGGCCAGACTCCAAGATGGAGGAGGTCATCGAGGCCGCCAAGGCGGCTGCCGCGCACGAGTTCATTAGCCAGTTCTCAGAGGGCTACGGGACCGTCGTCGGCGAGCGTGGGGCCACCCTCTCTGGGGGCCAGAAACAGCGTATCGCTATCGCCCGCGCCCTTCTCTTGGATCCCCGGATCCTGATCCTGGACGACGCCACGTCCAGCGTCGACCTGCAAACCGAGGTGGAGATCCAGCACGCCCTGGACCGACTGATGCGGAGCCGAACCAGCTTCGTCATCGCACAGCGCGTCAGCACGGTGGTCCAGGCCGACCGGATCCTCGTACTCGATCAAGGTCAGATCGCCGCTCAGGGGACTCACGCGGAACTGATGGAATCTAACGAACTGTACGCCGAGATCTACAGCTCGCAGCTGGCGGAGGATATCACCCCCCGGCTCGAGAGCCTCGAGCCCAGTTCGGTGCGCGAGGAGGTCTGAGATGATGCGAGATCGGCACGGCCTGTGGGAGGGCGAGACCTCCAAACCGAAGAATGTCAGCGCCACCCTGCGACGGTTCACGGGGTATTTCCGGCCCTACTGGCCCCAGTATCTGCTGGTTCTGGTCCTGATGATCGTGGGCACGTGGAGTCAGGTCACGGCGCCACAGCTCCTGGGCCAGGCGGTCGACTGCTACCTGACGCCCGCCTCGGTGAGTTCGGCCTTCAGCCAAGTTCCGGAGCCTCTTCGCCTGGCCATGGCCACGCTGTCGGGGTCTGAGTCGGCGTCCGCCACCAGCAACTGCTGGTATGACCCGCCGCAGCCGGGCTGGACCTCGCAAGACTACCTGGCAGGGCTGGCCGGGCTGACCGTGCGGCTGATGGGCATCTTCCTCCTCGGCACCGTGGCCACCGGTGCGATGTTCTACTTGATGACCTGGTCCGGCCAGCACGTGCTGAAGACCCTGCGTGTCGATGTCTTCCGGCAAATCATGCGGCTTTCGATCGGCTACCATGTCCAGCATGAGACTGGCGACACCATGAGCCGGGTGACCAATGACGCCGATACGATTCAGCAGGCGATCACCTTCGCCCTGGTGCAGGTCCTCAGCGGGGCCATGCTGATTCTCTGGGTCTCCTATGTCATGTTCAAGCTCAGCGCGCCTTACGCGCTGGTCGCCTTGTCGATCTTGCCCTTCATGGTCGCGGCCACGGTTTGGTTTTCCGGACAGGCGCGCCGGGCCTTCCGCCGATCGCGCCAGGAGATGGGCTCGGTGAATGCCGAGCTCCAGGAGAGCATCTCGGGCGTGCGTGAGAGCCAGGCCTTCGGCCGCGAGGATGAGAACATCGCCGCCTTCCGCCAGGTCAATGCTTCCAACCGGGATGCCAACATCCGAGCCGTGGCCTTCACCTCTGCCCTGTCGCCCACTCTGGAGGCCCTGGGCTATGTGTCCCTCATGCTCGTCACCGTCGTCGGAGGCATCGGCCTGCTGCGGGGCGCCGGGCTGCTCGGCTCCGCCATCTCCCTCGGAATGATCATCACCTTCATCGCCTACGTGCAACGCTTCAATCAGCCCGTACAGATGATCGCCGTGATGTGGACCAACATCCAGAGCGCCATCGCCGGCGGAGAGCGCATCTTCGGCCTGCTCGATGTCGTCCCCGATGTTCGTGACGCAACCTCTGCCGTGCCGTTGCCCCCCATCCGCGGAACCGTGATCTTTGACGACGTGTGGGCTGAGTACGAGAAGGGCGTCAGCGTCCTGAAAGGCATTCAGCTGGAGGCGCTGCCAGGCCAGACGACTGCGATCGTCGGCCCTACCGGCGCCGGCAAGACAACGATCATCAACCTGATCCCTCGCTTCTATGATGTCACGCGCGGACGGGTGACGATCGACGGCCATGACGTACGGGACGTTACGGCCGCCAGCCTGCGCCGCCAGATCGGCGTGGTTCTGCAGGACAACTTCCTGTTCAGCGCCAGCATCATGGAGAACCTGCGCTTCGGTCGCCCCGAGGCCACCGATGAGGAAGTTGTAGCGTCTGCCCGGCTGGCGCACGCCGACACCTTCATCCAACGCCTGCCCGAGGGCTACCAGACGGTTCTCGGGGAGCGCGGCGCCGGGCTGAGCCAGGGCCAGCGCCAACTGCTCGCCATCGCCCGGGCGGCACTGGCGGATCCGCGTATCCTGATCCTGGATGAGGCCGACCTCCAGCGTCGACACGCGCACCGAGCGCCTGATCCAGTCGGCGCTTGAGACGCTGATGCGCGGCCGCACCTCGTTCGTCGTCGCCCATCGCCTGAGCACGATCCGCAACGCCGACCAGGTGCTGGTGCTGCAGGACGGCCAGATCGTGGAACGCGGCCGGCACGAGTCGCTGCTCGCCCTTCAAGGCGTTTACCACCAGCTGTACATGAGCCAGTTCCGACGACAGGCCGAGACGACGGGCCAGTCACCCTCCGGCCTCGCTGCCGCCCCCGCCTGATCGGCTCCCATCCGGCCGGGAGACCGGCCGCGCAGCTGGCACGCTCCTTGCAGGCGCGTGAGCGCTCCCCTGCAGCGGGGACGGCTGCTTCCGGACGGCCTAGACCGCCGGTATGCTGGCAGCCCGCCCCAGGTTAGGGTAGAGTCGACAGAGGGAGACCTGCTGGCGTGCGGCTCTGCGACTACTGCGCCCTTGAGATCCAGGACGAGGCGGTGTATTGCCGGTACTGCCACCGGCAACTCAAGCCTTTTCCCGGCCTTCGGGGCAAGGTGCGCTGCCTGTACTGCGCCGAGTGGATCGAGCGAGGGGCCAGCGAGTGCGAGTACTGCGAGCACGCTTTGACTCCCCCCGAGCCCGAACCCGAGCCTCTGCGCGTCCCCCCCTCGGCTCTGCCGAGCCGCAACTGGGATCCGCGGGACGTGCTCTTGGAGGAAGGCCCCCCGCCGGCAGGTGCGCCCTCGGAGCCGACAGCGGAACGCCGCTCACGCTTCTTTGGCCTCGGCACCAAGTCCCAGGGAACCCCGCAGGCGGCTGATGACTCCCCATTCGCCCCTGAGTCCGAGACCGATGCGCCACCGAGGCGCGGCGGGCTGTTCGGTCTCGGTCGATCCCGCAAGGATGCCCCAGCCCTCGAGCCGCTCCCCCTTGAGCCGTCAGTTCCTGCGGCACTATGGGGTTCGAGCTACGTCGAGCAGACACCCGCCATGCCCGCGCCGGACCTGGGCACCCGCCGGCGGGGCAAGCCGCCGTCTCCCCCACCACCACCGGGTGTCGCATCCGGTGGGCGCAGCGGCTCGTCCACAATTCTGGTCGTGCTGCTGCTCGTGGTGCTGGGTGCGGTCGTTCTCTTCTTCGTGGCCCGCGCTGGCCTGCCCAGCCTTGCTTCGCTGATCCCCGCTCCGCCGCCCCCCACGCCAGCTCAGCCTCTCCCCACGGCGGCCGTGCTCCCGACCGCCCCAGTGGAAACCCCCAGCGTTGGAGGCACACCCGGCCAACCGGCTGTGGCCAACTGCATGCGTTGGGAAGAGGTCTCGCTGGCCGACACGGGTCGCTCGCTCTGCGTCTATGGCGACCTCAAGCGCTGGTTTGCGGCCGACGAGATACCCTTCGTCGCCCTGTTCAGCGAAGAGCGCGGCTCCTTCGCCATCATTGACCGCACCGGCATCCACTACGAAGCCCGGTCCGGCTCCTGCATCACGGCCACCGGCGAGGTGGAGGTGATGGCAGGCACCCGGCCGTTCATCGACGTCAACGGCGAGCTGCTGACCTGCCCCTGATCGGCGCTACCGATCCTGACGCCCCTCGAGATGCGCGGCCCAGGTCGCTTCGAAATCCCGTAGCGCGCTCGTCGTGAGTGGGTTGTCAGCCATTGCCTTCAGCACATCGAGGGGGAGGCTGAGGTGGTCCGCCCCGGCCAGACGCGCCGCTACCGCCTCCGCTGGGGATTTGATCCCAGCCACCAGCAGGGCGCAGGGCGTTCCATCGAGGGCAGCCCCGATCTCGGCGACCACGCCGGCGCCGTCGCCGACAAAGCGGGTCAGGCGGTTGATGTAGGGGAGGGCGAAATGTGCCCCGGCCTCTGCCGCCAGCATCGCCTGGCTGGGGGAGAAGACAGCCGTGATGGCAACCGAGGGCGCGAGGGGAGAACTCGGCGGCGAACTTGAAGCCCTCCAGCGTCGCTGGCACCTTGAGGCCTACGTTCGAACCCAACGCCAGTACGGGCGGCGCTTCCCGCGCCATACCCTGTGCGCTCGACTCCATCACCTGGTAGAACACCGTGCCGCTGAACAGATCGGCAAGTTGGCGGATGGCCTCCAGAGGCCGGGTGTGACCGGCACGTGCCAGCAGTGCGGGGTTGGTCGTGCATCCGGCGACAAAGCCCAGGCTGCTTGCCTCACGGGCCTCGTCGAGATCGGCCGAGTCCAGATACAGCGTCATCGAACCTCCTGCGTCGGCAGCGAACGAACCGGGCTAGATCCAGCCATCGTACCCTCGCCTCCTCCCAGGGACAACTGCCCTTCTTCCAGGGTCGAGCGAGTGGCGCGCTATACTGTCACCGCCCCTGAGGGCGGAGGCCCCGAGGAGGTTCCACAGGTGCGTTACGCGAGTATCGCCAACATCGCCGCCCGATCCTCTGGCCGGCAGGCGCAATCGGCGCAGGGCAGAGTCGGCGGACCCCGGTCGCCGCACCCGGTGCTTCAGGCGATCCGATGAGCCGCCGCGTCCTGAGCCCCTGGGAAGTCAGCGAGTGTCGGCAGGTGTTCGGCGACTCCATTGACTGGGGGCGCGTACGGATCGTGGAGGAGACCGGCTGGCCGCTCGCTCTCGCGCGCGCGGTAGCCCGCCTTCAGCAACAGCCCCCGCCGGCGCACAACGCCGTCACGCTGGGACACCGGGTCTTCTTCTCCCGACGCCTGCATACGGACTTCACCGAGGCTGCCACACTCCGCCGCAGCGACCTGGCCTGGCTGACACATGAATTGACCCATGTCTGGCAGTTCGAGCGCATGGGGAGCGGCGCGCTCTGGGATATGGTGAGGCTCCATCTGCGCCGGGGCGTCGACCCTTACGACTACGGCGGCGCCGAAGGGCTATCGACCGACGCCGGCCCCAAGTCGCTATCGGCCTTCACCCTGGAGCAGCAGGCGGAAATCGCCCGAGACTACTATCATGCGCCTGGCTGCTCGGCGAGGACACGCTTCGCTGGGACCCAGTGGTCCAGCCCCTGCGGCACCGCTGACTCCGGCGCTACTCGTTGAACAGTTCGCCCACCGAGCGCCCTTCATGCGCCCGGATGATCACCTCAGACAAGAGCGGTGCCACCGAGAGCACGGTCATGTTGGGCAGGTGCGCCTCGGCCGGCAGCGGCAGCGTGTTGGTGGTGACGATCTCCACGATCGGCGCTTCCGCCAGGCGTTCCGCCGCCGGCGGGACGAGCAGCGGGTGGGTGAAGGACAGGTAGACGTCCCGCGCGCCGTGCTCCTTGACGATGCGCACCCCTTCGGTGATCGAGCTGGCCGTCAACACCTCGTCATCCACCAGGATCACGTTCTTGTCGACGACATCGCCGATGATCGTCGTCGCCGTGGCGCGCGAGTCGTTGCCGGTACGTCGCTTCTCGACGAAGGCCAGCGGCATGCCCAGCTTGGCGGCGAAGTTGCGCCCCTTCTTGGCGAAACCCAGGTCAACCGTCGCCACGACAGCATCTTGCACATTCTTCTCGACGAAGTAGTCGCTGAGCAGGTGGAAGGCGGTCAGCACGTCACCCGGGATGGAGTAGAAGCCCTGGATCTGGCCGGCGTGCAGGTCGACCGTCATGTAGCGGTCGGCGCCAGCGACCTCGATCATGTCCGAAAGCAGGCGGGCGGCGATCGAGACTTTGGGCTGATCCTTCTTGTCCGAGCGAGCGTAGGCCATGTAGGGAATCACGGCCGTGATGCGGCCGGCCGAATCGCGTTTCAGGCAATCAATCATGATCAGCAGTTCCATGATATTGCGGTGCAACGGCGAGCCCATCGACTGAATCACGTACACGTCCTGGCCGCGCACGCTCCCGTGCAGGCGGACGAACAGATTCTCGTTCGAGAACTCCACCAGGTCGTAGCCACTGAGCGGGACCTGCAAGTAGGTGCTGATCTCCTGGGCAAGCTCCAGGCTGGCCGATCCCGCGAACAGCTTGATGTCCCCGTAGCCGAACATCTTTCCCATGTCAGTCCCTGCCCTTCTGAGAATCCAACCACTCGCTCTTCAGGAGGCCCATCAACAGCGTATCCCAGTATCTCCCTTCGAGGAAGTGATCCTGACGGAGTCGACCTTCCTCCTTGAAGCCCACGCGGCGATAGACGGCGAGGGCGCGGGCGTTGTCCTCGTACACCCGGAGGTACACGCGGTTGAGGTTCAGCGTCTCGAACGCATGGCGCAGGATCAGGCGCACTGCCTGGGAGCCGAGGCCTTGGTTCCAGAAACGGGTGTCGCCGACATGGATCCCGACCTCGGCATGCCGGGCCCGCCCCTCGATATGCATCAGACTGGTACCGCCGATATGCTGCCAGGCCTCACCCTGGCGAACATCGATCGAGAACGGTCGCTCGTCGGGCGGCGCCTGCAGCGAACCTTCGAACCAGCGCTTCTCTTCCTCCAGGCTGAGCGGCAGGTAGAGCGCCAGCCCGCGGCGAACCTCAGGGTTGTTCAGCCATTCGACGAAGCGCGGCAGGTCGTCGCGCTCTACCGCCCTCAGGCGGACACTCTCGCCGAGGATCATGGCTCCAGCTCCGCGGTCAATCGTCCCACCGCCTGCTGCGGCGAGATCCTCCGCTCGACGACCAGCCGGACGGCCGTCTGAAGCTCCTCCTCGGCCAGCTTGGCGTGGAACCACTCGACCAGGCGCTGTTCCAGGAGCGCTTCCACTTCGCGCCGTGCTCGGCGCCACTCGAGCGCTTGACGCGAGCCGGAAGAATCCAAGTGCGCCAGGTGGCGGGCGATGGCGTCGATCAGATCGGGGACACCGGTGTCTTTGAAGGCGCTCGTTGGCAGAACTTCCGGCACCCAGCCCGGCACACCCGCCGGCGCCTCCGGGGCGTGGTGCCCGGCGTCATGGGCAGGGTAGCCGAGGGCCAGCGCCGCGCGCAGCTGGCGTATGGCATTCTCGGCGCCCGGCAGGTCGGCCTTGTTGACCACCAGGATGTCGGCGATCTCCAGGATGCCGGCCTTGATCGCCTGAACGTCGTCGCCCATCCCGGGCGCCTCGACGACCAGCGTCGTGTGCGCGGTCCGAGCGATCTCGACCTCGGCCTGACCGGCGCCGACGGTCTCGATCAGGATCACCGGATAGCCAGCCGCGTCCAATGCCTGCACCGTTCCGAACGTTGCCCGCGCCAATCCGCCGAGCGCCCCTCGGCTGGCCATGCTGCGGATGAACACCCCGGAGTCGCCCGCCAGGTCGCGCATGCGGATGCGGTCACCGAGAATGGCTCCCCCGGAGAACGGACTGCTGGGATCAACCGCCACCACGGCCACTTTCACCGGTCCGGTGCCGGGGCGCAGGCCGTGACGGCGGATGTGCCCTGCCAGCCGCGCCACCAGCGAGGACTTGCCGCTGCCGGGCGGGCCAGTGATCCCGATGCGATCGGCCTGGCCGCCCTTCGGGTAGAGCTCCGACAAGGCGTCCAGGCCGCTAGGATCTTCGTTCTCGATGCCGGTCAGCAAGCGGGCGAGGGCCAATCGGTCGCCTTGCAGAACCGCCGCCGCGAGGTGCATGGCCCAGTCGGCCCTCAGCCGGCCGCTGGGCGCTGAGCGACGGCCTGTTGGAAGGCCATAATCACATCCTGCGTGCTGGTGCCCGGGCCGAAGATTGCGGCGACCCCCATTTCCTTCAGGGCCGGAACATCCTCATCCGGGATGATCCCCCCGATAAGCATCGGGACATGCGTCTGGCCTTGCTGGTGCAGCAGTTCGAGTGTGCGGGGGACGAGCGCCATGTGGGCACCCGAAAGGACGGAAAGGCCCACGGCATCTACGTCCTCGTGCAGGGCGGCCTCGGCGATCATCTCCGGCGTCTGCCGCAGCCCGGTGTAGATCACCTCCATCCCTGCGTCCCGCAGGGCACGGGCGATGACTTTGGCGCCGCGGTCATGGCCGTCGAGTCCGGGCTTGGCGATCAGGACGCGCAGAGGGGTCGGCATAAGGCGAGGGACTCCCGATGAACGGGGCGATTATACAACGACGGCTCCGCCTGTGCACCCCCGCTCAGTCGCCGGCCAACTGGTAGAGCCCCACCGCCCGGCGCACCTCGCGCCGTCGCCCGCTCGGACCCGGCGACCAACACGCACTCGACGAGACCGCGCTCCCTCTCAAACTCGGCGCGCCATTGGCGCAAGGGTTGCAGCAGGGCCTCTAGCGTCTCGATCAGGCGGCCCTTCACCTCAACATCGCCGACGGTTCCGCTGCGGCAGCGCACCTTCAGGGCCTCGACCTCGGCGCGGTCGCGGTTGAAGGCCTCGTGATACTGGAAGACCGGGTTGCCTTCCACCCGACCCGGGAAGTTGGCCCTCACTCGCTGCAGATCGGTGTCCATGCGCCGGACCTTGGCCGCAACAACCTCGGCCGGATCCGACAGGAAGATGGGGTTGTCGAGCAAGTTGCCCATCTTCGCCAGCCTATCGATCCCAGCAGGCTCGGCACTTCACCCAGCAGCAGATCACGGATCGGGAAGGTCCCCCCATGCCGGTGCTTGAGGCGACGGGCGATCTCGCGCGTCCCTTCGACATGGGCTTCGTTGTCCCTCACGACCGGCACCAGCGGGGCGCGCGGCAGCAGGATGTCGGCGGCCTGCAGCACCGGTTGGCCGAGCAGGCCGTAGGGCATGGCCTCCAGGTGCGCCGCAGATGGCCATCTCCTTCAATGTCGGAACCCGCTCCAGCCGCGGCACGCTGACCGGCATCTGGTAGTACAGATGGAGCTCGAAGGTCTCTGGCACGGCGGACTGCTAGATGACTGTGCTGCGCCCGGGGTCGATCCCTGCCGCCGGGAAGTCGAGCACCATCTGCCGGACGTTCTCTCCAATCGCGAGAAGATCCGGCCGCTCCGGCCGCGTCGTAAGCGTATGCAGGTCAGCCACGATGAAGAAGCAGTCGTACTCGCCTTGCAGCCTGACGCGGTTGGCAAGCGAGCCCACGTAGTGGCCGAGGTGCAGCCGGCCAGCCGGTCGATCGCCGGTCAGGATCCGCCTGCGGTTGACCTGCATGTCTCTTTCCCGCGCTCTTGTGCGTCGGCGAGCGCGTCGGCCTGGGAATCAAGACGCTCGCCCCATGTGGGGACGAGCGCGATGCCCGGGGTGCCACCCCACCTAGGCGGTGTACCGCGCCGCCACATCTCTCACCGGCGACGCAAGGCAACCGCTGCCGCGACACCGGGGGCACTCTCCCGCACGGGCAACCGCACCATGCGGGCGGCGCTCCATCCAGGCGGCTCGGAGGTCCATTCGCCGCCGGCATGCGGGCGGTCTCCCACCCACGCCTCTCGGGTCCTCCGCTTCGGCGCCTACTCGTCCTCGTCAACGCCTTCTTCGTCTTTGCCTGCGATTCAGTCTACGCCGCCGGTCACTGACCGTCATGCAGACTGCCATCCCTGAGCGTCTGGTGCCGGTCTCGAAGGACTCGCGGACCGTCGCCGGCGCGGGTGCATGGTAGAGCTGGAGGGTGGGGAGCGCGGGAGGCCGCGGCCGGCACCGAAGGAGAAGGACCCGAGGCTGGGGCCTCAGCCGGCCGGCAGGAAGGGGCCCAGTTTCTCCAGGATCCTGCGCTTGGGTTGGAACCCAGCGAGGCGTTCCTTGGCCTCTCCGCCGTGGAAGAGGATCAGCGTGGGCACGCCCATCACACCGTACTTCATCGTCGTGGCAACGTTCTGGTCGATATCGAGCTTGACGACGCGCACCTTGCCCGCCCACTCGGCCGCCAGCTCTTCGACGATCGGATCGAGCTGGCGGCAGGGGTGACACCAGGTCGCGCCAAAATCCACGAGAACAGGCAGATCACTCTGCAGAACGTCGGACTCAAACGCACTGTCACTGGTGCTGGCTAGGTTACCCACGCATCAATCCTTCGAGCCGTAGTGGAAGAGTACGTCGGGCATGATAGCTGCGCCAGGGAAGGCTGTCAAGCGATCCAATCCGATTGCACGCCAAACAGCAGCAGGCAGCCGGCGGGTGTCAGGGCTGCCAGGTGTTGGGGACGACCTCAAAGTCAAAGGTGTCGATCTCGTCCGACCAGTACGTGATGTCTTCGAGCGGCGCATAGGGTCCCCCGAAATACTCCTCGAAGACGATCCGGAAGCTATTGACGGGAGTGATCGTGGGGTAGAGCCGCTCGCTGCGCCTCCTGGCAAGTGGTAGGCATTCAGGATTGACATCTTGTCTTCGTGATCGCGGTCCGCCCAACCGTGATCGCCCTGAATGATGATGATGGGCGGGGTCGAAGACCCTGCCTTGATTGCGTCGACAGATTCGAGCAAGCGAGAATTCAGGTAGGTGACTTGAGCCCCGTACGCCGCAAGTGCCTTCTGCCCCGTCGCATCCGACTGTATCGTCGTCTCGAATTCGCCCAAGCTGATGAATTCGCCGTCGGCCTTGAACACCATCGGGGGGTGCGGCGATATGATGTGTACGAACACCAGTTTTGGTGACGGTAGCGAAGGCACGCGCGCCAACTGGTCGAACACGAACAAGATTCGGTCACGGTGATCCGCCAAGGGGTCCAAGGACGCCACCTCACCGGATGCTTGGGACTGCCGGATCGCATCCAGGCCTGACCTGGCCACTGTTGTGTCCAACAGCTTGGCTTCGAAGCGCGAGACCCCACCCAGCAATCCTAGATCGGAGAACGGTCCAGAGTCCCTGGCGTAGAAGTGGTCGGTCCCTTCCCACTCGGTCCAGAAGGCTCCGGTCTCAAACGCAACCGTCTCGTAACCCAGGCACTCCAGCTCGCGCCGTAGCCGGTTGTTGGTGATTCTCTGGATCATCCCCCACGAAGAGATTTCTCCCGCAGAGTACACGTCCTCGAGGGATTGGAGGTAGTCCAGGTTGAGCACGGAAGCCAACGACTGCTCGGTATTCCGGTAATTGCTCAAGCTACCACGGGCGACATAGAAGCCTCGGTCCTCCAGGGCTCGAAGAAATGGCGTGTTGTCATAGCCGTGCATCTCGCGCAAGACATCGTCGCGCTCATACGCATCCATGATGATGAGATAGATGTCCGGGAGCGGGGCATCGGGAGCCGGCTGCAAGGTGCATTGGGAGGCTACCTCGGCGGCATTGGACCTGGACTGGAAGTAACCGACCTCCGCCTGGACCAGCCGCAAGGCAGGGAACAGTATCGCTACGACGGCTACTGCGTTAAGGATCGGAGTGAGTCTTTCCGGCTCGCGCAACCGGCTTGCCAGGATGCTGGCCCCCAGGAGGAGGGCGGCGGCTAGCGGCAGCAGGTAGCGATGCCGAATGAACGGTGCGAGGACGGGGAGGCTGTCCTTGAGTGCATCATACCCGTGGCCATAGGAGGCCAGGAGCAGAACGATCACGGTCGTCGCCATGCCTGCGCGATGGGGATTCCGGAAGACCAAGCGCAAGACCAGGTAGATAGCGCCTGTTCCAGCAAGGGCGAGAATCAGCGACCTTGAGCCAACAACCGGCCGCATTTGCCCGGCATTGGTCGCCAACATGGCAATCACCGCATAGGCCGCGAACAGGAACGGGTGGAAAGCGAGGTTGGCGAGCTTGGCCAGGCTTCGGGTCATTGGCTCCTCAGCGTGCGCCAGCCAGCGGCGTACGTCAGCCCCAATTCTAGCCGATGCGGCAGCCGCAGAATCGACCGTCAGACCTGGGCCACCATTGGCTGGCAGCCGACCGCAGCCCTCACCCCCGACAGGCTGCCGGACCACGCCCGCCGACGACGTTGCGGGGCATCGTGATCTGACTTGACGACGATTTCCGCCGCATGCTATCATCATCGCCGGCCTATTAGCACTCGCGACGCTCGAGTGCTAACGGAGAGGTGCTCTTCATGCAAGACCTGACGGAGCGCCAGGAGACGATCCTGGCGCTGGTGGTTCACGAGTACATCGAGAGCGCCGAGCCCGTCGGCTCGAAGTTCCTCGTGCAACGATTTGTGCTTGACGTGAGTTCGGCCACGGTCCGCAACGAGATGCTTGCCCTGACCGAGGCGGGATTGTTGCGTCAGCCGCACACTTCGGCCGGGCGGGTTCCGACCGAGGAGGGATACCGCTACTTCGTGCGGCGGCTGCTGGGGGATACCGATCTGCCCCCGGACGAGAAGCGCCTGATCAGCCACCAGTTCCACCAGGCTCGCCCCCAGGTCGAGGAGTGGATGAGACTGGCGGCCTCGGTGCTCGCCCAGCATGCGAGCGCCCTGTCGTTGGTGACCGCCCCCCGCCCCGAGCGAGCAGTCTTCAAGCACCTCGAACTGATCTCCACTCGGCTGAACCAGGCACTGCTGGTGCTTGTGCTGCAAGGCGGCGATGTGCGCCAGCAGCTGCTCACCTTGCAGGAGGGGATGGACCAGGGTCATCTCAGCCTGCTGGCAGACCAGGTGACGCGTGCCTGCGCTGGCCAGACCGCCGAAAGCGTCCGCACGCAGGCGGAGCTCAGCAGCGGACTGCCCTCGGAAGTGATGCGCCTGGTGGCCGGGCTGATGGTCCAGGCGGATACCCCGCCGGCGGGCGAGGTCTTCCGCGATGGACTGACCAACGTGCTGGCCCAGCCGGAGTTCGCCGAGCCGGGCAGCGCACAGGATGCCCTTCGGCTGCTGCAGGAGCAGACTTTCCTGGAGGGCGTCGTCAGCCGGGCGCTCCAGCCGACGGTCGGCGGGGTGCAGGTGGTGATCGGCGGCGAGGGCGCCTGGTCCGAGCTGCGCAATTGGTCCATGGTGCTGGCGCGCTACGGCACTCCGGGGTTCGCCACCGGCGCCGTGGGCGTGGTCGGCCCGACACGCATGTCCTACGGGCATTCGATATCCTGCGTGCGCTACGTGGCTGGCTTGATGAGCGAACTGGTGACCGAAAGCCTGGCCGGGTGAACCTGGCCAGATCGAAGTGAGGACGAGCGCGTGAAGGAAAAGAAACCCATTCCGGAGACCACCGACGAGCCCAAGGCCTCCCAAGACCAGGGCGACGAAACGCTTGACGCTGAGCGCCTGGAGCTCCCGCCCGAGATCCTGGAAGACTCGCCGGCCAGCCAGGCCGTCCTCGAGTTGGTCGATCTGACCTTACTCCAGGCACAGGCCTCAGAGTACCTCGACGGTTGGCAGCGTTCGCGGGCCGAGTTTGCCAACTACAAGCGGCGCGTCGACAAGGAAGCGGAGGACGCCCGCGCCCGGATCACGGCCGAGCTCGCGGCGCATTTCCTGCCGATCCTCGACGACCTGGAGCGCGCCCTCAGGGACCGCCCGCTCGACGGCGACGGCGCCCGTTGGGCGGAGGGCATCGAGTTGATCTACCGCAAGATGGGTGCACTGCTCGACGCGGAGGGCATTGAACCGATTCCCGCCCGCGGCGAACGCTTCGACCCGATGGTGCACGAGGCGCTCACCCTGGAAGACAGCCAGGAGCACGACGAGGGAATGGTGATCGAAGTGATTCAACAGGGCTACCGGCTCGGCGACCGCGTGCTGAGGCCTGCCCTGGTGCGCGTGGCCAAATAGGAGGCAGCCAGCATGGGCAAGATCATCGGCATCGACCTGGGCACGACAAACTCGGTGGTCGCCATCATGGAAGGCGGCGAGCCAACCGTGATCTCCTCCTCGGAGGGCGGGCGCCTGATCCCTTCGGTCGTGGCGGTCAACCCGAAGACGGGCGAGCGCATGGTCGGCCAGGTCGCGCGGCGACAGGCAATCGTCAATCCAGAGAACACGGTGTTCTCGATCAAGCGCTTCATGGGCCGGCGCCACTCCGATGCCGAAGTGCAGCGTGCGCTGGAGACCGTTCCCTACCGGGTGGGCGCCGCTCCCAACGGTGATGTGCGCGTGCAAATGGGCGGCAAGGAGTACTCCGCACCCGAGGTCTCGGCCATGATTCTGGCCAAGCTCAAGGCCGACGCCGAGGCCTACACCGGTGAGTCGATCACCCAGGCCGTGATCACCGTGCCCGCCTATTTCAACGACTCGCAGCGCAACGCCACCAAAGATGCTGGCAAGATCGCCGGCCTGGAAGTGCTGCGCATCATCAACGAGCCCACCGCCTCCTCCCTGGCGTACGGGATGGACAGGAAGGCCGAGCAGACCATCGCCGTCTACGACCTTGGCGGCGGGACCTTCGATATCTCGATCCTGGACGTCGGCGAAGGCGTGTTCGAGGTCAAGGCCACCAACGGCGACACCTTCCTGGGGGGCGACGACTTCGATCAGCGCATTATCGACTGGGTCGCCACCGAGTTCCAGCGCGAGCAGGGCATCGACCTGCGCGCCGACCGCCAGGCACTGCAGCGCCTCAAGGAAGCCGGCGAGAAGGCCAAGATCGAGCTCTCCACCGTCTTGCAGACCGAGATCAACCTGCCCTTCATCACCGCCGATGCCGGCGGCCCCAAGCACCTGAGCATGCCGCTGACCCGGGCCAAGCTTGAGCAGATCACCGAGGATCTGGTCGAACGCTCGATCGCGCCCTGCCGCCAGGCGCTGCAGGATTCCGGGCTCAAACCCAGCGATATTGATGAAGTCGTGCTTGTGGGCGGCATGACGCGCATGCCGGCGGTTCAGGAGGCCGTGCGCAAGATCTTCGGCCGCGACCCGCACAAGGGCGTCAACCCGGACGAGGTGGTGGCAATCGGCGCCGCCATCCAGGCGGGCGTCCTGGGCGGCGAGGTCAAGGATATCCTGCTGCTGGACGTTACGCCCTTGACGCTTTCGATCGAGACGCTGGGCGGGGTGTCCACCGGGTTGATCGAGCGCAACACCACGATCCCCACCCGCAAGAGCCAGGTGTTCTCGACCGCCACCGACAACCAGCGCGAGGTCGAGATCCACGTCGTCCAGGGAGAGCGCCCGATGGCGGCGGACAACAAGTCCCTGGGCAAGTTCACTCTCGACGGCATCCCACCTGCGCCGCGCGGGGTACCCCAGGTGGAGGTCACCTTCGACATCGATGCCGATGGCATCCTCAAGGTGAGCGCCACCGACAAGGCCACCGGCCGCAGCCAGCACATCACCCTCACCGCCTCGTCCGGACTGTCGGAGAGCGAAGTCGAGAAGATGCGGCGCGATGCTGAATCGCACGCCGAGGATGATCGCAAGCGACGCGGCCTCGTCGAAGCGCGCAACTCGGCCGACAATGCCATCTATGCCTCTGAGAAGGCGCTGCGCGAACTGGGCGACAAGGTCCCGGCCGACGTGCGCTCCCGGGTGCAGTCCAAGGCCCAGGCCACACGCGCCGCCCTCGAAACCAATCTGGCCGAGAACGTCCAACAGGCCACCAATGAACTGCTGCAGGCGATGCAGGAGATCGGCACGGCAGCCTACCAAGGCGGCAGCGAGAACATCGGAAGCGCCGCCGGCGGAACCGGCCCCACCAAGCCCAAGCCCTCCGGCGGAGACGCCGACGTTATCGATGGCGAGTTCAAGGAAGGCTGACCGCCAACGGCGCATTGCGGCCGTACCAGCGGGCTGACCGGGCATGTCCGACAAGCGCGATTACTACGCGGTGCTTGAGATCGACCGACAGGCGTCGGTCGAGGATATCCGGCGCGCTTATCGCCGGCTGGCCAAGCAGTATCACCCCGACGTCAACCGCAGCGCGGGTGCCGAGGACCGCTTCAAAGAGATCAACGAGGCTTACGCCGTGCTCTCCGACGCGGAGCGGCGCGCAGCATATGACCGTTACGGCCATGCCGGTGTCCAGGGTCTCCCGACCGATTTCGGCTTCGCCGACATCTTCGAGGAGTTCTTCGGTTTCGGCATGGCCGGCGGGCGCGGCCGCCGGCACGCCCCGCGACGCGGGGCTGACCTGCGCCTGGATGTGACGATCAGCTTCGAGCAGGCCGTGTTCGGCGTCGAGCGCGAGCTCGCCTTCACCCGCCACGAGCCTTGCCAGGGCTGCGGCGGCAGCCGCGCCGAACCGGGAACCAGCCCCATTCGCTGCACCACCTGCAACGGCTCGGGCGAGGTGCGCCAGGTGCGGCAGACATTCCTGGGCTCGATGGTCAACGTCGCTACCTGCCCGCAGTGTCGCGGTGAAGGCGAGACCATCGCCACGCTGTGCCGCGCCTGCAAGGGCGAAGGCTACCTGAAGCAAGAGGTCGCCCGGGTGGTCCCGATCCCGGCCGGCGTCGACGACGGAACGCAGGTGCGACTGAGCGGCGAGGGTGAGCCAGGGACGCTCGGCGGACCGCGCGGCGATTTGTACATCGTCATCCACGTCCAGGCCCACCGGTTCTTCCGGCGACGCGGCGACGACATCCTGCTCGACCTGAACGTCAACGTCGCCCAGGCTGCCCTCGGAGCCAAGGTCCAGATTCCGACTGTCGACGGGGATGAGGAGCTGGCGATCTCGCCTGGAACCCAATCCGGCACCGTGCTCCGCCTGCGCGGCAAAGGGGTGTCCCGGCTGCGGCGCACGGGTCGCGGCGATCTGCTGGTGATGGTCGAGGTCGAGATTCCCAAGAAGCTAAGCACCGAGCAACGCCGCCTGTTCAGCGACCTCGCCGGGACCCTTGGCACGGAGGCCAAGCCGGTCGAGAAGAGCTTCCTCGATGGATTGAGGGAGTTCTTGGGGGGCTAGCCGGTGGCCTGGCTGCGCATTGCGTTGGAAACCAGCGGTGAACTGGCCGAGGCCGTCGCCGATGTGCTGGCCCGCCACGTACCCGGCGGCGTGGCCGTCGAGGCGCCACACCCCGACCTTCCCCCGACAAGCGACCCGGCCGAAATCCGCATCACCGCCTACCTACCGGTCGACGAACACACCGCCGACCGGCGCCGGGCGATCGAAGAGGGGATTTGGCACCTGGCGCAGATTGCCCCGCTCCCCGCACCGCAGTTCACCCCGGTCGAGGCGCAGGATTGGGCGGAGACCTGGAAGCAGCACTACCAGCCGATCCCGATCGGCGAGCGCTTGGTGATCGTCCCCTCCTGGATCGATCTGCCGCCCTCCTCCCGCCTGCCGCTCGTGCTGGATCCGGGGATGGCGTTCGGCACTGGCACTCACCCCAGCACCCAACAGTGCCTGCTGGCGCTGGAGCGGCACCTGCGCCCGGCGGCGCGGGTGATCGACCTGGGCTGCGGGTCGGGGATCCTGGCCATTGCCGCCGCCCGGCTCGGCGCCGCCAGCGTGCTTGCCCTCGATATCGACCCGCTGGCGGTCGAAGCTACACAGGCGAACTGCAGGCGCAACTCCGTCACCGAGAGGGTCGAGGCCCAACTGGGTTCACTGGACGATCTGGATGCGCCGCGCTTGGCAACCTTTCGGCCGGCCGACCTGCTCCTCGCCAACATCCTCGCTCCGGTCCTGATCGACATGCTCTCTTCCGGCCTCGAGCGGCATGTTGCCCCAGGCGGGCTGGCTGTCCTGTCGGGGATTCTCGCCGACCAGTTGCCAGGGGTGTTGCTGCAGGCAGAGGCGGTCGGCCTACAGCCGGTCGAAGTACTGGAGGCCGAAGACTGGCGCACACCAATCCTGCGTAACACAACCGCTCCCAGCTGAACAGCTGGGAGCGGCGCGAAGTCGTCAGACCGCCTTGCGACTACGGAGTCGTCTCGGCGGGTTCGGTGCCGCGCTGTCGGTAGCGATACGTGATGCGGCCACGCGTCAGGTCGTACGGCGAGAGCTCGAACTCGCACTCGATCGCCAAGCAGGATGCGGATGTAGTAGCGGCGCATCTTGCCGGAGAGGTACGCCAAGACCGTGTGGCCGTTGTCCAGCTCGACCCGGAATTGGGTCGATGGCAGGGCCTCGACGATCCGACCATCGACTTCGATCTTGTCCGTCTGCTTGGTCATGCGCACCTCAGTCGACGGCTCCGTCGCCTCCGACGCCCTTCATCTTCTTTGACGTCAACCCGTGCCGGTCTATGTCTCAGGCCGGCTTGCCGCAACCTTCCGCTGACGCCGCTTCAACCGTCGGATGGCCTTCTTGCGCTGGATTCGGCGCAGTTCGCTCTTGGACACGAACCAGCGTTTTCTGCGGACCGTACTCAGGATGCCGCTCTTGGCGACCTTCTTGCGAAAGCGCTTGAGCAGCATGTCCTGGGACTCATTCGGACGCAGGACAACTGTCATACCATCTCACCTCCCTTCGGTTGAGGACTCGGCCCAGCCGGCCGGCTCCAACTCTCCGACCAGGGCCAGCTCCAAGTGCTCCGCCGGCGCGTCGAAGGTGACTACGCTTGTCTTGACCCGGGTGCCCACGGTCAGCATCCGTACGACCTCACTGAGCTGGAGCTTGCCCTCCACCCCATGCTCGGTATGCACGTGGACGGAGGTTCCGGTCGCCCGCACCACTTCGCCCGTCACCGTGCTGCCGACCTGGAGCGAGGTGGCTGCCTGCATCCAGGGGTTCGGCTGCAGGCGCTTGAGGCTCAGGCCGATCCGGTTCGCCTGCGGATCCACTCGGACCACCAGGGTTTCGACCTCCTGGCCGACCTGCAGCACCTCGCCCGGGTCTTCCACCCGACGCCAGGCAAGCTCGGAAATGTGAATCAGCCCGTCGGCGCCCCCGATGTCTACAAACGCCCCGAACTCGCGCAGGCTGGTCACCACGCCCTTGCGGGTCTCGCCCTCGCGCAGGCTGGCCAGCACGTCGGCCTTGCGCTGCTGACGCCACTGGCGGATCGCCTTGCGCTCGGAAAGCACCAGGCGCTGCCGCTGCGGATCGACCTCGATCACCTTGAAGGGACGGGCCTGCCCGACCAGCCGGCGAAGTTGCTCCATGCGTGTCTCTTCATCCAGGCCGCGCGGCAAGTCAGCTAGATGCGATGCCGGGGCGAAGCCGCGGATCCGACCGAATGGAACAACCAACCCGCCGCGGTTGGCGGCGCAGGGAACGCCCTCAAAGACCGCCTCGGTGTCCATCAGCTTCTGGGCAGCTTGCCAATCGTCGCTCTCGCGCGCCAGAGCCAAGGACACGACGAGATTGCCATCGGGATCGACCGGGTTGACGACCATCGCCTTGACCCGGCTGCCAATCTTGAGCGCAGGCTCCGTCGGGGGCAGGTTGTTAATGTCCTGGAGTGGGACAACCCCGTCCCACTTTAGACCCAGATCGAGCACCAGTCCGTTGTGGTCCCTGCCGATGACGACGCCGTCGAGCACGTCTCCCCGGCGGGGCATGCTCACCTCTTCCGAGTGAGCAAGCAGGTATTCCATACTGTCAGAAGCATCGGCCATCCAGGGCTCCCCCCAGGGGCAAACAAAAACGCCTGATCACGTGCGGTCACAGGATGACCAGGCCAATTGGAGCGGCACGATACCCAGCTCGTCGACCCTTTGTCTACCCCAGAGGCTCTCCTCTTACCCGTGCACCGCGCCGGAAAAGGGCCTTCCCCTGATCGCTTGACCATTATACCCACCCGATTCAGCCTTGTCAAACACGGCCGAACTGCGGGCGGCTACGTCCCATGCGGCTCGTCGAGCGGCACCCGGTCAGTCCCATGGCGGATTTCCCAGGGATAGACAATGTGGGCATCCGTGACGGCGGAGTAGTAATCCGGCTGCGCCTGGGAGAACAGCGAGCGGTACGGGTTGAAATGCAGGACGCATGCGTAAGCATTGGCCCCTGCTGCGGAGACCCGGCTCTTGACGGCAGTGATGGTGCGGCCGGAACCCCAGACATCGTCCACCACCAGCACCCGGCGCCCGGCGACCTGCCCGTCCTCCGGGAACTGGATGAACCTCGGCCAGGCGAGCAGCTTGGCTCGCTCGCGCTCGGCCTCGTACGGGAAATCGACCGCGGCGATCAGCATGTCATGGATCCCCAGCGCTTCGGCCAGGATCCCCCCTGGAACCACCCCTCCCCGGCTGATCATCAGCATGGCATCGAACTCGGTGCGGAATTGGGGGATCAGATGGTCGATCAGGCGGTCGACTTCTTGCCAGTTGAGCAGTTCGCGTCCGGGTATCCATGCCTCACCGCCAGGGGAGAAGGGTCACCGGTGATGATAGCACCGGCTTGGACGGACTTCAATCGCCGGGCGAGCCTGCGGCAGGCAACGGGCGAACGATCAGGGCGGTGGCTGCGCCCGACACACGCGTCAGGATCACGGTCAGGGAGCGGTCGCCGCGGAGCTTCAGCTGGCGTCCGAGCGCCTCCGTATCGACCGGCGACCCGCGCTTCTTGAACACCGCCTCGCCAGCGCCCAGGGAATCCAACGCCGCCTGCAGACGCTTTCGCCCGAACGGCAACTGGTCGAGCACCTCATAGGCCCGCGCAAAGGGAGTGGCCACGAGATGGGGCGCGGTGAGATAGGCGATGGTCGGATCGAGCTGTGCGGCATCCAGGCGCTCGCCCAGATTGGCCACCAGCCCGGCGCGCAGCACAGCCGGGTCCGGCTCATACAGGAATGTCAGCGGGTGAGAGAGCCGCCTGGGCGGCTGAGGCGCCTCGGCCAGCGTGTGGCCGCCCGGAAGCAGCGTTGCCCGTACAGGACACGTCTGGAGCTCCCCGAACCACAGGGTCGCCTCCTTCAACTCCCCCTCGAGCGAGATGAACTCGGTCTCGCACGCGAACTGGGCCAGGGCCTGGCGCTCGATGGCTGGGCTGACCTTGACCGCCAGTCCCTCCAGCCGATCGATCCATTGCAGCAAGGAGGAGAGCGGCGGGTGGTACTGCTCCGGCTGCCGCAGGCGGCGGTGCCCTTCCCGACGGGAGGGATCGAAGAAGGCGGCAATCTCCGGCGTCAAAGGACCACGGTAGGCGCAGGACGTCCCCGACGAAGGCGTGGATGCGGCTGCCCCGGCCGAGGGCGGCAGCATTGGCACGGAGCAAGGCGACGCAAAGCGGGTCATGGTCGATGGCAACCACGGGATGACCCTCGGCGAGAGCCAGCGCGTCGCTGCCCAGGCCGCAGCATAGGTCGAAGACGCGACGCAAGCCCAAGAAGCGCCCGGCGCGATGGGCCGCAACCGCGGCAGGCGTGGCCTGCTCCAGACCCTGCCGAGTGAAGTACATCCGATGCGGCTGGTCGAACTTCTCCGCAGCGCGCTGCCGCAGCAGAGCCTGCTCCAGCGCCAGGCGTGCCAATCGCTCCGGGTAGACGCGCGACAGCCGTTGAGCCATGGCCAGGAAGGCGTCGGGCCTAGGTTGAAGGCGCATGGCCTCAGCCTGGCAGGCCAAGCCCTGCTCTGTCTGCAGCGCGGCTAGCGATGGCAGATCGAGCATCGGGAACGAAGGATCACGGGACGCCGGCGCCGCCTCCCGGCTGCGGCCCGGGCCAGGCGGCTTCGGCGCCGGTCATCCGAGGTTCAGCTCAGCTCCCCAACCAGCTCCAGGAATTCGGTCCACTCTTCCTCGAAGAAATGCACCGTCACCGTGCCGAGCTCGAGATGGTAGGTCACCTCGCCATCAGGTTCGCCGGCCTTCCAGGCAACGAAGCTGGTGGTCTCGGCCAACGTCTCAGTCGGGATGTTGTCGCTCATCGGATTCTCCTTGTGGGTCGGTTGTCAGGTCGGGCATGTTCGTGCCTAGTCGTCGAATTCGCCTAGCAGGCTGCTGAGAAGCACCGTGTGATCGTCCAACCCTCTCCCCTAGCCCATCCCCCTGCATGAGCCGACATCCGCGAGCTCACACGCGTCCCGCAGGGGAAGGGGGCGGATATTCGAGGTGGGTGGGGGGAGCGAGGCTCCCCCCACCCCACGGATCTTGTTCCCCCTCTCCGCCACGGTTCATGGCGTACCCGTGCGCCGTCCGCGGAGAGGGGGTCAGGGGGTGAGGTAGAAAGCACGTCTTTCGGCAAGCTCCTAGGGCGGTCAGCACACCATGCGATGCGACCAGGCTCGCTCCGGCGTGAGCGCTGGAGTTGAGCGGCGCAAGCCGGTGGCGCCGCTCGTTCGTGTTCGGCTCGAAGCCGGGTGGTGCCCGCAGCGCCTCTCTTGCGCGCCACAAGCCCCCCTGCGTTCAGGCGTCCAGGATCGCCCCTGCCCTCTCCAGTACAGGTGAGCGGAGACAAGCGGATCGTCCGGCCGGTCGTCAGAGGCCGATGCCGCCGGCGGACGGCTTGGCGCAGCAAGGTCACCTGGGGTCAGCGATCGGGCTTCGGCGTCCGACGCCAGGGAAGCCGCGGCAGCGACGGTCGCGACCCGCCGATGACATCGATCGGCGGATCCCAGGGTGAGAGGTCGAATAGCTTGCGTAGGGCATAGCGGCCGAGCAGAATGAACGTCGCCATGGTCGGCGCCGAAAGCAACAGCCCAACAATCCCCAGCAGGCTGGCGCCGATGATGGCCGCGATCAGGATCACCGCCGGGTGCAGGCTGAGCGAGCTTCCCATGATGCGCGGCAGCAGGAAGTAGTCGATCGCCTGATCGAGGACAATCAGCGCCACGATCACCAGGGCGGCGTGTCCCAATGGAGACAGCCCGAGCGGGTGCTGGGGCTGCAGCAGGGCGACCAATCCGGTCACCACGCCGACCGAGAACGGGCCGACAATCGGGAGAAGCTTGGCCAGCCCCATCAATACCCCGAGGGCGACCGAGTAGCGCACCCCGAGCATACTCATCAGGATCATGGTGAGCAGGCCGGTAATCAGAACGATCAGGAACTGCCCGCGCAGGAAGGCATGCCAGATGCGTCCCAACGCCTGCTGGATGCGGCGCACATCGGATTCGTAGCGTGGGATGGAGAAACCCGACCAGCGTTCCTGCAGCCGGGCCGAGTCCAACACGATGAAGTAGGCGATAGCCAGGACGAAAACGGCGTGCGCCAGTCCCTCGACCAGCCGCGCCGCAGCGAAGGTCAGCAGGCCGCTCACCTGCGTCAGCGCAGGCTGGATGATCCCCAGCGTCTGCTGGACGAAGGTCGCCGGGTCGAAGGCGACCAGATCGGTTTGCCAGGGGCCGACCACCAGCACCAGGTTGTCCAGCCCGGCCAACCGATCCGGCAGACTGACCACAACCGATTCCAGCGCCAGCAGCAGAGCCTGCAGCTGCTCGAGCGCCGCCAGGCCGACCGCCGTGGCCAGCGTCAGCAGCACCAGCGCCAGGAAGGCGAAGGTCACATTGGTCGCCGCCATCCGCCCGAGACGCGCTCGCCGATGCAGGAGGTTCACCAGGGGAACCAGCAGGTACGACAGCAGCCCAGCAAGGATGAGCAATGGCAGGATGACGCGGAAGCGGATCAGCAGGGCCCCGACGAGGACCACGCCCAGCAACCCCGCCACCATCTTGGTCGCCGTCGGCCAGCGCGGCGAAGCGGCCCGATCGCCGTCGCTCATGCGGGCGAATTGCCCTTGCTTCGCGCGCAGCCTGCGCCGAAGCTGAGCCAGCACACGCTTGGGCCGCACCCGAGGCTCCATGGGCAACTCGGGCCAGCTATCAATGCCGACGGTCTTGTTGTACACGTACCCGCCCCATAGGCGAAGCGTTGCCAGCGCCGGGGCGGCTACCAGCACCCCCACGATCCCAGCCAGGCTGGACCCGGCGATGACGGCGACCAGCACCAGTATCGGGTGCAGGCGCAGCGAGACGCCGACGAACCTCGGCACCAGATAGTTGTTCTCCACCAGCTGGATCAGCATCATCACGCCGAGCACCAGCAGGGCGAAGGGCAGTGGATTCAATCCATGCCAGCTTCCGCCCTGGAAGAAGGCGACGATCACCGCCAGCGCCGTCGAGATGGCAGGGCCGAAGACCGGCACGAACTCGAGCACCCCGGCGATCAGCCCCAGGCCGAGCGAGAAGCGTACGCCGAGGAAGGTGAGCAGCACACGGCGACGACGACCCCGACGAACAGCGCCAGCACCAACTGACCGCGCAGGAATGCACGCCAGATCAGTTCCGTCTCCCGAGTCAGTCGCTCGCCATCGGCACGGTAAGGCTCGGGCATCAGGCCGACCACCAACGATCGACCATGCCGTAGTCGATCAGCAGGTAGAAGCCCAGGATGAAGATGACGAAGACCCTGCCGATGACCGAGGCCGTCGCAGCGACGGACGACCCCAGCGCCTGCCCGGTCTGGGACAGGATCGGCTGGATCGTCGAGGTGAGCGGGGTGATGAAGAACTCGAGGGTCTCTTGGGAGAAGGATGAATCCGAAGGGGCCGACGTCGACGACCACCCCTTCCGCCTGGTCGAGCAGTTCAGGGATCCGGCCCGGGAGCGCCTGTAGATCTTCGTACCAGCCCGAGTCAACTGCTGGGAGATGGCCAATCCGAGGGCGGCGGCCAGTCCCGGCCGAGAGATGGACACGATGACCAGGTAGACGGTGAGCACCGCCAGCCAGCGCGGGAAGCGCAGGTGTCGCTGCAAGCCGGACGGCCAGCGGGTGCAGCACGTAGGCCAGCACCATGGCCGCCATCAGCGTCACCAGCGTCGAGCGCAGCGCGTAGGCCAGCAGACTTGCGGCCAGGATCAGCAGTACGGCCGATACCAGCCGGGTGGACGGCTGCCATGCAGGCGAGCTCGGACCCGGTGCTTGCTCGGCGGTCAAGGTGCCCTGCTCGACGGTGTGACTTCGGTCACGACGGCTCCTGCCACGCTACCGGCGTGCCAGCTCGTTCTGCGGGCGGATGGCCTCAGCGGCGCGAGGGCCCGAACCGCGCCGTCCGCCCGGACGACCCGAGCCGGAGGGCCGTCCGCCGGGACGACCGGAGCTTCGCCCACCACTCTCCGGGGAACGCCGCGGCGTGCGTTGGTCGCGTTCGAGGGCTTCCTCCGGCGTCCAACCTTCCAGGACCGCCTGGCGCGAGAGGCGGATCTTCCCCTCCGGATCGATCGAGGTCACCATGACGGTCAATTCCTCGCCCAGGCGTGCCACGTCCTCGACCTTCTCGAACTCGGTCGCTGTCCAGCTGGGAGATGTGCACCATGCCATCGACATTCGGCAGGATCTCGACGAACGCACCGAAATCGGTGGTGCGCACGACCTTGCCGGTGTAGATCCGCCCGACAATCGGTACTTCTGTCAGGCTTTGGATCAGCTCCCGCGCTCGGCGCGATTGCTCAGCATCGGCGGCGGCGATGAACACCGAGCCATCGTCCTCGATGTCGATCCTGACGCCGGTCTGCTCCTGGATGCTGCGGATCATCTTGCCGCCGGGGCCGATGACCGCCCCGATCTTGTCCGGGTCGATCTTGATCACCGTCAGACGCGGCACGAACGGCTTGAGTTCCGGTCGCGGCGCGGGCATCGCTTGCTCGATGACGTCCAGGATCGCCAGGCGCGCCTGCTGCGCCTGGGCCAGCGCTGCCGACATGATCTCGGCCGTGATGCCTTTGATCTTGATGTCCATCTGCAGCGCGGTGATGCCCTGCCGGGTCCCCGCCACTTTGAAGTCCATGTCGCCGAAGTGGTCCTCGGCCCCTTGGATGTCGGTCAGCACTGCGTGCCGCTCACCTTCTTTGATCAGCCCCATGGCGATCCCGGCCACCGGCGCCCGGATCGGCACGCCCGTGTCCAGCAGCGCCAAGGTCGAGGCGCAGACGGAGGCCATCGAGGTAGAGCCGTTAGACGACAGCACTTCCGAGACCAGGCGCACGGTGTAGGGGAACTCATCCATGGGGGGCAGCACCGGCAGCAAGGCGCGCTCGGCGAGCGCGCCGTGGCCGGTGTCGCGCCGCGAGGTGCCGCGCAACGGGCGCACCTCGCCGGTGGAGAACGGCGGGAAGTTGTAGTGGTGGATGTAGCGCTTCTCGTCCACCGGCGACAAGCCATCCAACTCCTGCCGCTCACGCGGCGTTCCCAGCGTCGCCAGGGTCAGCACCTGGGTCTCGCCGCGGGTGAACAGCCCGGAGCCGTGGGCGCGCGGGCTGAGGTCGACCTCGGCGCTGAGCGCCCGGATGTCCTTGAAGCCTCGGCCGTCCGGCCGCTTGCCGTCTTCCAGAATGCGCCGGCGAACTTCCTGCTTGTACAACTGGTCGATCGCCTGATCGACCTGACCGGCATCCAGGCCGCCCTGCTCGCACAGCGATGCCGTGGCTTCGATCTTCAGGCCAAGGAATCCGTCTTGTTGCTCGGCGCGGCTCAACGGGCGCACGACCAGCTGACGCAGCCGGTCGCCTACCCAGGCCTCGACCTTGTGTCCGACTTCCTCGTCCAGCAGGAACGAAGGGTAGCTGGATTTCGGCTTGCCGACGGCAGCCCGCATCTCATCCTGCAGGTCGATCAGCGGCTGCATGGCACGATGCCCGAAGGCGAGCGCCTCAACCATCGTCTGCTCGGAGACCTCGCTGGCGCCGCATTCAACCATCAGGATGGCGTCGCGCGTGCCGGCCATGCGCAGGTCCAGCGGCGATGCCTCCAGCTGCTGGTAGGAGGGATTGGCGACGAAACCCCCGTCGACCATCCCGACGCGCACCCCGCCGACCGGTCCCAGGAAGGGCACATCGGAGATCGTCGAGCGCGGCCGAGGCGCCGACGATCGCCAGCACGTCGATCGGGGTCTCGCCATCGGACGAGAGCGAGTACAGCATGATCTGCACGTCGTTGTGCAGATCCTTGGGGAACAGCGGGCGCATCGGGCGATCGACCAGGCGGGCGATCAGGATGGCTGCCTCGGACGGCCGGCCTTCGCGGCGGAAGAACGATCCGGGTATCCGGCCGCCGGCGTACATGCGCTCCTCATAGTCGACCGTCAACGGGAAGAAGTCGATGCCCTCGCGGGGGGTCATCGCCATCGTGGCCGCTGCCAGCAGCAGCGTGTCGTTCTGGCGCACGGTGACCGCCCCGCCCGCCTGCCCGGCGAGCTTGCCGGTCTCGATCGTCAGCGTCTTGCCATCGATCGTGGTCTGGAAGGTTCTTACGTCTGGCATGAAATGCCCCTTTCTCGCCGGAGAGGGGGCGAGTCAGGGACTGGAGTGCGGCCGTCAGTCTGGCCCCGGCAGACGTGCTCCGGGGTGATGAACGCACTCCAATTCCCGACCCGTCGCTCCCTCCTGGGCGGATACAACGATTCTATAGGATAGCGGCGCGCGATGCTACCGGCAGGTCGCCGGGCTACGCAGCGGAACCAAGGATTGGACTGCCCGACGGGTGCGGCAGGGGCACACGGACCGCTTACTTGCGGCGGATGCTCAGCCGATCGGTCAAACCGAGGTAGCCGGACGGGTTGGTCTTCTTCAGGTACGCCAGGTGACGGTGGCGCTGGCCAACCAGTTTCAGCAGCCCACGGCGAGACAACTCGTCATGCTTGTGGGTGCGCAGGTGTTCGGTCAGCTGGCCGATGCGGTGGGTCAGCAGGGCGATCTGGACCTCGGGCGATCCGGTATCGCCGCCGTGACGGTGATACTCCCCAATCAGCCGGTCTTGTCTTCCTTGGTGATGGACATGACGTCTGCTCCTCGTGCAGGTCACCCAGCCCCCAGTCGAAGTGCCAACCGAGAACCGGTCTAGTCAGAATGCGAGGCATTATAACAGGTGGCCCCTACCCCCTCAAGGCCAGCCGCAGCCGGTCCCGCAGGTCCGGCGGGAAGCGATCCGCCAGCAGTCGCAGGTCGCGCTCGCTGCCGGATGCGCCGCGCTCGTGTTCGTGCAGCAGGTAGGCTGCGACTTCGGCCGGGCTTCTCTCGGCCAGGGCGCGCAGCAATTCGAGCCGGGCTTGCTGCACCCCCGGACTGCCCCGCACGGGCAGCCGGTAGAGCAGATCGATCAGCGGAGCCAGGCGGTCGGAAGCCGTCGCCTCGACCGCGGCCGTGAGTGCGACATAGGCGAACGACTGGCGCGCCGCGTCCCGGCCGCCTGCCCAAGCTTCAACCAGCGCCAAGAAGCTCTCGGGCTCGGCGGTGCGCCAGCCGCGCCAGGCGGTTGAGGCCAGCAAGTGCCGCAGGCGGTCGTCCAACCCTCGAGCGCAGCCGCTCCTCGACCCAGGCCGCCGCCCGGGCGTCGGTCTGCGGCTCGAGGACCGCCGCCGCCAGCTGGTGGGTCTCGTGGTAGCCAGCCGCCCACAATCGATCGGCGACTTGCCAAGCCGGATCCGTATGGGCTGCCGCCACCCGCCCCAGCGCAAGGCGCAGCCCATTGACCACGGGAGTCGGAGCGGAGAAGGTCCGGCGCGGAGCGCGCATGGCAGCATAGGCGCCCTGGCGCAGGACGCGGTCGGCGTACAGATCAAGCAGGGCTAACACCCGTTCGACCAGCTCGACCGGTTGATCGAAGGCCAGCGTCACGGTCTCGATTTCGCGCGACAGTCGAGCCGGATCAATCGCCGGCATACCCCGGCCTCGAAACCAAGCCCGCCGCTCGGCGTGCGGCCCTCTGCGCACATGGTCGACGATCGGCTCCGGCCTCAGTAGGCGCGGGCGAACAGCGCCCGCTCCGTCGCCGGCTCCCCACAGCGGATGCAGCGGCCGCCGCCCGACGGTTGATCGAGCGGGATGTTGCGGGTCGTTGCCTTGGTGTCTTCCTTGATGGCGCCCTCGCACTCGCGCCGGCCGCACCACCAGGCATCCGCCCAGCCAGCCTCGACAACCTGCCGGAACTCGTCATAGCTCCGCGGCTGATGGGTGTGCGCGGCGCGGAACTCCAGCGCCCGCTTGAACAGCGCCGCCTGCACCGCCTCCAGTTCTTCCGCCACGGCCGGGGCGGCACCTTCCAGCGGCACGCTGTGCTTGCCCTGCTTGCCCGGCAGGTCGCGGCGCGCAATCGTGACCGTCCCCTGCGCCACATCCTTCGGGCCGATCTCCAGGCGCAGCGGCACACCGCGCATCTCCCAGTCGTTGAACTTGAATCCTGGGGTGACCCCGTCCCGGCGGTCGATCTTCAGGCGGAAGCCGGCCAGCTGCGCCTCAAGCTGCCCAAGCGCCTGGCCCACGGCGGCTTTCTCCTGGTCCGTCTTGTGGATCGGCACGATCACCACCTGGTGCGGCGCCAGACGAGGCGGCAGGATCAGGCCCTGGTCGTCGCCGTGCACCATGATGATCGCCCCAATGAAACGGGTCGAGAGGCCCCACGAGGTCGTCCAGCAGTACTGCAGGGCGTTGGCGGCATCCAGGTAACGGATCTCAAAGGCGCGGGCGAAATTCTCACCCAGGTTGTGCGAGGTGCCAGCCTGCAGCGCACGCGTGTCGCCCATCATCGCCTCAATGCTGTAGGAGCGCAGCGCGCCGGCGAACTTCTCGCTCTCGCTCTTGCGGCCGCGCACCACCGGCACGGCGGCGACGTTCTCGGCGAAATCGGCGTAGATGTCGAGCATCTGCATCGTCTCGGCCTGAGCCTCTTCGGCCGTGGCATGGGCGGTGTGCCCTTCCTGCCAGTAGAACTCCGACGTGCGCAAGAACAGCTTGGTGCGCATCTCCCAGCGCATGACGCTGTTCCAGAGGTTGATCAAGACCGGAAGATCTCGGTAGGACTTGATCCACTTGGCATACATGTGTCCGATGATGGTCTCAGATGTCGGACGGACTACCAGCGGCTCCTCGAGCTTCTCCCCCCCTCCGATGGTGACCACCGCCAGCTCCGGAGAGAAGCCCTCGACGTGCGCCTTCTCCTTCTCGAGGAAGCTCATCGGGATCAGCATCGGGAAGGCGGCATTCACGTGGCCGGTGGCCTTGAAACGTTGATCGAGGGCAGCCTGGATGTTTTCCCACAGCGCCCAGCCGTAGGGCATGACCACCATGCAACCGCGCACCGGCGCGTAGTCGGCCAACTCGCGCGCGCAGCACCAGCTGGTTGTACCATTCGGCGAAGTTGTCGGATCGGGAGGGCAGACGGTCTTCGGACATTCTCAAACCTCGGTCGCCTTCAAGAGAGTTGGTTCGTCTCGGCGACGATCACGCCGCCGGCAGTCGCCGCGCAACAGCCTGAGCTACAGGCTGCAGCCAGCTGGCATCCAATTCCTCGGCGCGCGCCCGCAGTACCGCATCGGGCGATGCCGCCAACACATCGATCCACTCCTCAAGGAACTGCCACATCAGCGCATGGTCCCACAGACTGGCCCACTCGTCGTCGGACCAGACGACGCCAGTCCGCTGCTGCAGCCCCTGGCGATAGCGGGTGATCAGCGATGCTGCGGGCACAGCCAGGTCCCCGAACGCCCAGCGGCTCTTCATGATCAGGGTCAGCAGATCGATCACGCCGGGTCCCACGCCGGCCATCTGCCAATCGTACACAACCTGGCGTCCATCCGCCAGAAGGACGATGTTGCCGGGCCAGTAGTCGCCGTGCATCAAGGTTGCCGGGGCCCGCAACAAGGGCTGGGCGACCCGGTCCGCCTGGGTGGTGAGCTGGGCCAGGAGCCGCATCCGCCAAGGCGACCCGGCTAGCGCCTCGGGACGTCCACTCTCCACGATACGGCCGATGGCCTGCGCCGCGGCCGCCACGTGCACACTGAAATCCGCTTGCAGCGGCCGCGCCAGCCAGGGGAAGGCTTCCAGGTCCTCCTCCAGATGCCAGAACCGGTCGTGCAGCGCCACCAGACTGTCGACGGCTTGGACGAAGTCCTCCTCCGTCCAGCTTTCAGGCGGGCGAGACTCGCTTTCCGCCGTCATCAGCAGCCAGTCCCCGCTGGCGGAGGCGGCGATCAGGGCGGGCATTGGGACAGGCATCAGCGGCGCCAGCGCGGCGTACACCCCAACCTCTCTGCGCCCGACGCCGGCCAGCCCGGCTCGGGTCGTGCCGCGCGGTTCCTTCAGAACCAGCGGCAGGCTGCCCGGCTTGCCGGACCGGTCGAAGTGGGCCGTCAGGCCCTGGATGCGGCCGATCGACGGACGGCGCGACGCCATCGGCATCCGCTGGACCCGGCTGAGGGTCAGGCTCTTGTCGCCATACAGCCGGCGCAGCCCGGCGGTGATCTCCGACCGCGAACACGGCCAGGTCCAGGTGTCGTCATCCAGCCGGCTGCTCATCGTCCTCCAGCCCCACTTGCTCCTCGAGGAAGTCGGCAGCGGCGGCGACGGCATCGACGTGCTCACCGCCGGCGCGGCTCCGCAAGAAGTGCAGATGGTCCATGACCCATAGGTACATGTCGGTGGGCGTCCTGCCCGGAAACTCGGCCATCAGCTCCGAGCTTTCGGCCATACTGGCGACGGGAGCATACAACGTATCGTGCCAGTGGGTCACGGCCTCCTCCTCGGGGATCTCCCGCCCCTGCTCTAGGCCCATGAAGTAGCGGTGCACGGCGATGTGTTCGAGCAGGCGATCATAGCCGCCGAGCAAGGTGGTCTCGACCCGGCTGTCCGGCCTCAGGAAATCGATTCGCGTGCGCTCCAGGAAATCGACTCGGTCCCCCAGGCGTTCCAGCGAATCGGCGTCAATGTCCGGCGTCAGCGGGACGCGTGCCCGACACTCGCGCACCTCGGCCTGGATCGTTGGCTGTCCGTGGCTGCGGGCCACCGAGACGCGGTGATGTCCATCGATGACAAAGTACACTTCCCCCACCTGGTATAGCATGACCGGAGGCAAGTTCTCCTCCTGGTACCATGCCCGGTTGATGCGCTGCCACTTGTGCTCACTATGGGACTGCTTGGGCATGAAGCGCCGGTCGAAGTCCTGATAGCGATCGACACTGCCGATGATCTGGTCGAGAGGTACGTCCTGCACCCCGCGGTAGATGGGTCCACCCAGCTTGAGCTTCTCCCGCACCTGGTCGAAAGGCAGCAGCTCCTGAGAATGCCCCGACAGCGAGCCCAGGACACGCTGAAAGAAGCCCTTCAAGCGGCTCCACTCGAACTCGGAATCGGTCAGGGCAGGGCCTTGCGGCAGTTGCCTCATGGCCAACCCACCACCTGGTAGGGATACACATTGATGACCAGCGTCTGGTACAACTCCGTCTCCTTCTGTACCAGGTTCGGGTGGGCATGCACATGCCCGTGTAGCATCAGGCGCGGCTTCGCCATCTGAAGAAGGCGGTGAAAGGCCTCGAACCCCTGATGGGTCAAGTCTCGCCCATCATGTACGCCCTGGGGTGGCGAGTGCGTCACCAGGACATCCAGGCCCCGATGGCGGGAGCGCACCGTGAGCAACAGCCGGACCGTGCGGTAGAACATCTCCCGCTCCGTGTATTGGTGCCGGCCATCGCTCTTGTAGCGGCGGCTTCCGCCCAGGCCGGCGATCCGCACCCCGGCGATCCTCACCACTCTGCCGTCGATACTCACCCCTCCGGGCACCCGGTATTTGTCCGAGTCGTGATTCCCGGGGACATACACCAGCGGCACATTGAGCTGCGTCACGACGTATTCCAGGTAGTGGGCTGGCAAGTCGCCACAGCCGACGATCAGGTCGATATCGGCGAAGCGCTCGGTCACCCATGAGCTGTAGATCAGGTCGACAACGGTGTCCGAGAGCGCCAGGATCTTCATCTTCTACCACGACCGTCGATAGTTCCGATCGAGCTTGGCCAGGACGGCTGCCTCCAGGTCCACGCCGCTCACGCTCGCCAGTTGCAGCAGATAGAGCGTGACATCCGCCAGCTCCTCCCCCAGTGCGGCCGGCTCGGGTGAGGACTCGCCCCACTGATAGAGCTCCAGCACTTCAGCGGCCTCAATCGCCAGCGAGGCCGCCAGATTGCGCGGCGTCTGCGGCCGGGGGCTGTCTGGCCGATACCAGCCCTGCGCTTCGACAAATCGGTGCATCGCCTGCGTGAGTTCGTCCAGCTGCATGGCGCCTTCCTATCGGCAAACAAACGCGGCTTCCCTGGGTTCCGGGAAGCCGCCTGAGGCTCGACCTCGAGCGAAGGGCGCTACCCTGACCCAGTGGGCAGGTGGACAGCCGGCGGGCGGACTGGCAGCGTGCGCCTGCGTGCGATCATGCGGAGATTATACGATTGCCATCGGCGTGAGTCAAAATCCCCCGGCACGCTCGCCTCCGGAGTCGCAGATCATCTCTCTCGCCCCAGTCAGGAGGCGGCTGGCCGAGCGGTGCTCGGACGGATCGGCCGCGAGACGCCTTCTCCGGGGCACCCGGCGCTGGGTAAACGCCTCAGGCGGGGCCGCCAGGAGCTTGCGGAGGAACGTGTAGACCTCCACCCCCTGACCCCTTCTCCGAGGACGGCGCACGGGCACGCCATGAACCGTGGCGGAGAGGGGGAACAAGATCTTGGGGGGTGCGGGGAGCCAAGCTCCTCCCACCCCCCAGGAATATCGACCCCTTCCCCTGCGGGACTCGTGTGAGTCGCGGAGGTCGGCTCATGCAGGGGGAGGGGCTAGGGGAGAGGGTTGGACGATCACAGGCTGTTTTTCAGCAGCCTGCTAGACCCGATCGTGCTCAGCTGTCGACCCGTGCCAGGACCATCGAGGCTGAGCCCGCCGCCGGGAGGCCGATTTCGGCCGCCTCCAGATCGCAGCCGAACGTCACCTTGGTGGGCTCGAAGATCTCAAATTCCTCTGGGGGAACACCCTGCGGCGCCGGCTGCCCACCGACGGAGGTCTCGACGGTCAGATCGGCCGCTTCGAGATTCGAGAAGGTCACCGTGGCGCCCTCGATGGCGTAGCTGGCCTGGCCTCGGCCGTTGACCACGATCTGCAAGGGCAGCGTCGTTCCGCCGGCGCTGATCTCACCCGTCATGGTCAGCTGGTTGTAGGCGAAGACAGCCTCACCTCCCTGGCCGAAACTCAATGCCAGATCACCACCGCCAATCGCCAGGTCGTCCGGGACCCCTCCTCCTCCTCCGAGAAACACCACCTGCGCCAGCTCCAGCAGGTTCTCGACGCGCCACGTGCCGACCAGGCATTCGGTCTTCTCCGTCGGAGCCTCGTCTGGCACCGTGGGTGTGGGCTCAGGCACCTCTGTCGGCGCAAGGGTTGGGGGCGATGGGAGCCGTGTCGGGGCCGATGGGACAGTGGGTGTGGGCTCAGGCACCTCTGTCGGAGCAAGGGTCGGGAGCGACAGGGGCAGTGTCGCGGCCGGAGTGAGGCTCGCTGCACTTGAACATCCAGCCAGCACCATCGCGGCAACAAGGAACGCGGTGAGACGTCTCATGCTGGATACCTCGGGTGCGGCCGGCTTTGGCCGCAGCCCAATCCGACTCGAAGGACGATAACCCAATGTTGTTGGAGGGCGATCCCAGGTCAAGCAACACTGCGTGGCCCATTCGGCCTACCGGGAGGCGATTCCCCCGGGGGCGGGAGACGGGTCCCACGCAGAGGAGTCGCCCATCCCGGGCGACGCCGCGGCTCCCCCCCAGGAAGCAAACCGGCCAGGTCTCCCTGGCCGGCAAGGACATGTCCTGCTTGAGCCTACGCGGCGGACACGCCGACGGCAGCCTCCGACTGGATCGCCTCGAGCCGATCCAGTCGCTCCCACGGGAGGTCAAGGTCGGTCCGTCCAAAATGCCCGTAGGCGGCAGTCTGCTGGTAGATTGGGTGCAGCAGATCGAGGTCGCGGATGATCGCCCCGGGTCGCAGATCGAAGATCCTGGTGATGATCTCACTGATCTCCGTGTCGGGCAGCTTGCCGGTGCCGAAGGTCTCGATGTTGACGGAGAGCGGATGCGAGACCCCGATGGCATAGGCCACCTGGATCTCGCAGCGGTCGGCCAACCCCGCAGCAACGATGTGCTTGGCGACGTAGCGTGCGGCATAGGCGCCGGAGCGATCGACCTTGGTCGGGTCCTTGCCGCTAAAACAGCCGCCGCCGTGGCGGCCCATGCCGCCGTAGGTGTCGACGATGATCTTGCGTCCGGTCAGGCCGGAGTCGCCCATTGGGCCGCCGATCTCGAAGGACCCGGTTGGGTTGACGAAGTACTTGATTCCGTCCTGCACCAGCTCCGCCGGCAGGATCGGCTTGACGATCTCCTCGATCACGCCTTCGCGGATCCGTTCGGCAGGCGTCCCGGGGGCGTGCTGCGTGCTCACCAGGACGGTGTCGACCCGCTTGGGACGTCCGAACGCGTACTCGATCGTCACCTGCGCCTTGCCGTCGGGCCGCAGCCAGGGAAGCCCCCCCGCCTTGCGCACCTCTGCCAGGCGGCGGGTCAGGCGGTGCGAGAGCTCGATCGGCATGGGCATCAGCGCCGTCGTTTCATGGCAGGCGTAGCCGAACATCATCCCTTGGTCACCGGCGCCGATCGTCTCAACATCCTCGTCGCTCAACTTGTGGCTGCGCACCTCGAGGGAAGCGTCCACACCTTGCTTGATGTTCGGGCTCTGCTTGCCCAGCGCCACGAGCACGCCGCAGGTGCTGCCGTCGAAACCTTTGCTGCTATTGTCGTAGCCGATGTCGGTGATCACCTTGCGTGCCAGTTCGTCGAAGTTCACCTGGGCGAGCGAGGTAATCTCGCCGAACAGCATGACGAAACCGGTCTTGGTCGCCGTCTCGCAGGCCACCCTTGAGCGCGGGTCCTGCGCGATGCAGGCGTCCAGCACGGCGTCTGAGACCTGGTCACACAGCTTGTCCGGGTGGCCCTCGGTGACCGACTCCGAGGTGAAGAACAATGACGGGGAGGTCATGAAAGAATTGGTCACGCGCCTCTACTCCTGCAGAACAAGTTGCCCCTTCTCGACGAGAAGGGGCAACACAAAGCACCGTCTGCCTCCCTCTCATCTTCCAGATTCGTACTTCTGCCGGACTTGGCACCACACCAGGATCTTGCTCCGGGTAGGTTGCCGAGGCATCAAAGGGCCGGTCCCTCCGCCTCTCTGGATAAGAGTTACAAGGGGCTATTCAATTGTGGAAGGCATCGTACCATGCCGCCCGGGACGGGTCAAGACGAGCCCATGCGGGCGACGGGCAGTGTCGGCGGCGCCGTTCCCCATGCCCACGTCGCGCGGATCTCGTGTTCTACCCTCGCGCCCGGTCACGGCAAGCACCGCCCAGGATCGCTCGTCGGCGAGTGTGCCGGTTGCTGGGTCAGGCTGCACGATCAAGCGGCAGGACGCTCAGCCAGCGTGATCTCCAACTGCACTCGCTGACCGGAACGATAGACCTCCACTTGCACGGCGTCACCGGGGCGGAAGCGCAGCAGCTGATTGATGAACGGATGCTCCTCATCGATCCCCTGCCCGTTGAGCGCGGTGAGGATGTCGCCGCGCTGCATGCCGGCGAGCTCGGCCGGCCCGCCTGACACCACCTCAGTGATGGCAATCCCCCCCGGGATGCCCTGCTGGGCGGCCTGCTCCGCCGGGACCGGTTCCCAGCTCACGCCCAAGTAGGGACGGAGCACACGGCCGGTGGCGATCAGCTCATCGACGATCGCCCGCGCCGTATTGCTGGAGACGGCGAAGCCCAACCCCTCGGCCGGCGCGCCCCCCGAGCCGCTGCTGCGCACCACCAGGGTGTTGACGCCGATCACCTCGCCGGCCAGGTTGACCAGCGGGCCCCCGGAGTTGCCGGGGTTGATGGCGGCGTCGGTCTGGATCAGATCCTGCTGCTCGTAGCCCAAGCCGCTTCCGACGCTGCGGCCCATGCCGCTGACCACGCCGACGGTCACGGTGTTCTTGAAGTCGCCCAACGGCGAGCCAAAGGCGATCACCGATTGCCCCGGCTTGAGGCTCTCCGAGTCGCCGAACGACAGGATCGCCGGGAGCAATCCGTCGACGCGCACGACGGCAATGTCGGCGAATGGGTCGACGCCGATCAGGGCCGCCGAAATGGTCGAACCGTCCGCCAAGACCACCTCCAGGCGCGCCGCGCCCTCAACCACATGGTTGTTGGTGACAATGTAGCCCTGATCGGACACGATGAAGCCCGAACCCGAGGCCTTCGCCGCCTCTTCCTGGCCTTGCAGGGAGGAGGCGCCTTCCAGATAGTTGACAATGGTGACCACGCCCGGGCCGATCCTGGACACGGTCTCGGCCACCGGATCGCCCAGGCTGCGATCGACCAGCGGCAGGTCGACCGGAATCTGGGCGCTTGGCTGCCCCGGAGCGGATGGCTGACGCAGGCCGTAGTAGACGGTCGCTCCACCGAGGGCCACGCCCAGGAATCCGCACAGCCCGGCCACCAGGCCGGCGACGGCAATGACCCCCCACAGGCTTGCTCGACCCGGCCGTCTGGTCGGGATGCTCGATCTCGGTTCCATCGGTGGTCCCTCCTTGGGCTTGCTGAGGGAGGGATTTGACCACGCCAGCATGAGCCTTCGCTAAACCGCCGGTGAAGGTTCGCTCAGGCCCGCACGGGAAGCCGGCAGGAGCTGCCCAGGCGACCGACCCCCGGCTGCCCCGGCCAGGGGTCGAGGGCCCAGACCAAGTCTCACGCCCTCGGGCAAGGCTGCCGCCTTCCTTCCCCTGTCAGCCGGAAGCTCGCCGCGGGCGAGAGCGGGCAGACACGGCCTGGCTGCCCGGTAGCGCTCAGGCCGATTGCGGGTTGCACTCGACCGTCAGCCAGTTAGCTGAGTATTCGGGTAGAATTACGCCATTCCCGAAATCCAAGGAGGCTTGCTGTACATGAACGTCTTGCTGTGGATCCTTCAGGTTCTCTTCGCCATCTACTTTCTCTTTGTGGGTGTGATGCACTTCATCATCCCCCCTGGCCTGCCCGCTCCGATGAGCTGGATGTATGAGCTGTCCACCCCGCTGCACCTCGTCAGCGGGTCGGCGGAGATCCTGGGAGCGCTTGGGCTGGTGCTTCCATCGGCGACGCGCATTCGGCCGCGCCTGAGCGTGTACGCCGCGCTGGGGCTGGGGGCGGTTATGCTGCTGGCGGCGGTCTACCATGTGACGCGGGGCGAATTCCAGAACGTCCCCTTGAACCTGCTGATCGCCGCAATCCTCGGCTTCATCGCCTACGGCCGGGCGCGCCTGGCTCCGATCACCGAGAAGCCGCGGGCGAGCTAGTTCGAATCCGGGGCCAGCCCGTGACGGGGCACGGAGCAAGCTCCCGTCCCCTCGGAGGCGCGGCCGCCCCTCGGCAGGTCCGCTCCGAGCCTGTCAGCCGGGCTGGTCTTGCAGCGCCACGCCGACCGGCCGTTTCTGCTGGGTCTGCAGCGGGGTCCGGTCAGCCCATCCGCCTGTGAGCCGAGCCAGGGATGGGCCCCCGGCGAGCCTGAACCCCGCCGGCGCAGCCCAAGATTCGGGGCTTGTGGGATGGGACTGCCTGTGGTATATTCCTTCCTGAAGGTAGCATGGTAGTTCTGTCTGGATGTCGAACAAACGGCCTGGGCGGAAACTGCTCGGGCCGGCTTGGTTCTTCCAGCACTTCCCGAAGAACCCGACCAGCCCAGGGAACGAACAGGCACCTATCCTCTTGTTGCCTAGGGAGGCAATGTCATGTCTGGACGGATTCAGGGTACGGTCAAGTGGTTCAACAGCGGGAAGGGCTACGGCTTCATCTCGCGCGAGGGCGGGGACGATGTGTTCGTTCATTTCTCCGCCATCCAGGGCGACGGCTATCGCGAGCTGCAGGAAGGCCAGCGAGTCGAGTTCGCCATCGCCCAGGGCCCGAAGGGCCTGCAGGCTGAGGCTGTCACCGTCCTCTAGTCGGACGGGATGGATGAAGCACGAAGCCCCCGGGCATGTCCCGGGGGCTTTTCGATTCGGGTCCGCGGTTGGGTAGGAGCCGTCACCGAGGCGCAGCGCGGGTCTCCGCCGTGGGGCAAGCTGGCAGGGATTGCCTCAGATCCGGCGCGAGGGCCAGGCCGCATCGATCCCCGGCGCTTGGTGGTAGCTGAACCTGCGGCGCTTCACTCGGCGCCTCTTCGTTGAAGCCTGCAACTACGCCTCGCTCAGTTCGTGGGAGACCCCATCGGAGCATCCCCTTGGCTGCAGGGCAAGCCAACTCAGGCTCGGGACCTGACTGAAATCCAGGCTGAGCCCAACCTTCCCTATCGAGCCACCTTCATCGGGTGTTGCATCTTCGGGTGCTGCATCGCCCAGCTCCGGGAAGGACTGGATCCGGAAGGAAGCACGCTCCCGGACGCTGGGCAGCATTCGCACATTCAGGCAGCGTCAGGCGAGCCCCCCGGGCAACCGGGCGTCAGCAGCCACCGGGAAGGCACACGATTCCCCGGGCATGGGACTTTAGGGCTAGTCCCAGGGGTTGACTTCTTTCCCCGAAAGGCGCTAGAATAAGGTCTGCTGGTCTGACCAGCATACCAGAGGGCGCATGCAGATTGAGCAGATCGATCACCTGAGGCTTGGCCGAGCAGGTCGCGGGGCGGCTGGCGGCGTCCATCCTGGATGGTGGCTTGCAGGCCGGCGAGCAGCTCCCTGCCGAGCGCGACCTGATGACCCGTTTCGGCGTCAGCCGGGCCACGCTGCGCGAGGCGCTGCGCATGTTGGCCGAGCACGAACTGCTCGCGGCCCGCCCCGGCGTCGGCTGGTTCGTGCGCCAACCGGGGAAGCGGGTGCTGCCTTCGGTGATGGCGCTGGCGCAGGCCCACCGCCCTACGCTCCTGGCCGACACCCAGCCGGCGCGCCAGCCGCCGCCGGAGGGCCCGCGACGCCTGACGGTCGTCGCCGAGAAGCCGCTGCATATCCCTAACCTGCGCACCGACCGCCTGGGCACTTTCGACTTCATCTCCTGGTGGGAACGGGACAAGGTCCAGGCCGCCCGCGTGCTGGTCGTCGGCGCAGGTGCCCTCGGCAACGAGGTCGTCAAGAGCCTGGCGCTGATGGGCATCGGTCATCTGTTCCTGGTCGACTTCGACACGATCGAGGCCGCCAACCTCAGCCGCTCGGTGTTCTTTCGCGAGGCCGACACCGGGAAGGAAAAGGCGGTCGTCGTGGCGGCACGCGCCAAGGCGCTCAACCCACAGATCCACGTCCAGCACCTGCAAGGGGACGTCACCACCCGACTGGGGTTGGGCATCGTCCGCCGCATGGACGTGGTCATCGGCTGCCTGGACAACCGGGAGGCCCGCCTGGCGCTCAACCGCTTCTGTTACTGGATGGGCAAGCCGATGGTCGATGGCGCCATCCAGGAGCTGCTCGGCCTGGTGCGAGTGTTCGTCCCCGGACAGGGCGCCTGCTTCGAATGCACCCTGACCGAGCAGGCGCGCCGCGAGATCTCGCTGCGCTACTCCTGCCCGCTGCTCGCCCGTCACAACATTCTGCAGGGCAAGGTGCCCACCACCCCGACCATCGCTTCGATCATCGGCTCGATGCAGGCCCAGGAAGCGCTCAAGCTGATTCACGCCATGCCGGTCGAGGCCGGCAAGGTGACCCATTTCAACGGCCTGACCAATGCGATGCACACCACCGCCTATGTGGCGCGGGAGGACTGCGAAAGCCACTGGACCTATGGGGAAGTGATCGAACTCGCCGCTCGTGCCGACAACACTCGGGTGCGGGACCTGCTCGAGGTCGCCCAGCGGGACCTCGGTCCGGAAGCGGTGATCGAACTCGACCACGAACTGCTCCTTCGGCTGAGCTGCCCGCTCTGCCAGACCGTCGAGGAGGTCATCCGCCCGCTGTCCGAGGTGAGCTTCGAAGCCGGCCACTGCCCGTCCTGCGGGGTTCTGCGAGAGACCGACATGACGCACCTGCTCACCGGGCGGGAAGGCTTCCTCGATCGCACGCTGTCCAGCATCGGCGTCCCGCCGCTGCACATCTTGCGCGCCCACAATGGCCGCGAGTACCGCTTCTACGAACTGACCGGCGACCTGGCGCAAGCGCTGCACTTCTCCGATTTCGAAGGACCCCCACCAGCCAGCAGCGATCCGCTCTCCGGCCAGCGCGTCCGGCTCGGGCCGGAGGTCGGAGAGACACCTGCTCCGGGCAGCCCGGCGCGTGGGCGGATCGTCGTCCACCAATCGGAGGCGCAGTGACCATCTCGCTCACCCCGCCTCCTGCTCCACCGCCGCTGCGCCGCTCGCCGCGCCTGCCGCGCTGGCTGGGGATCATCTTTCCCCTGGTGGTACTGACTGCGCTCGGGATGACGTATGCCGCCGCCGTCAACCGCACGCTGCACCCGGCTGCTGTCCAGGCCGGCGGGGCGGCGGCGCTCGGCCTGGCCGCCGGCGCGCTGACGCGCAGGAGCGCCGCCGGCCGGCCGCTCGCCACGCAATGGTGGATCGCCGAGGCGGCGGCCACTCTCGGACTGCTGTTGGCCGGGCTGCTTTCCGGCGGCCGCAGCGGCATCGCCGCGCCGCTGGTCGGCGGCTCTGCGGCGCGCCTGGCAGACCTGGCCTGGCTGGCGCTTGCCGGGCTCGGCGCGTGGCTCGCGCTCCGCTACCACCGGCCGCGCCCGATGCGCCCGCCCCGACGGACGCTGCGGCAGCGGATCCATTCCTCCCAAGACGGCTGGCGAATCCGCCTGCAGCGCCTGTCGCCCGCCCGCCTCTGGCGCCGCCATCGGCTGGGGCCGATGCACACCCGTCCGCGCCTCCCCACTGCCGCGGCCGCCGCCACTGCACAGTCAGCTCCCCGGCATGCGCCCACCAGCCGCACCAGGCCGTCCCCCAAGGTCAAGCCCGCCAAAGCCCGCCGCCTGACCACCGCTCGCGCCTCCCGGCGCGCACCGAGGCGGATCGCACAGCGCCCCATTCGCTTCACCGGCAGGGAAGAATCGCGCTGCCCATACTGTCTGGAACGGGTATCCCCAAATGACCCACGCGGATCCAGAGTCTGCCCGGTCTGCCACACTCGCCACCATGCGGACTGCTGGGCTGTAACCGGAGTCTGCCAGATGCCGCATCTGTACGTGGACGCCTCCGCCGGACGACAAGGAGCGAACCGATGACCGACCTGGCCGTGACGATAGTCCTTCCCAACGGCGGCGCGCGCACGGCGGAGATGCCGGACGAGGTCAGCGTGCGTGATCTGCTGGCCGAGCTGACCTCGCTGCTCAAGCTCCCTACCCTCGGGCCGGATGGCCGGGCGATGGGCTACCGCATCGACAGCAAGGCGCTCGGCCGCGAGCTGCGCGAGGACGAGACGCTGGCCCAGGCTGGCGTTCCCGCCAACGACCGGCTGATCCTGACCGCCGACATCACCGCTGGCGCCAATCCAGTCGAGCAGTCACCGCGTCAGCGCCGGCTGCGCGGCGACCACGAGCGCATGGTCGAGTTGGCGGCGCGCAGCGATGTGATTCGCTTCGAGGCCCGGCCGGAGCATCCCGGCTGGGCGCCCGAGCGCTATGTCCTGACGTTTCGCTGCAAAGGCATCGCCAGCGTCGATCGGCAGGGCCGGCCCAAGTTCTCCGAACATCATCAGGTGGAGATCTACCTGCACAGCCAATACCCGCAACGCTGGCCAGGGATGAAATGGCTGACGCCGATCTGGCATCCCAACATCAACCATCTCAATGGAAGCGTGTGTATCGACGCCGCCTGGTGGACGGCCGGTCGCTCGCTCGACCGGCTGGTGATCATGCTGGGCGAGATGATCCAGTACAAGAACTTCCACGATGACCCGAAGCAGCCTCCCTTTCCGTGGGACGTCGAGGCTGCGCGCTGGTGCCGGGAGTATCGCCGCCGGCACCCCGATGCCTTCCCTGTCGATCGCCGTGAACTGCTGCGGCCCGAACGCGTCAAGCTCGCCGGTCAGCCGGCGGCCAAGGCGCGCCCACGCGTCCGCCTGAAGTAGCCGGTGCCGACGGGAAGATCCAACTCAGCCACAGGAGGCAGACACCATGACCGACAACGTGAAAGAGGAAACCCGGGCAGCGGAACTCTCGGTGACGATTGTGCTCCCCTCCGGGGGAAGCCGGACGGCGGACGTGCCGCGTGAGGTGCCGGTGCGCGAGTTGATCCCCGAGCTCACCACATCGCTCGGCTTGCCGACGACCGGGCCCGACGGACGACCGACCAGCTACCGCTTGGACAGCAAGGCCCTCGGTCGCGAGCTGCGCGAGGAAGAGACGCTGGCCTCGGCCGGCGTCCCAGAAGGCGACCGCCTGATCGTGACCGCCGACGTGACCGCCGGCTGAGCTCGATCGGCTTTCATCCCCGCCCGGCGGCATGCGCCCCGGGCGGGGAGGCCAGGTGGATATGATCTCGGACTCGACACGCATTCGGATCGGCGCCAGGGAAGCCATCCAAGCCGCGCCCGGGCACATGCCGGTGCAGCAGGCGCTCCACTGGCTCTCGGCGTACGACAGCCCTCGCCCGGCGGAGGGAATGCGCGTGTTCATGACGCCCTCGGCCTACGTTCGCTGCTGCGCGCATGCTGGCAGCGATCTGGTGCACGAGGTCGGCGGGGCGCTCGTCGGCCGGTGGCGGGTGGATGCCGCCACGCGCCAGCCCTACCAGGTGATCGAGGCGGTCCTGCCGGCGCGCCACACCCGCCACGGCCCTGCCTACCTGACCTTCACCCAGGACAGCCTGGTGGCATTGAACGATGATCTCGAGGAGCGTTTCCCCGGCCGGCTGATGCTCGGCTGGTATCACACCCACCCGCGGATGGGGGTCTTTCTCTCCGGGCAGGATCTCTGGATCCACGAGCACTTCTTCCCCGAGCCCTGGCAGGTGGCGCTGGTGATCGAGCCGGTGACGCGCGCCGGCGGGTTCTTCGTGCGGGACAAGGCAGGTCGCCTCGACCCACACGCCTACACCGGCTTCCACGAGCTGCTGCGCGACGGACGCGGCAGCCTGATGGTGTGGACCAATCTCAGCCAAGAGGTAGTGGCAGTCGAGGAAGGAGTATCTGGATGAGCCGGTCGATGCGCACGTATTACTACGCCGTGGCAGGCGCCATGGGTGGGCTGATCGCCTGGCAGGTCAGCAACTTGATCGGGCTGTCGTTCTCGGCCAATCTGTACCTCAACGAAGTCGTCGTCGGTGGCCTGATCGGCCTGTGCATCGGACTGCTGATCGGCGTCACCGAAGGCCTGGTCACGCTCAGCCCGCGCCGCGCGGCTCGCTCGGCGCGATCTGCCGCGCCGATCGGCCTGCTCGCTGGTGCGCTGGCCCTTCCCCTCAGCGAAGCGCTCTTCCAGGCTCTGGGGGGAGAGGCTCTCGCCCGCGTGCTGGGCTGGGCGCTGTTCGGTCTGCTGATCGGGCTAGCCGAGGGTGTCAGCGGCAGGACACAGAGCTGGAAAGGCGCGCTGGGAGGCGCCCTCGGCGGCGCCCTCGGCGGTGCACTGCTGGTCGCGGCGCAACAGCGGCTTGACAACCCGGTGCTCGGCAAGGCGCTGGGGCTGGTCGTGCTCGGCGCGTGCGTCGGGGCCTTCATCGCCCTGATCAGCGTGCTGCTCAGCCGCGCCTGGCTGCAGGTCGTCTCCGGCAAGCTGCGCGGTGCGGAGTTCGTGCTCGACAAGTATCTGCGGGCCGGCGGTCCCTCCGCCATCCTCGGCAGCGATGCTCTCAAGGCCGATATCGCCCTGCCCGATCCCGATATCGCCCCGCAGCATGCCCTGCTGAGCGGCGCCGGCACACATCTCACGCTCAAGGACCTCAGCTTGAAGGGCACTTTCGTCAACAACCGCAAGGTCGAAGTGGCCGCGCTGGCCGACCATCAGAGGATCCGCCTGGGCAACACCGAGTTGGTGTATCACGAGAGAAGGTGAGGCGATGCATAGACGAATGACACGTTGGCTGGCCCTGCTCTCGCTCACGGCGTTCGCCTTTTCCCCGGCTCCCCAGTCGGAGGAGCAGCCGGTGCTGCAGGTGACCCAGATCGACCGCTCGCAGTTCCCAACGCTGCAGGTGTTTGTCTCGGTGACCGGTGCCGACGGCGAGCCCCTGCCAGTCGCTCCTGAGCAGCTACAACTGCTCGAGGACGGGGAATTAGTCCACCTGGAGTCGGTCGCCGGGCGGGGCGAGATCGGCCCACTGACTACGCTGCTGGTGATCGACGTCTCCGGCAGTATGGCCGTGGAAGGCAAGCTCAAGGCGGCTCAGGCCGCAGCCCACGCTTACATCGACCAGATGCGTGCCGACGACCAGGCGGGCGTGCTGGCCTTCAACGTCGAGAGCAATCTGCTGCAGCCGATCACCCGGAACCGGCAGGCGCTGCATGAAGCCGTCGACGCGTTGGAGACCCACAATGACACCGCTCTCTACGACGCCCTGCTCGAAGGGGTTGATTTGCTGGAGTCGATCCAGGGTCGCAAGGCGATCATCGCCCTGACCGACGGCATGGACAACTCAAGCCAGGCGCCCTTGGACAGGGTGGTGACCAGGACTGTCCGAGGGCGGGCTATCGATCTCGGCGATTGGCCTGGGGGATCGCTCGCAGCTCGGCGTCTCCTTCGCCGGACTGGACGAGGAGGCGCTCAAGAAACTCGCGGCAAGCGCCGGCGGCTCCTTCGGCCTGGCGGCGGATCAGGCCTCGCTGACCGGCATCTACCAGAAACTCGGCCGCGCCCTGCAGAGCGAATACCGCCTGACCTACACCACGCAGTCGCCATTGCGCGATGGGCTCAACCGTCACCTGACCGTGCGCTTGAGCGAAAGCACTGCCGCCGCACAAGCCGCCTACAACCCCGGCGGCGTCCTGCCTGAAGTGGCCGCCTACCCTTCCTGGGCGCTGTTCGCCGCGGGCCTGGGTGTGCTTGTCGGTCTGATGGCTCTCCCGGGTGTGATCCGCGCCGGCACCGACCGCCTCCGGAAACCGGAGCCCCCGGCCAAGAACAAAGCAGCGAAGGGCTCCCGGATTCGGCTGCGGGAGGACTCCAAACCATCGGCACAACCCAGGGTGAAGCTGCGATAGACTCAGGCAGGCGGTGGACTGCGGGGCGCCCTGCGGATCGAGAGATGACGGCCCTTCCTTGAGCCCGCGCGATCCGATGCTGCGGCAGCGGCACGGAGGGCAATCCACGGCGCCTCGCCTGCAGTGCCGAGAGATGATCGAACTGACTCGAACGGCCTTCGCTTCAGCGAGCTCGATGCGCCCCATGCAGCGGCATGCGGCGCATCGAGCGATTCATCGGCGGCGCATCCTCGCCGGCGTGGCGTCCTGGCGCAGAGCGGTCGTGGGAGCGATGCTGGCCTCGGTCCTGGGTCTGGCAGTCCCATTGCCTGTTCCGCCAGCGCCGGCGGCAGCCGCGCCCCTGGCCGACGCGTATGCACTGATCGACGCCGTCAACGCACTGCGCGCCTCGCAGGGCATGGAGCCGCTGCGGGTGGATCCGATCCTGATGTCGATCGCCCAGGCGCAGAACGACTACAGCCTGTCGATCGGAAGCGTCACGCACACCGGTCCCAATGGGTCCCGGCCTCGCGAGCGGGCGATCGCCGCCGGCTACGGCGGCGGGGCCACGGTGTTCGTGTCCGAGAACATCGCCCAGGGCACCGGGCTCTCGCCGTCCGAGGCCGTGCAGTGGTGGACTGGGGACGATCCGCACTGGAACACGATGATGGGCGCCAACTACCGCGATATCGGCGCCGGCACCGGGTGCGACGGGAGTATGTGCTACTACACCATCGACACCGGGTATGTCGCCGGAGGCGTGAGCGCCAACTCGACCGCGCCGGCTGCGGCCCAGGCGCCTTCCGCAGCCAGTGGCGCGCTGCCGGTGCTGCAGGCCACACCGATGCCCGACGGATCGATCGTGCACACCGTCCAGGCCGGGCAGACGCTGTGGACGGTGGCGGCGGTGTACGACATTGCGTTGGCCGACCTGCTGGAGCAGAACGGGTTGACAGAGAACTCGCTGCTGCATCCGGGGGACGAGCTGCTGATCCGGCGCGGCAAGCGAACCGTCCCCTCCTCCTGCTCTCAGACGCGGCCACGCCCACAGCTACCCGAGGCCGCCACGCTGCCACACCCACCCCAGTCGCTGCACCGGCCTCGATCCAGCCGCCCGACGCCCGCGCCTTCGATCGAGCCGGCGGACCTGACGATCACCCTCTCGCCGCTGCAGTGGCTGTTGGGGGCGGTGGGCCTCGGCCTACTGGCGGTAGGCGTCGCGTTTGCCCTGCGGCGCCGTCCGCCGCCCGAGCCGCCGCTCCCCCCGAGCGGGGTCGCCCGCGTGTTCGGGGAGCCGCCAAACAGACAAGACTGAGGCCTTGTTCGTCGGTCGGTGCCGCGGCGGTGAGCGCCGGTCAGACGGCCGGGTGCCGCCACCGCCTTTCCCCATCCGGCAGGCAAGCCAGCGTCCGGAGTTCCCACCCCTCCTTCATCCGCATGCAGCTCGCCTCAGGCACAGGACGGCGCTCCTGCCCGGGTCGGGGGCTAGCCCTTGAGATGCTCGTCGAAGAAGTCGATCGTGCGCTGCATGGCCAGCGAGAACGGCTGTGACAAGTTGTGGTCAGCGCCGGGGTACAAGTACAGCTCAACCTGCCCACCGGCCTGCTCGATCTGTTCGGCCAACATCTCGGAGAAGGCGTGCGGCACGCTGGTGTCGGCCATTCCGTGGTGCAGCTGGACGGGGCCGGAAAGGTCCTGCAGGAAGGCATTGGCCGAGATCGAATCCCAGAACGCTGGATTCTCCTCGGGCAGGCCGTAGACCTCGGATAGGCCGGCGCGCCAGCCGCGACCGGGGAACGGTGTGCCCTCCGGCCCGGGAGTCGGCGTGCGCCGCCAGCGGTAGATCAGATCCGGGTACGACCCGACGACCCCCGCCCAAATCACGCCGGCGCGAATTTCCGAATCGATGACCATCGAGCGCAGCGCTATGTATCCGCCCATCGAATGGCCCCACATGCCGATGCGATTGGCGTCGGCTTCGGGGAAGCGGCGCATGGCGGCGACTGCGTTGAGCACGTCGACGACGTAGTCGGGCGAACCGTAAGCTCCGCTAGCCAGCCCCTCCGACTGATCGTGACCGCGGTAGTCCGGCCGAAAGACGATGTAGCCGTTCCGGGCGAGGTTGTCGACATAGGCGACGTAGCGCTCAGTCGTGCGGTACTCATCCGGCGGGATATAGCCGTGGTTGAAGACGATCACCGGCCAGCCTTCGGCGGGCGGCCCGCCGCGCGGGATGGTCAGCAGGGCATAGATCTTCAGCCCGTCTGAGTAGTAGGAGGCGCGGAACCGATCGTAGTTCGCACCAGGATCAAGCTCCTGCTCGCGGGTCACCTCGCTGCCCGGGTAGTCGCGCAGGCGCATCGACTCGATCGTCAGCGGATGCAGCGTGGCGGTAGGGGTGGCCGTCGTTGAGGGCGAAGGGGACGGGGTCGAGGTCAAGGTCGCCGGCGGCCTCACGCTCGGCGTCGCGAAGGCGGCCGGCGGAAGCCCTCGGCCAATGGCCGAGCAGCTCAAGCTGACCGCGGCAAGCGCGGCCGGAAGGAAAAGACCCCACACGGTGGGAGATGCGATCCTGGGCCGGTTCATACCGGATGATTGTAATCCGATTATGACCGTCGGCCGGCTGGCCTGACTGCAGCGGGCAGCCGGCAGCGGGGCTGGCGCGGGCTCCCGCGTCCGTAGCCTAGCCGGGCGCCTCCGGCGGCAGGCGGCGCAGCAGCGCAGCGACGGCGGTGACGGGCAGCCACACCAGGCTTCCGCCGACCAGGATCCACTTGATGGCGGTGAACCAGGGGGCAAGCGCCGCCAACAACAGCGTCGGCTCGGGGTAGCGCAGCATGACCACCGACGTCGAGAGGTTTTCCAGGCCATCGAAGACCACGGCCAGGATCGGGGCCAGATTGCCCAGCCGCCAGGACGAACCGGGAGGGAAACCTCGCCGGCTGAGCCACGAGATTGACGTCACCAGAAACAGACCATAGACCAACGGCCAGGCGACATCGAAGGTGTACCTGGCCCGGACGTACGCCTGGCGGCCCTGCGCCCCGTAGGCCTCGGCCATCGCCGCCAGATCGGCGGGAGAGTAGAAGAAGGAGGTGTCCGGCGAACCGGCGCCGGCGCTCACCTCAGCGGCGCCGGCTGCCTGGCGGGGCAGCACCGTAGCCGTGAAGACAACGAACCCGCCCAACGCGAGCAGGACCAGCCAGCCTGGCGAATGACGAATGAGCCAAGCAGACAGCGACCTCAACATGCGCACTCTCCTTCCCCCCGCCAGCCGTCCGCCGGACAAGCCGGCCGGGGGTGACGCCGGACCGCGACCCGGCCAAAGTCCCACCACATCTCAGCGGCAGGCAGGATTCGAATGGACCCTGACCTCCAGCCGGCCGGCGAGCGGTCTCAGCCTACTTGCACTGCGTGTCCACCCTGTCCGGCTGATCGAGCAGCGTCACTTCGCCGCGGCCTCGGTAGTCGCCGGGGCCGACAATCCTGCAGCCCATCAGCACGCTGTCGGCGTATTCCATCACCCCGCGCAAGTAGATGCCCGCTCCCACACCTTGCGTGCGGTTGTCCACAACGCGGCTGTCTCGCAGCGAAAGATAGGCGAGCTGGCCGAGATGGATCCCGCCTCCATCTCCTTCGGCGGCGTTGCCGGTTACGTTTGTGGCAATCAAGATCGCCTGGCTGTTGCATGCCACGTGGATCCCGCCCCCTTTGCTGACCGCCCGGTTGTCGGCAATCCAGCTGTCGATCAGGGTCAGCCGCGCGCCAGCGCCATTGTTGATCCCGCCGCCGGTGCCGCATTCCATCTCCGGCTCACCGGCGCCATCGGCCAGGTTGGAGGCGATCGCACTTGAGATCAGGAAGAGCTCCCCCTGGTTCCAGATACCGCCACCGTCGGCGGCAATGTTGGACTCGACCGAGGTGTCCAGCAGGCGCAGCGCTCCTTCGTTCCAGATGCCGCCGCCCTTGAAGGGAGCCTCGCCTGGATGCCCGTGGCGGATCGTCACTCCCCGCAACGTGACCGCAGCGTCCTTCGCGATATGCATCACGCGCTCAGTCGTCTCGGCTGCGTCCGTTGATGCCTGGAGCACAGTGCTCTCCAAACCATAGCCCTGGATGGTCACGTCTTTGTCGACGAGAATTCCGGCTTCGGTGTGCACGGGGTCTAGCAGTGCCAGGACGTGGCCATCCATTGTGTCCGGGTCCGACATCGCCGCAGCCAAGGTCGTGAAATCGCACCCGTGGACACAGACGGTGAAGTCTGCCGTGGCGGCCGTCGGCAGGGGTGGCAGCGGTGTCCGGGTGGGAGGGTCGGGCGTGGCGCTGGCCCGCGCGGTGGCAGAGGCAGCAACGGTCGGGGTGACGCCCACCTCGGCAAGGTCAGGGACGACGGGCGCAGAGGGGATGCCTCGACAGGCGTTGAGGGTCAGCAGGATCCACAGCGAGGCTGCCAGATTCCAACGAGCCAGCCACTTGCGCCCATCCGGCGAAGGGAGCCACGGCAGTCTGGCGAGGCCCCGGCAGACACCTCGATCTGTCTTCCTCACCTACCCCTCCTAACGTTCGGGGAGCGGTCGCTCCATGCCGATTGCGCTCTGCAAGCTGGGCGATCCCCGTGAGGCGCTCAAACTACGGTCGCTGGTATTCCTCCGGTTCAGACGGACCTCCGCGTCGCTTGTGGGCCGCGCCCGCACGCGGGCTCGCCGCCTGGGCTGCATGCGTTGCCAGCCAAGCTTGGACATCGCGAGCGAGCAGGGTTCCATCGCCGGCCAACTGCAGGCTGCGTTTCGCCCGCCGGCGGGCTGAGGCCTTCTTGCCGCGGTCGAACTCGATCCGGGCGAGGCCGAACTCTGCCTCGGCCTCGGTGGTCTTCAATCCGGAGCGGGCGGCGAGTTCAAGGCCGGCACGGAAGAGCTCCTCCGCCTGCGCCGCCTGACCCTGGAAGAGCAGGACATTCGCCAGCCCGCAGCGCGCGGCCGCCTGCAGCCGCGGCTGGCCCGTTTGATCGGCCAAGCGCAGTGCCTCGTGTAGGCGCTGCTCGGCCTGGGCCGTTCGGCCCTGTCGCAGATCGAGCCCACCACCGTTGGTCAGCAAGAGGGATAGCGCCTCGGGCTGACCAATCGTGCGCGCCAGCTCGATCCCCTCCTCCAACGTTTCGGCCGCCGCCGCGTCCTCGCCGAGTTGAATCAGCGTGGCACCCAGGTTGCCCAGCAGCAAACAAATGCGGACCCGGTCGCCGATGCGACGCGCCAGATCGAGTGCCTCCTCGAAGCGGGCGCGAGCCAGCGGCGCATCGCCCTCGTCACTGGCGAGCGCTCCCAGGTTGACCAGCAGGAACATGCGTTGCTCCCACGACCCGGTCCGCTGGCTGAGCTCGAGGCTCTCCTCGAAGGCACGCCGCGCCTGGTCATGTTCGCCAGCTTGGGCCGCCACAACCCCGAGATTCATCAGGATCGAAGCCTCGCGCCGAACGTCCCCGAGGCGACGTGCCAGGTGCAGCGCCTGATCGAGCAGCGACCTGGCCGGCTCGACCTCCCCGCGGACGAGGAAGACCGAAGCCAGGTTGGCCTGCAGTGCACAGCGCTCGGTCTCCAGGCCCGCTGCCTCAGCCTGGCGCAGGCCGTTCTGGTAGGACGACTTCGGCGGCAGTGGGATCGCCTCGGTTGAAGGCGACCGCCCCCAGCACCTGAAACATCCGCGCCGCCTGACGTCCGTCGTCCATTTCCAGGGCGAGCATCAGGCCCTCCATGGCGAAGCACTCGGCGTCGGTGAACGCCGCCAGATGCAGCGCCGCCTGCGCCCTGGCCGCCTGGAGCGCGAGCAGCCGTTCCTGGTCGAAAGCCTCACGCGCCCAGGCTTCGGCCCTGGTCCAATAGGGCTCGGCCAGCGCCCACGCCCCGGCTTGCTCGACAGGGCCGAACAGCGCCAGGCTCAGGTCGGCGAAATCCTCGGGCGACCCCAGGCGCAATGCGGCATCGAGGCCGGCCCGCAGGACGGGCAGATCGCGCTCGAGCTCCGCCGGCGGCGGCTGGCCACGCGTCAGGCGGTCGAGGGTGTGGCTGGCGAGCCGCTGATAGGCCTGGGGGGCTGTCCCCTGCCCCCGACAGAAGTCATGGATGGCGGGGTGCAGCCGGTAGCGGCCATCACCGACCGCCTCCAGCAGCCCGGCCAGGACCAGCTGCGCCAGCCCATCGGCAGGCAGGCGCGAGACCGCCAGGGCGGTCGCCTCATCGAAGGTCCCTGGACCCGGCGGCAGCGCGCCCAGGGCGTGGAAGCCGGCGAGGGTCAACTCGTCGAAGGGGCGCTCGCTCAGTTCGATCGCGGCGAACAAGGACAGCGGAGCGTCCGGCGGAAGCGTCGGCTGCAGGTCAGAAGGAAGCCGTGACGCTTCGACCCGCAGTCGCTTCTGCGGGTCCGCCAGGTCTTCCAGCACCTTCTGCACCTGCGCCCCCGAACCGAGCGCCGCCGCCGCCCGCAATCGCCTCCCAACGAGCACCAGCGCCAACGGCAGGCCACCGAGAGATTCCACCAGGCCGCGCGCCTCGCGGCAGATCGGCTTGCGGGAGGGCGGGGATGAAGTGCAGCAGCAGCTGCAGACCATCGGCGACGGGGAGCTCGGGCACTCGTACCGGAGACACAGCCCCCAGTTCGGTGGCCAGCGACAGACTGCGAGTGGTGACCAACTGGGCGCAGGCTGGCCCGGCGACAGCCATCGCCCGCACATGCGCCAGGTCCCACACATCATCCAGCACCAGCAGCATGCGGCGCCCCCCGATGGCAGAGCGCACGAGTTGGCAGCGCTCCTCGGGGCGAGTGTGGCGCACGACCTCGGCCCAGGGCACACCGAGCACCTCGGCCCACAGGCCGAGGTTGGCCCCCAAGATCCGGCTGCTGACCGAGCCCTGCCCACAGCACACCCTCCGGGAAGCGCTGCCTGACTGCCACGTCGGTAGCGAGCGCTGCCGCCAGGGTGGTCTTCCCGCAGCCCGGCAGCCCGTGCAGTGCGATCGAGGAGGGCGCCTCAGCCAGCAGCTGTTGACGCAGGTCGGCAATCAGTTCGTCTCGCCCGTGTAGGGGATGCAGCGGCAGGGGTGGCGCCATCTGAGGCGGAGCGGGCGCGATCATTGGCGGCGCAGGTGCCTCCCCCGCCGCCTGCAGGCAGCGCCCCAGCGCTTCGAGCGCGGCCGCATGCTCATGGTCGTAGGTGCTGCACGCCATCCCCAGGCTGTCCATCAGGTATTCCGGCGATCGCCCATCCACATACAGGCCGGTGAGCAGTGCCGACCAGCGCTCGCTGCTTCAACCCTGGGATCTGGCTGAGCGTATCGAGCGCATGCTGCAGGGCCGTGCGCAGCGCCAGGCCGCGCCCGACATCGCTCGACGAGAAACCGCCGGCCTGCCGGGCGGCCTCCGCTGCCGGCAGATCGGCCAGCGGTGAGCGGCCGAGCTCGACGCTGTCATGCCAACTGCGCAGCGCCTGCCGGAGGTCTTTGCGGGCGAGGGTCGAGGGATCACGGGCGCGGGTCACGGGCGGCCTCGGTGAGCAGGATCCTGGCTGAGCGCACGGGAGGGTATCCGAAATCGGCCCGAATGCCAACTCCCCCGACGCTCGGGGGAGGAGGCAGGCCTGCGGACAGTGCTCCCGGACGGCCAAGCACCCCCCCTTCCCTGGACGGTCCTGGCGGCTCCGCTGAGCGAGATGGCGTTGGGCGAGCCTGCCGGCGTTCCGCTTCGGCAGAAATCCGGCAGCCTACGAGCAGAATCGCCGCGGAGTCCAAGCTAGGATCGCAGCGAAAGTGGGACGCACGCGGGAGTGAGCTGGGGCGCAGAGGCGCCCAAGGAGCTGAGATGAGAAGCAAGCCCGGACTTGCCTGTCTGCTGGGGTGCGCCGCGCTGCCGGTGTTCCTGATCGTGCTGTCGCTGGTCGCGGCCGGGTGGATGTACTTCACGGTGCCGGTGGAGGCCGGCCTGGGGCGAGACGGCCTCTCGGTGACCACGGCGATGATCGTCGAGGCGGAGACGGAATTCGAGGCGGTCAACGCCGAGTACACCTGGCTGGCAACCCGGCGGCCGTCGGAAACCTACCTGACCCAGAGTCTGGTGTTCGATGGGGACCGGGTCTACGACGTCTTCGAGATGCAGATGCCCGACGGCGGGACCTACGATCTGTACTTCGACATCACGCATGCCTACGGCCAGTGGTGATCCCATGGGCGGGATGGGTCTCTTCGTCCTGTTGCTGGGGATGCTGGTCGGGGTGCACGAGGCCGGTCACCTGCTGGCTTCCCTGGTGTGCCGCGTGCGAGTGTGCGAAATCGGCCTTGGCTTGCCACCGCGATTGGCACGGCTTGGCACATGGCGGGGCACCGCCATCACCCTGAACCTGCTGCCGCTGTGGAGGCTTCATCCTGCCGGCAGGCGAGTTCGACCGGGCGCAGACCGACGGCTTCGCCGCGGCCGTACCCCCTCGGCGCGCAGCAATCCTGGTCGCCGGGCCAGCGGCGAACATCCTGCTGGCGTACGTGCTGTTCACGTTGGCATTCGCGCTGGGCGCGCCGGGACCGGGTGCGCCTCGTGGCCGTGGTTCCGGGTTCACCCGCTGCAGACGCCGGGCTGCGCCCCGGCGATGTAGTCCTCTCCGCCAACGGCATCGCCGTCAGGTCCACCGACAGGCTGCACGCCATCATCGATGCCAATCTCGATCGCACGCTGGACATAGGGATCGAACGAGGGGAGCAGGAGCTGCTCCTGCAGCTCACGCCGCGGTTGGGCTGGGACCCGGGTGGGCTGGCCGCAGGATTCGAATCGACCGGAGAACTGGTCCGCTACCCGCTGGGCGCCGCCGCGCTTCGTGCCACCCACCCCATTGGAGATCTGCTGCAGGTGCTGTTGGGCATTCCGCGCAGAGGCACCTCCGGCGATCCAGGCATGCGGCTGGTCGGCGTTGTCGGCATGAAGCGCGTGAGCGACCGTGCCCTGGCGAACGCGCTCGACTGGGGGGAACCGTTCCCGGTGCTGTTCGTCGCCGCCTCCCTCAGCCTGGCACTGGGAATCACCAACCTGCTCCCCCTACCCGGCCTGGATGGCGGCCGGCTGATGCTGCTTGCGCCGGAACTGCTATTTCGGCGACGGATCAGCGATCGAATCGAGCGCCGGCTGAACGCGGCCGGGGTGTTCAGCCTGCTGGGATTTATGGCCCTCCTGGCCATCCGCGATCTTGCAGGTCCGTTGCATTAGGCAGCAAACCGACACGGAAAGGAGGTGAACCTGATGCTGCACACACTGAAGGAAGAGGGTCAGGGCCTGGTCGAGTACGCGTTGATTCTGGTGTTGGTCGCCGTCGTCGTCATCGTCATCCTGGCGCTGCTCGGCCCTGCGATCGGCAACGTGTTCTCCACCATTCTGAAGTCCATCTGACCCCTCGCCTTGGGGGCATGCGGCTGATCGCACCCGCATGCCCCCACACCCCCGCCGGGCCTCCAGGGCCCTCGGAGGCCAACGGTGAATCCAGGCGAACCCCCCGTCGTGCTGACCGCAGATTGTGCTGGCCAGCGAGACAGGACGCTGACTGTGCGCCGGGCGTATGTTCATGCCGGGGCGCTTTCCGTCCCGACGGTGATGATCCCGCTGGCGGTCGCCGCGTGGCGTTGGGGCCCTCCGATGGCGTTATCGCCGCTCCGGCAAGCCGAGAGCGCCCTCCTCCTCGCCGCGATCTGCCTGGCCGGCAGTTGGCTGCACGAAGCGCTACACCTGCTTGGCTGGAAGCTGGCGGCGAGCCACGGCTCGGGCTGCGAAGAGCGACACGCGCCCTTCGCCGAGGCTTCTCACCCGCACGGCTGCGCCCCGGCCGCCTGCCTCAGCTCACGCCTTCGGCCGCCCCCCTCGACGCCGCCCGAGCACAAGCATCCCCAGCACCAGCGAAGGCAGCGCCGCGCTACCCGTGCAGGGCAGGCCAGAGCCTCCAGCTTCCGACGCTTCCCCCTGGGGCGCCTCGACCTGCGCCGCCTCAGCCGTCGCAGACTCGCCGGGTGTGGCGACCCCCACCAGCTGCAGATCATCTACCCACAAGCTGCCGGTGTTGGCGCCGAACTCGAGGCCGTCGAGGCCGAACCCCATCCCCAGCACAGGCTCAGCGGGATCAAAGGGGCTGCCGGCATCCTCTTCCCAGGCGGACGCGAGCGAATTCCCCCCAATTCAGGCCGAGGGGCGCCCACGCATCGACGCTTGATGGTGGAGCGCTCTGGTAGGAGATGTAGGTCTCGACCGCCTCCGGCGTCCCGCCAAAGAGCAGCACGGTGAATGGAACCTCTGACGCCACCGACCGCAGCTGCAGCCGCATGCCAGTGGTTGCACTCCAGTCCTGCGTCTGCTCATAGAACAACGTACAGGTTGCCCAGGAGCCAGTGGGCACGTCGAAGGACAGCTGCAGCGCGGCCTGCCCCTCTGCCGCAGGATCGCCGACGGGCGCGCACTCCAGTTGCGTGGGCTGCTCCTCGCCACGGTTCGCTTCCCAGCCGGCCGTGCCTGGCGGCGTGCCGGCCTCGAAGTCATCGATGAGCAGCGCGGTCGTGGTAGAGATCGGCCGGCGCCTCAACCGCAGGCTGGCTCGTGGCGGGGGCGGCGGACGACGCGGCGGGCACGCCGCCCGCCTGCCAGCGCTGATAGAACAGGTTGAGCAGCGGGACGAACTCCTGCGTCGCCTTGCGATCGCCCGCAGCTGACGGATGGTCGTCATCCGCCGAAGACGGGTAGTAGGACGTGTTCCTGCCCTCCACCCACACGTGCTCGACGGCGCCATCCAGGTAGCGATGGTGGTTGTCTGGGCCGGTCAGCACATTGTAGAAGTCGAACACAGCGACGTTGTTGTAGGGATACTCGTTCTCCTGCAGCCAGTCCTCGACCAGCCAGGTGTTGAACGCCCGCGCGTTCTCGGCATAGGTCGGGTCCTGCACCGGCGGCGCGGTGATGACGACGAAGAGCTTGTCGGGACGGGTGGCGAAGTACTGCAGGATCTAGTTGTACACGTACTTGGCGTGGCCGACGGAGTACTCCTCCCCCGGCGCCGGCGGGTCGGTTGGGCTGCCACTGAGGTTCGAATTGGGGAAGCACGACTTGAAGAGCACGATCTCGTTCTCGCCGCCCGGGTCGGCCAGCGCCCGAGTGTAGGCCGGAGTGCTGCTCGCTCTCGCCGTACAGCGCTGCCAGGATCTCCTCCGAGTCGGGCCGCCGAACCACTCCAGCCAGTTGGGGATGTCCGTCCGATCACCGATGGCCTCCGGCCCCCAGCCGTAGTTGGTGTCGCTGACAAAGTAGTTGTTCTCGCCCAGCGCCTGACCGAGGCCCCCGTGCTCGTCCGCCAGCCAGGCTTCGCCCGTCGAGTGATGCACGAAGATCAGCTTGACGGGGTGATCCGGGGGCGGAGGATCCTCGACCTGGGCGGCGGGGCAACGGACCGGACCACTGGCGATCAGCAACGGCACGAGCAAGGCGATGCCCAGCAGGCTGCGGTTCAGCGTGTTGTATCGGCGTGTGGGTTGCATTGGTTCCTCCCACGGCGGTCGGATTGGGGTGGTGTGGACAAGCGCGAGCGGTATTGGGGCGAGAGAGTCCTGCGCTTCGGCGGACACCCCTGCCCCGGCCAGGGAGAGTATCGCATGCGATGCGATGGGCTGCCAGTTCGATGTCGCCTGGCACGACTCCTCGAAGCAGGGCAATCGGGCTGGCGACCTCTCGGCGGTGGGCCTACCTGGCTCTCGGTCAACGCTCCCCGCACTTCACCTGGCGCCTGGCGGGGTGCCTTGCCGTAGCTCGTCGTTCTGGCTGCCGCCCATACCAGCGGCTTGCGGGCGGCATCCGAGGCTGTTCGATGGTGACAACCTGCACTCGAGGAGCGAGCCGGCCGTCAAGGGGATTTCGACTGCACTCGGCACGAACCGGTCGAATAGATTTGCCTGGAATGGACGGAGAGTGCAACGGGTGTCTGAGCGCGCGCCGGATTGCGGGAGCCGCAACCCTCCCTCCCGCATGCGCCCTGGCGCCTGCCTAGTGCGGATCGATGATCACGTCCTTCCAACACCCGCCTCGAGCGTACCACTTCGGCTCGCGCCGGATCCAGGGTTTCATGAAGGCGCGGGCGGTATTGTAGACCACCGGTAGGATCATCGCCTGCTCGCAGATCATGCGATCGGCGCGAGCATACAGCTCGAAGCGGGTCTTCTGATCGAGCAGCCGCGCCGCCTCGGTCACGAGCTTGGCGTATTCTTCGCTCCACTCCAACGAGCCGTTGCAGGCGAGTGCTCCCCGAGGAAGGTGTCCGGGTCTGGGTAGTCGGCCGTCCAGCAGATGACGAACAGATCGTACTCCCGGGCACGGATCCGGTCCATGTAGGTGTAGTAGTCCACCCCGCACGTCTCGATCCGGATGCCAAGAGCCTGTTGCCACTGCTCAGTCAGGTTCCTTGCCAGGTCATGGTTCTGCTGAGCCATCGAATGGAGCAAGCAGATCGGCGGGAACCCCCGCCCGCCGGGAAATCCGGCTTCGGACAGGAGCCTGCGTGCCTGGTCCGGATCGAAGGATAGCCCGATCCCCGGTGAGTGCCCCGGCACGCCGCGGGCGACAAACCCCCCATCCGCAGGGATCGCCGCCTCGCCATAGGTGAGTGCAACGACGAGCGATCGGTCCATCCCCAGGCCGAGCGCTTGACGCACGCGGGGATCGTCCAACGGCCGGCGGCGCCAATTCGGCCAGAGGAGAAGGTGCCGAGCCACGGCCAGGCGACTTCCTCGCGGGCGTATTGCTGGCGCGCCCGGCTCGACTCCCAGGAAATTCGTTTGGGCGACGTCGATCCGCCCCTGCTCGTAGAGCGACATCGACTGCCCGACGGGGTCCCAGATCTCGTGAGTCCCTTCGCGCAGCCGGACAATCTCCACCTGCTCCACATTGCCACGAACTCGGCCCGGGTAGTCTGGGCGGAGGCCAAGTACCCAGGGCTCGCCAGAGGCTCGCGCCTCCAGCCTGAAGGGTCCGTTCGAGACGAAGTGCGGCGCCTCCGTCCACTTGTCGCCGTAGGCCTCGACCACATGGCGGGGGACCGGAAAGGCGGTCGGAAGAGCCAGGAGATGGAGGAAGTACCCGGCAGGCTCCTCGAGCTCGACGACCAGCGTCCAGTCACCCGCAGCATGGACCCCCAGGTCGTCGCCGGGAGGCTCCGCGCCAGGATCAAAGGCAGCACCACCGTGAATGTTCGTCAGTAAGTGCCAGCTGGGCGAGTGGGTTCTCGGGTCGAGGACACGCCGCCAGGCGAATTCGAAGTCTTCGGCGGTCACCGCTACTCCATCGCTCCATTTCCAGTCGTCGCGCAAGTGGAACAGGTACTTCCTACCACCCTCCAGGATTTCCCATCTCCAGGCTATCTCCGGAAGTAGGGCCATGTCTGGATCGCAATACAGCAGGCCCGAGAACAGCTGCTCGGCCAGGTGATTGTCCCAGATGTCGGCCGTCAATCCCGGGTCCAGAGTGACCGGATCCACTCCAGCCAGCCTCAGCGGATGCGGCGCCGGCGGCAGTACGTGGCCTGCGCGCTCGCCCCGGCGAGGAACCCCCGACGCATCCCTCTCCTCGGAGAAGCCCTCTCGATAGGCGTGGCGCGAGTCGTCGAAACGGAAGCCGGCGTGGTAGAGCGACCCCAGCTTGAGATGGGTCTGCGCCAGTCGTTCGGAATCCTTGAGTTGTTGCAGGAGTGGGATCGCGACTTCGTAGTTGGCGATCGCCTCGTCGAAGGCGATGACGGATTGGGCCGCATCACCTGCCTTGAGCAGGTACTCGGCGGCTTTGACCGCCTGGCCCGCCAGGGCATAGTGCCGGCCCAGCGCCGGCGCCATCAGGTCGATGCGATCGGCATGGACCTGCTCGATCGCGTCGCCCACCCTGGCGTGCAAGCGCGCCGAACGCACACTGCTCAGTTCGTCAGCGATCGTTTGGGGCATCAACGCGTGGGCGAAAGCGAATCGCTCACCGGTCCCTGTGGCCGTGCGGGGCGCATGGATGAATTGGGCGATCTCCGCTTCATCCAAGCAGGTGTCTAGCAGCTCTCGATCCAGATCGCTGGCGACCCGCAAGACGGCAACCTCGAACTCCTGCCCAATGATCGACGCACGACGCAGGCTGTCCTGTGCCCCGGGAGACAACCGGGAAAATCGCGAAAGGATCGCTGTCCGTAGATTCTGCGGAATCCCCAGCTCCGCCATGGTCTTGCCGCGCTCCCATCGGCCGGCCTCCAGGTAGAGCTTGCCCTGCGTCACCAGCGCCTTGCAGGCTTCTTCGACAAAGAACGGGTTGCCTCCTGTCTCCTGGTGGATCCCCTCCAAGAACTGCTCGGTGATCTCGCGCTGGAACATCGCCTCCAGCATTCGCCGCGTTTCTTCGCGCGTGAAGGGCTGCAGCTCGATCCGCGTGACCTGCGCATTGCGCTCAAGCTCCCTCAAGATGCCGTACAGGCCTGGCGCCTGCACCAACTCCACCGGCCGAAACGTGAGCAGAATGAGCAACCGCAGGTTGGTCACATGCGCTCGGTGCGCCAGGTGGCGCAGCAGGCACAGCGTTCCGCTGTCGGCCCACTGCAGGTCCTCCACCAGGAGCATCACCGGGGCTTGCTGTGAGAGACATTCAAAGAGCGACACCACGCTCTCGCACAATCGCTGCAGTTCCGCCTGCGGCTCGTCGGCCGCCGCAGACGGCCGCCAGTTGGCCACGCTCCTCAGCGATGGGCTCAAGACCGCCAGATCCTGCAGGATGAAGTCCGGCAGCGTCAGGCTGCGGCCGTCGTCGCCCGCCAGCGCCTGGCGGATCGCTTCCCCGATTGGCGCATACGGCGCAGCGCCTTCCGCGTAGCACTCCCCGGGCAGCACCGTGCCACCCAGCACCGCCACGTGCGTGGCCAGCTCTTGCGCCAATCGCGTCTTGCCGACGCCGGCTTCACCCTCAAGGATCACGACCCGCCGCGTGCCGGCGGCCGCTTCCAACCAGGCCGCCTTGCACAGCGCAAGCTCCGGCTCCCGCCCGACAAATCGCCCGCGGGCGATCCCGTTGAGCACCGGCCGCGACCGGCCGGCACCCGAGGCAGACAGATCCATCGCCGCCAGCGCTTCCCTCACCAAGGCGGCGCTCGGCGGACGGTCGTCGGCCTGTTTGCTCATCAAACTCAGGATCAGAACTCTCCAACGCCGGGGGCAGATCGGGCCGATAGGTGCTGGGCGGCACTACCGGCGCATGCAGGTGCTGCGAAACCACGGCCAGCGGATCGTCTGCTGTGAATGGCAGGCGCCCGGCAACCAGTTCGTACAGCATCACCCCCAGCGCGTACAGATCAGCCCGTCCATCGATGACCTGACCCAGAGCCTGCTCGGGCGCCAGGTAGAAGACGGTCCCTGTGAGGGCACCCTCGCTGGTGATGCGGCTGGCAATTGGACGAGCCAATCCGAAGTCAGTCAGCTTGGCGGGTCCATCCGTGTGCCCAAGGATGTTCTCCGGCTTCAGGTCCCGGTGCACCAGTCCGTGAGCATGGGCGTGCTCAAGCGCAGCGCAGACCTCCTGCGCCACCCGCACGATCTCCGGGATGGCGCTTGGGCGGCTCGCATGCAGCGAGGGGCCCTCGATGAGCTCCATGACAATGAAGGGGGTGCCATCGGCATCACCGACATCGTGGATCGCCACGATATTGGGGTGGTTCAGCCGGGCTGCCGCCCGGGCTTCGTGCAGCAGCCGGGCCCGGCCTGCCTCCCCGAGCGCTTGCGGGTCCAGCACCTTGACCGCCACCTCGCGCTCCAGCAGCGTGTCGCGGGCGCGGAAAAGCCAGCCCATCCCCCCACGCCCGAGCTCGGACACCAGATGGTATCGATCGTGAAGCGTGCTTCCCGGGCCCAGGCTCATGGCTGTGTCCCGGAGCAATTCAGCTCCCCCTAGCGTGATCCGGAAGATGATCGCGCTTGGGACTATTCTCGCGCTGATTCCGAGCCGGCGAGGCGGGCATTCCCCCGCCCAACAGCTAGCCTTTGCGGCCGGATTCTCGGGCCAGCCTGCCAGTCAGGGGTATAGTCAAAGGGGCAGCCGATCTTGGCCCTAGCCGCCAGGCCCGGACACCCGGGTACCGGAGACCATGCGCACCATCAAGCACTTCCCCTTCACCCACATTCTAGGCTGGTCGGCGACGCGCTACGACCTGTTCTCGGTCTGCAAGCGCAAGTACTTCTTCCATTACTACGCCAAGTACGACCTCGATATCCAGGTGCGGCGGCTGACCCGCTTCAAGGACTTGGTGACCCTCCCGCTCGAAACGGGGGGCATCGTGCATCAGGTCATCGAGGCGCTGCTCAATCGGCTGAAGTCGACGACGCAGGACATCGACCGGCCGCGCTTCCATGCCTACGCCGACAACCTGATCGCGCAGAGCCTTGAGCAGAAGCCTTTCGAGGAGGTCGTCTACGGCGAGGTCAGCCAGATCGACCCGTCGGACCTCGCCCCGAAAATCCACGCCTGCCTGGACAATCTACTGGCCAGCCCGCGCTACGCCTGGCTGGTGGAGGAGGCCGTTGCCACGGCGCCGGAGTGGATCATCGACCCACCCGGCTATGGCGAGACGCGCTTGCAGGACCTGAAGGTGTACTGCAAGGTCGACTTCCTCTTTCCGCTGGGCGACGAACTGCACATCGTCGATTGGAAGACCGGCAAGACCAACTCGGCCAAACACCGCAAGCAACTGCTCGGCTACGCCACCTGGGCGGCCCACCATTTCGAGGTCGATCCGGCCGTGATCCAGCCGTCGATCGCTTATTTGCACCCGGAGTACTCTGAGGTGCACCAGGACTTCACGGCCGTCGACCTCGAGAACTTCGCCGTGCAGGTGAGGGCCGAGACCGAGGAGATGTACGAATACTGCCGCGACGTCAATCAGAACATCCCGCTCGACAAACCGGGGTTCCCGATGGTTCACGACGAGCGGATCTGCGGCTACTGTGCCTACCGCGGGGTGTGCTTCCCCGACCGATACCCGGCCAAGCTGGACTAGCGGCCGCGCAGCCCCCGCCTTCCCGTCCTCAGGCCGATTGCCGCCCCAGCCCGCACGGCCAATGCGCAACTCCCCAGGCGTCAGCGCATGATCGTCGAGCCCGAGCGCCCGGATGAGTCCGAGGTGACGGCCTCGTCCCGCCCGCACCAGCGAGCCATAGTAGTTGCGCTCATCGGCGACGGCCTGCCAGCCGCTCAGCACCATCGGCACGGGACCATCCGCCTCCAGCCACTCGCCGTTGAACTTGCGAGCCAGGTGCACGTGCTTCCCCGTCGAGCGGCCGCCCTCGCACGAGGGATGCCCCAACGGAGACCCCGTCACGACTTGAGCGCCCTGCAGGATGAGTCCGTCTTCGGCCAGGTGTAAGTAGACCAACACCCAGCCTGTCGACTCACGGCCGTCGCCGTCGAGATCGAGGGCCACGGCGTTGTCGGCGGCGCGCACGATCGTGCCCGAAGCAGAGGCCGTCACCCAGCGCGCCGACACCGCACAAGGTTCCTCGTTGGTGATCGGGGAGAAATCGAGCGCGCCACGCGGCGTGCCGGCATTCCAGGCTGGATGCGGTCCACCGGTCAGGCTCCAGCGCTCGCCGGGGCCGAAGGGCAGTTCGAGCACCGGCTGCGCCAGGTCAACCGGCAGTAGCGGACCGAGCGCCTCGGCACGCCTCCAGGGATCGCCGAATAGCTCAGCATACTGCGCCGGGAAGGATGCCGGTCCATGCAGGCTTTCCGTCCAGCGCTCCCTCGGCCGCAGGACGGCAAACAAGTGCATGACGGCCACGGAGCCCGCATTCAGCTCCGGGTGAAAGCGCAGGGTGGAGCCGTCGTCAAAGTCCGTCTCGACCTGCGTGCCTTGACGCCAGCCGTAGTAGCCGCGGTTGAGCTGGGTGCCGGCGACGAGCAGTTCCTGGTATAGGCCGGTCCTGCCCGGGATGCGCAGCCCGAGTGGGTAGAGATTGTCCTCGGCGCCAGGCGGAGAACCGAACACCCATCCGCTGCGGTACTCGAGCAAGCCCAGCAGCAGCCTCGGGTTGACCGACAGCTCATTGGCCACCCGCTGGACGATCGCCGCGCCGCTCATGACGGTATCGTCTTGGCACCGTCTCCTCGTATCCGGCCAGGAAGCCTCCCGCCTGGAGGACGAAGGCCTGCACGTCGAAGTCGGCGGCTGCCGGCGAATACACGACCTCGCTGTCTGGGAGTACTGCGACTCCCGGGGAGACGTCCCCGAGGACATTTGGGACGCGCAGCTCAAGGGCGATGGGAAGATAGCCCCTGGGCGAGAGCGGCTGGTCGGCGACGATCTCCGCCGGATCAACGCCGAACCGAGCGCCGAGGGCCAGAAGCGTGTCCCCCGAGCGGGTCTGGTAGATGTATTCCGGGCCGGGCGTCGAGAAGTCCGGCGTTGCGGTCGGGGCCGGGTCGGCAGAGATCGGAGAAAGCGTGGCGGAGGCGGCCGCGGGCCGAGTCGCTAGGGCTTAAATCGTCGAGCGCACGGCGCCGGCCGTCGCCTCACGCGCTGGACCCAGAGCGCGCAGCGGCGCGTTGCAGGCCAGTCCCGCCCCGCCCAACATCAGCGCTGGCATAAGCCAGCGGCACCTTCGGCCCGTTGGCAAGACCGAAGCTCCAGGCTTGTTGGGAGGTGGTGCGCATCGCTTGGCCATCGCCGGACAAGCATACCTCGAGCGCGGTACTTGGCACCCACTTTCCCAGGCCGATCCTCTCGAGCCCGGGGTCTCCATCAGCCGCGATGCAACCCAGCGCCGTCAGACGGCGGGCTCCGGCGATGGCCCCAGCGTTCAATCGGGTGCGGTCCGGGCGTGGGCCCCGCCTTCCCGCTCAGGCGTTCTAGTTGTGCCGCCGCCGAATCCGGACTAGTGTCAGGAAGGTCCACGCAACATTGGGCAGGCGCTGTACCCCCACCCCCTTCCACTGCCCTCACGCTGACCGGCTCGGCCATCACCAGGCAGGATCATCCACGACGCGGGCCAGCCGCCCCACCCGGCGCGCGGCCCGGTCATCAGGGGGAGGCATCGAGATGACGACAAAGGATCTTCGGTCACTGCTCGTGTTCACGCTCGGGTGCCTCTGCATGACCGCATGTCAGCCGCAGGCGGTGCCGGCCGGAAGCGGCGCCCAGATCAAGATCCTCCGCCTAGCAATGAGCGGGGGCGATTTCCTGACACTCGATCCAGCCCTAGCCTCGACGCCGGCACGCTCAACGTCGTACGCCAGGCCTTCGTGGGCCTGACACGCGACGACGAGCAAACGGCAGAGGTCCTTCCTGGCATCGCCAAGTCCTGGGACATCTCCGAAGACGGAAAGACCTACACCTTCCACCTGCGCCAGGGAATCCCCTGGGTCACCTGGGACGGCCAGCGCGTCGTCGAGGTCCGAGACTGCCAGGATCCGCCGGCCGTTCGCTGGCTAACGGCCCTCGACTTTGCGTACGGCATCCAGCGCAGCGTCGACCCCGCCACGGCCGCCCCCTATGCCTTCGTCCTGGCGCAAGTGATCGAGGGGGCGGAAGCGCGGGCCTTCGGCGATGGAGCCCGGGAAGATGTGCAGGTCCGGGCATTGGATGACTTCACACTCCAGGTCACCTTTGTGCGGCCGGCCGCCAACAATCTCGCGATCATCGGATTGTGGACGGGCTACGCCCAGCCCAAATGGTTGATCGAGGGTGACGAGTGCACCACACCCACTGGGGACCAGTGGGCCGACACCGGGCACTTCCAGAGCTACGGCCCTTTCACGCTCAAGTCCTGGGTCCGTGATACCGATCTGACGATCGTCAAGAATCCTTTCTGGCCCGGGATTGGAGCCTCGCCCCAGGCCAAGATCGATGAGGTCGTCTTCAAGCTGCTAGAAGATTCCCAGGCACTGCAACTGTATGAAATCGGGGATCTGGAAAGCGTGGGTGTCCCGATCGGCAATGAGGATCGGATGCGGGCCCATCCGATCTACTCCAAGGAACTCGACACCGGGCCGGCCCTTTGCACCGGATTCTACGGTTTCAACACTCATGCCGCCTACGTCGACGATGTGCGCGTCCGCCGGGCGTTGTCGATGGCGATCGAACGCCAGGCGCTGATCGACAACGTCGCCAAGTACGGGCAGGAGGCCGCCCGCTGGTTCTCCCGGCCCGGCCTAAACGCCGCGCCAACGCTCGAGGGGTTCCCCGACCTGGGGATCGGATTCGACCCTGAGGCTGCCAGACGAGAGTTGCAGGCGTATCTGGACGAGAAGGGGCTCCAACCACAGGACCTCGACATCACCTTCATGTACAGCAGAACGGGTTCCACAGAAAAGCTTGCCAATGCGGTCCAGTCCATGTGGAAGGAAAACCTTGGGCTGAACATCAAGCTGGACTCCCAGGAATGGAACTACTTCTTGGCCACCGTGATTCATCCTGACTTCGCGCCCCAGATCTTTTCCCTGGACTGGTGCGCCGACTACCCCGACGCCCACAACTTCCTCCATGATGTCTTCGCCAAGGGTGGCGCCACCAACCCGAAGGAGGGTGGAGGCATCAACTGGCTGAACCCGGAGTTCGAGCGGCTGATTCAGGAGGCCGCCGTTGAAGACGACCTTGAGGCCCGGACCCAGCTCTACGCCCAGGCCGAAGAGATCCTTGTCGATACCGACGCCGCCATCGCGCCCCTCTGGTGGGGTACCCGTATGGTCTTGACCAAACCCTATGTCCTGCGCACGGTCGGAAGCGGCGGCGTCGATTCGTTCGAGAAGTGGGATATCCTCCCGACGCCGGTCGCGTCAGGGGAATGAGACCGAGGCCGTCAGGAGACGGCATCGGATCTTGAGAGTCCTGTGCGCTTCGCCAAGCGCCCCTGCTCGGGGAGTTCGCCACGCGCCCTACTTTCTGCCAGCCAGCAACCCACCCAGCAGCGTCGCCCCTAGGCCGACCATCTCCTCGGTAAGGTCTCCGTCGCCGTCGAAGTCCAGCAGCTGGGCCAGGCCTGCGCCCCCCGATGCAGCCTGCTGCTTGTTCTGTGTCAGAACGGAGGCAACTCCCTGGGCATCCAGGCCTGCCTTGCGCTGCGCCTTTCCCAGGGCGCCGAGTACGACCGGTGCCAGCAACGCCAGCAACTTCATCACCTGCTGCGAGTCCATCCCGGTGGCCTTGCCGATGGAACTGGCGGCATTGGACTGCTTCCCGCCCAGCACGTGACCGAGGATGGCCATGCCATCGTCCCGCACCTCCGGGCGCCCAAGATTGGAGGCCAGGTCGTCAAGGATGCTGCCATTGTGATCCCTGGCGAGCGCCTGGGTCAGGGATTGAGCGCCACCCGCTTGGGCGGCGTTGCGCTCCAGGCTGCCGAGCAAGAGCGGCAGCGCCAGGCCGATCGCCTTCTGGGTCGCGCCTTCCTCTGTGCCCAGGCTCTTGGTGAGTGTGCCAAGCGTGTCGCCCGAGAGCGAGCTTGTCAGCAATTGCATGAACGTGTCCAATGGGATCCTCCTGATCGGTGCCTTGTCTTCGTTCTGGCCGGAATGCTTGCACCGGAGGAGGGTTGAATCCCGGGCTTCGGGTGAGGGTACGTATCGCAGTCGGGCCAAGGGGAAGGCAGATGCCCTGGGCAGGTTGTCGCGATCGACATCGACACTGCCCCTCGGCTGCCATCCGGCGACCTGGACCGCCTCTCCCGCTCCGGCCGGATATCCTTGTGCCGTTATACTCTTAGGGCCTGGCGCGTCCGCCTGCGGTCCAGCCGGCCAGGCCCTGCCGCCATCCGGAGTGTCATGGCCGACGTCATCGTCCTCGGATTCTTCTCGGAACAACCCCAGGCCCTGACCGCCGCCGGGGAACTCGGGCGGCGCGGCTTCCAGCGCACCGGCCAGGTCCACAAGAACCATGCAGGAGCCATTGAGATCCGGGACCCCTTCCGGCGGCGCCGGTCGTTTGCCTCGGCGCTCTTCGCCTTCGCCGGCGGAAGCCTGGCTGCATTGGCGCTGGCAGTTCTTCGGCCCCGGTCCCCCGCGCTGGCAGGCGTTCTCCCCGGGCTGGCCTTGGTGCTGGTTGGCGCGTTGGCCGGCTGGGCGCTGGCCGCGCTCTGGTCCCAGCGCAGCCGTTTCGGCTTGGACCGCGAACTCTTCGCCGATCATGCCCGATGGCTGGCTCCCGATGAGACCGTTCTGATCCTGCAAGTGCCGCCCGACTCCCTTGCGGAGGCGGTGGAGGTGATGCGCGAGGGAGTCGAGGTCCCGCCGATCATCTTCTTCCTCCACCCAAAGCGAGAGCTCGAAATGCCTCGCCCGCGCCCAGCCGGCAGCACACTCACCCTGCCTGAAATCGAGGAACACGCTCGCCGTCTGGCGCAGGAGCAACGGTTGGATGCGGGCCTCCTGCCAAGCCCCGAGGTGCTGCGGCGCGTGGAAGCTGCCCGCCGCTGGGTGCACCACATTTGCCAGGACCTTTCGCTTGCCGGCCGCCTCGAGGAGACCACCTCACCGGCCGCCGAATGGTTGCTCGACAACGAGTATGTCGTCGAGAGCAATGTCCTCGACGTGCAGCTCAACCTGCCGCAGCGCTACTTCCGCCAGCTCCCCGTGCTGTCCGGTTCCGGCCTCCCGCGCATCTACGCCCTGGCGGATGAGCTTGTCTCCCACACCGAACTGCGGATCGACACCGAGCCGATCGAGGGGTTCCTCGAGGCCTACCAGGCCGCTCACCCTCTGACCATCGGCGAGCTGTGGGCCTTCCCACAGATGCTGCGCATTGCCCTGATCGAGGGCATCGCCCAACTGGCAGTCCGGGCGCTCAGCGACTTGCGCCAGCGCGAGCAGGCCGATTTCTGGGCCAATCGCCTGATGACCGTCAGCCGACGCGATCCCAACCAGCTGTTTGGCATGATGGCCGAACTCACCAAGGCCCATCCCTCCCCGAGCCCGTACTTCGCCTCACAGCTGGTTGGCCATTTGTACGACGAAGAGGAAGCGCTGGCGCCCGTCCAATCCTGGCTCGAGCGCACCTACCATCGCCCCCTCGGGGAGCTCAACCTGCGTGAGCAGACCCGCCAAACACAGGATCAGATCTCGATCAGCAACGCCTTCGCCAGCTTGCGCCAGCTGGCCTTGATCGACTGGCGCCAGGTCTTCGAGAATCTCAGCCACGTCGAGCGGACTCTGCGCACGGATCCGGCCGGGGTGTACGCCGGGATGGACTTCGAGACCCGCGACCAGTATCGACGCGCCGTCGAACGGCTGGCGCGCGGCTGCCAGGCATCTGAGGTCGATGTCGCTCGCCAGGCGGTTGCCCGCGCCGCCCAGGCATCGATAGGAGGCGTGGACGAGCCGCCCCTGGCACACGTCGGCACCCACCTGATCGGCGAGGCGGCCAAGAGCTTCGCCAGCGCACTGGGCAGTCCGCCAGCCGGCCGACTCCATCTGCTCGACTGGGTGCGTGCCCATCCCTCCCTGATCTACTTCTTCTCCGCCGGGTTGATGATGCTTGCCTTCCTGGCCATGTTCATCGCCGCTGGCCTTCAAGCCATGCCATGGGCTGTCGTGGCCGGCATCACGCTCCTGGCTCTCTCTCCGGCCAGCCAGCTGGCGCTCAAGATTGCCGACTACCTCGTCACTCGGCTTCTTCCCCCAACGAACCTGCCGAAGATGGGTTTCCTGCGGGTGGGGATTCCGGAGACCTGCCGCACGCTGGTCGTCGTGCCGGAGATGCTGGCTAGTCCGGAGCAGATCCGGTTGAACGTCGAGAAACTCGAGGTCCGCTTCCTGGCAAACCAGGACGCCAACCTCTACTTCAGCTTGTTCACCGACTACACCGACTCCGAGACCCCCCATCGAGAAGACGATGACGGTCTGCTGCAGACGGCAGTCGCAAGCATCGAAGCCCTCAACCTACGCTACCCATGGGCGCGCTTCTTCCTGCTTCATCGCGAGCGCAGGTGGAGCGAGACGGAACAGAAGTACATCGGCTGGGAGCGCAAGCGCGGCAAACTGGAGGAGCTCAACGGCCTGATCGACGGCACACGGCCCCTCGACGCCCCCAACCTGGTCGTTGTCGGCGAGGCCGAGCGGCTGGCGGATGTCCGCTTTGTCATCACACTCGACAGCGACACCCAACTTCCGACCGGCACGGCCCGCCGCATGATCGAGACTCTCGCCCATCCCCTCAATCGGGCACGCTTCGATCCCGGCGGCCGCCTTGCAGCCGGCTTCAGCATCATCCAGCCACGGGTGACGGCCTCGCTCCCGAGCACCACCGCCACGCCCTTCACCCGCTTGTTCACCGACGCCGTCGGCATCGATCCCTACACCAAGGCGGTCTCCGACGTCGGTCAGGATCTTTTCGGCGAGGGCTCGTATCATGGCAAGGGCATCTATGAGGTTCGGGGTTTCAGCCGGGTGCTGTCCGGGCGGTTCCCGCAGGAGAGCCTGCTGAGCCATGACCTGATCGAGGGCGCGCATGTCGGCGTCGGGCTGGCGAGCGACATCGAACTGCTCGACGAGTTTCCGCCGGACTACTTGACCTACACCAACCGGGAACACCGCTGGGTCCGCGGTGATTGGCAGATCGCCAGCTGGGCAACGCCGCGCGTCCCGCGGGCAGACGGGAGGCGCGGACCCAACGTGCTCTCAGGCTTCAACCGCTGGAAGATCTTCGACAACCTGCGCCGAAGCCTGGTTCCTGCCGCCAGCGTTGCCCTGCTGGTCGCGGCGTGGCTGCTTTCCCCGCGACTGGCGCTGGCCTCGGGCGTGCTGCTACTGGCACTGCTCCTCTTCCAATCACTCTCGCAGCCCGTCACCTGGCTCACCACTCGCCGAGGTTGGCGGCACTTCTCCCTGGGCAAGATCGGCCACGACCTGGTGCGGGCCACGATCGAGGCCTCGCTCCTGCTGCACCAGTCCGGACTGGCGCTGGATGCCATCCTGCGCGTCGCCTACCGCCGCCTCGTCTCGCGGCGCAACCTGCTGCAGTGGACGTCCGCCCAGGCGATGAGCTGGTCTGCACCGGGCCAGCTGCGGGCCTTCCTGCTCTCGATGGGGCTGGCCAGCCTGGTCAGCGGCGCGGCCGCCCTGGCGGTTTACCTCTGGCAACCCGACAGCCTGCCACTCGCCGCGCCCTGGCTGCTGCTGTGGTTCCTCTCCCCTGCCCTGGGCTGGGTGCTCAACCGCCGGCCGTCTGCACCGGGAAGCCACGGCAAACCTGCCGGATTCGGACCGTCAGTTCCTGCGGACCGTCGCCCGCCGCACCTGGCGCTACTTCTCGCACTTCGTGAACGATGAAAGCCATTGGCTTCCGCCAGACAACTACCAGGTCTCCCACCGCGAGCAGGTGGCGATGCGCACCAGCCCGACGAACATCGGGCTGTGGATGCTGGGCAATCTGGCGGCACACGACTTCGGCTACCTCACCGTCGATCAGGTCGTCGCCAACTTGCAGCGGACGATGGCGACCATCGACCAGCTCGAGCGCTACGAAGGGCATCTGCTCAACTGGTACGACATTCAGTCCCTGACCCCGCTCGAGCCGCGCTATGTTTCGGCGGTCGATAGCGGCAACCTGCTGGGCGCCCTGTGGTGCTTGCGCCAGGGGCTGGACGAGCTGCTCGCCCGTCCGCTGCTCGAGCGGTCGGCGCTGGAGGGTCTGGTCGACACGCTCCGCCTTGTGCCGGAGGACGAACGGCCATCGGCCACCCTCACCGACTGGTCGAGGCTGCTGGAGACGGATAGAACCTCACCTCGGGGAGCGGCAGACACGCTGGGCATCCTGCGGCAGGTCGGTGAAGCGCTGCACGGCGAACATGAGCCTGGGAAGCGCTGCCGTGAACACGGACTGGACGCAGGAGTTCGAACGTCAGGTTGCCGCCTGGCTGGAACTGGGTGACCGGTATCTTGCCTGGTGCGAGATCCTATGGGAGAAGTCCGACGGTGAGTTGTCAGCCCTGGGGCCAGAGGTCACCACCGCCTTGCAGCCGTTGCACGCCTCCTTCCCATCCCTGAGAGAACTGGCGGCCGGCGAGATCCCCGGCCTGATTGCCTTGCGGGATGGGCGTGAGCGGTTGACACCCGAAGCCGAAACACTGTTGCCCTGGATCGACCGTGTGCTGGAGGCCTTCGATCGATCGAAGTGGCTGGCGGGCGAGATGCTGGCCGCCGGTGAGCGCCTGATCGAGGAGGTCGGCCTGCTCGCCTACGGCATCAACATGCGCTTCCTGTACGATCCAACGCGGCGCCTGTTCGCTGTCGGCTTCAACGCTTCGGCCGGGCGCCTGGATCGGGCCTACTACGACCTGCTGGCCAGTGAAGCCCGACTGGGCAGCTTCGTGGCCATCGCCGGCGGCACGGTCCCCATCGAGCACTGGTTCGCCATGAGTTGGCCCTACAACGCCATCGGGCGCCGGCGCGTCTTGCTGAGCTGGACCGGGACGATGTTCGAGTACCTGATGCCGCTGCTGATCCAGCGCACCTACCGCAACTCCCTGCTCGACCAAGCAGTCCAGCATGCCGTCGCAGTACAGGTCGCCTACGGCAAGCAGCGCCATGTGCCCTGGGGGGTTTCCGAGTGCGCCTACGGCGACCTGGATTCCTCGCGGACGTACCAGTACAAGGCCTTCGGCGTCCCGGCGCTGGGGCTGAAACGCGACCTGGCGCAGGATCTTGTCGTGGCCCCCTACGCCTCGATGCTGGCGCTCAGCCTGGCGCCGCGGGAGACCGTCGCCAACCTCCAGCGGATGGCCGGCATGGGATTGCTGGCCGACTTCGGATTCTACGAGGCAATGGACTTCTCGCGCCGGCCGCGTCGCCGGGGCGAGCGCGGCGTGGTGGTGCGGGCGTTCATGGCCCATCACCAGGGAATGGGCCTCCTGGCACTGGCGAACTACCTGCAGGACGATCCCTTTCCCCGCCGCTTCCACGCCGAGCCGCGCGTGAAGGCCATGGAATCGCTCTTGTACGAACGTGTCCCGACGCTGCCACCGGTTCACCACATTTCCACTCGAGAACGCCAGGCGACGGTCGAGAGCGTGGCGGCCGTCGAACCCTCGGTCAGCAAGTTCGACACCCCCAACACCCCCACGCCCAAGACCCAGCTCCTGTCCAATGGCCGCTACAGCCTGATGGTCACCACGGCCGGGGGTGGATACAGTCGTTGGGGAGAGGTCGAGCTCACTCGCTGGCGCTCCGACACCACTTGCGACGCGTGGGGAACCTTCTGCTACCTGCGCGATCGACAAACCGGAGAACGCTGGGCCAACACCTACCACCCGGTGGGTGGAAAGTTCGAGGGCTATCAGGCGGACTTCGCCCTCGATCGGGCCACCTTCCGGCGCAATGACTGGGGCATCGCGACCGAGACCGAGATCCTGGTCTCCCCGGAAGACGATGTCGAGATCCGCCGCCTGACGCTGATCAATCGCTCCGGGCGCAGGCGGCTGATCGATCTGACCAGCTACGTGGAGCTGTCGATGGCGCCCCACAACGCCGACCGCCAGCATCCGGCGTTCAACAAGCTGTTCATCCAGACCGAGGCCGTCCTCGAACGGCAGGCCCTGCTGGCCTTCCGCCGGCCGAGGAGCGATCAAGACCCACCGATCTTCGTCGGCCATCGCCTGACCGGTGCCCCGCGCCAGGAGGACGACGGCCTGCGCTTCGAGACCGATCGTCGCCCCTTCATCGGACGCGGGCGTTCGCTCGCCAATCCGATGGCGCTCGAGCGCCCACCGGCGCAGACGCAGGGCTACGTCCTCGACCCGATCCTCAGCCTGCGCACGACGCTCTCCCTGGCGCCGCATGAGCGTGCCCAGGTGTCGCTCATCGTGGCGGCAGGCGACAGCCGCCAGAAAGTGCTGCAGTTAATGGACAAGTACGGCGATCCCCAGGTGATCGAGCGGGCGATGGACCTGGCCTGGGCCTCCGCCCAGCTCGAACTGCGTGTGCTCCGGATCCAACCCGACGATGCCCGCCGCTACCAGAAACTCGCCGGCCAGCTGCTCTACCCCAGTGCGGCCTTCCGCCCCGGTGCAGAACGCTCCGAAGAGCGGAACCGCAAGGGACAATCCGGCCTGTGGGCCTACGGGATCTCCGGCGATCTGCCGATCGTCCTGGTCACCATCGGCGAAGTGCGCGATGTCCAGTTGGTACGTCAGGTCTTGCAGGCCCATACCTACTGGCGCACCCACGGCTTGATGGCCGATCTCCTCATTCTGAACGAGGAATCCAGCAGCTACGAACAGCCGCTGCGCGAGCGGCTCGAATCGCTGATCCGGCTTCACGCGATGTACACCGGAGTGGACAAGCCCGGCGGCGTGTTCCTGCGCAGCGCCGACCAGATTCCGGAGGAGGACGTGCGTCTGCTGATGGCCGCCTCCAGCGCCATCCTGGTGGCGGCACGCGGCACGCTGCCTCAGCAGCTGGGCGTGACGATCGAAGCTCCCGACGTCCCCAAGCCGCTCGGCGCCAAACGAGGACCCCGCGAACCATCGGCCCCCCTGCCCTTCCTGGACTTGCCGTATTTCAACAGCCTGGGCGGATTCACCGGCGACGGCCGAGAGTACGCCATCTACCTCGGGCCCGGGACCAACACCCCGGCGCCGTGGGTCAACGTAATCGCCAATCCAACCTTCGGGACGGTCGTCAGCGAGACCGGCGCCGGCTTCACCTGGTACGGCAACAGCCAGCGCAACCGGCTCACGCCCTGGTCGAATGACCCGGTGCTCGATCCGCCGTCGGAGGCGATCTACCTGCGCGACGAGGAGACGGGGGAGTTCTGGACGCCGACCGCTTCGCCGATCCGCGAGGTCGACAGCCTACCGGGCACGTCACGGCGCCGGCTACACAGTCTTCGAGCACAACAGCCACGGCATCGAACAGGAGCTGACGGTGCTGGTGCCGGTCGATGACCAGGGCGGCCAACCGCTCAAGCTCCAGCGGCTGCGCCTCAGGAACGACTCCGGCCGCCCGCGGCGTCTATCGATCACCAGCTACGCCGAGTGGGCGCTCGGCGAAACCCGCGAAGCGGCCCAGATGCACACGGTCTCGCAGTGGGACGAAGAGGCAGAGGCGCTGGTGGCTCGCAACCGGTTCCACCCAGACTACGCTGGCCGGGTGGCCTTCGCCGCCATGAACCGGCCGGTGGAGTCGTACAGCGCCGACCGCACCACCTTCCTCGGACGCAATCGCAGCTTGGCCAATCCGGCGGCGATGGAGCGAGTCGCCTCATCCAAGCGAACCGGTGCAGGGATGGACCCGTGTGCCGCCCTGCGCACCAGCCTGGATCTGGCGCCCGGCGAGACGGCTCAGGTGATCTTTCTGCTGGGGCAAGCGGAATCCTCGGAGGAAGTCCAGCAGTTGGTCTTGCACTATCGCGATCCCGTTGCCTTCGAGCTCACCTTGGATTCGACGCGAGCCTGGTGGGACAACGTCCTGGGAACGATCGTGGTGGACACGCCGGAGTTGTCGCTCGATTTCCTGGTCAATCGCTGGCTGCTGTACCAGACCCTGAGCTGCCGCGTATGGGCGCGCTCGGCCTTCTACCAGTCCGGCGGGGCTTATGGCTTCCGCGATCAGCTGCAGGACGTGCTCGGGCTGGTGTACGCCCAGCCTGACCTTGCGCGCCAGCATATCCTGCTGGCCGCCAGCCGCCAATTCCGCGAGGGCGACGTTCAGCATTGGTGGCATGCGCCCTCGGGCACCGGCATCCGCTCGCGCATCTCCGACGATTTGCTGTGGCTGCCGTATGCGGTTGCACACTACGTCCGGCATACGGAAGACGAGGGCATTCTGCAAGCGCCAGTTCCGTTCCTCGATGGACCGCGCCTCGCCGACGGCCAGCTCGATCTGTTTGGCACGCCGGAGGTCAGCCACGAGCGCGCTTCCCTCTTCGAACACTGCCAGCGGGCCGTGCAACACGGGCTGACATCCGGCCCGAATGGGCTTCCGCTGATCGGCACCGGCGATTGGAACGATGGGATGGATCGAATCGGTGCCGAGGGGAAAGGAGAGAGCATCTGGCTGGGCTGGTTTCTGGTGGATGTGCTCGAGGGGATGGCCGAACTGGCGGAGATCGTGGGGAGCCCCGAGTTCGCCGAGAGCTACCGCAAGCGCCGAGCCGAGCTTCTCCAACGCATCGATGCCGCCGGATGGGATGGCTCATGGTATCTGCGCGGCGACCTTCGATGATGGTACGCCTGTGGGCTCCGCCTCCAATCGTGAGTCCCGGATCGATCTGCTGCCGCAGGCCTGGGCTTCGATCAGCGGAGGCGGCGATCCCGAGCGGGCGGTGCAGGCGCTCGAGGCGGCGGGCAAGCACCTCGTCCGGCGGGATGAGAACCTGGTGCTGCTGTTCGATCCGCCGTTTGACAAGCACGCGCCATCGCCGGGATACATCCAGGGATACCCGCCGGGTATTCGCGAGAACGGCGGTCAGTATACGCACGCCGCCGTCTGGCTGGCGATCGCCCATGCGCGCCGTGGGCAGGGCGGCCGAGCCGGGGAGATCCTGCGTATGCTCAACCCGATTGAGCATGCCCGCGACGTCGCCGGCGCCTGGCGCTACACGGTGGAGCCCTACGTCATGGCAGCCGATGTCTACCGCGCGCCGGGCCGGACCGGCCAAGGCGGCTGGTCGTGGTACACCGGCGCGGCCGCCTGGATGTACCGCGCCTGGGTGGAAGAATTGCTGGGGCTCAAGCTACGGGGCGAGTCGCTGCGGATGGATCCCGTGATCCCCAACGGGTGGCCGGGATTCGATCTGACGTACCGGCATGGCGAGGCGGTCTACGAGATCCACGTCGAGAACCCGCAGAGCGTCGAACATGGCGTGGTCTCGGTCGAACTCGATGGACGACCGATCCCCGACGGCGTGATTCCGCTCGAGCGGGAGTTCGTCAAGCATCGGGTGTACGTGCGCATGGGGAAGTCTCCCCCAGACTAGTCCGGCCAAGCTCGGGCCAGCGCGCCGACGGCGCTGGGGGACGCAGCGGCGCAGACGCCAACCCAGGCACGCACGCCATAGCCAGGCCAGGAAGCCGCATCGGCGCGTCTTGCATGCAAGGCCTTGCCCGCCCTCGCAGCCTGCCCGGGAGACCGATCCGCGGCTTGCCTCGGCAGGAGCTTCAGCCCACCCCGCGGGCCGAGTTTCAGCCCCGCGCAAATCACCGCGGCATCTACGGCCCGTTGGCCCTGTGTCGCGGCGTCGGGGAGGGGAGACTTCCGGACTTGGCATGATGTCCGCTCGGCTGTTCTAGTTGAATCCTACGGCTTCACATCCTAGAGTAGAGCAAGCCCCAACACCCCTGGGCCGCCCTCGCCCCGCCCTCGCCGAGCCACTGCCCACACCTAGCCGGGCTGCGCACCCAAGTCATCCTGCCTTCGGGGGACCTGTAGGAGAGAGCGTCGCACTCTCGCCGCGCCCTCTCTGCTCGGGGAAGGAGGTATAGGTCATGATGTACGGCCGCACCTTGCGCCTTACTTTGATCGTGCTCGTCGCCTGTATCCCGCTTCAAGCCTGTCAGTCCGCACCACCACAGCCGCGGCGGCCGGAGAGCCTAAGATCCTCCGGCTCTCCGGCGGCGAAGGCGACTTCATTTCGCTCGATCCTGCGCTGGCTGCTGATGTCGTCACATCCTTGGTCGTTCGCCAGGCGTTCGTCGGCCTGACCTCGCGATGATGAGCAGACGGGAGCCGTCTATCCGGGCATGGCCGAATTCTTGGACGAATCTGAGGACGGTAGGACGTATACGTTTCACCTGCGGCGCGGTATTCCGTGGGTCACCTGGGATGGCGAGCAGGTGGTCGAGGTTGTGGACTGCCAGGACCCACCGCAGGTTCGGATGGTGACGGCTCAAGACTTCGAGTACGGCATCAAGCGCAGCCTGGATCCGGCGACGGCCGCCGTCTACGCCTACGTGCTTGCCCAGGCGATCGAAGGCGCCGAGGCACGCGCCTTCGAGGAAGCCGCCGCCGAGGCGTGTGCGGGTGAACGCGCTCGATGACCACACGCTGCGCGTCACCTTCACCCACCCCGCCGTCTACAACCTGGCAATCATCGGATTGTGGGTCGCCAACGCACAGCCCCGCTGGCTGATCGAGGGCGATGCGTGCACACCGGCGGCCCAGGATGGCTGGACCGAGGCCGGCCAATTTCAGAGCTACGGCCCCTACACGCTGAAGTCCTGGATCCACGATACCTCGCTGACCCTCGTGCGCAACCCGTTCTGGCCGGGCATCGACTCATCGCCGCAGGCCCGGATCGATGAGGTGGCCTTCCTGATGCTGGATGAGGCCGCCTCGCTGATCGAGTATGAGATGGGAAATCTGGAGGCCGTCGGCGTGCCGATCGGGGATGAGGATCGGATCCGATCGCACCCGGTGTACTCCAAGGAGCTAGACACGGGGCCGGTGCTGTGCAGTATCTACTACGGATTCAACACCCAGGCGTCTTTCGTCGACGATGCGCGCCTTCGGCGCGCACTTTCGATGGCCATCGACCGACAGGCACTGATCGACAACGTCGCCAAGTATGACCAGGAACCGGCACGCTGGTTTTCCCGGCCGGGACTGGACGTGGCCCCCAGGCCGGAGCAGTTTCCGGACCTGGGGATCGGATTCGATCCTGAGGCGGCCAGGCGTGAGATGGATTCCTATCTTGACGAGGATGGGCCTCGCTCCGGAAGAGCTCGCGCTCACCTTGGTGTACACCAATATCGAGTGGAATCACAAGGTCGCCAACGCGGTCCAGGCCATGTGGAAGGGCAACCTGGGTATCGAGGTCAAGCTCGACAGTCAGGAGTGGAATTCCTTCCTAGACTTGGTTGATCACCCGGAGTTCGCGCCGCAGATCTGGGCGCTCGGGTGGTGTGCCGACTATCCGGATGCCAACAACTTTCTGCATGACGTGTTTTCCAAAGGCGGGGCCGCCAATCCAACTGACGGAGGCGGCGTGAACTGGGTCAATCCGCAGTACGAACGGCTGGTGCAGCAAGCGGCCCTCGAAACCGACGGGGAGGTCCGTACGAACCTGTACGCCGAAGCTGAGCAGATCCTGGTCCGGGACGACGCCGTGATCGCTCCGCTGTTCTGGGGCGCCCGCCTGCAACTGACCCAGCCGTACGTCGAACACACCGTCGGGACCGGAGGGGTCGACTCCTACGAGAAGTGGGACATCGACCTGGAGGCGATGCACCTCGGCGATTGACGACTGGACTCTCGTGCCCGGAGAACACCTTCGGGACAAGGGGGCAATCGTTCAGATAGCCTGGGTGCCTGGGGACGCTCCACCGGGAGGGGCTGCCAGGAGCGAGTTGCCATCCCAGCGTCGGATCCCCGCCGCTCCTCGTCTGCATGAGCTTCTGCAAACGGGCGGCCCTCCAAGGGTCGGGCCGCCCGTTTGCCGGACAGCGCTTGAGGATGGCTCGTCCATCGGCGTGATAGCATTGCCGGATGTCCTCCGGCCCTCGGATGCGCCTGGCCTCGATCACGGCCGGCCTTCCCCGCACCTACTGGCTGCTGTGGGTCGGCACGCTGATCAACCGTCTCGGTGGCTTCGTCGTCCCCTTCCTGACACTGTATCTGACCCAAGAACGCGGCCTGCCGGTCAGTCAGGCTGCACTGATGGTGTCGCTATTCGGGGCGGGCTCGTTCACGGCGGCGCTGATCGGCGGCGAGTTGACCGATCGTATCGGGCGACGTCCGGTGATGCTGTTCAGCTTCCTGCTGGCCCCTGTGACGATGGTCGCGCTTGGCGTGGTGCAGCCGCTGGCGTTCCTGGCGCCACTCGTCTGTTTGCACGGTTTCCTGACCGACCTGCATCGTCCCGCGGTCAGGGCGATGATCGCCGATCTGGTGCCGTCGGAGCAGCGGCCGCACGCGCCTTCGGCTACCTGTACTGGGCGATCAATCTCGGCTTTGCCATCGCTCCAATCCTGGCGGGCTTGATGGCGCGCTTCGACTATCTGCTGCTGTTTGTCGGCGACGCCATCACCACCTTCGTCTACGGCCTAATCGTGTACTTCGGCGTCCGAGAGACCCGCCCGCAGGAGGCGCAGACCGCAGCCAGGACCAGTCTCCACCAGCGCCTGACGCAGGTCCGGAGCAACCCCTTGCTGCTCCTGTTCGCCGGTCTGGCCCTCGTCGCTGGCTTGATCTACATGCAGGCGCACGTGACACTGCCGGTCGATATGGCCGCGCATGGCATCGGGCCTGAGCAGTACGGATTGGCGCTCGCCGTCAACGGAGTGCTCATCGTCCTCGTCAGCCTGCCGGTCAGCAACCTCGCCGTGCGCTGGCGGCGCTTCCCGGCGATGGCCGCCTCGGCCCTGTTCCTGGCGTTCGGGTTCGGCCTCACAGGGCTTGCAGACACCCTGCTCCTGTTCGGCCTGGCAGTGGCGGTGTGGACCGTTGGAGAGATCATCGGTGCGGCGATTTCGCCGGCGATCGTCGCCGACCTCTCACCGATCGACCTGCGCGGCTTGTTTCAGGGCGTGTACGGGGCGGCGTGGGGCCTGTCCGCGTTCATCGGCCCGCTGCTCGGCGGCTGGGTCTACCAGAACTCTTGGCCCGCAGGCGCTGTGGTACGGGTGCTTTGGATTGGGGCTGGTGCTGGCGGCGGGGTATCTGGCCCTGGGGCGACACGCGGGCCGAAGCTACCAATACCCCAGCGTGCCCGAAGCGAGTGTCGCGCCCGGCGGCTGACTCTCACTATGCGAGGGAGAGCCACTTGGTAGGCGTGAGAGGGGATCTAGCCGCCAACCGCGACGCTGAAGGTGGCAGGCAAGCCTTCCTCAGAAGATGTCACGACCAGATCACGGTAGTCTTCCAACGGGACTCCGCCACACCAGGCTGAAGCCCCAGCCGTGCCAGCGCCAGACGGTCACGGAATGATGGGATTCGTCGGGTGGGCCTCGATGACAATAAGCTCATCGGCGCCATCTCCGTCGACATCGCCCAGTTCGAGCTCCAGCAGCGGCGCGCGGACGGGCGATCCGCCCCACAGCGTGCGGTACGTCCCGCCGCGGTAGCCGATGACGAAGGGCTGGCTGATCACCTCGCCGGACTCCTCGGTCTTCTCGATGGCCATCAGCAGCTCGAAACGGCCGTCCTCGTTTGGGTCTCCCAGATCAAGGTCGACCACACGCCAATCCGGCGGGCTGGTCCAGGCTGTCTTCCCCTCTTCCAGGATCTCCACCACGCCAGCCGATAGGCGAACGACCTCGTCGACCCCATCGCCAGTGAGATCGATCGCTCCGGAAGAGAATCTCCCATTGCGTCCGTCCGCCGCCACCGGGGCGCTCCAGCATCGCTCCGCCGAGCAGGCGAAGCCCACTCGCTCTAACTCCAGGATGCGCTCGAGGAGCGGGGCTGACCGCGTCCACATCCATCCAGTGCGGGCGCGGCGTGGTCCACAGCGGGAGCGCCTGAGCCGCGCGCAATCCCTGGGCATCGAAGAGAAGGCGCAGCGCTAGACCCTGGACGGTGTCATCCCACCCCTGGTCGAAGACGAAGTTGCCTAGGCTGTACGCGACGAGTCTCGCTCCGCCTCCCGGCTGGGCCGAATCGAGCACTTCCAGCCCCTGAACCACATGCGGATGCGACCCGAGGATGATATCGGCCCCGGCATCCAGCAGCGCCGTCGCCAGCTCACGCTGCGGAAGGAGCGCTGGCGCTGGTACTCCCTTCCCCAGTGGACGAGCACAATGACGGTGTCGGCGGCGGCATCGGCCTGGCGCACGCCGCTAGCAGCTCCTCCGCGCGGGATGCCCCAGAGTCGTTCCATGCGACGAAGGCGAAGGTCCGTCCCGCGACCTCGGTCAAGGCCGGTCGTCGGCTTCGCCAGCGGCTCAATGCCCGCCGCCGCAGTTGGCGCCGCGTTTCGACCCGAGCCGGTGACGCCGGCATCGAGGCTGTGGTTGTTGGCCAGGCTGAGCAGGTCAAAGCCCGGCCTCGGCCAGCAGGGTGGGAGTCTCGGAAGCGCAGCAGCAGTGGGATGCCAACGCCCGATGCAGGCTCCGTTCCAAGCGCTCCTTCGAGATTGCCGATCGTCAGGTCGGCGGCCTGGAGCTCGTCCGCCACTTCGGCGAAGATGTGGTCGGCCTCTGCCATCCCACGACCGGGCATCACATCGCCGACCGCCAGGATCTCGCACCAGCGGCTCGTCCGGCAGCTGGCGGCACCCCATTCCGCAGGTAGATCCAGCCCGGCTCCAGGTTCGCCGGTCGCCGCCCTTGGGGAACCGATCCCCGCCAGAAGGGCCAGCGTGGCGCAATCCCGACCACCCATCCCGTCGGTCCGTCGTGAACGCATGCAGGGCGCGCGCCCGCGCCCGCCATCCCCTGGCAGCGTCTGCCGGACCAGCCGTCGGCGTTCTACGCATCACTGGCACCACCCCGTCAAACCGCGCTGTCAGGCCGGTGCGCTCGCCGGCGGATCGCCGCGCCGCGAATTACCACCGTGCCGGCACGCTGCCGTCGGCGAGAAGAGGTGGCAAGGCGCGATACCTTCTACTCGAACGGCGGCGGCTCCTGAGCGTAGACCACATTCGTCACCAGCCACCTCGGCCCCTGCTCGCTTTCGACGAGCTCCAGCGCATAGGTGGCATCGAGCAGATACGGCCCACGCTGAGAGACGGCCTCGTCGCCCATCTCCGGCGACCATTCGCGCAAGCACGTAGAGCGTGTCCTGCCAGGTCTCGCGGGCGGTCACGACGGCGAGCGTCGGCGATTGCAGATCGAAGGAGCGGAAACCCACCCGCGCGCAACTGATGTCCGATGTATTGACCTGCGGCCGTCAGCCGGGCGATCTCCTGCCGAACAGCTTGCAGCGCAGGATCGTCCCCGAGTTGCGGCTCAGCCTCGCGATACCAGTAGGCCTCCGTGACGTTGTCCTGGAAGTCGGGAGACGGCTCGGCTGAGTTCGCCGAATTCAAGCTCATCGACCAGGAAACTCGACGTCCACTCCGGAACCGGCGGCGCACTGCCGTCGTCGAGCATCCCGCGCCACTTCTCGTCCGTCAGCCGATCGGCGATTGGCCACGGGAACTCGTAGTAGGAGAACACCCCGCCCTTGGCGACCTGCAGGTAGGTGCTGCCATCCTGCTCGACGATCGGGACGACGACGTAGATCGGGTTGACGCGGCCGACTGCCTCCTCCAGCACCGTCGCGAGGCGGATTGGGGTCGGTGGCGACATCGGCGATCACTGCCGCTTGCGGCTCTTCGTCCATGAAGCGGGGGGCGTAGGGATCCTCCATGTCCGAGTCGGCGGCGGCCATCGTCAGCTCCTCCAGCTGGCCTCCGTAGAAGCGGATCAGAGCGTACTCCTCCTCGGTCAGTGGCTCCCCGCGCAGCTCCTTCTCGGCGATCACCTGCAGCGAGAGAACCAGTGTCTGCAGCGAGTCGAGGCTGGTGGCATCCAGCTCGTTGAGCAAGCCGCGGCTCTCCATCCCCTCACGCGTCATGGCGGTCAGCGCCGCCAGTCGGGCGTAGAACTCGGGCACTGGCTCGACGTAGCCCTTGGGCGGCTCGGGGGGCGGTGGCGGCGGGCCTCCGCCCAACTCCGCGTACACCTGCTTGGCGTACAGGATGGTGTCGTGCTTGAGCTCCGCCCAGCTTCCGAGGACCGTATTCAGTTCCTTGTCCAGCCAGGCCTGAGAACGCATGAACTCCGGATACCCTTCACCGGGCACGACAATCAGAGGGTGGAAGGTGTAGAGCCAGGTGTTGTAGAGCGTTTCGGTCCAGTCGCTCACTCCCAGGCTCGACATCCAGGCCTGCATCTTCTGCATCTGTTCAGGATAGTTCTCGTAGGCCGTGTCGCCCAACTCCTCCAGATGCTCGTAGGCACGCGCAGACCCCATGGCGGCGAACAAATCGAGGCCCCTGGGCAATGTGCGCGCGTGCGTCTGCGTCCCGACATTGCGGTAGATCAGCTCCCGAAACACGTAGGCGTCCGGGACAAAGCGCTGGCCCATGAAGCGCAGTCCCTTGGTGGTCTCCTCGATGTTGTCGGTATCCTGGATGACCAATCCCAGGATCTTCGGTGGCGGCAAGTTCGTTCGCCAGGTCGATGAATTCCTGCAACTTGGTCTCACTGACCAGGTCCGAGACGACCGCCTGCGGTCCGAACACGGTGGCCATCACATCCAGATACTGCTGCGCCGTCAGATCATCGGACCGGCCGACCATGAACGCCGTCGGCGCGTACAGGTCGAGCCAGACGTCCATCGCCGGGCGGCCATCCACGCGGGCATCCTTCAGCGCCTGAACCAGCAGCAGCGCAGCCCGCGTCTCCTCCTTGCCGACCTCGGGGTCCTTGGCCTTGAGGCGGAAAGTCATGCGCCCGTACCACATCATGCTCTTGAAGTAGCACGTGAGCTCCTCGCTGAGCGTGTAGTGGCCGCGGGCGATGTACTGGGTGTAGTCCTCCCCATTCTCCAATCCCGGGAACAGCGGCGAGGGCAGGATCCCGTCTGCGGCTTCGATCAGCGCCAGCTCGGCGTCGACCAGCGCTCGCGCATCGTCGGGGATTGCCACCGCCGGGTCCATCAGACGGCTGGCCACCCCGACGAAGGCCATGCTGCGCAGCGCGGCTTGCTCCCAGGGTCCGCCTTTGAGCGCCTGGTACTGCGCATCGGTCTGGGCAAGCATAGCGGCGTTCAGATCGAGCAAGAGCGGGATGAAGGCCTCGGCCTCCGCCGTCCGCAGGACCTTGTCGAAGAGCAGATGGTACGTGTGCAGCAATGAATCGCTGGTGATGAAGATCGGCTGGTTGTCGTAGCGTGCCTTCTCGTAGACGGTGTAGAACTCCTTCTCGGTGCCCGGAGCGACGACGAAGCCGTTCTGCGCCAGCCGCGACCGCAGGCCGTCCGACAGCAGGAAGGGGACGCGCACATTGCCCAGGTCCGAGGCGATTGGCTCATGGTTGACCGCCGGGACGACGTCGCTGGCAGGCGCATCGAAAGCGGCGAATGCCGGGACCTCCGACACCATGGCCGGCAGCGTCGGAGCAGGTGGGGGCTCGCAGGCGCCTCCGTCGGGGTGACCGAGCGCGCCTGCACCACACGCAGTTGCCAGCAGCGACACCACGAAGGAGCGAAGCCAGGATCCCTTGTGAATTCACGCCTCAACCCTCCGCCGGCAGCGCCCTTCGCGCGCAGGCCAGCATGTGATCATTATCGCGCCGGAGCCGTGCACACCGGCGTGCTGTCCCCGCGCCCCGGCAGACCCGCCTCCCGCGCGCCTTGCGGGCTGCAGCACCCGATCGGACGATGCTCGGAATTCCTTGCGCTGGAAGTGAGTTCACCCAGAACCTTCCGGCGCGACAATGGAGACAGGAGTGAGCGGCCACGGCGCAGGCTGAGCGGCTCATTGGTTTGGCGGCTAGCCTGACCCACACAGTCGGGCGGCCTGCCCAGGCCGGAGGAGGAGGCACGATGAAGAACTTCCTGCTCACCGTCTTGGCCACGATCCTGGTTCCCGGCCTGGCCGTCGCCGCCGTGCCGTACTGGATCCTGCAAGTCACTCGGCCCGAGTCGGCGCCCAAGAGGGGGTGATGGGCGGAATCATGATTGCTTTGGCGCTCCTAGGAGGGGGCATGGTCGTCTGGGTGTCCGTCACCTTCGTCACGAAAGGCAGGGGGACACCGATACCCATCCAGCCTCCGCGAGCCTTCATTGCCGAAGGGCTCTACCGCTTCGTCCGAAACCCGATGTACCTCGGCGTGCTGTTGATCCTCTTCGCGGAGGCGATCTTCTTCCGCTCCGCATGGATCCTGCTGTATGCGGCCATGCTGTGGCTCGCCCTGCACTCCTTCGCCGTCCTGCTCGAGGAGCCGCAGTTGGAGCGGCGATTCGGGGACGCCTACCGCGACTACCGGGCGCATACCCCTCGCTGGCTCCCGCGGCGGCCGAAGCACTGATCTGGCACGGGCAGCGGCGATCGAACCCACAGTCGATTGACAAGCAGCCCCGCTAGGCCCCGGGCTGGGTTGCGGCCTCCAGGAGAATGACGATGACAACTCCAATCGAGCTTGCCCGAAACGCCCTGGGGTCTTGCTGAGAAACGTGCTTTCGACCTTGCCCCCTACCCCTCGCTCCACGGACGGCGCACGGGCACGCCATGAACCGTGGCGGAGAGGGGAAACAAGATCTTGGGGGGTGGGGGGAGCCAAGCTCCCCACCCCCCACGAATATCCACCCCTTCCCCTGCGGGAACTCGTGTGAGCTCGCGGATGGCGGCTCATGCAGGGGGAGGGGCCAGGGGAGAGGGTTGGACGATCACACGGTGTCTGTTCGGCAGCCTGCTAGACGAACAGCCCTTCAGCCGGCTGCTCGGCGCGAGGTTGACGTCGCGCTTGCAGCAGGCAGCGCTGAGGTGACCCTGCCGCTCACACCGGATCTTCAGTCAGCAGCATGGGTTCGTGCATGGGGGAGTTGTCAGCACCATGGCCGACGAGGCGATCTCCTTCGCCGCGGGCTCGGTCCTCGGGGCATCCGTCTTGACGGCAGAGTACAAGATCAACTTCCTGCGTCCTGCGCGAGGCGAACGACTGGTTGCCCGCGGCCGGGTGGTCAGCCACACCCAGCGCCAGGCGGTCTGCACCGGTGAGGTCTGGGCCGTCTCAGACGCTGGCGAGACACTGTGCGCGATGGCCATGGGAACGGTCGTGACCCCTTCGAAGCCCGGGCCCGAGGCAGGATGACCGACCGAACCTGCTGGGGATGTGGTGCTGCTCGTCATCCCCACAGCCGCGAAGCGGTACTGCCGACCGTCGACCGTATCCGAACCGCGGCCGCGAAGCTCTTGCACAACGAACCGGCGCGCCGTGCGCCGAGGAAGGCAGTATTGGAGGGCTCGCCGAGCGACCGCTGCCAGGCGCATCCGGACTGGCATGCTGGCTCACCGGGCGGCGAGGCCACACCTGACGAAGACATGGCGCCGACTGGATTGCGCGAGGATCTGCAAGGCGCGACCGGCGCGAGCGAAGGTCTCGCCAGGTGAAGACCCGCCGGCTTGCCGCCGGAGGATGGGCGTGCTCGAGAACTGAAGGTTCCGGTCGACGGGACCGCCAATCCCGTGTTGAGGGGAGACAGATGTCGATCACGACGACCATCAGGGCTTCGATCTTCATCGCCAGGCCGCCGGAGGCGGTGACCCGGGTGATCCTCGATCCGGAACTGGCGGTGCACTGGACAACCGATCTCGAGCGATTCGAAGTGGTCACGGGAAACGCAGGCGAGCCGGGTGCAGTGGCGCGCCTGCACTACCTCCAGAACGGCCGTCCGTATGTCATGCAGGACGAGTTGCTCGAAGTGGATCCCAACCGCCGCTACCGCTCGCGCGTTTCAGGCGAGGCGCTGACGGCAGAGATCGAGACGACGCTATCGGCTGAGGAGGGCGGCACGCGGGTCGCAATCCGCTGGACAGGCTCCGGTCGGCGCTTCCCGTTCAGGATCCTGCTTCCCTTGATGCGACGATCCATCGTCCGTCAGGCTGAGGTTGACCTCGCGAAGCTCAAGTCACTGGTCGAAGGCGGCGCCGCAGGCGACGTGGCGTCTTCCTAGGAGCTTGCTGAAGAACGTGCTTTCGACCTCACCCCCTGACCTTCTCCGCGGACGGCGAACGGGTACGCCATGAACCGTGGCGGAGAGGGGAACAAGATCTGGGGCGGGGGAGCTTGGCTCCCCCCCCCCAGGAATATCCACCCTTCCCCTGCGGGACTCGTGTCGTCGCGGATGTCGGCTCATGCAGGGGGAGGGCTAGAGGAGAGGGTTGGACAATCACACGGTGTTTTCAGCTGCCTGCTAGACGAGGCGGACCTCGGAAAGGGACTCGGCAACGAGGTCTCACGCTCCAACCCTCGAGCGAATCGGATGGGCCGTCCGCTTGGGCTCAAACCCGGCGCTGGCAACCCTGCACCGGGGCTGCCGGGGGAGACGAGGATTCCGCCGGTCGGGCAAGATCGTCTGCATCGGCGCGGATCACACCCGACGCCCGGCGCGCCTTCCGTTGGGACCCACACCCATGACGACGGGCAGCCCGGGTTCCCGCACACATGCGACGGCCGACCGTGCCACCCCCGGGGCCGGAGGTTCCGTTCTCAGCCACTCGGCCTTCGGGCTCAGGCAAGTCGCGGATCTGCGGTTTCGGCCCTTCGCTCTCTCGTGCGAAGGGCCTCCTCACCGGTCTCAGGTCGACTTCAGCAGCGACCGCGCCAATGCAGCTGCTCGGCTGGCGTCAGCGCCGTAGCCGTCGGCTCCGATCGAGCGGGCGAACTCATCCGTCAGCGGCGCGCCGCCCACGATGATCTTCACCTGATCGCGCAGGCCCACGTCCTCGATCGCCTCGATGGCGTACCGCATGTTGCCCATCGTCGTTGTCAACAACGCCGATAGACCGACCACCAGGGGCTGATGCATCCGAACGGCCTCGGCGAACTTGGCGGGAGGGACGTCGGTCCCGAGGTCGACGATCTCGTATCCAGCGCCCTGCAGCATCATCCCCACCAGATTCTTGCCGATGTCGTGCAGGTCTCCTTGGACGGTTCCGATGACTACCTTCCCCACCGCCTCGACCCCCGCCTCGACCAGGCTTGGCCTGAGCAGGGACAGGCCGGCTTGCATGGCTCGCGCCGCTACAAGCATCTCCGGAACGTAGATCTCCCCCTTCTCGAACTCCTCCCCCACCATCGTCATGGCCGCGATCAGGCCTTGCTCGAGGATCTCGCGCGGCGAAAGCCCGGCTGCGAGCGCGGCCTTGACCTCGCTCTCGACGGCGTTCGTTTGTCCTTCAACCACGGCGTCCTGGATTGCCTGCAATGCTTCGTCCACGGGCAATTCTCCCCAAACACAGTCTGCGGCAGAGGTCACGGCCTCCCCAAGGCGAGCCTCGCCGCGGTTCAGTCGACAGCTACTTCGAGAGGCCCAGCGCCGCCCGCCGCTCCCCCGCCAGCTTCAGCACCCGCTCCCAACTCTTGATGAAGGAACTGCGGAACAGCTCTACCGGGCCAAACTCGTCAAACTCATCCACGCTCAATCCCCGGGCGGTGTAGCCCCGCCGGAAGTCCGGCAGCTTGGCATTGAGTTCGTCGATCACCTGCTTCGGGACCGGATTGAAGACGCGGTAGACGACGGGGGGATCCTCCTCAAGCAGCCGATCAGCCGTGCCGACCCAGTTGATCGTGACCACAAGATCCCCGCCGACCATTTCGGTGAAGTGGTGCAGCCCGCGAGCGCCGCCACCAATGAAGGTCACTTTGTACCCGCGCTCTTCGACAAGGCCATACACCTTGCGCGCCACCGCCAAACCCGCCTGCCACAGCAGGTCGGAGGCGATATCGATCCGATGCTCATCGGCGTACTGCTTCAGGAAGTCGTCATAGATGCCAGCAATGTGCGAGAGGTACATCCTGGGGTGTCGGCGCGCTTTCTCGCAGGTGCGCTTGTACAGCTCACACAACGCCGTGGCCTGCGCCACGGCGAAGATCTCGGTGGAGTTGACCGGGATGTTCAGCCGAATCAACCCTTCGATCGCCTTGAGCCCAGGACGGGTAACTGGGACCTTGATGCAGATGTTCTCCCCCAGCTCCCGATTCGCAAGGCCTTCTTCGAGGATCTGGTTCGGATCGTGCTCATGGATCGGGTCCCCCTGGATGCTGACGAACCCATGCTTGCCCCGGCTGCGTTCATACAGCGGGCGGAACTTCTCGGCGATCCCACGCACCAACTTGCGCTGCAAGATCGCCTGGGCTTCGCTGTCGGTGCGCGACTCGCGCACGGCCTCGTCCAGCAACGCCAATGCGTAGGGTCCCTCCGATGGATGGTCGACCATCTTCTGGCAGAAGGAAGGGTTGGTCGTGCAGCCCAGCACACCTGCTGCCAGTGCAAGGTCAGCCTCCTCTCGAGTCGGGTTATTGACCCAGAACTGCGTTGGCGTTTGCGCCGATACGCGATGGAAGTACGACTTGTGCTCCATGTGCTCCATGCCTCCCATTCGAGTTCATCGTCTCGGTTACGCCGACCATCGATCCGGGCCGCCGCCTCCCCGGCGACGGAGACGGATCGATGTCGGCGTTCGTTGCTTGGCGTGCCGGGACTCCCTTCGCCGGGATTCTCGGCCTGCTGATACTTGGGGTGATGCCTGCCTTCGAACACGGTCACCCGCTCCCCGGACGCGCTGCACTGCCTGCCGAGAATGGGTCCACATTCTCAACCGGCCGGAGGGCTCCCTCCCCTTTCAGCCTCCGGCGATTCCCTGGACCCTCCCTGGCCCAGAGCACAACACCGATCGCAGCCCCGAGGGCACACAGCACGGCATTCGCCTGGAGGGCGGCAGTCAACCCAATCCGGTCTGCAGCCAGCCCCGTGAGGAGGACTCCGATCCCACCCAGCGTGAACATCGAGCCCAGAATCATCCCGGAAGCCAGCCCACCGCGCCCGGGGAGGGCATTCTGCGCCATCGTCACCTGGAGGCTGTGGGGAGCGACATTCAGCAGCCCTGCCGTGACGATCAGCACAGGCAGCAGCGGGCCGGAGGCGACCGGCAGCAAGAAGAACGGCAGCACACTCAGCGCGGTCGCCCCGAGCATGATGGGGTAGCTTCCGATCCGATCGCCCAGGATACCACCTGCGATGCCGCCCACCGCCGCGCCCAACATGAAGAGCCCTGCCAGCCCACCGTAGGTTGTCGATGAGAAGCCCTGCTCCATCAGCAACTTCGGCAGGAAGGCCTGCGTCGACGCCTGGACCCAGAAGCGGAGAATGGCCATGAGCAGGATCAGGACGAATTCCATTCGCAGAATGCTGGTGAGAGCGTCTCGCAGGGAATCCTTGCGCTGCTCGGTGGGAACGGACGCCGACAACTCTGGCCCACGTCGGGCCAGGAGCGCGAGCATGGCGGCTGGCAGGCACAAGGCAGCCAACAAGAGGATCCCGGCGGGTCCAGCCCGATCGATCAGCGCGCCCTCCAGCCGCCGGCCCGAAGGCGCTGCCGACCTGCCCAAACAGGAAGAAGAGCGCCGCTCCCGTCGCCGCCTTCCCTGCCAGATTGCGCCGGCCGATGTCCGCCGCGTCCATCGTTCCAGCCGGGTGGAAGGCGCCGGATCCAAGTCCGGCCATCAGCAGGAAGAATAGGGCAGTCTCGCCCGGAGCCTGGCTGACCAAACCGAAGAAGACGCCCATCCACAACAATCCGCCGACGGATAGCCACTTGCCTCCAAACCGGTCGGATGCCGCACCGAAGATCGGCTGGAAGAGCGCCCCGGCCAGACCGTAGATCGTTGCCAGCAGCCCAACCGCCGCATTGGTCAAACCGAACGGGACGCTGAACACGGCCAACAGGACGGCGGGTAGACCATTCAAGGCGTCGACCACAAAGTGGCCGACGCTGACGGCCAGAAACGGCAGGTTCTTCAGAAGCCGCATGATCCGCTGTTGTCCCTTGCCTCAGCATCGACCCCGAATGCCCTGCCTCGCCAGCCCTGCAATGCCATCCCGGTGGGCGCCGGGAAACTCCTCGCTGCGAATCTCCATTCTCGCCCGCGAGTTCGTCATACCCGTGCACTCCCTCGCAACCTTCCGGCTCACCGATAGCCTTTGCCTCCCGATCCTTCTGCCTGACTGATCGAGCCAAACATGCGTTGGCACTGTGCGCCAGATGGATCTGCTGCTCTCCTCGCTTTCAGGCGTTGCCCTCGACCGCGCGGTCTCAACTCCCCCGACCGCGCTGGGAGGACCGGCCCGGCTAGCGCATGATGGACCCACCATTGACGTGGATCGCCTGTCCGGTGATGTAGGCTGCGTCGTCGGAAGCGAGGAACGCAACCAGCCCAGCCACATCCTCGGGCAGTCCGGCGTCGCCCGAGCGGTATCCGGCTCACCACTTCGCGGTAGAACTCGCCGGGCGGGAGCCCTCCGAGACGCTGTCCCCATTCGCGCTCGTTGTAACTCCACATCTCCGTTTCGATGACACCCGGACAGTAGGCGTTGACCGTGATCCCGTGCGGCGCCAGCTCGAGCGCCAGGCTCTGGGTGACCGCGACCACGCCCGCCTTGCTGGCTGCATAGTGGGGCGTGAACGGACGCGCTTGGATCGCCTGCCCCGAAGCGGCGTTGATGATCCGGCCTTGCTTGCGCGGGATCATGCGCTTCGCCGCAGCTTGACAGCACAGGAAGACGCCCTTGCAGTTGACATCCAGGACTCTGTCCCACTCTTCTTCCGCTAGCTCAGCCAGCCTGGAAATCCTGATCATGCCGGCATTGTGAACGGAGACATCCAACTGACCGAATTCCCGGTCGGCTGCTTCAAAGGCGTGTTCGACTTGAGAGCTGTCGGCAACGTCAAAGACCAGATCCAGCGCCTTCGCTCCCAGTTCACGCGCGGCCCGCGCCACGGATGCCACCCGGTCCTCATCGGCGCACAGCACGAGATCCGCACCCTCACCGGCGAAGCGCAGCGCAATCGCCTCCCCAATGCCTCGACTGGCCCCGGTGATCAGCACCACCTTGCGGTTGAAACGCCCTTCTCCAGGCTTCACTCCGCACCGCCCCAAGCCCGCAGACTCCCCAATGCGGCGGGACCGGGCAGGCATCCATCACGACGGATTGCGTTGAGCGGGAAGCTGGCGCCGGATCCAGCTGCGGCGCTTGCCCGCCGGCCAGACCCTGCGGGAGCTCTCCGGCAGGGCCTGAGTTGGCCGCGTTTCGGAAACGATCATCCCGGCCTGTCTGCGGGATCGCCTGGCAGCACTCTGCCCGGAGAGCGGATCCCGGTTGCTCAGGACTTCTCGCACACGCTGGAATCCGCATTCAGCCGATGTCCACACCGGTATCCCGAATTCCTTCACAGGATCTGCAAACGAGAGCGAGAAGAGCGACATAGAAAGCTGCGCCAGGACGACACCGCCGATCGGCCGCAGGCCGCATTGTTCCCGGATTGCATCAGCGAGCACATCGTTGTGACGGTCGATGTCGCCTCGCGCCAGATGCTCCCAAGCCTGCGGAAGGCTCAACTCCACCCGCTCCATCTCTTTCCCTCGGGCGCGAGCCGTCTCGTCCAGCAGTTCGCCGGTGCTTCGGACCGTCGGTCCATGGGTTGCCAGAACCAGCACCGGGCCGCCATGCTCGACGGCGCGTTGCATCATCGGAGCGTCGATCTGTAGCACGGGGACATCCCGATCCGCCATCGCCTCCTGCACGGCAATGTAGGCCCGGTTCATCGTGGAACAGGTGATCAAGATGGCGTCGACCTCGCCCAGATCCGCCAGGTCGCGCGCATAGCGGACAAACGCTTCGATGTTCGCTGCAGGTGGACAGGGCTCGCCGCGCGCGTGTGCTGCCATGAAGTTCAGCTGTACGGCATCGTTCCCGGCGTTGACCAACTGCACGCCCGGAAGATAGTGGCGGGCGAAGTAGTTCGCCCAGAGCGAAATCCACGACGATCCGTTGAGCAACCCAAGGCGCTTGCCCAGCAGGTCGGGATCGCCCGCCGGCTCCGGGCCCAGGTGCGGCAGGCCCGTGATCCGCACGTACTCGGCGAAGACAAGGCGCGGGTCAGCCGCGGGCTCTGCTGGGGTGCTCACCTGCGCTTGCCCTTCAGGCGCATGACCTCTCTCGCCGCCGCGGCGATATCGGCCGGCTGCATCTGGTGATGCGTGAAGAGCTCGTCGATCCCGCCGCTCTCCGCCCAGCGATCCTGCACCCCGATGCGGCGCACCGGGATCGGGCACAACTCGGCGAGGACCTCCGTCACGGCGCTGCCAAATCCTCCAAGGATCGTCCCGTTCTCGGCGGTCACCGCCGCATCCAGTCCTGCCCGCCGACTCAGCGATCAGCTCCCGGTCGATGGGCTTGACCGAGGCCAGGTGCACGACCTCGGCCTCGATCGACTCGCCGGCGAGTTCATCCGCCGCCCGCAGGCAGAGCGAGGTCATCATGCCGGTCCCGAACAACGTCACATCCTTGCCCGGCCGGACGATCCGCCCTTTCCCCCATTGGAAGCCCGTCGACGCCCCCGGCAGAGGCGGCAAGGTCAGGCGCGTTACCCGGAAGTACACCGGCCCTGGCGTCTCCACCGCCGCATCCATGATGGCGACCAGCTCGGCGTTGTCGCCGGGGTCGGCCACGCGCATGTTCGGCAGCGCACGCATCACGGCGAGGTCCTCGATGCAGTTGTGCGAAGCCCCGGCCCGGCTGGTGGGCAGACCCGGGTAGGAGCCGGGGACCTTCACGTTCAACCTGGCGTAGCAGATCGAAATCGCCATCTGGTCCAGCGCCCGCCTGGCGGCGAAGGAAGCGAATGTGCAGGGGAAGGGGATGAATCCTTCGAGCGCCAGGCCCGCCGCCACACCGAACAGGTTCTGCTCGGCGATGCCGAGCTGGACGAAGCGCGAGGGAAATCGGTCCCGAAACAGGTTGGCCTTGGTGGAGGTGCACAGATCGGCGTCCAGCACGCGGATCGCGCGGATCCCGCCGACCGAGCTCCACCAGGGCCCGCCCGAAAGCCTCGCGCATCTCGAGGACGGGAGCCTGCTCATTCGCCGCCATAGAACGTCTCCTTGCTGTGCTCCATTCCCAGACGGCTGTAGCCCTGCTCCGGTCGCCCGTAGGCTCGCGCCAGCTGCCGCAGCATCTGATCCGCCGTTTCCGGATCCGGGGCGTGGGTGTGCCACTTGTAGTTGAACTCCGCCTGGTCCACTCCCTTGCCCTTGACCGTGTGCGCGATCAGCGCCAGGGGCGCCCCGCGCGGCTTCACCCACCGAAGCTGGTGGAAGGCATCGATCAGGCCGCTCAGGCTGTGTCCATCCACCTCGAGGACGTCCCAGCCGAACGAGCGCCACTTGTCGGCAAACGGCTCGACGCCCATCAGGTCCCAGGTGAAGCCTTTCGCCATGACCTTGTTGTAGTCGATGACCGCGATCAGGTTGTCCAGGTGGTAGTGGGCGGAAGCCATCGCCGCTTCCCAGACATTGCCTTCATTGGTCTCCCCATCACCCAGCAGACAGAAGACGCGCGGTCGAGGCATTTCCTTGAAGCGCAGGCCCAGGGCCATCCCCACCGCCACCGAAAGGCCGATGCCGAGCGGGCCGCCCGAGCTCTCGATCCCCGGCAGTCCCCCGCGATGAACATGGCCCTCCAGACGTCCACCCAACTCGCAGTAGGAGTAGATCTCGTCGACCGGGAAGAAGCCGCGCAAGGCCAGCGCCGCATAGAGGGCCGGCGCGGCATGCGCCTTGGAGCACACCAGCCGATCGCGCGCCTCCCAATCCGGGCGCGCCGGGTCCACGCTCATCGCCTGGAAGTAGAGGACGGCCAGGATGTCCGCAATTGACAGCGAGCCTCCGGGGTGACCCCAGCGGCTGTACGTGATCATCTCCAGGGAGAGACGCCGAATCTGATAGGCGACTTCCCCGAGTTCCTCCAGCGACATTCGCGGCTCCCTTCTCCTTGCGCCTTGCCCTTCACTGTTCACTTCTCGCACTCCTCGGCTCCAGGCCGCCGAACCCCCGGCCGGTCTTCATCGTGGACTCGGCCCGAGTCCCGGAGCAAAGGGGCCAAGCGCGCCCAGGCAGGCTGCTGCCGTCTGCCTTCGGCGCGTCTCAACGCGCGGCGGTGACCTCCGGTCCCTGCGTCGCCCGGAAGTCCTGCAGTGCGCGGGTGACGCCGGCCGCCGTGGCGGTCGGGGCGAGAATGCTTTCGATCCAGCGGATCGTCCACTCGGTCTGGGGAAACCCCTCGACCTCGCCGGGCTTCTCCGCCGCCAGGGTGCAGTCCCGGATGCAGATCGGCTCGAAGCCGCGGAACAATGCGTCGGCGAGCGAGAAAAGCAGGCAGCAGTTCGCCACAAAGCCGGCGCACAGCACCGTTCTGACACCCAGGTTGGTCAGCAGGCTCTCCAAGCGGGTCTCGAAGAAAGCGCTATAGGTGTGCTTGCGGATGTAGTAGTCACTCGGCACCGGCGCGATCTGCGGCGGGATCGCCAGCTGCACCAGGTCTCCCCGCACGAACTCCAACGGGTCCACACTGGGCTCGCAGAAGTGCGCCTCCGGGCTGAAGCCAAGGCTTTCCTCAAGTCGTCTGCCGAAGGCCGAGTGTGGCAGGTCGATGCGCGGCGCGCTGTTCATGGCGTAGATTACGGGCATGCCCATCGCCCGTGCCGCCTGCAGCAGCAGCGGCAGACGATCGTTGACGATCTCCCACCAGGCCTGCTCGTAGAGCGGATGGACGAGATCCTTACCCTCGGGCTTCTCGGCGGCGTGATACACGTCCACCAGCAGCAACGCCGTCTGAGCCGGATGCAACAAGACGGGCTTGAACGTCTCGCCGAGGGGGGCCTCTCCCGGATAGAAGCGGTAGTACCTGAGCTCAAGGTTCAGCGTGTCCATGCCGTATCTCCAGTCAGGCGCCCGGCGGTCGCACGGCGATCTCGCCAGCAAGGCGGCGGGGATTCAAAGCGGAGCGATCCACCGCCGCGCCGGTGACTCCCTAGCCTTTGACGGCCCCGGCGGTCAGCCCGGCCGTCACTCGACGCTGCAGCAGGATGTAGGCGATCACCACCGGCAGGGTGGCGATCGTCACACCAGCAAAGAACAAGCCGTACTGCGTGCTGTACCTGCCCGAGAACAGCATCACGCCGAGCGGGAGGGTGCGCAGCGCTTCCCGCTGCAAGTACAGCATCGGCATCAGGAACGAGTTCCAGGTCCACATGAATTGAAAGATGCCGAGCGCCGAAGCAGCCGGGATGGTCAGCGGCAGCATCACCTTCCAGAAGACCTGGAGCTCGTTGCAGCCGTCAACCTTGGCGGAATCCCCGAGCTCGACGGGGATCCCGATGAAGAACGCCCGCATCAGGAAGATGCCGAATGGGAGACCAAGTCCGATGCTGGGGAGGATGACCGCCCAGTAGGTTGACAGAAGGCCCCAGTCCCGCAGGTCGAAGTACAACGGAATCATGACTGCCTGGAAGGGCACCATCAGCCCCACGAGAAACATCAAGAAGATGGCTCGATTCCCCCGGAACTTGAATCGCGCCAGGGCATATCCGGCCAGGCACGATAGTCCGACCACACCCAGGACCACTGGCGCGGCAATGATGACCGAATTGAGGAAGTAGCGGTCGAACTTCCCGACCCGCCAGGCATCGCTGAAGTTTTGCAGCCGCCACTCTTGTGGCAGGCTGAGCGGATTCGCCATGATCTCGCTGTCCGAGCGGAAGGCGGTGGTGTACACCCACAACACCGGACCCAGCGTGATCAACAGGAAGAACATCAGCACCAGATACTTGCCTGCCGCCGACAGTCCCTTGCGGGCGCGGCGGCCCGCGCTGGGAGGACGGGGACGGCGCGTGTCGCTTGCGGCTCCCGGACGGATCACCGCCTAGTTCTCCTTCTCGCGGAAGTAGATGAAGAGACCGGAGGCGATCAAGGATAGCGCGGTGAGGGTCAGAGCCAGGGAGGTGCCATAGGCCACCTTGTCCTCCATGAAGGCCCGCTTGTAAAGGACGGTGGAGAGGACATCGGTTGCGTTGGCCGGACCGCCGGCGGTCATCACCCAGACGATGTCAAAGACATTGAACCCGCCGATCAGCGTGTAGGCCGTGATCATCGTCAGCACCGGGGCGAGCTGCGGCAGGATGATATTCCAGAATCGCTGCAGGCCATTGGCGCCGTCGATGCTGGCCGCGTCCAGCAGATCGACATCCACGGTCTGCAACCCGGCCAGGATCACGACCAGGGTGAAGCCGAAGTAAGCCCAGACGGCGGACACCAGGACTGCCGGCAGCGCCCACTGCATGCTGCCAAGCCATCCGATGGCCAGGTGACCGAGGCCGACCATGGTGAGCCCCTGGTTGAGGAGCCCGATGAGGGGGTGATAGACCTTGGACCAGATGGCGGCGACGACGACGGTGGAAAGGATCTGGGGCATGAAGTAGGCCGCCTGGAACAGGTTCGAGCCTCGCGTCGATGGCCACAGCAGCATGCTCAGGAATAGACTGATGATGATCGGGGCGGCCGTGCCGACGATGATCCAGACGAAGTTGTGTTTCAGGGCAACGCGAACCAGCGGATCGGCCAGCATGCGGGCGTAGTTGTCCAGGCCCACGAAGTTGCGGACCTGCCGAACGCCATCCCAGTCGGTGAAGCTGATCATCAACGACTGAGCAAAGGGAACAATGAAGAAGACGACGTAGAAGATCAGGGGGATTGCCAGGAAGGCCCAGGGGGTTGCTTTGGGCCCGACACGGTTGAAGGCCAGCGCAGGCAGCTTCCTGTCGCCCCGATCCACACTACCCATACGGTGCCTGACCTATCCTACAGACCACGAGACTGGCACATCGATGTCGTCCGCGCCTGGCGGGACTTTCGCTGACCTCGACCCATCCAGCTGGCCCCCAGGGCAGGAGGTTTGTTGCCGATCGCCCGTTCCCACCAGGCTTTCGGACAATCCCCCGCACCCTGGGGGCCAGACTGTACGGCGAGTTACCCGACTTCGTTCGCTCAATCTGCGAACGTCGCCGCCATCCGCACTCCGTCCTTACTGCGCTGCGGCTTCCTTGGCAGCTTGCAGCGCCTTGGCCTGGTCCTCAGGGCGTCAGAGCGCCTTCCAGGACCGCCTGGAACCCATCCTTCATCTGCGTGTTGAACTCCGGCGGAGTCAGGACGTCGATATTGTAGCCCAGGCCCTCGCCTTCACCCGTGGAAGCGCCGCGGATCGTTGTGGCAAAGAACCGGAAGAGATCCTCCATCTCGAACCCGGATGGGTCCACGTTGACGGGCGGAATGACCTTGCCGGTCTCATACCAGATCTTGGCGGCTTCCTCGGAGAACAGGTAGTCCATGAAGGCTGCAGCCTCATCGGGATGGGCGGTGGCCTTGGAGATCATCACGCCTGAGCCCATTCCGCCCGGAGGCATCGCGACCTTGCCGTCGATCGACGGGAAGGCGAAGAACCCGGTCTCGAAGCCCTGCGACTTCGCCAGGATGTCGCTCAGCAGCCACATGCCGGTCATGTGCATGGCGCACTTGCCGGTGTAGTACAGGTCATTGCCTTCGGTGTACTCCAGCGAGTTCGGACTGGGGATGAAGTACCCCGCGGCGTTCATGTCGACGAAGGGCATCTGGATCGAACGCACGATATCCGGATCATCCCAGCTCGTTTCACCGAAGATCATGTCGCCCAGCTTCTCCTTGGCGACGATGTTGTTGGAGAACATGCTGAACATATGGAACGCGGGCCAGCCCGGCTTGTTGGCGAAGCAGATCGGGATGTAGCCGGCAGCCTTGGCCGTGTCGGCGATGGCGGTGAACTCTTCGAAGGTCGCCGGCGGGGTGACGCCGAGCTCCTCGAAGATCGCCTTGTTGTAGTAGACGCCGATCATCTCGAGCTCATGCCCGATGCCGTAGACCTTGCCGTCGAAGGTGGACTGTTCCCACACCCAGTCGTAGATCCGATCACGCCAGCCGTACTGGTCGACGTACTGATCCACCGGCAGCAGGACATCGGCTTCAACGAGCGGGCCCATGAAGCCGCCACCCACACCGTAGGCCGCCATGTCTGGGCCTGTGCCCGAGGCCAGCGCGGTCTTGAGCAGCGTCTTCATGTCCTCGAAGTTCTGGAATTCCCGGGTGATGGTGACATTCGGATTTGCAGCTTGGAAGTTGGCGATCAGCTGATCGAAGGCGGCCGAGCTGCCCGATTCCTCCCAGCTGTCCCAGAAGAGCAGTTCCACTGGCTCCGGCGGAGGCGGCGGCGGTGGGTTCTGCTGGCGGGGCCACAGGCGCCGGAGCCTCGGTGGGTTCCACAGGCGCCGGGGCGGGCTGGCAGGCTGCGAGCAGCAGTCCGGCCACCATCAATCCGGCTATTGCCGATCCGTACGAAATGGCGCATGGCATTCCTCCTCGTGTCAGGTGCAGGCTTGGATGATCGATCGTCAGGGTGTCTCTTCGTCTCGCTCGATGCGTGCTTTCGATCTGCAGACGGTCGTCGGGCGTGTCCTCGAAAGCTCTCCTCCTTTCGCTCGGTCAGGCTCTTCTCCCGATCGCGAGCGCCGGTTGTTAGCCAGGTCGGCGCAAACGAAGATGCCATCAAACGCAGCCGTGAGTCCCGGAAACCGCAGCCAGCCACCCCCTGCAGCCTACCTGCACACCTCAAGCTGCCTCGCCTGAGACCGACCCGCTATCCTGGGTAGAACAACCACAAGTCCCCGCATGCGAGGTCTGCCGCGCTTCGGTCCGATCGCGGCTGCCCAGAAGCCTCTGGATGGACCCATCCTGTCATATAACCGTTTATATAACCGGTAAACCAAGTATAGCACACATCCTTTGGTCGTCAAGCCCCCCACCCCGACGCCATTCCTTCCACCGCAGGGTCTCCCTGCCCCCCAGTCGGAGCTGCGATTTCGGACAACAGAGCCTTGCCCCACCTGCCTTCTCCGCCGAGGGGACCGCAGCCGCAAGATCGGCCGTGCGATCCCCGGCCACCCTTCCGTGCCGCGCATTCACGGCCCCCAGCTATGAAAGGTCGCCCTTCATCCAACCTCCACTCGTCGTCGCTCAGCCGAAGACGGCGCGCATGCGGTCGCAGTAGTACTGGACCAACTCCCACTTGGCGTCCCCAGGGATGCGATGATCCGGACAGGGAAGATATCCCCCCAAGGCAACCAGCGGCTTCTGTCTTTCGATCTCCGCATCAATGGCGGCGCGGTCCTTGCCAAAGATCCGCTTGTCGACGCCGCCGACCCCGCGCAGGTCCCGCCCAAACCGCTCGCGCCAGGGGGCAATGCTGGCTTTCCAGGTCCCGACCTCAATCGGAAACATGGTGTTGACCCCGTTCTCGAGCCAGATCGGGATCAGCTTGTCGATCACCCCGTCGCAATCCAGCGAGACGATCGTGATTCCATACTGCGCCAGGACATCCGTGATGCGCTTGTAGTGCGGGCCGAGCTTCTCGCGGAACAGGCGCGGGTTGACCAGCGGTCCGCCTTTGTAGGCCATGTCCTCCCAGAACATGGCATAGTCGAACTGGGCTCCGGTCGCCAGCGCGGCGCTCACCCCCTGGAAGTGCAGTTCGGCCACGGTGTCGATCATCTCGTTGAGCAACCCCGGATCGTCCGCCAGCAGATAGGACAGGCCCATCAGCCCCAGCCAGTCGCGGATCATTCCCAGCAGGCTGCCGCAGTGCAGCGCCACGGGCTCCTGGCTGACGTGGCGGCGCAGCAGGTCGATCCCGCCGTCGTAGTCATCTGCCAGCCGCACGGAGTGCTCGCCCATGTTGGCGCGAGCCACGCCAATCCGTTCAGGGCTGAACTGCAGCCGGGGTTTGAAGATCTGCTCCCAACTGCCGCGATCGCGCAGCGTGTGATCAAGTTCGGTCGAGATCGAGGTGATCCCCGTCTTCTCCATGACGACCACGCCATCTTCGTTGATCACCTTGCGCACGCCGTCCGGAAGCTCCTCGATCACCTTCTTCTCCAACCGGGGGAACAGCCGCCACTCCCACTGGAATAGGGTGTACCAGTTGAAGTCGAACCCCAGCCGTCCGGAGACGGCGTGGTCGAACTCGTTCCCGTCCTGCCAGCCTTGGCGTTCCACCTCGCTGATATGGCCTTCGTGGGTCCACCGTTGCAGCGTCTCGCGCCAGTATCCAAAGTGCACCACAGGCAGCCCATCGTACGGTTGGTAGTTGAGAACTGCCCGAGTCCGTTCACGGTTGTTCATTCATCCAACCTCGACCGGGAGCAACACGGCGTCCTCGAGTTCTCCCGGTCTGCTTCCTGTGCAGTCTGTGCTTCGGGCCCCATCCGGTTAGATCCCTTCCAGCCCATACAGCTTCTCGACGTTGGCGTACAGGAGCTTGTGGGCAAGGCGCTCCGCTTGTGAGCTCGCAAGGCAGCCGGCATCCACCTTCTCGGCGAGCACGCTGGCCACGACATGCCGCCAGGCCAACAGGGCACCGAAGGCCTCCTCGGCCGTCCGAGCGTCACCACCCCAGCAAATGCGCTCGTTGGAGCGAGCGACATCCAGCAGTTCATGCAGCGCCCCGGCCGCGCCGGAGACGGTCAGCAACGGGATCCAGACCAGGTCCACGATCACGTTGGCGTAGCTGTGGGCCAGCCCTGCGACTGCGTCGTACCACGGGTAGCCCACATGAAACAAGACAAACGTCGTGCCTGGATGCCGTGCCAACGCCGGCTCGAGCAGCATCGGCGCCGAGCCGCCCAGCCGCCCGAGGCCGGCATGCACCTGGAATGGAACCCCCAGCCTCTCCGCCAGCGCGCAGAACCAGTGGAACATGAAGTCGCCGTACAGCTTGCGCTCTGCCGGGTCCACCTGGCGCGGGTCGCGCAGGAACAGGCGTGCCGCATCCTGCTGCTCGGCCGCGCCGAAATCGAGCGAACGCTCGTAAGCGATGGCCGACTTCATGGCCACTGCCCCGCGATTGCGCCAGCCGCTGAACAGCTCTTCCAGGAATCCCAGGTAGTCTGCGAAGTTGGACTGTGGAGCGTGCGGAAAATGGCGGAAGGGGGAGTTGCCGTCATGGTCGACGAGATCGGGGTGGAAGACGGAGAGGAACATGTCCGTCCGCATGGTGGCGGACAGCAGTTCCGGATGTCCGTTGTCGCTGCCATACTCCCAGTAGGCATCCTGGATCGCCCGCCGGTAACGCGCCGGGTGGCGGAGGATGGCGATGTGAGCATCCTTCTCCGCATGCCGGGCGGCAATATGCCGGGAGACCTCCTCCCAGTTCGCTGGGGTCAGGAGCGTGTCCAGCTGGTAGATCTCCAGGATCGCCCTCTCGAGCCAGCCGAACAGCCCATTCGTCCGGCAGGCCTCCAGGAAGTAGGCGCGTTCGTCCGCCGTTTCGCCCGGCCGGATATCCAGCATCTTCACGTAGGAATTCGCGAGCAGCGAGTTCGAGCGTGAGCTCCTGCTGACGGTCGTCGGGGAGCAAGTGCTCGTGGCTGGAGGCCACGGGCAGGCTGTCCACCAGGCGTCGCAACGAAGTGTAGGTCGAGGATGGCAACCGATCTCTCCAATCGCTCGCGCCGGGCATCTCCCAGCGGCCGGCGGACCGTTCGGGGGCACCAGCCCCCGGTCTGCGGTCGGTGCACTTGCCTCAGTGGTACTGCGGCAGCCACTCCGCATGTGCCGCCAGCAGGTCGTCAACGAGCGCCACGATCTGATCGGGATCGAGCTCGGCCGCGGTATGCGGATCGAGCATGGCGGCATGGTAGATGTGATCCCGCCGCAGCGTCAGTGCGGCCTCCACGGCCAGCGCCTGCACATTGATGTTGGTCTGCATCAAGGCCGCCAACTGCGGCGGCAGGGAGCCGATCCTGACGGGTTGGACGCCCGAGCGATCCACCACACACGGCACTTCGACGCAGCAGTCCTGGGGCAGGTTGTCGATCAAGCCCTGGTTGGGGACGTTGCCGTAGACAACCCGCAGCTGACCCGTCTCCAGGCTGTGGATCACCAGCGGGGCGTACTCGCCGCTGCGGCTGATCTCCAGCAAAGCGGCCGCTTCGAGATCGGCCCGCATGCCGTCCCAGCGGGCGATCTGGTCCTCGCAGCGGCGGATGTATTCATCGAGGGGGATGTTGAAGCGCTCGATCAGTTCCGGTCGATCGCGCTTGATGAACCAGGGGACATACTCACTGAAGTGCTCGCTGGACTCGGTGACGAAGTAACCGAGCTTGGTCAACACGTCGTAGCGCACACGGTCCGTGTCTGGCACGCGGCCGTCTTTGATCACGGCCCGCAGCAGCGGGTAGGCGTCCTTGCCCTGGTGCTCCAGCCTCAGGTAGAAGGCCATGTGGTTGATCCCGGCACAGATGTAGTTCAGTTCGGCTTCGGGGATGCCCATGGCTGCGGCCAGCTGCCCGGCAGTCCCCTGAACGCTGTGGCAGATTCCAAGGGTGCGCACTGAGGTGGAGCGGTGGAGCGCCCAGCAGTTGATCGCCATCGGGTTGACGTGGTTGAGCAGCAGCGCCTCCGGCGCCACCTGTTCCATGTCGTGGCAGATTCCCTGCAGCACGGGGATCGTGCGCAGGCCGCGCATGATCCCCCCGACCCCGAGCGTGTCGGTGATCGTGTGGCGCAGGCCATACTTCTTGGGGATCTCGAAGTCGACCACGGTGGCCGGCCGGTAGCCGCCGACCTGGATCAGGCAGATGACATAGTCGGCACCTTCCAATGCCGCTCGCCGATCGGCCGGCGTCTCGATCTTGGCATGTGCCCCAGCCGCATCGGAAAGCTTGCGGGCGACCATGGCGGAGGTGGCCAAGCGATCGGGGTCGATATCGAACAGCGAAAAGCTGACTTCCTTCAGCTCATCGTAGCTGAGGATGTCCCCCATCAGCCGCTTGGCGAAGACCGTGCTCCCTGCCCCAATGAACGTGATCTTCGGTTTAGCCATCTCCCCTCATCCAACCGTCAGATTCGAACGACGCATGCTGTGACCCCTCCTCAAGGCTGACGCACCGGCCATCACCGAGATCCCAGCCTGCCAGCGATCCGGCCGAGCCCGCGTTCCCCGGGCAACCAGAGATGGCGCTTTCCAGCAACCCGCCCGGCAGCTGGCCCACTCTGCGGCAAGTCGAACCTTGCCGTGCACAGGCGCCAGTCCGCCGCTTTGCCTCACTGTGCTCCGCCAGGCATGGCGGCGACCGGCGCGTTTCGCTCAGCCGAGTGCGCTGCAGCCAAGGCCAGCTCGAGCGACAGCACTCCCTCCTCGATCGGCACCGCCGGCGGGCGATCCGTGCGGATCGCCTCCAGCAGGTCGAGGGCCAGGGCGCGATACATGTTCCTCTCGGAGGCAATCGTAGTCAGGCTGGGCCATGCAGACGCAGTCGAATGCAGGGTCGCATGGTTCGGATCGGCGAAGTCCGCCGTCAACCCCGGCAGCACAATGCGCCAGTCGCAGTCCCAGCGGCCGGGAATGGCGCCATTGGTGGCCGCCACGACCGCCAGGCTCGAGCTGCGGAAGCGGATGACCGTGGCGCTGGCGTCCTCGACCGTGTAGCCCTCAACGCCCTGGTGGAAGAGATTCTGCTGCGACGAGTACACCGCTTCGGGTTCGCCGAGGAAGTAGCGCGCCAGGTCCAGCAAGTGGATGGCCTGCTCCACAAGCTGTCCTCCGCTCTTGGCCTTGTCCCGCCACCACCAGCTGTGCAGGGAATTGCAGGAATAGCGAGCGACCATGAAGGCCTTCGCCTCGGCCGGATCCCCGATGCGGCTCTTCAGCCACTGAGCGGCTTCGCCGAATCGGTACATGAACCCGACCTGGCACTTCACCCCGCTCTTGGTGACGTCGCCCGCCATGCTGCGCGCCAGCTCAGAGGTCAGCGCAATCGGCTTCTCGATGAAGATGTGGACCCCATGCCGGCACGCCTGGGTCACTTCGTCGGCGTGGGCGAAAGGCGGCAGGCAGATGTACACCAGGTCGAGCTCGAGTTCCTCGTACATCCGGTCCCAGTGTTCGTAGACCTTGCCCGGGCCATAGACCTTGGCGAACTCCTCCGCCGCCGGCAGGTTCTGGTCACAGTATCCAACCAGGCGCACATCGTCGAGCGAGGCCAGGATTTCGGCGTGGCGCTTGGCGATGTGACCACATCCGAGGATGGCAGTGCGCAGCGGCTTCATCTCACACCCCCTCCGCACCATAGGTGAGCAGGATCTTGACCTTCTCGTCGGGCGCCTGGTCGATCATGGCGTAGGCACGCGCCGCCTCGGCGAATGGCACTCGCGCGCCGATCAGCGGATGGGCCTCGACCGCGCCGCGCAGCAGCAGGTCCATCGCCTCGCGCTCCGTCCGGTCATGGTCCCACGCTGGATAGTGCCGGTGCGGGCAATCCCAGACCGGCATGCTTGAGCGCAGCGTGATGCGATTGTGGTGCCATTCGCGGGAGAGGTCGACGCGGCCTTGCTGGGCGCCATAGTAGCTGGCAGCCACCACCCTGCCCCCCTGGCACGCGCAGCGGATCGCTTCCTGCAAGGCAGCGTAGACACCCGAAATCTCGAGCGCGGCATCGACGCCCCGGTCTTCGGTCGACCGCTTGATCGTCAGGGCCACATCGCAGTTCGACGGGTTGAGCGCCAGATCCGCCCCGAGCTGCCGGGCGAGTTCGAGGCGTCCTTCGATCGGATCGACGGCGAATACCTGACGCGCTCCGTTCAGCCGAGCCATCTGGATGGCTAACAGCCCGATTGCTCCCATGCCGAAGATCGCCACCCGATCGCCGAGCTTGATCTCGGCGTCATGCACGGCGGCCAGGGCGAACTTGGCCGGATCCGTGAAGAGCATCACCTCGCCCTGATCGTGGGACTCCACGACATGCAGCCGGGACTTCGGCAGGACGGCCGTCTGGCGATGCTTCCACTCCCCATGCACCAGGTCGCCCGGCTTCAGCCGCATTACCTTGGGCCCGACGGCGACCACGACCCCCGACGCCCAGGAGCCCAGCGAATGGGGGAAGAAGGGCTTGAGGCTCTCGTCCTTCTCCGGCGGACGGAACAACCGCAATGCGGGGTCCCACACTTCGGCGACGAAGGGAACCTCGCCGCGATACAAGTTGATCTCCGTTCCGCTCTTGATTCCGCTCACCGTGGTTCGGACCAGCACCTGGCCCTCCTGCAACGGCGGATCGGTGTACTCCCTAAGCATGATCTTGCGTGGACGTTCGACGATCAGTTCGAGGGGCATCGCAGCTTCCATTCTATCCATTCGGAGATCTGGCGGAAGTTCTGGACGTTCCGCACGATTTTGAAGGTCAGCCGATCGACTGGCCAGGGTGGGTTCTCGCTGGGTGTGATCAGAGCTCCCGTGGACCCGCAGAAACGACGGTCGCGGGGGGTCACTCTCCCATTTCCAATGGCTTGCACCGGCACTGCAACCAAGTTGGCTCCGCAGCGCGCGGCGGGAGTTCCTGGCTCACGCTCCCGACGGCGGCCCGGAGGACTGGCGGACGATCAGCTCTCCGGGAAGGCCGATGCTGACGGATTGCGACCTTCCCAGCAGGCGCTCAACCAGCGTTTCTGCGATCACCTTGCCCACTTCACGCGGCGACTGACGCACCGTGGTCAGCGGCGGGACTTGCTTGCACAGCTTCGTCGATATCGTCGAAGCCGACGATCGACAGATCGTCGGGAACGTGCAGGCTTCGCTCCCGCACCAGTCCGAGGGCGCCGAGGGCGCTCAGGTCATTGGCACAGAACACAGCGGTGGGCCTGGCCGGCAGATCGAGCAGCTGCGCCATGGCCCGGCGGCCGCCGGTCTGCGTGAAGTCCCCGGGCACCGCCAGTCCCTCAAGAAACGGGATCCCAGCGCGTTGCAGCGCGCTGCGATAGCCCTTGAGGCGCCGCACTCCGGAAGGCGCACCCTCCTCGCCCATGATGAAGCCAATTCGGCGATGCCCAAGGGCCAGCAAGTGTTCGACCGCCATCCGCGCCGTTTCCTCATTGTTGGAGTGAACCCGATCCCAGTTGGGGGGCAGGCTCTCCGAGTCGCCGAGGTCTCCGAGGATCACGACCGGAACCGAGTTGCCGAACGACGCCGACACCAGGGTGGGCGTCGCGTGATAGGGATGGAAGATCAGTCCACTGATCCATCCGGAGAGGGACTGCAGGAAGCGCTCCTCCCGCTCCAGCAAGCCATCGCTGGAACATACGATCACTGAGAAGCCGTGCCGGTCGGTCACGTCCTGAACCGAGCGTGCCACGCACGACCAGTAGGGGTTGCTGATGTCCGGTACGATCAAGGCGAGCAGGGGGATTGCCCGACGGGTGAGGGCACGCGCTACCTTGTTGGGGACATAGTCCAACTCACGGATGGCGTCGAGCACGCGTTGGGTGAGGTCGGGGCTGACGTAGTGAGATCCGTTGATGACATGCGATACGGTCGCCACCGAGACACCCGCCAGGGCCGCGACTTCACGAATGGTGTGCCGCAGGGGCTGAGACGGCCTGGAGGGGGACATGGAAACGGTGTTAACCGCTTATATAACCGGCTAACATCAGTATAGACCCGAATTCTTGGTGCGTCAACCGGCGATCGAGGCGCACGCCGGATCCCGGCGTGCAGGCTGGAATCTGCCGCTCGTTGGGCGGTATGTCCGGCAGGCGAGCCGGCCCAACAGTCCCCCGGCAGTTGAGACCGTCGCCAGGTCGTGGGGGCTTGACCTGGAGCAGATCGCGCCGCCGACCACGGGGGAGACGGAAGAGAAATGCACCACCGGCTCGGGGCCAGTCCACGCTGTTCTAGAGCCCAGTCACGGAGCGAGCCTCCAGGAGGACCACACTGCCGGCGAGGGGTCACGACCCCCGGCCATGGCGCCACTCCGCCTCGAATCTTCCCCCCATGTGCACGATCGAGTATCGGGGAGTCCGGAGCAGCAGAGAGTTGACCGGCCTGCCTCTTGACGCATGGCAGTGCGCGGCACCTGCCGCTACAATGCACACTATCACCGTCCAGGAGTGCACAGCGTGAACCTCCTCAAGCCGGGCGCGGGGCTACCCCAGTTCCCCCACCGCAGGCAGAATCCCCTTACGGGAACCTGGGTCCTCGTCTCCCCACAGCGGATCGATCGACCCTGGCGGGGGGAGGTCTCCGAGCCGCCCGCAACCCCACCGCCGACGTACGACCCCTCCTGCTACCTGTGCCCGGGCAACCTGCGCGCCAACGGCGAGCGCAACCCCGACTACGCCGGAACCTACGAGTTCCCCAACGACTTCCCCGCCCTGCTACCCGCTCTTCCGTCGTCGGGCATCGCTCAAACCGATGCCGGCATGCAGGAGGAAAACGGCGAATGCCGCGTGCTGTGCTTCTCGCCGCGCCATGATCTGACCCTGCCGGAGCTCCCGCTCCTGGCGCTTGGCCAGGTGGTCGATTCCTGGACTAAGCTGAGCGAGGAACTGGGTCGCCGCTACCCCTGGGTGCAGGTCTTCGAGAACAAGGGGGAAGCGATGGGCTGCTCCAATCCGCATCCCCACGGCCAGATCTGGGCCAATGCCCACCTCCCCACCGAGCCAGCCCGGGAGGACGAACGTCAACTGGCGCACACCCGCTTGGAAGGCACCTCCCTGCTGGGCGCCTACCTCGAGCAGGAGATCCGCCTCGGCGAACGCATCGTTGTCGAAGACCCCCACTGGATCGCCTTGGTCCCGTTCTGGGCCATCTGGCCTTTCGAAGTCCTCCTGCTGCCCCGTCGGCACATCCTGCGCTTGACGGACCTGACCGTGGACGAGCGCACGGCTCTGGCTTCGATTCTCAAGCGGCTGCTGACGCGCTACGATAGTCTGTTCCGCACCCCCTTCCCATACTCGATGGGTTGGCACGGCGCCCCGTTCGACCGAACCGAGGCGGATCACTGGCAGCTGCATGCGCACTTCTATCCCCCATTGCTGCGCTCGGCTTCGGTCCGCAAGTTCATGGTCGGTTACGAGATGCTCGCCGAAGCGCAGCGCGACCTGACGCCGGAGCAGGCCGCCGAGCGCCTGCGCGCCCAGAGCGAGCGTCACTATCGGACGCCCGACAGCTAGGTTGGTGAGCCTTTCGGGTCGCGGCAAGATCGGCCGGTGGGCTTAGCAAAGCCCCGGCGCAAGCCTGACGGTGGCGGCAACTCTCACTAGCAGCGGCATTTCGAGCGCGCAGCGCGATTCAGGCACGCGGGCGCTTGAGCCGCGACGGCGGGCCGAGATCGCAGGCGATCGCCTGGGGCGGAGTTCGATTGCTCATAGCCGGCCGGTAGCGCGGACTACGTCAGCCACTCGGCGATGTTCTCGGCGCCCATGCGTCGCACTTGTCGCTCGTCGAAGCCGGCCCGCAGGCAGGCCTCGACGAAGGCGCGGAAGCCCTCGACCGGCGACGGGTTGCCGACCTGGCCCATGTCCGAGGCCAGCACGGTGCTCTCGGGCCCCACTTCACGCATGCCGGCGATCACCTCCTCCGGCGTCAGCACATGCTGGAGCGCCGGCGTTGTGAACACCCACACCCGCTCGAAGCGGCAGCCGAGCCCGGCCAGGTCCCTCTGGACTGAGAAAGGCATGTTCGTGACGGGCGCCTCCGGATGCGTGATCAGGATCTTCCTCACGCCTGCCTGGCGCGCCATCGGGACAAGCGACAGGATCTCCGTCACCCCCAGGTGCCCGGTCCCCAGAATCAGGTCGTGCTTGGCGATGATCGCCAGGATGTCTTGGATCGCCTGCCGGGTGCCCCGGCTGTCCAGCGACAGTCCCTGGCCGCGGCTGCTGGTGGACCCGGCAGTGGTTGGCGGCATCGATTGTCGGCATCCAGATCTCACGCGCCCCGTACGCCGCGGCGGCCTCGACCGCAGCCGGATTGAAACCCCCCACGGACTGGTTGAGGACGAGACCACCCCAGACGCGAACACCCTGCACGACCTGCGCCGCGAGCGTGGCGCGATCCGCCGTCTGGGTTGTGTGATTCTTGATCAGGATTCCACGCAACCCTGCCGCCGCGGCTTGACGGGCGAGCTCGATATCGTCCAAGAGCCGCGGGACAATGTCCGGCGCCGAATGGACGTGGGGATCGATGAAGCCTGTGAGATCCGTCATCCTTCCTCTTCTCAATTGCCATCGGCGCAAGTGCGCACCCCGCAAGGTGCACTCCCGGTCCCTTGGCCGATCAGCGTGTCGCCGGTTGCTGGATCGATGCTGCTACGCCCAGTTCCTGCCGCTATTCCTTCTTCGGAAGGAGCTCGCAGCCCAACTCCGCCAGCCGCTTGTCCACCCACCCTGGGATGAGCTGGCCTGCATCCAAGTTGGCCTGCATGCTGGCTTCCTTCTGGCGAACGGCAGCGAGGGCAAGGGCGACGGCCCTCCCATCGGCCAGCGGCACAACGACAACACCATCCTCGTCGCCAACGACGATGTCGCCGGCCTCGACCACGACGCCGCCGCAGGAGACACGGCCGCCGATCTCCCCCGGTCCGTCTTTGCCTGGAGCCGCCGGGCTTGCGCCCAGAACGAAGGTAGGCAGGCCTGTGGCGCGGATGCCGGAGAGGTCTCGGCACATGCCATCACACACGATGCCGGCGACGCCCTTGGCTTTGGCCGCCTTGACCACGAATTCTCCGAAGGTGCTGGTCACTGTGTGCCCATAGGTCGCAATCACCAGCACATCCCCCGGCTGAGCCACATCGACGGCCTTCCAGACCATCAGGTTGTCTCCGGGCCGGGTGCGAACAGTGAGCGCCGGGCCGCACAGGCGCTCTCGGGCGAAAGCGGCTTGATCCGCCAATCCAGCGCGCCCAGGCGGTCCATGGCATCGCACACTTGGCCCGTGGGAGTATTGCGGAAGGCCTGCAGCAACGCTTCGCCGGGCCGCGGCGTGGATTGGTGGATCCGGAAACCGGTCAGTGAAGTCCCAGGCATGTCCTCTCCTTAAGCCAGACTACGCTGTCACAGGATTCAAGGGTAGGTCGCCGCGCGCCACCCGGCCGATGTTGGCAAAGCAGGCATCCATCTTCGCGATCAGCGCGTCCTTCGTCCCAGCCGAAATGTGGGGCGTGAGAACGACATTCGGCAGCCGAAGGAGCGGATGATCGGACGGAAGCGGCTCGTGCTCAAAGACGTCTAGCCCCGCCCCGGCAATCCTCCCGGATTGCAGCGCCGCCACCAGCGCCGCTTCGTCCACCAGCGGACCCCGCGCGGTGTTGATCAGCACGGCACTCGGCAACATCCGGCTCAAGGTCGCGGCGTTGATCATGTGTCGCGTTTCCGGTGTGAGCGGCACATGCAGCGAGACGATGTCGGCCTCGGCCAACAGCTCCTCGATGGCCAGGAACTGCACACCCATCGATTGGCCGACCTGCTTACGGGCCGGCTCCTTCTCGCAGGCGAGCACCAAGGCCTCGAAGGCCTGGGCGCGGCGAGCAACGGCCTCGCCGATGCGGCCGAAGCCGACAAGCGCCAGCCTCTTGCCAGCCAGCTCGAAAGAGCCCGGCCGCAGCTCCCACTGGAGCCACTCGCCGCGGCGCAGGGAAGCATCGGCGAGCGGCAGCCGCTTGAACAAGGCTAGCACCAGGAGCAGGACGTGCTCGGCGACGCCAATCGTCGTGCCCGCCGGGCACACGGCGACCGGCACGCCCAGCCTGGCGGCGGCCGCCACGTCGGTCTTCTCGTAGCCCACGCCCTGATGCTGGATCAGGCGCAGCCGCTTGCCGGCCGCAAGAGCTTCCGCGGGGAGCGGGGTCGTTGCCACCACGACAAAGTCAGCTCCTGCAATGGCCGACTCGACCGTCTCCTCCCGACCTCGCACATGCAGCTCGAAGCCTGAAGGCAACCGTGACCGGATGATCGATTCGACCTCTGGCGGCACAGGCTCAAGATAGACGACGCAGGGATTGGGCATGAGAGACAGGCTGGCTACCCGGATGGTCCGAGCGGGAGAATTGGAGCCTGCATGCGCCTGCCAAGGAATTCGAGTTCCACCAAGAGCCTCCACTCCCTCTGGGCGTCACTGCCCCCGGAACCGTCAGGGAGCTGCCGCAATTTCAACGGGTTCGGCGAGGGACACCGAAGCGGGGCCGAGCCGGCGCGTGGCACTTGTCCGTGCCCCATGGGTTGCCCTCCGCCAACCGGAAACGCAGCGGAGTGTACACAGCCGGCATTGCATTCGCAAGATGGAGAGCGCGGGCTAGGAAGGCCAAACTCCGGCGCCCTCCGACTGCGTGGGCCGAAACGGAGCCCCAAACGTAAGCCGGCCTTGGTCCACCGTAACCCACCTTCCATCGCACCGCGCCTGTCTGGCTTGACTTTGCCCTTCCGCTCGCGTAGAGTTGTTATCAGGCAGAAAGACCTTTCAACTAGTGAAAGTGCCGAGCCGGTCATCTGCTGGACGGCGTCCCACTGCCAAGGCGCTGCCGAGGGGTTCCAGGGAAGTCCGTTGGGTAGAGTTCCCCGCCCTGCTTAGATGATGCACCGCGATCCACCTCTACGGATCGCCTTCCAGAGTTGCGCGGCCTGCGACGGAGAGTGGTGACGGATGAGACCCTTCGAATACCACGAGCCGACGTCGATCGAAGCGGCCAGTGAGCTGCTGGCGCGGCATGGGCCGGATGCGGCCGCCCTCGCCGGCGGCACAGCCCTGCTGATCGACATGCGGCACGGCGAGCTCCAACCCCACCATGTGGTCAGCCTCTGGAAGATCCCCGGGCTGGGGAGGCTCCACGCCAACGGCGGCCTCAGGATCGGCACCTTGCTCACGGTCACGGAACTGGGGGATGCCTCGCGCCAGCCCGCTACCCTGGGATTGCGCGAAGCTGCGCACATGCTGGGCTCCTGGCAGGTGCAGAATATGGCAACGGTCGGCGGAAACATCTGCAAGGCCTCGCCTGGCGCCGACCTGGTCCCGCCGCTGCTTTGCCTGGACGCCCGGCTATCGCTCCAATCCGCAGGCAGCGAGCGTGAGGTCCCACTGGATGGCTTCCTCACCGGGCCGGATCAAACGGCTCTGCGACCCGGCGAGCTGCTGGTCGACATCCTCGTTCCTCAACCCCCTCCCCACACCGGCACAGCGTTTCTGAAGATCATGCGCCGACAGGCACTCGACTGCTCGATCGTCTCGGTCTGCGCCCGGATTACGCTGGAGGACGATGGCCTGACCTGCAAGGAAGCCCGCATTGGCCTGGCCGCCGTCGCACCCAATCCAATCCGCGCCCCACGCGCCGAGGCCGCCCTGGCCGGGAGTCGGCTCGAGAACGAAACGATCATCGAGGCCGCCCAGCTGGCGCGCAGCGAAGCCCGCCCGATCACCGACGTGCGCGCCTCGGCGGAGTACCGCAGCCACCTGATCGGGGTTCTGCTGGAACGGGCGATCCGCAAGGCGGCCCAACGCGCGCGGGAAGGGAAGGCGAATCGATGACCGCCTCGATGAAGATCTCACTGGACGTCAACGGGCGGACTTACGCCCTCGAGATCGAGCCGCAGGAGACCTTGCTGCACGTTCTCCGAGGGCGCCTGGGCTTGACCGGGACGAAGGCCAACTGTGAGGAAGGCGAGTGCGGCGCGTGCACCGTTCTGATGGATGGCCAGCCGGTCAACAGCTGTCTTCTGCTGGCCGCCCGCGCCCAGGGCAGCCGCATCCAGACCATCGAAGGGCCTGACACGCAAGACGGTCGGCACACGCGCCTGCAGCAGGCCTTCACCCGCGAAGGCGCCATCCAATGCGGCTACTGCAGCCCCAGGCTTCTTACTCGCTGCCGCCGCCCTGCTTGGATGCGAACCCCGCGTCCGAGCGAGGACGAGGACATCGTCTTCGCTCTGTCGGGCAACATCTGCCGCTGCACCGGCTACACCAAGATCTTCAAGGCCGTCCGACAGAGCGGCCGCCGAGGGGGTGCAACCATGACCCCGGAACAGATCGTTGGGCAACGGGCTCCGCGTCAGGACGCCCTGGCCAAATCGACCGGCGCCTTCATCTACGGGATGGACTTCCAGCTACCCGGCCAGCTGTATGGAGCGATCCTGCGAAGCCCACATCCTCATGCCCTGATCCGCTCGGTGGATGCCAGCCGGGCGCGGGCGCTTGAGGGCGTCGAAGCCGTGCTCACCGCGAAGGACCTGCCTGCTGGGCTGCTGATGCCGGGCGTGGTTTGGGATCAGCCGCTTCTGGCGTCGGATCGTGTGCGTTACCATGGCGAGCCGGTCGCCGCTGTAGCGGCGCGGACGCCGGAGCTCGCCCAGCAGGCCTTGGACCTGATCGCCATCGAGTATCAGCCGCTGCCAGCCATCGTCGATGCCGAATCGGCCATGGCTGCCGAGGCGCCGCTCGTGCATGAGGCCTGGGTGTCGTACCGAGCGGAGGAGGGCCTTCTCCGAGATCGGAATGTCTGCTGCCATGCCTCTCTCAACAAGGGCGATGTCGAGAGGGGCTTCGCTTCGGCTGATGAGATCATCGAAGGAACCTACACCACCGAGAGCGTGCATCAATCGCATGTTGAGCCCCGCGTGGCAACGGCGGTCGTGCTGGGTGGTGAGGTGCCGACGGTCTACACCAACACCCAACTCCCCTACTGGATCCGCACCAACGTGGCGCACGTGCTGGGCGTTCCAGAGGAAGAAGTGCGGATCGTCCCCACCGGCGTCGGGGGGGCCTTCGGCTCTAAACTCTATCCGCAGATCGAGCCGATCACCGCCCTGCTCTCCCGTGCAGCCGGGAAACCGGTGCGCCTGGTCGTTCCGCTGAGCGATGAGTTGATCGCCGGCCTGCCGCGCCACCCCACGAAGACTCTGCATCAAGACCGGCGTCAAGCGCGATGGGACGCTGGTGGCTCTGCAGGCGACCATGTACATGGACGGCGGGGCCTACACCGGCTCGACACCCGAGATCGCCTCCGTGGCCGTGCTTTGCCTCGCCGGCCCTTACACCACACCGAATGTCCATATCGATGTCCACGGAGTGCTGACGAACAAGACGAACTTCGGAGCCTACCGCGCGCCCGGTGGCCCGTACAGCGTCTTCGCCCTCGAGACCCATCTCGACGAGGTCGCAGCCCGGATCGGCGTCGATCCCCTCGAACTGCGCCTGAAGAATATCCTGGCGGATGGCGATGAGGCCGCCAACGGGCAAATCGTCACCTCGGTGGGGCTGCGCGAAGCCGTGGAGCGGGCCACCCAGGCCATCGACTGGCACACGCCTGCGGGGCCGAATCGCGGAAAGGGGCTCTCGCTCGGATGGTGGACGACCACGTTGCAGCTCTCAACGTCCGAAGCCCTGGTCGACGAGAACGGCAAGGTGGTTGTCCGTGTCGGCACGAACGAGATCGGAACCGGCGCGATCATGGGCGGCGTGCGCCAGGTTGCAGCGCAGACAATGGGAGTGGACAGTCGACGATGTGGTAATTGATGTTGCGGACACCCTTTCGGGCCTGTGGGACTGGGGTTCGCAAGGTAGCCGCACGCTCTCCAACGTCGGGCGAGCCGCCCAGTTCGCCTGCCAGGATCTCCGCTTGAAGATCCTTTCGCTGGCCGAGAAGGTGCTCGAGACCGAGCGGGAGCGGCTCGATCTCGCGGGCGGGGAGGTCTACTCCATCGACAATCCCAGCGAGCGGATCACCCTGAAGGCCCTCGCCCAGCGTGCACCCGCGGGAAGCCTTCGCAGCCGGGCCGAATTGAATGCCGAGCCGGCCACCCATGACAAGTCGCGTCTGACTTCCTGCCTGTATCCAGCGTTCCACCACCCGAGCTTTCACTGCCATGCGGCCGAGGTCGAGGTCGACCCGGGGACGGGGATGACCCGTGTGCTGCGTTACGCCGCAGCGCATGACATCGGCCGAGCGATCAACCCCACCTTGATCGAAGGCCAGATCGAAGGGGGCGTCATGCAGGGGATCGGCATGGCGCTGATGGAAGAAGTGCTCTACGACGAGCGGGGGGTTCGGACGAACATCAACTGGACCGATTACAAGCTTCCGACAATCGCCGACCTGCCGGAGATCCGGGCTATCATCGTCGAACATCCCACCAACCTCGGACCGTACGGCAGCAAGGGCCTGGGCGAGTCGCCGGTCCTTCACCCACCGGCGGCGGTGGCCAATGCAATCGGCGCGGCCACCGGGAAGCGATTCCGCTCGCTGCCGATTACACCCGAGCGGGTGGCGATGGCCTCCGCGTAGGGAGGAACGCATCGGCCGCCAGCCCAGCAGGCACGCGAGGGATAGCGATGGCCAGGATGTATCACGTCGAAGTCATCAAAGCCAAAGGCGATCAGAGCGAGTTGGAGGATTTCCTGCGGACGGAGTGCCTGCCCTACTGGCGCTCGCGCGGGTTCGAGGTCAGGGTCTACTCGCGGCAGTACAGCCTGGGCGACGGACCGACCTGGCTGTTCACCGGGATGGATCAACTCTCCGACTTTGATCGCTGGCCTGCGATGGCCACCGGCGATCCTGAAGGTCGGGCCCTGATGAAACGGCTCGAAAGCATGATCGATGAACTGCACGCCAGCGTCATCCTGGATGTGGAGAGCCGAGGCCTGACCCAGCCGGGCATGGGCCTGACGGAAGCGAGGCAGATGCACAAGCCACCCCTGAAGCTCATGATCCCCGGCCCGATCCAGCCGGCAGACGATGTTCTGCAGGCGATGGGAGGCCCAGTTCATCCTCACTACGGGCCGGAGTGGACTGCCTTATACAACGAGACCCTTGAGATGCTTCAGCGCGTGTCCGGCACGCGCGGGGATGTGATGATCCTGGTTGGCTCCGGTTCATCGGCGCTGGATGCCTGCCTGGGGAGCTCGCTGTCCAGCGGTGAGCAGGTCGTGATCGGCGTCAACGGCTGGTTTGGCGAGCGCCTGGTGACGATCGCGCAGCACTACGGCCTGGATGTGATCGAGGTCAGGGCCCCTTGGGGCCAGCCTCTCGACCCGGTAGGTTTCCGCAAGGCCTTCGAAGCACACCCCCAGGCGCGCCTGGCGGCCGTCGTCCACCTGGAGACCTCAACCACGATCGTCAATCCTATCGAGCATATCGGTCCTTTGGCCGCCCAGCACGGCCGCGTGCTTCTGGTCGATGCCGTCTCGTCCTTGGGAGGCATCCCCTTGCGCATGGACGAATGGGGCATCGGGCTGTGTGCCTCCGCCTCGCAGAAATGCCTGGGCGCGCCGCCCGGCCTGGCGACCGTAGCGGTCTCGCCTTCCGCCTGGGAGCTGATCGATCGCACTCCGGACAAGGGCCACGGTTGGTACCTCAACCTGCGCGTTTGGCGGCAGTACGCATCGGACTGGGCGGGGTGGCACCCCTTCCCGATCACCATGGCAACGAACAACGTCTTGGCGCTGCGCGTCGGGCTGCAAGGGCTGCTCGCCGAAGGTATTGAACGCCGGATGGAGCGATACCGGACTCTGGCGCTGCGCCTGAGGGATGGCCTTCGCCAGATCGGGCTGCAACCCTACACAGCCGACACGTTGATGGCGCCAGTTCTGACCGCGGCCTATGGCCCTCCCGGAGTTGCCACCGGCGAGATCGTCAGCTACATGGCCGAAGTCCACCACACCAAGATCGCCGGTGGCCTGGGGGATCAGCTCAAAGACAAGATCTTCCGCATCGGCCACATGTCCCCCACGGTCGGCGAGGCCGACATCGACCTGCTCTTGGAGCAGCTGGCAGCCTTCACCCCAGATTGGCGCAAGGCAGCCTGATCGTCCATTGGGCTGGCTGACGCTTCCGACGACGCCTTCGAGGAGGAAGAAATGACGGAGCGACCGCTGGACAACCGGGTAGCCCTGGTCACAGGCGCCTACCGCAACCTGGGCGCAGTCACGGCAGAGACCCTGGCGCGCTACGGCGCCTCGGTGATCGTCAACGACCTGGACAAGCCGGAGCTTGCCACCCACGGAGAAGCGTTGATCGAGCGACTCCGTGCTCACGATGTGCAGGCGGTGGCGATCCCGGCGAACCTCTCCCAGTCCTCCGAGGTCAAGCGGCTTTGTGAGCAGGCGCTAGCAGCTTATGGTCGGGTTGACATCGTTGTCAACAACGCCGGGCCGTTCAACATGGATCCCTATGTCTCGCTCGAGGAATCGACATGGGATCTAATCCTGAACGTGAACCTCAAGGCGGTCTACTTGACCGCCAAGTACCTTGCCCCGCAGATGAAGGCCAACGGATGGGGTCGGATTGTCAACATGTGCGCCGGATCGGCCTTCATCCGCAATCACAACGCCTATACCCTCGCCAAGGCAGGCGTGCAGGTGATCACCGAGTCGCTGGCGCTGGAGCTTGGGCCGGAGATCACCGTCAACGCCGTCTCACCCGGGCAGATCTACGAGAGCCTCCCCGACATCCATGCATTCGATCCCACCTTTGGCGAGCGCTACCTGGAACGCACACCGGCTAAGAAGCTGATCCGCCGCGCCGAGGTCGCCGAGATGATTGCCCTGTTCTGCATGCCAAGCAGCGGGACGATTACCGGCGTCACGATCCGGCTTGACGGCGGGGCAGAGATCCCCCGCTTCTGACTTCCGCTCCAGGAGCAAGCCCCTCCTCCCTCCATCGGCACTTCGATCGAGGGCCTGATGGGCGTGTCCGTTCCGCCTTTCGCAGGGAAGGCTCAGGCCTGGGCGGGGCGCCGAGGTGGACTGGGACGGCCGTCGGTGGCGCCGGCATCCGGCCGGCGTTCGCGCCGCTGCCCGCCCGCCCAGGGGGTCGCCGGGAAGGGTTCTCAGCCCGGTGGGATAGAGACGGCTGACTCGGGCTGGAACTTCGGGTGTTCCCTGGCCAAGCGGCAGGCCACCCGGTGTTCATCCCCTAGATGGTAGTTCGGCACCGGCTGCCGACACTCCTCCAGCACGAGTGTGCAACGATCCTGCAGCGGGCAGCCTGCCACCAGCGTCCTGGCGGTCGGGGTCTCCCCGCCGAGCAGGATGCGGTTGCGCTTGACCGTTGGGTCAGGGATGGGGATGGCGGAGAGCAGCGCCTGGGTGTAGACGTGTGTCGGATCGTCGAACACGTCCTCCGTCCGGCCCTGCTCGACGATCCGTCCGAGATACATCACCATCACCCGATCACAGAGATGGCGGATGGTGCTCAAGTCGTGCGAGATGAAGATGTACGAGAGATCGAACTCGCGCTGGAGTTTCTTGAGAAGTACGATCACGTGGATACGCAGCGACATATCCAACGACGAGGTCGGCTCGTCCAGGATCACAAGCTTCGGCGTCGTCATCATCGCCCGTGCCACGCCCACCCGCTGCTTCTGGCCCCCGCTCAGTTGATGCGGTAGCCGATCCAGGTGCTCTCGCTTCCAGGTTGACCCGCAGGATTGCCTCGTCGAGTTGGCTGTCGCCCGTGTACAGGCCGTGGAGCTGGAGCGGCTCGCGCAGCGTCCGGCGCACCGAAAAACGCGGGTTGAGCGATTCGTTCGGATCCTGAAAGACCATCTGGAAGTCCCTACGCCGCGCCCGCACGCGGTTGCGGGGGACTGCGGTCAGGTCCGTGCCCTCGAACTCGATCGTCCCGCGGGTGACCTCCTCCAGCCGCAGGATACAGCGGGCGGTTGTGCTCTTGCCGCAGCCGCTCTCACCCACCAGGCCCACCGCCTCGCCCGGGTATACGTCAAAGGTCACGCCGTTAACGGCGTGGATCGTGCTGCGGCCCTCCCGATAGTGCTTGTGCAGGTCGCGAACGCGCAGCAGGGGGTCGGTCATGCCGCCTCCTGGTTGCGCAAGTGGCAGAAGACCACGTGATCCTCCGAGAGCCACCGCGCCTCCGGTCGCCGGACCCAACATGCTTCCAAGACCTGCGGGCAACGGTTGGCGAAGCGGCAGCCGGGGTTGTCGTAGTCGATGCTGGCGAAGGCGATCGCTTTCGAGGTGTCCAGGTCTCTCGCCTCGTCGACGCGCAGGATGCTGCCCAGCAAGCGCTCCGTGTAGGGATGGCTCGGTCGCTGAAACAGCTCGAGCACCCCGGCCTGTTCCATGATCTGGCCGGCGTACATCACGGCCACACGCTGACACACTTCGCTGACCACGCCCAGGTCGTGGGTGATCAGGAGGAGTGAGGCCCCGGCTTCCGCCTGGACCTCCTTGATCAATTCGAAGATCTGGGCCTGGATGGTCACGTCCAGCCCGGTCGTCGGCTCGTCGGCGATGAGCAAGGCAGGCTGACAGGCAAGCATGATGGCGATCAGCACCCGCTGCGCCATCCCGCCGCTCAGTTGATGCGGGTAGGCCCTGGCCCGAGCTTCGGCATCCGAGATGCCGACATGCTGCAACAGCGCGATCGACCGGCGGCGTGCCTCGGCGCTCGGCAGATCCTGGTGAAGCTCCAGAGCTCTGGCAACCTGGTCGCCGGCCCGCATCAACGGGTTGAGCGAGGCGCGCGGGTTCTGGAAAATCATGGCGATCTTTGAGCCGCGCACCTGCCGCATCTCGGACTCCGACAGCGCCAGCAGGTCCCGGCCGTCGAACAGGATCTTCCCCTCGGAGGCAGTGGCGGCTGGCGGGAGCAAGTGCATGATCGCCAGGGCGGTCATCGTCTTGCCGGAGCCACTCTCCCCCACCAGCCCCATCACCTCGTTCGGCCGCACATCGAAGTTGACATCCAGCAGAACCGAGCGCGAGCGTTCGTGATCCCGGATGTCCAGTCGCAAGGCGCGGACCTGCAACAGAGGCTCGGGCATCAGCGTTCCTCCCGTGCCAGCACATCTCTCAATCCGTCACCCACGATGCTGAAGGCAAAAGCGATGATCACAATCGCCAGGCCCGGGAACAGCCACGTCCACCATTCCCCGGTGATGATGCGCTGGGCCCCCTCGGCCACCATCACCCCCCATTCCGCCGTTGGCGGCGTGATGCCCAGGCCCAGGAAGGCCAAACCGGCGGCGTCCAGGATCGCCCAACCCAGCACCAGCGTGACCTGGATGAAGGCAGGCGTCAGCGAATTGGGCAGCAGGTGAACAAGCATCACCCGCCAGCGCGGGTTGCCTACCCCCACGGCGGCATCGGCGTACTGCCGAGTGCGGACGCGCAGCATCTCGCCTCGGGTCAGGCGAACAAAATAGGGTATGTAGGCAATGCTAATGGCCGCGATGACGTTGGGAACGGTATCCCCCAGGATCCCGGTGAGCGCCATAGCCAGGATGAAGGCCGGGAAGGCCAGCAGGACGTCGACCACGCGCATGACAACATCGTCCACGCCGCCGCCGAAGTAGCCGGATAGGCCGCCGATGGTGGCGCCGACCAGGAAGGCACTCAACGCCACCGAGAAGGCGATCCCCAGATCCAGGCGGGTGGCATGCACCACGCGCGAGAAAATGTCCCGCCCGAACTTGTCGGTGCCGAACCAGAACTCCGAGGAGGGTGGCTGGAGCGTGGCCTTGGGGTTGGTCGCATTCGGCCCATAGGGCGCCAGCTCGGGACCAATCACCGCAATGACCACGTAGATCAGGATCAAGGCGATACCCAATGAGAACAGCCGCCAGCGCCCGATCTCACTCAGCCCGCGATACCAGATCGAGCGTTTGCCCTCCTTTCCCAGGCCTGCCCGCGGGTTCAACGTCGTCTCCATTTCATCCCAAACGAATGCGCGGGTCGATGAACCCGTAGGCCAGATCGATCATCAGGTTGATGCCGACATACATGACCGCGATCAGGATCACAAACCCCTGCACGGCATTGAAGTCGTTGATGGTCAGCGCATTCCAGGCATATTGACCGATCCCAGCCCACGAGAAGACTTTTTCAACCACCACATTCCCGGCGATCAAGTAGCCGAAGACGATTCCGATCATGGTCAGGATCGGGATGAAGGCATTGCGCAGGCCGTCGCGCATCACCACACTGCGGCGAGGAACCCCGATGGCCTTGGCCGTGCGAATGTAGTCTGAGTTCAGGAAGTCCAACATCGAACCGCGCGTCATCTTGACGATCGGTGCACTGACCACGAAGGCCAACACCAGTGCCGGCAGCCACAGATGGTTGAGCGCGTCGAGGAAGGTGCCAAGCTGACCCGCCAGCAGGCTGTCGACCGTGAACAGCCCGGTCACATGGGGCGGTTCGGGCACGCCGATGGTCAGCCGGTCGAGCGGCGCCGGCGCCCAGCCCAGCGTGTAGTAGAAGACGTGCACCATGAGCAGCGCCAGCCAGAACAGCGCCTGCGCCGCTCCCAGGGTAGCGTACAGTCGCACACCCTGGTCGATCCATGATCCGGCGAAGACGGCCGCCAGCACACCCAGGCCCAGCCCGACGACCAGTGCAATCAGGAAGGCCGTGGCCGCCAGCTCCAGCGTCGCCGGGAGCCGTTGCCCCAGCTCCTGGCGCACGGGCTGACCGGTCTTCCAGCTCTCGCCGAGGTTTCCCGAGAGCAGCTCTTGGGCATAGCGGGCGAATTGGACATAGATCGGCTGGTCGAGGCCCATCTCACGTTCGTACTTCTGGATGAGTGCGGCATCGGCCAAGGGGCCGGCACGCAGGGCCGCCGGGTTGGATGGGAGGATGTGAGTCAGCAGGAAGACGAACACCGCCACGCCGGCGAGCGTGACGAGCGCCAGCCCGACTCTGCCGCGACACATAGCTCAGCAGGTGAGGCAAGTGCGCCTCGCTAGCTGCAGCAGGCCAATGCCCCCCGCCGGGCCCGGCGCATGCCGAGCGCCGACCCGACCGCAAGCCGTGCCCGCCGCCGAAGGTTGAGTTCGTCCCCGCTTCATCGCCCTGCCATTCTCACTGTATTGTACAGGCAGGGGCACACCCCAGGCATGCCCCTGCCATTCGATCACTTCAACTCACGTGGTTCGCCGATCGGTCAGTCCTTGCCCAGGAAGGCGTAGCGCAGGGTGAGATCATTGAACAGCGCGATCCCGCTTACGTTGGAGCGCGTGGCGATGATCCACTCCGGCGCGTACAGATAGATCCAGGGCACCTCTTCCTGCACCACGATCTCCTGCCCGCGCTTGCTGCGCTCCTCACGGAATGCCGGATCGCTGTTCAGCGTCAGGTCGGCGATGATCTGATCGAGCTCCTCGTTGCAGGTGTTCGAGTAGTTGGTGAACTGACCGCACTTGAAGTTCCAGGTGAACTGGAACGCCGGGTCATTGCCCCAGGAGTACCACTCGAAGATGTAGAACGGCAGGTTGTGCTTGCCGCTCTCATCCATGGCATTGAGCAGCTCGTTGTATTGAGCGACCGGTAGGGCATTCACGTTGACCGTCACCCCGATTTCGGCGGCGCCGGATTGAATCCAGGTGGCCGAGTTCGAACTCGGGCCTGATCTTCCTGCGGAACCACCAGGTCGACGGTGAAGCCGTCCGGATAGCCGGCCTCCACCAGCAAGGCCTTCGCCTCATCGACGGTTGCCTGGTCGAAGGTGAAGAACTCCTTGGTGTGGGTCGCCATGCCTTCGGCGATCGGGGATCCGGGGTTGGCGCCGTAGCCGTAGATCACGTTGTCGACGATCGCCTGGTAGGGCACGACCATGGACAGCGCCTTGCGGACACGGACGTCGTCGAACGGCTTCTGGTTCAAGTTCATCCCGGCGTGGTAGACGCGTGTCGTCGGGACGTGGTGGATGGTGATGTTGGGATCAGCTTCGAGCTCCTCGAGATCGCCATAAGGAACGCCCAACGCTACATCCACATCCCCCGCCCGCAGCAGCTGCTCGCGCGTGGCGGCTTCCGGCACGACGCGGAAGATCACCTTGCAGTTGTTGAAGAACTCGGGGCCGCGCCAGTAGTTGGGATTGGGCTCGAAGACGTACTCGACGCCGGCATTCCAGCTGGTGATGATGTAGGGCCCGCTGGAGTTGGAGTTGGTGCGGAAGAAGTTCTCCGCCCACGGGTCCTCGGCCGTCGCATTGGCATCGGCCGTGGCCTGACTCATCGCCCCCAACACCTGGAAGCTGAGGATGACCTCCGCCAGCGCCACCGGCTGGGCGGTAGTGATCTTGAGGGTGTAGTCATCGACGACCTCGACCTGGTCGATCGAGGTGACCGCCATGAACCCGGTCAGCAGCGTGATGTAGCCCGGGCCCTCCAGGGCGCGCTTCAGCGTGTAGTAGTAGTCATTGGCCGTGACCGGCGTTCCATCGGCGAACGTGGCATCTTGGCGGAGATAGAACGGTATAGGTCATGCCATCGTCGGAGACCTCGAAGCTCTCCGCACCGGCGCCAATGTACTTGTCTGAGCCGATGTACACGTTGTCGCCCTGGTCGATCAGTTCCTGTTGGACCAAGGGCTCATACAGATTGGCGGTTGCATCGTAAGCGGCAATGCTGCGGAACTGCATCGGCTCGATATGGTCAATGTCGCCGTCGTAGGCGATGACGATCGTGCCCTCTTCGCCGCAGCCTACAGGCTCCGCCGGGGGCGCCTCAGTGGCAGCCGGCTCGGCAGGCACGGCCGGCGGCGCTTCGGTCGGGGCCGGCGCAGGTTGGCAGGCGCCGAGGACCATGGCCACCAGCACGATCAGCGACAGGGACACTAGCAGCGTACTTCGCGATTTCATCTCTCCTCCATTGCTGGTTGGGTTTGAGTTCTCAAAGGACGACAGCCGTCAGGCTCAATCCATTCACCCGTCCTTTCCCAGGGGCGCGATCGGATCACCCCACGCGCTCCCGGCACCTTCGATGAACTGCCCGATCTCGGCGATGATCTTCCGGATCGCGGGATGGTCCCTCAAGGCCGATCGGTAGGCATCGATGTCGGCGACCTCCAGGACTTCGATGTAGTCGTAGGGCGCTTCGCCCTCACCCTCGACCGGTCCCGCGAGACGGTGGACGCGGTAGTGGAGGACACACTCGATGTCCTGCGCCAGGCGGTAGTCGGTCTCCTGTACCCAGCGCTCGTAGGCCGCCGCCTGCGCTCCCGCCTTCAACTTCGAGAACCAGAATACGCTCGCCATCCCGATCCCTCGCGCCCGAATCCAGGTCCCGCTAGCTCGGCAACACCGGCTCGGCGACGATGCAGTGCACGACCTCGACCATCCCTGGCGACTGTGAGTGTACCTCCAGGACGGCGGGATGGCTCTCCAGGTCGTGCAGGTAGGCCTCCAGATCGTCGACCTCCGTCACGTCCACGAAATCGAACGGAAGGTCCTCTCCGCTCGGAATTGTCCCCACCACATGCGTCGAGCGATAGGTGCGGATGCTGGCGATGCGTTTGACGGCCGGATAGTCGACCCGCCGCACAAACGCCTGGTACTCCTCGGCCGTTACACCCGGCTTCAGGCGGACCAACCAGTACACCACCGTCATGGCAGCCTCCTCCCCACCCCACGCGGCCGGGCATCCGCTGCAGCCCGCGAGCTGGACGGAAGCTCCCTCACGCCACAGCCTCCAGCTCCAGCGGGTAGCGCCCGAACGCCAGGCCGGCCTCGATCATGGCCAGCAGGTTCTCCACCGGAACGTCCGGCTGGACGTTGTGGGTGGGATTCAGCATGTAACCGCCGCCAGGGGCCATGGCGAGGATCTTGTCTCGCACTTCGCGGCGCACGTCCTCGGTGGAGCCGTGATTTAGTATTCGCATCGTATCGATCCCGCCCCAGAACGCCATGCGGTCCCCGAACTCCCGCTTCAGGTTGTGCGGATCCATGCGCGCGGCTGTGGTCTGCACGGGATTCAGGCAGGTGACACCGATCTCGCGCAGGTCGTCAATCACTTCAACCACACACCCGCAAGTGTGCCACATCACCGGGGCTTTCGAGCGCGAGGTGATCGCCTGCATCATGCGGGCATGCCGCGGCTTGAAGACCCTGCGGTAGGTGGCCGGGTTCATACACAGCCGGTCTTGGTGGCCGATGTCGTCCGAGACCGAGATCACATCCACCAGATCACCGATCTCGGCCGTAACCTTCTCCAGCGGGCCGAGCATCGACTCGGTCAGGCAGTCGGCCATGCATTCCAGCAGGTCGGGTTGCGTGGCCAGATCGATGTACCAATCCTGGTAGCCGCGCACGTTCTGGCTGCATTGTAGGACCCACAAGGATAAGTTGAGCACCAGGGCGCAGTCCGTCCTGGCCCGCATCGCCTCGATCCGCGAGCGTAGGCCACGCGTGTATCCTGGGTCGTCGGGGTCCGGCCAAGGGTGCCGCAGGATGTCTTGCTTGGTGATCGCGCCCGCCAGAGGGGGCTTGTGCAGGTCGTAGTAGTAGGAAGTGGGCGGCTTGCGCCATTCGATCCCCCAGGGATCACGGTAGTGACCCTCGCCCAGTTCGGTGTTCTGATTGCACGGCAGCTCGGGCGCATTGGACGAGACGAAGCGGGTGTCGACCGAGAGTTGGAGCGAGGATTTCCTCGTCGATGTGGCAGACTTGCATGTTGCGTTCCATCAACTCGGTGGGCCGGTCGATGCCGAAGTGCCGCTTCAGCTCTTCATAGAAGGGGATGGTGGTCGTCGAGATCCATGTGCTGCCCAGATCGATCGGGACGCGATCGCCTTCCTGGAGGCTCAGGGCTGCCAGCACGCGCTCGCGCGAGGTCATCGTCCCTGGGGTGCGCATGGCAACTCTCTTGGCGACAGCCTCTTCGGCGGGCCAGCCCGTCAAGAGAGCTCCTCCAGGGGTCGGTAGCGATCGTCCGGCCGGCCATAGCGCGCCGGGCTGAAGGCGGCCTCAGCCTGTCCGGAGAGCACCGCCTCCCGCAGGCGCGGGTGACATGGCACGCCTACCAGGCTGACGAGGCTGCCGACTTGCAGCTCAACGCTCATGATCCCCCGCCCGGTCCCCGGCTCGAGCAACAGCACCAGATCCGGGAAGTACGCCCGCGCCGCGCCGTCGATCGCCAGGTACATCGACTCGTTCTTGATCACCAGTTGGGCTTTGCGCCCGGCGGAATCGCCCTGGCCCTCGAGCTCGGTTGAGGTCAAGTAGAACCCGAGCGCCTCCTGTTCTTGCATGCGGCGGATTTCGCCGGTGAAGAGCAGGGTTCCACCGACCTCCGCGGCAACGACCGCCACGGGATCGGCGCCAGCCTGGCGTGCCGCGCTCACGGATTTGCCAAGCGCCAGCGAGGCGCTGATGGTGTTGGGAATGACGACTCGCTTGGCAGTGCGTCCACTCATCGGGTAGTGGTTGTTGGCTCCCAACCCGCCACCCTGCGTAATCACAAAACGCCCCACCTGATCCGCGAAAGTTGGGTCCGCGGCGTGCTTCACCACCACCACATTGCCCTTCATGTCGACCAGCGGCATGGGAGTCAGGCTAACCCCGTGGCCGATGAAGGAGGTCATCTGGGTCTCAGGCGCCGAGCGTCCCAAGGCGTCGCCGTCGATGACCGGCAAGCCCATGCGGGCGCCGAGCGAAAGGATAACCGGCGTGTTGAGGCCACCGACCTCAAAGGGGACGATATGGTCGATCGGCTTGCCGATCAGACCCTCCATCACCCGGGTGACCTCCAGCAACTCGAAGCGCTGCTCCCAATGGCGCATGACGTTCTCGGTGCCCATCTTCTCGAGCACCTTGACCGAGCCCATGATGCCGCCGCTGACGACGGTGCTGTCGTCGGCGATTTCCTCAAGGTCGACCACCTGGGGGAGGCGGCCATTGGCGAAATCGTTCTCAAGGATGGCTTTGCCCCAGGCTGGCGATCCCCCGCCGCCGGTGCCGAAAATGGCCAGCCCCTCCAGCAGCGGATCGATGTCATCGTGCCTCAGCGCGAATGTCGGCATGTGGCCTCCGCTTGCGGCGCGGACCGTTTCAAGCCGTTCGGACAGGCGCCGGCTGTTGCGCCACGACCCGGTGGACAACGACTTCGCTGCGCTGGTATAGCGACTTGAGCTTTGGGGACAGCGTCTTGTGGTCGTCGCTTTCGCGCCAGGCCAGTGCCGCCTCGGCATCCTCGAAGCCCAGCACCAGCAGGAGCATGTCGGCACTTTCTAGTGGCTGGAGCAACTCGGAACCCAGAAACCCCGGCTGCCGCGCCATGGCCGGACCGTAGTCCGAGCGGAATAACGAAGCGAACTCGTCCGCCTTGCCCGGATGAAGATGGAACATGACGTGACGTTCGATCACTTTCTCGCCTCTTGCACTGCTTGGCTGAGCGCCCGGGCGGTGGCCGTCAGTTCATCGAAGCGCCCATCGGCGACGACTTTCTTGTTGACCAGGCTTGATCCGACCCCCAGGGCGACCGCACCGGCGCGAATGAACCCTGCCGCCGTCTCGAGCGTGACGCCACCGACGGCCATCAGCTTGACCTGCGGCAGCGGCGCCCGCACCGCCTGGAGGTAGGCCGGGCCACCCACCTCGGCCGGGAACAGCTTGACGAAATCGGCGCCGAGCTCCCAGGCGGCCAGGATCTCGGTCGGCGTGTAGGCGCCCGGCACGACGACCTTGTCGTAGCGGTGGCACATTTCGATGACCTCGGGGCTCAGTGTCGGTGCGACGATGAACTCGGCCCCTGCCAGAATCGCCGCACGCGCCGTGGCCGCGTCGAGCACTGTGCCGGCGCCGATCAGCACCTCGCCGCCAAGCGCCTTCGATGACTTCCTCGATCGTGCGCAGCGCGCCGGGGGTGGTCATGGTGAATTCGATGACCGACACGCCGCCGGCGGCGATCGCCTTGGCCACCTGGACCAGCTCCCCGGGGCTGTCGAGCCGGACGATGGCGACCAGCCCGGTTCGTTCGATCCATGCTGCGTGCTGCTCGCGCCCCATCGTCTGCTCCTAGCGGACAATCCGCAAGCCGGCGCCTTTGATCAGCGCCTCGGTCTCCTCGAGCGTTGTCCAGTTGAAATCACCCCACGCCGAGTGCTTGAGTGCAGCGTAGGCGTTGCCGACCTTCACGCCGCGGGCGACGTCCTGCGTCAGGTAGCCAAACAGGAAGCCGGCGCTGAACGTGTCGCCCGAGCCGACACGATCGACGACCTCGATCTCGTAGGTCACGTCGTCGTAGAACATCCCCCCGGAATAGGCCAGCGCCGACCAGGTGTTGCGCCAGACCGAAGGCGTGCCGCGCAGCGTGATGGCCACGACTTCGATCTTGAACTGGTCGGCCAGCTTCTCGGCCACCTGTCGATAGTCCTCGCCGGTGATGCCGAAGACGCGCTCGGTGTCCTCTTCGGTCGTGATCAGGATGTCGACGTCGTTCATGAAGGGGGTCTGGATCTGGCGTGCCTTTTCCTGGCTCCACAGTTTGGCGCGGTAGTTCAGGTCATAGCTGACCAGCGCCCCGGCCGCCTTGGCGGCGGTGATGGCCTCGGCCGTCACCGCGGCGGCGCTGTCGCTCAGAGCCGGCGTGATGCCGCTGACGTGGAACAATCGGCAGCCTTCGAACACCGCTCTCCAGCGAACCTCGCCGGGCTGGATGTGCGCGATGGCCGACATGCCGCGGTCGTACAGCACGCTGCTGGCGCGCGGTGAAGCGCCATACTCGACGAAGTACAGGCCGAGGCGATCGTCCTTGGTCCACAGCAGGTGCGAGGTATCGACGCCCATCTCGCGGGCCTTGTTGCGCACCATGCGTCCCAGCGGGTTCTCCGGCAGGCGGCTGATCCAGGCGGAGGTCAGACCAAGCCGCGCCACACCGGCAGCGACATTGAGTTCGGAACCCCCGACAGTGATGTTCAGCTGCGTAGCTTGTTCGAGGCGCTGGAAGTCCGGCGGGGAGAGGCGAAGCATGCACTCCCCGAAGGTCACAATGTCAGGCATCCGATGTCTCCTGGGCCGAGAAGCCGCTGAGCCCCCAGGTGCTGCGCACCCTCCGGGGTCGGCGCACTCCCGCTCGACCCTGCCCGCTCAAGTCGGCAAGGTCGTCGCCATTTCGCAGAGTGAAAAGGCTGTTTGTCTAGTAAAAAGGATACAGCAGGTCAGCGGGGTTGTCAACGGGCCGAGTCCGACCCCCGGCACTCGCGGCAGGAACGCGGCAGCATGGGAGAAGACAACTCCCACCGCTGGCCCTCCTTGCCCCGGCAGCAGGCCTTCGCGACCTCGCCACCGCCCAGGTGGCATCGGATGCCGCGGCATCGGCGCCGATCGAATGGGAGACGGAGGATTTCGTCGCCTCCGCTCCGGCGAGGTTGCCCACAAGGATCCGACGTGGGCCTGGTTGCCCGCCACAACCTCGATCGGAGCTCATCGGGCTGCCTCACTCCCGTCGGGCGGTGGTGCTTCGAGCTCTTGCGCGTGGCCAGCGTGCGGATAGGGACTACTTCGGCTGGCGGGCTGCCTGCTTGCGGCTGGACGCAACCCGGGGGAGCCGGTGCGCCGGAGGCTGGCAGGGCAGCCACCCGCCCCAGCTTGGCGGAGATCTCCCCCGCCGCCGCCAGGACCGCTTGGGTGAGACCCCGGTCGCGCATCTCTTGGCGGATGCGATCGGCGGGGCCAGAGGCGCTGATGGCCGCAACCACCCAGTTGGAGTCGAACACCGGCGCCGCGACGCACACCACGCCCACCTCATGTTCCTCATCATCCATGGCAAAGCCCAACCGTCGCACCTTCTCTAGATCCTCGAGCAGGGCGGGGATGCGGATGATCGTGCGTGGAGTGAAGCTGCGCAGGCCGCCGGAGTAGGCCTGACGCACGTTGGTCTCAGGCTCGTAGGCCAGCAGGGCTTTGCCCAGTCCCGTGCAGTGCGCCGGCGACCGGTCGCCGACGCGCGACGACATCAGCCCGATGGGATGCAGCCCGGGGAGCTTCTCCAGGTAGATCACCTCGGTGCCGTGGAGCGTCGCCAGGTGGACGGTCTCGAGGGTGTGGTCACGCAGGCCGGCCAGCGGCCCCTCGGCCAGCTGGCGCAGGTCAGAGTGGCGCAAGAATGCTTGGCCAAGGGAGAGTGCGGCCGGACCCAGGCGGTAGCGGCCGGTCTTCGAGTTCTGCTCGGTGAAGCCCGCCGCGCTCAACGTTGCCAGCAAGCGGAAGACCGTGCTCTGGTGCAAAGCTGCGCGCTGGCTAATCTCCGACAGGCTGATCTCGGCCTCGCCGACGATGAACAGATGCAGGAGGGTCAGGGCACGCTCGACCGAGCGTGTGACGTAGCGGGGGCGGCTCTCTTCTTTCATGAGTTGGAATCCACTTTCGGTATACGAAATATAGAACGGCGAGGGGCGGCTGTCAACTGTCGAGCAGGGACAGACCCGCACGCTGCGCTGGGTTCAGGTCCGCCCCGGCCATCTGGGAACTGCCCGCAACCAGGCCCTGGTCTTCTCCGGCTTCCGCCGGGGAGTCGGGACGGATCGCCGGCGGAGACAAGGCAACCCCCCACACGCAATGGACCTCACCCTGTGTTCGAAGGTCAGGGTTCCCCGGTTGCCGAGCCGGGCGCTAGGCCACGGCAAGGTGGAGTCCCGGTTCGATCTGCCGGATATGGCTGCCACATCGCGCTCAGCGGAAGCCCTCCCCACTGGAACGCGGGATGCCACTGAGGCATCTCTCGTCAGCGATTCCGCTCTGCCAGCAGGCCCTTTCAGGACAGGTGAGTGGCTCGAAGTAGCCGGTCCATCTCGTCGCGTTCGATGCTGTCGAGGGGGGTGAAGGGGGCCCGCAGGGTGGGTGAGGAGATGATCTTCCTCCCGGCCAAGATGGTCTTGGCGACAATCACGAATCGATCCAGCGATAGCGAACTGTAGCTGATGAGGGGTCGGATCCCATCGAAGAGAGCATGCGCTTGAGCCTTGTCGCCTGCACGGTAGGCAGCGTAGACCTGGACAAGCAGCGGCGCCACGTCGGCTCCGGGCATGCAGCCGCACGCACCGCGGTCGAGCGCCTCCAGGAACTCCAGGCCTCCCCACCCGGCAAGTACTTCGATCCGGTCTCCGAGAGCCTCAAGCAGGCGACTGATTCCTTGCCCAGCCGGCAAGGCCTCGATCTTCGCATAGCGCACATTCGGCGCGGCCTCGAGGATCCGCAAGTAATCCTCAAGCGCGAGGGCAGTCCCGCGCACCTGAGGCGTGTCCTGAATGACCACTGGCACCCCGGCGGCCGAGGCCACGCTCGACAGGTGTTGGACGAGTTCCTTGCCCGCCGGCTTCCCAAGCACCGGCGGCAGCAGCATGATTGCGTCGGCCCCCCGGGCAACCGCGTCCAGGCACATATCGACGGCAACTCGCGTGGCCTCATGGTAGACGGCGGCGACCACCGGGACCCGTCCCCTGGTCTCCTCGACGATCGTGGCAAGCACCTGGCGTCGCTCTTCCTCGCTAAGCTTGTACCCTTCGCTCGCCAAGGCCAGCGCCCCAAGCCCGTGGACGGCTTCACCGATCAGGAAGTGGACCAGATGTCGCAAACCGGCATGGTCAACGTCTCCCCGATCGTCAAAGGGGGTCGGGAGAACCGGAATGATCCCGTGCAAGAGACTCATGCTACGACCTCCTCGAGATGGACTTCAGTGACAGCCCGGCAATTCGAAGACCGAGTGCACGTCACCAGGGCAACCCCGCCAATCGGAGGCTGCCCCCATGCTATGAGGCACAGAAGGTACAGCCAAGCCCGTCCCACCCTTGCGGATGACGTGCCTCCCAGGGCTCCGGATCGCTTGGACCCTGCTGAGCGGAGCTTGAGCGCCAGGGGCCATGGCCCAAGCCGGGCGCAACTGGGTTTGAAGGTCCCTGGCCCGACTGACCCCGGTCGCCATCGGGATTGCCAGCGAGTTCGATCAACAGCGAGCCGGTCGGCTCACATGCATCGACGCCGTGGCCCGGAATGGGCAGTTGGCGATGAGAATCTAGGACGGTGCGCTCCTGCTGTCAACACGCTCATCATGGGGCCATGGCCCATCCGCGCGCTGTTCCGCTCCGATCACGCGCCTTGGCTGTCTTCGAGGCGTCTGGATGCGACCCGATCTGTCGAGGGTCGCCGGGGCTCACAACCCCAACGCTCTGATCGGGCATCGAACTGCCCTTGGGGGACGCACCGTCTGCGCCTGCTCAAACCCACCAGGATCTTTCCAGTCGCGAACCTCTGTATACTTGCTCCGTACGTGCATCGGACGCCGGATGGAGGGCTCATGGAGTACGGATTGCTGCTGCTAGGTGAACACGATCCGGAGAGCGCGGTCCGGCTGGGACAGCTGGCGGAGCAGGCCGGCTTCCAGGACCTATGGTTCGCGGATGAGAAGTTCTTCCGCGATCCCTTCGTCAGCCTGACGTACCTGGCACGCCACACCAGCCGCATCCGCCTCGGCACCTGTGTCACCGATCCCTTCACGCGGCATCCAGCGCTGCTCGCCATGGCCATGGGCACACTCGACGAGGTCAGCGGTGGACGGGCGGTGCTGGGGCTGGGCGCCGGGTTCAGCGGGCTGGAGGCGATGGGCGTCGAGCGCAAGCGAGCCGTGCGCTCGATGCGCCAGGCGATCGACGCCATCCGGCGACTGTGGGCCGGGGAGACCGTGACGCTCCAGGACGACGCATTTCGCCTCAGCAATCTCAGCCTCAACTTCCCTGCCCGCCCGGACATTCCGATCCTGCTCGCTTCAGCGGGCCCCCTGATGCTGCGCCTGGCGGGAGAAACCGCCGACGAGGTGATGTTCGGCGATCTCGGCACGACCGAGGTACTCACCCCGGCGCTGGCCGAGGTGCGGCGCGGCGCCGAACGATCGGGCCGCTCGATGGACAGCATGCGCCGCATCGCCCGCCTCAACGTCGTCTTGACCGATGATCTCGAGGCCGCCCGCGCCGTGATCCGCCCCTGGATCCTGGCCTACCTGTGGCACGCCTATCCCGACTGGAGCAAGCTCTTCGACTACACCCCCGAGTGGGATGAGCGCATGCATCCGCTGCGCGAGTTCATCGCCGCCCGAGGCGACAAGCCGCGCAACGTCGGCGACCGCGAGCAGGTGCTGCAGTTCGCCCCGCTCCTGCCCGAGCCGCTCGTGCGCCGCTACGCCTTGCTCGGCCCGCCGGAAGGAGTCGCCGAACAGATCGCCGAAGTCGCTGCCTGCGGCATCACTCAGCTCACGGTCTATCCAACACCGCTCAGTGGCCAGTCGACGGAGGCTGCGTTTCTGCAGTTCATTCGTTCTGTATTGCCCTTGCTGTAGGCTTCACCGCATCGGACAGGAATTGCTCCGTTCGGCCTCCTCCCGAGGCACCCCCGCTGCTTCCGGGCGTCATCGAGTTCAAGCGTGGGGCACAAGAGCGTCCAGCCGGACTTGGGCATTGGCTTCCAGGCGGCCGTCCGGTGGACCTCAGCAGCCAGCGCTCCCCGAGCACGCCAGCCTCCGCGGACAGCGTGTGGCCGCTCGTACCCGAGAGCACCGGACTGAGGGCACCGCCGCCAGAGAGTCGACGCCATCGCCGCCCCCTCCCGATGCTCAGAGAGGGGCAGCGCGAGTCGATCGATCCTCGCCCGGCGTTGAAGGAACCTTGAAGGCCGCGAGGCCTAGCCCCAGGGATTGGCGCCACACATCACGCCAAGAAGCAGCACTGCCGCGATGATGAATCCAATCCCAGAACCCTTCTTCCCCGTCCTCAGTCGGGTGGTTCCCAGGTAGAGGCAAAGAACGAACAGGATGGATGCAATCACGAAGGCGACAAGCTTCAATCCGTTCGGAGTCTCAAGTATCATCAGTGGGAGTCCCCCAAGCGAGGAGCACGGCCAAATGCCGTGCCGCAGTTCCAGGCTGGATCCATGGCTGGAAGTGCCGAATTCGGGAGGGCAGTTGCTGAGCCATGAACGCACAACTGCCCTACTTACCTCCCATGACGAGGTCCTGAAATGGGCACATGATGTCGCCCCCACAGCGCCCCGGCGATGCTCCCTGAACACTAGCCCCAGGGATTGGCGCCCGGGCTCATCGGGTAGCGCCCCGGGCCCTTGTCGTATGCCCCGCCCACCTCTTCTTCATCGATGTAACAGTCGGCTTCGACGGCCGGGCTCGGGAGAGTATGCCCTGACCTTGGCGACGGTGACGCTCTTGACGCCTTCCGCCTGGAAGACGAGGCCGACCACCATCCGCAGCGACTGCTCGCCGGTCACATCGACGGGGACGATCAGATTGAAGTCGCAGTCGACGATATCGACGCGAATGACCACGTCGTCATCGTTGGGGATGAGCCCGTTCCTGCGCCTGGTCAGCGGGGAAAGGGCTCGCTGGGCCAGCTCCGGTTCCATTGCCTTGACCAGCAGCCATGCGCGGACACGTCCAGTGTTCGATTGCATTCCGGCCTCCTTTGGCTAGCCGCCCTCACCGGACTGGCGAGGGGGTCAGGGGTTGAGCTTGCGCTCGACTCGAACATGCTTGAAGTGGAGCATTGAGGGCGGCGTGCGCGGGACGCGAACGTACGGTTGGAGCAACTGCCGCGCCTCTCCATACCACAGGGGCATGACGGCGGCTTCGTCGTCGACCAGGATCTCGATCGGCCTGCTGGTAGAACTCCAGGCGCTGCTTGCGGTCCACCAAGGCCGCCGCCTGCTCGGTGAGCCGGTCGAATTCCGGCTGGTGCCAGCCGATGGCGTTCACGCCTTCCCGGCTGTGGAACAGCACACGCAGCATGTTGTCCGGATCGGGGTAGTCCGCCGACCACCCGCTCACCGAGAGCGCCGGCGGCTCGCCATCGCGCCGACGCAGGAATTCCCCCCACGTCACGCCGACCGGCCGGACGCGTGCTCCGAGCAGACGCTGCCAAGCCTCGGCGAGATACGACGCCACCGGGTCCTCCCCTGGATCACCGGTGTACATCAGCTCAAGTTCGGGGAGGCCACTGCCTTCCGGGAAGCCGGCCTCGGCCAACAGCCCTCGAGCGCGCGCAGGATCATATGGAAGGCCGAGGCCTGCTCCGTGGCCGGGCATCCCGGGTGGGAGGAAGCCCCCGGGCGCGGGCTGACGAATATCGACTCGGGACAGCAATCCCTGGCGGTCGATACAGTGGCCGAAGGCGCGCCGGACAAGGACGGCATCGAAGGGCGGTCTACGACAATCGAAGGCCAGATACACCGTCGAAAGCGAGCGCATGCATGTGGAGCCGCCGCCGATAACGTGACCGCAAGATCGCAATGCTGGCCGGTCTCGACTGGAGCAGGTTGATGCCGTCAAGCTCACCAGCGTCAAATGCTTCAAGGAAGTCCTCATAACCGTGCACGACCGGCGCCTCGATCCGATCGACGTTCCCGGGCCACAGGCCGCGGTACGTCGGGTTGCGCACGAAGACCATGCGCTTCCCCGGATCCCACGCTTCCAGGCGGTAGGGGCCGTTGCAGACGAAGTGGGCGACATCGGTCCAGGGTTGATGGGGGCCCTCGACGGCCCATTGCGGCAGCGGGAAGGTCACCGGATGCGTCAGGAGCTGAGGGAAGAAGCTGGCCGGCCGATTGAGCCGCACCTCCAACGTTCGGCTGTCGCGCGCCCGAACGCCGACGGCCTCGGGCGGAGCACTGCCTTCGGCATACTCCCGGCCGCCCTCGAGCAGATAGAGCAAGAGCCCGGCGGGGCACTCCGTTGCGGCCAGGCGCAGGTTGCGCTTCCAGGCATACTCGAAATCGTGCGCCGTCACGGGCTGACCGTCGCTCCATTGCCAGCCCGGGCGAAGGTGGAAGGTGTACCTCTGCCCATCCGTCGAGACCAACCAGCTCGCGGCAAGCGACGGCACGATTCCCCAGGCCTCGTCTAGGTCGACCAGACCCTCCATCAGCTGACCGAGGATGAAGACGGTGAGATCATCGCCGGCGCGGCCGGGGTCGAGGCTGATCGGCTCACTCGCGGCGTAGCGCAGCGTCTCCGCCTTCTCGGGCAGCGCCGCCGGCGTCTCCGCCGACGCGGGCCTCATCCCACAGGTCAAACGCCTGTTCGTACGCCTGGAGCGCCTTGTCGAACTGGAAGTCAGCCGAGTAGGCCAGGCCAAGCTTGAGCAGGGTGCGAGCCGCCTCCTCCAGTTGCCCGCCTTGGCGCTGGAACTCGATGGCATCCGAGAAGCACTCGATGGCCTCCGGGCAGGCGTACAGGGCGTGGGCCCGATCTCCGGCCTGGACCAGGTAGCGCGCCGCCTTGCCGACTTCGCCCAGCCTGACGGAAATGGAAGGCGAGCAATTCGAATTCCTGCGGTCGAGCCGCCTCCAGCGCTTCAGCGACGCGGGCGTGCAGCGTCGTGCGCCTCGAGGCAGGCATGACCTCGACCATCGTCGCCGGGATGCAGCGCGTGGGCAAAGGCGTAGCGCAGCTCGCTGCCTTCCGGCAGCGGCCGCACCAGCTCCGCGCGCTCGGCGGCCTCGATGAAATCGTCCGCCGCGCCGCGCGGCAGGCCGGAGAGTTCCCCGACGATCCGACGGTCGAAGATCGGACCGCAGACGGCGGCGATTTCCAGGAGCCGCTGCGCCTCGATGGGCAGCGCGCTCAAGCGCTCCTGGATGGCCAGGCGGATGCTGACCGGGATGGCAATGCGGGCGCGGTCGACCAGCTGCCATTCGCCCTGGTGCTGAACCAGTCGCCCGGCTTCGGCCAGACCCTTGCACACCTCCTCGATGAAGAACGGGTTGCCTTCCGTCGTCCGGAAGACCTCGTCGACCAGCGCCGTGGACACTGCCTCGCCGAGGAGCGACTGGAGCATGGCGAGGGTCTCCGCCGCGTCCAGGCGATCGAGAGCCACGCCTACCGTCACACCCTCCCGCTGGAAGTCCTGCAGCACGGTGTGGAGCGCGGGCGCTTCTGAAACATCGACGGTGCGATGGGTCAGGACATAGAGAATCGGTCGCTCGCGAGTTTGCTGGACCAGATAGCGGAGCAATGAGAGGGTCCCGCTATCCGCCCACTGCGCATCTTCGATCACGAGCAGCAACGGCGAGGTTCTCGCTCAGCAGCGATAGGCACACAGTCAGGCTTTCGAACAGGCGCTGCTGATCGGCGGCAGAACTCGATCAATTCCCTTGGCTCGACGCCGGGAAAGTGGCGCTGGAATTCCGGCACGAGCGCCAGCAGATCGGCGACGACGAACTGGCGGGCAGTGGCCGACGGGGTCTTGCATCTCTTCCAGCGTAGTGCGCAGGATCTGGCGGAATGCGGCGAAGGGCTGGGTCGGATGATTGTCGTTCCATGCCTGCAGAACAACACCCTTCGAAACCCGTGCCTGGGTGATCAGCTCGCGCACCAGACGCGTCTTGCCGATGCCGGCTTCGCCGCTGATGACCAGGAATTCGCTGCGGCCGGCCTGGACCTTGGCCCACATGCCGCGTGCGAGGCGCAGCTCGGCCCCCCGGCCGGCCATCCGGCCCCGTCCGATGCGCTCGAGGATCGGGATGTCCATATTCGGATGGGCCGGCCTCCCACAGGCCGGGAGAGCGCAGGCTCGCAAGGACCTCGCTCGCATTTGGCGGGCGTTCATCCGGCGACTTGCTCATCAGCGCGATGGATCAGGCGATCCAAGGCGGGCGGGACAGACGAGTTCTTGACGGAGGGCGGAATGATCGGGGCATACAGGTGCTGCGTGATCACCGCCAGTGGGTCATCGGCGACATACGGCAGCTCGCCGGTCGTCCATTCGTATAGCATGACTCCCAGGGCATACAGATCCGAGCGCCCATCGATTCTCTTCCCCTGAGCCTGCTCGGGAGAGAGGTAGAAGACTGTTCCTGCGATCAGCCCCTCGCTGGTGACGCGCGAGGCAAGGGAAAACGCCAGGCCGAAGTCGGTCAGTTTGACCAGCCCACTCTCGGTGCGCAGGACGTTCTCGGGCTTGAGGTCGCGGTGGACGATGCCTTGAGTGTGGGCGTAAGCCGAGCGCTTCGCACAGCTGGCAGGCGATGTCGACGGTTTCTTGCAGCGTTGCTGGCGGCTGCAGGAAGGCCGACGTGCCCTCGACCAGCTCCATAACGACGAAGGGCTTGCCGTCGATCTCGCCGGCATCGTGGACCGTGACGATGTTGGGATGGTTGAGGCGGGCGGCCATCCGCGCCTCGCGCAGCAGGTGCTGGCGATCCTCCTGCGTAAGGTCCGGCTTGCGCATGACCTTGAGGGCAACGTCCCGGTCGAGCAACTCGTCGTGGGCGCGGTAGACGATGGCCATCCCGCCGCGCCCGATCTCCGTGCCCAGGCGGAAGCGGTCGTTGAGCAGCCTGCCGGGATCGGCGTCGACTGAGGTCATTCCCCGGGGAGTGTCGCCTGGTTACGCATCGGTCGATCCCGTGGTGCGGTGCCCTCAGGATGCGGCAGTTGCGGCAAGCGCAGGCGTCGGAGCGGCAGTCGGATTGAGTTGACGGAGTGCAAAGTCCCGCTGGCGAGGCGGTAGCGACCTAGCGCCCCCAAGGGCGCCTGCGTCGGCTGGCTGGAAGGCGCTGGATCCCCCTGACGCCCTCGAACAGCACCCAGTATGGCCGCGAATTCGGGGGAAGTCAATCCGTTTCCTCGGTAGCCGGCCGGTGACGGTCGTGCGAGGATCCACCATGCGGGTTGGAGGGAATAGGATCGGGATAAGACACGAGAGCTGGGGATGCACCAGGCCGGAGCCCACCTGGCCTTGCGGCGACAACACTGAGGGCCAACAGCCCAGCTGGTGAAGATTGCCCAGTTCTCAACCGGTCTTGAGTGCCGAGCTCCAACTACGGGTTTGCGATGGGTCCTGTGCCCAGAGATCAGCTAGGCTGTCGGATGTGGCTTCGAGCGCGCTTCAGCGGGCGTGGTCCCCCTTGTATGCCTCGCCGCCTCCCAACAACATGCCTAGAGTCACCCTATAATCGACCCCAGACAGGTATCCACCAGAGCATCTTCCGTGGATTTCAGCCACACCAAGCTCACCGTTCCCCCAATTCGGCGCGAGCATATCCACCGACCCCGGTTGGTGGGCTTGCTCAATGCTGGGCTGGAGGCGAAGCTGACCCGCTCGTCTCTGCGCCGGCCGGATTCGGCAAGACTGCCTTACTCAGCGAATGGCTGGGCCGGCTCGATCAACCCTTCGCCTGGGTATCGCTCGACAAGGATGACAACGCCTGGCCTCGTTTCCTGGCCAGCGTCTTGACGAGCCTGCAGACGCTCGATCCCGCGTTCGGCGCTGGGCCTACTCGGCGCGCCGAATCTTCCCAACCGCCATCCATCGAGCACTTGCTCTCCGCGTTCCAGCGAGAACTGTCTGCCATTCGTCACTCCTACGTGCTCGTGCTTGACGATTTCCACGTCCTCGCCAGTCCACAGGTGCACGAGCTACTTACCTACATCGTCGATAGCCGGCCGCCCGGGATGCATCTGGTGCTGGCTGGTCGGGCAGATCCCCCGTGGCCACTGGCTCGGCTGCGTGCTGCCGGCACCCTACGCGAGCTCCGGGCCGGCGATCTACGCTTCAACGCCGAGGAGACGGCTGCACTCTTGAACGACACGCTCGGGCTCGACCTCACTCCGCGAGGACCTCTCGACGCTCGCAGGGCGGACCGAAGGCTGGGTGGCCGGCTTGCACTTGGCGGCCCTCTCGCTCAGAAGCACCGCGGACCGGCATGGCTTCATCCAGGCGTTTGCCGGTAGCGACCGCTTCGTCCTCGATTACCTGATGGAGGAAGTCCTGGCCCAACAGCCCCCCGAGGTGAGCGCGTTCCTGTTGCAAACCAGCCTGCTCGACCGGTTCAACGCCGGGCTCTGTGATCATGTTACCGGGCGGGCCAACAGCCAGGGACTCTTGCGCCGCTTGGAAACTGCCAACCTGTTCGTGGTTCCGCTCGACAATGCCGCCGAGTGGTTCGCGTACCATTCTCTGATGCGCAGCTTCCTGCGCTCGGTCGGAAGGCAGCACGCGACCCCGATGGGGACCGTGCCCTGCACCTGCGCGCGATGGAGTGGTACGAAGCCAACGGGGACATCTTGGATGCCATCCAGCACGGGATGAGAGCCGGCGCGGACGAGCAGATCAGCCGCCTGATCCGATCCAACGGCCTGGCACTCGCTTTCCAGGGTGAGCTGTCGACCGTGCTCGCCTGGCTCCACAACTCTCAGGAGACCTGGCCCCGGATGGGACCCTGGCTGCGGATCGCCCAGCTTTGGGCGCACTCCTTCTCGGGCGACGAGTCAAGCGTGGGGGCCGAGGTGACTGGACACGCGCCCTCGTCCAAGAAGGGCTGCGCGCTTCGAGGACGAACCGAACTCGGCTAAGGTCACCGAGCTGCACCACGCCCTGGCCCATCTGACGGCGATCGAGGCCAACCTGGCCGTGATGGACGGCCGGCACACTGAGGCGGCAAGGCTGGCCCAGGAGGCGATCTATGGGCTACCGCCGAGCGATTCGATTTCCCGCCGCTACAGCTACGTCTGCCTGGGGATGGCGCTCCGTCAGACGGGAGAACTCTCATCCGCGGTCGAAGCGCTAGCACTCGCCGACGCGCCAGGCGGTGACCACGAGCAGGTCCCCGCCCCGGCGCGGGGTTTGGCGACCTTGGCCGGCATCCAGATCTGGTTGGGACAACTCGACGAAGCGGAAGTGACCATGTCGCCGGCTTCTCGCCCTCCATGATGATCACCTTCGCCGCTGCGGCCGTCGACTGCCGATCGCCACGTTCGGATATCCGCGGCTGAGCGAGATCCTTCGCCAGCGGAATCAGCTGGAGGAAGCGTTACACCTCGCCCAGGAGAGCCGCGCGCTCGCCGATCCGTGGCAGCAGATCGACGCCTTGTTCGAGAGCTACACCCACCTTGCTGCGTGCCCGGCACGCAGCCGGCGACGCCTTCTTCCGCCCTGGCTCTGCTCCACAAACTGGAGCAGTCGATGCGTGGTAGGTCCCCCTGGCTGCACACGATGACCCAGTTGGAGGAAGCGCGGTTGTGCGTGGCGCACGCCCAGGATCCAGCCTGTCTCGACCGTGCACGCGCCTGGGCTGAGGCAAATCCCCTGCCTCCAGACGGCCGAACTCATCTTCCGAGATCACGCCCAATACATGCTGCATGCCCGGCTCATGTTGTACGAAGCGCGCACGGACCGGAATCGCGCAGAAGCGGGAAGGAATCTTGCAGGAAGGATCCTGCAGCTTCTCGCCCCCGCCGGAGCCCGGGGCCTTGTCCTCGAAGCGTCGCTCGTTTGCGCCTTGTTCGAATTCGCTCTCGGAGAGACCGAGCATGCGCTTGAGCGGGTGTTGAGCTGTCTGCACCAGGCAGAACCCCAGGGGTACGTCAGGGTGTTCCTGGAGAGTGGGGCCTCCCTAGACGGCCTGCTATCCCGAAGTCCCTGCCTCCGATCCCTCGCACGCCTACGCCCAGGCACTGCTGCGCGCCTCGGCGGCCTTCTCGCCTGTCCTGGCCAGCTTGTCCGCTGGCGGTCTGCCAGGCCTGGAGGAACCCCTGAGCGAGCGCGAGCTGGACGTCCTGCGGCTCCTGGCCACCCCGCTCTCGAGTTCCGCAATTGCCGATCGGCTCTTTGTCGCCACCAGCACCGTCCGGTCCCACACCAAGGCCATCTACGGGAAACTCGGAGTCCACACCCGGCTGGAGGCAATTGACGTCGCCCGCGCGCTCGGCCTGATCCAGGCAACTCCGCTTGCCGCCAAGTCCATCTCGGAGGATCACCCGGCATTCCCCAAGGTTGGGGATGACGATGGCCATCTGTCCCATCTAGACTGAGCACGTGGACATCCTACCCAGTTCCTCCGCTTCCTTCGCAGGGTCGCCGTATGCCGGCTCATCGCTGGGCCGGGCATCACGAGCCTAGTTGCCTTTGCTCGGGAGCTGTCGGCCCGGCAGCTGCTGCGGCCGGAACTGGGTGCGTCGGGGGAGAGCGCCTAGCGGCTGCACTTCCCCGTGCGAAGGAGCGGTCTCATGACTACCTCCGGGGTAGGGCCGCGGCCGGTGCACGTCGCCATTGAGGTGGAGGGAATTATCGACCCCCGCTGGTCGGAGTGGTTCACTGGCCAGGAGGTAAGGCTTACGCCCTCGACGGCAGATGCGGGACGGACCACCTTGACCGCGGACCTTCCAGATCAGTCGGCGCTGCCAGCCCTGCTGGCCAGCGTGACAGGACTCAATCTGAGAGTCATTTCAGTGACACCAATATCGGAGTAGAACGGCGAGGATGAAGAGCCCGGAGCGCCATAGCAACTCCGCCCGCCGCGGCGCATCGCAGACGATGCCCCAGGGGTTCGCGGCAGATTGAGCGGGCGCATCATCCTGAAGGGAGGCATCAATGGCTAACACGCAGCCTTCGAACCGCGACATCAATCGCAAGTTCCTTCGCGTGGCCGTTGTGGCGGCACTGGTCTTGGGGAGTGTCCTCTTCATCCCGGCCGGCACCCTGAAGTATTGGGAGGCCTGGCTCTACATGGGCGTTCTGCTGATCCCGATGTCCTTCGCCGTGCGCTACCTGCTCAAGCGCTCCCCTGAACTCCTAGAGCGGCGTCTGCAGACTCGTGAGCGTGAGGCGACACAGAAACGCGTGATCGGGGCCGGTTGGGTCCTCTTCCTGGCTATGTTCATCCTCCCCGGGCTCGATTTCCGTTTCGGATGGTCTTCGGTGCCCGTGCCCGTCGTCCTTGCCGCCGACCTGATCGTGCTGCTGGGATACGGATTGATCATTCGGGTCTTTGCCGAGAATCGAGTACGCCGCGCGGACCGTCCAGGTCGATGAAGGCCAGTACATAATCAAGACCGGCCCATACGCCGTCGTCCGACACCCGATGTATGTGGGTACGTTGCTGATGTACCTCGTCACGCCGTTGGCCTTGGGTTCCTACTGGGCGCTCATTCCCGCAGCGTTCATCATCCCCATGCTGGTCGTTCGGATCAAGAATGAGGAGCTGGTTCTCGAACGAGATCTTGCGGGGTATCGGGAGTACAAACTAGAGATGAAGTACCGGCTGGTGCCGAGGATCTGGTAGGCCGTTCGGGATCGGGTCGGGCGATCACTCGGGGCTTGAGGCCGCCGGTCCTTCGCATTGCTGTCGGACGGTCCAATTTGGGTGCCGAGGCTTCGCCGCGGCGTTAGGGCATCAGCGTGCTTTCGCACGCTACCGGGTGCCCAAGGCCTCCCGCGCTTCCGGCCTGCCACTCTTCAGGACCGGTCGTCGGCCACCGCCTCTCCTGCAAAGGCCGTTGCATCCTCAGCCGACTCGGACTGAGGACGGCCACCCTGGCGCTCCCTTCCTACTCTCTTCTCTGCATCGACTGCCAAGAGGGAATGCCACACCGATTCCCCAACCTTGGGGGTGACTGGGTCGGCTCAATCGCATATGCTCGGCCTGATTTGCACTTCGGGGCAGGCCGGCTCGGCTCTGGCCTGTGCCCGGCGAAACCCAGCGGGAGGAAGCGATGGACGTGCTGAGTAAGAAGGACCTCGAGACCCACATCACCCTTGTCGGCTGGCTACAGATCGTTTACAGCGTGATGTGGCTCCTCGCGGGAGGCTTTCTGGCTGCCCTGATCCTTGGTGTCGGAACCGCCACCAGGGATCCGGTCGCCTATCGCATCATGGCCGTAACCGCCTCGGCCCTCGGAGGACTGCTGTGCGTCCTCTCCCTGCCGGGTCTGGTGGCCGGGATCGGCCTTCTCCGTCGCGCCTCGTGGTCCAGGATCATGGCGCTGGTGCTGGCTGTCTTCCAGCTGGTGGCCTTCCCGATCGGCACCGTGCTGGCTGGCTACACCGTGTACGTGCTGTCCCAGCATGCTGCCCCCGAAGTGTTCGGGCCGTGCTGCGAACTGGACAAGAACCAGATGCAGGCGGCGTGCGCCTGAGGACCTACGAAGCCAATCCCAGCGCGGGTCGGTGCGAGAGCCCGCCTCAGGCATCGTCTGGCACGCCGGGCATTGCAGGGATGTCAATGCAGACTGGCGTGAAGCTCCGTCCAGTGCGTGCGGGAGAGCCGCTGTTCGGCCTGCCTGCAATCGCCCTCGAGTCCCTAGCCTGCGTCTACGGGGTCCAGCCGTGCCCGGAGCAGTCCACAGGCGAGCGGTTCGTTGTCGCCTGCTGCCCCTGTCTGTCAGGGATGGTCTTCTTGCGGCTGATGTCGGTCTCGGCCATCGGCGCATTGGGGGCCGAGGGGCATCCGAGATCGCTGAGAGGCTGGTTCCAGTGCAATCGGCTGGGGAATGGGCCGGAGAGGGATTTGGCAGGGGGCATTGACCATGAGAGACCTCTTGCGATCCATCACCCGACACGCACTGCCGGCTGCAGCATCGCCGGGCGGATTCCACACGTCATGGTGCTGCTCGCCGGCTGAGGTCTGGCGCTGGCCGCGTGTGCCGGGGCAAGCGCCAGTCGCAAGCCGGGAGTTCGACATGTCCGCCAGGTATCGAGACCACCGCTTCGATCTCAAAACGACCGCCGACGAGAGCCGGCAGGAGCAGTTCCTCAACAGCCTGGAAGGCGAGATCATCGCCACCGTACCGAATGTCTCGATAGGCTTCCTATGGACGCACTGCGTGGACTGTGTACTCGTCGTCGAGATGGTCGGCTGAGGCTGCCGTGCTGAGGCTTGCGCTTCCTGTCCGGTCGACAGGTCAACGCGGATTGAAGAGAAGCATCGCGTGCGCCCATACACCCCATACCAGGTCGGGCGAGGCGTCGAGGCTTGCCTGGGTGCCGGCCACGGCCACAACGCGAGCCGAGCGGGGTTGAAGAGCATCCACGCGCCATCATCCAAGCTGAAGGAGACTCGACCATGCGATCATTCGCTCAAGTTGCACTAGCCGCGCTGTGCCTGGCTGGCCTGGTGGTTGCCTGCGCTCCCACACCGCAAGCCACGCCCGCACCCACACAGGTGGGCCTGCCCAACCCGGCCGCGGTCTACTGCGAGGGGAAAGGCGGCAGGCTAGAGATCCGCACCGATGCTTCGGGCGGGCAGGCAGGGGTCTGTGTCTTCCCTGACAGCAGCGAGTGCGACGAGTGGGCGCTATTGCGCAACGAGTGCCAGCCGAGCTTTCTCGCTACGCCGGCCGCCGAGCCCACGTCGGCGCCGGTCATCGATCCGGCCGGCGCTCCGCCCGAAGGCTGGCAGGTCTACACTCACCCGAGCCTCGGGTATTCCTACTTCTATCCAGCGGGAGGCACGCTCAAGTCTTCCGATGCCGAGCGCTACAGCCTGGTTGTCGGCCCCCTCGAAGGCGACGACCACTGGCCCTGGTTCAACGTCGCCCACCCCGATGAGCAGGACTATCGTCCCCCGCCAGACGCCGACCTGCAAGTCTGGCTGGCCGAACGCAGCCGCCTCCCGGGCAAGGTGATCGGTAGGCGCACCATCGCCGGCGAGACCGCCATCCACACGCGCTTCGACGACCCGCGGGGACCACAGGCTTACAGCGACGATCGTTTCTACTTCGTCCATGACGGGCAACTGTACGAGATCACCATCCTGCACACGGGCAAGGAGGACTGGACGGTCTACGACCAGTTCCTGGACAGCTTCCACTTCTGAGCCGGAGGAGGGGGAACCTGTGCAGGCCCTCTAGATGACGGGTGCCGGCTTCCTGCAGGCCGGCACCGCCTTCACAACAGGCGGTATCGAGACAGCTGGAAGGATGGGCGGCTGGGACACACCCGTGAGCTGGGGCGGGCTTGGCGACGTGTGCATGAATGTCCTGGGCACGGAGGGCGTGCTCAACCTCAACTTCACGCCGATGGAACTGTACGCCGTCCCGCGTGATGGCTGGAGACTGCCGGACACGCGCCACTGGCCGAAGATGGATGGGAAGTACGTCGGCGCCGTGAACCAAGTTCTGGAACATTACCTCAACTGCATCCTGAACAGCACCGAGCCCCGGGTCACCGGTGCGGATGGTCGGTGCTCGGTCGAGATCATGCTGGCGGCTGAGAACTCCATAGCCGAGGATCGCGTGGGCCCCTGCCGCTGGCATAGGGATCCACGGCTCGAAGTTGGTGAGGAAGGAAAGCTGGGCAACCCGAGCAGAGAGGAGTCCCCTCGAGCTGACTACGAGTGAGACCCGAAGATGCGCTGGGGCCAGAAGATGTCAGGCCCCAGCGCATCTCTTTCCCTGCAAAGCCTGAGCACAGAGTCGGATCGACCGCTCGGCATCAGCCCTCGGCAGCTTCAAGGCGACGCCCCTAGCGTGCTTCAGCTGCAGCCCCGAAGCGCGGTGAATTCAGTTTGGCCACCGCCTCGTCCTGAAGGCTGGCCACCATGCGCGAGTCGATGTCCACTTTCATGAAGATCCGAGCGGTGCCCAGGAGGCCTCCAAGTAGGTCTCAAGGAAGATCATCAACTTGGGAATCCAGCCTTCCGCTGTGAGCCGTGGGTTGTGAAACTGGCTTTCCGGTAGACTACCTTCGCTGAGGATTGCTATGGAGGCGGGAAGCCGAAGATGCCTCGGCCACACAATTGTGCGAGAATGAAGCGGGACTCTTCAGGGCCACCGGGCAGCATGGATTTCGGCTACAGGCCGGCGGCCCCGCGGGAATAGCACTCGTCAGGAGAGAGCACATGATCGCCAAGCAATCCTTTGGACGTACCGGGCATTCGAGCACACGCATTCTGCTAGGCGGGGCAGCCTTCGGACAGGTCACTCAAGCGGAAGCCGATGCGGCTTTCGAACTGGCTTTCTCCTATGGGATCAACCACGTGGATTTGGCGGCCAGTTACGGAGAAGCAGAGGTCCGCCTCGGCAGCTGGATCGGTCGTCATGGCAAGCCGTTCTTTCTAGCAACGAAGACAGGGGAACGGACGGCGGTCAAGGCAAGAGAGGAGATCCATCGCTCCCTGGACCGGCTCCAATTGAGCCAAGTCGATCTTCTGCAGCTACACCACCTGGTTGATCCGAAAGAATGGGAGACGGCCCTGGGACCGGGCGGAGCCCTGGAAGCCGCCATTGAAGCGCGCGAGCAAGGGCTGGTGCGCTTCATTGGCATTACGGGACACGGACTGACGGTGGCTGATATGCACCGTCGGGCGTTGGAGCGGTTTGATTTTGACTCCGTCTTGCTGCCGTTCAGCTATGTGTTGTCGAAGAACGAGCGCTACCTGACCGATTTCTGGGCACTAGCCAGGATGTGCCACCAACGGAATGTGGCGGTGCAGACCATCAAGTCCATTGTGCATACGCCCTGGGGCGAGCGTGCGCCTAGCCGCGCCACCTGGTATCGTCCGCTGGAAGACCAAGTTGCCATCGACCGAGCCGTACAGTGGGTCCTGGGACATGATGGACTTTTCCTGAACTCAGTGGGGGATATTCACGTGTTGCCCAGGGTGCTAGACGCAGCCGATCGATTTGAGGCGTCGCCGACCGACGAAGAGATGCAGCGGCTGTTGGAGGGGCTGGAGATGGAGCCGCTGTTCACTTGATCCTTCGATGGAATCGGCCACCCGTACCCCCGGCCCCCCGGTGGCTTGAGCTTCCGCCAGCTCTCGGGCGGCCCAGCTCCAACGAAGGGGGCTCACCCCATCGGCCGCCAGCCGAGTCGGCCGAGTAGCATCCTGGATGGGCTTACCCCGCCTCCCGCAGAAACTGCGACGGTGTGCGAACTTGGCTGGTAGCAGGTATTGGGTGCCGCTGTGTCCCTCAAGGTGGCTTCTCACCTCACTGGAAGTGGAGGACCGAGCACCTTCATCCCATGGTCAAGCCACAGCTGTGGATCCTCTGTGGGCATGGCCTCTGTCCGCGTGGTTGCGTCAAAGAATGCTTCCATCCTCCCAGCCGGCGAAAAGGCGATGATGATCTTTCCGACCTGCTCCCCGACATAGGCCCAGACGTGCGGCTCCAATCTCGGCGCCAAGAGTGAATCTCCGGAGTGAAGCTCGTATCGCTGGGCGCCAACTTCGGCGACGAAATCGCCCTCCAAGACGAAGAACCACTCGTCCTGCTCAAAATGGACGTGCTGCGGTGGCCCTCCCTTGGCGAGCATCGTCTGCTCAATGACGAAGAGCTGCCCGCTGGTGTCGGCGGAGGCTACTTTATAACGAAGGGCTGTGATGCCTAGCCCGCGCTCAGCTGCGAACCGATCTTCTCCGCGGCTCACGAACACGCCGCCTCGATGGACTTCTTGCATGCGAATACCTCCAACGTCCCCGGTGCCCAAAGGCAACGAGCTTCGCGGCAGCCTCCCTACGGAACCCCACCCGTCCCAACACCTGCGCCGCACCGCAGGCCATTGCGCCCTCCCGCCAGGAAACCAGGATGGCGCGACGGGCCACCGGGGCTCGCGGCCCGAACGGGGTGCGGTGAGGGGCGATGTGCGGGCCTGGCAAAGGAGCTGCTCGACGGCTTGGGCCTTGTCCCTTCACTCCAAGGTGACTCTCAGACAGCAAACCTTCCTAACATCGATCGGATCCGGTCGCACGGCAATCTGGCAGGACCTCCCCTATCTCCCGGAGACCACCGGTACGATGGGCAGCCTTGGCAGGCAGCGAGCTGTGGGGCCGATCGGGGCATCTTCAGGCGAGCCGCTTTGCGGAATCTCTCCGCGCTGTCGGAAAACGGGATCCCGCCATGTGCCTAGCCCGAGAATGACGGGAATGCACCGAACGAACGGTCAGCCCGACCACAACCACGTTGCAGGTCGCATCCTTGGAGCCGACTTCCTTCTTGGCAGGCAACAAGCCCTCGGATCGCAGACTCGGCGGCCTACGCCCGCCTCTTCCTAGCCCTCTCCGCATCTCTGCTTAGGTTCTCCTTCACCCTGAGCCTCACGATCTGGCGGATCAACTCGTAGGGAATGGGCTTGTCCAGGGGGAACCTCAGGGTGCTCTTAGCTGCCTTGTGGACCGACAGCTCCTTGTTGAACCTCGCGCTTCCGGTTGGCGCAGGATAGAGCCCGATATGCTTCTGGTAGGCAGCGAAGGACACCAGGTTCCCTTTCAGTTTGAATGTCGGGATCTGGTAGCTGATGGTTTCTTCTGCGTCTGGTGCCGCATTCGCGATCGCAATCCTGATCTTCTGGAGGATTCCCTGAACATCCCTTGGAAAGCCTTTGATGTACTCATCGATGGTCCCGGGCGCTGCGTGGGTGCTGCTCATGTTGGTTTCCTACAAACCTCCGAGGTGACATCTGACCGACATCATGCTCTGCCCAAAGCCCTCGAGCTTCGCGCAGCATCCCGCAGGGAAGCCCCCGTTTCCGACACCTGCGCCGCCCCGCAGGGGCCGTCTCGCCCTCCAGCCAGGACACCGGGGCTCGCGGCCCGAACGGATTGCGGTGAGGACATCGTGGCGATAGGCTGCCTCGGCAAGGAAGCCAAGTCGGCTTTGGGGAGCTGTCCGACGACCGCCACTCCCCACGCGGGATCAGTTCTTCTTGAGCGCGGGAGGCATTGAGGGCGATTGCGGCGCGGATGAGCTCCTTCAAAGCGGTTGCGGCGACCTTCTCGCCCTCACCAAAGTCAATGGCGCGGGTGGCCTTGGCATCCAGGCCCGCATTGAAGAGGCGCTTTGGATCCTTGAGAGAAGCCCCTTTGAAGAAGTTCAGCTTCACATGGTCTTTGAAGACCCCTGCACTGCACACTAGACCATTCGAGGTCCAAACGCCGGTTCCCCACTTCCATTCCTCCGTGATTCCCGGAGCGGAGGCGAGGATGATCCTCCGGAGTTGGGCAAGGGTTGCGCCGCGCCAATCGCCCAGCTCCGCTATCTGGTTCGTGATGCGTTGGGAGGCGGAGTGCCCTCCACCGGGTGCGGTCTGCTTCATGGCCTGCATCCTTTCGTCTCGCATGATCTGAGCCTGGAACCCGCTGCGTGCCCAATGTCCGTCAGCGAGAGTGCGGTTTGCCCGCGCCGCCTTGAGGCCTCGCGCTCTGCGTGGCATCTTGAAAGGAAGACCGCCCTGCGGCTCGGGCTTGCTGAGCTCCTCCCCGGCCAACTGGGCGGGGAAGTCACCTACGGCCTTTCGCCCGCCAGCCGAGACGCCCCCGCCTCCGGATGAATCGACGTGGTAGCCTGGCATCCAGGCATGTCCTCCCAAGCCCCCTGCAGGAGACCGGGACAGTGCGCGGCCTGGCAGCCAACAGACTGGTGGGCGGCCGTGATGGGACACTTGCGCCCCGCTTCCCCGAGCTGACTCGCATTGCATTCCGCGCCGCCCTTCCGGTTCTCCTCACTTCGGCTTTGCCTTCATGGTGGTCACTTTGTGGACCTTGCCGGATCGGTTGTACGTCGTCCACGTCCCGACCTGCTGACCATTCTCAAAGGTCCCAGATCGCATCCGTGTTCCGTCCTTGCGGAACCATTCCCAGTAGCCGGTCGGGACTCCGTCGAGTGTCTGGCCCCTCGCCCAGATGGACCCGTCTTTGTGGATACTCGGTATGCGGCTTTGGCCTCGGCCCGCTCACAGGCATCGCAGGTTCTCCATGTCCGAAGAAGGCTTTCCTTCAGGTTGCCGAACGGCGTGCCTTCCAGGCGAAGACCCATGAAACTCACCCAACCATCCCCAGGTGAGTCACCCGGCCAGCGTCAGGCAAGCAGTGTGCTTCGCACCTGACGCCGGCCGGGGGAAACTCGATCCATGAGTTAGGCAGTTCAGCGCCTACCTCGGCTGTGAGGGCTGCAGGCGCTACTGCGCGACCTGAAGGACAACCTTGCCTCGTGTGTGCTTCCCTTCAAGCATGGTGTGCGCCCGCTGAATTTCCTGCAAGGGGACAGTGGCCGAGACATGGGGCTTGATTGCCCCGGTATCGACGAGCTTGGCAAGCTCCGTCAGGACCATGTTGATCGGCGGCGTTGTGGCGATCATCCCCTGACGAACACCATGGCTGGCAGCCAGCTCCTCCGACGGCGGCTGGACTGTGGAAACGAGCATGCCGCCTCGCTTCAGGACACCCCAGGAGCGTTGCTGGGTGTCCCCGCCGATCGTGTCAAGGACGACGTCGGCATCGTGCACGACATCCTCGAATGGGGTGGTTGCGTAGTCGACGACCTGGTCGACGCCCAGCTCTTGCAGGAAGTCGATATTGCGGGACGCTGTGCCGATGACCTTTGCGCCACGCCACTTCGCCAGTTGAACCGCGATGTGCCCAACGCCGCCAGCCGCGGCGTGTATCAGGACCGTCTGGCCTTTCTTTAGACCGGCCATCTCAAAGAGCCCTTGCCACGCGGTGAGAGTGACGTGCGGCAGCGCCGCGGAGTGGATGTGGTCGAGCGATTCCGGTTTGTGGGCAATGTCCGAGGCAGGCAGAGCGACGAAATCAGCATAGGAGCCATCGCGGGTGACGCCGGCGCGGCCATAGACCTTGTCCCCGGGCTTGAAGGACGTGACGCCCCTGCCGACCTCCTCGATCGTTCCGGACACATCCGTTCCCGGGATCAAAGGTAGCGTGTGGTTGAAGTACGAGGCCAGGTAGCCCGCACGCAGTGCGCAGTCAAAGGGGTTGACCGAAGAGCAGGCCACTCGGACGAGCACCTCGCCCTCAGCCGGGGTCGGTCGAGGCGCGTCCTCATAGGTCAGCACGTCGCTGCCTCCATAGCCGTGGATCCGAACAGCTTTCATATTGGACATATCCTACCTCCATCACGGGGAATTCTCTTCATTGTACACCCCTGTCACGAGCGGCTCACCTGCCTATCTTTCATCACAGGCGCAGGGAGCGAGGCCCGATGGTCAAGCCTGACTATCAATCCAAAGCGCGGGCCCGCCAATGAGCACACCCTGACCGCCTCGATCGGGGCTTTCCCGGCGCAGCGGCCATCTCAGCAGCTCTGCTGAGGCGGCTAGCAGGGTCTGGAGGCGCACCTGGCGGGGCTGGAGGCCCTCGGGGACTGGAGGACACCGAAGGGCGCTCCTGGGTGCAGGGGAGGCGAGCCTTCGGACCCGTCACATCGAGTTGCCGAAGCATCAAGGCCTCCGCCAGGGGAAATCGGTTGCCTCACGCTCGCCCTAGTGGATTCCATCGAAGCGGGCTTGGGGATTGTCCGTGAGGAGACGACGAGGCTGCTTGAGGATCACTCCCTCTGCGCCCTTCGGATGAGGGCGTGAGAGGGGTTGCATTGGATCAAGAAGTCTTGCGGGCTCTCACGTCGTCTTCTGCATGCGCGCGACCAGTTGGTATCGGTCGGCGTGGAAGACGATCTTGGTGTACTCCACGGGCAAGCCCAACCGATCCGTGGACGCTCGTTTCACCCGCATCACCGGTGCGCCCTTGTTGATGCCCAGCAGCCTCGCCTCCTGGCTGGTCGCCAGATCGGCACTGATCAGATCCAATGCCTCCTGTGGGTGGGCATCATACAGTTCCTCCAACACAGCATACACGGAACGGTTGTTCAGGTCCGTGTCGGCCAGCGCCGGGAATCGGTCAAGCGAGAAGTACATGTCCTCGATGGCAAGAGGAAGCTGCTTGGCCAGGCGCAGGTTGCGCAGGTGGATGACCAATGCGCCTTCCCGAAGTTTGAGCCCAGTGCGGATCTCCTCGCTGGCAGGAATCTACCTCCTGCAGCAGGATCGTGTTCGAAGGCTGAAGGTCATCGGCGGACAGCTCCTCGGTCACGCTGAACAGCGGCCCGTAACCTTGAAACCGCGTTTGATGAGCGGCGCCACGAAAGTCCCCTTGGCTCTCTTGCGGATCAGCAGTCCCTCCGTGACCAACTCACGGTAGGCGCGGTGCACCACCAGCCGGCTGATCCCTAGCTGCTCGCTCAGGCCGAACTCACTGGGCAGCATCTCGCCCGGCTTCAGCTTGCCGCCGGTGATCAAGGCTCTCACGGCTTCCTTGACCTGATGGTAGTAGGGGACTGCGGATTCCTTATCGATCGTGATCACGGTCCACTCCCCTCACACCCGTCCGACATGCCCTGGCAGGCCATGCCTGCCGGCTGCGGAAAGCGCCGAGTCATCGTTCAACCCTCTCCCTCGCCCCTCCCCCTGCATGAGCCGACATCCGCGAGCACACGAGTCCCGCAGGGGAAGCGGTGCACATTCCTGCGGGGTGGGAGAGCTTGGCTCCCCTCACCCCCCAGCTCTTGTTCCCCCTCTCCGCCGCGGTTCATGGCGTACTCGTGTGCCGTCCGCGAAGAGGGGGCCAGGGGGTGAGGTCGAAAGCACGTTCTTCAGCAAGCTCCTAGAGCGGGATGTCTTCCAGCGGACGGCCGGTCTCGGATCCCAGCCGAACTCGGCGTAGGCGCCGGCGAGCAGGGTGGGCATATCCGGCACGAAGCCGGCCGCGCCGCCCTTCTCGAGCGGCTTGAGCAGCAGTTCGGGCAGGCGGTCATCCGCCCGCGTCAGGCCGAGCTTGAAGTTCAGCAGGCGCTTGATGTTGACGATGCGCTTGCCCAGCGTCGATCAGGTCTTCCGCCGCCAGGTCCCAGCCGGTCGCCGCGTTGAGCGCAGCCACCAGCAGCGGCACGGGCGGATTCTCGAACTGGCACAGGGTGAGGGAGTTGTACAGGTTGCGCCAGGCCTGCAGGCGGGCCGCCGTGCGGCCCTTCTCGACGCTGTTCTCATGCCGGTCACCCGGCACCAGGCCGACGTCCTCCAGGTTGCTCTGACCCAGGTCGAGGTCGTACATGTCGCCTTCCATGTGGCAGGCGCCGCGGGGGGAGAGGGCATAGGTCACGGCCATGCCCAGGTAGGCGCGCGGGTCGTGCATGGGCACTTCCAGGCGGTTGACCGTGGCCGAAAGCTCCGGCACACCGGCGCGCTCCGCCAGGGCGGCATTGCCCTCGGCCAGCACCGCGCCGAAGCCCTCCCGGCGGGCGGTCAGCTCGATCAGGCGGAAGACCATCTCGGCATCGCCGTAGCGGATCTCCAGTCCGCCGGTATCCGCTGCGGTGAGCAGGCCGCGCTCGAAGAGCTCGCAGGCCAGGCCGATGGTCACGCCCAGGCTGATCACATCCATGCCGTAGAGGTTGCACAGGTGACTGGCGTGGATGACGGCTTCCAGGTCGAAGATCATCAGCAGCGAACCCAGCGCCCCGAGCGGCTTCGTACTCGGGCCCATCCACCTTGTCATCGCCGTAGGCCGGCGAGCGCGTCTCGCGCCCGCAGGCGATGACGCACTTGTGGCAGGCGGTATTGCGCCGCAGGAACTTCTCGGCCATGTCCACGCCGGAGAGGTCATCCGCCGGCGGCGTGTTCACCCAGCTGGAAGTAGCGGATGGGCAGGTCGCCCAGCATGTGGGCCAGATTGACGATAGCCGGCAGTGCCGAACTCGCGCAGGGATTGCGACGGCAGTGTCCTCCTTGAACAGCGCGAGCACCTGGTTGGTGATGGCCTTGAACTCGTCCGGCGCGTACAGCGGGACCTTGCCCGTGCCGCGCACGGCGATGGCCTTGAGGTTCTTGGAGCCCATCACCGCGCCCAGGCCGGTGCGCGCCGCGAAACGGCCGTGGTCGTTGGCGATGCCCGCCAGCTTGACCTGATTCTCGCCGGCCAGCCCGATGCAGGCCACGCGCGCCTTCGCCTCGCCCAGGGCATTCGCGCAGCCGCGTCCTGCGTGACGTAGATGTCGCTGCCCCACAGGTCGCCGGCGTCGTGCAGCTCGGCCTTGCCATCGACGATGGACAGCCAGACCGGGTGCCTGGGCGGCGCCGGTGATCCAGATGCCGTCATAGCCGGCGTAGCGCAGCTCGGGCCGAAGAAGCCGCCGCTGTTGGCCTCGCCCCAGATCCCGGTCAGCGGCGAACGGGCGCAGACGCTGTAGCGCCCGGCGGAGGTCATCGAGGTGCCGACCAGCGGGCCGGTCAGGAAGAGCAGCGGGTTCTCCGGGCCGAGCGGATCGGTGTCGGCATCGAGCACGTCGTAGAGGTAGCGCGCCGCCAGCCCGCTGCCGCCGACGTACGGCGGGCATAGTCCTCGTTGAGCGCCTCGTCCCACAGCGCTGCCGCGGCTGAGGTCGACGCGCAGGATCCGGCCCAGGTAGCCGTTCATGATCGGCTACGATCCGAAGTCCGTGTCGATGGAGGCGGCCACCTTGACCAGCTCGTAGGTGGCCTTGGGCGTGCGCTGGACGGCCGCCATGCTGCCCACCAGCTTGATCTTGTTCGAGAACATGGCCTGGATCGGATCCAGGCGGCCCTCGAGCACCTTGCGCCAGGTGCCGAAGGGCGCCGAGCTGGTGAAGAGCGCCTTCTTCTCGTCCAGGCTCTTCAGCTGCCAGGCATCGGAGGCCTTGCCGTGCTGCAGATTGATGTAGAAGTAGGTCGTCTCGGGGTAGTTGTCATCCGGCAGGATGACGAAGATTTGGTCGCCCTCCCAGGTGGCGGCGGCCTGTGCGTAGCTCTCGCTGGCGTTGAGCCTGCTCTCCAGCTCCTTGATCCATTCTTCCGAGGGGAACTTGATGCCCATGCGATCGATTCCTTCTTCAGTCCGCTCCGGGCATGGCATTGGATGCCTGAGCTCGAAGCGCTATTCGACTTCGTAGCCGGCGTCGACGTAGCCCTTCATGCCGAGGCGCATCATCTCGCGCCCATCGGCGGTGGCGCCCATGCCGTACAGGAAGCCGGTCTTGGGCACCTCGTAGGGCGGATCCTTGGCGAACTTCACGCCGTCCGCCAGGTCCTTGACGAACCGCTCGGCGATGCCGGGCTGCGGTCTGCGGCAGCGTGATGCAGAAATGGAAGCCGGGCGGGTTCTGGCAGCCGTTCATGCGCCAGCCCTTCTTCTCCAGGTAATCGTTGACGAAATAGGGGTCGACCACATCCGAGGTGAGGCTGATCAGGAAGGTGGACTTCGCCCATGATGCGCAGCTCGGGGATGCGGGCGATGCCCGCGCGGATCTTGTCGGCCGTGTCCATGATGGCCCGGGCGGCCTTCAGGTAGCCCTCCTCGCCCATGCAGACCATGGCCGCCCACATGGCCGCGCTCAAGCCGCGCCGAGCGGCTGCCCTGCGCGGTGGGCGAGACATAGACGCCGCCCGGCCAGTCCTCCTGCGCGAAGTACATGTAGCGGCGCAGCTCCTTGTTGCGGAAGTTGATGGTCGAGGTGCCCTTGAGGCGAGTAGCCGTACTTGTGCGTGTCGCACGAGATGGAGGTGACGCCGGGCAGGCGGAAATCGAAGACCGGCACCTCGTAGCCCAGCTTCTCGATCCAGGGCAGGATGAAGCCGCCCAGGCAGCCATCGACGTGCAGGCCGAGCTTGTGCTCCAGCGGCCAGGTCGGAGAGCTTGCTGATCGGATCGACCACGCCGTGGGGATAGGTGCCGGCCGAGCCGGCCAGCGCCACGGTGTTGGCGTTGATCTGGGCGCGCATGGCCTCGACATCGGCTTCGAAGTCGGCGTTGACCGGCACGCGCACGACCTTCATGCCCAGGTAATGCGCGGCCTTGAGGTGCGCCGGGTGGATGGTCATCGGGGCAACGACCTCGGGTGCGGTGATGCCCTTCTCCTCGCGGCCCCATTCGCGGTAGACGTACATGGCGTTGAAGATGCTGTCGGTGCCGCCGGAGGTGATGGCGCCGGCCTGCTCGTCCATAGCGGTTGACCTTGCTCACCTCGTCGCCGTGCAGCATCTTGCCGACCATGGCCAGCACTTCCGCCTCGAACTTGGTGCCGCTCGGGCACAGGTCGCGCTGCAGCAGGTTGACGAAGGAGTACAGGCTGAAGACCTTGTTCAGGAAGGCGTAGTGCTCCATGCCGCCGTGGTACATGGTGCCGGAGCACTGCCCGCCCAGCCACTTCTGGTTCTCCTTCTCGGCCATGTAGGCGAGCTCTTTCAGGACCTCTTCCTCGTCCCGGCCCTTCTCGGGCAGCCGGGTGAAGACCTTGAAGAGCTTGTTGTAGGGATGCATATCCCCAAAGAGATCGAAGGATATCTTGTTCGTCAGACATGTTTTCCTCGTTGTCTGGGAGTGAGGCTCCGTGCGATGGGTTTGCCTCAGGCCTTGTTCAGCGCGTGCAAGACCGGCCGGATCTTCTCCCTGGCCGCCGTGAACTGCGCGTACATGTGGTCGTAGACGGCGCGGTTCTTCGGATCGGGCTCGAAGACGCGGTCGAACTTGATCATGCCGGGAATGTCCTCCAGCTTCACCTTCCCCAGGCGGCTGAAGGCCAGCAGCCCCATGCCGACCACGTTGTGGATGCGCGGGTTGGCCTGGCGGTGCATGGGAATGCCGACCACATCGGCCATGATCTTTGCCAACGGGTTCGAAAGCCCGCCCCCGGTCAACCGCCAGGATCCGAGTGTCCATCGGCCTATCCTCTCGTTCGGATCCTTCGCACAGGTTGCCTTTTCAGCCATGAGACGTCACGCTTCGTGCTGTCCGTTCATCCGGTGGTGGATTGGCCGCAGTGCGGTGTACAGAGACTGGAAGGTTGTGTAGGCAGGCCGATAGCTGTCGAAGGCGGATGGCGCCGGAGTCACCACCCGCTCAGGCTGGAGCAGATTGCCCAGCGAGGCGATCGAGGGATGCACCCCCAAGCCGACGGCCGCTAGCAGCCCGGCGCCGACCGCCGAGGCCTCCTGCGGCCAGGGCATGACCTCCATCGTGCGCCCGGTGATGTCGGCCAGGATCTGCACCCAGGGCGCGCTGCGTGCCCCGCCGCCGATCACCCGCAGCGGATCCGGGCGAAAGCCGAACCCCCGCTGCAGCGACTCGAGCAGCCAGCGGTAGTTGAAGGCAACTCCTTCATAGATCGCACGCGCCATGTCACCGCGGGTGTGGTTCGTCCCCAGGTTGATGAAGGAGGCCCGCAGCCGCTCATCGGCCACCGGCGCCCGCTCGCCGTACATCCAGGGTGTGAAGAGTAGATTGCCAGCACCGGGCGGCGAGGCGGCAACCTCGCGGTCCATCGTCTGGTAGCCCTCGCCTGCCGGCTGCATGCCGTACAGGGTCTCGACGGCCCAACGCAGGCAGCCGGCCGCAGTCTCCATCTCGGCGATGAGCAGAAAGTGCTGCGGATCGGCCGACTGCAGCGTGACGATGCCGCCCTTGCCCGTCACCTTGCGCCTGGTGATCAACCCGACGAAACCCGAGGTCCCCAGCGTCAGCTGACCATCTCCGTCGCCGACTGCGCCGGCGCCCACCGGGGCGCTCATTCCATCCCCGGCGCCGCCAAAGACCGGCGTGCCGGCCCGCAGCCCGAGATCGGCTGCAGCCGAGGGCGTCAGCCCGCCCACCTGGTCGATCGACCGCACCAGATCGGGGAACTTGGCCCGGTCGAGGCCGAACAGTCGCATCATGCCCTCGTCCCAGATCTTGTGCTTGAGGTGGAACAGCCCGGTGACGCTGGCCACGCTCCACTCCACGACCCGACGGCCGGTGGTGCGCAACAGCAGGTAGCCGCCGACGTCGACCAGCGTGGCGGCCCGGCGATACACCTCCGGCTCGTGCTTCTTCAGCCAGAGCATCTTCGGCAGCACGTCCTTGCCGGTGATCCCCGCCCCGACAATGGCGGCGAAGATGCGCTCGCCGCCGAACCGGCGCATGATGCCGCGCGCCTCGATGCCCGCCCTTCCATCGAGCCAGGAGATGCAGGGACGAAGCGGGACGCCGGCGGAGTCGAGGGGGATCAAGTTGACCATCTGCGTGGTGAAAGCTATCCCGGCGATCTGTTCCGGCCCGGTGCCTGGCTGCCTGCAGCACGCCGTCGCGTGGTGGCGGCAATGGCGCGCCACCAGTCTTCCGGATCCTGCTCCGCCCACAGCGGCCTGGGGTAGGTCGTCGGATAGGGTTCGAAGGCGGTGGCCCGCACCTGGCCGTCCGTGCTGATCAGCACAGCCTTGGTGCCACTGGTTCCGACGTCGTAGGCAAGCACAAGGTCCATCGTCCCTCCCTAGTCTGGTCTCAGCAATCTCATCCTGGCGCGCGTCCTCCAAGCCTTGCTCGGCGGTTGCGGAGGTGCCAGGGGAGTTGCATCCCGAAGGCTTGCCTGGCTATCTGCCACGGATAGAACATGTTCAACTCGGCCGAGAGCACCCTGATACAGTGCTCGGCGCAGTCACCGACCTTCGGACCGCTGGTTCCCAGGTCAGTCACCAGGGCAGACTCGCGCGATGGCCCAGCGTTCGACAGGATTGGGGTCTCCATCGCGTCCTTCTCACGCTGGGCCCGACCCAACTCCGGTGTGACCAGCGGCCGAGCCCAAATGTATGTACGTATATACATTCTAGCCCGACAACCAGCGGGAGACAAGCCTGGGGGGCGCGCCCCGCGCGGTCTCGACGGTCACCCCTGAGGGAGCTGGGGTTGGGTGGCCAAATCGAGCGGCTGGAAGGGCCGCTGGCGCCGGCGCCACCCGGGACCGCCCGGCCCCGGTCAGGACAGCCCAGAGGCGACGGGCCGCAGGTGGTGTTATAAGTGGTCAATGCTCGCTTGATTCGGGAGAGCCCAATGGTTGGAAGCATGAACGCGGCAGACGCACCGACTGAGGTCCCGACGCCGTCCTTCTTCGAGCGGCCGGGCGTGCAGCAAGTGATGCTCCCCGTCGGTCCTGGGATTCCACTGGGAATGGAGAGCATCTCCTGCCCCGAACTCGGAATCGGTGGAGTGTACGGCTCGTGGGGCAAGAGCTATGACAACCGGACCTTGCGAGGTTTCCTCGAGAGCCGCCTCGGCGAACCGATGCGGGACGAGGAGATCATGAGCCTGGCTGAGCTTGGCTTCCTGTACCGGCATCACGTTGCCGACCTTTCGGAGGCCGAGCATCTGGAGTTGGAGCTCGAAGTCGGGGCGCGCATGCTGCGCGAGGCGGCACGCGTCAACGGCTGGGACCCGACCGAGGTGAAGGGCGTTCTGATCGGGATGAGTGCCCCGGTGGCGGACGACTACGTGGCTCAGATCGCCCGGCGTGCGGGGATCTCCGACGATACCCTGCTGGTGAGCGTTCACAAGGCATGTGATGGGTCGGTGGGCGCGTTGCACCTTGCGCTCAACCGGGAGCTGGCCCAGGCCGGCCAGGTCAACATCGCCGAGGCATTGCGTGGCCAGAAGATCCTGGTGGGCGGGATCGAGGGTCTGAGCCGGTTCACACGCCACACGCGCGACAGAAACGCACTCCAGCTCTTCGGCAACGGCGCCGGCGTGATCGGCGTCATCCCGGGTCAGACGATGAAGTTCCTGGTGGGCAAGAGCCACGAAGTCTTCGACCACGAGGGGCTTCTCAAGGTGAGGATGCTCTATCCCTACTCTGGGGCCCAGGAAGCCGGTCGACCGCTCGTCCAGGTCTCGCAAGATCTGCCGGATCGAGTACGAGTCGCCGGTTTGATGCATGAGCCGGAGGATGGCAGCCCGGTCGTGATGGCCGGAATGATGGGCATGGTCAAACTATTCGTCAGGACCGGCGTTAGCGTCGTGTCGGACGTGGTTCGAGAGTATCAGGCCTTGATGGACAAACTGGGCACACCGGACAAGCCGATTGCTGTGGCCATCGTCCACCACGCCAACTACAAGATCAACCAGCTCAAGGCGAAGCATCTCAGCAAGGAGGGTATCCGGTTCCCCATGCCCTGGCTGTTGAGTGAGTTCGGCAACGTCAGCGCCGCCTCGAACATGATTGCCTTCTTGCGCCAGCTGCCCAAGCTCCGTCCCGGCGATCACGTGCTCTTCGATGGTTTTGGCGCGGGCACGTACTACGACGTCCTGGCCGTGGAATTGGGCACCTGAAGCCTGGCGGACCATGCCCATGACAAACGCTGGAGACTGGCCCTCCGCCGTGAATTGCTGCCACGCGACGGGTGTGTGCCGTCGGTCAACCGCTGTCCAGCCGGCCTGACGCGGTCGCACCGGATCCAGCTGGTGACGCCGCAGGAAGACTGGAATTGGACGGGGGTCAACCCTCTCTGCCCCCACTTGGCGAGGGAGCCAATGGGCCCGCGCACTGCCCTCGACGGCTTCAGCCGCATCCTGAAGCGGGCAGGCCAGCCTGAGAAACGCAATGTATACGCCTCGCAGGTCCGTATTTCGGTAGGCCCAGGCTGCGACCTCTGATTCGCGCACGAGCAGGGGTACCCCGCCAGCCAAGTTGCCCTAGAATGAAGGGGCCAACCCGAGCCCGCCGACCGGATTGGCGGGTCGCTTTCTGACCACAACGTTCTCGAGTTGAGATCGCCCGGACGTTGGCGCCTCTTGGCCTGGGGTCTTCGATGCAGAACCGGCTGTTGGCAGCCAGAGCGCCTATGGAGCAACCGCCCCATGGACCCTTTCGCCTACCTGTCAGTTCTCGTCTCGATTGTGCTCGGATTGGGGATCACGCAGCTCCTGATGGGATTCTCGCGGTGGCTGGAGCAGCGCAAGGCATTTGGCGCATTTGGGCCTGCAATTGCCTGGGCCGCCATCCTACTGCTGGTGCACTTCCAGTCCTGGTGGTCGATGTACGGCATGCGGACCTATGTGGATTGGAACTTCGTGCAGTTCTCGATGGTCCTTCTCCAGCCAATCCTCTTGTTCCTGCTCGCGGTTCTCATCTTTCCTAGCTCCACTTCCCCAGATCAGAACTTGCGCAGCACCTTCTTCCACCAGCGGCCATGGTTCTTTGGGCTCATCCTCACGTTGCTCGTCGCCAGTCTCCTCAAGGATCTTGCGCGCAGCGGCACTCTGCCGGAAGCGGCGAACGTCGGGTTCCACGTTGCTGGGATCGTGGTTGCGGGGCTAGGGCTAGCGCTGAAGGACGAGCGCACCCATCGTTGGCTTGCCTACTTCGCGCTGTTGTCATTTGTCGCCTACATCGCCGTGCTCTTTGCCGAGCTGTAGCAGTGCGTCGAGTGGAATCTCACTTGAACATGTCCACGCCGCCTGAGCAGCCTTCGCAACCGCCGCCCAATGACTCGCTCAAGCCCTTCCGGGATACTGCGCGACCCCTTCCGGATCCCTGCAAGGGCAAGCCGTCTCAGCTCGCGGGCCAACAGGCATGCAGGTTGACCCACTTGCAGGAGGGCCCGAGAATAGGGGTGAACCGGAGGCGTGCAGCCGCGCTGCTGCGAAGGCCCATCCCGAAGCGAGTGTCCATTGGGCGGGACGGACGGACTTGCGCCTTTGGTGGCGGGTCGCCGACACTCACCCATCCATCTGCCGATCCCCGAGGATGACCATGAAGATCCTGTTCATTGGCGGCACCGGATTGATCAGCTCAGCTTGTTCGGAGTTGGCCCTGCAACGCGGCTTCGAACTCCACCTCCTCAATCGGGGCCAGTCGAAGAAGTATCCGATCCCTCCCGGAGCACGGATCCTGACCGCCGATGTGCACCACGCGGCCGAGGCGGCAGAGCAACTGCGGAACCACAAGTTCGACGCCGTGGTGGACTGGATCGCCTTCACCCCCGCCGACATCGAGAGAGACCTCGCACTCTTCACCGGCAAGACGCGCCAGTTCGTCTTCATCAGTTCAGCCAGCGCCTACCAGAAGCCGCCCGGCCACTACCTCATCACCGAAGAGACCCCGCTGGCCAACCCCTATTGGGAGTACTCTCGTCAGAAGATCGCCTGTGAGGAGCGCCTGATGCAGGCCCATCGGGAACAGGGCTTCCCGGTCACCATCGTGCGTCCCTCGCTCACCTACGGGCCATCGCAGATCCCGCTGTGCGTCGGCAGCTGGCAACACCCCTACACCGTCATCGATCGGATGCAGCGGGGGCAGCCAGTCATCGTGCCCGGGGACGGGACCTCACTCTGGGTCCTGACCTGGAACGGCGACTTCGCCAAGGGGTTGGTTGGCCTCTTGGGCCGAGAGGACACCCTCGGCCACGCTTTTCACATCACATCCGATGAAGTGCTGACTTGGGATCAGATCTATCGCCAGGCCGGGCAGGCCATGGGGATGGAGCCGGACATCATCCACATCCCATCCGACCTGATCGCCGCCTATGACCCTGACGCAGTCGGCAGCCTGATCGGCGACAAGGCCAACAGCGCCGTATTCGACAACAGCAAGATCAAGCGATTCGTGCCTGATTTCGTGGCGACCGTGCCCTGGTCGGAGGGCGTGCGCCGGGCACTCGCCTGGCATACGGCGCATCCGGAATTCTGTACGATCGATCACGAGGCCAATGCGCGTTGGGACACGATCATCGCCGCCTATCGACGGGTGTTTGCTGGGCCCAACTCTCCTAGCTAGGGAAGACCGGGAACTCGGTGGTACGGAGTGGCCGTTCCCGATCGATGATGTCCACTCCGTACCGGGGCCTGCCCGCTGGGAGACCACGCGGGAGGTGGATGCGCCCGAGCCAAATGCCCCTAGAATCATCCGTGTGCAACGGGACATCAAGTCATGCAATCACGCACCGCAGGCAGCGCTCATGTCCCAGTGCTCGAAGTCGCATCGCCTCTGGGAACCTTCGTGGAGATCGGCTGCCAGCTGAGCATCTGGCTCGTGTGAGGATTGCTCGCAGCCTGGATTGCCGATAGCATGAATTGAAGGCTATGAGCTGGTACTTCTTGGGCCTGCCATTTGGGCCAATTGCTTTTCTGGGATCCGCTCTTCCGGGAGCGCAGTGGGGCTCTTCTCCCGCCCGTCGGTCGGTCCATCCGAGACAAAGGAGAGATCGATGAAAGAGTGCACCACGTGCCGCAACCAAATGGAAGACCTGCGACATACGTGTCCGCACTGCGGCGGAGAGTCCTTTCTATCCGTGGGATCCGCCGATGACCCTGCGTCATCGCTTGTTGCGATGCAGAGGCAGATGGAAGCAAAGCAGCACGTGGATCGGGGTGGCCAACTCATCCTGCAGGGACACTATGGCCAGGCCGAAGCGGAACTCCGAAAAGCCATCGAGATCAACCCCTTCAACGCCACGGCGCACGCCAACATCGGCAACGTATTCATTCGCCAAGAGCGGTACATGGAGGCTATCCCATGGCTTGAGAAGGCCCTTGAACTGAACCCATGGATTGATGGGGTTCCAGAGGCACTGGTACGGGCGAGAGAAGCCGCCCAGAACGAGCCGTACGCAAGAACTGTAGGAAGGTACCAGAAGGTGGGTGCCTGGATTGGAGCGCTCCTCCTGGCGCCTGCGTTCCTCGTGATAGCCTGTTTACAGCCGATTGATGGCGTGCCGGGATACGAACTGATCACCCGAGAAGACTTCTCGATCATTTTCGGCTTCGCATTCAGCTTCCTAGTTGGCGCGCTCGTGGGTGCCATAGTTGGCATCTGGCTCGGTAGCAGGGCAGGCAAGAAGAGGGCAGCGAAGTTAGGACTGACCGCCAAGGGATATGTCTGAACAACAAGCCGGCGGCCCCAGAGTCAACCCATGCCCGCTTCCCGTCAGCGCTGGATGGGGTAGGCCCTACCTCGACGACGCCGCCAGGAACACTCGGTGCGAACTGCTCTTTTCCGGTACGCGGGTTGCGGGAAGAAGGACCACCAGTTTGACCACCTCCGTCGCTGGTTGACGACGAAGCCTTTGTGATGAGCGGGCCAGGCATCGAGGCTGCCTTCCCCTGCTCGTGTGGCAAGATGTGTTTGCGACCCTCGAAGGGAATCCAGATCTCCGAGTGAAGCGGGGGCTCCTGGACATCCCTAGGATGGACGCCATCCTGAAGCATCAAGTTGTCGGCCACAGGCCGCAGGGCGCCAGATGGGACGTGAGGCGAGCCAGCCCCCCCTATGAAGCGTCCGGACGCAAGATTTTCCCGCGCGGGGTCCCCCCCGTCCTTCCTCGGGGATGCGCACGACTACCGAAGGGCGCACACGGGGGTGTGAGCACGAGGGCAGACCGGAGTTCTAACGAGGACCGGCGGTGAGCCCCGAGGCGTTGCGTGGCTGCCAAGGCAGGGTCGGCTCACCGACCGGAGTGGCAGATATGGGGCGACAAGGCCCGCGTGAGGGCTTAGGGGAGAGCGCCGAACGCAACCGTGACGGACATGCCTGGTCGAAGGCCATCGGGAATCTCATCCAGGGCGACGATGACCTGGTAGACCACGTCTCCCCCCAGCGTCTGGGAAGTCGGCGCGATGGCAATGACGTGCCCGGGAGCCTGCGTGCCAAGCGCCTCCACTTCAGCCGTCACCGGCTGCCCGACAGCTACGTTGGGGAGGTCGAGCTCACTCAGATCGGTCGTTTTCACCTGCAAGTGCTCGATATCGGTCACCAACACCACTGCCTGTCCTGCCTGGGCGGATTCCCCCAGCCGGACATCCACGCGCCCAACGACGCCGCCGAACGGCGACACGATGCGAGTCGCCTCCAGCCCGGCCTCGGCCGCAACGACGGCGTCCTGCGCGCTCTGAAGCGCAGTCAACATCGTTCCCGAGGCCTCAGGCGGGATCGGCTTCCCGTGCAGCGCAGCCGCGTACCACTCGGCCTCCTGGACCGCAGCGACCGCCGCATCCAGGTTGGCCTGGGTCAGTGCCACGTCAATCTCCGAGGGTTGGCCCGTGTACCAGTTGTAGTTGCCGGTGAGCTTGTTGAGGTTGATCTGTGCGCTAGTGTAGCGCAGCTCAGCCTTGGCCCGGTCTGTGTCATTCTTCGGCAGATCCTGCAAGTTGTTGAAATCGCGCGATGCGCCCGCCAGTTCCTTGCGAGCGAGCGTGATCTGTGCGGCCAGATTGTCGATGAACGCCTCGGTGGCCCGAGGATAGGAAAGCGAAACTACCTTCTTCTGCGCCTTATCCTGAGCCTCCTTCGCTGAGGCCACCGCCTGATCGGCTGCGGCAACGGCGGCCGGCGACTTCATCTCCCGCAAGACCCGCCGCGCTCGATCGAGCTCAAGTTGAGCGGACGTACTGTCCAGCTCGACCAGCACCTCCCCGGCCTTGACCGAGTCTCCCAGTGCCACTTGAACCGCCGTCACCAGGCCGCCCTGATCGAAGGCCAGACTGGCTTCGTTGGCCGAGGCCACAACGCCAGAGGCCGTGGCCTCACCGAACGTGGGCCCTGGCGTCGAGGGTGAGCTGCCCACATCGAGGACCACGGTCGGCAGCGGCGTTGGACCCCCGCCGATGCTTCCGCAACCAGCAGCCAGCAACAGCAAGGGGAGGAGAAGGGCGGCACGACGCATTGCGTTACGCATTCATGGGCGGCGCGCCGTTGTCGGCAATGACGCCATCGCGCAGCGTGATGACCCGCCGGGCATACTTGATCACGCGCGGATCGTGCGTGGCGAAGACGAAGGTGACCCCCGTCTCCTGGTTCAGGCGCACCATCGTCTCCATGACGGCTTCGCCGTTGGCCGTGTCGAGGTTGGCAGTCGGCTCGTCGGCCAGGATCATGGAGGGGCTGCCCGCCAGGGCGCGGGCGACCGCCACGCGCTGCTGCTCACCGCCGCTGAGCTGGTCCGGGCGGTGGTGTGCACGATCGGGCAGCCCGACGGACTCGAGCAGTCCCGTCACTCGTTCCTTTCGTTCCGCCGCAGGTTTTCCGGTAAGGAGCAAGGGCAGCTCGACATTCTCATAGGCCGTCAGGGTCGGGATCAAAGCGAAGAACTGGAAGATGAACCCGATCGTGCCCCGGCGCATGTCCGCCCGCTGGTTGCGATTGAGCTGGCTGACGTCCTTGCCGTTGATGAGCACGCGGCCGCTCGTCGGCCGATCGAGGCAGCCCAGGAGCTGCAGCAAGGTCGTCTTGCCCGACCCGGAAGGGCCGACCAACGCTGCGAATTCCCCCTTCTCGATCGACAGGCTGACGCCGCGCAGCGCTTGCGTCTCGAGCGTGCCGATCTTGTAGACCCGCGTGACGTTTTCTGTCTTGGCGACTTCCATCGGAGGCGCTCCTCTACTTCTCGGCGCGCAGGGCCGCCACGGGCTCCATGCGCGATGCCACCACCGCCGGGTACACACCGGCCAGCAGCGTGACAATGAAGGTCATCAGGGTCAGCCGGACGGTGTCCTCCAGCGTCAGCTGGGTGTAGAGCTTGTCGGGGAACAACATGCCGGTGATCCCGTATCCCTCGAAATCGACGGGGAGCCCGTAGCGCGTGAAGTAGGCGATGACGACGCCGCCGATGGCCAGGCCGAGCACGATCCCGCCCACCGCCAGCATCCCCGACTCCGCCAGGAAGATGGCCAACAACCGCCGACCGCGCATGCCGATCGCCGAGAGAATGCCGATCTCGCGTGTCCGCTCGAAGACCGACATGATCTGGGTGTTGACGATGACCGTGGCGCCGATGCCCAGGATGATCAGGTAGAAGAAGGTCAAGTAGCCGACGTAGAGTTCTTCAGTCTGCACGAGCAGCTCGTTCAACTCATCCCAGGTCAGCACTTTGTACCCCGTGCCGGTGAGTGCGTCGACCACTGCCGGGGTTGCGGCGGTGTCTTTCAGCAGGATGAACACCGAGCTGGCGCGATTACCGGCACCGGTGATGGCCTGTGCCTTGGCCAGCGGGAGGAGCACGGTGAGGCGGTCGAAGCCGCTGGTCCCGGTGCTGTAGATCCCGCGCACGGTGAAGCGCTGTTCGTCTACGTTGCCGTCGGAAGTATTCACCGAGAGGCTGACCTGGTCCCCGGCAGAGAGGCCCAACTGCTTGGCCAGAGTCCAGCCGAGGAGCACGCCCTCCCGGTCGTCCGGCGTCAGGTAATCGCCCTCCTGCATCCCGTCGCGATAGGGGGCGCTGGCCTCCGACAGGGTATCGATGCCCATCACGCGGACGCCATTGGATTCGTCGCGCGTGGTGACGAAGCCCGTGGCGTACAGCCGGGGTGTGGCGGCGGCCACCACCCCAAGCGAGGCGACCTTGGCGGCGATCTGATCGGGGTTCTCGATCAGGTCCTCCCACTTGAGGCTCGTCTTGGCCTCATCGTAGGACTCGGCCCGGACCTGCAGGTGCCCGGACTGAAGACGGATGGACATGTCGATGGCGCTGCCCATCTCCCCCTGGATGAACGAAGCGAAGAGCAAGAGCAGGGTCAGCGCAATGCCCATGGCCAGGGCGGAGAAGAACGACCGCCGGCGGTTGCGCCCCAGGTTGCGGAAGGCCAGTTTCAGCGTCTGCATCATGGTGGGCCTCAAACGTAGTGCAAGGCTTCGGCCGGATCGCGATGGGCGGCCTCGCGGGCCGGGATGACCGCCGCCAGCGCGGCGATGATCGCCACCGTCAACCCCCGGCTCAGCAGCTTGCTGACACCCCAGCTTGGGTAGACCTTCTCGGACAGCAGCGCCATGTAGCTGGTCATCCCGGACATGGCGGTGTAGTCCAATCCAACCACCCGCAGCATCCCGTTGAACGCCAATCCGAGCACGATCCCGACTGCCACGCCGACCAGGCCGATGAACGTGCCCTCCAGGATGAAGAGCGGTCGAGATCTGGCGCGGCTTCAGGCCCATGGCGCCCAGCACGCCGATCTCGCGGGTGCGTTCATAGACCGCCATCAGCAGCAGGTTGAGGATGCCGATGCCGGCGATGCCCAGGATGATGACGCTGAAGATGTCCATCACCTTGCCCTTGGTGGCCAGGGCGTACTTCAGCTCGGGGAAGCTGTCCTCGAACGATTCGATCTCGTAACCCGGCAGGGCGGGCGCCAGCTGTCGCGATCAGGTCTCTCTCCCCACCGACATTGTCGAGAAAGACCGCCACCTCGGTCGACTGGCCGGCGAGATCGTACAGCGACTGCGCTTCGGCGAGGGTGAGGTAGACCGTGAGCTTCTCGATGTCGGGAATGCCCAGGTCGTAGATGCCGACGACGTTCATCGTGCGCCGGCGCATCTGCTCGTGCGTCGCCTGGCCGGTGAGGGTGATACGGTCACCGACGCCCACGTCCATGGCATCGGCCAGGCCCTTACCGATGAAGATGGCGTCGCCGTCGTCGGCGGTCAGCGCACGCCCGGCGATCACGTTCTGGGCGGCCAGGTTGACCTGCTGCTCGACCTCCGGCTCGATGGCGGTGATGCCGACGGCGAAGGCGCCCTCGCGGCTGCTGGCCAGCCCGCCGGTGTTGATGCGGCGCGCCGCCGCCACCACCCCGGGCTGGGCGCGCACGGCTGCCAGCACGGCGGCATCATCGGCCAGCGGCAGCAGCGGCTTCTGTCCGGCGCTGTCGCGGTAGCCCTCGGCGTGCACCTGGATGTTGCCGCCCAGGACCTTGATGGCATTGCCGTAGATCGCCTGGTTGAAGCCGTCGACCAGCCCGTCGTACATCATCATCAGCGACAGGCCGAAGCCCATGGCGGCGACGATGATGATCGTCCGCCGTCGGTGGCGCCAGATGTTGCGCCAGGCGAGGCGCAGATAAAGTGTCATGGTGAGGGTTCCCTCCTGGCGACGCCAGCAGCGGTCGCGGAGATTCACGCGACGGATTCAGGTGACCGTCATTGGCAACGCACGCCGAGTCGGTACGGGTCCAAGTTCAATTGAGACCCCTTCGCCGGCAGCTTCGCCAGCTGCCATTCTAGCGCCGAACCGGCGGCGGGCAAAGTCCTCGCCCTCCGCCCGTCGGTCTCTTCGGCTCGGAGGTACGGTGGTCCGCAGTGTCCTGGAGGCGGGGGCCGAGGTGCCATCGCGAGCAAGATGCTCCGGGGCGTGAACTAGCTTCGGCTGTGCAATCGCGGCTTGGAGATCCTGCTATTACGTGACCAACCATCCTGCCGGAGATTCTGCCCGGCAGCAACGAACACTTCAGGGATAACGATATCTGGCGGGAACTCGGCACTCGCCTCGGCCAGGAAGCGGACAGGCCCTGGGAGACGCTCGAAGAGGCACTCAATACCGACTGGAGCCATTGGGCCACACGCTCAAAACCTTCCTAAGGATCATCCTGCTTCCGATCATCGAGAGGAAGTACGAGCAGCAGGGATTTGGCCCACGGCCGGGAAGGTGGAATTGCGCCCGACCGTACTGTAGGCCTTGGGCCACGATCCTCTCCCCAAATACCCCATCCCCCCGGAAGGCCCACAGGGCGATCCGCAGCTGGTGAAGCAGTATCCCTGCACCCTAACTGACGGGCGAAGCAGCCTCTTCTACAACCATGCGGAGTGGCGGCAGGTTGAGTAGGTCCGCATGCACCGCCCCGAACCGATCGTTCGCCTTCACCCGCAGATGGCACGCTCCGAGGGGACTGCGGCGGGCGACTGGATCTGGATCGAGACCAAGCGTGGACGCATCCGCCAGAAGGGCCATCTATTTGACAAGATGGATGCCGCGATCGTCGATGACGAGCACGGATGGTGGTATCCAGAGATGCCGGGTCCTGAGCCGTCCCTGCACAAAGCGTTCAAGTCGGACATCAACGTGTGCCTGGGCGACTACGCGGACCCCTGCAATCCCGAGTTGGGCTCATACCGCTTCGCACTGCGCTGTGCCAGATCTCCATGGCGGAGCCAGTCGGCATGTGACCCCGTCGGCGATCCGGTGAGGGTCATCTGGGTGGGCTCGGGCTTCTCTTAGGGCGCTGAAGTGAGCCCGTTCTTGATCTGGCAAGAGGGTTCCGGGGTTCCTCCGCACAGTTGGCCGAGTTCAAGCGCATGACTGATCTCGAACTCAGGCGTCAACGGTCGCCTTCAACCAGGCAGGCGCCTCACCGCACCAGCGCGGCGAGTCCGCTAGCCGAGCGGCGGAAGCACCAAGGCGTTTGGGACCTCGCGACACGAGGCGGGCTCCGAGGCGGCCTGGTTGCTGGAGGCTGCGCGCGGCGCAGTCTGCCGGGTCCGGGCTTACGCTCTTGCCGCCACGGGTCATCCGCGCCTGCCCGAGACCAGCGAGGTGTGCGGCTCGCGGGGTTCGATCCGCGTGCAGCTCTGACCCGCTCTGCCTACCTGCTCGGCGCATCCCTGCGGTCGAGTTTGTGCCGGCGAAGCGTGGCATCTGGCTTGCCTGCCGCCAATCACTGGGAGCTGCACGCCCATTTCAACGCCCCCCTCCTGCGCTCGGCCTTGGTGCGCGAGTGCATGGTCGGCTTCTAGATCCTCACCGAGCCGCAGTGCGACCTGACGGTAGAGCAGGCGGCGGGGAGGCTGGGGCGCGCCGCCGCAAATCCCATTCGGAAAGCGGGAGAAGACCCACTAGGCTGCGCATGCTGGCCGAAGAATTACCAGAACGAGCCTGGCAGTGCACGCATTGGATGAGACGCTGATGAGAGAGCGAGGTCATCGGCCCACCCAGGAGTAGAATGTGATTCCCCACGGCACATAGCTCCTCACGGTTCAATTTCCATCGGCATGATCAGTTGAATCGGGAGGCTGTGCGTTGGGGTGGCGAGGAGGCCCGGAATCTAGAATGAGAACCAGTTGGACATCGCTTGCGGGGGCAATGCTGGCGGGCAGCCTGTTCATCAGCGCCTGCGGATCGGGCGACGCCGACGCAACTCCCACGCAGAGCGCCGATGTGATCCAGACACAGGCCGTGGCGACCTACGCCGCCGGGCAGACGCAGACTGCCCTGGCCCTGCCGACGGAAACCCCCACCCCAACTCTCACGCCCACCGCCACGCCCTCGCCGACAAGCCTACAGGGCACTCCGACCGCAGCCAGCGTGGGAATTGCGCCGACCAGCTCCTGCTACGGCATGGCCTTCGTCTCCGACGTGACCGTCCCGGACAACACGACCATGACGGCTGGGCAGAAGTTCACCAAGACCTGGCGAGTCAGGAACAACGGTTCGTGCGCCTGGCCCGTCGGCTCCAAGCTGAGCTTCACGGGTGGGGAAGCGATGGGCGCTTCGGCGCTCACCCTCGAGGACGCGGTCGATACGGGGAAGGAAGTCGAGCTATCGGTTGAGATGACCGCGCCCAGCTCATCCGGGACCCACCGCGGGAACTGGAGGATGGCGAACCCCAATGGTGCATCCTTCGGGGATGAGGTGTACGTGCTCATTCGCGTGGGCGGCACCGCCACGATCACGCCAACGGGGAAAGCCAGCGCCTCCCCGACCGCGACGGCTACAATGACCGAGGCGCCGACCGAGACGGAAGAGCCCTAGTGTAGTCGTCCCATTCTGGCTTCGGACATCCATCATCGGACGGATGCAAGCCGGACTCCGCCGGCCCAGTCCAGGAACACAAGCCTGGCTTCCGGCTCCATGCCGAGCAGGGCCCGTACGCCTGCCCGGTATCTCTCCACCTGCGGACGGTAGTGCGCTATGGCTTCCTCCAGCGCCGGCTCGTCCCTGAGCTCATCAACCTTGAAGTCGAGCAGGTGCCAACTACCCCCTTTGCGGAAAAGTAGATCGATCACCCCGACGTCGACGCTTCGCTCGCCCAGCGAGCGAGTGTAGGGAACTTCGTGATGCCGCTCGTCAGCGGTGGAGATCTCTTCCCAGATAGGATGGGCACGCAGGCGGCCGAGCAGCACGCTGGCCTCGGCGACGGCGGCTTCCCGCTGTCGTCGATCGACCAGGCCCTCGGCCAGCGCAAACAACTCCAGCTCGCGCGTCAGGCCCGCGTCGCCAGGGAAGAGCCATGCTTCGATGGCGCGATGGACCATCAGGCCGACGACGGCAGCCGGGGGACGGATGCGCTCCCCGGTAGCCCGCCAGTCGCGGCGAACGTCCTCTTCAGGCTGAGATGGCGGCTCGTCCGATAGCTTCTCGATCAGCGGCGGATACAACGGGGTTTCGTCGGACGATGGCCACACGGAGGCAATGCCTGCTGCGGGCCAGGGGTGGACTGGGCGCGTCCTCCGGCGCCACCCGAAGCGCGACCTCCGCACCTCCCCCGAGATCCAGCGCAAGCCACGCCGCTGGGGAGGCCGTCACTTGGTCGAGGTCGCAGCCGACAATCTCCAGCAGCTGATCCATCCAGCCGGTGGCGCGCCAGGCTCCCGCAGAGCCGGAAAGGTGGCCCGAGACCATGAGCTTCTCCTGGGCGCGGGTGCAGGCCACATACAGCAGCCGGGCTTCCTCCGCAGCGACCTGCTGGGAGTCGAGCCAGCGGGCAAGGCCGTAGGCGAGAGGCCTGGCATCCTGTCGATCGGGATTGAAGGCCAGGCCCACCTCCGGGCTGAGGTAGGCGGTCTCAGGCATATCTCGCATCCGGCGCGAGGCGTCGGCCAGCACCACGACCGGGAACTCAAGCCCTTTGGCCTTGTGGATCGTCATCAGGCGCACGGCGCCTTCCGCCTCCACGGGAGCCTCGCCTTCTCGGGCGCCCACGTCACGGCTGGTGCGGATGTAGTCGAGGAAGGTGTGCACGCGGACAAGTTCGGACTTGTGGGCGTCCGCCAGCAGCTTGTCCAAATTGCGCCAGTAACGGTGGTGGCTGGCGGCAAGAGCGGCCCGGTACTCACTCGTGTCGACGATGCGCCGCAGGAGAGTGGCCACAGGCAGGCGATCGACAAGCGGCGTGAGGGAGTCAATCAGGCTGCGCGCCCTGCTGGCAGCGGATTGATCCTCCGCGGACAGGCGCTCGAGGGGTCCCTGGAGAGCGGTCCAGAAGGGTGTTGGGTGGTCCGCTGATGTGCGCAGCTGGAACAGTCCGGCATCGGTCATGCCGATCACTGGCGAGCGCAGCAGCCCGGCCATGGCGGTATCGTCCCAGGGGTCGGCCAGCGCCTGCAGTAGATTGAGCAGGTCGCGCACCTCGGGGCGATCGTAGAAGCCGGCGCCGGCCACGGTGACGAACGGGATCTGCGCCCGTTCGAGGGCATCCTCGTAGGCTGCGAAGCCGGTGGAGGCGCGGAAGAGCAGCGCCACGTCGTCCCAGACGCGGATATCCCCGCGCTGGCGCAGCTCCAGCAGCCGGTCCACCAGCGCAGCCGCCGCTCGGGGCCGGGCGTCCTCGGCCGCACGGCCGGTCCCGAGGACGAACTCCAGATGCGGGTCCGCCATCCCTTCGCGCGGTCGCGATCGATCGGAGAGCATGGGCGTGTACGGCACGGCATACAGGCGATCCGGGTCGTCAGAGTCCCCCATCACTGGAGGCAGGAGCCGGTCTAGGATATCGAGCAGGCCAGGGTGCGCACGGAAAGTCAGGCCGAGCTCAATCGCCTCCCCACCCCGGCCGGTGATATCCGCACCGGTTCGCCGGAAGACGGTGACATCGGCGCCGCGGAAGCGGTAGATGCTCTGGCGGGCGTCTCCGACCACAAACAGACGACCGGGGGACGCGCCGCAGATCGCCTCGACAATCGCCCGCTGGCGTTCATTCGTGTCCTGGAACTCGTCAACCAGGACCGCGAAGAGCTCGTTCTGCCAGGCCTGGCGGACCTCCGGCAGCTCAAGCAGGCGCACCGTGTTCGCCTCGAGGTCGTCGAAGTCGAGCGTGCTCTTCTCGTCGAGGCTGCGGCGGTAGAGATCGGCGGCCAGGCCGTGGACGGCGATGACGCGCTGGAGATCCTCGGCGAAGCGCTCTTCGACAGCCTCATCTGGTGCAGCGTCGTCCGTCTTCCCGCCGCCAAGCCAGTGCTCGAGGCGTTCGTCATAGGCCTCGCGGAAGGCGCGCACGGCGTCCTTGGCCCGGCTGTCCTTCTTGCCAATGTTCAGACGCGTGTGCTGGCGGCGGATGCTGAAGAGCGCAGCACCCGCGGCGAGGGGATTGCCCTGAGCGAGGTGGGCTTCGGCCTGTGCGACCTCGGCCAAGAGAGCCCGCACCTGGTTGGCCAGCTTGTCGCCGGCATCCGCTTCAAGCCTTCCTGAGGATTCCAGCTGGCGCAGCTCGACGATGGCGGCTTGGATTGGGTCCCTGTCAAGGAACGAATCGAGAGTGGCTGCAATCACCTGCCTGGCCCGCTCCGGCGCCGCCCCACGCTGCAGCAGATCACCCACGTCCAGCCGCCGGCGGAGCAGGAAGCTGATGAGATCGGCGATGGATGGCGGGCTGAAGGAGGCGAACAGCGGCGCCAGGTCGCGATTTTGCGTGGCCAGGGCGAGCGCCGTCTCCACCGCTTGCTGCTGCAGGAAGGCAGCCTGCGCCTCATCCGTCACCTCGAATAGCGGATCGACGCCGGCCTCCGCCGGATGAGAGCGCAGCACCTCGGCGCAGAAGCTGTGGATCGTGCCGATGCGGGCGGCGTCGAGCCCGGCTTCCAGGTTGGACCAGAAGACTACCCGGGCAGGATCAGCCTCGGCTTCTATCTCCAGGCGGACGGCGTTGCGGACGCGGTTGCGCATCTCGCGGGCGGCCTTCTCGGTGAAGGTGATCGCCAGGATCTGGCGCGGCGACAGTCCCTCGTCGAGCAGCGAGAGGTAGCGGGCGACGAGGGTGCGCGTCTTGCCCGTTCCGGCGCCGGCCGTGACGACCAGGTCGCGCCCGCGCGAGGTGGCGGCGTCGAGCTGCCTGCCTTTGAGGTCGGTCAGATAGGCGGTCATCTCAAGCGGTCTCAGCCTTCACCGGCATGCGCATGCTGCGCACCTCATCGAACATCGAGCAGCCCCCTGCCCTACCATGCCGACGGCGCATAGCGCCAGCACCAGCCGGCGGCCGGGCAGTAGCTCGGACATCCGCCCTGCGGCGGGATGGGCGGGAACTGGCCGGCGCGGATCCCGTGCAGGATGCGAGCGACGTGGATCTGCACAACCAGGACCGCCCCTTCGACGCCGGCGAGTTGCTGGCCCTCGACCTCCTGGTGGAACCGCGCCAGGCGCAGCGTCCCCGGCGCTGCCCTCAGGATGGCCCAGTAGAACCCATCCGCCGCTTCGCCCAACCCGAGCGCACGCTCGGCGGCCAGCGCGTAAAGCGGCAGCTGCAGCCGCCGGCCGTCGATCAGGTCGCGAGGAGCCAGGGCGCTGGCGCCAGTCTTGTAGTCGATGACCCGCAGCTGGCCGGCGTTGTTGGTGTCCACCCGGTCGATCACCCCGCGCAGGAGCACCGTCTCGCCATCGACCTCCAACTCGAGGGCGGGCAGATCCTCTCTGCCAAACGACCTCTCGAATCCCACCGGTGTCCATCCGGGCTCGACCTCGGCCAACTCGCGGACGGTTTCTTCCAGCCGCTCGAGGAGGAAGGCCTGCTCCATCTCCCACAGCGGCGACGGCCGGAAGGCATACGCTCGCGGTGCGTCGGCGAACGCCTGCGCCGCAACGGCATGCAAGGTGTCCAGCACAGAGGCTGGGTCCACCGGATCCGGCGCCTCGCCATACGCCCGCTCGAGGATCGCATGCAGCAGCGAGCCTCGCTGCTGCACGTCCATCCCAGGCGTCGGCGGCTCGATGACCTCGAGCTGGAGCACGTTTGCCGCAAGGAACTCGAGCGGGCAGGAGGCATAGGTCTCTAGCCGGCTCGGGCTCCAGACGTGCGCTGAACCGTATCGGACGGCGAGCAACGGCTCGGCGGCAGACAGGTCGCCCTCGAAGGGACCGGACGGCTCGTAGGCGAGCCTGGCGGCGAAGACCGTGTGCGCCCGCCGGGCATCCGCAAAGCGCGGCGAGAACTCCTCATACGCGCGAGGCAGCGACCCCCGCCGCACGGCGAGGAACAGGACCTCCGACGGCGACGCGCCGTCGGCCAGTGGCCGCGGATCATCCGGGCGGACCAGTCGCGGGGATTCGGCGAAGAGCGAGGTCGCGGCCGTCCAGTACGGGGACGGCTCCCAGCGCTCGCCATCATCCGCCAGCGTCGGTCGGGTGAGCAGGAGGAAATCATCGGCGCGGGTCACGCCCTGGTAGAACAGCCCGGGCTGCTCGCGGCCAAGGCGCGGCTCGAGACCGAGCTCGGTTCGAACCGCTTCCCGCAGGAAGGTGTCCTCGCGCTCGACTTCGGGGAACAACCCCTCGGACAGCCCCATCAGCGCCACGGCCCGCAGGCGGATGCCGCGCGCTTCCAGCACGCGCAACACCTGGATGGCAGGCTGCGCCCACGGGAGAGGATCCGGCAGGTAGGCGCCCTCCAGGTTGCTGTGCAGGTCGGCGATGAAGGCCTCGAAGCTCGACGGCTGTTCGCCGAACACCTGCTCGCCGAGAACCAGCGAGCGCAGCGTGTCGCGGAACGAGACGATTGAGGCCTGATCGGCCTGAGTCTCCTGGCGGTCGAAGAAGCCGAGATCGTCGAGCAGGTCCTCCAGCCACCTCACCCAGGCGTGGATCGGCTGAGGACCGGGCGGGGTCAGCCGGTCAGCGAAGGCGCGCAGGCTCTCCCACAGGCTTCTTGCCTCGATGCCGATAGGGAGGCGCGGCTGGGCAGGCCGATCCTCGTCTTCGGCCGGTGGAGGAGCGTCAACTTGCTCAAGACGGTTCAGCGTGTCTTGCCACTGATCCACCCCTTCGACGACCGGACCGGCCAGGCTGGCCAGCTGCAGCGGGTCGGCATGCTGGCGGGTGAGCCCGAAGCGCTCGAGGTCGAAGTACGGAGAGCGGATGGTGGCCAGGGTCAGGCCTTGCGGCCAGTTGCGAGATGGCAGATCCAGCAGGTCAAGGAGCGCCGCCATCCCTGGGGCGGCTACGGAGGACTCTCCCTGCGTGAAGCGGATGGGCAGACCGAACTCGCTTGCCGCCTCGCGCAGATGCGGGCGGTAGCGCTCGGGGAATGGGGTCACCAGGGCGCATTCGTCTGGGAGAAGGCCGTCGCGCACGATGCGGGCCTTGATCCAGCGCAGCGCCTCTCGTGCCTCGTCGACGGGCGTGCGCGCCTCCAGGAAGGCAACGTTGCGCTCGGCAGGGAGACGCTCACCGGCGGATTCGAGGAGGTTCGCTTCGAGGTGCGCCAGGGGCGCCGGCAGGCGCGTCCCCGAGAGCGGTTCATCAAGGACAGCCTCTGGCAGCGCGCTGCGGAGTGTCTCGAGGGCGCGGGCGAAGCGGCGGTGGATCGGGCGGGGCGAGGCGGGGTGACCCGGGAGTGTGACGATCACCTCCGGCACGGCGGCCCCGAGGACCCGGATAGCGGCCATCTGGGAAGCGTCGAACGAGTCGAAGCCGTCCACGACAACCAACTGGATGTTGACGAGTGACGTGTCATCCTGCTCGAGCGCCTCGACAGCAAGCCAGTTGAGACCCTCGGGGTCTGTCCACCCTGCCGCCTCTAGCAGGCGCTGGTAGGCCGCATACACGCGGCCGATCTCAGCCAGCCCAGGACTATGGTCTTGGGTGGCGCCAAGGAGAGCGCCAGGGAAGAGCCGCGAGCGCTTGAACTCGGCGATGCGATCGACGATGGTCTGGATGAACCCGGGGGTGGAGGCGATGGCGGCGAAATGAGTGAGTTGGCCGGCTTCGAGGAGTTGGGCTACCGCTCCCTGGACCAGGCGGTAGATGATCGGATCGCTGGCGACGGGAACCGCCCTGCCCGAGCGCCGCAAGACCATTGTGTACAGGTCGCCGAAGGTGCCCGACGTGAACGGCAAACACCCCACCCCCCTCCGCCAGCCTGCGGCGGATGGCCTTGGCCTGCAGGCGATCGGGCACAAGAACCCACGCCGGTGCAAGGGGGTTTGATGCCTTGACCTGCCGGACCCGGTCGAGGCATTGGTGCGTCTTGCCGCTGGCGGCGGGGGAGACGAGGAGGTGGAGGGTCATAGTGGACTCAGCTGCGCACGCCAATAGGCGACATTGACCCACTCAACTGGAGCCAGGTGATTCCCCTGCATCCCCAAGGGTTTGCCGCCTGAGGACCGGGGACATGAGAAGGACCAGCCGGTGGCAGAGCAGAGAGGTCTTGGGGACAGGGCAGGAGAGCGGATTCCGTTGTGGCATTGCATTGGCCGATCCCAAGCTCGCAACGCTCCTGTTCGGCGGCTGCCCTACTCCGGGTACACCGAGTGGTCGAGGGGCAGGTGCCCGCGCTCTGAGATGCAACCAATGGGGATTACACCATGAATCTGTATGCGCCGACATCCGGCTGGAGCAGCTCGGGGAACTGGTGTTAAGGTTTGCTGCCCGGCGATCGCGTGGGCCAGCTACTTCGGCACCTGCTTGGATCGCATAGCGGGTTCCGGGGCTTGCCAACTGCATGGATCCCGAATCGCCCCCCCGAAGTGTTGGGGCTTGGCGCAAGTTGAGCGCAGAGGCTTTCGGCTGGTTCCGCTACCTAGGACAGGAAGGGGTCCTTCACCAGGACGCCATCATAGGAGCGTCCTGTGCTCAAGTCCTCCGACCAAATCAATGAGCAGCCCAGCTGACTTGCGCTCCAGATGATCATTGCATCCCAGAAGGAGATCTTATGGCGGCGCTGCAAGTCAATTGCACCCAGGATGTCCTCGGCGACAGGGGCGTGCACCCTCCAAAACACCAGGTCTCGGATGATCCCAACCACAGTCTCCTGCCGCGAGAGGCCTTTTCACCTTCTGCGTGGCCGCGACATAGAACTCTTGGAGAACCTGCACGCTCACACAACCGCAGTTGGCGGCCCAGATCTGATCCAGAAGGACACGGGCTCGCTCCCGTTTGTGGCCAGCGGACTTGTCGTACGCGTACACGAGGACATTGGTGTCGACGAAGACTTGCGATAGGTCATCGCTCATGGAGCTGTTCGCGCTTCCAGGTTGCCCTGCCTCCGGTTCCCATGTCCAACCCCTTTGTCAGGATGGCGGTCTGCCTTTGCCGAGCCTTGTCGTAGCCTTCGTGACGTCCAAGGTGGTTCTGCAGAAGGTCCTCCATCATGGCCGAGATCGAGGTCCCTTGCTCCGCCGCCATCACCTTCACCCGCTTCAGGACATCCTTGGGCAGTGTCAACGTGATATTCTGCTTCTCCATCGTCACCTCACGTAAACAAGTGTAGCACAGCTTCTCGTGCCGATTCAGCAGATTGGCGCCGCTACCGCCTTTCGACGTGGACATTGGCAGTCTTCATCTCATCGACAGTAGGTCGGCGACTGGGCTTGGCTGAAACCACCCTGTCTCCGGCCGCGTTGGCGCAGGGGATCCGTCGGGTGTGCGTCAATCGGGGCAATCGCCAACACGCCCTGCAATCGAGCGAGGCCGGGGCGGCAGCTACGGGGATTTGGGTTCCGGTCCACCATGTTCATTTCATTGGGCGAGACTACACGAATTCCAGTACGTCGAGTGGAAGCGTAAGTTGCTCGGCGGCCAGAAGAGATGAGCGGACCCTACTAGTAGTGGTACCTTGCTTGAAGGAAGTCGTTGCGGTCATCCCGCGCGCGGCGCCACCTCAACCGCACACTCGCATGCCACACCCCGGCCGGCCGGGAAGGCGTCTCGCGTGTTGTCGATGACGGTGGCGCTGCGTCCCTCGCGGGTCGCCACGATCGTCAGCACGGCTGGGTCGCCCTCATAGGACTGCTAGTTACTGTCAGCGGGTTGCCATGTGAACGGCCCAACTCAGCCAATAGTGCCGAGGAGTTCCTGCGTCAGAGCCACAAGTGAGGCTGCGAGAATCTCTCCACTCTCAAGTGGTTCAACAGCTCGGACCGCCATCTGCGTACCAGGCGCGTTGGCCCAGCCGAATAGCTGCTGCAGGCCCTCACGTGCTCTCGCCGCAGCATCTCGTGACATGGGGTCCGCCAGCAGCGCCTGATATTGCGCTCCGATGGCCTCGGTTCGAAGAGTTCGCAGGAGCCTGTACACATCAAGGGCATCCTTGTCGCTCCTTCGGTCCACATCCCCTTCCCGATCCATGATCTTGTGCGCCTTTGCCACAATCAGAGCCGCCGGCCCTGCTACCATGAGCTCGAGTTCCCTTGGGTCTTCAAGATCTTAAGCGCGGATTCTCTTCAGTTCCCGATCCACTAGGGCTCCTTCAAGTCCTGCTGCTTTGCGGGCGGTCTTCGGTGCATGCGGCGGGATGTGCGCGGACCTGCGCCCCGGTCCGCCGAGGGATTCAGGGACCAAGAGATCGACACTGACGATCCGCTCCTTACCAGCGGCGGTAGTGAGAGTCCGCCAAGTACCGACCTCGTTCTCCGCGCGCGTGAATCCAGCTTGCCGAAGTGCTATCTCAAGTCTTGGCTCCGGACCCAGTAGTGCTGGCTCAAGCGCCAGGTCAGCATCTGTGGTGTAGGGCGCCACAGCCAGGTCGGACTCCCCGGTATGGATGTATACCGCCTGCGCACCGACGAGCACCAGGGCGTTGAGGTGCGGCGCAATGGCCTCCAATGCATCCAGAAGGACTCAACGCGCGACCACATAAAGCGGATCAGGTTCTCCAAGCATTCTCATTCCTGGCCATCCATTCGAGCAAGGCATCGGCCTCGGCCGGCCCGCGCCCACCGCTGGACAGCAGGTCAACCGCACATTGGGTGAGGGCGACCTTGACCAGACCGTCTTCCGTACGCGCCCGCACGTAGACGACGGGATCGAAGGGCTCAACTAGCAGGACATTCGATCCGGTTTCAGTCGACCGGAGGCCAAGCACTGTTGCCACTTGCTCCGGGTCATCGAGATAGCACATTGCCAGGCGACCTGTGGCTACAGAGGCCTCGGCTGGAATGGCAAGTGAGCCGGTGAGGGCGTACTGTACGGGAAGCGTGGAGAGGCGTTCAACCATGTCTGCAATGCCTCGCGGCGCAAGGCACGGAATTGCCCGGTTCGTCTTAGCGAGTGAGTAGTCCTGGCTCCATCGCCGGATAAGGTTTTGCCAGTCGCTTTGGACGATCCGGCCGGAAGGGTCCTTCTGAACGACGTCATCGGACAACAACAGCTTGAGGATTCGACTGGCGTAACCGGCGTTCGTCCCCGACAGGCGGGCGAGTTCCCGCACACCCATCGGGGGTCGAATGTCGCACAGTGCCCGGACGATTCGGGCTGCCTTGGCGCCCTTGAGGGAGCGGACCCCCCGGCGATCGGGCGCCGGGTTGCGATCCGAGCCCTGGGTTTGCATCACCAGCGCTGGACGGTCTATGGAAATCCGCACATTACCAGTCAGATCAAGGTAGTTGATGCCGGCAGCGTGCAGCTTGGACCGAGACAGATTGCTCAGGTAATCAGAAATCAAGAGAAGTGCGGCGGCCCGGGGTTTCCTGGCTCCTTCGACCAGGTTGGCCGCCGTCTCCGCCGCCTGACGGGGGGACACGGCTTCGCTTGGCCTCCACGAGGAGGTTGGCGGTCGCCCCGTCAGGCCCCCGGATGGTTAGAATCGCATCCTTAGGCTTGTCGCTCCCAGCAGGGGTCCCAAGCGAGAGCCGCCAGCCGTTGGGCAAGCGGGCCCCCAGCGTCTCAACGCCCCGGTTGAGCAAAGTGTTGTCTGAAACTCGTAGTGTTGCGCATCACGCGCAACAGCACGCCTTTACGCAACATCTGTCAAGCACCAGTCAGGGCCGCCCTTCCGGAGAGCCCCCTTTCTCTCCCAGTCGGTTGCCATGTGAGCGGCGAACTAGGATCTCTTCTTCCCCCCAACTCAGGCGACATTCCCATGTCCTTCACCGCCTGCAGCAGGGAGGATCACTGCCGGCCAACTCCTCACGTTGGTGGCGGCGACGTGCCGGCGACCAGACTGTCCATCTTGGCCGCCGCATCATCCTGGAGGCCGGGAAGTACATGCTGGTATGTGTCGAGCGTGAAGTTGATAATGGAGTGCCCCAATCGCTCCTGAACTACCATGCTATGGATTCGCTGCTGGAGCATGAAGCTGTCGGCGGTGTAACGCAGGTCGTGGGACCGAATATCGGGCAGCCTGGCCGGGGCAAGAACCCTCGAAGGGTCGACAAGACGGTAGCCACAATCCCACGTGGGACGGTTTAGTGATCCGCAGCCAGGTTGTGATCCCAACGGCGGCCTGGTTCTGCGTGCGGCTCTGCGAGTGGAGTGCTCACCATGAGGCGGACGGCTGTCAGGATGAGCCCGTTGCCATGACCGCTGGTCATTGAAGGACTGTTTTCAGGAACTCTCCTGGGGTGCAGACAATGATTGGAAGGATTGCTTCTCGGGTCCTCGCGCTCAAGAAGTGCCTTCGATCAAGGGTCAGCAGATGCGTGGCCTTGCCTGCGCGGGCTCCAGCAAGTACATGGGCGTCTTTCGCCGGGACGACGGCACCGGCCCTGCGGAGCGCCGCTCGGGTGGGGTCAGCCACAACCTGGGGCTCGAGTTCCCCCAGCAGTCTGTAGAATTCCAGCAGCGCAGATGCCGGAAACTTCCCAAGGAGATTCCGCTCAGCCTCCCACAGGACCAGCCTGGTGACCAAGGCCTTGGCCAGCCCTCCCATGCACACGGTGGCAACAAGAGCAGATCCGCCTGAGGGCGAGGCTCCGGCAGCGATCAAGGTGCTGGCATCGAAGAAGACACGCAGCCTTCCACCCATTCAGGCCTTCCCAAGCAGATGCCTGACCCTGGCGGCGGTCTTGGGGTCGATCTTGTCTTCCTTCAGGAACACGTCGAGTTCCTTCCGGTCGAAGTCCCGAAGCGTGCTCCCCTCCGTCCCGAGCTGCACAGGCGATAGCTCGATCTTCGAGCCGCGCAATGTCAGCCGGAGGAATGTATTCTGGTCGATGCCAAGACGTTCCCGGAATTCGATGGGAACCGTAATCTGACCCTTCGCTTGGGAGCGAACAATACGAGTGAGCGGCTTCTCAGCCATTCCGGAATTCCTCCGTTCCGTCTTTCCGCAAGTATACCACACAGACCGCGAATGTTGGCGGTGCCGGTAGGCGGCGACCGCCTGCAAGCCTCCCTGGCTCGATATACTCGCCCGTTGCGGGCACAGGCCGATCCCGGCACCCCCACGCAACTTAGGCGACTTCTACTGGCGATCTCATGATTTAGTTACGCTTCTCGAGCAGCCTGGCCGGGGCAAGAACCCCCTTGGGCCGTATTGGTGGGTTCGAGGCGTTCTTGGCGGGTCGCAGACTTGCTGCCTCCCTTTTCTCCGGCGAGCGGGTTCAGGGAGCTTGCACGACGCCTAGCGGAAACTGACTCTCCCCGAAGATACTCTCGACCAAAGCTACCGAATCCGAGCTGTCCAACTGCCTGGCTCGAGGTCGTTGGGGCAACTCACTCCCCGTTGCCTCCAGTTTCTCGTTGTGCTATACTGACCTATCGAGTAGGTCATATGACCTACCGAGTAGGTCATGTCTAGTGCGGAGCAGTTCACGCCATGCTTGAACCACTACTGGGTTCCAAGGGCAGGGAGAGGGTCCTGGTATTCTTGCGGGCAAGGAAAGAAGGCTACGCCCGTGAGATTGCGCGCTTCTTTGACACCGATCTTGTCCAAGTGCAGAAGCAGCTAGACCGCCTGGAGTTTGGCGGGGTTCTTGCTGGTCGCGCCGCGTGGACGTACCAGGCTATACACTTTCAATCCACGCTATCCCTTCTTGACTGAACTTGCGGCTCTGCTTGACAAGGCCTTGCAGTTCTATCCACAGGATCAACAGGACGCGCTGCTCATGAACAGGCGGAGACCAAGGCGCCGAGGAAAACCACTTTGAAGCCAATCAACCGCATGACACAGCCCGAGATCGCGGCCCTGGTGCAAGCCCATCTGTCGAAGAAGGGCCATCGATGTGGTGCTCTCTGGGGGAGCCTCGGTCGCGGTCTACAGCGAGAACGCGTACGTCTCGAAGGATGTGGATCTGGTCAACGCATACTCAGTCAGGGCAAGCGCAATTGGAACCGCGATGCGGGAGATCGGTTTCCAGGAAGAGGGACGGTATTTCAGGCACCCCGACTCCGATGTGCTCGTCGAGTTTCCTCCTGGGCCGCTCGCAGTCGGCGCGGAGCCAGTCAGGGAAGTGCAAGAGATAGAACTCGCGACTGGGACCTTGAAGCTCGTTTCCCCAACGGACTGCGTCAAGGACAGACTAGCTTCCTACTACCACTGGGGAGACCGCCAGGCGCTGTCACAGGCCTTGTTGGTTGTCCAACACCGTCCGGTTGATCTCCTGGAGGTCGCCCGTTGGTCGGAGGCTGAAGGCAAGCACGACGAGTTCCAGGAAATCCGCCCCTCCCTGGTCGCCGCACGCACCAAGTGACCTCGGCCGGCTCAGGCGGGTGCCACCCTCCTGACACTCACGCCAAGTTTGGGACTACGGGTATCATCATCTTCCTTGCTAGGAGCTTCTTCACCGGTACTGCTATCGGAGTTTGGTCTTCAACGCCGTCACCCTCGGCCGATAGCATGGTCCGGAGAACACCGGCTCTCCCGGCGCATGCCACGTAACTCACTCATGCTCACCCGGCTGCGGGCAGCCAGCGAGTCTCTGAAATGGGTGCTCGATCCCACCCACTGGAACGCCGATAGCCGGTTGCCGCGAGATCGGCGAACTAGGATCGTCTGGACGGTAGCCACAATCCCAGCGTAGTACGGTTCAGTGATCCGCATCCAGGTTGTGATCCCAACGGCGGCCTTCGCCCGCGTGCGGCTCTGCGGGTGGAGCGCTCACAATGAGCGTTGACGGCGAGTTCGCCGTAGACTCGAAGGCTACCGCCTGCAGCGTGGACTCCGATGTCGAGGAAGCGCACCTGGACGGAGAGTTGCGCGTTGTCCGACCTTTGTCGGCACGATGTTGCGCTCAAGACGCGCAGGCAGCACAACACGAATTTAGGTGCAACTTCGCTGTTGCTAGGTAGCATTGACTTCGAGAACGGAGCGGAGCCGTCCAACCGCGCTAGCCGTGCCCTATTCGCGGGCACGGGACTTGAGCATCTTGAGGAAGGCGGCCGGGGCGATGATCGGGATCCCCTCAAACGACTTGAGTGTCAGTAGATCGTTGTCTCCGCTGACGATTGCGTCCACCTGCCCCGCAACCGCCGCCTCCAGGACCATGTTGTCGTTGGGGTCACGGCAGGCGCCGATGCGGCGCGCCGGAACCACCGGTTCCCCACGTAGAAGAATGAGCGAAAGAACGGTGGCGACGTCTTCTGTGGTCAAGCCGTACTTCGCTGGCAGACGTGGCCTAGCCAGCACATCGGCGAGCTCGGCCAGGAGCGGATCGGAGAAGACGAGTTGGTAGTCAGCGTTGCGGAGGCCCTGAAGGATGGGACCGACGGTGCCCCGCGGCTTGATGATGGCGCGGATGAGGATGCTGGTGTCGATGACGGCGCGGATCATCGCGCCCGACCCTTGGCCCTCGCTTTGCGGATATCATCCTCCACCTCTGCTTCAGTGTAGGCCTCGTTGTGGGCCGCCATCCGTTCGATGAGGCGGTCGAAGCGGCCCAGGATGTCCTTCTCCTGGAATTGTTGGAAACGCAGGTACTCCTCGTACGGGATGAGTGCAGCTTCCGGCCGACTGCCCCGCGTGAGGATGTACGGCATCCGCTTGCGCGCAACCTCCTCAAAGACCGCACGGAATGACCGCTGCAGCTCAGTTACGCCAATGATCTTGTTCATGGACACCTGCCATTTCGTTGGGTCACGGAAATCACAGAAGGCTATATAGTCCAGTATGTATTTTACTGCATACTCTAGATGCCGTCAACTCCATCGGGGGTGTCCCATACCGTATGGGTGTTGACAGTTTGATCTCGTGTTTGCTGTTCACGTCTGCCTTTGCGGGCGAAGAAGATCTCGCCGGGTGTCCGGCCACGGATGCGGTAGCTCTGATGCGATCTTTGCATGTTGTAGAAGTGGAGATACTGGTCGAGGACCCCTTGCATGGCCGCCGCCCCATCCTGAGGGCTTGGAAGGGCATGCGACTAGATGTCGAGCGCGATGTCGATCTTGGAGTGCCCCAATCGCTCCTGGACTACCTTGGGATGGATCCCCTCTGCTGGAGCGTGAGACCGGCGGCCGCATGCCGCAGGTTGTCGAATTGCATGCCTAGCAACCCGGCTTTCGCAAGAACCAACTTTAGTGCCGTCAGCGGGTCCCGGACGTTGGCCTAAGGCTCTGGATCGTTCGAAGTCAGAGACTGCGAACACCCCGGCGATGCACCAACCCCCTTCTCTGACGTGTGACGGTCTCCTCCTCAATGGAGTCGCCCGAGTTGAGAAGGCGCAAGGACAACCCAAGTGACTTGATGGCTATTGATGTGGGTCGATGGTTCGTAGGACGGCGCGGATCTGATCTGCGAAATCGGGGAGGTTAACCGTAGCAGTCTGCCAGACTATCGCTGGCTCAACGCCCATGTAGTCATGAATTAGTTTGTCGCGCATTGCTGCGGCGACATGCCAGGGCACCTCTGGGTGCCTTGAGCGCAAGTCCTGAGAGATGTGCTTTGAGGCCTCGCCAATGATCTCAAGCTGCCGCACCACACCATCCAGCACGAGGCTGTTTGCAGCGAAGGCAACCTCGTCCAGCCCCGCCGTGTAGGTGCCGATCAACGAAGCGGCGTCGAGTATGTGACGGAGATAGACAGCATCATCCCGCCTCATACAGAACCTTGATGTCGTCAGTGATCCGCTCTCGGATGTAGGGACTAATGGCGCCCTCGGTGAGCAGATCCACACGCATCCCGAACAGCCTCGAAAGCTCCCCTTCGATGCCGACAATATCAAACAGACCAACCGGCGACGAGAAGTCCGCGATCAGGTCGAGGTCACTCTGCGGGTCTGCCTCGCCGCGTGCGACCGATCCGAAGACTCGCAGGCGGGAAATCCCGTGCGTCTTGCAGAGGGCCCGAAGCGCAGGAGTGTCCAAGCTTGTGACTGTCGCCATGGTGCTCATTATACGTCCCGCGCAGACTGCCGCGCCAACGGAAAGGCGTTAGGACGACCGAGAAGCCCCAAGCTTCGTCGCCCGGCGGCACGAGGTTCACATTCATCATGGTCCCCGACTCGAAAGGCCAAGTTCTGTGCGCTTTGTGACCCATCGGCAGCCTAGCGAACTGGCCTGAGCCTCATACCCTCAAACATCCCCTTAGCCGGTTGCCATGTGAACGATGAACTAAGATTCCTGTCCTCCCCTCCAACTGAGGCGACGTTCCAGGTCGATCACCACCTGCAGCAGTGAGGATCTCCGCCGGCCAACTCCTCACGTCGGTTTCGGTGAGGTGCGATCCGATCAAACTGTCCATCTTGGCCGCCGCCTCATCCTGAAGGCTGGGCAGAACATGCGAGTAGATGTCGAGCGTGATGTTGATCTTGGAGTGCCCCAATCGCTCCTGAACGACCTTGGGATGGATCCCCTGCTGGAGCATGAGGCTGGCGGCGGTGTGACGCAGGTCGTGGAACCGGATGTCTGGCAGCCCGGCCTGCGCAAGAATCCCTTTGAATGCTGCAAGGACGTTCCGAGGATCCTGCGGGGTGCCGGTCGAAGACGGGAAGACTAGATCATTCTCTTGCCACCTGCCCCCGTCGACATGACCTATCCCGGACGAGTTCCTGCTGTCCTTTGAGTGCTGCCATCATGGCGGGCCCAAGCACGACCTTCCTGCGCCCGGCGGCCGTCTTTGGCTCGCTGAAGACCAGCCCCCTCCCGCTGACCCGCTGAAGCTGCCGCTGAACCATCAGGCAGCCCGATTCGAAGTCGATGTCCGACCAACGCAGGGCCAGGATCTCACCCTGCCGCAGGCCGGTCGTCACGGCCAGCTGAAGCAGCACCGCGTGGCGGGTCCCCTGCGCTGCATTGAGCAGCCTCCGAGCCTGCTCAGCGGATAGTGTGCGCATCTCTTTGCGGCGCCGCCTGGGCTTGACAACCCCCGAAGCCGGGTTGCGATCGATCATTCCCCACTTGAGAGCCTTGCTGAGGGCACTGTGCAGGACACCCAGGCTGAGTATCACAGTCGCAGCGCCGGTGCCCGCATCCATCTTCTCAGTCACCAGGGATTGAATATGCTCGGTTCGGAGGGAGGCAAGCGGAAGTCCCCCAATGCTCGGGCAGATGTGCCCCTGAATGAGCCGTTGATACTGAAGCGCCGACTTGGGACGAAGGTTCATCTCTGACAGCCTGAGCCAATACGCTAGGTATTCGGCCACCGTCGAGGTCGACCTGGCGGATGTGGACATCCCCTGCTCTGTCGACAGCGCCTTCCGGACCCATTCTCGGCACTCCTGCTGCGTTCGGCCATGGATGGTGACTCTCTTGCCGGCGATCGTGACCTGGGCACACCACCTCCCGTCACTTCGTTTGTAGACCTTCCCTTCCCCGCTGTTCTGTCGCTTCGCCATCTCCCACTCCCTGGACTGCCCCGGAATGGAAACCGGGCGATCCGCCGCTGAGGCTGCAGGTCGCCCGGAGTGCTACAATCCGGTCAGCCCGCCGCCGCCCACATCGGCGGTTGGGTCAGGGTCGCATGGGTGGTGAGACACCTGTGCGACCCGTCTTGGTCTTCTTCTACAAGA
>CAWBME010000007.1:0-496226 GCA_963789825.1 uncultured Chloroflexia bacterium
GAGGGGTTCCTTGCAGCATATGACCTGGAGAAGGCTTGCCCCCATTCAGAAGGAGCTGCTTGAGGGGTATGCCCCTTCTGGACTCGCAGACGCACCGGTGATCCCAGTTCCCTACCTTCCTGCCTTCCTTGTGCCCTTCCTGGGGCTGCTGGCGCTCCCGCCCTTGCCCGCCTGGTGGGCGGTGGTGGCGCTCAATGTGCTCGGCCTGGGCGTCTCGCTGCTACGCCTCCGTTCTGTCCTCGGGCCTGGCGGTGGGCTGTACTGGCTACCCCTGTTGGCGCTGCCTGCCTACTTGACCGTTCTCTTCGGTCAGGTCAACCTGCTCCTGCTCATCGGATTCGGCGAGTTCCTTCTGGCACTTCGGCAAGGACGTTGCCTTTGGGCCGGCTTGTGGTTATCCCTTCTTCTCGTCAAGCCGCAATCGCTGCTCCTCGTGGTCCCCGGGATGGTTGTCTCCGGACGCTCCAGGGTTCTTCTGGGATTTGTGGCTGCCGGCGCCGGCATTGGTGCACTGTCCTTTGCCCTTGCCGGCACAGAGGGCTCGCGGCCTGGCCCGGTTGTTGCTGCTGTACCCCGGGGATCTGCGACGACCTTCCCGAAGTCCATGATGACCTGGCGGGCGGTATTGGCGCCAGTTGTCGGCAGCATCCCAGCGCCTATCCCGACGGTGCTGGCGATCGGCGCCTCAATTGCCACGGCCGTCCCGGGGGCGTGGATCTGGCGTCTCGGGAGAGATCGGCAAGAGGCGCTGGCTTGGGCAGGGCTCGGCTCCGTACGCGGCCACTTGCGCCGTGGCGTGGCATGCCCACGTCCACATGGCACTCCCGATGGTTGTCCCTTGCTTCTGGCTCGCAGTCGGCACGGCCAAGGCCCGCTGGCCACTCGTTGCCTGGATCCTGCTCCCTTCCGGGGTGTTCTGTGTGCTTGCCATCTGGGTTGGCCTATGGGAGGGGCACGTTGTAGCCGGGTGGACGATGTTCGGGTTGAACCTGCTGCTTCTGGGCTGGTCGGTCAAGCGGCTTCGTCGTCCCTTCGCTCAAGGCGCCCAGCGGGCGAGGAGCCCCGATTTGATGGCCCGCGGCAGGCAGGCACTCACCCCTTTGCTGTTTGGGCTACTGCCGGCCCTTACGCTGCTGTCAATGAACATCGAAAGCATCGCCCCGGTGTACGCCGTTCGTCCGGCGCTGATCAGTGCCGCGGTAGCCCTCCTGGCCTACCTGCTCATCGACCTGCTGCTCAAGGACCCAAATCGGGCTGCGGCCGCCGTTGCCCTCATGATTCTCCTTCGAGTCACTCCCTCGTGGGGGAGAGCATTCGTCTCGCAGCCTGGTGGGATGCAGCCGGGGCCCTGGGGTCAACGGCCGAGGTCCTATGGGTTGCTGCCATGTTGCTAGGCTTCGGACTGGTCCTCTTGGATAAGAACACCCGTGCTGGGCTGGGCTCAACGATGGTCATCCTTGGGATTGGCCTTGTGATCGTCCCTGTCCTTCAGATCCTGGCCTATCGACTGGCGCTGGGCCGGCCTTTCACCCTGCCTGGGGCGCCGGACGTTCCCCGCTCCCCGACAGCGGCCTCCGAACGGCTTCCCGACATCTACTACATCATCCTCGACGGCTATGGCCGGCAGGACACGCTCTTGGACCTGTACGGCCTTGACAACACCGGCTTCCTGGCAGAGGCCTGGAGAGCCGAGGGTTCTTTGTCGCCCACCGGAGCCAATCCAACTACGCCCAGACGGCCCTCTCGCTGGCCTCGTCGCTTAACATGACAGACCTCGAGCAGGTTGCCGCTGTTCAGGGCGAGGACTTCGGCGACCAGCGCCCCATCGCCCGATTGATCCGGCATAGTGCCTTGCGAACCATCCTTGAGGATCGGGACTACGCCATCAAGTCCGTCTCGTCCGGCTACCGCAGGTCAGAGATCGAGGATGCGACGACCTTGTTGAGGCCCGCCGATCCGCGGAGTGAACGGTTTCGAGACACAGGTCATTGAGAGCATGGGGCTGTCCCCGATTGTCGAATGCCTGGTTGCGCTCGGGTGGCTCACGGAGTATCCGGGCTACCAGGACCAGCGGGACCGAATTGCGTTTGCTTTCTCACACATCCAGGGGAAAGACAGGAGGTTGGTCCGCAGTTCGTCTGCGCCCACATCCTCCTGCCGCGTCCTCCTTTCATCTGGAATGCAGCGGGGGATGCCGTGAGCCCGGATGTGCACTTCCGTTGGGACGATGCCAGCAACTTCCCGGGCACCCGGGAGGAATACATTGCCGGATACCGGGACAGCTCCAGTACACCAACACCCTGATCCTTGAGCAGATCGACCAACTCCTGGTAGATCCGCCACGCCCCTTGCTCATCGTGCTTCAAGGCGATCATGGACCAGGATCCCAATTGGACTGGGACAACCCGCAGGGCTCGTACCTCCCCGAGCGGATGGGCATCCTCAACGCGTACTACGCCCCGGCAGCGGCGCACACGCGCTGACGATTCGATCAGCCCGGTGAACTCGTTCCGAGTGCTCCTGAACGCCTACCTTGGGTTTGAGCTGCCGCTCCTGTCCGATCAAAGCTGGTTTTCGAGCTCGGAGAAACCATACATGCTCCTTGAGGTCCCCAATGCCCAAGCTGAGTGACCAGCCCGAGCCCTTGCTGGCGTTGACCTGCACCTTCGGACTGCTAGCGGTTGCCGTGGAGCCGGCTCAACGACCGCTGGCGTTGTCCACCCGCGCCGGGTGGTTCCCGCGCGAGGCTTCGATGCAGCCGGGTCCAGTCGTTGTGCGACAAGCGAGTGACGATCGGACGAGCGACAGCCTCACCGTCCTCCCCACGGCAGCGCTCAGGAGACGCGCCTTGGTTCGTGTCCTCCCCAACGATCCACCCGCTGACGGTGAACCGCCATTGACGGCCGCGTGGGGTTCCGATTTCGAACTCTCTAGCAGCTGGCGCGACAGTCTGCGGCATCGATCGACGCGCACGCCAAATTCGGGCGCTGCTCGCAGCTGCGGCCATCTTGCTCGTTGAGATCAGCCTGGGGGAATTCGCCGACCCTGGTTCCAGAGTGAGCTGGCAGGCGCGCTTGGACACCTCTCTGCCCGCCACCGTGCACCCTTGCGGTCAGCCTGCTGGCCCGCATCCGCCGAGTGTGGACGGCGCCCGAAGTGCGCCTCGGCCTCACCGCATTCCTCGCTTTGCGGCTGCTCACTGCAGGCTGGGCCCTCGTGGCGCGGCAGATCGTGAACGAGCCTTTCCCCCCTGACCCGATCCTCCGACCCTTCTTCAGCGTACAGGTCGAGGGCGAATCCGCTGCTCGAGCCGTGGCAGCGCTGGGACACTCTTCACTACCAGGCCATCGCCGAGCGGGGCTACGCCGCCTTCGAGGGCGCCCTGTTTGCCCCGCCTCTCTATCCGTTGGCAATGCGGCTGGCCAGCACACTGGTCAGCGGGAATACGCTCCTGGCCGGGATCCTGGTCTCGAACCTGGCCTGCGCCCTGGCATTCATTGCATTTGCTCACTTGGCGCTGCGTGAACTCGAACCACTCCGAGCCTCACGGAGATCGGTCCTGTATCTCGCCAGCTTCCCCGCCTCCTTCTTTCTCGTGGCGGCGTACACCGAATCCCTTTACCTGCTGGCAGCCATCCTGGTTCTCCTGCATCTTCGGAAACAGCAATGGCTCCGGGCGGGCACTTGGGGAGCCGTGGCGTGCATGACACGCCTCCCGGGTGTGGTGGTACTGGCCCCCATTCTCTTCGCGGTGGCGACAACTCGAGAAGCGCGCTCCCAGGGCATGGGCAGGCGTGGTGATTGCCTCGCTCGGCGCCGTGCTCTTTCCGCTCTACGTCTGGGCAACCTCCGGCGCCGCACCCTGGTTACCCCTGATCGCCCAGGCTCAGCGCTTTCGAGGTGGTTTCTCGTTTCCAGGGCTGAACCTGGTTGACGCCGTGCGCAACTTGCTTGCGGGCGAATTTGTGGTCGCAGATGTCTTGGATCTGCTCGCCCTTCTCCTCTTCTTGGTTCTGACCTTCCACGTCTGGCGTAGGTTCCTCGGGTGTATGGGGTGTACTACACTGCATTTCTGCTGCTGCTACTCGCACGGAGGGCAAGCGTCTACCCCTTGATCGGCACCTCGCGCTACGTGCTTGCCCTCTTCCCCGCGTTCTTCGTGCTTGCCCAGTTCGGCGAGCAACCCTGGATCCATCGCGCCATTCTCTACACCTTCTGGGCAGGCCTGCTCTTCATGGCAGGCGAGTTCGCCATCTGGGGATGGATAGGCTAGGTGAGTGCCTTCCTGGCGGCCAGCGTGCCTGGTGGATTCTTGGCGGCAATCCTGGCCCTCATGCCGAGCCTGATCCGGGGGCCAGGCATGGCAGCCGCCAGGTCCTTCGCGATTCTGGGCTGGCTGCAAGGCAAACAAGGATTGCCCTCCGGACGTCGCCCGTCGCTGCTCGCCCTCGGCGCGGCCGTACTGGCCCCGCTCGCCGGGGCAGCCGCATTCCTGGAATGGAGGTCTGTTCGCCGGCTTTTCAGTGCTGCTCGACGTGTCGCATGCGCGTGGCGGCACTTCGGTTGCGGACCCAGGGAGAGGGGTGTCGCTTGCGATCGGACAATGGATCTACGTGCACGGCCGGCCCACGACGGCTGACCTCGTCCCCGCCTTCGCCTTCCTGGGGATCAGGGTGATGGCCGCACCGGCGCTGATGGTGACTCCCAGAGCTGCTGGCCCACATGGCACTTGGCTTCGTCGCCTGGCTCGGCCTCAGTACGGCCTCGCCAGCGGGTCGGAGATGCCGCCACCTCTCCGTGCTTCGTCCTGCTCCCCGCTTTCCTGCTGGCCGGCGATTGGCTCACCTCCGCGGGGCCACGGGCTCGCTTCGCCTATCTCGCCGTGAGCGGCTCCCTGCTCATCCTGGCCAGCGTCCTGTTCGCCTTGTGATTCTTCCTCGGCTGACGGGCCAACAGACGAAAGACAACTTCTGCAGGACCATGTCTGGACCTCGGACAACGCCCGCGCCAGGTTGGGGCGGGCCAGGAGCCTCGGTCCGCCGCGATCCGGCCACGAGGGCAAGTACAATTCCCCGCACGCGAGGAGCTGGCCCTGCAGGGTCAGCCACGGACAACGAACCTGATGAACCTGCCGATCGCTGTCGCGCTCGTGGCATCCCCGGAGCACGACCTTCCCGATCATCCGGAGAATCCGGGCCGCTTTGCCGGTCTGGACGCCGTTCTGCAGGGATTGCCAGAATGCACCTTGCGCCGGATCACGCCTGAGCCGGCGAGCGAGGCCAGCCTCCACCGCGTGCACCCACCCGCCTACCTCGCCGCGCTGCGCCAAGCGGCCGCCCAGGGGCCAGCGATCGTGGACTACGCCCCCACCTATGTCACTCCTAGCTCGTACGAAGACGCGCTGCTTGCAGCCGGGGCCGTGGCGGAGGTGGCGGCGGAGGTCTGGGATCGGAGGGCAACGGCCGGGTTCGCCATCGTCCGTCCCCCCGGCCACCACGCCACGGCCAAGCGCGCCATGGGCTTCTGCCTGCTGAACAACATCGCCATCGCCGCCCGCCACGTGCAATCGCTCGGCTGCGAGCGGCTGATGATCATCGATGTCGACGTGCACCACGGGAACGGCACGCAGGAGATCTTCCAGGCCGATCCCAGTGTCCTCTACCTGTCCACGCACCAATCCGGCATCTACCCTGGAACCGGGTCACTGTCGGAGACCGGTGAAGGTGCAGGGGAAGGTACCGTCGTCAACCTCCCGCTGCCGGCCTACGCTGGCGACGAGGCGCTGTCATCTGCCATCGAGCAGATCGCAAGCCCTCTCGCCAGGCGGTTCAAGCCCCAGATGATCCTGGTCTCGGCCGGGTTCGATACCCACTGGTCCGATCCACTAGCGAACCTGCAGTCGACCTGCAGCGGCGCCTTCAGATTGGTACGCCAACTGGCCGAGCTGGCCGACGACGTTTGCGCAGGCAGGCTGTGCCTGAGCCTGGAGGGCGGATACGACCCGACGGCTCTTGCCGGCTGCATCCAGGCTTCGCTGCATGCGCTAGCTGGGATTGACCCTCCGCCCGACCCTCTCGGGCCGTCGCCCTATCAGGAGGCCGACGTCGGACGGGTCCTTGCCAGTGCCCGCACCGTGCATGGGCTGTGATCCTCAGTGGAAGATCGATCCCCGTGTGGCACGCCATTGGCAACCTGGCGTCGAGGCCGGGATTCCGCCCGGGAATGCAGGACTCTGGCGGCGCTTGCGCTACTCTTCCAAGTGGGGCATACTCTGAAAAACTAGGGGAATATGGCCGAAATCGCCCTCCGAACCTACATAAAAGAGATCGACGAGTCGATCGAGCAGGAACAGCTCGATCAGGCGATTGCCCATTCCCGCCACATTCTCGAGACGTACCCCAAACATCTCGACACCTACCGCCTGCTGGGCAAGGCGTACCTGGAGGCCAAGCGCTACGGGGATGCGGCTGATCTGTTCCAGCGCGTGCTGTCCGCCGTCCCGGACGACTTCGTGGCCCACGTGGGCATGTCCATCGTGCGCGAGGACGAAGGCAACCTCGACGCCAGCATCTGGCACATGGAGCGGGCCTTCGAGACCAACCCGGCCAACCCGACCATCCAGCAGGAACTCCGCCGGCTGATCGGTCGTCGCGACGGGATGGAACCTCACAAGGTCCGTCTGACCCGCGGCGCGCTGGCCCGCATGTATGCCCACGGAGAGCTGTACCAGCAAGCCGTCGCCGAACTCCGTTCGGCGCTGGTTGAAGACCCTGAACGGCCGGACCTGCAAGTGCTGTTGGCTAACCTGTACTGGCGGATGAATCAGCGGCAGGAGGCGGTGGGTGTCGGCAAGTCGATCCTCGAGAAGCTGCCTTTCTGCCGCGACGCCAATCGCATCCTGGCCGCCTCCCTCCAGGGCGCCGACAAGATCGAGGAGGCCGCATCCTACCACCGGCGGCTGGCGGCCCTGGACCCCTATGCTGCTTTCGTCGAGTCGGCAATGGTCGACCCGTCGACCGTCGATCCTGCCTCGGTCCGACTGGAGAAGCTTGCCTGGTCACCTGGCCAGGCGTTGACCCCGCTGGCGCAGGGTCGCCCGGTCTGGGCGACCTCGCTGGGCGAGGAGCTCAAGAGCCAGCAAGCCGCCGGGCCGCCCGTGAACCTGCCGTCCTGGTTGGAGTCGCAGCCTTCTCCGGAGCCCGCCCCGATCCCGGCGCCCCGGGCGCCATCGGAAGCGGTCCACCCCTTCGCCGCCGCCAAGGCCCCGCCGGAGGCTCCAATCCCAGAGTGGATGGAAGACGCTGGATGGTATCCCTCCAAGGGAGAAGCCGTCGATGGTCCGGTCGAATTCAGCGAGAGCGAACTCGGTGGCCCTTCGCAAGACGTGGAACCTGCGCAGCCGCTGGCCGCAGCCGAGATGCCGGGCTGGCTGAACGAGATCTCTCCGCCCTCCCAGCCGGAGCAGACGCAGGGCAGCGGAGCGCCGAATTGGATGGATGACATTCCCGCGGCGGGTGTCGCCGCAGGGGCCGCAATCGCCACCGCTCGGCGCGAACCGGAAGCGCCCGAGCCCAAGCCCGCAGCCGAGGAGCCTGCCGCCGATGCGCTGGAAAGCGCCGAGCTCCCGACCTGGCTGGACGACATGGCTCCGGGCGCCAGCGAGACAATCGTCTACTGGCTGGGAGATCGGGACAAGACCGGCGGCGGAGAAGCAGCCCCACCCGACTTGGAAGCCCCCGGCGTCCCAGAGGGCGCCCCGGATTGGCTGCAGGAAGCCGCGACGGAGGAGATGCAGTTCGAACCCGCCGCCCCTGCGCCAGAGGCCCAACCTGCCGACGACCTGCCAGCCTGGCTCAGCGGCGTCGCCAGGGCCGCGGAGCAGGAGCCCGAGCCCGCCGAAGCTGCGGAAGTGCCCAGCTGGAGCGATGAGGCTCCCGAAGGTCCCTCGCTGGCGGAGTTCGAGGCCGAGGGAGCGCCCACGAGCGCCCCGGCCGAGGAAGCGCCTGATTGGCTGCGCTCGATCCTCGACACCGGAGCGGAGGCCGAGGCGGCTGACGAGCCACTTGAGCCGGCCGAGGGCCAGGCCTGGGGGTCGGTGACGGAGTCCGCCTGGCTCGAGCCCGAAGCCGGAGCAGGTCAGCTCGAAGAAGCTCCCGACTGGCTCGCCAGACTGACCTCCCCCGAGCAGGAGTACCGAAGCGGCGGAGGAGGTCCTTCCACCCGCCGCTGAAGCGCCTGTGTCTGCGGTTGCGGCCGCAGCGTCCGTCGACTGGCTCCGAGGCCTGTTGGACACGCCCGACGAAGCGCCGACACCTGACGAAGGCGAGGCGGAGCCGGAAGCCTGGTTGCGGGGGCTGGCCGCGCCCGAGATCGAGGAACCGGAGGTCATTGCCGAGGCGACGAGCGCCGAGGCGGGCAGTGATGACTGGCTTCGCAGCATGGTTGCTGAGCCCGCCGAGACTGCGGGGGAACAGCCGTCCTTTGAACTGGAGCAACCAGAGTGGCTTGAGCGCCTGGTGGCGCCCGATTCCAGTGAACAGTCCGGGACCTCTCTCGAGGCGCCCGACTGGGTCAAAGCGCTGGCAGCGATGGAGCCCGGCCCGGAAGCGGAGCCTGCAGCTGAAGCGGAGGAGCCCGCCGCGCCCGAGTGGCTCGGGCGCGTGCTCGGGGCCGAGGCTCAGCCTCCAGTCGAGGCGATCGGGCCGGAAGACGAGCTCGGTGAGCCGCCGCCCTGGCTGGCTCGGCCGGCGGCCGAGCCCGGGATCGCCATCGGCGTGCCAGGGGCTCAGGGTGCTATGCCAGAAGACGATCTGCTCCCTCTGGGGCGCCTCCCGGCGGCTTCGCCACCGGAGACCCCCAATTGGCTGCGGGAGTTTGCCGACGCCGCGGCGGACGAGACACCCGCGCCACCGACCCACCCGCCCGCCCCGGCTCCCCCTCCGCCCGACCTCGAGTATGAGGGCGCGCTCGACTGGCTGCGGGAGGGCGAGACAGGCCCAATCGGTCCGGAGGAGGTTGGGCTGGCGGCGCCGGCCGTCGCCTCCGGCGCCAAGCACGCCCGCGGGGTCCGTCGATGATGATGAGATCTTCCGCTGGCTCGACGATCTTGCCCAGCGACAGCCCGAGGATGCCGTCCCGTCTGGGATCATCCCGCGGGCAGAGCTCATTCCCAAGGACCCGCCTGCGCCGCGAGCGCCGATCCCAGAAGAGGCCGAGGCCGGAATGGAGTGGCTGGAGCAACTGGCCGGCGATCTGGAGCCCGCTCCTGCCATGCCGGAACCGCCTCCGATGGGCTTTCCGGAGGCGACCCCAGCAGCTGTCCCGGTCCAACCAGCGCCAGTGGAAGAGGTGATTGCTGTGGAACCCACCCCGCCGATGCCACCACAGCCGCAGCGCCCAGCCGCCACGCCGCCTGAGCCGGAAGAAGAGGACATCACGGTGTGGCTGAAGAGCCTAAGCATGGCGCAGGCACAGCCGGCGGAACCGCCGACGGCGGCCGCTACGCCCCCGGCGTCTCCGACGCCTGCCGTCGCGCCAGTTGCTCCGAGCGCGCCCGCCCCGGCGGCTGCCGGACCGGTCCAACCCATCCCTGAGGAGCCGCCCAAGAAGCCGACCTGGACACCGGTAGACGAGTCGTGGCTTCAGCCGGCCGCTCCGCCAGTCCAGGCGCAGCCGCCAGTGTCCGTGCCGCCTGCAGCCCCACCGCCGGCCGTCCTCAAGCCGCCGGTAGTGCCCCCACCGGCGCCCCCGCCACAGGGGGAGCCGGTTGTCAAGCCACGCGCCAAGGCCACCGGCACGCCCGAAGTCCTGGTACGCGGCCGCCAGCACTTGTCGCAAGGCGATTTTGCCAAGGCGTCAAAGGACTATTCGACGGTCATCAAGAAGAAGTATGAGCTTGACACCGTGATCAGTGACCTACGCATGGCCGCCGACCACTTCCCGGCAGAAGCCGGCCTCTGGCAGCTCCTGGGTGACGCCTACATGCGCGCTGACCGCCTCGACGAGGCTGTCGAAGCCTACAACCGCGGCATCCAGGCCGCCTGACTCCCGCGCCCTGACTGCCTGAGGCTCGGCGCGGCCACGGTTCTCTCAAGCCTTGGAGGCGAGTTTGGAGAAGACGCTGGTCCTCATCAAGCCGGACGCCGTCCAGCGCGGCCTGATCGGCGAAATCACTACCCGACTCGAACAACGTGGGTTGCGGCTGGTCGCAGCCAGATTCCTCAAGGTTGATCGACCCCTGGCCGAACGACACTACGCCGTCCATCGAGGCAAGCCCTTCTATGAGGGATTGATCGACTACATCACTTCCTCCCCAGTCGTGGCCATGGTCTGGGAAGGCCCTTCGGCGATCGCCGCCGTCCGGCAGACCATGGGGGCCACTCGCCCCACAGAAGCCGCGCCGGGATCGGTGCGGCACGACCTCGGCCTGACCGTTGGCCGGAACCTGACCCACGCCTCGGACTCGACGGAGACTGCCGCCGAGGAGGTTGCGCTCTGGTTCTCGCCGGCCGAATTGGTATCCTGGACCCGCGACACCGACCGCTGGGTGTTCGAACCCTGAGCAAGATCGGCTGCCCGCCGCTACGGCTGAACTGCGTCAGCGGAAGATGGTCGTCCAGATCAGCACGGGAGCAACCCACCAGGCTGCTCCCGTGTGTTTCGTCCCTGAGCCAGGGTGCACTAGCGTCACGGCATATGGACCAGCGGGCGCGCGCTGCGCCAGAGCTCCTCGAGCGCATAGTAGCGGCGAACGGCAGCCAGGAACAGATGGACCACAACCGAACCGAAATCGAGCAGGATCCACCCGCTTCCCGCCGTCCCCTCCTGCCCCTGGCAGACCATGTGGTGGCGGCGCTTGACGCCGCGAACCGCCTCATCGGCCAGCGCTGCCAGCGTGCGCTCGCTGGCGCCGGAGCAGATGATGAAGTAGTCCGTGAAACCTCCCGCCGCCGAAAGGTCCAGCAGGAGAATGTCCTCCCCCTTCTTCTCCGCCAGCAGGTCAACCAGCGTGTGCGCCAGCTCAAGATCGTCGATGGGGCTCCTCCTGCAATGCGCTGCTCGTCCGGCTCGTTGCGACCCCCGCCGCGAGTGCGGCCTCGGCGGCCTCGGCGGCAGACTGCGCCTGGAGAACGGGCAAGTGCGCGCCGTCCGGACTCGACTGCGTCCCAGGTGCCAAGCCCGACGACCGGCTTGCCGGCCTTGAGCGCCAGGGCGATCTCCGATAGGGTCCCTAGCCCGCCGCCGATGGCGATCACAGCATGCGCACCGGCGGCCACCAGCCAGTTGCGACCATTGCCCATGCCCGTGGGCAATCGGACGGACAACCAGGGATTGCCCGACTCTATCATCTTGCCCGGCAGGATTCCAACCGTCGTCCCGCCCGCCAGCTGAGCGCCGCGGCAGGCCGCCTCCATCACCCCGGTCGTCCCGCCGCAGAGCAGCACCGCCCCTGCCAGCGCCACTCGTCGGCCGATCTCCTCGGCATGGCGCGCCTCCTCCTGCGAGCACGATGCGCCGCCGATGACTGCCACCTGCACCCCCGGCAACCGCGCACCTGATTGCGTGCCTTCATCGCTCATCAGCTATCTCCTCGGAGGATATGGCGGCTCAGGATGGTGTATGCGGCCCCGTCCGGCCGCAGGTCGCTGCGCACCAGGATGACTTGGCCCGACGAAGTGGCCACTGGCTCAAGTCCAGGGATCGAGGTGAGCGCTTGCGCCAGCCGCGCTAGGGCCTCGCGCCCCGTCCCGTCCCGCACCCGCCCGAGCGTCAGGTGCGGCGTGTACGCACGCCCCTCCCGTGCAAAGCCCGCATCAGCCAGCGCAGCCTCCATCCCCCGATGCAGGCCGGCCAGGCACCCTGCGGGGTCCTGCAGGCCCACCCACAGCACTCGCGCCCGCTCGGGGTTGGGGAACGCCCCGACCCCAGCCACGATGAACCTGCACGGACCGTGGCGGGCAGCCTCCGCCTCGATGGCCGGGGAGATCTCCTTCACCCTTGGTGCCTCGACTTCACCCAGGAACTTGAGGGTCAGATGAATGTTCTGCGGCTGAACCCATCGAACCGAGTGCGCATCCACGCTGCGCCGCAGCCCATCCTGGGTCTGCCCCAGCCTCTCGCGCACGGCCGGTTCGAGTTCGAGCGCAATGAACAGGCGCATCATCGACCTCACCCTTGCAGCACTCGGGGCCAGCCTCCCCGCAGCACCCCCCGCTGCTCAGCTTCGCCGGCGAGGATACACCTCAACTACCGATTGCGGGAGCAAGCGCCAGAAGAAGCTGGCGGCCTGCTCAGTCTCCTGCGCTCTGCAGAAGATCGGGCGGGAAGCGACTTGCAGTCGGCCCGCCAGCGGGTCGGGCTTCCCCGGGACATGCGCCGGTCTGCTTTGCTGGGGGATCCTTTGCGCCCCCGTGGATGTGCTTGCGAGCGGCAATGCCGTTCCATCCGCCGGGTCGAAGATCTGCCCAGCTGGAGGTCAGGGTGGACGAGCCCGGCTCCGAACCGTGTGCTCCAAACCCGGCACGTCTCGTCGGGTTTCCTATTGATGCCCGGCCCGGTCGTCGGTAGAATCCATGCTGGCCTATGGGACTCTCACGCCGGGACTTCCTCCGTTCGAGCATCGCTGGCCTGGGCGCGCTGGCAATCCCCACCGCTGCCCCGGTGCATGCCGAGGCGCTTACCGCGTCTCTTGGCAGGGTCGCCACGACATGGATCGGCTTGTATGCGGAGCCGCACTTTCGCTCGCCACGGCTTTCCCTCCTCCGACGCGACGAACTGATCCCACTCCTGGCCGAGGAAACTCCCAAGGACGGCCCGAGACACAACCCGCTATGGTATCGCCTGGCCGATGGCTACGCCCATTCGGGCAGCATCCAGCCGGTGCGCTGGGAGCCTCAGCCACCGGTTGAGTACCTCCCCGAGTCGGGACGCCTCGTCGAGGTGGCCGTTCCCTTCACGCGTGCCTATGCCCATCCCGATCCCGCCTCCGACCCGCTCTATCGGCTGTACTTCCAGTCGACGCATTGGGCCGAGCAAGCGGTGTACGGAAGCGATGGGCGGCTCTGGTATCGCCTGGTGGACGACCTGCTCCATATCCGCTACCACGTCCGCGCTGAGCACATGCGCCTGCTCGCACCCGAGGAACTGACTCCCATCTCTCCGGAGGTCCCGCAGGAACTTAAGCGCATCGAGGTCTCCTTGGCCTCCCAATCCCTAGTGGCCTATGAGGGCGAGCGCGAAGTGCTGGAGACCAAGATCTCGAGCGGGATCCCCAGCAGCACCCCAGGGCCCAACGGGATTCCAACTGCAACTCCCAATGGCCGTTTCTACATCGACAAGAAGATGCCGCTGCGTCACATGGGAGACGGCAAGATCACCTCGGATCTGGAGGCGTACGAGCTTCCCGGCGTGCCATGGGTTGCGTTCTTCCATCCAACCGGCGTCGGGTTCCATGGCACCTACTGGCACAACGACTTTGGCCGGCCGCGCAGCCATGGCTGCGTCAACATGCGCACCGACGAGGCCAAGTGGCTGTACCGCTGGACGTCACCCGAAGTTGACTCGAGCACAACCCTGCGCATCGGTCGTGGAACGCAAGTGACGGTCGTTTAGCAGGCTGCTCGGAATCACCCCTCCCCGCCCTGGGAGCTTGCGCAAGAACGTGCTTTCGACCTCACCCACCCTCTCCGCGAACGGCGCACGGGTACCCCATGAATCGTAGCGGAGAGGGAGACGAAGATCCTGCCCCTTCCCCTGCGGGACTCGTGTGAGTCGCGGAGGTCGGCTCATGCAGGGGGAGGGGCCAGGGGAGAGGGTTGGACGATGACATGGCGTGTTTCAGCAGCCTGATAGACCGGTTGACCTTGAGAAGGAGTCCTCCGCACTCGGATGCCCTGCGCCGCGAAGCGTAGGGGCTCCTTGCAGTCTCGGCCCGGGGGTTCGCCGACCCCCGGCTGGGAGGACGGTGTCACAGCTCCGGACCGGCTGTGATCCGCCACCGCACGCCCATGCGCCTTGCGGGCCGCCTCCCGGCCTTGCCGCCAACTGTGCCCCCGTGCGCTCCTCAAGCCAAAGCCAAAGCGCCCGGCAAGGCGTCGGGCGGCTGCTTGGCTTCTCCGTTGATGACAGCGCAAGTCAGGGGGAGCCCGAGCGTCGCTTCACCTGCGCCAAGCAGGTCGGGCAGTTTGCCGGTCTCACCGAAGCCGCTGGCGCCTCGCCGCATGGCGGCCTTGCCCTCGGCCTCGCTCATCGCCTCGGCCATCACGACGATTTGCATGTTATCGGAAAGCTGCCGCAGTCGGCGCATCAACCAATAGTCGCGCGCTTGGGCCACCTCGGCGTTGACCAGGACCACGGCCGGCTCGAGGCGCTCCGCCAGCACCAGAGCCTCCTCGGCGCCGGTGGCTTCGGTCACCCGGAAGGCTTGCTGCTGCAGCATCACGATCATGTTCTCGCGCAGCACACTATTGGGCTCGACAACCATCACTCGCGAGGAGCGTTGGAGTCCGGCCGACAGCACCGACTGGATCGCCGACAGGACTGCGCCCGTCCCACTGGGACGGAGGACAAACCCCACCGCCCCCACTTGACGCGGCGCCTGGTCATCGACGCCGGTAGTCAGGAACAGCACCGGCGTAGCGTGAACCATTCGATCCTGCTTGATCAGCATAGCGAGGTCAAACGGCGGAGGGTCGCGCAGCATGACGTCGAGCAGCACCAGGTCGGGCTTGTGCTGCCGAGCCAGCGGCAGCACCTCCGACCCGCGCTCGGCGACGACCACCGAGATGCCCGCCTGCTCCAGGTCCCCCGCCAGCAGCGCCCGCAGCTCAATCTCCTCGACCATGAGCAGCACCGTTCTGGCGCCCGGGTGCAGGGAAGACAGGCGCGTCTCGACTGCCCGCTGAACCGCCTGCACGTCGGGAGCCAGCTCGCCTGCCGCCCACAAAGGCACACTCAGGCGCAGCTCTGCGCCCTGGTCAGGACGCCAGCTGGCGAGAACCACTCCGTTCCAGGCCTCGGCCAGGGCCCAGACCTCGGCGAGCTCGGGCCACGCACTGACCGCCTGGCCGGGCTGGGCTTGCACCTGCTCCAACTGGCGGACAACTTGCGGCAGGACCTGGTCCGCCCCGACCCATACCGAGACGGCCGCCGCCGGGACGCCACCCAGCCCTTCGCCGGAGGCCAGCTCCGCACGGACGCGCACTTCCCCCTGCGCCACCCAGGTGGAGGCCTCCCGGACCATCGCTTCCACCGCCGAAACCAGTCCATCGGACTGGGCTCGCACGGCCGGCAGGTGTGCCGGATACTCGGCAATGATCGCAACTTGCCGTTCGCCGACCGAGGGTACCGCGCGCCGCACGGCCTCCTCGATCACCGGCGGTAGGTCGACGGCAACCAGGGACGTCGGGGTCATCCGTTCTCCATCAGGGTCGAGGGCTGACTGCGCAAGTCGGACATGCCTGTCAATAACTGTAAGGGAAGGATACACCCTTCCTCCTTGCCGCCACCTTACAGATTGATCCACCGGGGACGAAGGGCGAGGCAGGAACGTCCTCTGGGAGGACGGTCTTGATCCATCCTACCCGAGCGAGTTCTTCGTCGCGGCGCCGAAGCATGGCTGGGCGTCCCCTTGCGGGTTACACAGCAGCCGTGCGCTGGCCTAGGAAGGACGGGGGAGGGCTTCCTTCACCTTGTGGAGCACCCCTGCGGGCAGAACCCCGACTGGATCCCACGCTGCATCTCGACGAGGCGACGAACCTGCGCTTTCCACAGCTGGGGACTTGCCTCCGCCAGCGGTCCGCTCCGGCAATACGGTTCGTGCCGGGCGCGACAACTGCCCTTACGAGCCTCGCCAGGCAGGCCTCCTGCACGACAACGAAGGATCACGTGCTACACAGGACTGTGGCGGCATGCGACGTCTCCATCAGGCAGAAGCCGTGGCGCAATCCGGGCCTGACAAACCGCGAAGGCCGCACCCATGGCGGGTCAGGATCCCGGGAGCAGATTGGACACCCTCTGGGTGGGGTTGTAGAATCGCCGCATGCAGGCTCAAGTAGCCGTGGCGAAGGTCGGGAAATACGCCACACCGGAAAGCGGCGATTCGCTCGAGATGATCGAGCGCCCGGCGGGCGGACTCTCCTTCGTCCTGGTCGATGGGCAGAGTTCGGGGAAGGCGGCCAAGGCCGTCGCCAACGTCGTCGCCCGCAAGGCGATCGGACTGCTGGCCGATGGCGTGCGCGACGGAGCCGCTGCCCGGGCGGCCTCCGACTACCTGTTCACCTACCGCTCCGGCAAGGTATCGGCTACGCTCAACATCCTTTCGATCGACCTGCACTCGCACACCCTGGTGATCACCCGCAACAACCCGGCCCCCGTGCTGCTGCTCGAGGCCGGGCAGGCTCGGATGCTTTGCGATCCGTCCGAGGCGGTTGGCACGCGCCGCGATATCCGCCCTCAGATCATCGAAGTGCCGCTGACCGTCGGGCTGGTGGCGGTGGTCTTCACCGACGGCCTGGTGCATGCCGGCAGCCGCACAGGTCGTCAGGCGGATTGGCTGGCGGAGCTGCGCCGCCTGAACAACTCCGGCCGCCTCGACCCGCAGCACTGGGCGGACCACTTTCTCGAAGCCGCGCTGGGGCTGGACGACGGCCGGCCGACGGATGACGTCAGCGTGGTGGTGGCGATGATCACACCCCATACGGGTGACGACGCCCGCCGCCTTTGCCTGAGCGTGCCGCTCTAGGTCACTCCGGCAGGAAGCCTCCATGCATCCCACGGCTGCCGGCCGTCCCGCCAGCGACATCGCCATCGTCGGGCCCTGTGCCTCCGGCAAGTCCACGCTGGTCGAAGGCCTGCGGCTCCACGGCCTGCAGGCGCGTCAGATCGCCCAGGAGCACTCGTACGTGCCGGCGATGTGGCAAATCCTCACCCGCCCCAGGGTCCTGGTGTATCTGCATGCGTCGTACGCCGTTTGCACAGCCCGCAAGCAGCTGAACTGGACCGAAAAGGAATACCAAGCGCAGCTCGCCCGCCTAGCCCACGCCCGTCAGTACTGCGATATCCTGGTGGAGACCGACGCGCTGTCGCCCGAGCAGGTGCTCCAGGCCGTGCTGGCGGGCCTGGGCCATGGCGGGAGGCCGGGGACGGTATAATCTCCCCGCCCGACACCCTGCCGCCGACCCACCCCGTCACCCCCGCGTAGGCCGGCGACCGCCGTCCGGCTGCGGCCGGAGTGCAGCGCGCTGGATCGGCGGACAAGGGCAAGTCAGAGAGGACACAGCACGTATGAGACAGAGACGCTGGCCACGCCTGGTCATCATCGGTCTGATCATCCTGCTCGCCGCCTGGGTCGTGTGGCCGCAAAACCCGGGGCTGCGCATCGGAAGCTTCGAACAGCCGCTGCGCCTGGTGCGGGGGCTGGACCTCCAGGGCGGATTGCAGGTGCTGCTCGAGGCCGACCTGCCGGAGGAAACCGAGGTCACGGCCGAGCAGATGGCCACGGCACGCACCATCATCGACAAGCGCGTCAATGGGCTGGGCGTGACTGAACCCATCGTGCAGCTGGCGGGATCGCGACGGATCCTGGTCGAGCTGCCCGGCATCGGCGACACCCAGCAGGCCGTCGAGACCATCCAGGAGACGGGCCTGCTGGAATTCATCTCTCTGACCCAGGAAGAAGCCATCGGCATCCTGCCCGACGAGGAGCTGGTCACCGACTTCGGTGGCGGCGCGCCTCCCGCCGCCGGTGCGGCTGAGCCCAGAGTCTTCCACACCCTCATGACCGGCGCCCAGCTCGAGGATGCCGGCGTGAGCCAAGACGAGATGGGCAACATCTACGTCGTCTTCGCCCTCGATGACGAGGGCAAGCAGATCTTCGGGACCTACACCACAGAGAATGTCGGCGGCCTGATCGGGATCCTGCTCGACAAGCAGTTGATCTCGGCCCCGATCATTGACGAGCCGATCACCGGTGGAGACGTCAGCATCCGCCGCACCGGGGGTTCGTTCTCGATCGATGAAGCCAACCAGCTGGCAATTCAGCTGCGCTACGGGTCGCTCCCGGTTCCACTGCGGGTCGCCGAGAGCACCGCAGTCGGCCCGACCCTCGGCGAGGACTCGCTGCGCAAGAGCTCCATCGCCGGCCTGATCGGCCTGCTGGCCATCATGACCTATATGGCGCTGTACTACCGCCTGCCGGGCCTGGTGGCGGACATCGCTCTGCTGGTCTACGCCCTGATCACCTTCTCGCTGTTCAAGATCATCCCGGTCACCCTTACCCTCCCCGGTGTGGCCGGCTTCATCCTGTCGCTCGGCGTGGCGGTCGATGCCAACGTGCTGATCTTCGAGCGGATGAAGGAAGAGTTGCGCGGCGGTCGCACGATCGATCAGGCGATCGAACAGGGCTTCACGCGCGCCTGGCCCTCGATCCGTGACTCGAACTTGTCGACCCTGATCACCTGCGCCATCCTGTTCTGGTTCGGCAGCACCTTCGGCGCCAGCCTGGTCAAGGGATTCTCCCTGACCCTCGCCCTGGGCGTCGGCGTCAGCATGTTCACCGCCATCTTCGTGACGCGCGCCCTGCTGCATCCGATCCTCGAGCGAGCGGCCTTCACCCGCGACAAGCGCTGGTTCGCGATCTGAGAACGGAGCTGAGATGAATATTGTCGGGAAGCGATACTGGTACTTCGGTCTGTCCCTGCTGATCATCATCCCGGGGATGCTTGCGCTCGCCGCGTGGGGCCTCCCCCTGGGGATCGACTTCACCGGCGGCAGCCTACTGGTCGTGGAATTCGAGCCGGGTAAGGTCCCTCAGCCAGGTCAGGTGTTGGCGATCTATGACGAACTGGGGATCTCCGACCCGCTCGTCCAGTCCTCCGGGGAAACGCAAATCCTGGCCCGCAGCAAGTCGATCGACGAGGCCACCAAGTCCACCCTGGTGGCTGAGATGGAGACCCGCTTCGGCGGGCAAGTCACGGTCCAGCGCTTCGAGACGGTGGGGCCGGCCGTGGGAGCCGAGGTGGCCCAGCGCGCAGCCGGAGCCGTCGCCCTGGCGGCCATCGGTATTCTGGCCTACATCACCTACGCCTTCCGCCGCGTCCCCCATGCCTTCCGCTATGGCGTGGCCGCCATCGTGGCCATGCTGCACGATGTGCTGGTCGTGATCGGCGTCGAGGCCATTCTCGGTCACTTCCTCGGCTGGGAGGTCGACGCCCTGTTCCTGACCGCGCTGCTGACGGTGATCGGCTTCTCCGTCCACGACACCATCGTCGTCTTCGACCGGATTCGCGAAAACCAGCGGCTGCACCGCCGGCTGGACTACGAGACGCTGGTCAACCACTCCATCGTGCAGACCCTCGATCGCTCGATCAACACGCAGCTCACGGTGATGCTGGCGCTGATCGCGCTGCTGCTGTTCGGCGGCGTCACCACGCGCCACTTCGTCACCATCCTGCTGATCGGCATCTTGAGCGGGACGTACTCCTCGATCTTCAACGCCTCCCCGCTGCTGGTGGTGTGGGAGAAGAGGGAGTGGAAGACCTGGTTCCGCAAGCGCAAGCCGCAACCGGCTAGCGCCTGAGCGGGCGCTGTTCTCTCCGTCCCTGCCCATGCAGGGACGGATCGTTTCCGGCGAAGGTCGCGACCCCTCACCCCCGATCCACGGTCTGCCCCCATTGAGCCCGCCGGCGTGCCTCCGAATCGCATTCGGGGAAGGCGCACGCGGGCGTGATCAGGCATTCTGATGACGCTGGCCTAGCAGGCTGCTGAGAAGCGCCGGGGCACTGTCCAACCCTCTCCCCTAGCCCCTCCCCCTGCATGAGCCGACATCCGCGACTCGACGAGTCCCGCAGGGGAAGGGGCGGATATTCCTGGGGGGTGGGGGGAGCTTGGCTCCCCCCACCCCCCAGATCTTGTTCCCCCTCTCCGCCACGGCTTGTGGCGTACCCGCGTGCCGTCCGCGGAGAGGGGGTCAGGGGGTGAGGTCGAAAGCAGGTTTTTCAGCAAGCTCCTAGGTCCAGGCTGCTCGCCTGCGACGTCTGTCCGATTCAACGCGACGATCGCGCAAGCACTCGGGGGCTCGCCCTCGCTGGAGGCTTGCGCGCGCGGCGGGACGACGGGGGAAGCTCGGCCATTCGGCTGCCGTGAGGCGGTCGGGGACGATCCTCACCCTCAGGCAGTGGACCGCCAGGCGCGCGCCTCGGCTGTCAGGGCGCGGTTGACCCCTGGAGGCCGCAGTGCGGCGAGCCGTCGGCCTCGGCCTGGACGGCGAATCGCAGCGGCGACCCAAACCCCAGCATTTCGTCCAAGGTCAACTCCACGACCATAGGGAGTGGAGCGTCAGCAGGAATGGGCGCGCCGAGTTCGTAGATCGGTCTCCTGGCCGATGTTGAAGGAGCTATCCTCTCCGCCGCCCCCACCACCGCCCGCCCGCGGCTCGAGCTCCAGCTCCGAACCGCCGTAGAAGATGGCGGCGTCCACGATGGGCATGGGAGGCGTGTAGTCGGGAGGCGTGCCGCTTGGGAGACGGATTCCGTGTAGGGCGACATTCAGTCGGAGACAGCGTGCTGCGTGAGTCACTCGCGGCAGTTCGAGCGTGGCGCCCGTGCTGCTCGTCACCGAATGGGTCAGGGGCGGCGCGGTTGCAGCTTCTGCAGTCGCGGGCGGAGCGGTCGGCGCAGCAGTTGGCGGGATGGGCGAAGGGGGCGCGGCAGCGGTTGGGGATGGCGGTAGTGGAGGAGAGCAAGCTGCCGTCAGCAGCAGCCAGCCAGCGAGCGTCGAGACTCGGATGGCATTCAACGGCTCACACTCCCTACCCGGTTCGAGGGCACGTGCTTGACCCTGCCCGTCAGAGCGCCAGACTCTCAATCCCCTAGCGGTGGTGGCGAGGAGCGGCCTCCGTGAGTCACTGCCAAGCAGGTCGCGTGTTGACAGGAATGGGCGGCTCGGCGCCCGCCTCAGCGGCACTGCCGGCGTAGGTCTGGCGCAGCGCTTCCAGCGCCTTGAGATTCCTCACCAATTGCAGGATCACCTCACGTTCCTCCGCGCTGCGCGCCATGCCCAGCAGGCGGGCCAGGCCCTGCGCCATGCCGGCCAGTGGCGTCACCATCTCGGAGGTGATCTCCCTGCCTTCCTCGGTCAGATCGCGGATCACCACCACGCGGCTTCCCGCCGCCCCAGGGCGACTGGACAACCGAATGGTCGTCAACTGCAAGGTCCGGCCGTCGAGGTACACCAGGCTGGGCTCGAACGCCTCCCGCCCGCGCACCGAGTTCGAGGTAGGCCGTGATCGGGCCCTCCGCCGAGGCGAGATCAAGCTCCAGCCAGCGTTTGCCGAAGTCGTTGCCTGGCACCAGCCCGCGATTGCCGCCCAGGATCAGGATGCCTTCGGGGAGCTGAGCCATGATCTCGCGCATCTCGCGATCCTGCCGGCTGACCTGCAGCAGGCGGTCGGCAACCTCCTGCTCCAGCATATCGCCGCGTCGGCGCTGGATCTCGGCCATGCGCTGGTTCTCGATCCGCAGACGGCGGTACTCCAGCGCGCGAAAGGCCGTGTTCTCGAGCACACTGATGTGGTCGAACGGCTTGGTCAGATAGGCGAAGGCGCCGTTGTTCACGGCCTGGATGGCGGTCTCCAGCGTGGCGCCGCCGGTGACGATCACGACCTGCAGATTCGGGTCACGCGACTTGGCCTGCTCGAGCAGCTCGAGGCCGCTCCGGCCGGGCATGTTGATGTCGGTGATCAGCAGGTGATACTCCCCCTGCTCGAGCATCGCCGCAGCCCGGCTTCCATCCTGTGCCGAGTCGGCGCGCAGGTTCATGCGCTGGATGCGGCGCAGCATCAAACCCAGCAGCGCATCATCATCGTCGGCGATCAGGACCGTGGCCGGTTCCATCGTCCGATCTCCCCGTGCGCGAGCACGCCTTGCAGCTCCCTCCCCCAAGGCCCCCGTTCCACTCTCGGGGGGGCCTGGGCCGTTCCGTCTCCCCTGGCGCCTACGGCCCGGGCATGGGGGTTGGGGACACCGTCAGCGCCCCCGGAGGGGCAAACAGGCCAAACAGGTAGCGGAGCAGCCAGCCGCTGTCAGAAGCGGCGTACACGCCGTCTGCACGGCCCCAGAGCGGCCTGCGGGAGAGCCGGTCCCAGCGGACGTTGGTCAGGACCGCCGCCATGGATTCGGACGGGGGCTCTTCCCCCCCGCCTGGGGGCACGGCAGGTGCCTCCTCGCCGCCGAGTGGTTCGGCCGGGGGCTCTCCCCCTCCGCCAGGCGGAACGACAGGTGGTTCTTCGCCGGCAGGTGGCTCCGTTGGAGGCTCTGGAACGGGCCCTGGCGGCTCTGTGGCAGGCGCCGGCGGCTCGCTGGGCTCGGGTGCAGGCGTGGCCTCCTCCGTCGGCACGACAACCGGCTCAGGCGTCGGCGGCAGCTTCTGTCGGCGGATCGGTCGGTGCGCTGGTCTCGACCGGCGTCTCCTCGGCGGTGGCCGTGCCTTCGGCTGTGGGCGGCGCCACCGAGGCCGAAGGTGTCTCTTCGGGCGCGACAGCCGTGGAGGTCTCGCTGACCTCCGGGCTCACGGTCAAGGTCGGATCGGCGGGATCCGTTGTCGGTGTGCCGCTGGCCTCCGCAGTGATGGTCGGCTCCACGGTCTCGGTCGGCGTCGGCGAGCCGAGCGGTGTCAATTCCACGGGCATCATCATGGAGAAGAGCATCGTCGGCGGCGTCAGGATGCTCACGGTAACGGTGTCGTCGGAGCTGGAAGCGTTGGCCGCCGTGACTTCCGCCCGGTTGGTGTTGTCGCAGCTCGGGGAGGGCGCGGCATCGACCCGAGCCCTCGGCGCGAGCACCCGCGCCTCTCCCTGGTCCAAGTCCCCGAGGGAGCCAAAGCTGGGCGACCCGACCCAGTGGAAGCAGTCTGCCCAGATCGTCAGAGACCGACACCGAGAAGGCCGTGCCGGGGCCGTTGTTGATGATCGAGATGAAGAACTGCACCTCTTCGCCCGGCGCGGCCGAGTCGGGGATGGCATCCTTGTTGACGGTCAGATCCGGCTGGTTGATCCCGATGGTGACGGTGGCCACGTTCGACGGGGCGCCATCGTTGTCCCAGACCTGGTAGGTGAAGCTGTCCGACGCGAAGGGGGCCACATTGGGCGTGTAGGTGAAGGTCCCATCGCCGTTGTTGATGACCGTCCCATTGGCCGGGCCGCCAACCACGGTCGCCGTGGAGGCTACGACGGATCCATCGATATCGTAGTCATTCCCGACGGCGTTGATCGTGACCGGCACGCCCTGATTGGTGGATCGGCTGTCGTCGACAGCCGTCGGCGGGTCGTTGACGCTGTTGACGACCACCGTCGCCGTGCCCGGGTTGGAGGTGGCGCCCTGGTCGTCATCGATGGTGTAGGTCAAGCTGGCAACGCCGTAGAAGTTGGCGCCGGGCGTGAAGGTTACTGTCCCATCGCCGTTGGCGGCGCACGACGCGCCTCCCGGGCAAGAGACGATCGCCACCGACGCGGGAACCACCGTGGTCTCAACATCGAAGTCATTGGCGGCAACGTCGATGACCGTGCTTGTATCCTCGTCGGTCGACCCACCGTCATCATCGACCGCGACCGGCGGATCGTTGACCGGGTGACAAGCAGAAACACCGTGGCGCTGTCGGAATCGGGTAGAGTGAGGATGTCTCCATCGGTGACGGTGTACGTCGAACGTGACGGCGCCTGTGCACTCATCTGTCGGCGCGGTGTATTCGATCCGGATTCCGCTTGCCGGCCCGGGGCTGCCGGTCACGACCGCCGCGCCACTTGCCGCACAGCCAGGGAAGGTTGGCCCGGCTGTAACGGCGACGGTGAGCGGTTCATCCCCCAGCCCCATGTCATTGGCCAGCACGTTGATGACGAGGGTCTGCCCTTCGCCGACCAACAGGAATCCCGAATTGGGGTCGTCGGTCGCGATCGGCGTGTCGTCGGCTTCGTTGACCGTCACATTGACCGTGGCGGTGGCCGATCCGCCGTCGCCATCGCTCATGGTGTAGGCGAACGAATCGAGGCCGACATAGTTCGCCGCAGGGTTGTAGAAGACGGACACATTCCCGGGTGTGTTGATACTGGCCGTGCCGTGGCTCGGCGGCGTGACCGACGTCACCCGCCAGTTCGCTGGGAGGGCTTCAGGATCGCTGTCATTCAACAGCGGGAAGACCTCACTTGGTCACGTCCTCATCTGTCATTTCGTTGTCATCGACCGCATCCGGCCAACCGTTGACTGTAATACCCACATCGGCGCTATCGCACAGTTCGTCCCCGGTTCCCGGTAGCCCATCCACGCCCGGATCACAGATCGTGTAGGAGACAGTTTCCTGTCCCCACACTCCACCCGCCAGGTGTGTAGAGCAGGGTGTCGTCCGCCGGGTCGAAGGGGTCAGCGCCCAGGTCGAGATCAATCGATGAATCGATGCCCACCCCTAGCGGAGGCCCTGAGGATCGACCCAACCCGTGATCGTCAGCGGATCAGGAGGCGTGTCGGGATCGCTATCGTTTGCCAGGACATCGATCGTCTCGGGCGTGTCCTGCTGGGCGAAGAGCGTATCGTCGAGGGCGACTGGGGCCATGTTGATCGAATTGACCGTTATGTCCACCGTCGCCGCGTTGGAGGTCGCCGGCGGCAAGAACAGGTCATCGACCGTGTAGTGGAAGCTGTCGGGACCGTGGTACCCGGCACTTGGACGATACGTGATCTCTCCGGTGATGGGGTTGATCGGTAGCACGATGCTGCCGTGATCCGGCGGATCCGTGATGGTGACGGTTGCTGGGTCAAGCCCCTGGTCGGAGTCCGAATCCTTGCTGTGGTTCGCCGGGCAGGCTCAGCTTGAGGACGTCGATGACGACATCGGTGTTTTCGTCGGTCACCGCTGTGTCGTCTTCAGCGACAGGCGGATCGTTGACGTAGATGGTGATCACAGCCACCGACCACTCGCCAACTGGGAGGTCCGAGTCCGTTACTCGGTAGCTGCACGTGGTCGAGCCTGCGAATCCCGGGCCCGGCGTGAAGCGAACGGAAGTGGAGGTGATGGGGACTACCTCGCATGTACCCTCAGCCGGATCGGAGACATCAATCTCAATCGTGATCCTCAATGGCACATCGCCAATGCCAGTGTCAGGGCCCCAGCCGTTGTCCAGCAGCACAGGGACGAAGACTCGATTGCCGGAAGTGGTGAAGGCATTGTCCGGCACGGCGTTCGGGGTGTCGTTCACCGCCCCAACTTGGATGCTCACCGTCGCAGCACTCGATCGCGCCCCCGTTGTGTCGGCGACGGTGTACTGGAAGGTCACCGGCCCAAAGAAGTTGGGCACCGTGAGTTCGTAGGTGATCGCCCCCGTGACGGAGTCGATATCCGTGATCCTGCCGCCGGCGATGTTGTAGGGCAGTCCAGTCGCTGGGCATGAGCGCCCGACAATACAGACCGAGTTGGGGGTCGATCGGGTCGTCGCCGGGCAGATCGTTGCCGAGAACACCCATGACCACCGGCGCCACCTGGTCTTCCCACATGGGGTATGGACCGTCGTTGTTGGCTAAGGGCGGATCTTGGACCGCCCCGACATTGACTGTCACGGTCGCCGTGTCGCACTCCAGATCGGCGTCACACACCTGGTAGTCCAGCGTGTCAGGCCCGCCCCAGAGGACGTTGTTCCCGTTCGAGCGCGGGCGTGTACATGATCCGGATGTCCGGCGGGATGGACGCACCGTTGATCACCTGGACGGCTGCCGACGCCATGATCCGGCGGGTCGGTGACCGTCACGGCGACCGGGATGTCGACCACCCTCCGGTCCAAATCCGTTGTCCAGGACACGGCCATCAGAATCGGGACATCCTCGCTCGTGGTGAAGACATCGTCATTGGCGTTCGGGAAGTCGTTCGGGTTGTTGAGCACCGTGATGCGGACGGCAGCGGGCGCCAGGGAGTACAGCGATCCGTCATAGACCCAGTATTGGAAGGTGTCCGTTCCGAAGAAGTTCGCCCGCGGCGTGTAGACGAAGGTGCCATTCGCCCGGATCTCCAAGCTCCCATTGGCCGCCCAGGCGCCGACTCCGAAGCTGCCCACCGGCCAAGGGACGATCGGGTTGATTCCAGCCAGCGTCGGATTGCAGTCCGTGGCCGGGAAGACGCAGTCGACATCCAAGTCGTTGGTGAGGACGGAAGGATTGGGCGGAGGTGCGCCAATCAGAAGCGCAGTGTCGAGTACCTGGTCCTCGGTCACCTCGTACCCGTTGTCTGCCACGGCAACAGGTCGGTCGTTGACCGGGATCACCTGGAGGCTCACCGTCGCCGTGGCGCATTCGTCATCCGGCGTTCCGAGCAGCGCCGTCGCCTGTGACCTGGTCGCCCGGGTCGCAGATGCGATACGTCAGGCCTTGTCCGGCCCGTTGTAGTTCGCAAGTCCGATAGGTACCGGATACGCAGCGTGGCCGGCGTGCCCGGGCTGCCGATCACCACCGCCGTGCCGTTGCTGGGGCCGGACAGAATCTGAAGCGAGAGCGGTGTGTCCCCTAAGCCCCAATCGTTGAGCACAACGTCGAGCAGCGTCAACACATCCTCACTGACGTTGAACGCGTCGTCATTGGCGACGGGAACATCGTTCACCGGCGCCACGACCACCGTTACGGTGGCGGTGTCGAACTGGCCGTCGAGATCGGTCACGCGGTAGGTGAAGACCTCGGTGCCGTACCAATCGGCGTTCGGCGTGTAGCGAATGCGCAGCGTGGCGGGCGTGCCAGGGCTGTTCAGCACAACCACCGTGCCATTCGCCGGCGGCGGAACACTGACGGTCAACGGCACGTCACGCAGGTTGATGTCATTGGCCAGGACGTCGATCGTGACGGGCGTGTCCTCGTTGGTGACGGCCGAATCGTCGATTGGCGATCGGGATCTCGGTCGGGGTGGCGGTCGGCGTGGGCGTGTAGACGTACACCCGGCGCACGTTCACCGCCGTCTGGAAGTTGCCGCCCTGTGTCTCCACCTCATTGGTCAGCACGTCGCCGGCCAAGGTCCCGGCCACATTGGCCGTGAAGCGGAAGGTGCGGAAGCTCCCCTGTCCGATCATCCAGCTGCCGGACCAGCGGACTTCGTTCCCGCTGGCGGTGCAACCAGCCGGGCTGCACCCACCGCCGAACGACATCTCCGGCTGGCAGCCGGTCGATCACCTCGGTCAGCTCGGCGCCCGTCGGGTTGCCGTAGTTGATGACCATGATGGTGAATTGCACCGTGGTCGATCCCGGCGGGATGTTGACCGGGTTGGCCAGCTTGACCGGGTAGACGAGCGGTGTCGGGGTGGGCGTAATCGTCGGGGTGCTCGTCGCCGGCTGGTTGGTGGCGGTCGTCACGGGCGTGTTGGTGCGGGTGGGTGCGACCGGCGTGGGCGAGGCGCCGCCCGTCGGCGTGGCAGAAGGGCCGCCAAGCGGTGTGCTGCTCGGCGACACGGCGGTGGCGGTGGGACAGGTGTTCCCCAGCAGGCAGGTGGTGCTGGTGGCCACCGCGAAGGGGTCGCCCATCCCCAGGTCGCGGATGGCCTCGAGCGCGATCTGCGGCAGCAGCGGACCGAAGGACCAGCCCTGCCAGGCAGCGTAGTCGGCATTCATGGCAGAGCCGGAAGCCATGCCACTCGTGTCGGGCGCGGCGCCCAGCAGCGAAAGCTGGCCGCAGGTAAAGAGACACAGGAAGATAGCCAGGATCACCGCCAGCCAGGCGATCCACGCCCGCCGTCGCTTGCGGGCCTGTTCCGAATCACGCTCGACGGGTAGAGGCCCGGCAATCACCTGAGTGGCCATGGACGCATCCTACCAGAACTCCCCGAGCCCGTGCGAGCAGGCTCCGCATGGCCAAGCCCACCCCGTGAAGGGTTGCCTGGTCCGGCACGCTCTCATCTTGGCATACGCTCTCGGTGGAGGCTATCCTACTGAGGGTGTAGGAACAGCGTCATGGGCGCCAGATCTGGCCAGGCTCCGGCGGAACACGCCACAGGGCCGGGATGTGGCGCCCCACGCTTGCCTGGGCGCGCATTGCAGTTCCCTTTCAGGATCGACTCCACAGGGGTGCCGGCTCCAGGAGTCAGGGGTGGGCAGCCGCGGCGGAAGGCTTGCACTTGGTGGCACCGGAGGCTGGGCAGCCCCGGCCGGCTCCCGGCGCAGCGCCCAGGCCATCCTGCGCAGCCTCAGCCGGCGAAGGCGGCTCGGGTGTGCAGCGTCCCTCGGGCAGCAAGCAGATCTCGGCGGGCACGCCTGCTTCAGAGCCAGCGAGATTCAGGTCCCTGGCCGCCTCGAGCAGCAGCGTGTCCAGCACCGGGCCGAAGGTGGTCGGAAGCCAGGGCGAGTAGTCGGCCTGCAGTCGAGGTGTGACCGAAGCCTGCGGGGAGACGGCGGTCAGCAGCCCACTCAGTGCGGCGCATCCGTAGATGACACACACGATGGAAAGGCACAGCACCAGCCAGGCGATTGCCGCCCAACAGCCGCGCCGCATCCGACGCCCATCAGCTTGCGTGTCCCCGGCAGGTGCGCCGATGGGGCCGCCTCCTGCTGCCGCGGCGCGGCAGTCTTGTTAGCAGGCTGCAAGAAAACGCCGTGTCATCGTCCAACCCTCTCCCCGAGCCCCTCCCCCTGCAGGAGCCGACATCCGCGACTCACACGAGTCCCGCAGCGGAAGGGGTGGGAATTCCTGGGGGAGTGGCCCCCCAGATCTTGTTCCCCCTCTACGCCACGGCTTGTGGCGTACCCGTGTGCCGTCCGCGGGGAGGGAGTCAGGGGGCGAGGTCGAGAGCACGTGTTTCAGCAAGCTCTTAGGCGTCCAGCGGAGGAAAAGAGATCGAGAGCACATTGCCGCCCACGTTCTGCCCGCTGAACCACACCTGGCCGCCGATCCGGTCGACCATGGTCTTGACCATGGCCAGCTCCAGGCCGGAGGTTGCCCGGGAGGAAGCTGGGTCCGAGTAGGCGCGCTCGAAAAGGTGGACCGCGTCGGCGGCATCGATCGGCGAACCCTGGTCGCGCACGTCGATCCAGACCTGGCCTTGAGCGTAGCGCAGATCGAGCCCGATGGCGCCTCCCTCCGGTGAGCGCCAGACGGCCTGAGCGATCAGATTGTCCATCAGCGCCTGCGCCAGACGGCGATCCGCCAGCACCAGTGGAAGCTCGCTCTCGACCCGCAGATGCAGGCTCAGCCCGCGCTGGCGCAGGTCGTGGCCCGCCTGCGAACTGTCCCAGCTGCGCGCCAGCTCGCCCAGGCAGACCGGCTCCGGCTGCAGGCTTGCTCCGCCCTCAATGGTGAAGATCTCCAGCAGGTCATCGGCCCACTTGCGAATGGCGCTGAGCTGCGCTACCAGGTTGTCCATCCTGGCCGTGAAGCCCTCGGTGCGAGCCTCCGGAAGATCATTCAGGGCCATCAGCGAGGCGAATGCCGCCGCCAACGGACCTCGGATGTTCTCAGCCGTTTCGGTCAGCAGACGCATCTTCAACGCATCGATCTGCTTGAGGTGGGTGATATCTTGGAGCACCATGACCCACCCCACCCCGTCCTCGCGAACGCCTCCGTTTAGCGGCGTCAGGCTGATCAGGTGCACCTGCTCCGCCGGCCAGGGCACTTCACTGACCATGGCGCGGTCCGGGGAGGCGCCCTTCCAGTGTTCCAGCAGGATCAGCAGCGGCGCCGGCAGCACGACCGAGGCACGCTGGCCGACCAGATGCTCGATCTTGAGCAGGCGCGAGGCCTGAGGGTTAGCGACGGCGACCACGCCGCTCGAATCCGCCGAGAGGATGGCGTCGCTGGTGTTCGTCAACAGGCTGGTCAGGCGCTCGCGCTCCGCCTGGATCTGCGCTTGCAGCTGGGCGCGCTCCAGGCGCAGCTGGCGATGGGCGACCGCTCGCTCTACGGCCAGGCTGAGGTCGGTCACCTTCTCCAGCGGCTTGGTGAGATAGTCGTAGGCCCCGTTCTCGCGCATCGAGGAGATGGCGGACTCCAGGCTCCCGACGCCGCTGATCACGATCACCTCGATGAAGGCATCCTGCGTGCGCGCCCGGCGCAGCAGTTCGTAGCCATCCATGCCGGGCATCATCAGGTCGGTGACCAGGACCGCAAAGGCCTCGGCGTGTTGGAGCGCCTCGAGCGCCGCCCGGCCGCCATCGACGGCCTCGACCTGGTAGCCGCGCTTGCGCAGATGGCCCGACATCAGCCGCAGGTAGTCCGGATCGTCGTCGGCCACCAACACTCGTACGCCGGTCACCCTTCGCTCTCCTGGCTCGCCTCATCGGGCGCCGCCTGCATGGGCAGACGGATCGTGAACAAGGCGCCCTCTCCGGGTTTGCTGCTCACGTGGATCGTTCCATGGTGGCGGCTGATGATGCCGTAGGACACCGAGAGACCCATCCCGGTTCCCTGACCCTCCGGCTTGGTGGTGAAGAACGGATCAAAGACGCGCGCCAGATGCTCGGGGGAAATCCCGCTGCCGGTGTCCTCAATTTCGATCACCGCAACGCCGTCGTCGCGCTGCAGGTGCACGCGAAGTCGTCCGCCATCCGGCATGGCCTGCACAGCGTTCTGCACCAGGTTGATGATCACCTGCTGGAGCTGCTGCGAGTCGAAGGTCAGGGTCACCGGATCCGGCGGGAGCTGCAGGTCGAGCTCGACCTTGCCCTTGCGCAGCATGTAGTTGGTCAGGCGCAGCGAGCCCTCGACCGTCTCGCGCAGATCGCGACGGATCATCGCCGGCGGCGTCTGCCGGGCGAAGGTCAGCATATCGGTGACGATGGCATTCGCTCGGGAGGCGTTGTCCCGGATCACCTGCAGGCTCTCGTGCTCCGGGGAACCGGGCACCCTGTCTTCCAGCAGCTCCTCGGCCACGCCCTTGATCACGCCCAGCGGGTTCTTGACATCGTGCACGATGCCGGCCGAGAGCTGGCCGACCGAGGCCAGCTTCTCCGACTGCACCAGCTGCTGCTGGGCGGACTGCAGTCGCTGATACATTTCCTCCAGCTGCTGGTTGCGATCGATCGCTTCGGCGTACAACTGCTCGGCCTCGGCGGTGCGCGCCTGCAGATCGTCGGCCATGGTATCGAAGGCAGCGGCCAGGTCTCCGATCTCGTCGAGCCGACGGATTCCGCTCTCCTGCTCCAGATCGCCGGAGGCCACCGCCTGAGCCATACGCCGCAGGCGCAGGATCGGACGCGAGATACTGGAGGCGAGCAGGTAGCCCACGACGATGATCGAGATGGTGCTGATGGAGAACAGCAGGCTGAAGGTGTTGCGGCTGGTCGATTCGGCGGCGACGAGGAAGTTCGAGGGCAGCGCCACCCCCATCACACCCAACACCTGATTGCGCGCTGTCCACGGGGTGTAGCCCGCCTGGAACTCCCGGTCGTACGCTTCGAACTCGCGCAGCTTCAGCCCGCTGAGTGCGGGGATCTCCTGCGGCGGAAGCATGACCTCACCGCTCGCGCCTTCAGTCTCGTCGAAGCTGCTCGACAGCAGCTCGCCGTCTGGACGCTGCAGCACGATGTCGGCCAGGGCCTGGCTCTTCAGATCGGCTACCAGCGAATCCAGCCGGGTTCCAAGCAGCATCGCACCGACCAGTCGATCCCCATCGCCCCGCACCGGGGCACTGGTGTACAGGTGCGGGCCGTACGAGGTTTCGATCAGGCCGACGAACTTGTCTCCCGAGGCATCCTGGCGGCCGGCCAGGACGTCCTGGACGATTGGCTGCCCGGAGAAGTCCGATGCACGCGTGATGGAATAGGTTCCGGTGGAGGGGTCCAGCGTCAGGCCAAGCACCTCCCTGCCCTGCAGATCGATCGCCACCACGGATTCGACTTGCTCGTTCAGCGCGATGGGCAGGAGCAGGGCTTCCAGATCCTGAGTGTTTCCCGCGCGCAATGCCTCGGAGACGCCGGCGGTGAAGGTCATCAGGCGCAGGGTGCGCAGGTGGGAGCGCTCGCGGCGCACCACCCCGTCGGCGGCGACGCGCGAGGCCTCGGACAGCTGATTGACAAACCGCTCGCGCACCGAGGACGTCACCAGCCGCGTGACGACGTAGGTGCCCAGCATGGCAGTCGCCAGCGTGAGCAGGGCATAGGGAATGATCAGCTCGCCGCGCAGCGTGTAGGCGCGTGCGACCAGCCGGGAGAACCATCCCGGCCCTGACGCTTGCGAGGCACTGCGTCCGGCGTCTGAGGCGCTGGTCGGTGGACTTGAGGGTCCACCCTGCTGGCGATCGGTCATGGCCGCGATCCGACCTCGCCTTCCTCCCACAGTCGCTTTGCCCGGCCCCTGCGGGGGCGCAGGCTCAGCGGAATTCGCCTGCCGCCGCTCGCGCCCGCTTGCTGGCGTACAGTGCACGATCGGCGCGGCTGATCAGCTCTTCCCCGTTGGCAATACCCTCTTCCCAAGGCGCCACCCCGAACGAGGCGGAGACCCGCCACGGGCCCGGGTTGCGGGCGCCGATTTCGGAGGAGATCCGCTGGGCGATCGCCTGGGCATCGGCCTGCGAGGCCTCTGGCAGAACGATGGCGAACTCATCCCCACCGAAGCGCGTTGCCAGATCGACGCGGCGCACCTGGGAGCGGATCGCCGCCGCCACCGTGCGCAAGGCCTCGTCCCCCGCCGGATGCCCGTAGGTGTCGTTGATGTCCTTCAGCCGGTCCATGTCGATCATAATCAGGGACAGCGGGCGACGATAGCGGTGGGCGCGCTCGATCTCCAGGTCCAAGGTCTCGTTGAGCTTGTGCCGGTTGTACAGGCCGGTCACGGGATCGGTCACCGCCAGGCGCTGCACCTCGGCAAACAGGCGCTGGTTCTCGCGGATGAGCAGACGATGCTCCAGGGCGCGCGTCAGGGAGAGCTCAAAGGCGGCGACAAACTCGAGCGGCTTGAGCAGGTAGTCGTACACGCCGGCTCGCAGCGCCTCCAATGCCGTCTCCAGCGTTGCGCTTGCTGTCAGCATGATCGACTGCAGATCGGGGTCGATGCGCCGGCCCTCCTGCACGACCTCCAGCCCGGTCGAGCCCGGCATGTACAAGTCGACGACCAGCACGTCAAACGGGGACGCCCGCAGGGCATCGATTGCCAGCGGGCCGTCGTTGACCTGCTGCACCTCCAGCCCCATGCGCTCGCTTCGGCGCGCCAGCAGCGCGCGGAAGTCGTCGTCGTCATCGGCGATCAGCACCCGGCCGACCTTGGCGGCGACCTCTTCTCGTACTGGTGGAGGCGATTCGTGCTCGGCGTGTTCCATCTTCCCCATCGGCGGCAAGCCGCCTTCCCACACCCCCAGGACTGCGCTCAGGGGCTCATTCCCATGATACCCAAGGCTCCGCTTGGCCCGGCTTTCAGTCCCCCTACACGCCCTAGCCGGCCCTTCACCCCGTAGTACCAGCAACCCAAGCCCCTTGCTCATTCTATCCCGCAGCGTATCTGCGAGCAACAGGGCGGCTCGAGTCGCCCGGGGAGACAGGCGGTATGCAGGGAACGGCACCGGCTGTACCAAAGGCGAGGCGGGGCTATGCCCCGCCTCGCTGCCTTTCGGTGGTGATCGCCTTCGCCCGGCGCAACACGCGCGGTGCCCGACGGGTAGCCGTGTCGTCAACAGTCGAAGCAGGCCTCCGTCACTGTGAGCGTGATCGTTGGCGTCCGTGTCGGCGGCAGTGTGTTCGTCGCAACCGGGGTCGGCGTGCGCGTGATGGTGCCGGTGGCCGTTGCGGTGCGCGTGCTGGTCGGAACCAGCGTCGCCGTCCGGGTGATCGTCGCACTGGGCACGATGGTCAGTGTTGCCGTCTTCGTCGGGGTCAGCGTGATGGTCGGCGTGCGCGTGACCGTCGGCGTGTTCGTGCGCGTCGGCGTCCGCGTGATGGTAGGCGTACTGGTGCGCGTCGGCGTGCGCGTGATGGTCGGCGTGAGCGTGCGCGTCGGCGTGATCGTCGGCGTGCTGGTGTTGGTCGGCGTCAAGGTGATCGTCGGCGTCCGCGTGATCGTGGGCGTGCTGGTCCGGGTCTGCGTGACCGTGGGCGTCCGGGTGATCGTCGCCGTGGGTGCAGTGCGCGACACGCTGCCGCTCACCGTGCAGGAACCGTTGAATACCAGGCCGACGCTGAAGGTCCCATCGAGCCCCATCCCGCCCGGGATCCCGCCAAACAGCGTGCGCCAGTCGTAGGTTGCCCCGGCCGGGAAGCCCTGGCTGGTGGAGATGATCGTGGACGGATCGGGATCGTTACCGTTGTAGTAGGCGACCCCATTCCAGCGGTGATAGTCAACGTACTGTGCCGGATGATAGGCGTCGGTCCAATTGAAGCCCGACCCGGTCAATGTCACTGCGGCAACGTTGTCGTTGCGCACCCGCATGTACACATTGTTGCCGGAGATCCACGTGTTGATGAGCGTGAGGTTGTCACAAGATGGCGTCGGGGTCACCGTGGGCGTGGTGGTCACGGTCGAGGTGCCCGTCGGCGTCCGGGTAGCTGTAGCGGTGTTCGTGGGCGTGGCGGTGATCGTCGGCGTCGGCACCGGCCGGGTGACCGACCCGCTGATGACGCACATGTTGTCGAAGGTCAGCGCCACGTCGAAGTCGCCATACAGGCCGGGGTTGGCCGGCACGTTGTTGAAGTAACCGTACCAGCTCTCCGTCTGGAACGAAGGCACGCTGATGGCCGGGCTGGGGGAGTCACTGGCCGGCGAGGCGGGGTCGTCTGGGCCCCAGCGATACCAGCCGCCGAGCGACATGCCGTACAGGGCCTGTCCCGGATACATGCCGGGATCCACCCAGGAGATCGCTCGAGTTGGTGAGATGAATGGCGCCCGGGTTGCCGTTGGTGAAGGTCAGGCGCACCATGTTGTCGACGATGGCAACATCATCGACGGAGATGGAGCTGCAGTCGGGCGTCGGGGTGAGCGTGACCGTGGGCGTCTCGGTCGGAGTCGGGGTGACGGTGAAGGTGGGCGTGACCGTGGCGGTGAAGGTCGGCACGGCGATCGTCGCCGGCAGGCCAACCACGCGTGCCACGCGGAATTGTTCGACGATTCCCTCGCGTTTGGCGCTCAGGTGCAGGTGGGGCCACCAACTGCTGATGAGCGGTGAGATCAGCGGATGCTCGAAGTCAACCGTCACGATCACTCGGTCGCCCGGGCCCCCGGCATCCTCGACCGGGGTGCAATCGGCGGGTGTGTTGGTGTTGGTGTTCGATGGGAAGTACATCAGACCGGGCTTGTTCGAACACACGGTGATCTTGAAGTAGCCGGGCTGGCCGACCGCGGCCGTTGGATCGCGCAGGATGGCGGAAGCGCCGGCAATGGCGGCGTCCTCGATCGAGGGGATGCGGGCGGCGTCTTCCTCGGCCTGGATGTCACAGATCCCGCCGGTGAAGGGAGCGCAGTAGGTCGGGTTGAGCTCACCGGTGATGGCGTAGCGCACGCCGAAGCGCGCTCCGTTCTCGATCGCCATCCAGGCATGCAGCACGCGCGCCAGCTCGATGATGGTGAAGATGAGCAGCAGGATCAGCGGCAGCGTCAAAGCAAACTCGACCAGCCCCTGCCCCTTGCGGCGTTCTCGATTCCTGCCTCGTCCCATGGCCCACACTCCGCCCAGCGAATTGACCTAAATATCCGGACTTAGTCTACGGCGGCTGCGTTGGCGGGGGGCTTACAGTTTTGTCACAGGGGCGGCGGCCGGCTGCGGTACCATGGTCCTACTCGAGAGGCCGGGGTCCAGCTTCAGGATTCGAGACGGTAGCCGTAGCCGCGCACGGTCACCAGTCGCTGCGGCGCGTTGGGATCGACCTCGATCTTCTGACGCAGCAGCCAGACGTAGCGCCGCAGGGCGCTGTCGCCTTGCTCGCGGTACTCGCCCCACATTTCGCGCAGCAGCTCCTCTTGCGCCACAGCCCGCCCGGCCTGCCGCCCCAGGAGGGCGAGCAGGCGGAACTCGGTTGGGGTGAGGTCGAGCACCTGGCCATCGAGCAATGCCTGCCGCTTGCGCAGGTCGATCGTCAGCGGACCGGCGCGAAAGATCGAGGCGTCGTCCGGCTGCCCAGGCGCCGCACGCGAGAGCACGGCCCGGATGCGCGCCGTCAGCTCCGCCAGGCTGAAGGGCTTGGTGATGTAGTCGTCAACACCCAGCCGGAAGCCGCGGCAGCTTCTCGGACTCGGCGGTCTTGGCGGTCAGCATGATGATCGGCGTATCGGCCAATTCACGCAGGCGGGCACAGACCTCCCAGCCATCCATTCCCGGCATCATCACATCGAGCAATACCAGGTCCGGGCGTTCGGCGTAGAACTGGCGCAGGCCCTTCTCACCGCGCTCTGCTGTCGCCACCGGGTACCCCTCTTTGGCCAGGTACTCGCCGACGAAGCGCAGCAAGGTGGTGTCATCGTCGATCAGCAGGATCTTGGCAGGCATGCGTTCCTTCTCGACCGATGCCGGGATTGTATGTCAGCCGCTGGCGCCAGGCGAGCCGGACGATGGACCCAGCTTTGGGGATCCCAAGCGCCCACCGCCTCTGCGGAGCCCGCCCTGGAGTATCGAGCCCTCGATTGTCGCCCCTGCGCAAGCAGGGGCCCAGGCGACGCACCCTGAGGCGCATGGTCCGACCAGGTGGAACACAGCCGACGCGGAGGCAGGCCCCGCCCTCGGTCAGATGCGCCGCGCAAGCAGTCTCACGCCCGCAAGGGAATCCTCCTCTGGATCCCCGCACCCCTCCGCTGCGCTGCGGGAGTCTCTGCCCTGCGCGGGGATGACGGGTTGAAGGACAGTGTCCTCCCCAAACCGAGGTTCACCCTGCTTGCCCCACACCCCGTCGCCCCTGCGCAAGCAGGGGCCCAGGCGACGTACCCTGAGGCGCATGGTCGCCTCGGGTGGAACATCGCCGACACGGAGGCAAACCCCGCAAGCAGTCTCCGCCCGCAAGGGAATCCTCCCTGGATCCCCGCCTCCGCGCCGGATGACGGGTTGACGGGTGTCTCCGACCTTCGCGCGGGGACCGACGGGTCGCGCCGTGAATGCCAAGCGCCCGTCGTCGCCCCTGCGCAAGCAGGGGCCCAGGCGACGCGCCTTCAGGCGGACCTCCGCTCGGGCCGCGCTCCCGACCGTCAGGTCCCCGGCCGCACCTCGCCCGGGTCGCCAGCTAGCGGCAGCCAGAAGACCATGCACAAGCCGCCGCCGGGCGGATGTTCCGCCCGGATCCCGCCGTCCATCGCCTCCAGCAGCCGGCGAACCAGGTGCAGGCCCAGGCCGTGTCCGTACACCTCGCGTGAGTCGCGGCTGTCCAGCCGATGGAAGATGTCGAAGATCCGCTCGTCTTCGCTGTCCGGGATCCCGGGGCCATGGTCGCGCACCCGGACCTCCCCTCTCTGCTCGCGGACTTGCCCGGAGACCTGGATCTCTCCGTCGGGGGCGTACTTCAAGGCGTTCTCCAGCAGGTGGAACAGAACGCTCTGCAGGGCCGCCTCGTCGGCGCGCAGGTCTTTCATCGCTTCCGGAAAGTCCAGCCGGATTCGTTCTCGAGCGTGCCGGTCTGAGAATCCGGCGACCGTGGTGCGGGCTATCAGGTGCAGGTCAACCGGCTTGAGGCGAAGGCTGAACTTGCCGGCTTCGAGGGCCGAGACATCCAGGATCGATTCGACGAACCGTGTCAGCCGCTGCGCCTCGCCTTGCACCAGCGAGAGCGTCTCCTCCACGCCGCGGGGCAAGTGCGCCCCATCGCCCAGCAGCAGCTCGATGCCGGTGCGGATATTCGTCAGAGGCGCCCGCAGCTCATGCGAGACGAGCGAGACGAACTCTGTCTTCAGCTGATCCAGCGCCTTGAGCTCCTCGTTCAGCCGCGCCAGGTCAGCTACCGTCCGTTCCAGCTGTTGCGTGCGGGAGAGCACTTTCGCTTCGAGCCCTTCGTTCAGCAGCTGAAGCTGCTGACGGGCGGCAGCCACCTCCGCCAGCGCCGACTGCAGCTCCTGCTGGCGCTGCTTGATGTCGCTCAAGTCATGGGCAATCCCAGCCAGCAGCGGCGCAGATGGCTGCCCAAGTGCCACCGGGCTGAGGGTGAGCAGGATCGGCAGCGGATGGCCGCTTGCCGTCCGCAGAATCGCCTCCCCGCTCCAACCGGAAGCGTGGGCAGAACGCAGCCAGGCGCTCTGCTCTTCCTCGGTCAGCAGGAACTCCGAGAGCGGGGGCGATCCCCCATCCTCGGCGCTCCCCACGGCATTGCGCAGGGCCGGGTTGGCCAGCACGACTCTGCCGTCCAGCCCGGCCACAAACGCCATGTCGGCGGCCGCATCAACCAGTGCAGCGTGCTGCCGAAGTTCCCGCTGTCCAGCGATCACGCCCTGGCGCGCCACGAGCAGCAGCACCAGCGTTATGGAGGCGCCGACGGCCAGCCAATCGAGCTGTCCGACCGCCCACCAGTTGAAGATCGTGAACCCGACCACGACATACGTGAGCCCCACCGGCAAGAGTGCCTCCAGACGCCAGGCAAGGGGACCGGGAGACGCAGGAGGCTTCGCCTGCGGCTCAGCCTCTCGCAGGTTGAAGGCTCCCCAGGCAGCCAGCAGGTTGGCGGCGATTGTCACCACCCAGGCGAACGGAGCCCAGTCCCCTTCGCCCAGCAGGATCGAAGCCGCTTGGAGCAAGTCAGCTGCCGCCAGCAGCGTCGCGGCTGCGCCGAAGGCGACGAAGGCCCGCCCGTCCGGGTATCCGGCATGCAGCAGCAACTGGCGAAGTGACAATCCGAGCAGGATCAGGTCGAACACCGGGGCCAACGCCAGCCAGGCCAGCCGCGCCGCAGGCGCCATGCCGACGGCGCTGACCGGCTGGACGAAGATCACCCAGGCAAGCGTGAAGAGCGACAGGCTGATGATCAGCACGTCCAGCAGGGCCTTGGCCCGGCTGAAGCGCTCGAGGTGCGGCGGAGGATAGACGACGAGAAAGGCGACCAGCGCCAGGTACCCGGCCAGCGAGAGCAGGTCGGACACTGAAGGGATCGGCGGTGGCTCGCCAGTGGCTGCGGTGACGACAAGCTTCCACCCGTCCGCCAACAGCAGCGTGACCCAACCGGCGGCGAGGAACCCTAGCGCCTGGCGCGTCCCTCGTCCGGTAAGTCGACGACGCGCCACGACCGCCGACCAGAGCGCCGCGCCGCGTGCGGCGGCCACGGCGACGAGGGCAATCAGCAACCGCAGCTCTGTATCCAACCTGCTCCCTGCGCCAAGCCGTTGGAGCCCATCGCCCAGCTCAGCGCGCCGATTGTAGCGGGCGCACACGCCAGCGGCAAACGGCCAGCCCGCAGATTTGTCGGGGCCTCCTCCAATGCCAAGGGGTTGCGCTGGGCCGTCGGCGGCTGAGCTTCTTGGGCCCCCGCCGTGCTACCTGGGAGGCATTGGGCTCCGAGCAGGCTGTCGAAAGACGCCATGTCATCGTCCAGCCCTCTCCCCTGGCTCCTCCGCCTGCATGAGCCGACATCCGCGACTCGCACGTGGTCCCGCAGGGGAAGGGGTGGAAAATCCTGGGGGGGTGACCTCCCAGATCTTGTTCCCCCTCTCGGCCACGGTCCATGGCGTACCCGTGTGCCGTCCGCGGAGAGGGGGTCAGGGGGTCATGTTGAGAGTACGTTCTTCAGCAAGCTCCCAGTCCACCCGAGCGAATACGAAAGCGTGGGGTTTGGGCGGCGCCCAAACCCCACGCGATCTCCCTTCCGGCTGACTCTCGAGGTCAGCCGCTAGCAGTCGAAGCAGGCCTCCGTCGGCGTGCGCGACGGCGTCGGCGTGCAGCGACGGCGGCAAAGTGTCGGTGGCGATCGGCGTCAGCGTCTGAGTCCTCGTCGGGGTTCTGGTGGGCGTCGGCGTCTCTGTGTCCGTCGCCGTCGGAGTGAGCGTGCGCGTGGGCGTGTCGGTCTCCGTCGGGGTGCGCGTGACCGTCGGCGTCTTCGTGACAGTCGGGGTGTCGGTGCGGGTGGGCGTGTCCGACGGCGTCAGTGTGATGGTCGACGTGTTGGTCGGGGTGATCGGCGTTGCCGTCCCAGTGATGGTCGGGGTGGGAGTAATCGTGGGCGTGAGAGTGATCGTTGGCGTGTTGGTGGGAACAGGGGTGGGCACGTCACTGTTGACCGTGACGCTGCACAGGCCGCTGTTGAAGCCCAGGTTGACCTCATACGTCCCGACCATCCCGGGAACGGCCGCAACCCCGGTGAAGTAGCCGTACCAGTATGCGGAAGTCCCCGCCGCCAACAAGATGGGCGTGGCGGGCGATTTCGATGTGAAGGACGGGGGATCACTCTCCCCCGGCCCGTAGTACCAGCCGTTCATGTAGAACCCCGCAAGTCGCTGCCCCGGGTTCTGGCCCGCCGGATCCCAGGTGATCGAAGATGCGGTGAGCCAGATCGGAACGCTGTTGGTATTGCTGACCGTGAACCGATAGTAGTAGTAGCCGAACGAACTCCATGGCCCGACGCCGCTGGCAACGATATCGCTGCAGTCTGGCGTGGGCGTGATGGTCGGCGTTCCCGTGGTCGTCGCCGTGCCCGTCATCGTGGGTGTGACCGTCGGAGTGGGAGTCTCCGTCGGCGTCGGCGTAATGCTGGGCGTCAGCGTCACAGTGAAGGTCGGCGTGATCGTCGGCGTGAAGGTCGGCACAGACACCGTGGCCGGAAGGCCGACGACGCGCGCCACGCGGAACTGCTCGACGATTGCTTCGCGATGCGCCGTCAGACGGATCTCCGGCCACCAGCTGCTCACGATGGGCACGATCAGCGGGTGTTCGAAGTCGACGGTGACCAGCACCCGGTCGCCCGGGCCGCCGGGATCTTCGCTCGGGGCGCAATCTGCCGGCCAGTTGGCAGGCAGGGGAGCGTTGCTGTCGGCCGGGCTGTAGATCACCCCGGCCTTGGTGGAACACACCGAAATGTTGAAGTAGCCGGGGACGCCGGGAAGCCACTGTCTCGTTGCGGAGAATGGCGACCGCGCCGGCGCGCGCGGCATCCTTGATCGACGGGATGCGGGCGGCATCTTCCTCGGGACGGTCGTCGCACACCGCCGCCGGGGAATCCGGCTGCAGTAGGTGTCGTCGAATTCGCCGGTGACGGCGTAGCGTACGCCGAATCGGGCGCCGTTCTCGATCGCCAGCCAGGCGTGCAGCACACGCGCCAGCTCGATGATCACGAACAGCAACAGCAGCATCACGGGCAGGATCAGGGCAAACTCGACGAGCCCCTGCCCGCGGTAACGACGGCGGCCCACTGAGGCCGCCGGATGGCTGGCTGGCAACCGTTCCATCCCACGTCCCCGTCGTTCAGATTGTTGTTCCCGGCGCCAGACTTCGGCGCCGGCCGAACTCAGTGCGTGATGCGGGTGAAGATGCGCGAGGCGATCGCCTCGAACACCTTCAACAAGCCGGCTCCGGTCGGCGAGAAGTAGTAGTTTCCACAGCCGGGGGTCGTGCCCGAGGCGACCGAGGCACACGGATCGGTCGCCGGGTTGTTGTCGTCGCCCACGGCGGCGACGTAACGCATCAGTTCTTCGCCCAGATCGGCGTCGCAGGTGCCGTAGCTGGCATCACAGGTGTTGTTGATCATGGCGTCGCCCAGGCCGATGGTGAAGATCACCGCCCCTTGCCCGCCGGGCGCCACGCCGGCGCAGGCGGCCGGCTGCGGCGAGGTCGAGTCCGGGCAGCCGACCCAGTCGGCGGCGTCGCGGGCGGCATCATCGGCATCGTAGCTGGCGTTGGTCCAGATGTGGCGGGTGGCCGCCACAGGATCGCGGCAGAAGGGCTTGATCCAGGTCGGGTTGTTGGGCGACCCCGGGCAGATCCAGTTCGGCGGGCTGGCGCCATCCCGGGCGGCGTTGGCGCCGCCGTCGGAGAGCAGGATGACGATCCAAACCGCTTCCTCGCGGGTCCAGGCGCCGAACTGGTTGCCGGCGGCACGCAAGCCCTCCTGGGTGTTGGTGTTCGTGCAGCCGCGCGGATCCAGCGTGGAGGCGAAGCTGCACGCCGGGTCGGCCGAGACACGCAGCGAAGCGAGGGCGCTGACGGCCGAAGAGAGCGAGGTCCCGGTATTCAGGTCCAGCGCGGTGTTGCCGGTCGAGGCAAAGGTGACGATGGAAAGCCGGTCGTAGGGGAAGTACATACGGCCAATCATGGCCAGCGCCGCGGCGCGCACTTCCTCGAACGGGTGACAGTCGTTGGCCGGGATGTAGTTGCCGGGGTCGTAGAACGGTGAGGACGAATTGAAGCCGCGGTCATGCTCGTCGTTGCAGCCGTCGAGCACGCCCACGTTCCCGACTGGCTCATACTCCGACCAGTTGCCGACCTTGCTCGTCGGGAAGCCCACGCAGTCATCGGTGGTTCCGTCATCGGCGGAGTCGTTGTTGATGCCATCCGTGCACAAGTCGAAGGCCATGGAGGCCGAGGTGTCGACCGCCAGCACCAGGTCCACCGAGGCCGTCTCGGCGATGGCTTCGGCGCGGATCGTGGTCGAGTCCCAGCCGATGATCGGGAGGAAGGCGAAGGGCACCAGCATCTGCGCTTCGACGCGCACGAACTTGCGATGCGGATCGGTGCCGGTGGGACACAGCGCTGCGTCATGCACGGCCGGGTCGGGCGTCGGATTGATGATGTCACAGATGAAGATGTCGGCGGTGGCCGGGTTGACGCTGTTGAGGTTGATGAACTCGTTCGCCGAGCGGTCCAGCGCCGACACCGGCCGGCCCTCGCGGAACTGGTTGGCGGCGGCCAGCGAGGCGGCATCGACCGACCGGCGCAGGTGGCCGACGGCCGAGAACAGGATCCCCGCATCCACCGCCAGGCCGATGAAGGCGGCCACGCCGACAAATGCCAGGGCGATCAGGATCAGGGCTTGGCCACGCTGCAGTCGGTCGTCCATCGGTCTCCCCATCACCCCGCGCTCACGGGGTCGGCGTGGGTTCAACATTCACATTGGGCATGATGCTGTAGGCGTGCAGCGTGATCGGATCGGGAACGAAGGCCGTGATCCACGGCAGCGCCATCACCATGTGATAGTCATAGAAGACCTCGACCAGCACCAGGCCGGTGGTCGGTGCCAGCGGGTCCAGCAGCGCCGCGATCTGCGCGCTGGTGAACTTCGAATTCTGGTGGCCGCACAGGCTCAGGCCGTTCGGGCTGCCGGCAGGGAAGCGCTCTGAGACGGTGCCGTTCATGGCGCCGAAGGCCGAGATCACGATGTCGTTGCCGCCGTTGATCGTGATCGTGCAATCGTCGTCATCGTTGTCCATCGGATCGGCAGGGTCGTCCAGCCAATCGATTCGGTTGTCCGAGGAAGCCAGGAGGGATTCCTTCGTCAACTGCTGGGTGTCCTGATAGAACTGGTGTTCGGATTCAGGTAGGCGCCGGTGACCGGATGGCGGATCGGATCGGCGTCGGCCGCCCAGCGCGCCGCCTTGCGCGCGGCGTCGATCAGGTCGAGGTAGTAGTTGAGCAAGATGCCGAACTCGATCAGGCCGGAGAGCATGATCAGCAGCACCGGCAGCAGCATGGTGAATTCGACCAGGCTCTGGCCCCTTCGCCGCCGCTTTCGAACCGGTGCATCTGTGGTCGCGATTCGTTTCATCCCAGCCTCGGTATGCGGGGGACCGGCCTGCCAGCAGCGCGCAGACTCACGTTCCCTGATGTCATTATAGGCAGGTCGGAGCGCACGGGGGTAGTACCCCGGGGCCACATCGGCCAATGGTCGCCCGGCTGATGCGGGACGATAACAAGATCGCGACGCGTTCTGCAAGCCTCCCGGCGCCCAGGTGGCTGGCCGCCCTGCGCCTAGCCGAGCAGGCGCTCGAACGCCGTCCGCCCGCCGAAGTACACCGCCAGTGCCCCCAACACCAGGAAGGGGCCATACGGGATCGGCAGAAACGCCGTGTAGCGCCGGCGGGCAAGCATCACCAGCACAAAGATCAGGCTGAACAAGCCCGCCGCCACAATGCCGAGGAACAGCGCCACGACCACGCCTGGCCAGCCGACGGTCACGCCAATCAGCCCGGCCAGCATCACGTCGCCGAAGCCGAAGGCCACCTCATCCAGCGGCTGCCGGCGCACCCGCCCCAGGGCGCGGCCGAACAAACCGCCCAGCAGGTACAGCAGATAGAAGAGAAGCAACCCGACAACGCCGCCGAGCAGGGTCTTAGCCGGCCCGCGTTGCGGGTCCAATGACTGCAGGACGGCGACAACCAGGATTGCGGGGATCGACACGACGAACAGGATCAGACGGTGTTCAATGTCGATCACCACGATCAGCAGATAGACGGCCAGGATCAGGCCATCGCGCAGCAGCGCCAACGGCTGGGGATTGCGCACCATCAGCCAGGCCGCGGCCACGAGACAGACGCATTCGACCAGCGCCGGCCGCCAGCCGGCGGCGTGCCCACAGTAGGCACACGACTCCCGATCGGTGAGCGAGGCCAGGATTCCCGAGTAGGCCAGCCAGCTGCGCGACGCTCCGCAACCCGGGCAATCCACGCTTGCAGGCCGGCGCCGGAATGGCAGGGAGTCCGCCAGCAGGTTGAGGCCGATCCCGGTGGCCCAGCCTGCGAGCAGAACAACAAGCGGCATGAGCGGATTATACCCAGCCCGTCCAACGGGGATGGATGCTAGAATGCCGGCATGGCTGAGCGCCTACCCAGCCTGAATCGCGTCCGCCTGAGCACGCTGGCAGCGATCGTGCTGCTGGCCTTCTCGCTGCTGCGCCTGATCGCGCTGCCGACCGTGCGCATCCAAGTGGATGTGCTGGGCCTGCTGGTGCAGCTCGACCTGGACACGCCGGCGGTGTTCCTGACCCTGACCGCGGCGGTGGTGATCGCCGGGACTGACTGGCTGATCGCCGGTCATCCCAAACTCGGCGCAAAGTCCCGCACTGTCGAACACTGGGTAGTTCCCGGCTTGGCGACACTGGGGCTGGGGGTGATCCTCTCCCGCATCCCCAGCGGCGTTCCGCTGCTGCTCGGCCTGCCGCTCACCGATGTGCTGCTGGCGCTGGTGCTGGCAGCCGAATTCATTGTGGTCGACCGGAATGACCCGCGCTTCGATTGGGCCTCGCTGCTGATCCGAGTGCTGGCGTACTTCCTGCTCACCGGCGTGCTGTTTGCCATCACGGCCACGGACTTGAGGGGGATCTTCGCTATCCCCTTCGTGTTCGCCGCCAGCAGCGCCATGGTGTGGCGCCTGCTGATCATGGAATCCGACGCAGCCAGCCCCCGCCTCGACGCCATGCTGGTCGGGGCGGTAGTGGCGCAGCTGGCGTGGGCCTTCCACTACTGGCCGATCGCCCCGCTGCGAGAGTCGTTGATCCTGGCTCTGGTCGCCTACCTGGGCGAAGGGATGTCCCGGCTGCTGCGCCGTGGCGAGATGACCCAGCGGCGGGCGCTCGAGTTTGGCCTGCTGGCCGCCTTCTGCCTCGGGGCGCTGACCGTGCTCACCTAGCGCCTGCGCGCTGATCCGCAGGCACGCCCAGCGCCACGCCCCTCTCCCCGCAGGGTTGCTCGCCACCCGATGAAAGCCAACCAAGGATCGCACCGGGGCAAGCCCACCGGCGAGTGGTCAGGGTATGGTGTGAATTCATGCGGGCTGGGGGCCGACGCGTCATCTCGTCCGCGATACCCCGTTCGGGCCGCAACTTCCAGCCCACCGCACCGTTCCGGTTTCCTTCAGGAGGGCGAGACGGCCGGGACCGCGCGGCAGAACCCCGGGAACCAGATTCGGGTGGCCCAGGGCACACTTGCACCCGCGGCAGGTGCAGGTGTGCAGCCTCGTTGGCCGATGGTGGCGGGGCTCCTGGCACAAGCCGAGGACGACGTCCGTGCGCTTGTCGCGATTGCAGTGGAGGAGCTGTGGATTCACATCGACTCGACCACCCCGCTGAAACGGCTCATCCGGCAGGTCAAGCGGCGGACGAGTGCAGGGAGGGTGTTACCCGACGGAGCGTCGGTGGCTCGCCCGGCGGGATGCGTCTTGCTCGAGACTTCCGATACGTGGCATGTCGGGAGAGGCTGCTTCGGCCTGGAGGCGATAGCCAAGGGGATGGACCCAGAGCCAGGGCTCCAGCGCTGGGCGCTGATTTGCTGAAGGATGAGACTGCGGGTCAACAAAGCTGTGGAAGCGCACCCATCCCACCCCTGGACGAGACGCATCGGCGCCGGCTGGAGTGCGGACCCGGTGGCTTGAACAACGTGGGGGCTGTGGCGCCAACACCGCACCCGGTGTGCGCCTCGGTGGAGGGATTACTCCCCGGGTTGAGTCTTCGGCCGGCGCAGGCTGATGGGCCGTTCGGAACCGGCCAGCAGGCGCCGGATGTTGGGAAGCAGGGCGATCACCAACAGCACCAGCGCTCCAATCCCGTAGAACGCACCGGCCCAACTCCCGCCCGCTGCCACGGCCCGCCAGGTGAGCATCACGGCCGCTGTCATCCCTGCGGCCAGTGTCCCCAGCAAGGCATAGCCCGTGCTGAACAGCACCCCCAGGCCAAAGCCCAGCCCGGCCAGGCCGGCAACCGGCCAGATCGCCATCGTCGCCCCAACGGTCGGCGCGCCGCCGGCCCCGCCGCGAAAACGCAGGGCGCCCTGCCCCCGCTCCATCAGGAATACCGAGTAGTTGTGCCCGAGGATCGCCATCAGGCCGGCGCCTGCAGCTAGCCATTCATTGCCGCCACTCAGTTCGCGCGCCAGCAGCACAGCCAGGGCGCCCTTGGCGAGATCACCGATGCCGGTCATCACCCCGGCAACCCAGCCGGCGGCGCGCATGGCGTTCGTGCCCCCCGTCCGGCCACTGTGTTCCGCCCGCAGGTCCTTCCCGGTCCGCCAGCGAACGATCAGCAGGCCGACGGGGATCGCACCCAGCAGATAGGCTGCCAGCAGCAAGACGACGCTCAGCAGGATCGACGTGTAGTCTGTCACGAACGCCCTCGTCAACTTGGGACTGACAACCCCGTCAGCCCAATTCGGATGTGGCCCCGCTGATCACCAGCGACACCGGCTGGACCCCCTCCGAACCGATGCGAAAGGCTCGGCCCACCCAGGCCCCCCCGTCCAGGCTGAGCACGAGGTGGACACATTCAGGGTAGCGAGCCTCTTGCACATCGGTGTCGGAGAGCGCGGTCGGGCCAGCGGGGTGCGAATGGAAGATCCCCACCAGCTCCTCCCCGGTTCGCTCCAACTGCAGCATGGCTTCGATCTGCCCTTGAGGCTCCATCCGATACCGGCTCCGGCTGTGCTCGACGTTCTCAATGGGAATGGCTCGCCACGCCGCTGCTCCCTTCCCGCCGAGCAGGCCGCACGCTTCCTCCGGCAGGCAGGCCTGCGCCTGTGAGAGCATCACCTGCCAGGCCTGCTGCGTCAGTCTCAGCTCAGCTTGAGGCACAAGGCGGCATTATACTGCCGCCTCCCGCCCATCCCAGATGAGACGCGGCGAAGAAGGTTGCATCCAGCTCATATTTAGGCTAGACTAATACTGCCATCGGAAGCCTGCTTCCCCAGACGGTCCCTTGGCTTTGAGTTGCGGGAAGGAGGGAGCTTCACCGGCAAGGGGCTGCGAAGGCGAATTGGGCCGGTTGGGAAGAATGTCCGTTGACAACTCCGGGCGGAAGCCTTAGAGTGCGATAGTGTTCCGGGTACGAACGACTACCACGCCGCAGGGCGGCATGACACGCGGGTTGGCGGCGCTTGGCCTGACCGAATACGAAGCCAAGGTGTATACCGCGCTTCTGGCGGAAAGCCCAGCGAGCGGCTACCAGATCGGCAAACGCGCCGGGGTGCCGCGCTCGATGGTCTACGGGGCGCTCGGCCGCCTGGAGTTGCGCGGCATGGTGCTCAAGACGAGGGAGGCACGAACGACGCTTTACCGCCCGCTCCCACCCGCCTTGCTCCTGCACCGCTACGAGGAAGAACAGCAGTCGCTTGTGGCGGAGCTGCGCCAAACGATGGAGGCCTTGTACCAGGCGCCGGTGGAGGATCGCCTGTGGATGGTTTCCGGCCGCCCTGCCTATCTGAGCTACGCCGGGCAGATGATCACCGATGCCTGTGACGAGCTTCTGCTCCTGGTGAACGATGCCGACCTGGAGGCGCTCCACGCGTCGATCGCGGCTGCCGCCGAACGTGGGCTTTCGGTCAGCGCGGTGCTCACCGGCCAGGGCGAGATCGATGGGGTGCGGACTGTTCACCACCCACCCCGCGAAAGTGATGCCCAGGATCTGACGCACACCCTGGTGGTTGTCGCCGGGCGGCGGGAGGCGCTGGTGGCCAGCAGCCGCGAGCCGGCGGCGGCCACCGTCACCAACAACTCCAGCTGGGTGTCGATCGCACGCCAGTTCCTCTGGATGGAGCTGTTTGCTCAGAAGGTGGTCGCCCGCCTCGGTGCGGAGCTGATCGATGACCTGGACAGCGAAGCCGGCGCGCTGCTGCACGGTCTGTCCCAGCCGCTGGATGGCGGAGCCCAGCCATGATCTGGAAGAATCTCTGGCGCCGCAAGACCCGCACGCTGCTGACCATCCTGGGCATCGCCATCGGCGTCGGCGCCGTGGTGTCGCTGAGCGCGTTTGGCGCCGGCTTCGCCACCGGCTTCGAACGCATGATGTCGGGCTCGAACGCCGATCTGAGCGTAGTCCAGAAGGATGCCATGATCTCCTTCCTCAGCATCCTGGAGGAGGAGGTTGGCGACGACCTGCGCTCAATCGCAGGAGTCGAGGCGGTTTCTGGCAGCATCATGAGCCTCGTGCAGATGCCGGAGTCACCGTACTTCACCGTGTTCGGCGAGGACCCCCGCGGCTTCCCGATCGAGCACTTTCGGGTGGTGGATGGCCAGCGGTTGAGCGGGCGGCGTCAGATCCTGATCGGGCGCCTGACGGCGTCCGCCTTCAACAAGCGGGTCGGTGACAGCTTCAAGCTCAGCCACTCCACCTTCAGGGTCGTCGGCATCTATGAGACCGGCGTCAACATGGAGGACGGCGGCGCCGTCATTGCCCTGGAGGATGCTCAGCGGATCTTCGATCGGCGTGGCCGGGTGAACAACTTCTCGCTCAAGCTGCGCGATGCCCGGCGCATCGATGAAATCAAGGCGGAGATCGAGACCACCTATCCCGATCTCTCGGCCAACCGATCCGGCGATGCTACGATCCAGACTGAAGCGCTTGGCATGTATCGCTCCATGGGCTGGTTCCTGGGCATGTTCGCCGTGATCGTTGGCGGGCTGGGCATGATGAACACCACGCTGATGAGCGTGTTCGAGCGGACGCGCGAGATAGGCGTCTTGCGGGCCCTGGGCTGGCGCCGCGGCCGCGTGATGCGCCTGATCCTCGGGGAATCCCTGGCCATCGCCCTGATCGGAGGCTTGGCCGGACTGGCACTCGGCCTTGGCCTGACCTCGCTTGCCAGCCTCTCCCCCAGTGTCGCCAGCATGCTGCAAGGCGTCTACGAACCGCAGATCTTCATCCAAGCGCTGATCATCGCCTTGCTGCTGGGAGGGATGGGAGGGATCTACCCGGCCTGGCGTGCCTCGCACCTCGAGCCGGTGGAGGCGATGCGCACCGAAGGCGGCGCGGCGGTCGCCCCTGGCAAGCTGGCCACCTTCCTGCTGCGCCGCTTCGGCCGCGGACCACTGCGCAACCTCTGGCGCCGGCCCACCCGCACGCTGGTCACCGCCACCGGATTGGCCGTCGGGGTCGGTTTCGTCGTCTCCCTGCTGGCGATCACCGAGAGCTTCACCGCCGCCTTCACCGACATGGCCCTTGCCGGCCAGGCCGACTTGATGGCGGAGCAGGCGAATGTGTCCGACATGTCCGTCTCGGCCATCGACGACCGCCTGGCCGACCAATTGCGGCGGCATCCTGAGGTCCGGGCTGTCTCCCGCATTCTGTTCGGCGTCGCTACAGCTCCAGGCACGGAGTTCCTCTTCCTGATGGGGGTCGACCCCCGCGAGGAGTACATCCAGCACTACGCCATCCGCCAGGGCCGCGCCATCGAACGACCCAAGGAGATCATGATCGGCCGCAGCATCGCCGATGCGCTTGACAAGGGCGTGGGCGAGACTATTCACCTTTCCAGCCGGACCTACCGCATCGTCGGCATCTATGAGAACGGCATCACCTACGAAGACGCCGGCGCTGCCATGTCCCTGCGCGACGCTCAGGAGCTGTTCGGGAGGAAGCACGAGTCGACGCTGCTCGGCATCGGTCTGCACGATACGGCACGCGCCGATGCAATCGCCCGCGAGCTCGAGTCGACCTATCCCGAGGTGATCGTCAGCCAAGCGGCGGGGCTCACCGACCGCATGCAGGACTTCGCCACGATGGACGCTGTCATCAACGCCCTGATCCTGCTGACGGTTGTGGTGGGCGGTGTCGTGATGATGAACGCCATGCTGATGAGCGTCTTCGAACGGACCCAAGAGGTCGGCCTGCTGCGCGCCCTTGGCTGGCGCCGGCGCGGTGTGCTGTGGATGGTGCTGGTGGAAGCTTTGGCCCTCAGCGGCCTGAGCGCCGTGATCGGCATTGTCATCGGCGTCGGCCTGAACTGGCTGTTCACGCTCACGCCCATGATGGGCGAATTCATGACCCCCGTCTACTCTGGCGGCCTGTTCCTGCGTGTCATCCTGCTGGCGCTGACACTCGGCGCGCTGGGCGGGCTGTATCCGGCCTGGCGGGCCGCTAACCTGCAACCGATCGAGGCCTTGCGATACGAATGAACGAACCCAAAACCCCCTGCGTGGTCCAAACCCGGAATCTGGCCCGTCTGTACGGCAACGGCAACGAAGTGCGCGCCTTGGACGGGGTCAACCTGTGCATCCAGGCGGGCGAGTTTGTCGCCATCGTCGGCCCGTCGGGCTCGGGCAAGTCGACGCTGCTCAACATGCTGGGCGCCCTCGACCGGCCGACCAGCGGCGAAGTGCTCATCAACGGCGCCTTGCTGAGCGAGGTCAAGGATCTGGACCGCTTCCGCAGCCGGACGGTCGGCTTCGTGTTCCAGACGCACAACTTGATCCCTACGCTGACGGCGGTCGAGAACGTCGAGGTCCCGATGCATGAATCCCAGCCGGACCGGAGTACCCGACGCCAGCGAAGCGCCGAACTGCTGCAACTGGTTGGGCTCGAGAAGCGTATGGGATTCTTGCCCAACCAGCTCTCCGGCGGCGAACGCCAGCGAGTGGCCTTCGCCCGGGCACTGGCGAACCGGCCGGCGATCGTGCTCGCCGACGAGCCCACCGGCAACCTGGACTCAAAGAACACCCAGGAGATCCTTGCCTTGATGGCCGACCTCAACCAGACCCAGGGGACCACCCTGATCGTCGTCACCCACAACCACGAGGTCGCTCGCGAGACTCGGCGGGTGATCACCCTGCGCGATGGTAAGATACTATCCGATGTCGCCGTGCGCTCCGCCTTCGACAGCGATCTCATGGACCTGAAGGCGTCAGCGCTGGGGAGCGCCATCGTGAACAACAAACCCATCCCGCCCGAGCTCGAGGAGTTCGCTCCCAACCTGCGCCGTCTGCTCGACCGAGTGTGAGGCCAGACTGCGAGCCGGCGACTACTCCGCCCGCAAGGTGGACCGACGCGAAAGGAACGCTGATGAACAAGAAGTTGCTCACTGCCTTTGCCCTGTTGCTGCTCCTGGCCCTGCTCCTGATGGGGTGCTCGGCGCAGGGCGCCGCGCCCGACCCCGGCGCGGATCTCACACCGTCGCCCGACCTGCCACCCTCCAATGCCGTCGTCGCCGATGGGCGGGTGATTCCGGTGCGCAGCGCCGAACTGAGCTTGGAGACTGGCGGCGCCGTGAGTGAGATCTTGGCGGCGGAGGGTGACACGGTAAAGGAGGGTCAGCCGTTGGTGCGCCTGAGCAGCGCCGACCAGTTGACCGCCGCCGTTGCCTCGGCCCAGCTCCAGATGATCACCGCCCGTCAGGCGCTGAATACCCTGATGGACGATGCCGATCTGGCGACTGCCAACGCCATGCTCGAGCTAGCCAACGCCCGCGACGCGCTCAAGGATACCGAGTACCGCTGGCGAGTTCAGCAGGAAGGGTATCGCGCCCGGCGGGATGTGGTCAGCCTGGCAGAGGCCAGATTCTTGCTGGCCGAGGACGCCTTGGAGCGCGCGGAAAACGTCTATGCCAATGTCTCTGACCGGGACAACGATGATCCGCTCCGCGCCGCCGTCTTAGAGGAGCTTGTGGCGGCCCAGGACCGTCGCAACGATTTGGGTCGCCGGCTCAACTGGTACACCGGCCGACCCTCGGAAATCGACCAGGCCATCCTGGACGCCGAATTGGCCGAGGCGCAGGCTCGGGTCCAGGCAGGCGAGCGCGCCTACAACGACGTGCGCGATAGCGTCGACCCGGATCAGCTGGCGGTTGCCCAGGCCACGCTGGCTCAGGCTGATGCCCAGCTCAAAGCGGCGGAGACGGCTTTGGCGCAGGCGGAGCTCCGAGCCCCCTTCGACGGCGTGGTCACCGCGATCGATTTGCGGGAAGGCGAATTCGTCTCCCCCGGGATCCCCGTCGCCTGGGTCGCTGACTTCTCAGACTGGCGAGTCGAAACCACCGACCTGGGCGAGATCGACGCCGTCAATGTGCGCGTCGGCGACACGGCCACGGTCACCCTGGATGCCCTGCCCGACGTGGAACTCACCGCCACGGTCGATTCGGTCAGTGGCTTCGGCGAAACGAAGCAAGGCGACATCACCTACAAGGCGGTGCTCCGCCTCGAACCGCCCTACCCGGAGCTGCTCTGGAACATGACCGCCTACGTGACTATCCTGCCCGACCTCACCGCCTCGCCGTGAACTCTGCGACCGAACCCTTCAGCGCCCCGGCAACGAAGCGCCGGGGCGCTGAATCCGGGATCGCTCCTTCCGGGCTGCCCGCAGCAGGCGGCAAGCGACCCACCGGATGAGCCTTGCCCTAGATCCCCACGAACACGTCCGTAGGCTCGAGTTGGAGCATCACACCCGCCTCGATCCTCATCACAGGCATTCCGCCCTATCCGACGTGATCCTCGGCGGCCAGGACGGGCTGGTGAATGTGCTCGGGGTCATCTTGGGCGTGGCTGCCGCCTCCGGCGACACGCGCATCATCCTCGCCGCCGGCATGGCCGCTACCTTCGCCGAGTCCGTCTCGATGGGCGCCGTGGCCTACACCTCGACCGTCGCCGAAAGCGATCTGTATCTGAGCGAACGCGAACGCGAGTACCGGCACATCGATACCGTTCCATTCCTGGAACAGTCGGAGATCCGCAAGATCTTCGAGGCCAAGGGCTTCCAGGGTGAACTGCTCGAGCGCATCGTCGCCACGATCACCGACGATCCCCATATCTGGGTCGATCAGATGATGGCCGAGGAACACCAGCTGGTGCCTTCCACTCGGAGCGATGCACGCCGGTCGGCGCTCATCGTCGGCGTCTCGGCGATCGTCGGGTCGCTGATCCCCATCATTCCCTTCATCTTCCTCCCCGTCGGGCCCAGCATGATCGTTTCGATCGTGCTGGCGGCGCTCTCGCTGTTTGCCGTCGGCGCGTACAAGGCGCGGGTTACCGTCGGCCGGCCCGGGCGCAGCGGATTGGAGATGGCGGTCATCGGGATTCTCAGCGCCCTGGTGGGCTATGTCGTGGGCCTGCTGTTCAGAGTCCCGCCAACGCCTTAGACCGTTCGGCGGCTGCTTTCCAGCCGGTAGATCTGCCCCCTCACCCCTTCCCGCCCACCCAAGCCGGTGAGCTTGCCCCCTCACCCCCGCGCACCTGCACCTGCGCCACACCGCACACCTGCCCTGGCGGGCGGTGCTAGGGGGAGCGGTGCAGGTGAGCGGCGGGAAGTGGAAGACTCTCATTGGGGGACCGACCGCCGCCAAGCCCAGCAATCCAGGCTCGCCCGCATGAGCCTCCATCCCAGAACCTGGATCCAGCACCCACTGGCAACACGCCACAGCAGGTTGCGCGCAGCAATCCGTAGCTTGCATATGAGCTTGCGCCATCTGGGCCCCCCAAGCGGCGAGCCGCAGGGCCTCACATTCAGGCCTCCACTCGACGGGGCCAGTGGCGTGGCGTACGGGTGGCGGTCAGTCCCCGGAGAGTTGGGGCTACGTCATTAGGCGCTTAGCCACTCAACGAGTCCAGTGGCGTGGCGTCCGGGCGGCGGTTCGTGCCGGGGGAGTTGGGTCTTCGGCATCCGCCGCTTGGCAAGGTGGGGGGAAGGGGGTCCAGGGGGTCTGGGGGCGGCCCCCTGGATAGGTCGAGCCGTTCGGAATGATCCCGTCGCCGGAGCGAAGAGCGATCCAACCACCGCGCCACGCTCTTAATCTGCGCATCCGAGACGCCTTCAACCGCCGGCAGGCGTGCCCTGGATCCCGCCGCGCGTCAGCCGAGAGAGGTCGCTCAAGGCAGCCTCGACCTCGGCCACCGTCAGCGGGCGTGCCTCTGCGTCGCTGTGGCGCAGCATCCCGGCGGACGCCTTCTCCAGCGCCACCGCACGGATGGGCAGATCTCGCGCCAGCGCTTCCTTCACCAGCTCGGCTGCGGCGCGATAGCCAATCAGCGGATTCAGCGCTGTAGCCACGATCGGATTGTGTTCCAGCCAGCTTTCTGCCCGCGCACGGTTGGCTTCAACGCCGCGCACGCAGCGCTCGGTGAAGCCCGCCATCGCCCCGATCATCACCTGCATCATCTCAAACAGGTTGTGAGCGATCACCGGCATCATCACGTTCAACTCGAGCTGGCCGGCCTGGGCCGCCAGAGCGACCGTGGTGTCGCAGCCGATCACATGGAACATAGCCATATCCAGCATCTCGGCCATCACCGGGTTGACCTTGCCCGGCATGATGCTCGATCCCGGCTGGACAGGTGGAAGACGGAGCTCATCCAGGCCGGTTGTCGGGCCGGAGGCCAGCAGGCGGAAGTCATTGGCGATGCGGATCAGCGTCAGCGCCAGCGTGCGCAGGGAGGCCGAGAAATCCGCCATGTCGGCCATCGACTGCATGCTTTCGAACAGGTTCTCCGAGAGGCGCAGCTCAAGCCCGCAATCCTGCGACAGCCGGCTCACCATGCGCCGGGCATACTCCGGGTGGGCGTTCAAGCCGCTCCCCACGGCCGTACCGCCGATCCCGAGTCGGCGCAGGCCGTCGGCCGCACGCAGCACGCGCTCGCCATCCCGCCGGACCGCCTCGGCGTAGGCGCCGAACTCCTGTCCCAGCGTCACCGGCACGGCGTCTTGCAGGTGCGTGCGCCCCGACTTGACGACATCCTGGAACGCCTGCGCCCGTTCCGCCAAGGCCTCGGCCAGCGCCGTGATCTGCGCCATCAGTTCGTCCAGCCGCCACAGGCAGCCGAGGCGGATGGCGGTCGGGATGGTGTCATTGGTCGACTGAGCCATGTTGACATGATCGTTGGGATGGACGCGGTACTCCCCCAGGCTGCCGCCGAGCAGGACGGTCGCGCGGTTGGCGATCACTTCGTTCACGTTCATGTTGTGGCTCGTCCCGGCCCCGGCCTGGAAGGGATCCACCACGAATTCCGCGTCCCACGCGCCGCGACTCACTTCCTCGGCTGCCTGCTGGATGGCGGCGCAGCGCTCGGCGTCCAGCAGCCCGAGGTCGCCATGGACCGCAGCTGCCGCGCGTTTGATGACCGCCATCGACCAGATGAATGCCCGGTAGGGTCTGAGTCCGGACACACGGAAATTGACGACCGCCCGCTGGGTCTGGGCGCCGTACAACGCCGCAGCCGGCAGATGGACCTCCCCCAGGGAATCGCTCTCGGTGCGCATCGAATCCGGCATGCGGCTCGTCCTCACCGGGGCTCCCCCGGAAGCAAAGAGGGAGCCTCGCGGCTCCCTCACTCAACCGATCGAAAGCTGGACTACTTCTCCAGCGCCTTGTAGCCGGGGCCGGACTTGAAGAAGTCGTAGTTCGGCTTGATATCGGGGTTCAGATCGACCACCTGTCCTGCGTTCAGGGCCTTGGTGTGCTCGAGGTGAACCTTGTCGCCGTGATGATTGGAGCCGTCGTACACTGCGTCGAAACCCGCCGTGCCTGCCGGCATCGAGAGCAGCTGGCCCGCCTTGGCGGCGTGCGCCGAGGGCACCTCATCCTCTGGGAAGATGGCTTCGAACGGGCACTCGGGGATGCAAGCGCCGCAGTCGATGCAGGTATCCGGGTCGATGTAGAACCACGGCCACTGATCGACCGGCTTGCCCGGGATGATGCACTCCACCGGACAGACGTCGACGCATCCCGCGTCGCGCAGGCACAGGCTGGTAATGATGTGCGTCATAGGCTCGATCCTCCCGTGGGTCTGTCTTCAGCTCGGGGTTCCCCCGACGGCCTCGGCGTCGTGTCAGCCGCCGAACCGACCCGCCACATTTTCCCAGTTTACCACGTTCCACCAGGCGGCCACGTAGTCTGCCCGGCGATTCTGGTAGTTCAGGTAGTAGGCATGTTCCCAGACATCGAGGGCCAGGATCGGCGTGGCGCCGTCGGTGAGCGGGCTGTCCTGATTGGCCGTCGAGACGACCTGCAGCTTGCCGCTCTTGTCGCTCACCAGCCACGCCCAGCCGCTGCCGAAGCGGCCCATGGCAGCCTTGGCAAAGGTGTCCTTGAAGGCCGCGAAATCGCCGAAGGACGCGGCGATGGCCTTCCCCAGGGCGCCCCCCGGCTCGCCCCCCTTGCCCGGGCCCATGATCGTCCAGAACAGGCTGTGATTGGCGTGGCCGCCACCGTTGTTGCGCACCGCAGTGCGCACGGCCTCCGGCAGGCCGTTCAAACCGGCCACCAGCTCCTCGACCGGCTTCTTGAGCAGATCGGGATGAGCCTCCAGCGCAGCATTGACATTGGTGATGTATGCCTGGTGATGCTTTCCGTGATGGATCTCCATGGTTCGGGCATCGATGTGAGGCTCGAGAGCATCGAATGCGTACGGCAGGGGTGGAAGTACGTACGGCATGACTAGTTCCTCCTATGTGGGTCCTCGGGCAGTCGGATTGACCGGTGCGGGGACTTCCGGTAGTATCGCTGGGCGAGCGCCCAGGCGAATCGGACTGAATTCGACCAATTATATCCCGCCCTGGCATGGTCCGTCAAGGGAAGGCACAAGTTCACGGCCCGGGGGACAACCAGCGATTGCCACTGCCAATGACCGTCGACGCTCACACCCACCCAGAGCATGGGGTTTCGCTCCGGGCAACCCCGCTTGCCCCTCGCCGCACTCCGAGCGTGCGAGCGGCCCTCGCCTGCTTCCCGAATATGCCTGCCGCCCGGATGGAGGTAGCGCCTCATTGGACGGCCTGGAACGGCCTGAGGCGTGATGCGCACCCTCCCATCGGGGAGCCTCTCGAGCCGGTGATCAGGGAGGGGGATTGCCCGGTGCCGTCGGCGCCCGGCGCATCCGCTCCCCCGATTCCCATCTTCTCATTCTGGATGTCGTAGCTGGACTAGGCTGCGCTGCGCCGGTTCGTCCCTCCAAGCGAGATCGCGCAATCCGCGCACGATTGGGATCCTCACGCCGCGTCACCCGGGGGGAGCCTTCGCGTGGGCAGTGTGATCTCAGCGCGTGCCTGCAATCCACGGCATGGCACTCCCCATTTGCAGCAAGGCACGTGGCTGCGGTCAGGCGGGTGGGTTGAACGGACCGCAGCGGACATGCCCGCACTTTCCGAGCTCGTGCGCTCAGCGCGCCAACCCAACCTGCAGCGACAAGAGGCTGCAGGGTGACAGCGCAGGAATCCTCGGCTGCGTCTCCGGCTGCCCCCAGCCTGGGCAGGGTCTATGCGGCGTTGGCCGTGGCGGTGGGTTCGGCCTCCTTCGCCTCGATCCTCATCCGCTGGGCCCAGCCGTACGCCCCGTCACTGGTCATCGCCGCTTACCGGATGTCGATCGCGGCACTGCTGCTGTGGCCGATCCTGCTGGTGCGGTCACGGCGATATCCTGCCCGCTTCCGGACGGCGGACCTTGGGATGACGGCCCTGTCCGGCACGCTGCTGGCGTTGCACTTCGGCACGTGGATCTCCTCGCTGGCCTACACCAGCGTCGCCAGCTCAGCGGTATTGGTGGCGACGGCCCCGCTGTTCGTGGCATTGCTCTCACCGATAACGGTAGGGGAGCGCGTGCCGCCCCGCCTTTTCGGCGGGCTTGCCCTGGGGCTGATCGGGATGGTGGCAATCACCGCCAGCGGTGTCTGCGTTCTCGGCTGGCCACCCCACTGTTCATCCCCCTCCGAACTTCTTGGAAGCAAGGCGCTCCTGGGGGACCTGTTGGCCCTCGTCGGCGCCATCGCCGGCGCTGGGTACTTCCTCATCGGCCGCAGCTTGCGCCATCGCATGCCGCTCCTTCCCTACATCACCTTCACCTACTCGGTCGCCGCTATCGGCCTGGTCGATGGCTGCGGCCGCCTTTGGCCTGCCGCTGACCGGCTACCCGGCCGAGGCGTTGAGCTTGTTTGCATTGCTGGCGATCTTCCCCCAGCTGATCGCCCACTCCACGTACAATTGGGCATTGAGGCACCACGCTGCGGCGCCGGTGGCGTTGACGCTGCTCGGCGAGCCGGTCGGGGCGATCCTCCTGGCGGCGGTGCTGCTGAATGAGCGGCCGGAGCCGCTGGAGCTTGCGGGAATCACATTGATCCTTGTCGGCATCTGGATCGGCGCCCGTGGGCCCGGCGCCTCTACGCCCGTCAGTCCGTTTGAGGCGCGACCGCGCCGCCAGGTGCCAAGGAAGGGAGAACGAAATGCAGATCCGCTGCCAACGATGCGCGAGCACGGTCAACCTGCGCAAGGAGGAGATCACCTTTGCGCTCGAGGAGCTAGAGAAGAGCGGCGGGCGGCACTACGACGTGCGCTGCTCGCGCTGCCGGCATTCCAATCGAGTTTCGCTCGACCAGCTGCAACGGGCGGCGCCGCGCCCGGCGGCTGGGGAAGGTCCTACCCAAGCGAGCGGCTGAGATGGCCGGACCCTATCAGACGCTGATCTCCGCCGAGGATCTGCAGGCGCATCTCCGCCAGCCGGATTGGGTCGTCCTCGACTGCCGCTTCGACCTGGCTTCGCCCACCCGAGTGGCGCAGGCGGTCTATCCGGCCGGGCATATTCCCGGCGCGTTCTATGCCGACCTCGAACGCGACCTCTCCGGGCCGACCACCGGCCGCAACGGCCGCCACCCTCTCCCCTCGCCCAACCTGCTCGTCGAGCGGTTCAGTGGTTGGGGGATCGCTCCGCAGAGCCAGGTAGTCGCCTATGATGACAACAGCGGCTACGCCGCCCGGGCGTGGTGGTCACTGCGCTTCATGGGTCATCAAGCTGCAGCCGTTCTCGACGGGGGCCTGCCGGCGTGGATCGCACGAGGATACGCGCTGGCCGAGGGAGCCGAGCAGCCCGCGCCCGGGGTCTTCCGGGGAGCGCCCCGCCCCGAGTTGGTGCTGCACACGCCCAGCGTGCTGAACGTTGCCAGGCTGATAGATGCGCGCGCCCCGGAACGATTCCGGGGAGAGATCGAGCCGCTCGACCGGGTGCCCGGACACATCCCGGGGGCTCGGAACTACCCCTGGGCGACAAGCCTGGGAGACGACGGCCGGCACCTCGAGCCGGACAGGCTGCGCCGGCGACTGCTGACCGCACTCGATGGAGCCGCTCCTTCGGACGCCGCCGCCTACTGCGGATCCGGCGTGACGGCCTGCAACATCATCCTGGCGATGGAGCACGCCGGGCTGTCGGGGGTGAGGTTGTATCCGGGATCGTGGTCGGAATGGTGCTCGGATCCGCGGCGAGCCGTCGAGATCGGGGATTCGCAAACCACGAAGGCGGACTGAGCGATCCGATCCCAGGTCACGGGGGAGCATTTCGCCACTGGACATAGCCAATGCATGCATCGCCATTCGAACGCCAAGGAAGCTCAAGCACATGCCCGGCTGGGAGCCGCCCCTAGCATGCGCCTGACCCACCTCGAACCGTCTCAGCGGCTCGCCCTCGGAATCGTCGCCTGCCTGGCTCTGGCTGGCGCGGCGCTCGTGGCATGGGCTACGCCCCTCGGCCCTTCGGTCGGAAGCGATTCGGTAGCCTACCTCCTGTCTGCAGAGAGCCTGCTGTCGGGCGACGGTCTTGGGATCCGGTACGCCTCGGGAGATTTCTCCCCGCTTTCCCCGCACTTCCCTCCGGCCTACTCCCTCGGCCTGGCGGTAGCCGGCATCTTCGATCGCGACCTGACGGCGGACGCGCGCTGGATCAACGTTCTCGCCTTCGGACTGCTGGTTGCGATCGTCGGTGTAGCTCCCATCCTCCTAGCAAGGGATTCCCCGCTCGGGATCATGCTCTCGGTGGTCGCCCTGAGTTCAGCGGCGCTGCTCCGCCAATTTACCGCTGCGATGTCCGAGCCGTTGTTCATTCTCCTGGCGACCTTCGGGATGTTTCTCCTGGCTGCGAGTCTGATCGGGGCCCGGAGAGCTACATTCTATGGGGCGGCATTCGCCCTGGCCGCGGCAGCCCTGACGCGCTACATTGGCCTGGCGTTCGTCGGCGCGGGTGGGCTGTCGGTCCTTTCCCTTGGGGAAGCTGGCTGGGGTCGCCGGTTCAGGAAGGCGTTGGCCTTTACGCTGGCAGGATGCCTTCCGCTGTTGGTGTGGCTGCTGGCCACCAACCGGGATGGAGCTCAGGGCGTGCCCAGGGTGCTGAACCCAACGCTTGCGGGGCTTTGGGTAAGCCTGACCGAGTACCGGCTGGGCGTCGTTCTCTCGAGCTGGACGCTCTCTCCCGTGTTCGGTTGGGGCTCTGGCTCGTATGATGAACGCAAGTTGCTCTTGCTTCTCGGGGCCGCGTTGTGGCTTGTCCTGCTTGCGCTCGCCTGTGTCCCTGCGAAGGGCACCTCCGGATCCTCCCCCCGCCGGCGCTCGCTGCTCGTCCTGACCATCGTCCCGGCGATCTTCGCCGCGGCCTACCTGCTGGCCCTGGCGCTGGCATTTGCCTTCTCGTTGCCCCAGCCCGACGTCAATGCGCGGATGCTATCGCCAGTAGTCCTACCGGTCTGGGTGTCTGCGATCTCCGTCTGGCTCCTGGTCGCGGAGAGACATCCGAAGGTGTCGTTCGTCCGATTCGTTCCGTGGCTGTTGGTGGCGCTCACCGCCGTCGGCTCCGTCCGTTCCGACGCGGAGTTCCTGCAGCAGATGCGCCTTGAGGGGGCAGGGTATACCTCACTATCCTGGCAGACGTCGCCCACCCTCCAGGCTGCCCGCGACCTGCCGCACCACATCGCACTCATCAGCAACGATAGCGCAGCCTTGATGTTCTTGGCCCGACGCCCCGCCTACGATATTCCGGAATTGATCAAGCTTCAGGAGCAGGCTGATTTCCAGCGGTTCGGCGAAGACCGAGAGGATCCTATTGAGCGACTCTTTCGCGAGCAGGGCGCAGCCCTCGTCCTCTTCGACAATTCCCGCGGTCAGTTCATGGGCTTGTACGGCGAGCGGGCCGATGAGCGGCTGGCGGCACTCACCGCCGGGCTTGTCGTCTTCTTGGACACTCCGGACGGCACGATTTACTTGTACCCTCGCTGACCCGTCGCAACCGGCACTTGTACGGTCGATTGGGGCGGTGCCTTGCGGCCCGGGGACAAGGTCAGTGTCGCCCGGTCAAGGGGTTCAGCGAGCCGTCGTCGCCGATCGTTCTGACTGCACTGTAGGAGAGGACGACCTGGGTGCGGATTGGACCATCACCCAAGACCCAATCCGCTCTCCGACCCAGCCGAGCGGCTACTGGCGCAATGGCGGGCTCCCGCAAGTCGATCCGCCCAATCGAATCCGTCACCCGCGTGGTGGGCCGCTCCACCTGCCGGATGCGATGCACGGGAAAGGACCCTTGCCCGCTGCCCGACGATAGACCCCCATCGGCTCAGGCGTCACCTTGTGCTTCACCCGTTGCCCCAGCTCTGCCAAGGCATCGAAGGTGCTGTGAGCTTCACCCTCCGCACTCGTAACCGAAGGGATCATGCCTCTACTCGGGCAACGGTCTCCTTGGCTCTGCGCTGCTTCTGGTAGACATCGAATCCGACAGCGATCAACAGCACGGCACCCTTCACCAGGTTCTGGTAGTAGTCGGGAAGCCCCGCAAGCTGCATGGCGTTGTTCAACACGCCGACGATTAGCACCCCGACGAACAGCCCGAAGACCGTCCCTTCACCGCCGATGAAGCTCACCCCGCCCAGCAGCGCTGCCGTCAGGCAGTCGAACTCAATCCCTTGCCCCGTGGTGACCTGACCCGACATCACCCTCGAGAGCAGCAGGACGGAGGTGATCGCCGAGGCGAAGCCACAGATGGCAAATACCTGTAGCCTCATCCGGCGCACATTCACGCCAGCCAAACGGGCCGCTTCCTGGTTGCCGCCCATGGCATAGACGTACCGTCCGAAATACGTCTTAGCGAGAACGAAGCCTCCGATGAGAAGCACGACGATCATGACCAAGATGGGCACGGGAATGGCACCGAGATAGCCCTGCCCGAGCATCTTGTAGTTGTCGGGCAGGCCGTTGATGTTCCTCCCATCGGCGACAATGTATCCCAGGCCCTTGTAGATGAGTGCGGTTCCCAGGGTGATGATCAGTGGATGAATCATGAGCTTGATGCTGAGGTAGCCATTGATCAAACCCAGCAGCATGCCCATCAAGAGGATGATCGGGATCGCCACGAACGGACTGACCTTGAGATGGGCGAGCAGGATGGCCAGCACGACGTTGGTGAAGACGATCTGCGAGCCGATCGAAAGATCGATTGCCCCCGAGACCATCACGAACATGATCCCCACGGCGCTGATGGTGACGAATGATACCTGCCGGAGCATCAGCCGCATGTTGTTGAAGGTCAGGAAATTGGGCGAGATGAAGGTGAAGAACAACACCAGCCCGATGAGAATCATCAGGGGTGCTTGTTTCCGCATCAGCGCGCCCAATCGCGCAGTCGACCGTGTCCACCGTGTTGGGCTCGTTGCCATCAGAACATCTCCGGTCTTGGTATCTAGTGCGTACCTGACGCCAGATCGAGTATCAGATCTTGGTTGAATTGCTCTTTGCCTACCTCACCGACCAACCGGCCCTCAAAGAGGACCAGAATCCTGTCCGCCATGCCCAGCAGTTCCTCCATCTCGGACGAGATCATGATGATCGCCTTCCCCTGGTTGGCGAGGTCGCACATCAACTTGTAGATCTCCTGCTTGGCGCCCACGTCGATCCCACGCGTCGGCTCATCGAAGATCAGGACATCCGATTCGGCGGCCAGGGCCTTGGCAATGATGACCTTCTGCTGGTTTCCCCCACTCAAGGTCTTCACCCGCTGGAGAAGATCGGACGCCTTGATGTCCAAGCGCTCCTTGTAGCTCTGAGCGATCGTCGTCTCCGTTTCAGTATCGACAACCCCGAGCCGGGAGAGCCGCTTGACGATGGGGAAGGAGATGTTCCAGGTGATCCCGGATTCCAGGAAGAGCCCACTCCCCTTTCGGTCTTCCGGGAGAAGTCCGATCCCGTTGCGGATCGCATCGGCCGGGGAATGGATCTTGACCGCGGTGCCATTCACCCGGATCTCCCCCAATTCCATGGGCGCGGCGCCAAACAGCAGCATCGCCAGCTCGGTGCGCCCAGCGCCGACCAGGCCGGAGAGTCCGAGAATCTCGCCTTTCCTCACCGTGAAGGAGATGTCATGCCGCGCCGTTACCCGAAAGCGCCACCGTTTCGAGAGCCACCTCCGAGGGAGCGGCCGTACGTTGGGGATAGACCTCTTTCAGTTCTCGGCCGACCATCAGGCCGATCAGCTCCTTGCGGTTCGTCTCCGCGGTGGCCAGGGTGCCGATATACCGACCGTCCCGCATCACGGACACACGGTCGGAGATGCGGAAGACCTCCTCCAATCGGTGGGAGATGTAGATGATGGTCACGCCGCGCTGCCGGAGTTGGCGGATGATCTCGAACATGTTCTCCACTTCGGAAACCGAGAGCGGCGCGCTGGGTTCATCCATGATCAGGATCTTCACATTCTTGGAAACGGCACGAATGATGGCAACGAGCTGTTGTTGAGCAGGCGCCAGATCACGGACTGAAGCATCCGGATCCACCTCCATCTTGAAGCGCCCAAACAACTCCTTGGTCTTGCTGCGGAGCGCACCAAAGTCAACCAGGTGCTCCCCGCCGACCTTGTCACCGAGAAAGACATTCTCTGCCACGGACATGGTGGGGACCAGATTGAACTCCTGATAGATCACCTCCACGCCGAGGCTCCGAGAGAGGTGTGGAGTCATCTTCTGGATGGCTTGGCCAGCAAGATGGATTGTTCCGCCGTCGCTCTCGATCGCCCCCGCAATGATCTTGATCAGAGTCGACTTGCCGGCGCCATTCTCGCCGAGCAGGGCATGCACTTCTCCCTCAAGGAACTCCATCGAGACGTGGTTCAGCGCAAGCACGCCCGGATAGCGTTTGGTGATGTTCTCCAGAGACAAGACAACCCTTGAGGCCATGTCCACCAAACCCTCATGACGACAGTTGTGGTGGGAGGAGGTCACCCTCCTCCCACTCACCCGGATTGGACTTCCGGCGGTCTCAGTTCAAGGATCTACTACTCGCACTCGATCGTGATGAGCGGATCGAGGGTCTCCGCCGGGAACTCCCCGCCTGCGAGCATCGCCTTGACGATGTTATAGGTCGAGGTCGCCAGCTCTTCCGGTCCGCCGCCGATGGCGACCGCGCCACGGTACGGCGTCTCACAGCTCTTGATCACGTCCTGGTTCTCGGGGCTCACGTCTCCCGAGAAGACCGCATAGCTGTCGAGGTCATCGGGCGCGAAGGCCTGGATGGCCTGGGCCGTGCCCTGTGCGCCGGCATCGCCGATGACAAGGAAGACCTTCGTCTCGGGGTAGGCGGTGAGGATGTTCTCAGCCGCCGTCATACCGGTGGTAATGGTGGCTTCCGCGACATCGACATACGTGGCGAGATTGGCCTGAGAGCAGGTTTCCGCGATCGACCGCATGCCCTCCGTGCGCTTCTTGATCTCCGCCGAGTTCTCATTGCTGATGACGGCGACGTCTACGCCCTTGTCTCCGGCATCGGGGTAGGTCTTGGCGATGAAGTCGCACGCCATGCCCGCCATCAGCCTGCCGATCTCATTCTGGTCGGTGTGCATGATGGCATCGTACGGTCCCTGGCTGTCAACCGGGACTCCCATCACCTTGATGCCGGCGTCCTTCGCTTCCTGCACCGCGGCTTGCACACCTTGGGGATCCATGGCCGCCATCACAATCATGGCTTCCACACCGCTGGAGATGCAGTTCTCGATTTGATTGTATTGGGTTTGGGCATTGCCCTGAGCGCCGTAAACGAGCACCTCAACCCCATCGGCGGCAAACTTCGCCTTGACGCCCTCAGTCAGAGCGGAGAGGAAGGAGTTGCCCGAGTCAGGGATCAGGTAACAGACCTGTTTGCCTTCAATCGATCCTGCAGCCTCCTCGGCAGGTGCCGCGGGGGCGCCGCCGCCGCAGGCCGCCAGCAGCAGCCCAGCAACAAGCATCGTCACCAGAAGTAGGAAGAGACTCTTCTTCATCTTCGTCACCTCGTTTGAGTTTGAGCGTTCTCGATCGCCACTGCTGATCCAGTGGCTTCGTGCACCAGCCTGGCGGCCGATCCGACCGGCGTCGGTCGTGACTTCCTCGCGGGCGCCAGGCTCAGCCCAGTCAATCGGGAATAGGCAACCTCCTCCTCGGTAAGGGCATTCCAGAGTCAGCGTCCAGCCTCAATCTCGGGGACTGGTCCCCTCAGGCTTGCGGCCACCCGGCCCAACCAGCTGGCCGTCCTCGTACTCCAGGTCAAACCACCATTGCGCGTCCGGCCTTCCCGTCACGGGTCCGGCGCGCGAAGAGGACCAGATGGCGATCCGACGTGCAATCGCCGAGCGGCTCACCAATCTGCGCACGAGGTTGTGCTGCCAGGTGGGCGGATGGCTCCACGGACAACTCTTGACGCAGCGGTTGCACAGCGTCCCGTGTTTATGCGTGAAGTTGTAGCTGGCGCAGCGCTGAGTGTCGAGCTTCCAGGTCTCGTACCCGTTGTAGAGCACCTTGTCCCCCGCCGAGATCGCCTGGCTGGGACAGTTCTCCGCACAAATGCCGCAGTCCTGGCAGAAGCGCTGCAGGCCGAAGTCGATCGGCGCGTCCGGCTGGAGCGGCATGTTGGTCAGAACGGCCGCCGCCTTGTACGCCGGACCGAGGAATGGGTTCAGGATGATCCCGATGCGGCACACTTCCCCTATTCCGGCGGCCAGATAGCAGCGGCGGCAGCAGGACGGCGTACCGGTCCACGAACGAGGGACCATACTGGGGGGAAGCATCCCACCCAAGGCGCCGCAGATAGCTGGCGATGGTCTCTGCCGCCAGTGCCAGGCGGGCGTAGGCCTGGAAGCTGATGGGATCTCCCATCCAATCGGTCCCCGTGGAGGCCTGGACCGTCGGCAGATCCTTGCGCATGATGAAGATGATGGCGTTCTCGAATGAGGCAGTATCGGTTCCCCTGCCTTGTCGTGGCTGTAGTAGGCCGATGTCGGAACCCTGCAGGTAGCTACCAGGTCCGCTTTGAGGAAGTAGCCGAGCGCCTTGACATGTTGCGTGAGCACCGCCGGCGTCTTGAGGAACTGGGCGCAATCTCCGCCGCGGTGGCCTTCGACTGGAAGCGTGGCGAGGTGATCCAGCACTTCTTTCTGGGCAGCCGAGAGCGGGTATCTGCCCGGGGGGCTGTTCTGAATGCCGCGCTGAACCGCCGCACCATACGCCCCACGGGCGGCGAGCCCGTAGGCGGTATCCCGCAAGTCGATCCGCTCGATGGAATCCGTCACCCGCGTAGTTGGCCGCTCCACCCTGTCGGATACGATGCATGGGAAGGGGACCTTGGCGTAGCTTGCCGTTCAAGGTCCCCTTCCTTCATGCCTTCGCAGTGCGTGGTGAAGCACCTGCGCGGAGCACGTCAGCGGCATCGTCCATCTTGAGCGTGGATCGAACTGCCCATCGGCGCTCCACCACATAGACCTTGGTGCTCCTGCTCCGGTTACCGCTCGTCAAACGGCGGAGCCGGGTAAGCAAGCTCGGCGGACTGTTGCTCAGGCGGCCACACCAGTTCCAGCTTGCCGTTCTGCCACTGGATCAACGGGTTCAGAACATTCCCAGTTCCATCCTCGTTGAAGGTGACGGGGCCCACGACCGTCGTCATGTCGGTGGCGGCCACGGCATCGCGGACGGCTTGGCGATCTAGCGTGCCGGCGCGCTCGATGGCATCCGCGAAGATCTGCACGCAGGCGTACGCCGGCCCGGTCAGCAGGTCTGCCGGTCGTCCGAATTCCGCCTGGTACTTCGCGTTCAGTTCATCCACGCCCTCGAACTGTGCGGCGTGGTGCCAACCAGGGAAGATCGTCACATACTCCCCTGCAGTCCCCATGTCCGTGCCCCAGTTGACCCCTTCGGGTGCGCGGATGACCAGGCTGAACTTCGGAGCCCAACCGAGCTCCTCCATTTGCTTGAACATGGCAATGCCGTCCGGCGGGCTGGGCAGGGCAAGCAAGGTTTCCGCGCCCGCTTCCTTGGCCTTGAGGATCATCCCGGACATATCCTCTGTCCTGGGTGCATACTCCTCGTGGACGACAACCTCATACCCATACTCGGCAGCATTCTCTTTCCACAAGCCGCCCAGCTCCTTGCCCCAATCGGTTGCTTCTGAGAAGATCGCCACCTTGGTAGGGCGCTCGCCCTCTGGGATCGGACGCGTTCAGGATTTCGAACACATCCCTGGCCTGGTTGGGCGACTTGGGGAACGGCGAGAACAGGTACTGGTAGCCTTGCTGATGGATCTGCCACAGGGCGAACGCAACGCCGCAGTACGGAACCTTGTTCTTCTCGGCGATGGCTGCAGTGGCGGCATGCATGTCGCTGCCTGCTCCGCCCAGGTACGACGGTCACGTCCTGGTCGGCGATACAGGGACTCCAGCTTGCTGACCGCTTTGGTCGGGTCGGATTCGTCATCGTAGACGGTCAGGCGCACCGGGATCTTGGCATCGTATTCCTTGACGTAGATCCCGCCATCGGCGTTGATCGCGTCCACCGCAAACTGGTAGCCCGGCTGGACCATGTTGCCGAGCGAGCCGTATTTGCCGGTCAGCGGAATCGATGCGCCGAATTCGATGTACTCGGGCGCAGGCGGTGGTGGGGGCGCCTCGGTGGGCGTGCTGCGACGGGCGCCTCGGTGGGCGCCGCCACGGGAGCTTCGGTCGGAGCCGGCGCCGGAGCGCAGCTGACCATCAGTAGGCTGATGACCACGACAAGACCGAGCGCAAGGGAAAGCCTGGCTTTCATGTCTCTTCCTCCCTGTCCTTCAAGGCAGTTCATCGGAGAATCAGGATAAACCCGGAACCCGCGAACGCTTCATGCATTGGCACTCTCCCTTCGCCGGCCGTCGGGCCGGACCTGCAGAAGCCGATCCCCATTAGGCTGTGGGGGAAGGCTCCGTTTCCTTCGCTTTCGACCTCGACCGGCAGCATCCTCCGGATCTTGGTCCACGCTTCGACCAATCCCCCGGGCAGGAACAGCACAACCAGAATGAACAGAACGCCGAATACGATCAGATGAAGCTCGACCAGGTTCAGTGCCAGATACTCCTTGACCACGACATAGAAGATTGCCCCGATCACGGGACCCACAATCGTCCCGACTCCGCCGATGTAGGTCATCATGACGGCGTCGAATGTCCAGACCGGAGCGAAGGGAAACTGCGGGTAGTAGCTGACGTGGTAGAAGGCGAAGGCGCCGCCAGCAAGGCCAGCGAAGAAGGCGCTCGCCACCAGCGCAATCAGCTTGTGCCGCAGGGCACTCACGCCCAGCAGACTTGGCCGCATCTTCTTGCTCACGGACGGCCATCATCCCCAGACCCATCCGGGAATGCACCAGCCAGTACGCTGTCGCCCACCGTCGCCACGGCCATCGCCAGGAAGAGATAGTAGCGCGGCAGCAGGTCATAGGTCGCCAGCGCTTTGGCGGGCAGGGCGGAGATCAAGGGAAACTCATTCCCGACGGTGACGAACAGGATCTGCGCCAAGGCCAGCGTGCCGATCGGCGAAGTACACCCCCCGCAACTTGAAGGCCGGAACCCCGATAAGCAGGGCAAAGGCCACGGCGACAGCGCAACCCGCCATCATCGACGGCAGCAGTGGGAACTCCCGATGTCCAGAGCTGACGGGTGAGCAGGCTGCCCAGGCCAAAGAAGGCGGCATACCCCAGGTTGGTCTGCCCGGTGTAGCCACCCAGGAGATTCCAGCTCGGAGGCCAGCGTGACGTAGAGCAGGACCAGGATGACCAGGTTGATGATGCTGTCCTTCTTCACGACGAATGGAATGCGCCGCCAGGACGAGCAGAAGCAGGACCAGCAGCCCGATCGTGATGACTTGTCGCATGTCCATCGCCTACTCCCTCTTCGTCCCAAACAGGCCTTGCGGGCGGAGGATCAGGACCAGGAGGAAGATCAGCAGCCCGACGATTTCTCGGTAGTTGCCCCCGATGAAGTAACGAGGTCGCTGCCTGCGATGACTCCGAGAATGATCCCCCCGGCCAGCGTTCCCATGATGCTGCCCAGGCCGCCCAGGACCATGACGATCAGCGCGATCAGCGTCCACTCCAGCCCCATCGAAGGTTCGATGGAGTAGCTGATCACCACCAGCGTGCCGGCAATGCCCGCCAGCGCCGCCCCAACAACGAACGCCAGTTGGGAGACTCGATTGGTGTCGATGCCCATCATGGCCGCGGCTTCCCAGTCCTCGACCGTGGCCCGAATGGCTTTTCCGGTGTAGGTCCTGCGCAGGAACTGGTGCAGGGCGATGAAGCAGACCAGGGCGATCGCCACGCTCACCAGGCGGACGACGGGGAAGCGCACGCCGAGGAGCGTGAATGCCTCGCCTGAGTAGGGGGCCACGATGCTGCGGTCATCGGCGGTCCACAGCCGCAGGGCGATGTTCTGCAGGATGAGGGACAGGCCGAAGCCGATCAGCAGCGTGTTGCGGATCTTCGTCTCCTCCGGCAGCCGCACCATGCGGGCAAACAGAAGCTTGTAGAGCACGAGGCCGATCAGCAGCAGAAAGACGATCGAGAAGGGAATGGTCAGGTAAGGGATCGACGCCCCACAGGGTGAACGCCCAGAAGCTGGCATACCCGCCATACATCAGCAGCTCACCGTGCGAGACGTTCAAGAAACGTGTGACGCCGAAGACCAGGGACAGACCAAGCGCAGCCAGGCCATAGATGGTGCCCACCAGCACCCCGAACACCAGGCTTTGGGCCAGAGCTTCAGACATGCAGCCTCGCTTCCGCGAGCCTACGCCAGGTAGGCGCTACGTACAGACTCGAAGGTCAGCAGTTCTTCCCCGTGACCCTGCCCGACGATCCTGCCGTTCTCCAGCACGTAGGCCCGGTGGGCCAATTCGAGGGCAGCCCGGACGTTTTGCTCGATCAGCAGGATGGTCACACCCTGGCGGTTGATCTCGGTGATCATCTCGAACATCTGCTCGACCAGGATCGGCGCCAGGCCAAAGGATGGCTCGTCGAGCATGAGCAGCCGCGGTTTCGACATCATTCCCCGCCCAATGGCCAACATCTGACGCTCTCCGCCGCTGAGCGTGCCTGCCCGCTGCGTCCTGTCTCTCCTTCAACCGAGGGAAGATCTGGAAGACCCATTCCATCGTCTGTGCCCGGTCCTTGCGGGCCCCGGCGACAAATGCGCCAAGCTCCAGGTTCTCCTGAACCGTCATGCCGGAGAAGACCCGCCCGCCTTCGGGGACCTGCGAGATCCCCTGTCCCGACAATGCGGTGCGGCGGCACACGATCGAGCGGCTCTCCCAGGAAGCGGATCCCGCCCGTCGGGGAGCGCAGCAGCCCGGTGATCACGCGCAGGGTGGTGGTCTTGCCGGCACCGTTGGGACCCACGAGCGCCACTAGCTCGCCTTCGCTTGACTGTCAAGGAGATGTCCCACAAGGCCTGCAGATCGCCGTAGAAGGCGCTGATGTGGGTGATCTCAAGCATGGGCTTTCCCCAGGTAGACCTCGACGACTGTCGGGTTGCGGACGATGTCATTGGGGCGACCCTCGGCGATCTTGCGCCCCATGTTCAAGACGACGATATGGTCCGATACGCCGCAGATCGCCTTGACGATGTGCTCGACGACGACAAGCGAGATGTTCGTGGCGCGAATGCGATTGATCAGCGCGCAGGCGTCGTCCGTCTCCTTGGGATTCAGGCCTGCCATCAGCTCGTCCAGCAGCAACAGCCGAGGCCGTGTCGCCAGCGCCCGCGCCAGCTCCAGCTTCTTCCGCTCCATCAGGGTCAGGTCCTTGGCCAGCATGTTGGCCTTCTCCAGCAGGTCGACCCGCGTCGAGGATCTCCCGCGACTCCTCCTGGGCCTGCTTGAGATTGCGGGTCGCTTCGTGCCCATAGGCTCGGCCGACCATCACGTTCTGCAGAGCAGTGAATTCGAGGAACGGCTTGATTAGCTGGAAGGTCCTGGCGATCCCCTCCTGGGAGAGCCGGTGTCTCGGGAGGCCGACGATGTCCTTGCCACCGAAGAGCACCTGGCCGGAGTCGGGCTTGAGGAATCCGGAAACCAAGTTGAGGGTGGTGGTCTTGCCCGAGCCATTTGGCCCGATCAGGCCAATGATCTCGCCCGGCTTGACTTCAAAGTCCAGGTCCTGAACGGCCACCAGTCCGCCAAACGACTTGCTCAGGCCCACTACCTTCAGCTCACTCATCCGGTTGTCCTCCGGTCTCCCCGCGCTCTTCGGCCCACTGGCCAGCCCGACGGGGGCTGCCGATACCCGGACTGGCCAAGCATCACGTGCGGCCCGCGGGCCGCCATGCGCCCTGCTCACCGGTTCACCTGATTCGACGACGTAGCACGCCACCCGCCAGACCGTCATGCCTACCCTCACCTTGCCGAACATGAAGATCAGAAGCCATCTACCAAGATCTGATCTCGACCTGACCGATCCAGGAAGAACCTCAGCTACTTGGAGCTTGTCTCAGGCCGATTTCAGCCCCCAGTCATGGGCGGGAAGAAGCACAGCCGACAGGTTCCGGGAACTGCATCTTCCATCTCGCATAGCACTCCGTCGATCGACACCAGACCTACCTCATCCGCCTTCAGCCCGACACGGAGGGCCATCTCCCTGGCGGTCGAACCTTGCTCCACTTCCAGATACTGGCGGGCCTGCCGCCCAATCTGCGAACTGCCCAAACAGCTCAACCTCGACGGTCATCGTCGGCTACAACTCGTCGAACACGGCATCCAGCTCCGAGTCCGGAACATCGAAGACCACGCCATGCGGCGCCAGCGGCTCCTGGCGCATGTATTCCGGAATGCGGTGGTCGACCGGTGTGATCCCCGCCCGGCGGTTGAACTCAAGCTCCGTCGCGCAGGATTGCCCGATTCGCCGCATCCAGATCATTGACACCCCACCCCCAACCAAAGCGGCCGTTGAGCATGTCCACCATCAGTTGCGGATCGGCGATTACGGGAGGTCGGGCAAAGAGGCACAGGCCGGTGCTGTCGAGCATGGCGGAAATGATCTGAAGCTTGAGCGAGAGTTCACGCTGACCTTCAATCCCCAGCGGATTGACCTGGTTGCGGGCGCCGAAAGCGTTGCCCGCAGTATGGTCGGCACCTTGCGGTGAAGTGGCATAGGTGACGCCGTTGCCCTTCAGGCTGCGAGGGTCGTACCCGGGCATCGCCTGCCCCATGACCGCGGGCACGCGGCGAATGCCGTACGCCCGCCCACAGGCGACAGCACCCGATCCGATCAGGCGCCCCAACGGCGTCCCTTCTCCGACTTGGCGCAGCAATCCAACGATCGCTTCGAAATCCCCAAACCTCGCTAGCCCGGCTTCGATCAATACGCCGAGGGCCGCGCCGGTCTCGATGGTGTCCAGCCCGAAATCGTTGCACAGGTAGTTGAGGCGAGCGACGTCGTCCAGCTCCCCCAGTCCCAGGTTGGAGCCCACCAGTGCGATCGTCTCGTACTGCAGCGTGCCCACCAGCGGTTGCCCGGCATCGTCCACATAGGTGTTGCGGCAGGCGATGACGCAGCCCGGCATGCAGCGCGTGCCGATCCGCCCCTTGCGCTCGAGGACCGTCTCCCGCAGGCGCTCCCCCCGCAGGCCGGCGGCCTGCTCGAACGATCCGTCCGAGAAGCTGCGTGTGGGCAGCGAGCCCATCTCATTGACCGCGGCAGTGATCGACGACGTGCCGTAGAGGTGAGTGCCCCCCTTTGGCCCCAGCTTCGGGTCGTTGGTCAACTCGAGCGCAAATCGTTTCATCGCCGCCCGAAAGAGGTCCGCATCGGCCAACGGCACCGAAACTGCCCTGCGCCTTGTCGATGACGATCGCCTTGAGATTCTTGCTGCCCATGACGGCGCCCAGCCCACCTCGGGCGGCAATGTTGCTGCGTTGCTCGCCCTCACCCGTGCAGGCGATGGCGGCGCCGGTCAGGCGGAACTCGCCCGCTTGTCCGATGGAGAGGACTGTGCAGCCTTCGCCGAACTGCCTTCCACATCCACTCGGCGGTGGCGTAGGTGCCAAGACCCTTGGCCGACCCCGCAGGGACCAGTTCGGCCCTTTCCTGGGAGACATGCAGGATGTACAGCTCATCGGAGTCGGCCTGGCCCTCGACGACGATCGCCTTGAGACCGTGCCGGGCCAGCGTGTCGCCTGCGGTCCCGCCGGCGTTGGCTTCCTTGACCCCGCCCGTCAACGGGCTCTTGGCGCCGATCGACAATCGGCCCGCAGTGGACACGCCCGTCCCTCCTAGCAGACCGGGGGCAACGATCAGCTTGTTATGCGGACCCAACGCGTCGGCAGCCGGATCGGTCTCCCCAAGCAGAATCGCTGCCGTCAGGCCTCGCCCCCCCTGATGCTCGTAGACCGCGGGGACCGGTTCGAAGCGCGATCGCCGCTCCCGCATGTCGACCCGCAAGAACTTCATCAAGCCTTCCTCATCCCCGATCAGCCTCGTGCCCGGACCACAATGCCGGCAAGGTGGCCACTAGGGTGGATATGCCACGGTGTAGATATGCTTGCCCCCGTTGAGCGGACCCTTCAGCAGCGCTTCAATCTCCTGGGGATCGCGCATCGTCATCTTCTCGACCGGAGGCAGGACACCCGCCGGGAAGCGGGTCATGATGTCGTCGATCAGCTTGCAGAAGTAATCCAGGAAGGCCTCGATCCCGGGTTTCGCTTTCTCGGGATCCGCCAGAGTTGGCCGGCCGATGACCCCTTCGGGATAGACCGCAACCTCGATCCCCCCCAGCCCGACGTGTTCATGCCCCTTGATCGGCAGGTGGTAGACCTCCCCGCCCTTGTCCACATGACCCGGCGGAAGGAAGCCTTCAGGCTTCGTATCCACCACCAGTTTCATGTCCATGAACTCCGGGAACAGGGCCAGCGAGTATGACGCCTCAACCTCGCAGGCATGCTGGAAGGGTGTCTCGAAGGGACCGCCGTGGGCCTTGTCCTTGAGGTGGTCGTGGATGGCGGTCGGCCAGTGAAGGGAAATCAGAATGCAGGGAACCTGATACTTCTTGCCGAACTGATGAAGGGCCAGCGGGATGACTTCTTCCTGCCCGTGACCGTTCAGGAAAATCTGCTTGCGGAAGCCCATGTTCCAGAAGCCGGCGATCATGGCACGCAAGTTCCCAAGGAACACATCCTCTGGGACGACCACGGTCCCGGGCATCCCCAGATGGTTGTACGGATGCGATGCGTACCACACCGGCTCGGCCATACTGCAGCCCATCTTGAGGGCGACCTGCTCCGCCATGCGCGTCACCAGGAAGGTGTCCTCGCCCAGCGGCTGGCCGGCGCCGTGGCATTCGGTGCTTCCCAGCGGAATGATGATCAGGTCGTTCTTCTTCAAGCGTGCGCCGATCTCCGTCATGTTCATGGTCTGAACATAGACGCCAGTCGGGCGCTCCATGTGTCCGCCGTCGGGCGGAAGCTGCCACTTGCCCATCTGCACCCCTTTCCGACTCTCCCAGAAGCCCATGCCGGCTTAGGCCACGGGCAGGAAGAGATCCTTCGACCGCTTCGGCGACTGCTTGGCCTCGGGGTAGTACTTGCTGACCATCTCGACCACGATCGCCGCCTGGTCCGCCATGAGACGTCCATCGTTGGCGGACGTCAGCTCGCCGTGACTGCTGACCACGGAGTTGCCGGTCTTGCAGTGCACCGGGGCCGCCACGCGCACGATCTCCGGGGCCTCGTACACGCGTATGAATCCGCCCGATCCGGGCGGGTTGTCGGTGTGAACATCCAGCGGGACCTTCACCGCAGCCCGCAGCGCGGCGATCATCGGGATCTGAAGGTCGCGCACGGGATTGATGCTGTCGGCACCGAGGCTCTCCAGCAGCTTGAAGGAGCACGGATTGCACTGCCCCAGATGGGCAGAGGTCTTGAAGATGATGTCCTTGGGAAGTGCGCCGTCCTTGCGCATCTGGCCGATGAGCCAGAGCATGCCTTCGTCGTAGATCAGGAAGCCGCGGCAGCCGAGGTCGTACCCGCGCTTGATGTCTTCGACTCCACGCAGCACCTGTTCCATCCCGCGCAGCCGGTAGCTGATGCGGACACCCTGTGGGGAGAGAACGGTGGCGCCCGTGTCGTAGGTGGCGCGTGGGCCGACCGAGAGCAGCAGCTCGGCGCCATACTGGCTACACAAGCGGCAGTACTCTTTGATCTCCGCCCGCGTATGGCGGAACATGCCGTAGGTTTCTGTCACCCGGTTGATGGTGATGTTGTTCTTGGTCGCCGTGTCGAGCAGCGCACCCACGGCCTCCGCCGAATTCACCGTCGGGACCTCGATGCGGTAGGCTCCCCCGTCGGGGAAGCGGGATGGCGAGGTGGGCATATCGAACAGGTCGCCCGTCGGCATGTTGATCTGTTTCAGGTACTTGCGGGTTTCTTCAAACATTGCGTGTCTACTCCGTGATGGGATGGATATGACGCCGGCGGGTCAAGCCAGGTGCGCCGGCAGCGGCGGCGAGTACACCCAGACGAGCTTGAGCGGCTCATCGCCGATGTTCTCTAGTCGGTGCTTCTTGCCGATCGGCGAGTAGAAGGCGGTTTCCGGACCGATCTCCCACTCCCCCTCGCCCTCGATCACCAGGCGGGCCCGTCCGCTGATGAGAAAGAGGACTTCCTCTGAATCCTCGTGAAGGTGGTCGGGGATCATGCTGCCGACCTCGGTAGTGTTCATGCCCATGGACAGGTGGGTCACGCCGCCGAACTTCGGCGCCAACAGCAGCTTGGACACCCGCGGGGGCGTGCGGAACTCCCCTTCGACATCCGCGGCACGGACAAACGGGGGCTTGGTCATCTAGGGCGTCCTCTCTGGGCGGGGTTGAGGGTCGGAGACGAAGCCGCGTGTCGGCAGCAGGCGGGAAAGCGCTTCCAAGCCGGCCTCGCGGGCGATCGCCAGAGTTGTGGCCTGCAGTGCGGGACCGAGTGCGAGCATGCGCTCGCGCGTCAGGCGGAACGAGGGCCCGACCACGGCAACGACGGCGACCGGGAATCCGTGCGCGTCCAAGATCGGGGCGGCGATGGCGTTGATGTCAGGCTCGAACTCTTGCTCCGACATGGAGAATCCGCGTTGTCGGATCATCTGCAGCTCTTGGCGCAGATCGGGCAAGGAGGCCACCGTGTTCTTGGTGAAGCGGCGAAGCTCGCTTCCCAGGATCGCCGTGACCTGTGTGGGCGGAAGATGAGCCAGGAAGGCCTTGCCCGTCGCCGTGCAGTGCACCGGCAGTCGCTGGCCGACGGCGGCGGCGATCTTGATGCGCTGCGGGCTGTCGATCACCTGTAGGTAGACGACGTCTGTCCCATCCATGGCCGCCAGGTCGACCGTCTCCCCGCAATCAGAGGCCAACGACTGCAGATATGGCTCAGCCCAGCGCTGTAGATCCATGTCCCTCAAGACGAGCGATGCCAGTTCCACCAACTGGACCCCAGGTCGATACAGGCTCGTCGTCTTGTCCCGATGCACGAACCGCTTGGCTTCCAGGGTCGCGAGGAGGCGGTGCGCCGTGCTCTTATGGATCTCGACGCGTTCAGCGATCTGCGTCAGCGTCAGTCCGCCATCACTGGGCGTGAAGCAGAGCAGGATCGCCAGGGCTCGATCGACAGCCCGCACCGACAACGACATGGCCTACCTCCCTTCGACCCCCAGGGATTTCGACGCCGCGCTCGTTGGTTTCATCTGGCGGAACATCTGTTCGGATTCCAGTATAGGAGCTGTCTCATTGTTTGTCAAGCTGTTTCATTCTGTGCAACCCCGCCGCCCACAAGTGCGCAGCGCGTCGCCTGCAGCGGATGGCCTTGACCGCCCCTTCGGTGCGTGCTACGCTGGTAGATGAAATGATGTATCAAGTAATGAAACGCCGATCTGCCGGACGGAACTGCTCCCTCGCCCCTTCCCTCAGCTGCCTCGGGCCCGCTCCAACGGCAGTTCTGGGAAGACCGCGTCGCCGGCCAGTTGCCCTGCAGCGTATGCTGCGCCGCCCGCCAACCGCGCTCGGTTGCAGGCCGAAGCAGCAGCGGCTGGCACCAGTTCGGCGCAAGCAGGCGCTCCAGGGTGCCCACCTCGACGTTGGCCTGCCTCCCAGGATCGCGGGCGGCCGATTCCTTCCATCAGCTGCAATACAACACCGACATCCCTCCCCACCTCGATCCCACAGTGATTCGGACCAGCACAGATGAAGGCACTGCAGCTGCGCGCCCCTCGAACCTTCGAACTGGTCGAGCTCGACCCTCCGCAACTGGATCCAGCGCGCCCTGGCCAGTTGCTCCTTCGCGCTCGCTTCGTTTCCATGTGCGGCAGCGACCTCCCGTTCTTCACCGGCGGCAAGCCCAATCTCCGCTATCCGCTGGTGCCGGGGGCGCATGTGCATGAGTGCGTGGGCAAGGTGGTGGCTAGCAACTCGGACAACTTCCAACCCGGTGATACGCTCGCTGCGACTCCCGGACGGCGATGCCGGCCTGGCAGAGTTCTTCCTGGCTGACGCTTCCCGGGCAGTACGGCTCCCGGCCTCGCTTCGGGATTGCGGCGAGAGCACGCTGATCCAGCCGCTCTCCACTGTTCTGTTTGCCATCGACCAGCTGGGCAGCCTGGAAGGCCGGGCGGTCGCTGTCGTGGGCCTGGGGGCCATCGGGCTGATGTTCTGTCGCCTGCTGCGCCAGGGGGGCGCCGCTCACGTTCTCGGCATCGACCCGTTGGCCCACCGCTGCGCTGCGGCCCGGCAGAACGGCGCCACACGGACCTACGCCATGCCTGCCTCCGAGCTTGCCCTTCGATCGCGGGCGAGCCTCGCCGGTTGGGTCCCACCCGACCTGTGCATCGAGGCCGTCGGCCATCAGATGCAGACCCTCAATGACTGCATTCAACTGGTCCGTCCTCGCGGCGAGGTCCTGGCCTTCGGCGTCCCCGATCATCCGGCCTACACCATCGAGTTCGAAGCCTTCTTCCGCAAGAATGGCGTGCTGCGCGCGGTCGTCACGCCGCCCTGGGCGGAGTACCTCGAGAAGGCCCGCGACCTGTTCCTGGCGCAGCGAGAAGAGCTGGCAGCCCTGGTGACCCATCGGTTCCCGATCCAGGCCGCGACACAGGCGTTCGAGCTGTACGAGCGGCGCACCGATGGGATCCTGAAGGCCTTGCTCATCGCTTCCTTCGAGGGATGTGATGAGTAGCCTTGAGTCGATCTGACAGGCGGCCTGTTGCGCCGGGGAATCCGGCGCGGGCTGGCCAAGGAAGGACGATGATGACAGAAGGATCTGTTCGAGTCGAGGTAGGCCGATTGACGGACTTCATGCAGATCAGCCTGGAGGCCATGGGGGTGCCCCCGGCCGATGCTGCAGTCATCACCGAGGTGCTCATCACCGCTGATCTGTGGGGCATTGCCTCCCACGGCATCGCCCATCTGAAGATGTATCACGAGCGGATCAAGGCCGGACTGCAGCTGCCGGCCTCCGTTCCGACAGTAGCCAAGGAAACCGAGACGACTGCTGTCCTCGACGGCCACAACGGAATGGGCATGGTCATCGGTCAGCGCGCCATGCGGATGGCGATCGAGAAGGCTCGCAGCCACGGACTGGGCGCCGTCGCCGTCCGTAACTCCAGCCACTATGGAATCGCCGGCTACTACGCCATGATGGCCGTCAGGGAAGGCATGGTGGGCGTCAGCGTCACCAATGCTCACCCCTCGATCGCACCCACGTTCGGCGTTCAGCCCATGATGGGCACCAATCCGATTGCCGTCGGCGCGCCGACCGACGAGCCTTTCCCCTTCCTGTTCGATGCCTCAACCTCGATCGTCACCCGCGGCAAGATCGAAGTGGCGGCGCGCGCCGGCAAGCCAATCCCGCAGGGCTGGGTGATCGGTGAGGATGGGACTGCCTTCACCGAAAGCGCATCGTTGATCGAGCAGATGAACCGGGATGCCGCCGCGCTGCTGCCGATCGGCGGGCTGGGAGAGCTCCTGGGGGGGCACAAGGGGTACGGCCTAGCGGCACTGGTCGAGATCTTTTCGGCGGCCTTCCAGAGTGGCACCTACCTATCCGGGCTGCACGACCACGACGCCGAGGGCAATCTGCAGTTCCTGCGCATCGGTCATTTCTTCCTGGCGATCGATGTCGAGCGCTTCATCCCGCTGGCGGAATTCCAGCATATTGTCGGCACCATGATGCGTGAGCTGCGTGCTTCCCGGAAGGCGCCCGGGCAGGATCGGATCTACACGGCTGGTGAGAAGGCGTACGCCAACGCCCAGCGAGTGCTGGCTGATGGGGTGGAGATCGCCCCGGGCGTGCAGCGGGCGCTGCTCAGTCTCCAGGAGGAGCTCGGCCTTCAGGCCTTTGACCTCGGTCTATCCTTGCTTGGACGGACCACCGACACCTCACAACCCACAGAGAGGACGGGAACACAGTGAGCAGCAGTTCGATGAGAACACGTGTTGGCTTTGCAGGTGTCACGTTGGCATTGGTGATGGGGTTCAGCGCCGCGGCGTGCAACCCCGGCGCTTCGACCCCCGCTCCATTCGAATCCTCAGCGGAGCCCACCGCCGCGCCACAAGATGAACCCGCCACCAGTTCCCCCCTCCCTCCGCCTCCCCAACAAGGGGGCCCGAACGGCGGGACATTCGCCTCGGTGGCGCCGACGTATACAGACCTGGCATATGGCACCACCTCCCAGACGCAGAAGCTGGATCTGTACATACCCGAAGGCGATGGACCTTTCCCAGTCGTGGTGATGGTGCACGGAGGCGGCTTCTTCATGGGCGACAAGGCCGACGGAACCGGCCTGTCCGGGGTGGACCAGCTGCTGGCGGCAGAGTACGCCGTGGCCAGCATCAACTACCGCTTGAGCGGCGAAGCCAAGTACCCGGCTCAGATTCAGGATGCCAAGGCAGCTGTTCGCTTCTTGCGTGCCAACGCCTCGGCGTACGATCTCGACACTGACAAGATCGGTGCCTGGGGCGCCTCTGCCGGCGGCAACCTCGTGGCGCTGCTCGGGACGACCTGCGGCGTGACCGAACTGGAGGGTGCCGACCTCGGCAACGCCAAGCAGTCGAGCTGCGTCCAGGCCGTGGTTGACTGGTTCGGCCCCATCGACTTCCTCAAGATGGATGAGCAGTTCGCCGGCGCCGGCTGCCCGCAAAACCATGATGACGCCAGCTCTCCCGAGTCCCAGCTTGTCGGCGCGCCGATCCAGACCGTGCCCGAGATCGTCCAGACCACCAACCCAACGAACTACCTTACGGCCGACGATGCCGCCTTCCTGATCCAGCATGGGTCGGCCGACTGCAACATCCCGCCCGTGCAGGGCGAGGACCTGGCCGAGGCGCTGGGCGCGGTCATCGGCAGTGACAAGGCGACCTACACCCTGATCGATGGCGCCGGTCACGGCGGCGCGGAGTTTGGGGCTGAGGACAACCTAGCATTGGTGATTGAATTCCTGGACACGTACCTGAAGTAGCGAGGCGTGCACGCGTCGGACACAGGCCCGGGGAATAGCGTGTCCGTGCCCCCCGGCCAAACTTCAATCCCCCCAGGCATCATGTTCTGGCGGAAGCCGGGGCAATCGCCCCGGAAGTTCTGCGGGCCATAGCCAGGCCTCTCCCAGGGCGTGAACACCCGGCGCGCGACTGAAGGCATGCTGGCAGAAGCAGTGTCTCCGCAGGAATGGGCACGGACAAGGGCCGGGAGATCCCCACAACACCCTCGCCTCTCCACCACGGTTCCCGCCAGGCCCCATGTGCTGGAACTCTGAGAGGGGCGAGCTCGTGACGGCGTTCTCTCTGCAGCTGACCGGCTTGGGGACCAGTTGGCTTGTTGGCCCCGACAGGTTCTTCGAAGGTGCAGTGGGTCGCGTGTTTCCCCACCCGAGACTGGAGGGCGACACTGGCTACTTGAGGCAGTGGTCGAGGAAGTCCAGAACGCCACGGACATTCTCCGGGGCTTCGAATCGCGGATCCGCATGTTCAGCGCCATCCAGCAGTTCGAGGGTAACCTGCTGCTCCCCCAGCACCGGGCGGAGCTTGGCAGCGAACTCGACGGACTGTTGTGCGGGAACGACCGCGTCCCGGGTTCCGTGCTGGATCAGGAACGGCGGCGCGCCTTGCCGGATGTACGTCTCGGGGTTCGCCGCGCGCACCATCTCTGGAACCTCAGTGATCGGTCCACCCAGCAGCAGGGATTCCGGCGACTGGGGTCCGCTGTGCTCCTGGCCCTTGGGCGGCGGCATGCCGGCCGCCGCTAGCTGCTCATCCATCTTCAGGAAATCCGTCGGGGCAAACCAGTCGACCACGGCCTGCACGGACGAGGGCTGCTCGGGGTAGCCCAGGCTGAGGTCCTCCAAAGCCACAATGCCGGCCGACGTACCCAGCATCAGGCTCAGATACCCGCCGGCGGATCCGCCCCAGGCAGCGATCCTGCCGCCGTCCAGTCCGAACCCCGCCGCATTCGCTCGCACCCAGCGCACCGCAGCCTTGACATCCTGCACGAGCGCCGGAAACTTGGCCTCCCCGCTTAGGCGGTAGTTGACTGCAACGACCGCATATCCGCGCTTGAGTCCCTCCAACATCGGAAGCACCTGCATGTCCGCCTTGTCGCAGCCCATGAAAGCTCCCCCATGAAGGGAAAGGATCACCGGAAACGAGCCGTGACCCTCGTCTGGCAGGTATAGATCTAGCTTCTGCGCAGGGGAGATCGAGGCATAGGCGAGATCGAGGCGTTTCCTCCGGATGTGGTCGGTGTTTGCCCAGGGCGGGGCTTCGAGCACGGCATAGTGGACACTCCCGGGCCTCTCGGGGGCCGCCTTCATCGTATCTCCTCCTTCGCGACCGCCGATCGGCACGGTCGCCATCCAAGGAGCCTTGCCGCAAGGGATCCGATCGATCTCCGCCGCTCCAGCGTCGCCTCGGATGAGAGCATTCTTTCCCAGTCCGCCCGAGCCGTGCAACCTCACGAACCGAGGCGGTGAGTGCAGAGCCGACCGACATCCCTGCCTCGGAGAGCTCGCGATGCTTAGCGCAGGCGCTTGTCGAGGAAGCGATACACCCGCTCCATGTTGGCTTCCGTCTCGAAGAGCGGATCGGCGTGGTCCGCCATATCCAGAATCTCAAACTCAAATCGGTCGGGGCTGACGCGTCGGCTGAGCTCCTCGGCGAACTCGATCGACTGGTCAACAGGAACGAGGTGATCCAGCCGGCCATGCTGAATCAGGATCGGGGGCATGTCGGCATGGATGTAGGTGATCGGGTTCGCCCGGCGCACCAGCTCCGGCACAGTGGGGATCGGAGCTCCCAGGTAGCGAGACTCCGGTGAGTCCCCACGCGAGTGATCGGCCGGACCCAGGCCAGCCGCACGGAGCTGATCGTCCATGCGCAGGAAGTCCGTCGGACCGAATAGGTCCACAGCAGCCTGCACATCACACGGGATGTCCGGGTAGCCGAGGGACAGATCCTCCAAATCCGGCACGGCAGGAGTCAGGCAGATCATGGCGGCGTAGTTCCCACCGGACGAGCCCCCGCAGGCCGCAATCCGATCACCGTCGAGGCGGTAGGCCGCCGCGTTCGCCCTGAGCCAGCGGATAGCCGCCTTGACATCCTGCAGGCCGGCGGGGAAGGTCGCCTCGCCGCTGAGGCGGTAGTTGACACTCGCCACCGCATAGCCGCGATTGAGCCCCATCAGCCACGGAAGCAGGTGGGGATCGCGCTTGTCGCCGTCAGCGAACCCGCCTCCGTGAATGTGCAGCACCACTGGGAAGGGGCCATCCCCGCTCTCAGGGATGTAGAGATCCAGTCTCTGCGCCTGGCAGGCCGCCGCATATAGCACATCCAACCACTTGCGATGGAACCGGCTTACATCGACCGGCGAGAGCGGGAATCCTTCTTCATCCGGGTGACCAAGCCTTCCCAAGCGGGGTCGCCTCCCCACTCCCGGCGTGTGCTCGATCATCGGCCCGATCCTCCTGCAGACCTGGCAGGGTGCCTTCGGTAGATCCGCCCGGTGACGCTGCCATTCCGCTGATACTCGTCGAACGCCACCGCACCCAGCAGGATCAGCCCTCGCACGATGTACTGGGCATACGTCCCCCAACCCGCCAGCTGCATCCCGTTCCCCACGATCGCCAGGGTGAACACGCCCGCCACCAACGCCGGAATGCTGCCTTCGCCGCCCATGAAGCTGATGCCCCCAACGATGGCGGCCGTCAGGCAGATGAACTCCGTGCCTGGTCCGAAGGACGAGTTGACTGTGTTGGCTTTGGAGAGCATGACCATCGTGCCGATGGCAGTGAGGAATCCGCACAGGGTGTAGGTGGAGATCTTCATCAGGCGGGTATTGATCCCGGCAAGCCGCGAGCCTTCCTCGCTGCCACCGAGCGCCAGCACTCTCGACCCGTACACGAACTCGTTGAAGACCAGAGTCGCCAGCACCACGACCAGCAGGGCGAGCCAGACATCGACAGGGATGCCCAGCACTTTGCCTTTGGTCAACACCAGGAACTCGTCGGGGTAGTTGCGGAAGGTCTCCGCCCGCGTGATCAGGTAGGAGATGCCCTGAAAGATGGCAGCCGTGGCGAGCGTGGCGATGAGCGGGAAGATGCGGATGCTGGTGACGATCAGGCCGTTGAGCAGACCCAGCGATGTGCCGAGCAGCAGCCCTGTCCCGACCGACAGCCAGACGGGCAGCTCGAAGACGACCATCATCATCGCCGTCACCACGCCGACCAGCGACATCTGATACCCGACCGAGAGGTCGATTCCGCCGCCGATCATGACGAAGGCCAGACCCGACGGCCACGATCACGAAGTAGGTGTTCTGGGTGATGATGTTGGTCAGGTTGCGCACAGTCAGGAAGTAGGGGCTGGTGAGCGAGAACAGCGCCATCAGCCCCAGCAGAACGAACATCACAGCGTACTTCTTCAGTCCGCTCAGATCGACCTTCACCGCGTCACCTCATCCCGTTCCAGGCTAGGGATCGATCCGCCACATCCGGCGGACCCTCATGAACCCTTGGAGGCCGCTGCGTCGGCATGCGATCTTCTGCCAGCCGCAGCGCGCTGGCGGTCGATGTAGTCGCGATGGCCGTCGTGCGCATGCCTCCCCGCCTCCTAGCCGAAGGAGTGGAACTCGATCGCCGGTGGCTCGGTAATGGCTCCGTCCTTCCCCTTGACAATCAGCGTGACTACGTCGTCGAGAGTGACCTTGTCGACCTCGAGCACATCCTGCCGTCGGCCACCTTTCAGCACGAAGACGCGGTCGGCAATCGCCAGGATGTCCGGGATGCGCTGGGTGATCAGCAGAATGGAAAGGCCCATTCCCTTCAAGTGCTTGATCAGCGCCAACAGCTTGGCGGCCTCGGTCACACCGAGGGCGGCCGTCGGCTCGTCCATGATCAGGATCTTCAATTCGAAAGCGATGGCGCGAGCGCAGGCGACCATCTGCCGCTGGCCGCCTGACATCCGGGCGACGCTCAGCTTGGGGGACTTGATGTCCACCCGCAGATCGTGGATCAGCTGCTCGGCACGCTGATACATCTGCCGCTTGTCCAAGATGGCTTTTCCCGGGCCGCGGGCGAGGTCCCGGCCGGCGAAGATGTTTCTGGCGACATCCAGGTTGTTGAACAGAGCCAGATCCTGGTAGATCATGCCGATTCCCAATCGAAAGGCATCGTGCGGCGTCTGGATATCGACCGGCTCGCCATCAATCCGGATCTCTCCCTCGTCGGCCAGATGGGCTCCCGACAGGACCTTCATCAGGGTGGACTTCCCGGCGCCATTGTCACCAACCAAGCCCATGATCTCGCCCCGGCGCAGCTCAAGGTCGACCTTGCGCAATGCATGCACTCCACCGAAGCTCTTGGAGATCCCTCGCATTTCAACCACGTGGTCGGAGGTCATTCAGCTCCCTCATGGGTCGGTCCTGACAGGCAACCGCTCAACTCGACGCCCCAGAATCGTAGGCTCAATGGCGCACAATGCGCAACCACCCGCCTGCCCGGTTCAAGCAGGAAGGGCTGGGGGGAGACCCGTGTGGGCTCGAGTTCCCAGCCCTTCGTGTCAAGTGTCGGCGCGGCCGGGCATGTCAGAGGACGCCGGCCGCCGCCCATACCAAGTCCTCGGAAGGCTACGGCGTCCCGCTGATGACCCCCGAGTTGGGCATCGGCACGACGGAGAGCTCGCCGTTGACCACCGTCGCCAATGCCAGCGGATCCCAGGTGATTTCGGGGAACTCTCCGCCACTGAGGATCTTGCTGGCAATGTCCCACGGTCGTGCCTGGGAGATCTCCACCACCGAAGGCTACAGCGCCCCGGAATGCTCCCTCGCCCTTGGACGACGCGATGATCGCGTCGGCTTCGGGACCGAACATCCCCACGCCAAAGACCGCGACTTTCGCCAGGTCCTGAATCACGCTGTTGGCGCCCTTGGCAACCTCGTCCATGATTGCCTGGGAGGCGCCCGCGCCGCCGTCCGAGGCGTAGGCCAGAACCAGTTTGACGTTCGGGTTGGTCGTCAGGACATTCTGCATGGCCGTCTGGCCGGCCTGGAACATCTCAGCCGCCGGTGTCTGCACGATCTTGACAGCAGGGACGTAGACCGGATTCGGTACGCGGTCCGCTTCGGACTTGCCAGCAACGTAGCTCCCCTTGTCGTCCGAGATCGGCGTCCCGGCGGCGTCGATATACTCGCCCTTGCTGTTCTTCAGGAAGGGCTCGCTGATCATCAGCAAGCCACTGGAGCGCTCGGCGGCCTCGGTGTTCAGCGTCGAGGTGAACACGGCGGTCTCGATAGAGCCATCGGGCGCGTCGGGGTAGTTCTCCTCGACCCAGTTCTTGGCCATCAAGGCGGCGTACTCCCCGGCAAGGAACTGGTCGATCTTCATCACCGCATCCCGCCCGGACTCCCCTGGCTCTCCGCCGACGACCATCACCGGGATGCCCGCGGCGCGAGCCGCCTCCAGCTTGGGAAGCAGGCTGCTGGCCTCGACCGCCATCACAAACATCAACTTGGGCACCATGCCGGTGTAGTTCTCCACCTGAGTCGCCTGGGTGTTCGGGTTCCCGTCGGCGCTCGAGACCTGAACGTCATACTCCTCACCAAACGTGTTGACGAAGGCATCTTTCAGCGCCAGCATCAGCGGGTTGTCCAGCGCCGGCAACGAGACGGCGATGACCCCCTTCTCCCCGGCACGCAGGCTCAGCCGGAGCGGCCGGTGCACTGGTCGCGGCTGGGACGGCAGGCTCAGCCGGCGCGGTTCCGTCGCTGCCGGAGCACACGCGGTCGCCAGTGCCATCAGGATGACGAGCAGCAGGACAGCGGACTTCTTCATCGAATTCCTCCTCGAAGGATCGAAGGGCGCTCAGTCATCGTCCGGCCGAGCGCTGAAGACCGGATCATTCTCGAGTGTAGCATTGTCTCGCCTGTTGTCAACGTGTTTCATCTAGTGGAACCCCTACGGGCGGCACAGGGGGCCACCCATACAGAGGCGAGACGGAGATCATCGGGCAAGGCCGGTGGATTGGCGTGGTGATGGGGGTGAGGATGGAACGTGGCCGATCCCGGAGGGGGTCGTGACGCAGTACGGCTTGGACAGACCCTCGACTACCCTGTGCCAGCCCAGGCGTAGCGAGATCGCGTCGGCGGCCAGCCGGGCTTCAGTTGGCGACGAGCGGAATCCGATCGAGCGGCAGGCGGCTGGTAGGGCTGGTGATGCTCAAGGCAGCGACTACCTTCCCGTCTCGGTCGCGCACCGCCGCTGAGACTGCCCGCACACCCAGTTCGAGTTCCTCGTCGTCGACGGCGTAGCCCTGGGAACGCACGACCTCTAGTTGCCTGTGCAGACTCAGCCGGGCGGGTGATCGTCCGGTGGGTATAGGCTACCAAGGGATCGTCGAGGGCGGTCAGGTGATGCCGCCTCCGCCCGGAAGGCAAGCAGCACCTTGCCGCTGGCCGTGGCGTGCGCAGGCAGGCCTGCGACCAACGGCTGCGGCAATCGTCAGTGCCCGGCTGCCCTGGACGACCTCGATGAAGTACACCTCGCCGCGGTCGTAGACGCTCAGGTCGCAGGTCTCGTCGAGCCGGGCGGCCAGATTGGCCATGATCGGCAGGGCTTCCCGCCGCAGGTCCATCCGCCGCAGAACCATGAAGCCCAGGTCGGCCAGCCGCAGGCCCAGCCGGTAGCGCTGCCCGTCTTCGGCACGCTCCAGGTATCCGTATGACAACAAGGTGGTAACGATGCGGTGCGTGGTCGCCTTGTGCAGGCTCACGGCCTGGGCAATCTCCGAGACTCCCCGGTCCGGGTGCTTATCGTCGAAGCACCCCAGAATTTGAAGGGCCCGCTCTACGGCGCGCACATTGGAGCTTCCAGCTTCTGGTGTCACAGCGCGGTTTCACCCCATTTGGGGCTGACGCCGCGCCGCCCCCGGGGCTAGGGGTTCCCGGTTTCGTTCGGCGACAGCGAGGCCAGCGCCTCAGCTTCGGTCTGGTAGATTATCGCATCGAACGGGCAGTTGCGCATGCAAGTCCCGCACTCGACACAGATGGCGACGTCAATATGCGACTGGGTCTCACCCTCGGTGATGGCATCGCTATCGCAGCCAGCCACACACGCTCCGCACTGGGTACAGTCACTGGTCACAATGTAGGGCATGCTACCTCACGCGAACTCGAACGCTAACCATTTGGAAACCAACTAGCCCATGTACATGCGATCCGGATCGATGGTCTCGCGGATCATCTTCAACTGACCGGCCTGCGGCGGCTCGGTAAAGGGGACCTTGGCCGGAACGAGGGGAGCGAACCCCATGGTGCCCACGACGTCATCCACCGTGTTCCCCGGATGGATGGAGACGATAGTCATCATCCTGGTCTCAGGATCGAATCCGAAGATCGCCTTGTCGGTGATGACTCGGCTCGGGCCGCCCTGCAGGCCGGACCGCTGGCGGCTATCCCCGCCGGTGACAAAGCCCGGACTGGTCACAAAGGAGATAGTCTGGCGGAGCTTGCGCTCTTCATGGCGCATGATAATGATCGTCCGACGGGCACAGGAAGCGATGTCGTTGGCCCCGCCGCTGCCCACCATATGCCGGAACTTGCCCTGCGGGTCACCCAGCAGGGTGGTGTTCAGGTTGCCGTACATGTCGGTCTCCAGCCCGCCCAGGAAGCCGACATCGACGCGCCCCTTGTGCAGCACCGCGCCCAGGATGTCGACGAAACTGCTGAGCACGCGTGCCCGATACCAGACGCGCGGGTCCGCTAGCCCCACCCCGCTGTCCTTCGGTTCGGGATCGATCACGCCCAATTCGAACAGGATGGTCATGTCAGGGGCATGCGTCAACTTGGCCAGGAAGGAGGCCACGACGGGCAGTCCCAAACCCACCGCGACGACCTCGCCATTCTTGATCTCGCGCGCGCCGGCGACCGCCATCAGCTCCGAGGGGGTGTAGTCCACTGCCATCGCGCTTGACCTCCTCAGTAGCCCAGAACCGGGTCGGCGGCGAGATCGGCCAGGCGGGACTTCCCGCCAACCTTCTCCAAGTACGCCGGATGATCCTTCACCTCGAAGACGTACTCATCGAGGTAAGCCTTGACGGTTCCCGGCTCGCGCGTCGCCTGGACGTAGCGTTCGATCTGCTGGGCATCGTAGTCGTAGGCCCCATAGACCGAGGTGGGGTGGGCACCGAAGGGCAGCTCAACGACGTGGGAGACCAGTAGTCCCGGGATGACCGTCCGCTCGGGATCTTGGCGGATCACCTCGCCGTCCACAACCTGCTCGGCCAGGACGATCGTGCGACGGCTGGCGCGCGCCTGCTCCGCGTTGTCCCAGCGTGGCCCGCGGATCCAGGCGTTGCCCTGGGCGTCCGCCACCTGCACCTGCACCACCGCCACGTCGGGCAGGAGCGGCTTGAGCGCCAGCCAGGTCTCCTTGGTGAATGGGTCCTCGATCATGGCCACGTCGTCCGGCGACCGCTCTTCCAGGCGCGTCAGCAGATCGGATCCACGCAATGAACGGATGGGCATAAACGGCAGGCCCAGTGCCCCTGCCAGATAGCGAAAGGCGATCGAGAGGCTGCTGTACTCCTCAGCCTGCAGGCTTCCGGCTTCGATCCCGCGGTTGATGCACGCCAGCCGGCCGAAACGATCGAGCGAGCCGCCGCCATAGATGATGCGGTCCACCGCCCCGCCTGCGACCAGCAGATCGGCGTCCATTGCCCCCACGCACTGCGAGAGCGTCAGGTGGTTGAGCCCCTGACGGATGACCTCGCGTACAAAGGCCATGTTGCAGCGGGTGATGGCGAAGCCCGACAGGGCGACGTGCGAGCCCGAGGGGATCGAGGCGACAGCTTCCGACAGCGTGACCAGCTTCGTCATCGTGCCTCCTAGGCGAGCGTTGGCCGCTTGTCGAATACCACCAACAGCAGCGCGCAGGCGCCCTCCTCGAGCTTGATCTCAGCCAATTCGACCGGCCGATCCAGCTTCTCCTCGAGTGCCAGCGCCATCAGGTTCGCCGGGATACAAGTGAACGGTTCGACCCCGTGCGCCAGCATGTTCTCCTCAACTGGGCGATGCACACAGCCCTCGACTCGGACGCGCAGCAGGCGCTCCTCATCGACCCAGCTCACCGCAGCTGCGATCCCGTCGGCCTTCAACAAGGTCCCAATTGTCCCCAGGATCTCGCGGATCTCGGACGAGGCAAGCTCGGGCAGGCAGCGCTCCCGGAAGTAACGTTGGCCCACCGTGGTCATGCGGAAGCGAGCCCCCTTGCCCCGCTCGTCGTAGAAGGCCTTTTCCAGCTCGAAGATCAGATTGTTCGAGTAGCTGAGGGGAAGGGTCTTGTCGCTCATGCCGGATCCTTGTAGTAGGCCTCGCCCCACTGCTCCCGAAAGACCAGCTCATGGATCGGGAGGCGTGGCCGCGGCCGGTGGGGTCGGGTTGGATGGCCGATGGCGATGATGCTCACGGCTTTGAATTCCTCCGGCAGCCCGAGCAGGGCCTTGATCCGCTCCTCATCGCGAATATCGATGCAGGGGGCAATTACCCAGCAGGCGCCGAGCCCCAGGGCAGTCACCATCAGCAGGATGTTCTCGATCGCCGCCGAGGTATCGTAGGGAAGGTCCCACACGTCTTTCTTGCCGCACACCAAGATGTTGACCGGTGCATCGGCCAGGAAGGTCGACACCTGACCCGAGGTCAGCTTCTCGAAGGCGGCCCGCTTCTTGGCCTCGTCCTGTAACCCGGTGAATTGTTCCTGCATCTTCTTGGTGACGAACTCCGCCGTGAAGCGCCGCCCGCTCCCCCCTCCGGCGATCGCGCCCAATTTCCTGCGCGTCTCAGCCTCCTTGACGATGACGTAGCGCCAGGGTTGGGCGTTCTCCCCCGAGGGGGCCTGCCGGGCCGCCTCCAGGATCAGGTCGAGATCCTGGTCGGACACCGGCTCGTCGGTGTACTCCCGAATACTGCGGCGATCCTGGATGACCTTCAGCGTGGCATCTGCCAGGGTGAACATTTCCGACATCCCTTGCCTCCCCCACTCCGATTGAATTGACCGAGTGTCCGTTTGCCGTGCTTGCCGAGGTCGTCAGACAGGGAAACCGCCGGGGATCCGCAATCCTGTGCACGCGTCGGCCGTGGGCCACGCCTCCAGGTCTCTGTACGAGACCCACCCCTTGCGGGTATCGACCTACGAAACCCAGGCTCAGCCCTTGATACAATAGAACAATACCCCAAGTCCTGTATGCGTGTCAACAATGAAGCTCGAGTGGCGGTGATCGAGGATACCGCCTGGGGGTTCCTGGCGCGCGCCGTGGCTGGGCGTTTCTGCAGAACGGTCTGGCTGCGCCTTGAGCGGATGGGCGAGGCCAATGTCGACGGCCTGCCTCTTCGTCTTGACGGTCAGCCCTCCGAAGGGAACTTTCGGCAATTGGGCATGGATCCTACGGATCACGGACCCACCCGGGGACAACAACCGATCCGCCACCTGAACCTGCTCCCTGTCGCAAGTCTGCGACCTGTCGCGAACACCGAAGCACTCCACCCGCGTCTCAGCGGCGCACCTCCCTCTTCAACAATGGCCCGCAACCACCCAGCATTAGACCCGAGGAGAGCGTTGATCACAATCGCACCCGCGAGATCGCCGGCCCCATCATGTCGAATCCCGTCGATGCAAATCCCGGCGAACATGATCGAAATCTTCTCGGTTCAGCTTCGGTCCATGCCGATTTGACTCGTCGATTTGCCTGCTCTGTGATAAGAATCCGCCAACGCTCCTGATCGACGCAGTTCTAGCGCGAGGCATTCCCGAATCTCAGCAGTGGAGCCCAACATGGCAACACACACGCAAGTACCGCACCGTGAAACCGAATCCAAGGCATCCACTGAAGTGAAGCCGACGGTCTGCTTCTGGTGCAAGGCCGAGTGCGGCCTGCTTGCGCACGTGAGAGATGGCGAGCTTCTCAAACTCGAGGAAGACCCGGACTGGCCGATCAAGTGCCACCCGCCCACCGCCGGCTGCGTGCGGCGCAAGGCGGCGGTCGAGTACATCTACCATCCCGGGCGCGTCAACTATCCGATGAAGCGGGTCGGCGAGCGAGGCGAGGGCAAGTGGCAGCAGGATCGAGTGGCAGGATGCTCTGGACGAGATCGCCGGCAAGCTCGATGAGCTCCGGGATCGCTACGGCGCTGAGACGCTGGCGGCGTCGGGCGGCACAGCCCGCACCCACGACGAGTACCGCGCCCGCTTCTTCAATCTGTTCGGATCTCCGAACCTCCTCGGACAGGAGCGGATCTGCTTTGGCCCGCGCTCCATCGTCGCCGATGCGATCATCGGGATGTTCCCCAACTACGCGCTGACCAAGGACGCCAACTGCGTGCTCCTCCTCGGGGCCGAGCCGATGACCGCCAGGCCGATGGTCGCCAAGGCCCTGCTGGAGGCCAAGCAGCGCGGAGCGAAGCTGATCGTCGTCGACCCTTGCCAAACGAAATCGGCCGCCATGGCCGACCTGTGGCTGCCTGCTGCGTCCGGGCACGGACTCCGCTCTGCTCCTGGGCATGATCGGCGTCGTCGTGGATGAAGAGCTCTACGACAGGGAGTTCGTCGACAAATGGTGCTACGGCTTCGATGACCTGCTGGAGCGGCTGAAGGAGTACCCGCTGTCGCGGGTGTCCGAGATCACGGGGCTGTCGTCAGAGCTGATTCAGGACGCGGCGCGCCTCTACGCCAGGAATGGGCCGGCATGCTGCATCGAAGGCATGGGGCTGGAGCATTCCTTCTCTTCGACGCAGGCCCTCCACGCGCGCTGGATCCTCTCGGCCATCTGCGGGAACATCGATGTCAAGGGCGGCGAGATACAGATGGGCCCTCCGGGCTTCGTGCCCACGCGCGATATGGAGCTTTGGGACAGGCTGCCCGAGTCCCAGTGGAAGAAGATGATCGGGGCGGACAGATTCCGCCTTTCCAGCTATGACGACGCAGATCATGCTCATGCGGAACATCACTCGCGTCTGGGGTGCGCCCGTCAACGAGATGTTCCACCAGTGCCAGTGCCACACACCGAGCGCCTACCGGACGATCATCACCGGCGAGCCCTACCCGCTCACGGCTCTCTTCACCAGTCACAGCAATCCCATGGTCACCGAGATTGCGACCAAGTCGGTCTACGAGGCGCTGAAGAGCCCCAATCTCCAGCTGTACGTGGTGAATGAGTTCTTCATGACGCCGAGCGCCGAGCTGGCGGACTATGTGCTGCCGGCAGCGACGTGGTTGGAGCGGCCCGACTTGTGGGCGTTCAGCGACTATGGCAGCTACATCTGGGCCCGCGAAGCCGTCCTGCCGCACATCGTTCCCGGCCGCTACGAGCACTTCCGGGACTATGACATCTGGCGCGAACTGGGGATCAGGCTCGGCCAGGAAGCAGACTGGCCCTGGGAGACGCTGGAGGAGGTCCTTGACTACCGGCTAGCGCCGCTGGGCTACACACTCAAGACCTTTCCGAGGGTCATCCTTCGTCCCGTGGTCGAGAAGAAGTACGAAAAGCAAGGGTTCGCCACGACAACGGGAAAAGTGGAACTGCGCTCTACCGTGCTCGAGGCATTGGGCTACGACCCGCTGCCCAAGTACCTTGTTCCCCCCGAGAGCCCGCAGGGCGACCCCGAGCTGGCCAGGGAGTACCCGTACGTGCTGATCAGCGGCCGGAGGATCCTGTACTACTACCATTCGGAGTGGCGTCAGGTTGAGTCGGTCCGCAAGCACTATCCCGACCCCATTGTCAGAGTTCACCCTCAGACGGCTCGCGCAGAGGGGATCGCCGACGGAGATTGGATCTGGATCGAAACCAAGCGCGGGCGGATGCGTCAGAAGGTCCAGCTCTTCGACAAGATGGACCCCCAGATCATCGATGCAGAACATGGCTGGTGGTATCCGGAGATGCCGGGACCGGAGCCGTCGCTTCACGGCGCCTTCGAGTCGAACATCAACGTGTGCATGAGCGATGACCCGGACCACTGCAATCCCGAGCTGGGTTCGTACCCACTTCGCACCGCTCTGTGCCGGATCTCGAAAGCAGAGCCCCTAGGCAAGTGGCGCTAGGCCCATGCCCTGCTCCTGCGATAGGTCAGTCTCAGGCTGCTTGGCTTGATGCCATTGCTGGCAAAGAGGACCGCCACTGCTCTGGCCATCCCCAACATTGAGCCGGATGGCGAGTTCCACCCTTCGGCGGAGTCAGTCAATCACAAGGTCAAAGCCAACGCCGCCCCCTCCCCACACTCAGAGACGGGCGGCGCATGCTACGCCGCGTGCTGAGCCGCGACCGGCACTTCGTCAGCCAGTGAAACCGGCTTGGCCCCCAGCTCGCTCGGGATTGCCAGCGCCAGCAACCCCGCCGCCAACGTAATGGCTGCGGTGGTGAGGAACATCGCATCCCACCCGCTGCGGTCCGCCTGAACGCCGCTGATCAGCGTCCCCACGGCTCCGCTGGCGAACATGAAGCCGAGGATCAGTCCGGAGGCGGCGCCCATGCCTCCCGGCATCATGCTCTGCGCCTGGACCACCAGGATGGTATGCGAGAACCCGGTCAATCCTCCTGCCAACACCGCCAAGAGATAAGCCCAGGAGGTCAAGCCGAGCCGGGGGTACAGCGCCAGGGGTAGGGCTCCGAGAACCAGCGACCATACCGTCACCATCCGGCCACCGAGGCGGTCGCCCATCCGGCCGCCAGCCACACCCGCCAACGCCGAAGCCCCCATGAACAGCGCCGCGATCAGGCCAAAGGATGCGGCGCTGAACCCGGCGTCGCTGTAGTACTTGGGCAAGAACGTGACCATGTTGGTCTGCGACCAGGAGCGGAAGGCAACGACCAGGATGAACGCCGTCAGGGCCGGCCAACGCAGTGAGCTGCTGAAGCGCAGAATGGGTTGCCCCTCATGGCGTGGCGCGGGCTTGGCCACCCGGAAGTGGTTGGCGGCGAACAAGCCCGACGACAAGACGACCGGGACCAACAGCAGCAGGCCGCTTGGCCCCCACTCCCCGATGAGAAGCCCCCCGATGGCCGGGCCGACAGAATAGCCTGCCTGCCCGAAGAGGAAGAACAGGCTGGCCGCAGTCATCACCTCGCCACCGTAGTGCACCTTCCCGATCTCGGAGGATTCCATCGTCCCGGCAGGGTGGAAGGCCGCCGAGCCAAGCGCCGACAGGATGAGCAGAACCAGCGCCCAGTCACCCTGCACCACCAGGGCAACCCCGAAGCAGGCCGCCATCCAGAGGACGCCCCCGACGGCGAGACGGCGCGGGCCGGTGCGGTCGGCCATGACACCAAACACCGGTTGGGAAAGCGAGGCGGCGAAGCTGTACAGCATGCTGACAAGGCCGATGGCGGCGTTGGTCAGGCCGAGCGGAATGCTCCAGGCCGCCAACAGCAGACCGCGCTGGGAATTCAGGATGTCCACCGCCAGGTGAGCGAGCGCCACGGCCACGAAGGAGACATCGGTGAGCATGTTCATGCGTACACGCCCGACTCTTCGATGATTCCGGCGACACCGGGCGGAACCAGGTGCCTATATGGCAGGTCGGCCTTCACCCGTCTCCGGATCTCGCTCGCCGAGACATTGATCAGCGTTGCCTCGACCCAGGTGACCTTCGCGCCCAGTCCCGGCAGCATGGACTCCAGCGCCTGCATGTCGGGCCTTGCCCCTGGACGGAGCAGCACCGCGATGCGCCAGCACAGGTCGAGGAAGCGCTGCGGCTCATGCCAGGCGGGCAGGTTGCTCAGACTGTCCGAGCCCATAAGGTAGGCGAACTGCGCCGACGGCTCCCGCGCCTGCAGCCATTCCAGCGTGCCGACGGCGTAGTGCGGCGCCGGGCGCTCAACGTCTGCCAGCGACAGCTCGAAAGCCTGTTCTCCGTGCAGCGCGGCACGCACCATATCGAGACGCAAGTCGATCGAGGCGACGGGCGGGTTTGGCTTGAGCGGCGGGAAGGTAGTGACCACCCACAGCACCTTCTCAAGCAGCAGGGTCCGCCTGGCCTCGCCGGCGAGTTGCAGGTGGCCGAAGTGCGGGGGGTCGAAGGTCCCGCCGAAGACGCCGATCAGTCGTGCCACTCGAACTCATACTCGGCGATGCGCACGTTGTCTCCGGGCTCGGCTCCAGCCTGGCGCAGCGCCTCCTCGACTCCGATGCGCCGCAGCAACCGCTGGAAGCGGCGCACCGACTCCTCCAGCTCCCAGTAGGTCATGGCGGCAGCCCGCTCGAGCGGTTCACCCGCCACGCGCCATGTCCTCGGGCCTTCCGAAGCACACGCTGAAGTCGTCCAACCGCGCCTCGCGTCGGTACACCGGCATGGCGAGAGCAGGCTGCGGTAGGTGGGCCGTGTCCGCCAGGCGGCGGACCTCGTTGGCCAGCTCGCGTACCCCTTCGCGCCCCAGCGCCGAGATCACACGCGAGGGGATCCCATTCGCGTTCAGCGCGCGTTGGAGCTCGGGCCAGCGCTGGCGAACCTCGGGCAGGTCGAGCTTGGTGACCACCACGATCTGGGGCTTGTCGGGTAGGTCCTTGTCGAACAAAGCCATTTCGGCGTTGATCTGAGCATAGTCGACCAGCGGATTGTCAGCCGCGCCATCCAACAGATGGATCAGCAGGCGGGTGCGCTGGATATGGCGCAGAAACGCGTCGCCCAGCCCGGCGCCGGTGTGCGCACCCTCGATCAAGCCGGGGATATCCGCCAGCACCAGGGTCGCGCCGTCGTCGAACTCCAGTACGCCGAGGTTCGGTTCGAGCGTCGTGAAAGGATAGTCGCCGATCTTCGGCGTGGCGCGGGTGAGCACGGAAAGCAGGGTGGACTTGCCGGCGTTGGGTACGCCGATGATCCCCACGTCGGCGAGCAAGCGCAGCTCGAGCTTCAGCCGGCGGGTGCGCGCCGGCTCGCCCTTCTCGCCCAGGCGCGGCGCCTGGTTGCGGGGAGTGGCAAAGCGGGCGTTGCCGCGACCGCCCCGCCCGCCGCGACAGACCACCAGCCGATCACCGGGGGCTACCAGGTCGCCCAGCAGGTCTCCGCTGGCATGGTCCCGCACCAGCGTCCCGAGAGGCACTGCCAGCTCCAGATGTTCGCCGGAGCGGCCGGTGCGATCGCCCGAACCGCCAGGGCGGCCGTCGCCGGCGCGGTGCGTCGGGCGGCGGCGGAACGCCGAGAGGGTGGACAGAGTTGGGGTGGCCTCGAAGACCACGTCCCCACCTTTGCCACCGTTGCCACCGTCGGGCCCGCCGCGCGCCACGTACTTCTCGCGTCGGAAGTGAACCGCGCCGTCACCTCCTCGGCCCGAGGTCACCTCCACCTCGACTTCATCCAGAAACACAATTCACCTTGTTGGGGAATGGACCTGTAGGATTATACCCAAGCTCGTGACCTCGGTTTCGATTGCAGGCCCCCAGCGAATGTGCTAGAGTTTGCCGGTCAACCCGTGCGCTCGTGGAGAGCTTGGAATGGTCGAAGGGAAAGTGCCAGACATCATCGTCGGTCGCCTGCCGCACTACCTGCGGGCCCTGTCGCGCATGCGCCAGGCAGGCGTAGAGGTCACCTCCTCGCAGGAGTTGGGAACGCAGCTCGGAATCTCATCGGCGCAGATCCGCAAGGATCTCTCGCAGTTCGGAGAATTCGGCAAGCAGGGAACCGGCTACAGTGTTCCCTTCCTGATCACCCAGCTGCGTCGGATTCTGCAGGTCGAACAGGTCTGGGACGTCGCCCTGATCGGCGTCGGGGACCTGGGCCGGGCGATCGCCAACTACGGCGGCTTCATCGATCGCGGCTTCCGGATTGCACTCGCCTTCGAGAGCGATCCCAACAAGATCGGCCAGCGGATCGGCACGCTGGCCGTCCAGGACATGGCGTTGTTGGAGGAGCAGATCCGCAGCCGCGAGATTCGCGTGGCCATGCTGGCTGTGCCGGCCGCCGCGGCCCAGGAGGTCACGGACCGCCTGGTAGCCTCCGGCGTGCGCGGGATTCTCTGCTACGCCCCGACTTCGATCTCCGTTCCGCCCAATGTGCAGGTGCAGTACACCGATCCGGTCCTCCACCTCCAGCACATGACCTTCTACCTGGGGTCCAGTCAGCCTCCCCGATAGACACACACAGCCGCGCCTGAACGCGAACCCTCCTCACTGTCGCCCCTGCGCAGGCAGGGGCCCAGGCGACGGGCTTTCCGGACCGACGAACGGCCTCGAATGCAGGCCCCGCTCGCAAGGAGGCCGTATCCCGGCTGGCAGCGCCCGCGCGTCAACGAGCTGAACCCTGGATCCCCGCCTACGCGGGGATGACGGGTTGGGCAGCAGCAGCATCCTCGCCGGTTGAATCTCAGGCGAGAGCGAACCCAACTCGTCGCTCCTGCGCAACCGAGCGCGGCCCGGCACGGGGCGGGGTCCCAGGCGCCGTCCCCACACGGTCTGGGCAAGGTGGCGGCGTGTACCCTCCTCACTGTCGCCCCTGCGCAGGCAGGGGCCCAGGCGACGGGCTTTCCGACCGACGAAGCCCTTCGAATGCAGGCCCCGCTCGCAAGGAGGCCGTTCTGGCTGGCAGCGCCCGCGCGAGATGCTAGTGGATCGTCGCATTCAGACATGAGAGGGACCAGACAGCGAGGATGGACGCCCTGATCCGCAGGATCGCTCGAGGTTGACGAGGGTCAGGCTGAGGCTATACCGGAGGCAGATGCCGCTTCAGTCGATCGAGCATACCCAGGGCACGCGCCGCGCCCTTGGCGGTGCAGGCCACCGGCTCCTCGGCCAGGTAGGCCGGTACGCCGGTCTCACGCGTGAGCCACTTGTCGAGTCCGCGCAGCAAGGAGCCGCCGCCACAGATCACCATCCCCCGGTCGATGATGTCTGAGGCCAACTCCGGCGGCGTGCGCTCGAGCACGCTGCGGATGGCGGAGACCTGCAGCTGGAGAGTCTCTTGAAGCGCTTCGACGATTTCGGAGGTGGTCAGCGTGATCGGCCGCGGCAGCCCAGTCACCTGATCCTGACCCTGGATCTCGATCGTGCGCTCCTCGGCTTGTGGAATGGCGGCGCCGATGCGGATCTTGGAATCCTCGGCGGTGCGGGCGCCAATGATCAGGCCATACTTCTTGCGCACATAGCCGACGATCGCCTCATCCAGCCGGCCACCGCCGATGCGGATGGCGTTGGCGGCCACGATGCCGCTCATGGCGACTACCACGGCCTGCGTCACGCCGCCTCCCAGGTCGACGACCATGTTGCCGGAGGGCGTGGCGATCGGCAGCCCGACGCCAATGGCGGCAGCCAGCGGCTGCTGGATCAGATGCACATCCCGGCTGCCGGCCTGCAGCGCCGCCTCGTGCACCGCCCGGCTTTCGACGCTGGTCGCGCCGTAGGGGACGGTCATCATCACCCGCGGCTTGAACAGTCGTGCCGGGCCGCAGGCCTTCTCGATGAAGTGGCCCAGCATGCGCTGGGTCACTTCGAAATCGGCGATCACGCCGTCGCGCAGCGGGCGCATCACCTGGATGGTGTCGGGCACTCGGCCGTCCATCTCGCGCGCCGCCTGGCCGACCTCGACGATCTTCAGCTCATCGACGTCGATGGCGACCACCGTCGGCTCGTGCAGCACAATGTCGCTGCCTTCACAGATCAGGGTGTTGGTCGTCCCAAGATCGATGCCCAGATCGCGCCCGAAGAGCGGCATGGGCTACTCTCCGTCGCCCGTCGGCGCGCCGGGGAAGCCCGGCCTCCGGCGCTTGCCGTAGCGGCGGGCAGCGTCAAGGCGCAGTCTCGAGCGCCGCAGCGCCGCTTCCAGGGCCAGGTATTCGTCGGTATCCGGCGGCGGGCCTTGCTTGAGCAGGGCCTCGGCCCGAGCTCGAGCGGCTTCCGCCCGCGCCAGGTCGATCTCCTCAACGTTCTCCCCGACGTCCGCCAGCACGATCACCGTTTCCGGGCGGACCTCCATCACGCCGCCGGCGACGGTGAACGCCAGCTCCTCGCCTCGATTGCGCACACGCAACACGCCATAGGCCAACGTCGTCAGCAGCGGGGCATGGTTGGGCAGGATGCCCATCTCACCGATGGATCCCGGCGCCTGAATCGAATCCGCCGGGCCCTCATACAGCACCCGATCCTGCGTGACGATCTCGCACATGAGCGGCATGGTGTCCACCTTGCGGCGCCGGTCAGGCGGCCAGCCGCGTGGCCTTCTCCCGGGCGTCCTCGATCGTCCCCACCATGCTGAAGGCCTGCTCGGGGAGATCGTCGTGCTTGCCATCCAGGATCTCGCGGAAGCCGCGCACCGTCTCGCGCAGCGGAACGTAGCGCCCCTCCAGGCCAGTGAACTGTTCGGCAACGAACATCGGCTGGGAGAAGAAGCGCTCGATCTTGCGCGCCCGCATCACCAGCATCTTGTCGTCTTCGCTGAGTTCGTCAATTCCCAGGATGGCGATGATGTCCTGCAGATCCTTGTAGCGCTGCAGCACGCGCTGAACCTCGCGGGCGGTGCTGTAGTGATCCTCACCTACGATCACGGGATCGAGGATGCGCGAGGTCGAGGCCAGCGGGTCGACCGCCGGGTAGATGCCCTTCTCGACGATCGAGCGCTCCAGGGCGATCGTGGCGTCGAGGTGCGTAAACGTCGCCACCGGCGCCGGATCGGAGTAGTCATCCGCGGGGACGTACACGGCCTGCATCGAAGTGATCGATCCCGTGCGGGTCGAGGTGATGCGTTCCTGCAGCACGCCCATCTCGGTCGCCAGCGTCGGCTGATACCCCACGGCCGAAGGCATGCGCCCCAGCAGCGCCGATACCTCGGAGCCGGACATGCTGAAGCGGAAGATGTTGTCGATGAACAGCAGCACGTCTCGCCCCTGGTCCCGGAAGTACTCGGCCATGCTCAGGGCGCTCAACCCCACCCGCAGGCGGACGCCCGGCGGCTCATTCATCTGTCCGTAGACCAGGACCGTGTCCTTGAGCACACCCGACTCGATCATCTCGCGGTACATCTGGGTGCCCTCGCGGGTCCGCTCGCCAATACCGGCGAAGACCGAATTGCCCTTGTGGACCGTGGCGATGGAGCGAATGAGTTCCTGGATGATCACGGTCTTGCCGGTGCCGGCGCCGCCGAAGATGCCCGTCTTGCCGCCACGCGTGAACGGCGCAATCAGGTCCACGACTTTCAGGCCGGTTTCGAAGACCTCGACCCGTCGCGACTGCTCTTCGAAGGACGGGGCCGGACGGTGGATCGGATAGTAGGTCTCTGCCTCGACCGGCCCCTTGCCGTCGATCGGCTTTCCCAGGACATTGAAGACCCGCCCCAGGGTGGCCTCGCCAACCGGCACCAGGATCGGACCTCCGGTAGCAACCGCCTTCAAGCCACGACGCAGTCCATCGGTCGTGTCCATGGCGACCGTGCGCACGGTCCTTTGGTCCAGGTGCAACTGCACTTCGAGCACCAGCGGCGGTGCATCCGGTCGCTCGATCTCGATCGCCTCGTTGATTTCCGGCAGCTCGCCGGCAGCGAACTCGCAGTCCACCACCCCACCGCGCACCTGAGCCACCCGCCCGATCCCTTCGGTCATTCTCGCCTCCGAAACCTCAGCCGCGCTAGCCGCCCAGGGCTTCTGCGCCCCCGACGATATCCAGGATCTCACTGGTGATGGCCTGCTGTCGGGCCTTGTTGTAGTCCAGGCGCAGGGTATCCCGCAAGGCGTTGGCGTTCTCGGTGGCATTCTGCATGGCCACCATGCGCGCCGCGTGTTCGCTGGCCAGCGATTCCAGAATGGCCTGGTAGATTTGCAGCGCGGTGAAGCGCGGCACGATCTCTTCGATCAACTCGGCCTCGCCGGGTTCATAGATGTACGAGGCGGCGGCCGCCCCCCGCCCCGCTGCCTGGACATCGATCCGCTGGCGGCCATCCACCTCCAGCGGCAGCAGCTTCTTGGAGGTTGGCACCTGCCGCAGGAGGTTGACGAAGCGGGTATACACGACATGCACCTGGTCGGTTCGTCCCTGCAGGTACTCGTCGACTAGCAGGCGGCCGATGGCGGACACATCGGAGAACTTCGGCTCCGCCGGCAGGTTGTTGAATTCCCCGCGGATGTCGACCCGCATCCGGGAGACCAGGTCGCGGCCCTTGCGCCCGACGATCACGTAGCTGACCGGGACCGATGACTCCCGGAAGCTGTCGAGGGCGTAGCGCACGACATTCATGTTGTAGGCGCCGGCCAGACCGCGGTCGCCGGTGATCACCACCACCAACTGGTGGCGCACCTGCTCTCGGTCCATCAGCAGCGGGTGAACCGAGTTGCGCCCGGGCTGGGAGGAGAGGTGGCATAGCACCGCCCATGCCTGGGTGGCGTACGGCCGAGTGGCCAGCGCCGCTTGCTGCGCCCGGCGCACACGGCTGGCGCTCACCGCCTGCAGGGCGCGCGTCACCTGGGCGATGTTGCCGACGCTGCGGATTCGCAGCCTCATCTCGCGTCCCGATGCCACGGATGCTCCTCAGCCTGCGCTGCGCATCGGGCTACTGCCAGGACCGGTTGAAGGCCTCGAGCGCGGCTCGCAGCCCGGATTCGGTTTCGGCGCTGATCTGTCGCTTCTCGACAATGTCGCGCCCAAGCTCGGGAACGGTCGTGTCGAAGTGGCGCAGCATCGAGGCCTGCCAGGCCTTGATGCGGGGAACCGGAACCGCATCGGTGTACCCATTCGTCGCCGCGAATAGCGAGAGCACCTGGTGCTCCAGCGACATCGGTTGATACTGCGGCTGCTTGAGCACCTCTTGCAAGCGCTGGCCGCGCGCCAGCTGCGCCTGGGTCGCCTTGTCCAGGTCGGAGCCAAACTGCGCGAAGGCTGCCACCTCACGGAAGGCGGCCATGTCGAGCCGCAGGCGCCCGGCCACCTGGCGCATCGCTTTGAGTTGCGCCGAGCCGCCGACGCGCGACACCGACAGGCCGACGTTCACCGCCGGGCGGATGCCGGCGTAGAACAGGTCGCTTTCCAGGTAGATCTGTCCGTCGGTGATGGAGATCACGTTGGTCGGGATGTAGGCGGACACGTCTCCCAATAGCGTCTCGATGATCGGCAGCGCCGTCAGCGAGCCGCCGGACCCCGCCTGCCGGGCGACCTTCACCCGCTCGGCGTCCGGGCGCGCCGCCAGGGCGGTCTTGGCTTCGTGCTCCGCCAGGGGGCCGTCATACACCCGGCCGTCGACACTGGCCTCCGTGGAAGCCTCGCCCTGCACGTCCTGCGGCACGATCACATAGCGATCCGCAATGCGCACCGCGCGTTCGAGCAGACGGCTGTGCAGGTAGAACACATCCCCGGGATAGGCCTCGCGCGCCGGCGGGCGCCGCAGCAGCAGCGAGACCTGCCGATACGCCCAGGCATGCTTCGACAGATCATCGTAGATCACCAGCGCGTCGCGCCCGGCCTCGGCGAATTCCTCGCCGATGGCACATCCGGCGTACGGTGCAATGTACTGCAGAGCGGCCGGCTCATCGGCGGCGGCCGCCACAACCACCGTGTGCTCCATCGCGCCGTACCGCTCCAGCGCGGCCACGGTGCGCGCAATCCCGGCGCGCTTCTGCCCGATGGCGACGTAGATGCAGATCAGGTTCTTGCCCTTCTGGTTGATGATCGTGTCGACCGCAAGCGCCGTCTTGCCGGTCTGCCGGTCGCCGATGATCAGCTCGCGCTGGCCGCGCCCGATGGGGATCATCGAATCGATGGCGATGATGCCGGTCTGCACCGGCGTGTCGACGTCGTGCCGCCGCACCACTCCGGGGGCGATGCGCTCGATGGCGCGGAAACCGGAACTCGCCAGAGCACCCCGCCCATCAATCGGCAGCCCCAGCGCGTTGACTACTCGGCCCACCAGGCCATCGCCCACCGGCACGGAGGCGATGCGTCCGGTGCCGGTGACCGTCATCCCGGCTTCGATCCGGCTGAACTCCCCCAGGATGATCACGCCCACAAACTCAACGCCGAGGTTGAAGGCTATCCCCAGGATGCCGTTCTCAAACTCGACCAGTTCGTTGGCGCCGACACCCGCCAGGCCGGAAACGGTGGCGATCCCGTCGCCCGCCCCCAGCACAGTCCCGATATCCTTCAGCTCGACCTTGGGGGCGAAATCCTCGATCTGTTGGCGGAGTGAGGCTGAGAGATCACGAGCCAGGTCCGACATGCGTCCTCCGGCAGGTCGCGAGTTGAAGAATGGCCGGCGTGGAGAGACCCTGGCCGGCCAGGCACCTACGCGTCTGAGTTGGTGCGTTCCGCAGTCCGGCCGTAGGCCGGCGCCTGAACCTCAGGATGATACCTGAGCGGCTCTGTTCTGTCCAGGCGTTCACCCGGGAGCTGGCGTTCGACCGCCTCGGTGCGCAGCCGGCAGCGTGCGGCGCGGGGGTCGGCTCTAGCTATCGGCAACATTGCCGCTCTTCTTCCCCTGTCCGAGCTGTGTCGAGCGCTCGTAGGCGGCCCAGATTGCCCGCGAGAGCGCCGTGCGGAAGCCCGCCTTCTCGAGATAGTACAACGCCGCAGCGGTCGTCCCACCCGGTGAAGTCACCTGGTTGCGCATTCCGGCGAAATGCTTGGGCATGGCTTCGTAATAGGCCACCGAGCCCTTGACGGTCTGGACGACCAGCTGCTCCGCCAGGCGGCGCGGGAAGCCCAGGTGCACTCCGGCGTCGACCAGCGCTTCCATGAACAAGTAGACGTAGGCCGGCCCCGTGCCCGACAAGGCGGTGGCCATGTCGAGGTAGTCCTCCTCCTCAACGAAGACCTCCTGCCCGATGGCGCTGAGCAGCTTGCGCGCGGTTTCCCGTTGGGCCTGGCTGACTTCCGGAGTGGCGGTCCACACCGTGATCGCCTCACCGACCTGCGCCGGGGTGTTCGGCATGGCCCGCACCAGCCGGTCATGATCGAGCAGTTCGTCCAGCTTCCACAGCGGCACGCCGGCGGCGATCGAGATCACCAGGCATTGCTTGGGGATGCTCCCTTTCAGGTCGACGGCCGCCTTGGGCAGCGACTGTGGCTTGACCGCCAGCACGATCGTGCCGGCGGATTGCACGGCCTGGCGATTGTCGGTGGTCGTCGCCAGCCCATGGCGATCGGCCAATTCCTGCAAGCGAGCAGGGTTGGGCCCGCTCATCAGGATCTTGGCCGGGGCTACGCCGGCCTTGCGCACCAGCCCACTGGCCATGGCCTCGGCCATCACGCCGGGACCCACAAACACCGTCAATTCGCTCATGACTTCCATCCCTCGATCAACTCGATTCTTGAAAAGCCGGGGCTCAGCGGGTGGACAGGTAGCGCAGCGCCAGTTTGACGCGCTCTTCGACGTCCTTGGGCGCATCCGCCGGCAGGGACTGCACGGCCGACTGCGCCTCGACCAGGCTGTAACCCAGCGTGGTCAGGACTCCCAGCACGTCGCGATCCGCCTCCAGCAGCTCGGGCGACGGCATCAGCGTCACGCCCACCTTATCGCGCAGCTGGAAGATGATCTTCTCGGCGGTCTTGCGCCCCACACCCGGGATGCCAGACAGCAGGTCCGGCTGATTGCTCGCCACCGCCGTCTGCAGACGATCCAGCGAGGTGTGGGAGATGACCGAGAGCGCTAGCCGCGGACCTACGCCGTTCACTTGCAGCAACAGGTCGAAGAGCTCGCGCTCCTCGGCGCTCTCGAAACCGTACAGGTTGAGGCTCTCCTCGCGCACGATCATCCGTGTATGCAGAAACATCGGTTCCCCGATCCGAGCTGCACGGTCGGATAGCGGCAGTGGGACCGAGACGGCATAGCCCACACCTCCGACTTCGAGGACGATTTCTCCCGGAGCCAGGTGGGAGACGATGCCCTGCAGGGAGGCGATCACGGGGCGCCTCGAGCGGCGCTCAGCAGTCGGCGAGAGTGGGTGTGGCAGATGGCGATCGCCAGAGCATCCGCAGCGTCATCCGGACGAGGCACCTCGGGCAAGTCGAGCAATGCCCGCACCATTTGCTGGACCTGGCGCTTGTCGGCGGCGCCATCGCCGGCGACGGCCAGCTTCACCTGGCGCGGCGAGTACTCGCCGACGGGAAGTCCAGCCTCGGCCAGGGCCAGCAACAGCACCCCCCGCGCCTGACCTACGCTGATGGCGTTGGTGACATTGCGTTGGAAGAACAACTCCTCGACCGCCGCCTCGTCCGGTTTCTCTAAATCGAGAATCGCCTGCAGGCTGTGGAACAGCTCCAGCAGCCTGGCCGGCATCGCCTGATGGGAATCGGTGCGGAATACGCCGAAGCCGTGAGAGTGCAGCGAGCCGTCCTCCGCCTCGCGCACGAGACCGTAGCCGGTGAGCGCCGTTCCGGGATCGATGCCGAGGACCAACATAGCGCCTGGTCGTCCGAGCCCTGCTCAGGCCGTCTCGAGCAGCGCGACCGCCTCGTCCGTCACCTGCAGCGCCGAATAGACATGCTGCACATCATCCAGTTCTTCGAGGCCATCGATCACGCGCATGACCTGCAGCGTATGCTCCGGTGAGAGCTCAACCGAGGTCGTCGGTCTCAACTGGAGGGTGGCATCGTCTGCCCTGACCCTGATGGCCTCCAGGGCGTCGTTGATCGCCTTGAAGGACTCCACCGGGCCGACGATCTCAATCTCGTCCTCACCGGTCAGCACGTCGTCGGCGCCGGCTTCGACGGCGGCCTCGAAGATCTTGTCGGGGTCGTTGCCCTGCAAGGGCACGCTGTAGTACGCCACCCGCTTGAACTGCCACGCCACCGAGCCCGCTTCGGCCATGTTGCCGCCGGCCCGCGTCAGGTGATGCCTGAGGTCGGCCACGGTGCGGTTGCGGTTGTCGGTCACCACCTCGATCATCATCGCCACGCCATGCGGCGCGTAGCCTTCGTAGACGATCTGCTCAAAGGCCGCCGAGTCCTTGTCTTCGCCGGTGCCGCGTCGGACAGCGCGGTCGATGTTTTCCTTGGGCATATTGGCTGCCCGCGCCTTGTCGATCGCCAGGCGCAGCCCGAAATTGGAATCCGGATCGCCGCCTCCCTGGCGAGCCGCCAGGGCAATCTCCCGTGCGAGCCGGGTGAACACGTTGCCGCGCTTGGCGTCGTTGGCGGCCTTCTTGCGCTTGATCGTCGACCACTTGGAATGTCCGGACATAGGCTGGAGTCCCGCCTGGCCTGGCGCAGCATCCACAGGGATCTGGTGTTGCCGCAGGCGGCGAAGCATTCTTCCCGGCGCTTCGCTCCCGGGATTTGTCAGGATTATATCCCATCCCGCTGCCTGTCGGCATGCCGGGCGGGCGTCAGGCCCCGCTTTCGGCCAGCAGCAGGCTGAGCTGCCGCAAGGCGTCGACGCTCTGGCCTCGGTAGTGGTTGTTGGCGTAGACCAACACGGGGTCGCTGTGTTCCTCGAGGGCGCGCAGACGAGGGATCCACTGCTCGAGCTCCTGGCGGCGGTAGGTGTAGTCATAGCGCTCGAAGGCCTGCGCGTGCTCCCACCAGCGGGCCGCGTTGCGCCCGTGCAGACGAACGTATCCCAGCCTGCTGGTTGCGACGGCCAGCGGGGGCATCAGCCCCGGCAAGTCGGGCTCGTCCACACAGCAGTAGCCGAGGCCCAGCTGGCGGAGCATGGCGAACGTCGCCTCGCTCACCCAGGCCCGGTCACGGAACTCGACCACCACCGGCAACTCGGCCAGGCCAAGGCGGAGCTGAGCCAGGTACTCCTGATTGGCCGACGTGGGGTGGAAGGCGTGCGGGAATTGCGCCAGCACGCAGGCCAGCTTTCCGGACTGCGCCAGTGGATCGACCGCCAGCACGAATCCGGCGAAGTCCGGATCCAGGCGCTCATGCGTCAGGCCGCCGTGGGCCTTGACCGAGAACAGGAAGTTGTCGGGCGTGTGGGCGATCCAGCCGTCCACAGTCTTGCTGGCGGGCAGCCGGTAGTAGGTGACATTCAGCTCGAGCGTGTCAAACTGCTGGGCGTAGTACCCGAGCCACGACCGGCGCGGCAGGTCCGCCGGGTAGACCGGGCCGATCCAGTCGTCGTAGGAGAAGCCGGAAGTGCCCAGACGGATCATGGGATCAGCACGGCTGCCCCGTCAAGCCGGCTATGCTTGACATCGGACAGTGCGCGCCCAGCCTCGCTCAGAGGGTAGCCGGTCGCGGTCACCTGCAGGCCCAGCGTGCTGGCCAGCTCGAGGAGATCCACGCCGTCCTGGTAGGTTGCGTTGGCGACGCTGCGCAGTGTGCGCTCTCCATACAGGATCTCGTACGGGAAGGCCGGTATGGCCGACATGTGGATGGCATTGATGGCCAGTGTGCCTCCCGGCCGCAGCAGCCGCAATGCCTGTGGCACCAGATCACCTGCCGGGGCGAAGAGCACGGCTCGGTCGAGCGCACCACCTTGCGGACGCTCGATGCCGCCTGCCCAGGCTGCACCCAGCTCGAGAGCGTGGCGTCGGTGATCCGCCGAGCGAGTGAAGACATGCACCTCGCACCCCCAGGCGCGTGCGACCTGCAGCGCCAGGTGGGCGCTGGCCCCGAAACCGATCAGCCCGAGGCGCTCGCCGGGCGCCAGGTCCGCCTTGCGCAGCGAGCGCAGGCCAATGATGCCGGCGCACAGGAGTGGCGCGGCCTGCAGGTCCGGCAGGTGCGGAGGCAGGCGGTAGGCAAAGGACGCCTCGCACAAGATCCGCTCGGCGAAGCCGCCATCGACGTGCAGTCCGGTGAACCTGGCCCGCGGGCATAGGTTGGATTCGCCCCGCCGACAGGCGGAGCACTCGCCGCACACGCTGTGCATCCAGGCCACGCCGGCGCGCTCGCCCGGGCTCCACCCTGGGACGCCCTCGCCCAACGCCTCGACCGTGCCCACAACCTGATGCCCGGGCGTGATTGGGTAGTGCGCGTTCGCCAACTCCCCCTCCGCCAGGTGCAGGTCGGTGTGGCAGACGGCGCAGGCCCGGATGCGCAGCCGGATCTGGCCCGGGCCAGGCTGCGGTTCCGGCACGTCCTGCAGGGTGAGATCGAGCGTGTCAATCGGCCCAGGTTGGGCGATACGCACAGCTCGCATGGCAGCCTGCCCTCTCTAATCGTCGCGGCCTGGAGAGGTCCGGGGGATCCCAGCCTATCTCCAGGCCGCGAGTGAATGCCTGATTGCCGACCGTCCAGGGAGAGGCTAGATCTTGCCGGCGATGAAGTCCTCGACCATTTGGCGGGCGACCTCGTCCTTGAACTGCTTGGGCGGTGTCTTCATGAAGTAGGACGACGGCGCTGACATCGGGCCCGCCAGCCCCCGGTCGAGGGCCAGCTTGGCGCAGCGCACCGAATCGATCACCACGCCGGCCGAGTTGGGCGAGTCCCACACTTCGAGCTTGAGTTCAAGATTGAGCGGGACGTCCCCGAAGCTGATGCCCTCCATGCGGATGTAGGCCCACTTGCGGTCTGTCAGCCAGGGAACATAGTCGCTGGGTCCGACGTGGACGTCCCCCGGCGGCAGGGTGTAGGGCAACTGGCTGGTGACGGCGTTGGTCTTGGAGATCTTCTTCGAACTCGAGGCGGGTGCGCTCGAGCATGTTGTAGAAGTCCATGTTGCCGCCGAAGTTCAACTGGTAGGTGCGCTGCATCCTGACGCCGCGGTCGGCGAACAGGTTGGTGAGCACGCGGTGGGTGATTGTGGCGCCGACCTGGCTCTTGATGTCGTCGCCGATGATCGGCAGGCCCTGATCGCGAAAGCGGCCGGCCCAGTATTCCGAGCTGGCGATGAATACCGGGATGCAGTTGACGAAAGCGCAACCCGCCTCGAGCACCTGCTCGACGTACCACTTGGTGGCCATTTCGGATCCGACCGGCAGGTAGGAGACGACGACGTCGGTCTTGGTGTCCTTCAGGATACCGATGATGTCATCCGTCGGGCCTTCTTCCTTCTCCACCACTCCCGAGACATACTGGCCTAGCCCGTCGTGGGTCATGCCGCGGTGCACCTTCACATTCAGCTTGGGAACCTCGGAGAACTTGACGGTGTTGTTCGGGTAGGCGAAGATCGCTTCGCTGAGATCCTTGCCCACCTTGCCCTTGACCACATCGAAGGCGGCCGTGAACTCGATATCCCGGATGTGGTACCCCCCCAGGTCGACGTGCATCAGACCCGGGATCTGGTCGGCGGGTTTGGCGTTCCGATAGTAGCGCACCCCCTGAACGAGCGACGAGGCGCAGTTGCCTACACCGATGATCCCCACCCGCACTTTCTTCTTCCCTGCCATACAGGCCTCCTGTTCGCTGTGTGCGCGATGCCTTGCCGATTTGTTTGTGCTAGAATCCTCGCCCCACGTTCAGGTGGTTGGCGATGCCCGAACCCACATCGCGCCAGGCCCGATTGGAACGGATGCAGCGGCTGCTGGAAATCAGCCGCACCCTGGCGTCGACGCATGACCTGCCGGTTCTGCTCCAGACGATCGTGGACGAGGCGGTCGAACTGACAGAGAGCGAAGCGGCTTCGATCATGCTCTACGAACCCTCCAAAGGCGAGCTGCGCTTCGAGGCCGTCCACGGGCCGCGGCGCCAGAAGCTGCTGGAGGTCAGTGTTCCCCTCAAGGGCAGCATCGCCGGCTGGATCTTCCACCACGCCCGCCCAATGGTACTGCACGAGGCGTCGGAAGATCCGCGGGTCTACCGCGCCATCGATCAGACTCTGCGCTTCGAGACCCGCTCGCTGCTGGGCGTCCCCCTGCTCCTCAAGCAGGAGCCGATCGGGGTGGTCGAGGCCATCAACAAGCGAGAGCAGGCCCATTATACCGAAGATGACCTGGCCATTCTTGAGACCCTGGCCGCCCAGGCGGCTGTGGCCATTGACAACACCCGCCTGCTCAGCCAGCTCCAGACCGTGAACACCGAGCTGACCCGCCTCGACCGAATGAAGTCCGACTTCATCGCCATCGCCTCGCACGAGCTGCGCACGCCGCTCGGGCTGATCCTCGGCCACGCCACCTTTCTCAAGGAGGCCGTCCCCCCGGAATATGCCGAGCAGATAGACGTGATCATTCGCAGCTCGATGCGCCTCAAGACCATCATCGAGGACCTGTCGACCATCGCCCACAAGGACGAGGGGCAGTCACGCGTTCGCCGCGAGCCGTTCTCCCTCGCCCATCTGGTGGTCGAGGTCGTCGATCGATTCCACGCTACTGCCGCCGAGAAGCAGATTGAGCTCGGCTACGACATCCCCGAGGACGATCCGCTGATGGTGGAGGGCGATCGCGAGAAGATCGACGTGGTGGTCACCAACCTGGTGCGCAACGCGCTGACCTTCACCGACCCCGGCGGGCAGATCGGGGTGAAGGCGGAAGGTGAAGGCGGGAACGCCAAGGTGTTCGTTGTCGACACCGGCATCGGCATTCCCACCAGTGAAATCGAGCACATCTTCGATCGCTTCTACCAGGTCGAATCCCACCTCACCCGCCGCCACGGCGGGATGGGGCTCGGCCTGTCGATCGCCAAGGCGATGGTCGAGCTGCACCATGGCCAGATCTGGTGCGAGAGCAAGGAAGGCACCGGCAGCCTGTTCTGCTTTGCGCTGCCGCAGCGCGCCCGGGAGGCTTCGCCTGCCTCCAAGGTCTTCATCAACTCCTGACTGCCTGGATTGTTGGTCAGCGCCAGGTCGAGCTGACCCCTTCGGCGCATGAGCACCCCAGGGGAATCAGTCATCCCGGAGCGCTGCAGCCGCATGCCGATCCTTCCGGGCACTCTGTCATCCCGAGCATCGTCACATCGTCCTTCCCAGCGAGCCGTCATCCCGAGAGCCCCCGTGGTCCTTCCGGGCCATCTGTCATCCCGAGCGCCCGCCCCGTAGCGAAGCGGAGGGGCAGCGAGGGATCTGCTTGCCGGGCGCCCGGCTCAATCCATCTCGTCTGGCGGCAAGAAGCAGATCCTTCGCCCCTGCTGGGGGCTCAGGATGACATGCTGGGGTGGGCCATTGGCCACGGCGATCCTCCAGTCGGCCTCGGACAAGCCTGTCGGGCGATCGGTCATCCCGAGCGCCCGTCCCGTAGCGAAGCGGAGGGGCAGCGAGGGATCTGCTTGCCGGGCGCCCGGCTCCATCCATCTCGTCTGGCGGCAAGAAGCAGATCCTTCGCCCCCTGCTGGGGGCTCAGGATGACATGCTGGGGTGGGCCATTGGCCACGGCGATCCTCCAGTCGGCCTCGGACAAGCCTGTCGGGCGATCGGTTCATCCCGAGGGATCTGCTTGCCGGGCGCCCGGCTCCATCCATCTTGTCTGGCGGCCAGAAGCAGATCCTTCGCCCCCTGCTGGGGGCTCAGGATGACATGCTGGGGTGGGCCATTGGCCACGGCGATCCTCCAGTCGGCCTCGGACAAGCCTGTCGGGCGATCGGTCAACCCGCGCGCAGCCAGCGGCGAAGAAGGGCAGTGTTCGGTCGAGAGGATCCGGTACCGGTGCCGCAGCCGTAGCTGTGCCTTGTCCGCCCAGCCCGCCTGCGGTAGAATGCTGGGGTCTGTCCGTTCCTGGATTGACACGGGGCGTGGCTCAGCCCGGCTAGAGCGCACGGTTCGGGTCCGTGAGGACGGCGGTTCAAATCCGCCCGCCCCGACAGCCACAAACGCAACCGCGACGGGTCGAACCTGCACCCGTCGCGGTTGTCTTTGGCAGCCAGCGGTCAGCCGGCCGGCCTGCTGCTTCCATCGGCCCCCCAGCCCGGCCATCGCCCGTCGGACCGGCGGGAGCCTCAGCGCCAGCAGCCCGAGGACCAAGGCGCCATAGAGCAAGGGGACACGGATATCCGATTTCACCAACCAGGTGTAATGCACAACGGCCAGCACCGCCGCCAGGTACACCAATCGGTGCAGGCGCGTCCAGCGCCGGCCCAGGCGCCGCATCCAGCCGCGCGTGGAAGTGATGGCCAGCGGCAGAAGGAGCAGGCCAGCGGCAAAGCCCACCAGCGCGAAACGCTTTTCGAACACAGCCTCCAGCAGCCGCTGCGGTTCGAAGCCATAGTCCAGCCCGATGAAGATGCCAAAATGGATGGCAGCGTACAGGAAGGCATACAGGCCCAGGGCGCGCCGGACCTTGAGCGCCGGCCGGAAGCCAAAAACCGTATTCAAGGGCGTACAAGCCAGCGACAGCACCAGCAGCACGAGCGCCGTCTTCCCGGTGCGCAGCGTGGCCGCCTGGATCGGATTTACGGTCAGTTGATTCGTCAACAGCCCGTAGACGATCAGCGCCAACGGGATCCACGCCCCGAGATGCACCGCCACCCGCAGCCAATTCCGCCTCAGCCAGGCAAGCCCACCCCTCGCCGCAACAGGGCGACGGGCGACGGCGCCAGACTCAGTAGTTGGCACTCAGATCCATCCCAGCGTAGAGCGCGCCGACTTCCTCTTCATAGCCATTGAACATCAGCGTGTCGCGCCGCTGGAGCTCGCCGATGCGGCGCTCCGAGGCCTGCGACCAGCGCGGGTGATCGACATTCGGATTCACGTTGGCGTAGAAGCCGTACTCGTTGGGCGCAGCCGCCATCCACAACGAGGTCGGCTGCTCGGCGACCAGGTCGATCTTGACGATTCCCTTGATGCTCTTGAAGCCGTACTTCCACGGCACAACCAGTCGAAGCGGCGCTCCATTCTGCGCCGGCAGCGGCTTGCCATACACGCCGGTCGCCAGGATCGCCAGGTCGTTCATCGCCTCGTCCAGACGCAGACCTTCGAGGTAAGGCCATTCGTACCAGGGGCTCTTCTGGCCGGGCATCTGCTCCGGGTCGAGGATGGCCTCGAACCGCACATACTGCGCCTCACCCGTCGGACCTGCCTGCTCGATCAGCGCCGCCAGCGGAAGACCCACCCAGGGGATGACCATCGACCAGCCCTCCACGCAACGCAAGCGATAGATGCGCTCTTGCTGATCGAACTTCGACAGCAGATCCTCGATGCCATAGGTGCGCGGCGACTCGACCAGCCCCCCGACCTCGACCGTCCAGGGGGAGGTGGGGAAGTCCTTCGCCAGCTCGGCCACCTCTTCCTTGTCGGTGGTGAACTCGTAGTAGTTGTTGTAGCCGGTCACGGCTTCATAGGGAGTCAGCGGGTCCCCCAACTCGTCCGTTGCTCCACTCGCGGCGGAGGAGGCGGCCTCCTCCGAGGGGACTGACTCCTCGCCGGGCTGCACGCCGCAGGCCGCCAGCAGACCGGCGCTGCCGACAGCGCCCGCCGCTCGCATGAACGCCCGTCGGGACAAGTACACATGTTCCGGCGTGATCTCCGAGGGATCGACCTTCACCATCGCTACCCTACCTCTCTCTTCTCGCACCCCCGGCCAAACCGCCGGGGTCTGAGATTCTGGACGCCATTGACATCACCATTCTCACCAACCCATCGCATTGGCTGGACAGCTTGCGTGGGATGATGCCGGATGGGCCACTCGATGGAACATATTCTCCCGCGACTTGCCTCGCCGCACCTGAGACTCGAGTAAGAACTCAATGAGAAACGGCGACGCAATTGCGAGGGGAGAGCCGCCTCAGGCTCGGGCCTGCAGGTTCGGCTGCGCCTGCGCCATGAGCTCCTCGAGCATCAGGGGAGCGGGCTTCGACGGGTCACGCTCCAGCGACAAGGCCTCGCCTTCGCAGATGGAGATGCAGACCCCGCAGCCCATGCAGCGTTCGCCGTCGATGACGGGCGTGGATGAACTCCAGGCGAGCGCATCGAAAGGACAGCAGTCCGCGCACGCACCGCACGCCAGGCATTGCGCCTCATCAACGACACAGACGTACCCCGAGGAAGCCAGCATCGGTGTCCCGTTGCGCGTGGACTGCATCGCACCGCAGCAGCAGGGGCAGCAGTTGCAGATGGCGTAGAACCGCCCCAGCATGGCATCCTTGAAGAAGGCGTGATGCACATGCCCGCGCGCATGCTCGGCCTCGAGGATCTGCTCGGCTTCGGCAGCGCCGATCGACCGGGCATGTGGGGTGTGGTGCTGCAGCACCAGGCTGGCGAAGGGTTCGCCGACGATCAGGCACACATCCAGCGGCAAACAAGGAGAGGGACGGGAGGTGCGGCAGGGGCATTCCAGAGCGACAATGTGGTCGGGATTGTGCAGCACGATGTCGCGCGCCACAGGGTATGGGATCACGTGCTCGAGGTCGGTGAGGCGGACGTCCTGCTCTACGCGCACAAGCTGGCGTGCATGGTCCAGCGGCACTACCTTGCCATGGTAGCCGCGCGCATGCCCCAGACCGGCCTCATCCGCGCCGGTCGTCTGCGGCGCGAGGCGCGCCACGGCCCCGGCAACCGATCGCAGCCAGCCCGGCAGTTGCCGCCCGCCCGTGCCCAGGCCGATGTACAGATACGTCCAGCGGGCATAGACGTAACCGTGCAGGAAGTCGAACAGAGAGTAGCCGGCCACGTCCCGGCCCTCGTTCCAGAACGTTCTCCAGCTTGGCCCTTGGCGCCGGTCGTGCAGCCAGGGTGCCGGCTTCGGCGTTGAAGGAACGGGCGCATCCTTGCCGCTTGGGTCTGCCATCGCCTCGCCTTGCGGTCAGCCACGGGGGTCGCGGCCGGCTCGAGTGTCGGCACAGTGTAGCATGCCCAGCGGGGCGGGGCAGCCGCTCCGCCTTCCGCAGGCTGGCCAAGAGCTGCGGTTGCGGGTATCCTCGCAAGGGTGGATGACAGCCGCATGAATCCCGCTCGCCGCCGTGCACATGGACAGGCCCTGCGCATCCTGCAATCCCGACCGGTATATCTTGACACCGAGACCACCGGACTGGGTTCGGAGGCGGAGATCGTCGAGATCGCCGTGCTGGATTTCGAGGGGGAGCCGCTCTTCGAATCCCTGGTACGTCCGACAGGGCCCATCCCGCCGGACGCCACGGGGGTGCACGGCATCACGACCAGCATGGTCGCCGGCGCCCCGGACTGGCGCAGCGTGTGGCTTGAGGTCGAGCCGATCCTGGGCGGGCGGCTGGTCGCCATCTACAATGCTGAGTTCGACTTGCGCATGATGCGTCTTGCCCACCGCCGCGCATCCTTGGCCTGGGCACTTCCGCCCGACCAGTTCACCTGCCTGATGGAGCTGTACGCCGAGTATCGCGGCGACTGGAACCCGATCCGGCGATCCTACCGTTGGCACAGCCTGGAGGCTGCCCGTCAACAGTGCGCGCTGCCGCTGGCCAACTCCCACCGCGCGGCGCAGGACGCCCGTCTGGCCCGGATGCTGCTCGAGCATATGGCCCGGGCCTCCACCGAGCCTGCCGACAGCTGACGACGAAAGGCAGCGCATGGCACAGGAGAGCAAGTTCTTCCAGGACTACATGCCGGGCAACGTGTGTTTCGGCTGCGGCGCAGAGAACCCGGACGGGCTGCAGATCAAGAGCTTCTGGGACGGGGACGAGGGCGTCTGCACCTTCCAGTCCCAGCCCAAGTACCATGGCTGGGAGACGGTGATCAACGGCGGCATCCTGGCCACGCTCGTCGATTGCCACACCATGTGCACCGCCATGGCCGACGCCTATCGGCGCGAGGGACGCGCCCTCGGGTCGGCGCCGGTCTATCGGTATGCCACCGGCACCATCACCGTGCGTTACCGCAAGCCAACTCCCAATGATCGCCCGATCGAGGTGCGCGCCCGCGTGCTCGAGGTCAAGGGACGCAAGACACGCTTGACCTTCGAGGTGAAGGCAGACGGCGTGGTGACCGCTGACGGCGAGGCAATCGGATTCCGCGTGCTGGAGGGGGAGCCGGAGGACGGGAGCCTGTTTCGCTAAGGGCTTCGTGGCCGGGCGGGCAGACGGACACGCCGATCATCCGGTCTGACGGGGATGGGAGCGGTCAGCCCGGCGGGTCCTGGGGACGGGGCGGTTCGTCGTCATCGCCCAGGCGCTCGATGAACTCCTCAAAGACATTCAGCCGGGTTCGATCGCCACTCTCGGGTGGGCGGCGCTTGGTCTTGGGGCGGGCCCGACGGGCTTCGGCGGCGGTTGACAGATCCTGCAGCAATCCTGTTTGCCACAGCACCAGGTACAGCAGCAGGGCGACCAGTCCAATCACCGGCAACATAGCAATCAGCTCCTGTTCCTTTCGTCGGCTTCCTGAGCGTGACCCTACGCATCGGGCCCCCGCTGCACACATCCTATCACAGCGCACGCCGACGGGCACGCCAGCCCAGCGCGAACTGCGCCTGGCGGGATCAATCCACCTTCGGTGACAGGCTGTATTGCCGGCCGCGGTGTGAGAGGGCGTTCAGAAAGCGCTCGGCCTGCTCGTACCCGCGGAAGCGCTTCTCCGCTCTGCGGAAGTCCGGTGTGTGATAGCGCCGCCGGCCACCTTCGCGCTGGGCGCCGAGGACACGATGCAGCAGCTCATGGTACAGCACGTACGCCACCACCTGCTCTGGCACGTCCGGTGCGTCGAGCCTGCGGCTGAGCACGATCGTGTCGGTTGCCGGCTCGAACCGCCCGAACTCGCGCAGCGTCGAAATGTGGTTCCACTGGATCCTGGGCATCCCCAGTCGAGCGTCAAAGTAGTCCCGGTTGACGGATCGGAAGATCGCCTCGAGGTCGTGCGTCCGTCCAGCCATCCTCGGCGCCGAGACCGCCCCGCCCGCCTGCTCCACGGCCTGCAGACGATTGCGGAACGCGGCGCTTTCGGCAAAGGCGTGAACGGCGGCCCGGTGCTGCTTCTTGCGGGTATAGGGAAGGGCCATCTTGACCAGGCTGGCGATCACCTCCGCCGGCGCCATCAGGAACCCCTCGCTGATCGAAAGCCGGATGTCATCGCCATGACGGAAGCCACGATACAGCCCTGGGAGATGGGTGATCTCGATCGCGCGGCCGTGAATCGACCTGCATCGCCAGGCGCAGGGTGTGCAGATGCTCGCGCAGCCTCGGTTCATCGGCCAGATAGCTCAGCCACTGGTAGGCCCGTCGCGAAGGATCGGGCAGGGTCTCGGGGCCAACGCCGGCCCGCTCGAGCAGGACGCCAACTTCCGCCAACTGCTCCAGGATCTCGGCATGCACAGCTTCGACCGAATCCGCCTCCTGCCTGCCGCCAGAGGCCGGGGCAGCCAGCTCCCGCAGCCTTACCTGCAGCCGACGCTGCAGCCCCACCAACCCCCGCAGCCGCACACCGCGATCCTGGGTCTCGCCGGTCATCTCCCGCGCACGCTCCTCTTCCTCCCCGGGTTCCGCCGCTTGCGCCGAGCCCCTTCGGGCCAGATCCCGCGTAGCATACCATGTCGACCCAACGGGTCGGTCTCCCGGAGCGTGGCACGCCTCCGGCGATGCGTGCGCTTCGGAGTGCGGTGGGGTCGTGGGCCCCGAAGGGGGACACTTGGCGGTGTACGAACAGTGCCGGAGCGGCTTGGGCCAACCAGAAGAGGGCGTCCGTTCCTGCAGCCACGCCTCACCCAACCCAGCCAACCCCTGTCCCCGGGACGGCATGCCCAGTGCGGCGAGCCTCCCTTGGAGAGCGCCCCTGGCATGCGCTCAGCCGCGCAGCCGGGTCAGCCAGCCGCGCATGCGTGGGGCCAAGACCTCGATGGGAAACCAATGGGCCTACAGCGCCCGAGTGCCTGGGCTCCATCCGGCGCCTGGTCGAACCCGCTTCGGGAGGGCTCGTGCCGGGCTTCGGCACCCCTCCTCCAAGCAGGCCCAGGCTTCTTCTTCTGCGGGTAGCGCCGGAGGGCACGCGCCGCCGGCTGCGACGGGGTGCGTCGAGGGAGGAATGGTGAGCACCGCTGCGAACCTGGCCCGCTGCCCAGAGGAGCGCCAAGGCTGGAAGCCGGGTTTTCCGAGGAGACATCGCGGGCGCATGCTTGACGCCTGCTGATAAGCTCAGAGGGAACGGACGAACCTTCCGGCAAGCCACGCTGGCGGGGGAGGGGAACCGCACCACGATCTGCATGGCGAAGGTGCCCAGCCGCGAGATCGATGGGCCGAGCGCAAGTGGCTGTGACGACCAACGAGGCGGCAGCAGTGCACACAGGAGGCCGCCGGCTGCGATGGCAAGCACCGCCCGGCTGAGGACAAGAAACGCGGAATGGTGGAACTGCGGTGCGCTAAGCGGCCGGGTGTGGGCGAGGTTGTGGGCCAGACTCGCCGCTGATAGGGCAGCATCCCCGCTGCAGTCCACCGGTCCAGGCGCATCATTCGCCTGCCTGGTTTCCCCCACCGCGCCCTTCATCAGCACGCAGTTGACCTTCGACCTTGGCCACGATCGCCCGCAGCCGGCGGACATGGCTGCCATCCCAGTAGAGGCGTCGGCAGTCGCGGCAGCGCACGAGCCGCTGCGGGTTGGCGCGGACGTCGGCTGGGAGGTCATCTGGCGCCAACCTGGTCGACGGCAATTTCGACCAGGACTCCATTGCAGACCAAGCATCGCGTCAGCGGGCGGAGGCTGCCGCTCAGATCGAAACGGTGCAGCACCTCGATCAGCTGCACATCGGGCTGCGTGGCGCGCACGTAGTATCCGTGGGTGACTGCCCGGCGCATCAGCAACCCGCGGTCCCGGGTGAGCACAATACGCCGCTCCCGAGGGGCGAGCTCAGCCAGTTGCTCATCGGACCAGTCATTGCGGTACGCAGCATCGAACCCGAAGAGGCGAAGCTGGCGCGCCAGGCGTCCCAGGTGAACGTCGAGGGCGAAGCGCACCGGGCGCAGCGGAGGGGGACGAAGTCGCACCCAGGGGGTGACCTCGAGGGTCTCAAAGACCGGGAAGACACTCACCCGGTCTCCACCCCGCAGCGGGTGGTCGAACGGCACACTCACCCCATTCACCAGAATCACCTCGACCTCGGTGTGTGGCACACCGAGCGCCTCGACGGCATCCTTGACGGCGGGCGCCCCCCTGAAGGGATAGGCGACGTCCGCCTGCCGCCGCGACCTCGGTAGGAAGTCGTTGAGCTCGGCGTAGAAGCGAAACTGAGCCTGCTGCATCCCTGCTCCGACAGGATTCTATGTCGACTTACCCCGCGATGGGTTGATTCAAAGGTTCCGCCTGCGGTATGCTTGTCGCCGGGTCTGGGGATGGTGCTGGTAGCCTGACCGTCCTCAGCGTCGACTGCGCGGCTCAGACCGGGAGGGAAACCCATGGTGAAGAAGACTGTCGGCTACGTCGAGCTGGAATGGCCCTGCCCGCGCTGCCAGACGCGCAACCCCGGGGCGAACAAGTTCTGCAACGGGTGCGGCGGACCTCAACCCGAGGACGTCGCCTTCGAGCAGCCGTTGCAGGAGAAGCTGATCAGCGACGCCGCCAAATTGGCCCAGGCGAAAGCCGGCCCCGATGTACACTGCGCCTTCTGCAGCGGGCGCAGCTCGGCCGGGGCCAAGTTCTGCGGGTCGTGCGGCGCCGATCTCTCTAGCGCCAACGCCCGCCAGAAGGGCCGGGTGATTGGCGCTCATCGGTCGGCGCCGGTGCCGGATGTGGCCTGCCCAGCCTGCGGCACGCCGAACCCCGCCGAGGCACGCCAGTGCAAGCAGTGCAGCGCCCCCCTTCCCGGCGCAGCACCGGCTGCGGCGGCACAGCAGCCCCCGGCCAAGCCGCGGAGCCGCAGGGCGCTGGTCCCCCTGGTGATCGTGGGCGGCCTGTGTCTGCTCGGTGGGCTGATCCTGATGCTCCTTGCCGGCCGGACCCAGGACCGCGTGGCGCAGGTCCAATCGGTCGCCTGGGAGCGGCAGGTCGAGGTCATGGGGCTAGTGCCGGTCGAGCGGGAGGACTGGGCCGACCAGATCCCCTCCGACGCCGACCTCGGCTCCTGCCGCGAAGAGCTGCGCCAGACGGTGGACTCGCCTCAGCCAGGCGCGCTCGAGGTGTGCGGCACGCCCTACACACTGGATTCTGGCAGCGGCTTCGGTGAAGTCGTGCAGGACTGCGTGTACGAGGTATACGACGACTACTGCGAATACTCCGTGCTTGACTGGACGGTGGTCGACACGGCCGTCCTGCTCGGCGGCGATCTGCGCCCCATCTGGCCGGCCCCCTCGCTCTCCGGGCAGGAGCGGCTCGGGGATCAGTCCCAGTCGTTCCAGGTGACCCTGGGCGGCGATGGCGAGACCTACACCTATACGCCCGAACTCCGAGTCTGAGTTCGCTCAGTTTGTCATTGGCAGCCATTGGGTGCTGGCGGTCAATTCCTTCGGCGCCGTGGCTGGGGTCGAACCGGCCGACTGACCGTCCGGGATCGCGGCGGCTTGCTGACCCGCGCCGGGAACGCAAGGCGGCCTGCCCCAGCCTGCGGCGGCCCTGCGGGGGGGGCCACCCCTCCCGCCCGTCGTCCCGGCCAGCCATTCCCCTGAATGGCCCATTCCGGCGCTGACGCCTGTTCGCCCCTTCCGCCGATCAGACGACCGGGCGCCCCACCTGGCCGACCTCTCGCCCGGGTCATCCGGTCCCGGCCGGGCGCCCAATTTGCCCCTTGACAAGTCCCTTTTCTTGTCATAGTATTGTCCATGAAAGATCACAGGGAGCGGGGGAAGAGTATGTCGCTGTATCTGGCATTCAAGGAGATCTGGCGCAATCGAGGGCGGTTCTTGCTGTTCTCATTGGTGGTGGGGTTGATCACCATCTTGGTGCTGTTCATCGCTGGCCTGGCGGCCGGCCTGAGCGCAGCTAACCGCGAGTACCTGTCCGATCTGGACGCCCAGCTAATCGTCTACCAGGAGAACTCCGATTATCTGATCAACGCCAGCCGTCTCCCGATGGACAAGGCGCCCGACCTGGGCCGAGTCCCCGGCGTTCAAGCGGTCGGTGCGATCGCGGTGACCAATGCCTCGATCTGGCCCGGCGGCGGCGAGGAAGCCTTCGACATCACACTGATCGGGGTCGAGCCCGGCAAACCCGGCGAGCCTGCGCTGATACTCCGGCCAAGGCCTGCGGGGCTCCCGCTCCCGCGAAGCGATTATCGACAAGCGCATCGCGGACGAGCTGCGCCTGGCGGCGGGTGACACGCTGACCATCAAGTCCACCCAGGGAACGCGGGAAGAGTTCTTCACGCTCACCGTCGCCGGGGTAGCCAACCGTCAGTACTACCAGTTCCAGCCTTCGGTTATCGTGCCTTACCGCACCTGGGAGCGGATTCGCCCTCAAGAGACAGAGCCGCAAGCGGATGCCGAGTTCATCCCGAATGTGTTCGCCGTCAAGCTGCAGCCAGGGGTCGAGGCGGCAGAAGCCCAGGCCTCCGTCCTGGGCCTGGTCCCAGAGGTGCTGGTGGCTGATCTGCAGACGGCGATCGAGTCGATCCCCGGGTACTCGGTCCAGCAGAGCACCCTCAACACCCAGCGCTTCTTCACCCTGCTGATCGGCCTGCTGGTGCTGGGCGGCTTCTTCCAGATTCAAACGCTGCAGAAGATCGGCCAGATCGGGATGCTCAAGGCGATCGGCGCCGCCAACCGCACAGTCGCCGGCGCCTCGTTGTGGCAGATCGCCATCGTCACGGCCCTCGGAGTTGGCCTGGGCGGCTTGGTCACCTTCCTGCTGACGCTGGGCATCCCGCCGGAGGTGCCGCTCCAGCTGACCGGAGCAACGATCGCCTCCACCACCCTGCTGCTGCTACTCATCGGCCCGTTGGCCGGTATGGTCTCGATCCGGCTGGCCGTGCGGGTCGACCCGCTCACGGCCATCGGCCAGTAACCCACCTGACAGGAAGCCCCTCATGACCCCAATGCATGAACCCCGTGGTTGAAACTGTCGAGCTTGAGAAGCGCTACGGCGATGCCGGCAGACCGATCCGCGCCCTGGCCGGAGTTGACCTGATCGTCGATACCGGCGAGTTCGTGGCCGTCGTCGGCCCAAGCGGAAGCGGCAAGACCACGCTGCTTTCCACGTTGGCGACGCTGCTCACCCCCTCCTCGGGCACGATCCGGGTTGCCGGGCAGGATCTCGGATCGCTCTCGGAATCCGAGCGCACGCTCTTCCGCCGCCGCAAGATCGGCTTCACCTTCCAGAGCAACAACCTGGTGCCCTACCTCACGGCGCGTGAGAACGTCGAGCTGATGCTGCGCCTGAACAGGACGCTGAACAAGCAGACCCGGCCGCTGTCCGGCGAACTGCTCGACCGCCTGGGGCTGGGGGACCGGCTGAACAGCTACCCCAACCAGCTCTCCGGCGGCGAGCAGCAACGCGTGGCCATCGCCCGCGCCCTGGTGCACAGCCCCGAGCTGGTGCTGGCAGACGAGCCGACCGCCTCGCTCGACACCGAGCGGGCTCACCAGGTGGTCGAGACCTTCGCCAGCCTGATCCACGAGCAGGGACGGGCCGGCATCATGGTGACGCATGACCTGCGCATGGTGCGCTACGTCGACCGCGTGGTGCGCATGGAGGACGGGCGCGTGGCCAGCATCCTGGAGGATCCGGCGGCGATCGAGGCCCTGGCACAGGGCGCGCCCATCCCCGCGTCGATCCCGACGCCCATCGAGGCGCTGGCGGCCTAGGCCCCTGGCGGCGGCCGATAACCAGCTCGCGCCGACACCGCCGGTCCCGTCGATTCATTCGAGGTACATCGAAGGCCTGCGTCAGGAGCTCGGCGCAGGCCATTCGATTCTGTTTGCCTCTGTTCACCGACCCCGCAGGACAAGCGGTTCCCGCTGTGCCCATCGAACCAGCCAGGTCAATCCTCTCAGCCTGCGTCGGCCCTCATGGCAGCGATCGGGCGGCCAGCCCCGCAAGCACAGCTCCCGCCCGCCTCTTTGCTAAGAGCGAGGCCGGGACAAGAGAGGCGGCGCGGCTCGCCGGGGCACGCGGGCTACGCCCAGCCCAGCGACCTTTCGCCAGCCGCGGGCGGCCAGACTACTCCCCGGAGCCCGTCACCGGCTCGAGCAGCTGCCAGGTTGCGCCACCATCGACCGTGCGCACCAGGGCGATCTCCTCGCCGTCCCTGGCCACCGCCCAGCCGCGATCCAGGGTGACGAAGTCAAACTGCCCGTCCCAGCTCACGCTCTTGATCAGCGACCAGGTCAGGCCTTCATCGGGCGTCCGCTGGATCTCACGGCCGAATGCCCACGTGAGGCGGCCGTCCAGCATGCCCAGCTCGCCGGGGGGTGCGCTCGCTGCGCTCCAGGAAGCGCCCCCGTCCTCGGTGCGGTACACAAGGCTTGGGCCGAGCCGAACCTCCCCCGGTTCGTAGATCTCGCAGCTCACTCCGACCAGGCCACTCCGCGGGCTCGCCAGCACGGGAGAGTGTGTTCCGCAGGCGTTCGGGTAGCCGAAGGCCTCCGGTTGGTCGGCAGGTGGGAGCAGCTCCACCGATGTCCAGGTGCGACCTCCGTCGCGGGTGACGTCGACGAAGGCGCCGTCGACCACGCCTCCGCAGTCCCGCGTCAGCCAGCCGGTCTGCGCATCGGCGAAGGCGAGGCCGGTCTTCCAGCACACCTGAATCGGGGAATCGCCGTAGGGGTCAAGCACGCGCTCCCAGGTGCGTCCACCGTCGCCGGTCATGTACAGGACAACGTACTGGTGCGACATCCCTGCGCCGACGCCCACCATGAGCCACCCCACTTGACGATCGGCAAAGCCCAAGAAGAATGGCACAAAGGTCTCTTGCAGGCCGGCCAAATCGAGCGGGAAGCTGGAGTCCCACGTCTGGCCGGCGTCGCTCGTATGCCAGACGACGGCCGGCGGTTGGCCAGGAAACCCGGGAGCTTGGGCATACGCTACCCAGCCCGTGCCGGCGTCGGCGAAGTACCCGATGGCGACTTGCCTCGTATACGGCATCTCTTGCGCAGGCTCTGGCGGGGTGACGTCGGCCCAGGTCACCCCACCGTCCTCGGTGCGGAGCACATGATCTTCCGCCCCCGCCAGACCGCCGATCGCCCAGCCTTCGGTCTCGGATTCCATCCCGATGTGCCGGACCTCAAGGGACTCGCCCGCCCTCAGGCGCGGGATCGATGGACCCGGTGGAACCTCAAGTCGATCTTGCGGTGTCTGAGGTCGAGAGTCGGTGGGCAAGGGAACTCGCGTAGCTTCCGCTGGCATCGCCGCCGTCGGCGGTGGCTGCACGGCTGTTGAAGGCGCGAGCAGCAGGGGTTCCTGGGCGGAGCATGAACATAGCAGGAGCAGGAGAACCATGACAAGAGAGACGAATCTGGGCGGAAGAACGAAGTCGGGACACTTGAGCGCTCCATGCGGAAGGGTGTCTAGATCTTCAAGGACAGCGGTGCACCGAGTACCGAGCGCTGGCCTTCATGGATCGAAAGAACGTCTGACGAGGATGCGGCTCCACGTGGAGAGCGTATTGCCATATGGTATTGCGCGGTGGAACTGGCACAGCCGGCGCTGACTGGATCCATGGACACCTGTCGCGGGCTTGAAGCACTGCCAGTTGGAGCGCGTGGTTGGCCAGGACCCAGAAGCGGCCGGAGGTGAATCATCGAGTTCGAGGGCAAACGCGGGGAGTATCGCAACGAACCCGAACACGGGGGGTCTCGACGCGTGCCGGCGGCTCGCTACCCTGGCTCGCATGTCGGGAAGACTGGGTGTGGCTTGTCCTTGCAGACCTTGACCTCTGTCGGCGGCGGATCCGTCGGCGGCGGAGGATTCGTCGGCGGGGGAGCCGTCGGGGGCGGGGACGTCGGTGGAGGGGCAGTCGGCGGTGGAGCCGAGGTGCTTGTTGCAGGCGGTGGACCAGATGTTGCCGATGGCGCTGGTGCAGAAGTGGCAGTCGTGGCACCAACTTGGGTCGCGGTTGGCACACCACCGGTCGGCGTGGGCCCGTAGGTGACAGCTGGCGTTCACGAGTCACGCCAGACCCCTTGGGCGTTCGGGTCGGTGTTGCGCCGAAGGATGTCGGCGCGGGCGAACCGCCGTACAGGTTGGCTCCCATCGGAGTGGGCGTGCCTTCACCAAACAGCACCGGCAGCACGCCCGGCAGTAGCCCTCCGGGCTGACCGAAGGAGAGCGATTCGCCGCTGCGCCCGTCGCCGGAGGCCTGCAAGACCGTCATGGTCTGCATCACCGCCGCCTGGACCTGCTCCTCGGACATCCCCGCCTGGTTGGCCTGAAGCTGCGCCGACAATGCCTCGATCGTGGCTGCTTGCGCCGTCATCTGCGGCGCGCCGGCCGCCGTGGTGGCCGGCAGCAAGTACATTCCGGCATACGCCGACGGCAAACAGACGAACAGCGCCAGCAGCGTGGCGGCCACCCCGAGTTGCCAGGGGCGGATCCGGCGCCGGCCGACGTGAATGTAGCGGCTGTTTGGCAATGGGATCGTCGGGTGGCTGGGCGGAACTGCGATCAGCGCCGGCGCGGCGTGCAGCGACGGATGCAGCGCGTGCGCTAGTGCCGCCTGGAAGGCGGCGTTCATCTCGGCGACCGAGCCGAAGCGATCCTCGGGGTCCTTGGCCGTCGCCTTGAGAATGACACGCTCGATGTGAACCGGCACTGTCGCCCGGATCGAACGCGGCAGCGGGATCGGCGTCTGCATGTGCTTGACCAGAACGCCCATCGGCGTCTCGGCATCGAAGGGCAGCTGGCCGGTGGCCATCTCGAACAACACGATGCCCAGCGAGTACTGATCGGATCGGGCGCTGGCCTTGATCCCGCGCGCTTGCTCTGGGGAGACATACGCCGGGGTGCCCAGCATCGCTGAGCCGGTCAGGCTCAGGGAAGCGTCGTGCATATAGGCCAGGCCGAAGTCTGAAAGCCAGGCATTCCCCTGGTCATCGAGCAGGACATTCGACGGCTTGACGTCGCGGTGGATGACGCCCTGTTGGTGGGCGAACTGCAGCGCCGACGAGATCTGGGCGACGATGCGCCCGCCCTGCTCCGGGGGGATGGAACCCCGCGCCAGCATGTCCGACAGACTGCCCAACGGGTGGTACGGCATGACGAGATACGCCTTGCCGTCGACTTCCCCATAGTCGATCACCGGGATGATGTTCGGATGGCTGAGCTTGGCGACAACCCGCGCTTCCTGGCGGAAACGCTGTACGAACTGGTCGTTCTCGGAAACCAGGGAGGTGAGCACCTTGATGGCGACGCGCGCCTGTCCGCCCTCCGTCTCGGCGACGTAGACGTTGGCCATCCCGCCACGGCCGATACGCTCGATCAGGCGGTAGCGCCCGAGCGTCGTCCCGATCACGCTATCCATCGCCAATCCAGGGCGAGCGCCCTGGATCCCTCCTCTCGCTCCCTGCCCAGATGCCAGCGGAAGCGCGCCTCACACTCTGCGACGACCAACTGGGGTGAGAGATGCTCCACCCCTCTTCACGAACCGAGACTCAGACCAAGCCTATCATGATTTGAGGTGGTTGCGAAGACGCCCGTGCAGGTTAGCCCAGCCCTCATCCAGATGGGTGATGGCGTAGGAGGCGCCGCTCGTCCTCACCCCTACATTCGGGGAGAAGCGCAGCGGCTGACCCGCATTTGGCGCGGTGGGATGGCTGTTGCGCTCGGGGAGACTGCGCCCGGCGCTGGCCGGCGGACGCGCTGCAACACCCAACCGACCGCGCAGCAGGTTCCAGACTGCCCCTCAGGCAGTGCGGCCGGTTGAGGCGCCACCCCCCGCTCGCCATCGCGAGCGGAAAGCCTCTAACCCCGCAATTGCGCCGCGCTGTGCTCCGTTCGGCTGCTCGCTACATCCGTGCAGTGGCTGCCGGAATCCCCATCATTCGGTCAGGCGTCGACCCTATGCGATCGGGGCTCGAGCAGGCACCGCCCGCAAGCTCCGAGCGGCTGGCAAGCTCCTTATGGACGCCGGGGAAGCCGACTGCTACCAGTCGACCTCGCACGAGCCATCGAAAGTAATCTCAAGGGCGTAGTCGTCTGAGGATGAGCCCCAGGAGAAGATGAAGGTGAGGGTCTGCGTGTCGCCGGCGCTGATGCTGCGCGATCTTCCGGACCTCCACTCGGAGGGGTCGATCGAGGTCGGCGGGTTGTTGTCGCCGCGATCCCAGATCGTGTTGGATTTGAAACGGATGCGGTCCAGGCGGCCGCGGTCCTGCGGCCAATCCAGGTTCAGCGCGGTGATCTCGACGCGCTGGTCGTTGCGGTTGCGTACGTCGATGCGTGCCGTGAAGAGATCGACCTCGGGATTGAGGAGCTCGATGTTCTCGCACAGGTCCTCCGGCGGCGGAGGCTCCGGAGTGCGCGTCGATGTCGGCGGTGCCGCAGTAGCGGTGGGCGGCGCGGTGGTAGCTGTCGGCGGCGGCGAGGTGGCTGTTGGCGGCGCCGAAGTGACCGAGGGGGTACGCGTGGGGGTGGACGGCACTGAAGTGGCGGTCGCCGGCGCCGAAGTCACCGATGGAGTGCGCGTGGCAGTGGGCACGAGCGCCGGTCGCGGTCAAGGTGGCCGACGGCCCTGGCGAGGCGGGGGCGGCGTGACTGAAGGGCTTGCACTCCCCGGGAGCGTGGCGATCGGGGTTCGCGTGCGCGTGGCCGTGGCGACCGGGGTCCGGCTCGGGGTTCGTGTCGGTGTGCGTGGCGTGGATGTCGGCAGCGGCGAGGCAGGGGTGCCAGAGGCACCCGCCGCTTGCAGCGTGAGCGGTACGTCGGTTGGGCCGCCGAGCGGATCCGGCGTGGCGGTGTCCAGGTCCTTGCTGCCTCCTGCGCGTGCGGGGAGAGCGGTCAGGCTGGCCTGCAACTCGGCCAGCCGCGCGGCGTCACCGGGTCCCTCGGTTTCCTGCATGGCCAACGCCGTCGTAAGCACCTCGATCGTCGCCTCCAGCCCCGCCTGGGAATCCGCGGGGGCAGCCAGCGGCAGGGAGACAGACGGGGATCCGGCGGAAGGGCCCAGCATGCGGAACACTGCCGCCCCACCCGCCATGCATAGCAGAGCCGCCAGCACGGCGAGCGCAGCGGCAAAGCCCAGGCGACGGCGGCTCCACCCTGCGGTCGGCTCAGCGGTCGGGCGCGCAAGCGGCACGGTAGCCAGGGCAGACGGCGGAATCGGGATCAGTACCGGGGCGGCCCCCGAAGGCTGCAGGGCGTGGGCCAATGCCTCCTGGAATGCCTCGTTCATCGCCCGGATATCCGGGAACCGCTCATCCGGATTCTTGGCGGTCGCCTTCAGAATCACCCGCTCGACGGTGAGCGGGACATTCGGATTCATGCTGCGCGGCAGCGGCAAGGGCTCCTGCATGTGCATCACAACCACCGCCATCGGCGTGTCTGCCACAAACGGGAGCCGGCCGGTGGTCATCTCGTATAGCACGATCCCCAGCGAGTACTGATCGGTGCGAGCATCGACCTTCGCGCCGCGTGCCTGTTCGGGTGACATGTAGGAGGGAGTCCCGATCAGCGCCGAGCCGGTCAGACTGATCGAGGCGTCATGCACCAGAGCCAGACCGAAGTCCGCCAGCTGGGCGTTTCCCTGCTGATCCAACAGGATGTTGGAGGGCTTGATGTCGCGGTGGACAACCCCTTGGCCGTGCGCGTAGCTGAGCCCGTCGGCGACCTGATCGAGGAGGCGGCCGCCCTCTCTCGGGCTCATTGCTCCCTTGTCCAGTCGGTCGCCCAGGCTCCCGCCTTCGACCAGCGGCATGACCAGAAACGGCCGCCCATCGACCTCGCCGAAGTCGATCACGGGGACAATGTTCGGATGACGGAGCCGCTGGAGCACAGCCGCCTCGCGCTGGAAGCGGCGGCTGAAAGTCCCGGTCTCGGCTGCGAGCGGGGATAGAATCTTGACGGCCAGCGCGGTCTCAGACCCCGGGCGTTGGGCCCGGTAGACAACCGACATCCCCCCCTGGCCAATCTTCGCCAGCAGCCGGTACTCCCCCGCGTACTTGCCAACCAAGCTGTCCACGCCTAGCTGTCCCCCGGGCTCGCCCAGCGGCCCGTCTCGCGAGACCAGGCAAGTCCCTCCAGATGCGCGGGCTGGGCTCCTGCGACCTGAGACAAGTATACGGCCTGATCCCCCCGCCCCTGCTTTCTGACGGCTTGCACCTTGCCACCCGAATCCCATGACCTCGGTCCTATCCAGGCCGGCCTGGCAGGCCGGCAGCGGATGCTAGAATGAGCAGGATGCGCCCCTCCCGGTTCTTGCGCCGGCGCCTCCGGCTTCTTGCACCCCTGCTGCTCGCCTGCCTCTGGTGGCTGACGACCGCGCCCTCTCCTGCGTCCCCGCATCCCGGTTGGGATCCGGTCGTGCCCGGAATTGAGCTACAGGCCTTCTCGCTCGACGGCCCGAATCGCGCCTATGTTGTCCGAATGGACCGGCACAACCCGTCGCTGACTCTCGAGAGCGCGATTGCCTCGGGGAGCCTGCTCGACGGGAAGGAAACGGTCAGCCAGATGGCAGCCCGCTACGACCAGGCGATCAACAGCTGGGGAAGCGAGTGGGGGAAGCGCAACCGTGTGGTGGCGGCGATCAACGGCTCGTTCTTCGATTTGGAGACCGGCGTTCCCTGGAGCGGCGTGGTGCACTCGGAGTGGTACGCCAAGTGGTATGGAAGCCTTTCAGGCAGCACCGGCTTCGCCTGGACCAACGATCGCGCGGCGTTCATTGGCCGCTGCATCGACCATCGGCCGGAACGCCAGCTGGTGACCTTCCCCGCCAGCCGAGAGACCCTGCAGATCGACGGCGTGAACACCGAACGCGAGGAAGATCAGCTGATCATCTACACCTCCGATTACGCTCCCGTCACGCCCGAGGGTGCCCCGGGGGTCGAGGTGGTCGTGCAGATGACCCGCCCGATGGGCATTATCCCGTTGCCGGCCATGGCCCGCGGATACATTCGCGAACTGCGCGTGGACCAAGGACCCGTCGACATGCAGTTCGACACCGTCGTTCTCTCCGCATCAGGCGACAAGGCCGAACAGCTGCTGCGGTTGGCGCGGTTCGCCTCGGAGGTCGGCATCTCGTTCGAGGTGACAGACCTCGGCGAAGACTGTCGCAAGGGAAGCGGCACCGACTGGACCAAGACCTACGCCGGCGTGGGCGGCAGCTTCATCTTCCTGGAGGACGGCGACGTTGTCGACGTGGACGATGCGGGCGCCGTCGTCCAGAACCCGCGGACCGCGATCTGCTTCAACGAGGATTGGATCTACTTCGTGGTCGTCGACGGCAGGGATCCCGAGTACAGCATCGGCATGGACATGAACCAGCTCGGCCGCTTCTGCCAACGTCGCCTCGAGGCCAGCTGGGGGATCAACCAGGATGGCGGTGGCTCCTCGGCGCTCTGGGTCGATGGGGAGATCAGGAACCGGCCCTCGGATGGTTTCGAACGCGCCGTCGCCAACGGGATGCTGATGGTGGTGATCGAGCCGAAGGTCAGCTCACGCACCTTCACCCGCGGACAGCAGGTGATGGTCGCCCAGGACAGCCACATCTACCTGGGGCCTGGGACGAACTACGCCCCGCGCTCTGTCCTGCGGCCGATGACGCTGGGTGTCGTGCAGGAAAGCCTGAACGACCTGGACGGTGTGTTTGCCAAGAACTCCTTCTGGTGGAGCGTTCGCTTCGGCAAGACCAACGGCTGGGTACCCGAGGGGGCGCTGCTGCCCTACGACGGCCGGCCGCTGCCGGCACCCGAAGTGGTGCTCCCCTCCAGCCAACCCTGAGTGACAGCTCGGGGAGGGCGATCCGGTCTAGGCGCCGGAACGCGTTTCCGCGCCGGCCTCGCGTCCGATCTGACTGACAGCCGTCACCATGCTTCGGTTGAACATCAGCGCCGGGGCATCCGAGGCGACCTTGGGGAAGAGCAGCGCCGCGAGGTGAGCGTCGAACAGGGGCAGGAAGCGGCTTTCGCCCTCAAACATCATCGCCCGGAAGTCGAACCTCCCCCCACCGTGCACCAGTCCGCGCACCTCGTAGCCGCCCACCATCACTCGCACCAAGTGCGGGAAGGGCTTGGTGTAGCCGCTGCGGACTCCGCTCGTCGGCCCGAGCTCCCCCAGAGCCCGCACCAGCACCGCCACGATCTGATCCTTCACCAGCCACAGCCGCGGGTACGTCTCATGCTCCTGTCCGATCTGGTAGAGCAGACTGATCTCGGCTTCTTCGACCTCCAAAGAGGACTCGGTCGGCAGATTCATGGTGCTGGACAGCCCGGTCGTCCCTGGCAACACATTGCCGCGGATCCGGTGCGTGGCTGTGTAGGCTTCGACTGCGATCGGCTTGCGCATTCCGCCTCCCTAACCGCACGACCAGAACCACCCGGGTGGCGTCTACCATTCTAGCAGGTCGCGGATGAGATCGAGGCGGCCCGTCGGCGCCTCAGCCCCCGATCCGAACACGACACGGGGGCGAAGCAGCCAGTGCGCCGCGGAGGGACGGCGATCCGGGATGGAAGGGCGCAATGCTCCCCCTCCCCCCTCGCGCAGAGCATCCCTCGCGAACCTTCCCAACGTGCCAACTCACGGGGGGCTTCGAGGGGGTCGGGTGGGGCCCGGTGAAGAACGATGGGCCCAGGGCAACCTCCTCAGCCCGTCCGGGCCTCGACACGCCCCAGCTCTCCGGCGAAAGGTCAGGCAGCGAGCTGTCGCGCGCCTTGCCGGCCGTAAGGTGACCCAGCGCCTCACACCTCCGCAGCCATCCTCCCGGTATGCCCCTCCGAACGGTCCGCAGGTGCGTGACTCCCTCCGCTGCGACAGGGCACTCGGGTCCAGACCGACGGCGCGCATTCGAGTCTCGCAAGGATCCCTTTCCCCGGCGAGGACTGGTGGTGCTGCGCAGTCGCGGGCAAGCAGGTGATCGCCCCTTAGGTGCTACACGCGCTTGGTTTTCCTCCGCCTGGGTACAGGATCAGGTGGATTGCGTCTGAGTGTCGGAGCAGGACGGAGCCGGGTCGCCAGATTGCACCGACCCCGCCTCTGGGAAGGGGAGGCCTTCCCTCCTTGGCCTTGGACATCGTCTTGCCTCGCTCGCGTGCGCCGACGCGTTCTGCGCAGGCCGTGTGGCCTCCGCTCCGGAGCTGGGCGAGTGCCGAGCATTGCAGCCCGGGAGCCGGGGAAGGCGACCGCTCTCCGACCGCTTTGTACCCCTGCCGGAAGGGCGCCCTGTTTGGCCCGGAAGTTGCATCCTTCGCCACCGGGCGGGGCGACCACCGCCCCCTGGAGGCGGCCATGCAGGCCACACCGATCGAAGAACTGCGCAAACCCCACCCAGACCAGCAACGGATCAATTCGCTCTCGGCGCAGATCCTGCGGGCGACTGCACTTGAGGTGCTTCGCCGCAAGCAGCCCGAGGTCCGGACCGGGCAGCCGGTCCCAGCCGTGGGGCGTTGTCCCGCCGCTAGATCGAGGCGTAGAGCACCGATTCCTTCCCTCCGGAAGAGATACCTCCCCTGCACGGCACAGGGGAGGTATCGATTCTAATGGATGAACCAGCGATCCGGGCGGGGTGGAAGGTCAGTCGGTCTCAAGGCGGATGCTGCCCAGGCTGCTGTTGATGATGAAGGTCAGCGCTGGCCCCTCACCCGGATGGACATAGGACGAGCCAGCGCCGCTCCAGCCGCTATCGGCCACGACCTCGGAGAGCTCCCCCTGCACCTCGGCGCGCGCCGGCACTCCGGCGGGCACCACGATGCGCACGCTGCTCAGGCCGGCCTCGATTCGAATCTCGGCGTCCTGGCGCAGGTCGCCGCCGAATTCGAGATCGAAGCTCCCCGCTCCGCCTTCGAAGCGCATCTGGGAGAAGTTGGCATTGGCCAGCCCCTGCATGCGGACGTCGGAGGCGCCGGTGACATAGCGGAGCGTGTCCATCGAGGCGGGATTCGGCGCCGAGAAGGCCAGCCGCACCGATGCTGCGCCGTCGGAAATCTGAAGCCCAGTCAGGCTGATCCCGCCCAACTCCAAATCCGCCTGGTAGGCTCCAGCGGTGATCTGCAGGTCGATCGGCTGACCGCCCAGCTCAAGGTCCCAGCGGTTGATGACCTCGCCGCGGCGCAGATCCGGGATCCCGTCCAACTGCAGATCGCCCTGATTGACCGTCACCCGGGTGCCGTCGATGGCGACCTCCGGCTCAAGATCCGCGAGGTTGTAGGTCACCGTCCCGGCGAGCAAGGTGCCCCCCTGCCCGGGCCGGAGAATGAGTTCGCCGGCGCCAATTCCCAGCTCCAGGCGGGCGGTATCCCCCGGCGCACCGACGGGCTCCAGCGTGAGCTCGCTCTGCTCCGTCGGCCCGACTTTGATGTCGGACACCGGGAAGGGAACACTCAACGTGCACGCCAGGCTGGCGGCCGCCATGCCAGCCACGACCAACACAATCCGATTCCTGTTCATCATCCACCTCGCAGTGCTTGTCTGCTCTCCATACGCAGGCTGGCCTGGCCGGTTGCGTGCTTGAAACGGAGGCGCTCAGGCAGAAAGCACGTGCTCCTCTCGACGGCGAGAGGAGCACGAGGTCATCGGGCGGAATGGGCCGCTCAGGCGCTGCCTAGCCGGGGGCCGGCCTGCACCACGGAGGGCGTGACCTCGTCCGGCGAAGCGTCCGAAGTTGGCTACGAATTGGCCGGCCAGGGCGCGGGCACGTTCGTCATACGCCTTGCCGTCTGCCCACGTGCGCCGCGGGTCGAGGACCTCGTCTGGCACGTCCGGGCAGCGCTCAGGCACGGACAACCCAAACACAGGATCGGTGCGGAATGGCGCCCCATCGAGCGCGCCGTTCAAGGCTGCGTGGATCATCGCCCGGGTGTAGGTCAGGCGAATGCGCTCTCCTTGTCCGTATGGCCCGCCCGTCCATCCGGTGTTGATCAGCCACACCCTCGAACCATGCTGCTCAAGCTTGTCTCCCAACAGCTTGCCGTAGACCGAAGGCGGAAGGGGCAGGAACGGCGCACCGAAGCAGGCCGAGAAGGTCGCCTGCGGCTCGCTCCCCAGCCCCTTCTCCGTCCCGGCCAGCTTGGAGGTGAAGCCGGAGAGGAAGTAGTACATCGCCTGGTCTGAGGTCAGCTTGGCAATCGGAGGCAAGACGCCAAAGGCATCTGCGGTGAGGAAGAAGATGTTCTTGGGATGCCCTCCCTGCCCGGACGGCTCGTGGTTCTCGATGAAGCCCAGGGGGTAGGCGGCGCGGGTGTTCTCCGTCAAGCTGATGTCATCGAAATCGACCCGGCGGGTGTCGGTTCGGATGCCGGCGTTCTCAAGCACCGTGGCGAAGCGCCGGGTGGCGTTCCAAATCAAGGGCTCCAGGTCCGGGTTCAGCCGCACCGTCTTGGCATAGCAGCCGCCCTCGATATTGAATACGCCGTCGTCGCCCCAGCCGTGCTCGTCGTCACCGATGAGACGGCGCGTCGCATCGGAGGAGAGCGTGGTCTTGCCGGTGCCGGAAAGGCCGAAGAACAGAGCGACATCGCCGGAGGCGCCGATGTTGGCCGAGCAGTGCATCGAGAGCACACCCTGCTTCGGCAGCAAGTAGTTCATCACGGTGAAGACGGCTTTCTTGATCTCCCCGGCATAACTGCTTCCACCGACGAGGATCAAGCCGCGTTCGAAGTTGATGACGATGAAGACCTCCGAGTTGGTGCCGTCCTCCTCCGGGATGGCATGGAAGCGCGGCGCGTCGACAATCGTGAAGCGCGGCACGTGGCTCGCTAGGCGTTCAACCGGCAGGCGCAGGAACATGTTGCGCACGAACAGGCTGTGCCAGGCCGTCTCGGTGACCACGCGCACCGGGACCTGATAGGCCGGATTCGCCCCGGCCACCACGTCTTGGACATACACCTCGCGGCCCTGGAAGTAGGCTGTCAGGCGCAGCGCCAGCCGCTCAAAGCGCGCCTCGTCCATCGGGCGGTTGATCGGCCCCCACCAGATCTCATTGTCGATCTTGCCGTCCTGCACAATGAACTTGTCGTTCGGTGAACGGCCAGTGTGATGCCCGGTACGCACCACCACGGGCCCGAGATGCGCCAGCATCCCCTCGCGCCGTCGCACAATGCGCTCGACGAGCGCCGGAGAGGGCAGCGTCCAGTAGACCGTATCCAGGTTGCGCAGTCCGTGGTGTTCGAGACCGTGCAGACTGGGAACCCCGATCGCGTTTTCCATGACTACCTCCTCACCGCTTGCGCGGATGTGAGCCCCGCCCGAATCGACCTGTCGCGCCTCGCCGGTGCGGCTTCAGCCGCCTACAATCCCTCGGATTTCGCCTGCTCCCAAAGGGCATCCAATTCCTCCAGCGACAAGCTGGAGGTCTCGCTTCCGGCCGCGCCCGCCAGCGCCTCCACTCGAGCGAAACGCCGGCGGAAGCGCACGGCGGCGGTGCGCAACGCACTCTCGGCGTCCACACCGAGCCTGCGGGAGTAGTTGACGACCGAGAAGAGCAGATCCCCCACCTCGTCGACGATGCGCTCCGACCCGGCGCGGGCGATCTCGTCCAGCTCCTCGAGGATCTTGTCCCGGGCGCCGTCCGCCTGCGGCCAATCGAAGCCGATGCGCGCGACGCGATCCTGGATCTCGGCGGCCTGCGCCAACGCCGGCAGCCCGAGCGGGACGCCATCGAGTGAGCCCTTCCCCTCCCCGGCATCCTGCCGCTCGGTGGCCTTCAACGCCTCCCAGTTGCGCAGCACCTCATCGACCTCCCCCACGGGAACGTCGCCGAAGACGTGCGGATGGCGCCGGAGGATCTTGGTCTCGATCCCGTGCATGACCTCCCCCAGGCTGAACTCGCCCTCTTCGACGGCAATCTGTGCCTGGAGCACGATCTGTAACAGCAGATCTCCTAGTTCTTCCTGCAGCGCCGCCGGGTCACCGGAGTCGATGGCGTGCAGAGCTTCGTAGGCTTCTTCAAGCAGGTGCGGCCGGAGGCTGGCGTGAGTCTGCTCCCGATCCCACGGACAGCCCTCGGGGGCGCGCAACTGGGCAACGGTATCCTGGAACGCCTCCAGCGAATGGCCGGTGGGCAGTGCAGGGACAAAGAGCGCAGTCAGCGGACCGATGGCCTGGGATTGATCGATGGCATGCAGCGGCATCCGCTGCACCTGCACCGCGGAGGTCCCTGCCGCGTGCACCAGCGCAACCTCGTGCGCCTCGGGGTAGGCATTGATCAAGGTCAGCTTGACGTCCGAGGCGACCAGCCGCGAGTGCAGTTGGCCGAGCAAGGCATGCCGGTCTGGCGGAAATGGCGGGTGGTGCAGCCGGGCGACTTCGAGGGCGTCGGCGACAAACAAGCCATCGAGCCCGTCGACTCCCAGCGCTGCCAGGCACGGCTCGACGAAACTGATCCCGTGGACGAGGTGCACGGTCAGTCCCACCGACGGAGCACGCCGCATCAGCTCAGTCACCGTTGCCTCCCCCATCGCCGGGTCGCCGGGAACAGCGTAGACGCACCCTGGTCCCGCCTGGCAGGAGCGGATGACCTCGGCGACGATCTGGTCATACACGTCGTCGAACGAGTCGGCGCTTTCGTACAGCGGGTCGAAGGTGCGCACCGGGACGGAGACCGGGATGACCTCGGCGGCCGGGTGCATCGTGCGCAGCAGGACTTCTCTGGCGGAGCTCAGCACCTGCCGAGCTTGCTCGGTGAGCATCGCCGCCGACCCAGGGCCAAGGCCGACAACATGCAGTATGGGCAAGGTGCACTCCTTGGCATCAACGGCACCAGCCGGAGAGGTCTCCCCGGCCGGTGGTCGATCCTTCCACGGTGCGCTGGCTCCGCGCGGAACTAGCGCTTGGTGTACGTCGGCGCCTTCCGAGCTCGCTTCAGGCCGGGCTTCTTGCGTTCCTTGGCACGTGCGTCCCGGGTCAGGAACCCACCGCCGCGCAATGCGCTGCGGAATTCCGGGTCCAGGAGCAGCAAGGCGCGGGCGACGCCATTGGAGACGGCGGTGGCCTGCCCGGTAATGCCGCCGCCGTTCACCTTAACGGTGACATCGAGCTTGGCATCCATCCCAACGACCTGCAACGGAGCCATGATGGCTTCGGCATCGCCGCCGCGAGGGAAGTATTCGCGCAGCTGCTTGTCGTTGACCACGAAACCCCCGGTCCCGGACGAGATCCGCACGCGGGCGGAGCTGGTCTTGCGCCGGCCGACCCCTTCGTAGAACTTGCCTGTCATCTGCGATCCCTTCTTTCGCGGCCCTAGGCCAGCGGCTTCGGCTGCTGCGCGGTGTGCGGGTGGCTTGGACCGGCATACACATGCAGGTGCGAAAGCTGTTGGCGGCCCATGCGGTTCTTGGGCAGCATCCCGCGCACAGCGGCCTGCAGCACACGTTCTGGATGCTTGTCCAGCTGCTCGCGCAACGTGATCTTCTTCAGCCCACCGGGGTAGAGCGAATGCCGGTAGTAGGTCTTCTGATCGAGCCGCTTGCCGGTTACGGCGACCTTCTCGGCGTTGACCACGACGACGTAGTCACCGGTATGCACGCCGGGCGTGAAGGTCGGTTTGTCTTTGCCGGTCAGCAGCCGGGCGATGCGCGTCGACAGCCGGCCTAGGTTCAGCCCGGCAGCATCGATCACATACCACTCGTGCTCCAGCTCGCTCGGTTTCGGATAGTAGGTCTTCTGCACGTCCCAACTCCTCGTGCTCACGTCTCATGCTCTGCCGCCGGGTAACCGACGGCCTCCAGGCACAGCCCGCAGGCGGGTGCCAGCCGACCCGGCCACGGTCGATCGGGATGGTCCAGGCTCGCCTGCAGCGCCTCCAGGCTTGCCCGCCCCTGGCCAATCAGGATCGTCGCTGCGGCCAGCCGCCGCACCATGTGGTGCAGGAAGGCATCGGCCTCGATCTCGAAGCCGCCCTGCTCCCCGCGGATCACCCAGCGGCAGCGCTGCACGGTCCGCAGCGTGTGGCCCTGCGGGATCGGCGGACGGCCGAATGCGCCGTAATCCCGCGTTCCACATACCCGGTGGGCCGCTTCCGCCAGCAGGCCCTCGTCCGGGGGCGGCCAGAGCCGCCAGGCATGCGACTGGCGCAGCGGGTCCGGGAGCCGGGCGAAGAACACGGCATACGAGTACTGCCGGCTGATCGCCCAGAACCTCGGGTGAAACCCGTCAGGCGCCAGGTGCGTCTCGCGCACGGCAACGTCCTGCGGCAGGGCGGCATTCAGCGCCGCCGTCAGCGCTTCCAGCGAGTGGCGCCATGCCAGCCGGTAGGCGACCACCTGCCCGCGGGCATGCGCCCCTCGGTCCGTGCGCCCCGCGGCCAGCAGCCGTGGCTCACGCCATCCGAGGCTGCTCAGCCCCGCTTCGAGCACGCCTTGGACCGTGCGCTGACCCTGGCCCAGGCGCTGAAAGCCGGCAAAGGCGGTGCCGTCGTACGCGACGATCGATTTGTAAGTTGCCAGCGGCGGGCCTTCGGAGAGGCTCGCCGGTCGTTCCGGTGGGGAGCTCCGGCGGCTGTGCGCCCCGCGCTCGGCGGGCGCAGCCGGGGGCCCCGGCAGCATCGACTACTCCTCGACCAACTCGAGCAGCACAATCTGCGCTGCGTCCCCGTTGCGCTGTCCCAGCTTGATCACGCGGGTGTAGCCGCCCGGCCGGTTGGCATAGCGCGGAGCGATTTCATCGAACAGCTTGCGCACCACCTCGGGATCATTCAGCCGCCCGGCGGCCAGCCGCCGGGCGTGCACCATCCTGGCCTCGCCGGCAGCGTTGCCGCGCTTGGCGAGGGTGATCAGGTGCTCGGCCGAGCCGCGGATGGCGGCGGCCTTGGCGCGCGTCGTGCGCATCCGCTCGTTGCGGAAGAACTCTGTGATCAGGGTGCGGCGCAGCGCGGTCCGCTGACCGGACGACCGACCCAGGTGATAACCTGCGACTTGGTGCCTCATGCCTACCTACTCCAGTTCCATCGGGACCGCTTCGGGCTCGGCCTCGAGGAACCCCTTGGCCCGCAGTTGGGCCTTGAGTTCGTCCAGGCTCTTGTCGCCGAAGTTGCGGATGGAAAGGACCGCTTCCGGCCCCTTCTCCAGCATCTCGAGCACCTCGCCCACAGTGGTGATCCCGGTGCGCTTCAGCGAGTTGAACACGCGCACCGACAGGTCGAGGTTCTCGATCGGAGTCTCGAACATCTCGTTGGGCAGCTTGGGCCCTTCGACCTGCGCCGCCAGCGCTTGCAGGCTCTCTTCGGTGACCCCGGCGATGTCGCGCAGGTGAGCGATCAGGATCTGAGCGCTACGGCTGAGAGCCTGCTCAGGCTTGACCGCTCCGTCCGTCCAGATCTCCATGACCAGCCGGTCGTAGGAGGTGTCCTGGCCGACGCGCGCCCGCCCCACGTCGTGATGCACGCGACGCACCGGAGAGAAGATGGCGTCGGTCGGCAATTCACCGATCGGCAGCCGCCCTCGCTCATCGGAGGGCGAGTAGCCCCGGCCGCGCTGCACGGTCATCTCGATCTCCAGGTGGGCCTTCGGATCGTCCACCGTGAACAGATACAGCTCGGGGTTTACGATCTCGACCTCGGAAGGGGCGTTAACATCGGCCGCGGTGACCGTGCCCTCGCCCCTGACCTCAAGCCGCAGGCGCGCGCTGTCTCCTTCGTGCAGGATCAGGCGCAGCTGCTTGATATTGAGGATGACCTGAAGCACATCCTCGCGCACCCCGGGTATGTCGGAAAACTCGTGCGCCACGTCGGTGATACGAATGGAGGTGACGGCCGCTCCCTCCAGGGAGGACAGGAGCACCCGGCGCAGCGCGCTGCCGAGGGTGATCCCATAACCGCTCTCCAGCGGGCTGATGACGAACTTGCCGTAGTTGCGAGCGACGGCCTCGCGCTCGATCTTCGGCATGACCATGGTTGTCGAAATTGCCACTGCGGTCCTCCGCGCTTCTCAGCCTGGCTGCGGCTAGCGAGAGTAGAACTCGATGATCAGCTGTTCTTGCAGGCTGGCATCGACATCGGTGCGTTCCGGCGCCTGCAGCACCTTGCCGCTCATGCTCTTCAGATCGCGCTCGAGCCAGCGCGGCACGGTGCGCGTTTCGGCCACTGCGCCCAGGCCCTTGAAGTACGGCCGGGTGCGCGAACCCGGACGGACTTCCACCACATCCCCCGGGCGGACGATCATCGAGGGCACGTCCGTGCGGCGGTTGTTCACATTGAAGTGACCGTGGGTTACCAGCAGGCGCGCCTGCGGCCGGCTCTCGGAAAGGCCGAGGCGGTAGATGACGTTGTCCAACCGGCGCTCGAGCATCACCAGCAGGTTCTCGCCGGTCACGCCGCGTCGTTGCAGGGCCGCCCGATAGTAGCGGCGGAACTGCTTCTCGGTCACGCCGTATATCCGGCGCGCCTTCTGCTTCTCGCGCAGCTGGCGGCTGTAGTCCGAGACGCGGCGGCGCTTGAACTGCGCGTCGCGTCCATGCTCGCCGGGCGGAAACCCGCGGCGCTCGAAGGCGCACTTGGGCGTGAGGCAACGCTGGCCCTTCAGGAAGAGCTTCTCGCCCTCCCTGCGGCACAGCTTGCAAACTGGATCGATATGCTTGGCCATCCTGAAAGCGTTCCTTCCCTGTTCAGACGCGGCGTTTCTTCGGCGGCCGGCAGCCGTTGTGGGGCACAGGCGTCACGTCGCTCAGCGAGCGCACGCGCACTCCCGAAGCCTGCACGGCGCGGATCGCCGCCTCACGCCCCGGACCCGGACCCGTGACGAACACATCCACTTCCTGCAGGCCGAGGTCGGTGGCTGCCGCCACTGCCCGCTCGGCCGCCAACCGGGCGGCGTAAGGCGTGCTCTTGCGCGAGCCCTTGAAGCCGGCCGCCCCGGCGCTACCCGCCAGCACGGCGTTGCCCTGGGTGTCGGTGATCGTAATGATCGTATTGTTGAAGGTGGCGTGGATGTGAACCTGTCCGTGCGACAGGGTGCGCCGCACCTTCTTCCCGCCCGTCCTGCGAGCCGCTCGAGTTGTCGTTCGTGCCATGGACCGTCTCTCGCTCCGTGTGTGGCGCCGGATGCGGCTCTGCCCGCCGGTCAGCCGCACGGGAGAAAGGAACCCGTCCGGCGGCGAGCCGCGATCGTCTTCCGGCTACTTCTTCTTCGCGCCGCGGCGCCGACCGCGCCCGGCGACAGTCTTTTTCGGCCCCTTGCGGGTGCGCGAGTTGGTGCGGGTGCGCTGCCCCCGTACGGGCAGGTTGCGGCGATGCCGCAGCCCCCGGTAGCAGCCGATGTCGATCAGGCGCTTGATGTTCATCTGCACTTCGCGCCGCAGGTCGCCCTCGACCGTCAAGTTCTGCCCAATATAGTCACGCAGGGCGGCGATCTCGTCCTCGGTCAGATCGCGGACCCGGCGGTTGGGGTCGATGTGCGCTTCCGCCAGCGCCTTGCGCGACATCGTGCGGCCGATCCCATGGATGTAGGTCAGCCCAACCTCGACTCGCTTGTCGCGCGGCAGATCGACGCCTTCAATTCGTGCCATTGCTCACCCCTGTCGCTGCTTGTGGCGAGGATTCTCGCAGATCACGTAGACCTTCCCGCGGCGCCGCACCAGCTTGCACTTCGGGCAACGCTTGCGCACTGAAGAGCTTACCTTCATGACCGTACACTCCCGCGTTCGACTTCACTGGTCATCGGCCGGCCAGCAAAGTAATCATTATATCCGCCCCACAGCCCTGAGTCCAGCCCCGGCGGCAAGTTGGTCAGCACCCTTGGTCCATCGGCGGTCACAGCCACCGTGTGCTCGAAGTGCGCCGTCAGCCGGCCGTCCAGCGAAGCCACCGTCCACTGGTCCTGCAGGACATGCGTCTCCGGGCCGCCAGCCAACACCATCGGTTCCAGGGCGATCGTCATGCCCTGCTTGAGCGCCAGTCCGGTGCCCGCCTTACCGTAGTTCGGCACCTGCGGGTCCTCATGCATCGCCCGGCCGACCCCGTGGCCGGTGTACTCCCGCACGACGTTGAAGCCCCCCGCCTCCACCGTCTGCTGCACCGCGGCCGACACATCACCGGTCCGTCGGCCGAGGCGCATCGCGTCGATCCCAGCCAACAGCGCCGCCAGCGTCGCCGCCATCAGCCGGCCGGCTTCTTCGGAGACTTCCCCCACCGGCAGGGTGAGCGCCGAGTCGCCTACAAAGCCCTCGACCACCGACCCGCAGTCGATGCTGACAATGTCCCCCGGCTGCAGCCGGCGATCGCCTGGGATGCCGTGGACCAGTTCGTCGTTCACGCTGATCGTCGTCACCGCCGGATACGGGATCGGTCCGCCGTATCCCAGGAAGGCCGCCTTCGCCCCGTGCTGCAGCAGCACTTCGGCGGCCGCGGCATCCAGATCGGCGGTGCGCGCCATCGGGCGCACGGCTTGCGCCGCCGCCGCCAGCGCCAGGGCGTTGATCCGGCCAGCTTGCTGCATCAGGTCTAGCTCGCGCTCACTCTTCAACACCACACCCCGCTGCCAGCGGGCTCCCGGCGGAAAGGCGCCGGCCAGTGCCGCAGGGTACTTGCTCACCGCACCCTCTCGGTCAGAGCGGGCAGCAGCCGTTCGGTCACGGCCTGCGGCAGGAGACTGCCATCGACCTCGAGCAGCAGGCCCCGCCGCCGGTAGTAGTCGACCAAGATCTGCGTCTGCCCCATGTACACCCGCAGGCGCTCGCTCACCGTCTCACGCCGGTCATCGTCGCGCTGGTACAGTGGCGATCCGTCCAGGTCGCAAACCCCCGGCGTCTTGGGCGGATTGGCCACCTGGTGGTAGATGTGGCCGGCTGCCCGGCACACCCATCGCCCGCTCAGGCGGTCCAGCAGCACCTGCTCATCGACGGCGAGCAGCACCACGGCAGCCACCTGGCCCGAAAGCGCGGCGGCCAGCGCATCAAGCGCCTCGGCCTGCGCCGGTGTCCGCGGGAAGCCGTCCAGCACGGCCCCGTCGGCGCAGTCCGGCTGGCGTAGGCGGGCCTCGATCATGCCCACCGTCACCTCGTCCGGCACCAGGTGCCCGCGCCGGATGTAGGTGTCGGCCAGCCGCCCCAGGTCCGTTTGATTCTTAAGGTTCTCGCGGAACAGATCTCCGCTCGACACATGCGCCAACCCGAAGGCCGCACTCACCGCCTTGGCCTGCGTACCCTTGCCGGCGCCCGGAGCTCCGAGCAGGATCACGTACCGCTTCACCGCTGCTCCTAACGCACCAGGACAGCGGAGTCATACCCGCGCAGCTTGAGCTCGGCCTCGATCGACCGATAGACGTCGCGCACCACACCCACCACGATCAGCAGCCCGGCCGAAGTGATCAGCAGCCCGCCGCCGGCCTGCGCCGCCGGGAAGAAGACCGTCACCAGGAAAGGCAGGATCGCCACCAAGCCCAGGAAGAACGCCCCAGGCAGGGTGATGCGGCGCAGCACGCGTGTCAGGTAGCGCTGGGTTGCAGCCCCCTGGGCCACGCCCGGAATCTGCGCCCCCGATCGCTTCAGATTCTCGCCGTAGTTCTGCTGCTGGAAAAGGACGTCGGTATAGAAGAAGGTGAAGAAGACGACGAACACGAAATAGGTGATCCAGTAGGCGGCGTTGGATGGGCTGACAGCATTCTGCAGCCACAGGCCAAGGTTCTGCAGCCACTCGGCCTGGGCGGTGACAAAGAATGTCGACAGGATCGAGGGCAGTGTGAGCAGCGCCTGGGCGAAGATCAGCGGGATCATCCCAGCCATGTTGATCATCAAGGGCAGTGTGCCGCGCACGGGCATCGACATGCGGTTCCCCACCCGGCGTCCTGGATACAGCACGGGGATCAGGCGTCGTCCTTCCTGGACAATCACGATGGCGAAGATCGTGGCCACGGTCAGCGCCGCCATGAAGAGGCCCAACGCCACGCGGGTCTGCTCATCGGCCAGGATCCGTCCCACCTGCGACGGGATGCGGGCGACGATGCCGGAGAAGATGATCAGCGACAGGCCTTGATTGCGGATGCCGAACTCGGAAATCAGCTCGCCGAGCCAGATGGCGAACATTGTCCCGGCGGTCATGCTGATCAGCATGGTCAGCGTGGGCAGGTTGGGCCCGATGGGCGCCACCAGAATGGTCTGGCCCCCGCCGATGGCGGTCTGCTCGAAGATGCGGATCTGGCTGTACGCCTGGAGGGCCGCCATGGGGACCGCCAGGATGTAGGTCCAGCGCTCCATGAACTTGCGGCCTTCGCGCGGGTCCTCTTCCATCCTGCGCTGCAGGGCGGGGATGATCGGCACGAGCACCTGAATGATGATCTGGGCGGTGATGTACGGGTAGACCCCCATCGCCAGGACCGAGAAGTTGGTCACCGTGCCGCCGGAGAGCAGGTCGAGCAGGCCGAGCAGTTGCGACTGGCTGCCGGCGCCGGCGACAACCGCCTCGATGGCGGCCTGGTCGATGTTCGGCACCGGGACATGCGCCACCAGCCGGTAGAGCGCCAGCAGCCCGAACGAAATCAGCAGCCGGTTGCGGATGTCGGCCGAGATGGTGAGAAAGCGCAGCGGCGAACGCTTCATGCGGGGCTCCCTTTGAGCGGCATCGTCGGCCTCACGCGGCCAGGATCTCCACGCTGCCGCCGACCTTCTCCAACTTGGCGCGCGCGCTGCGGCTGACGCGGTGGACCTTGACCTTCAACGCCGCCTTGGGCTGGCCGCGCCCGAGCAGCACGACCGGCTTGCCCGGATCGACCAGCTTGGCCTGCGCCAGCACCTCCGGCGTGACCTCGGTCCCGGCTGGGAACAGGGCCAGCTGATCGAGGTTGATCTCATTCCACTCGACCCGGCGGATGTTGGTGAAGCCGCGCTTGAAGGGCAGGCGTCGGTAGAACGGAAGGGCGCCGCCCTGCCGGTACAGGTGGCCCCCGGAACCGGAGCGGGCGCCTTCGCCCTTGGTCCCCCGGCCGGCAGTCTTGCCCTTGCCGGCAGCGATCCCGCGGCCGACGCGGGTGCGGGGCTTCTTGGCGCCCGGCCTGGACTTGAGCTCGTGCAGGTTCATCCGGTGCTACTCCTCCACCTTGACCAGGTGGTTGACGCTCGCCACCATGCCGCGCACAGCCGGAGTGTCGGCATGCTCGACGGTCTGGTGCATGCGGCGCAGACCCAGGGCCCGCACCGTTCGCTTCTGCCGCTCGGTGTAGCCGATCGGGCTGCGCACGAGCGTCACACGGATCTTACCGCTCGACTTCTTGCTCTCAGGCATGGCGCTTGCGCTCCCAGAACGGCTTGAGGTCTTCCACCGGCTTGCCGCGCATGGCCGCCTGGGTCTCGACCTTGCGCAGCGATTGCAGCCCGCTCAGTGTGGCGTTGGCTACGTTGAGCACGCTCGAGCTGCCGAGTGATTTGGTCAGGATGTCGCGCACTCCGGCCGCTTCCAGCACGGCGCGCACAGGGCCGCCGGCAATCACGCCCGTGCCGGGAGAGGCCGGCTTGAGCATCACCCGCGCTCCGCCGTACTTGGAGATCAGCTCATGCGGGATGGTCGTGCCGGTCAGCGTGATCGGCGCCATGTTCTTGCGCGCCCGCTCGGTTGCCTTGCGGATCGCGTCGGGCACGCCACGCGCCCTGCCCACGCCTAGGCCCACCTGGCCCCGGTGGTCTCCGGCGACCACAGTGACGCGAAAGGAAAACCGGCGGCCGCCCTTGACAACCTTGGCGACGCGGGCAATGTCGATCACCCGCTCGTCCAGATCACTGCGCTCTTCGAGTTGATCTCGTACATCGTTTCTGCCCATCATTCACTCCGCTGGGTATCCCAGCTGCCCTAGAACTCGAGGCCGGCTTCGCGCGCTGCGTCGGCGAGCGCCTGCACGCGGCCCTGATAGCGATAGCCGCCTCGATCGAATACCACCTGCTTGATCCCCTTCTGGCGGGCACGCTCGGCAATCGCTTTCCCAACCAAGCGCGCCTGCTCGGTCTTCTTCTTGCCCTTGGCCTGCGCCTCGATCTCGGCGTCAAGCGTCGAGGCGGCGGCCAGGGTCACGCCCTGGCTGTCGTCAATCACCTGAGCATAGATGCCGGCCGAACTGCGGTACACGTTCAGGCGAGGCCGGGCGCTGCTACCGCTTAGGTGCTTGCGCACCCTGGCGTGTCGCCGCTGGCGCATCGCCTCTCGGGATTTCTTTGCCATGGCTACCCTACCTTGCCGGCCTTGCCGGCCTTGCGCCGCACGTATTCCCCGCTGTAGCGGATTCCCTTGCCCTTGTAGGGCTCCGGTGGGCGAACCTTGCGGATGTCCGCCGCCACCTGGCCGACCTGTTCCTTGTCGGCGCCCAGCACGCGGATGATGCGCGTGCGCTCCTCCACCTGGAAGGAGATGCCTTCCGGCGGAGGGACCTTGACCGGATGCGAGTATCCGACGTTCAGCACCAGGTCCTTGCCGCTCAACTCAGCCCGATAGCCGACGCCTTCAACCTGCAGTGTGCGCTCAAACCCCTGACTGACGCCGAGCACCATGTTGTTCAACAAGGCGCGCGTCAGGCCGTGCAGCGCCCGGACCATCGGCTCGTCGGAGGGACGCTGCACGCGCAGCGTGTCACCTTCTTTGACCAGCTGCATCTCGGGATGAAGCGAACGCTTCAGTTCACCCTTCGGCCCCTTGACCACCACCTTCTGCCCGTCGATGTCGACCTGCACGCCGCCGGGGATCGTGATCGGGGCCCGACCTACTCTAGACACGCCTGCCTCCTCCACCCTGCCTCAAGCCGCCCTCACCACACATGGCACAGGACTTCGCCGCCGACGCCCATCTGCCGGGCGCGCACGCCGGTCATCACCCCCTTCGGGGTGGACAGGATCGCCACGCCCATGCCCGAGCGCACCCTGGGGACATCCTGCTTGCCGACGTACACACGTCTACCGGGTCGGCTGACGCGCTTGAGGCCGGCGATCACCGGCTGGCGCTCGCGGCGCTCACCAACGTACTTCAGGCGCAGGCGCAGGACTCGGCCTACCCCCTGCTCAGACGCCGCCTCGTCGAAGGACTCAACATAGCCCTCCTCGACCAGGATCTGGGCGATCGCGTGCTTGATCTTCGAGTCGGGCACGCTGACCGCCGTGTGGCCGGCCATCACGCCGTTCCGAATGCGGGTCAACATGTCTGCAATTGGATCTGAGACAGCCATAGCTACCACTCCTGCCGTTGCTACCAGGATGACTTGACCATGCCCGGAATCTTGCCATCCAGGGCCTGCTCCCGCAGGCAAATGCGGCACAATTCGAATCGGCGGTAGTAGCCGCGCGGCCGGCCGCACAATCGACAGCGGTTGCGGACGCGCACCGGATACTTGCGCCGGGTTTCCCGGATCGACATGCACTTCTTTGCCATGCTATACACCCCTCGCGAACGGCATTCCCATCAGCTGCAGCAGGCGGCGCGCCTGCTCGTCGTTCGGCGCCGTGGTGACAATGGTCACCTCGAAGCCGCGCACCTTGTCGATCTTGTCGTACTGGATTTCCGGGAAGATGATCTGCTCCCGGACACCCAGGGTGTAGTTGCCTCGCCCGTCGAAGCTGTCCCCGGACACGCCGCGAAAGTCGCGCGTGTACGCGGCAGGGCGACGTTGATCATGCGGTCAAGGAACGACCACATGCGCTCGCCGCGCAGGGTCACCTTGACCCCGATGGCCCGGCCCTCGCGCAGCTTGAAGGCGGCAATGCTGCGGCGCGCCTTGGTCACCACCGGCTTCTGACCGGTGATCTGCGTCAGGTCGGCCACCGCCGAGTCCAGCGACTTGGCGTTGTCCAGTGCCTCGCCGACGCCGATGTTGACGACCACCTTCTCGATGCGCGGAACCTGCATCGGATTCTCGAAAGTGAATTCCTTCGTCAGCGCCGGCGCCACATCCTGCTGGTAGCGCTCCTTCATGTGATGAGCCATACGTCTCGAACTCCCCTACCCTCAGGCGTCAATCACGGCCTGGCATTTCTTACACACCCGCCGCGCCTTGCCCGTCTCGCGGTTGATGCCCATCCGGGCGGCCTTGCCGCACTTCGGGCAAACCAGCAGCACCTTGGATATGCTGATCGGCGCCTCGAAGGAGATGATCCCGGGCGTGACCGTCCTGCCGGCCGCCTGGACCTGCCGCTGGTGCTTCTTGCGCATATTGATGCCCTTGACCACCAGCCGGCTCTCCTCCGGCAGCATGCGCAGCACCTCGCCGCGCTCGCCGCGATAGGCGCCGTTGATGACTTCGACGGTATCCCCTCGCCGGATTTTCGCGTTCACCGCTACAGCCTCCTACAGGACTTCAGGCGCGAGCGAGACGATCTTGGTGAAGCCCTTCTCGCGCAACTCGCGGGCGACCGGTCCGAAGATGCGTGTCCCCTTGGGGTTGACGCCGTCGGTATCCAGGATCACGGCCGCGTTGTCGTCAAAGCGGATGTACGAGCCGTCCTCACGCCGATATTCCTTAGCGGTACGCACCACCACGGCCTTGACCACTTCGCTCTTCTTCACCGCACCATGCGGCGCCGCCGACTTGACGGTGGCCACCACCACGTCGCCCACCCCGCCGTAGTGCCGCCGCGAGCCACCCAGGACGCGGATCACGAGCAGTTCGCGCCCGCCGGTGTTGTCGGCCACCTTCATCCGGCTTTCTTGCTGGATCATGCATCCCCCTCTGCCGAAACCGCCTCAGCCTCGGCCGGCTCAATCTCCGGCACGCCAGCCTCGACCACACTGCCGGCAACGACTTGTTCCTCGCTGACACGGCGCAGCAGGGTCTCGACCACCCAGCGCTTGCGCGCCGAGATCGGCCGGCTTTCAAGGATCTGCACCATGTCGCCCGGCCGGCAACCCAGCTCGTCATGCGCCAGGAACGACTTGCGGGAATGAACCACCTTGCCATACAGCGGGTGTCGGTAGCTGCGTTCCACCTGCACCGTGACCGTCTTCTGCATCTTGGCCCGGGTGACCACACCCGACATGCGGCGTCGCTCGTTGCTCATTGCTCTCTCCCCTCGGCCTGCGCCGCCAGCTCGCGCTCCCGCAGGATCGTCTCCAACCGGGCCACCTGACGGCGGGCTGACCGGATGCGGCTGTGATCGGTCAGCTGGCCGGTGGCGAACTGGAAGCGCATCTTGAAGCAGGCCTCGCGGGCGTCGTCCAGCTTCGAGCGGATTTCCTCCGTCGACAGGGCGCGGACTTCTTCGGCTTTCATCGACTACTCGCCTCCCGTCAGATCGGTACGCTCGGCGAACTGGGTGCGGATCGCCAGCTTGTGCGAGGCCAGGCGCAACGCCTCACGCGCCGCCTGCTCGGGCAGCCCCGAGATCTCGAACAGGATGCGGCCCGGCTTGACGACCGCCACCCAGTGATCCACGCCGCCCTTGCCCTTGCCCATGCGGGTCTCGGCCGGCTTCTGGGTCACCGGCTTGTCCGGGAAGATGCGGATCCACACCTTGCCCCGGCGTTTCATGTAGCGCACCAGGGTACGGCGGACGGCCTCGATCTGACGGGCCGTCACCCAGCCCGGCTCCAAGGCCTGCAGCCCGAACTCGCCGAAGTTGACTTCGACGCCCCGGGTCTCCTTGCCCTTCATCCGGCCGCGCATCTGCTTCAGGCGGCCGGGCATCACTCGTTTCGGCATCAACATCATCGCACCTCTTCGTCAGCCGGCCCGTCTATTCGCTGACGTACACATCCATAGCTTCGACCTTCTGAGCTTCCTCGGGCACGGCGTCGCCGCGGTAGATCCACACCTTGACCCCGATCCGACCGTAGGTGGTCAGGGCTTCGGCGCGGGCGAAGTCGATGTCGGCGCGCAGCGTCTGCGCCGGCACCCGGCCCTCGCGCATCCACTCGCGCCGCGCCATCTCAATGCCCGACAACCGACCGGCACACATCACCTTGATGCCCTTGGCCCCCTGGCGCATCGACTGACTGACGGCGCGCTGCATCGCCCGGCGGTGGCTAATGCGCCGCTCGAGCTGGCTGGCGATGTTCTCGGCCACCAGACGGGCGTGCAGGTCGGGATCCTTGATCTCGGCGATGTCCAGCTTGACCGCCGTGCCGGTGAGCGCCTGGACCGCCCGGCGCATCTCCTTGACGGTGGCGCCCTTGCGCCCGATGACGATCCCTGGCTTGGCCGTATGGATCGTCACGTGCACATTGTTAGGGAAGCGCTCAATGTCGATGCGCGAGATCCCGGAGCGCGGCGCCGCTTTGAGGATCAGCTTGCGAATGCCGCCATCCTCATGCAGCTGCTTGGCATACGACTTGGGATTGGCGAACCAACGCGACTCCCAGGGCTTGTTGATGCCCAGGCGGAAACCGATCGGGTGGACCTTGCGTCCCATACGTGCTCCTCTCCCCTTGACCTACGACCCAGCCTGGGCGCGTTCGCGCAACACGATCGTGATGTGCGACGAACCCTTCTGGATCGGCTTGAACCGCCCACGGGCCCCGAAGCGGCGCCAGCGGCGTGTCGGCCCCTCGTCGGCCGAGGCCGCGCTCACGAAGAGGTCATCCCGGCTCAGGCCGAAATTCTGCTCGGCGTTGGCAATCGCCGAACGCAGCACCTTGGCCACCGGATCCGACCCGGCATTGTGCGTGAAGCGCAGCACGTCCATCGCCTCGTTGGCCGACCGGCCCCGGATCATGTCTACCACCAGGCGGGTCTTACGGGTAGAGACAGGGATGATACCGACCCACGGCCTTGACATCTCGGTGTTCAGCCATCTTCGCCTTCTACTCTGTCGTCGGTGTCGTTTTGGTGGTCTTGTCCCGCTGGACGTGACCCCGGAAGGTGCGTGTCGGGGCAAATTCGCCCAGCTTGTGACCGACCATGTTCTCGGTGATATAGATCGGGACATGCCGGCGCCCGTCATGCACGGCAACGGTGTGGCCGACCATCTGTGGAAACACGGTGCTGGCCCGGCTCCACGTGCGCACCACCTTCTTGTCGCCGCGCTGGTTCATGACCTCGATCTTCTTCAACAGCTTGGGCTCGATGTACGGCCCCTTCTTGAGTGATCGCGACATTGTCTTCTTCCCTCATCCCCTTCGAGGCAGCAGCCCGCAGGCTAGCGGCGCTTCTTGGCGCGGCGGCGCACGATGTACTTGTCGGATTGGGTATTGCGCCGCGTCCGGTAGCCGCGTGTCGGCTGCCCCCACGGGCTCTTCGGGCCCGGCATGCCGGTGGGCTGCCGCCCTTCCCCGCCGCCGTGCGGGTGGTCTCGCGGCGACATCGCCGTGCCACGCACCGTCGGCCGCACGCCCAGATGGCGCTTGCGACCGGCCTTCCCCAGCTTGATGTTGCTGTGGTCGGCATTACCCACCTCGCCAATCGTGGCGTAGCAGGTCTGCATCACCCGGCGCACCTCGCCCGACGGCAGGCGGAGGGAGGCGTAGGTGCCTTCCTTCCCCAGCACCTGGGCGGCCGTCCCGGCCGAGCGCACCATCTGGCCGCCCTTGCCCTGCTGCAGCTCAATGTTGTGCACCAGCGTACCGAGCGGGATGCTGGAGAGCGGCAGGCTGTTGCCGGGCCGGATCTCGGCTTCGCTGCCCGCCATCACCGCGTCGCCCACCTTCAAGCCATTCGGGGCCAGAATGTAACGCTTCTCCCCGTCGGCATAGTTGAGCAGCGCCAGGCGCGCGGAGCGGTTCGGGTCGTACTCGATCGAGGCGACGCGGGCCGGGATGCCGCGCTTGTCCCGCTTGAAATCCACGATGCGGATGTAGCGCCGGTTGCCGCCACCTTGGTGGCGGACGGTGATCCGACCAGAGACGTTGCGCCCGCCCTTGCCGCGCTTGATCACAATCAGCGAGCGCTCGGGCTTGTCCTTGGTGATTTCCTCGAAGGTGGCGCCGCTCATGCCGCGCCGGCCAGGAGAGGTGGGCTTGTAGGTCTTGACCGCCATCACTTCACTCCTTCGAGGACATCAATCGTCTGGCCCTGGGCCAATGTGACGATTGCCTTCTTGTAGCCGGGGTTGCGCACCAGCAATCGCCGGCCACGGCCGCGCCGCCCCTTCTTGGAGGGCGCATTCATCACATTCACCCGGACCACCTCGACGCCGAACAGCTTCTCGACCGCTTCCTTAATCTGCGCCTTGGTCGCCTTGCTGGCAACCTCGAAGGCATACTGGCCGAGCTTGGCGCTCTGAAAGTTCGACTTCTCGGTTACCACCGGGCGGCGGAGCACATCATAGACCGTGATCATCACAGACTCCTTAGTGCGCCAGGTGGCTGGAGATGGCGTCCACTGCCCCAAGCGGCAGCAGCAGACGCTGGTAGCCGAGCAAGTCCCGCACGTTCAGGTACGACGCCGACAGAGTCTTGACCGAGGGCAGGTTGCGGGCGCTGCGTTCGACCATCTCGTCCCGCTCGGCCAGCACAATCAACACACTGCTCGTCCCCGTCAGCCGCTGCAGCGCCGCCGCCATCTCCTTCGTCTTGGGTTGCTCCAGGCGGAGCTCATCCAGCACCACGATCTGCGCCTCGCGGGCCTTGACCGAGAGCGCCGCCCGCAGCGCCGCCTGCCGCATCTTGCGCGGCATCGACTGGCTGAAGTCACGCGGTCGCGGCGTATGCGCCTTACCGCCCTTGGCCCAATTGGGCGCCCGGGTCGAGCCTTGGCGAGCCCGGCCGGTCCCCTTCTGGCGCCACGGCTTGCGTCCGCCGCCGGAGACCTCGGCGCGGGTCTTGGTCTTGCGCGTCCCGAGGCGGGCATTGGCATACTGGCGCACCAGTGCCTGGTGCATCAGCTCCTTCTTGATCGGGGCTTCGAAGATGGCCGGCGGCAGCTCCACCGTCCGCACCTTCTCGCCCTGCATGTTCACGACATCTACCTTCATGGTCGACTCGCTCCCACTGGCCTACTGCTTCCGGGCGGCCTTGATGACCACCAGGCCTCCCCGCGGGCCGGGGACGCTGCCATTGACGCCGAGCAGGTTGCGCTCAGTGTCCACCCATTCAATTCGCAGATTCTGCGAGGTCACGCGTTCCGAGCCCATGTGCCCAGGCATGCGGGTTCCCTTGTAGACGCGTCCCGGGGTCGAGGTCGAACCGATCGAACCGACCGCCCGCTGCCGGTCCGACTGACCGTGGGTCTTGGGTCCACCGCTGAAGCCGTGACGCTTCATGCCGCCCTGGAACCCCTTGCCCTTGCTGATGGCCACGATGTCGACCCGCTCACCGATGGCAAACACCTCGACGGTGACCTGATCGCCTTCCTTGACCAGTTCATCCTGCTGGATGCGAAACTCGCGCAGGTGGCGCAGCGGAGGCAGGTTGCTCTTCTTCAGATGGCCCAGCTCGCCCCCCGGCATGCGCCGGGGTTTGCTCTCGCCGAAGCCGAGCTGAACCGCTCGGTAGCCATCGCGCTCCTGCAGGCGTACCTGGGTGACATAGCAAGGCCCAGCTTCGATCAGCGTCACCGGCTTGGCAGAACCCGACGCGTCGAAGATCTGGGTCATCCCAACTTTCTTGCCAATCAGCCCCTTCATACGTTGTCTCCTCGGTCATCCTTGTCGGGACTGTCGCCTGGGCCAGGCGCATCATCCCCGAACGCAGGGCAGTCCACCCGGTCGTCGACGGCCTGCTGTTCGTGGGGCCGACCCCGACACACGTGCTTGCGCTGCCTCACTTCGCGACCAGCTACTAGCGATCAGCTAGCAGCTGAGCTGCTAGTTGCTAGATCTTGATCTCGATATCCACACCCGCCGGCAGATTCAGCCGCATCAGGGTATCGATCGTCTTGGAGTTCGGCTCAAGCACATCGATCAAGCGCTTGTGCGTGCGGATCTCGAAATGCTCGTGGCTGTCCTTGTCGATGAAGGTCGAACGGCGCACGGTGAAGCGCTCGATGCGGGTTGGCAAGGGAACCGGGCCCACCACCTTGGCCCCGGTGCGCTCCGCCGTCTCGACGATGCGCGCCGCGGACTGGTCGAGCACGCGGTGGTCGTACGCCTTCAGCCGGATGCGGATCTTCTGCTTCGCCATGCCGCACCTACTCCAGGATCTCGGTGATGGCGCCGGCGCCGACCGTCAGGCCGCCTTCGCGGATCGCAAACCGCGACCCCTTCTCCAGCGCCACCGGCGTGATCAGCTCCACCGTCATCCTCACGTCGTCCCCCGGCATCACCATCTCCACCCCCTCCGGCAGCGTGACCGATCCCGTCACGTCCATCGTCCGGATGAAGAACTGCGGCCGGTACCCCGTGAAGAACGCCTTGTGCCGCCCACCCTCGTCCTTCGTCAGCACGTACACCTGGGCGTAGAACTTCTTGTGCGGCGTGATCGACTTCGGCGCCGCCACCACCATCCCCCGCTCTACATCCGTCCGCTCGATCCCGCGCAGCAGCAGACCTACATTGTCCCCCGCCTGCCCGTCGTCCAGCGTCTTGTGGAACATCTCCACCCCGGTCACCACCGAGGTCATTACCTCGTCCCGCAGCCCTACGATCTCGACGTTGTCCCCCGTCTTGACCTTCCCCCGATCAATGCGCCCCGTCACCACCGTCCCCCGACCCTTGATCGAGAATACGTCCTCTACCGACATCATGAACGGCTTGTCCGTCTCCCGCACCGGCTGCGGAATGTACTCGTCCACCACCCGCAGCAGTTCCTTGATGCTGGCGTACTCCTCTGCCTCCGGATCCGTGCTCTTCAACTCCAACGCCTTCAACGCACTTCCGCGCACGATCGGCGTCTCGTCCCCGGGAAACCCGTACCCCGTCAGCAGTTCGCGCAGCTCCAGCTCCACCAGCTCCAGGAGCTCCGGATCGTCCATCATGTCCACCTTGTTCAGGTACACCACGATCGCCGGCACTTCCACCTGCCGCGCCAGCAGCACGTGCTCCCGCGTCTGCGGCATCGGCCCGTCCGGCGCCGCCACCACCAGAATCGCACCGTCTACCTGCGCCGCGCCCGTGATCATGTTCTTGATGTAGTCCCGGTGCCCCGGCATGTCCACGTGCGCATAGTGCCGCTTCTCGGTCTCGTACTCCACGTGCGCAATGGCGATCGTGATCCCGCGCTCCCGCTCTTCCGGCGCATTGTCGATCGAATCAAACGACCGGTATTCGGCGTGCCCCCGCATCGCACAGTACTTCGTGATCGCCGCCGTCAGCGTCGTCTTCCCATGGTCAATGTGCCCCATCGTCCCCACGTTCATGTGCGGCTTCGTGCGCGCATACTTCTGCTTGCCCATGATTGCCGTCTCCGTCCTTGTCTGTGAATAGCCGCCGGGGAGCCCGCTAGCGGGCGCCTTCCAGCACGCTGCGGGTGACCGATTCCGACACTTCGGCGTAGTGGTCGAATTCCATCGTGAACACGCCCCGGCCCTGGGTCATCGAACGCAGGTCGGTGGCATAACCAAACATCTCGGCCAGCGGCACGGTCGCATTGATCACCTGGGTCTTCCCCGCGCGCGCCTCAATGCCCTCGATCGACGCCCGCCGCGCCGCCAGGTTGCCCGAGACCTCCCCCAGGTAATCCTCGGGCACGACGACCTCGAGCCGCATCACCGGCTCGAGCAGGATCGGCCGGCCCTGCTGAACGCCCTGCTTGAAAGCCAGCGAGCCGGCCATCTTGAAGGCCATCTCGTTCGAATCAACCTCGTGGAAAGACCCGTCGATCAGGCGCACCACAATGTCGGTGACCGGATAGCCGGCCAGCACGCCGCCCTCGGCTGCCTCGATCACGCCCTTGCCAACCGCCGGGATGTACTCGCGCGGGATGGCGCCGCCCGCGATCTTGTCCTCGAAGCGTACGCCCGAGCCCTTCTCGCCGGGCGCGAGCGAGAGCACCACATGGCCGTATTGGCCGCGGCCGCCGGTCTGCTTGACGTAGCGGTATTCCGACTTGGCCACCGCCCGGCCGATCGATTCGCGGTAGGCGACGCGGGGCCGCCCCATCTTGGCTTGCACCTTGAACTCGCGCAGCATGCGGTCGACCAGCACCTCGAGGTGCAGCTCACCCATCCCGGAAATCACGGTCTGGCCGGTGTTCTCATCCGTACCGACACGGAAGGTCGGATCTTCCTCGGAGAGCTTCTGCAGCGCCTCGCCCATCTTGCTCTGGTCGACCGTCGTCTTGGGCTCAATCGCCAGGAAGATCACCGGCTCGGGGAAGGTGATGCTCTCGAGCACGATCGGGTTGGCCTGATCGCACAGCGTGTCGCCGGTGAAGGTCTCTTTCATGCCCAGGACGGCGGCGATGTCGCCCGCCAGAACCTCGGAGACGTCTTCGCGACGGTCGGCGTACATGCGAATCAGTCGACCCACCCGCTCACGCTTGCCCTTGGCCGAGTTGAAGACCATCGAGCCTTGGGTGATCTTGCCCGAGTACACGCGGAAGTAGGCCAGCCGGCCGACGTAGGGGTCGGTAACGATCTTGAACACCAGGGCGCTCAGGGGCGCGTCGTCCTTGGCCTGCCGCGTCTGCGCCTCATCGGTGTCGGGCTTGTTGCCGATCACCGGAGGAATATCAAACGGCGAGGGCAGGTAGTCGATAATGGCGTCGAGCAACGGCTGCACGCCCCGGTTGCGCAGCGACGAGCCGCACAACACCGGCGTGGCCTTGCCCTGGATCACCGCCCGGCGCAGGCTGGCCTGCAGTTCGGCCTGGGTGATCTCCTGGCCTTCGACGAACTTCTCCAGCAGGTACTCGTCGGTCTCGGCGATGTGCTCGATCATGCGGGCGCGCCGCTCGCCGGCCAGATCCTGGAGTTCGTCGGGAATGGGGCCGCGCACCGGATCGGTCCCCTGCTCATCCTTCCAGATGATCGCCTCGCTCTGGATCAGGTCGATGACGCCGGTGAAGCCGGCTTCGGAACCGATCGGGAGCTGGATGGCAATGGGGTTGGCGCCGAGACGATCGCGCATCGATTGCAGGGTGTTCTCGTAGGATGCGCCAGGGCGGTCCATCTTGTTGACGAAGGCGAGGCGCGGCACGTTGTAGCGATCGGCCTGGCGCCAGACGGTCTCCGATTGTGGCTCAACGCCCTGAACCGCGTCGAAGACGATCACACCGCCGTCCAGCACCCGCAGGCAGCGCTGGACCTCCGCCGTGAAGTCGATGTGGCCGGGGGTATCGATCAGGTTGATGATGTGATCGCGCCAGGTCGCGGTGACCGCGGCCGACACGATGGTGATGCCGCGCTCGCGCTCCTGCTCCATCCAGTCGGTGACGGTGGTCCCGTCGTCCACCGACCCAAGGCGGTGGGTCCGACCGGTGTAATAGAGCACCCGCTCGGTAGTGGTGGTCTTACCGGCATCGATATGGGCGATGATGCCGATATTTCGGTAGCGTTCCAGCGGATGCTCGCGTGCCATCAGTCACACCCCTGCCGTATCCGGCAGGCGGCTCCTTCTACCAGCGGTAGTGGGCGAAGGCCCGGTTGGCCTCGGCCATCTTGTGGGTCTCTTCCCGGCGCTTCATGGCGGCGCCGGTGTTGTTGGCGGCGTCCATCAGCTCGCCGGCCAGCTTTTCGGCCATCGAGCGACCGGAGCGGGCGCGGCAGGCGGCCAGGATCCAGCGGTGCGCCAGGGAGATACGCCGGTCGTTCGCAACTTCCACCGGCACCTGGTAGGTCGCCCCGCCGACGCGGCGTGGCTTCACCTCGAGCATCGGCGAGACGTTCTTGATCGCCGCCTCGAAGATCTCCAGGGGCTCGCGCTTGGCTCGCTCCTGGATGATGTCAAAGGAGTCATACAGAACACGCGCCGCGGTGCTCTTCTTGCCGCGCCGCATCAAGCTGTTGACGAACGCCTGCACCATCTTGCTGTTGTAGCGCACGTCCCCAGGGACGACTCGCTTCTCCGGCTTGGTCCTTCGCATCGATCCGCTCCCTCTCACCAGCAGCCGGCCGGGCAGCTATGCGCGGCCGACCTCGATCCCACACGTTCGGCTAGGCTTCCTTCGGACGCTTGCCGCCGTACTTCGAGCGCCCCTGCCGACGACCCTCGACGCCAGTGGTGTCGAGCGTGCCGCGCACAATGTGATAACGCACGCCCGGCAGGTCCTTGACTCGGCCGCCGCGCACCAGCACCACGGAGTGCTCCTGCAGCGAATGACCCTCGCCCGGAATGTACGCCGTCACTTCCATCATGTTGGTCAACCGGACGCGGGCAACCTTGCGCAGTGCCGAGTTCGGTTTCTTCGGAGTCTGCGTGCGAACCTGGGTGCAGACGCCCCGCTTCTGCGGGGCGCCCTTGGCTACCGGAAGGCGTCGCTGCTTGTTGGAATTGAAGATGTACTGCAGCGCCGGCGCCTTCGTTTTCAGGCGCTTGGTCTTCCGGCCCTTGCGCACCAGCTGGTTGATGGTCGGCACGTTCACCCTCCACACGAAGCTGGGGCTCCAACCGCGGGCCCCTGGCCACATAGCGAGGCCATCGATGCTGAGCGATGGCCTCGGCTAGTCAACGTCCTATTCGGCTCGGATGGGCTCTTCCCACACTCCCATCCGTCGGACTAGTTCGGCAACGGACCCTCAGTCTACCATGCCCTGTGAGGTCCCGTCAAGATCTGGTGCTCGTCCAGTCTGAGGGAGACGGTCAGCCGGCCGCGCCCCAGCCCGCCCAGGCCGGTTGGGGCTGAATCCGCATTTCGGGCCCCGGGCCGTTGACGGTGCGGGCGCCCCCCCAGCCACCGCCTGACCGACCGGGTCCGACGCCGGATGCCCCGCCTGGCAGGTGCCCGGCCAATAGCCTCATCGGCCGGGCTCCCGACCCCATCGGTTCAGCCATCAACCACCAGCTCCCCGGCGGACCCCACGGGTGATCCCGATTGGGCGGCTACCCTTGGCGCCCAAACGCGGGCCGGCAGCCTGCGGACACCGAGACTGCGAGAGGGGCATGGCTGGCGGCAGGGCTCGCAGCCAAGGGCAGATTCTCGCGTCCTCCCTGCGTCAGCCTGGCGAGGGGGGTTGGGTCGGCCGGGCCTGGGCCGCCGGCGGCTGCCCGCCTGCGGAGCCAGGGCAAGGGCTGGCCGTGGAGTCGGAGGAGCCGGCGTCGCCCTCCGCCGCACAGTCCGGGGCAGTCCTGCGAGGGTCGAGGCGAGCACAGCCTGGCAGCATGTCCTCACGCCCATCCACGCCGCTACCAGCCGGCTCCGGCGAGAACGCCCGGGAAGAACCAGGGCCCGGCGACACCGATCGCCGGGCCCTGGAGAAGGCCACGCAATGAGCGAGCCGCGGGCTACAGGCGGCCGCGGGGCTCCATGTCCAGCAGACCGAGCCCCAGACGCGCCGGGCGCGCCCGCTCTTCCTCCTTGCCGAACTTGAAGACCTCGCCGCTCTCTGCGATCGCTTCGACCGACAAGCCGAGGCTTTGCAGCTCCTTCACCAGCACGCGGAAGGAAGCCGGGATGCCCGGCCCCTCGACCGCCTCGCCCTTGACGATGGCCTCATAGGTCTTGACGCGTCCCTGAACGTCGTCGGACTTGACCGTGAGCATCTCTTGCAGGGTGTGCGCCGCGCCGTAGGCCTCCAATGCCCAGACCTCCATCTCGCCGAAGCGCTGCCCGCCAAATTGCGCCTTGCCCCCGAGCGGTTGCTGAGTGACCAGCGAGTACGGACCGGTGGAGCGAGCATGCACCTTGTCCTCGACCAGGTGATGCAGTTTCATCATTAGCACCTTGCCGACGGTGACCGGCTGATCGTAGGCCTCTCCGGTCTTGCCGTCATACAACCGCTGTTTGCCCAGCACAGGCGCCGGGATGCCGGTTCGGGCCATGACCTCCAGGCTGCGTTCCCGCAGCACGTCGGCCTCCAGCTGGCCGGGATCTTCTCCGCCGGTCTCCTGCATCCAAATGCGCAGGCAGGCGTCGATCGCGGCCAAGTCGCGGCGCAGGCGCTCCTCGCCGAATATCTCAGCGTCTTCGAAGAGCAGCAACTGCTCTGGATCGAAGCCGCGCTCCTGCAGCCACTGACGGACGGCAGCCCGCCGAGCGTAGACGGGATCGATCGCGATCTGCTCCGGGTCGAAGCCGCGGTCGGCCAGCCAATTCTCGAGGTACAGGCGGCGAACTTCATCGTCGTCGCGGAATGCATCTTCCTGGTAGTAGCCGGCGGACTTCACCCATTCCCAGGCCCTGTCTGCCACCTCATCCCAAGCTCGATCGACCAGCCAGGCGCGAGCCAGTTCGGCCTCAATTTCCGCTTCGTCAGCGCCGTCGAACACCGGGGTGATGGCGCGGAAGCCCAGGCGGTCGGCGGCCCAGCCGAGGTGCGCTTCCAGGATCTGGCCGATGTTCATGCGGCCGGGGACCCCCAGCGGATTGAGAATCAGGTCGACCGGGGTGCCATCCTCGAGATAGGGCATGTCCTCGATGGGGACAACGCGGGAGATGACCCCCTTGTTGCCGTGCCGCCCGGCCATCTTGTCGCCCTCGGTGGCCTTGCGCTTCTGTGCCACCGACACCCGCACCATCTTTTCCACGCCAGGCGGGAGATCGCGGTGCTCTTCGCGGGTGAACACCTTGACGTCGACCACCTTGCCGCGTTCGCCGTGGGGCATGCGCAGCGAGGTGTCTTTCACCTCGCGCGCCTTCTCGCCGAAGATCGCCCGCAGCAGCTTCTCTTCCGGGGTGAGCTCTTTCTCGCCCTTGGGCGTGATCTTGCCCACCAGGATGTCATTGGGCCCAACTTCGGCCCCAACGCGAATGATGCCGTCCTCGTTCAGGTCGCGCAGTGCCTCATCGCCAACGTTGGGGATATCGTAGGTGATCTCCTCGGGCCCAAGCTTGGTATCCCGCGCTTCCACCTCATGCTTCTCGATGTGAACGCTGGTGAATCGGTCTTCCTGCACGAGCCGCTCCGAGATCAGGATGGCATCTTCGTAGTTGCCACCTTCCCAGGAGAGGAATGCGCACAGCACGTTCTGGCCGAGGGCGAGCTCGCCGCTGGCGGTGGAAGACGAATCGGCGATCACGTCGCCCGGCCGAACGCGCTGACCCTTGATCACTGCCGGGCGCTGGTCGATGCAGGTGCTTTGATTCGATCGATTGTACTTGCGCAGCTTGAAGACCCGTCGCTCGCGCCCCACGCGCACCACGACCTCGCTCCCAGTCACCAATTCAACTTCCCCGGTCACATCCGAGACCAGCACCTGGCCCGAGTCGAGTGCCGCCTGGCGCTCCATGCCGGTCGAGATCAGCGGCACTTCCGGCCGGATCAGTGGCACGGCCTGGGTCTGCATGTTCGAGCCCATCAATGCCCGGTTGGCGTCGTCATGCTCGAGGAAGGGGATCAAGGAAGCGCTCACGCCGACGATTTGCCTCGGCGCCACATCCATATAGTCAATCTCGGCCGGCGACACAAACAGGAACTCGCCATGATGCCGGCAGGACGCCCGCTGGCGCACGAACTCCCCGGTCTCGGTCAGCGGGGCGTTGGCCTGGGCGATTACCCACTTGTCTTCCTCGTCGGCCGACAGATACAACAACTCGCCGGATACGAAGGGCATGACGGGCACCGGTCGGCCCAGCTTGGTCAGGGCCTTCACCATCTGCGGCGTGATGGTCTGTCCATCCTCAGCGATCACGTTGCCATTCTTCGGATCGACGATCTGGCCGCGCAGCGGCCGGCCGATCAGGCGTTCATCGGACAGATCGAGCTCACGGTAGACCTTCCGGTAGGGAGTCTCGATGAAGCCGAAGCGGTTGACCTTGGCATACGAAGCCAAACGGCCGATCAGGCCGATGTTCGGGCCTTCCGGCGTCTCGATCGGGCAGATGCGGCCATAGTGTGAGTGGTGGACGTCGCGCACATCGAAGCCGGCCCGCTCGCGCCGTCAGCCCGCCCGGACCCAGTGCCGACAGGGTGCGCTTGTGGCGGAGCTCGGCCAGCGGGTTGGTCTGGTCCATGAACTGCGAGAGCTGACTGGAACCGAAGAACTCGCGAATGGCCGCCACTACCGGCCGGATGTTGACCAAGGAGACGGGCGAGAGTTGCTCTTGATCGCGGATCGACATGCGCTCCAGGATCACCCGCTCCATGCGCCGCAGGCCGACGCGCAGCTTGCCCTGGATCAACTCGCCTACCGTCTTCACTCGGCGGTTGCCCAGGTGATCAATGTCGTCCGGGTTGACCTCATTGTTGTTGATCTGGATCAGGCGCATGACCAGGCGCACCACGTCCCAGGTCGTCACCCGACGGTGCTCCAGCGGCACGATCTCCTGCAGCTCCAGCTTCTGGTTCAGCTTGTAGCGGCCAACGCGCTCCAGGTCATAGCGCCGCTGATCGAACAGCTGATCACGCAGGTACTCGCGGGCGTTGTCGAGCGTCGGCGGGTCGCCCGGGCGCATGCGTCGATAGAACTCGATGAGCGCTTCCTGGCCCAGCGTGCGATGGCCCTTGATCTCCCAGGTCGGCTCCTGGCGGATGGTGGTTGCCATGAACGGGTGGTCGGGGTTGTTGTCGACCTCCGAGAAGATCCCGATCAGTTCCTCGTCGCTGCCGTCGGTGAGCGGCGACACATCCAGGCCGTCGTCGACCGCCGACATGGCCCGCAGCAGGATCGACACCGGAACCGTGCGCTTGCGGTTGAACTTGAGTGTGATGTAGTCGCTCTTGCGGGTCTCAAACTCCATCCAGGCGCCGCGGTCGGGAATCAGCTTGGCCGCCGCCAGCCTTCGGCCGGTGGCCCGGTCCTCCGGCGCTTCGAAGTACACGCCGGGCGAACGAATCAGCTGGGAGACCACCACTCGCTCGGTGCCGTTGATGATGAAGGTTCCCTTCTCGGTCATCAGCGGGAAGTCGCCGAGAAACAGGTCCTGCTTGATGGGCTCGGAGACTTCTGGGCCGGCGAGCAAGACCGACACGTATAGCGGCGCGGCGAAGGTCAGGTCGCGCTCGACACACTCCTCGATATCGTGCTTGGGGTCCTCGAACCAGTACTTGAGCTTGAACTCACGCGCTTCGCGCGACTTGCCGGGGAAGAACAGCTTCATGCCCCCGTTGTACAACTCGATCGGCGAGATCTCGTCGAACAGCTCCGCCAGGCCCTCTCGCATCAGCCACTCGAACGACTCGAGCTGGACATCGATCAACGACGGCAGGGCATATGCGTCCCGCGTGCGCGAGTACCACTTCTGACCAGTAGGGGCCATAGGTTGCTCCTGTGTGCGTCCTCGTCGTGCGACGAGAGAAGACAAGCAAAGGCGGGCGACCGACGCGGCATCTCCCGGTCCCTCGCGGGCCGCCGCAAACCGGTTTGCCCGGTGCCAGATTAGAATTGCGAATGGTTAGTGTACCAGGCACATGTGTGGAAGTCAATATTCAGGCCAACGCCCCCTACCCACCCCCGGCGTACAGCCGCTGGTAGATGGCATAGACCTCCTGAATAGAACGGATGTACTGCTGAGGCTGGGTCAGGCGCACGATCTCCAGAAAGAGGTCCGGATCTTCGGGAGCGGCTTCCTTCCAGATATCGGCATTCCCGGGCCCGGCGTTGTAGGCAGCCAACGCAGCGTACGGATCGCCATCGTAGCGCAGCAGTTGGCGCGAGAGGTAGTACGTGCCGAAGCGAACGCTCACCAACGGGCGGTACAGATCGTCCTCGGTGTAATCCGGCGGCCAGGCAAGCTGGTCGGCGATGTTCTGGCCAGTACTCGGGATGACCTGCGTCAGCCCGCGTGCTGCGGCATACGAGGTGGCGAACCCTTCGAACAGGCTCTCCTGCCGCACCAGAGAGAGCAGCAGCGTGCCGTCGATGCCGAAGGCGGCGGCCTCGGGCAGGATCAGGTCACCAAAGTAAGGGCCGAAGCGAATGCGATTGAAGTAGATCGGCGCGCTCATCGTGCCGGCATCGTCCATGCCTGCCAGGCTGAGAATCTGGCGAGCGGCGAAGATCGCCGGTTGATACAGCCCGATGTCGAGCATCGTGTGCATCAGGCGGTACAGCCCCTCGGCATCATTCTCCAACGAGCTGCGCAGCGAGTTGAACTCCTGCTTGGCCAGCCCATATTGGCCGAGCTCCCAGAACTCCAGACCGCGGATCATGCGCGGATCGGCGGCGAGCTCGGCGGTGAGCTCGGTGAGTGGCTCGGGGTCATCCACGACGAAGGTCCGGCGGAGCCAGGCCTCGGCCTCCGCACGCTCTGCCTCGCTGTCCACGGTATACGATGGAACGCCCTGCGGCTGGAAGGGGGAGCGACCTGCCAGGACATCCGCCGCGCGCACGGAGTAGTAGCCCGTCGGATCGGCAGCGGCCGCGGACTCCCATGCCTGGCGGGCGGCGTCTTGCGCTCCTTGCGCAGCATAGGTCTTGCCGATCCAGAAGAGGGCACGGGCGCGCTCACCGCTGTCGGCTGCTAGGCTTTCGGCAAGTTCGAGGGCCGACCGTGCGCCGGCCTGATCCCCGGCCCGATAACGGGAAATGCCGGCCAAGAAGGCGCCATCGCGCGCCTCGATCGTCCCAGGGTACTCCGCCGGCAGCCGCAGCCAGAGCTCCGCTGCAAGCGCCAAGTCGTCGACACGCTCGGCCGTGCGGGCGGCCAGGAAGAGCGCCTCCGGAGCCTTGGGCTCTTGCGGCAAAGCCGCGGCGTAGGCCAGGAAGGTGTCGATCGCTTGCCGGTACATTCCCAGGTAGGCCCATTCGGTGCGGGCCTTCTCGAGCATCGCTGGCCCCCAGAGCGCGTCCCCCGGGTAGCCGTCCACCACGCGGTTGAGGTCCGCCAGCGCTCCGCTGGCCTCTCCCAGCGCGCGTCGGGTCAACCCTCGGTAGTAGTATCCCTGGGACGAAGCCGAGCTGGCCAAGGCGCGGTCGAGCGCACGCAGCGCCGGCTCCAGTGCATCGGCGTGGTAGTCGACGATGCCGCGCTGCAGTTCGTCCACCTCGACTCCCGCGTCGACCAGCCGGACCAATCCACTGTAGCTGTCGTACGCCTGCGGGTGATTGTCGATCGACTGTTGGTAGCGGGCATAGGCGGCCGTCGGGTCACCCTGGTTCTCCAGCGCCACCCCGCTCAGGAAGAGCAGTGTGGCCCGGGTTGGATCATCGGTCGCCACCTGCAGCAGAGCGTCGAAGTGCTGCAGCGCCGTGGCAGGGTCCCCGGCCTCGAGGTAGGCCTGGCCGACCTTGATGTCGAGCGCCATCGGGTCGGCCAGGCTGCCTGCCTCGCGAGCCACGCGGTAGCGCAGCAGGGCTTCGGAGGGCCGAGCCACCTGGCGCAGTAGATCACCGATGTGCTCTTCAACATGGGCGTCAATCCTGCCCGGACGCAGCTCGCGGTAGCGCTCATAGTCCGAGATTGCCTCGTTGGTCAGCCCGGCCTGTTCCTCGGCCAGGCCCTTGAGATAGTGGGCCTGCGGCAGGCGGGGATGGTCCGGGTAGGTGGTCAAGAACGCATTGAAGGCTTCGATTGCCTCCCACACGCGGCCGCTGGCGAGCAGGGTACGGGCATAGCCGAAGGCGGCCAGCGCAGCCTGATCCGCCTGGGAGGCGTTCGAGCGGGCGGCGCTGTATTCCTCGAAGGCTCGATCCCAATCGCCGTAGAACAACGCCTGATCGGCCGCCTGCGAGGCGCACCTGTGGCGCGGGTGTGGGCGTCGGGGTTGCGGTGGGAGGGATCGTCGCCGTGGGCGACAAGGTCGGTGTGGCGCTGGCTGGCGGGGGCGTCGGCGTGCCGCAGCCCGCGGCCGCCAGAAGCAGCAGGCTGATGGCCACAGCGAGGGAGCCGGTCCAAGACTTCATGCGGGCATGATAAGGGGAGTCGGGGTTCTGCGTCAAACCGGGCAATGAGCACCGCCCGGCGGTGAGCCCGGTGGGCCCCGGCGGAGCTGCGCTCGCAGGTGAAGCCTCATCCGCCGTCGAGCGGTGTTAGACTAGTGCCGTTAGGCCGGGGCCTGGCCCCGGAGCCTGCTCCGCCTCACCGCTGCCCCCGGCAGCGGATTCTTGCGCCGGGGGCACTACGGGACGAACTCTGTGGACATCCTGCTGACCGGATCGATCGCCTTCGACTACCTGATGACCTTCCCCGGCTACTTCCGGGAGCACATCCTTCCCGACGAGCTGGACCGAATCAGCCTCTCATTCCTGGTAGACAGCATGATCCGGCGCCGCGGCGGCATCGCCGCCAACATCGGCGTGACCCTGGCCCAGCTCGGTGAACGGCCTGCGGTGATGGCGACGGTCGGCGAGGATTTCGGCGAGTACCGCGCCTGGCTGGATGCCCAGGGGGTCGACACCACCTACATCCGCGCCATCGACGGTCTGTTCACGGCGTCGTTCTTTGTCACCACCGATCGCTCCAACGCGCAGATCGCCACCTTCTACAGCGGGGGAATGGCCAAGGCCTCGACCTTGCGTCTGGCGGACCTGCCCAGCCTTCCGAAGCTGGTGATGATCTCCGCCAACGACCCGGAGGCGATGGCGGGGTACGTGCGCGAATGCCATGATCTCGGCCTGGCCTATATCTACGACCCAAGTCAGCAAGTGGTGCGGCTGGACGCAGAAGCGCTGGTCGCCGGAGTGACGGGATCGCTGGCCGTCTTCGGCAACGACTACGAATTCCGGTTGATCGAGGAGAAGACCGGTCTGTCGCCGGAACAGATCGATGCGCGGTCGGGGTTCGTCGTCATCACCCGCGGCGAGCGGGGAGTAGACATCCTGGCGGACGGCCGCCGTCTGCACGTGGCGGCGGTGGCGCCGCGCACCATCGCCGATCCGACCGGCGTCGGCGACGCCTTTCGCGGCGGTTTCCTCAAGGCCTTCGTGCACGACCAGACCCTGGAGACTTGCGGCCGGGTCGGTGCGCTGGCTGCAACCTATTGCCTGGAGCACCCCGGCTCGCAGGGCCATACCTTCGACCTGCGCACCTTCGCCTCGCGCTACCGTGAGGTATACGGCCAAGCGCTCGACCTATAGCCGACAGCCACGGGGCGCCGGCCGAGGCCGCCCCCGACCCGAGGAGGGACAACGGATGGGAACGTCACACGATGTCAAGGATCTGAAGCTGGCGGAAGGCGGCCGCAGGCGAATCGCCTGGGCTGAGGACGAGATGCCTGTGCTGCGTCAGATCCGCGAGCGCTTCGCCAAGGAACGCCCGCTCAAGGGCCTGCGCATCTCGGCCTGCCTGCACGTCACCACCGAGACCGCCGGCCTCATGCGCACACTGCAGGCCGGCGGCGGCGACCTGGTGCTGACCGCCAGCAACCCGCTGTCGACGCAGGACGACGCGGCTGCCTCGCTGGTGCACCACGACGAGATTCCGGTCTTCGCCATCAAGGGCGAAGACACCAAGACCTACTACAAGCACATCCACGCCGCTCTCGACCACAAGCCGCACCTCACGATGGATGACGGCGCCGACCTGGTGAGCAGCCTGCACAAAGACCGACGCGACCTGCTGCCCGAAGTGCGGGGCGGCACGGAGGAGACCACCACCGGGGTGATCCGCCTGCGGGCGATGGCCGCCGACGGCGCGCTGGCCTACCCGGTGATCGCCGTCAACGACGCCATGACCAAGCACTTCTTCGACAACCGCTACGGCACCGGTCAGTCTACGATCGACGGGATCGTGCGCGCCACCAATGTGCTGCTGGCTGGCAAGGTCTTCGTCGTCGCCGGGTACGGCTGGTGCGGCCGCGGTCTGGCCAGCCGGGCGCGCGGGCTGGGGGCAAACGTGATCGTGACCGAAGTCGATCCGCTGCCGGCGCTGGAGGCCTTGATGGACGGCTACCGAGTGATGCCGATGGCAGAGGCGGCTCGCTTGGGAGACATCTTCTGCACCGTGACCGGCGACATCAATGTGCTCGATCGCCAGCACTTCGAGGCGATGAAGGACGGCGCCATCGTCGCCAATTCCGGGCATTTCAACGTCGAGATCAACATTCCGGCACTCGAGGCCATGTCCGGGGAGCGGCAGCAGGTGCGGCCGTTCGTCGAGCAATTCCGTCTGGCAGACGGCCGGCGGATCAACCTGCTCGCCGACGGGCGCCTGGTCAACCTGGCAGCCGCCGAGGGTCACCCCGCCAGCGTGATGGACATGTCCTTCGCCAACCAGGCGCTGGCGCTCGAGTACCTGGTGCGCCATGCCGGCGAGCTGGAGAAGAAGGTCTACACCGTTCCCGAGGCCATCGACCGTGAGATTGCCCGCCTCAAGCTCGAAGCGATGGGCGCGACCATCGACACGCTGACGAACGAGCAGCAGAAGTACCTGACCTCATGGGAGGAAGGCACGTAGTCCCACGCGCAGCGCCGTACTGCGGCCCGGGCGACCCCGCCACCGGAGGGGTACTCGGGCCGTTGTATTTATGGGCCGCAGCTACTGGCTGCCTGGGATTGCAGTGGGCTCGGGAGTTGGCGTGGCGGGTTCGACGATGACGAACACGAAGATCGGATCGCCGAACAGCGAACCGTCGGGCGCTAGAGCCTGCCAGCGGCTGGCGTACTCGCCGGGGGTTCCTGGGGCTCCGAGCGTCACCTGCAGGGTCGCCAGTTCGCCGGCGCGCGCCGGGAAGAGAGCGACTTCGTCCGGCACACTGAACTCACGTTCCCCAAGCGGGACCAACCGGTAGGCGGCGTTCCAGTTGCAGGTTCCGGTGTTGCGCACTGACCAGCGCTTGTCCAGCCGCTCACCAGGGCTGACGACGGTGCCGTCGGGGATGGTCAGATCCTCGATGAAGGCGGCTTCGTTGGTGCAGACGGGGATCGGGGCCGGGACGCTGGTCTGGTTCGGCTGAGCGGCCGGGGTGACGGGCGCCGCGGGAGGCGGTGTCCAGCCGGCCAGGATGGGCGACGGCTGCGGGCGTGCGCACCCGGCGATCCACAGAGCACATCCCACCGCAAGCCAAACTCGGTGCCTGCCGCGCATACGATGATTATAGACTGCGGATCCAGCCCGCCCAGCCAACGTCTTGCCCGGAGCCCGCAGGGACCTGCCAGGCGCTAGCTGGCGTACGGCTCCTCTCCCGAGGCGGGTTCGTCCAGCGTCGGCGCGGCCGCGTGAACGCTGGCCAGGATCTGCTCCTCCAGCTCGAGCGCCAGATCGGGCGCCTCCCTCAGCGCCTGCCGGGCGTTCTCCCGTCCCTGCCCGATGCGCTGCTCGCCGTAGGTGTAGAACGACCCCCGCTTCTCCACCACCCCCAGCGCCACCCCCAGGTCCAGCACGTCCCCTTCCTTCGAGATCCCCTCGTTGTACAAGATGTCGAACTCCGCCACCTTGAACGGCGGCGCTACCTTGTTCTTCACCACCCGCACCCGCGTGCGCGACCCCACCACTTCCTGCCCTACCTTCAAGCTCTCGATCCGCCTCACGTCCAACCGCACCGACGCATAGAACTTCAACGCCATCCCACCCGTCGTCGTCTCCGGATTCCCGAACATCACCCCGATCTTCTGCCTCAGCTGATTCGTGAACACCACCGCCGTGTTCGTCTGCTTGATCGCCCCCGATAGCTTGCGCAGCGCCTGACTCATCAGCCGCGCCTGCATCCCCATCGTGGCGTCCCCCATGTCCCCCTCGATCTCCGCCCGCGGCACCAGCGCCGCTACACTGTCCACCACCACCACGTCCACCGCACCCGATCGAACCAGCGTCTCGGTGATCTCCAGCGCCTGCTCCCCCGTGTCCGGCTGCGAAATGTACAAATTCTCTACGTCTACCCCGCACTTCACCGCATACCCCGGGTCCAGCGCATGCTCCATGTCCACGTACGCACACACACCCCCGCGCCGCTGCGCCTCCGCCACGATGTGCTGGCACAACGTCGTCTTCCCCGACGACTCCGGCCCGTAGATCTCCGTCACCCGCCCCCGCGGAATGCCCCCTACCCCCAGCGCCAGGTCCAGCGCCAGCGACCCCGTCGGAATCACCTCCACCGCCAGCTGCCGCGCATCCCCCAGCCGCATCACCGCACCCTCTCCGTACTGCTTGGTGATGGCCGCCAGTGCATCCTGCAGGACGGCTGCCTTGCCGTCCCCGGGGTTCACCGCCTCAACTCGCTCGGCTGTGGCCCGTCTCGCCATTGCAACCTCCCCATATCTCCTCGATGGTCTCTGAGGGAGAATAGCACGTTTGTTCTATTTGTCAAGTCCAAAGGGTCCTGCCCGGCGCCGCATTGGGTTCTTTGCTGCTCTCGGGCATTGGAGCGGGACGTGGGGCACCTGCCAAGCACCTCATTCACGGAGATCAGCTAGAATCTCCGGCGGGGCCATCGCCGTGCTGGAGCAGAAACCTCCTGACAAGGTCAAACCAACCCAGAGGGTGAGATCGAATTGGAAACACTCGCCCGCGACGTAGCGCTCGCCGCGCTGTTCTACCTGGTTCCCGGGAATGCAATCCTGCTCATTGCCGACGTCCCCGGTTTGACGGGGGCGAGGAGGCAGTTCCTCGCACTCTGCATTTCCCTCGTGGCTGTCCCTTATGCTTTGCAGATCGCGGGGAGCATTCACGCTCTGCGACCCGGTCCGGTCCCTCTGGCGGCGCTGGCCGCAGCGGCATGTCTGGTGGCGTGGCTGCTGAACAGGTTGGGCAAGAGGCCAATCATCGCCTCTCGCCCTGCGGGCGTGGATCATCGATCCCCGGGAAGGATCGAGGAAGCCGCGGCATGGGTGGCCATCGCGGCGTTCGCAACGGTCGCCCTCTTGCCGCGCTCTGCACATGTTCCTCTACGGATCGGCTACCCCGCTTGTCGCCCCGTGGGATGAGACCTGGCATCTTGCACAGCTGACATCGGTCGCCAGGACGGGCATCCCTCCGCGACACTACTTCTTCCCCCAGCTGCATCTCGCCTATTACTACGCCTCGTGGATCCTTCCCGCATCGCTGGGGAACATCCCCGGTGTGACCCTCTCCCTCTCGAGAGCCTTGGCCATCCACGCCACGCTTCAGGTCTTCGCTTTCCTTGGCCTACTGTGGCTCTATCTGAGGTCGGCGCTCTCGGATTGGAGAGTCAGGTGGCTCGGGCTGGCGTTCTTCACATTCGCGGGCGGGTTCGACTACTTCGTCAGTCTTCCCTCTGTCGATGCAGTCGACTGGTGGCAGAGAAGCGCTGCATGGCTCGTCTCCGATCTTCAGGTTAGCCAGTTTGTCACCCTCTACCTGTGGGTGCCCCAGCACCTGGCGGGCGGCATGGCATTCGTTGCCGCGTGGCTGCTGTGGAGAAACGTAGAGGCGTCACCGCAAGTCAAGTCCGCGCTGACCGGCGTCTTGCTTGCATTCTGCCTGGCGACTTCGCCGTATGTCTTCCTGGGGTTCGCCCTTGCCACCTGCCTGTTTGCCTTTGCCTCCCGAAAGGCGATCGCCTACAACGCTTCCACCTCGGCTGTCTGTCTGGTGATCCTGTCTTTCTGCTTCCTTCTCGCCGCGTGGGGTGTCGCCTCGCTCTATCGTGGATATCCCACAAGCCTGGAGTGGAGCAAGATCCATCTTGTCATTCTGGAGCGCTTCCGCGAAGGCGTCCCAGCTGCTTTCTGGGGTGACCGAGCCATCACCCTGCTTGGATTCCCTCTTGTTGCGAGTGCACTGCTCTTGATCGAAATGGGCCTTGCATTCCTCTTGTACTTGGCTTGGTGGGCTTCGCGTGCCCGCCGCATGCCGCTTCTCCGTGACCCATTTGAGTTCACAGTCGCCCTGCTGCCACCGCTGAGCATGCTTGCGTTGTTCATCGTCTGGTCCTCCAGTGGCGGCGGGAACCTGGGAATGAGAGGCTTGATCCCCGCCCAGGTCCTCATCGTCTTCGGGGGCCTTGCCTTGCTCGATGAGTCCATCCTTGCTGCCCGGCCAACCCGCATGGCTTCGGCAGTGATGGCATACTTGGCTGCCTGCTTCCTGGCGGCCCAATCCATCTCTGCGATTGCCGAGGTTCGGGCATCGTCGGCTAACTCGCTCAAACTCGTCCTCGCCAACCTCCGCAATGTCCCAGCCTATGTCTGGCCCGTCCATCTCGAATACATGCGCTGGATCGACACGAATGTCCCTCCGGATGCCCTCATCGTCGAAGAGGGCTGCCCGTCATCAAACGACGATGCTCGCTTTCGGTGGCTGGAGCGCAGGCGGATCCTCTCAGTGGCATGTGCTCGCACGCTCGGCTTGTTCGAGCGAGACCGCGACTTCATCCTGCCAGCCGAATGGGATGACTTCTCAAGCCGTCACGCGACGGAACTGAGCGCGCTTGCGCTGTACCAAGCCTCGGACCTGACCCAGCCCTATCTGCCGCCCGTGTATCTCGCGATGTGGCAGGGGGCAGCCAAACCGACTGTCTACGGGGATCCCTTATACGAGGATCCTTCGGTCTCGATCTACCGGGTGAAGTGACCACACTCCCTTGCGGCGGAGGCTCCAGCCACATACAAAGAAGCCTTCTGGTCGTCCAGCCCTTGACGTCAGGCCCAGGCGTGCAAAGCCGGATTCGCGCGGCACCCACCCCCGAGTTCAAGCATGGGGCCTGCGTAGCCGCCGGGGAGGTCGACCACCGGGAAGCCATTCTCCTCGACACCACGCGCAACAGCATCGTGGACGAACGCCCCACGCAGTCCCGGCAGCTACAGCCGGTCTGCTGAATGCTAGAGTGGCGCTGGTCTCGCCCCCTTCGAGAATTGAGCCGGTTCACCGGTCGGCCCCTCGAGGTGCAGATGCGATCCCCCGCGGGCGAGTTCAGCGATGCTGGCGGCGACCGCCGACATCCTGTCCTTGGGTCGAATTCGGTCGGGCAACGGCGTTGTCAATCCGCGCAGCAAGGAACTCGACCCTCGCCGCGAGCGCGGCGCTGCGGACCTAGCCAAACTCCCGCTCCGGGTCCCGCGCACGATCCCGGGCGCGGGGCAAGGCGATTCGCCCGAAGCCAACAGCCGCCGTCATCGGCCGTCGGCAGCCTGAAGGGGAATGCTCCTGAGGCGCTTCCGGCCGCTCGTCTTGGAGTCGTGGGAACAAGCTCGGTCGTGGTCGGTGCTCGCCTGCGGGCCTCCCCCAAGGGCGACGGCCATCGCTCGCGGGCGGCACAGGTACCCAGCACTCCACACTGGTCGATGAAGCGAAGGCATGGTCTGCTGGACCGATGATCCTCCGCACGCCCTTGTGCGGCCGAGCCAGCCAGAGTCCCGGATCGCCGGAAGGAGAGGTCGATCCGGCTTGCGGATCCCGGCGCAAGCCGCCCGTGCGGAGGTTCGATCTCCCGGCTGAGCCCTGGCGTCTGGCCGGGAACCCAAGTCTCTGTGGGCATCGGGCGCGGCTGAGCCGACACCCCCCTCTGCGTGGGTGGCCGGCAGTCATCTTCGATAGCAGAGGCCTCCCGGAGTGACCCGTGACGGAACCGCCGGAGAATGCAGGCTGGCTTGACAAGGTAGAATAGTGGGCATCCCCGAACGCGGAGCAGGCCGATGAAGATCGTCACCGATTGCGCAGCCGACATGCCGCAAGCGGAGCTCGAGGCCCTCGGGATCACCCAAGCGCCGCTCTACATCCAGTTCCCGGAGGGGGAGGTCAACTCCTCCGACATTACCCTCGATGCATTCTATGACCGGTTGGAGGCGATGCGCCCAGTGATCCCCACCACCGCCCTGCCCTCGAGCGGTGCCTTCGAGGACCTGTACAACAAGCTGGCCGGCGCCGGGGAGCAAGTCCTGTCGATCCACATCTCCTCAGGGCTGAGCGGGACGTTCAACTCCGCCCGGGTCGGCGGCGAACAGGCCAAGCCCAAGGTCAATACCTGGGACACCATGACCCTCTCCGGCGGCGAGCGGTTTCAGGTGCTGGCGGCCACATGGGCGGACCGCGCCGGCTGGGAGCTGGAGAGAATCTTCGAGCGGCTGGAGCAGATCCGAGCCAACACGGAGGTCATCTACACGCTCGAGACGCTCGAGTACCTGGCGCACGGCGGCAGGATCGGCCGTGTTCAGGCGCTGATGGGCTCCGTGCTCAAGATCAAGCCCATCATCCGGGTCGACCACGCCGACGGGAAGTACAGCACGGTCAGCAAGAGTCGCACCATCCCTCAGGCGCTGGACGGGATTGTTGACCACCTGTACCAGACCTACGCCGACAAGCCCGTTTGGCTGAACATCCTGCACGGACGGTTCGCACAGGCGGCCGAGGATCTGGCGGCCAAAGCCAAGGCTGCGGCTGAACGTGGCCCGCTTCGAAATGAATTCGGATCTCGCCGGTGCTCGGCGTACATACTGGCCCGGGGATTGTCGGAGCAGGAGTGCTGCCGATCAGCCTGGTTGAAGACTTGCTATAGTAGCCCAGGGCGGCCCGATTGGGCCGCCCTTCGCTCGTCCGCTCGCCGCTTTCGCACTCAGGAAGGTGCTGCCTTGCCCCCTTCCAAGGTGTGCGAGCCTGAGGTCCGCCGCTGACGGGACGCATGCAGGCAGCGCATGAGCGATCGCCCGCGCGGCATCGCCCGTCACCTCGACCAGCGCTTCGAAGTCCAGAGCATCATAGGCCTGGCCGTCGCGCCGGGGCCCAAGCTGCAGCAGGCCGAGGCGCTCACCGCGCGTGGTCAGCGGAATCGAGATCCCGGCAGCACCGCGCCACGTACCAGCCCTGTGGACCGTATGCAACCCGCCATTGGCTACCAGGCGCACCGCGCCGCCCTGGGCGTCCAGATCGTGGACCGCTCGCTCCAGCAGCCGCCGCGCCAGGGCCTCGGGGTCCATCCTGTCTGCGTGGCTTCGCACCTGGTCGCCAAACTGGCGCAAGTCCCTGACCCGCCCTGGCGTCTCCTTGAGGCGACGATCGACCCCCCCCTGCAGCCAGTGCTTGACCGGCGAGGAGGTCGCAGCCACGATGAGCGTGGTGATCACGACCGCGGCATCGCTCCGCTCCCCGGTGAACGCAACGAACATTCGCTGCGAGAGCCCGATGGCGGCGGTGTACATGCCAGCCAGGATCGCTGTCAGGAAGGCGTACACCAGCGCCCGATTGACCAGCGTATCGACCTCAAGCAGCCGGTAGCGCAGGATCGCCGCCGCCACCGCCGCCGGGAAGAACAGCAGGCCTGGCAGAAACAGGCTCGCCGTGAAAGGGAGCGGGCGGCCAAACACGGGCAGCATGAACCAGATGGCGATCGGAGCGAAGGCGAGCAGGCTCCCCAGTAGCATCAGACGCGACTGCCGCCGCACAAGCGCCGATTGGCCCGAGAAGGCGCGGGCGATGGTCGCCCCCAGAAAGAGCACGATTGCGAGGGCGGTGTAGCGATAACTGGCGCCCCAGGCATCAACATAGGCCCACGGACGGGAGACGTCGTAGACGACGCCGATTTCCCAGACCGCCAGGGCGATCGACACCAGGTAGGGAATCGCCAACAGCCAGCCGTGCTGACGCGCCAGGCTCCAGTCTTCGGGGAACCGCATCGCCAGGCTGATCAGCCCCCCGCCCAGCATGGCGACGGCGAGCGTCCACGCTGCCGCGCCCAGGTGGGTGGTTGAGAGATCAAAGAGCAGCATGCACGCCAGCGCGGTCGAGGCGCAGAAGAAGGCCAGCGCTCGCCCGGGGCGGGTGCTGCCGCGCAATCGGTAGATCCAGATGGCGATCACGAGATAGACCAGCCCGACGGTGTAGGGGATGAGGAAAAGGCGAACGAGATCCTCCCCGGGGAAGGCGATCAACTCGACCCCCGGGAACAGATCTCCCGTTCCATCCGGCAGGCGGGTGAAGACCGGCACGGCTTGCCCCTCGGACAGCGATGCGACCAGACGCTGGAAATCCCCTGGTGGTGGTCGCGGCAAAGCCCGCCAGCGGCGGGCGAGAGGGCGATCACCTTAAGGAACGGCCTGCAAGACAAGCAACATCGCCCCGGCCAACGTCTGGAGTTCGCCTCGGCTCGCACGGACGCCGGGGCTGGCGGGCGCGAGGGCGATCACCTTGAGAAACCGCCCGCAAGACATGCAGCATCGCCCCGGCCAGCAACTTGCTCGCCCCCGCTCGCACGGACGCAGGGGCGATGGGCGGTAAGTCCGTGGGTAGGCCCCCATCCGCTCGACAGGACCACCGCTGTCCCTGCCCGGCTTGGTCACGGTTCTTCTGGCGCAGCGACAAGATCACCGCCATCACCGGAAGCATGCTGGCAGTCATCAACAGGACCAGCAGCGTGCGCGCGTACCCCTGCACGGAGGACATCAGCATCGCCCAATGGTCCTCCGTGACCAGGACCCCAGTCCGATCCCGGGATCGGGGCATAGGCGGTGATCACATCGTGGCCGCTCTTGTCGCGCCGCCGGACGGCTCCAGAGGTGCCCGCCAGAACCTGTGGGGGCAGCTCACGCTCGGCAAGCTCACGTCCGATCTGGCTGGAGCCCGAGTCGTACGAGCGATCTTGCCCATCCCATCGAGGAGATAGGTGTTTCCACTTTGGCCCAGCCGCAGGCGGACGATGCTGGCGTAGAACGGGCTGATTGCCGACTCCCCCAGGCGGAACATCCCCGCCAGCGCCCCCAGGAACTCGCCATTGGGCGATCGGACCGGGGCGGCTATCACGACAACCCAGCTCCCCTGGGGACCATCCTGCGGCCGCGTCGGACATCACAAACCGGCGCCGGATCAGCAAGTCGCGGAAGTAGGAGCGGTCGGACCAGTCCTCCCCGTTGATCTCAGGCCGGGCGGGGTCGGCGCCAATCACCCTGCCGAAGTTGTCCAGCAAGACGACTCCGCCATCGAACACGGAGAGCCGGCCGGAGAGATTGTGCAGCGCGCGGCGTCGCTGCAGGTGGTCACTGGCTACGAGTTCCCGGGGAGATCGGGAGACCGAGTTCAAGCAATTCGATGAATTTGCCGAACTCATCACTTAACCGCGAGGCGGACAGGTAGGCGAGCTGGTGATCGCGCTCGATGACCAGCGCCGACAGCGCGCTCCGGTAGGATAGAAGGCATACGCTGCATCACCGCCCAGGGCAGGCAGGCCACTCTCATGCCAGCGAAAGGAGTCTCGAGCCCTATGCGGGGCACACTGCGCGCGTTCATGTCGGAGCGGCTTCCGAAATCGGCTGCACCGCCTGGATCTCGTCCGAGATCTGGCGCATGAGCTCGACCGCGTGGACGCACGCGACGTGCATGGCAGCTGAGTTCGTGGGTAGGCGCCCCATCCGCTCGACAGGACCACCACTGTCCCTGCCCGGCTTGGTCACGGCCCAGGCTTCTTGCCATCACCGCCTGATCCCGCCATCCGACGTTGGAGTCCGCATAGCGTTGGACTTGCTCGAACAACCCGGGCTCTCATTGCCAGGGGAATGAACCCCTTCGACCGCCGCCAGGTAGACTCAGTTGCCATCCGACGGTGAGGTCCGCATAGCCTTGGACTGCTCGAACAACCCGGGCACCCGTTGCTCCGGCGAATGTCTGGTAGTATCGGCGCCTCGGAGGAGCCTGTGATGCGACCCTTTGTGCTTGCCACCTGTTGCCTGGGCTTCGCCGCCGGGGTGCTTGCGGCGTGCGCCCCCACCACGCCAACTGCACAACCCGACCCGGTTACGCAGGTCGAAGACATTGACACCCTGCTCGATCGGCGCTTTCAGTCCTTCATCAATGGGACCGAGGCCTACGGCGCTTTGGGGATGGCTGAGTTTCGGGATTGGCTTGACGACGACCCGGCACCCTTCGTCCTCGACGTCCGGACGCGGGAGGAGGCGGAGGCAACCGGCCACATCGCCGGTGCCGTGAACATTCCCCTGCAGGAACTGGCCAGCCGGACCGAGCTGCTGCCTGGGTTCGACACGACCATCGTCACCTACTGCGGCAGCGGCTGGCGCTGCACCATGGCCTTGCCCGTGCTAGCCGCACTTGGGTGGGAGTCCGTCTACACACTCCGCGACGGCAGCCTGTCGGGATGGCAACTCCAGGGATATCCGGTTGTGCCAGGCGCTCCCCCGGAGCCGGAGCAAGCTCAACGCCGTCGCGCCGGATCCCGCGCGCCCTCGAGCACATGCACGCGGTGTTGGCGTGCCTCCCCGACGACAATGGCGCGATGAGTCCCGAGGAACTCGATCAGGCGCTCGGCGACGGGGATCCGCTTGTCCTGCTGGATATCCGCACCGTGGACGAGACCCAGACCAAGGGGACCATCCGCTCGAAATCGCAGTTGCGCATCGCGATCGACGAATTGACCGCCCGCCGGGGGGAACTACCGCAGGACAAGTCGACGCGCATCGTGACCTACTGCGGCTCCGGATACCGCTGCCTGCTGGTGATGATGATGCTGCGCTCGTATGGCTATTCCGACGTGCGCAATCTGGTCGGCGGACTGGAAGCGTGGCAAGCCGAGGGCTTCCCTGTCGAAGGGATCATCGCAGCCACACCGACCCTCTGATCTCCGGCGAAGGCGGGGACTTGCCGCAGCCGGCGGGGCACCCCCCGCGTGGCATCAATCCTTCCGGTCGTGGGTCAGGGAGAGCAGGTCCTCCCAGGCAATCACCCGCGACCTTCGCCACAGCGCCTCATCCCGCACTCGGTCGGCAAAGTCCAGCCACGCCGGCTGAAGCCTGGGCCAGTTCGCCCGAGGGATGATCAGCCACAATCCCAGGTCCAATCCCATGGCATTGGCCAGGTGACCCCCCAGCACCACGGTGCGGAAGAGCTGGTAGTGCACATTGCATGGCGGCGACACCGTGCCAGGCATGGGTCGCTCGCCGGTCTCCAGCCAGCGCGCAAACTCAGCCGGGCCGGTCTCCCAGTAACGGCAGGCTTCCCGTGCCTGGGCAGAGTGCACTTCTGGGCACCTCCCGCGAGTGTAGCGCCCGCATTTCCCCGGCGCCGCTCGCCGCTTGGCTTCGACGGCGATCAGCTGACCGCCGCCCACCAAGAACAAGTCAACCTCCGTCTTGCCTTCCGGCCCATCGACGGCCCGCACGGCGTCTTGCAGACCAGGCATCGGCCGACCATCGAGCCCGTACCCCCAGAAGTACATCTCGACGCCAGACGAATCCGAGGCAGCGCGGCGTCTGCCGGGTTCCCCATAACGGCGTCAGCGCCAGCAGCTCGCCCAACACTGCCCGCCGTGCAGCCAGCGGGTAGAAGACGTTCCACACCAGCGGGCTCTCCGACCGTGACCCTGCCAGATTGGCCAGGACGGTTTGCGGCAGCGAGGCGAAGATGGCCTCGCCCTCGCCGTCAAGGACCCAACGGCGGGAATCCGGTCGGGGGCGCCGTGCAGCCGATCGAGCCATGCCCTGCATGATACCGGACCCGCAGCATTCCAATACCAGAAACGATGAGGCCCGCCTCCGCGGAGGCGGGCCTCGGCTTGGGCAGCCGTCCGCCGGTGCCCAGGGCTATTTGGCGGCAACCCCGCGAGCCTCGATGTCCTTCACCTTTCCAACGCGCCGGGCGTGGCGCTCCTCGCCGGTGAACTTGGCGCCCAGGTAGGCGCGCACGATCTCGACCGCGAGCTCCGGCCCGATTACTCGGCCGCCGATGGCCAGGACATTCATATCGTCGTGTTCGACGCCCTGGTGGGCAGTGTAGGTGTCGTGGCATACACCGCTGCGGATGCCCCTGAGCTTGTTGGCGGCGATCGAGGCGCCGACGCCAGACCCGCACAGGATGATGCCGCGCTCCGCCTCGCCGCGCTGCACGGCCCCGCCCACCTTCTCCGCGAAGTCCGGGTAGTCCACAGGACTGGTGTCGTGGGTCCCAAGATCGATCGGCTCATGCCCTGCCGCGCGCACAGTCTGCAGCACCGTCTCCTTCAACGGGAACCCAGCATGGTCGGATGCAATCGCAACTCGCATGAACAACCTCCTGGTCCGTCCGGCGGCAGTACGCACCCGCCCCGGCCCCACGGATAATTCGACGGCCGGCTGGCCGTTGGGCCAATTCTACTTCCCGCCCATCGCCTTCCTAGCGGCGGCGACCACCGCCTCCACCGTCAGGCCAAGGTGCTTGTAGACGTCCTTGTAGGGTCCGGAGGCGCCGAAGCGGTCGATGGCGACGATCACGCCCCCGTCGCCGACCCAGCGATCCCAGCCCATGCTGACCCCGGCCTCTACCGCCACGCGCGCCGGAATCGTGGACGGCAGCACCTGACTGCGGTAGCTTTCCGGCTGTGCGGCGAAGAGCTCCCACGAGGGGAACGAGACCAGCCGCACCGCAATCCCCTCCTGCGAAAGCTGTTCGGCAGCCTGCACGATCAACTCGACCTCCGAACCCGAGGCCATCAACAAGACCCTCGGGGCACCCTGCCCGAGATCGCCCATCACGTAGGCTCCCTTGCGCAGCCCCTCGGCGGAGGCGAACTTCTGGCGGTCGTAGACCGGCAGCGCCTGGCGGGTCAGCGCCAGTGCAGTCGGGCCGGAGGTGCGCTCCAGCGCGACCAGCCAGGCCAGGTTGGTCTCGTTGGCGTCAGCGGGACGGAGCAGCGCCACGTTGGGGATGGCTCGCAGCGAGGCCACGTGTTCGATCGGCTGATGAGTCGGTCCATCCTCGCCAACCCCAATCGAATCGTGCGTGAAGACGTAGATCACCCGTTGGCCCATCAGCGCCGCCAGCCGGATCGAAGGCCGCATGTAATCGGCGAATACCAGGAAGGTCCCGGCATACGGGATCAGCCCGCCGTGCAGGGCGATGCCGTTGAGCATGGCCGCCATGGCATGCTCGCGCACGCCGAAGCGGATGTAACGATTGCCCGGGGCCTCGGGCGTGTAGTCGCCGCCGTCCTTGATCAGGGTTTGGTTGGAGGGGGTCAGGTCGGCCGAGCCGCCGATAAGCTCGGGAAGCGCCGGCGCCAGCGCGTTGAGCGCCTTGCCGGAGGCGGCGCGCGTGGCCACGCCCTTGGGATCGGCGGGCAGCGGCGGGATCAACTCGGCCAGGCCCGCCGGCAGGTCGCCAGCCTGGGTCCGCTTGAATTGTGCCGCTAGCTCTCCATGGGCTTGGGCATACCCTGTGAACAGCTTCTTCCATTTCTTGTGGGCACGTCGGCCGCGAGCCGTCGCCTTGGCAAAGTGCTCGCGCACGTCGTCGGGAACGAGGAAGCGCGGTTCGGTCGGCCACCCCAGGTTGCGCTTGGCGCCGTCGAGCTCATCATCGCCGGGCGGCTCGCCGTGAGCCGAGGACTTGTCCTGCTTGGTCGGCAGGCCGAAGCCGATATGGGTGCGGCAGGCGATCAGTGAGGGACGCGGATCGCGCTTGGCCGCCTTGAGCGCCTTGTCGATCGCGGCCACATCGTCGCCGTTCGGCACGACCACAACGTGCCAGCCGTAGGCCTTGAAGCGCTTGACCCGGTCTTCGGTGAAGGCCAGCTCGGTCGTGCCGTCAATCGTGATGTGGTTGTCGTCATAGAGGTAGACCAGCCGGCCGAGGCGCAGGTGGCCGGCAAGCGAGGCCGCCTCCGACGCCACGCCTTCCATCAAGTCGCCGTCGGAGACGATTCCGTAGATGGTGTGGTCGACGACCGGATAGTCAGGCCGGTTGTACTGGGCGGCCAGATGCTCGGCGGCCAGGGCCATCCCGACCCCCATGGCGAAGCCCTGCCCGAGAGGGCCAGTGGTCGTCTCGACGCCCGGAGTCTCGCCGAATTCGGGGTGCCCCGGTGTCTTGCTCCCCAGCTGGCGGAACCGCCTGAGTTCTTCCAGCGGCAGGTCAAATCCCGACAGGTGCAGCAGGGAGTAGAGCAGCGCTGAGCCGTGGCCAGCCGAAAGCACGAATCGATCGCGATCCGGCCACTTGGGGTCACCGGGATCGAACTTCAGGTGTCGCGTCCATAAGGTGTAGGCCATGCTGGCTGCACCCATCGGCATACCCGGGTGGCCAGACTTCGCCTGCTGCACCGCATCCGCCGCCAGGAATCGAATGGTGTTGATCGCACGTTCGGTGAGTTGAGTGTCAGACATGGCGCGCTCCGCAATCGAAGGTATGGTTCCGGCCATCCCTCTCAGGACAACCGGCGTTGCGTTGAACAGCGGGAGGACGGCGCAGTGTGCTGCACCGCTCCGTCAGTCGTCCCGCGCTCAGTTCAAGATCCATCAACCAGTTCCGCATCCCGCGCACGCAGGGGAGCCCGACCTTGTGGCCGACGTCAGCCTCACAGTAGGTCAGCCGCGCGCCGCCCTGCTCGAGCCGACGCACATCCGCCCGCGCCCGATCGACACTGACCAGGTCGTCCCGGATCCCATGGCTCCAGAAGATGCGCAGATCGACCAAGGCGGAGGGCTCGACCCCCAGCGGGAGGAACCCAGAGAGAACCGCCAGCCCGGCGGGACGGACCAACCCGGCGCCAACAGCGCTGAACGCCAACGCCGAGCCCTGGCTGAAACCGATGAGCACAAGCGGCAGTCCGCGCAGCGCTCCGATGCCCTGCAGGTACGCCTGGAGCGCGTTGGCGGCCGGCTTGTACGCCTGGGCGTCGTTGGCTCCGGAATGCTCCGCCGTCCAACTGAACCCGCCTGGCGCCGCACTGAACGGGCCGCGCGGCGAGATCCTCCACCACCCCTGCGCCAGCCCGGACCTGAGCACATCCATCGAGTGCTCATCACCGGTCCATCCATGAAGGAACACCGCCAGGCCCCGCAGGCCATCCGGTTCCGGATCGACGACGGCTTCGCGGATCTCCACAGACCGCCCGGCGTGCACGACCTATTCCCTCCCTGCGCGGCGGGCGATCCAGCCGGCGAGCGACAAGAAACCCCAGATCAAGCCCAGCGGAAGGAGGGCCAGCGTGGTGCAGATCGAGCGCGCTGCGCCCGGCAGTCCGGGCCGTAGATCAGGCGGATCAGCAGCGATCCCACGACCAGGGCCAGGAAGAGCCCACCGGCGATCAGCCGGAGCTGCGTGCCGCGAGCGTAGGCGCGCATGTCGCGGCCGGGGCGCATCGGCCTTACGCTCCCCGCTGACGTGTCCGCCAGCGCAACCATCGCTGCAGCCTGTGGTGCACGGCGAACTGAGCTCGCAGCCTGGGCAGGCTCTCCATGGCAGCCGTCTCACCTGCCGCCGTGATCCCTTCCAGCGATGGGTTATCGAATAGGCCGACATCCCACACATCCGGCCGGATGACCACCTCGGGCTTGTCCACCAGAAGGTGGAGCTCGGTGTGCATGCGCATCGTGATCTCCAGCGACTGTTGGAAGATCTCCAGCGCCCGCAGGGGCCGCAGGCGCGCCATGAAGCTGACCACCGGCAGGTCGCCCAGCGGGCTGGGGGAACGGGTCTCATGCCAGCGGCTCTGCTCCGGCGAGAGCACCACGGCCACCACCGGCCCGGGATGCAGCTCACGCGCTGGGCGGACTGGCACAGGGTCAAGCGTCGCCCCGTCCACCAGCCGATGCTCACCCATGACTTGCGGGGGAAATAGGCCCGGCAGAGCGATGGTCGCCATCACCCCGTCCACGACCTTGCCGCTTCGGATGACCACCTCGCGGCATTGTTGCAGGTCGACGGCCGTCAACGCTAGCGGGATCGGCAGTTCCTCGATGTTGCGCTCACCGAACAGTCCGTTGAGCCATTCCTCGAGGCGGTCCAGACCGAACAAAGACGGGCCGGTAGGACGGAGCTGGAGCATGTCCCGGATCTCCAGCTCGGCTGCCTCCTGCTGGATGGCCTGCGACGACATGCCGCACGCATGGGCGGCGGCAATGATCCCACCCATGCTGGTTCCGGCGACGGCGGCAACCCGGATGCCCTGACGCTCGAATGCCCGCAGCACGCCGATATGTGCCAGGCCGCGTGATCCGCCGCCACCCAGTGCCAATGCGATGTCCACAGCCTGCCTTCCTCTACTCACCCGTGGAGCGGCTGCCAGCCGGGCCAGCGCCAACGGATGATGTCCAGAGCGTCCTCAACCGGATCCTGGTCGAAAGGCAGGGAGAACGCTTGGTCAACTCGCTCGGTCAGCCGCCCGGCGGCCAGGCGAACTGGCAAGGGCAGCGCGTCATCCGCTGCCGCTGACCGCAGGGTTTGGTAGGCGTCGCCCGTCTTGCCTTCTTGGATCTCTGTCTGGCTCGTCGGCCAGCCCCCCAGCGCCCACCCGGCGGCCCGCCGCGCACACACGCGGGCTCGGCCGTGGTTGCCGGCCTGCCGCGCCCACCGGGCCCGGGCAAGCTCGGCGGCCACGCGCTCGCCCAGCTGCGGGTGCCTCACGCTTCCAATCTATCATAGACCTCCAGCGCGGGTTGAACCGGCTCCCGCAGGCATTTGACACTTCTCTTTCGGCGCGGCCTCGCCGGGCCAGGCCGGGACCGCCAGCCAGGGTGGTAAGATGCCTGGCATGTCCTCCCGCCAACCCCTGCGCTTCGAGGATCAGGTAGCCCTGGTGACCGGGTCTGGACGCGGCATTGGCCGCGCCATCGCCGTCAAGCTTGCGAGCGAGGGCGCCTCGGTCATCGTCAACTACTTCCGCAACCGGGCCGGCGCCGAGGAGACGGCCTCGGCCGTCGAAGCCCTGGGTCGCCGGGCGACGATCGTGCGCGCCAACGTCGGGGAGATCTCCGGGATCGACCAGCTGTTCGAGAGCTGCGCAGGCAGAATTCGGCCGGCTGGATATCCTGGTGTGCAACGCCGCCTCTGGCTACAACCGCCCGGCGATGGAACAGAAGCCACGCGGCTGGGACTGGACGATGAACATCAACGCCCGCTCTCTCCTGTTCTGCGCGCAGCGCGCCGTGCCGCTGATGGTCCAGGGTGGGAGCATCGTCAGCCTGTCCAGCCCCGGCGCCACGCGCGTGCTGCCGGAATACGTCGTCGTCGGCGCCAGCAAAGCCGCCATCGAGGCGCTCACCCGCTACCTCGGCGTCGAACTTGCGCCGCGCGGGATCCGCGTCAACGCCGTGTCCCCTGGCGTCGTCGAGACCGAGGCGCTACGCCATTTCCATTCGCTGCAAGGTGAGGATTCCTTCGCCCGCCTGGCCGCGAGGACGCCTGCCGGGCGCCTGGCGACCCCGGAGGACGTGGCCAACGTCGTCGCCTTCCTGTGCTCGCCAGATGCCGCCATGATCTGCGGCCAAACGATTGTGGCCGACGGCGGCTACACCCTGCCGGTGGACCCTCCACACAACTGACCCCGGGCAGACACTCCCCTTCCCGGGGGTGTGTTCTGCTCCTGGAACGAACCGCCTCCCCCTCCACCTCTCCCTTTCCTGCAACGCCAAAGCATCCCGAGCGCCCTGATGCGCACGCACGGAGATCCGGCATACATCCTGTCTGCGTGCGTTCTTCACAGGATCTGCACCGGCAACAGCTACAGTTGCCACGGATGGACCCATTCTGTGTTGCAGGAGTCACCGAACCATGACCACAATCCTGACCGGTACCAAGCAACTGCTTCTCGTCACGTTCTCCGTCGTTGCAGGGGCGATGGCTTTGTATCCCGCCCAGGCCGCGGCGGCTCCTGAGTCGGTCACGGCACCCACGTTCCTGCCCGCGCCCGCAGTGGCCCCCAACTTGTCCGGTACGGTCTCGACCGGGCCGGCGACGGGCGAAGGATTGGCTGACGCTGGCCTTGCTGCAGAGGAAGCCGCTGGACTGCAGTTCATGATCCAGGAAGAGAAGATGGCGCATGACCTCTACCTGGCGTTCTATGAACTCTGGGGGCTGCCTGTGTTTGAACGCATCACAGCCAGCGAGGCGGCGCACGAGGCGGCGGTTGCCCGACTGCTGAATGCGTACAGTGTCGAGAATCCCATCGTTGAGGCTGGAGTGGGCGTATTTGCGGATCCGGACCTGCAGGCCCTTCACGATCAGCTGCTGGCAGATGGATCCGTCTCGGCCGAGGCTGCGCTCCGCACGGCCATGCTGGTCGAGGAGACGGACATCAAGGATCTGAAGGTTCGCCTGGCCGCCACGGACGAAGCGGCGATCCAGCGGGTCTACACCAGCCTGCTGCGCGGCTCGACCCGGCACCTATCAGCCTTCTCCCGGCAAAGTGATCGTCTGACCGAGTTCGGCCCTATTGCGCCGCGCAACGGCCAGCTCGGCACAGGCCAGGGTCGCGGGGGTCCAGGCAGCGGCCGCGGGTCACAGTAACGCAATATCTGACCGCGGCAACCGGCCTGCCCGCGCTGGTGATGCCTCCATCCAAGTGGAGGACTCGGCGCGGGCAGGCGCTTGCCTACTCCCCGACTGCCCTTCCGCTCCAGACGTCGCGCCGAGTCTCTGCGTTCCGCCTCTCCGGACGAATTCCACCCTTGGCGCGGAGCCCCCTCTGGAGTAGAGTCTCGCCCCAGCGCCACCGGCACCGACCGCCTGGCATGCCGGCGAGCGCATCGCCCGGGGGTGTCTCCCCCGACAGAGGAGGAAGACTGTGAAGTCGCACGGATTGCGTATCGCGGGTGTACTCATACTGCTTGCACTTGCCGCACTGGCTTGCGGGGGAAGCTTCAGCACGGCCAAGATCTCGGGGGCAGTTCTGTCTGCGGACCCGTCTGGGTCCCCTGAGACCGCCGTGTTCTCACCGGATCAGCAGACGTTCTATCTATTGGTCGATCTCTCCAATGCCCCTGACGACACCACCGTCAAGTCGGTATGGACAGCGGTCGAGGCAGAGGGCGTCGAGCCCAACTTCGCCATCGACGAGACCTCTATCACCTCCGGCGATGGCACGGTGACCTTTGACCTGACCAATGATGGCCTGTGGCCAACGGGCACCTATCAAGTCGAGGTGTATCTGAACGACGAACCCGATCGCACGATTCCCTTCGAGGTTCGCTAGGCCTCCAGACGCCTCTGGCGGCGGCTGAATCTCCCCAGAAGCCGGGCCGGGGTGATCCCCGTGCCCGGCTTCTGGCATTTCCTAGCTGTGAATCGGCGCCAGGCTTGTGGCACGCCACAAAGTTCCCTTGCATCGGACCATCCATGAAACTGCGGCCGGATTGCCCCCAGGTGGACAGCCGACCGCGCCCCTTGGAAGTGCGTCTTGTCGGCGCCGCCTTCGCCCCGATCTGACGGGGCGTCCTCCGAGGCCTCCCCCCGATGCAGCCTCGATCCGCAGGCTGAGGTCCGCGGCGGAGTGAGCGTCTCTCCGGAGGGGGTGAACCAGGGCGAGGTTGGTGGATATTCGGTGACGACGGCACATTGCCTCCAAGGGCTGCGGCGGCTACCATTCGGGCTCGAGGGGACTGAGGACCGATCCGATGCCAGTCACGACCGCCGACGTCGTCATCTGCGGCGCCGGGATCGCCGGAGTTTCGACTGCCTACCACCTGGCGAGGTTGCAGCCAGGTCTGCGCATCCTGCTGATCGATGAACGGCCTCCGCTCAGCCTGACCAGCGACAAGTCGACCGAGTGCTACCGCAATTGGTGGCCGGAAGCTGCCATGATCCAGCTGATCGACCGCAGCGTCGAGTGGTTCGAACGATGGGCTGGTGAGACTGGCAATGCCTTCGGCCTTAACCGCCGTGGCTACCTGTACGCCAGCACGACCGACGCCGGCGCCCAGGCTCTGCTTGAGCGCGCACAGGCGATCGCGCACCTGGGCGCCGGAGCGCTGCAGATTGAAGCGCGTGCTGATCCCCGCCGCCCGGAGTCGAAGCCGGCCCTGGAGGAAGAGCCGCCGGTCCGCGGTGCGGAATATTGCTGCGGATTCTTCGGAGATCCAACGGCGGTATCCCTACCTATCGCCGGAGACGCGCGCCGTGCTGCACGTCCGCCGCGCCGGCTGGCTCCGGGCACACGAGCTGGGGACCTGGCTGTTGCAGCAAGCCGAGCTGACTGGCGTCACCCGGATCAGCGGTCGGTTGACGAAGGTCGACGCGACCGGCGGCGCCCTTCGATCCGTCGGCGTCGAGACCGCGGAGGGCAGCCGCCGGATCGCCGTGCCGATCCTGGTCAACGCCGCAGGGCCGTTCGCGGGGCAGGTCAGTGAGCTGGCAGGAGTGGGACTCCCGCTGGCGTGGGAGCTGCACTTGAAGGCAGCCTTCCGTGACCAGGACCGGATCGTGCCGCGCCAGGCGCCGCTGGTGATCCTCGCCGATGAGCAGCACCTCGCCTGGTCGGAGGAAGAGCAATCGCTGCTGGGCCAATCCCCGGATGACCGCTACCTGCTGGGGCGTCTCCCCGCCGGAGCGCACTTGAGGCCCGAAGGTCCTACCGCCAGCCCGTACTGCCTGCTCCTGTGGCCGTATCATCTGCCCCCTGTGCAGCCGGTCTTCCCCATCGCGCCCGATCCGACGTACGCCGAGATCGCCATGCGCGGCATGAGCCGGCTGATCCCAGCTCTGCGGGCGTATGTCGAGCGCATGCCGCCGACGACCGTGGACGGGGGATATTACACGCGCACGCCGGACAACCTTCCACTCATCGGGCCAACGCCGCTCGCCGGCTACTACCTGATGGCTGCTCTTTCCGGATTCGGGGTGATGGCTTCCCCGGCCGCAGGCGAGCTGCTGGCGCAGGCAGTCCTTGGCCAGGGTCTACCGCCGCATGCGCAGCCCTTCCTGCTGGAACGATTCGAGTCAGCCGAGTATCGGGAGCAGTTGAGGCGAGAGCGGGAAACGGGGGAGCTGTAGTTCGCGCCTACACACCCACCAGCACTGCGCGTGTCGGTGCCCCATCGCTGCCGACCAGCTTGAGCGGCAGGCAGTACAGGGTGTATCGGCCTTGGGCAACCTTGCCCAGGTCCAACCCTTCCACGACGACTGCGCCGGCTTTGAGCAGAGTCTCATGCACCTGCTTGCTGCGCTTGTAGGGTGCCACCGAGAGGTAGTCGACGCCGACCAACTGCACGCCCTTGCGCACAAGCCACTGTGCGCCGCTCTCGTCGATGGCGACAAAGTCGGTTTGGAAGCGGGTCTCGCCACGCGCCCAGAGCGCCGAGTTGCGGGTCTTGAAGAGCACACGCTTGGTGCGGGGAGGGATGTGGGCCGCCTCCAAGGAGGCGGCGTCGATCACGTCCACCTTGGGCAGGCTGACGACGTAGGCCCGGCCGATCAGCACCTTGAGGGAGAGGCTCTCGACGGATGCTCCCCCCTCGACGAAATGCAGCGGGGCATCCAAGTGCGTTCCAACGTGAACCCCGCAGGACAGGCGCGAGACGTTGGCATTGTCGCCGTTGGCGATGGCGGAGATTCGCGTCAGCTCGACCGGCGGGTCGCCAGGCCAGACCGGCATCCCCGGTTGGATCCCGATCGAAATGTCGTATAGACGCATTCTGCACCTCTCGGGGCGCGATTATAGATTCAAAGACGGCGCAAGGGTATCGGCTCTCCCCCTCGCCCAGCCTGGGAGAGGGCCGCCTCGGACGCAACCAGCGCCAGGCCGTCGGCGAGTGCAGCATTCCTGCTTGCCTCGGCCCAGGGCAGCAGCCCTTTGGCAGGCTGCGGAAACCCAGGAGGCCGCCACATTCCCACCCCATCCTTCGCGCGTGGAATCCCGGAGGGGCTCCCCTCTGCGCCAAGTTGAACCTGCACGCCTTGGCACTGTGCACGGTGATGGGATCGCATTCCTGCCACGCTTCTTGGCCAACCCGATGGCAGTCAATGGAGAGGCGCACAGGGGGTGAGGCGGATACAAGGTGCTCAGCTTGCGCGTAGGAGCAACGGCCATGTTGAGCGGAGCACCTGGCCGCGAGGTCATAGGCCCTCTGAATGCGGGCGAGGTCTCGTTCCAGGCGGTGGCGCAACTGCACCCGGCGGCCGCGCGCGATCTCACTCAGGGCGAGATGCCTCCTGCGGAGAATGCCAAGGACCCTTCCGGGATGGACCGGCGAACGGAGCGACTCGCATAGCCCCCCGGATGCACCAGCCTCGTCTCACGCCCCCTGCCGCGCTCAACCAGGCGCGGCAGGTCAGGCGAGAGCTGGAAAGGGAGCTGCTCCGCCTCCTCCTCAAACCGGCGCGAGGCACCCTGCTTCTTGCCGCGAGCCCAGGTGGGGCAGTTCTGCTTCTCAGCGAAGAGGGCCCATCCTCTCCTTGTCCTCCCCAGCTGCGAATCGCCGAGGCTGAGCCGCTCTGGTCGCGCATCGGCGGGCTCGGGCAGCAGCCGTAGGGCCATTGCACGAACGGAGTGCAGCCGGCAGCATCAATGCCAAGCAGGGAGTCCACCGATGGGAACCCAGGCCAGGTGTTCTTTCATCCCGGCACTCGTCGATCGGGGAGCGCGTTTGATGCCCTGCGCAGGGTCCGCCTTGTAGGCACCGTCGCGCTCGGCTATAATGACGCTCTACGGGGCGTGGCGCAGTCCGGCTAGCGCACCTGCATGGGGTGCAGGGGGTCGGCGGTTCGAATCCGCCCGCCCCGACACGAGGCCGCTCGAAAGAGCGGCTTCGTTTTCGCTAGCTGCAACCCCAGCCACGGAAGTCACGCGCCGATCGAGATCGGCATGCCTCCCGGCGGGCGAGACCGGGATGCTTGTTCCTTTCCTGCATGTGCCGGCGAAGGTATGCTCCTGCTGGATGGCTCGCCCGGCGAGCGTGGAGGATGGGTCGATGCGCGTGCAGCTGTTCGCCACTTGCCTGGTCGACAGCCTGTTTCCCGCGGTTGGCGAGGCGGTGGTCGCCGTGCTGCGTGCTTGCGAAGTGCAGGTGGCGTTCCCCCTGGCGCAGACCTGCTGCGGCCAGCCGTCGTTCAACGCCGGAGACTGGGGCAGCGCCCGGACGATGGCCCGCCATACGATCGAGACGCTGGAGGCCACGCAGGATCCGGTGGTCATACCCTCGGGTTCATGCGCTCACATGGTGCGCCACGGCTACCTGCAGCTCTTCGCCGACGACCCGGCCTGGCTTGCCCGCGCCGAGCGACTCGCCTCGCGGACCTACGAGTTCAGCCAGTTTCTGGTCGACGTCCTCGATGTGCACGCCTGGGACGGCGTCCCCGGCGCCAAGGTCGCCTACCATCCTTCCTGCCACCTGCTGCGGGGCATGGGCATCGCGAGCCAGCCGCTCCAGCTGCTCGAATCCATCCCGTCGATGCAGGTCACACGGCTCGAACCGGAGTGCTGCGGCTTCGGCGGAGTATTCTCGGTCGACCAGCCGGAGCTCTCTGCGGAGATGCTCGCTCGCAAGTTGCAGGCGGTGCAGGCCACTCAGGCGCCACGCGTGGTCGGGTGCGATGTGAGCTGCCTGATGCACATGGAAGGCGGCTTGCGCAAACAAGGGTCGGCTACCCGCTGCGCTCACCTCGCCCAGATTCTGGCGGGCGATGGCGGAGGCCTGCGGTGAGCGCCTCCTTCCAGCAGTCGGTGCGGCGCGCCCTGTCGAACCCGGTGCTGCAGGAGGCGTTGGACAACAACGCTGCCCGGCGCAAAGCCGGGGCGCGCCGCGCAAACGCCACCCTGGACGATCCCGTCGCCGTGCGTCAGCACGCACGCGCCATTCGACAGACGGTCCTCGACAACTGGGATCCGATGCTGACGACCTTCATCGAATCCTGCCAGGCGAACGGGATCGTCGTGCTCCAGGCGGCCTCCGCCGAGCAGGCCTGCGCCCACGTGCTTGACATCGCCCGCCGGCACAACGTGCGCCTGGTGGCCAAGGCGAAGTCGATGGTGAGCGAGGAGATCCACCTCAACCCCTACCTCGAACGGGCAGGCCTGAAGGTCGTCGAGACCGACCTGGGAGAATTCATCGTTCAGCTGCGCGGCGAGCCACCAGCGCACATCATCACACCTGCCCTCCACTTGCGCCGGCAGGAGGTTGGGCGCACCTTCGCCGATCATCTGGGCATGCCCTACACCGACGACGTCTCGGCCATGACAGCCGTCGCCCGGCGCACCCTGCGCCAGATCTTCCTCACCGCCGACATGGGCATCTCGGGCGTCAACCTGGCGGCGGCCGACACCGGAACGCTGTGCCTGGTGACCAATGAAGGCAACGGGCGCATGGTGACCACCCTGCCCCCGGTCCACGTGGCGCTGATGGGCATCGAGCGGCTGGTCCCGACGATCGAGGACCTGGCGCTGATCCTGCAGTTGCTCCCTCGCAACGCGACCGGGCAGATCCTGACCAGCTACGTCACGCTGATCCAGGGCCCCGGCAGTCTATCGATCGCCGACGGATCCCAGCACCGCTACCTCATCCTGATCGACAATGGACGGCGGGCAATGCACGGCACGCCATTGGACGAGGCGCTGATGTGCATCCGCTGCGGGGCGTGCCTGAACAACTGTCCGGTTTTTCAGGAGTTGGGGGGCCATGCGTACGGCAGCGCCTACCCCGGACCGATCGGCTCGGTCGTCTCCCCGGGACTGTTCGGAATTGCGGCCTTTGGCCATCTGGCGAAGGCGTCGACGTTGTGCGGCGCCTGCAAGGAGGCCTGTCCGATCGGGATCGACATCCCGCGCATGTTGCTGCAGGTGCGACACGAGTACGTCTGCCGGCGGTGGCGGCCGGCAGGACCTGCGCTGGGGGCTGCGGCTCTTCGCCTGGGGCGCCACCCGTCCGTCGCTCTTCGCCTTCGCGCAGCGCCTGGCGGCCCTGGCGACCTCGCTGCTCGCCCGGGGCCAGAACTGGCTGCGCTGGCTTCCGCCGCCCGGGAATGCCTGGACGGGGTCAAGGCATTTCCCGCCGATTGCGGCGCGGGCGCTCCACCGGCGTTGGCGGCAGACCAACGGACTGGCAGGCGTGACGACGACCGGCCACCCGGTGGTCCCCACCGTGGTCGGCTCATCGCCGCTCGATCCCGCTCAGTCACCGCGCCCGCACGATCTGGCGGACACGTTCACCCAGGCACTGACGGCCGTCTCAGGCGAGGTCCTTGCGGTCGATCCTGACCAGATCCCCTCCACATTGGAGCGCCTGCTCCCCGCCAATCCTGGACCCGGCCTGTATGCGGTGCAAGCCGGCTCTGAGCCGGCGCTGCTCGGCGACCTGCGGCAGGCAGGGTTCGAATTGCTCGAGAGCCGATGGCCCATCCCTTCCGGCAGTGCGGACCCCGATCAGGCTGCTTGGGGGATCGTATGGGCGCCGGCGGGGATTGCCGACAGCGGGACGGTGGTGCTCCCGTGCAGCCCGGCTGGCACACTGACGGCCTCGCTCCTCCCGCCGACCCTGGCGGTCGATCCTGTCGCGGCGACGACCTGCACGCGGACCTTGCGGCTTGGCTGGCGGCCGGCGGCAAGGCCCATGCTGGAGGGTTCGCCCCTGGTGGTCCTGGTCACCGGACCGTCGCGCACGTCGGACATCGAGATGACCCTAACGCTGGGCGTGCATGGCCCTGGGCGCCTGATCGTTCTACTCACTCCGTGAGGCAACCAACCAAGGCCGGCGCTTGACCTGATCGCGCCGGGTCCGGCTTGCGTTCTGGCGTTGGTCCATGTAGTCTTGGCCAGAGCAGAGCACGATCTTGCGCGCCAGAAGGTTGCTGAACCCAACCCGCTGGAGGCGACACCCGGACTGCAGGAAGGAGCTCACCATGTCCGACGAACTGGCGATGCCCGAGGCCCCGATCCGACCCCCTTCGCTTCCGTTCTACGAGGTGTGGAATATCGCGCTGCGTCGCCCCACGCTGGAGTCCTACGAACGTCTCCTGCAGGATCCGAACGCCACGCTCGGCCGGGCGGTCGTGTGGCTGCTCGTGGTCGGCGCGATTTCCGGCCTGCTCAGCGCCGCCAGCCAGTTCGTCTGGATGCAATTGATGGGCAGCAGCGCCTTCTCCCAGTTTGCCGGGTCAGCGCAAGCCCTGCCCCAACAACTGGCGCCGGCAGGGCTGGGCATGGCGGCGGCACTGGTGTGCGCCATTCCCATCAGCGCCATCGCTGTGGTCCTGGGGCAGATGCTGTACTTCGGCCTGGTCCACTTCACCGCCAGCGCCTTCGGCGGCCAGGGCACCTTCTCGCAGATGATGTACGCCAACACCGCCTACTATGCCCCGATCACCCTGATCTCGTCCTTGCTCTCGCTCATCCCATGCGCGGCGTGCCTGGCAGTGCCACTCGCGGATCTATGCCATTGCGCTGCAGTTCCTGGCGGTGAGAGCCGCTACCAAGCTGGGCTGGGGCGGAGCGATCGGCTCGGTGTTGGTGGTGATGTTCCTGTTCATCCTGATCGCCGTCGTTCTGACCCTGTTGATCTTCGTGCCCTTGATGGATGAGTTGCAGGCTGCCTACCCGATGCTGTGATCGAAGGTCCTGACGGGTCCGCCGGAGGTCCTTCGCGAGCAGCGTTGGGAAGAACCCAACGCTGCTCGCGTCTCTAGCCTGACTCGGGCCTGGCAAAGGCTCGGTCCGCCCTTGCCCAGCCTCTCGAGACCCCTTCGGTTCAACCCAGGACCGGCCACTGCCCCGCGTGCTGCCTTCCCGCACGCCTCAGCCGGGGCCTCGCCTTTAGTGACCGGCCGAAGCGGTGGACGCAACTTGGGTGGCCGCCAGCGCCTCGTACACTCCGAGCACCGCCGAGTTGTCGAGCTCGCGCATCCCCATCTGCAGCATGGCTTCGTACAGTTGCAGGTTGAGCCCGCTCATCGGCAGCGAGGCGCCGTAGGTGCGCGCCGTCTCCAGGATGATCGCCAGGTCCTTGTGCATCATGTGCGCCTTGAATCCCGGCTGGCGGTTTCCGGCAAACAGCCGCGGCGCCTTGACATCCAGCGTCCAGCACTGTGCGGCACCGCCGCGGATCGCCTCGACCACGCGCTGCGGATCGACGCCTGCCTTCTGCGCCAGCACCAGCAGTTCCGCCATGGCCACCATCTGGGCGGCCGCCATGATCTGGTTGCACGCCTTGGCCACCTGGCCGGCGCCGCTGTCGCCCACGCGGGTGATCGTCCGGCCCATCGCCTGGAAGAGCGGGAGCACCTGGTCGAAGGCCGCCGGCGGACCTCCAACCATGATCGCCAGCGTCGCCTCGCGCGCCCCGATGTCTCCTCCCGAGACCGGTGCGTCCAGCGCCGGGACACCGACCTTCTCCAGCTCGGCCGCGATCCGGCGTGAGGCTTCGGGCTTGATCGTGCTGTTGTCGACGTAGATCAGACCGGGGTGAGCCCCTTCGAGCACGCCGCCCGCGCCCAACACCACCTGCTCCACATCCGGCGAGTCGGGAAGGTTGGTGAAGACCACCTCGCTGCGCCGGGCGACTTCCGCCGGCGAGGCCGCCGATTGCGCTCCCTCGGCTACCAGCTCCATGACCGCCGCCGCGCTGCGGTTGTGCACAGTCAGTGGATTGCCCGCCCGCAACAAGTTGCGGGCGATCGACTTCCCCATCAGCCCCAACCCGATGTATCCGACACGCTGCATGGACCGCCTCCGACAAAGGACGATTGGATCTCGCCTGCGATTGTACCGTCCCGGTGGTCCGGCACATGCCCCAGCGCCTGCGCACCCTAGAGTCCGTCGAGTGCGGTCCGAAGCCTCTGCGCTTACAATCACCGGGCGGCCTGTGTCCAGTGGAGATTCGGACTTGACAACCATCCTGGCGATCATGCCCCATCCCGACGACGCCGAGTTCTTTGCCGGGGGGACGTTGGCGCTGCGCGCCGATCAGGGGGATCGGGTCATCCTGGCAGTCGCCACCGATGGAGCGCTGGGATCATTCTCGATCCCCGCCCGGGAATTAGCGGCGCAGCGCATGGGCGAGGCCGAACGGGCGGCCTCCCTTCTGGGGATTGGCCTCGTCGAGTGGCTCGGGCATCCTGACGGCGGGTTGGACAGCTTGCCGCCCGGTCAGCTGCGGCTGGAGATCGTGCGCTGCATCCGCAGCCACCGGCCGGATGAGGTCATCAGCCTCGATCCGCAGGATGCGAGCGAGGCGCATCCCGATCACCGGGCGCTGGCGCGGGCGGTGGTTGAGGCGCTGCTGTTCTCCCACCTGCCGCTGTTCGATCCCGGAAGTGGCAGCCAGCACATACCCCACTGGGTGGCCGAGAAGTACTTCGCCGCAACCTCCTCGCACGGCGCCAATCGCTTCGTTGACATCGGCCTGACACTGGAACGGAAGCTGCAGGCCTTGCTCGAGCATCGAAGCCAGGTGGATTTCCTCGTGGAGGACGTTGCCCGTCAGGCGGCGCGTGCCGGGGTTGACCTGTCGTCACTGCTCGGCACGGCGGCCGCCTCTCCCCATCAGATGTTGGCGGCGGCCGTCCGCCTTCAGGCGGCGCAGGTGGGCGCGGCCGCCGGCATCGCCTTCGCCGAGGCCTTCCGCTACGCCCGTTTCCATCCATTCGTCGAGCAACTCCTCCCCGACGAGGGCGGAGCGTAGCGTTGTGGCGCAGGTCCGCCAGCGCAGGACAGGAATGAAGATCGCCGTCCTCGGCGGTGGCGGCGTTCGCACGCCTTTGATCCTGCAGGCAATGGCGGCGCGTCAGTCGGAGCTGGGCCTGACGGAAGTAGCCTTGATGGATGTCGACCGCGCCAATCTGGATCGCGTGCTGGCGGTGGTGCACGCCATGACCCACCAGGAACCTCTGCCCTTTGAGCTGCACGCCTACTCGGAAGCCGCCCCTGCGCTGCGCGCCTCCGACTTCGTGGTCACCACTTTCCGCGTGGGCAACATGCAGGCCCGCGTCCTGGATGAGACCATCCCCCTGGCCCACGGCTTCCTCGGGCAGGAAACCACCGGCCCCGGCGGGATGGCGATGGCGCTGCGCAGCATCCCCGTGCTGCTGAAGTACATCGAAGTGATGCGCACAGAGTGCCCGCACGCCTGGCTGATCAACTTCGCCAATCCCTCGGGCCTGCTGGCCCAGGCCGCGCTCGACCTGGGAGCATGGCCCAGAACCGTCGGCATCTGCGACGCCCCCCACGGCATGCAGCACGTCGCCGCTGAGCTGCTGAACGCCCCGATGGATGAAGTGCGGTTGGACTACTTCGGCCTGAATCACCTCGGCTGGGTCCGGCGAATCCTCCACCAGGGCACGGATCATTTGCCGCTCTTCCTGCAGACTCTCGCTCAGGCGGGATCCTTTCCCGGACTTCCCTTCGAGCCCGAGCTCCTCACGACGCTGGGGCTGATCCCGAACGAGTATCTCTACTACTACTACTCGTCGCGCAGGGCTGTCGCCAATCTGCGGGCGGCGCCGGCCACCCGAGGCCAGGCCCTGCTGCAGATGAACCAAGCCCTTGCCCGAGGATCTCGAGGTCTGCATCCGCTCTGAAGACGAAGCGGGGATCCTCTCGACCTATCAGGCCTACATGCGAGCACGCGGCGCGACCTACATGGCGGCGGAGACCAAAGACCGCCACCCGGCGGCGGGACTGCAGCCGGAATGGATCCATGCCTTGGCCACCGAAGGGTATGCGGGGGTCGCGCTCAATGTCATCGCCGCGCTGTCCGGCGGGGGCACGCGTCAGGCGATCGTCAATCTGCCGAACGGGACCGCGATCGAGGGCATGTCCTCGACGGACGTGGTTGAGGTGGCAGCGTCCATCTCTGCGCAGGGCGCCACGCCGCTGGCCATCGGGCCGATTCCGGATCACTGCCTTGGCTTGATGAAGCAGGTCAAGGCCTTCGAGAAGCTGACTATCGAATCGGTGCGCGACGCCTCGCTGGCGAAGGCCCGTACAGCCCTCGCCCTGCACCCCCTGGTGGCGGATGAGACTGCCGCCAGGATCATCCTCGATGAGTACCGGGAGGCACACCGGGAGTACTTCCCGAACCTCGCCTGAGCGCCGTCCAACCCTGGAGCGGCGAATTCGCCGACCGGAGAGCGGAATGTACGACGTCGTGGTCGCGGGAGACTACTGTCTGGACTTGATCTTCGCCCGACTGGAGGCCTTCCCTTCGCTCGGGGTGGAGGTGGTCAGTCGATCCTTCGGCGTGGTGCCCGGCGCCGCCTACAACCCGGTTGTGGCCATGCACCGCCTGGGGCTGCGCGTCGGCTGGGCCGCCGATTTTGGCAACGATGACTTCTCGCGCCAGGCCCTGGAGTTCGCGCGTGGCGAGGGGCTGGACGAGGCGCTGTTCGTTCACCACAAGCGCCCGCTGCGCAAGATCACGGTGGCGCTGACCTTCCCCGAAGACCGAGCCTTCGTCGCCTACTACGATCCGAATCCCAAGGTCCCGGCCGCCGTCCGGCAGATGGCCAAGATCCACACACGCCTCGCCTACATACCCGGGATGTACACCGGCCCGGCCTTCGACTCAGGCCTGCGCTTCCTGCGCGCGCAGTCCGCTCAAATCATGATGGACGGGAATCTATTCAGCGCAAACGACGCCAACCATACCGACGTGCGCCGCGTGCTGGGTACCCTGGATGCATTCCTCCCCAATCGGCTTGAGGCGCAGATGATGACCGGCGAGAGCGACATGGAAGCCGCCCTGCGGCGCCTCCAGGCCCTGACCCGGATGCCCATCCTGAAGGCAGGCAGCGACGGCGCCTACGCCATCCAGGATGGCGAGCTGATCCACTGTGAGGCGCTGACCCTCGAGCCGCTGGACACAACCGGCGCCGGCGACTGCTTTGGCGCCGGGTTCATCAAAGCCTGGCTCGACGACCTCCCGCTGGAAGACTGTCTGCGTTGGGGCAATATCGCCGGTGGGTTGTCGACTCTGGGACACGGCGGCACAGGTCAAGTGGTCCGCTCCGAAGACGTGCTGCCCCACCTTGGCCGGCTTGCCTGCAGCCGCCGTAGGCTGTTGCCGTGATCCAGCCTCGCCGAACGCGTCGCACACCGCCGGGCCCCGGCCCAGGTCAGGGCGACAGCGGCGGCGCTTGGATGCTTGACCTCCTCAGGCTGGCCGTCCGATGAAGATACGATCCATCGACACGTCCCACGCCCGCGACGTCCGGCGCTTCGTCGCCATGCCGTTCACCATCTACCGCGGAAGCCCAACCTGGGTCCCACCGATGGAACGGGACGTGCGTCGTATGCTGGACCGCAGACGACATCCGTTCTACGCCCACTCCGATGCGGCGTTTCTATTGGCCGAGCAGGATGGGTCCCCCGTCGGGCGCCTTGCAGTGCTCGACAACCGTCACTACAACGAGTTCAACCGCGAGTCCACCGCATTCTTCTATCTGTTCGAATGCATCAATGACCTCCCCACTGCCGGTGCCCTGTTCGAGCAGGCCTTCGAATGGGCGCATAGCCGGGGGCTCACTCAGGTCTTCGGCCCGAAAGGCTTCACCGCCCTCGACGGGATGGGGATGCTGGTGCGCGGCTTTGAGCACAGGCCGGCGTTGGGCATCCCCTACAACCTCGATTACTACCCGGGGCTGCTCGAGGCCCTCGGTTTCGAGCCGGCCGGGGATTCGCTCTCCGGATACTTGAGCCGTGACACCCGCCTACCGGACCGGCTTTTCGAGGGGGCCGAAATCGTCCGGCGCCGCCGCGGGCTGCGGTTGGCGCGCATCGAATCCCGCTCTGACCTACGGGCATGGGTCCCGCGCCTGCGGGATCTGTACAACCAGTCGCTGGGCGGCACGTCCGGCAACGTCCCGCTCACCGAGGACGAAGCCCGGACAATGGGCGACCAACTCTTGTGGTTCGCTGACCCGCGGCTGATCAAGATCGTGCTCAAGGACGATGAGCCAGTCGGGTTCCTGTTCGCCTACCCCGACATCTCGGCGGCACTGCAACGCTGCCGGGGTCGGCTGTTCCCAGTGGGTTGGCTGGATGCCTTGCTCGAGCTACGCCGCACCCGCTGGATCAACATCAACGGCGCCGGGATGACCGAGAAGTACCGCGGCCTGGGCGGAACGGCGATCCTGTTCTCCGAGATGGCGCGCAGCGTCCGCCAGGGTCGCTACCAGCATGCCGATGTTGTCCAGATCGGCGCCGAGAACGATCGCATGTTGCGCGAGCTGCGCCAGATCGGGATCGATTTCTACAAGACCCACCGCATGTACCGGCGCGCGGTGTAGACCATCCACTGTGCGCATCTCACCTCCGCATCGCCCATGTGGAGCCCAGGGCATCCACTTCGATTGTGTTGGGGGCGAGCCGGCACTACACCAGGTCGACAAACACCTGATTGGAGAGTAGCCAGCCGCGCCGAGTTCAGGCGCAACCGATCCTCGTTCAGCTCTAGCAACCCCTCAGCCTGCCAACGGCTCACCACCTCCGGGAATGCCTCCTGGGGAGTGAGCCCGAAGCGCGAGCGGAACACCCCAGCCGGGACACCATCCTCCAGCAGACGGAGGCCCATCAGCAGCGTCTCGCGCATCTCGGTCTCGCGATCGATCGGCAGTCGTGAAGCGGCGGCTGCCGAGAACGGGAAGGGCTCGCGGTGCGGGCAGGTGAGGCGCTGGATGTAGGCTTGCGGCGAGAGCACATTGGCGTAACGGAAGCCGGCGGTGGAGCCATGCGCGCCCGCCCCGAGTCCCAAATAGGGCAGATTGCGCCAGTAGCGCAGGTTGTGGCGGCAGACCCATCCGCGAGCATCCGGGTCGGATGGACTCCCCGGCCGCCGCCGGGCCCAGTTGGAGATCTCGTAGTGGATGTACCCGGCAGCGTCGAGCGCGTCGCAGGCCGCATCATACATCTCAGCTGCCAGGTCCGGCTCGGGCGCCGGGAGGATTCCACTGTGCACCCGAGCGGCCAATGGCGTGTCCTCCTCGACGCTCAGCATGTACAGCGAGAGGTGCTCCGGGTGCAAACCGAGCGCGGCCTGCAGCGAGTTCACGCCAGCTCTCCATCGTCTGGGTCATCACCCCCAGCATCAGGTCCAGGTTGAGATTGTCGAAGCCCGCGGATCTCGCCTCGCGCACCGCAGCTTCGACCTGGCCGAAGTCGTGGGCCCGTTCCAGCAAGCGCAGGATCGAAGGATCGGCGGACTGCGCCCCAAGCGACAGCCGGTTGATCCCCGCCTCGCGCAACGCGCCCAGCGCCGCCCGCGTGACCGTGCCGGGGTTCGCCTCCAGCGTGATCTCCGCACCCGTCTCCACGTCGAACGCGCCTCGCAGCGTGCCCAGGATGCGACGCAGGGACTTGGCAGGAAGCAGCGAGGGTGTACCCCCACCGAAGAAGATGGTGTCAACCCCCCGCGGCTCGCCTTCCGGCCACGCCGCCCCCACCATTCTGGCCTCGGCGCACAAGGCCTCGATATAGGAAGGGATCAGGCTTTCCAGTCCGGCGTAGGTGTTGAAGTCGCAATAGGCGCAGCGGTGAGTGCAGAAGGGAATATGCAGATACACGCCGTGGGTCACAGCGGCATTCTAGCATGCGGCCCGTTGAGGCCTTCGGGCTGCTTGCCGTGCGATGAGGAGCAAGGCAGAATAGGGTCCATCTCCGCATGCCCTGGGTGCATCGCATGAGCAAATTGACCAGCTTGCAGGCCGCCGTCTCTGATCACGTGCACGATGGAGATTGCGTGTACGCCGCCGGCTTCACCCACCTGATCCCGTTCGCTGCGGGTCACGAGATCATCCGGCAGGGCAAGCGGGAGCTGACCCTGGCGCGGGCGACGCCCGACCTGATCTACGATCAGATGGTGGCCGCCGGCTGCGCCCGCAAGCTGATCTTTTCCTACTCCGGCAATCCAGGTGTGGGGTCGTTGCGCGTTGTTCGGGAGCAAATCGAGCTGGGGAAGCTGGAATGGGAGGAATACTCCCACTTCTCGATGATCGTGCGCCTGGCGGCTGGCGCGGCCGGCGTGCCCTTTCTCCCGATGAACCCGACCGGCGCCGGCGATCTCGAGCGGGTCAACTCGAACTTTCGCCGTCTGCCCAACCCCTACGGCGAGGGCGAGGTGGTGACCGTGCCGGCGCTGCAGCCGGACGTCGCCATCATCCATGCCCAGCGGGCCGACGCCGATGGCAACTGCCATCTGTGGGGAATCATCGGCGAGCAGAAGGAGGCCGCCTTCGCCTCCAGCCGAGTGATCCTCACCGCCGAGGAGATCGTCCCGGCCGAGGTGATACGCTCCGATCCGAATCGAACGCTGATCTCCGGGCTGGCCGTCACCGCTGTCTGTCATGTGCCGTACTGCGCCCATCCCTCCTACACCCAGGGCTACTATGATCGCGACAATCCCTTCTATCTAGAGTGGGATCGCCTAAGCAGCGAGGCGGGCAAGGTGAAGGCTTGGCTCGACGAATGGGTCTACGGTGTCCCGGACCGGGACCACTACTGGCAGAAACTCGGACCCGAAGCGCACGCTCGGCTGCAGGTGGCGCCGCGCTGGAGCGAGCCGGTCAACTACGGCCAACATTAGACCCGGTCCTTCCGCCGGTGACTCCGGCGGCATGAGGTGCCTGCAATGGACTACACTGCCTCCGAGCTGATGACCGTCAACGCCGCCCGCCAGCTGCGCGACCACGACGTGGTGTTCGTCGGTGTCGGCATTCCCAACCTGGCCTGCAACCTCGCCCGGCGCACCCACGCCCCGGAACTGGTGATGATCTACGAATTGGGCGTGATCGGCGCGCAGCCGGAAAGACTGCCTCTGTCGATCGGCGACCCGTCGTTGGTGTCCGGTGCGCTGGCGGTGTGCTCGATGTTCGAGATCTTCGCCTACTACCTGCAACGGGGACACGTCTCGGTGGGGTTCATGGGTGGGGCGCAGATCGATCAGTTCGCCAATGTCAATGCCACCGTGATCGGCGAATACGAGCATCCCAAGGTGCGCCTGCCGGGATCTGGCGGATCGATGGAAATCGCCGCCTTTGCCGACCGCTGCTACTTCATCACGCCGCACCAGAAGCGCCGCTTCCCGGCGCGCTGCGATTTCCGCACCTCGGCCGGTTTCCTCGACGGCCGCCCGAGGCGCACCGCCCTCGGCCTGCGCGGCGGCGGTCCGGCAGCGGTGGTGACCGACCTTGGGATGATGCAGCCCGACGAGAATGGCGAACTGACGCTGACCGCGGTGCATCCCGGCATCGACCCGGCGCAGGCGCAGGCCAACACCGGTTGGCCGCTCAAGCTTGCCGCTCTGCTGACGACCACCGAGCCGCCCACCGCTCGCGAACTGCAGATCCTGCGCGAGCTGGATCCGGCCGGCGTGTACCTGAGCAGCGCCGGCGGGTGACCGGCGACGGGCTCCACGCGCGTGGGCCGTGTGCAGCCTGCGGGAGACGATGATGGACTCCGGTATCGAAGATTCCCAGATCCTGCCCCTCAGCCTGGAGCACAACTTCTGGACCTGGTCCGCCCAAGGACGGGTCCAGCCGATCGCCGTCACGCGCGCCCAGGGCGTGCACTTCTGGGACGCCGACGGCCGGCGCTACCTCGACCTGAACTCGATGGTGATGTGCTGCAACATCGGCCACGGCGACCGGCGCGTGATCGACGCCATTGCCCGCCAGGCCAACGAGTTGGTCTTTGCCGGCCCGGGGATGGCCACGCGCCCCCGCGCCGAGCTCGGCCAGCTGCTGGCGGAGATCACCCCGGGCGACCTCGATCGCTTCCTATTCACGCTGGGTGGGGCCGACGCCAATGAGCACGCCATCAAACTGGCCCGTGGCCACACTGGCCGGCACAAGATCCTGGCACGCTATCGCTCCTATCATGGCGCCACAGCCGGGGCGATCGCCGCCACCGGTGATCCGCGGCGGGTGGCCTGGGAACCCGGCGTGATGCCCGGCGTCGTGCACTTCCTCGATCCCTATGCGTACCGCTCAGCTTTTCACCCGCCGGACCGCCCGGCGGATCCCGAGACTGTCGGAGGCGATTTCCTGCGCCACCTGGAGGAGGTCATCACGCTGGAGGGTCCGGAGACGATCGCCGCGGTGCTGCTGGAGACCGTCACCGGCACGAATGGGGTGATTGTTCCGCCTCCAGGCTACCTGCAGGGCGTACGCCGGGTGTGCGATCGCCACGGCATCCTGCTGATCTGTGACGAGGTGATGAGCGGGTTCGGCCGCACCGGGAAGTGGTTCGCCGTGGATCACTGGGACGTCGTCCCCGACCTGATGACGATGGCCAAGGGCCTGACCTCGGGCTACGCGCCGCTCGGGGCGGTGGCGATGCGCCAGAAGATCGCCGATTCCTTCCGCGACCGGGTGTATCAGGGGGGATTGACCTACAACGCTCACCCGCTATCCATGGCCGCCGCCATCGCCAACATCCGGGTGATGCAGGATGATGGGTTGATCGAACGCGCCGAACGGATGGGCAAAGTCTTGGCGAGGCTGCTAAGCGATCTGGGAGAAGTACACCCTTCGGTCGGGGAGGTCCGCTCGATCGGCTTGTTCGCCGCCATCGAGCTCGTCCGCGACCGCCGCACGCGCGAACCGCTGGCACCGTTCGGCGGGAGCAGCCCTGTGATGGAAGCGATCCGCCGCAACCTGCTCCAGAACGGCGTATTCCTCTACACCCACTGGCACACGCTGCTGGTCATTCCTCCGCTGATCATCACCGAAGAGCAGCTCGAAGAGGGATTCGCCAGAATCGACCAGGCCTTGCGCTTGGCCGACGAAGCCGCTGTCTCGTAGCTGCCTGCGAGCGAAACGCACGTGGCGTCAATCGGCTGAACCGCCGGCACTCCAGGGGCGGCCTCTCGTTCGGGTCTCGCTGGTCCCGACCCCGGCCGAGCGCACTTCGCTCCGGGATCGCCCTACCCTTCGTTCCGAGACGCCGGTCAAGGGACAGACCCGTCCCATCCGTGCCCCAGCTCACATGCGCAGCCGATTCCGCTCAGGTCAGGCGCTCGACGGAGGGATCGCGCCGCTGGTGGAAGTTGCGGTCATGATTCTGCCGGTGAACGTGGGGTTCTGGTTTCGGCGCCGCTGGTTCGGTGCCCCCTCGGCTGCGGAGCCGCTGGCGTCTTCTGGCTGACCGTGAATTGAGTCCATTGGCGGAACGGCGGCGGGGCTTGAAGTGTGTCCCTCAAGCCCCGCAGGTTCGTTTGCCTCTCAGCTCCGGGCGGTCGGCGACCCGGCGGAGGTCGAGGTGGCGGGTCCGGGACTTGAACCCGGGACACGAGGCTTATGAGTCCCCTGCTCTGCCAACTGAGCTAACCCGCCAGCACATTGCGGCTGCCGCTGCGCGCCGGCACCGTTTGAGGATTATACCGGTCGGGCAAAGATGTGACAAGAACCGGCTAGACATACAGGCTCGCGCCATCCGCCGCGCGTGAGACTACGGCATCCCCTTCGCGTCCTGTGAGCTGCTGATAGGCCTTCAGGACCTCGCGCGCGAGCTTTCGGCTCCCTCCCCGCTCCGCCAGGCACACGACACTCCCCCCGAAGCCCCCGCCCATCATGCGCGCTCCATGACAAGCGGGGTGCCGCTGAGCCAGTGCGGCCAGGGAATCCAGCTCGGGCGTGGAGACTTGGAAGTCATCGCGCAGGCTGGCATGGCTGGCGTTCATCGCCTGGCCGAAGCGCGTGAGGTCGCCAGCCTGCAGCCAGGCGGCAGCCTCCAGCGTGCGCTGGTTCTCGGTGATCACATGCCGCGCGCGCTGGTAGAGAGGCGCCGCCAGATCGTCACGCCGCAGGTGTAGGTCGGCCAGACTCGCGTAGCGCAGGCTGGGGATGCCCAGAACGCGAGCTGCGGCCTCGCATTCCGCCCTGCGGTCGTTGTAGCCGGAGAGGGAGAGCTCGCGGCGGGTCCCACTGTCCAGCACGACAACCGCTGCCGAGCCGGGCATGCGCACGTGATCGCGGCTCAGGTCGAGACAATCGATCAACAGCGCGCGTCCCCGCCGTCCGCAGGCGCTGGCCAGCATGTCCATGATGCCGCAGCGCACTCCCACCCACTCGTTTTCGGCTCGCTGCACGAGGCGCGCCATGCGAGCCGGCTCCCACTCCAGCCCGCTGACCGCGGCGAATACGCGGGCGGCGGCCATCTGCACCGCTGCGGAAGACGACAATCCGCTCCCCACAGGGAGCTGGCTGCGGACTACGCCTTCCCAACCGGTGAGCACCACGCCCTCGTCCTGCAGGGCCCAGGCGACCCCAGCCAGGTAGGCAGGCCAGCCGGAACGAACCGAGGAGAGGTCCCGCAGGTCGAACTCGCTCCGCTGGTCGAAATCCAGGGACTGCACGCGCACCCGGCTGTCGCCTCGTGGCCGGAAGGCGATGTGGACCGCCAAATCGATCGCCATCGGCAGCACGAAGCCCTGGTTGTAGTCCGTGTGCTCGCCGATCAGGTTGACCCGGCCCGGGCCGCGTGCCACGCCGGAAGGTGCCGCCCCGAACACTTGCTGGAAGCTGCGTTGAAGGGATTCGGTCTGCATGCTTCCGATGATAGCCATCCTTGCCCGAATAGGGCAAGTCCTTTGGAGGGTCCGCCCAGCCCGCGACACCGGCAGCGGTACAATCCGCGCCAGGACAAACCATGTTTCGTCGGCGGATCTCCCCTCCCTCGTCTCAACCAGAGCCCGGCTCCCCAGCTCGGGCATCCCTGCGCAGTCTTCCCTGGTCGCGCCTGCTGCGGTACCTTCGGCCGTACCGGGCTCGGATGGCCGTGGCCCTGGTGGCGCTGGTGGTCGGCTCCGCCCTCAGCCTGGTCTTCCCGGCGGTCATTCGCAGCCTGGTGGACTCGGTATTCGTCGAGCAGAATCAGCAGCTGCTGAATGCGATCACCGTCGGCCTGATTCTGGTCTTCCTGCTGCGTGCGCTCGCCTCGCTGGTCGAGACCTACACCCTGGGTTCGACTGGCGAGCGCATCACCGCCGACCTGCGCAATGAGCTGTATGAGCACCTGCTGCGCCTCTCGCTCGACTTCCACCAGACGCATCGGGTGGGTGAGTTCATCTCACGGCTTACCAACGATGTCACGACGCTACGCGCGACGCTGACACGCGACCTGGGAACCTTCTTGCAGCAGTCGCTGATCCTGGTCGGCGCGGCGGCGCTGATGTTCGTGCTCAATCCCAGACTCTCGATGTTCATCCTGGTTCTGGCCCCGGCGATGGGGATCCTAGCTGCAGGGTTCGGCGTGTTCCTGCAGCGCGCCAGCACTCGTCTGCAGGACGAGCTTGCCGGCTCCACAGTGATCTCCGAGGAGGTGCTGCAGAACATTCGTGTGGTCAAGAGCTTCGCCCGAGAGGAGTTCGAGATCGCCCGCTACGGACGGGCCGTAGTCGGCGCGGTGGTGGCGGCCCTGCGCATGCTGCGCATTCGGTCGGTGTTTGGAGCGCTGATTGCCTTCCTCGGCTTCAGCATGATTGCCCTGATCCTGTGGTTTGGCGGCCGCGAGGTCCTTGCCGGGCGCCTGACGGCCGGCGACCTGATCGCCTTCTTGATCTACGCCCTGACGGTGGCCGCCAGCGTCGGAACGCTGGTCGGGCTCTACGCCAACCTGCAGGAGAGCATCGGCGCTTCCCAACGGGTGTTTGAGTTGATCGACACCGCCCCGCAGCTCGTCGATGCCCGCGATGCGCAGCCGTTGACAGAGGTGCAGGGTGGGCTCGCCTTCCGGCAGGTGCACTTCGGGTATGAGGACGACCAGCACGTGCTGCGCGGCGTCAGCTTCGAAGTCGCGCCGGGCGAGATCGTGGCGCTCGTCGGGCCGAGCGGCGCAGGCAAGAGCACCATCTTCAACCTGATCCCGCGCTTCTATGATCCGACTCAAGGCTCGATCCTGCTGGAAGGGATCGACCTGCGCCAGCTCACACAGCGCAGCCTGCGCGAGCAGATCGCCATCGTCCCGCAGGAGACGATTCTGTTTGGCGGCTCGATCGAGGAAAACATCCGCTACGGCCGCCTGGAGGCCACCGTCAGCGAGGTGGAGGCCGCAGCGCAGGCCGCCAACGCCCTCGCCTTCATCGGCGAGCTCCCGCAAGGCTATCAGACCGTTGTCGGCGAGCGCGGCGTCCGGCTAAGCGGCGGACAGCGGCAGCGGGTGGCGATTGCCCGGGCTCTCTTGAAGGATCCGCGCATTCTGCTGCTCGACGAAGCCACCTCGAGCCTCGACAGCGAGAGCGAACAGCTGGTACAGGACGCCCTGACCCGCCTGATGCAGGGTCGCACAACGCTGATCATTGCCCATCGCTTGAGCACCGTGCGCCACGCTGACCGGATCCTGGTCTTGGACAAGGGTCAGATCGTCGAAGCCGGCTCGCACGACCAACTGCTCGGCGGCGGCGGTCTGTATGCCCGGTTGCACGCCATGCAGTTCCGCGAAGACGCCATTCTCCTTCCTTGACGGGGCCGCTCGGCGCGCGGGATCCGCCGCCGGCACGCGGGGAGCTCTGCAGGACGCGATCTACGGGGTCGGCATCCGTGCCGTAGCTGTCCCGCCTCTCTCCATCAGGCTCATGACCACCTCCTTCAGCCTACTGGACTTCATCCGCCCATTCATCGATGGGCGCCTGCCCAAGTTCGGCATCAGCGAAGGCGTGGCGGTTTTTGGGCTACGGCTGCAGGCCTGGCATGGATACGATGCTCGCCGCCGCGGAGGGGCGAGTCCGGCCAGGTGCACGCCGTCGACGTCCACGAGCTGGCCGTTCCGTCGAACCGACGCAGGATCGATCGATTCGGCCTTGAGAACGCCGCGCCGGTGCTGACGGTGTACCATCGATCCGCCGACCTACCCTGCGCCATCGGCAGGGTCCTCGCCAATGCCGATCCTGACCCCTTCCTCGGAGAACTCAGGAGCTCGACCAGGAAGGGCGGTGTCCTCGCAATCGACGATGGCCGCCAGTCTCGGGTAACGACCAAGAGGAAACTGGCACAAGGCGGTCGAGGAGCCGGGCACAGGCCTGCGCCAAGATAGGCGACATGTTCGAGCAGGCCGTGTGCCGCTCCGGACAGGTCAAGGTCGGCTACATCGATGCGGCGGCGCTCGAAGAGGCCGAGAGGATCAAGACCCTGGCTGAGGCTCGCTTGAGTGTCGTCGAGTTGCTGATCGCCAAGCTGTCACCGGCGTTGGGGATGCACTCCGGGCGGAGCACAGCCGGCCCGTGCTACGTCCCGATCGAAGAATGAGCCTTCACCTGGGGGCAACCTCAGCCCGCATCCGGTCGCCAGAGCCCGACGCCCGGCAGGATCGTGAGGGGGACCCCCTCGGCTATCCCGGCTGAGGCTGCGGCCGATCGGCTTTCGCGAAACCCTGAGCCTCCCGCTGACTCACCGGGTTGACCCCGCGCCGGCGACAGCCTGGCGGTTGTCTCTTAGCCAGGCAACCATGTCCTCCAACGAATCACGCACTGGGCGCGGCGCGAAGTGAAGCTCGCGCGCAGCTTTGGCATGGCTGATGATCGAATTGCTGGCCAGCGTTTCGAGCGAGTAGGGTGTGATGCGAGGCCGGGCGTGGGCCAGTCGGTAGTAGGCCGGCGCGGCTCGGGCTGCCCAACGCGCCAACCCGAAGGGGACGCGGATCCGGGCGAAGCCTTGCCGGGTGATCTCGGCCACGGAGTCCAACAGGCGGCGCACGCTGATCTGCTCGCCTCCCAGGAGGTAGGACTCTCCCGGTCGGCCATGCTCGCACGCCTGGATCATGCCGTCGGCGACATCGCGCACGTCGACGAAGTCATACGCGCCGTCGACGTACAGCTGCGGCTGGCCGGCCATGCAGCTCAGCACCAGGTCGGCGATCTCGGAGCGGCGGAAGTCGTTGGGCCCGATCACCCCCGTCGGGCAGACGATGGTTGCGGGCAAGCCTGCGCGTGCCGCCTGCAGCACTTCGAGCGAGGCCTGCGCCTTGGACGCATCGTAGGCGCTGAGCGCGCCCTCGGGGTCGAACGGCAGGCTCTCGTCGATCAGCACACCGTGCGGCACGCGGCGCAAGGCATGAATCGAGCTCGTGTATACCAGTCGCTCGACCCCCGACTGCCGCGCCGCCTGCAGCACGTGCCGCGTGCCCACCACGTTGACCGCCCGCAGCAGGCGCTGCTGTCCCGGCAGGATCGAGATGAGCCCGGCCAGATGGTAGACCCGAGTCACCCGATCGAAGGCGCGCAGGATCGAGGTGAAGTCGAGCACATCCGCTCTGACCTGCTCCGCCTCGACTCCTTCCAGGGGCGCGGCGTCTTCTCCGGGGAGCAGCATGGCCCGCACCCGCTGCCCGCGCCCCACCAACGCTCGGACCAGGGTGTTGCCGATGTGCCCCGTCGCACCCGTGACCAGGATCATCGCCTGCCCTCCCGCAGCCCTTCGAGAAGCAGGCCGACCGTCGCCCGCAACGTATCCCCCCACTCCTCGTCCTCCGGCGCGAACTGGGCTTGCATCAGCATGCCCAGCGCCGTGGAGGTCAGCAGGACGGCTGAGAGTCGCGGCGAGGTCCGCCGGAAATCCCCCCGCTCGATCCCCTGGCCGATCAGACGCTCGAAGTAGGTCAGGTAGCGCGTATACGGCTCAGCCGCCCGCTCCCATATCGCCGGATCGCGCTGGGCATGTGCCCAGAACTCGACAAACAACCCCAAGCGCAATTCCGGACGGCGAATGCCCTGCGCCACAAGGTCGGCCATGCGTTCGAGCGCGGTGGGCACGTCAGCGGTCTGCTGCACGGCGGAGGCGAAGCTGGCGTCGAGCGCTGCCAGCCAGCTGTCGAGCAACTCGAGGAACAGATCGTGCTTGGAGGCGAAGTGATGGTAGAAGGCTCCCTTGCTGGCGCCGGCAGAGCGGCAGATCTCCGCTACGCCGGTCGCGTCGTATCCACCGGTGGCGAACAGGCCCTCGGCCGTGCGCAGAATGTGCTGACGGGTGGATTCTCCGCTGCGAGGCACGCTTCTCCCTTCGACCGCCGTCGGCTCGATCAAGACTAGACCGACCGGTCGGTTTCGATGATACCTCAGGATTGGCTCCCGGACAACCCGCCTTCCAGGCGCCCCACGTCGAACTGGCTGGTTCGCCTGCCTGTCGCAGGCCCGTCGCGACGCCGCACCCGGCTGCGCTCGCCGTGGCCTATAATGGCGCTTGGTCCGGACATCGCTCGAGGTGAAGATGACAACAGCACACCGTTTGGCCCTGGTTTGTGCGCTGCTGGGATCGGGGTTGTTGGCTGCCTGCAATGGCGCGATCTCACAGCAGGCGGCCATCGAAGCCACGCTGACAATGGACGCTCTGAGCGTGGTTGTGCAGTCGACACTGGCCGCGGCACCAGCCGGCCAGCCCACGCTCCCACAGCAGCCGGCCCAGCCGTCTGCGACCCCTCAGCCGCCCGCGCCGGCGGATACCCCCACCCCAGAGGCGACGGCTGCCCCGGCCATCCCGCAAGCCGCTATCAGCGAGAACACCAATTGTCGCTCTGGGCCGGGGACGGTCTACGACCTGGTGTACTCGGCCCTGGCGGGGAGCCAATTCACGATCATTGCCGGCAGCGCTGTCCCCGAGTACGTGGTGATCGAGATCCCTGGCAAGCCCGGCCAGACCTGCTGGCTGTGGACGCGCTATGCGAGCATTTCCGGAGACGTCAATGCCCTCGCCAAGCAGCCCGCTCCGCCCACCCCGACGCCCTCGGTCGGGTTTTCCCTCAAGTACAGCCGCATCAATTCGTGCGTCGGGTGGGGAATCGAATTCAAGGTGGTCAACACGGGCAGCCTGACCCTCAAATCGTACAAAGTCAGAGTCGAGGACACAGACACGAGCCATCACGATCGACCAGTCCGCCGACCACTTTGACAAGCACCTGGGCTGCACCATCGACACAGCGATCGCCGAGCTTGATCCCGGGGACGGAGGCTATGCCTACGCTTACGACTTCCCCTACGATCCGTCGGGGCACGCGCTGAAAGGCAAGGTGACTGCGTGCACCGAGCTCGGATTGGGGGGACAGTGCAGCTCCCGGTCGGTGAACTTCGAGCCCTGAGCCCCTCCGAGCACCAAGCGCCCCCCGCAGCACCGGGGACCCTCACAGAAGCCGGCCGCGCGTGACACGGTGTCACGCGCGGCCGTACCGTTTCGCGGGACTGTGCCCTTCTTCCTCAGCGACCGTGGACCGATCTCGCCAGGCGATGAGTCTGTGCTAGGGGGGCCAGCGGGTGTCAATTGTCGCCCGATACTGGTCCAGCGATGATCGGCCAAACTGGTCCGCTCGATCACGGTGGAGCCGGGAGGCCCCCTGCTGATGGGATGGCGTCTCAAGGATAGCGGTCAGGCGTCGTCCATCTGGTCATTGGGTTCCTCCTCCAGGGCGGTCGAAGCCGGGAAACCCCGTTCGGGCCGGCGCCCTGGCGGGCGCTCGTCCCGCCGGGGCGAACGGCCTGACGGTCGGAGGTTCCTTTTCTTGCCCGCGGTTTTCGAGGGTCCCGGCCGCGCGACCGTTTGTGCGGGGACCCTGTTCAACCTCGCATCGCTTTCCTCGGGATCGCGGACCTTCAGGGTCGGGAGCTAGGAGACGTGAACGAACCTGACGGTCTCCGGTTCATCGAAGAACCTCCGGATTCGCCAGGTCCGAGAACCAAAGACCGCCAGGTCACCCCGACTCGGGGAGCCTGACGGACCAAGGTTGTGCTCAGGTAGCGGGGCTAGGATTTGAACCTAGGACCTTCAGGTTATGAGCCTGACGAGCTGCCACTGCTCCACCCCGCAACGGGGCCTCTTGTCGAGGAGAGGGCAGTATACCACGCCCGTCGCGGGCCGGTCAAGACGTCAGTCGCCGAAGAGCAGGAGCTGCCAAACCTCCAGCCGGGTGGGAGGCATCGGGAATGGAGTTGGTGTGGGAAGTGCCGGTTCGACATAGCCCCCCACGGGCACCGGCACGATCAACACCTCGCCATCCCGAGCCAGCTTAGCCTGCATGCGTGCCCAGCGCTCGACGACCACATCGTTGTCTGCCTGGACGATCTGTGTCTGCAGGCGAAGCTGGTCCTGCTCAAGCGCGGCGACCTCGGTCGCCAGCATACCGGCGTCGCGCTCCAGACGCCGGGCGTCGTTCATCCGACGGTTCAGGTCCCCCAGGATCAGGATCCCAATGACCGCCAGGAAGGCAATCCACACCCGCCCCAAGGGCGGCTTGACTCTCTTCTCGCTTTCGGCCATTGCGCCAGAATTGTAGCCCCACGCGGCGAGCCTCGCAAGCCTCTACACAGCGAGGGCCCCTTACCGGGGCCCTCGGATGCCGAAGGTGGGATTTGAACCCACACGAGCGTAATGCTCACTGCGCCCTGAACGCAGCGCGTCTGCCAATTCCGCCACTCCGGCGCGGCAAGAATTCTACATTAGACAGGCGGATTGTCAACGAACAGTTTCCCGACTGGCCCTTGCCCGAGGGCCGGCCCTAGTCCGTCGCAGCGCGCTCGTGCTCACTCAAGCGCAACCCAATCACTTTGCTGGCCGAGTTGGTGCCCATTGTCACCCCATAGACGATCTCCGCCGCCTGGATCGTCTGCCGGTTGTGGGTGATCACCACGAATTGGGTATGGGCGCTTAGCTCGCGCAACATGTCGCAGAACCGAATCACATTCGACTCGTCGAGCATGGCGTCGACTTCGTCGAGCACGCAGAACGGGGTTGGCGAGACCTGCAGCAAGGCGAACACCAGGGCGCATGCCGTGAGGCTGCGCTCCCCGCCTGACAGCATGGCCAGGCCCTGCTCCCGCCGCCCAGGAAGGCGTGCCTCGATATCGATCCCGGTCGTGGTCAGGTCCCTCGGGTCGGTCAAGGTCAGCCGCGCCGAACCGCCCCCGAACAGCCGACTGAACGCCTGGCGAAAGCTGATCGCCACTGCATCGAAGGTCTTGCGAAACTCGCGTTCCATCAACGCGTCGAGTTCCGTGATTACCTCGCGCACCTGGGCCTCGGCGCTGCGCAGGTCGTCCACCTGCGAGGTCAGGAACTCCACCCGCTGGCGCACATCGAGGTATTCCCGCTGCGCTTCGACGTTAACGCTGCCCATGCGGCGCATCTGCAGCCGCAAGCGGTTGACCTGCGACTCCATCTCCAGCGGCAGCTCGTTGACCTGAGGGAGCTCCTCCACCAACCCCTCGAGCGGAAGAGGGACTGGGCCGGTGGTGCCGTCATCGTAGGCGAAGGCCACTAGACCGAAGTCATCTTCGATGCGCTGGCGCAGCCCGATCAGCTCCTGCTCGTGGCGGGCAAGCTCGATCTGCGATTGCGAGTGGCGCCGTTCGGCGGCTTGGATCTCGCCGCGCAACCGGCTCTCCTGGCCCTCGAGGTCGGTTCGCTGCGCTTCAACCGATGCCAACAACTGCTCCACCGGCGACGACTTCTCCGTCATCGCCGACAGCTCGGTTTCCAGGACGCTCAGGTCCGCTGCTGCTAGCAATTCTTCCTCTCGGGTAGCAAGCTGACTGCGCCGGGTTTCCTCCAACCGCTCACCGAGCGCCAGCAGCGCCCTATCGGCGACCGCCACACGCCCCCGGGCGTCCTCCAGCCGGACGGCAGCCTCCTCCGAAGCCAGGCTTAGGCCTTCCCGCCGCGCGGCGAGTTGAGCGATGTGAGCCGCCGCTCGCTGCGGGTCGCTGGCCAGCTGCGCGGCCTGCAAGTCCTCCGTCCAGCCCTGCCTCTGGGACTCGAGCTCGGCGATCCCCTGTTGCGCCCCGGAGAGCATCGTTTCGAGCCGGGACTTCTCCGCGTTCAGCTCGCGCTGTTGCGCCTCCAGCAGCTCGAGGTCACGCTGCATCGCCTGCGCCGCCACCCGCCCTTGCTCGGCCTCTCGCTCGGCCTGCAGCAGTTGCGCCAGCGCCGTTTCGCGTCGCGCCTGCGTCTCCGTCACTTCGATCTGACGTTCCTGCGTCTGCGCCTCGGCTGCAGCGAGCCGGGTGTGGGTCTCGGCAGCAAGCGCCCGAGCCTTCTCGAGGGCTGCCTCCGACTGGCGGGCATCCGGCGGATCCTGCCGGCTGCGACGCAAGACGGCGCCGCTCGGGTAGTACAGGAAGCCGGCGAGCGTGACCAGCCGGCCACCCGCCGGAAGGTCGCCGGTCAGCCTGCGCGCTTGCTCGCGGTCGCCGACGACCCAGGTCGACGAGAGCAACCATTCCAACATCGGTCGATGGGCAGCATCCGCGCGGACCAGATCACAGGCGCGGCCAATGGCGCTCTCATCCAAGGGACAGGGCGTGCGCGGCGGCGGGGCAGTTACGGCCAGCGGCAACGCCGCCGCCTGCCCGGATCGTCCGTCCGCCTCGAGCCAGCGCATCATCGCCTCGACGTCCTCCGGGCGGCTGACGAGCTGCGCCTGAGCGAAATCGCCGAGTGCCGCCCGGATCGCCAGACGATGGTCCGCCTCGACCGTGCAGAAATCGAGCAGCCGGCCCACCCAACCGGGGAGCTCGCCCTTCTGCCCGGCGGCGTGCAGCCCTTCCGCCAGCGACCAGGCATCCAATCCCCCCTTGGCCAGGAAATCGGTTTCGGCCTGGCGGGCAGCAACCCCCTGATCGTATCGGGCGGCCTCCAGGCGCAGGTGATCGACCCCGGCACGTGCGGCTACCAGGTTGGCCTGAAGGCTGCGCTCGGCCTCCGCCTCGACCTCGAGCGCCCGCCGCTTCTCCTCCCGCCGATCGGCGGACTGCTCCGCCGCGAGCGAGAGCTGGTCGAACCGCGCGCTGGTCTCTCCAAGCCGTACGCCGAGCTCCTGGATGCGAGCGGCCAGGGCGGTGAGGGACTCCTGCGCCTGTCCCAGGCGCGCCTGGGCTGCGGCGAGTTCGCCGAAGCTTCGTTCGAGCCGCCCTCGCAGGTCCTCGGCGCGGGCATGCGCCGCCAGCCCGGCATCCTCCGGCCAAGCGTCCGGGCGACTCAGGCGCTCGATCTCAGCCTGAACAGCCTGCAGGGCCTGTGCGCGTTCGCTGATCTCTCCCTCGACCGCAACCAGGCGCGCCGCCGCCTCTCGCTGCTCCTCGAGGGCGGCTTCGACCTCGAGGGTCACGGCCTGCTCGCGTTCTCCCGTCCAGCGCAGCCGTTCGCCGGCCACAGCCAGGCGACGCCCCAGCGCCTCACGACGCGCGAACAGCGCCGTGAGCTCTTCGGAGGCGCGGTGCAGCTCCGCCCGAAGGCGGTCGATCTCGAGGCGGGCTTCGGCCAGGCGCTGGTCCGTCTCCTCCTGGCGCTGGCGTACCTGCTCGCGGGCGACAGCCTGCGCCGCAGCCTCATGGCGGCTGGCGGTCGACGATGCGCTGCGCCACAGACCAGTGGTAGCCATACCACAAGCGCAGCGATTCCCGCAGATCCTTGCGGACCTGTTCGAATTCCTCGGCGCGCTTGGCCTGCTTCTCCAGGCTGCGCAGACGCGGCTTGAGCTCGGCCAGGATGTCTTGAACGCGGTCGAGGTTGCGCTCGGTCGTTTCCAGCCGCCGCAAGGCCTCCTCGCGGCGCGCCCGATACAGCCCGATTCCGGCGGCTTCCTCGAACAGCCGCCGTCGATCCTCCGCCCGCAGCGAGAGCACGGCATCGACCAATCCCTGGCCGATGATGGTGTAGGTACGCTGCGCCAGCCCGACTTCGGACAACAGTTCGTGTACCTGGCGCAGCCGCACGCGCTGCCCATTGAGCAGGTACTCATTCTGCCCATCGCGGTAGGCTCGGCGGGCGATGGTCACCTCGCCGAAGTCAATGGGCAGCCAGCCCTGGCTGTTGTCGAAGGTGATCGCCGCGCTCGCCATGCTGGCGCGGGCGCGGGACTCCGATCCCTGATAGATCATGTCCTCGGTCTTCTTGCCGCGCAGCAGGGCGTAGGATTGCTCACCCAGCACCCAGCGCATGGCGTCGGCGATGTTCGATTTCCCCGATCCGTTCGGGCCGACAATCGCGGTGATCGCCGACGAGAACTCAAAGTCCACCCGGCTGGCAAAGGTCTTGTACCCTTGCAGCTCGAGGGATTTCAGCCGGGCTTGACCGTCGGTCTTATCCACTCGCTCTGTCCTAGGCAGGGGACCCTTGTCCCAGGTCGCGCAAGGCGAGCATCGCAGCCTGGCGCGCGGCTTCCTGCTTGCTCTTGCCGGTTCCTTCCGCCATCACGTTGTCTCCGACTAGCACCTGCACGGTGAATTGTCGATCGTGGTCCGGTCCGCTGCTCCCCACGGTCCGATAGCGTGGAGTTTCCCGGTGCTCCGCCTGGGCCCAGATCTGCAGCTGGCTGCGCGGATCGAGCTCGGACTCATCTTCGACGATCGCCGTGATCGCCCGCTCCAGCCGAGGCTCGAGGAACGATTGGACCGCCGGCAGGCCGGCGTCAAGGTACAGCGCCCCGAGAACGGCCTCGAACGCACCGCATAGCAGGGCCGGGCGCTGACGGCCTCCCGATGCCTCCTCGCCCTTCCCCAGCAACAGCTCCTCCCCCAGGCCGATTTCTTGGGCGAAGACCGCAAGCTGCTCGGTGCACACCAGCGCCGAACGGATGCGAGTGAGCTTGCCCTCATCGGTTCCCGGAAACCGGCGGAATAGGATGGCAGCGCTCAGGAAATCCAATGCGGCATCGCCGAGGAACTCCAGGCGCTCGTTGTCCTCCACCGAATCGCTGTGCTCGTTCACAAACGAGCGATGGGTCAGCGCCGACTGCAGCAGGGCAAGATCGCGCATCGGCAGCCCGGCCCGCCGGGCAAACGCTTCGGAAGACACTTCAGCTCTCCATGAACTTGGGGGGCGCCGCTAACCCAGAGCTGCCTGCGTTGTCCGCGCCCCACCCGTTCCTACGGGATGGATAGGATTCTACCCAGCGAACCGCCGGATGGCCAGCACCGAATTATGCCCTCCAAACCCGAAGGCGTTGCTCAGCGCCACCTCGACCTTGGCCGCCCGGGCCACATTGGGCACATAGTCCAGGTCGCACGCCGGGTCCGGCGTCTCGTAGTGGATGGTTGGAGGGATGCGCTCGGTCCGAATGGCCTGCACGCACACGATCGCCTCCAGTGCACCGGTCGCGCCCATCATGTGGCCGGTCATCGACTTGGTCGAACTGACCGGGATCCGGTAGGCCGCCTCACCCAAGGCAGCCTTGATCGCTTCCGTCTCCGCCAGGTCGTTAAGCTCTGTCCCGGTCCCATGGGCGTTGATGTAGTCGACCTCCTCCGCCGCCAAGCCGGCATCGGCCAGCGCCAGGCGAATGGCAGCGGCACCCCCTTCCCCGTGCTCCGCCGGAGCAGTAATGTGAAAGGCGTCGGCCGTGGAGCCGTGTCCGACAAGCTCCGCCAGCAGCGGCGCGCCGCGGGCCTGGGCATGCTCCAAGCGTTCAAGGACCACGATCCCAGCCCCCTCGGCCATCACCAGCCCGTGCCGGTTCTTGTCGAACGGCGCCGGGGTCATGCTGTAGTCCTCGTTGCGTCGCGAGAGAGCTCCTGTGCGATCAAAGGGAAGCACACCGAAGAGGGAAAGCGTCGCTTCGGACGCCCCGGCGACGGCCGCGTCCGCCAGGCCATTGCGGATCAGCAACCGGGCGAGTCCGATGGCATCCGACCCGGAAGCGCAGGCGGAGGCAACCGAGAAGGTCGGACCGCGGAATCCGTAGTCGATCCCAACCAGGCCGGCGGCGCCGTTGGACATCATCATCGGGATGTAGAACGGGCTGATCTTCCGCGGCCCCTGCTCGATCAACGTGCGGAAGCCGGTCTCAATGGTGTTCAGCCCGCCGATTGCCGACGAGATGACGACCGCCACCCGGGCGTCATCGACCTGACCGTGGAGGCCAGCTTGATGGAGAGCCTCTTTGGCGGCGGCGCTAGCCAGCTGCTGGAATCGATCCCTGCGGCGCGCATCCTTCGGGTCCATGTAATGCTCGGGCGCCCAATTCTTCACCTCGGCCGCGATCCGCACCTGCAGCTCGCTGGCATCGAACAGCGTGATCGGTCCCACCCCGGACCTTCCGGCGCACAGACTCTCCCAGGTCTCCGCCACCGACTGTCCGACGGGGTTGACCGTGCCCATCCCGGTGATGACCACCCGATGCGTCACTGACCTGCCTCCATCTGGTAGGTATGCAACTTCTCCCGATCCCCGCCTTGCTCAGCGGCGCGCCTTCCACCCGGCGCCGGTGAGCACGGCCACGACCGGGGGCTCGAGCGCCGCCGCCAGATCGTCAAGCGCCGGCCAGACCACGGCCGAGGTCGGCTCGAGGTCGATGCCAGCGGCAGCCAACTGCTGTTGCGCCGCCTCGATCCGGTCGTCCTCGACGATGGTCATGGCGCCCTGCGACCGCTCGATGGCTCTGAGCACCTCATCGCCTCGCAACGGGGTGCGGACGCGGATCCCCTCAGCCAGTGTCTCCCCCTCCGCCACGAGCGTCAGAGCCGCTGCGCCGCCATGGAACACCGCCCACACGGGCGCGCAGGCGGCGGCCTGCACACCAAAGAGCCGCGGCAAGTGCTCGATCCTGCCGTGGCGCATCAGGGCCTCGAAGCCGAGCGACAGTCCGAGCAGCAGCGAGCCATGGCCGACCGGTGCGATGATCGATCCCGGCCGACGCCCAAGCTGCTCGAAGATCTCGTAGGCGATCGTGGCGTATCCCCCGAGGGCATGCGGCTGGTAGACATGGCTGGCGTATACCGCACCCTGCTCCACCGCTGCCAGCACGGCTGCGGCAGCCTGTGAACGCGGTCCGGCCACGGCTACCACTTCCGCCCCGTATGCCGCGATCTGCTGCCGCTTGGGACCAGAGGCTGAAGCCGGCACGAAGATCCTGGCGGCGATCCCCAGCCGGGCGGCATATCCTGCCAGCGACGCACCGGCATTGCCCGAGGAGTCTTCGACCACCTGGCGGACGCCGGCGTGAGCCAGTGCACTGGCTAGCACCACGGTGCCGCGGTCTTTGTAGGACCCCGTCGGATTCAGGTACTCAAGTTTGCAGTGCACCGGCTGACGGGCGTGGTCGACGGTCACCAACGGCGTGTTGCCTTCACCCAGGGTGGTCAGCGGGATGCTTGCGGCGAGGGGGAGCGCCGCCCGGTAGCGCTGCAGCCCCCCGGCGCCAGTGGGTCCCCAAGAATCCGGCAAAGCGATCGCTGCGTCCGGGAGGGTGAATATGCCGCCGCACGCTGGGCACTGATGAGGGAAGCCAGTTGCTGGATGGGCCTTACCGCACCCAAGACAGCAGAAAGCGGAAGCGGGGTCGGCAGTCATCGCCGCCGATCGTCCGAGGTCGGCGTGTAGGCACCCTCGACCCAAGTCGCGGTTCCCGGGCCGACCTCTCGCTTCCACACCGGCACGATCTGCTTCAGCCGGTCGATGCCGTAGCGGGCGGCTTCGAAGACCCCGGTATCGCGGTGGGCCGCGGTGCAGGCGATCAGGACGGTGGGTGTCCCCGGCAGCAGGCGGCCGATGCGCTGCACCAGCCCGATGCCCTCGATGGCCGGCCACTGACGGCGGATCTCCTCGGCGACCTGCGCCAGCTTCTCGCGCGCCATCTCGGGGTACGCTTCGTAGTCAAGGTGGAGCGTGTGATGCGGCGCCTCGCCGCGGGTCTCTTGGCGCACCACGCCGCTGAAGACGCAGGCCGCCCCGGTGGTCGGCAGGGTAAGGGCGGCCAAGAGCGAGTCGATGTCCAGCGCTTCTTCGGTCAGCAGGACCACGGTCGGGGAATCTGAGCCGCCGCTGACCGGCGGGAAGACTGCGACTTCGTCTCCGGGCTGGAGGCGGCGGCTGCGATCGGTGAACTCGCGGTTGACAGCCAGCACGGCTGAGGGAAGCGCGGCCTCGATCGCCGGGTGCAAGGCGGTAAGCGCCGAGAGCAGATCGTCCAGCGAGGCATCCTGCGCCACCGACACGAACTCACTGGCCACGCCGGCCTGCTGCTTTAGGGTGGCGAAATACAGCACCTTGATCTGCAGCACGCGCTACTCCAGACGGATGTCGCCGCTGCGTCCGCCGCGCTTGGCCACCAGCCGCACATCCGTGATGCGCGCCGTGCGATCGATGCCCTTGATCATGTCGTAGACGGTCAGGCAGGCGACGGTGACCGCGGTCAGTGCTTCCATCTCTACCCCGGTCCGCCCGAAGGACTGGACCGTCGCTTCGACCTGCATTCCGCTGGGGAACTCGCTCGGCTCCACCTGGACGTCGACGTGCGTCAGGCTGATGGGGTGACACAAGGGAATCAATTCGGACGTGCGCTTGGCGGCCTGGATTCCCGCCAGGCGTGCCACCGCCCGCACGTCCCCCTTCTTCGTGTCGCCCGCCAGCACGGCGGCCAGGGTTGTGTCCGAGAAGATCACCCTGCCACGCGCCACGGCGGCGCGCTCGGTCTCGCTCTTGCCGCCGACGTCCACCATGCGCGCCTGGCCGGACGGGTCGAGGTGGGAAAGCGGGGACTGGCTCATGGCCGGGATTATATCCCGGCGGATGGCCAGCGCACCCTGGGCGGCCGCCGGCCGGCCGCCTTGACAGTCCCCTGCGCGTGCTATAATCCTTCAGCCTGCCATTCGGCAGGCTCTCTTATGAAGACACACTACGAGGAGTTGGACGATGCCGCCTCTGCCCAAGCGAAAAATATCCAAAGGACGCCGGGATCGCCGCCGGGCACATGACGCCATCAGCCCTCCGGCCCTGGTGACCTGCTCCAACTGCGGCGAGAAGCGCCAGCCCCACCACATGTGCCCGAACTGCGGGCACTATGCGGGCAAGGAAGTCGTCGAGATCAAGCGCGACTAGCGCATGGCGCCAAGCCAGCCTGAGCGGGCGCGAGCAGGCAACCGCATGGCCATCGATCTCAACAAGTCGGCTTTCCTCTTCCCCGGTCAAGGCTCACAGTACGTTGGCATGGGCCAGGCGTTGGCCCAGCGGGAACCGCTAGCGGCCCAGGTGTTCGCCCAGGCGGACTCGATGCTGGGCTTCAGCCTGAGCCAGCTGTGCTGGCACGGCCCCGCCGACGACCTCAACGATACGGCCTTCACGCAGCCAGCGATCTTCACCCATTCGATCGCCCTGCTGCGCGTGCTACAGGCCCGCCTGCCGGGCGTAGCCCCGGCGGCGGCGGCCGGACATTCGATGGGGGAGATCAGCGCCCTCGTCGCCGGGGACTCACTGTCCTTCGAAGATGGGCTGGCTCTGGTGCGTGAGCGCGGACTGGCGATGAAGCAGGCCGGAGAGCGACTTCCGGGCGGCATGGCCGCCGTGCTCGGGTTGGACCTCGAACGTGTGGAGCAGGTCTGCGCGCTTGCCTCCCAGAACACCCGTTCCGTGATCGGCGTGGCGAACGACAACTCCCCTGGCCAGGTGGTGATCTCGGGTGATGAGGCAGGGCTGCTGCAGGCTATGGACTTGCTCAAGCAGGCCGGGGCGCGCAAGGTAGTCCGGCTGGCCGTCAGCATCGCTGCCCACTCCCCGCTGATGGCCTCGGCACAGGAACAATTCGGCCGGGCCGTCGAACGGGCCCAGCTCCGCCCGGCGAGCATTCCGGTGTATGGCAACGTCGACGCCGCCCCGCTGCAGAGTGCAGCCTCGATCGAGCAGGATCTGCGCAATCAACTGACCATGCGGGTTCGCTGGACGGAGACCATCCGCCGTCTGCCCGCGGCCGGTGTGACCAGCCTGCTGGAAGTTGGCCCCGGGAATGTGCTCACCAGCCTGGCGAAGCGCATCGAACCCGGGCTGCAGGCGCTGGCTCTGGATGGAGTGGATCCGGCAGCCGCGCTGGGCTGACCGGGGACACGCGCCGGCGCATCCGATGAAGACGTTCTTCTTCGCCCTGGTCTTGCTGCTTGGCTTCTACTTCTTCCTCACTCGCGCCGCCGATGTTGAGCAGGTGGTGCTCACCTTGCAGCGGGGCAACTGGGTGTGGATCACCCTGGCGCTGGTTGTGCATGCCGCCTGGATCCTCAACATCGGCTCGCACCTGCGCTCGCTCTACAACTTGGTGGGCATTGACGAGAAGACCACGCGTCTGTCGATGCTGGGCACAAGCGCCGCCTTCGTGAACACTGTCGCCCCGTCGGCCGGCATGAGCGGGATGGTGGTCTTCATCACCGACAGCCGACAGCGGAACCTCCCCACCAGCCGGGTGACCGCCGCCGGTGCCCTCTACGTGATGTACGACTACCTGGCGTTCATGGCCGTGCTCGGGCTAGGGATCGCCGTCCTGATCCGACGCAACCGCCTCGGGCCGACGGAGATTTCAGCCTCAGTCATCCTGGTTCTGATCGCCTTCGCCCTGGCGATGGTGCTGCTGACCGCCACGCGCTCGGCAGATCGCCTAGGCCGGGCCCTGGCTTGGATCGCCACCCACACCAACACCGTGCTGCGCCCGTTCATCCGGCGCGAGTACCTCAGCCCGGCGCGTGCCCACGAATTCGCCCACGACATCGGGGAGGGCCTGAGTCAGATCAGCGAGCGGCCCTCCGGCCTGCTGCTGCCCTTCGCGCTCGCCCTGAGCAAGCAAGCCCTCCTCATTACAATCTTCTTCCTGATGTTCCTTGCCTTTCGCCAGCCGTTTTCCGTGGGAACACTGATCGCCGGCTACAGCATCGGCTACCTGTTCCTGATCGTCTCGCCCACACCGTCTGGGATCGGGTTTGTGGAAGGCTCGATGACGCTGGCCCTGGCCTCGTTCCGCATTCCATTGGCCGCGGCGGGCCTGATCACGCTGGCGTACCGAGGCATCACCCTCTGGTTGACCGTCTTGTACGGGCTGATTTGCTTCCGCCTGCTCAACCGCAAGCCAAGCCCATCGTCCGGTGCCGAGCCGCCCTCCTAAGGAATTGCGGAGATTCAGTCCCACCGACGCTTGCCCCCCTCCTTCTTCTCGCACTGCTCCGGGGCGATCCCCAGCATGCACCATAAGGAATTCGCGAAGGGTGCCCGCCGCATGCGGATCGGCTGGCCGCGTTGGGCGGAGCCGAAGGCATGCTTCCGAGGGCTCCCCTGCTAGCGTTTCCGCAACTCAGATGCCTACGCCAGGCCGGGTGCAACGGCGATGCTATAATCCCGGCGGCATAGGGTTTCCCCGCATGGGATTTCCGTCCGCGTTATCGGCAAGCGCTGCAGCAGGCGGTGTGTGGATCGGCGCCGTCCTGCTCTTGCTTTCGATCCTGCTCACCATTGGCCTGCGCCAGCGCAGCGGCACCGATCCGTCTGCAACGGCGCGCACCTGGCTCCTCGCCGGCGTCGTGGTCATCGTGTTGCAGGGGGTCGCCCTTGCCTACCCGCTGCTCGCGCTTGGCATGGACGCCCAGCCGGTATTGCTGCCTGCCGTGCGCTGGAGCGCCGACACGCTCTCCTGGATTGCGTTGCTTGGCGCGGCGTGTCTCTCGACCCTGCCGCCGCGCGGCCGGCTCGCCCTCCCGATCTCCGCCGCAGTCGTCTTGCTCGCCGGCCTCGGGTACGCCTGGGGGAGCGGGCGCGCCGAATCGACCGGCTGCCAGCCGGCGCTCTGGCCGGCGGCCACTTGCCCTCCACCTGCGGGGCTGCTCCTGCTGGCACTGATCGCCGGCCTGACGATCTCGGCCTCCGCCTGCGCCTGGCTGATCGTGCGCCGACCTACGGGGTGGCGATGGTTCGCGATGGCCGCCGGCAGCCTCGGTATCGCGGTCTTCCTCGATCTGGCGCTGGCCCGCACCGCCTGGCCGCCGGGACCTTTCGCCTTACTCGCAACCGTCCTGGTCTTCGCCCAATACCTGCTCGCCGACTTCGGGCCTGAACCGACTGCGGCTCAGCCGCCGGCGGCCCTGCCCCCGAGCACCTCGCCGGCCCACTCGCTCAGGGCGGCAGTGGACTTTGCGCATCTGATGCAGGCGGGCTCCGTGAGCGAGTTGGCCGACGCCGCCGTCAAGGCCACCGCCCTGGCAACGCGCGTGGAGTTCGTCCTGCTGCTCTCTCCACCGGACGATCGGGGGCGTTTCTCCGCCGCCAAAGGCTATGACCACATCCGCGAGCGGCCGCTTTCAGGCTTCGCGATGCACGGGCGGGCATACCCCGCCATCCAGGAAGCCCTGGTCGAGCGCCGCGTGCTCGAAGTGACGGACGACCCCAAGCCTCCCGATCTCGAGGGACTGATGGACGAGATGGAGGCCTACGAGTCCGGCACGCTGCTCTTGCTGCCGATCCTATCCGGCGAGGCGCTGCGCGCCGGGCTGCTCCTGTTCTCGCCGTTCGCCCAGCACCGATGGTCGATAGAAGAGAAGGCGCAGTTGGGGCGGCTGTGCAGCCTCTTGGCGGAGCGCTTCACCCAACTTGACCAGCGCTCACCATCGGCAGACGTTGCCGCTGACGGGATCTCACGCCCCGCCGTAGCAGTTGGGGGCGCGGCATCGCCTGCGCGCGCTTGGAGTGAGCCGCAACCCTCGGCCGGGCAACCATCCGACGAGATGTTGTTGGTGCTCCAGGAACTGGCCGAGGCCCGCTCGCAGCTGGCGCTGCTCGCCGCGGATCAGCAGGCCCATGCCTCGACGCTCGACCAGGCGGCTGCGCTTCGGGCGCTTTCCGCCCGGCTGGAGCAGGGACTGCGCTCGGTCTCGAGCTATAGCAGCCTATTGCTCGACGACATCGCTGGCGCCCTGACGACGGTTCAGCGCAAGTACCTCGAGCGGCTGCACGCCGGCCTGGCACGCTCCCAGGACCTCGCCCAGGACCTGCGCGACCGTCTGGCGCCGGGATCGGAGCTCCTGGAGGATGAAGGTGAGTGGGCCGAGCTGGACGCCTGCTTGCAGCAGGTCATGGCACGCTATACTGTCGCCCTGCGCGAACATCAGTTGCGCCTTCAGCTGGACCTGCCCGAGCGCAGCCCCGTGTTACGGGCTGAGCCCGGCGTGCTGGAGCAGGTGCTCGACAACCTGCTGGCCAACGCAGTGGCCGTCACACCCGATGGCGAGGATGTGACCATCACGGCGCACGTGATCCGGGACGCCGGAAGCAGCTACATGCTGCTGGATGTGGCCGACCGTGGCCCGGGGATCGCCACCGAGCACCTGGGCATGGTGTTCGAGCCGCAGGTCTCCGCCGACGCACACCGGCCAGCCGGGATCCAGGACGGAGGCGCCGGGCTGCCTCTGGTCAAACGCCTGTGTGAAGCGGTCGGCGGGCGGGTTTGGGTTGACAGCCGGCCGGGTTACGGGACGACGTATACTGCCCTCCTGCCTCTGGCGCCAGGCGAGGCGGGAACCCCGGGCCGCCCGATGACGTCGGACGGCTGACCGGGTGCGAGAGGCCGGAGTGACGCATTCCACAGAAGGTACCGCACGCCGCCTGCATGCCCTCGCTCGCCGTGGGCGGCCAGCGCTGACCCTTGTCGCCGCAAGCCTGCTGATGGCAGGCATCGCCTGCAGCTCGTCCGGCGCTGCCCCTGCCCGCGCTCTTCGACGGCGGCTGTGGCGGTGGGTGCGGGAAGTACACCGACGCCCTTCTACCCACTGGCGCCCTCGACCACGCCCGACACCACGGCGACTCCCGCGCCTCCGCCACCCACCGCCACGCCCGCCAACCCGTGGGGGTCGTTCGCCGGCCCAATCGAGGCTTCGGCGATCGAGATCCCCCCCTCGATGCCGGGCTTTGACCTGCCGCCGGGGACCGAAGTCATCTTGGTGCTCGGCTCCGACGCCCGCCCCGGCGAGACCTTCGGTCGGAACGACACGATCATGCTCGCTGTGGTCGACCGAGAAGCCGGTGATGTCACTTTGATCTCGGTGCCGCGCGACCTGTACGTGTACATCCCCGGCTGGCGGGTTGACCGGGTCAACACCGCCGAGGTTCGGGGCGGGCTTCCGATGCTGTACGACACGATCGAGTACAACTTCGGAATCCGTCCGACCCATGTAGCCCGCGGCAGCTTCACCGGCTTCATGCAGGGAGTCGACCTGCTGGGCGGGATCGAGGTCCAGTCCGGCGGTTATATGACCGACGAGTGCGGCGGCACGTATCGCAACTACGCGCCGGGCACCTATCACATGGACGGCTTCGAGGCGCTGTGCTACGTGCGCGTGCGCAAGGCCTCCAGCGATTTCGACCGACTGCGCCGCCAGCAAGAGGTGCTGATCGCCCTGTTCCAGCGGATCGTCAGCCTGAATGGCCTGACCCGGCTGCCCGAGCTGTACGCTCAGTTTTCCTCGCTGGTTCAGACGGACCTGGCTTTGAATGACCTCCTGGGCCTGCTCCCGGTGGCGACCACGGTCGCCTCCGATCCGGGCCGCATCCACAGGTTCGAGATCGACACCAGCATGGCCACGGGTTGGCGTGTGCCGGTGAGCGGCGCCTCGGTCTTGCTCCCCAACCGGGACGCCATCCAAGCCATGCTGGAGACGGCCCTGTCGACGGTGAGGCGCCAGGCTCGCCACCGGGCAGCGCTGCTCGGGGTGGCGTTGATCGCCGTCGGCTGTGCGCCGCCGGCTACCCCTCCGCCTGGGCCGGCGATCTCGTCGCCGGCACCTGCCTCCCCAGGAGTTGTCGCTCCGCCCTTTCGCACACCGTTCCTCCCTTCGGACCGAACACCGACGCCGGCGGATTCCCCCTTCTCGACGCCCGCGCCGATGGCCGATCCGAGGTCCACACGTGACACCAGCGAACTCGCGCCCCCGCCCGCCGAGCCGATCACCTTCGGTCCGCAGGTCACCAACATCTTGCTGCTGGGCTCCGACCGCCGCAGCGGAAGCGCATTCCGAGATGATGTGCTGATCCTGGTATCCCTCGATCCCGACGAGCAGCGCGCCGTCGTGCTTTCCATCCACGCGCGATCTCTGGGTCTACCTCCCCGATCAGGGCATGCAGCGCATCAACTCCGCCTTCCTCATCGGCGAGCAGCGTGCACACCCGGGCGGAGGGATGGGTCTGCTTCGGGAAGCGCTGCTGTACAACCTGGGGATCCCGGTGCACCGCTTCGTTCGAGTCGAGATGCAGGGTTTCGAGGCGTTGGTAGACGCGTTGGGCGGGATCGAAGTGCTGGTCGCCTGCTCGTATACCGACTGGCGCCTCGAGTCTCCCGAGGCGCCTCCACAAGATCGCGACAGCTGGGAGCTGTTCACGGTGTCTCCCGGTCGGGTGGCGATGGACGGCGAACTTGCACTCTGGTATGCGCGCGCTCGCGCCCGCTCATCGGACTTCGATCGGTCGCGCCGACAGCAGGAGGTGTTGCGCGCGTTCTACCGGATCGCGCAGCAGCCCAGCATGCTGGCACGCATCCCTGGGATGTACCAAGCCCTGGCGCCCAATGTTGTGACCGACCTCACCCTGCCCGATCTGCTGGACCTGGCGCCGCTGGCGACGGCGATCGGCCCGGCCTCGGTGCATAGCCGATTCATCGGCCGCGATCAGGTGGAGAACTACCGCGTGCCCGCCTCAGGCGCTGCGGTGCTGGTCGCCAAGCCCGAAGCGCTGCGCGCCTTGCTGCAGGAGGCCTTCTCCTCCGGCTCGGCGGCGGATGGAGGTCCGCTGGCCGGGCTTGAGATCGAGGTGGTCGACGCCAGCCGCCGGCCGGGATGGGCTCAGCTCGCCGCTGAGCGCCTGGCGTACGCCGGCGTCACGACGCTTGGCGCTCCGCCTACCGGGTCGCCCGCCGATCAGACCGTGCTCATCGACACTCAGCCTGACGACGATCCTGTCCGGCGTGCCCTGCTTGAGGTGCTGGGCCTTGGCACTTCCAGCCTGCAGGAAGACCCCAATCCGGCGGCGGCCGTCCGCTTCCGGCTGGTCGTAGCCGAGGACTACAACCCCTGCTTTGACCCCACCCGAGGCCGCCAGAGGTCTGGCGGTTGACATTTGGCCACGTCCCGCATACGATGTGCGGGATATGACTACACGCAAGGGAGAGGGTCGAGCCGCCCCACCCGAGCGCAGCGAGGAGCTGCCGCTGTTCTCCCGGCCCTCGGGCCCGGCAACGGCTTCCCCGCCTTCAGGCCCTGTGCGGCGCGATACCGCCATCAGCGCCGCGGTCAATGCCTGGGGAGAAGCACTGGAGGCAGCCGGACGGTCGATCCACACCGTCAAGGCTTTCACGGCCGACCTGCGTTTGCTGGCCAAATTCGTCGGCGCCGGCACTCCGGTCGGCGCCATCGCCACCCACGACATCCGCAACTTCCTGGACTGGATGCTTCATCGCCGGAAGGCCCCTTGCAGCCCCAAGACCTATGCCCGCCGAGTGACGTCGGTCAAGGCCTTCTTCCGCTGGCTGGTCGAATCGGGTGTGCTCGACGACGACCCGGCCGCACCCATTCCCCAGCAGACCGTGCTCAGCCCGCTCCCCGAGGTGCTCACCCCGGAGGAGGCCCAGGCCGTTCTCGACGTGGCCGACATCTGGCGCCGCGCCGACAAACCCGATGCACGCCCCTTCACATTGGTCAGCCTGCTCCTGCAAACGGGCATCAAGAAGACCGAATGCCTGACGATCCACCTCAACCATATTGATGTGACGGATCGCGAGGGGCCCACGCTGTTCGTGCGCTACGGGGAAGTGCGCAAGCGGTATCGGGAGCGCAAGCTTCCGCTCGATGCAGACTGGGCCAAGGCCTATCGCGAGTACCTCAGCCAATACACCCCGCGCGACCGCGTCTTCCCTTACTCGCCGCGGCGCCTCGAGTATCTCCTGGAGGACATTGGCGAGGCCGCCGGCCTGGAGAAGCATCTGTCGTTCAACATGTGCCGCTGGAGCAGCGCCCTGCAAGACCTGCGCGCCGGGGTCGAGCGAGACCGCATTCGTCAGAAGCTCGGCTTGTCCAAGATTCAGTGGCGGGAAGTCGGCTTCAAGCTCGATCGGTTGGCGGCGGAAGACGCTGACCCGGACGAAGGAGCCTGACGAGGCCGAGGCGAGGCGCGCAGACGCGGGGCTGGTCAGCCCCGCGTCTGGGGATGGGCAGAGGCTGCCGGGCGTGCCGGCGCGGCCCTCACCGCCGGCTCACATCTTCTTGACGACGATGTCCCCGATCACATTCGCCGCCTCGTCGCCGCGGTCGGCCGCGTTCGACAGGTGGCGGTAGATCTCGCGCAACTTGAGCATCTCGACCAGATGGTCGATGTCCCGCGGGCCGGCGAACAGGTCCGCCACCGCTTCGCGGTAGACCGAACTCCATCCGGTTCTCAAGGGCCTTGGCGCGCACGGCGTGATCGTTGGCGACGTTGGGGTGATCCTCAAGGCGCTGCACGCCGTTGTGGATCTCGCGGGCGGCGTCGGTGAGCAGCGACACCATTCGTTCAATGAACGGATTGGGTTGGATCCCCAACAGGGACATCTCTTCCACGGTGGTGTAGGCGTAGTCCAAGATGTCGTCGATTGCCAGCGAGAGGGCGAAGATATCCTCCCGGTCCAGCGGTGTAACAAACGTCCGGTTGAGTTCGTCGATCAAGATGCGCCGGACCTCGTCGGCCTGACCTTCCATGTCTGAGACCTGCTGCGCCAACGCCGGATCCGGGAGGCGCACGTACTCCAGCAGCGTCTGCATCCCTTCAAAGGAGAGCTCCGCCTGCTTGATCAGCAGTTCGATGAAGCGGTTCTGCTTCTTCTTGCTGAAGATGCTCATGAAGCGCCTCTCTCCCAGTCGTTCCTCTCGGCGCAGGCTCAGCCGGCCGAGCAATCCCCTGTCGTTGTTGCGAGGCACGCACTGCCGGTCTGCACCTCGAACCGCCGCCCGCTCAACAGCCTCCCGACCGGGGCTGCTCTGGGGCATGCCCAGTGCGGAGCGCCGGATTGCCCAGACGATCTTGCCGACGGCGGTCGATCGGATGGGCAGGATTATAGCTCCGATTCGCCGCGGGCCGTAGGGCACGCGGAGAGACAACCTCGCCTCAACCGGATAGCGACCCCACGATCCGCCTCGTTCGCCGACAGGCAGCGCTCCGTGGCACGTCGAAGTGCATCCAGGCTGGTGGTTGATCCGAGTCGCCCGCATGCTGGGAGCCGAATTGGCCCGGTTCAATCTCCATGCAGTCCCCGGCTTCTGCCTCTCGTCCAGAAGGAGACCCCACGCGCAGCGGCTACCCCAGGCATACCCAGAGATCGCGGGGCGGAGGGGAAGCGGTCGCCGGAGGCACGCGAGCGGGAGGAAAGCCGGCCATGTTGCCCGGAACCCTACCGGCTCGCCCCCGTGGCCGCCGGCGATTGCCGAGAGGCTGGACTGCTTTCGACCAGCGCCTCGCCTTGACAGGCGCGCGCCTTGCTTCGACAATAGGCGCGTGTCCCACTCCGACTCCCCTCTCCCCTTCCGCTCAGGGTACGTCGCCATCGTCGGCCCGCCGAACGCCGGCAAGTCGACCCTGGTCAACAGCTGGCTGCAGCAGTCATTGGCGCCGGTCTCGGCCCGCCCGCAGACAACGATCCGCGCCCTGCTCGGGATCCTGTCGCTACCCTCCGCCCAGATCATCTTCGTCGACACGCCCGGGATCCACCAGCCGCTCCATCGCCTGGGAGAGACGATGGTTAGCTCGGCGCACTCGTCACTGCGTGACGCCGATGTGGCGCTGGTCGTGTTCGATGCGTCGCGGCCTCCCGGGCCGGAGGAGGATCTCTGCCTGCAATCGCTGGCGGGCAAGTTCGCCCCTGCGCTCTTCGCCCTGAACAAGATCGACCTGGTGCCCCCGGCCGCATTGCCGTCGCGCCTGATGGCCTACCAGCGCCGGATCGGCGAGCGGTGGCTCTTCCCGGTCTCCGCCGCCGACGGACGCGGTTTGCCTGAGCTGCTGGAGATGCTGCTCGACAGGCTTCCACCCGGCCCGCTGTACTTCGACTCCGACAGCCTGACCGACGCCTACGAGCGCGATATCGCCGCTGATCTCATTCGCGCCGCCTGCCTCGAGCTGCTGCGCGACGAGGTGCCGTACCAGGTCGCCGTGCGCATCGATGCCTACCTGGAGCCGGATGCGGACCATGCCCGCATCGAAGCCACGCTGCTCACCGAGAGGGAGAGCCATAAGGCGATCGTGATCGGCAAGGGCGGGCAGATGATCAAACGGATTGGCATGCTGGCCCGCCAACGCATCGAGCAGATGTCGGGCAGGCAGGTCTTTCTCGGCTTGCGCGTCAAGTCGCTTCCGGGCTGGCGCAGCAACGACCGTCTGCTCGCGGAGCTTGGCTACCGGAGCCAACGCTCTTGAGCGCGGCCGCGGAACGCAAGACACGCCGGCGGCGCACTCACAGCAGCGCCTTCGGCGCGCCCGGCAGGATCAGCCACGACTCCCGTCGCTTCTACGGATCGCGGCTGTACGCCTCCCGCCAGCCGGCCGCCGACGAAGGCCAGGATCACACCCTCCCGTTGGCTCTGCGCGACCGGCTGTTGCTCAAGTCCTCCGAGGACATGAGCGAGCTGCCGGACAACTCCGTGCAACTGATGGTTACCTCCCCGCCCTACAATGCAGGCAAAGAATACGACCTTGACCTGTCGCTGGATGAGTATTTGGCGCTGCTGGAGCGCGTGTTGCGCGAGACCTACCGGGTGCTGAGCACCGGCGGGCGGGCTTGCGTCAACGTCGCCAACCTCGGCCGCAAGCCGTATATCCCGCTGCATGCCTACCTGATCCAGGTGATGCTCAGTCTCGGCTACCAGATGCGGGGTGAGATCATCTGGAACAAGGCCTCGAGTGCGGGCCCGAGCACCGCCTGGGGCTCCTGGCGCTCCGCCACCAACCCTGTGTTGCGCGACGTGCACGAGTACATTTTGGTCTTCTCCAAGGGGAGCTTCGCTCGCGACGGGCGCGGGCACAAGAGCTCGATCGGGCGTGACGAGTTCCTGTCCTGGACCAAGAGCGTCTGGACCATGCCCACGGTCTCCGCCCGTCTGGTCGGCCATCCGGCTCCCTTCCCGGAGGAGCTGCCGCGTCGGCTGATCGAGCTGTTCAGTTTCGTCGGCGACACCGTGCTCGACCCATTCTGTGGCTCGGGCACGACCTGCCTTGCGGCGCGCGCCTTGTCGCGCCACTATGTCGGCTACGACATCCATCCGGAGTACTTGTACCTGGCCCAGGAACGCCTGGCCCGGCAGGCATGAGGCGGTGAGGCGATGAGCTACCAGTCCCCCTATTCCGTGCGCTATGGCTCGGAGGAGATGCGGCTGATCTGGGGCGAAACCACCAAGCGCCGGCTCTGGCGGCGCATCTGGGTTGCCCAGGCTGAGACGCTCGCCGCTGCCGGCTTGGTCGAGGCTGCCGGCTTGGAAGAGTTGAAGGCTCATGTCAACGCCGTCGATCTGGCACAGGCCGCCGAACTGGAAAGCCGCATCGGACACGACCTGGTCGCTGAGCTGCAGACCTTCGCCCGACAGTGCCCAGTCGGCGGGCGCTACCTGCACTGGGGGTTGACCTCGGCCGACGTGCTCGACAATGCCGACGTCCTGCTCCAGCGCACTGCCCTCACCCTGCTCAGCGGCCGGTTGCGCGAGGTCCTGCTTGCCCTCGCCGAGCGCATCGAGGGCACTGCCGATCTGGTCGTTCTCGGCTATACCCACCTGCAACCGGCGGAGCCCACCACGCTTGGCTACCGCCTGGCGGCCGTGGGCCAGGAGCTGCTCTTTCATGCCCAGCGCCTGAGCAGCCTGCGCAACGGGCTGCGCGGCAAAGGCATCAAGGGTGCTGTCGGCACCGGCGCGCCCTTCGGCGATCTGCTGGAGAACACCCCGCTCACCCCATCGGAGATGGAATCCCGCATCCTCGACGCGTTGGGCCTCGAGAGCCACCCGGTAACCGGACAGACCTATCCACGCCTACAGGACCTCGAGCTGCTCTCGGCTTTGGCTGCGCTTGCCGCAACCCTGCATAAGTCGGCCTTCGACCTGCGCCTGATGCAATCCCCCGGCATGCGCACGTTGAGCGAGCCCTTCGGTGAGGCTCAGGTCGGATCGAGCGCTATGCCATTCAAGCAGAATCCCGTCCAGTCCGAGAAGGTGTGCTCGCTGGCGCGCCTGGTGGCCGCCGCGGTGCAGCCTGCTTGGCACAATGCCGCCAGCACACTGCTTGAGCGCACGTTGGACGATTCCGCCAATCGCCGGGTGATGATCCCGGAAACCTTCCTGGCGCTTGACGAGATGCTGCTGACCTATGCTGGGATCTTGCGCGGCCTGACCATCGACGCTGCGGGTGCGCAGGCCTGGCTAGCGCAGTTCGGGCCGTTCGCCGCCATGGAGCGCGTGCTGACCGCCTTGGTCCGGGCAGGCGCCGATCGCCAGGAGATGCACGAGCGCCTGCGCCAGCACAGCCTGGCTGCTTGGCCGCTCGCCCAGCAGGGGCGCCCCGAGGCCCTGCTCAGCCGGCTGGCGGCCGACACCGCGCTGCTGCGCTACCTCCAGCCGGCTCGGGTCGAACAACTGCTTGAGGTGCGCAACTACGTGGGCTGGGCGCCAGAGCGGGCGCGGCAGACCGCAGCCGCGCTGCGAAGCGCCGCCAGCAGGGATCCCCGCGCGTGATGCGGGCGCTCCGCCTGCGCGATTTCACCTTCCTGCTCTTTGCCTTTGCCGTCGGCGCGGCCTGCCTGCGCCTCGGCTTCTGGCAGCTCGATCGACTCGCAGAACGCCGCCAGGCAAATGCCGAGGTCCGCGCCAAGCAGTCGATGCCGCCCGTCAACCTCAACGCAATGCATGCAGTGACCGCCTCGGATGCCTTCCGCCCGGCCGAGGCCCGTGGGTCTTTCGACCTCGAGCGCCAGGTGTTGCTCTCCAACCGATCGCTCAACGGCCAGCCCGGCATGCACTGGGTGGTACCGCTCCGGCTTCAGGGTCGAACCGAGGCCATCCTCGTCGATCGCGGCTGGCTCCCCCTCTCCGAGACCGAGCCAGACCGGCTTGCCAAGCTGCCCTCCTCTGGCACCGTTGAAATTCGCGGCGTGCTGCTGCCAACCCAGATCGAGCCGCGCTGGGGCTTCATGGCCGATCGCCTGCCGAGCCCTGGCCAGCCCCCTCTGCTCGTCTGGCGCGTGCTCTCCATTCCCGGCCTCCAGGCACAGACGCCGTATCCCCTGCTGCCGCTGTACCTGGCGGCCGCCGAGCCTCCCTCGGGCTCCCCGCTTCCGAAGCCAGATGTCGCCATCGACCTGTCGGAAGGATCGCACCTGAGCTACGCGATTCAGTGGTTTGCCTTCTGCGCCATCGCCTGGATCGGGGCAAGCCTGTATGCCCGCCGCCGCCTGCGAACGGGCGAGCAAAGACCGTAGGAGCGACAGAGATGCAAGCAACCTTCATCTTGGGGCTGGGCGTGGCACTGATCGATTGGATCGCCGTTGCGCGTTCCAACCGTAAGCTGGAGTATCTGGCCAAGCCCACGGTCATGGTTATCCTGATCCTTGGCCTGGTGGTCTACGGCCAGATCCTGCCGTCGGCGTTGGGCTGGCTGTTCCTGGCAGGCCTGCTGTTCTCCCTGCTCGGCGACGTGCTGTTGATGCTGCCCGCCAATCGCTTCATTCCAGGGCTGCTCGCCTTCCTCGCGGCGCACGTGCTCTATGTGTTGGCATTCAACCTGGAAGGCTTGGTCCTCACTCTTCCGAGCGCGGCGCTGGCTGTGCTAGTGACGGCCGTGGCTCTTCCGATCCTGCTGCGTGTGCGCCGAGGGCTGCAAGCCGCCGGGCGGCTCAAGTTGTGGCCGCCAGTCGCGGTCTATGGTGTGGTGCTTGCGGCGACACTCTGGTCGACGCTGTGTACCTCGCTGCGGCCCAGCTGGCCGGCGACAGCCGCAGCGCTGACCGCGCTCGGCGGCGCGCTGTTCTTTGCCTCGGACGCGCTGAACGCATGGGAGCGCTTTGTCAACCGCTTCCCCGGCTCACGCCTGCTCGTCATGATCAGCTACCACCTGGCGCAGTACCTGCTGGCCGCTGGAGTCGTGCTGGCGGTCGCCGCCGGCGCGGGCTGAAGCCGGCCCCCTGGCCACCTCGGGCTTGCCCTCTCTGGGCGCCAAGCCGAGGAGTCGGCCGGCGACGCCCCCATGAAATCTTCTTCCCTCCCCTTGCATGGGGCAGACGGGCAGGACCCAGACCCTGGCAATCTATGGCCCCAACATGGCGAGGACATGACGGGTGGAGCTCCGCCAATCCACCACAGCCCGCGCTTGGACAGCCTCTGCTCACCGAGCGGCTCGAGGCGCCTTGGACTCGGAGACGAATACGCGGGCATCGGCAGCAACCAGGCTCCCAGCTGCGACCCTCGGTGTCAGGCACCCAACGCGATTCTCCTGCTGGGCAGCGCGTCGTGCCAATCCCCCTGTCGCGGAGAGTCGGCAAAATCGGCATCCCTCGCTTGACCCGGCATCGGGATTGAATACCCACATTGCTAGTCCGATTAGGCTATAATTGGCTTCGGCCCGCTAGCTCAGGGGGGTCACCGAATTGCATACAGAAGGGATGCGCTCAGTATGTTGACTCTGACTTCCATCATGATCGGAACGAAACAACCGAAAGTGCTGGCTGCCTTCTATGAGAAGGTTCTCGAGAAGCCCGCGGATATGGTCGTTGAGGACAGCGGTTTCTGGGGATGGCGTGCCGGAAGCGCGTTCATTTCCGTACTGGAGCATTCTGCCATGGGAGGCAGCGCAAGAGACGCTGGACGCGTGATCTTCAACTTCGAGACCCCGCATGTCAAGTCGGAGTTCGAGAGAATCAAATCCCTTGGCGGGTCCGTCATCAAGGAGCCCTATGAGATGGGGGGCGGATGGCTAGCGACCCTGGCTGATCCCGACGGAAACTACTTCCAATTGGTGAGCCCGGAACTGATGTGACCAGCCATCTCGATGGCTCCTGTGCATGCACGGACATGGACGCGATCTGCAAAGGGGTTTCTTGGCCCAGGGAGACCGTCAGGTGAAACGACACATCTCACTTCTGCCCGACTCATGACACCCATCTCCCAACCGAAGCCGAGCGGGAATCTGCCGCGCGTAGCGCAGATGATCTTGTGCCTACAGACGGTCAGTGCCGACGATCACGGTGAGGTTCGTGCTTCTCCTTCTCCTTCACCTCCTTCTTCATCGGAGCCTCTTGCCTAGCGTGAGCCACCCCCGATAGAACAATCAGCAGGTTGTGATTCCGCTACGCGAGTGACCTCCACTGACCCCCGATATCCACGACGGTCTTCAGGCTGCCCAACGACTCGCTGTCTGCCAAGGCCGCAGGCCAGGGAAGCTGACCCGGCGGGCCGGGCACCCATTGGAGCCCGCCTCACCCGCGGCGTGCCGACGAGTTGGGAGGTACTGCCTCGCTTCCGCCGAGGTGCTTCCCGCGAGGGGCACGGGACTTCGTAGGTCGAGCCCTCGCTGCCGGGCCATCGCGCTCGAGAGCACGTCCGGTTCTCAACGGGCGATCTGGGTGCTGACCCCATCGCCCTAGAAGGTTGGAAGAACGACGGCCGGAGAAGTACTGCGGAAGGCGGCGGGGCGGCTCAGACCGGCTGCACCAAAGCGCAGCAAGGGGATTGGACGGAGAGGCGGATCAGGCGGGTGCAAACACGCGCTGACGCAGGTCGAGCGCCGTGATTTCCGGCGTACGCAGGTAGCCGCCGAGCAGCGGATAGGCCACGCGGATCTGCTCGGCCAGGTCGAGGGCGAGGCAGCGGATAGAGAAGTGGGCGTTCTCACCGGAACGCAGCTCACAGAAGTGAAATGCCTCGCGCAGATTCATGTTCAGAAGCACGCGCCGGTAGAAGGCATTCGGCACAATGTACGCCGCCACGGAGGGATTCCAGGCAGCCAGCAATTCGTACGCCTGGCTGGCGTCCGCCATCGCCTCTCGGTAGCGATCCCCGAACCCCGCCTCATCGAACAGCCTGGGCACGGCGAACCCGAGCCGGGTGGTGAGCGGCTGCGCCACTTGGGTCATCATGCGATGGCGCTTGAGCTCGAAGTATGAACCCTGATCCGTCGTGGCCTCGACCGTCAGGCCGGCCAGTTCGAGCGCCCGCGGGGCGGCCTCGTGTGCGCCGCGCGCGCCGAGCAGCGACTCGGCCAGCGCCCGCCGCGCCGCGGGCTCGAGCGAAGTCACTTGCGCAACACAGCTGGCATGGTCTGCGTGTCCCGCGGCATAGGCGACCGCTGCCAGGATCCGCGCTTCCCCCCCAGGATCGCAGGCAATCAGTCGCGCCCCCTCGGCGGCGACCAGGCTGGCGGGGATGGCGACATCCGGCGAGAGGACGACGGGCTTCGTTTCCCCCGGGTCGGCGTACTTGAGCAGTGTCGGCACCTCGGCTTGACACACCTGCTTGAGCTCGACGGCCAGGGCGCGAACCTCCTCCAACGGGTGGGCCAGCATCCGGCGCAGGGCAATCTCCAGCACGCGGGCATTGGCCGTCATTCCCACATTGGCGAACACCGCGGCCGGCAACAGGAAGCGGCAGACGTCGACATAGCGCGAACGGATCCGTCCATCCCAGCGCTCGTCGCTTTCGCCCGGACTGCGCGGGTGCAGCCTCTGCACCACCGGCCGGACGGCCTCGAGCGATTCGGCATACGCCCGCATCAGCATCGTGCAGACACGCCTCAGCGTCGCCTCGTGCGGTGTGCCGCGCGCTTCCTGCGGCAGATGGAAGCTGTCCGCCTGCCAAACCTGGTAGCGGGTGGACTTCTCGGTGTAGGAGGCGAGCCGGCTGTGTTCGATCGCCTCGACCGCCAGCCGGGAGACGTTTTCGAAGGCAACATGCAGCACCGCATGCTCGGCCACCGAAGCATGCCCGTATCCAACGACCCACTTCTCGTGGAATGCTGCCGTGGCAGCGTCGGTCAGTTCGTCGGCGATCTCCTTGAAGCTTAGCGGTGAACGCGAGGTCTTGGCGAAGGCGACCGCGATCGTCTCGGGGCTATGCAGTTTGGGATCGAGCAGGTAGACCCTGCGGCGACGCTCACCCATGGTCGCCCACCTCGGAGGCCAGCATCGCCCGCGCCCGGCCGATGTCACGCGCGATCTGCTCCAGCAGCGCCTCCGGGCCGTTGAAGCGACGCTCATCCCGCAGGCGCTCGATGAACACCAGGCGCATTTCCTGGTCGTACAGATCATGGTCGAAATCCAGCAGGTGGGCTTCGATGATCGGCCTCGGCGTATCTTCTTCGAACGTCGGGCGGAAGCCGATGTTGGTCACCGATGGCCAGCGCTTCCCCGCCACCTCAGCCCAGCAGGCATACACGCCGCCTCCCGGATAGGCGCGCTCGTCCCAGATCTCCAGGTTGGCGGTCGGGATGCCCAACCGCCGCCCTCGGCCGGCGCCGCGCATCACTCTGCCAGGGATGATGAGCGGCCGCCCGAGGTAGCGCCGAACGCGGGCAACGTCCCCCGAACGCAACGATTCCCGTACGCGGGTCGAACTCACCACTTCGCCATCGATCTGCAGCGGAGGGATGACCTCCACCTGGAAGCCACCCTCAAGGCTGTGCTGCTCAAGGAAGTGGCGGGTTCCCTCCCGGCCGTGTCCGAGGGCGAAGTCCTCGCCGATGAACAGCCGGCGCATGCGCAGCTCAGTCAGCATGCGCTGCAGGAAGTCCGAGGCTGTGACCGCAGCCAGCGCCTGGTCGAAGCGCAGGGAGATCACGTGATCGGCGCCCTGGAGGTGGAGAAGCTGCGCCTTCTCCTCCACGGTCGTGATGTACAGCGCCGGCTGGCGACCGCGCAGCACGACCGACGGGTGCGGGAAGAACGTGACCACGACTGCCGGCGCGGCCTCGGCGCGGGCCGAGGCGACCATCGCCTCGATCAACCGGGCGTGCCCCAGATGCACCCCGTCGAAGGAGCCCATGGTGACATGGCTGGGAGCCAGGCGGAGCGCCGCATACTCCTGGAACGTCGTCAGCAGGGTCATCTACGGGACAAAGACCTTATGCGGATGCCAGCTACTCCCGTCCGGAGCGGCCTGTAGGATCGCAATCAATTCGCCCTCCCCGTCCAGCGCCTGGGCCATCCCGGCACAGGGTGTGGCGCTGGGCAGGCGGCTGCCGTTGCGCAACCGAGCGACCTCATCCGGCCCGAGCCGGACGATCGGCATGCCGCGCAGCGCCTCGCTCGCCGGCCGGAGGTATCGCTGCCAGGCAGGCGGGAGGCCGGCATCTTCCGTGGGCCGCTCGCCGAAGGTCGCTTCAAGCTCGCCCAACGAGACGGCCTCCTCCAGGCGGAAGTGGCCGGACGAAGTGCGGCGCAGAGCGCCCAAGTGCGCTCCGCTTCCCAGCTTCTGCCCCAGATCATGCGCCAGCGTCCGGATGTACGTGCCTGCCGAACACTCAACCTCCAACGAAAGGTCAGGAGGCGTGTAGTCGACTAGATCGAGCCGGCGGATCTCGATCGGCCGCGCGGCGAGCACCGGAGGTTGGCCCGCGCCGGGCCAGTTCGTAGGCCCTCCGGCCCTGGATCTTGATCGCGCTGAAAGGCGGCGGGGTCTGCTCAATTCGGCCGCGAAACCCCTCCAGCGCCTGCTCGATGGCCGGCCGCGAGGGAATCGCACCGCCCGCTGCGATGACCTCGCCGTCGGAGTCGTAGGTGCTCGTCGCCTCGCCGAAGCGCACGACCGCCTGGTACCCCTTGTCGCTCGCCGACAGATACTCACTTAACCGGGTGGCCGCGCCCATACAGAGGACGAGCACGCCGGATGCCCGGGGGTCGAGTGTACCGGCGTGGCCCACTTTGCGGATCCCCGTCCCCTTGCGCACAACGTGGACAATCTGATGCGAGGTCGGGCCGACCGGTTTGTCTACGATCAGCAGGCCAAAGTCGCTCAACCTATGCCTTTTTCACGCCCGCCGAGGGCGGGGCGCGTTGCCTGCAGCACACGCTCGACCACCTCCGGCGTCGCACCGCTCAACATGGCCCCGGCAGCCAGCTCGTGGCCCCCTCCGCCGAAGCCGGCGGCGATGCGGGAGACATCCAGTCCAGCGCGGGCGCGCCAACTCACCTTGACCTTGCCTTCCGGCTGCTCGACGAAGACCAGCGTGATATCGGCGCCATCGATGGTCATCAGCAAATTGATCAGATCGGCGTCATCGTTGCCGGGATAGCCGGCCTGGGCGCGGTCTTCCTCGGTGAGGGTCGCCCACAACAGGCGACCGTCGCGCTGCAGCCGCGCCAGCCCCAGCCCCCAGTAGCGCGCCGCAGTGAGCGAGTGGCGGTTCAGCGTCTGGTCGTAGATCTCGGCCAACGGTGCGCCCAGGTCCATCAGGTCGGCTGACTGGCGCAGCAGCTCGGAGCTCACGCCGGGGACGCGGAAGCCGATGGTGTCGGTGACAATGCCGACCAGCAGGTTGCTGGCGACGGGCGAGTCGACCAGCAGGCCGAGTTGGGGCAGCAGCGTGACCAGCAGGCCGGCCGTGGCCGAGGCCTGCTCATCGACCAGGTTGACTCGGGCGAACTGGGTGTTGGTCGGGTGGTGATCGAAGTTGATGTCCGGCAATCGGGGCAATCGGTCGGCCGGCAGGCCCAGGCGATCGAAGTCAGAGCAGTCCACCGTGACCAGCAGATCCACCCCGCTCGGGAATTGGCGCAGGATCTCGGCCGACCCCGGCAGAAAGCGGTAGCGCGCCGGCAGTCCATCCACCAGCACGGGGGCCACCTGCTTGCCGGCCTGCGCCAGGGCGAGGCTCAGGCCTAGCAGCGACCCAACGGCATCCCCATCCGGCCGCTCATGCGAGATCACCCCGACCCACCGCGCCTCGGCGATCATCCGCCGCGCGGCGTCAATGTCCTGCTTCGCCAGACCCACGCTCGTCTTCCTCTCGCACCTGCCGCAGCAGCGCCTCGATCGCCGAGGCCTGGTCGAACGACTCGTCCCAGCGGAAGCGCAGCCGAGGGAAGGTGCGCAAAGGTATCCGCTGCGCCAACGACGAGCGCAGGAACCCACGCGCCGAGGCCAGGCTTTCGAGGATGTCCTCCTGGCGCGCCTCGTCACCCAGTGCATTGACAAAGGCCGTGGCGTAGGCGAACTCGCGGTCGACTTCCACTGCGGTCACTGTCACGCCCTGCAGCCGCGGGTCAGACACCTGGCGCGCCAGCAGCTCCGCCAGCTCCTGGCGGATGCGTTCTCCCACGCGGCGGGCGCGAGTTCGAGGAGGGCATCAGTCCTGAGGAACCTCTTCCTCGACAAAGAACTCCAGCGCGTCCCCGACTGCGAGCTGGTCGTAGCCCTTGACGCCGACGCCGCATTCGTAACCCGCGCGCATCTCGCGCACATCGTCCTTCTCGTGCTTGAGCGAGCTCACCTGGCCTTCATACACCAGCGCCCCGCCGCGGTAGACACGCACCCGCGCATTGCGCCGCGCCTCGCCATCCACGACCATGCAGCCGCCGATGTGGCCGACCTTGGGAATGCGGAACACCGCCCGCACGTCCGCCCGGCCCAGGACCACCTGGCGTTTCTCCGGGGCGAGCATCCCCTTGAGCGCCTTCTCGATGTCCTCAGTCAGCCGGTAGATGATGTCATACAGCCGGATGTCAACGCCTTCCTTCTCGGCCAGGCGGCGTGCGGACTGGTCCGACTCGACGTTGAAGCCGATCACCACGGCCTCCGAGGCTGCCGCCAGCATCACGTCCGACTCGCCGATGTTGCCCGTGGCTGCATGCAGGATATTGACCTTGATCTCACCGGCCGATAGGTCTTTCAAGGAGGACATGATCGGCTCGAGCGAACCCTGGACGTCCGCCTTGAGCACCAGCGGCAGCTCCTCGGTCTGGCCCGCCTTGTAGGCGGCGAAGACCTGCTCCAGCGTCATGCTGGGCGCCTTGACCTCGCTTTGCTGGGCGTCCTGGGCGCGCTGGCTAACCACGGCGCGCGCCTCTCGCTCGGAGGCGGCGACGCTGAACAGCTCACCGGCTGCGGGGACCTCGCCCAACCCGAGCACCGCCGCCGGCGTCGATGGCCCGGCAGCCTGGATCGGTTGTCCCAGGAAGTCGAACATGGCGCGCACCTTGCCGTGGGTGCGACCGGCGATCACGATGTCACCGGCGCGCAGCGTGCCGTTCTGGACCAGCAGGGTAGCGATCACGCCTTTGGCGCGGTCCAACTCGGCTTCAATCACCGTGCCGATCACCTTGCCGTCCGGGTTTGCCAGGATCTTGGTCGAATTGCTGGTGAGCACAATCGCTTCCAGCAGGTCGTCGATCCCCTGGCCCTTCTTGGCCGAGACCGGAACAATCATGGTGTCGCCATCCCATTCATGCCCCAGCAGTCCGACATCGGCCAGCTCCTGGCGCACTCGGTCAGGATTGGCGTTGGGCCGGTCGATCTTGTTGAGCGCCACGACGATCGGCACGCGTGCCGCGCGCGCGTGGCTGAGCGCTTCACGCGTCTGCGGCATTACGCCGTCGTCGGCAGCCACCACCAGGATGGCGATGTCGGCACCCTGGGCGCCGCGGGCGCGCATGGCGGTGAAGGCGGCGTGGCCGGGGGTGTCGAGGAAGGTGATCAGGCGGTCCTTATGCCTGACCTGATAGGCGGCGATGTGCTGCGTGATCCCACCGGCCTCACCCTCGGCCACATTCGTCGAGCGGATGGCGTCGAGCAGTGTCGTCTTGCCATGGTCGACGTGTCCCAGGATGGTGACCACCGGCGGCCGCGGCTTGAGCAGTTCGACCGGCTCACCCTCGATGATGCCGCGCCAGGCCGGAAGCTCGCCGGTCTCGGCCGGGCCCTGCTCCTCGACGGCAACCACGGGTCGGGCTTCGAATCCGAACTCCTCGGCCAGGATCGCCGCCGTGTCGTAGTCAATTTGCTGGTTGATGTTGGCCATCACCCCGTTGGCCATCAGTTTCTTGATGACGTCGATCGGGCTGATGTGGAGCGCGTCCGCCAGCTCGCGGACCGTGATCTGAGCTGGGATCTCCAGGGTCTTCTGGCCGTTCTCGCTCATGCCTTACCTCCGGTACAGACACACCGGGTGCGCAGAGCGAGCAGGCCGGAGGGCTGAAGGATCAGCCGGGGGAGATCACTCGCGCCGGGGCGGGTCTGGTGACTTCATGTCAGGTCGTGCAGCGGTTCATCGGGCAGGCGGTGCATGTGCTCTTCGAGCGTCAGCCGCTCGGTCGGGGTGAGGCGAACCCGCAGCGCATGTTCGAGACTGCCCTGCAGCCCCGCCCGCCAGCACGATGCCAGGTCGTGAAGATAGGCGCCTCGGCCGTTGGCCTTTCCGGTCGGGTCGATGCGCACACCCTCCGCCGTCCGCACCACACGCGTCATTGCTCGCTTCGCCAGGACTTGACGGCAGCCCACGCAAGTTCGTTGCGGGACATGCCGGCGCCCTCCTTTCGCTTCAGGCGTCATCTGCCTCTTCCACAGCGCAGACCGACTCCATCGGTACCGATCTAGAGGAAGTCGTCACCCCAGCCAGTGCGGCCGGGCTTGCGCCGCTTGCGAACGACCATGCTGCCCGTGGCCGGGTCGAACTCCATGGCGCTGCCCTTCTTGCGCTTCTTCTTCTTGCCGGCGGCAGCCTTGGCCGCATCCGGCTCCTCGTCTTCGTCTTCGGCTGCACCCGCCAGCGCCGCCTGGCTGATCTCGCGGCTGACGGCCTCAAATGCCTGTTCCAAACTGGTGGGCTCGGGAACCGCCTCCAACACCCCTTCGATGGCGACGGGGGCCTCCCCCTCGCCGCCTTCCGCCACCAGCAGCGGAGCTTCAGCCTCCGCTTCGGCACTAACCTCGGCTGCCGCTTCGGCCTCGATCTCGGCGGGCACAGGCTCAACTTCCGGCTCAGGCACCGGGAAGGCGTAGCTGGAGAGGGCGATCTGAAGCTCCTCCATCGCCTTCGGGCCGAAGCCGTCGATCGCCAGGATGCGATCTGAGTCCATGCCCAGCTGTTGGATGAGCGCGCCAGCGTTCTCGTAGCCGGCTTCGCTGAGCAAGCCGAGGACCCGCTCCGACAAGCCAACTTGATCGAGGGCGGTCTCGTAGGCGCTGGGCGGGATGCCCTCGCGCACTGCGGCCAGCCGTTCCAGGTAGGCCATGCGGCGGGCGCCGCGCTGGCTCTCGAGATGGCGCTGCAGGCGCTCGACGAAGGCCGTCAGCACCTGGTATTCCTCCGGAGTAACCGGCCGGTTCTCGTCCTTCTTGGCCAGAATCGCCTCGACCTGCGGCAGCAACTCGGCCAGCCGCTCGGAGGCCAGCAGCAGCGCGGGTTCACGATCGATCAGCGCTCGCGACTCGGCCGCAGCTTCGACCAGGCTCTTGATGTCGATGCGCCAGCCGGTGAGGCGCGCCGCCAGGCGTGCATTCACACCCGCACGGCCGATTGCCAGGCTGAGTTGGTCCTCAGGCACGACCACCAGCGCCGTGCGCCCCTTCTCCGGATCCTCGTCCAGGTAGACCCCGGAGACCCTTGCCGGGCTTAGCGCCTTGGCGATGAACAGCGCCGAGTTCGAAGTCCCAGGGGATGACGTCGATGCGTTCGTCGTTCAGGTCGCGCACGATCGACTGGATGCGCACACCTCGCAGCCCAACACAGGCCCCGACCGGATCGATCCCATCGCGCAGGGCGCTGACTGCAACCTTGGCGCGCTTGCCCGCCTCACGCGCGATGGCCTTGATCTCGACCAGTCCCTGGCTGATCTCGGGGACTTCCATCTCGAGCAGCCGTCGCAGCATGTTGGGATGCGTGCGCGAGACGACGATCACCGGCCCGCGCGAGGACTTGCGCACTTCGAGCACGTACACCCGTACCCGGTCGCGCACGCGGAACGCCTCACCCGGGATTTGCTGATTGCGCGGCAGGATGGCCTCGGCGCGCCCCAGCCCGACGGTGACCGCCTGGGCCGTGATCGAGTGAACGGTGCCGTGCACCAGCTCGCCCTCGCGATCGATGAATTCATCGTATTGCGCGTCGCGCTCGGCCTCGCGCAGCCGCTGCAGGATGACCTGCTTGGCCGTCTGGGCAGCCACGCGCCCGAAGTCCTCCGGCGTCGAGTCCACCATCACCATGTCGTTCAGCTGCGCCTCCGGATTCACGGCACGTGCAGCTTGCAGGTCGACCTCGGTCATCAGGCTCTCGACCGACTCGACGACCTCTTTCTCGGCGAACACATGCACCTCGCCGGTTTCAGCATCGATCTTGGCCTCAACCGCCTGCTGGCTTGAGGCGTTCACCGCCCGCCGGTAGGCCGAGACCATCGCCGCTTCCAGGGCCGCCATCACGGTGTCCCGGGAGAGGCCGAAGCGTTCGGTGATCTCGTTGAATGCCAGGGAAAACTCACTCTTCATCTTTGCGTCATCCTGCCTTACAGCAAGAAAAGTGGGGGCAGCCCACTTTTCGCACAACTTCCATCGGATACGGACTGAGTCATTCTAACACATGCTTCCGGGACCCGCAAGGGGCACCCCCGCCAGCGCCAATCGACTCTGCCGGTGCGAGAAGCCGCAGGCAGGCTCCCAAACCCATGCCCTGCTCCGAGGCCTCCCTTCCGCGGCGAGAACACGGCACACTCGATCAGGCCGGTGTCAGCCCCCACCCGTTGCTTGCGGCCAGCCTACGGTCACGCGACGAAGCGCCGAAATCCGTTGCCTGAGCGCCTGGCCGGTAGACCACGGTCTGCTCGCCGCATGCGGCGCCCTTCTTGTGCTCTGAGCCGCCCCACCCGGAAAGCAAGTGCCAAGCCCACGCATCCGCATCCCCCCAGCCGGAGCGCTGCAAGGGTCTCGGCGGAAGACGTTCCAATTCGACAACCTGCCACGCTGGCGCCTGCAACCAGGCGAAGTCAATCGCTCCAAGCCTCTCCTCCACCCGATCCCACGGACTGCCGGACAGTGACAGGCGAGGGGAGCAGAAGCAACGCCTAATCCGGACTAATTTAGTATACTTATACTCTTCGGATCCAGTTACCCCAGATTCTCCGAGCAAGGAGGCTCATGAATCGTCGACTTCACCCGCACCGCCTCAGCCTAGCACTGGCTGGGTTGGTGGCCACCGGGCTGGCCTGCAGCCTCACCGGCGCGGCCACCCAAGCCCCAACGGCCACAGCGCCTGCGGCCTCTCCGACAACGGCCACGCTGCCGACAGAATCGGAGGCGGCAACGGTCACCCTAGCACCATTGGAGCAGTCCTCCCCCACGTCCGCAGTCACCGAAACCCCAGCCGGGGAGGAGATCGTCCTGAGCGCGACAGGGGGAACCTCAACATCCGCCGCGGCCCGGGCCCGGCGTACGACGTTGTCGGCTTCCTGCTCAATGGACAGACCTCCCCGGCGAGTGGGCGCAATGACCCGGCATCCTGGGTCTATGTCGCCATCCCGGACAAGCCCGGCGCCTTGGGTTGGGTGTCGGTCGATTCGCGCTTCGTCAGCCTCGCACCAACCGCCGCCACCGTGCAATCGCTGCCGGTGCTCAGCGTTGATCCGCCTAAGCCCGCCTACCTGCGCAACTGCACCTTCCATCCGATGGAAGTCGATCCCGGCGGCTTCGTCCTCAAGCCCCAGACCGACGCGCCGGACAATCAGATGCAGCTGAATCCCGGAACCTACACCGCCCTCGATCAAAGCGTCGCCGACGCCGAGGCGCGCACTGTCAGCCTCAAGGAAGGTCAGACGAAGGACATCACAACCGACGGCCTGGACAACACCTACGCCTGTCCTTGAACCCGTCGGAGCCGACGGCGCGCCGGGCCAATTCACCCTGCGCCCCACTCACCGTCTGAACTCTCAGGCAACCCAGTCTGCAGGCTGCGCCCCGCGTCGAGCGGGGCGCAGCTTAGGCTGGGCAGGCATGCGTGTGCGCCTCGACCGCCCACGGACGATTCTCAAGGCAACCCATTTGGCCAGCGGCGATTGACGCCTGCGCCGCCTCCCCGTATGATGTCCCTTCCAGCACGAGCCACCTGAGGTGATCCATGGAAGTGGGTTTGGTCCGGCAGATCGACATCGACGCCGAGATGCAGCAGTCGTATCTCGACTACGCCATGAGCGTGATCGTGGCGCGGGCGCTTCCCGACGCGCGCGATGGCCTCAAGCCAGTCCATCGGCGCATCCTGTACGCCATGCACGCCATGGGCATCCGCCCCACGCTGGAGCATAAGAAGTCCGCCCGGATCGTCGGTGAAGTGCTGGGCAAGTACCACCCACACGGCGACATGGCGGTGTATGAGGCCATGGCGCGCATGGCGCAGGAATTCTCGATGCGCTACCCGCTGATCGACGGCCAGGGGAACTTCGGCTCGGTCGACGGTGACCCGCCGGCAGCCATGCGCTACACCGAGGCTCGTCTGGCGCCGCTGGCGATGGATATGTTGCTGGCCATCGACAAGGAGACCGTCGACTTCAGCGACAACTTCGACGGCACCCTGTTCGAACCCGTGGTGCTACCGACCTCCGTCCCCAACCTGCTGGTCAACGGCTCCACCGGCATCGCCGTGGGGATGGCGACCTCCATCCCGCCGCACAACATGACCGAGGTGTGCAATGCGCTCGCCTTCATGCTCGAGAACTGGTCGCGCCTGGAGAGGGTCACCGTCGAGGACCTGATGCAGTTCATCCAGGGGCCGGACTTTCCGACCGGCGGCATCATCGTCCATCAGCAGGGCGACGGCGAGGGCCTGACAGCCGCCTACGCCACCGGCCGCGGGCCGGATCGTCGTGCAGGCCAAGGCGCACGTCGAGGACATGGGGCGCGGGCGAGCCCGGATCATCGTTACCGAGCTGCCGTATCTGACCAACAAGTCCAGCCTGATCGAACGCATCGCCGAGCTCGCCCGCAGCGGGGACCTGGAGGGGCTCTCCGATCTGCGCGATGAGTCGGACCGGCAGGGCCTGCGCATCGTGCTCGAGCTGGCCAAGACCGCCCAACCCGAGAAAGTGCTGGCGGAGCTCTATCGGCGGACTCCGATGCAGACCACGTTCGGCGTGAACATGCTGGCGCTGGTCGAGGGCGAGCCGAGGCTGCTCAGCCTGAAGCAGGCGCTGCGCGTCTACCTCGAGCACCGCCTGGAGGTCATCCGCCGCCGCAGCGCCTTCGAGCTGGCGCAAGCGCGCCAGCATGCCCATATCCTGCAGGGCTACCGGGTGGCGCTGGAGCATCTCGACGAGGTGATCAAGCTGATCCGTGCCGCTCCCGATGCCGAGCAGGCTCGCCAGCGCCTGATCAAGCGCTTCAAGTTCAGCGATACCCAGGCGCGGGCGATCCTCGACCTGCCGCTCAAGCGTATATCCGCTCTCGAGCGAAAGAAGATCGAGGAGGACCACCGTGCCACGCTGGCGCGGATCCGCGAGTTGGAAGCGCTGCTCGCCTCGGACAAGAGGCAGCGCGCGGCGATTCTCGACGAACTGAACGACCTCAAGAGCCGATTCAGTGACCGCCGATTGACCCAGATCTACCAGACCAAACGCGGGCGCCGGGGCCGTCAGCCGTTGACCGCCGACGACCTCGCCCCGGCCAAAGACACCTGGGTGGTGGTGACAACCGACGGGCTGATCTCCCGCACGCCAACGGCCCGGCAGCCACGCCTGGCCGGGAGGAGCACGCCAGCGCTGCTGCTGGGCGCCACCGCCCGCGACACCTTGTATCTGTTCGACCGACGCGGGCAGGGCTGCGCCCTCGCCGTGCATACCCTGCCTGAGTGCGACGATCCGAAGGATGGCAACGCCGTGGCCGGGGCGACCCCCTTCGGCCCTGGGGCCGACATCGTCTCGGGTGTCGTGCTCCCCGCCGACCGAGCTTCCTCCACCCAGACCTGCCTGCTGCTCGCCACGCGTGCTGGCATGCTGAAAAAGACCGCCCTCGAGGCGCTGCCCGGCCACTCCGCCCGTACCTTCACCGCCATCAACTTGGGAGCCAAGGATGAACTGGGCTGGGCCCGCTTGACCGGCGGCCAGGACAACCTGCTGCTGCTGAGCCGGTCGGGAGCCGGCATCCGCTTCTCCGAGGAGGAGATACGGCCGACCGGGCTGGGCGCCGGCGGCGTGCTCGGCATCCGGCTCGAGGCAGGCGACGCAGTGGCCGGGATCGATGCAGTGCCCGGCAAGAGCGATGTGCTGCTGGTCACGGAGCGCGGCCAGGTCAAGCGGGTGGACGTCGGGCAGTTCCCCCTGCAGCGGCGCAATGGCAAGGGGGTGCGCGCATGGAAGCTCGAAAGCAAGGATGCCCTGGCTGCAGGCGGGATCGGCACCGCCGACGACCGGGCGGTGATTCACCTGCAGAAGTCCCCAGACCGCTCGATCGCCTTCAGCGATGCGCCGCGCCGCACGCGCCGGCCGCGGCAAGCAGCTGATCGAGGTCCGGGAGAACGATCGGGTGCTCTCGCTGACCGTGCCTCAGGCGCGCGCCGCAGCGGGCGAGAAGGCCGCGCCGGCCCCAGAGAAGAAGACGGCGCGGCCCACCAGCGCCAGGACGCCGAAGTCGCCCAAGCAGAGATCAGCCGCCCGCAAGGCCAAGACGAGCGCGTCTCGACCCAAGGCAGCGGGGAAGAGCAAGCCCGTAGCCGACCGCGGCGGCAAACCCAAGCCGGCACGCGCCAAGCGCGCCGCACGCAAGCCGGCAGCGAAGGGGAAACGCTAGCTCACTACTCCGGAGAAAGTCCTGCCGCCAGCGCGAGGCCGCCTACCATCGCGGGATCGAGCCCTGCGACGTCCTGCTGGCGGGTGGACGGGGATCGATCGAGCCTGCAGTGACCCCTAGTCCATGAGTCAGAGAACCGGAAGGCGCCCGACCGAATGCTGATAGCGAAAGCGAGCGCCAGCCGGCGCCGGTCGCTCGCGGGTTAGGTCCCGGGCAGGACGATCAAGGAGCCGTTGACGGCGGCGCCGGGGTGGCCCCATCCGGCAGGACATACAAGATGCGATTGCTGGCGGTGGTGCAGGTGCACGCCTCAACCGTCTTGGAGCCGCGGGTTAGTGTCCCGAGGTAGGGCTCACTGCCATCGGCAGCCACCCAGCCATCGAGCACGAAGGGCAGCGCGCCGCCGGCCGGAAGCCACTCGCCATTGAAGCGGCGGCCGAGGTGGAAGTGGGTGCCGGTGGCCTGGCCGCCCTCACATGACGGATGCCCCAGCCGGTCGCCGGCTTGCACCTCAGTTCCCACTGCAATTCGATCCTGCTCGGCGATGTGAAAGAAGAGCAGCACCCAACCCGTGCGCGGGTCGCCGTCGCCGTCGAGATCCAGCTCGACCATGGCTTCCTCGCTGCGCGTGATCACGCCAGGGGCCGGCGCGGCGACCCACTCGCCGGACCAGGCGCAGCCTCCTTCCATGGCCGGAGGGGCAAAATCCAGCGCTCCCAGCGGCAGGCTGTTGCCCCAGGTGGAATGCGGCCCGCCGGTGAAATCCCAGATCCGGTTGGGCAGGAAGGGAAGCGCCAGCGCAGGCTGTTGTAGGTTGCCCGGAATCAGGTCGAGGGCAACCTCGGACGGTGCAGCTCCCCAGAGGGATTGGTAGGTGGCAGCCAGGCCCTGCGGGCCAACCGCCTCCTCAAAGTCCACCGTACCCGACATCGCCGCAAAGAGATTCTGGACGGCAACGGACCCGGCGTTCTGGTACGAGTCCGGGCGGGCGAGCAACCCGTCAGCGAGCTCGAACTCCCGCAATCCGCCGGTGCGCCAACCGTAGAATCCGTCATTCAGCCGTTCGGCCGCCCAAATCAGCTGGCGGTAGAGGCCACGGTAGCGCGGATTCTCGTAGCCCAACGGGTAGGTCAGATCCATCTCATCCGGGAACGGCTGGCTGAGCGCCTGAGTTCTGATGCTCGAGCAGCGTCAGCAGCAGCCGGGGATGGATGGAGTAATTGCGGGCGACGACATCGATCACCTCCCACGCCGGGCGCTCACGTCGGAAGGCGTAGTCCGAGATGGTGCTCAGAAATCCTGGGCGTTTCTGAATCTCAGCCCGCGCGTCGAAGCCAATCGCCGTCGGGCCATTGACCACTTCGCTGTCTGGAAGGCTGTGGAAGGGCGTAGTGGTCAGCGGCAGGTAATAAGCCGGCACCTGCATCGGCAACCCAGCGGGCAAGGTCGTGGTCGAAGCCAGGCCGGGATTGGCGTCGAGGACCTCGGCGACGGTGGTGTTGAAGTGAGCCGCCACGGCCGGCAACGTGTCTCCACTCTGGGCGACATATGGCAGCACTTCCCCGGGCGGAAACGGCCCGCGCGTTGGAAGCGGAGTGGCTCCGCTGGCAATCTCATCGGGGGGCGTCGGCGGGATCGGCGGGAGAACGGGCTGCGGCGCGGCGCAAGCTCCAGCCAACGCGACCAGCACGGCGGCAGCCGTCAAGCGTAGAAGCAATCCCCGGAGGCTCATCGGCTGATGTGGGATCCCTGGCTGGCGGAGGTGGATGCGGTGACGAGCTGGTCGTCCTTGACCAGGGTCCCCTGGTACGGCTTGCTGCCGGCCTGCACCCTCCAACCACTGAGCGTGAGGGGAAGCGGGCCGTCGGCCAGCACCCACTCGCCGTTGTACTTGCGGGCCAGATGCAGGTGTGTTCCCGTGGCGACGCCGCCTTCGCAAGACGGATGACCGAGCAGGTCACCCTCCTCGAGGAAGTCGCCCACCTGCACCCGCCCGGTGTTGGCGACATGCAGGTAGAGCAGCGTCCAGCCCGTCTGCTCCCGCCCATCGCCGTCCAGGTCCAGCACCACTACGCCGTTCCCGCTGCGCACGACAAGACCCGGCGCGGCGGCGACAATCCACTCGGTCGAGTCGACACAGCCTGGCTGGAGCGATGGCGGAGCGAAGTCGATCGCCGCCCAGGCGCTCTCACGCTCCCACGCGCCGTGAGGTCCCCCGGTGTAGGCCCAGGTGCGTCCGGGCAGGAAGGGAAGGATGACTGCCGGCTGCGCGACGCCGGGCTCGTAGATCAGGAACTCGTTCTCAAACGGATCCCCGAACAGGGCGGCGTACGTCCGGGCGAACCCTTCGCCGCCAACCTCCCGCGTCCAGGAGGCGGGATCCAGTCCGAGGGAGAAGTAGCGCTGCAGTGCCACGGTTCCGGCGTTCAGGGAGGGATCCAGCCGCAGCCGGCTACCCTCGACAAAGGTCAGGTCCGTCAGCGTTCCTGCGCGCCATCCGTAGTAGCCGTTCCCCAATTCGTTGGCCGCCCAGGTCAGCTGACGGAACAGGCCGCGGGCGTCCGGGCTGACGTGTCCGAGCGGGTACTCGAGCGCATCGCCCGCCGGCCGCGCGGCGTCCCGCACCCAGCCGGATTCGTGTTCCAGCAGCGCCAGGAGCAGACGCGGGTTGACCGCATTGTCGCGCGCCACCTGGGCGACGATCTCCGGCCCGCGGATAGACCGACTGCCGACGGTCTCCTGATGGCGGCACAGGTATCCGCCAGCTGTGGCGCAGTAGCCCTCGACGTCGAACTCAGCCGCGTTGAGCGAGAAGATCAATTCGCTGTCCGGCAGCAAGCGCTCCGACGGACCGGTCGAGGCCAGACGTCGCGGCAGGATCAGCTGGACACCCGGATCGATCAGACGGTCAAGACCGGCTGGAGCGGCGCCTTGCAGCGTGATGTCCTCGGGCACGACACCGAACCGCGCCGCCACCGCACGCAGAGTGTCACCCGGCTGGGCAAGGTACAAGATCTGCTCGGACTCGGGCAACACCCCGATGGTCGGGGTCGCCGGGAAGGTTGGCGAGGCGACAGGTTCCGTCGGCTCAGGCGTCGACGTGGAAGTGGCGACAGGCGTGGTCGGGGGACTCGTGGCCGCGGGCAGCGTTGGCGGCGAGGCTGCGGTCGACTCGGGGGGCGGCCCGCCGGATCCAATTCCCCCGCCGACGGGGACATCGGCGCGTGCGCATGCCAAGCCCGCCAGCAGCAGCGCCAACGCCACGGCCAGCCATGATCGAGTCCGGAGAGGGGACGAGTGTACCGCCATGCTCAGCGTCCGACCTGATTCTCTTCATTGCGGCACGAGCAGGCTTCCAAACTGACCTCTCCCCGCTCCAACGTGCCATCGTACTCGCGCCCGGTTCCGGAGGAGATCCAGCCATCGAGATCGAAGGGCAGATCGCCGTCAGCAGGAAGCCACTCGCCATTGTACTTGCGCGCCAGGTGCACGTGCGTTCCATCGGACACGCCACCTTCGCACGAGGGGTGTCCGATCCGATCCCCGGCCTTCAGCAGGCTGCCCACCGACACTCGATCGCGCGACTCGATGTGCATGTAGAGCAGGACCCACCCGGTCTGCTCGTAGCCGTCGCCGTCCAGATCGAGCAGCACCTCCCCCTCTCGCGAGCGCAACACCAGCCCATCAGCGGAAGCCGTGACCCATTCGTCGGAAAGCACGCATCCAAGCGCATTCCCCGGCGGTGCGAAATCCACCGCCGCCCAACCCGAGCCACTGCCCCACGCGCTGTGCGGGCCACCCGTGAAGGACCAGATCTTGCGAGGTTCGAACGGCAGCTGCAGTTCGGGTTGCTGCAGGTCCGGTGGAACTAACGGATCGAGCTCTATGCCGAAAGGATCGCCGAACAAGCTCGCATAGGTCTGATCGAAGCCTCCCGGCTGAACGGCCTGCTCCCACTCTGGATACGGCAGCAAGGCGGCGAAGAAACCCTGGATGGCGACTGTTGCGGCGTTGATCCCCGGCCCGGCGGGGACCGAACTGCCGTCGGGCAACGGGAAGGGACCGGCCCATCCGGCGCGCCAGCGGTAGTAGCCGAAGTTCACCAGGTTCGCCGCCCAGGACAGTTGCGAATACAGCCCGGTGTTGGCGGTATTCACGTACCCGAGCGGATACGTTCGCTCCGCCTCCGAAGGCGAGCGATTGGTCAGCCAACCGGACTGGTGTTCCAGCAGTGCCAGCAGCACACGCGGCGCCACCGAATACTGCTCGGCGACGCGCTGGACGATTTGGTGGCCGCCAAGCAGCTGGCCGTCGACTTCCTCACGGTAGAAGGAGAGGTAGCCAGAATGCGGCGCGAGATCGGACTCAACGTTCGAGTACACCGCTGGTGGCCCGTATACCAGTCCCGAATCGGGGAGGATCTTGAACGAAGGGCCTGTCGGTCGAAGGCTGGGCGGGGGGATTACCAGCGAAGACCACACGGGCAGCCAGTCCACGGAAACCAGCCCATTCCATTGGGCGATCAGCGCCGGGCTGACGCCGAAGCTCGAGGCGATCAGGCTGAGGTTGTCGCCCGGCTGGACAACGTACTGCTCGGTTTCGGTGCGGATGGGAGGCGGCGTGCGGATCGCATCCGGCGTAGGCGTGGGATACGGCTGGCCCGGGATGTGCGTGGGGCTGATGCCGGCGAGCGGCGGCAAGGTGGAGGTTGCGGTCGGCGCAGCCTGTCCCGACGGCGTTCCAGACCCGGCCGGCCCGAGCTCGGCCGTCCACGGGGCAATCACGCGTTCCGCCACCGCAGCCGGCCCTGGTGTGCAAGCGGCCATCCCCGCGCCCAGCAGGATCCACACGCCGAGATGGATCGACTTCATTGCAGCCGGGTGGCGGGCGTCAGCGGCTTCTCGAGCACATACGAGGGCTCGTGCACATGGCACACCCGCCCCTGATGGTCGAGATACGCCCACTCGCCACGGTCGCGGCCAGTCACCGTGTAGCCCAACCGCTGGTACAAGGCAAGCGCAGGCTGGTTGGCGAGTGCAACGGCAAGCAGCGCCTTGCCGCAGCCGCGCTGGCGCAGGATAGTCTCGGCCTCCGTCACCAGGCGCGTGCCGATCCCCCGGTTGCGATAGGGCGGCCGAACGCGGAAGGCATGCAGGTAGCCGTAGCGCCCGCCTCTCTCACCCGATTTGTCCGTACCCCGGAATTGAACGAATAGCTGCCCGACGACCAACCCCTCGACCTCCGCCACCAGCAGCGCCCGCTGACCGCGCCGCGCCTCGTCCATCGCCCGGCGGTAGACCTGGCGAAAATGCCGGTACTCGCCGTCCCACTCCAGAGCCGGCAGATCGGCCTCGCATCCTATCCGGATCGTCACTGTGGCGAGACTGGCGGATTCAGCCTGCAAGGCCCGCCTCCTCCGCCAGCAGCCGCTGCAAGATCCGTTCCTCGTCTTCCGACGCGGCGGCGGCGCCATCCAGCCTGGCGGCTCGCAACTGGCTGAGGATCCGCCGGTAGGCCGGTCCTGGACGCAAACCGAGCGCGCGCAGCCTGGCGCCGTCGGTTTGCGGGCGTACACGCCGCCACTGGCGGAGGTAGTGATCGACGGCGCGCGCGAGCGCCGTGGCCGGCATCGCCAACCAGGCAACCACCAGCGCGGCTTCGGGGACGGCCTCCAGGTCTTCGACCAGCTGGCTCGGGGGCTCGTCCCCCTCCCAGCCGAGCCCCACCCGTCCCAGTTGGTTTGCCTGCCGGGCAACGTCGGCGATCCCGGCCGGGAGATGCAGCCGGAGGACCACGCGTTGCACCGAGTCGTCCTCCTGGCGGAACAGCCAGAGCCCGTAGACCAGGGTTTCGAGGTCAGGGAGCCGCTCAAGCTCCCAGGCGGTCGGTGGCGAGAAGGCGCAGGCGTCGGCGAGCCTGTCTGTCAGCCAGTCATCCCATCCGAGCGAGGGATCGATGGCCTCAAGCACGCCGAGTTCACCCATGCGGGCCATGGCGTTGGCCGCCGTCGATTCGGGGAACACACTCAGCAGTTCTGCCCGCAGGCGTTCCCCGCTCACCCGCGCCAGCAGCGCGAGCGCTTGCTGCAGCAGCTCCATCGTGCGGGCTTCAATACCGAAGCCCAGCCGCTGCTCGAGGCGTACGGCGCGCAAGATACGCGTCGGATCATCGACGAAGCTGATCGAATGCAGCACGCGGATGAGCCTGGCCTGCAAGTCCCGCCCCCCGCCCCACGGGTCGAGCAGCTGCCCGCGGAATGGGTCGTCGAGACGCAGGGCGAGCGTGTTGATGGTGAAGTCACGCCGATGCAGGTCGAGCTTGATCGAGCCGCGCTGCACGGAGGGCAGCGCGGTGGGATGCGTGTAGAACTCCGTGCGCGCCGCCACCAGATCCAGCCCGGCGGGGAGATCGACCGCACTGGCGCCGGCCGGGGACACGGCCTGGCGCAGGCGGCGATCCTCAGGGTCGATGGACCACTTGGCGGTGCCGAAGCGAGCATGGCTGCTGACCTTGCCCCCGTAGCGCGCCGCCAGGGCGCGGGCCAGGCCAATGGCATCGCCTTCGACGACCAGGTCGAAGTCGACGGGCTCGAGACCGAGCAGCAGGTCGCGCACGAATCCGCCGACGATGTAGAGCGCCGCGCCTTGGGCCTCGGCCTGCTCCGCAACCAGCTGCAGCAATTGCAGGCGCGCTGCGGGCAGGGCCTGCTCCAGGCGGCGGACCCGCTGCGCGGCTTGCGGCTCACCCGGCTCAGCCGCCAGCGTCCTGAGCAGGTCGGTGCGGGTCACGATGCCGATGATCTCGCCGCTGTCGCTGTCGGCCACAGGAACCTGACCCCAGTTGTGCTCGATCATCAATCGCTGCAAGTGCTGGATCGAGTCCTGGGGGACTACCACAAGCTCCCCGGCCTCCATCACCTCGCGCACGGGGCGGGCCGACATGTCGTGCGCCGCGGCGCGGTCCACCGCCCGGCGAGTGAGCAGGCCGATGACCCTGCCGTCTTCCACAACCGGATAGCCTTCGTGCCCGAAGCGCCGCATGCGTTCAGCCGCCTGGCCGACGGTGACCTCCGGGTCGAGCAGCTGCGGATCGCGCGACATGATCTCGCCCACCGTCAGGGCCGGCTGCACCAACCCTGGCAGGATCGACCACAGCTCCTCACAGACTTGCTCGCTGGTCTTGCCGCGGATGATGGCCGCCGCGGCACGGCCATGCCCGCCGCCGCCGAAGTGCGCCGCCACGCGCCCAACGTCGAGCAGGTCGGTCGTCGAGCGCGCCACCAGTTGCACGCTTCCATTCAAAGCGACGATCACGAACAAGCCCGCCGGATCGAACACGTCGCGCAGCTTGTGGGCGAGCGTCGAGATCTCGTCGACCAGCCCCTCGGCGTTGGCGCAGGCAACGACCATGGTCAGGCCGTGCACAGACGAGGTGCGCGCGTCGGCCAGCAGGCGCTCGTAGAGGCGGCGCTGCTCCGTCGAAAGCGGATGGTTGAGAAAATCGTCGGCCAGCTGCAGGCTGGCGCCGCCCTCTAGCAACCAGGCCGAGGCGCGCACGTCGCGCGGGGTCGTCCCAGCATAGGACAGCGAGCCGGTGTCCTCGTAGATGCCCAGCAGCAGCAGGGTCGCTCCCACCAGTTCCAGACTGCCGTCGCCGTCCTGCAGGCTTTCCACCAGCAGCGTCGTCGTGGCCCCCACGGCTTCGATCGATCGCGGCCAGTCCTGATCGACGGCCGGGTCAAGCGGGTGATGGTCGATGATCTGGACTTTGGTGGCACGCCCCATGCCGCGCAGCGAGGGCAGCGCCTGGGTATCGACCAGGAGCGCGGACTCGACGGGCTGGCGCGGCAGATCGTCCGCTTCGACGAAGGGCAATTGATCCCCGTATAGCGTGAGAAAGGCTCGCACGTTGCGGTTGACGCGCCGCGGAAGAACGGCCAGCGCGCCGGGCTGCAGCCGGCTGGCAGCGTATAGTGCCGCAACCGCATCGAAATCGGCCTGCTCGTGAGTCAGAATGACTTGCATTCCCGCAACCGCAATCCTGCTAACACCCGGCCGGCTGCGCGGATTATACATCCCGCCCCTTTGCCGGACAGGATAGCGGACGACGGCAAGCGCCAGGGCGAATGGCAGCGCCGGTCCCGCCCAGCGGGCCGAAAGGGGCGCGCTCGACGACTCTTGCCTTGGGAGCAGCCACGGACTAGGGAGCGGGAGGCGACGGCTGCAGGCGCAGGGTTTCCACTGCCCGCCGCCATGCCGATTCCGGTTCACCCGACTGGTGCGCCACCAGCCTCGAAGCGCGCTCCAACGGCGCGACGAACGCCTCCAGGCCGCGGGCCAGCGGGAAGGGTGTGTTCGCCGCCAGGATCGCACGCGCCCGGGCGGCTATGCCGGATACCTCTCCGGCCTCGGCCAAGACGGGGAGATGCATCGCGCCCTGGATGGCGCTTCGCTCGAGTTGGGCTTCGGGTGAGAGCATCAGCTGGACGAACGCCCAGGACGCCTCAGCGTCTTCGACGCTCAACCCTGAACGCAGGTAGGCATTCAGCGTCCAGGTGTAGCCGGAAAGCGGCTTCCCGGTCTCGCCATACAGCGGCCAGTCGTCTAAGGAGGCCGGCTGCCCCAGGGAGCGCTCGATGCGCGGCAGGTGCTCCGCCGATTCCACCAACCAGCCAGCCTCCCCGCCCAGGAAGGCCTTCAGATCGGCCTGCGGATCCGAGCCGATCCTTCCAATCCTGGCCATGCGCTGCAGCAGCCTTAGCCAGCAGACACCGACGGCCTCGTCGACCTGGAGGCTCGAGTCCACCAGCATCAGGGTTCCACCGCAGGCGGACATGAACGGCATCGAGGAGCGCATTTCCAGGTCGAGCACCAGGCCGGCCTTGCCGGGCAACTCGTCCGCGCGCTGGCGCATCATCTCGACGCTGGGCGCCCCATCGGGCAGGATGGCCGGGTTGCGGTACAGCAGCATGCCCTGCAGTTCGATCGGGACCCCGAGCACCCGGTCGCCATCCTCAACCTGCGTCCAGGCGATCGGCAAGAGGGCGCCCCGCAGGTTCGGGGAGATGCGCTCGGTCACTGCCTGCGTTAGTCCCGCGTCGAACAGCTCTGTTGCCCAGGAAGAGGGGGCCAGGAGAATTGTCGGGCCGTCCGGCTCGAGCGCCTGCGTGCGCACCGTCGCGTGGAACTCCGCGGTCGGGATGTAGCGCAAGGAGGTCTCCACCCCCGGGTGCCGCTCGCCGAATTGGGCGAGCAGATCAGCCAGCCAGGACGTCTCGGCCGGCGGCCAGTCCATCCACACCACCACCCTTCCTCGCAACGGGTCACGTGGCGCCTCATTCGGCGCGACCCCCGGTGTGGCCGATGGCTGACGAGTGGGCACCGCGCTGAGGCGTGAGCCCGGGGGTGCTGGCCGGCTGACATGCGGCGATGGCGAGCGCCGCCAACAGCGCCGCCTGCCGCGCACGTCGTCCGGACCCTGAGAATGAAAGTCGACCGATGGCAGACCAGCGGTCGATGAGCCCACGAACGGAGGCCATGCCGCGAGTTTACCACGCAGGTCCGGCGACCCAGACCGCGCCGGTATAATCGGCCGCAATGGCGACCCCATTCTCCGCCTGGCGGTACATTCTCTCCGGCGTCGATTCTGGCCCGACGAACATGGCAACCGACCAGGCGATCCAGGAGGCCGTGGCGGCGGGCGCCGCGCCACCGACGCTGCGGCTGTACGCCTGGGACCCGCCGTGCCTTTCCCTCGGCTTCGCTCAGCCGGCGGCGCAGATCGACCGCGCCCGGGCGCGATCGCTCGGTTGGGACATCGTGCGCAGGCCGACCGGCGGGCGCGCCATCCTGCACACGGACGAGCTCACCTACTCGATCGTCCTTCCCGAAAGCGACCCGCTCGTCGCCGGCGGCGTGCTGGAGAGCTATCATCGCCTCAGCCAGGGGATCGTCGCCGGGCTGGAACGGCTCGGCCTGCACGTGGAAGTGCAGCCCGGCATCCCGCTCTCCCAGGCCGAGCGCGAGAAGCCGGTCTGCTTCGAAGCGCCGAGCGCCTACGAGATCACCTGGCAGGGGCGCAAGGTGGCCGGCAGCGCGCAGGTGCGCCGCCGTCAGACCGTGCTGCAGCACGGCACCATCCCCCTCGCTGGAGACATCAGCCGCATCTGCCTCGGGTTGGCCTTCGAAAGCGAAGATGCCCGCCAGGAAGCGAGGGAGACGCTGCGCACGCGGGCCGCAACCCTGTCCGATCTGCTCGGGCACACAGTCACCTGGGACGATGCCGCGCAGGCGCTCAGCCAGGGCATGTCGCAGGCCCTCGGGATCGAACTGCAAGCAGGGACGTTGAGCGCCGCCGAACAAGCGCGGCGCGACGTGCTCGCGGCTGACACCTACGCCAGCGACGGCTGGACCCACCGCGTCTGACCGCTGCCGCCGGGAACATCCAAGTCCGGCATGCGCCTTCATCCCCGCGGTCACTCCACCCAGCGAATGACCCTTCTGCCTCCGGCATCTGACGGGCCGGATTTCGGACGGGCAGGTGCGCCTTGAGGACGGCCGTCATCCGGTCGGCGCCGCCGGAACAGCGCTGTAGCTTGCGGGCGTGCCTGGGGCGGGCTACACTCCCGACATGCATGTTGGAGCCCTTGTGCTCGAACTCCGCTTGCCCGGCTGCCACTCGCTCAAAGAGAAACGCAGTCGGCTCAGGCCGCTGATCGCGGCGCTGCAGCGCGAGTTCAGCGTGTCGGCGGCGGAGGTCGACCTGATGGACCGGCACGAGGACGCGATCGTGGCGGTCGTTGCGGTAAGCAACGATGGCCACCACGTGGAGCGCTGGTTGGCGAGCATTCCTGGCTGGATCGAGCGCCAGCGCCCCGACCTGACGCTGGTGGACTTCGACTACCGCGCCCTGTAGGGCACGCAACGGAGGCGGGATGGACCTAGCATTGACGGGAAAGACGGCGATTGTCACCGCAGCTTCGCGTGGCCTTGGCCGGGCGGCTGCGGCTTCTCTGGCGCGGGAGGGCGTGCGCCTGGCCATCTGCTCGAGAAGCGAGCGCATTCATGCCGCCGCTGCCGAGATCCAGCAGACGACCGGATCCCAGGTCCTCGCCTACCAGGTCGACCTTGGGTCTGGCCCGCAGGTTGAGCAGTTTGTCGAACAGGCAGCCGAAGGGCTCGGCAAGATCGATATCCTGGTGGCCAACGCCGGAGGTCCGCCCCCCGGGCCATTCCTTGCCTTCTCCGCGGCTGACTGGGAAACCGCCTTCCAAGGAACCGTGATGAGCGCCGTCCGGCTGTGCTACGCCGTCGTGCCTTCCATGGTGCAGACTGGAAGCGGGAGCATCGTCTTCTGCCAGTCCTACACGGTCAAGCAACCGCTCGAGAATCTGATCCTGTCGAACGCGCTGCGCATGGCGGTCATTGGATTGGCCAAGAGCCTGGCGAACGAGCTCGGTCCGCAGGGTATCCGCGTCAACAGCCTGAACCCGGCCTGGACGCACACCGAACGGGTCGATCAGCTGATGCAGGATCGGGCGACGCGCAGCGGAGGCACGCCTCAGGCGGAGATCGATCGCATCACCGCCGGGATCCCGTTGCGACGCATGGGGACGGCTGAGGAGTTCGGCGACACGGTTGCCTGGCTGGCATCCCCGGCCGCCGCCTTCATCCACGGCCATGCGCTGTTCTTCGACGGGGGAGCCACGCAGGCGCCGCTGTAGCCACCCCGTTGCACCGACCGCCCCGGACCTTCGCTGCCCGGAGGCGCCGTAGGCGGTTGCCCTACCTTTGCGCTGGACTCACCGGGTCAGCGACTTGTAGGTGTCTCCCTGCGCGGAGGGCGGCCTGCCTGGCTGGGTGCCCACCAGCGCCAGGCGTGCGAGGCGCAGCGTTCGGTCAGAGCCGCTGGCCAGAAAGAAACACAGCGCGGCCAGGCCAACTCTCGGTGCCGGCCTGGTCGCCGAGCGCGGGCGCGCCCACCCAAGGCTTCCCAGCCGAGCAACTCCCAGCTGCGCTGCGCAATGCAGGCGCTGAGGGGCATATCTCGGATCTGGGCGCATAGGGCGTCCACCCGCGCGGCGGACCCCGGCCCCCCCGCAAGCGGTGCGGTGCGCTGCGCGCCTTGCAAGCAGCTCCGGGCAGGGCTTCGATGGGCCATGCGCCAAACCCCTGGGGGCGCCAGGCGACTTGTCCCCAAGGGAGGGTCAGCGGCACGCTGGGAGGCTTCCTGATCCGCCTCGCCGACGGAGGAAGGCGCCCGGCGTCCCCGCCTGCATGCCCGCCAGGGAGAATCTCAGCGGCACACCGTGGGGTGCGCCGCTGAGATGGATAAACGCGGTTGCCAGCCAGCGATCCAAACAAGGGGGGTTCAGGCAGCGACGTCGGCTCCCACCAGCGCCAGCGAGCGGCGCCGCACCAGGGTTCGCAACCGGGAGGCCAGCAAGCTGGCGTGGACCGGCTTGATCAGGTAGTCGTCTGCGCCGGCGTCCAACGCCCGGGCCACGCTGCCCGGCGCACCCAGTGCCGAAAGGATCAGGATCGGCACGTCCGAGAACGAGCGGATCTCCTCGCACACCTGCCAGCCGTCCATCTCGGGCATCAGCAGATCCAGAATGACCACATCCGGCTCGTCGAGCTTGACCGCGTGCGCGCCTTCCTCACCGGAGAACACCGCCCGGATCTGGAAGTCCTGCCCGCGCAGCAGGGTGCGGAGCATGATCGACAGATCCGGATCGTCGTCAATGAGCAGCACTGATATGGCCATAGACCTCTCCGCTACCTCGCCCCCATTATCCCCGCCTCGCTCGCCGGCTGACCTTACAGCCGCCTATCATCTTGCCGCACTTGCCCGCCCACGCCCGTTCGGCTATAGTACCGAGCGGATGGAAGGGCCTGCTATCCCCCGATGACCATGCCGCCTGCGACCCAGACGGGCAGACTTGGGGCGTCCTGCCCCCAGTGCGGTACCCGTCTCCCCCCCAACTCACGGACCTGCCCGCACTGCGGTGTTGACCTGTTCCTGCTGGCCTTGCTGGCAGAGCGGGCATACATCGAGGGCTTCCCCGACACGGCGCCGATGCGCCGCACGCCGGAGTCGATGGTTCCCCGCATTGGGGAGTACCTCATCGAGCAAGGCGTGCTTACCGAGGCTCAGTTGGCGCAAGCGTTGGCCCGCCAGAAGCAGATCGCCGCCAGCGGCCAGCAGCGCCTGCTCGGCCAGACGCTGATCGAGATGGCCCTGGTCGATCGCGAAACGCTGGACCGCGCCATCACCCGTCAGATCATCGAGCTGCATGCCGCGCTGCAAGAGGCCAATCGCACGCTCGAACGCAGGGTAAGCGAACGCACGGCCGAGCTGCGCCGGGCATTGGAGCGGCTGACCGAACTGAACCAGATCAAGGCCAACCTGATCTCGAACGTCAGCCACGAGCTGCGCACCCCGCTGGCACACATCAAGGGGTACGTCGAGTTGATCCAGGACGAGCAGCTGGGCGCGCTGAACGAAGACCAGCGCAAGGCGGTAACGGTGATGTTTCGCGCCACCGAGCGGCTGGAACGGCTGATCGAGGATCTGATCGAGTACTCCACCGCCTCGCGCGAAGGGATGACCATTGATCTGCAGACGGTCGGCCCGGCTGAATTGGCCGACCAGGTGGTGGACCGTTCGCGAGCCAAGGCCGAGAAGGCGGGAGTGGCACTGGTGCTGGCGGTTGCCCCGCAGGTGCCGGCGGTCCACGCCGACCGGGAGAAAGTTGGCTGGGTGCTGTACCAGCTGCTGGACAACGGCATCAAGTTCACGCCGGCCGGCGGCAGTGTGGAACTGGCCGCCAGCGGATCCCGTGACCTGGTGACCTTCAGCGTGCGCGACACCGGGATCGGCATCCCCCAGGAGCGGCTGGAAGAGATCTTCGAACCCTTCCACCAGCTGGACGGCTCACCCACCCGCCGCTTCGGCGGAACGGGCCTGGGCTTGGCCCTGGTCAAGATGATCCTCGCCGCCCATGGCGCTCAACTTCAAGTGGAAAGCAGTGAGGGGGAGGGCACGCTCTTCCGCTTCTCCCTCCCAAGTGCGGGAAGCGCTCAATGACCGGCCCGCTGCTACCCCCTGGACCCCTGACGCACGGCACCGAGCTGAACGCGGTCTACGCGATTGCCCGCATCGTCGCCGAAACCTACGACACCGAGGCCGGGCTGGACGCAGTGTTCCGCCTGGCGCGTACGATCTTCATCTTCGACGTGGTCGCGCTCTATCTGCAGGCCGAGGAGTCCGGCAGGCTCGAGCCGGCCTACGCGCGAGCCCTGGGGCGGGGCCGTTCGCTGGAGGCCGATCTGGCCTGGGGCGAGCCGGCGGCGCAGGAGGCCTTTCGCAGCGGGCAGACGGTGCTGCGGCAAGAGGACGCCGGCCCGGCGGTGACCACGCGTGACCGGCGCCGCGACTACCTGGGCCTGCCGATGATGGTCGGCGGGCGCTGCGTCGGTGGATTGGTGTTCGGCCGATTCGGCGGGCCGCCCTTCCCACCGGAGCACATCCGCCTGGCGGAGTTCGTCGCCTGGCACGTCGGCCAGCTGCTCGAGAACCGGCGCATGGCCAGCCGTATCGCGACCCTCGAGGCGCAGCGCGAGCTGGCGCGCATGCAGGACGAATTCGTGTCCACGGTCTCGCACGAGCTGCGCACTCCGCTGGGGTTCATCAAGGGCTATGTGACCACGTTGCTGCGCGACGACATCGTCTGGGAGCGTCCCTCCCAAGTCGAATTCCTGCGCATCATCGATGAAGAAGCCGATCGGCTGCGCGAGCTGATCGACAACCTGCTCGACTCGTCGCGACTGGAGAGTGGCTCGCTGGGAATGACGGTCGAGCCGGTGCGCCTGCCCACCTTGGTGCGCGATGCCGCTTCGCGCAACCAATCGCTTCATCCGGAGATGCCGCTCAGCCTGGAGGTCGAGGAAGACCTGCCGGTAGTGATGCTGGATGCCACCCGCATCTCACAGGTGCTGGACAACCTGCTCAACAACGCCGACAAGTACGCCCACGGCGCTCCGGTCAACCTGCGCGCCCGGCAGATCGACCGGCAGCTGCGCCTGGAGGTGGAAGACCAAGGGCCGGGCATTCCGGCAGAGCACCTGCCGCATTTGTTTGAGCGCTTCTTTCGTGTGCCAGGCCACGCCGGGGTTGCCCGCGGCACGGGCCTCGGCCTGTACATCTGCCGGAAGATCGTGGAAGCCCATGGGGGCGTGATCGGGGTGGACTCGCTCAGCGGGTCCGGGACCACCTTCTACCTCGAGCTGCCGATCGTCACGGCCCAGCCAGTGGATACCGGAGGGATGGCATGAGCATCAAGAAGACCATCCTGATCGTGGATGACGAGCCGCGCTACGTCAGGCTCGTCGAGATCAACCTGCAGACCGAAGGCTACCAGGTGCGCACCGCCAGTAACGGGCAAGAAGCGGTGGAAGCGGTGGCTGCCGACCAGCCGGACCTGATCTTGCTGGACGTGATGATGCCGATCATGGACGGATTCACAGCCACCACCCGCATCCGAGAGTTTTCCAACGTCCCGATCATCCTGGTCACCGCCAAAGGCGAAGAGCGCGACCGGGTGCGCGGGCTGGATGCCGGCGCCGACGACTACATCGTCAAGCCCTTCTCGGCCCAGGAGCTGCTGGCTCGCGTGCGGGCCGTGCTGCGACGGGCAGAGCGGCAGGCGGTCGATGACTTCCACGAGCCGATCTTCCGCCACAGGGAGCTGACCATCGACCTCGCCCGGGCGCAAGTGTTCAGCGGCGAATCCGAGGCCCAGCTGACGGCCACCGAGTACCGGCTGCTGCAGACGCTGGCCGCCTCGATGGGCCGCGTGCTCACCGCCGACGAGCTGCTCTCAACCGTGTGGGGGCCAGAGTACAAGGATGACAAGGAGATCCTGTGGGTGTGCCTCAGCCGGCTGCGGCAGAAGATCGAGCCCGACCCCAAGAGCCCGATCCACATCGTCACCCGGCAGGGGATCGGCTACCTGATGCCCAGCGCCGAGGCCGCCCCCGGCGTCGCCTGAGATGACCGACACCCCGGCTGCCGCGCGCGACATCCTGGTCATCGAGCCTGATCCGGGCTCCGCCGGCTACCTGGAGAAGCTGCTCAAGCGCGCCGGCTACCAGGTGAGCCTCGCCTCGACCGGCAAGGAAGGCCTGATCAAGGCCTGGCGGGATCAGCCCGACATCATCCTGCTCGAGCTGGACCTGCCCGATGTCGACGCGCTGGAGATCGTCCGCCGGATGCGGCGCGACCCGCGCACCGATCGCAAGACGATCATCAGCCTCACCAGCCGCACTCAGCCCGAGGATGCCGTCGCCGGGCTCGAGGCCGGGCTGGATTACTACATTCTCAAACAAGCCGATTCGATGGATGTGCTCTTTCGCTACCTGCAGCGCGAGCGTCCGGTGTCCGGCACCGGGCCGCTGGACGTCACCACCCGCGCCGGCGTAGTGATCAGCTTCATCAGCGCCAAGGGCGGGATGGGGACTTCGTCGCTGTGCCTCAATCTCGGGAGCGCCATCGCCCGACGCCAGCCGTCAGGCCAGGTGGCGGTGGTTGACCTGATGCTCCCCATGGGCACGCTGGCCTCCATCACCGGAGCCTCGCCGGAGATCGACGTCGTCGACGCCACACACTTCGAACCATCCACCCTGACGCCCGATCTGTTGCGCAAACAGATGCCCGCTCTGCCCGGCTGGGGCTTCAACCTCCTGCCGGGAACCCAATCCCCGGGCAAGGCGCCCGATCTGCGCCCGGACCGAATTGCGCCATTGCTGCAGTCGCTGCGCACAGCCTACAACGTGAGCATCATCGACCTGGGGAGAACGCTTTCGCGCCTGTCGCTGTACGTGCTCTCTCAGTCGAGCGTGATTGTCGTCGTGCTGAGCCCGGAGGCCGTAGTGGCCGCCAGCACCCGCGCCCTACTGGACTATCTGGCGGAGCAGCACCTCAACCCGCGCCGATTGTTCCTGCTCAGCAATCGGCCAACGGGCACGGAGGACCTGACCGGCCAGCCGCTGGAGGACGTCGTGGGCCGCCCGGTCGACATGGGTTGGCCGCACGTCGGGCGCAACCTCAGCCTGGCGAACTCGCGCCACGCCCCTTATCACCTGCGATTTCCGGACGATACCCCCACCATCATGCTGGAGGATATCGCCGGAGCGATCCTCGAGAGAGCCTTGCGCGAGGGGGTCCCGGGCATCAAGAGCTGACGTCGGCCTCGGGCGGCGCCCAGCGATTGCACTATAATCAACGCAGCCATCGGCCAGGAGGAGCATCAGCATGTCCAAGCAGAGTTTCCAGCTGCGCGCCAAGATGGTCGGAGCGATCTTGCGCGAGGCCCGGGTGGCTGCCGGGCTCAGCCTGAAGGACGCCGCCGCGGCGATCGGCGTCACAAGCGGCGCACTCTCCTCCTATGAGTTCGGGCGCAAGGCGATTTCCCTTCCCGAGCTCGAGCTGCTGGCCTACACCTACGATTTCTCCCTGCGCTACTTCTCTTCTCCGGACAAGTTCACGAAGCGCAGCAAGGCGAAGGTGAACTCGTCGCTGCTGCTCTCTCTGCGCCACCGCCAGATCGCGGCAGCCCTGGCGAAATGCCGCGAGGCGGCCGGTCTGACCCAGCGCGAATTGGCCGACAATGCCGGCATCACGCTGCCCCGCTTGAAGGCCTATGAGCGGGGCGGCAAGCCAATTCCCTTTCCCGAGCTGGAGTTGGTCGCCAGCCGGCTCGGCCTGACGGCCGAGGCCTTCGTCGACCAGCAGCCTCCGATCGGGGACTGGGACAGTGCGATGCGGACCTATGAGTACGTGGCTGAGCTGCCAGTCAACTTGCAGCAGTTCCTCGCCACCCCCTCCAACCTGCCATACCTGCACCTGGCGATGCGCCTGTCCAAGGTTCCAGTCGACCGGCTGCGGACTGTCGGCGAAGGCCTGATCGACATCACCCAGTGACCCCTGATCCGGCGTCCGCCCCCGACCTGGCGCAGCAGGCCATGCGCGCCTATCGCCGGGGGGAGCTGTCGGCCGCGGCTGACGGGTTTCGCGCCGCTTCCGCAGCCTACGCCCACCGCGGCGACGAACTTGCCGCGGCAGAAGCAGCCAACAACCTGTGCGTCACGCTGCTCCAAGCCGATCGCCCGATGGAGGCGCTCGAGAGCGTCCAGGGCACGGCGGAGGCGTTCGAGCGCCACCAGGAACTCGGCCGCGCGGCACAAGCCTACGGCAACCTGGGGACTGCCCTCGACGGCTGCGGGCGCACGGCGGAAGCCGAGGCAGCCTACCAGCGCTCCCTTGAGCTATTCCGCTCGCAGGGCGACCGCGAGGGGGAGTCGCTTATCCTGCAGCGCCTCTCGCAGATCCGGTTGCGCCAGGGTCAGCCGATCGAGGCCCTGACAGCGATGCAGGCCAGCCTGGAGGCAGCCCCGCGCGGCGGCCTGTTGCGGCGCTGGGTGCGCAGCCTGCTCTCCCTCCCCGCCCGCTTCTTCTCGGGCTAGCCGGAGGCCGCATGCCCCTGTTCCCGCGCGGCGAAGCCGCACTGGCGGCAGCTGCCACGTCTTCGAGCGACAAGCCCGACCTGGAGCGGATGATCGATGCGGCACGCTGGCGTCACCTTCACCTGGATTGGTTCGACCCGCTGCTGCTGGTTGAGGAGGCCCCCTTCCTCAAGCTGACCAGCGGGCGGAGGCTCGTGGCATGCCTCGGCTGCCCGCCCGAGGCGCCCCGGAGAGCGTGGATCCGGGTGTTCGCCGTCTCCCGCGCCATCGAGCTGCACCAGGCCTGGGATCATCTGTGGCCGGCCGCCGCGCAGGCCGCGCCGAAGGTCGGCGTAAGCACGATCGACGTGCTGCTCTCCGCCTCCTGGATGACCGCCCTGGTGGCAGCCGCCGGGTTCGCCCTCGCCGATGAAGTGGTGTTCCTCGAACAGGAGGACGTCCAACCGCTTCCCAGCTCACCGCAGCTCGGCGCAATTCGGCCGGTGACCGCGGAGGACCTGCCGGCTCTGCTCAGCCTGGACACCCAGGCGTTCCCCGAGCCGTGGCGAATGTCGCCACGCGGCCTGCAGGCCGCCTGGCGCAGCGCAGCCTATGCCAGTGTCGTCGAGCACCAGCATGACATCCTCGGCTACCAGATCACCTCGCGCTCGCCCTACAGCGCCCATCTTTCGCGCCTGGCCGTGGCGGCTGCCCACGCCCGGTGCGGCCTCGGCACTGCCCTCACGCAAGACGCCATGCGAACTCTGGGCCGACAGGCACCCCAGCGTTGGACGGTCAACACCCAAGCCTCGAATCGGCCTGCCTTGGCGCTCTACCAGCACCTCGGGTTCCGCCCCACCGGCGTGCGCTATCCGATGCACACCATCCAGCTGTAGGTCCCGCTCGATATCCTCAGGCGGCAGACTCGCGCCGTGGACCGGCCATAGACAAGGTGGATGGCCTGTGGCACAATGCGTCGAATATCTACTCCGGAGGTCCATATTCAATGCCATCCCGCAACGAGCTTCGCGAGAAACGCACCCGGGGGCGCCGAAGGTCCCGCATATTTGCCGTGTTGATCGCCGTTGGCATCGGCCTGGTGCTCGCCGCCTTCTTGGTTGTGCCGAATCTGCAGCCCGCCGCTGAGGTAGTCGTCCCGGACTTGTTCCCCCGCCCCCAGGCGCAAGACCAGGCTATGGGCGACCCGAACGCACCGGTCAAGATCGAGGAGTTCTCGGACTTCCAGTGCTCCTACTGCGCTAGAATTCTCAGTCGAGACCGAGCCCCGCATCGTCGAGGACTACGTCTCGACCGGCAAGGTCTACTTCGTCTACAAGAACTACGCCTTCCTTGGCCAACCATCGGTCGACGCCGCCGAGGCGAGCGGGTGTGCTGCCGACCAGGGGAAGTTCTGGGAATACCACGACATCCTGTTCGCCAATCAACAGGAAGGCGATGCCGCGCGCCTTCTCCGCAGCCCGACTGGAGGCATTTGCCGGGGCGATTGGCATGGATGTGGCGGCCTTCAACGAGTGCCTCGGTGACAATCGCCGCATGGATCAGGTGCGGCAGGAGTACGCCGAAGGCGCCGCGCTGGGCGTGAGTTCGACTCCGACCTTCTTTGTCAACGGGAAGGAAGTCAAAGGGGCGCAGCCGTTCGATGTGTTTCAGGCCGAGATCGAGGCGGCTTTGGCTGGCGGCTAACTGCCGCGTTCGAGAGCCCCGAGGGTGCGGCGCACGAACCGCACCCCGGTCGACGCACGCAAGCGAGATGCCGGGATACCCCGGCATCTCGCAGTTTGCGCTCTGGCATCTGCCGGCGGTCCTTCCCGGGAGACAGCGCTTCGGCCGGCAGCCGGTCAGTCGGCCAACAGGCTGACTGCCCACACGAGAAGCGGCGCCGCAAACAGGCCAGGCAGCAGATTGCCGCTCCGCACCTTCCTGAGCTCCAGCAGGCTCGAGACGGCAAGCGCCATCAACAGGATCCCACCGACGGCGGTCATCTCCGCCACCATGGCTTGGCTCATCGCGCCTTCTGCCCAGCCCGCCAGCAGCGTGATGCCCCCCTGGTAGACCAGGATGGTCAGCGCGGAGAACAGCACGCCCACGCCGAGCGTGGAGGCCAAGGCGATGGCGGCGAACCCGTCCAGGACCGACTTCACAACCAGCAGCTGGATGTCTCCCGAGATGCCCGCCTGGACCGAGCCCAAGATCGTCATCGGCCCGACGCAGAAGAGCAGGCTGGCGGTCATGAAGCCTTCGACGAAGCGACTGCTGCTGGGTGTGCCGGTCCCAGCTCGATCGAAGCGCGCTTGGAGCGCTGCCCCGATCCGCTGGAGGCCATCCTCGATTCGCCACCACTCGCCGAGCACGGCACCGATCAGCAGCCCGCCCAGCGCGTACAGCGCGTTATTGGTCTCGAGGAACATGCGCACACCGATGGCGAAAGTGAACAGGCCGAGCGAAAGCAGAACGGTCTCACGCAGGCGTGGCGAAAGCCGGGCGCCGAGGAGCAAGCCCAGGAATGCCGCCGACCAGGACTGTCGCCATGTTCAGCGCCGTCCCGGCCATCGGCTACTCGTTGCGGGCCATCGTGGGATGCTCGCGGCCTGCGGCGCGGCTCTCGCGCAGTTCAAGCAGAAAGCATAGCGAGGACAAGCGGTTTAGGTAGCGCAGCAACTCGGGGTTCGACAGCTTCCCTTCGTGCGTCATCCGCGCGACCTGTCGCTCGGCGCGACGCACGACCGTGCGCGCCAGGTCGAGCGCTGCGGCAGCCGGGGAATCGCCAGGGATGACGAACCCATCGACCTGCGGCAGAGTGCGCTCGATGGTCTGCGCCTGCTGCTCCAACCAGGCGACCCGCTCGGCCTCGATCACCCGGAAGCGATGCGCCTGATCGGGCTCGGCTGCCGCCTCGGCCATGGCATGATACAGGTCCCGCTGCATGGCCAGGATCAGATCCGCCGTCCACGGGTCGGCGGTCAGCGAACGGGCCAGCCCCAGCGCCGCGCTCGCCTCATCCAATGTGCCGACCATCTCCGGCCGCGCATCGTATTTTGCCACCCGGCCTTCGCCAAGGATCCCGGTGTAGCCGTCATCGCCTGTGCGGGTGAAGTAGGAGGACATGCCGCGATTATAGTGCCAGTGCCCGGCATGGATCCACCGGGCACTGGCAGCAGGTGGATTGCCTTGCCAAGGAGCCTTGCCGACCCCCTCACCCCTGCCCGCGTCTGCCCCCCCCAAGCGGCTGGGCATGGGGTCCTTCATCCAACGCGACGATCCGGCGCGCAACCCCACGGGTATGATCCGATGTGCTGCCCAGGCTCCTTCCAAACGCAAATGCGGGCATCGACACAGCACTCACGCGGCGGGTCGAAGCCACACAACCGCATCTCCCCACCAACCGCCGCTTGCGGAGGTGGGGGGAAGAGGGGTGCAGGGGACGTGGGGGGCGGGGATGCAATCCCGCCCCCTGGCCCCTTGCGAGAGACAAGACTGCCGCCGACGGCATCCCAAGACGGCATCCTCTTGGAGGCGGGCACCGAGCGCGGGCGATGAGCCGCCACCCGTGCGGCGGATCGGATCGCCGAGCAATGGCCTCCTGCCACCGCCGCTTGCGGAGGCGGAGAGAAGGGGGTGCAGGCGGCCTGGGGGGCGGGGATGCAATCCCGCCCCCAGGCCCCTTGCGGGAGACAAGCCTCTGGCCCCCTGCGAGTGACAGGCCTGCCGCCGAGGGCATGCTCAGACGGCATGCTCATGCAGGCGGGCCCCAGGGGGGAGGGCACGATCCGGGACTCGAGCGGCGGGCCCAGCCACTGGCAATCGACAAACACTAGCCGCGGCTTCCAGGCGTCGAGGGAGAGGAGCCAGGGGAGCGGGGGAGGGGATATCAATCCGCCTCCCCCGCTCCCTTGGCCAAACCCAGCTCCCCGGACGAGGCGCAGACGCTGCCCTCGCCCCTCGCCAAGGCAGCCTGCGCCTGGGAACGGACCCGTGCCACCACTAGCCGGTCACCCGTTGGCGGGCGTTCGGGTTTGTTGTAGACTGACTCTGGTGCCGGCGGAGTCAGGGGGTGAGAATGCTCCGACAGGCAGCGCCCTTCTTCGGGGGTTTGTTCAGCGGCCTGCTGGCAGCGGGGCTGTTGTTCCTCTTGCTTTCCCCGCCGCGCGGCCATCCCATCCTGCTCGACCCTCCGCCAACTCCGGCTCCGTTGCGAGTGCACGTATCCGGGGCAGTCGTCCATCCCGGAGTGATCAGCCTCCCCGCAAACTCGATCGTGGCCGATGCGATCCAGGCCGCCGGCGGCGCCACGGGCATGGCGCAGCTTGAGGCCCTCAATCTGGCTGCGCCGGTAGGTGATGGTGAACGAGTGGCCGTACCGGCTGCCGCGGCCGAGCCTCGCCCCGAATCGGCCTCGCTCGCGCTGGCCCCCGCCTCCGCTTCGACGCTCATCCCCTTGAACAGCGCCTCGCCTGCCGAACTCGACCTGCTGCCCGGGATCGGCCCGAGCCTGGCAGACGCCATTGTCGAGTATCGCCAGGCACACGGTCGATTCCAGGCGGTCGAGCAGCTGCTGGATGTCCCTGGGATTGGGCCAGCCAAGCTGGCAGCGATCCGCGACCTGGTCGACTGCCGCTAGGTCGGGACCGAAGGAGGATTGCGCTCGGGCAATGGCTGCGGGCAGGCTACTGTATAATCCTGCGCCATGCCGGAGCTCCCTGAAGTGGAGACGATAGCCCGCAATCTGCGCCTTGGACACCAGGGCGCACCGGCCCTTCCCGGACAAACCGTCTCGAGCGTGACGCTGCGCTGGCCGCGGCACATCGCCGAGCCAGCGCCGGGCGCCTTCCGCCGCCGTATCCGCCATCAGACCATTCTGGGCGTGCTGCGGCGAGGCAAGTACCTGGTGCTCCCCCTCAGCAACGCCTGCCTGCTCATCCACCTGAAGATGAGCGGTGACCTACTCATGGCGCCCACCGAGAGTCCCCCCGGGCGGTTCGAACGTACCGTGCTCCACCTGCAGAGCGGCTGGGATCTGCGTTTCAGCGATGCGCGCAAGTTCGGCAAGTTGTTCCTGGTCACCGACCCGTCGTCTCGCCTCGGCGCCCTGGGCCCCGATCCGCTGGACGATGCCTTCACCCCGGAAGCGCTCCACCGGCGCCTGACGGCGCACCGCCGCGCTCTCAAACCGCTGCTGATGGACCAGAGCTTCGTCGCCGGGCTGGGCAACATCTACACGGATGAGGCGCTGCACCTTGCCCGGCTGCATCCTCTCCTGCGCAGCCATCGGGTTGGCACGGAGGATGCACACCGTCTGTGCCACGGCATCCGAGAAACGCTGCAGGCGGGCTTGCGCCGGAATGGGTCGAGTATTGATTGGGTGTACCGCGGTGGCGAGTATCAGAACCACTTCCGCGTCTACCAGCGAAACGGGGAGCCGTGCCCGGTTTGCGGCACACCGATTGAACGGATCGTTCTCGCCCAGCGCGGCACCCACTTCTGCCCGCACTGTCAGCCCGAGCCACGAGGTGGTGCATGAACACAACACTGGTCTTTGGGGTACTGTTGATCGTCGCCGGGATCGCTCTCGCCATCCTGGCGTATGCGCTGATCCTCAACCGGCGCAGCGACAGCCCCGCCGGCACCGACCGCGCTGAGCCCGAAGCGGAGATCGTCGTTCCCCCGCCGTCCGCGCCGGCCGAGCCGATGGCCATTGCACCTGCGCCGCCTCCCACACCGCAGGCCTTGCCAGCCGCGCTGCCTCCCACACCGCAGGCCCAGCCCGCCGCGCTGCCGGCCCAGCCCCCGGCGCCAGCCGCACCCCCTCCCCCGCCGCGCACGATCGATGTGGGGCGCCTGCTGCGGGATGAGGTGAGCGGGGCGTTGCTGATCGCGGTGGGACCGCGGCTATATCGCACGGTGGACGAGCTGCGTCCCTCGGGCGACTGGCTGCGCATGGAGAAGGCCGCCCGCGAGCTGCAGGTCTGGTTCGCCGCTCCACCCAAACCCAAGCCCACCGAGGAGCGCCGGTCGGAAGAGGCTGCCTCGCGTGCCGGCAGCATGCTTGACCAGATCAACGCCATCCTCGAACGGAAGCTGGCGCTTGTGCCGGAGCTGCCGCAGGGCATCCTGCTCGCGCCTAGCCCCGAGGGCGGCGTGCGTGTGCTGATCGGACTGCAGTCGTACGCGCTGGATCAGGTCCCGGACGCCAAGATCAACCAGCTGATTCGTGAATCGGTCAGCGAGTGGGAGAACCAGGGCTAGCCGCGGCGGGCGGAGGCACCACTTTCCACCGGCCGGCATGCTGCTCGAGACAACCGATCGGCCGCTCGGGGTCGTGCTCGAAGAACAGCCAGGCACGCTTCTCGGCCGCCCAGGCCTGCCAGCGCTCCTTGGTGGCGATGCTCTCCTGCGGAAGCACATCGTAGGCGGTAACCCAACCGGTTCGCTCGAAGTGGGCCGCGTAGCTTGCCATGTCCCCGACGTACAGCCCGCACCATGTGCCCAACTCCAGCACCAGCGATTGGTGCCCGCGCGTGTGTCCTGGCGTGACCACCAGACGGACCTGATCTGTCAACCCCACGTCACCGTGCAGCAGCTCAAGCTGGCCCGTCTCCAGGAGCGGCATGTAGTTCTCGCCAAAGTATGTCCCCCGGGTGCGGGCATCTGGATTCACCGCCTCCGCCCACTCCAGGCGCTGGACCAGGTGAGTAGCTCGAGGAAAGACCGAAACTAAGCGCCCGTCTTGCAGGCGTGTGTTGCCGGCGCAGTGGTCGGCATGCAGGTGTGTGTTGACAACGATGTCGACATCCTCGGCCGTCACCCCGAGGCGCTGCAGCCCCTCGAGCAGGCCGCCGCCCGGCCTCTCGAGCCGCCATCGCCGAGCCTCCTCCGGCGTCAGGCGATCGCCCGAGTCCGGTGTCGACCAGGATCGTCAACCCGCGGGAGCGGACAAGCATGCAGTTGAGCGTCATGGGGACCGCGTTCTGTTCGTCCGGGTCGAAGTACGAGCGATACAGGGCGCGCGGCGTCAGGCCGAATGCGCCGCCGACATCGACGTGCACCTGGCCGTCATTGACCAGATGGACTTCCAGATCTCCGAACTGCACCCCGCATGCACTCCGGACACGCCTGGATCAGGCCAGCGCCAGCAGCTCCGGCTGCAGCTCCGTCTCCAGTCGCATCTTCTCACGGTCCGGCAGAAAGCTAGCCTGGGTCGCCGCCAGCACCAGCCCCGCCAGGCTCACCGTTGAAAGGCCCAGGCGGGCAACCGCCCGGGCATATTCGTCACTCAGCTGCACAGCGCACACCGAGGGATCATCGGTGTTGAGCGTCACCTGCAGCCCGGCCTCGATCATGCGCGGCAGCGGATGATCCTCTAACCGGGGAACGACCCCGGAGAGCACATTGCTCGTCAGACAGACCTCGAAACAGATTCGGCGCTCGACGGCCATCGCCACCAGGCGGTCGTCCTCGAGGATGCGCACGCCGTGGGCAATCCGGTCGGCCTGCATGGCGAGAATGGCGTGCTCGACGCTGGCCGCCCCGGTCCACTCCCCGGCGTGCACCGTCAGGCCGAGGCCAGCCTCACGCGCCTGCAGAAACATCGAGCGGAACGGCTCCGCAGGGAATTCAACCTCATTCCCCGCCAGGTCGAGCCCGACCACGCCCCGTCCGATCCAGTCGCACGCCGCTGTGGCGACCCGCTCCGCCTCTTCGATGGGCTCGTGCCGGTTGATGCTGGCAATCAGGCGGACCGAGATCGCATGCGCCCGACCCGCCTCACCGGCGGCGGCAACTACCCAGGCGAAGATCTGATCGAGGGGGAACCCGCGCCGGCGCGCCAGCGTCGCCGGCGTGAAACGGAGCTCCAGATGGCGCACACCATCGCGGGCGGCGTCTTCAATGGCTTCACGCGTGACGCGGTCGATCACCTCGGGAGACCCATAGAGCTCCCGCAGCGTGTCGAATTTCCCGAGGAAGTTCGCCCAGTTGTGCGGCTCATGCCCGTTCACGCGCACGGCCGCGGCCAGCTGGGATTCGCTCCACCCGGGGAACAGGCTCTCCTGGCGGGCAATGTCGAGCACCGTCGACATCCGCAAAGAGCCCTCCAGGTGCCGGTGGAGTTCAACTTTCGGGAAGTCGACCATCGATTGAAGAAGCGGGTCGGATGGGAACGCCAACGCAAGCCCTTTCGAAGGCAGCGGCTGCCGCCGCTGCACAGACCTAGGCTATCACACGCTTCTCGGGCGTCGTATTGGGAGGATGGTCCCGCCGGTCTGGAGAGCGATGGGGGTACGTCGCTCCTACCGCCGGCGCGGGCCGACCCGGCGCCAGGATCTGGCCTGGCTCAGTGCCGGCGACGCTTGCGTTTTCCTGCCTGGGGCGCCAACTGCGCCTGGGGGGCCAGCCCCCCGCCCGCCACCGGCGGACCGGCAGCCTCGGCCGGCGCCGGCGGTGGCGCAGCCGCCTGCATGCGGAAGATGCGCGAGATCACCCCGGCGCGGATGTCATGCATCAGCTGGCGGAACATGTCCGAGGCGCGGCTCTTGTACTGCACCAACGGGTCGCGCTGGCCGTAGGCCTCGAGGCCGATCGAGGTCCTGAGCGCCTCCATCTGCGTCAGGTAGTCCACCCACAGTTGGTCCCCGACGGAGAGGATCAGGCGACGATACGACTGGCTGGCGGTCAGCCTTCCGAGCAGCGGGGCCCCCGCCTGGCGAGCGGGATCGGGCCAGTCGGCCACCGGGCCCTCCGGAAGGGAGATGCCTTCGTCCGCCTGGCGCGCCTTGCCGAGCAACTCCGCCTGCTCGTCGGAGGGGCCCTCCGCCCCGAGCTCCCGCATTCTGCGCAGCTCGCTTGCTCCGAGGGCGGCATACAGCGCCTCGTGGGCGCCTTTCAGGTGCTCGAGGATGTCTTCGGCCAGCGGCTCCTGGTCCAGGGTCGGGAGCAGCTCGACGGCAAAGAACGGATACATCAGGCGCGCCACCCTGACCGACCGTTTCTGGTGAGTGCGCCGGTCGAAGAAAGCGCGCTGCCCGTAGCTCATCCGAACGAGCACCCGGGTGCGCAGCGCGGGGTCTGCCGGCTCGCCCTGGGCGATCCAGGCCTCCAACTCGCGCTCCAGCTCGCCAAGCGTCTCCTGCTGGCGGCGTTGCCAGAGTTGGTCCAGTGCGGCCCGCAGCTCGTCTTCAGCCTGATCCCAATCGATCGGCGCCTTGAGCGCGGCTTCCAGCCCCAGGCTCTCGCCAAGCCTGCGTTCCATCGCCTGCACCACACCCGCCCAGGCGCGCACCCCGATGCTGGCTTCAACCAGATCTGGCAGCATCCGCTGCAGCCGTGCGGGATCCTCCCGCAGCTGCTCCAGACCGGCTGCGTCCAGCTGCAGGCGCAATCCCGCCACCCGCTCGAGGGCCCGAACGATGTCGGCCGGGTCGAGCTCCTTCTCCTGCTCCTCCGCTTCGAGCAGCACGCCCTGTACGGCCAGCTCGGCCTCCTCGACGCGCTGCTTGACTTGAGCCTGGAGGCGGTCCAGCGTGCCCTCCAGGATGGCGTCCAGGGCCTTCACCAGGTGGCCATACTGGCCGTCGAGCGAGCGTCGGGCGATGTCCAGCAGCCCGAGCTTGAGCTCCTCAGCCGAGTTCGCGGAGGCAAGCGAGTCCTTCAACAAGCGCAGCATGTACGAGGGGTAGGGATGGCTCGAGTCGAGGTTGAGCGTCGGCTGCGTCTCTTCCAGCCAGGCGAGCAGCCGCCATGGCCCCTCCTCATCCGCCAGGGCGGAGGCGATGTGGCTTGCAACCTCGGCGGACTCCATCTCCTGGACATCGGACGTCAGATCATGCTTGGCGAACACGCGGTTGCGCAACCCGTAGTACACCTCACGCTGGTTGTTCAACACGTCGTCGTACTCCAGCAGGTGCTTGCGGGTGTCGAAGTTGGCGCCCTCCACGCGGGTCTGCGCCTGTTCGATGGTCTTGTTGACAATCGAATGGGCGATCGGCACGCTGTCATCGATGTTCAAGCGCTGCATCAGCGAGGCCACCTGCTGCCCGCCGAACAACCGCATCAATTCATCCTGCAACGAGAGGAAGAACTGCGACGACCCGGCATCGCCCTGACGGGCGGCGCGGCCACGCAGCTGGTTGTCGATCCGGCGCGCCTCGTGTCGTTCCGAACCGATCACGTGCAGTCCACCTACATGCTTGACCCGCTTTTCCTCGGCGATGAACTGGCGGAACAGCTCGATCTCCGCGTCGTAGATCCCGAGCTCCTCCGTCCCCAGGCGGCCCACCGCCTCGAGCCGTTCCTCCATGTTGAGCACCTCGGGGTCGGTGAGGCCGGAACGCCGCAGAACCCGGTTGACGGCGGCCAGCACCTCCTCGGCGACCTCCCCGCCCAGCTTGATGTCCACCCCGCGTCCGGCCATGTTGGTGGCGATCGTGACGGCGCCCAACGCTCCGGCGCCGGCGATGATCCGCGACTCCTCGTCGTGCTTCTTGGCATTCAGCACGGCATGCCGGATCCCGGCCTCCAACGCCTGCTGCAGGCGCTCATCGTCCTCTGGCGCCAGCCCGAAGGCCTGGCGCAGGCGCTCGAGATTCTCGGGCCGGGTCGGGTTGGGGACGAGGTCCAGCTCCTTGGCGATCGGGCGCATCACCGCCGGGGTCAGCGCATCCAGCGGCTGTTGCAGGGGCAACAGGGCCTCGACCCGTGTCGCCGGGTCAGAGATCTCGTGCCGGCGCAGGTACTCCTCGCGCAGCAAGACGGCTGTCGCCATCCGCTGCAACGGCTCCGCTCGCAGCCGGCCGGAAAGCCGTTCCGACAGCTCGACCGAGGTCGTGCCGACCAGCAGCGGCTGGCCGCGCACATGGCGGATCAGGATCTCCTGAGCAATCGCCCTCAGTTTGGATTCCTCCGTGCGGTAGACCAGGTCAGGGTAGTCCTTGCGGCGCCAGAAGGCCGGCACCTGTTCAGGATCGTCCTTGCGGGTGAAGTAGCTGAAGCGCGAACCGTCTTCGCGGTAGTCGACCTCCACCAGGTCGCTGTCTGGACGGTTGGCGATGAACTCCAGGTTGGTCGGCAAGGGGATGACATCCACCTTGTAGATCTTGTTGAATTCCTCGGCCTCGGTGAGGGCGGTGCCGGTCATGCCGGACAGCTTGCGATACATGCGGAAGTAGTTCTGCAGCGTAACGGTGGCGTAGGTTACGTTCTCCTCGCGCACCTTCACGCCTTCTTTGGCCTCGACTGCTTGGTGCAGTCCGTCGGACCAGCGACGGCCGGCCATCATGCGCCCGGTGAACTCGTCGACGATGATCACACGGCCTGCCTGAACGACGTAGTTCTTATTGCGCTTGAACAGGTGTTCCGCCCGCAGCGCCTGCTCCAGGTGACCCAACAGCCGCGCCTGCTCAGGAGCGATGTCCTCCGGACGATCGGGGTCGCGCAGGGGAGCGCCCAGCAGCAGTTCGATATGCTCCTCGCCGGCCTCGCTGAGTACGATCGTGCGGTTCCGCTCGTTGACCTCGTAGTCTTCCGGCCGGAGTTGGACCACCACGCGGGCCATCTGCTCGTAGAGTTGCGGGTCTTCCTGGGAAGGCCCGGAGATGATCAGCGGGGTGCGCGCCTCGTCGATCAGGATGTTGTCGACCTCGTCCAGGATGGCAAAGTGGTGGCCGCGTTGGGAGCGACCGTCCAGCGAGATGGCCATGTTGTCCCGCAGGTAGTCGAAGCCGAACTCGTTGTTGGTGCCATAGGTGATATCGGCGGCGTAGGCCGCCTTGCGATCCACCAGGCGCAGCTGATGCGCATCCTCTTGAACGGAGCTGCGCTCCGGATCGTAGAGGAACGCCTTGCGCCCGTGTTCGGTGCGCGCCGCTTCCTGCAGGACGCCGACCTGCATACCGAGGACGTGGAAGATCGGGCCCATCCAGCGCGCATCGCGCCGTGCCAGGTAGTCGTTTACGGTGACCAGGTGCACACCCTGGCCATCCAGGGCGTTGAGGTACATGGGCAGCGTCGCCACCAACGTCTTGCCCTCGCCGGTACGCATCTCGGCGATCTTGCCCTCGTGCAGGATGATCCCTCCGACCAACTGGACGTCGAAGTGGCGCAGACCGACGGTTCGTACCGAGGCCTCGCGCACAGCGGCAAAGGCCTCACTCAGCAGCGAGGCATGCCCCTCGCCGGCCTCGATCCGTCGGCGGAAGTCGTCTGTCAGTGCGCGCAGCTCGGCCTCGCTCAGCGAGCGCATGCGGGGTTCGAGAGCGTTGATCTGGTCGACCTGATCAGCGTAGCGCGCGAGTTGGCGGCGGATGGGATCGCCGCCAACGAGCTTGCCGATGTTCTTGAGCATGGAAACGGACCTCGGGCGCGCATTATAGCATGCGCCCTGTTGGCAGCCCTCGCCGAAGGAGGCGTCCGGCCGCTTGCGCCCCGCCGATCGCCGGCTATCATGGCAGGCAGGCGTGCCCAATCGGCTAGGCTGGAGGGGAAGCGTCCCGTGCGCCCAACGCGGTCAGTCCTCGGTCTGGGTGTTTTCCTGATCCTGCTCGCAGCCGCCGCAGTGGGTGGGTGCGGTGCGCCCACACCGCCTGATGGTGGGCGGGCAGCGCTTGTCCTGCGTGGCCCCAGCGGACGCCTTGAGCAGGCCTGCGTCCGGCTCAGGGAGCACGAGAGCAACGGGGAACAGGTACTTCTGGATGCTGGCTGGGAAGTCAGCCTCGACGCGGCTAACCCGATGGGCTCGATCGTGTGCGCCATCGACGGTGAGGGCTGCCGGTTTCCGGCGGAGGCCTGCTTCTGCCAGTGCAACAGCCTAGGCAGCTGCAGCTACTGGGCCTACTTCACGCAGGGCCCGGGCGGCCTGTGGGCGTACTCGCCGCTCGGCGCCCGAGCCCAGCCGGTGCGCGAAGGCGACCTGCACGCCTGGATCTGGGTGTCGGGCACCAGCGCCGAACCTGGCGCACAACAGGCACTGCTGCCCGAGGTGACGTTTGACGAGATCTGCCCTCCAGACTAGCGTCTACCGGCCGCACTCCAGCTGATATAGAATTCTCCCCCGGGGGCGGTGGCGGAACTGGCAGACGCCGGGGACTTAAAATCCCTTGAGGGCAACCTCGTGTGGGTTCGACTCCCACCCGCCCCACTCGACACTGCCCGGCGGCTCGGCCGCAAGGAGTAGAGATGAGCAACCGCACGAAGTTCTGGATGCTGCTGGCGTGTGTCGCCCTGGCAATTCCGGCCTGCGCCCTTCCTGGGATGACCCCGCCGACGCCGATCGTTCTGCCGACGCCGAACACCACCCTCACCGCCATCTTCCAGCCGACGGTGACGGAAACCCCGGCGCTCGTCCCCACACTGGGGATCCCGACCCTCACCCCCACCGCGCAGGCAGGGACCCAGCCGGCCACCCCGGCGGCGACGCTCGATCCCTCGAAGGCGCGGCCCAACGGGACACCGGTCCGCGCCGCCCGGCTCAGCGCTCCCCCGACCGTGGACGGCGACCTGGCGGAGTGGTCGTCGAGCGTGTACGCCGCCAACCAGGTCGTCTTCGGCAGCGCCAACTGGACGGGGTCGGGTGATAGCTCCGGTTCGTACTACATCGGGTGGGATGCGAGCTCGCTCTACCTCGCGATCGGCGTGCGCGACGACAAGCATGTGCAGCTGGCCACTGGGTCCAAGATGTACCTGGGCGACGAGGTCGAAATCCAGTTCGACGCCAACCTGGCGGCAGATTTCGCCTCCACCTACTTGAGCAGCGACGACTACCAGCTGGGCCTCTCCGCCGGCGACTTCGCCAGCCGAGCGCCGGAAGCCTACCGCTGGTATCCGTCGGCGATGGCCGGCAAGCTGAGCGGCGTCACCGTCAAGGCCAAATCCACTGCCGATGGCTACATCCTGGAGGCGCAGATCCCCTGGAGCACACTCGGGATCACTCCAGCAGAGGGTCAGAGCTTCGGGTTTGCGCTCTCGCTGTCCGACAACGATAGGGCAGGCGCCGCCGTACAGCAGAGCATGGTCTCTAGCGTCGCCACGCGCAAGCTGCTCAACCCGACGACGTGGGGAACTCTGGTGCTCGAGGGCTCAACCGGCAAGTAGGGGACTCCCACGGCGGCTACTGCTCAGCAGGCGGGGCCGCCCGCACCCACGCCTTCAACAACCCCACTTGGATTGGATCCGCAGACAACAAGGAAGCACAGCGTGGGGAGAGCTCTCCCCACGCTGTGGATTCTGTTGCCTGCGGCCAAGTGTTAGCTAGAACAGGATCGAAGCCAGCTCGTCACGATACTGACGTGTCAGTGGATCGTCGTCGCCGAGCAACCCAAACAACGCAAGCAGGACGCTCTTGGGCAATCCCTTGCGGAAGTGTTTGTCCTGGCGCAGGATGTCAAGCAGTCCATCCATCCCCGCCTCCAGATTCCCTCGCGACAGCAAGCGGGCGGATTGATAGAGTTGCGCCGCCAGCGGGTCGTCCTCTGGCCGCTCGCCATTGCCCTCGACATCGGCCAGGAGCTGGGCCAACGGCCGCAGTTTCTCGGCCTCCGCCCACTCGTTGCCCGGCGGAAAGGCGCCCACCAATTCCAGCGCTTCGTGCCCTCGGCCCAGCATGATCAGGCACTTGACCAATCCCAGCGCCGCGGCGGGGCTGCCCTCGGCCTCCGCCAACACGCCCCGGTAGGCTTGCTCAGCCTCGACCCAATGGCGGGTTGCCAGCAGCACATTCGCTTCCTGCAATTGCAGCTGTACCTCTCCGGGCGCCAGCTTCTCCAGAAAGCGGCGGACCACCGCTTCGGGCTGAGCGCCGACGAACTCGCCTGCGATCTCCCCGTTGCGAAACCCCTTGACGGCCGGAATCCCCTGCACCCCGTAGCGCACCGCCAGGCCGGGGTTGTCGTCCACATTGACTCTCGCCAAGACAAACGACCCGCCGCCCTCAATCGCCTGCCGCTCCAGCATCGGACCCAGCGAGCGGCAGGGCCCACACCAAGGGGCCCAGAAATCCACCACCACCGGGACCTCGTGGGAACGCATCAGAACATCGCTTTCGAAGGTGCTTTCGTTGACATCCTGGATGTGTTCGGACAATCCCACGCTCTAACCTCCCGCCGCCCATCTTCTCCAGCTAGCTTACCCGGTCCTCGCGCCCCTCGCAACCGGCAGAGTCACAGCATTGTACAACGCGCGTGTCGGCTGTTCGTCGGCGGGCCGACGCTATTCGGGGGGATCTGTCGGCTCGGGGGCCTGGGGCTGGTCAATGCGGATCACCGTTCCGTGCACATCGATCACCACGCGGAAGCCGAGCATCCCCAGCCATAGGCGGGCCTCCTCCGGCAGACCCTGCTGCAAGAGCAGATCGGTCTGCTCGGGCGCCTGGCGAAGCGAGGATTCGATGGCAGCCTTGGTGAAGATATCGTCCTGCCCGATCATGTCCATCGTTCCCCGCGCAATGAGATCCTCATGGCCGCGGATCATCCCTACCAGATGTTCGACAACCTGCCGATCGATGACCTCGCTCTCAATGTGGCGCAGGAAACCATCATCATCCACCACATAGAAAGCCTGGTCACCCACCAGCTTGACGGCTACAGGCTGTTCCGTGTCGTCAACCACCAGCCCCTCGAAGAGCGTCTTGTGACCTACCATCCCGAAGCCTTTCTCCGCACGCAGCGGCACCTTCCCCAAGCTCCGCACGATTCTAACTTCGCTGCGTTAGATCTTGATGAGAACCTTGGTGCCGTCTCCGCTCCACAGCTGCTGCTCGTGCATCGGAACCACGGGCCGCGTCCAGCGGTACAGCCACTTCGCCGCTTGCGGGGTCAGGTTGACGCACCCATGGCTGCGCGGTGCGCCGAAATCGTTGTGCCAGTAGGTCCCATGGAAGGAGATACCATCGGCGGTCAGATACGCCACCCAGGGCACGCCGGGAAGGTCATACCCCGTCGCCAGGTTGCCCTCGGCCATGTGGCGCGAAGCCCGTTTGCGGTTGACCGCGAAGTCGCCGCGAGGGGTCTCGTAGCGCTTGTCTGCGGTCGGCTGGCCGGTGGAGACCCGGGTGGAGAACACCAGGTCGCCTCCCTCATAGCACTGCACCCACTGCTGCGCCATGCTGACTTCGATGCGTTTCTCGTCCGCCGGGACATCGGAGGAGATCGGCGTGAGCTCGGCCAACGGAATCGGCCGGAGGTTCTCGGCTCGGGCGAAGAACTCGCGCTCCAGCTTGTCGTCGAAGATTCGATACCACTCTTGGCCATGGGCATCGCGCTGCACACCGGTCACCCAGTGGGTAGTCTCGAAGTAGTAGCGGTACTGGCGGGCGGAGTCGCGGTCGGGCTCGAGGTGGCTGTCGACAAACGGCGTGCACACCTCGGCCAGCAGCCCGGTCCAGGGGACCTCGGCCAGCGGGGCCGCCGGGTTGTTGCGCACTGGCTGAATCCCGCCGGAGTGCACGAAGCCGAGGCGGTCGATTTCATACCAGAACTCGATTGTGCTCGGGGTAACGATCGCCGACGACCGCGGCTTGCAGCAACAGCAGGTCATCCCGCACCAGGCTGCGCACGCGGGCCGCCCCGAAGGAGGGCGCGCGGAAGGCGTCCAGCGTTGCCTCGGCCACGCGGCCCAGCTGACCCGCAGGGAGCCCCAGTGGTCTGCCCCGCCAGACCACGGGCACGCCCAGGGCGAGCAGGCCGAAGCCAGCTGCCTGGAGGAAGGCGCGCCGGCTGAGGGGTTCCGGCAGATCGATGGCCTCCAACATCGAGCGCGTCTCAGATCCTTCCACCCGCCGGGGACGCAAGCTGGGCGTTGTCATGGTCGGACGTTGACCAGAGTTCCGAGAGCGGCGAACTCATACAACCACTCGGCATCCGGCGTTTGCAGGTTGACGCAGCCGTGGCTCATCGGCGTGCCGAAGTTGTTGTGCCAGTAGGTCCCATGCAGGGCATAGCCGCGGTAGAAGTACATCGTGAACGGGACCCCCGGGAGGTAGTAGCCCGGCCCGGCCATCGGCGTGGAGCGATATTTCAGGTAGATGCGGAACTGGCCGGTGACGGTCGGATGGCGCCAGGTGCCGGTCGAGACGACGAAGGTGCGCACGGGCGTGGCGCCCTCATAGGCGGTGACCTGCTGCGCGCCGAGGTTGACGTCGATCCAGCGCCCCTCATCCGCCAGCTGGCTCGGGTCGGTGGAATACTCCCACGACACGTTCGGCCGCTGGGTGGGGATGGGGGTGATCGTCGGCGTGGGGGTCGCGGTAGGCGTTGGGGTCTCGGTCGGCGTCGGGGTAGACGTCGAGGTCGGAGTAGGGGTCGGGGTGAAGGTCGCCTTATCGGCCTGACGCGGCGCCAGCTGCGGCTGGCGGGCATCGACCGGCTGACCGCCCAGCCAGAGCGCCATGGCGCCTACCAGGATCAGTGCGGGCAGCAGCACCTCCGGGGAGAGCCAGCGGCGGGCTGAGAGGGCCTCGATGGGCAGGATGCTGAGGGCCAAGTTCTCAGGGATGCGCGCTTCCTGCAGGGCGGCTTTCTGTTCGGTGCGCGGCAGGCGCCGCACCAGCCAACGGATCGCCTTGCGGGCGGGCCGGCTCTTCGGGTTGATCTCCAGCGCGCGTGCAGCGTACGCCAACCCGGCACGCGGCTCGGAGGCTGCCGCCAGGAATAGCCAAGGTGCCTCGGAGCGTGGATCGAGGGCGGCCGCATGGCGGGCCAAACGGCGGGCTGTGGCCTTGTCCCCACGCTCCAGCGCCTGCCGAGCCCCCTCCAGCGCCGCGGCGAAGTCAGGCCGACTCGCTTGCGGAGGGGTCATGGCTGGGGCTGCGCCGGATCCAGATCCATAGGTTCGTTGTTCAGGTAACACAGGATGCCGTCGACGATGCCATCGGCGGCCAACTCGGGGTTCGAGGTCAGGAATTCGCGGTCGAGGTACAGGAAGCCGGTCTCAATGATCGCCGCCGGCGTTTGGCCGTGGATCTCGTAGAAGGAGTGATACGCGGTCATATCGCGTGTGATGCTTCCCGGGTGGAAGGTCAGCCCGGTAGCCCGCCCGTAGCGGTCCTCCAGGCAGGAGACCAGGCGCGTGGCCCGCTCGGGCGTCGGGGAATCCGGCGCGGCGGCCACCTTATACCCGGTCGCCTGCTCATTGACCCACACACAAGCATCGGCATGGATGGAGATAAGCGCCGCCGCCCGGTAGCCACCCAGCCGATCGTCCCACTCGTCGAGCAGGTCGGCCGGGATTCCCGCAGCCTCAAGCCCGCGCACCACCAGCTTGGCGATCTGGCGGTTGACCTCGGCCTCGGTCAGGCCGTCGGGGCATACCGCGCCCGGATCCTCGAGGCCGGAGTCGGGATGGGTGCCAGAATGTCCAGCAACGATCCCTACGACGCTCGCCTGCGGGCCAAACAAGGCCGGCAGGTTGACAGCAGAGGCGGGTGCGCCGGCTGGCTTCTGGTCGATCCCGAGCAGGAGCTGCCCGACCAGGTCACTGGGATTCAGGCTGGCCGGGGTCCAGGCGGTGAAGACCGTCGCCAGGACGAAGGCCACCCCCAGGGTGAGCGACAGATGGCGCAACACGAGGCGCGCCGTCTGCTCCTGCTGGATCCGATTCGTACCCGGGAAGATCGACCGCCACATGTCTGTACCCTGTCTCCAATTCACGATTATAGCAAGCGGGTGGTGGGCAGCACCACGGCTCTCGAGTCACCCCGCGCCTGCAAGCAGCGTGCCAGGGACGAGACTGGGCGCCGATCGTCGTCCCGCAGCCCTACGGGTTCGTCCTTGACACATACTACACGCTAGCGGCCGAGTACGTGGGACAGGCGCGCGCTGACCAGCAGTACCCGATGAGGTCCGGCGTCGACCAAGGCGTGACCGTGGCGTTTGCGAGCGACCACCCGGTTTGCTGGCCGCCCGATCCGCTCCTGGCGATCGAGATCGGGGTGAGGCGCACGGTACCAGCCGGCTCCGAGATCTACCTCGAACCTGACGTCAAGCACGCTCTCGTCCCGGCCGAGTCGGTCACGGTTGAGCCCATGACGAGTGCCTTCACCCGCAACGGCGCGTGCGCCTGCTTCCTCGAAGACGAGACCGGCAGCCTGGAAGTGGGCAGGAAGGCAGACATCAATCATGCTCGACCAGAACATCCTGGAGGTCGACCCGGCAGAGATCCACAACACGACCGTGCTGTTGACCTACTTCGAGGGCAGCGAGGTCGACCGCAGCCAGGCGTACGCCGAGGCTGGCCCGGCGTGCAGCGCTGCCGCAGCGCGCTAGCCAGGGAAGGTGGCAGGCGGGGACCGAGCAACGGACGCTGGGAGACGGGTCTGAGCCCGCCCCACGCCCGTTCGGACGCCGATGCTTCCTTCCGGGTTGAAGAGACTACGGCCCTGATGTGACCTCGCATAGCGACACGCACGTCGTGCACGTCGGGGCGAACCCGAGCAAGCCCTCCCAACCCAAGCTCCCGCGCTTGTTCGATCGTGAAGCCAGTCCCTGGCGGGCCATCCGATGCCCAGCCCGCACCCCAACCCAGCTCAAAGGCCATCATGTCATCGGGGGTATCGAGTAGGATCGCCACGGGAACCGTGCCGGAGTTCTCTTTGACCTTGTTGATCGGCACCACGTTGCCGGCTTTCCACCACGTTCCCTGCTCAATCCATGTGGTCATGCCCGCCCCCTGGCCCAGCAGCCAGCCGTCCTCATACACAGTCCCACTTCCCTGCATCTGGTCCGAGGAGAGATTCTGGATCCAGGTCCCCAGGCTGTCGGTCTTCTTGAGGCCCTCGCAAGCGACCATGTAGCTGAAGCTGAACGTGCCGGAGCCGAAATCGACGGTGACGATGAGCGGGCTGTTCGTCGTGAGCGTACCCTCGACGGTCGGGCACCAGTCGACAACGCTCTGCGCCGAAGGGGGCAGCGGACACGTCGCCGTCATCGTGCCAGTCTTTGGTAACTGGAAGTCCTCACCCTCGGCTAGCTCTGCCGTCGTTGGCTCTTGCGCGGCCGCCCCGCGCCGATGCCGCCCGAACAGCCGGGCGAAGTCTCGCAGCACCTTCACGGCGGACTTGCCGGCTTGAAGATCAGGTACGCCCCGGCCAGGTTCGGGTTCTTCCGCCAGGATCTCGAACACCCTCTGCTCCCCCTCCGTGCGCAATCTCCCCTTGAGCTTCTCAACGTAGGCCTGCGCCAGTGCCTTCACGACCGCCGGCGTGTATTCGCCCACGGCCGTTGGCACGTCTCGACAGCGAACTTGACGATCTTGCCACCGAGATCGAAGGCTCTGCCAATGAAGCGGCCCAGGCCGTCGAAAAATCTCTTCCACGCCGTGCTCCGATGCCGCGCGCGACGCCTGTCAAGGTCGTTAGCCTTGTCCCCCATCGCATTCATCTTGGCTTCGTACTCCGCGATGCCCTTGGCGACGACGTCCGCTGGCAGGTTCTCGGCCTTCGCCTTCCGCTCAAAGTCATCCCGCAGCCCGCGGTAGTACTCCAACAGCGTCCAAGCTTCGTTCGGTGTCGTCGGTTCCGGAGGCTGGAATGCCGAGCGGTTCAAGCGCGCGACCTTCGAGACACCGTCCACGGGCACCGCCGGAAGCTCACCCATGAGCTGGTAGTCTCCGGCGATCAGCAGCAGCATGGCGTCCTCTTCCGGGCGGCGGACGGGCGTTGCGGCTGAGCATGCCGCAAGCAGTGTGTCGGACAGCAGTAGCGCCAGCATCAGGATGGACGCCAGGCGAATGCGACGTGTGGTCATGGCGCTACCCCTCCGGCACCAGCGCGTGCGTCTCGACGCTGAGCAGCTCGTCGTTCTTCAGGCCGAAGGTGATCTGGTCGCCGTGATAGACCTCGCCCCCGAGGACAAGCTCGGGCTCAGTGGGCACGATCAGGAACGACAGCAAGCCGGTCGAGCCGAGCAGCTCATCCAGCGACATGAAGGCCACGAACTGCTCTGGACGGTAGGGGACCGGCTCGATCTCGTCGACGCTGACCTCGAGGGGCACCTCGCCGGCGGCCTGTCCATCGAGGAAGCTGATCGCCACGCCGTCGGTGTAGTAGGACCAGACCTCGTGCCGCACCGGGACGACGGCGCCGTTCTCGTCCAGCTCCTCGTAGAACAGGATGGTGAACGCCTCCGGGTAGCCGCGTTCGGCCACGGCGGCCTGCTGATCGGCGCTCAGTGCGTAGACGTCGCCGGTGAGCTCGGTGGGATTCCTGACCGAGGCTTCCTTCGGCATCTGGCGATACGCGTACCGGCCGACGTAGAGCAGGAGGATGACAACCCCCAGGAATCCGCCGAGGAGGAGCATCAGGATGCCGGCAACTTTGCCGCAGGCGAGGCGAGGACCACCCCGCGCGGGCTCGCCGCACGATGGACAAGCGCGGGCGTTCTTCGGCAAGGAGGATCCGCAACGCGAGCACTTCATGCTGTTCCCTCCATCGACGCCGCCTCGCCATCCCGGCGCTTCGAAGCCGCGAGGGACGGCGTGGGCGATTCAATCCCTTGCGAGTACGGCCAGAGCGTTGTGGCCTCGGGGGAGATGCCAGGGGTGCCGCGGCGAGCGGCGGCGGCCGAGACTCCCTGCCTGTCGAGGGCGGACGGCGAAGTGGACCATACGAGGCGCGCTCCTGCATGAGTCGCTGGCTGCAAACCGTCCGGGTCCGGAGGGATGCGGGGCGGCTTGCGGGGAGTCTAGACGCGAAGCCTGCCCGGGACAACCGGCCAATCTCGTTGGTGTCCATCCCGGGAAGGCGGCGGCCGCCCCACCCCGACAGCCCTGGAAGGGAGCTGGTGGGTCGGTGGCGAGGTCTCCCGGGTGGGAACCCGACGAAGCCGGCAGGGGAATCCGGGCGTGACGGCCTGATGCCTGGTTCCGTGACCTTGGCCGCCTGGACATCTTCTCCTCCAGCCATGCCTTCCCTTGACAGCGAAGCGACAACTGGCTAATATGTATGAAGAATGTCTTGTTAATGGCGCCTGTCGTGAGCCGCGGGTGTCCCTTGCAAGGGTGAATGGACCCAGGCTGGCAACTCACCGGCGGAAGCGGCCGGTGGCTGACGGCCAACATATGGCGGACGGCACCCCCGCAGCAGCCAAGCTCTGCGGACCAATCCCGCCGTTGCCTGCCGGCTGTTGGCCGTCGCGCATTCCCGGAGTTCCGGATGAACGAGAAACTGCACACGGCATCCCCCTCATCCAGCCTGGCGGCCCCATCGCAGCTGACGCGCTGGGTCGGCAACACGCCTCTGCTGCCGCTGGACCGGGTCGGCGCCGAGCTCTCTCCCGGCGTGCGGTTGCTGGCCAAGGCGGAATGGTTCAACCCCGGCGGCTCGGTCAAGGACCGGCCGGCAGTGGCCATCCTGCAGGCGGCGATCGCTTCCGGCCGGATCATGGCCGAAACGGTGCTGCTCGACTCGACGTCGGGCAACATGGGCATTGCCTACGCCACGTACGGCGCCGCCCTGGGCCTGCGCCTGCACCTGGCAATTCCCTCCAACGCCAGTCGGGAGCGGCTGCAGATCCTGCGCGCGCTCGGCGTGGAGCTGACGCTGACCGACCCCACCGAGGGCACCGAGGGCGCTCGGGCTGTGGCCGCCGAGATGGCCGCAGCCCATCCCGGACGCTACCTGTACCTGGACCAGTACAGCAACCCCGCCAACTGGCGAGCGCACTACGAGACCACGGGTCCGGAACTGCTGCGACAGACGAAGGGCGAGATCTCGCACTTTGTCGCCGGGCTCGGCACCACCGGAACAATGACCGGCGCCGGCCGTTTCCTGCGGGAGAACGTGCCCGACATCGCCTGCATCAGCCTCCAGCCCGACGGCCCCCTGCACGGGCTTGAGGGATTGAAGCATCTTGCCTCGAGCCACGTTCCGTCGATCTTCGACGAGAGTGTGCCCACCGACAGCCTCATGGTTTCCACGGAAGCCGCCTATGCCATGGCGCGCCGCCTGGCACGCCAGGAAGGCCTGCTGGTGGGAGTGTCGTCGGCCGCGGCCGCAGTGGCGGCCTTGCAGGTCGCCGAGTCTCTGACTCGAGGGGTGGTCGTCGCCCTCTTCCCGGACTCGGGGTGGAAGTACCTCGAGGCTCCTTTCTGGAGCGAGCCATGACGCTCTCGCTGCCGCAATGGGTGCTCCAGCGGATCTGGGACGATGGTCAGGCGCACTACCCGGAAGAGGGCGCCGGACTGATCCTGGGACGTTTGCAGGGCGACAACCGCCGTGGGTCGAGCCTGCTACCGCTGGCGAACGCCTTCGAAGCCACGGCGCGTGGCAGGCGCTATCGCCTTACGGCGGACGACATGCTACGCGCCGAAGTTGAAGCCGACCGCCTGGACCTCGACATCCTGGGCGTGTATCACTCGCATCCCGATCATCCGCCCCGCCCCTCGGAGTTCGACCGGGATTGGGCCCTGCCCTTCTACTCGTACGTCATCACCAGTGTTCAGGCCGGGCGCGCCGTCGAGAGCCGCTGCTGGCGGCTGACCGAAGACCGCGGCGAGATGGTCGAGGAACCGCTGGAGATCCTGCCCCAGGAGGCATCATGATCGCCGTTCGCATCCCATCCGCCCTGCGACCGTACACCGACAACCAGAAGGAAGTCACGGTCGAGGCGGTCTCCGTAGACACCGCCCTGGACACACTCACCGAGCGCTTCCCGGCGTTGAAACCTCATCTCTATGACGAGACCGGGGCGTTGCGGCAATACGTCAACCTCTTCGTCAACGAGCAGGACGTGCGCAGCCTGCAAGGTGGCGCAACGCCCCTGCAGACCGGTGACCGGATGATGATTGTGCCAAGCATTGCTGGCGGCGCCCAGGCCGAGCTACCAACCGGCTATCTGCTCTAGGCAAGGGCCACCCGGACCGAGCGCCCTCCCCGACCAAGCCGCTGGGAGCGCGAGAGTAGAATCCCCCTGCGAATCGGAGGCGCGACCCATGCCGGATCCGACCCCACAGCCACTGTCGCACGAAGAGATCTTGCGCTACTCGCGCCATCTGCTGATGTCCGAAGTCGGGCTGACCGGTCAGCAGAAGCTCAAGCATTCGTCGGTGCTGATCATCGGCACCGGTGGACTGGGGTCGCCGGTGTCGATGTACCTGGCGGCGGCCGGCGTCGGGCGGATCGGGCTGGTCGACTACGATCAGGTCGATTTCACCAACTTGCAGCGGCAGATCGTCCATGGGACGTCTACGCTGGGGGAGCGCAAGGTCGAGTTCGGCGCGTAGACGCCTGCTCGATATCAACCCGTCGATCCAGATCGATGTCTACGACGAACCGTTCACCTCGGAGAACGCCCTCCGGATCGCCGAGCCGTACGGGGTAATCATTGACGGGACCGACAACTTCCCGACGCGCTACCTGATCAACGACCTGTGCGTCATCACCCACAAGCCCAACATCTACGGCTCGATCTTCCGCTTCGAAGGACAGGTCAGCGTGTTCTGGGCCGACCGCGGTCCCTGCTACCGCTGCCTGTTCCCCGAGCCGCCTCCCCCTGGCCTGGTCCCCTCCTGCGCCGAGGGCGGGGTGTTCGGGGTCTTGCCGGGGACGATCGGCACGCTGCAGGCCACTGAGGCGTTGAAGGTTCTGCTCGGGATTGGGCGACCGCTGATTGGCAAGCTTCTGGTCTATGACGCGCTCTCGATGTCCTTCGACGAATTGGCGCTCAAGAAGAATCCACGCTGCAAGGTCTGCGCGCCAGAGCCCGAGGTCACCAAGCTGATCGACTACGAGGCCTTCTGCGGCGTCCCCGGCCACGACCGCGAAGGCAGCCGCCTCCCCTTAGAGTGGGAGATCGAGCCGGCGGAGGTCTCGCAGCGGCTAGCCGCCGGCGAGGCGCTGCGGCTGGTGGATGTGCGCGAGCCGCACGAGCTGGAGATTTCGCGGATAGCCGGCGCCGACCTGATCCCGCTGGGGCAGCTGGCCTCCCGGCTGCACGAGCTGGACAGCGCCCGGGAGATGGTCGTGTTCTGCAAGTCAGGGACTCGCTCGGCGCGGGCCCTCGAGTTGCTAGCCGGGGCGGGCTTCCGCAAGGTCAAGAATCTGCGCGGCGGGATCAATGCCTGGGCGGAGCAAGTTGACCCCAGTCTCCCCGTGTACTAGTCCCGCTGTGCTCCAGAGGCGGATTGCAGAGCACTCGACCCACCGGGCTGCGCCGGATGAAGGCGGCACGCCATGAGCCGGACCCCATGGGCCGAGCTCCATGCGTCGCCGTACCCCAATCGGTATTCCTGGCTGGTGGATGCGAATCCGCGTACGCCGAATGCTCCCTGCCAACCGCAGGCTCGCCAAGCAGCTCCGAAAACCACCGGGGGAGGCCAGCTGCCGACCTAGAGCCGCGCGCCGCGGCAGGCCCCACGCCATCGTCAACACCCATGGAACCGGGGGCGCGCAGAGCCTGCCGGCAAGACCCCTCGGGCGCAACGCATGCCGTCGCCAGGATAGGCCGAACTCCCTGTGATGACGCCACCGGCAGAAGCTCGGCCACGTCGCCGACCGGTTGCCAGGTTGCGATTGCAAAGCCGGGCCTGGCAGGGCGCCGCTCTGCGGTGAGCGCCCCGGACCGACGATCCTTGTGCCAAGGCGCCCACTCACCGGGGACTCATCTCCGATGGACAGCCTCCATGGTACAAATATTCGCAGTGACCCGTCCGTCTGAGCACCCAGGCATGGACCGCCCATGATCGGCACAACTCGAGTGATTCGTCTCGGTCTGCGGCAGTTCGCCGCCGGGATGCTTTCCATCCTTGTGCTGGGCATATTGAACCGGGTGATGAAGGTCGAGATGGGTCTTCCCCTCGGCCTGATCGGCCTGGTGATCGGGATCCACTATTTCGCCGCATTGGCCGCGATCCCATTCGGCCATCGCTCGGATTCGCACCCCATGCGTGGCCTACATCGGACGCCCTACGTCCTGGCGGGAGCAGGGCTAACCATCCTGGCCACCGCCGCTGCTCCCTTTGGCGCACTGTGGATGCAGGCTGAGGCGGGCTCGGCTGTTTCCTCGCTGCTTACCGCGCTGATCTTCCTGCTGTTCGGCTTCGGCATCTACTCTGCGGGAACAGCCTACCTATCGCTGTTGGCCGACCTGACTTCCGAGCAGCAACGCCCACGAGCGGTCTCGATCGTCTGGTCGATGATGATGCTCGGCATTCTGGCCGGCGTCTTCCTGGGCGTGTGGATCCTGGACACCTACTCTCCCGAGCGGCTTGTCGGTCTGTTCCTCACCATCGCCGCCGCTGTGGGTATCTTGACTCTCACCGCGCTCGCCGGGCAGGAACGCCGAACCGGGACCCGGATAGCGTCCGAGGGAGTGCCCTCCGGCGCGCCTGGGGCCTGCTGCGGAGCAGCCAGCAGTCACGGCGCTTCTTCGTCTTTCTGATGATGGGCATCCTGTTCCTCTTTCTGCAGCAGGTGGTGCTCGAGCCGTATGGAGGCGATGTCTTCGGGCTCGACATCCGCGCCACGACTCTCTTCAACGCTTACCAGATGGTGGGTGTGCTGTTGGGCATGGCGTTCGCTGGCGGCTGGCTCGCCCGCCGCATCGGCAACCGGCCGACGGCCGGCATCGGGCTGGCAATGGCCTCGCTCTCCTTCCTGCTCTTGGCGGCCGCCGGTTGGCGAGGCGAGACGGGCTGGCTGGCGCCGGCGATCTTGCTCATGGGGCTGGGCATGGGCCTATTCAACGTCGGCGGACTGGCACTGATGATGGGCATGGCCGTCAAGCGGCTGACCGGCCTGTACATGGGCACCTGGACGCTGGCGCAGGCGCTGGGCAACGGGTTGGCCTCGATAGGGGGCGGGCTGCTCTTCGCCTTTGGCCTCAGGCTGCTCGGAGATCAGACGTCGGCCTATGCCCTGGTCTTCCTGATTGAGGCGATCGGCCTGTTGGCGACGGTGGCGCTGTTGGGGCGGATCGATATCGGCGTCTTCCGGAGCGAGGTCGAGGAACAAGGTGCATTCTTGACCGCCCCCGCCTGAACTTCATCAGATGGCATGGAACCAGCCCGGATGCTACACTGGATGTCCTGATCCGATCCGCGTCAAGGAGCACAGACAATGAAGGGCAACCCGAAGATCCTCGAAGCACTCAACATGCTGCTGGCTGACGAACTGACGGCCATCAGCCAGTATATGGTTCACTCCGAGATGTGTGCCAACTGGGGATACGACAAGCTGCATGAGGGGATCGAGAAACGGGCGATCGACGAGATGCACCACGCCGAATACCTGATCGCCCGGATCATCTTCCTGGAAGGCACCCCCATTGTGTCCAAGCTCAACCCGATGAAGATCGGCACCACGGTAGTGCAGATGGTGAACTATGATCTCGAGGCGGAGCTCGGCGCCATCAAGGCCTACAACAGCGCCATCGGCCTGGCCCATGAAGTCGCCGACCAGGCTACCGTCGACCTGCTGATCAAGATCCTCAAGGACGAGGAGGCCCACGGAGACTGGGCCGAGATCCAACTCAGCCAGGTTGAGCAGATGGGGCTCGAGAACTACCTCTCCGTCCAGGTGGGCGGCGCTGCCTCCTGACCGGGCTTGATCCGATCGCCGGGCCCAGCGCCAACTCGACCTCGCGAACTTCTCCTTTGGGCCTCTCGTCGTTGAGAGTTCGCGCACGCTCTCTGCCGGTCAACCCGGCTGTCCCAGCCTCCCGCAACCATGCGGGACGGCGATGGCCGCGCCTCGGGCTGACGATGGCGCTCGCCTTCATGGCTGCATGCAGCCACTTGCCCCAGGCTGTCTCACCGCCGGTGACTCCTTCACCGCTCGCCCCGGCTGTGGCGTTGCGCGCAACCGGCACTCCTGCATTGGCCATCGACTTCTCCTCAGTCGTGGTCGCAGCCGGAAGTCCGGGCCAGACGACCGTTCTGGGCTTGATCTCTAACCGATCCGGTCAGGCCGTTGACGACCTGCGCATCCGCGTCTCGCTGCTCGACCGCAGCGGCAGGCGCCTCGGTCAACGGGAGATCGCTCCCGCCCTCACACAGCTGGATGCAGCCGATGTCTCGCCCTTTGCGGCGACGTTTCCGGTCAGGCGCGAATCGGGGATGCGCGCCTCTGCGGAGCTTGTGCAGTACCGCACAGCGAGCATCTGCAAATACGCCCCTGCAAGCCGAGATCGTGCAGATGGAGCAGTTGCCCGATGGGTCCACTGCGCTGCTGGGCCGGCTGACCAATCCGGGCGGCTCCACTGTCCGCGTGCGCGAGCTGGCCGTGCTGGCGCTCGACGCCCAGGGCCTCCCGACAGGCCTGCTTCCCTGGAGCGCCGGCCCGATCCGTATTGGACCGCGCGGATCCCAGCCGTTTGTCGCCATCGGGCCAGCGCACGATACGGCCAAGGCCCACATCGCCTATGCGCGCGCCGAGGTCGAGACCGGCGAACGCCGGATGGACATGCGATTCGCCGCCGGTCCGGACCTGCACGCCACGAGCCAGGGGGAATGGTTCATCACCGGCGCCCTGGAGAACCTGGGCTCCCGGCCAGCGTGGGGTCAGGCCGCTTTGCGGCTCGAGCTCGACCAGCGGCTCCTCGGGCTCGCCCAAGTGCGCTTCGCCTTGCCGCTCACTCCGGGCGAGATCCGCCCGTTTTCCGTGCGCATGCCGCCCCTGTTCGGCCCGCTTCCAGCCTCCCTTGACCCAGCGGAGCTGGGGTTGGGCGGCAAACCAGAATCCTGGCCCGCCTCGTCCGGCGAAGCGGCGCTGGTGCTGCTCGACATCCAGGTCGAGAGCTTCGAGTTCACGGGCAGCCGGGCGTTCCTCCGGGGTCGCGTGGCCAATCCGACCGCCAACGCTGTCGCCAATCCCACCGTATTCGCCGCCGTACGGTCGACCGAGGGAAAAGTCCTTGGCGCATTCTCGCAGGTCCTGGCGCCCGAGCTGCCACCCTCCGGAGAGCAAGCCTTCACCCTGTCCATCGATCTCCCCGCCCAGACGACGCCGGCGATGGCGGAGTATGATCTGAGGGCGCTGGGCGTCGAGGTGGAGGACTAGCAGGCTGCCGGGAGACTCCGTGTTATCGTCCAACCCTCTCCCCCAGCCCCTCCCCCTGCATGAGCCGACATCCGCGAGCACACGTGTCCCGCAAGGGAAGGGGTCGATATTCCTGGGGGGTGGCGGGAGCCAAGCTCCCGCCACCCCCCAGGATCTTATTCCCCCTCTCCGCCACGGTTCATGACGTGCCCGTGCGCCGTCCTCGGGGAGGGGGTCAGGGGGTGAGGTCAACACGTTCTTCACCAAGCTCCTAGTGAGGTTTGCGCCGACCTCCCTGCGGGATGGTGCGCGATCGGGTCAGCAAGCCAGGGCGGTCTGATATAATCCTTGATTGCCCCGGCTCACGGGGCAGTGCCTTGCCAGAGGACAGCCGCACATCCTGCCCAGGGGCCGAGGGCAGGCGCTTCCCTACCGTGTGCCGCGATGAGGAACATACATGGACAAGACAGAACTGCTGCGTATGTACCGCGAGATGGTCGTGGTGCGTCGGTTGGAGGAACGCTCGGCTGAGCTCTACCAGCAGGGAAAGATCGGGGGGTTCCTTCATCTGTACATCGGACAGGAAGCGGTCTGCACCGGACTGATCGCTGCCCGCCGCCCGGAAGATCGCGTGATTACCGCCTACCGCGACCACGGCGTTGCCATCTCCTGCGGCCTCTCGGTGCGCGAGGTGATGGCGGAGCTGCTGGGAAAGGTCACCGGCTGCTCGAAGGGCATGGGTGGCTCGATGCACCTGGCAGACGTCAAGCGCAACTTCTGGGGCGGGCATGCCATCGTCGGGGCCCACCTGCCGCTGGCGGCTGGCATGGCGCTCGCCGACCAGATGCAGGGCCAGGCGGCGGTCACGATTTGCATGTTCGGCGATGGCGCCACGAACATCGGCTATTTCCATGAGTCGCTCAACCTATCGATGGTCTGGAAGCTGCCCGTGCTGTGGGTGTGCGAGAACAACATGTACGGCATGGGCACGGCGGTGGAGCGAGCCTCAGCGGTCAGCGAGATCCGCCAGAAGGCCGATGGGTTCGGGATGCCGAACGGGCGCGTCGAAGGCATGGACGTGCTTGAGGTGCGGCGGGCGGCGGAGCAGGCCCTGGCGCAGGTGCGCGGGCAGGGGCCCTTCCTGCTCGAAGTGGCTACCTACCGCTTCCGCGGCCACTCGATGGGCGACCCCGAGCGCTACCGCACCCCGGATGAGATCAAGAAGTGGCAGGAAGACGATCCGATTGGCATCTTCCGCCGCCACCTGGTCGAGGGCAAGACAGCCACGACACCGGAGCTGGATGCGCTCGATGCCAGCGCCGAGGAGGAAGTGGAAGATGCCATCCGATTCGCCGAGGAGAGCCCTGAGCCTGGCCCGGAGCTGGTCTTCCCCGATGTTCAGGCACAGGTGAGGTGACCCATGGCCGTGCTGACGATGCGCGAGGCGATCTCGCAGGCGCTGTGGGAGGAGATGGAGCGCGATCGGCGCGTCTTCATCCTGGGCGAAGAGGTCGGGGTCTGGGGAGGCACGTATGCCGTCACCAAAGGCTTCTACGATCATTTCGGCGCGGAGCGCGTGCGTGACACTCCGATCGCCGAGGGGGTAATCGTCGGCGCCGCCAACGGTGCGGCGCTGGCCGGGCTGCGGCCGGTCGCCGAGCTGATGACCATCAACTTCGCCTTCCTGGCGATGGATCAGATCGTCAACCACTCCGCCAAGCTCGGGGCGATGTTCGGCGGACAGATGAGTGTGCCGATCGTGATCCGCGCCGTCGGCGGGGGCGGACGTCAACTGGGCGCAACCCACTCCCAGACCCCGGACGTGGTCTTCGCCCACTTCCCTGGACTGAATGTGATCGCTCCGGGCACACCGGCCGACGCCAAGGGCTTGCTCAAGGCTGCCATCCGCAGCGGCGAGCCGACGATGTTCATCGAACATGCCACGCTGTATCAGGCGCGCGGCGAAGTGCCGGAGGGTGACTTCACCGAGCCGATCGGGGTTTCCAAGATCCAGCGGCCCGGCCGCGATGTGACCATTGTCTCGTATTCCAAGATGCTCCAGGTGTCGCTACAGGCGGCGGACAAGCTGGCCAAAGAGGGCATCGAGGCCGAGATCGTCGACTTGCGCACACTGCGTCCGCTGGACATGGGACCCATCGTCGAGTCGTTCCGAAAGACCAATCGGGCGGTGATTGCCGAGGAGGGCTGGGTGTCCTACGGGATCGGCGCCGAGGTGACCGCCCGACTCTACGAACAGGCCTTCGACTACGTGGACGCCCCGATCCGACGCGTCGGCCAGAAGGAAGTCGGCCTTCCCTACAACCGGCGCCTGGAGCAGATGGCCCTGCCGCAAGAAGAGGATGTTATTGCGGCGGTGAAGGCGGTGCTGTGATGGCGACCGTCGTGGCGATGCCCAAGCTCGGTTTCGACATGGCCGAGGGCTTGCTGGTGCGCTGGGTGAAGCGCGAGGGCGAACCGGTTGAGAAGGGCGAGATCCTGGCCGAGATCGAGACAGACAAGGCGACCGTCGAGGTGGAAGCCACGCGCGGCGGTGTGCTGCGCAGCCAGGTGGTAGCGGAGAAGACCAGCGTACCGGTCGGGGCGCCGATCGCCGTGCTCGGCACGGCCGATGAGCCGATCGACCTGCAGGCCTTGCTGGGGGAACCCGCGGCCTCCGCCTCGCCGGCGGTGCCGGCGGCTGCGCCCATTGCGCCCGCCGCCCCCTTTCCAGCCGCCGCACCGGCCGCAGACGATGAAGGGCCGGTCAGGGCCTCTCCCCTCGCGCGGCGCCTCGCCGCCGAGCGTGGGCTGAGGCTGGCCGGCCTTCGCGGATCGGGTCCGGGAGGCCGAATCACCAAGCGCGACGTGGAAGCGGCCGCCGTCGACGCCTCGCGCCCATCGGCCGCTGCCGGACGCAGCCCATCCCCAGCGATCAAGGCGGAGCGCATCGCGCTGACCAAGCTGCGCGGCGCCATCGGCCGACGCATGCAGACCTCCAAGCAGCAGGCGCCCCACTTCTACCTGACCAGCGACCTGGACGCGGGCCCGTTGATGGACCTGCGCACGGAGTTGAATGCCTTGCTGCCCGAGGCAGAGAAGCTTTCGGTCAACGACTTCCTCATCAAGGCAGCTGCCCTGGCGCTGGGTGAGGTTCCCTCCCTGAATGCCTCGCTGGAAGGCGACAGCATCCTGCGGCATGGAGAGATCCACATCGGAGTGGCAGTCGCCACCGAAAGCGGACTGCTCACCGTCGTTGCCCGCCAGGCGGATCGCCGCCCACTCTCCGAGTTGGCACAGGACGTCCGGCGGATCGCCGGACGAGCGCGCGAGGGTCGAGTCCGTCCCGAGGACATCGAGGGGGCGACGTTCACCATCTCCAACTTGGGCATGTTCGAGATCGAGCACTTCGCTGCCATCATCAACCCGCCGGAAGCCGCCATCTTGGCCGTCGGGGCCGTGCGCCAGGTCCCCATCGTGCGCGATGGGGCAATCGTCCCCGGACGGCGAATGAAGGTGACGCTTTCCGCCGACCACCGGGTGACCGACGGCGCGGAGGGGCGCGCTTCTGCAGGCGCTGCGCCAGCGGATCGAACACCCGCTGCAGCTGGTGCTCTAGCAGGCTGCTGAAAGACGTACTTTCGACCTCACCCCCGCCCCTCGCGGACGGCGCACGGGATCGGCATGAACCGTGGCGGAGAGGGGAACAGGATCCTGGGGTGGGGGAGCTGGCTCCCCCCACCCCCAGGAATATCCACCCCTTCCCCTGCGGGACTCGTGAGTGCGGAAGTCGGCTCATGCAGGGGGAGGGCTAGCGGAGAGGGTTGGACGATCACACGTTTTTTTCGCAGCCTGCAACCACCGCGAGCTGCGGCACAGAAACCCGTCTCATCCCCCGCCCCTCGTGCACACCCGGCGCATGCGAGGGGCTGTCTGCTTCCAGCGCCTGGGCACGCCAAGCGGCCGTGTGGATCATGGGATGGGGTGGAGAAGCCTCAGGGGTGGCTGGCGGGGGCTTGGTTAGAGGTCGATGGAAGGCAACGCCATCCTTCCCAAGCCCCCAGGGGAGGAGCCACCCAGGGAGTTGAGAGGTGCGGTCTCATTCTGGTCTGCTGCCCCCGGTGCGCCTGAGCATCCCTGGGGCGCCCCCCGGCCTTTCGCAGCACTCCGGCTTGGGGTATACAATTCTCCCAGGAGAGCGAGGTCATGGCCAAACGGATCCTAGTCGTTGATGACGAGCCGGACACGCTGGGGCTGATCGAGCTCACGCTGTCGACCGCCAGCTACGATGTGCGCACCGCCTTCGACGGCAAGACCGCTCTCGCCCTGCTGAGTCAGGAGCCCTTCGACCTGCTGTTGCTGGACATCATGATGCCGGGCCTCTCCGGCTTCGAGGTCGTGGAGCAGCTTCAAGCCGGATCCTCTCCAGTTCCGCCGCTCGTCTTCCTCACCGCCAAGAACCGCCCCGAAGACCGCGAGCAGGGCAACGCGTTGGGGGCACGAGCCTATCTGGTCAAGCCGACGACTCGCGGGCAGCTGCTCGACGTGATCCAACAGGTGCTGGGGGAGCCCGCCTGATCCACTCCACCTCCGACGTCCTGCACCAAGCCGAAGCCCTGATCGAGGACCTCGAGGCCTTCCTGCTTTCCGACCAGGTGTTCTGGCCCAAACACAGCGCAACCGGTAGCACGAGCCCCTTCGATCTGTCGCTCGGCCAGGCCCTGCTGGTCCACGATGCCTTACTGGCCCATGCACGAACCTCGACGCCTGCCGATTCCGCTCGCCTGGATCAAGCTGCGCAGGCGATCGGCTCGATCCTGCGTCGCTGGGCAGCCGCCGCGTCGCGCAAGGCTGAGGCCGAACTCCCCCAGCGCCTGAACCTGTGGCAGGCGTATCTGGAGGAGATTCAGGAGGGGCAGGCGAGCGCCGGCGAGTATGCCCACCAGGTGCGCAACCGGGTGATCGCCGAGCGGCTGCTCCCGATGGTGGCGCCGGTTCCCTCGGAACAGGAGCAGCGTCTGCAGGTGCTCGATCGGTCGCTGCAGGGGATCTTCCAACCCGGCGGATTTGCCTGGGAGGCAGGGCTCGTCTCGGCGTACCGGCAGCCTCAGTTCTGGTTCCTGTACGGCGGTATCCGCCCATCATCGGCGTGAGGCACTTTCCCCACCTTGGCCGCCCTTTGCGCAAGGCGCCACTCGCGCCGGACAAGCAGGGCGCCGGGAAGATCCCCGGCGCCCTGAACGATGGGTATGCTCCCGCCGGCCGATGCCGGCGCATCGTCTACTTGGCGTAGTCGACGGCGCGTGTCTCCCGGATGACGGTGACCTTGATCTGGCCGGGATACTGCATGCCCTCTTCGATCTTCTTGGCCACGTTGCGTGCCAGGCGCGTGGCGTCCAGGTCGTCGATCTCCTCCGGGAGCACGATCACCCGAATCTCCCTGCCTGCCTGCAGTGCGTAGCTCTGCGACACGCCGCCGAACGAATTGGCGATGTCTTCCAGGCCCTTGACGCGCTTGATGTACTGTTCGAGGTTCTCGCGCCGCGCCCCCGGACGGGCGCCGCTGATGGCGTCCGCCGATTCGACGATCACTGCCTCGACGGATTCCTGATCGACCTCATGGTGATGCGAGCCGACGATGTTGACCACCGCCGGGCTCACCCCATGCCGGCGGCAGAAGTCGGCGCCGATCGAAGCATGGGTGCCCTCGACCTCGTGGTCCATGGCTTTGCCCAGGTCATGCAGCAAGCCGCCGGCTTTGCACACCTGGGTGTCCGCTCCGAGCTCGGCGGCGATCACGCTGGCCAGCTGGGCACACTCGACGGCATGTGCCAACTGGTTCTGGCCGTAGGAGGTGCGGAACTTGAGTCGGCCGAGCTTCTTGATGATCTCCGGGTGCAGGCCGGGGACGCCAGCTTCGAACGCCGCCCGCTCCCCCTCCTGCACGATCACCTTGTCCACATCCAGGCGGACGGTTTCGACGATCTTCTCGATGTATGCCGGATGGATCCGGCCGTCCTCGACCAGCCGTTCCATCGCCCGCCGGGCCACTTCGCGCCGGACCGGATCGAAGGAGGAGATGGTGACCGCCTCCGGCGTGTCGTCGACGACCACGTCCACTCCCGCCGCCTGTTCGAAGGCACGGATGTTGCGCCCATTGCGGCCGATGATGCGCCCCTTGAGCTCGTCCGAGGGTAACGGGACGACGGTCACGGTGACTTCGGCCACGTGCTCGGAGGCGACGCGCTGGATGGCGTCGGCGATCAGCTCGCGCGCCCGGCGGTCCCCTTCAGCCTGCGCCTCCTCTTCGATCTGGCGGATGATGCGCACCATGTCGTTGCGCGACTCACGCTCGACTTCCGCCAGGAGGTGCGCCTTGGCATCCTCGAGGGTCATGCCCGAGACGCGCTGCAGCTCGGCCAGCGTGTCGGCGTAGAGCTGTTCGATGTCGTTGGCGCGCTTGTCGAGCGCGCTCTGACGCTTGTTGAACGCCTGATCCCGCTTCTCGATCTGGTCCACCCGCCGATCCAGCTCGGCGCGCCGCCGCTGCAACCGCTCATCCTCGCGGCTGATATCTCCCCGGCGGCGGGAAGCATCGGCCTCGCTCTCATCCCGGATCTTGATGGCGTCCGATCTGGCCTGCAACTCGATCTCGCGGGCCCTGGTGCGCGCCAGTTCCGTCAGCCGCGCGGCCTCGTCGGCGCGGTCTCTGCCCTCGCGCTTCGCCTGCTGGTGGCGGACGAAGTAACCGATCGCCAGGCCGATCGCCAGGGCGACCACGATGCCTACAACCAGGAGCACAATGGGATTGGTCAACATTCCGTGTCAGTCTCCTCGCCTCCCCCGGCCATCTCTTCCCACAGGCGACGGGCCGTGAAGGCGCTTGTTGTGTAGTCGAAGCCCCGCCGCATCAGGTGGCTGGCCAGCCGGCGTTGGAACTCCTCCGCCTCCGCGGAGGACCAGCGCCTGGCCGCCTTGCGTCCCGCTTCGGCAGCGGCAGCTTCGTCGTCATGCCCGGCGAGGGCGGCTTCGATCTGCTCCGGCGCCACACCCTTCCGCCGCAGTTCGACACGCAGCGCCCATGCGCTGCGCGGCCGGAACACTCGCCGGTTCTCCACCCAGGCATCGGCAAAGGCGCGGTCGTCCAGCCATCCCCGGGTTCTCAGCCGCTCCAGCACCTGGTTCTGCTGGGTGGCCGTCAGTTGTCGTTTGCGCAGCCCCTGTTTGATCTCGCTTTCCGAACGGGGCCTGCGGGCAATCTGGCCGTACGCCCAGCGCACGGCGCGCTCCACCTGGTCTTCGCCCTGCAGCTGGGCCACATGCTGCTCGTCCAGCACCTGGCCCACCCCCAGCCGGCCGGCCAGGGTCGCGTCCAGCTCCAGCCCCTCGCCGCCCACCAAACGGACGTGCACCCGGTCCTTGCGGCGGCGGTCAGGGGTGATCGAGCGGATGACCCGGGTCACTGCAACAGCACCACCGACAAACGCAATGGCCGCGACCGAACGTTCTGGCCACGGCCTGAACAACAGGTACCGCCCGAGTTACGACACGAGAATGGCCGCCGCTTCGCACACACTACGCAGGCGAAGGCTGACGATACCGGCTAAGGCGCTTGCCGCTGCAGTCTTGCTCTACGCCTCGCTAGCTCTCCTCATCCGAGCGATCTTCCAGACGGAGCCAATTCTCTGTCCAAGCATGGTTGTCAGGCTATGGCCGCACCCTGCCCTGCATCTTCGCGTGCAGCCCTGGTTCTCAGTCCTAGTATTCTACCGCTTAGTCTTCCGTCTCCGCCTCGTCGTCTGCCCCGCCGACGGTGGCTTCCGGCGTGAAGGACTGGCGGATGCGCGCCTCGACTTCTTCTGCCACCTGCGAGTTCTCCCGCAGAAACTGCCGGGCGTTCTCCCGTCCCTGCCCGATGCGCTGCTCGCCGTAGGTGTAGAACGACCCCCGCTTCTCCACCACCCCCAGCGCCACCCCCAGGTCCAGCACGTCCCCTTCCTTCGAGATCCCCTCGTTGTACAAGATGTCGAACTCCGCCACCTTGAACGGCGGCGCTACCTTGTTCTTCACCACCCGCACCCGCGTGCGCGACCCCACCACTTCCTGCCCTACCTTCAAGCTCTCGATCCGCCTCACGTCCAACCGCACCGACGCATAGAACTTCAACGCCATCCCACCCGTCGTCGTCTCCGGATTCCCGAACATCACCCCGATCTTCTGCCTCAGCTGATTCGTGAACACCACCGCCGTGTTCGTCTGCTTGATCGCCCCCGATAGCTTGCGCAGCGCCTGACTCATCAGCCGCGCCTGCATCCCCATCGTGGCGTCCCCCATGTCCCCCTCGATCTCCGCCCGCGGCACCAGCGCCGCTACACTGTCCACCACCACCACGTCCACCGCACCCGATCGAACCAGCGTCTCGGTGATCTCCAGCGCCTGCTCCCCCGTGTCCGGCTGCGAAATGTACAAATTCTCTACGTCTACCCCGCACTTCACCGCATACCCCGGGTCCAGCGCATGCTCCATGTCCACGTACGCACACACACCCCCGCGCCGCTGCGCCTCCGCCACGATGTGCTGGCACAACGTCGTCTTCCCCGACGACTCCGGCCCGTAGATCTCCGTCACCCGCCCCCGCGGAATGCCCCCTACCCCCAGCGCCAGGTCCAGCGCCAGCGACCCCGTCGGAATCACCTCCACCGCCAGCTGCCGCGCATCCCCCAGCCGCATCACCGCACCCTCTCCGTACTGCTTGCGGATCTGCGCGAACGCCGCCTCAAGGGCCTTATCACGATCCGTGGTCATTCTGGACCTCGTCAGTGGGGTATTTTGTCAGTGTAGCAGGAAGCAGGGGGCAAGGCAAGCCATTGGCCATGCGCCGCGCCGAATGCGCAAACCGGAATGCCGTCCGGCTGCCCTCCCGTGAGGGAAGGGGCCACTCTCCGACTGCTTGGTCGCCCGCACCCAATGGCCTCACTGCCGGGGTTCGACCGCCGAAGGGCATCGGAGCGAGGCCCGCGCCTGCCGCCATCGATGGACAGGCGCCGATCCCCTCGCCGGACCTAGCTCGGCAGGTCCGGCAGCGCCGGCGGCTCGACCTGGCACAGCCAGGCATCGAAGAAGGATCGTAGGTCCTCCCCGCCAACATCTTCCGCGGCCTCGATGAAGCCGCTCGTTGCTGCATTGCCGTACTGTGCCTGTCGTGAAATGTCCTCAAGGAGCTTCCTGAAGGCGCGCCCCGATCCAACGGACGTTCCGCGGCACCTTGAGTGCGGCCGATCGCTCAAAGGTTGCGGGTACGCCGTTGACCTCGACCGATCGACTTCCATGCCCCGGAAGTCCAGTTCAATGGACCGAAGCGGCCGGATTGCCATGGCCTCCATCGTCGTGGTGCCGGTGAGGAAGTTCGCGGAGAGATCGAAGTCAACGGACAGCGAGTGGTGCTGACGCGTCGAAGCCCCCCATTGCCGAGCTCGGGCGCATGCGGATCGACCGATGTTTGGAGCGCCCTCCATAGGCCTGCACCCGGCCAGCACCCTGAGTGCGAGCTCGATGGCAAGGATGCGTCGGTTCAACCCATCAGCCCCTTCTGGGGGGTCCATTGGGGGCGGAGTGCCCTCGGCGTATCCCTATCGCCCGAGGGCATGGCGCGGCTCCCCACGGCAACCAAGCCGAGCACCACTCTCGCGCCGGCCAGGCGCCAGGCAATTCGCCCCCCTGTCCGCCCACCAGCCGACTCGGCTTCAGCAAGGCGGCCGGGCAGCGCAAGGGGCCGCTGCCCATGCCGACCGCCGCGGTCGCCCTAGCCTACCGGGCGGCTAGGCCGAGGAAGTACGGCCAGAGCAAGATGCCGCCAGTAGCGCCTGCCACCAGATGAGCTTGGCGAAGGCGATCGTGAATAGCCAGCCGATGAACCAGAAGATGCCTACTCCTGCGTCAACGTGCCCGGTGACCTTCGATGTCTGTGACTGTGCTGCCATTCGACTTTGCCTCCCTTAGGTGGGAATTGCGGCGGAGCCAGGCATCGTGGCTGAGGGCGCGGGGATCCGGAATCGGCGAGTAGTCGGTTGAGAACGATGCAGGGGTGGTTGGTGCTAACGCTTCTTGGGGTGCACGGAACCAGGCCGCCAACACCCCTTCCCACTCGATTGGGTTCCAAGGAGACGCCCAAGACGGGGATCGCGACGCTCTCCGGGAGAGCCTGCGCAACGGCGGATGGCAAAATCAAGATGCCGGCGAAGGAGTGAGTCCTTCGCCGGCAATAAGAGCGCCCCACCATGCCGTGTGCAGCCGGTATTTGAACCTGCGTTCGCAGGCGGGGCCCGGCTCCGGGGTTTCGCCTTGGCTCAAGCCTATCGCGTCGCCCCGTTGAAGTGCGAGCCCCATTTGGTAAGTGTTGGCTCAATACGGTGTGCGGCATCACGCGCACAGCAGGGACACCCATCTGTATACCACGAGTGCCGGAGGTTGACAAACCAGCCTGTCAAGGGCGGGTTCCCGCCCTGCAGCCCTGGTCCCGTGGGGGGAACGCCCGCGTATCACGCGTGGATTGTTGACACAGGCTGGGGAGGGATCCTTCCAGACGAGCCGCCCTTCGGCGCATGGGGGATCCGGGTTGGGCATCCCAACGCACTAGGAGCTTACGGAAGACGGGTAGACCTCACCCCCTGACCCCCTCGCCGAGGACGGCGCACGGGTACGCCATGAACTGTGGCGGAGAGGGGGAACAAGATCTTCGGGGGCGCAGGGAGCTTGGCTCCCCCCACCCCTCAGGAATATCGACCCCTTCCCCTGCGGGACGCGTGTGAGTGGCGGATGTCGGCTCATGCAGGGGGAGGGGCTAGGGGAGAGGGTTGGACGATCACAGGGTGTTGTTCAGCAGCCTGCTAGAAATGAGAGGGCGGGCGATGCCCGGTCTCAGACCTCTTACCCGAGCTCCGCGTTGGATGCTACTCCGAAGGAGCCACACGGTGCACGGCCGGGAAAACGGCAGGGCCTGCGGCTCCTCCTACTCGATGAGCCGCAGATGCAAGTCCCTGAGCTGATCTGCCTCCACGGCCGAGGGTGCCCCGCCCATCACGTCGCGTGCCGCCTGGTTCTTGGGGAAGGCAATCACCTCGCGAATGTTCGGCTCCCCAGCCAGGATCATGCACAACCGATCGATGCCCGGCGCGATGCCGCCATGCGGCGGCGTGCCGTAGTCGAAGGCCTCCAGCAAATGCCCGAATTGGTGTTGGATCACCTCGGGGGACAATCCGATCAGCGAGAACACCTTCTCTTGCAGCCCGCGCTCGTGGATGCGGATCGATCCGCCGCCGACCTCGTAGTCGTTCAGGACCAGGTCATACTGCTGGCCACGGGCGCGTGCCGGATCCGTGTCGAGCAGCGGGATGTCCTCAGCCATCGGGGCGGTGAAGGGATGGTGGCTGGGGTCCCACCGTTTCTCGTCCTCGTTCCAGTTGAAGAAGGGGAAGTCGAAGACCCAGCAGAAGGCAAGCACGTTATCGTCCCGCAGGCCAAGCCGTTCGCCGAGCAACACGCGCAGCCGGCCGAGGGCCTCATACGCCACGGCAGGTTTGTCCGCCACAAACAGGAGCAGGTCCCCCGGTGCAGCCTGCATGCGCTCGAGCAGTGCCTGCAGCACCGGCGCGGGGAGGAACTTGGAGAACGAAGAACGATACTCGCCGTCTGCCGCCACCGCCAGGTAGGCCAGGCCCTTGGCCCCGTACTGCGCCACGAACTGAGTCAGCTCGTCGATCTCCTTGCGGCTGTAGCCGCCGCAGCCACGGGCGTTGATGCCCTGCACCGTCCCCGCCTGCTGCAAGGCGCGCTCGAAGACCTGGAACCCGGAACCAGCAGCCAGGTCGCTGACATCGCACAGCTCCAGGCCGAAGCGCAGGTCGGGGTTGTCCTTGCCGAAGCGGCGCAGCGCCTCGGCGTAGGTCAGGCGAGGCCATGGCTTGGCCAGCAACCGCTTTTCGGGCACCAACGCCTCGACCATGCCGGTGAACAGCTCCTCGATCAGCGTCAGCACATCCTCGCGCTCGACGAACGACATCTCCAGGTCGAGCTGGGTGAACTCCGGCTGCCGATCGCCGCGCTGATCTTCGTCGCGGAAGCAGCGCGCGATCTGGAAGTAGCGCTCCACGCCAGCCACCATCAGCAGCTGCTTCAGTTGCTGTGGAGACTGCGGCAGGGCATAGAACTCACCGGGGTAAAGCCGAGAGGGCACCAGGTAGTCGCGCGCGCCCTCGGGCGTGGTCTTGAACAGCATCGGGGTCTCTACTTCCAGGAAGTCACGCGCCGAGAGGAAGTCCCGGATGTGCTTGACCACCTGGTGGCGCAATGCAAGGTTGTGGCGCATGTGGTCGCGCCGCAGGTCCAGGTAGCGATACTTCAAGCGCACGGTCTCATCGACCGCGGTCTCCTCGTTGATGGGGAACGGCGGAGTCTTGGCCGGGTTCAACACCTTGAGGCTGCGCACGTCCACTTCGACCGCGCCGGTTGGCAAGGTGAGGTTCTCCATGCCGGCCGGCCGCTGGCGCACGACGCCTTCCACCTGCAACACCCATTCCTGGCGCACGGCGACCGCCGCCTCATGCGCCTGTGGCGAGACCTCGGGATTGGTGACCACCTGCGCCAGGCCCCAGCGGTCGCGCAGATCGAGGAAAGTCAGGCCGCCGTGATCGCGGCGGCGGTGTACCCATCCAGCCAGACGAACCGTCTGCCCGACATGTTCAAGGCGCAGGTCGCCACAGGTGTGTGTCTTGAGCATGCTGCCTCCTGAAGGACAACGACAACGCCGCCCAAGTCCGAGGACTGCGGGCGGCGGGTGGTGGATCACAAACCCGCGTGGCCGTTCGGCGCCGGCCCCGGCGAGGGGTGCGCCAGACGGGGCAAAGCGTCCCGGCGAACGCGCCGGATTATAGCATGCGGGTTGACACGGCGCGGGCGAGCCAAGACGCGCCGCGTCGCTTCACGCGCCACCTTCCAGCTGGCGCAGATCGGCGGCGGTGTCGATGTCCACCCCGATGCGTGGGTCGGCCGGGATGCCCGCCATGCGGAAGCGTTCGAACAATGCCCTCCCGCCTCGGTCGCCGCTCAGCGTGGCAAAGGCCTCAAAGGTCACCCGGTCGAAGAGCACCGGGTTGGCCCAGCGCTCCTCGATGCGGGGGGCGACGATCGGTGTCAGCGTCTGTTGATGCTCGCCGATCAAGGCCTGAATCAACTCCGGCGTGACGAATGGCGTGTCGCACAGCAGGAAGACCACCGACTCCGCCACCCGCTCGACCGCTTGCAGCCCGGCCTGCACGGAGGTGCTCTGGCCTTGCGCCCAGTTCGGGTTCTCGATGAAGACCACCGGCTGATCGCTCAAGGCTTGCCTGACCTCGGCCGCCTCAGGCCCAACCACAACCACCACCGGGTTGAGGCCGGCCCGCCGGGCCGTGTTGACTGCGTACCAGACGAGCGGCCGGCCCTTCCAGACGAGCAGTTGTTTCGACCTCCCCATCCGGCTCGAGCCGCCGGCCGCCAGGACGATTCCCGGCACGCGTCCAATGACCGCCCGCACCGGCTGCGCCCCAAGCGCCGAAGCCAGCACGACGGCCCGCACCCGGCTCTCCTTGAGCACCTCGGCGGCAACCTGGCGAGCATCGGCCTCACCCGAATCGCTCTCCACTTTGTTCAGCGCCGCCCGCACCTCGGCCGCACGGGGAACAGACTGCAGACCTCCCTCAGCCGAGGTGATCACCTTGCCGAGGGCAGCGGGGGTCAGCCTCTCCTCTTGCGGGACGCCCAGCAGCGCCGCGACCCGCTCGGGGCGATGCACAGCGGCCGACCGGATCGGCTGACCGACGGCATCGATCCCGGCTACCAGCACCACCAGGTCGGTGAAGGCCGGGATCGCCGGCTCGTGCTCGGCGGGGGCTTTGACCGACTTCCCCCGAGCGCCGTCGGCCTCGACCAGCAGCACGCCGCCCGCCTGGCTCACAAGTCTGCGCACCACTTCGAGGATGGACGGGTCCAGCCCGAGCCACTTCGGCTCACCGGGCGCCACGCGTCCGGTCAGCAAAACGGTCCCCGGGGATTCGAGAAACGGGCGCAGCACCGGCAATTCCACCTTGTCCTGTAGGATCAGGTGGTGGGTGGCGAGCTGGCGCTGATGCAGGGCGATGCGCGTCGTCGTGCTGAGCACGACCGGCAACTCGCCCCCCAGCTCGGCGGCGACCCTGCCCATCAGCGCCGACTTTCCGCCGGCGCCGACAAAGGCACACGACGAGCGGGAGGAGATGCGCAGCGCCTCGCTCAGCCTCAAGTCAACCTCGGAGCGCCCGCCGTATCTCGGCGCGTGTCAAGAGCGCTTCCAGTACGCCGCCGCCCACGGCAAGCGCCTTGTCGGAGATCTCACTGCAGTAGGCGGCCACTCCGCGCGGGTCGATGTCGCCGATCTTCTCACCGCTGGCGACGGGCAGCCCGTCGTGCAGCAGGCCGCGCACCATGCCGGCGAAGGGCGCAGTGACCGTCCGGCCCCCCACTTCCGCCACCGGCTGGCCGGGAGCAACGCTGGAGCCGAGAGCCGCCAAACCGCGCATCGCTCCTTCTGCTGGGGCGCGCAGCACGCGGCCATCCGCTTCGCCGGCGATATCGCCCGGGCGACCGCTGTCCGGCGCAGCCGACCCGCGCCAGATCGCCCGCCCCAAATGGTGGCCGCGCTGCGTCTCCACGACGGCGTGGCAATCGACGCCGGCCGTGAAGCCGGGGCCGAGGCCGACAATCATCGGCGCGCAATCCAGGCCGAATTCGGGCGCGTGCTTGCGCATGCGGGCGTCGACAAGCGCCAGCAGGGGAAGCTGGTGGCGAGCCTCGGCCGACGGATCGACCAGCACCGGGATCCGGCCCTCTTGGGCCAGGCGTGGCGCCTCCGCCGCCTGCTCGATCAGGACCGCTTCGATGCCTTCGACCTGTGTCCGCCCGGCGAATACCGCCTCAGCGAAGGAGGCCAGGCGGCGGATGGCGCGCGGTTGGGGAAGCTCGGTGATCAGCAGGCGGAACCCGCTGCGAAACAGACGCACCGCCACGCCGCTGGCCAGGTCGCCTCCCCCGCGCAGCAGAATGAACGGCGGGGGGTCCATCAGGTTGCGCCTGCGGCGTGCAGCCCGCTGAGCACGCGTTCCGGGGTCAGCGGGAAGGCGTCGAACCAGACGCCGGTGGCATCGTGCACAGCGGCGACGATCGCCGGTGTCAGCGGGAGATAGGGCATCTCCCCCATGCCGCGCGCACCCCACGGCCCGCGCGGATCGGCCTCCTCCAGGATCACGCTCTGCACGCGCTCGGGGATGTCCAGGATCGTTGGGATCAGGTAGGTCGACAGGTGTGCCGTCTGCACGTATCCACCGGGCTGTTGGAAGTCCTCGAGCAGGGCATAGCCCTGGGCCTGGACCACGGCGCCCTCGATCTGTCCGCGTACGCCCTGCGGGTTGATCGCCCTGCCGACATCATCGGCGCAGACGACGTCGAGCACTCGGACGGAGCCCGTTTCGAGGTCGACCTCAACGGTCACCGCTTCGGCGACATAGCCGTAGGCGAAGTTCGGGTCGCAGCGCCCGGTCTCGGGATCGAAGGCGGTCGTCGCCGGCGGGACGTAGGTGTAGCTCGCCCGCGCCGGGCGATCCTCGGCCCGCCATCGCTCCAGGGCGGCCTGGGCCGCGCCGCGTATGGCGTTGCCAGCCATGAAGGTCATGCGCGAGGCTGAGACGGAGCCCGAGTTGCCCGTGCGTTCCGTGTCGGCGGTCACCAGCTCGACGCGTTCTACGGCTACATTCAGCGCCTGGGCCGCCATCTGTGCCAGCACAGTATGGGTGCCTTGGCCGACCTCGGCTGCGCCGTGATACAGGGTTGCACTCTCGATCTCGGCGCCGCCGCGCAGCTCGATCGTTGCCATGCACTTCTCGGGCGCGCCGAAGGAGAAGCCCACGTTCTTGTAGGCGCAGGCGAATCCGATGCCGCGGCGGAGGTGCCGGGCGGCGGCTGGCGCCGGCGCGGGGCGCTTCCAGCCAGCCGCAGTGCGCTTCCAGCCCGCCTGGCTGGCGCACGCATCGACCACCTTGTCGATCGTCACCCCGGGCGGCAGCGGGCTGCCGACAGAAAGCTGCGCCCCTTCGCGGAGCAGATTCCTACGCCGGATCTCGACCGGGTCCAGGCCCAGCCGCTCAGCCAGCTTGTTGATCTGGCCTTCGGCGGCATACGCACCCTGCGGCCCACCGAAGCCACGGAATGCGCCATTCGGCAGATGGTTGGTGTAGACCGAGTACGAATCGACCGATACGTGCTCGATCTCGTACGGCCCAGTGCACATCAGTGTGGCGTTCCCGAGGACCTTGGTGGAGGTATAGGCGTAGGCGCCGCCATCCTGGATGACCTCGCAGCGCGCCGCCACGAGGCGTCCTTCCTTCGTCGCACCCCAGCGGGCGCGGATCACGAAGGGATGCCGCTTGTGGTGGCCGAGGATCGATTCCTCGCGTGACCAGATGATCTTTACCGGACGGTGGATGCCGCGTTGGTGCAGCCGCCAGGCGGCCAGCGCCAGCACGATCTGAACCGACATGTCCTCCCGCCCGCCAAAGGCGCCGCCAATTGCCGGGTAGATCACCCGTACCTGGTCTTCCGATAGCCCCAGCGCGTGCGCGATCTGTTCCCGATCTTCGTGCACCCACTGCCCGCCGACTTCGACCGTCACGCGTCCCTGCTCGTCGACGTAGGCCACACCGGCCTCCGGCTGCAAGTAAGCATGCTCCTGGGCCGGGGTGGAATACTCCCCTTCGACGACCACCTCGGCCTCGGCGAGCGCCCGCTCGACGTCCCCCTTGCGGATGCGATAGTGGCCGAATACGTTGCTGTCGCTGCCGGCATGCAGCCGAAAGGCGTCAGGGCGCATCGCCTCGATCGGGTCGAGCACCAGCGGCAGATCCTCGTACTCGACCCGGATACGCTCCACGCCTTCCGCCGCCTGGGCCTCGGTCTCGGCGACGACCAGCGCCACCTGGTCCCCGACGAAGCGCACACGATCGGCGCCCTGCTTGGCGGAACCCGGCCCGCACAGTACGGGCTGGTCGGGCAAGATCAGGCCGTACTCGTTCACCGGCACGTCCCGAGCAGTGAACACGGCGAGCACGCCAGGCGCTTGCGCGGCCTCGGCGATGTCGATGTTGCGCACGATGGCATGCGGGCGGCCGGCGAACAGGATCTTCATCCACGCCTGGCCTGGCCGGTCGATGTCACCGGGAAACAATGCGCTCCCGGTCACCTTGCCCACCGCGTCCACCCGATAGGTCGAAGCGCCAACCGCGGTCATACTCTCCCTCATCAGCCAGCCGCCGCCCGCTCGGCGGGATTCTGTAGACGTGCGATCTCCAGCGAGAAGATGCGCTTGAGGATCGCCAGGCCGGTCGAGTAGGTCGGATCCATGCCGAAGTACGACAGGGCGCCGGCGCCCAGGTTGCGCCCCTTGCTCAGCGGCGTGTCCGAGGCGTAGTGCAGGAAGCCAACGTCGAACGGCAGGCGATGCATGTCGATCACCTCATTCGACGGATACCGCTTCGGGCGCCAGAGCTCATAGATGGCCGACAGGAACGGGCCGGCCTCCATCTCGATCACGGTGTACCCTTCGCGATAGAAGACGTCCATGTAGCGCGGCGTCTGCAGGAACGTGCCGCGCACGCTGACGGTCTTCTGATTGTCCATTACCGTGCCGTACACCAGGTCGTCCCCGATGTCAGCCGCGCTGAAGCAATTGTCCAACAAGTAGGTGTTCTGCGACTGCTCATCATGCACGACGGACGAGATCATCACGTCCCCGATCACTCCGTTGAGCGTGGCCGCCTTGCCCATGGCATAGATCCCCAGCATCCGGCTCGCCCGGCTGGCGATGTAGGTCAGGATCAAGTAGGCGGCCATACCCAGCGGATAGTCGATGTTGACGATCAGGGCGTCGCTGCGACGCAGCGCCTCCAGGCCGGGAAGCCGCAGCCGGGGATCGATCCACTCCGGCCGCACCTGGTCGAGCCGGATCACCTGGGCTTCCGAATCCAGGCCATGGCGGCTATCGAAGCGGCGGATGCCGCAGGCCGCCTCGTCCTGCGCGCGCCGCTCGGCCAGCGCCCGTCCCTCAGCGGTGGCCATGTGCTTCTTCTGCACGTAGTACAGCAGGTTCTCACGACTGGAAGGGACATTGCGCGACTCGATCTCCTGCCACTCGGCCAGCAGCTCGGCGTTGCGCGGCCAGTGCAGCACCTCGACCAGCTCGGCTTCGTGGCGCAGAGCAAAGCCGCTCACCAGATTCACCAGGCTGTGCGGATTGCTGGAGATGAAGTAGACCGGCTGCCGGGTGAGCTCCGGCGCTTTCTCGAGCACGGCATCCCACCACAGCTGGGTCGCCTTGCGGTAGTCAGTGAGCGATCCGGCCAGCAGGCGGACGCACAACCGCTTGCGACCGGCGGCGATCGCCCGTATCAAACTCCAGAAGTGGTCGCCCCATACCTGGCGCAGCCGGGCCAGGTCGTCGCGCCCGATCCCAATACCAACGGCCAGCGTCGCAAGGCCTTCCTCGTCGTCCTGTGGTGCATCCAGGAATGCTCGCACCTGTTCGCCCTGCAGACGGGCATTCAGCTTGTTCCACTCGATCTGGAAGGCGGTCAGAATCGGGATGATATCGTCGATGTCGGTGCCGCTGGCGATCAGGCAGGCCAGGGTTTCACGGCCGTCAAAGTAGCAGCGGCGGCGGCGCGCCCTGGCAGCGACAGGGCGCCAGGCCCCAACGTCGCCGAAGCCGTTCAGCTGGAAGACCGCCTCGGTCTGACCGAGGATCACCCGCTCGACCTGCAGGATGCATTCAGGCAGGCGAAGCGAGCTGTAGACAAAAGCCGCCATGTCCGGCTGCGGGTTGTGCGCACCAGGGTGCAGCGAGGAACCCATGGCGGCGTGTGTCTCCTCGAGCGTACGCAGCTGAGCTTCCGCCGACGAACGCAGCAAGGAGTAGTACGTGCGGATGTAGAGCTCGATCTCTTCCGAGCCCGTGCGCGGCACGGTTCGATCCATCGCAGACCCTAGCGCTTCTTCTTCTTCGGCGGTCGCGGCGCCTTGGGGACATCCGTCTCGCCGGGCTTGATCGGGAACAGGATAGAGTAGAGCAGACTCACCAGGCCGTAGCCACCCACCATGAACATCACTGCCACCACCAGGCGCACCAGAAATCCCGAAGGAATCCACGGCGCCTGTTCCGGCGGCAGGATGATTTCCGGCGGCAGGTAGATCCAGGCATTCTCGACATTGGCCTGCAGGAACCAGCTGGAGAAGAAGTAGGCCAGCAGCCCGAGGGCCACAATCACCAGGCAGCCCAGGCCGCGCAGCATCGGGTTTTGCCGCTTGCGCAAGGCGCGTTCACGTTCATGCTGGGCAAAGCGCCAACTGTCTCGCCCCATCGCCATCCTCCGTCCAACGGTTACTTCGATCCGGCCATCAATGCCGCGGCGCGTTCCACCGCCGAGATGATACTGTAGTACCCGGTGCACCGGCACAGGTTGCCGGCAAAGGCCTGTTGAATCTCGAACGAACTTGGGTCAGGACGCTCCTCGAGCAGCTTAGCGCCGGCCATCAGGAATCCCGGTGTGCAGTAGCCGCACTGGACCGCGCCTTCTTCGATGAAGGCCCGCTGCAGGGGGTGTAGCTCGCCCTGCCTGGCCAGCCCTTCGATGGTCTCGATCGCCGCCCCATGCGCACGCGGCGCCGGGACCATGCAGGCCATCACCGCAACGCCATCCACAAACACCGAGCAGGCGCCGCACTCCCCCTCGGCGCAGCCCTCCTTGGTTCCGGTCAGCCCAGCTTCCTCGCGCAGAAGCCGCAGCAGCGACTTGTCGTGCCCTGTCGTGAATTGATAGGCCTTGCCGTTGATCGTAGTTCGGATCTCGTCGCCGGCCTGGTGGCGCAGCGACTCCGCCAGCGGCGTCTGCCGCGCGCCGGAAGCGCCCGCCAACATCACGGGCTTGTCCGGGTAGCCGCGCGCCACGTCCCCGCCGGCGATCGCCTGCAGGCAGCGGCGGACGCACACCTCGACCATCTGCCGGCGATAGGCAGCGGATCCGCGCAAGTCGTCGATCGGTGCCGCGGACTGCAGCGCTAGCCGGGCGGCCTCGGCGATGGTGGCTTCACTCAACGGCTTTCCCACCAGCCAGCGCTCGGCTGCCTGCGCCCGGGCGATCACCGGCGTCACGGCTCCCAGGGCGATCGCCGCCCGGCGCACGGCCGAACCGGAAAGCTCCACGACCACCGCTGCGTTCACGACCGAAACCGCCTGCGCCCGGCGCAGGCCGAGCTTGACGAAGGCGCTGCGGGCGCCGACAGGCGGCGCCGGGAAGGCGATTTCCACCAGGATCTCGTTGGGCCGGATCACGGTCTTGCGCACGCCGCGGTAGAACGACCGCAGGTCGACGGTGCGCTCGCCGTCAGGCGAAAGCAAGCGCAGGCTTGCCTCGAGCGCCATCAGTGGCGGGATGCTGTCGTTCGCCGGAGAGGCGGTGATCAGGTTGCCGGCGACCGTCGCCCGATTGCGGATCTGCGGCGCGCCGACCTCCCAGCAGGCGCGCGCCAGGGCGAAGGCTCGCTCGCGTATCAACTTCGAGCCGGCCACCTGGTTGTGGGTGACCAGCGGTCCCAGCCGGATCCAGCCCTGTTCATCCAGGTGGATCTGGTCCAGCCCCGGAATGCGCGTGATGTCGACCAGTCGGGTGACGCCCTGCCTGACGCCGCGCTCGAGCTCAAGCATCAGGTCGGTGGCGCCGGCCACCAGGCGCGTCTGGGCTGGCGCTTCGGCCAGCAATGAAAGCGCTTCGTCGAGACTGCGGGGCGTGAAGTAGATCTCCCAGCTCATCGTCCGGATGCTTTCCTTTCATTCGGTCGGTGCTGTGCCATCGGCTCTCCGGTGCCCTGGCGCCGCAGCTGGATGATCTGGGCCAGGATGCTCACGGCGATCTCCTCCGGGCTGTCGGCGTTCAGTTCGAGGCCCATCGGTGAAGTGACTCGCGCCAGGTCCGCTTCGGAAACGCCCTTCTGGCTGAGCTCCGTGCGCGTCGTCTCCCAACGCCGCCGCGAACCGATGACGCCGACATAGGCCGCCGGACGCGCCAACACGGCTGGCAATCCCTCGACATCGACGGGGACCCCGCGGGTGGTGAGCACCCAGTAGGTGCCCTCATCGGAAGCGATCCGCTCCGGCACCTGCGACAGCGGGGCGTGGACATAGCTGTCTGCGCCGGGGACGGCCTCCGGCGTGCAGTACTCCGGTCGGTCGTCGGAGACGATCAGGCGGAAACCGCTCCAGGCGGCAAGATGCGCCACGGCGCGCCCCACATGTCCGCCTCCCACGACCACCAGCGTGGGACGTTGTGACACAGGTTCCACGAACACCTCGATCTCCCCCCCACATGCGCCGGGGTCGCCCTCGCCGGGATTGCTGAACGCGTAGTGCAGCATGCTCGGCCGCTGCTCCTGCATCACGCGCAGCGCTTCCTGCACGACGCGGGCTTCCATCTCACCGCCGCCGATCGAGCCCTCCGTCCTGCCGTCACTCAGGATGATCATGCGCGTCCCGGCCCGGCGCGGGACCGATCCGCGATCGCGCACAATCGTCGCTATGGCGGCCGGTCGGCCCTGGCGCTCGATCGCCGCCAGGCGGTCGAAGATCCCCACCTACCCCTCCAGCAGCGCCAGCACGACCGGCAGGAGCTGCTTCTTGCGCGAGACCAGGCCGGCGGCTTCCAGCGTTCCATCCGCCGCCTGGACGTAGGGCAACTCGTCGAGCGCGGCCGGCGTGCCGCTCAGCACGATCCGGCTGCAGGCGGCGACGATGTCGGTGACCATGAGCATGGCAAAGTCCAGGCCGCGTTGGTCGCGCAGCCGGTCCAGCGCCTGCGATAGCACCGGCAGCAAGCTGCCGATCTCCACCAGATCGGTGACCTCGACCTGGGCGATGCCGAAGCGCAGGCCAGCCGTATCATACAGCTTCAAGTCGCTGGTGACGACGTCGGCCGGATCGCGCGTCGCCAGCCCGGCGCCTGCCAGCAGCAGCTGCTGGCCGAAGCTTTCGCGTGTCTCGCTGGCCAGCGGGCTCCCGCCGACGAACGTCCAGCGGCTCAGGCGATCCGCCGCCCGCCGGTCGCGGTCGGTGGTCGTGGGTGAGGTCAGCTGCAGCGTGTCGGAGAGCAGACCGGCGAGCAGCAGCCCCGCCAGCTCCGGCGGTGCGCTCAACCCCGACTCCTCGATTCGTTCGGTGACCAGGGTGCTGGTCGAGCCGACGGTATCGACCCGGAACCGGATGGGAATGCGCGTCGGCGGGTTACCCAGGCGGTGATGGTCGAGTACTTCGAGCAGGTCAGCCTCATCCAGGGCGGCCAGCGCCTGGCCGACCTCGTTGTGATCGACCAGGATCAGCTTCTGGCGCGGCGGGTTGAGCAGGTCCTGGCGGCGGCACACGCCGGCGTAGCGCCCAAGCTCGTCGACCACCCAGAAGTCGTCACGTCCTTCGCGCAGCACGCGCGGGAGCATGTCGCGGATGCGGGAACTCGCCACGAACTTGGGCACCCCGGTGTCGGCCGCCTCGCGGCTGGGCACCTCAAAGATCTCCGACAGCCGCATCTGCTCCCGCTCCGGGCGGGTGCCGACCAGGTTGCTCAGGAAGCTGAACAGGCTGATGCCCGTGATCAAGCCGAAGGGCCGGGCTTCGCCGTCCACCACCGGGGCGACCGAACCCGTGCGGTTGGCAATCAGCCACGCATCGCGCAGCGGGCTGTCCGGCCCAACGCTGTCGAGGCGCCGGGCGACGGCCTCAAACCGAGGCGAGGCATCCGCCAGGACCTCGGGCGCCTCCAGCCCCAGCCGGTTGAGCACCCATGCCGTCTGCAAGTTGACCGGCCCGGCGCGTGCCGCCACGGCATCGGCGCCATCTCGCGAGCGCAGCAGCCAGGCGTAGCCCATGGCCGAGGAGATGGCGTCGGTGTCCGGGTTGACATGACCGATCACATGGATACGCATTCGCTCTATCGTCCTTTCGGACCCGCTCCACGTCGCCGGCGCTGCCGCCTGGGTGCCGTCATGGGATCGGCGTCAGCGCCCGCCACAAGCGCTCCGGGGTGATCGGAATCACATCGACGTTCGCCCCGCAGGCATCGAGCACGGCGTTGCCGACAGCCGGCGCCACGCCATCCAGCGGGATCTCCCCGGCGGCCTTCACACCGAACGGGTGAGAAGGCTCGATCGTCTCGACGAAGATCGTCTCCAACGCCGGCATCTCGTCGGCGGCGAAGATATGATAGTCGCGCAGATCGACCTCGCGCGCCCGGCCCTGGTTGTCGTAGACCATCTCCTCGCATACGGCGTAGCCCAACGCCTGCGTCATCCCGCCCTCGGCCTGGCCGGAAGCAGTCAGCGGGTTGATGATTACGCCGGCGTCGACGGCGATCACCAGCCGGTCGACCTGGATCTGACCGGTCTCGATATCTACGGTGACCTCGGCAAACTGAGCGGCGAATGGCGGCGGCGCCACGGGCGGACACGTACGAGCCGACCCCCATGATCTGCTCCTGATCCTCGTGATGCAGTGCGTTGAGGGCGATCTGGGTCATGCTGACCGAGCGGCCGTCCGGCGACCAGGCCTGCCGATCGGCGAGGCGGATCTCCTGCGGCTCGAGCCCCGGTCCCCCGGCGGCCGACAGCATACGCGCCGCCCGCCAGCGGATCCGGTCGGCGGCCATCTGCGCTGCCCGAATGACGGCCGTCCCGGAGATGTAGGTCGTGCTCGAGGCGTAGGCCCCCTTGTCGAACGGGGTGAAGTCGGTGTCGGAGGAATAGACCAGGATATCCTCGACCGGAACGCCGAGCACTTCGGCCGCCTGTTGGGCCAGGACGGTGTCCGAACCCGTGCCGATGTCGGTGGCGCCGACGAGCAGGTTGAAGGATCCGTCGTCGTTCATCTTGAGGCTGGCGCCGCCCATGTCCAGGTAGGGGATGGCCGTGCCCTGCATCACCATCGCCACGCCGATTCCCCGACGCAGATGCGGTTTGCCGGTCACGGCGTGCCAGGCGGGATTGCCATGCTTGTCCTGCCAGCCGATGGCGGCCGCGCCGCGCTGAACGCAGTCCTCCAGACCGCAGGTGTTGATGATCTCCGGCCGGGGCTCACGCCCCTCCGACCAGGAGGCGCTGAAGGGATGCACTTCGCCGGCGCGGATGGCATTCTTCAGCCGGAAGGCCAGTGGATCGATGTCCAGCGCACGGGCGATCTTCTCCATCTGGCGCTCGACGGGCCAGAAGCCCTGAGGCACACCGTAGCCGCGGTAGGCCCCGGCCGGCGGCGTGTTGGTGTAGACGACATCGGCGTGGAAGCGGATGTTGGGCGACGTCCGGTAGCTCCCGTCGCCTACGTACAGCGCCATCGCCTTGTGGCCGGTGTTGCCGGCGACGGTCAGTCCATGACTTCCGTAGGCGCCGGTGTCGCTCAGGCAGACCATCTCATGCGCCGTGATCGTGCCGTCGCGCTTCACGCCGGTGCGCAGCGTGATGCGCATCGGATGCCGCGAGCGGGCGGCGAAGAACTCCTCCGCCCGGGTGTACTCGAAGCGCACCGGTCGGCCGGTGGCGATCGTCAAGTGGGCAGCCACATCCTCGATCAGCACTTCCTGCTTGCCGCCGAACCCACCGCCAATCCTCGGCTTGATCACCCGGATGCGCTTCGGCGCCAGGCCGAGCACCGGCGCCAGCATGCGGCGCACGTGAAACGGCACCTGCGTGCTGCTGCGGATCACCAGCCGATCGTCTTCGTCCCAGTAGGTGATGACCACGTGCGGTTCGATGGACACCTGCTGGACCTTGGGGACCTGATAGCTCCCCTCGAAAATCTGATCCGCCTGGCGGAAGCCCTCCTCCACATTCCCGATGTCGACGTGGATCTGCGCCACTCGGTTGATGGCCGGATCGGACTCGGCGAAATTGACGTAGTCCGGCTCGTCGTGCACGATCGGCGCGCCGGGCTGCATCGCCTGGGCTGGATCGAGCAACGACGGCAGCGTCTCGTACTGGACCTCGATCAACCCGAGCGCCTGCTCGGCAATTGCCTCGCTCTCGGCGGCCACGAAGGCCACCCGATCGCCAACGAAGCGCACCTTGGAGTCCAGCGAGAAGGTATCCAGCGGCGCCGGCAGCGGATCGGACTGCCCGGCAGTGGTGTAGGGGACGCGCGGCAGGTCCTGCCAGGTGAGCACCGCCGCCACGCCGGGCAAGGCGCGCGCGGCGCTGACGTCGATGCGTCGGATGCGGGCATGGGCGTGCGGACTGTGCAGCACCTTGGCGACCAGCATCCCGCGCATCTCGACGTCGGCGGTGAAGGCGGGCTTGCCCTGTACCAGCTTGACCGCATCGACTTTCGGCTCGGGCTTGCCGATCACCGAGCGCGGCTCGGCCTGTGGCGGGACCTGGATGCGCGGCAGCAGCCGCAGACGGGTGGCCAGATCGCTGCCGCCGGCCTCCGGGGACTCGGGCTCGCCGCCAGTCGGCGCGAAGAGGTCCCGCGGCGCCGGCAGCGGACCGTCGATCGCTTCTACGGCCTCGCCGCGCAGCACCGCCGCCGCCCGCAGCACCGCCTGTACCGGCTTGATGTACCCTGTGCAACGACACAACACGCCGGCCATCGCCTCACGCACCTGAGCTTCTGTCGGATCGGGCGTGCGCACGAGCAAAGCCCGCGCGGCGAGAATCATGGCCGGCGTGCAGAAGCCGCATTGGATCGCGCCCGTCTCGACGAAAGCCTGCTGCAGTGGATCCAGGCCGGACGTGTGACGCCAGCCCGGCGCCGGGTGTTCGCCGATCGCCTCGATGGTCGTTACCTCGTGCCCATCAGCCTGTCCGACGAGCATCACGCACGAGTTGACCAGCACCCCATCGAACAGCACCGCGCAGGCGCCGCACTCGCCAGTCTCGCAGCCGTGCTTCACGCCGAAGACCCCGAGATGCTCGCGCAGGGTTTCGAGCAGCGTTGTCCCGGGTGCCAGGTCGAGTTCGACCGGTGTACCGTTCAGGCGGAAGTGGATCCTCATCGGACCAGCTCCTGGGCGAGCCGCCGTGTCAACACTGCCGCAACGTGGGCTCGGTAAGCGGCCGATGCCCACTCGTCGCCGGCCTGCGAGTAGGCTGTGGCTGCCGCAGAGGCTGCCGCCTCGAGGTCGCCGCGCTGCAGCGCCACCTCGGCCGCCGGGACGCGCAGCGGCCGGGATCCGTGCCCCCCGAGCACCAGGCGAAACTCGGACTTCCCCCCCTTGCCTTCGGACTTCCCCAAGGCGACACACACGATCGGCCGGTCCTTCGGGGAGCGCGCGACCTGTTCGTAGCGCAGCGCCGCCGAGGGCCGCGCCTCGAGGCGCGTGATCAGCCTGCCCTCCAGCGCCTGCGGGCGCGCCTCCAGAAGTGAATCGAGCGACACCGTCGTGTCCCCGGGCGCAAGGCGGGCGACGGCGTCCAGCGCCAGCAGCACCGTCACCAGCGGCGAACGGCCGTCACAAGTGACGATCGTGCCGGCGACGGTGGCCATGTTGCGCAGGTTGAACGGGGCCTCGAGGCTGGCCGCAGCGGACAGCGCCGCCGGCAGGGCAGGCATCGCCTCGACCAGCGTTTGGAGCTTGCAGGTTGCGCCCAGCCGGATGGAACCCTTCTCCACCACCAGTTCATCCAGCGGCAGCTGCTGCAAGTCAACGACGGAGGAGATCTCCGACCTGCGCGGCGTGAGTGCCGTGCCACCGGCCAGCGGTCGAGCGCCTGGCAGTAGGGCGAGCGCCTTCTCGAGCGAGTCCGGCCGATGGTAGTCGATCGGATTCATCCGGTGCCTCTTTCTGTTGCGGCCGGGGCCGCGTCAGGCTCGTCGGGGTACACCCTCCAGCCGAGCTCCTCCAGCGACCGGCCCTGGGAGGGCAGGTCCGGCAGTTCCACCAGCAAAGCCTCGGCCTCGGCGCCGACCGTTCCGTCGGGCAGCAGGATCTGGCCGGTGGCGTTCGCCGCACGACCGCGCCGGCTGACCAGGCGGCCCACGAGCCGGAGCACAACCCCGGTTGGGATCGGCTGCCGGTAGCGGATCTCCAGCTTGGCAGTCATCATGAAGCGGTCACTGTCGGATTCCATTGCGGCTCGGCCGACGATCTCGTCGAGCATCGAGGCCACAATCCCTCCATGCACGACACCCGGGTAGCCCTGATAGTGCTCTGGAGCAAGGTACTCGCAGGCCGCCTCTCCAGGTCCGGTGCTGTAGAACGCCAGGTGTAAGCCCACGGGGTTCTCCAGGCCGCACACGAAGCAGCTGCGGGAGTTGGGCTGTTTGCGGCGCAGGGCCCGTCCATCGTCTTCCATTATTGCCTCGGCTGCCCGCGAGATCGCATGTCAGCTCGTCCTCGGTGGGCTGAACGTTTCGATCAACAGCTGCGGGTCGCCGCTCACGTCATACAGGATCGGGCAGGTGGCGCCGTGGCGCATGTACTCCTGCACCTTGGCCCGCGCTTCGTCCGGCGTGCCCGAGGCGGTGATCCTGCCGATGAGCTCGTCCGTCACCAGGTGTTTGGCCTGCTGGATCTGCTCGTGCGTGGCGGGCCAGCCCAGGATCGATTGGATCTTCGCCACGACATCCGGGGATACCCCACTCGCCTGGGCGATGTGCGGCTGCTGAGCCAGGTACTGCGTCAGCAACTGGCGGGTGCTGTCCAGCGCCTGAGATCGATCGCGGTGGACCGAGCACACGATCAGCTGCGGGCGGTCAACCTGCTCGAGCGTCCGATCGGCCAGGCGCGCCCCACGCTCCAGGGCTTCGATCGCCGGGTCGTTGTACTCGGGCGGCACGCAGTAGTTGAGCACCACGCCGTCGGCGATCTCGCCGGCCAGTTCCATCATCTTCATTCCAGTGGCGCCGATCAGGATCGGAACGTCGCGCGGCTCGCGGCGGCCGTGGACGACATCCAGTTCGATGCCGTCGACCTGCACGAACTCGCCATGGAAGGTCACGCGCTCCATATTGAGCAGGCGGCGCAAGATCACCACGGTCTCGCGCATCGCCAGCAAAGGCTTCGTGCGCTGGATTCCGACGTTCTTCGCCAGCGGGTCCCACCAGGCCCCGATGCCACACACAATCCGCCCCGGCGCCAGGTCGTCGAGCGTGAGGAATGTGGCCGCCAGCAGGCCGATATTGCGGGTCCAGTTGTTGATCACCCCCGAGCCGACCTTGATGCGCTCAGTCACGGCGGCATAGGCGGCCATCGGCACAATGGCATCTCGCACCAGACGCGATTCCGCCTGCCAGACGGCCTCAAAGCCGGCCTGTTCCGCCAGGCGAACGAAGTCCAACCCATCGCGCAGGTCGTGGGAGTCTTGCAGGTAGAGGGCAACGCGGGCTTGGCTCATGGGCGGCTCCTCAGGTGCCGGTTGCGGGGCCTTCTCAGAGCGAGGGCTGCAGCCATCGACTGCAGTGCTCCGGTGTGACCCCCCAGGTGGGTGCAGCGGCGGGAATCATACTTCCGGTACCCCGTCCGCTGACAACTCGGCCAGCAGCCGGAGGTCCTCCGGAAGATCCAAGTCCAAGGTGAACTCCGGTGAGCGGCAGATCTGCGGTTGGACGCCGGCGGCTTCGGCCAACTGCAGGTGTCGCATGAAGCTCAGGGGTCCAAAGGCGTATTCTATCAAACCGGGGGGCGACAGCAGCAGTGCGTTCGTCCCGGAGCCGTGTCGGTCGGGGGCGAGCACGGCGCTGGGCGCGCCTTCGGCGAGGCTGACCAGGTTGACGATGGCCTCGGAGGTCAGACGCGGCAGATCCGCCGGCAATACCAGCAACTGGCAAGCCTGATGGGAGAGCACTGTGCGCCGGGCGAGTTCGAGCGCCTGGTTCAACCCACCAGGCGGTGGATCCTCGATGAAGACCGCTCCCCACTTCATGGCCAGGCTCCGAACCTCGGCGTCGCTGCTCACCACCGCGATCCGTCCGACGCCCTCGGCCCTAGTCAGAGAGTCTAACGTGTGCACCAAGAGGCTGGCACTCAGCGCCTGGCGTTCCTTCACTCCCAGGACCTGAGACAGCCGCGACTTCGAGCGGCTGAGCGGCTTGACCGGGACCACCGCCCACAGCGTCATGGCTCTCTGGCTCCGTCGGCCAGTGCCCGCGCCAGGCCGAGCATCTCGGCAGCGAGTGCCGCCCGGGAGGCGCCGTCGCGCATGATGGTGTTCGTGACCAACGTGCGCAGTCCGGTTTGGGCGATCGGCTCGGCCTCCTCGGCGTCGGCCGAATCGAGCACAAAGCCGGAGAGCACGGAGCGGAAGTGAGCGGCAATGGTCTTCGGGGAAACCGGCAATCCGAGTTCGGCCGCCATCTTGGCCACCGGGCCCTTCAGCGCCCGCCCACCAATGATCGGCGACACCCCGACCGCAGGTTTGGAGCGCAGCAGATCCCGGATTCCCGGCACGGCCAGAATCGGGTCGAGACTGACCCATGGATTCGAGGGCGCGAGCAGGATTGCCTCGGCCCGGGTGAGGGCCTCGACCACGCCTGGCGCCGGCCGGGCCGCCTCGGCTCCCTCGAACCGGAAGCTTCGCACAACCGGTCGGCATCCGCGGGCAACAAAGTACTCCTGGAAGGGAAGCTCTCCGTCATCGGAGCCCACGATCGTGCGCACCGGATCATCGCTCATCGGCAGCAAGGCAACACGGATGCCAAGCGAGGCGGCGATGTGCTGCGTCACCTCGCTCAGCGACAAGCCGGAGTCCAGCCGCGACGTGCGGAGGATGTGGATGGCCAGATCGCGGTCGCCCAGGCGGAACCACGTCGGGCCTCCCAGCCTGGCCAGCGAGTCCAGGAAGCCCCAAGTTTCCTCGGCCCTGCCCCAGCCGGTCTCCGGGTTCTCGATGCCGGCAAGGGTATAGGTGACCGTGTCAAGGTCCGGCGAGATCTTCAGGCCCAGGTGCTCGAAGTCATCGGCGGTGTTGACGATGAGGGTCAGGTCTTCGGCGGGAAGTGTGCGGCGCAGGCCATCCGCCAGCCGTGCGCCTCCGACGCCACCGGCGAGCGCAACGACCTTCATCGCCGGGCTACGACCTGATCCAGCGGCAGGCGGCCGGGGTCTTCCGGGGTCTCGGCAACCTCGCCCAGGATGATCGCGGCCTGCGGCTCCCAGTCCTGCGGGAGGTCGAGCGCTTGGCGCACGGCCTGCGGAGCAAAGAGGGGTGCGCACAGCCAGCAGGCGCCAAGGCCGTGAGCATGGGCGGCGAGCAGCAGATGCCCGCCGGCCAGGGCCACGCTCTGGACGGCCATCGTGCGTTCAGCGGCCTCCCGTTTGGCGTCGGCGTAGCGATCCATTGCCTGCATGCTCAGACAGAGCACGACGCACGCCGGCGCGTCCACCAGCCGTTGCCGACGCGAACTCGAGGCGCGCCTCGACCGCTCCCGGCTCCGCTCCGTCGGCCAGAAGGTCGCGGCGATGCTCCTCGGCCATGGCCTCAGCCAACCGCTGCCGCGCCGCACCCGCTGACACGACGGCGAAGCGCCAGGGCTGCCGGTTGTGAGCCGAAGGCGCCTGCGCCGCCGCATCCAGCAGCGCCTGCAGCGTCTCAGCGGAGATCGGTGTCGGCCGGAACCGTCGCACCGAACGGCGCGTCGCCAGCCAGCGACGAAACTCATGGGCATACATGCCTACCCCATCGCCTGCACCGCGGTCGGCTCAATCACAAACATCACTCGCTGATCAGTTGCCGGTCCAGGATAGCTGGACTTGCCCAGGTACTTGTGAGCCAGCCGGTCGATGTGCGCCCGCCCGCCAGTCTCATCCGCACCCACGACCCGGCCGCGCACCTGCAGGTAGCGGTAAGGGTCCTGCGGATCGAGAATGCACAGGGCGACTACCGGGCGCTCGGTCATGTTGCGGTCCTTGACCCGCCCGCGAGCCGTGTTGACGCGCAGACGCCCATCCGCCACGTCGAACCACACGGGCGTCGCTTGCGGGCTTCCATCCGGCATGATGGTGGTCAGCACAGCAAACGCCTTCTTCTCGTCCTGCAACAGCTCGGCATGCAATTCCGGGATCAGCACGGTCATCTACCCACTCCTCGCCAGATCTCCTCCTCCTAACGGAAGAGGTCTTCTTCAAGGGGACGGATCAGGTCCGCCGCCCTGCCCGGCGGTCCGTCCGAGCTCAATCCACGCAAGTGAACCACCGGGCGTCCCTCGGCAGCCTGACCCATCAGCGCCGAAGCGCCAGCGGCGATCTCATCGGCCAGCCCGACGACGGTCGCCTGCAGCTTGTAGTGGAACAGATCCGGCTGGCCGCGCAGGTCGAGCAGCGTCGGCAAGCCGGCCGCCCCCACCGCGACTCCGACGGTGCCCAGACGCCAGGCTCGCCCATGCGAATCGGTGATCAGCACACCGGGGGCGATGCCGGAGCGGGCCTCAAGCGCCTGGCGGAGGTCGGCGGCCGACCGATCCGGGTCCGCCGGCAGACGAAGCACCCACTCCCCGACGCTCCCGTCCGGGCTCTCCACGTTCGAGTGGTCGACGCCGGCATTGGCGCACACGAATCCCAGCCTGTGCTCGACGATGATCAACCCCGGCCGGGTGCGCAGCACGCTGCGGCTGTCCTGGAGGATCACTTCCACCAGCCGCGCGTCCTTGCCAGTCTCAGCGGCCAGTTCGAGGGCGTGCGGCGAAGGGGTGACCGCCGACAAGTTGACATGCCGTCCCTCGGCCTTCGAGACGATCTTCTGGGTGACGACGATCACATCGTCCGGTTCGAGGTGGATGTGCTCGCGCTCCAACGCCTGCCCGATCACCTCGGCCAGGTCATCGCCGGGCCGGATGCGGGGGATCCCGGACAGTGCGCTGAAGACGAGCCGCGCCGCCATGCGCTAGGTCTCCTTCGGCTCCGCACGCTCGCCGACGATGCGGATGCCGGCGCCCTTCAACTTGTAGCGGCGGTTGATACCGATCAAGACCGAGGTCAGGCTTTCGGCGACCACGGCGTTCTTCAGCGGTCCGGCGTCCCAACCGCTCAGCCCCAGCGCCTCGACCAGCTGCAGCACCTGCTCCTTTGCCGCCTTGCTGTCTCCACTGACCAGCACATCGCAGGTGGCGCCTTGGTCTTCCAGCAGGAGCTCGTGCGAGATGTTCTGGAACGCGGACACGACCTCGACTGCGTCGCCGAGAATCTGCTGCGCCTCAACTGCGGCGCTGCCTGCGGCAGGCAGGTTGACCTCGCTCAGCTTGGGTGGGACGGCCGGGTTGGTGACATCGATCAGCACCTTGCCGGCCAGCGGCGGCCTTCAGCCCCTGCAACGTGTCGCGATGGGCGCTGTAGGGAACCGTCAGCACGGCGATATCACACGCCCCCACGGCGGCCGTGTTCTCCATGCCGCGAACCACGCCTTCCCCGAGGCGCGCGTTCAACGCGGCAGCGGCCGAGAGCGCCTTGTCTTCGCTGCGCGAGCCGATGATCACCGGATAACCGGAGCGCGCCCAGCGGTAGCCCAGCCCCTGGCCCTCCTTCCCCGTCCCCCCGATGATCCCCAGCGTCAGCAGGATCCGCTCGCTTGGCATGGTCAGCCTCCCTGATCCGCAGGCACGTAGGATCGATACCGTTCCCAGACAGCCGGGACGCGGGCGCGTGCCGCCGCCGCGATCTCAGCTTCGTTCAGCGTCAGCAGCACTCGGTCGCGCATCAGCACCTTGCCAGCCGCAATCGTTGTCGTCACGCGCAACTCGTGGAACCCGAAGACGATGTGCCAGGGTATGTTCCCGGCGGTCAGCGGGGTGGCCGGATGGTAATCGACCAGGATCAGGTCGGCCAAGGCGCCCGGAGCGATGACCCCTAGCGGCGCCTGGGGGAAGAAGCCTCCCGCCAGCTCGGCATTGCGGTAGACCGCCATCTCGACCACCTGGTCGCCGGGCATGCGGCGGGGGTCGCGGTGCCAGACCTTGTGCAGCAGGTAGGCGGCCTTCCACTCCTCCCACATGGCGTTCGAGAACCCGTCATTGCCCAGCGCCACCCTGACACCAGCCCGCATCAGCGACTCGACCGGCGCCGCGCCGACGCCATTGTTCATGTTCGAGCGCGGCTGATGGGTGACCCAGGTCCCGCTTTCTCCCAGCAGCTGCACTTCGCGGGCATCGACATGGATGGCATGCGCCACGATCGTGCGCGGCCCAAGGATGCCATGCCGCTGCAGCCGATCAACGATCCGCAACCCGCTGCGCGCCAGGCTGTCGTACTCGTCGGCTTCGTGCTCGGCGACATGGATGTGAAAGCCCGTCCCTTCAGGAGCAGCACGGCGGCAGGCCTCGAGCGTCTCCTCAGACAAGGTCAGGCTGGCGTGCAGGCCAAACGTCGCCGCGATCCGGCCGTCTGCCAGCTGGCCACCCTGGCACCGCCTCAGGAAACGCAAGTTCTCCTCGATCCCTGCACTTGCCTTGTCTCTGCCGTCCCGGTCGGTGACTTCATAGCACAGCACGGCGCGCAGGCCGAACTCGGCCACCGCCTCGGCAATCGCATCCAGCGAACCTGTGAGCGCATTCGGCGAGGCATGATGATCGATCAGCGTGGTGGTGCCATGCCTGACGGCGTCGACCAGACAGACCAGCGCCGAGAGGCGCACGTCCTCGGTCTCGAGCGACTTGTCCAGCGGCCACCACAGCTTGCGCAGGATCTCGGGGAAATCGCGCGGGGCAGCTCCGGGGATTGCCAAGCCGCGGGCGAAGGCGCCGTAGAAGTGCGTATGGGCACAGAGGTTGCCGGGCATCACCAGCTGGCCGCGCGCCTCAATCACTTCTTCGCCCGAACGCGCTTTGCCGACCTGGGACTGCGGCATGACATCGACAATGCGATCGCCCTCGATGCGCAGGGCATGGTCTTCCAGGATCTGGTTCGGCCGACCCCAGGTCACGACCCGGGCATGGGTGATCAGCATCCCGTCCCTCCTTCTTGCCTCGCCCCTTGGCTCGGCCGCCTAGTCGAACACCGTCGGGCGCGCCGGGTCCAGCCGGAAGGCCAGCACATCGTCCAGCAGCCGGGGCGTCGTACGATACGGCGAAAGCGGCGCCGGCAAGGCGTCGATCGGAAAGAAACCCACCTCACTCGTCTCGGACGAAGGCTTGAGCTCTCCTCCGATCCGCTCGCACAAGAACACCAACTTGTAGGCGTGGAACAGAGGCAGCTCGCCTTCCACCCGGTTGGCGTCGTAGACTGCGACCAGATGCGTGGCGCGGACAACCAACCCAGCCTCCTCGAAGACCTCACGCTCGACGGCCAGCGCCGGCGGCTCCCCGACATCCGCCCAACCGCCGGGAAGAGTCCAATTCCCGTCGATCGATTCGCGAACCATCAGCAACCGCACCCCGTCAAACAGCGCGCCGCGCACGTCGACCTTGGGTGTCACATATCCCGGTTGAGCGGTGAAGGCGGCCAGGGCCTCGGCTGCCGGCAGAGTCGAATGAGCCGCAATGATCTCGGCCGCAATCTCCAGCAGCCGCTCCGCTCGGCCACGCTCGAACTCGTTCTGGGCATAGTGCCGGCCGGTCTGCGCCAGCGCTTCGATCTCGCGTGCCCAGGCCAGCCAGCGATCCTCCTGCGCGATGCGTACGCCGCTCATTGCCGGGCCAGCTCACGCGCCAACCAGTCCTGATCGACCGGCAACCGGCGGACCCGGACGCCGCAGGCGTGGAAAATGGCGTTGGTGATTGCCGGCGAGGTCGGAATGCTGGTGATCTCCCCCACGCCTTTGGCGCCGTAGGGACCTTGGCTGCATGGGCTCTCAACCAGAATGGGCGTGATCTCCGGCGTCTGGGCGATCGAAGGCATGCGGTAGCGCCCCAGGCGATCGGTGAACACCCTGCCCTGCTCCAGGATAAACTCCTCGGTCAGCGCGTTCCCCAGGCCCATCATCACGCCCCCCTCGACCTGGCCCACCAAGCCCAGCGGATTGAGCGCTCGGCCGACATCTGTGGCGGCGATCACGCGCAGCACGCGTGTCTCGCCGGTGGTGCGATCCACCTCGACCTCCGCCGCCTGCACAGCGAACGAGTAGGCGACGTGGATGTCCGTCCCGGAGCCGACCGGTTCGGTATCCGGCGCGCGGTACTCGTGCTCAACGCAGGTCGGCCGGCCGGAGGCCTGCATCCGGGCGACGACCTCGGCCAGATCCAGCCGGCGCTGCCCGACGGCGACGCCGCCATCGAGGAAGCAGACCTGCGCTGGATCTACATCATACTCTTCGGCCAGACAGGCAGTTGCAGCCGCTTTCCAGAGCTCGCAGGCTTGGCGGACGGCATTTCCGGCGACGAAGGTCTGGCGTGAGGCGGTGGTCGGGCCGCCATCCGGCGTGAGGTCGGTGTCCGACAACAGCACGCGCACGCGAGCGAGCGGCAGCCCCATCTCTTCGGCGACGATCAGCTGGAGGACGGTCAGCAGGCCCTGGCCGAGCTCGGCCGAGGAAGTCGCGCGCCTCGGCGATCCCCTCTCGATCGACCTCAACCTGCGCGCTAGCCTTGTCTGGCGCGCCGCCGCCAAGGCCGGTGTTCTTGAAGGCGGCGGCGATCCCCCAGGCGCGCACCCGCTGCGGCTGAGCCGGGTCGGGCCGTGGAGCGAACAAGTCCCCCTCGCCCTGAAGTCGGCGCATCTCTGCCTCGACCCGATCCAGGCACTCCAGCAATCCAACACTCTCCGTCAATCGCTGCCCGGTGCTGGTGCTCTCACCCGGACGCAGCGCGTTCAGGCGGCGAATGGCAATCGGATCGATGCCCAGCCTGTCAGCCAGCTCATCCAGCGCCGACTCGACGGCGAAGGCGGATTGCGTCACCCCGAAGCCGCGAAAGGCGCCCGCCGGCGGATTGTTGGTGTACACCGCATGGCAATCCGAGCGCACCCAAGGGATGACGTAGGGCCCAGCGGAATGGGTCGTGGCGCGGGTCATCACCTTCTCGCCCAGCGAGGCATAGGCGCCGGTGTCCCCATACAGCTCGGTCTCGGCGGACCGCAGTCGCCCATCCCGATCGGCCCCCAGTCGAACGCGCAGCTGCGTGGCATGGCGCTTGGGGTGGACCAGCAAGCTCTCGCGCCGATCGAAGAGCACTTTCACCGGACGGCGGGTGGCGCGCGCCAGCAGCGCGGCATGGATCTGACCGGCGATGTCCTCCTTGCCGCCAAACCCGCCACCGATCGGCATTCCGATGATGCGCACCTGCTCGACCGGAACCGCCAGGCTTTCGGCCACCTGATCCCGGTCGGCGTACGGAATCTGCGAGCCGACGTATACCTCCATTCTGCCGTCCTCGGTCAAGCGAGCGATGCTGCACTCGGTCTCAAGGAAGGCATGTTCGGTCGTCGGCGTGTAGTACTCACCCTCGACGTGCGCCTCGGCAACCGGGGGCGATTCCCCTTCGCCCTTGCGCACCTGGATGCGCTTGAGCAGGTTGCCGTTCGGATGCAGCTGCGGGGCGTCGGCTTCCAGCGCCTGGCGCGGCTCGGAGATCACCGGCTGCGGGTCGCAGGTGAAGCGGATGCGGGCCAGGGCGGCCTGGCACTGCTCGCGCGTCTCGGCGGCCACCACGGCCAGCGGATCGCCGACGGTGCGAATGCGCTCCCCCACGCCGACGAGCACCGGCCAGTCCTTGACAAACAGGCCGTGGTTGCGGGCGCCGGGTATGTCCGCAGCGGTCAGGATGGCATGCACGCCCGGCATCGTTCGCGCCTCCGCCACCTCGAGCGAGGTCAAGATAGCATGCGGGACTTCGGCTCTGAGCGCCATCCCTTGCAGCATGCTGGGGAAGGTCAGATCGTCGGTGAAGCGCGCTTGGCCGGTGACCTTGGCCGCGGCGTCCGGCCGAGGCACGACGGTCCCGATCGCCCGACTGCCGGCGACGTCGGGCACACTCGGGCCGCGCATCGGCTCACCACTGCGCATGGTCCGGGCGGCGTCCTGCACCGCACGCAGGAGCGAGGGGTAGCCGGCGCAGCGGCACAGTGTGTCCTTCAGGGCGCCACGCACATCGGCATCGGTCGGATCCGGATGCGCGAGCAGACAGCCGGCGGCCGCCATGATCTGGCCGGGGATACAGTAGCCGCACTGGACAACACCATGCTCGACGAACGCCTGCTGCAACGGATGCAGCGCCTGCGGTGTGCCCAGGCCTTCGATCGTCAGGACGTGCCGCCCGTCGGCTTTCGGTGTGGGGTAGTTGCACGAGAGGATTGCCTGGCCGTCCACCAGCACGGTGCAGGCGCCGCACTCGTCCTCCTCACATCCAATCTTGGTTCCGGTCAACCCGAGGCGCTCGCGCAGCGTTTGGGCGAGCATTTCGCCGGGCTGCGGCCGCAGCTGCACCGGCTGCCCGTTGACGTGAAAGCGGATCTCGGGCACCGCTCCCTGCTCAGGCATGCGCTCTCTCCGGCAGGTGTGCGGACGCCTGCGTCGCCTCAGCATGTGCCGCCCAGACGACACGCGCGAGCAGCGGGTCCAGCAGGTGATAGCGGTACTCCGAGGTGGCGCGATGCGGGCTGGTGCGCAGCTGGACTTCTTGACGCAGCGCTCGCCCCGCCTCGGCAAGCGACTGCCGGGTAAGCGCCCTGCCCTGCAGCACCTGCTCCGCCAAGCGTGCCCGGCGCGGCACGGGTCCGGACGGGCCGACGGCCAGCCGGGCGCTATCGACTCTACCCGCAGGATCCAGGCGGATCCAGGCCGCCAGGTTGAGCAACGCGATCGCCAGCCCTTGAGGACGCATCACGCGTGAGAAGGCGCCCCCTTCGCCAGGCCGTCGCAGCGGAAACGCGAAGCGGATCAGGATCTCCTGCTGTCGATCGAACGCCGCCTCACCGGGTGCTTTGAACAGCGTCTCGACCGGCACCCAACGCCTGCCGAAACGCGAGGCCAGCTCGGCCTGCGCCTCAAGCGTCAACAGGGCGATGGTGCCATCCGCCGCCGGCAGTGCATGGGCGACATTGCCGCCCAGCGTGGCCACATTGCGCACCTGGGGTCCGCCGATCAAACCACAGGCTTGCTGCAGTGCCGGGGCATGCTCGGCAATCAACGAGCTTTCGGCGATCTCCCAATGCGTGGCGGCCGCGCCGATCTGCAGCCGTCCATCGGGCCTGAGGCAGATCCCCTGCAGGTCGGGAATGCCGGTGATGTCGATCAAGGTGCAGGGAGCGGGCGTGCGGCCGGAGCGGATGTCGAGCAGCAGGTCGGTTCCGCCGGCGAGAATCCGAACGGGCGGCTCCGAGCCGGCCAGCTGACTCAGCGCCTGGTCGATCGAAGCCGGACGGTGGTAGTTCTCCCAAAGACGCATGGCTGGTTGGGTTGGGCTGCGCTTGGGGATCGAATGGCACTTCTCGAGGAGCGAGGCTGCTCAACGCCGCCGCAGGGCCACCCTGCTGCGACCACCGATCCGAGGCTGATCCGATTCTAGCATGGCCGGCCGGGGCGAACAAGCCGCGCCGGATCCACGAAAGCTGTCAGCCATCAGCGGTCAGCCTTCAGCCAGACGCGTCTGTAGGGCTATGCCGCGGCACGCACTGGGGCGGCTCACTGAGGCCCTCGTCAGGTCCGGACGATCTCGGGTTCGGACGTTTCTGCCGGAAAGGCGAACGGTCGTGGCTGTCCTTCGTCGGCCTTGTGAGCCGCGCTGGGCTCATGCCAGAGGGGCAATCCGGACCGCATGGTAAGCTTCACCCATGCCGTGGATGGCCGGGATTCGGGTGGTGCTCTTCCTTCTGGGCGCGCTGCTGGTGGCGACGACGCTGCGCTCGGCGGTGCGCACGTTCATCCTGCCGCGCGCCTCGAACACGCTGATCGCCCGCTGGGTCTTCCGAACGGTCGGAGCCGCGTTTCGTTGGCGAGCCGGCAAGGCCCGCAGCTACGAAGCCAGCGATCGGGCAATGGAGTTGTTGGCGCCGATCGCGCTGCTCGTGCTGCCGGCCGTGTGGTTGGTTCTGGTCGGCCTGGGCTACATGGGGATGTACCTTGGTCTGGGCATTGCTTCGCTCGAGCAGGCGTTCTCGCTGAGCGGCTCGTCGCTGCTCACGCTCGGCACGAAGCCACCCACAGGCTGGTTCGTCACGTTGCTGGCGTTCAGCGAGGCGACGATCGGCCTGGCGCTGATCGCCCTGCTGATCGCCTACCTGCCGACGATGTACGCCGCCTTCTCGCGCCGCGAAGCGGCGGTGGCCATGCTCGAAGTGCGCGCCGGATCACCGCCGTCCGCGTTCACCATGTTGGAGCGCTATCACCGATTGCATCGGTTGGACAAGCTGGGCGAGGTGTGGACGGCCTGGGAGACATGGTTCGCCGACATCGAGGAGAGCCACACCTCACTGGCGGCTCTGGTGTTCTTCCGCTCGCCGCAGCCACATCGCTCGTGGGTGACGGCGGCCGGCGCGGTGCTGGACGCGGCCTCGCTCACCGCCTCAACCTTGGACATCCCACGCGACGTGCAGGCCGACTTGTCGATCCGCGCCGGCTACCTCGCGCTACGCGAGATCGCCGCGTTCTTCGGCATCGCCTACGATCCTGACCCCCAGCCGGGCGGCCCGATCTCGATTGGTCGAGGCGAGTATGACGCGGTGTGCGACCATCTGGCGGAACTCGGCCTGCCAATCAAGCCCGATCGCGATCAAGCCTGGCGTGATTTCGTGGGATGGCGCGTCAACTACGACGCCGTGCTGCTGGGGCTGGCACGGCTCACGCTGGCGCCTTATGCGCCCTGGTCGTCGGACCGGTCGGCGATTGGCGCGGGGGGGCCGCGACCAGCAGCTTGAAGTCGGCGCCCCCATCTCTGACCCTTTCCTCCACACGTGCCCCCTGGAGAGATCCCGGCTGGAAGCCGCAGAGCGTGGACTGGGGGATTGACCCCCGCTGCTTGCCCGCCGGCGACGCCTACTCTACAATCTCCCGGGGTCGCCCCTCGACCCGGGCGCGCTGCGCCGCCTCGGAGCCTCCGTGGAGGATCGACGATGCGCTCTCTCACTCTCCCCAAGACTCTGTTTGCCTGTGTCGGTCTTCTGCTGCTCGCAGCCTGTGCTTCACCCACCTCGGCACCGCAAGTCTGGATCGACGTTCCCATCGATGGGCTGAAATCACCGCCGGGAGCTTCCCTACAGGTCGAAGGGCACGCCGCGGCGCCGGGAGGCGTCGCGCGGGTCGAGGTATGGGTGGACGGTCAGCTGCTGCAGAGCATCAACTCGCCAATGGCCGACGGACCCGTCGCTCGGTACGCGGTGGATTGGGGCTCTCCTGCGGCAGGCGCCCACACCGTCGAGGCCATCGCCTTCTCGTGCCGATGGGGAGGCCAGCACGCCTGACCAGGCGCGTGTGATCGTTGCCGCCATGCCTCCCACGGACACGTCCACCCCGCCCATCTCCCCGACTTTCACTCCAACTCCCACCGTCACCCTCACGCCGACCACGCCGACCGGCATCGAGTTCTGGGCCGACCCGGCCAAGATCAAGGCCGGAGCATGCACCGATGTTCGTTGGCGGGTACAGAACGCGGCCTCGGTCCGCTTGGGCGGGACGAATGTCAGCCCGGAGGGCAAGTACAACGCCTGCCTGTGCGCCAATGAGACCTACACCCTGACGGTAGCCCTCCTGGATGGAACCGAGGAGAAGCGCCGCGTGGACATCGAGGTCGAGGGGGAGTGCAAGACGCCAACGCCAGTCCTCGACACAACCGGCCCTCCGGCGCCGCACCAGGACGACCCAGACGACGGCGAGAGCCTTGCCTGCACGGGCCATGTCGAGCTCGACTGGGATTCGGTCGACGATCCAAGCGGCGTGGCGGAGTATCGGGTCCAAGCCGAGAGACACTCCGGCGACGGCAACTGGCAGAGCGTCTCAGGCAGCCCGTGGGCGGGATCCGACACGAACCGTTCGATCAACGTCGAGTGCGGATGGACCTACCGCTGGCACGTCCGGGCTGTGGACACACTGGGCAACGCCGGCTCGTGGTCCGGTTGGTCGACGTTCGTCGACCAGCTCATGTGAAGGGAGGGCCGCATGACAACCTCCAAGCGATCCACCCGATGGACTGTGGCCGTTGTTGTCGCGGCGGTCCTGGCTTGCATGGTGCTGGGGCTATTCTTCGGGCCGCGCTACTTCCAACGCGGACAAGACTACCTGGGGCGGCCGCTCGTCCTGATCCATAGCCCGGCGAATGGTGAGCGTCTGCCCTTCGGGCAGATGGTCCCGGCCATCGCCCTGGCGCGCTCCGAGGCCGGTATCACCCGGATGGAGCTGTGGGCCGAGGGGAAGGTCATCGCCTCGCAGGAGGCTCCGGCCGGCGAGACGCTCTCGCCGATGACCCTCGCCGCCGCCTGGAATCCGACAACGCTCGGTCCGCATCGGGTCACCGTGCGCGCCTTCACTGCGCGCGGCCTTGGCGGCTACGCCTCACGTCGATGTCGAGGTGGTCGAAGGAGCGACAACCCTCGGCAGCCACACGGTCTCCGAAGGCGAGAGCCTCGAGGACATCGCCGTCGACTACGGCATCGAGCCGGACGAGCTGGCGGGTCTGAAATCCCGGCCTTCCTGCCGACGGACCTGCGGCCGGCAGCGAGCTGATCGTGCCCTTGAGCGGCATCCCATCCGACGACGCCTCCGCCTTCCGAGGCATCGGGCGAGCGAGCGCCGGAGGCTCCGGATGAACCGGCGCCCGAGGGGCATCCCGGAGGAGCGGGAAAGTCGCGCGTCTCGTCGGCCTGCGCCTGGAAGCCTTGGACCTGCGAACCGACGCCGGCTACGAGTCGCTTCACTGCTACGCCGCGGTAGGGGGTCGCCCGCCGCGCTGGTTCCCCGACGCGGACGGAGACCCGGCAACGGATAAGTCCTTCGCTCCGCTGAGCGGGACACACTGGGACATCGCAGCGCACTTCTCCGGCAGTGAAGCGCCCCTGCTCTTCTGGCCGGGCGATACGGACCTGCCGTTTGACATCACGTGCGTCGGCGTGCGCGGCGGAGGGACGGATGCTGTCGAGCTCGGTCGCCTGGCGTTGGCCATTCCGCCGGCAGATTGGGACGGCGAACGCCGCCGGGCAAGCGCCGAAGGCGAAGGTGGCTTCGAGCTGGAATACCGGGTCGGCTTCGCCGACCTCGAGCCCAAGGGGCTCGACTTGGGCGATGGCGGTGCCCCAGAACGTGCGCTATGACGACCGCCGCCAGGAATTGCACTGGGACTACACCCCAACCCGGGCCCCGAGGGCGAAGCGGAGATCGATGGCTTCCTGCTCTTCCTGAACGAGAACCTGGTATGGGAGTTGAATGCCGACGAGCGCGAGAGCCGGCTGCCCGAAGAGTGGTTGGCTCCGCCGTGCGGCGAGGAGTACGTTTTCAGCCTCCGCGCCTTCCACCGCCCCTACCCCGACGGAGCCTACTCCGGACGAGTCCAATCCCGCGACCCTTGCCGGAGGCGAACCGGGCACCGAGGCTTGCGGCCGCGAGTTCCTGGTGAGTTTCAGGCGTCTGGACGTCTTCGACATGGGCGACGACGGGGACGATGATCCCCGACATGATGGGCCCGATCGATGGCTGGGTGACTGCGAACGGCACGTTCCATTCCTTTGGGAACCCGCCGAGTGTCAGCATCCCCAACAATTCCAGCTTCAACCTGGACACCTTCTTCTGGGATGACTACTCCGAAGCCAACACGTTTCTCGTCCCACTCGCCGAGGGTGAACAGCTGCAACATCAGCTTTCAACATGGACTGACAACGACCGGCGACGGCTCGCTACGACAACGGCATCTGCACCGGTGATGACAACGTTCACGCCGACGACCTTCTCGCGGACCTGTCGAAGGCAGCTTCGACGCCACTCGCGATTGGGAGGACGAGGTTCGCTGCCGCATCGAGTACACCATCGAACCGGCGCCGGGCAGCCCGGTCGGCGTTGCGGGCGGCGGCTTGCTGCTGCCCTGGCTCGACCTGACCGACGTCACCCTCGACGAGGCCGACCGGCGAACTTCAGCTCCACATCACCAACACCGGGAGCGCCGCCTGGGCCAACCACGACCTGGACGTCCACGTCACCAGCCGCGATGGGGAAGAGACCGGGACGCACACCTGGCCGCTGTTCTACCTGGACCCCCTGGCGGAGGTCGTCCTGCAGGACCCGTCGCTGACGGCCGAATCACCGAGGCGGCCTGCGTGCACCTCGACTACAACGACCGGGTGCTGGAGTCGCTACGAGGACACCGGGGTGCTCTCTCACGGTCCGCTGTGTCCGTCCCTGGAGTACAGAAGGGCTGGCGACTAGCGGACACCAGACTGCGGCTTTCAGCTATTAGTCTCAGAAGAGGCCGACTTCGTCGCCGTCGCGGAGGTACCGAGCCCAGGGTTGTCGGCCTGCGGCGAGCCCGCAAACGCCAGTTGCTCTTGGTTCTCGCTGACCGCTCGACCGCTGATCGCTGAGCGCGGCTGGAGCTAGACCAGCCGCCCCGGGGCAGCCGGCTGTTCAGCCCCGATCGGCGACTGAGCTGCGCGGGCAGGTGGAGTCCAGCTTCAGGCCTTGACGCCAGCTCGCCTCGGAATGCCCGCTGCGCGATCGCAGCTCGGATCGTGCTGGGCTTGTGCGGCCGGGGTGGCAGATGGAGGCAGTCACGTTTGCGGGCTGGTTCGCAGGACCGATGGCCACCCGGTCTGATCCAGCCAGGGATTTCGATGCGTGGCCGATCTGGCTCCGACGCCTCTTGGCGCGTTGAATGCTCGGCTGGCCAGGCTGCCCGACCGAGAAGCCTCGCACCGATCAGACCAGCGTGAATCCCGACGGCCGCTCCAGGAATTGCCCTCCCCCTGCCCTCCCCAACCACTGGCCGCGATCGACGATGAGTGCGCCGCGCAGGTAGACCTTCTCGGGGAAGCCGATCAAGTCCCAGCCTTCGTACAGGTTGTAGTCGGTGCGATGCTGGGCGACGCGCCACCCCGTACTTGCATCTGGCGCTCGGGGTCCCAGACGACGATATCGGCGTCGGAGCCAGGGAGCAGGACGCCTTTCTTCGGGTACAGGCCGAAGGCCTTGGCCGGGATTGGTCGAGGTCAGGGCGACGAACTGCTCCTGGGTGAGGCGGCCGGTGCGCACGCCATGGGTCCACAGCACGGGGAGCCGATCCCCGACGCCCGGCACGCCGTTGGGGATCTTGGTGAAGTCGTCGCGGCCGAGCTCCTTCCCAGGGATCTGCACCGGCTCGCCTTCATACTCGATCGGACGGGTGCCATCGAAGAAGAATGGACAGTGGTCGGTGCCGACGGTCTGTAGATCGCCGGCGGCATAGGCCGGCCCACAGCGCGGCGTTGTCGGCCGCCGCGTGCGCATCGGCGGCGAGCACACCCACTTGGCGCCGTCCGGGCGTGCCAGATCGTCCTCGGTGAAGAACAGGTACGGCGGGCAGGTTTCTCCCATCACTGGAAGGCCGCGGTCGCGGGCGTAGCGGATCTGGTCGACCTCGCCGGCGGTGTTGACGTGCACGACATACAGCGGCGCGCCGGCCTGAGCCGCCAGCGCAGATGCCGCGCAGCGTGGCCTCGACCGCGCCCCAGGCCGGCCGCGTGCGCGCGTGCCACACCGGCGAACGCTGGCCGGCCGCCAGCGCCTCGGCCACCAGGATCTCGATCACATCGCCGTTCTCGGCGTGCAGCATGGTCAGCAGGCCATGCTCGCCGGCGGCGCGCAACACGCGGAAGATCTCGCCGTCGTGCAGGCGCAACCGGTTGTTGTAAGCGGTGAAGACCTTGAGCGAAGTCACGCCGCGGGCCGAAAGCCGTGCGATCTCGGACAGGATGGCGGCGTCGAGGTGGGTGACATTCATATGGAAGGAGAAATCGATCGCCGCCTTGGGCGCGGCTTTCTCCAGCCACTCGTCCAGGCCGGCCTCCAGGCTGCCGCTCTCCAGTTGAGGGACGAAGTCCATCACCGTGGTCGTGCCGCCGAAGGCGGCGGCCTTGTGCCCGGTGTAGTGATCGTCCGACGAGACCGTGTCGAACATCGGCAGGTCGAAGTGGGTGTGCGGATCGACCCCTCCGGGCAGGATGAGCTTCCCACCGACGCTCACGACCTCGGCGCCGTTGGCGGGGATCCCCCGGCCGACGTTGGCGATGTGCTCGTCCTCGATCAGCACATCCGCCGGGAAGCTGCCCAGGTCCGTCACCACCGTTCCACCCTGTAGCAGTTGTCGTTGCATCTGCGGCTCCCTTCGCGTCGAGTCCCGCTCCATTATAGGCGGCGTGCCGGCCCGACGCCTCCGAGAATCCGCGGCCGAGGGAAGCCTGGCAGGAGAATCTGAGGTATTATCTCCATCTGCCGGCCGTGTCCATGCTTCCCATTTCGCGGCGCCGCGAGGACTCGCTTGCCGGAAACGCGATCTTCCGCTGTTGGATGTCGACGGCGAACTTCCCCTGGACCCATTGCTGCACAAGTACGGCAAGCGACGCGCACGCATGGAGCCGATGTACGCCGAGATGCTCACCGTCGCCAGAGGGCTGGTGGAGCCGGTGGTCCTGTACCGCGCCTTCCCGTCAACCGAGGTGCCCGACTTCGCCGAGCCGCTGCGCATCGCCGAACGCGTTCGTGCTCGGGCTGTGTTCGCTGGGCAGCGCGCTGGAAGCGCGTGTCGCGGGGCTGTTCCCCGACGAGCCCGCCCAGGCCGTCGTGCTCGACGAGATCGGCAACGCCATGGTCGCCGGGCTGGCGCGGCGGCTCCACCGCCAGATCCGCGACGGCTGCGGCCGAGGGGCTGCGCGCCGGGCCCGGCTATCGGCCCGGGATCGGCCACTGGCCGGTCGAGCTTCAGCCGCGCATCTTCCACCTGCTCGAGGCCGAGCAGCATGGCATTCGCCTCACCGGCGGATTGATGATGGAGCCGCGGAAGTCGGTGAGCATGATCGTTCCGGTGGGCAGCGCCTGGGCCGAACGGTGTATGCTCCGGCCTCGAACGACCTCTAGCAGGCTGCCGCAGAACGCCGGGTCGTCGTCCAACCCTCTCCCCTAGCCCTCCCCCTGCATGAGCCGACATCCGCGACCTCAACCGAGTTGCGGCGGAGCAAGGGGTGGATATTCCTGGGGGTGGGCGGAGCCAAGCTCCCCCACCCCCCAGGTCTTCGTTCCCCCTCTCCGCCACGGCTTGTGGCGTGCCCGTGTGCCGTCCGTGGAGAGGGGGTCAGGAGGTGAGGTCGAAAGCACTTCGTCTAGCAAGCTCCTAGCAGCCTCCCCGCCTCCGCACCTGGCCAACCGCACCCGCCGCGAGGCGCCCCATGGGCGCTGCACGCATCCCCTGGGCCTGTGCGGAGGACTTGGCGTGAAGGCGACAGAAGCACGGGAGCCGCTGGGGATGGACCACACCGAGTTTCCCAACAGCGATCTCCCCAGACGGAGTGCCGCAGCGGCGTGACCCTGTTTCGGTGGGCTGCGCGAACTCCAGGGCTAAGCTGGAAGCCGGAGCATCGCCTCTGAGTTGTGCTTCCCATGGGCCATGGCCTGAGCATCTGCCCGCGCCAAGGTCGGCAGCGGCCGCCGGCCCGGAACCGGTGGCCGCTAGGCCGGCTCCCGCAAGCCCGGTCGGTGCCACGCCTCCCGCCTCTCACGCACCATGCGCCACAGGTGCGCCCGCTCGTGGGCGCCGCTCAGCACCAGCTCCCGCAGATCGCGGGCGGTCAACATCCGCTCGCCAGTTGTGTAGAGGAAGGTGAAGCGGTGCCAACGGCGCGAGGCGATCGGGCGAATCAGCCGCTCGAGAGGCCCCAACTGCAGCTTGATGTACGGCTCATCCGCCCGCGGGTGGTCGGGATCGGTTCTCAAGAGCGCGGCGCGCGTCGTCAACTCGTAACCTCGGACGGGCGCCACCCAGCGCACCGACCAGCGCTCGGCGCCGAAGGCCGCCGTCTGGTAGAAGGCCAGCCAGTCCACATGCAAGGTCTTGGGGGAGAAAGCGAGTGGGATCCGATACCATCCCAGCACGCGAGCGATTTCCAGGTCGCGCGGGTTCCGGGCGATGGCGACCAGCACCAGGTCCTCAGGCAGTATCTCCGGCATGATGCACCCCCTGCTGCCGGAGGAGGAGGGGAGCTGGCTCCCCTCCTCCGGATTGTCACGTCGGCCGCACCGGCTACTTCTGGCCGGTCAATCCGTTGAACTCCTCGATCAGCGCATCGATCTCGTCGGTCTGCGTCTGCACGGCGCGCCAGTAGTCCGGCGCCGACCACTGGGCAAGGATCTCCTCGTACGTCCTTCCTTGTTGTTCGACCCAGGTGTAGTACTTCAGATTGTGGACGCGCCGGCGGTCGGTAAGGCGCAGCTCGAGCAGGTTGTCGGTCGACTCGCCGAGCAGGTAGCGGGCATAGTCGGCGGCAGCGTCCTTCTCGCCGTACTCCCCATACTCGGCGTGCATCTCGGTCAGCCGACTGGCGTAAAGCTCCATCGAGTCGGTCAGGATGGTCAGCACGACATCCTGTGGGCCAAGCTCGTAGTACTTGGCGAGCTTGATCGACGACAGCAGGTTGGCAATCCCGGAGAAGCCGAGCAGGTCGAGCCGGCCGACCATCGCCTCCGGTACCCCCTGCCTGACCAGGTGCGCGCGCCCGGCCTTCTCGTTGAACAGGCGCGAGATGTTCACCACGGCCGCGTCGTCAATCGCCACCACCAGGTCGGTGTTGGCCACGTTGTGGATCCAGGGAACATGCTTGTCGCCGATGCCCTCGATGCGGTGCGCGCCGAAGCCGTTCTCGAGCAGCGTCGGGCACTGCAGCGCCTCCGAGGCGGCGACCTTGCTGGTCGGGTAGACCTGCTTCAGATAGTCGCCGCAGGCGATGGTGCCAGCCGAGCCGGTGGTCAGCGCCACGCCGCGATAGGTGTCTGCCGACCGGAGCTCGCGCTCCAGGACTTCCTGCATGGCGTGCCCGGTAACTTCGTAGTGCCACAGGTAGTTGCCGAACTCCTCGAACTGGTTGAAGATCATCAGATCCTGGCCGGAGCGCCGCAGCTCCCAGCACTTGTCGAAGATCTCTTTGACATTCGATTCGCTGCCCGGCGTCTTGATCACCTCGCCGGCGATCTTGGACAGCCACTCGAAGCGCTCCCGGCTCATCCCCTCGGGCAGGATGGCGATCGATTCGCAGCCCAGCAGCGCCGAATTGTAGGCGCCGCCCCGGCAGTAGTTCCCGGTCGACGGCCAGACGGCCTTCTGCGTCGTCGGGTCGAACTGGCCGGTGACCAGCCGCGGCACCAAACAGCCGAACGCCGCCCCAACCTTGTGCGCGCCCGTCGGGAACCACTTGCCCACCAAGGCGATGATGCGGGCCTGGGTCCCAGTCAGACTGGACGGGAATTCCAGGTAGTTGACGCCCCCGAATCCACCGCCTTTGGCGACCGGCTCGTTCTTCCAGGTGATACGGAAGAGGTTCAGCGGGTCGACGTCCCACAGGCCGACGCCGCCCAGCTTCTGGCGGATCCCAGCCGGGATCTTGCTCGGGTCCTTCATCTGGGCGAAGGTCGGAATCAGGATGTTGCGCTCGCGGGCGCGTGCCGCGGCGCGCTTGCGGCGCTCGACATCGACGGTCAGGTCAATTCTGCTCATGGTGCTCTACGTCTCCTCAGGACTTGCGGGTTGCGGTCCGGCGGGCAGGACGCGTGCCGGCCGATGCGCTCTTGCCGGACACCCCCTTGGACGGCCGGTCGTCCGGGCCCTGGCGCACGACATACAGTGGACGCCCTTTCGCCTCGTCGTACAAACGCCCGATGTACTCGCCCAGGATCCCGACGCAGATCAGCTGGACTCCGCCCAGGAACAGCACGGCGATCAGCGTGGTCGCCTGGCCCACAAAGGCCTGGTTGCCGGTGAGGCGCATGGCGATCACGAAGGGGATGCACAGTGCGCTGAGCGCGGCGCAGGCGAAGCCAAAGTACGTCGCCAGTTGCAGCGGGAAGTACGAGTAGCCGGTGATGGCGTTCACCGCCAGGCGGACCATTTTGCGGAACGGGTACTTGGTCTCGCCCGCCACGCGCGCGGCGCGCTCGTAGGGAACGCCGATCTGGCGGAATCCCACCCAGGCGGCCATGCCCCGCAGGAAGCGGTGCCGCTCGCGCATCTGCTTGAGCGCGTCGACCACCTTGCGATCCAGCAGGCGGAAGTCTCCGGTGTCGAGCGGGATCTTGACGTCGGTGATGCGATAGATGAGGCGGTAGAAGAGCGAGGCGGTGGCCAGCTTGAACCAGGTCTCGCCTTCGCGTTCGGCGTGCACGGCGTAGACCACTTCGTAGCCCTGGCGCCACTTCTCTGCCAGCTCCGGGATGAGTTCCGGCGGATCCTGCAGGTCGGCATCGATGATCACCACCGCCTGGCCGCGGCAGTAGTCGAGGCCGGCGGTGACGGCCAGTTGGTGGCCGAAGTTGCGCGAGAAGAGCACCGGCCGCACGCGCCGATCGTGGTTGGCCAGCGCCAGGATCGCCTCCCCCGAGCCGTCGCTGCTGCCGTCGTCGACGAGCACCAGCTCCCAGGGCTCGCCCATTCCATCCATCACGCCCGCCACACGGGCGAGCAGCGCGGGCAGGTTGTCCAGCTCGTTGTAGATCGGGGCGATGATCGAGAAGACGGGGATTGCGTCGCGCGCCATCATCACCTCAGCCTCTCGCCAGTCGGGTCAAGCGAGCGCGGCCTGCAGGGCGGCCAGTGTCGGCTCGATCACCCGCGCTTCGCCGGCGGCCTGCATCGCGGCCCGGATGTCCTTCAGCCCGCTGCCGGTGCTCAGCAGGACGACCTTCTCGCCGGGCGCCACCAACCCACGGCGCGCGGCGACCTCCAGCCCGGCATACCCGGCCGCCGCCGCTGGCTCGGCGAAGATGGCAGCCGCGCCCAAGTGTCCGGATGGCGGCCAGGATCTCGGCATCCTCGACCGTGACATACGCACCACCGGTCTCCCGAGCGGCTCGGACAGCTCGAACGCCATCGCGCGGCAGATCGACAGAGATGCTATCGGCCAGCGTGTCCGCTCGCACCGGGACGATCTCCTCGGAACCCCGCGCAAAGGCCTGGGCGATCGCCGCCGATCCCGTCGCCTGCACGCCAATCAGCCGCGGCATGGCCCCGATCCAGCCGAGCTCGAGCAGGTCGCGGAACCCCTTGTGCAGCCCGCTGATGATGTTGCCGTCGCCGACGGAGACCACCACCGCATCCGGCGCCGCCCAACTGCCCTCACCCGGCGAGCCAAGCGCTCGCGTCAGCTGTTCGCAGATCTCGAAGGCGGCGGTCTTCTTGCCCTCGGCGGTGAACGGGTTGTAGCCGGTGTTGCGGCAATACCAGCCGAACCGCTCTGCCGCCTGCAGTCGTCAGGTCGAAGGCCTGGTCGTAGGTTCCGTCGACCAGCATCACGCGCGCGCCGAAGATCAGCAGCTGCGCGACCTTCGCCGGAGGCGCGGTGCGCGGCGCCAGGATCACCGCCGGCAGGCCGGCGGCGGCGGCCATTCCCGCCAGGGCAGCGCCGGCGTTGCCGGTCGAGGCGGTGACGATCGTCTCGGCGCCGATGGCCTGGGCGCGCGCCACCGCCACGGCACTGGCGCGGTCCTTGAAGGAAGCGGTCGGATTGCGGCCATCATCCTTGACCCACAGCTGCTCGAGGCCCAGGCCTTGGGCGAGGCGCCTCGGCCGCAGCAGCGGCGTCCACCCCGCCGCCCGCAAGGCGCTCCCCTCATGGCCAGGATCGCCAACCGGCAACAGCGGCAGGTAGCGCCAGATCGACTCTTCGCTGGAACGGCCGATCGCCTCTGGTGACGTGGCCCGGCGCAGCGCGGCGTAGTCCAGCACAACATCCAGGTTGCCGCCCTCGCGCGGGCAGGTGTAGATGACCTGCTCCGGGCCAAATTCCTCCCGGCACAACGAACAGCGGTAGCCGACAAAGCTCCCCACGGCTACAGGCCTCGTTCGCCGCGGACGTACGGCAACCCAAGCGCGGCAGGCGCCCCGACCCGCTTGCGCATCGCCTCACGCGATCCGATCACCAGGAACAGGATCGTGAAGGCATAGGGGACCATCTGCAGGAAGAAGCCCCAGTACGGGTTGTAGAAGAAGGGATTGGCCAGGCCGAGCAGCATCACCGGCCCCTGGATATCCAGGATCAGGCGGCGCAGGGCGCCGAACACATACGCCCCGAAAGCCGCCCGCACCGGATCCCACTGGGCGAAGATCACCAGGCCGATGGCGATCCACCCCTGGCCGGAGGTCGTCATCTCGCTGAACCAACCCGGCGAGACCGCCAGGCTGATCGTCGCCCCGGCCAGGCCGGCCAGCGCACCGCCGACGAAGACATACAGGTGGCGCAGCAGGGCAACGTTGATTCCCAGCGCATCGGCGGCGGCCGGGAACTCACCAATGGCACGCAAGTGCATTCCCGGGCGGGTGCGGTTGATGTAGTACCACGCCGCCGGCACAAGCAGAAAGCCGATGTAGACCAGAACGCTTTGGTTGGTGAAGAAGATCGGCCCCAGTAGCGGGATCTCGGTCAGCAGGGGTATCGAGAAGCGTGGCAGCAGCGGCAGCGCGCCGGCCTTGCTCAGCCCCTCGCCGAACACCAACGCCAGGCCGATGGCGGCGAAATTGAGCGCCAGCCCGCTCAGCACCTGGTCGGCGCGGAACTCAATGGCGATCACCGCATGGATCTGGCTGATCAGGGCGCTGGCGAGCATGGCCAGCAGCAGGCCCAGCCACGGGTTGCCACTGACCAGGGCGACCGAGATGGCGGTCATGGCGCCAATCAGCATCATGCCCTCGACGCCCAGGTTGAGCACGCCCGATCGCTCGGCGAAGATCTCACCGATCGTGGCGAACAGCAGTACGGTTCCCGAGGCGACGCCGGCCTGGAGGATGATGACCAGGTCCATGCTAGGCCTCCGAGCTCCGACGATTGATCACGACTCGGTTGCGCACCAGAAAGTCGCTGGCGATCAGGCAGACCAGCACGATCCCCTGGATCATCTTCGGCACGCCCGAAGGCTGGATCTCGCGCCCGGCCAGGATCAGCGCGCCGAACAGGATCGAGACCGGGACGACGGCCAGCGGGTTGAGCTTGGCGAGCCAGGCGATGATGATCCCGGTGAATCCGTAGCCGGGAGAAATCGCGCCCTGCAGGCGGTGGACGACGCCCGAGATTTCGGACATGCCGGCCAACCCGGCCAGCCCGCCCGACAGCATCATCACGAGCACCGTGTTGAAGGCGATGCGGATACCGGCGTAGCGCGCCGCCCGCGGGTTGTCGCCGGTCAAGCGGATCTCATAGCCCCACTGGCTGCGATCGAGCACCCACCAGATGATCACCGCCGCCACCAGCCCGAACACCAGGCCCAGGTGCAGGGTGATCCCGCGCAACTGGATGAACTGGGCGGCGTGGTCCGCCAGGCGCGGCAGCCAGGCGGTCTTGGGGAACACGCGGGTCATCTGGAAGCCGCCTTCGGTCCACACGGCAAAGATGAAGAAGTTGACCCAGGCGATGGCGATGTAGTTCAACATGAGCGTCGTGATGATTTCGTTGACGTTCAGGCGCGCCTTGAGAATCCCCGGGATGAAGCCCCACAACGCGCCGGCGGCGAAGCCGGCGACCATCATCGCCAGGATCGTCAGCCAGGCCGGCGTCTCAGGCGGGATCAATGGCGTGAGCACAACCGCGCTGGCTCCGAAGGCGCCCATGTAGAATTGGCCTTCGGCGCCGATGTTCCACAGGCGCATGCGGAAGGCTACGGTGCAGGCCAGGCCGACCAGGATCAGCGGCGTGGCCTTGACCAGCGTGTCGGAGATCACGCCGAAGTTGCCAAAGGACGCTCGCAGCATGTAGCCATAGGCGCGCAGGGCATTGCCGCCGACGATCTCGAGCACCACGGCCCCCAGCAGCAGGGCAACCAGGACGGCGCCCAGTGAGACCGCCGTGCCGATCCCGCGCGGCTGCTCCATGCGCGGCTCGACACGAATGACATAGGGGAAGGTCCAACGACGCCCGGAGCGTGAGGCGGATGCGCTCATCACGCCTCCCCTTTCAACCCGGCGATCGTCTCCAGCCGGTTGCCGGTCATCATCAGCCCCAACGTGGCCACATCGGTTTGCTCGACCTCACCCATCAGTTCGCCGGCGAAGATGACGTAGATCCGGTCGCTCAGGCTCATCAGCTCATCCAGCTCTTCCGACACCAGCAGCACGGCGGCGCCGGTCTCGCGCTGCTCGAGCAGCAGCCGCTGCACACCCTCGATGGCGCCGACATCCAGGCCGCGCGTCGGTTGCATGGCGATCATCAGCTTCGGCTGGCTGGAGATCTCGCGCGCCAGGATGAGTCGCTGCAGGTTGCCGCCTGAGAGCAGGCGTACCGGCGTGTCGACCGAGGGCACATCGATCTCAAAGTCCTGGCGTAGCTTCACGGCCTGCTCCCGGGCGGCGGCGCCGTTGATCGCCGCGCCGCGCCCGATCGGAGGGCTGCGGTAGCCCTTCATGATCAGGTTGTCGGTGACCGACAGGTTGGGCGCGGTGCCGACGTGCGTGCGGTCCTCGGGAACGTGCGACACCCCGGCGCGGATCAGGCGCTGGATCGCTCGGCCGCGCGGCGCCCCGCGCTTGCCAGCCTGCACATATACCTCGCCGTTGACGATCACCCTACCCTGCGTCGGAGGGCGCAGGCCAGTGATCACTTCTGCCAGCTCCGACTGCCCGTTGCCTGCCACGCCGGCCAGGCCGACGATCTCTCCGGCGCGCACGTTCAAGGACACACCGCGCAGCGCAGGCAGGCCGCGGTCGTTCAACCCATGCACGCCTTCCACGGCGAGCACAACCTCGCCCGGCCGACCCGGCTTGCGTTCGAGATGGAACATCACTTCGCGCCCCACCATCAGGCGCGCCATCTCACTGGCGCTGGTCTCGGCCGGCGAGATGCCGGCGGCGGTCACCCGGCCTTTGCGCAGCACGGTGATCCGGTCGGCGATGCGCGAGACTTCGTTCAGCTTGTGGCTGATGAAGACGACGGACTTGCCCTCGGCCACCATCGCCCGCAGCGTGCGGAACAGCTCATCGATCTCCTGCGGAGCGAGCACGGCCGTCGGCTCGTCCAGGATCAGCACGCGTGCCCCGCGATACAGGATCTTGAGAATCTCGACGCGCTGTTGCTCCCCAACCGAGATCTGCCAGATCTTGGCTGCGGGATCGACGTGCAGTCCGTAGCGCTCGCCTAGCGCGCCGATCTCGCGTTCGTAGCTCGCCAGATGCATGAGGAAGCGCGGCTTGCCTAGGCCGAGCAGGATGTTCTCGGTGACGGTCTGCGTGGGGACCAGCATGAAGTGCTGGTGGACCATGCCAATGCCGTTGGCTGATGGCATCGCCCGGAGAGCGGAAGGCGACCGGCCGGCCTTCGAGGGCAATCGAACCCGTGTCCGGCTGATACAGGCCGGTGAGGATGTTGACCAACGTGCTCTTGCCGGCGCCGTTCTCGCCCAACAGAGCGTGGATCTCTCCCTGGCGCAGAGTGAAGTCCACGGCATCGTTGGCCAACACGCCGGGAAATCGTTTGACAATCCCGCGCATTTCCACGGCAAGCGCTGCATCGGGTTGGGCGGATGCTGTTTGTGTCACCAGGTCATTCCTGTGATGCGCAAACTCCGGTCTCTCCCGAAAACCCCAACCGCCTCATGCACAAATGGAGCCGGAACCCCTCTGTGGAGTTCCGGCTCCATTATAGGGTGAAACGACTATTCGGGCAGTTCCGCGGTGATGCCCTCAGCCCACCACTTCATGCAGACGTCGATGCTACACGGCAAACCGAACTCCGGGAAGGCATCGAGATCAACCTGCTCCAGGCTTTGGCCTTCAGGCAAGACCACGTTCCCCTTGTTGTCGTTGATCGGCCCGGTGAACACGTCGAAGCGCGTGAACTCACCAGCCAGCATCTTGGCCAGTGTGTCTTCGACCATCGCGATCACTGCAGGGTCGAGATCGGCCACACCGGGTTGCGGGGTCTCCCCTTCCATGAAGCCATAGAGACCCAGGGCACCCGTATCGGCATCGAAGTACTCCCAACCGGGAACATAGGTTCCCGCGATGACCTGCTCCGCGATGCCAGCATAGATCGGACCCCAGACCCAGTACGGCGCAGTAAGGCAGGCGTCCACCTTGCAGGAGCCGTACCAGTCATAGGTCACGCCCCACTTGCCCTTCTCCTGCGCAACGTCCGCAACAGCCGGCGTGTCCGCACCGGTGAAGACGACCTGGGCGCCCGCGTCAAACAGCGAGGCGGCGGCCTCCTTCTCGATGATCGGGTCGTGCCAGGTGTTGATCCAGCGGACATCCATGGTGCATTCGGGGCAGGTCTTCTTCATCCCCAGCGCAATGGCGTTGCCAAGGCGGATTTCTTCGGGGATCGGGAAGGTGGCCATATAGCCGAGTTTCGGGTTGCCGTCGGCCTTGGCGCGTGCGCCAGCCAGCATCCCAGCCAGGTACTTCATGTTTTCCATGGCGCCCATCAGGTTGCCGAAGTTCGTGCCGTTGGACTTGATACCGGTCAGGTGGATGAACATCGAATCCGGGAATTCACCCGCTACGACTTCCATCGGATCCATGAAGCCGAACGAGGTGCCGAAGATCAGGTCGAATCCCTTGCGGGCAAGGCTGCGAAAGACCTGCTCGGACTCCGCGCCCTCGGGCACGTTCTCGATGTAGGCGACGTTCACGTTGTCGACGTTCTCGGCCACGTACTCGAGGCCCTCGTAGTGAGCCTGCGACCAGCCGCCGTCATTGTGCGGCCCGATCAGCACCATGGCCACATTGAACTTGCCTTCTGCAATCTCGGGAATCTGGAAGCCGCCCACCTCTTCGGCGGGTGCCGGCGCGGCCGGCGCTTCGGTTGCCGCAGGTTCGGCCGGCTGCTCGGGAGCTGCCGGCGCTTCCCCGCCCCCGCCGCACGCCGCCAAGACCATCGCGGCGACGACCAACAGGCTTGCCAGTACCCAGATGCGCTTAGTCATTTCAACTCCTCCTTGTGATCCAATGCATGACAGTCAGTCATCGAAGACGCTGGAAGAACGACTTGGCCCCCGACACCTCCTTCCCTTCCGAGACCTCGCTGGCTCTACGGCACAATCCGCGTGCCGGTCTTGCCCTGCAGGGCCCGCTCGATGTTGGCTGGGTCGGTGATCAGCGCTTCCTTGCCACCGCTCTCCAGGTAACGGATGATGGCCTCTATTTTCGGCCCCATGCTCCCTTTCGCAAAGTGACCTTCGGCCAGATATTGCTTGGCCTCCGCCAGGGTCAGCCGATCCAGCCAGGCCTGGTCGGGCTTGTTGAAATGGATGGCGACCTTCTCGACGGCGGTGGTGATCAGGAGCAGGTCAGCCTTGACGGCATTGGCCAGCAGGGCGCCGCCGAAGTCCTTGTCGATGACGGCTTCGATTCCCTGCAGGTCGCCATGCTCATCCTCGATCACCGGGATTCCCCCGCCGCCGACACAGATCACCACGAAGCCGCCCTCGACCAACTTCTGGATCGCCGGCGCCTCGATCACGCGTTTGGGATCCGGCGATGCCACCACGCGCCGCCAGCCCCGACCGGCGTCCTCGACCACCGACCAGCCATCCGCCTGCCGATGCTGCTCCGCCTGGGCCTGGTCCATGAAGGAACCGATCGGCTTGCTCGGATTCTGGAAGGCGGGGTCGTTCCGGTCGACGAGAACCTGCGTGACGACCGTCGCGGCTTCCTTCTTGATCCCTCGCTTGCGGAACTCGTTGTGCAGCGCCCGCTGGAACATGTAGCCGATGGCGCCCTGCGTGTCGGCCCCGCAGTAGTCGAGCGGAACCACGTGCAGTTCGTGCAGCGAAAGCTCAGACCGACGCAGGATGAAGCCCACCTGCGGCCCGTTGCCATGTGTCACCAGCACGTCCCAGCCGGCCTCGATCATGCCGGCGATGTGCGACATCGATTCCACGGCCGCGGCGTACTGGTCGGGGACCGTCTGGTGCTGCTTGTCCTTGATCAGGGAGTTGCCTCCCACGGCGACGACGGCGAGCTTCTTCTTGGGGTTGCTTGCCATTCTTCCTACCTCCTCGTGCGGCACAATCCGCCCGATCAGTCCAGCTGCTAGCGGCTAGCAGCCAGCGACTAGCGAGCAGCGAGCTAGTCGCCAGGAGCCAGTCGCTTGTTGCTTTCTTACGCCATCGTCAACGCCATGACCGCCTTCTGGGCGTGCATGCGGTTCTCGGCCTCGTCGTAGACCACGCTTTGCTCGCTGTCGATCACCCCGTCGGTGACCTCGACTTTGCGGTCCGCCGGCAGCGGGTGCATGTAGATCGCATCCGGCTTGGCGAGCTTCATGCGTCGCTCGTCCGTGATCCACGACTCGTACTTCTTGATGATCGCGCGCGCCTTCCTCCTGATCGGTGGTGGTCAGCATCGCCCCCCACGACTTGGCGTAGACGATATCGGCATCCTTGAATGCCTTGTCCATATCGTCGACCACTTCGAAGCCGGTGCCATAGCGCCTGGCTTGCTCACGGGCTTTGTCCATCACGTCCGGCATCAGCTTGAACTCAGGGGGATGCGCCAGCACCACGTCCAACCCGAAGCGCGGCATCTGCAGCACCAGCGACTGCGGCACCGACATCGGCTTCTGGTAGGAGGCGGCATAGGCCCACGAGACCACCATCTTCTTGCGGCGCAGATCGCGCCCCTTCTTCTCGATCACCGTCATCAGGTCGGCCAGGATCTGGAACGGATGGTAGACCTCGCACTGCATGTTGAGCACGGGCACACGCGAGTGTCTGGCGACCTCGTTGAGGTACTGGTTGCCCACCCCCCAGTCGACGTGGCGGATGGCGATCCCGTCGAAGTAGCGTCCGAAGATCTGGCCGATCTCCTTGGGGGTATCGCCATGCGCGATCTGAGTGGTCTTGGATTCGATGAAGGCGGCATGTCCGCCCAACTGGGCCATCCCGGCTTCGAACGATCCGCGGGTGCGGGTGCTGGAGAAGAAGAACAGCATCGCCAGCACCTTGTCGCGCAGATAGGCATGCGGCTCGCCCAGCGCCCGCTTGCGCTTCAGGTCGAAGGCGACATCCAGGACGGTCTCGACCTCCTCCCGGCTGAAGTCGAGGTCGCCGATGAGATCACGTCCACGTAGATCCGTCTGCATGGTGCACTCCTTCATTCAGGTAAGCGGCTAGCGACTAGCAACTAGCGGCCAGCCAGCAGCTAGTTCACTGCTAATCGCTAGCTGCTAGTTGCTTCTCCCCTACTCCATCGCCCCCAGCACCAGCGCCAACAGGGACATGCGCACCACGACGCCGTTGAAGGCCTCTTCCCAGTAGCGGGCATGCCTAGTGTAGTCGACTTCTTCCAGCAGCTCATCCATGCGCGGCAAGGAGTGCAAGATCAGCGAGTCCGGCTTGGCCTTGCGCATCAGCGCCTTGGTCACCTGGTAGTTGGCAGGCGTCATGCCGACGTCGCCCTTGCGCTCATCGCGCGACTTGGTGTAGTCGGGCTGAACCACCGGCTCCATGTAGATCACATCGGCGTCGGCGATCGCCTTCGAGACGTGATCGACCTCGCGGTAGTTGAGATTCAGCTCATCGAGCTCTTTCTTGAACTCCGGCAACAGCGACATCTCCGGCGGGGAAATGTAGGTCGCCTGGATGTCAAACTGGCTCATGGCATAGCTGATCGAGTGCATGGTGCGCATGCGCATGTCGCCGATCAACAAGAAGTTCAACCCATCGAGACGCCCCTTCTCCTTGTGGATGGTGTACATGTCAGTCAGGACCTGGGTCGGATGCTCTCCCCAGCCATCCCCGGCGTTGATCACCGGCACGCTCGACCAGCGGGCGGCCTCGTGCGGCGCACCTTGCTGGAAATGGCGCATCACGATCACGTCGCCATAGAACTCAAGCATGTGCACGGTGTCTTTGATCGACTCCTGATAGAAATCGCCGGCTCGGGTCATCTTGGCGTCGGCGAAGCCGGTCACCTTGCCCCCCAGGCGCAGCATGGCCGATTCGTGCGCCAGGCGGGTGCGGGTGCTGGGCTGGTAGAAGGCGGTCACCAGCGTCTTCTCTTTGAGCAGGTCGGTGTTCTTGCGGTCGCGGGCGAACGGCGCCAGCCGGTCCGCTACTTCGAACACCCGGTAGTACTCGGAGCGTTCAAATCCCTTGAGTGAGAGGATGTCCCTCCCCATGAAACTACGCATCGCGTTCCACTCCTTTTCGGATGAGAAGCCTTTCGACAGGCTTCGGATTCTCGGACGGTCAGTCCGCTTCGACCTGGAACTTCACCTCCACCTTCACCCGCCTCGGGCCGGGCGGCGGACGACGTGCAAGCGGAACGTGCCCGGAAGAAAGTAGCTCTGGCTGTGGTCGATCGCCGTTCCGGAGGGCGAGCACAAGATAGGCTTCCAGATACAGCAGCACGTCGCCGCGCTGGATGCGCAGCTCACGCGCGATGTCGTGCGATGCGGAGACGGCGCTGATCTCGGTGCGCGACGAGTTCAGCGGTGGATCCCGGCGGGCTTGGAACAAGTCCAGCACCGAACCGCCGAAGCTTGGGCCGAGCTCATGCGGCTGGAGCACCGAAGCCGGGACGCGGTCGATCAAGAAGGCCACCGGCCGGCCGCCGGCCAGGATGCTGCGGGCGATCTCGGTCAGGCCCTCACCTTCTGCCAGGCCCATCTGCTGGCGTTCGTCCGGGTCGGGATCGGCCGGGCGCACACGCAGCGAGCCCAGTTCGACCTTCAGGCCAATGCGGGCCGCCATGCTGTCGATGCTCTCCAAGACTTCCAGGCCGCTCTCGAGGGCGCGCGGCTTGCGTGTCACGACCGTTCCCACGCCCTGGCGACGGACGATGCGCCCCTCCTCTTCGAACGGTCGCATGGCCTCGCGCAGCGTCGCCCGCGACACCCTGAGCTGCTTGGCAAGCTGCGGCTCGGAGGGCAGGAACGAGCCGGGAGTTGTGCGCTCGAGCAGTTGACCCAGTGCCAGCTGTGTGCGCAGGTATTGGTCGCTGTGGCGGGTTGAGGCGTACGGGTCGGGATGCCAACGCAGACTACTCCGCCGATTCCAACGGCTCAAGCGCCGGGATGAAAGTGAAGTGCTCGACATCCACCAGGCCAAGATCGGAGAGGCGCAGTTCTGGAATGACCACCAATCCCAGCAGGCTGAGCTGCATGTTGGCGTTGTTCAGCGTGCAGCCGCAGGCGCGCAGGGCCTCGAGCACCGAACGGGCCTCGGCGGCGACGGTCTCTGCCGGAGCGTCGGAGATCAGGCCGGCGATCGGCAGCCGGACCCGCCCGATGACCTCCCCCTGGCGCACCACGAGCTGGCCACCTCCGCTGGCCGCCAGCGCGTTGGCGGCACGCGCCATCTCCTCGCCATCCGTGCCGACGACAATCAACTGGTGGCTGTCGTGGGCGACCGTCGAGGCGAACGCCACCTGAGCCTCGAATCCCAGGCCGTGCACGAGGCCAAGCTGGATGCGGCCGCTGCCCTGATGCCGATCGACAACGGCCGCCAGCGCCAGGTCGCGCGCTGGATCCGGAAGCACCCGGCCCTGTTCGGGCTGCAGAATGAACTCCATATGGCGGGTGGGGGCCTGATTCTCAATCACGCCGATGACGTGCGCCCGCACAGATCTCCCCGGCGGGGCATGGAGCACGAAATCGTCCGCGGTCAGCGGCCGGCCGAGATTCACCGAACTGCGTGCGGCCTGGGGGTAGGTGAACGCCGGCCGTGAGACCAGCAGCTTGCCATTCTCGGCGATCCACCGCCCACGCGCCAACACCAGGTCCGGCTTGAGCTTACGCAAGTCGCGCACCAGCAGCAGGTCGGCGAAGCGGCCGGGCGCGATCATGCCGACCTCGCGCGACACGCCGAAGTGCTCGGCCGTGTTCAAGGTCGCCATCTGGATGGCGACCAGCGGATCGACGCCGGCCTCCACCGCCGCCTGCACTGCCCGGTTGACGTGGCCCTCGCGGACCAGCGTCTCGCAGTGGCTGTCGTCGGTCACCAAGAGGAACCGCCTCGGGTCCAGCCCGGCCTGCGTGATGGCGGCCACCTGCCCTGCCACGTCCAACCAGGCCGATCCCTGGCGCAGCATGGCCTTCATTCCCTGGCGCACGCGAGCCACAGCGTCTTCCACGCGTGTGCCCTCGTGATCGTCCTCCGGGCCGCCGGCGGCGTAGCCATGGAACGGCAGGCCCAGGTCGGGCGAGGCATAGTGGCCGCCGATGACCTTGCCGGCCTGACGGGTGATGGCCATCTCGGCGTGCATCTTCTCATCGCCGCCGTATACGCCGGGGTAGTTCATCACTTCCCCCAGGCCAATCACACCCGGCCACGACATCGCTTCCGCGATCTGCTCGGGTCCGAAGATCGCGCCCGGGGTTTCCAGCCCGGGCGCGGAGGGAACGCAGGCGGGAATCTGGACCCAAACGTGGATCGGCTGCACGGCGGCCTCATCCACCACCCAGCGCACGCCGGAGAGCCCCAGCACATTGGCGATCTCATGCGGGTCGATGAACATGCCGGTCGTCCCGTGTGGGATCACCGCCCGGGCGAACTCGGTGACGGTCAGCATGCCGGACTCGACATGCATGTGGCCGTCCAGCAGCCCGGGGACGAGGTAGCGATTCTCCGCTTCGATGACCTGGGTATCGGGGCCGAGGGTGTGCCGGGCATCCGGCCCGACGAAGGCAATCCGGTCGTCGCTGATCGCCACATCGGTTCCGTCAATGATCTCGCCCGACTGCACACAAACCCAGCGACCGCTGCGGATCACGATGTCCGCCGGACGTCGCCCCATCGCCACGCTCACCAACCGCTGGGAGCGCATCATCAGGTCATGTCCCATCCTGATCACCTCCCCGCGCAAGGATCACCTATTCCCCCGCCACCAGGCGGCGGGCGGCGCGGTTGTGGGCCTCGATGACCGGGCCCAGCTCCAGCGTCGCCAAGCGGCCCTGCTCGACGACCGGGCGCCCATGGACGAAGGAGAAGTCGACCTTCACCGGCGCGCACAGCACGCTGGCCGCCACCGGGTCGTGCAGTGCTCCGGCATACTCCAGCCGGTCGAGCCGCAGGGCGATCAGGTCGGCGCACTTGCCAACCGCCAACGCCCCGATGTCGCCCCGCCCGAGGACGGACGCCCCGCCGAGGGTCGCCATTTCGAGCGCCTGGCGAGCCGTGATCAGCGGCTGGCCGGCCTCCGGTTGCAGCGCTGAGCCCAGTCGAGAGATCAGCAGCGCCTGGCGCGCCTCGCCCAGCATGTGCGAGCCATCGTTGCTTGCCGAGCCGTCCACGCCCAAGCCGACCGGCACCCCTGCCGTCAGGTAACGCAGCACGGGCGCGATCCCCGAGGCCAAGCGCATGTTGGAGCTGGGGCAGTGGGCGACGCCAATCCCCGCCTGGCCCATGCGCCGCACTTCCTCGTCGTCCATGAACACGGCGTGGGCGAACCAGACATCGCCGCCAGACCAGCCAAGGTCCTCGGCATAGCCCAGCGGTCGCCTGCCGAACTGCTCGAGACAGAACCGTTCTTCGTCGAGCGTCTCGGCCAAGTGCGTGTGCAGCCGAACGCCGCGGGTACGCGCCAGCTCGGCGGCCTGGCGCATCAGGTCCGGGGTGACCGAGAACGGCGAGCACGGGGCGATCACAATCTGCAGCATCGAGCCCGGCGCCGCGTCGTGGTAGGCGTCGATCAAGCGCTCCGTGTCGCGCAGGATGAAGTCTTCCGGCTCGACCACTCGATCGGGAGGCAGGCCGCCCCGGCTCTCGCCCAGGCTCATCGAACCGCGCGAGGCGTGCAGCCGCAGCCCGACGGCGCGCGCCGCCTCGATCTCGTCGTCCAGCCGGCAGCCGTTGGGATACAGGTAGAGATGATCGCTGGCCGTGGTGCACCCGCTGAGCGCCAACTCGGCCAGGCCGATCTGGGTCGAGAGGCGAATGTCCTCCGGCTGCAGCCTGGCCCACATCGGATAGAGTGTCTTCAGCCAGGTGAACAGGCCGGCATCCTGGGCCAGCGGGACGGCCCGCGTCAGGGTCTGATACAGGTGGTGGTGGGTATTGACCAGGCCCGGCAGGACGAGGTGATCCCTCAGGTCGTACTGGACGTCCGCTTGCTGGGGAAGATCAGCCGTCCGGCCAACCTGCTCGATCCACCCGTCACGGATGAACAGGCCGCCGTCGGGAATCTCCCGCCGCTCGGCATCCATCGTGACCAGGACCGTGGCGTTGCGGATCAGGGTGGTGGTCATGGGGCTTGGCTGCGCACAGTGTAGCATCGCCCCCGGCGCGGGTCAATTGTCAGACAACATGGTCGGGCCCTGATTCTCGTCCGCCCCTCGGCTGCTCCAGCCCCCGGGCCGGCGGGCCGCCATCGCACCCCCGCTCCCCCAGCGCGCAGCGGGGTCTGGGAGCTACCCAAACCCCGCCGGAAGGTCAGCACGGGCGCGCCGGCTTGGCGCGTCCCGCGAAGGTCCCCGCTCAGCCGACGCGCTGGGCCGAGCGCAGTGTGTTCTGCAAGAGCAGCGTGATCGTCATCGGGCCGACGCCGCCGGGCACAGGCGTGATCGCTCCGGCCACTTCAAGCGCCTCTGCGTAGGCCACGTCCCCGACCAGCCGCGAGCCGCTCTTGGTCGTCGGATCGTCCACCCGATTGGTGCCCACGTCGATCACGTAGGCGCCGGGCTTGATCCAGTCACCCTTGATCATCTCGGCGCGGCCGATGGCGGCGATCAGGATATCTGCCTGGCGGCACACCCCGGGCAGGTCCTTGGTGCGCGAATGGCAGATGGTGACCGTGGCGTCCTCTTTGACCAAGAGCAGTGCCGCCGGCATCCCCACGATGTTCGAGCGCCCGACGACGACCGCCTGCGCCCCCGACAGCTTGGCGCCGGCCTTCTTCAGCAGGACCAAGCATCCTGCCGGGGTGCAAGGGACGAACAGCGGCTCGCGGCCCTTCTGCGCCAACCGTCCGATGTTGATCGGGTGGAAACCATCGACATCCTTCTCGATGCTGATGGACTTGAGCACCGCTTCTTCATCCAGGCCAGCCGGAAGCGGCAGCTGGACCAGGATGCCGTGCACTTTCGGATCGGCGTTCAGGTTCTTGACCAGCGTCTCGACTTCCTGCTGCGAGGCGGTGGCGGGCAGCTCGTGCGGGAAGGACTCGATCCCCATATCGGCGCAGGCCTTGCGCTTCATTTTGACGTAGGTGTGCGACGCCGGGTTCTCGCCGACGAGCACCGTGGCCAGCCCGGGACGTGGGCCGCCGCCGCCGACCAGCTTCTCCACTCCCTTGGCGATGTCAACCCGCAATTCGTCGGCAATCACTTTCCCGTCGATGATCTTGGCGGTCATGGCATTCTCCCTACTGTGGTTGGATGGCGCGCAGGGCGGGTCAGCCCCAGGCTTCATTATCCGGCTGGCATGGAGGACCCGCCATGGACGTTGTTCCCAGCCACGGCTGATACCCTTCCTGTAGCCAGCGCAGGAGGCGGTCTACGGACGCCAGGCGGGGTCGAAATCCAGCGCAGGGTCGGTGGTGAGTTCGGCGAAGTTGGTGCAGCTCACCGAAAGGATCGCCAGGTTGTGGTTCTTGCCGTCGGGCCAGGTCTCGAAGGCGAGCCAGCCCCCATCGGGAGACCAGCGCGGCTCGGCCATGGGCACGACCGAGAGCGGCCCCCCGGGGCATACCGCCGTGCTCGCCTGGCCGGCTGTGCCATAGCGGGCAACAAACAGGCGCGGGAACCCATCCAGCGACCTTTCAAACACGACGTTCTGGCCATCGCGCGACCAGTCCGGGAACGTATCTCCATCGCTGGCGCCCCAGGAGAACCGCTCTGCTTCGCCGCCAACCTGGGGAATCAGGAACAGGCGCACATTGCCCACGCGGTTGGAAGAGATCGCCAGCTGGGAACCAAGGGGAGACCAGGCGGGCTGGGCCTCGTACGCCAGCGGGCCGCTGAGGCTGGTCAGATTCGTTCCATCGAGGTTCATCACGTACACGTGCGGGCGATCCTTCTCCCGCAGGGAAGTGAACGCTACCCGCTGCCCATCCGGCGACCAGGCGGCATCGAAGTCTCCGCCGCCGGCGATCGTCGGCAGTGCCCGCGTGGTGAGGTCGGCCAGATTCAGGATGACCACCCCAGACCCCGGGTAGGACTCCTGGTTCGCCGCGACACGGCGAGGTAAGCAGCAAGCGGGAGCCGTCTGGTGACCATGCGGGCTGGCAGGCGCCATCATCCATGTCGGTCAACTGGCGGACGTCGGTGCCGTCGGCGTTCATCAGAAACAGCTGGGGGAGTCCGTTGCGTGCCGAAGCAAAGGCGATCTCCCCAATGCCCCCGCCGATCGGCGTCGCCAACAGCGCCGCGGCAGGCCCCGTGGCCTCCGCCGGCACGGGCGTCGGCAGGAAGCCGCTCTGGGTCGGGAAGGCAGCTGGCGTGCCGGCGACGACTCCAGGATTGAGCGGGTCACCGGGGGCTGTCGCTTGGGGCGGAGGCGAGGCCGCCCGGCCGTCGCCCAACGCCAGGATGCTGCCGATGACCACCAGCACCAGCGCCACCCCGCCGACGACGAAGTACGGCCAACGCCGGTGCCTCACCTCCAGCGGCGCCAGCTCGTCCGCCCCTGCGGCGAGCGGGCGGGTGGGCGCCTGGACCGTCCTCTCCAGGTGTGGGTAGTTGGGGGAGACAGCAGGCTGGGTGGAGCCGGAGGCGGCGGCGAGCGCTGCGGCGAAAGCCGATACCGACTGGTAGCGCTCCTCCGGTTTGACTTCGAGCGCCTTTTCCACCGCTTGAGCCATCGAGGTGGTCACGCGGGGATTGCGTTTCTGGATCGGCGTCAGCTTGGTGCGACCCAGCATGCGCTCGACTGCATCCTCGGGGATGGCCACGGTCAGCGCCGCATACAACGTTGCCCCCAGCGAATACACATCGCTGCGCGGGTCGGTGCGACCCATGCCGTACTGCTCCGGCGGGGAGAAGCCCGGGGTCATCGCCTTGGCGCCGACGGTGGTCGAGCCGCTGTCCTCCACAACCTTCGCCAGGCCGAAGTCGACCAACAACGCCCGCCCATCGGGCGTGATCTTGATGTTGCCGGGCTTCACGTCGCGGTGCACGATCGCCGGGCGGCGCGAGTGCAGGTAGGCCAGCGCATCGCAGATCTGGAGGAACCAGGGCAGCAGGCGCTGCTCGGGAATCGGGCCGCCACGCTCCAGCATCTGGCGCAGGTCTTCACCCAGGATGAAATCCATCACCAGATACTGGCCTTCACCCTCGACGACGAAGTGATCGGTGACGCGCGGAAGGTGGGGGTGACGAACACCGGCCAGGATCGTCGCCTCCCGCCAGAATTGGCGGGCGTACTCCTCCGTCGTGAACAAGTTCTCTTTGACGGCGACCGGCACACCCAGGTTGATGTCGATGGCGCGGTAGACGGCTCCCATGCCGCCCTGGCCGAGGATGCTCTCGATCCGATAGCGCTCGTGGAGCGTGTTGCCCGGCGTCAGCGGCATGGTGTGTCCAAGGAAATGATCTGCATTCGGAACTCCCGCTGATTGTAGCCCATGCCTGCGGCACAGAACAAGCAACAGTGGGCGGTGGGCCGCGTTTCTAAGGAGACTGTAAGCCTGACCTGCGGGGCACGGCACTACGCTTGTTTCAATCGAGGTACGCTTTGGCTGTGGTTCGCCCGTCCTGCACGGCTTCGCTCCGTACCCATGCCCGCAAGGTGAGCCTCGCCGCGTTCACCAGCCTGGCGGTCCTCCTGTCCGCAACGCCGCTGCGGGTCGAGGCACGCCTGGCGACCATCGCCGATTGCCCGCCGGGGGAGCCCTGCCGAACCCCTGTGATGCCGGGTGACCCGTCGACAAAGGTCCTCGGCGACTCGACGCAGGGCAGGCCGATCCGCGCCCACCGCTTCGGCAGCGGCGCTTCGACACGAGCGATCCTGGCGGGGATCCACGGCGGCTACGAGTGGAACACCGTGGGGCTTGCCGAAGCCCTGGTCGCCCGCCTCTCGGACCACCCTGAGGAGATCCCCTCGGGCGTCACGCTGTGGATCGTACCGGTTGTCAATCCGGATGGGTACGCACGCGAGCGCGGCAGCGCCGGCAGGGCGAACGCCAACGGCGTCGACGTGAATCGCAACTTCCCGGCGCTGTGGCAGGCCGATTGGCCCCGCGCAGGGTGCTGGGACCTGCGGCCGATCAGCGCCGGCGAGTCACCGGCCTCCGAACTCGAGACGCTGGCAGTGATGTCCTTCCTGCTCAGCGAGCACGTCGAGGCGGTAGTCAGCTACCACAGCGCAGCGTTGGGGATCTTCGCCGGAGGCCAGCCCACAGACCCGCGGTCCGAGCAGCTGGCGCAAGCGCTTTCCGCGGCCAGCGGTTACGCCTATCCCCCGCTCGACGCCGGCTGTGCCTACACCGGTCAATTGATCGACTGGGCTGCCGCCAACGGGATTGCCGCAGTGGACGTCGAGTTGACGACTCACTACCGGCTGGATCTGGAGCAGAACCTGGCGCTGCTCGAGGCATTCCTCGAGTGGTCACCTTCCGAGTCGGGTTCGGCATCCTCCGCGCCCTGAGGTCAGTCCCGCCCAGGCAACACCCGACTGGGGGTCGATTTGTCATCCACGTCCCGGTCAGCTGTGCGCCCGGAGGTGCCTGATCCAGTAGAGCGCTGCGATCACCACCGCAGGCCGGTCACGGGTGCCTACCCGCATACTCCCGCCGCGGCGGGCACGATCCGGGCCTGCTCCGCGGCCTCATCCTTAGAAACCCACTTCATCCGCGCCGGAACCGGCGCACTTGCGGGCAGTGCTCCTCCCTGCTCCGGATCGAATGCTGGCGCATTGCACTCAACCTGGGTCCCCGCCACGCGCGCGGCGAGGCCTTGCCTACTGATCTTCCGGCGCTCGCCGGTCGCGTCGTTCACGCAACCAGCCGAGCAGCCAGCCGCCCACACCGCGGAAGACGAGGTAGGGAAAGAGCAGCAGCCAGCCCACGTAGGGCGTGAGGCAGGCCGCCACCACGAGTAGGGCCGACCAGGCCGTCCGCCGCAACGGCGCCGCCGTGGGCAGGATGCGCTCACCGGTCAGCTGGACCATGCCTCCCAGGCCGATCGCCATTGCGACGATCACCAGCGCCGCGATCGCAACCCCGATCCCTTGCAGCAGCGGGACCCCGCCGCTCAGCATCGCCAGCGCCAGCGCGCCGAAGAACACCACGTTCACCGCGCCGATGAGGAAGGATCGCCCAGGGGACTGCCCAGCGGTGCGGCTCGACCGCTGCAGGTGCTGCGGGACCAGCACACTGAGCACGATCAGCAGGGCAATCAGGCAGCCCGTGCAGAACAGGACAAGCGCCAGCAGAATCCACGGTTCATTCATGAGACATCCCTCGATGGGCGCCGATGCTGTTGGAGCTGCGTCGCGCGCGAGATTGGGGACAATCGATGCCAGCGGTGCACGACGCTCAGCCGCCATTGGGACGTCGCTCCCGGTCCGCACGCACGACCAGGCTGTTGACCAGCAGCCAGGCGCCGAGCGCCACGAAGCCCCCACAGGATCCAGTCGGGCGCAGCGCCGAGATCGGGCAGGCCCTCACCCAGGCGCGGCAGCCACGACGCCGAGTCGAACCGAAAGCCGGTGGCCGGCAGACGAACTGCCAGCAGCACGCCGATCAGCGAGGTCCAGCCCGTGATCACCGGCCCGGGAAGGTCGACCTGCGCCAGCGGCGCAAGCAGGCGGGTCAGCCGGTCGCTCGCCGCCCAGATCAGCGCCAACGCCGCAAGGGACTGCAAGCCCAGTAGTCCCAGCATCGGCATCGGCCGGCTTCTTCCCCGTAGCGATTGAAGCACAGGCCGCGACAGATCGCGACCGAGGCGCAGCTCAGGCAGCGACTCGATCTGCACGAACAGAGCCTGCGCACGTTCCAGACGACGGGCACATGCCGCGCAGCCAGCCAGATGCCCTTCCACCTGGCGCCGCACCTCGGCGTCGAGCTCCCCATCGAGCAGCGCGTGCAGCTCGGTTTCCGCCGGGTGGACGCTCACTGCTTCAGGTTCCATTGCGCAGACTCCTTGCCAGCGCCCGCCGGGCGCGGAACAAGTGACTCTTCACATCGCTCACCGGGATCCGGAGGGCAGCGGCAATCTCCTGGTAGCTCAGTTCCTGGAAATGGCGCAACTCGATCACGGCACGATAGTGCGCCGGAAGCTCCAGCAGCGCCTGCTGCAGCAACGCCCGCTGTTCCGACTGCTCGGCGGCGGCATGCGCCGGGTCCGGCTGCTCCTGCTCCGGCCAGTCCAGCTCGTCATCCAGCTCGACCGCCGGCGGGTGGATGGCCAGATTGTGCGCCAGACGGTTCAGCGCCAGGTTGGCGCCGACCCGGCGGATCCATGGGCCAAACGGCCGCTCGGCGTCGTACTGGTGCAGGCGCTGATAGCCCCGCAGAAACGCTTCTTGAGCCACGTCCTCCGCTTCCTCCCGGTTGCCCAGCACCCGGTAGCAGGCACTGAACACCCCGTTCTGATGTCGCCGAACGAGGTCACCATAGGCTTCCAGGTTCCCGCTGCGGGTCAGCCGGACTAGTTCCTGCTCGGAGACTTCGGCCATGGCGCTCTACTCAGACATACCGGCAAGGACCGCGAAAGGTTGCAGCTCCGAAGGGCGTGCTGCGGACTGTCGGGCGATCTCGCCGACGGCGCCGCCGGGGCGCTCCCATAGGCTCGAATCTCGGCGTGCAAGGTGCCGGCGTCACGCGCCGGCTATCCGGGGGCCGGTCAGCCACACTCATAGGTCCCCGCCAGCTCCGCCTTGGCCAGGATATGCCCCTCTGCGGCAGCCGCCAGGTCTTCGGCGGTCGCTCCAGGCGGGAGCCCCAGCTCGGAGTCCAACGCATACAGAGTGAACACGTAGCGGTGTCTGCCGGTGGGCGGGCAAGGCCCACCATACTCGCGCTTGCCCCAGGTGTTGCTCCCCAGACGACCCCCGGCCGGGAGCTCACTCCGCAGCCCAGCGGGCAAGCCGCCCAGCTCCGCCGGGAGATCGTAGGCAACCCAGTGCACCCAATGGCCGGCATCCGGGTCATCGAAGACCAGCGCCAGGGCTGCCGTTCCCTGTGGCACGTTTTCCCACGCCAGCTCCGGCGAGGTGTTCTCCCCGTCGCAGGTGTGAACCGGCGGGATCTCGCCTCCCGCTTCAAAGGCCGGGCTGCGCAGCACCATCGGCAGCGCAGGGGCGGGCTCGAGCGTTGGCGGCCACGACCGGCTGCGCTGCGGCCAGGGTGGAGGTGCTGGTGGGGAGCAGCCCCGAGTCGATGGTTGGCTCATTCGGCACGCTTGGCGCAGCGCAACCGGCGATCAGGCCTGCCACCAAGGCCCACACCATCCATCGTCGCATGCGACCCTCCTGTTCTCGCCCACTTCGGAACGGCGAAGCTCACTCCCCGATGATCTTGACCAGCACTCGCTTCCGGCGTCGACCGTCGAACTCGCCGTAGAAGATCTGCTCCCAGGGGCCGAAGTCAAGCCTGCCCTGCGTGACCGCCACCACGACCTCCCGGCCCATCACCTGCCGCTTCAGGTGAGCGTCGGCGTTGTCCTCGCCGGTGCGGTTGTGCCAGTAGTTCGACACCGGCTCGTGGGGGGCGAGCGTCTCCAGCCAGGCCTCGTAGTCGTGGTGCAGGCCCGACTCGTCGTCGTTGATGAACACCGAGGCGGTGATGTGCATGGCATTGACCAGGACCAGCCCCTCCTTCACCTGGCTCTCGGCCAAGGCGGCCTCCACTTCGGGTGTGATGTTGACGAAGCCGCGTCGCTGCGGCAGCGAGAACCATAGTTCCTTGCGATAGCTGCGCACGTCACCTCTCCGTTCCTTCGGGTCTTACTCCCACCGCGAACCGCAAGGGAGGCAGCAGGACCGCGGGGGCTCAGGTCAGCAGCCCTGGCAGTTCGGTGCTTGTGAAGTAAGCTCTCCCACCCACAGGCCCACGCCTGCGGCGGTAGCGGTCGTTCTCCGGCTCGCGCCCGTTGCGTACGAAGAGCTCGACGCCAAGGCGGATTCCCCGCTGGCTGGCCGGAAGCGTGACGGCCAGCTTGCGGGCCGGAGCCCATCGTACGCATGCACTGCGCAGGTCGCAGTGACCAGCTCGAACCCCCGCCGCAGAATGCATCGGCGATCGAGGCGCGGCCAGAGCAGGCTGACCGGCACGACGACCAGCGTCAGACTGATCCCGGCTGCGACGGTCATGGCCCGGCCCAGGATCCAGCCAACGGCTGCAGTTCGAGTCGGATGAGGCGTTCACTGGGCGAGGAGCGCAAGGTAGCGAGGGTCATCGCGCAGCGAGGCGAGGTCCGGGTCCTGCTTCGACCAGTCGGCGAGGTCCGGCCGCAGCCTGAGCCCTTCGGCCAGCCACTCCAGCGCCCGATCCCGTTCACCCTGCAGGGCGTAGGCGCAGGCCAGGTTGTAGCGGCCGACGCCGAGCCACGCCTGGCTGGGACTCACTGCGTCGAGGAAGAGGAGCATGCGCTCCTGGAGGCGCAGTGCCTCCTGCGGCATGCCGAGCTGCTGGTAGATCAGCGCATAGTGAAATACCGGATGCATCACCGCCGAGCCGAGCAGGCGACGCCAGAGCGGCTCACCCTTGAGCCAGGGGAAGAGGTTCAGGTCCTCCAGCGCCTGCGCACTGAAGCGCTGGACCGCCAGCATCGTCCGCCGATGGGCGTGGGCCAGGAACGCTTCGGCCTGATCCCAGCTCAGCCGGCGGCTGCTGGCGTAGATCGACCGATTGACGGCGTCGGTCTCCTCCGGCCCAGGGTCCTGCGGTCCGAACGCCGGGTCCTCCATGGCCTGGATGAAGATCAGCTTCCAGACCGCCAGATGGATCAGGTTGTCCCGCGCCGACCAGGATTCGGCGGAGCCTTTCGCCAAGCGTGTCTCGGGCGGGATCCTGCCCATCAGGCGCAGTTCCTCCTGACGGCCGAACGCCAGCGCCCCTCCAACATCGTCCAGGATCGACATCTTGCCTCCCTGCGCCTCGTCTGTTCGCGACGACCGCGCCCCGAGCAGGCCTCCCCACAGTATGCCATGTCGCGCAGAGCGCTGCCACCGGCGTCCCTGGCGAGGGCTTCGGGCCCGTGCTTGGGTGCATTCCCCGTGTCGGGGCTTCCCGGAGACTCCGGCGGCGTCTGCGCGCCTTACCCGGCGCCTGGGCCGGAGCGGGAGAAGGCCTTGCGGGTCGCCAGGAGCGGGATGCCGGCCAGGACGAAGATCAGCACGTTCAGCCCGACGTTGAAGGCGACGCCGTGGCGCAGCGAGGCGGCGGTGTCGAGCACGAACCACAGCGAGAGGCTGACGGCGATCGCCGGCCACACCCATGGCTGCCTGGAGCGAAACGGCCCGCGCACCACGAGGGCGAGCAGCAGCCCCCACCCGGCGACGGTCGCGCCCCAGGCGCTCAGCACCCAGGACGAATACGCTGCCGCCTGCGGCGGCACGACGCCGGACGGCCAGAAGACCGGATCGATTTGCGCGTGGAACGGCTCGAAGAGCGGCGTCTCGACCAGCAGCGCCATCAGCAGGCCGAAGGCCGTGATCCCCCAGGCGACGACGAGCAGCCAGCGCTGCCAGAAGTTGAAGTGGTTCACGTTCAGTCCCTCCCCGGGCACGAATCGCCCTCTCGACGGCGTCCGTTCAGCCCAGCCTACACCCACTCAAGGCTCGGTGAAAGCCTCGTCTGCCTGCAGGGTCTCTCGGGCGACCCACCGCCGGCAGCTGTGCCATGCCACTTGCTCGGCACAACCCGGCGACCCGCGTGCAGCGAGTCAGGAGGTTGCATGGCGGGGGAAAGCAGATCCCTCCCTCGCTTCCCTTCGCTCCGCTCAGGACAGGCGCTCGGGATGACAGTCTCCTTTGCCATGTCATCCCGAGGCCGCCCATTCGCCGAGGGATCTGCTTGCAGCTTGTGAGGAGGTAGCATGGCGGGGAAGAGCAGATCCTTCGCATTGTCATCCCGAGGCCGCCTTCTCGCCGAGGGATCTGCTTGCAGCTAGGCACCGGGCAGCGCATCCCCCTACCCCTGCCGCGCTCCGCAGAACGCGGCAGCATGACTCGCCCTGTTGACCTGGACTGTGTTCCAGGGACCCTGCACGCCTGGAGTTGGCGGCGATCGAAGGGATCGCCAAGCTCCTGACACGAGCCCGCCGTTCCCGGATGCGGGGGCCAACGCCAGGCGGCGACAGACTCACTCCGGTCCCCGGCGGAGGGTGCGATGGCTCGCCAGCCCAGCGGGGCGTCGGTGAGGAGCAGCGCGAGCAACCCTGGGTCCCGCCGCGACATCCGCCAGAGTTGCGCCTGCCTGGTCACGAGAGGTGTCGGTCGCTGGGAGTCTCCTGTGCCCTGAGCCCTGGCAGGCGATTGACTCGGCCTAAGGGTGCATGCTAGAGTAACGACAGACGTCTTCAGGCTGCGCACCTAGGGGGACAGGCATGCGGCCTTCGGTTCAGACGTTCTTCCCGGGCAACTCATCCCCGCTACTGGCTGGACCCAGGTTCGATCGCGTCCTGCGCACCGGGTCCTCAGGGCACGCTTCGTCCGCGCTTTGCAGCGGCCTCCGGCACGCATGAGCAACCGCGCCCCCATCGCTCCCAGCACCGCTCCTCCCTGGGCGGCCGGCGCACGCCGCCGATCCGGCTACTACGTGATCCTGGCGGCCCTGCTGGCACTGCTGGCGGGGGCGCTGGTCTTCGCCTATCTGGACTCGCTCCGGCGTGCAGCCCTGCCTGTCCAGCCGGCACTCACCGCTCGCGTGGCAATCCGCCCGGGAACCGTGATCACCCAGGACATGGTCGAAGTGCGGCGCTTCCCCTCTGCCCTGCTCCCGCTCGGGAGTCTCGAGCGCCCCTCCCAGGCAGTGGGTCGGACGGCGCAGATCCCGCTCGAGGCCGGTGAAGTCCTGTTGGCCAGCAAGCTCCAACGCGGGGAGCAGGGCGGACTTGCCCATTTGGTCCCGGAAGGTCAGCGGGCGATGGTCCTTCCGTCCGGCTGGCTCGCCGGCGCGCCGCCCCCGCTGGCGGCCGGAGATCGGATCGACCTGCTTGCCCTACACCCCCAGGCCGCCTCGGTCGGGGCTGGGCTCGTCCTCAGCGATGTCGAGATTCTTGGCACAGCAGGCGGCGCCGAGGCGCCAGAACGCGTCTACCTTGCCGTCACGCTGGAGCAGGCCCAAGCCGTTCTCCAGGCCAGAGCCGGCGGATATCACCTGCTGCTGCTGGCCAGACCCTCGGGTCCCTAGCCGTGCCCACGATCCTGGTCACCTCGGCCCGCGGCGGCGCTGGCGCCTCACTCCTGGCGGCCAACCTGGGCGTCGCCCTGGCAGGAGCTAGCTCTTGCTTGCTGCTTGACCTGCACGGTATTGATGCGATCGATGACCTGCTGCTCGATCTCGAACCTGCCCACTGCTGGACCGACCTGACGGCGATGCCCAGCATGCCGAACGAAGAGCATCTTGCTCGTGCCAGCTGCCTGCATCCTTCCGGGCTTCGTCTGCTTGCCGGAGGCAACGGGATGGAGAGTGCGCCGACGCAAGCAGCACGGCTCCTGCAGGCGCTCACGCCTCATGCCGATTGGCTAATTGTCGACACAGCGAGCGCGTGCGCCGTCGACGGCTTGCTGGACCAGACCGACTTGGTGCTGCTCGTGGTCACAATTGACCCGCCGAGCTTGCGCGCCGCGCGGCGCTGGTCGCGCCTTCTGCCAACGGCCGCTCGGCGCAAGGCCGCCCTTGTAGTCAACCAGGTGAAGCCCGGGCAACCATTGCTGGCGCAGGGCGCCGGGCATGCGCTCGAACTCCCGGTCTGGGCGTGGCTCCCGGCTGACGCAACAGCCATTGGGAGACAGGTCCACTTCGGAGCAGTGGCTGCCCTGGCACGCGGCAGCCCTTACGGCCGCGCCATCCGCCAGCTCGCCCACCGCTTGCTCGCCTCCCGAGCGCAGCAAGCACGGACGAGCCAGGCGGGGCGGACCGAGGTCAGCGCGGGCGAGGGAACGGGTTGAGCAACGCACACAGCATCTCCCAGGAGAACACGCTCCATACACTGTTGGCAGAGAGCATCGCTGCAGACCTGCAGGTGGAGGAGGCCGAGGGGATTCCGGACGCCGAGGCGCTGGCCGAGCGCGCCGAGCGCATCGCCTGCGAGCAGCCATGGCTGCTCACGCAGCCTCAAATGGCCGGACTTGTCCGGGCGGTTGTCAACCGTGTCGTGGGGCTGGGTCCGCTCCAGCCGCTGCTCGACGACCCGGAAGTCACCGAGATCATGGTCAACGACCCAGAACACATCTTCGTCGAACGGAACGGGCGGCTCGAGGCGGCTGACGCCCGGTTCCACGACCAGGCCGATTTGCGCCATGTCATCGACCGGATCGTTGCACCCATCGGTCGGAGGATCGACGAGAGCAGCCCGCTGGTGGACGCGCGCCTGCCCGATGGATCTCGGGTCAACGCCATCATCCCTCCGCTGGCTGTCAAGGGTCCTGTGCTGACCGTCCGCAAGTTTTCCCGCCAGCCGTTCAGCCTGGCGCGGCTGGTCTCGCTGCACACGCTCAGCCAGGGCATGGCGGACTTCCTGGCGCGGTCGGTCGAGCTCCGTCACAGCCTGCTGGTCTCGGGCGGGACCGGTTCGGGCAAGACCAGCACGCTGAATGCCCTCAGCCTGTGCATACCTACCGGAGAACGCATTATCACCATCGAGGATGCCGCCGAGCTTCAGTTGCAGCATCCTCACCTGGTTTCGCTCGAGTCCCGTCCGCCAAACATCGAAGGCGAGGGGGAAGTCACCATCCGGACGCTGGTGCGCAATGCGCTGCGGATGCGCCCGGATCGGATCATCGTCGGCGAGGTTCGCGGCGGCGAGGCCTTCGACATGCTGCAGGCCATGAACACCGGCCATCGCGGGTCGATGACGACGCTGCATGCCAACTCGGCGCCGGACGCCCTCATCCGCCTCGAGTTCATGGTGCTGATGGCAGGCTTCGATATGCCGCTCGCCGCCATCCGCCGCATGCTAGCCGGCGCAATAGAGATTGTGGTGCAGCAGGATCGGCTCACCGATGGCCGCCGAGTGGTGACCGGCATCCACCAGCTGCTGCCCGACGGCAGTGAGCGCGTGCGCCTGACTCCGCTCTTTGTGTTGGATCCGCCGTCCACCTGGCGGCAGGTGAGTGAAGAGCGGTCATGATCGAACCCCAAGCCTCAACCCGCCGGCGCTTGCCCCCCTGGCTGAAGCCCGCAGCCGCAGCATCCGCCTTGTTGTTCGTCTTCCTGCTCGTGCTTCCCGCCGCACCGACACTGCGGCGACTTCTGGTCCGATCCCCGGCGCTGGCGCCAAGTGCGGCAGTGGGAGTGCTCGTGTTCTGCGCGCTGCTTGTTGGCGCAATGTGGCTGGAACAGCGCCTGCTCGAAGGTGCGTGGCGTGCGCGCACGGCGCGCAGGACCGGGCTGCCTGCGATCGCCTTCGGACGGGACGCTGGGAGGAGGCGTGCCCACCGGCAGGACGTCTTGGAGTGGCTGCTTGGCCCCCTGCTGCGTAGCGCTCCAGGCCGTCAGCTGACTGCGGACTGGATCGACGCCGGCTACGGCACCAAGGGGTCCCGGTACTTGCTGCTTATCGTCGCCGCCTCTGGCGCTGGCGCAGGGCTGGGGTTGCGCATCGCCGGTCCTGTGCTCGCCCTGGCGACTGCCGCTATCGCGCCGTTGGTGGTGATCCGCTCCGTGCGTGGGCGGGCAATGGCGGCCCGTCGTCGGATGGAGCAGCAGTTGCCGCAGGCGCTCGACGCGGTTGCCGCCGCTCTGGCGGCAGGTCTTTCTTTGCCGCAGGCGATCCGCTTCGCTGCCAGCGACTTGCCCGAACCGGTGTCCCAGGTGATGGCATGGCTCGACCTTCGTCTGCGCCTGGGCCGACCGATCGAGCACGTCTTGACGGAGGTTGTGCGCAGTCTTTCCTGAGCCCTCCCTGGCGTTTGCTTTGGATGGAGTTGCCATCCAGCGCGCCTTCGGAGGAAACCTTGTGGCCATGATGCATCAGACCGCTGCGCTGCTGAGGGAGAGGGCGGATCTCGAACGCGAGATGCAGGCGGCCACTTCGCAGGGCAAGCTCTCGGGCTGGATCATCGCCGCGCTGGTACCGGTCTCGGCTGCGATCCTGCTCTTTACCAATCCGCGCTACATCGACGTGCTCTTCCGAACATTGATCGGCCAGGTGCTGCTGGTCGTTGCCCTCGTCCTTCAGGTGGCGGGATGGATGGTGATCTCACGCCTTGTGCGAGTCCGCTACTGAGTCGGGAGAAGACCATGCAACCATTGTGGATCGGCGTGCAGTGCCTGGCGGCAATGCTGGCCGGCCTGACGGTGTTGGCCGCAGTCAAGGCATGCACGGCGCGATCCGGCCCTCCCCGCGCCGCGCGGCGGCCCGTGCCGGCGATGGAGCGCATTGGCCGAGAGCTGCACCGCACACCGGTGCCGGCACGGCTCAGGCGTCGTCTCGATCGGCCTGAGCTTGGCGCCGCGCTGCGCCAGGCCGCGCTGCCCTGGGACAGTCAGCAGTTTGTCGCCCTGCAATGGCTTGGATTGCTGGCGGCCGGCGCCGGCCTGGCCTCGCTCGTTGTCCTGCGCCCGCTCGACCCGGTGGGCGGTCTGATGGTCATGGGGGTAGGGGCGGCCGGCGTTTTCGGACCGCGCCTGTGGCTCAACCTGCGTGCGCAGCGGCGCCAGCAGGAAATCACTCTGGCCCTGCCGGACCTCCTGGATCGGCTGGCGTTCGGCCTGCAGGCCGGGCTCGGGTTCGACGTCGTCCTGCGACGCGTGAGCCCTTCCTTCCCGGGCCCGCTTGGGGAAGAGCTCCGCCGCACGATCCAGGGCCTCGACCTCGGATGGCGGCGGGATCAAGGCGATGGACGGTCTGGCGCGCAACACCGGCTCGCAGGACGTGCGCACCTTCGTAGCCACGGTGCGTCAGGCGGAAGTCCTGGGCACGCCACTGGCCGAAGCGCTGCGCGTACAGAACGAGCTGCTGCGGACTGCCCGCCGGCGCCGGGCACAAGAGGCCAGCCGGAGGCTCCCGGTCATCATCCTGTTCCCACTGGTGTTCTTCTTCCTGCCGGCCTTGTTGATCATCTACCTGGCTCCCCCGCTGCTCCACTTCTTCCTGATGCGATGAGGGCAGCAGGATGAGGCTCGGCCCTACCTCGCGCCCGAGCGAAGCTCACGCCGGCTTGCGCGGCCAGGCGATCGTCGAACTGGCATTGGTGCTCCCGATCTTGCTGTTGGTGATCCTGGGAACCGTCAACCTTGGCTGGCTAGTGACCTCGCAGGTGATCCTGACGCATGCCGCCTGGGAGGGCGCACGGGCGGGCGCGACACTGAGCGATCCACTGCACGGAGACGAGGAGATCATGGCTGCCGTCCTGCGCTCGGCCGCCGGGCTGGACAACACGCGACTGGTAACCGAGATCAGCCCAGGCCAGGATGAGTACCCACGCAATCAACCCTGGCCAATGCCACGCGGCCACCCGCTGACCATCCGCCTGCAGTATCCCCTCACGCTCAATCTTCCGGTGGCGGTGACCGTGCCCCTGCGGGCAGAGGCGGTCACCCGAATGGAGTATCAGAATCCGTGAGAGCCCGCGCCCAGATCCTGGTGATCGCCGCCATCGTGCTTAGCATCGGTTTGCTGATCCTGGCGGTGGCGGTCGATGGCGGCAGGCTGTATCTCGAGCAGGTGCGGCTGGAGCGCTCCGCGCAAGCCGCGGCCGACGCGGGGATCGGCGTGGCCGCCGAACTGGTGGTGACACTGGCGGCCGCACGGCAGACCGAGGCGGCGCAAGCGCCTGCCTGCCCCGCCCCTCCGCAGGCGGCCTGCACTCCAACCCCGCCACCCTTCCCCGTCGAACCCTGGCTCACGGAAGCCGATCGTGAATCCCTCGTAGCGGCAGCGATCCAAGCCGAGGTCGAGAGTGTTGCGATGAGCTACGCCGAACAGAACGGCCTGGCGCGCGAGACCACCTTCGTGGACTACCCTTTCGACCACCAACCACAGGATGCGGTTGTGCGCGTGCGGGTACGCACCGGCCGACAACTCGAGATCCTGCTCGCAGGTCTGCTGGACCCTGACTGGGTCCGCCTCGAGGCAGCGGCAATCTCCACGGTACCTCAGCGCTAAGGACAGGGATGGGTTCGGCCCAAGCGCTCGGTCTTCTCTGGATCCCGGCGGCGTGGCTGGCAACTGCAGTCCTGTCGATCCGCGGGCCGCACTTGCAGGGCCCCTACCCGATTCCCCTGGCATGCCTGGCGGCCATCGCTTTCGTCCTCGCCCACGCCACCCAGGACAAGGCCTACGCAGGGCGGAGCTTGATGGTCTCGGGCGCGGCCGCAGTGGGACTGGTTCTTCGCCAGCTGATGCCCGAAGTCCTCCCCTCGGCGTGGACGACGGCGATGGTGCTGGCCAGCGTGGGCGTGACTGCCGCATTTCTCGCCGGCCGCGCCTTCTCCCGCCTACCCCGCAGCACTCCTATCGCCCTCGATCCAGCGTCTGCGGGCCCATTGCTGAGACTCGGCTGGTTGTTCACGGGCGCGTACGCCCTGGGATGGGCTGCTCAACTCCTGCTCGAATTCCCACTGACTGTGCGCGCCGCCCTGGCTGCTCTCGGCATCACGCTCTTCCTGGGACTCGCGGCGCTGCTTGCGGCGAGGCTGACTGCAGCACGTCCCACGACCAGCCTGCCGGCCGAAATGGGCCTCTACTTCTGCTGGCTCAATCTGACGTTACTGCTATTCTGGGTGGCAAGCCAAGCGTTCAATCCCGCCGCGATGCGTTGATGCTGACTCCGGCAGGGCATCTCTAAGTGATGCGCCGGGGTTATCGGCGCGCCTCCAAGACCAGCGCCTGATAGCGCAGCCACCCGTGCTGCTCACCGATCTGCAGCGCGATCCCGCCCGCCAGGCTCTCCCAGTAGATGCTCGGCAGCCGGACCATCGCCGGAAGCCGGAGCAGCGTCAGCAGCCAGCCCGGCGGCAGGCGCAGCCACGGCGTGAGGTCCTCGCAGGAGAGTAGCTCGAATCCGGCGGCGGAAGCCAGCCGTTCAGCCTGGTTGGTGGTCATCAGCGAGCCCAGCCGCCAACCTTCGGCGAAGCGGCCGATCCAGCGCTGGCGATCCCAGGGCCAGGCGCGCCTCGCACCGGCCTCGCCCTCGGCCAGGAAGTCATCCACCACGACCAGCCGGCCGCCGGGCGCCAGGCAGCGCCGCGCCTCGGCGAAGAAGCGCTGCGGCTCGGCGGCATGGGCCAAGGACTCGATGGCGTAGGCCGCGTTAGCCTGGCAGCGCAGCGGCAGGCGCTGGAAATCGGCGACGGCGAACCGGCAGCGGGAGTTCGAGCTGCGCCGAGACGGCGCGGGCCGAGGCCTGCCGCGCCTGCACCCGGCTGAGCGTGAGGCCGAGGACATTCACCTCCAACCGCTCCGCCAGGTCGAGCGCCGCGCCGCCCACCCCGCATCCCAGATCGAGGATCAGCCGATCGGCAGTCGGCAGGTCGAGCGCAGGGGCGAGCCACGTCGCAAGCTGCAGATGGATCTGGCGCAGCGCCTGCTCGGAAGTGGTCACCCCCGGCGGCCACAAGCGCCGATGGATGGCCGCCACGTCGCGGCTGCCACCGAAACGGAGAAAGCGCCCGGTGTTCTGGTCGTAGTAGTCGGCGATGCGCCGTGCAGTGGGGCCGCCCACGATATCGGTCACCTGTCCCGCAGTCGAATTGGCATGCCGAGCCCGGGCTCTCGCTCTGCCGGCGAGAGCAGCCGGCGTGCGCAGCGGGACCATCCGACGTACCGCCCCGGATTCGCACAGACGCACAGCCTCATCGGCTGTGCGTCTCTCTACCCAGTTGCCTGGCGGCGCCTGCTAGCGGTAGCGGGCTATCATCCCGCCCCGGTAGCACTCGCCGAACAAGGCGGCGCCAACCACGGTCACATAGTAGCTGAGCGGCGCCATCAGGAATGGGGTCAGCCAACACAGGATGAAAGTGTAGCCCAGCATCATGATCGCCCAATAGGCCAACCCGAACACGCCCGTCAGGAAGACCCAGGCCACCAGGTAGCCGAGCTTGTTGCCGGTCAGGAATGGCCACCATTCTTTGAAGGCAAAGGCGGCGCCGAAGCGGTCGCTCACCGCGAAATGCGAGATGGACGGTGGGAGGATCACCCCCGCCAGCAGCATTAGCAGGCTGCCGACCGGGAGGGAGATCATCCACGCGCTGAAGCCGAGGAAGAACATCCCCATCGGCCAATCCGCGCCGCCCTCCGCCGCAGCCATCGAGAGACTGGAGAGCATGTAGAGGAAGAATCCGGCCGAGAAGACCACGATCGCCGGGAGCAGGAAGATCAGCCCGATGACCAGCGCCCGCGCCCCGAAGGAAGCCAGCTTGTCCCAATCGCGCCAGGCAGGCAGCTCCAGGTTCTCGCTGCCGATCGCCTGCAGCATGACCCGAATGGCATAGCCGTAGACAAAGATCAGGGGCACGATCGGAACGATGAACGACAACAGGATCAGGCCCGAGCCGATGAGCATCTTCTCGGCCCACTTCTCTCCCCTCACCGGGAAGGCCATCAACGCCCCGAACGACTTCAAGCCGAGTGAGATATCCATATCATCCCTCCCTGGTGGCCTCAGACTTCAGCGTGACTTAGCCCGGCGGCCCACGGCCGGGGCTGCCGTGGACTATTCTCTCACATTCCAAGTGGCCGGCGCGGCTTGCCCGCAGATCGCGGCACTCGTTGACCTATGGCACGATGCAAGAGAGGCCCAAGGCGGCAGCTCGCCGGATCGCGCCCGGCCAGGAGACGCTTGAGGGAGCGTCCATACGCGGGCGGCATCCCGGGGATCCCCGCGGTGCACGCAGCGATCACTCGGCGCCTGTCTGGTCCGGGAGGTCCTTCTCCATCAGGATCGCCCCGCCGACGAAACCCGCTGAGCGATACAGGTCCTGCGCGGATAGGTTGTCCTCGAGCGTGGTGACCTCCAGCTCGACGCACCCGAGACGCAGCGCCCGCAGCTCGGCCTCAGCGAGCAAGGCACGGCCGATTCCGCGGCGGCGAAAGGTCGAGCCGACGATCAGGTCCTCGATCCGAAAGGAGGCGCCGCCATGCAGCAGTCCCTGGCAGACGTTGTAGCTGAGCAGGCCGGCGACCACGCCATCCACCACGGCAAGCAAGATGCCGCTGTCCGGGGCACCGAGCATCGCTTGCAGCTGCGCCTGGGAAAGTGCCTGCGGCATGCCCATCTCCCGCTGCAGCTCACGGACGAGTTCGCCGATCGCGTCGGCATCGTCGGGTTGCGCGGGTCTCAGGCGGATGGGCGTATCGGCAGCGGTGCAGCATTCGTTGGTCATGGCGGAGCGCCCCGGCGCGCTCCGCGGCGGCTCACCGCACTTGACCACGCGTGGCGCTCGGCCATGGGCGAGTCTGCCGGGACGCACGCCAGTGGCGCTCGTGTGCTCCAACTTGGAATGATTGCGGTCTGGGGCTAGTAGCTGACCTTGCGCGGCAGCTTCTTCGCCTGCTGGATCCAACTCCGCACTTGGTCGAAACCTGGCGGCCGTCGCACGAGCTTCTTGGCGTGATTGGTGGCCAGCAGCGTCGGATGCAGCTGGTCCGGGTTGCGCTGCGCCAGCTCGACCACGGTGTCGACCCCAGCCGCCTCGAGCAGGTCAGCGTACTCGCTGCCCACACCCTTGATACGGAACAGGTCGACGTGGTTGACCCATTCGAGGATCAGCGCGTCGGATACGCCCGACTTGGCGGCGATCTCCTTGCGGCCGGCGGGCGTGCCGCCCCGAGCCAGCAAGCTTTCCGCCGACCTCACGCCGGCTTTCTGCAGCTTGTTAGCATATGTCGGACCGACTCCCTCGATGTCGATCAGCCTGGTCACTTCACGCCTCCTCTGTCGGGCAAGCCCCTGCGCTTGGTGGTTGGATCGGACAGGAGGGAGAGGTGAGCCGCAGACTCCCCCACGCCGCCGGGACGAAATCATACCATGCCTGGGTCCCAGCCATCGGTGTGAGCGCAGCCCGCGATGCGGCGAACCCCAGTCTGCAATCGCCCGGCCGCCGTCGGCTGCGCTTCGCCGCTCAGCCGGCGCTTCGCGGCGAGACATTCTCGGAGGTGGAGGCCGCCGCGCCTGGCTGCAGCGGCAGCCGATAGACGTTGGTCTGCCACGGGACGAATCCGAGCCGCAGGTACAGCCGGTTGGCGGCCTCCCGCTGCGGGTTCGATGTGAGATCTACCCCATCCGCACCCGCCGCGCGCGCGTGCGCTACGGCTGCCTCGACCAACTGAGCCCCGACACCACTCCCCCGCCAGCGAGGCTCAACCACCAGATCCTCGATGCGGGCGCGCATCCCGGTGGGCACGTTGTAGAGCACCAGCGTGACCATGCCCATCACGGGCATTCCCGGCTGTAGTCGCGCGACCATCAAGGTGCTCGCCGGATCGGCGAGCGTACGCTGCATGGCAGCCTGGAGATCGATAGAACGCTTCGTAAGGTGCGGCAGCATGCCCTGCAGCTCCTCCACGGTCGAAGCGTCGGCGGATTCGGCGGTCAGCGGCTCGATGATCATGGATCCCTCATGGATTCAGTTCCAGCGCGCCCGGCGGGTTCAGCGGAGGAGCACCAGCAGCACCGTCACATGGATCGCCAAGCTGATCCACAGCACCCAGGCAAAGACCGGTTTGCGGGTCTTGTGCCGAAACGCCGCTCGGCCCGCAAACCCGCCAGGAAAGCCGCCCACCAGCGCCAGCAGATGCAGCAAGTTCTCGGGGACGCGCAGGCCATCCCGCTTCGCCTGCGCCTTGTCCACGCCGTACAGCACGAAGGTGGCCAGGCTGGCGGCCAGCACCCAACCCAGATAGGCCGCCGGCGCGCGGCTGCCCAGAGCCTCCAGACTCCACAGCCCGAACGCCACGATCCCCAGCGCCAAGGCCCCATACCCAGCCGTAGCGGCTTGACCGCGGCTCCGTCCCGCGCGTGGTCCTCTCCTCACATCGGCCTCCCGGCCATCTCCACGACGGGTGGTGGTCCTGCCGTCGCGCCAAGCATCTCGCTGCGGCTACTTGAGGAAGTACAGCGTGTTGATGTAGGAGAAGACCTCTCCGGAGGCGGTGATGCCGACCTGAGCCAGCGGAGGCATCGACCCCTCGCCGGCGATCGGGCTTCCCTCCCAGCGGAAGAAGTACAGCCCACCCGACTTCTCGCCGCCGGAGGGCGTCAGGCCCGCCTGCATCGTCTCGAACTCCGGCAGCTCCCTCTCGATCAGTGCTTCGGCGATGGCCTTCAGCTCCGGCTCTGACAAAGCGTCCGGCCCAACAACCGGCGTGTAGGCGGCAGGCGACATCTCAACCACCTTGTCGGCCGCGACGGCGTAGTAATACTGCAGGCCGCGTTCGTCCTCGTAGAGCGCAGTGCGCAGTCGGCCGTCCGGGGAATTCGGCTGGAAGGTGATCTCTCGAAAGCCGATGACCCGCTCCGCATCTCCCAGGAAGGCGCGGATGCCCGCGATCTGATTCGCCTGATCGATCGTGGTCTCGACTCCGTCGGCGGAGCGGTAGCACAAGGTCGCCAGGCCGCCGCGCTCGGCCAGGCTGAGCTGTTCAAGCTCCTCGCGGCTCAGGCATTCCAGCGCTGGCGGCTCGCCCGGGGTGGCGCCGGCTGGAACTTGCGGAAGCAGAGTCCCCTGGGCCGGCGTGGGGACCACGTCCGTCGCCGGCGAGGCAACCCCCGAAGGTCCCGCGCCGGCCAATTGGCAGGCCACCAGCAGCGCGGCCATCCCGGCAATCACGGTACCCCGGCCGATCTCGCCTGCCGCGCTAGTGGTTGCTTTCATGGTCTCCCTCCGACAGGCGCAGCAAGATCAGGCTGCCGGCTGCAGCCGTCTGGCACCACGCTGACCGGCGGCAAATGCTACCACCCGATTCCCGGATCAGGCGCGTTGTGATGTCGATGGAGGCTGGGACGCCCGCGCGACGAGGCCAAGCGCGGACAATTCCGCTCGGCTCTGCCCCGAAGACCCTTGTCGGAAAACCGGTGACTTGGGAGGCGTGGTTTCTGGTCGGGGCGAGCATAGGCGAAGCTGCCTCCCGTCGGCGGTCATTTGAAGGCTGGGCGCCAGACGCCCATCGAGCGTGCCCCAACGCAGTGCCTCCGTCGGACGAAAGGGGAGCCGCTCCGAATGCGCGGCTGCCGAGGATTCGCCGGTCAGGCAGGCCGCAATTGGATGAGCACCCGGTCCTGCGCGGCCTGTCCCAACTGGGTCGCGTCGGGCTCCCCGTCTGGCCCCATAGAGATCCCGAGGAACCGGGCATGCGAGGGCCGGGTGCGCAGGTGCAGGCGCAGCAGCTCCGCCACCTCCGGAAGGTCGTCGATCACCTGGGCCTGCACCGGGCGCGCCCTTCCCCGGTGACGAAGGGTTGCGCCTGGTCGACCGCGCAGGTTCCGCCACCAGGTTCGCTCGCGGCGGCTGAGGATCAGGTAGCCATCCTCCCTGGCGAAGGCGTTGACGGGCACGCAGTAGGCCCGCCCACTGCTGCGCCCGGTGAACTCGATCAGGGCGAAGTCCTGACCGAGCAGCCCATGCAATGGGGAGCGCAGGATTGCCACGACTACCGCATTGCCGAAGTTGCGTGCCATCGTTGCGGGCTCCCCGTGTTGATGCCTACGCTGGCCGTCGGTTCAGCGCCGGCCCGGCGACCTGGCGCCCTCGAGTTCCAGCTTGAGCGCCGCCAGGGATTGATTGATGTCATGCAGGAACACCACCAGCGAGGCGATCAGGCTGGCCATGCAAGTCGCGAACAGCGCAGCCACCAACCAGGCAGAGCCAGTCGCCGCCAGTGCCGTGACGAACAGGACGATCACCAGCAGCGCGGCGCACAGGGCGCTGATTGCCGCCAGCGAGATCGAAAGGCGAATCAGGCGTGCACGCGACCACAGGATATCCAGCTGGCGCTCGATCCGCGCCCGCACTGCATCCTCCGCCGTCAGCAGCTCCCCCGACAGGATCCGGGCGCGGTCGATCGCCCGGCCCAGTCGATTGGTCATCGTCAGCAACAATAGCCCGATCCCCGAGATCAGGATCACCGGCCCGATCGCGGTCTGCAAGAACCGGGATCAGCGCCTCGACGCTGGAGACCAGCATCCTTCCTCCGATCCTCTAGAGCCGTTGCCTTCGCCGCTGCCTGGCCCTCCCGGCGCAAGCCGGCGCCAGGGCGCAGGTCATTCGCTCAGGAGCGCCGTCAATCCGACTCGAGGGTTACAGCCGGCGCGGTGAAGCCGTTCGAGCGATGCGTCGCATCGCAGAAGGGCTTGTCCTTCGAGCCTCCACAGCGGCAGAGGGAAACGGTCTCCTGGTCGACTCGCTTGAGCTCACCGGATTCGTCCTTCATCAACAACGGACCTGGCACAAGATAGGACCCGTTCAACCGTGCCTGGATCTTGAAATCGCCCATAGCATCGCTCCTGTCGCACCGGGCTTCGGGAGGGTTGCGTCGCAGCCCTCAGCGCATGTTGGCTTTGAGCATACGCCAGACCAGGCAAGGACTGCAAGCGAAGGGACGCCTGGGTCGGAGCGCCATCCTTCCTTGGGCAAGCGGTCGGGTGGATGCAGCCAGTCCGGTTGCGAAGTGGGCTGCTACTCATCCGGCGGAACGGTGAGCCACTCGGGGCAACGGAAGCGTGCCCTGCGTTCCTCTTCCGCCCCTTCCTGGCCAAGGTCGAGCAACCACACCCCTTCCTGCAACGTGGCCAGCCTGTAGGCAAGGCGCTAGCTCCACACCAACTCGTGCCGCATCTGTCCCAGGGTGGACCAAGGCCGGATCGTCCATCCGCACCCGGTAGCGCACGGCCTGAGACGTTCCGGCCGCGCGCTCGCTCGATGGAACTACGCCGCGCCCCATCAGGCGGACTTCGACCTGGCCGCACCCCGGCTGGCGCGGGTCACATCGCAGATGGCGGTCCCGTCGATCCCGATGCAGGTCTGATCGTGGGCGACGAGCTGCCGGATGCCCACAGGCGGCGACTGGTTCGCTCCCACGCCGGGAATGCACCCGTGCCCGAGCCAGATCGCGGCTGCCAGCAATCCTGCGGCCACGAGCAGACGAGACGGATTCTCGCGGCGCCAGGTTGCCATGCCGGCGCAGCCGCCCTGTGGCCGAGGTTTCCCTTCCAGGCCGACCGGAACGTCGGGCACTCATCGCTGATCCTGGTTGCTCCCTTGCAGCCAATGTTCAATCTGGCGTGCCAGGTCGGGCGTAACTCCCGGGAGGCTCTGCAGACCGCGCAAGCCCAGCGTCTGATGCACCAGGCCGATGTCCTGCGGCAGGTCCTCCACGGCCCAGGCTGCCTTGCGCTGCGCCCAGACCTCCGAGGCCGGGGCGGCCCCCAGCTCGAGGGCGTAGGCCTGGTTGGCAAGCCACTCCACCAGGCGTCGGTTCCGCTGGTGCTTGTCCCCCGGGATGATCGGCCGGGGGATGCGGTCGGCAAGGCCGTGGCGCTCGCACAGACGGCGCACCTCTCTGCCAAGCGCCAGCGTGCTCCCGCCCACCGGCGCGTAACTGCCCGGAGGGTAGAGCGAGCGGTAGAGTTCGACCAAGTGGGGGTGGCTGCGCTGCAAGTCCTCGAGGAAGAAGTCCCGCTGAGCATCGGCGAGGGTCAAGCTGCCAGCCAGCACGAAGCGGCCGCCGTGATCCGCAGTCCAACGTACGATCGCCTCCAGGTTCGCCGTATCGTCGCTGATCCCCGGCAGCAGCGGCATGGCGCAGGTGCCGGTGAGAATTCCCTGACGTGCGATCTGCTCCATCGCCTTGAAGCGGAGCTCCGCACGAGGCGCCAACCGCTCGAAGGCTCGCACCGCTGGCTCGGCGGCAGAGCCCGGCGCGGCGATCACGCTGAAGGCAACGACGCTCGGCGCCTTGGCCTGGATCGACTGCAGCACATCCAGATCGCGCAGCACCAGCGGCGAGCGCTCCAGCACGAACACGGGGAATCCCATGTCGCAGCACACTTCAAGCATCCTGCGCGAAAGCAGGAACTTGCGCTCTGCCGGCTGGTAGTCGCCGGTGAAGATCAGGTCGATGGGCTGGCGCTGTAGCGCCCGACGCAGACTCTCGGGGGCATTCAACTTGGGCTTGATGAGGTAGGCGAAATCCTGCGGGCTGGCGTAGGGTGTGTACTTGCGCTCGCGGCAGTAGCAGAAGGAGCAGCCATGCTGGCAGCCAAGGTACGGATAGGCCGAATACCGCGTCCAGAACCAGTGGTCCGGACGCTTGCTCTTGTTGAGGATCGAGCGCGGGGTGTATGGGACAAACTCAGCGCGGCGGCTCACGACGCGACTCCCCCGACGGCCGACTTCCGCTCGGGCCGCTGCCCCCACGGCCGGTCAGGCCCGGGTCAGGACGAACATCAGGTTCAGGCTGATGTGCGGCCAGAGCGGGCCTCGAACGTACAGCGCATGGTTGGGACCGGCCTGGATTTCGCCGAACAGGTCCTGCCCCGTGAACCCCGCCGCATCGAAGGCGCGTCGCCATTCCCCCAGACCGAGCGTCGAGCAATGGGTGCGGTCGAAGACGTTCGTCAGTGCCGTATGCACTCGCCCAACCAGACTGTAGTTCAGCGGCACGGAACCGACCAGCACCCCATCGGGCTTCAAGGCTCAGCGCGAGCCGAGTGAGGACTGTGGCGGGGGAGGTCAGGTGTTCGAGCACATTGAAGGCAACGACAACATCGTAGCGAGCCTCGGGCAGGCTGATGTGCTCGACGTCGCCGATGCGGATCCGCGTCCGCAGGTCAGCCTCCATATCGCGCGTGGCATGCTCCGACACTTCCAGGCCCTCGACATCGTAGTGGAAGCCGGCCACCTGCATCAGGTGGCCCTTGCCGCAGCCGATCTCGAGTAGGGCGCCGCTCGGGCGGCAAGCGAGGACGAGTTGCAGGCGTTTGTGGTTGCGCTGGGACGCAGCCTGGGTGCGAAACAGGATGGAGTTGAAGTAGGATCGGTCGTAAGCCTTTCGCCTCATGTGCGCCGCAGGCAGCCTCCCAGAGGGGTGATGAACGTGGTCCCGCGCCTCCGCCCATTCCAGGGACGGCTTCGGGCGTCCACCAACTTCTGTCTGCGAGGAATCATACCGGAGGATCGCATTCGGCTCCAGCCGGGATTGCGATCGGCGGCGATGGCCGTCCAGCGAGCGGGTTCGCCGGCCGCGGGCATCGGCTTGGACCCATGCCCCCTGTCCCACAGGCAACCTCGGGCTTGGCGCGTGCTCCCGGCCTCGCATGCCTGCAGGCGTTGGCCCGCCACGTCCTTGGCTTGGCCATCGGCAACTCGGAGGAGTCCATGCGGGCGCTGCCCGGGGGCTCCCCCATCGGCGAGAAATGCCGCCGGTTGGCAGGGCTTCAAGATCATGCAGCGCGCTCCATCAGGACCAGCGATGCGGCGGCCCCGCCCACGCACCTCCTCCTTCGCGTCGGATGCCGAACAGGCTCGCCCAATGTCGGCCTTGCCCTCCTCAGCAATCACCACGCCAAGGCCTGCCGGGAGCTGCACGTCGAGCGGCGAACGCGGGGAGGCGCTTATAATTGCCACACCTCCGGCGTTGGCTTGTGAATGTCCCAAAAGACCCTGGCCGTCATCGATATTGGCTCCAACACCAGCCGGGTGACCGTGTTCGTCCGCACACATGACTGGCACTTCGAGGCCGTGGCGGACTCTCGGGCCGCGCTGCGTCTGCTGCGAGTGCTGTCGAAGAACGGCCGCCTCGATGAGTCGGGCGTCCGCTCGTTGCTGGCGGCTCTGCGTGACTTCCAATCAGTGGCTCGCGGGGCCGGCGCCGAGACCACCGCCGCGCTGGCTACCTACACCGTGCGCAACTCCTCGATGGCCCAGGAGCTGACGCAGCGCATCGAGGCCGAAACCGGGCTGCAGGTCCAGATCATCGATGGCAAACGCGAAGCGGAACTCGGGTACCTGGGCGCCATCTACGGCATGGACATCGAGGACGGCGCTTTGATCGATCTGGGCGGCGGCAGCCTCGAGGTCACCTACTTCAAGCAGCGCAGCCTCAGTCGCTCCTGGAGCCTGCCGTTGGGCGCCCTGCTGGTCAATGATCAGTGGCTCCCCAGCGACCCACCCAAAGCGGCGGAGGTCGCCGCGCTGCAGGAGCACATCCGCACCACGCTGCGCGAGGCGCGCATTCGTTCGCTCAGACCGGGCGAGCGATTGGTCGCGACCGGCGGAACCGCCCGCAACCTGGCCAGGATGGACCGCAACGGCCGGCGCTATCCGATCACACAGCTCCACGGGTATGTCCTGCCCCGGCGGGCGCTCAAGGATCTCGCCCAGGAACTCACCGCACGCCCACGCTCCGAACTGAGTCGACGGCCGGGGCTCAACCCGGACCGAAGCGAATCGATCGGCGCTGGCAGCCTCGTGCTCCACACCGTGCTGCGCGCCCTGAAAGCGGGAGCGCTGGAGGTTTCCGGCCAGGGCTTGCGGGAAGGCTATGCCATCTCGACCGTCCTCAACCGGATTCCCCCGGCCCGCGCCGTTCGCAAGGTCGCCATCGAAGCCCTCGCCCGGCGCTTCAACACCTGGGACCATCGGGCAGCGCAACGGCGCTCAGCGCTGGTGGCGGCCTTGCAGGCCATCCTCGATCGAGAGTGCGGCCACGAGTTGCAGGAGATGCTGGTGCACGCCGCCTGGCTGCTCGATATCGGCAAGAGCATCGACTACGTGGACCGCTTCCAGCATGCAGCCGATGTGCTCGCAACCACCGATCTCGCCGGTTTCAACCACCGCCAGATCGCCGTCCTGGCCGGGGCGGTCCGGGCGGCCGACAAGCGCAAGTACGATTGGCGGATCTACCGACCCCTGCTGACAGCCGAGGACGAGATCCCTCAACAGCGCGCAGGTCTGATCCTGGCTCTGGCCGATGAAGTCGAGAAGCGGCTGCCACCAGACTACGGCATTCCGGTCGTGTTCCATGATGTCGACACTAACCAGCTCGGGCTCGACCTTCCCGCGCCCCTGGGGGGCCGCCTCTCCGTGCTGGCCGAATTGTTCCCCAGAGTCTTTGGCTGGGAACTCCACTTCGAAAGGGCTGCGTGAGCGATGGGGAATCTCAAGGAGAGCACCTACCCTGGAAAGCTGTTCATTGTTGAAGGCATTGACGGGTCGGGCAAGAGCACACAGCTGGACCTGCTGCACAAGTGGCTGATGAGTGAGGGCTACCTGGTGGTGTTTACGGAGTGGAACTCGTCTCCGATCGTCAAGAGCACGACCCGGCGTGCGAAGCAGCGTCGGCTGCTCTCACCGATGTCCTTCAGCCTGATTCACGCCGCCGACTTCGCCAGCCGGCTGTACATGCAGGTCATCCCGGCCTTGCAGGCAGGCGCCATCGTGTTGGCCGACCGCTATGTCTACACTGCGTACGCCCGCGACAGCGTGCGCGGGGTGGAGCGCGCCTGGCTGCGCAGGCTGTACTCGTTTGCCATCCAGCCAACCGTCTCCTTCTACTTCGACGTCCCGCTGGATGAGGCCATCACCCGCATCCTTGAGGGCCGCCCTGCCCTCAAGTACTACGAGGCCGGGATGGACCTCCGGCTCAGTCGGAACCCGTATGAGTCGTTCCGCCTGTTCCAGGGCCTGATCAAGAATGAGTATGACCACCTGGCCGATGAGTACGGCCTGGTGCGGATCGACGCCACCAAGTCTCTCGTTTCCCAGCAGAAGCTGATGCGACAGATGGTGCGACCGTACATCGCCGATGCAAGACGCCTGGAGGGGATCGGCATCCAGGAGGCGTTGAAAGAGCACCACCTTGCCGGGCGCTACCTCGGCGAGTCGGACTTGCTCAAGGAGGACATCCCATGAGCGCGCCAAAGTTCTACGGCATTCGTCCGCCCGGGATCGAGGCGGAGAGCCTGCCAGGACGACTGATCGTGCTCGAGGGAACGGACGGGGTTGGCCGCTCGACGCAGATCGCCTTGCTGCGGGAATGGCTGGAAGGACGCGGCTACGCCGTGATCCATACGGGCTTCAATCGCTCGGAGCTGGCGAGTCGCGGGATCCTGCGCGCCAAGCGGGGGAACACGCTGGATCCCCTCACGTTGAACCTGTTCTACGCCACCGACTTCTGGGATCGACTGGAGCGGCACATTCTCCCGGCCCTGCGGGCCGGCATGATCGCCCTGGTCGACCGCTACATTTTCACTTTGATCGCCCGGGCAGTCCTGCGCGGGGTGCCGCGCGAGTGGATTGAAGATGTGTACGGCATCGCGCTGATCCCTGACAAAGTCCTCTACCTGGATATGGAAGTTGATCAGCTGCTGCCACGGGTCATCGCCACCTATGGGCTGGATTTCTGGGAATCCGGCCAGGACTACCTGCGCAATCCGGACCTGTTCAGCAACTACGTCGAGTATCAGGGGGCGATGTTGGCAGAGTACCGGCGCCTGGCGTCCACCTACGGGTTTGAGACGATCGACGCCGGCCGGCCCGTAGGCGAGGTGTTTGCTTCGCTGCAAGCGGGGATCGAAGACGTGCTGCAGGGTATGGGGGCGGAAGAGGACGCCAGTTCAGCTCGGGCTGCCACGGGCGAGGTCAGCGGGCCGACCGGCCCGGCGTGACCCGCCTCGCTCGGACAACCCACTGCGGGACGGCGACTCAGGCCAGGCTGCGCAGGGCGCGTGGGGGCAGGGACCAGAGCAAGGTGGCCGTCCCCGGCCGGATCGCGTCGTCCAGCGTGAAGGCGGCCGCCCCACCCTTCTTGAACTCGATCAGCAAGCGCGCCGCGTCGCCGGTCAGCAGGTAGGACGCCAGCATGTGCATCTGCGGTTCGTGGCCCACCAACGCAATGGACTCTGCCTGAGCATACTGTCGCAGCGCCGGCGGGATTCCGCGCGGGCTACGATCCCCTTCCAGCGCCTCGCATTTCTCGGGTTTCGGCCATCCGGCCGCCTCTTGCAGGATCTGCGCCGTCTCCCACGACCGCTTCCAGGGACTGCTCAACAAGACGCCGACCTCCGGCACCAGGGCGGCCAGGCCGGCGGCGGCGCGGCGAAATCGGTCGGCGCCCTCCGGGGTGAGCGGCCGCTTGGTGTCATCCGGCCACTGCAGCGGATCACGCACCTCGGCAATCGCATGGCGGATCAGGTAGACCTCCACGGTCAACCTCCCTGCGGCCCCGGTGGGGCTACGACCTCGGGCCTGGCCGCTTCTGGCCAGGCTGCCGGCCGCCGCTTCTCCATCACCTGCTCTAGCCGCGTCCAGGGTTTGCCCTTCACCTGCCGGAAGGCCTTCGGGTAGCGCTTGCGGAGCCTGGCGGCCTCCTGCGTGTAGCGCTGCGAGATCTGACCCATCAAGAACAGCGCCCGGGGCGGCAGCCGGCGGGCCTCGCCCAGAAGCAGATGCTCAAGGCTGGCGACGGCAACATACGCATCCTGGTGCGCCCCCAGCAGGTCCTGCAGCGAGACCATGACTTCAGCGAAGTCGGCCGCCGGCGCGCCATACACCTCGCGCGAGAATTCCACAGCATAGCGCAGCCGCTTGCAGCGAATCCGGAGCCGATGATACATCTGCGGCGATGAGCGGGCGCCGATCCGCTCTCCGAGCTTGATCACCCGGGCGTGGTGGACGGCGATCATCTCCGGCAGCAAGGCCAGGGCCGGCGTACGCGAGTTCATCGACCTGAGCAGCGGACCGCGCTGGAGCATCGATGTGATGCGCTGGACCAGCAGCACATAGCGGCGGGAGTTGAGCGCGCGCAGCAAACGGATCCTGGCCCGCTCCCGCCTTTTTTCCAACACGACGCTCAGCATGCGCAGCGCGGCGACTTCCGTCTCCTCGGCCCCATCTGCCCAGGAAGCAAGCCGCTCGAGCTGGATGTCCTTGTCCCGCACCTCCCCCAGCACGCCGCCGATCCAGCGCAGCTCCTGGCGCAGCCGATCGGCTCTCGCCGGGAGCGCCGGTGAAAACAAGGCCAGCGCCGCTCTCATCCGTCGTGCCGCCACACGCATGTCGTGCAACGCATCTGGATCCTCTCCCACGCGTGTGCCGGGCTCGTTCTTGAGAAATGCCAGGAAGTGGCGCCGCAGGATGGCGAAGGCCAGCTCCCCAATCGTCTGTGTGGCAAAGATGCCCGTCGGACCCAACTCGGGCTGGGTTTGCGGAGTCAGGCCGTGTGCCAGCAGACCAGCTTCGAATTTCGAGCTCGTGCCCGGGGTCAGCCTGCAGGCAGCCCGCAGGTCCTCCAGGAAGGGACGCAGCACCTCAACGGTGTCCGCGGGGACCTCGACCTCGACCCGGTTCAAGCGGACCGGATCGCGATCGTCAGGCAGAGGGATGAGAGTGTCATCGAGGGCGATCTCACCCGCCAGCTTGCCGCCGACAAGAATGGCATAAGCTTGACGAGTCGATTGGAGGGAGAACAGCGGGCGCAGCGGCTGCGATCCCGTCAGCGCTCGTACCCACGCTCCGGCGCGCCCCTCCGATGTAAGCAGAGACTGGAGATCCGAGGACGGCAGCGGGTCCTCGATCTCCGTGCGAATCCGCAAGCCGTCAACCGCCGCTTCGGTCGTCTTCAGCGTGACGGCATGCGCACCGTTCTCGGATCGCAGGCGAAGGGTCAGCCCCGCCCGATGTAGACGCCAGTCGGCAGTGTCGAAGTAGGTGTCGGCGATGGCGCGGGGGCCCTGCGGCCGATAGGCGATATCCGTTGTGGACTGGGCAGCAGCCGGGGCGCCGGCCTCGCCACCCTCCGAGTGATGGGCAGCCTGCCTCGACTGAAGCCACCTCTCGACAGGCCTCAGGTCGACGGCGTCCAGCTGCCACTCAACTTCTTGCATGGAACTCCCTGGGGAATGGTGTTGCCGCGTTCCCGTTCGGGCGCCCGCATCCTGCGAGGAAGGTAATTATACCAAGGGGGCACCCGCACCTCCGTGAGTGCATGAGTTCCAGCAGCAGGTGCAACGCTGTGAGGAGAATGGCAGTGTATGGCGACTTATGTCCACCTCACAGCAGGCGAACGGCTTCAGATCTTCCCATGGCAATGGGAATTCCTGCCTCAAGCGGAGATGGCCACCCGCCCGGGGTCGAAGCGGGTAGGACCGGCGATCCTCCGATCTCGGCTCACTGGGATGGACTTGGACATCTCGCCGGGGTTCTGCCTGCGCCACAGACGCCGCGTGATGTGTGTCTTCTCAGCCCGACGGGATGACTGCGCTCACCTGCCCTCCCAGGCACCCGAGGGGTGGGGCCCGTTGCGCCACTCGCCTTGGGTCCTCCTGGGCGGAACGATCCGATGCGACTCGGCCGGGTTTACGGCGGCCCGACAACCTGGCGAATGAGCTCGATCGCGGCGGCAGTTCCGTCTTCGCGGCGGATCTCCTCCCCAAGCGACCGCCGCACGCGCTTGCAGCACCGGCGTTGTGCACGGCGCATTCGAGCGCCTGGCGGAAGGTCGAAGCGGAGAGTCGGCGCAGCGGAATGGGCGGCGGGGCAATGCCGGCGAGTTCCGCCCGCCGTCCCCAGAATCCCTGGTCCGCGCTGAAGGGGATGACCACCTGGGGCACACCGGCGCGGGCGGCCCCCCCGGTTGTGCCGGCGCCACCGTGATGCACGACGGCGGACATGCGCGGGAACAGCCATCGGTGCGGGACATCCTGCACGAGATGAACACTGTCCGGCAGGGCATCGGGCAAGGGGAAGCCGGGGCCAGACGCAAGGACAGCCCGCAGGTCCAGCTCGCGGACGGTGTCAAGGCAGGCGCGCAGCCGGTGCTCGTGCTTGCGGCTCGACATGCTGCCGAAACCAATATAGACCGGTTCGGGTCCTTCTCCGAGGAAGGCGGCAAGTTCCGCGTCTGGCACCCAGTCGGCTTCCTCCTCCATGACCCAGTAGCCCGTCACCCGAGCCGAGGCCGCCAACTCCGCTGGCGGCGGAACGAGCTGCGGGCTGTAGGCGAGCAGAAGCGGAATCTCGATTCTGCCCTGACGATCGACGTGCCAACGGTGCAGGTTTGGCAAGCCCGGTCGGGATCGGCGCAGCCTGCGGTATAGGACCTCGCTTCCCAGGCGAAAGGTGGAGGTCACCAGGCGGTGCGAAAGGCGCCGATAGGCAGGGCCCAATGGCCAGTCCGGGAACACCGGAGCGGGGTAAGCCGCCGTCGGCGAGAACACCGGGAAGAACTGCGCCGAGATATCCGGGATCCCGCCTTCGAACGGCCAAGTGATGTCCGGCGTAGGTCATGAGGAAGGAGTGGACGATGGCGTCGCTGTCGAGGCAGGCACGCTCAGCCTGTTGGAGGACGGATTCCGCCAGCGGGTAGAGGGTTGCGGACATGAAGCGCAGCATGGCCAGCGGATTCAGACCCGCGCGATCGGTCAACGCCGCACTGACTGCGGCGGGGTCGCCTTCCAGCCCGACAAAGGGAACTCCGTGCGCCGCAGCCAGCGCTTCGAAGGGCCGAGGGGCCGCGAGCCTTGTCTGGTAGCCTGCCCGCACAAGCGCAGTCGCCAGAGCCAGGAACGGCTCGACATCGCCGCGCGTGCCGTAGGTCAGCAGCGCGATGCGTTTGCCCATGCCGACTGGCAGCCTCCCTGTCGAACGACGGTGGGCCGGGCCGGCGAGGATGCACCCTCGAGGCCGCCAGAGATCCGGCCGGGCCAAGGCGCATACGTCGGCGTGCCGACCGATCTCCGGTCCAGACGATTCCCCAGATGCCCGCCTCATCCCGTGCACTTGCCCCGGCGTATGCGCCCCGGCATGGATGGCCGCGCCGAGGCGAAGATCCGGCGACCCTGCCACCTTCCTACTTCATCCCGAGCGGTTTGCCCTGGCGCAGCGCGTTCATCAGCCTGCGCGAGCCGCCGCTCGCGGGTCGCCTGTTGCCTGGCGTCCATGATCCAGGCCACGTACATGCGCTGGTGCGACGGACGGAGCCGGTGGTAGGCGGCCCAGGCTGCCTTGTCCTGCCTCAGCGTCCGCTCGAGATCGGTGGAGAGCTGGGTGAGATAGACTCTGGGCGCCGGCTCGCCATCCTGCCTGGTGCGGCCGAGCGCAGCCAGTCCGGCGGGGGTCATCTTGCCCTCGGCGATCATGCGCTCGGCTCGCCGGACGTTGCTTTCCGACCAGGCACTCCCCTTGCGCCGCGGGGTGAAGCGCAAGGCATAGCTCGCCGCATCGATGCTCTTCACCAGGCCGTCGATCCATCCGAAGCACAAGGCCTCTTCGATGGCGTCGTTGAGGGATAGCGTCTGCCTGCCGGTGGACTTCTTGTGGAAGATCAGCCAGATCTCGGCCGCCGAGGCATGGTTGCTCCTCAGCCAGGTTCGCCAGGCAGCGCGATCTCTTGGCTTCAGCATCTTTCCGATTATCGTGGCAGCACTCCATTGGGAGCGGTCATCCGCCCGGAGGATTCGGTCCAATTCTCGCTCGCCGGAGGCCGCGGCCGCGGCGTCGAAGATCTAGACAACAAGATGGCCATGGCCGCATTCGAAACCGGTTGGTCCATCGCCGGCAACTGCGAGAATCGCTCCATGCTGGTCCCCTCACATCGCAGCAGGTTCGCGAACCAATTCCCGGCGGGGTGCGGCCCCCGGGTGAATGGTCAGAGGCCAAATTGATCCTCCAAGCCGGCTGTCGGAGCATCCCGCACTGTGTCGCGCTGGGAGGCTCATGATCGCGACGGGTGAGCCTTCTCGGGGATCATGGCGCCGGTGACCCATGGGGCTGGCGGCCTCGTGAGAGAAGCAGAACACCGGTGCTCGCATTTCGCACATACCCCTGTCCTTCCCCTCCCTATGATCCATCGGGGCCTTCAACAGCCAGCCGCCCTGGCCGCCCGCCAGGGGCTCACGCCCAAGGCGCCCAGGCCAGCCGATCGGAATCTCCGTGCCTTCAACTGGAGCTTGGTCGTGGGATGGTTCAAGCAGCTGCCCTCGGACGATTACCTATCCCCGCACACCGGAGGCGGCCGTGTTTGGCCAAGGCCTGAACAGCAGACGCGACTGGCCTCCGTCTCTCCGATTGTATACTTCGTGGCCGACGGCAGGATCCCATTGGGACTTGCTTCCCCCACCAGGTCCACAAACTGGCGCGTGATGTTTCCGCAGCAATTCCTGTTAGCGGGCAAGCTCCGCAGGAGGCGTGGGCATCCCCGGGCATCAAACCGGGCCGGGGCCATCCGGCGCAGCCCATCAACCTGGAAGGCGCACGTTGGGGGCGTCTCCCCATGGCGTGCGTGGTGTTCCCTTCGGTGGACCCCCTTGCTCGCTCTGCGGGGTGAGCTCGCAGCCCCTTGGCGATGGCCGGGCGTCGGAAGCCAGGGCTGTGCTGCCGGCTCTCGTGGGGAGAGGAGTTACGCTGGACTATAATGGAGTCGGAACAGCCGATCTTATAAGAGAGGAAGCCGCGCCCTCGCCCGAGTGTCGGAATTCTGCCGGGCGAGCTCCGTGCAGCGCGGCTTTGCAGTGGGCTCTCGGTTGGACAACTCGGAGATCCCCTGAACGGAAGCTTGCCCTTCGGCTCTACCTGCACGGACCCGACCGCATCGCCAAGCCTGGCCCTGTGCGCCGGCGCGCGGCTTCCCACCTCAGCCCTCACCCCGCTCTATCGTTGTCTGCCGAAGCCTCGCTCCCGCCAGTCGCGGGGGAGTTCAGCGTGGGTGCCTGCTACCCTCACAGGCTCCTGCAGGCGGTGCGCGCCGCACACGCTTCCTGGCAAAGTCCATCAGCCCATCCCCTGGTGCCCTCCGCCGATTCGCGGTCGTGCGCCAAGGCTGCCGGTGCGCCCATCCTGTCGCAGCCCACTTCGCAGCGACTCGCGCCGCTCGACGTTTCAGCGTCTGGGCAAGTGGTAGGGGGGAATCCGCGCATGGCCGCCTCGGAGGCGCCCTCTGGCTGTGCACCGGATTCGCGTATCCGGGCTCCTCACACGGGCCGCAGAGCGCACCTCCCCACGCGCGGGAGCCGGAGGCCGGGCAGTGAGGGCACAGGCCTTCCTTTCTGCGGTGCTGGTTGCTGGCCTGGTTCTGGGCGGCCTCGCCTGGGACGTGGCCCTGGCCCAGGCTCCTTGGTCCGACAATTTCAATTCGTACGCCGCGGGCAGCCAGATGATTGGCCAGGGCGGATGGACGGGATGGGACAACAACCCGGCTGTGGGCGCGCTGGTCTCCAATGCACTCTCACGCAGCAACCCCAACTCGGTCGCCATCACAGGGGCAACCGACCTCGTCCACACCTACGCCGGCTACACCTCGGGGCGCGCAGTCTACACTGCCTGGCAATACATCCCCAACAACTTCGCCGGGACCACGTATTTCATTCTGATGAACCAGTACATTGCCGGAGGAGCCCAGACCTGGTCGGTGCAGGTCCGCTTTCAGTCAGCCACGGGAACGGTCGTATCGGACTTCGACGGCAACGCGCTTCCCCTCATCCGTGGGCGCTGGGTCCAGATCCGGGTCGAGATCAACCTCGACACCGACACGCAGACCTTCTACTACGACAACGTCCCGCTCTACACCAAGAGCTGGAGATGCGGGGTCTCGGGCTGTGGGCCTCTCCCGCCGAACATTGCCGCGGTCGACCTGTACGCCAACGGCGCCTCGCCGGTCTACTACGACGACATGAGCCTGGACCACGCCACGCCGTCGCTGGCCCTGGCGAAGACCATCACTTCGGGGAACCCCTACTCTGTCGTCGGGGGGACCATCGGCTATTCCTACACGTTGACCAACACTGGAAACGTGGCCCTCTTCCCACCCTACAGCGTCACAGACAACCAGGCTTCCGTCACATGCCCTGCCGGGCCAGCGTACTTATCGCCCGGGGCGAGCGTCGTCTGCACCGCGTCTCACACTGTCACTCAAGCTGACCTCAATGCCGGCTCCGTCACCAACACCGCAACCGCCACGGCCAGGGACGCGGCCGCCGGCGGAAACGCGGTCACCTCCAACTCGTCCAGCCAGACGGCGACGGCTACGCAGAACAGGCGCCTCGCCCTGACCAAGTCCATCACTTCTGGCAATCCCTACTCCACGGTCGGCGGCACGATCAGCTACGGCTATGCCGTGCTGAACTCGGGCAACATCTCGCTGGCCGGCCCGGTCACCGTCGCCGACAACCGCTCCAGCGACGAGAGCTGCCCGGCGGTGACCACCGTCGGCAACTCCGACGCCTTCCTCGATCCGGGTGAGAGCCTCACCTGCACCGCCTCCTACACCATCCTTCAGGCCGACCTCAATGCTGGCTCCGTCACCAACACCGCTACTGCCTCTGCCGGCGGAACCACCTCCAACTCATCCAGCCAAACGGCGACCGCCACCCAGACTCCGGCCCTGACACTCGGCAAGAGCATTACCTCCGGCAGCCCCTACTACTCCGTAGGCGATGTCCTCAGCTACGCCTTCCTGGTCACCAACACCGGCAACGTCTCGCTGGCCGGGCCGGTCACCGTGGCCGACAACCGCGCCAGCGACGAGAGCTGCCCGGCGGTGACGACCGTCGGCAACTTGGACGCCTTCCTCGATCCTGGCGAGAGCCTGACCTGCACCGCCTCGCACACCGTGACGCAGGCCGACCTGGATGCCGGTTCGGTGACGAATACGGCCTCGGCCTCGGCCGACGGCACGACCTCCAACACGGACAGCCAGACGGCCACCGCGACACAGTTGCCGGTCCTCAACGTGACCAAGACCGAGAGCTCCACCGGCCCGTATGCGGTGGGCAGCACGATCACCTACAGCCTGGTGGTGGACAACACCGGCAACGTCACCCTGACCAACGTGACGGTGACCGATCCGCAGGCAACGGTGGGCGTTTGCATACCCGCCCAGCCTGCCTCGCTCGCCCCCTCAGCCAGCATGACCTGCCCGGCCACCTATGTGGTGACCCAGACAGACATGGATGCCGGCAGCTTCACCAACACCGCCACTGCCGACAGCACCGAGACCCCGCCGGACACCGACGGCGCTTCGTGACTTCGGCAAGGCGCCGGCGCTCAACGTGATCAAGGAAGTCTCGGCCAATGTCGGTGGACCGTGGAGTGACACGATCACGGTCGACGTCGGCGACACCGTCTACTACCGGATCCGCGCCCAGAACACCGGCAACATCACCCTGACCAGGCTGACCGTCGACGACGGCATGGCCGGCTGCACGCTCTTGCGTGGGCCCGACGCTCCGGGCGACGACGACGCCGTCTTCGAAGTGGGCGAGACCTGGGTCTACACCTGCAACCTGATCGCCGTCGCCGGCACCAAGACCAACACCGCCACTGCCGACAGCAATGAGACCCCGCCAGGATACCGACGGCGCCTCCTACTTCGGCAATGCCCCTGCCCTCAACGTGATCAAGGAAGTCGCCGACCACGCCACCGGCCCCTGGAACGACATCAGCATCACCGTCGCTGTCGGCGACACGGTCTACTACCGGGTCACCGTCCAGAACACCGGCAACATCACCCTCACCGGCATGAGCGTGACGCGATCCGGCCTGCACGCCTGTACGTGGGCCCGAGCCCCGGGCGAACGAAGCCGTCTTCGAAGTGGGCGAGACCTGGGTCTACACCTGCAACCTGGTCGCCGTGGCCGGCACCAACAACAACACCGCCACCGCCGACAGCAACGAGACCCCGCAGGATACCGACGGCGCTTCGTACTTCGGCAATGACCCGGCCCTCAACGTGGTCAAGGAAGTCTCGGCCAACGTAGGTGGACCGTGGAGCGACTCGATCACGGTCGACGTCGGCGACACGGTCTACTACCGAGTGCGCGCCCAGAACACGGGCAACATCACCCTGACCGGGTTGAGCGTGACCGATGCCGGCCTGCACCCTGACGCGTGGACCCGACAACCCGGGCGATGACGACGCCGTCTTCGAAGTGGGCGAGACCTGGGTCTACACCTGCAACCTGGTCGCCGTGGCCGGCACCAACACCAACACCGCCACTGCCGACAGCTCCGAGACCCCGCCGGACACCGACGACGCTACGTACTTCGGCAATGACCCGGCGCTCAACGTGATCAAGGAAGTCTCAGACGACGACGTCACCTGGGTCAACAACGATCACCGTCGACGTCGGCGACACGGTCTACTACCGGGTGCGCGCCCAGAACACCGGCAATATCACCCTGACCGGGTTGACGCGTCGACGACGGCATGCCCGGCTGCACCCTGATGCGTGGGCCCGACGCTCCGGGCGATGACGACGCCGTCTTCGAAGTGGGCGAGACCTGGGTCTACACCTGCAACCTCGTCGCCGTGGCTGGCACCCAGAACAACACCGCCACCGCCGACAGCACCGAGACCCCGCCAGGACAGCGACGACGCTTCGTACTTCGGCGCGCAACCCGTAGTCACCGACCCCGCCGTCACCAAGTCCGGCGATCCGGCGACCGCGGCGATCGGGGACACCGTGGTCTTCACGCTGGTGGTCACGAACACCGGGCCGGGAGATGCCGACGATGTGGTCGTCACGGACATCGTCCCATCCTTCCTGACGATCAACAGCGTGACGGTCACCAACCCCCTGCCCCCGGGGAGCGTGGATGTCACCGGGAACACGATCACCATCGACTTCGGAACGCTGACGCCCACTGCCACCTGCCCGCCGGCGAGCGGGACCTCCTGCTACGTGGTGACGATCCGAACCACCGTCAACAGCTCCGCAACTCCGCCCGGCGGCACCAACACCGCCTCGCTGACATTGGACCCTGCAGCCACCGACGCCGATCCTGACAACAACGCCGACTCGGCACTGACCACGATCGTGGTCCGCTCGCCATCGGAGGCGCCCGAGACCGGCTTCGCTCCCGGACGAGCCACGCTGCTGCCCGACCAGCCATCGAGCTCGGCATACTCACAGCTCGGCGACCTGTGGTTGGAGATTCCGGCGCTCGGGATCCGACGGACGATCACCGGAGTCCCGCGACAGGCTGAGGGATGGGACGTCAAATGGCTCGGTGATCTCGCCGGCTATCTGGAAGGAACGGCGTTCCCGACCTGGTCCGGCAACAGCGTGATCACCGGCCACGTCGTGCTGGCCACCGGTCTGCCCGGCCCGTTCGCCCGGCTGGACCGGCTCGGCTATGGCAACTCAATCGTCGTGCATGCCTGGGGGGAGCAATACCGCTACGAGGTGCGCCAGGTGTCGCTGCTCAAGCCCACCAACTCCTCGATCTTCCGCCACGAGGACCGCGCCTGGGTCACCCTGGTCACCTGCCAGGGCTATGATCCGAAGAGCGACACCTACCGGGAACGCCGGGTGGTGCGAGCTGTGCTGATGGAAGTCGACGGCGAGACGGTGTCCGCTCCGCCAGCCATGGAGCGAGGCCGCTAGCGTCTAGCCGCTCCAAGCGCAGGCCCGCGGGCAATGGCGCTGAGTCAAGAAGGGCCTCAAGCATCCTGTAGGCGCTTGTAGAAGCTGACCGAGCGCTCGACTTCCTGGTACCCCAGCCGACGGTGGACCAGCCAGCTGACGTCGTTGTCGACCTCGGTGTCTGACCCCATCTCAAGACAGCCGTGCCGACGTGCCCAGGCTTCCCCCGCCTGTGCCAACGCCGTCCCCACTCCTTGATGGCGCCACTCCGGCACGACAAACCACCCTTCCAGGTAGCCAACGGGCTGGGTGCGGCATCCCTCCGCCCAGGAGCGCAGACTGATCTCGAGAAACCCAATCGCCCCGGCCTCAGGGACGCTGGCTACGAAGCACATGTTGCTTTGCGGATCGTCGAGCAAAGCTCGCGCCTCTCGCCGGTGCAGTTCGATCGGTTCCCTGGGCCACAGCCGTGCCCTCAAGCCGACCCACGCGTCGAGAACGTCCTGCGATGCGGGCTGAACCACAATGCGGGCACTCGCCTCGGATGTGCGCACGGGAGCCTCCGTGGGCGCAGCCTCCCATCCATGCACGTCGAAGGTTCGGCCCTCCCGGTAGTTGGCGATGGCTCGCCTGATGTAGGGGATCGTGTTGGGTGGCAGGTCGTCCAGGTCCCGCCACATCAGGTCGTCGCACTTCTCCGGCTCCTGATTGCGCACTTCGCCTTCCCACACCGGCGCGGCCAGGAAGAAGTCGACGCGCTCATCGTTGGACTTGCGCTGCATCACACCCACGGCACGCAGGTCGCGCTCTCGAATGCGCACCCCCACTTCCTCTTCGGCTTCGCGCACGGCGGCCTGGTAGACGGTCTCGCCAGAATCCACATGCCCCGCCACGACGCTGTAGTTGCCGTCCTCGTAGCCGGTCTGGAAACGCCGCAGCATCAGCATCTGCCCTGCTCGCACAAGGAACAGATGGGCGGTGACCGGGACCTTCATTCTCTCGGGCATGCATGCTCTCCTGCGAGGCCCCCATGCTCACGACCTGGGGCCCGCGCTCAGTCTGTCAGGCGAACGTCAGGTCTGCGGGTGCAACGCCGCAACCGGTTTGGGTGCACACTCGTAAGTGTGCGTGGAGGATCGCATGTCTGCAACATCACGACGCAATACCCCGTGGATCCTGTGGCCGTTCGTTGCCATGTGGGATCTCATCGCCTGGATCGTCCAGCTCGCCGGCCGCCTGTTGGCGGTGCTGTTGGGCGCAATCCTGATGATCCTGGGAGTCCTGCTGTCAATCACGGTGATCGGCGCTTGTCTCGGCGTTCCAGTGGCTGTGCTCGGGTTCGTGCTGGTGATGCGCGGGTTGTTCTAGCAGCGCCTCACGTCTCATCGCCCGAAGCCGGAAGGGGCTCGAGCCGCATCGGCTCGAGCCCATGTACTGCGCCGACTGCGGCTCCGACGGCTGCCAGCCAGGCGGCGCCAAGCGCGCAGCCTGGCGCGAACCCACAGCCAGGGGGCTTAGCCCCCTGCTTCCGGCTGCGCGCTGGATTCGGCGGGCGTGAGTATCGCCGGCGCAGGCGTGCGCAAGTGCCCGCGGGCGTGCACCAGCAAGCTGACCTGAGCCAGGATCAGCCAGGCCAGGACCAACGTCGCGGCGATACTGGCGAGATCGATGGTTAGTGGAAGCTGCTCTCGCACCTGCGCCAACCCAGCTGCCGTAGTGGCCAGTCGCTCCGAAGCCGTCGTTGCCTTGGCAGAGATCCCATCGAGACGCGACTGCATCCTGGTGGTGCGCTCGGTCACCGGCGTGACGACGCTCTCCACCGCCGCCACCTTCATGTCCTTGATCTCTTGCGCGCCCTGCTTGACCGTGATTCTCCAGATCGACCAGATCCTGCGCAAGAGAGGTCAACTCGGGGGGCAGCGTCGGCACCGAAACCAGCGGCACGGAGTTGACCGCCTCCAGTGCGCTGTTGAAGGCCAGCGCGCTCTCGCCCAGGCTGCGGGCTGTCTCCAGCCCGGCGCTCACCGAGGGCAGCAGCTGGTCGCCAAAGATCCGGTTGAGCAACTCGAGCACAGGAGTGCTTTGAGCCAACGTATCTCCTGCGACCGTGACGGTGTCCTCGACCAGAGCGACGGCCGCGGATGCCGTGTCCAGCCGCGCCGTCAGGCGCTCGAGCCCGTCGCCGATGCCGCCCACGACGGCCTCCAACCCGCTTACCGTCTTCACCAGTGCCTCGGTGATCGGGCCATTGGCGCGCCACACCCCGACGATGCCGGCTGCAGCCGCCAGGATGCCCACGACGCACAGTGCAATCACCACGATCGCCAGGATCCGCTTGAGAGTTCGCATTCCGTCCGCCTTTCCGAGTGAGGCGCCTTGGCGCGCCAAATGGGGATTCTACCGCCTCGGCCGTGACCTGACAGGGGGCGCTTGGGCACGCCAGGGATAGGAGCGCTATTTCAAGGAAACCAATTCGCCCCCGGTGATTCGGATCAGGTCCGCCGGGGCAATTGGAAAGACTGCGTTCGGCGTCCCGGCCGCAGCCCAGATCTCATCGAACGCCAGGAATTCCCGGTCGATGAAGGTGCGCAGCGGCTGATCGTGGCCCAGAGGCGGTACGCCGCCGATCGGGAAGCCGGTCGCCGCCCGGACGAAGGTCGCATCGGGCTTCTCCACGGGTTCGGACACCCACTCACCCTAATCGGAGCTCGTTGACGCGATTCGCCCCACTCGTCAGCACCAGATACGGCAAGGCGCTGATCGTCCCGCGGAACACCAACGACTTGACGATTTGCGCCACAGCGCACCCGATGGCGGCCGCCGCCTCCTGGGCGGTGCGCGTGCTGGCGGGCAGTTCCTGCACCCGGCAGGTCAGCCCGGCGGTCGTCAGCGTATCCTGCACACGCTGCGCGTTGGCGCTCAAGGGTGGCTGCATCTCTCGCTCCCAATCAATGGCCGGGCATCGCATTGGCAGGGGCTGCCGGCGAGCCGGTGTCTGAAGAAGTCAAGTCACATGCGGCGATAGATCGATGCGGATCCGGCAGTCATCATCCCCCGCCGCCACGCTGGTGACTACTTCCACACGGACCGATCGGCCGAGGATCTCCTCCCACAACGCCTGATAGAACCCGGCACCGCAGTAGCAGTAGTCCAGCGGCATGCGCTCGCCAAGTGCGAGCGCATCGCGGAGACGCGGACAATGGCAATAGAGTGCGCGGCGGTGGTCCGGATCCGTGGAGCTCAGGTACTCCAACAGGCTACCGCTCTTGGGCATCTTGGTCGCTTCGACGGTGCTGCCGTTCAGCGTCCCTGCCAGACCCCAGCCGTTCGCCTTGACAATGTCGACGACCTTGGCCTCCAGGGCAAGGTCGCGGCGCAAGAACTCGAGGTACTGCGCCTGCAGCATGCAGTGCGCCCACACCAGGTCGCCGCTGGCGGCATAGGCCTGCCGGATCGGCGCCAGGAGCTCGGCTGGATAGCGGCAGGCGCAACCCGCCAGCACCAAGCGGCACTGCTGTGTGCCGGCGAGAGTCCCGAGCTCCGCAAGAGTCCGGCGCGTCCATGCGGAGGCACTGGTCGAATTGGATACCCCAAGTCCTGCGATCAGCTGCCGGGCCGCCTCGGTGCCCAGTTCCCGCTCCAGGCTCGACTGCAGCCTTCCCTGCCAGATCTGCTCGAACTCCATCGCCATTCGCCGTCCTCGCTGCCCATCCGCGCAGTCGATTTGGCCTGCCTCTCGACTGCGCAACCGTGAGTCTACAGGCTATTCACTCCGGCGGCAGATCCACCACCATCGTCCAGGAGCCGTCGACTTCGGCGTGCACAACAAACCCGGCCCGCCGATACAGCCGCGCGGCCGGGTTATCCCTTTCGACGCTCAGGCTGATGCTCCGAATCCCTTGCCGCTTTGCTTCGGTCAGCAACGAGGCGATCAGCGCAGCCCCAATCCCCTTGCGGCGTGCCTGCGCACGGACACCGATCCCCATTTCTGGCGTCTGGCCGTCGATGAATCCATACGAGTGCTGTTCAGGGGTCCAGAACCGCAGCCACGCCGCGCCTGACGGTGCGCCATCCTTCGTCTGCGCGACCAACGCCAGGTCACCCTCCCTACCCCAGCCAGCCAGCAGGTGGGCCAAGTCCGGCCGCGCGAGACCCTCCGCCAGGCTTGGCCGGGGGCTGTCAGGCCGCCAGTAGGCGGCCTCAACCAGCATCTCCTGTAGGAAGCCAAGGTCGGTGAACGATGCCGGGCGGATGACGAAGTGCGGTCCGAGATCGCCTGCCAAGTGCTTTGCCTCATCCATTGGGCCACGATCGGACGCTGGAACGTGGCCAGACGCAACCCGCTGACCGCGGCCCACTCAACCCGGGGCCCTTGTCCTCAGGCTTGCCGGACATACCCAGTGTGCAGGCTTGCGGGCTGTGATCCCTCCGGCTTCGGCCGGATGGAAACGTACAGATCGATCTCGGGGCCGCGCCGCCGCAGGCTGCGCTCGTCATGATACTCAAAGTCATCGATCTCACCGGAGGGCAGATAGTCCGATGTCGGCAACCAATGCAGATAGACATGCCGCTTGGCGGCGGCAATGGCGACCGGCCAGCCTGCCTTGTGCCGCGGCCGGATGGGGAAGACGGCGTATGTGCCAACCGGGATGACCAGGGCCAGCCGGCCTTCCGGCAGCGGGCCGATCTCCGTCACGACCTCACCAAGGAAGTAGGTGAACGCACCACTCTCGGCGTCATGTCCCTTGCTGGCGGCGACAACCGCCCAGGGATCCCGTCTGTGCGGCACCGGCGCTTCGCTTCGGGCACGGGCGAACGCTTCACCCAGAACAGGAACATCCCGGTACACCTCGCGGATACTGGTGCGGAGTTCGAGCCCCACGGCCAGGATCGGCGCCGGGAGATCCAGAATGGTCGGCGGGACCTGGCGAATGTCATGCGCGAGGAAGCGGGCCGCGAAATCCATCAGCATGGCAGCTCCTCCTGCGATCGAGGTCGGAGAACCAGGTCTACCATCGGTACCACCACCCCCCGGGCAAGGTGGACCCGACTGGCTCGGTTGCCTCTCGGCGCTAGGGGAGATCAGCCGGCCGGCGGGTTCGTTCGGATGCGCTCAACGCGCGCCGCGAGCGTCCCCTCCTGGTCGTGCAGAATGCGGATGCCCTGGCGGATGACCTGCTGCACGCCGAGGTCGTCGGGATCGCTTGCCCAGGCCGGGGAGGTCAGGCCAAATTCAACCTCGAAGTCCGCATAGCTCACCCGCAACGAGACAACATCGCCCCACGTCTCGCGACGCATGGCCGCAGGCTCTCCAAACTGCCGCACCCACGTCGTGTCCTCCATGAAAGCGAGCGGATCCCGGCAGAGCAGCACGAGGTCAATGTCGGAGTCGGGCCGCGCCTCGCCGCGCGCAAAGGAGCCGACAAGTGCCGCGCCTACCGCGCCCGGGCAAGATCGCCACCAGAGCGTAACGGCATCGATCAACGCTTGAGCGTCGTCCCAGGCCGCCAAAGTTGGCATGCGCCTCAGCGCCTCAGATCTCGGAAACACCCTCCCCGTGCGCTCTGTGTAGATGCGGTACTCGTCGCCAAAGGCCTCGAGCATCATACGCTCCTCGCGGGGCACACGGACGGCGTACAGCAGAGCAAACGCAGCCATCATCGACCATCCCCCGATCCAGTTCTGGACCAACAGCGGCTGAGCGATCGTCCACAGCCAGAACCCGGCGTAGATCGGGTGGCGGATGCGGGCGTACGCGCCCTCGGTCACCAGCGCGTGATGCTCCAGGATGTCCAGTTTGGGGGACCAGTTGCGCCCGAGGCTGCCATACGCCCAGCGCAGCCAGGTCAGCGATCCTGCGAACAGCAAGGAGCCCAGCGCCACCGCCCAGCCCGGCAGCGAGTAGTCATAGTCCGCCAACCGGGAGGTGAAGATCACGAGCAAAGGAAGCACCTGCCAGGCGATGAAGGTGAGGAAGTCAAGCGCAGCGTCCGCCGGGCGGGTTCTGGCGGCAGTCGCCCGGCTTCGCCTGAAGCGCCGCATGTGAGGCCCATAGATCAGCGCGTAGTACAACAGGAGGCCTATCAGGAAGGCAAGTTCACCTGGCTGCTCAGGCATGGGTCGATTCTGCGGGGCTGGCCGGCGCCGATGGGGACACGCGATGCAGATCGCGCAAGGCGACCACCGCCAGCCGCTCTGCCAGCCGGCGCAGATCCCGCTCGCCAGCCCACGGCGGCAGCCCGTGCAGCAGCAGCATCATGCGGATCATCCATGGATGGCGCCGCAGCCGCAGGCGCAGGAAGGTCAGGATCTCGTCGGGCTTGCGCAACGGATGGGCGCGGGCTGTGAAGCTGTCTGAGCCAATCTGCATCACGACGGCAGGCTCCGCAACCAAGTTGCGATACCAGTCTGCCAGCTCCCCGCGCGCCGAGCCAACGTAGATCACGCCGTCAAGCTCCTCATACTGGAGCGGCGTCTTGCGCGGGAGCCCGGTCTTGCGCCCCATGGTCGTCAAGACCAAGCCGAGCCGCCGACCGCGGCCGAACTCGAAGGCGCGTACGGCGCGGGGGTTGTTACGACGCAGCAATCGCCAGAGAGCAGAGGGATCGTTCCTCGGTTCGCGGCCGCCACCCATTCTGGTCTCCATCTAGATACGGCGATCCCTTGCTCAGGAGCAGGCTCCCCTTGCGGCTGGGCCGGCGGGGCCCAATCCATCTTAGGTCGAGCCCCCAGCACCGGTCAAGCCCGTGGTTGCGCCGGGGGAGATGGGGCGCCCTTCCGTCGCTGCCCGCCCTCGCCGGCGCCGCCCAGACACAATGGCAGGGGACCCCTGCTGCATCCAGCTCGATCTCAAGGACTTTCGGGAACACTCCCAGGCTCCGCCTCACGAAAGACCACCTCCGCTCGGCCCGGGCAATCCTGCGAGCACGCAAGGAGCGTCGATGACAGCACGGCAAACCCCTGAGCCCATCCAGTGGGTTTCGGAGCTCCTTTCCCCCGCTGTGGGCGGAGGCTGCCGAGACGTGTGAAGATGGATGCCGTCGCTCTCGCTGCTGCCCATCCGTGCCGCCCCCGGCAAAGAACACGCCGCGCTCGCTGCGGGGTACTCCCTGCGTTCCGCCGGCAAGCCTCGACTAGGACAGAGCGTCACCCAGCACATGCGCACGCCACAGCGGCGCATCGCAGCACCGTCTGTCATGGGAATGAAGCCCAAGGTTGATCCCAGCCGACACGCCCACAACCAGGTCGGCCTGGGGAGGTCGCGTTCAAGGAAGTACGGCGCCATCCGTCGCGCCGTGGTCGGTGTCGAGGTCGTAGCGCAGCTCGAGTTCGTGGTAGCGATCGATGACCGCCTGCGTCGACCGATCGGCGGCGAGCTCCAATCGATCGCAGTCCGGCTGTGGCTCGAGGCTGCGCAATTCCTGCCGGACCTCGCACGCCGCGGCCAGGGCGATCTGCGCATGCCCCTCCTCATGGGCTTCCAGCGCGGTGATGTAGCGCCTCCAGGTCCCCACCAGTTCGGGATCCGCCTCGCTCGGTGGATCCCAGCGCGGCAGGTGCATGCGGATGTCGACCCGCACCCGCTCCCGTCCGAGGGCGCACGCGTCGATCCGCTCGACGAAGGGGTACGACCAGCGGATCTCCCAACTGGTGAAGGCATCCCAGGCCTGGCCGCTCGGATCGCGGTACCGCTGCGGCGCAATGGATGCCCGGATTTCATCAAGGCTGTTGCCGCGCACGCGGTAGGTCTCCCGGCTGCGTCGCACAAGCAGATCGAGCTTCGGGTCACAGGCAGGCTGCACCAGCGGCGTGCTCGTCGGGAGCGCCAAGTCTGCGGGTTCGGTGTATGGCCGGCATGCACCCAGTCCGGCCAACAGGCCAAGTCCGAGGAGCAGCCATGCCCTCCTGACGCGACCGGGCAGCGCATGCCCGGGCGACGTCCGTTCAGGCGCAGCTCCGCGGGCCATTCTTCTCCGCTTTCTCGCGCCCCAGGTCCAGCACGGCCTTGGTCTCGATCGCCCTGGAGGCGATGACCGCGGTGAGCCGCAGAGGGCGTTCATGCCGCGTGTCCGCCGTCGCACCCATTCTCGCCCTGCTTCACGGCAGCAACCCCGATGTAGCTCGACGGGTGAGCCCTTGGGCGCGCACGCCGGCCGCACACCGGCTACTTCCGGAAGCGGCAGAGCGTGTGCCGGCCAGCGAAAGGCTCCGCAGCGCAAGGCGATGAACGGCCCAGCGCCGAAAACCAGCTGGTCTCAATCGTCGCTGCCGACGCGCTCGCCGCAAGCCCGCCGCCGGCGATCGCCGATCGCCAGCGCGGTGAGAGGCCGCCGACCGAGAAGTGCCTGGGGACCTCCGCCACGACCAGGCACCGGTCAACGTGGGCCTCGAACGCCTCTTGCCGAGATCACACGGTTCGCGGCTGCTGATGCGAGGCAATCTCAGTCCTTCGATCGGCAGAGCCTGCCACTGGGCAGGCACTCCCTGACTCCGTGCCGCACGCCACCCGAATGTCCCCTGGGACCTTGCTGATGAACGTGCTTTCGACCTCACCCCCTGACCCCCTCTCCGCAGACGGCACACGGGTACGCCATGAACCGTGGCGGAGAGGGGGAACAAGATCTGGGGGTGGGGGGGTCCCCACCCCCCAGGAATATCCACCCCTTCCCCTGCGGGACTCGTGTGAGTCGCGGATGTCGGCTCATGCGGGCGGAGGGGCTGGGGGAGAGGGCTGGACGATGACACGGCGTTCTTCAGCAGCCTGCTAGAAACGAAGCTCGTGAACCGCCTCGTCGGCGGTGAGCGCAGACACCAGACGGTCATGCGCCTGCAACGAACCGGAAGCATCCCAGGCGCAGGTGATCTGGTCGCGCGTTCGCTCCTGGCGGTGGGCGTGCAAGCGCAGCCCGCTCTTGCGGAAGATCGCCTCAAGCTCCGCCACCTTCCCCGGATCGGCCACGCAGGAGAAGACATAGGTCCGCTCCTCGCGCAGGTTGTCGATGCGCTGTTCGAACCACGGCAAGAGCCACAGCACGGCCAGCGAGATCCCCACGCCCACCGCCGCCAGGGCATACTCCCCGCCGCCGATGCTCATGCCCAGCGCGGCGGTCAACCAGATGGCTGCGGCGGTGGTCAGTCCGATCACCCGGCCGCTGTCGCGCATGATCACTCCTGCGCCGAGAAAGCCCACCCCGGCCACGATGCCGGCGGCGATGCGCGTTGGGTCGTTCTCTCCCGCCAGACGGACCGAGAGGATCGTGAACAGCGCCGAGCCCAGGCAGATGAAGATCAGGGTGCGAAAGCCGGCCGCCTTGTCGCGAAACTCACGCTCGATCCCGATCAAGCCCTCCAGCCAGGACAGCCAGACCAAGTTTCAGCAGGTCCTCGGGGAGCAGAAACATGAGCACCTCTCTATGCGCCCGCAGGGTGGCAGCGATCACCCGTCACCCAGCGGGGCAACTCGAATCTTGGCAGGTCATCGCGCACGATGCAACCCTCCGGCCTTCGCTGTCCAGCCGGTGCAAGTAGGTCGCCCACCGTGCACCTCCGCCACGCCTTCACGCAACGCACATCGAGGCGGCCCCTGCACTTCGTTCCTGCACGGCAGTGGTGCGTTCCGCTTGGATCCCTCGGTGTGTCCCTGACGCGGCGCTCATACGACCAACCCTTGACGGCTGGCCATCGAACTCGACGACTTGCAGATCCTGACGCAGCCGCTAGCAGAAGCGCCTTTGGATGCATGGGCCGCTGGGCTCGGAGGAGGTGCGACCACTCCATCCCGCGCGGCGGCACACTCCCTCTCGTTACCCCCGTGGCCGCCCGGTCGATGGCCGGGTGCGGCTTCGCGTCCGGGCAGCCCGGGCATGTTCATAGCGACCCTCGACAGCCGAGCCACCCTAGCGGCGGGTTGACGACCGCAGGGTTACGCACGCCGGCCGGTCAGGCGGTTTTCTTGCCCCTCACCAGCCCAACGAGCAGCATCATGGCCAGCACCGCCGTCATGAGCCAGGCGGCGCCCATGACCAGGGTCACTGACGAATGCTTCAAGGCGATCCCAACGAATGCCCAGATCAAGACCAGGACAAAGGCGAAGTCCCTGCCGGGTGAGGAAGACCAGCACGCCGACAACCGTTGCCACGCCCGAGCATGATCGCCGCCCAGGCCTCCGGCGCGATCCCCCAGCCGCCCCAGCCAAGGAAGTAGAGCGTTGAGGTGACGTTGGCGATCGTCGCCACGGTCGCCCAGCCCAGGTAGATGCTGAAGGGAATCTGGACGCACCATCGCTCGGCCGTCGACACAGGAGTGCGGCCAATCTCGAGGCGCAGGTAGGAGACAATCAACAGAATAGCCAACGCCGCCAGGATGAAGGGGCCGGCGACGAAGTACTCATAGTGCCACGAGATCAGCCAGCCGATGTTGGCCAGGCAGCTCACGGCGAACCAGTAGCCCAGCCGCACCAAGCGGGGGTTCTGGCGCTGCGACGGCAGGGCTTGGAAGATGGCGAAGGTCACCAACCCCAGGTAGATCAGCCCCCAGATCGAGAAGACGTAGCCTGCCGGTACGAAGTAGACCAAGAAGCGGTCGGAGATGTCGCCGGTGTTCAAGCCATTCAGTGGGAGCGCATTGGCCAGGATGTTGAAGATGATCGTGACGACAACAGCGATGATATTGACGGTCTGACGCACTACGTTGCGATCCATGCATTCCTCCCGGGGATCCCCCGACTGAGCCTGGGCAGCCGATCGGCCATCCAGGGCGGACTCAGTCCAGCTCCCAGCAAGTCGCGCTCGACGGGAAGTCCGCTTCGCGCCAGCCCATGCCCTTCGACGGCCGGAAGCAGAAGGTCAGAGTCTCCCCATCGTCGACTTGAGGACGGAAATCATACTTCACCTGGTAGCGGTCGGCAAACCGCTCCAGCGCGGCCGCATCGACCAATGGGTCGGCGGCTCCTTCGAGGATCACCGCTTCGTCCCCACTTTCCAGATGAACCCCGCAGGCCGCGTTGCGCAGCAGGTTGAGCGCCTTGCGCGAGTGCCGGCTGGTCCCAAAGAGCAGCTGGCCTTCGGCCCAGATCCCCCAGACCGGAACGGCATGCGGTCGACCCTGTTGCCCGACAGTGACCAGCCAGTAGTTGCGCGCCTGTTGCAGCCGGTCGACGGCCCAGGACCATGGTAGCAGGCCTGCCTCGCCTGCCGTCGGATCCACGCCATACGAGGCGGGCATCTTCGGTCGCCGGCTTCTCATCGATCTCCCTTAGCCCAGGCGATGCGCTCGTCGATCCGCCGCGCCAGGCGGTAGAAGGCGGGGCGGAAGCCGAAGCGCGGCCAGAAGCGCGAAGATAGCAGGTTGGTGCTGCGCCAGTCGGTCTCGCAGAACGCAAAGCCTCGCCGGCGTGCATGCTCCAGCCCAGCGCGGGTCAAGGCCGAGGCGATGCCGCGGCCGCGCGCGTCAGGCCGGGTTCCGGCGATGGCCAGATGGCAGGTCGAGTCGTCGCCCAGCAGGTGTTCGCCGACTCATCTCGGAAGGATAGTACGCCTGGGATCCGACTGGCTTCTCCTTGCTCGAATGCCAGCCAGACGTCCACCGTCGGGTCGTCGAGCAACTCCAGCCAGCCGGCGCGATTGGCTTCGGCGCTCTCCGGCAGCATGGCCGCCCACACCGGTGCCTGGAGCTGATGACGCCACACAACATCCGACATCTGCGCTAGCGCCACCCGATCATCGTCGGTCGCCAGGCGGATGGTTACGCCGACCGGCGCAAGGAAGTCCGGAAGAGCAAGCGAGCGCAGATCCAGCACGGCATGGACGTGCTCAATGCCGAAGGCCAGCCCGAACCACAAGCCCGCAGGGCCCCAGGTTCACTGGCCGGGCACGACGACAAAGTGCGCAAAGATCTCGGAAGAACCCAGCCGCTCGGCCAGGCGGCGCGTAGAGATCGGGGATACCGGTCAGCCTCGCTGTCGTCGCCCAGGCGCTTCCGCCGGCGCGGATCCACCCGGAGCGTCCCCACCAGGGATCGAGCACCGTCTCGCCGATCAGGTAGGCCTGCAGGCGGTCGCCGGCGAAAGCTCCCCAGCCGACGCAGCTCTCTCGGCCCAGCGACGCCGAAAGCAACGCCTCAGCGGTCTCATCGGACTCCGCATCCGCCGGCAGCTCGGGGAAGAACGTCCGGTGGGTGCGGTGTCGCCGAGCGAGCAGGCGGGCGGCGTCGGGGAGGTCCGAGTTCTGTAGCGGGCGGAATTCCACGCGCTTCTCCTCAGAGCGGAGTCGTCTGCCTGTGCGCACCGGCGTCGTCCGGGCGTGCGAGGGCCCGCGGTTTGCCGGCAGTGATGGGCAGTGGCCCGCGGAGGCATTGAGGGGACCCAGCACGATCCGGGCTGAGTGTACCCTGAGGTCCGAGGCCAGGGATCGCCCCCTGGCACGCGGCTGTTGAGACGGGACCGCCGACCCCCGTCTCCGGTCATCGCATCAAGTGCGCACCGAAGGCTCGCCAGCCGATTGAGCCCGACGCCACCATGTGCCCCGAGGCGCCAGATCGGCCCTGCGAGCCCTCGTCACCGGCGCTGACTTCGGCTTTGCAGTGCTCTCAGGGTTCTGATGGACTCGGGAACACGAACAACCGCTTGTTCTCCGGCGTCAGGTTTCCCGGCAAGGCGTCCGGATCTCGGGCGATAATGAAGTCGGCTTCGTCCAACGATCCGCGGACAAGGCCAGGCAGGTAGAATCCAAGCCCATAGGGCGCGTTGGGCAGTTCCTGGGAAAGAGCGACGATCTTGCCGTCTCGCGGAAGCCTCTCCCTGATCGCCATCATGTCCCAGGTGAACTGAGAGAGCCTGCCCACAGGGTCGCTTCTGGTCTCCAGGTGCTGGTGCAGCGCCTGCGTCTGCTGATTGGCGATCAAGAACAGGATCAGCGCCGCGGCCAACAGTACCCCAGCCGAGCAGCGGCCGGCCGGAGACCCTGAGCAGCGAGAACGCCGAGGCATAGAAGAGCAGCGGCACGCCCAGGTAGTACATGCTGGTGTAGTCATGCGGCCCACTCATGTTGCGCATGACGATCAGCCACACGAAACCGGGCACCAGCAGCAGCACGGCCACCGCCTGACGGTCCCGATCCCAGTGGGAAACCTGCAGCGCGATCACCGCAAGCGCCGCCGCCAGGATCAGCAGGTTGGGGAGCGTCTCGCCTCCCGGCTTGCGCAGCGGGACCGACCATCGCACCAGCCGATCCAGCTGGTCTTGCAGGAAGCCATCCCATGAGACCACATCGGCGAATTCGAGGTTGAAGGCCGGGTCGAACCCGAGTCGGTTTTCGGCGGATTGCAGGATGCTGGTCTGGAGCGGCGCCGCCCCAGTCCGGGCGGATTCCATCCCAACGTTGTAGGCCAGGAATACGGCCCCCAGCCCGAAGCCCAGCAAGCAGGCCCGCAGGGCGGGGAGGCGAAGGAACGCCGCCAGGCGTAGGCGCCAGCCCAGCTGCGGCCGGCGCAGCAGCGGTGCCGCTTCCAAGCACCAACCACACCAGCAGCACAGAGAAGGAGGCGTAGCCGCGGCCCATCGAGACCGCCAGCACGGTGCCCAGGTATGGCGCTCGCCGCCGGCCATCGATCCGATACAGCGCCAGGGTGTAGACGAGGATCATCATTCCCAGCAGCGCCGGTTGATCGAAGTGCACCATGTCCTTGTAGAACAGCAGGTATTCACTGCTCATCGCCAGCACGGCGGCGGCCAGCGCCGCCGGTTTGCTGCCCACCAACTTGTCGACGATCAGCGCGGCGAAGAACACGGTCGCCAGGAAGATCAGGTTCATGATCTGCTTGGCGATGTAGACCTTCGACGATAGCCGCTCCGTGATCGACAGCGCCTGGTGCATGGCCGCGCTGAAGAACACCGGGTAGCGGTCGAAATAGTCATAGCGGATCGTGCCGTTGGGCTCGGCATACGCCAGCGCGTAGCCCACGAAGCCGTTCTCTGCCGTGGCATGGCTGATGATGGCCAACGCATGGGACGACACCCACCCATGGTGCCTCGGCTGCCGCTCATCGTAGCCCGGCTCGAAACCGACGAAGCGGTTCTGGCTGGCCAGCACATACAGCGCCAGCGCGGCGAATACCGCCAGCGTGGCGAAGCCGGGAATTCGCCTTCGCCACCGCTCACGCCCTGCCGGCTTTGCCCGGCCCTCGCCCGGGGCAGGCTCGATCACGGAGTCAGTTACGCCTTGCGGCATGGTCCCACCCGGATCCTCAAGCATACGCGGCTGTCTGGGGGTCACTCAGAACGTGCGCACTATGGTTTCACGAAAAGACGGAGGTCCACGTAGCCATACACCTGATCGTAGCCTGGCTTCAGGTAGGCTTCCACTTCCGGTAGATCAAACCGGCCCAGCAGCACTACCGGCGCCTCGCTCTCGCGGATGATCTCAATGATCTGGCCTTCCGTCACCACGCCGCTGCGCAGGACCTTCTGAGAGAGATTGGCCATCACGGGCGGGAGATCCCTGCGGCTGCGAAAGGCGAACATCGGCCGGTCGGTGATCAGCAGGCTGCCGCCGGGGTCGAAGTACTCGATCAGCGTGAGCAGATCATACTCCCGAGCGTCCATGGCGGCGCCGGCCACCAGGTTGGGCATGTCCGCTCTGAGCTTGCCCAGGAAGCGGGGACCAGCCCAGATCACGTACATCGCGGCCAGTCCAGCGGCCGCCAGCGCCAGCAGGCCCAAGCCCCATCGCTCACGCTGGCCCCGCAGGGCAAGGCGCACGGGTTCGACCAACCCGACTCCGGCCAACACGCTGGCCGGGATCGCCACCAGCAGCTGCTGGTGGTACCAGACCGGGGTATTCACCGCCAGCAGCGCCCCCGCCAGCACGATCCATGCGGCGAAGTACAGCGACACCCACACCTTGCGATAGATGCAGATCCCGGCGCCGATCGCCGCCAGCAAGAACAGCGGCCAAAGGTCGCGCGTGTGACGCATGAGGGTTTCGCCAGCGAAGTAGGCTATCCCCTGGACGCCTAGGTGGGTTTCAACAAGCTGGCCAAGGTGCGTCGGTCCCACCCACCCCAGTACGAGCACACCGAGAACCCCGACAAACACAGCCGCCCACAGGCCGGCGGCCTTCCAGCGTAGCGCCCCGAACCGGCGCCCGGCTGGATCGCTCTCCCCCGCAGGGATCGCCAGCAGCCCGACCAGAACGGCCGGGACCAACACGACCGTGAACAGTTTGACCATTGTCGAGACGGCGAGCAGCGCCGCGGCGAGGATCAGCCACAGGGGCCGACCTCGTTCGTGCCAGACGGTCAAGCAAAGCAGCGACAACATGGCCAGCGAGATCGCAGGCAAGCCGACCATGACCGAGACGCTCAGTTGGATGTAGGCCGGGATCAGCACCATGAGGACGACGGCGGCCGCGGCGTGCGTCCAGCCCCAGGTCCGGCGCAGGTGCTCGGCCGCCGAGACCAGCGACATGAGCGAGAACGCCAGCACCGCCAAGCGGGCCGGAAGGACCTTGGCGCCGAAGACGTGCACCAACCCAGAGAGCAGCACGGTAAACAGCGGCGGTTGGTCACTGTAGATTTGGCCGTACAGCGACTTGCCCCCGGCGTGCAGCAGGGCCTTCATCAGCTGGATGCCCTCGTCGGGGTCCAGTTCAAAGACGAAGCGGAACGGAAAGAACAGCAGCACCGTCAGGGCGAATACCACCACCAGCAGCAACCGGAACGGCCTGCAGGGTCAGCTGCGCCCAGCGGGATGAAGCCCAGCGCTGCCGTGCGGCGCCTGACGGCAGCTCTCCGCTCACCCGCTTCTCCGACGCCATCCGGGGATTCCCAACCGGCTCATCTACCGGACCCCTTCGAGCACGCCTGCTTTGCCCAGCGTCTCGGCCAGCGCGTGCAACTCCCAGGCTGGCGCGCCGATCCGATCGCCAATGGCGATCAGGTCGTTGGTCCCATCGGCGTAGGCCAGCAGGTCCATCATGGTTTGCACCTGCTGCTTGCTCTCGCGCGTGCTGAGCGTTGGATACAGGCCACGCCTGCCAAGCTGCGGCTCGCCCAGCGTGGTCACCCGGTAGATTCGGTTGACTTCGAGTGTCGTGAGGCATTGGCGCAGGAGCTGGAAGCTGCCGGCGAGGCCGGCGGGGGTGACCAGCTCCAGATTGTCGAGCGAGGTGTGGTACTCCGGGTACGAGCCGTACTTGCTGCGCATGAGGCTCACCACCGGCAGGTCGACTCCGGGGCTGCAGTACTGGCGCTCGTCGCTGCCTCGATCGAGGTAGGTCCAACGCACGAAGTCCGGGTGCGTGTGGCGCAGCGTGTGCAAGGCGGCGCGATCGGCAAGCCGGTCACCGGTGCGTGAAGGCAGGTAGGAGTAGACGCGTTCGTCGCCGACGCAGGTGATATTGAAGCCCGCCACCGTGTTGCGCCGCATCGCCTCCAGGTTCCGGCTCAGGTAGGTGATCGATCCGATCGTCTCCGGGACGAAGACGATCCGGTAGGAGTATCGTCGCGGTGCTTCCATCAGCCAGCGCGCCAGGAACGCAGTCACCGCCGGGCCGGAGAGCTCATTGTTGGCCATCGAAGGATGGCAGATGTAGGTGGAGAGCAGGATCTCCTCGGGCGTGGTCCCCGGGATGCGACACTCGGCGTAGGTCAGGCTGCCCTCGGTCAGCTCGCTGTCGATCACGACGTGATAGTTGCCCGGGCGCAAGCTAGTGCGCAAGACATGCGGCAGGCAGAAGCCCCAGCGCTCGGCATAGTACGAAGTGACATACGGGATCGCTTGCGGCAGCTCCGGCAGCGAGTGCAGATGCGGCTGGAGCTCTTCCAGCGAAAGGCGGGCATCCACGGGAATGGAGTACCCGACGACATGCAGGTTGTTCGCATGGAAATCGACGATGCGGCGGCCTTGCGGATCCTCGAGGTAGGCCTGACGGATATTCCACTCGCGCGGCACGACCCAGTCGAAGACGGGGGTCCCGGAAGGAACCTCGGTGATTTCCAGCGGCAGGAACTCAGCCAGGATGGCGAGCAATTCTCGAACGCCGTTTCCGGTGATACTGCGGCAGATCGGGAACAGCCGCCTGACGAGGGCATGCATTTCATCGCCAATCGGGATCACGCGGTCCTGGTCGGACCTGGCATCCACCATTTCTCGCTCCCACACGGCGCCGGCCCACTCGGCCAGTGAGCCCGCTTTCGGAATTGCCCCCGTCCGCCGCGTTCGTCCATCAGGATGCGGCGTCTGTCTGCCTCGATACCGTCCAGGTCAACCCTCGATGCCCATCGGGCGCGGCCACCGCTCCTGGAGCTGCGCCTGCTTTCCACAGCCAGGGACCCCTCGGCATTGGATGCAGGGCCGACCTCTGTCCGTCGGCCCGGACAGAATCCCTTCAGGCGTCCTCGGCTTCTCCGGCAGCCTCCTGCATCAACTCCGCCCGTCGTCGCCGGTACTCGACGATTGGGTGATCCCCATGGATCAATTGCTCGCCGGATCTCAAACCGGAGGCCTCGGGCGAATGGGTCTCCACGACGCGCCGATCCTGGTGGGCGACATACAGGTTGAACGGCATCGCCAGCCGGTTGACCAAACCGCGCACAACCGGGAAACGCACCAGGCTTTGATAGAACCTCAAGTAGAGAACTGAGCTCTTCTCACCCACAGGGACGAAGGCGGCGACGATTCGCATTCGCTCATCGATGTAATTCTGCCACAAGTTCGGGAAGATGAACTCGAGCTTGAAGACCTGGTTCGGGGGACGCTGGAAATCGGAAGGCCGGATCGGCGACCGGCCATCCTCAACTCGGTTCGACGGATAGACCTCGAACGCCGACGGGCCTACCCAGGCAAAACCAGGCCCGTCGACGACCGTGCGGCCACCCCTGCCAATGCTGTTGTGATGGATGAACGGCAGGTGGACGACATCCAATTGATTCTCGATGACGCGTGAGTAGTGGGCTCGCCACGGATCGCGGGCACTGGCGTAACTGAGGCCTGGCCCGAGATCGCGGAAGAACTCCGGTGGTCCCAGCGGCTCCTTCCCCGGTTCCCCCCACCAGATCCAGACGAAGCCCTGCGCCTCGTGAATCGGATACGCCCTGACCTTGAAGGCTTTGGGCACCTCCGCCGTGCGGCCGTTGGCGGGGATCCGTTGGACCTGCCCGTTGCCGTCGTACTCGAATCCGTGAAAAGGGCATTGCAGATGGTCACCCATCGTCTGACCACCGCTGAGGCGGACACCTCGATGGACACAGCGATCTTGACAGCAGTGAAGCCTTCCGCCGGAATCGCGCCAGAAGACCAAGTCCTCGCCCATGCGCCGCACGCCGACTGGGCGCCGGCCGATCTCATCAGAACTCCAGCACTACGTACCACTGGTTTCGGATCACGCTCACCTCCTCCTTGGCCTCGGGCGCTCTTTGTGCCGCGTATCGGGCGCAAGGCAGCTTCAGCCCTCTGGTCGCTAGCCGAAGATTCGCTCAGCAACATTCCGGGCCACGATTGTCGCCAACGGGACGAACACCGAGAGCGCCAGGGTTCGGAGCATGGTCGTGTTGTAAGGCCAGGTCCGGGCCAACTCGAGCCTGCGCTCGGAGGCCATGAGCGCTCCGATCTCGGCCGCCAGATTTCCCGTCGGCTGTCCCTGCTCCAGCAGGCCTCCGAGGTGGCGGGAACTGGCGTTCACCTGGCGGGTGACCTGCTGCAGCTCGTCCCGCTTGGCGCGACGTAGCAGGCGATGGGTCGGCCGCATGTTCAGGAAGAAGATAGCTACCGGGATCATCGCCAAGGGAAGGTATACCAGCCAGAACTCCGGCCGACGGAACGTTTCTGGTTGATCAGCGATCAGCAGCAGGCTCAGGCTGATACCGCCGATGAAGACCAGGGACACCAGCAGGCTCTGCCGGCCGACGGCGTCGAACGGATGCGGATCCAGCGGATCGACGCGATTGATCTTGCGGTGGATGGCTGCAATCAGCCGCGTGCCGACGAACAACTCGTAGATCACCCAGCCCAAGAGCGAGTACCAGCGCGACGGTGGTCAGCAGCCAGTATGCCTCCTGCCACGAATCGGGCCATCCGCCAATCGATACCAGGACCTGCAGCGCGCCGAGCAAGGCCCCACCCGCGATCACCCGCCGCTCTCGGCCGGGGCCTACGCGCGAATTGGCTTCAACAAGGGCCAAGAAGCTCGGCTCATCGAGGTCGAGCAACGGCCGCAGCCCGAGAATCACCTGGTCGGCAGTGCGAGTCAGAAGCGGAGACACGAGCAAGATGTAGGTGATGACAAGCGGGGCGATCAACAGCCCGCGGAAGCCCGGCTGGCGCACCGCCGCCGCCAAGCCGACCTCGGCAACAGCCAGCACGACCGGCAGGCAGAGCAGGACCGTGCAGATCGCCCACCCCGGCCAACGCCAGCGCGGGCGCGCAATCCAGCGATCGAAGAGCGAGGCCGAAGCCATCATCCGATCCCCTCCTAGGGCGCCACTTGCGGAGGCGTTGTCCTTCCCGACGCTGGCAGCCCGGTCTCTCGCGCACCCGGGCGCGCAATCCCCGTTCCGGTGCGGGCCGGCACGCCTCGCCTGGCGCAGCCTGGACCTACAGCGCAAGCAAGCCGATCGCAGCCAGGCACAGCCCGACGCCAACGACCTGCCTGCGCGAAACGACTTCATCCAGGATCGCCGCCGAAAGCACAACAGTCATCGCCGGAGCCATGGCCGACAGCACGGCCGCCACATCCAGCCGGGTGAAGCGAGAGGCCAGGACGAAGAGAACGTTCCCGCCGGCATCCAGCACCCCGGCAAGAATCGCCGTCGGGTGGGCAAGCGGCGACGGAAGAGAGACACGCATGGACAGCAGCGCCAGAACCGCCACCAGCGTTCCCGTCGCCTTGGCGATTGCCAGCGGGGCAAAGACATTGGGATCATTAACCTGCGCAATCAGGACGAGGAAGCCACCCACGCACACCCCCGACCCGATCGCCAAGCCCAGACTGCGCTGCCGTTCCCCGCGCTGCATGCCGGGTGAGGAGGAGACCAGCCAAATGCCCAGGCCGCCGCAGAGGAATCCCGCCGCCTGCCCCAGGCTGGGGAACCCCTGCAGGAGCATGCCCACTGTGACCGGGACGGCGGCGCCCACCACGGCCACCGTCGGGGCAACGATGGCGGCCGCGCCCATGGCCAACCCGCGGTAGAGCGCAGTCACACCGATCGCCCCGGCCACCCCTGCCCCGATCGCCCAGCCCCAGTCGGATGCCGCCGGCACGGAGGCGCCGCTCAGGACCGAGGCAATGAGCAAGGCCATGAAGCCAACCAGCGAGACCAACGCCACGACTTGGAAGGGGCGGGCTCTGCGTGTGGCGATGCCCCCGGCGAAGTCGCCGGTTCCCCAGACAATCGCCGATGCCAGGCCGAGGCCAAGCCCAATCCACGCCGCCTGCATGCTGCCGGCTCCCTGTCCGCTGCCTGCGCCCCCCCCGATCCCCCGGAGGCCCACCTGCAATTCTGCGACAAGCCCCCAGCAAGGGCAAACGCAGCAGCCCGGGCATTGTCTTGCCTCGCCGGCTGGGGCGGAGTTGCGCTCTCCCGAGGCGACGCTAGAATGGGGCAGGAACGAGCAATCGCAGATGTCACGATACACGCGCATTCTGAAGATCTCTCTGCTGGCAGGCTCGGTCTACTTCCTCAGTGTGGCTCTGGCCCACCTGGGGCAGGTCAAGATCCCTGGCCTGTACATCTACTATGACTTGCCGTCGTTGGCCTACCAGGACACCCTGATCGCGATCCTTGCCTTCGGCTGGTCGGCCTTCTTCTTCACCGCCTTCACGGCACCAGAACGCAACCGTGGACTGATTGCCGCCATCCTGCTGAGCGGCGCCCTGGCGATCCTTGGCCTCTGCTCGATCAACGCCCGGCCAGAGCTGCACCCGGCCGGGGGTGAGGCTAGCCGCAGGATCTACTGGCTCGAGGCGGCGGCCTTGTTCCTCTACTGGCTCTGGCTGCTCACCTTCCATACGCTGGCTGGATGGAAGAGCCCAACCAACGGGCAGGAGTGAAGCGGCACGCAGCACGCGGCGCTCACACCGCGCCCCCAGTGCTGCCGGCTCGGTTTGCGCTCAACTGGCCAGGCCGCGTGTCAACGGGACGCTGACTCAGGCGCGTGCGCGCGGGATTAAGGAGACGGGATTCGATGGGCAAGCCAAAGATCCGCTGGGGGATCGTAGGCACCGGCAAGATCGCAGCCAGCTTCGCCGAGGACTTGAGCCACGCCTCCGACGCCGAGCTGGTCGCCGTCGGCTCACGCTCAAAGGAGTCGGCCGAGGCCTTTGGAAATCGATTCGCCATCCCCCGCCGCCACGCCAGCTATGCCGCGTTGGCCGAGGATGCGCAGGTCGACGTCGCCTACATCGCCACTCCGCATACCGAGCACCAGGCGAACAGCGCCCTGTGCCTTCAAGCCGGCAAGGCGGTGCTGTGTGAGAAGCCGTTCACGCTGAACGCGGGCGAGGCCCAGTCGTTGATTGACCTGGCGCGCCAGCGGGGTCTTTTCCTGATGGAGGCGATGTGGACGCGCTTCCTGCCCGCGATCGGGGAGCTGCGCCGCCTGCTTCAGGAAGGCGTCCTGGGGGATGTGCGCATGCTGGCGGCTGACTTCGGCAAGCGGTTCCACTTCGACCCGGCACACCGATTGTTCGCGCCCGAACTCGGCGGCGGGGCGCTGCTCGATCTGGGCGTGTACCCGGTATCGCTCGCCTCGCTGGTCTTTGGACCCCCGAATCGCATCGCCTGCATGGCGTCCATGGGAACGACTGGCGTGGATGAGCAGGCAGGGATTCTGTTCGGGTATGAAGGCGGCAAGTTGGCCATGCTGTCCGCGTCCATGCAAGTTACGACACCGGATGAGGCCACAATCCTGGGGACGCGGGGATACTTGCGCATCCATCCCCCAATGCACGCCCCGGACCGCATGACCCTGTCGCTTGAGGGCCGCAAGGAGAAAGTGCTCGAGCACCCGATCCGCGGGAATGGACTGCACTATCAGGCCGTCGAGGTGATGCGCTGCCTGCGCGAGGGGAACCTTGAGAGCGACCACATGCGGCTGGACGAGTCACTCGAGGTGATGCAGGCCATGGACGCTGTGCGCAGCCAGTGGGGACTCCGCTATCCGGGCGAGCGGTGAGCAGGCCGAACACCGGGCGCTTCCGCGCGCCCCGGCTTGTTCTCAGATATCCGTCCGACAATCCCCTTCGACGGACAGGCACGTGAGCGGCTTCCCGTGCGCTGCGTATAGATCGTTCACTGCACGGCGTGAGTCCTCGGTCAGCAGGAAGTGCTCGTCGCCCTCCAATCGTTCGAGCCAGTAGGAATACAGTTCCTGTGCCCGGTAGACCTCGAGCCGGGCGTTCCCCAGCGGAAATCCCCGCAGCACCTGTCGCGAACGCAGGTCAGTGGCCAGCCGTTGCCAGTCGTATTCGACGCTGCCTGCTGCCACCGGTCGCACGCGGTAGAGCAGCGTAACGCGTTGCTGCACGCTTCCCGTTTCGATCCTCCCCGGAAAGGACTTGAGGTAGCGGTAGGGAACCCCGGCTGCCTCCTCGACGTGGTGGATGAAGGTGTTGGCGTCCGGCCCCGCCCCCAGGAAGACCACGCCGCCGCCTGCTTGCCGCACCTGGCCAAAGGCGGAGGCATCGTCAAACGCGTTGGCTGATGGCTCGAGGGGAAACCCCGCCCCGTTCAGGACGGCGAAGTTGAAGATCGGCGTGAGCGTGCGCTGATCCGGGACCTGCTGGCGCACGTACTCATTCAATGCCCCCACCTGGCCCGGGTCCGACTCCGGGCGGTAGCAGCCCGTGGTCGCATAGTCGTAGTTGAACGTCGGGAAGAGCAGCGTCCGCCCCTCGCAGACATCCAGGAGCATGGCCAACCAGTCGGCCAGCTGTTGCTCGATGCTGCGCCCCTTCGGGACGAACCCGATCCGGACCAGATCGCTGTGGACGATCAGCGGAGCGAATTCGATCTCGCCAAAGGCCGCTGCAAGCTGAGTGCGGATCTGTTCCGAGGAAGTCAGGATGGGCATGGGATGTCTTCGGTCCTTCAACCCGCTCCACAGCTTGACGGCCAGCCTTGCCGATGGTGCGCGGTCTTGCGCCGTTGGAGCCACCCAGCCGGGCGCGCCCCACCTGGGCGGTGGGGGGCCGGATCCGGCGCCAACGCGTCGAGGCGCGCATCAAAGGCCGATCGGCTACCCACGGACGAGCTCAACCCCCGCAGGCGTCGCATACGGCAGATCCAGTGAGCGCCGAAAGGCTTCGCCGTCCGGCAACTGCTCAAACCCCGAGCGTTCCTTCCAGAAGGTCAGGCACACTCCGTTCTTGGAAGTGGGCAAGTAGGTGGCGTCCAGCTGGCGGGCGCCCAGCTCGCGTGCCGCCTGCGCCAGGTAGCTGAGGATCGTCTCCTCCACGCGGCGCCCCATCACCCGGCACGACAGAACGAAGTCCACGATGCGCGCCGACTCCCCTTCCCGCTGCAGGCTGGCGATGCCGGTCAGCCCCGAATCACCGAAACGATCTTGCACCCGGAAGGTCCACACCCCGCGCCCCTGCTCGGACGCCCAGGCCAGTAGCTCCGCCTCGGTCAGGCGGCGAGTAGCCAGGTTCATCTGGTTGGTCTTGTTCAGCAGTTGAGCGGTCCGGGGCAGGTTAACCGCCGAGAGGGGCTCGACGATCACGCGCGTTTCCAAGGAGCGCAGCCACTCGTCGAAGGTCTGGGACTCCTCCCGCGCCGCTGCCCGCTGACGCTCGGTCACGTACAGGCGGGTCCGCTCGAGGTCCTCCTCGGTGATCGTAGGCGCGTCGAAGCAGGTCAGGGCCTGCAGGGCGCGGCGGTAGTACAGTGTGTCTTCCGGCCATTCCGGAACCAGCACCTCCGGGAGCGCCTGGCGCACGCGTGAGCGCTCGATCGGGTTGTCATCGATGAACACGGTCGACTGCAGACCGAGATTCAGCTCAGTCACCAGCGCCCTGACGTTGGCGGCTTTGTCATCCCAGTTGACACGCCATGCGGCGAAGTCCTCCAACCGGAGCACCATTTCCGGATGGCGTCGGATTGCCTCCAATGCGATCTGCTCGTCGTTCTTGCTGACGATCCCCAGCAGGACCCCGCGATTCTTCAACGCCTTCAGCCCTGACTGGAAATCGAGGAAAGCTTCGCCGATGGCATCATGACCACCGAGGCGGATTCCCTCCCAGCCCACATCGCCCACAATCCCCCCCCACAGGGTGTCGTCCAGGTCCAGCAGCACCAGCTTGCGCGCCTTCCCGTCCGCCGCCAGCACCGCGGCGCGGATGTCCTGCGCCGCCTGCTGGAAGACCCGAGCGCCGAAGGCGATCTTCCCTAGATACCACAGCTTCGGGTTGTAGGCGTGCTCCGCCCCGGTCAATGCCATCCAGCGCGCTGCATCCAACACATACACGTTCGGCAGGATCTGCAGGTTCTCGACCAGGCGCAGATTGGCACTGGCCAGCTGGCGGGCCAGGCCTTGTTCGCTCTTCCAGTCGATCAGACCCAGGCCGCGCTCGTAGGTCGGCAGGGTCCAGGTCATGACGAGCACCCAGCGCGCCCGGGTGCTGGCGGCGCGCACGGCCTCGCTGAAGGCATCCACCTGGGCTGACAGCCCCTCGGCGCCCGGCCGTGCATTCTCCAGCAGCCGCTGAAAACCAGGCAACACGGATTGCGGGCGGGTCCACACAATCAGAACTTCCGGCTGGGGCTGCCAACAATCCAGCGTCGGGTCGGTCAGCGCCTGCATCACCTGTCCGAACGGAGCGTGTCGGATGGCAAAGCGGGGCGGCTCCGGGCTGTTGTCGAGCAGGCCGGCGAGATTCTGGGCGTTGAAGTCGGAGATCAGCAGTCCATGGACGACGGGCAGGTCGTTCATTGCCCCGCTCCGTCTCCGGCGACCCCAGCGTCGACCAGCAACAGGATGTGCTGAGCCAGGCTAGCCACATCATGGAAGGCAACCTGGGGCTGTGCCAGGGTCCGGTCATCGGTCAGCGAGATCTCGGTCGAGAGCTGGCTCGCCATACGCTCTTCGATCAACAGAATCAGGTTCACCAGGCCCAGCGAATCCAGCTTTCCCTCGGGCGCCAGGAGCAATGCCTCGGGCGAAGTCTCCATGCGGCTCTCGGGAGGAAGCTGCTGGTTGAGCTCGCCGAGCGCATCCACGATCTGCTGCGTGATCAGGTCCACGTTCATGCGGTCAGGCTCTCCGGCATCCATGCGGGCAGCGTGCGCTCATTCGTCCAAGACTTTACCACTGCAACCGAGCGGTCACCCAGGTCAAGGTGTCTTCCTGGCCGCCCTGCGCATGCCGGCTTGCAGTCCCCCACACAGACAGCCGGCGACCGCAGTCGATTCCGGATTGGCGGCTCCGGGCGTTGAGGCGACTGGACGACCGCCGCGATTTCCACCCCGGGATCGGTCTGCTGGACCACGAGGCTGCAAGGCAGCATGGTCCCAATCATCGGTTCCTGCTGCCGCCCCAGGTAAGCGAATGGTGGGTTGCAGGCGCCGAGGGTACGAGGGGGCGGAACTCCACGTCGAGCTTCTTCCTCAGCGTGGCTTGCCCGTCACTCTCCGTCAAGCCGCCGGAACCCTCATGCTGCGGCTCCTGGGGGCGATCTCCAGTGCTTCCCCAATGGTTCTGGATACGGTCGGGCGCAAGCAGTAGCTCATCTTCTACGCAAGCCTCTCAATCCTCGCGCCTGTGCTCCAAGCGCCGCATTCCATGCAGTAGAAGGTCCAGGTCATCGACCAACCCATCGAGCGCCGCCGGCAGGCCCGCCCCAGTTGCCGCCGCGGCGAGCAACGCATGCACCTGCTCGACCATCCGGGCAGGGCGCTGCAGGCACAGCGTGCTAGCCTGCTCCAGCAGGCGTTTCTCTCCCGGGTGCAACACTCGGTTGACAGCGAACAGGATGTCGAAGTAGCTCGCCAGCACGGCCGCCACCCGGTGATTCACGCTCACCCAGTCGTTGCGCGCAAGCGCCGACCGCAATTGTGAACTGTAGGCGGAGGCCGAGGCCCTCAAGATCGGGTGATTCTTGGCGATGATTGCCCACACCAACTCCTCCGGATAGGGCGCGCCGGCTGCCCGCTGAACACCGTGCAACCAGCCGCCGCGGTCCATCAGGATGCGGGCGCTGCGCAGGTTGTGCCAGATGCAGGTCGAGTAGCCGACCGACGCCAGGTGCCGACGCAACACCCGGTCGAGCTGATCCTCGGCCCAGCCGGTAGAACGGTAGGTCACATCGACATGCAGCCCGTCTCGCCGTTCAATCCACTCATCCCCGGGCTCCCAGAAGTCATTGCCGACTTCCACGCGTTCAGCTCTGGCCTTGGCGATGGCGGCTCGGGTCTCGAGGGACAACGCTTCGGTCTGGTAGACATAGAGGTCGACGTCCGAACGATCGTCGGCCGCCTGACCGGCGAGGGAACCCCCAAGCGCAACAGCCTCCACCTGGGGTTGGCGACCATACTCGGACGCTAACTCCGCAGCGACCTCGATCCTGGGATCCATTCAGCCTCCAGCAGTCGTCGCAGCCTTGCGCCACCGTGGCATTGGCCTACGTCATTGTATTCGGATCCAGATCAGCGAGAGACCAAAGACCGTCCTGAGAGCGGTTCTTGGGCGGGAACCTCGCTCTGGGGGTGACAGCGCCGCATCCCTTGCCCATCGAGCGAACCTGACCGATAATGCTTCCAGTCCCACCCCGAGGCCGATCCATGAGTCGAGGTCAACGCCTTACCTTCCTGGCCGGGTCCATCTACTTGGTCGGAGCCTTCCTTCCTTGGCTCGTGCTGACCATGCCAGATAGCTCCACACAGACACTGAATGCCTTGAGCCTCCCGAATGGAATCTTCATCATCAGCATCGGGGGCTTGCTCCTGGTTACCGGCATCGCCTACCGGGGTCGCCCGGGTAGAAGGTACGCCATGCCCCTCGTGATCCTGAGCGCTGCCACCGCGTTCCTGATCGCCATGATCGGGATCCGCCTGAACCAGGCCGTCGCTGTGGCGGCGGGGGGCCAGACCGCGTCGATCGGGCCTGGCCTGATCCTGAGCTTTGTCAGCACGCTCATCGCTCTCGCAGGTGGGGCGTCGCCTGTGCCTGAGCTGCCGGCCAGGAAACAGCCCTGAGTCTGGCCCCTCGGCGCAGCTTGCCCGCCTTTGGCTTCCGCCGGCGCTGAACCAGTCCGTCCCCACTCGTCGCGAGGGCACGCGCGGCTCGGTGGGCCCTAAGGGCCTGGGGATTCTGTCGCAACGTGTGCGATAGCCCAGATTGAATCCTTCGCCTCGGCTGGAACGACGCAGCGGAATCCCACTTTGTGCTCGGCATAGTCTGTGGCATTCGCCCCGCGGTTGGTGCTGCGCAGGTTGTCCGCCAGGTCGAGCCATGAGCCACCGCGCGGGATCTTCGAGTCGCCGGCTGGCGCGCCGACCGGGTTGTCCGCTCTGCCGGCAGCATAGGGGCCATACCCGTCAGCCACCCATTCGCGCACATTGCCCGCCATGTCCAGGGCACCACACCAGCTGCGCCCCGAAGGATAGCTGCCCACCGGGCTGGTCTCCGCGTAGCCATCATCGTGCGCCGGATCATTCGGCCCAAGCGGACAGCGGCGATCGCAGTAGTTCAGCCGCGCGGGATCGAAGGCATCTCCCCAGGGGAAGAGCCAGCCTTGCGGACCGCGCGCGGCGTATTCCCACTCGGCCTCGGTTGGCAGTCGACCGCCGGCCCAGCGACAGTAGACGTCGGCCTGATCCCAACGCACCCAGATGACCGGGTAGTCCTCGAAGAAAGGATCATCGAAGTACGCCTCGCCCGCCATCGAAGCGAGATCCTCAGGTGGCTGGCAGGCGCCCGCCTCGACACAGCGCTGGTACTGGCGATTGGTGACCTCGGTCAGGTCGATCCAGAAACCGAGCAGCGAGGCGCGATGCTCCGGCGCCTCGTCGGCGAAGGCCGCCCGCGTGCAGACGGCCCGGGCAATGTCCGCTTCGGTGTAGTGCTCGCTGCACAGCGCGCGAGCCGCTGCAATGGCCGTCACCGACGAACCCATCTCGAATTCTCCGGACGGCACGAAGACCAGCGTCATGCCGTCGGCTACCCGGCTGCCCCGCGTCCCCAGCGCAGGCTCAGGCGGCGACGGGGTCACGCTGAGGGCTGGAGTGAGCGAGCTTGGGCGCGGGAAGGCGGAGGTTCCAGTGGGGAGAGAACGGGTGGCCGGGGGCAGGCTCGGGAGCACGCCAGGCGACTCCTGCGAGGCCGGTGGTGTTTGCGGCGGAGGCGCAACGGTCGCATCCGCCGCGCGGGACTCGAAGGCGACGCCGCATGCCGCGCAACACAGGCTGGCGATGCTGCAGGCCGCCAAAGAGACCCAATGTTGGGGCCACGCTGGGCGCAGTCCACGCCTGCAGCCGCCGAGGGGAGACTGCGCCGGAGGGCCGCCGGCGTTCGGCCACATCCTGCGCTCCATCCTCGCTTCCACTCACATCTCCGCGGGCGGGGCCTGGCGATTCCAATCGAAATCCATCTGACGGGCAGTACGGCGCGCCAGATCGATCCCCGCTAGACGGCTGACGAGGTGCAGGCTCATGTCGATACCTGCCGAGATTCCTGCCGAGGTGACCACCTTGCCGTTGTCGATCCAGCGTACATCGGACTGGACGTCGAGGTCCGGGAACATTGTCTGCAGGTCTGCCACGTCTTCCCAGTGGGTCGTAGCGGGAGAGGCGCGCAACACATCCGCCCTGGCCAGCAGGAATGCACCGGTACACACTGAGGCGACGATCTCGCAGCGCTCAGCCACACGCTTGAGCCAGGCACTGGTCTCATGGCGCTCCAGCTCGGCGGTAACTGCGCCGCCCGGGATGATCAGGACATCGACCGGCAAGTTCTCGGGGGTCGTTCTGCCCGGGACCACCGTCAGTCCGCCGCGCGCCGTGACTGGGCTGAGATCATGACTGACGGTCACCACGTCAAACAGGGGAGGGGTACCGGGATGGTCGCGCAGATGAAGCCGGCTCGCCGTCGTGAACACCTCGAACGGGCCGGCGAAGTCCAGCACTTCCATGTCGTTGTAGAGGTAGATCGCCACCAGACGTGTCAAGGCTGGTCCTCTCTTCGAGTCCGGGAACGCCGGCGCCCTTGCCGATCGATACGCTCGCCCTCTCACCCTCTGCCCCCGAGGAGGCGAGCGCAGGTCAGCGCGAGACCACTACATGGTCGGCGAAGTACACCTTCCACGGCCCACTGCCATGGATGAAGGGCTGCATCAGCGCTCGTTCGGCCTGAACCGTGTGCATCAGGTCATGCCCCACCCACTCGTGCAGCAGTTCGGCCAGGGTCACCCGCCCCAGCTCGGCGTGGCGCGCCGTGCGCGTCAGGTCCGCCACTGCCAGGGGGACCAGTGCGACCAGGCTCTCAGCCCGCACGCGCGAGAACTGCTCTGCCAGCGCCGTCGCGTCCTCGGCGCCCCGCGGAAGCGTGCCCTGCGCATCCGGATCGAAAGCCGGGAAGTCCCGCCCGTCCAGCAGCGCCTGGACTCGCACAGGGAACACCTGTTGCTCCGTGTCGAGCAGGTGCGCCAGGCAATCCAGCGCCGACCACTCCCCATGGGCGGGTGGGGTACGCAGCAGATCCTGCGCCACGCTTGCCGTCAGGTCTTCCCACCGGCGAGGGGTCGTGCGCAGGATGGAGAGGGTGTGGGCGATGAGTTGTTCCATCATTCCTCCGGCGTTGACGGTGTGCTCCCGGCAGGCGCTGCCGGTGATGGGGATTGTGCAGGCCGACGTACAGGCCGGCCGACCACGCTCGCGGTGCGCTTCAGGGATCTCCCTGACCGTCGCGCCGCCGGGGCACGGCCAGGTGCTCCCCCGGACGCAGGGTCCCGCCGCGCTCGACGACAGCCACCAGCCCGCGCAGGTGCAGCGCGGCGCGCGGAAACTCCCGCTCGAGCTCCGGCCGGCCGCTCTGCGCCGCGAGCACGCGCCCCGGTCCGACGCACGGCATGTTCTCGGCCTGCACGACCAGAACCACGCCCCCCGAGAAGCGTAGGCGGGTGTTGTGCGGCAAGGCGCTCAGCCCGGGGATGCTCCCCAACAGCAGGTTCGCGCCAAGCCACTCGGGCTGGATCTCTGCAAGCTCGAGCCGCTCGGCAACCTGCTGGAGTTCCTCGCGGCCGACCAGGCTGACCTGGCGGTCGTTCCGGATGCGGGTGCCGCGAGGGTAATCCGGCGTGCGGCCGTCAGCCCCGCGCGTGTAGCCCGCATGCTTGTCGCCGCTGAACCCTTCCAGGCTCACCTCGACCTCCGCCACTTGTCGGGAGATCAGGCTGTCCTCCTGGTCGGCGACCAGCACGGCCAGCACAACGGCATTCGTGGTCTCAGGCTCGCTCACGGGGACCTCTTCCTCGCGCAACGCACTTCGCACCGCCCACGGCAAGTGCTCCAGCGGCAGGGCGCCATGCCCATCGCGGATCGGGGGGGATTCAGCCGCGTTCGACGGTCATCCACACGAGCACGGCTAGGTCCGAAAGATTAGGCTGCAGCAGGTCACCGCTCCCTCAGCCTTCATCAGCTCGGTGACGTCCACCAACCGGAGGGGCACTCCCTTCTGCTCCAACCGGCGTCCTGTGGCGCGGTGTGCGGCAGGGTAGATCACCGCATCGGCAAGCATCAGGGCATTCGCCGCGTAGGGCTCGTCGGAGGCAACGTCGATCCGCTGCATCCCCTCAAAGACTCCTCCATCGACCCAGTCCGGATTGACCAGCAGCATCCGCTCACCGACCTGGGTCACGGCCGACTTGAGATGCAGACAGCCGGTCATCTCGACCGGATGGACCCGATAGCCAAACGGCATGACGAACGACTCGATCTGGCGGATCCCGTCGAGCGTGCTTCTGCCGCTCACACCGATGTACAGGTCGCGGTCGATCCGCAGCACGTCCCCGCCGTCCAGCGTCGCTGGCGCCTGCATCGTGCGCAGCTCTCGGTACTCCCCGAGCGCTTCGGCCACCGAGCCCGCCTCCGGCCGGCGTGAGGGCGCCCCCGAGCGCAGGATCAGAGCCACTTCATCCAGCACCACGGCCATATCTTCCACGAACACCGAGTCGGGAAGATCCGGCTGGACCACCAGCCGGCGCACGCTACACCCCAAGTCGGTCAAGGCCGCTTCATATGCTGCGTGCTGCTCGGTCGCCAGGTCGATGTTGATCGGCTGGCGCTCGAGGTGCGTGAGCTCACAGTGGATGATCGATGGACTGACTGCCCGCGTAATCGCGACTTGCATGTTCACCTTCCTCCCACTCGCTTGCGACAACCGGTGGATATCTTCGCGGCGTCGGTCGTTCAAGGCGCAGTCGGCACTCCGAGGTGTGCGCTCATCCAGGCAAACATCTCTTCGGCCACCAGCGCCGCGTCGAGATCATTGTGCGGTTCGTGCAGGCTGTCAGGGTAGATCCGCAGCTGCTTGTCCTCGAAGGGAATCTGCTCGAAGAATGCCGCTGTTCCCCTCGCCAGGTTCAACGGATCGCTGCCTCCGTGAACGAAGAGCACCGGCACACGGATCGCCTGCGGGTGATGCTTGCCGCGTTCAACCGCAGCCAGGCACTCCGTCCCCCAACGCGCGGTCGCCACGCGATGCACCAAAGGATCAGATTCGTAGGCCGCGGCTTGGGCCGGATCGCGAGACAGCGAACCGCCGCTCAGTCCGAGGTTCAGGGTGAAGGTCGGCCAGACGCGGGACAGCAGCCGGGCGATGGCGACCAGATGCGGTTGCGCCACGCCGGCCGGCTCGATCGGGGTGCCGCTGAGGATCGCGCCGGCCAATTCCGGACGTGAAGCCTCGATGAAATCGAGGACGATCAGCGCTCCCAGGCTGTGCCCCAGCACGAAGCGCGGCGCCCCTGGATCACGTTCGGCAATGACTTGCAGGAAGGCGACGAGGTCTTGCTGGTACTCCGACCATGAGCGGATGTGCCCCGGTTTCCCCGGTGAGCGGCCATGCCCGCGCAGGTCAAACCCCCACACGCCAAAGCCCTCGGCAACGCCCTTCTGAACCAAGGCAGCGTAGCGTCCGCTGTGCTCGGCGACACCGTGCACGATCGCCAGGTGACCGCGCGGCTGCGCCAGGGGAAGCCACGTCTGCATGTAGAGCGAAGCGCCTTGCGCCCCGGCGAAGTGGCTCTCCTGGTGGTTCATCGTGTCCTCACCTCTCGGCTACGATCTCCCTGTCGGCAGGGCGAAGGTAGGCCCCCTCCAGCAGCTTTCAGCAATTCCGCGGCCAAGACGTCGATTCTCCGGCCGATTGGTTTCTGGATGGGGATCGTTCAGCGCGGCCTGCCGGGTGGAGCGTGCCCCATCTCCTGGAGGATTGCGGAGCCACGTGTACGCCCATCGCCGCCCATTGTCAGGATGACCGGTGTCCCGAGGACCGGACGCGCGCCGTGCAGACAATTCCCGCGGCCAGAGGTCAGATCCACTCCAGTTGATCGACCGTCCGCTCGTTGCGCACGTCGCCCGTGTTCAGCGTTCCGGCCGGCTCGAGCAACACGACCCAGGCTTCCTCCGCGGCAACCGGGCGATGCTCAACGCCTGCCGGGACCACTGCCAGATCCCCTTCTCCGAGCTCAAGGGCGCGTTCCCGCAGATCAATCCGCAGGCGTCCGCGCACGACAAGGAACAGTTCGTCCTGCTGCTCATGACGGTGCCAGGTGAAATCCCCCCGCAGTTTCGCCACCTTCACCAACTGACCATTCAGGGTGGCGATGACCTTGGGGCTCCACAGGTCGTCGAACTGAGCGAACTTGGCTGACAGGTTGATCACATCCATCGCGGCCTTCCCTTTGGTCGCGCCGATGGAGGCCGCAAGGTGGCGTTGGCAGGCAGCTCAGCGCGGGGAGCCCCAGTCACCGTGCACCTGGGCGCCGGAGGCTCAGCCGTAGGCGTAGGAAACCTGGACGCAGGCTTGCGCAGCGGCCGGGTCGACGATCAGGAGCATGTACTCGAACTGGCCGCCGCTGTCCAGCGCCAGTGACTCAGGGCGGCCGCCGATCCAGTACGCCGGATGGCCTTCCACCTGTCCGAAGCTGGCTGCATCCAGGCAGCCCACAGGCCCTTCCGAGGTCAGCGGTGGGAGAGACTCCACATCGTCCAAGGATGCAGTGCGGAGGCTCAAACCCAGCGCCCCTGCCCAGGCGCCGACTTCGTTCTCGTCGGCCGGGAGCAGGCAGTATCCGCTGCGTGTTCCGTCCAGCATGGCGCACCGCATGGACCGCGCAGCCGGGTCGATCGACAGCACCTGCGCTACATCCGTTTCCAGGGAGGACCGGTTGGCGGCATTCCACAACCCGCTGCATGAGGTGAGCAGGATGGAGCACGCTCCCAGGAGGAATACCTGCCTGGTGATCCTTGCCTCCGATCGCCCGGCCGTCGGCGCGATTGGCTGCGTCCCGGCGCCTGACCGGGCGAATGTGCGCTTCTAGTAGCGACCGCGCGGCCGTCCCGAGGAACCCCGGCTTCCGCGATTGTCGTATCCCCCGCCGGACCGCTCCTCGCGCGGCCGAGCGAAGTTGACCGTCAGCGCTCTCCCGTCCAGCTGGGTTCCGCTGAACATCGTGATGGCCTTCTGAGCCTCTGCCTGCGACTCCATCTCGACGAAACCGAACCCCTTCGAGCGTCCGGTGTCGCGGTCCGTGATCAAGCTCACGGACTTGACCGTGCCGGCCTTGGCGAACATCTCCTGCAGATCACTCTCGCGGGCAGTGTAGGGCAGATTGCCGACGTACAGTTTGGTCTCCATGCGTGCGTTTCCTCTGTGGGAACGAGCGGTTTCTGCGGGCGGGCCCCCCACCCGGCAGATCCTGCCAAGTGCGAAGCGCCAACGGTGCCAGGAGTGTATCACGGGGTGGAGGACTCCCGGATGAGCGCCACGCCGGCCACCGGCTGCAGTGATCGGTGGTCAGGAGCGGGAGTCCGCCGGCCCGCCCTCCTCCAGGGTCAGCCCGCTGCGGCGCCCGCCGCGGCCAACAAGCCCTGCAGATCGAGCGGGGCGGTGTACATGCTCAGACGGCCATCATCGCCTTCCGGCCAGTGCTGGCGAGGCCGGTCCCAGTAGAGCTCGAGGCCATTGCCATCGGGGTCGCGCAGATACAGCGCTTCAGACACGCCGTGATCGCTGGCGCCTTCCAGCGCGATGCCGGCCTCGATCAAGCGGCGCAATGCCTGACCCAGTGCGCCGCGCTCTGGGTAGCGAATGGCAAAGTGGTACAGGCCGGTCGATCCCCTGGGCGGCGGCGCCCCGTCCAGGCTTTCCCACGTGTTCAGCCCGATGTGGTGATGGTAGCCGCCGGCGCTCAGGAAAGCAGCCGCGTCTCCCATCCGCATCACCAGGTCAAAGCCCAGCACGCCGTGGTAGAAGCCGATGGCGCGCTCAAGGTCGGCGACCTTCAAGTGCACGTGTCCGATATCCACACCCGCCGGAATCTGCTCCACCGTCACTCCCTTCCCGTTGCCGCACGGTCCCTGACCGACCCGCGGCACGCCGCCGGGTCGCCCTCTCCGATTCGCCAGCACCGGCAAGCTCACTGCCGCACGGTCAGCCAGCCTCTCTGCCAGCTACTGGAACCCCTCGAAACCCATGTCGCCTCCACCTGCGACCTGAACTCGGCCACGATTCCTGCGAGCATGGCCCACGAGAGCGGGATTGTCCCCGAGCAGGCGATCTCCACGGGGTCCGGCCCAACGTCCCCGCAATGCACGCGCTGGACCCAATCGTCCGCACCTGCTGAGGGGTACATGGAAGGACCGGAGCCCGTCGAGGGGCAACCGTCCAAACCGTGGGGACCGCAGCCGGCATGTCGAAGGCGATCCGTAGGCCATGGGTCGACTCGCCCGTTTGAAAGGAGCCCAGCCTCAGCTCGGCGCTGGCGCGGACGTGCCGCCTGGTGCCGGCAGAATCTCTGCACGCCAAAGCCTGCGACCCCGATCGCCCTCGCCACCAGCTGCAGGAGAAGCGCTCTGCCCGTCGCCTTGACCTCTCGACCTTGGGGCGCCTACCCAGGACGTCCGCCGGCAACCGCACCGATCCCGCACCTGACGTGCGCTCGGGCAACGGGGAGAAAGTATATCGGACTTCGCTTGCCCGAATATCGCCCGGCCCTGTGCCTAGCTGGCGGCAAAGAAACACCGTGTGATCGTCCAACCCTCTCCCCTAGCCCCTCCCTCTGCATGAGCCGACATCCGCGACTCACACGAGTTCCGCAGGGGAAGGGGTCGACATTCCTGGGGGGTGGGGGGAGCTTGGCTCCCCCCACCCCCCAAGATCTTGTTCCCCCTCCTCGCCACGGTTCATGGCGTACCCGTGCGCCGTCCTCGGAGAGGGGGTCAGGGGGTGAGGTCTACACGTCTTTGCGCAAGCTCCTAGAGGAGGAAGGGGATGAACATCTTCGTTTGCGCCGTGTAAGCCTCGTAGGCCGCACCGAACTTCACCCGGCTATCCTGCTCTTCGGCCCGCGCCGTCAGGTACAGAAAGACGGAAACGGCGGCGCCCAGGAGCGCATTTTGAGCGGACGGATGCTTGAGCACGACCCCCCAGGCGAAGTACAGCAGCGAGGCATACAACGGATGTCGAATGCGGCGGTACACGCCGCTCGAGACCAGGAGAGTCGTCGCCTCGATCGATCCACTCGGGCGGCCTCGCTTGCGTAGCAGCAGAAACCCCTGTAGGGCGAGCGCCACGGAGCCGGCAAGCAGGATCCAGGAGATCAGCTGGGTCGGTGCTGCCGGCCGGTAGAACCAGGCATCCAGGTTGAGCAAGACCAGGCCCAGCAGGCATGTGAAGGCCCAGAATCGGAAGAAGCCGTAGGTGCGCGGCCGGGAAAACGATGCGCGAGAGGCATACGCCAGCAGGACAGTACCCGCAAGGAACACCAGCATTCGCGCGCTCAAATGCGGCCTCCTGACAAGAGAGAGACTTCCTTGTCTAGCCTGCGGCCAGTGCCGGGCCTCCCGCGCCGATCCACGTCCCGGGAGAGATCGGGGCAATCGCTCTGGGTCGGCAAGGGTCTGGGGGGACTTGCGCTTGCAGCCTGTCCTTGACCGGCGCGTGCTCGCCGTCGTAGGTCCATCGTGCGCTCCAAGGGGGCGAGACAGACGGCGCCAAGCCCATTCAGCGTCATTCGCCTTTGTCCAGTCTGCGGAGCACCAGGCGCAGGCGGGCCGCCTGCGCCTGCGTGAGCTCGGGGGTTCTGCCTGCGAGGATGGCTACAAACGTGCCCCGGTTCGCCCCATCCACTGCCGGAAGGAGGCTCTCGGCATGCGTGGGAAGATCCCGCGGGTTGCAGGTCTCAAGTTGTGCTGCCAGGATTGGGAGAATCCGAGGGCGAGAAACCGGCAGAGCGCTCGCCACGCCCGCCAATGCTCTCATTCCCCACACCACGGTGATCAGCGTTCCGCCCGCAATTGCCGCCAGCACCGCGTCGATCTGGTCCCAGATTTCCGCTGGCCGGAGCGTACTGATCGTCGCCAGCGCAATCATGCCGCCCCACACCATCCGGTTGTTCCTCGCTGCCAGCAGACGCAGGAAGTCGGACACATAGGGTGCGATCAGGTCCGGCCTGAGGTAGCCGATTTCATAGAGCACCTTCACACAGTCGCTCTGCACGGCCGGCGTAGCGTGCCGTAGGTTGGCGGCGATTTCTGCAATCCCGTCGCGGTCTAGCGTGCGCGCCAGGGCACGCGCCAGTTCCTGATTCGGAACCTCATCTCTGCGTCCCTGGTAGTAGGCAATCCGCTCGATCGCACTCATCCCTGGCCCTCCGCTCCCGGAGGCACGTGTCCGGAGCCTGCGCCCAACGCACTGGAGCAGCCCATCAGCGAAGAATCTCGCCACCCTCGGACCCGGCCGGAAGGAGCGGCTCTCCCCCCAAGCGCTGCCTGGGCGGCCCAAGCCGGCGATCCTCGTGCGAACGACGATTGCGCACGGTAGGAGCCGCTCCGCCGGCTGGCTCGCCGATCACTGATCACTCCCAGGGGACGGTCACCGGCGCGTTCTGCGTCGGAATCGGCGCGGCGCGATCGGCAATGGTGATCGAGTATGTTCCGCCCGGCTCAACTTCGACGGCTTTCAGCACCGAGCGCGGACACGGCTCTGCCGGACGGCAACTCGTGGCGCCGTACTGGTAGTCATCCGGCGCCTCGATCAGGGTGGCGTAGAAGACATAGGTTCCAGGAGCCTCCACCGTGAAGCTGACCGGCGGCGAAGTGGGAAGCACCACCAGTCCATGCGAGCCTGCCGGGTAGAAGCTCTTGAAGGTCCTTCCAGTGGCGACCTCCTGGGCGTAGATCGTGGCGGCGAATCCGGCGCCTCCACCGCCCATGTCGAAGGTCACCGTCACCGTGGCCAACTGCGGCTCCGGTGGAATGACGCCGACGCAGCTACAGAGCAGAGCTGGGAGCAGCAATCCAATCGCCGCTTTCCACGGCACGCTTCGAGGCTTCATCTCGTCCTCCCGACCTTCACGGCCTGCCGCCAATCCTCGCTCCTGGGACAACGCCGCCATCGCCCCGTATCTCCCTTGCGCAGCCTTGGCGCCGGTCCGCCGACTGCAATGTGCTACTTCCAGACGGTCAGCAAGGCGTGAACTTGTTCGCGGTGCTCGCGGTAGTGCCACCAGGTGTTGGCCGCGACCATGTGCCACATCGGGTCGCCTTGCCGCCAGGCGAACCGGTCGCCGTCGAAGAGATCTGCCTTCGACATGCGGCCGATGGCTTCGACGACTTTAGCGTGCTCCGCCTCCGCTTCTTGCTGCACTTGCTCCAGCCGTCGATCGCGGTTCTCGTCGAAGGTGAGCTGGTTCAGACGGTCGAGGTCATCCCAGGTCATGCCCGGAGCGGGCCGTTCCGGCGTCAAGCCGCGGTAGCTCGCATCCAGCCATTCCAGCATGCGCCGTTCCCAAGCCGTCAGGTGGGCCAGCATGTCCTTGATAGACCGGCCGCCTTCGAGCTCAGGCTGCATCCACTGGCCGGGGTGGAGGCGGGACAGCGTTGTCTGCAGCTCTCGCCATTCGCCGCTGACCAGGTCAAGAAGGGCCTCAGCCGAGGCCGGAGGTTGCTCTGCGTCACTCACGGCGTCTCCTCGTGGAGAATGTCCGGCCGGGGATCGCCTCGTCGGTCGCACCTGCCGGCACTACGATTCTATCGTAGCGATCCCCTGCAGTCCCGGGGCTCCTGCTTTCCGCGGCGTGGCGGTGCACCCCGAAGCCACCTGCGGCCCTTCTCACTCACCACGGGCGCGCGAGCCGGTCTCCCGCGCCTGCTTGGCTGGGAGGCCTCTGGCGAACGCCAGTCCCTCATCCACCCAGGCGCGCAGCTGCGCCTCGGTCCTCGTCCCCGCAGGACGAACCTGCACCCAGCCTCTCGCCGGACCCGCAGGCATCATGAATGGGCCGACATGGGACGTTGCCACCGCCAGTTCCGCCCGCTCGGCGCCGAGGCGGACGATCAGGTCCTTCCCGATCACGCCGCAAGCCATGTTGCCATGCAGCATGAACCCGATCCCGCCAAACATCTCCTTCTCAGAGATACCCCTTCGTCCTTTGAGCGCCCCGTGCACGCGCTCTGCCAGCTTGCGGTCATAGGCCATGGCGATCTCCCGGAGTGCTGCTCACGAGTTGACCGGCAGGGTCGCCGGTCGGGCTGGATGCGCCCCGTCGATAGCGGACGAAGCTCTCGCCGGCAATCTCCACCTCCGCCTCGGGTGCATAGGCCAAAGGAGAAACGCCGCTGACCCTGGTGCAAGTCGTGGGGAGGGGTACCGTCACCGAGGCCAGGTTGTGCTCAGCGAAGGCGCGGCGCACGATGACCTCATCGATGGCAGACCCGGTGCCCCGGACGCGCGGGGCGAGCGCCAATCCGAAATCGGCTTCACCTTGCTCCGGCTGCAACCCGCCCCAGCCGGCGAACTGGCCATCGACCTCGATCGCCGATGGGCCGTAGCCATGCTCCTCCTACATCGCCTCCCTCGCCGCCAGGTACTCGTCACCGTCGATCTCGGTGAACGGCAGGCTTGACAGCGGCGTCTGTCGCACCGCAGGCGGGTCCGCCACCAAGGCCATCAGTCCCGACCTGGGAGCTTCGGACAGTTCACGCGGCTCGATCTTCAGCTCACTTCACCCCCGCTGTAGCATGAGCAGCCTTTCCCTCGTACTCGGCAGGGAATGACCCTGCTGGGGCTCGTTCTTTTCGCATGCCCGCGACGCAGGTCGCGCCTCGGCGGCGAGGCATTCACCCCTTCGACCTCCCAAGGGTAGCTGGTACCAACTCGAGCCGGGTGGGTCCGCAGGAAGCCTTTGCGGTCAGGGCCAACCCTGCAGCGGGCCTGCCCCAGGGGTCTAGCCTCGGGGCCTACACCCAGGCCTCCTGCGCCGGACCGGACGCGACTAGTTGTAGATGACGAGGAAGAGCTCCTTCCCCTCGAAGGCAGCGGACTGCGCAAGGAAGGCGGCGCGCTCCAGCATCCGCTCCGCCCACTCCTCGTCTGTCGCGTGCTCTCGCATCCGATCGCTGGCCGCCCACCGCACGGCGAGTGCCTGATGATCCTGCGGCGCGACATCCGCTAGGCGGCGAACCATCTCCGGGGGCACATGAACTAGCCACGGGCCTTGCTCGGAGGCCTGTGCCGCCGGGCGGTAGGCTGTCAGCAGCTCCTGCGGCGGCTGGCCCGTAAGCAAGGCGTGCAGTTCGGCAAGCATCAGCGGGTCCAGTCCGTCGGCATTGCTGCCTTTGAACGTCTCCAGCGGGTAGTCGGAGGTGACGATCGACTGCGTGTCGGCCATCTCGGCCACGATCAGATCGGCCAGGACACCCATCCTGCCCTCCCTTCTGATGCGCTCTGCGCGGGATCATGTACCCGGCCAGCGCCCGCCACGCCGAACCAGTCAGGCTCGGCTGGAAGACTTCGCCATGTGCCGCACCGAGGCTCGGATCAGACGTTTGAGGACCGTCAGGTCGATATCATCAAGCGAACGGACATACAGACAGGCTTTGCCCGTCTTGTGCTTTCCCAATCTGGCCAGCAGATCCTCATAGCCATCAAATCCGGACATGATGTACAGCGTCAGGTTCTGCTTCCTTGGCGAGAACCCGGTGAGAGGCCAGTCAGCTTCCTTCCCGGAAGCGTACCAGTAGTGGTAGGACCCAAAGCCGACGATGCTCGGTCCCCACATCTTCGGCCGGGAGCCGGTGACTTCCTCCATCATCTTCGCCAGGAGTTGGCAGTCTTTGCGGGTGCGGCCGTCCTCGATCGCCTTGATGAATGCACTCACGCTCAACCCCGTGGGCCTCGTCTTGAGTTCAGCCATTCCCCTACCCCGCTCCCCAGGGGAGCCTACCTGCAGATGCGGAGGTTCCTGCCCCACATGGAGCTGCTGCGCATCGCAGTGCGGACGCCCGGCGCTCGACACGCAAAGCGTAGCCTGACATCCGCTGGACGGCAAGCCCCCTGTGCGTGCGCTCGGGAGAGCATGGACTTTCGGCGATTGGCAATTGGCGACCCGGCAGGCGAGCATCTGCCCAGAAGGGTGGAGCGCGGAGATTCCCCCGGGAATCGGCGTCACAGGGAACCCCATCATGAATGCCAGTGCGAATGCAAGAACCCGGATCGGCAGCGTAGCCCTTGTGTCCTCCTCCATGACCCCCCCGCAGGCGGCCCAGAAACGCAAGCGCGGCCAGCGTGGCACGGGCCGGTCGGTTCGGCATGACAACGTACGGGAAGACCCGGCACACCACGGGACGATGGAGCCTGCTCGGCGGGCAACCCCTGTCGAGCTAGCCAGTAGCGGATTGGGGTGGTCCGCCGCCTGGCGGTAGGCCCGGCGCCGGCTGGCGGATGACGATTCGAGTTGTCCCGTCTCCAGACGAGCCAACCCGGGATCAAGAGGGCGACGCCAAGGGTGGCGCCGAGCCCGAATCCGACATAGGCGAAAAGCAGCATCGGCGCGATGGCGTGCGTCCATGAATTGGAGAATGGCTCATAGGGTTGGATCGGCATGCTCCTTCGGGTGAACCCCTAGCATGCCGAAACGAGGGACCCGAGCCCGCCTAGCAAACGGATCCGACTCACCAAACAATGCACCGCAACGGTGCGGCGATTGCCACCACGGGCAGCAATACCAGTAGCACCAGCCGACGCGTCAACCCAGTTGGCAACGCGCCCGTGCCCACCCTACACATCCCCTGACTGCGACCTCAAGGGGCCGGGCGATTGGTCCGCCTCCCGTTTCCGGCTGCTTCTCACAATACTCGCGCCGGACAGGGTACGCGGCCCAAGAGCACTTGTCGGTGCACCGCCCTACCCGGCGCGCCCTTGTCCATGGCCGCTCCGGGATAGGCAGGGCCGTTTCGCGCTCGGAGCAGGCGCGCCTGTAGGATCTCCTGGCAGTGGTTGCGGCAATCGCTCATCAACCATTCGACGCAGCGCGAGCCCGTCGTCGAGCCTCCCCGGTAGTGAACCACCCCGCTGTCGGCATCCCATTCGTCATCACGCACGGTTCCGAGGAAGCTGGACAGCGCGGCCAGGCTGGTGGTCAGATCGGCCAAGAGCGTCTCCGGCTCGCGCGCGGAGAAGCGGTGAATGAAGCCGGCATTCGGCGTTCGGTAGTCGTTCGGGCCATCCTGCGGGCAGTAGGGCGCCACCCCCTCGCGCAGCTCGGCGCACCCGACCAGGATGCCGCGCTTCCACCCAATGAGGTGCGCCACGATATCACGCGGCGACCAGTCCCGCAGCAAGGCGAGGAGCTCCTGCGGCGGGAGACTTCACACACAGGCCATGAGCTCCGCAGCCGCCCGCTCCAGGTCCAGCATCCGGTGTCGTCGAAGCTCGTTCATCCGTACTGCCCCCGGGGCGCGCCCACCCTCAGCATGCATTGGGCCGGCTGCCCCGTGCGGCTCGCCCCGCGCTGCTTCCTTGGCCGCACGGACGCGTTCCCACGCACCTGTCCGTTCACCAGACGAGGCTGGCCATTGTGTGGGCAGGGGCAATGGGCTGTAAGGCCTGGCATCGAAATCAGGTCACGCCCGCTTGTAGTGGTGCTCGGTGAACCGCCGCCAGCCTTTCTTGGTCTTGGCCTCCACGGCCCAGTGAAAGCCAACCCCTTCCGCCGGCCAGAAGATCATGCGCGCCGTGCCTGCAGGCATCTTGGCCTCGAAGCCAAACGCCTCTGGATGAACCTCACGCACCTTCACCAACTTACCCTCAGAACGCTTCCCGTCCGAGGTGAACGACCAGAACCCCAAGCGGCCGTCCGCCCCCGCGCCGTACAGGGCGATTTCCTCGTAGCGGCTCTTGCCGATCCGCCATTCCGCCACCAACTGGACGAACTTGCCGTTGAGGACTTTGGTGAAGGTACGCGTGCAGCGCACTTTCCCCTGAGGCGACTCGGCGTTCGCTACCCACCGTCCAAGGACAGGCTCCATCACTCCCAGCTGTGCCTCTGCCCTTCTTCCACTTCTTGTCCCTCGCAGCCATGTCCCTCTCCTCCTCGAGCCCCCCGACCCCCGCCGCCCCGTCCGCTTGGCATTCTCACCGGCAACGAACATTCTGAACAGCCGCACGCACGCGGCACGAACGGTCCACACTTGCAGCCCTGCGAAGCATGCCTCGCGGGAAGGCCGACTCTCGCAGGGAAGGAACCCTCACTGGACCAGTAGCATGACCAACAAAGCAAGGCCTACGACCACCAAGGCGGCGACGGCCAGGAGTACGAGCCGTCGCTGCGACCCTCCTCCGAGCTCCACGGTTGGGACACCCTCCGTCCAGTTCAGCGAGGTCTTGCACACCGGGCACAGCGAGATTCCTGCAGCCACCACTGCGCCACACGCCGGGCAATCTGCATTCACTACGTGCACCTCCGACCCCACGCACCCATTTCGGCCTACGCCTGCGGCCACACGCGCCCAGTTCCCCCGCGCCGGGCGATGACCATGATCTCGATCTCGTCCAGGTCGACGGGACGCCGCCCCCAGTTGCCCGCCGTCCCACCGAAGATCTGCTCGACTTCGAAGCCGCTCACCTCGAGCATCAGGCGCAATTCCGAGGGGACGAAGCCGCGCTCGCGGGTGGGGATGGTCTGCTCACCCTCCGCCGACTGGTAGGCGAGTGTAGAGGTCTCGACCAGAGTCAGCGGTTCGAATGCGCCTCGCTCGATGGCGTCGCGCGTGGCTGAGCGAATCATCGCCATGCCGTTGAGCACGGTCATGATCAGCTTCCCTCCTGGTGCTAGCGCGGCGTGGATGTTGCGCAAGATCAGCAGCTCATGCGCATACGGATTGTCGGCTGAGCTGAGCAGGCCGAAAGCGCCTTCGCACAAGCAGATGGCAGCCTGGAATTGCCCCCCAAACCCGAAACACGAAGCGTCGGCCTGAACCCAGCCGACGCTCACCCCCAGCTCGGAAGCGCGCGCCTGCCCCTGGCGCAGCATCCCCGAGGAGAGGTCGACCCCCACCACGCGCAATCCCGCCTGCGCCAGGGGAACCGCGTGCCGGCCCACCCCGCACCCCACGTCCAGGATCCATGCACCAGGCGGAAGCGTCAGCTCATTCAGAAGGAATCGGACCTCCGCCTCGGTGTTGCGCGTGAACACCTCCTGCAGATAGCGCGGGGCATGATGATCGAAGAAGGTCCGCCACGGATTCACAGTCCCTCCCGAGCCTGGATCATCGCTGGGGCATGACCTGATCGAGGACGTCGCCGTTGCGGAGCGTCCACTGTCTCGGTCAACGTCTGGGCCACAGCCGCCCGACTCTCGTCAGCTATGGTGCTAAGAGACTCCGGGTTCATGGCTTTCAGCCATGCATCGCACCACTCGCGGCGTCCTACCACCCGCCACGTCGCCGGGAGCAGCAGCGCCGCCAGCCCAATCTTGAGCAGATCCCCAAGCACGAAAGGCGCGATCCCGGCCTGGACGGCGGACGCGCCGCCCACGAAACGCGCCAACCACAGCGCGCCGAGCGCGTAGATGCACAGATTGCCGATCACCATTCCGGCGGCGGCAGTACCTGCCCGGCGGTCCCAGCCGCGCTCGCTCAGCCAGCCCACTACACCGGCGGCGACCACGAAGCCCGCCAGGTAACCGCCGGTCGGACCGACCCATCGCACCGGTCCGGCCGTAGCAGCGGCAAACACCGGCGCGCCCAGGAGCCCCAGGACCAGGTAGCTGAGCACGACTGCAGGACCTCGACGGCTGCCAAGCGCCGCTCCCAACAGCAGCACGACGAGAGTCTGTCCCGTGACCGGGACCGGCGAGAACGGCAGCCAAACTTGGAGTTGGGCCGAGAGCGCCAGCAGGCCGACCCCCCCCGCGAGCAAGACGGTTTCCTTCAGCCAACCGGCCGCCGGCCACGCGGCATCCACCAACACTCTCTCCACTGTCCCGAAACGCTGCATGCTCCAACCTCCACTCAGATCTATCTCGCCGGCCTATCACCGGGAGCGAGCTGATCCACGGCCTCGCCCCAAGTGTACCGATTCTCTCGGGTCGCGCAGCTTCCCTGGCACCTTGAGCGGGCATGCCGGCTGCGTCGCGTGAGGCGAGCCCGACACCTTCACGCTATCCCTCGAGTTCGGCAACGCCCGGGTCAAGCTGACACCCCGGGCGGGCCAAGCGTACCCGCAAGGGAGGAGCAGAAACCCATTGGCTCACCCTGTGCGCCGTCTGCCAGCTCTGCCTGGTGGTTTCCTGCCGCCTCGTCCCGCTAGACCGGCCGCTCCATCAGGACATCGGTTTGCACGTCTGAGCCCAACCGGAAGGGCTGGGTGCCGACCTCGCGGAAGCCCCACCTCACGTAGAAGGCTCGGGCGCTCGGATTCCGTTCCCAGACATCGAGCCATAGCGTGAGCTTCCCTCGCTGGCGAGCCTGCGCCAAGCAAGCTCGCATCAAGGCCGCTCCCACGCCGCGCCCGATCCAGTCCGGGCGCGCATAGAAGCGCACGATCTCAATGGGACTCGCGCCATGGACCGGGTCCGGCGCCGGCCCATCTCGCAGGCGGGCATAGCCGACCGCCTCACCGCCGACCTCGGCCACGAGAAACAGACTCCCCGGCTCTGCCAGCTCCGCAGCCTGGATCTGCGGGCCGAAGGCCTGCTTGAGGTAGGCAGCCATATCCTCGGGGGTGTTGTCCGGTCCGAAGGTGTGGGCAAATGCCTGCGCCCCCAGCTCAGCCAGCATCTGCGCATCGGCCAACGTTGCCGAGCGGACAGCGATCGAGTCGGCGACAGATAGGATTCTTCTCATCCATTCCAATCACGTGATGCGCGCCCGTGGGGGCGCGACGAAATGGCGCCTTCCCCTTCGGTCCATCCCATGTCACCTGCGCGGGCAAGCTGGTCAATCATCGCTGGTCGGCTGCCTCGGGTTCTGGGGGCCTTCGCGACCCGTCAAACTGCAGACCGGCGAGCACCGCCTGCGCCAGGACCATGTGCCCGGCCTGCGCCACGTGGACCCGGTCATCCGCCAGGTCGGTCGGGCGCACCCAGGCCATCACCCGATCAAAGGCGGCCTGCGTGTCCACTGCGACCGCACCATGCTGTGCTGCCAGCCGATGCACGGCAGCACCGAAGTGATCCATGGCCTGGCGCATCGGATCGGACGGATCCGGCTGCAGGTAGTATGGCGTCATCAGCATCAGCCCGGCCAATCCGGGTAGGGTCCTGGCAAGCAGCCCGCCAAGCGTGGCGGAGTACTCGTCCAGCCCAATCCTCGCCTGCGACGCATCGTCGAGCGAGAACCGTTGCCAGACATCATTGATCCCGATGAAGACGGCGAGCCAATCCGGCCGCAAAGATCACGACATCGGACTCCCACCGAGCCTGCAGATCGCGCACGGTGTCGCCGGACACCCCCATGTTCAGGACCTTCAGATCGTAGTCCGCGATAGCCGGCGAGGAACGCCGATTGCACCAGGCTGACGTACCCGTCACCCAGCGCGCCGCGACCCACGCCCTCGCCGACTGGTCGGCGGCGGCCACAATCGGTGATGGAGTCTCCGATGAACAGGATCCTGCTGCGAGGTCTCAGCAACACAGGCCAGCCTCCTCACTCGCGCCTGATTCTACGCCAGGGTGCACCTTGGTGATCCCTCACGCTCGCGGGAGCCAGGCTTGCCGCGCTCGGCACGCGCCGCCGCCCCTCACTGCGTTCCTGCGCCGGGGCGCCCGCCTCCCGCGGTCCATGCCGATGGACGGAGCTGGAGCCGGGGCAGGCCACGGGTCGGGGGCTATCACGTTCCGGGACTCGCCGCGTCCGCATCGAGGGAACAAGGCAAGCCTGACCCCCTGACTGGGGGAATCACGTGGCGGAGCTCGAGTTGTACCTTCGCCAGGTGCATCCTTCGCCCCTTGAATGCCGGGGCGCTCTCAGGGTACCCACATAAGCACTTCGGCCTCACATCAGTCGATCGGCGTGCTCCTCAACAGGCCCGCCCGTCTGTGTCACTTAGCCTTCGTCAGGAAGGTGGCAACGCGTTCCAAGAGGTCCTCCATCTCCGGACGCGACCAACTCGATCCCGTGCGGATCGACCGTCCGCCCGCCAGCAGGAACTCCAGTGCGTAGCTTGGCGCACCATCACTCCAATCCGTGACGGCAATCTGCATCCGCTCGACGGAGATGATCGGGAAGCTCGACGTGCGAAGCGGCAGAATGGGCGCACTGGCCGAGTAGGAGATCTCGCCGTGAGCCCGGTCGATCCGGATGCTGGAGCTCAACCCGGCGATCGCGGCCCACATCAGGATAGCGCTCAGGGCGATCGCGCCCGCCGAAATCACAGCGACCAACAGGAACGGGAGATTGAAGTAGCTCTGCCAGTCTATGCGCAGGATGAGTTCATAGGGCGCAAGCCAGGGGAATAGCGCCAGCAGCCCGAACAGCACGCGCTGACCCGACGACATGGGGCTGTTGATCTCGAGAGCCTCGTTGCTTTCTGCGATCGTTGTCATTGACCACTCTCCTTCCGGCAACTCCGCACCCTATGCAGGCGCGAGCATATTCATCGAGGGCCGCGCCCCCCATACCCCAACCCATGCGACTCTTCGCCGGCGCTACTCTCGAGCCCCACACCAATGACCCACTGCCCGGTCTGTCCGGGGTTCGAGCCGCTCCTCGGCAACGATTGGGGACAGGCGGCGCCCAGTTGTCGGCCGAACGTGCGGCCCCGATCCACCTCTGGAAGCCCTCTGGCCCCAGCGAGAAAGGTAAGCTGGGCAGCGCCAACCCAGGCCGTGACCTCTCCAGCTGCTATCGGAGGGGAAGACCTGAGCACTTGCCGGGCACCCGTCCGGTCCAAAGCCGGGATGGACCTCTGCCGCCAACACCATCCTATTCCCGTTCAGTCGGCGGCCGGTGCTACGGATCTCACCTTCGATCCCTTCCGCCCACCACCAGGGGAACCTCATGGCCAGGGGTCTGTCCGATCGGACTTCCCCAGGTCCGCCGGCCCGCATCCTTCCCAGTGCATTCCGGCACCTCGCTGCGCGGGAGCAGTCGCCATCAAGACCGGGTTTCATCCCGCGCGTGCGCACGGCACCCTCGACCAATCGCCGTCAGTTCTACCAGATCTCCGAGCTCACCTGGGGGCAACTTCGATCGTCTCGGTCGAAAACAGCCTCGTGAAGCCGGAATGTTCGGCGACATGCCTCGAGGCGTAGTTCCCAACATCGCACCGGTATTGAGCGATCAGGGCTTTCCGCTCGGACTCGAGGCATATCGCCGCCACGATGGCGGGCGCCAGCCGCCGGCCGCGGCAGGCAGGGTCTGTGATCACCCCGATGTCGAGGAAACCATTGCGCCGGTAGCCACTGCCTGCAGACAGCAGGCGGTCGCCTTCGAAGCAGCCGTAGACAATCTCGTGGCTCATCTCGACATAGGCATCGTCCACCTCCTCCGCCTCGCAGCTGGCGCATAGCGCCAACAGCGCTCCCTGGTCGGCCTCGCTCAAGGAGCGCATGCCTACCGGGGGATCAGGTTGCCGAACGACGAGGTGCTGCGGATCGAGATGGAAGACCAGTCCCCGATGGCTGGCGAGGACACGCCCTGCCGGCAGGGCCTGCTGGACTGCCTCGGCGCTCAAGTTCATCGTCGCGCCGATCCGCCCTAGCAGGTCGTTGAGCTCGGAGTACAGCCCGGGATCGATCTCAGCAAAGGCGCGTGCTCGGAGGTGGACCAGGTGCACCGCGCCCGATCCGCTTAGGCGCTCGCGCGCGACAAGGGTCGTCCCAGGACGCCGCAGTTCGTGCGGGGAACAACCGAAGTGCCCGGCCCAGGCCTGGTCGACGAGATCGTTGAATAGTCCGTCACTCACAACCGCACGCAGGCTTCACAGAGACGGAAACCTCCATCCACCATTTTCTTCGCTGCGGCACAAGGGCAACGCGCCTGTAGCCCTGGTACCGGAGGGAGGTCGCCGCCTCCCGATGGGTGCCGAAGCTATCCTTCCTCCACGTGCTGCACCCGGTGGCCCGCCGCCGAAACGCAAGCGAGCGCCGTATCGAGCTCCTGCTCGCGCAAGAGCAGGTAGTCGGTATCGTAGGTGGAGAGCACGAAGATGCTGATCCCAGCTCGGGCGAGCGGGGCTGCCAGCGAGGCAAGCACTCCAATCTCCGAGAACTCAAGCGGACCGAGGACTCGAAGGCCGCAATACCCTCGCTCCGCCCGGACCTCGGATGGAACCAGGTCCGCTTCGCATACGATCGAGAGCTCGGTCGGCGTGCGGGTGAGGGACAGCAACGCGCCCGCCTGCGCCCAAGCCGGAACGACATCGTGCGGATCGAGGCGGGCGATGGCAAAGCGCTGCGGCAGGAGATGAAGCGTCAGGCTCTTCGTCGTCATCGATCCGCCTCCTGTCCTGCGGAGCTCCCCTGCGCTCCCTTGGTCGCATTCCGCCAACCGGGCTCTGCGCCAGCCTGTGCCATCTCGTCCCCGCTGCTGGCGTGGTCCGCACGCACACCCACACAGCCCATGGCTACTCCATTCGGTCCTCGATCTCCCAGGCATGGTCAAGCAGATGCCAGGCGACGCGCCGCACAAAGAAGCGGGGGGTCCACAGCCCCCCGCCGCGTGGGCCAGCACTGGGCATCCGGCCTTCAGCCGCCGCAGTCAGCGCATCCAGGATCTCAGCCTCCAGCATGCGCATCTGCTGGATCGGCGGGGCGACCGCTTGCTGCGGCCTCCAGGCCAGCTTCTGCAAGTAGGCACGGTTTCCCTGCAGCACGTGCTCGAGGATTGCCGGCAACGTCCGCCCGCCTCCGCGCGGGCCGGTGCGTAGCTCCCTGCCCTCCCCTGCCTGCAGCGCCGAACTCGAAGGCTCGAAAGCAGCTCGTCAGGACCCACACCGCGCGGCGAAGTTCCTCCGGGCGCAGCGGTTGCATGTCGCCGGCCAGCGGGCTATCCGGCGCGCCGAAGTCCGTTGTCGCCGTGCCCCGCACCCGCTCGGAAACGAAGAACTGCTCGACGTCGACTGGCGGCCGCAAGTCCAGGCCGAGCAACTGGACCACCTTGGCGTAGCGCGGTCCACTGGCCAGCACTGCCTGCAAGGCTTCCGGCTCATCGCGCCCGCCGCGGGACCAACCCGGCCAGTCGCTGACTCCGGCGAAGGATCGCTTGCGGCCAACTTCCACGAAGACCTGCACGCGCGGTGCGGCCTCCTGGCCACGACTCATCGTCTTCCCTTTGTTGATGGCACTTCCGCGAAGCACGCCTGCATTGTGCGCGTCATCGAAACCTGCAGCAAGTGCTCGACATCCGGTTGCAGCGCAGCGCCGGCGCGCGAGAGCAGCGTGCCGGGAAGCTCTCGAGCTCGTGGATCCTTCGAGGCCAACCGATCTGCCGGACGGCGCCGGGGCCATGCGTATGCGGCGCGGCTGGAGCCGCGCCGCATGCAAGAAGCGCTTCGCCGGCATGAGAAGCTAGTCGAGCAATTCCTTCGGAACGTTCCCGCCATTCTCGGCGAGTTTGCGCAGTACGGCCTTGTGCAGCCAGGTGTTCATCTTGGCCGAGTTGTCCATCAGATCGGCCGGGCAGTGCAATTCGGTCGCCAGTTCCTTGCGCGCCTCATAGCTGCTGTCAATATCCAGAAGCTTGAGGAGGTCAACGATGGACCGCTTCCAATTCAACTCTTGGGGATTCTTGGCGGCCATGCCATCGAGCTTGGCAACAACATCGACCTGCGACATGGGCTTCGGCTTGGGCATGATGTCGGGCTTGTAGGTGGAGGTCGGCGACGGCGCACTCGCAGGCTTCGCGGCGGTGGCCTCCTTGATGACCTCCTTCTTGAACCCGAGCTTCTCCATGATCTTGCCAAACAGACTCATTGTGTCTCCTCTCCATCCTCTAGGGTTCTGACGAGTATACAGGTTTCTGCTTCACTGACGTGCATGTCCAGAATCGCCAAGGACACTGGCCGTCTCTTTCCATGGCGGGAACTGTGCCCTTGGATCCATCAAGCACCGACTTCGCCCAGGGTCGGGGCGACGGGCAAGGACTGGGACGAGCATGATGTCTCACTCCGAAAGCCCATCCCCCGGAGCAAGGTCCGCTCGCTCTTGCCGCTTGCCCCCCAGGCGTCCTGTTGGACCGCGAGGTGCGGGCGAGCCCCCTCTGCAGCATCCCCTGCGGAACCGAACAGGAAATCGTCGGCTCCTGCCTCCACCAACGCCGTTTGATGCAACAACTCGATCGGCGCCGTGACCGCCGGCGGGCATTTCGCTGCCAGCCCAGCGGCTGCATGACGAATCCAGTATATTGTCTTTTCTATGAGAAGGTCAATCCCTCGGGCGCGACTTGTTGATCCGGCGCTCCAAGAACCCCTTTCGGGGCGGATGGTCCCCTGCCCATATTCTGGCGAGAGTGCCCGGACCCGCGCGACCTGCTGCGGGCAAAGCAGCCGTCCTCCAAGGGCCGTATGGGCCCGCCATAGGTGCCGGGCCAGCCAAGCCGCACCGCTAGGCTAGGCTGCGATCGCTGGCCGACTTGCTCGGCAGCAAGGAGGCCCATTCGACGCGCGACCCGCAGATCGAGAGAGCGCTCCGACTTCCACCTTGGGTCTCGATCATTCCACCAAGGGGCTGCAACTCCGGTCGCCGCCACTTGCCTGCGAACCCGACGGCAGCCTCGCGAGCTCGGCAAGGCATCCGCCCGCCGATTCCCAACGCAATCGGTGCACGCCTGTCCATGATGCCGCGCAGCCTCTCCGACACATCCTGTCTTCACTCCCAACTCCCTCGCATTCGGACTGGACATACAGCCAGAGCGAATCAGGCTCCGAAGCTCTGGACTTCCCGGCGAAGCGTGGGCTCGACCTGACCAGAATAATGGCAGGGATGCGCGGGCCACACGAAGCGGCCTGTGTGCCGCTCGCATGGCATGCTCAGCGAGGTCGCGTAGCAACGCCGACTTCATTCTCCCGACCTCATCATGCATGGTCCGGGGAGATGCAACGGACGGGTGGGGGCGCAACGCCCATCGCTCAACTCAGGAAGACGACCGCCCGCCTGGGGTTTCCGAGTCGAAGAAGGCCTCCCACATGTGGCCCGCCAGCAGCCGAACCTCCGGATGCCGCCGTGCCCAAAGCTCCAGCTTCTTGACATGTGCGCCGATGACCAGTCGGTTGAGCCAGTCGGGTGTGAGCTCGAAATCCGCATTCGTCGGCAGTGCATCGGCGCACTGGAACAGCCAACCCTCGCTGACCCGGATCGCCACACCACAGTGCCCAGCAGTGTGTCCGAAGAGAGGGATCAGATACATCTCGGGATCGAAGGGAAGGCGGATTGCATCGAGCTCCAGCCACAGCTCGCCAGCATGCTCATACGTGACCCAGGATGGCCCGTGAGCGAAGTCAGCCCGGTCGTAGGCCAGCGCCAGCTGGGATCGCGGACGGTGCATGGCCTTGTACTCACGTCGATGCACGTGGACCTTGGCGTGCGGGAAATCGGGGAGGCCGCCAGCGTGGTCAAAATGCAGATGAGTCAGCACGATGTGCTAGACCGAAATCGGGTCAAGCCCCATGCGCGCCAGCTGCTTGACTGCCGTGCAACCGGGGTCCCGGCCGATCCCGAAATCCCACCGGAAGAATCGGACCCTCGGCGAAGGGCGGATGAAGTCATGCAGGCCGAGCCCGGTGTCCACCAGAACCGGCCCTGGGTCCGTGTCGACAAGCAGGCAGGGAGCTCCCAACCGCCACCGAGGAAACCACGGATGCATGGGCGCGCAGTTGAGAATCCGGATCGCCACTGCCCTGCCCTCCGGGATTCTTGCTTAGCCGGCCAGCCGCCGAGCCATCAGAATCGCCTTGGCCGGCGCCGCACTACCGGAAGCGGGCCGAGAACTACGCATCGCCGATTGCTCACGGTCGATGGACCTCATCCCAGAGAGGCTTGAGGTCGAATGAGATTCAGGGTGTAGGATCGCCAGCCTACAAAGGCTTCCTCGACCTCGAATCCCGCAGTCCTTGCCATACTTCGCACGCGGCCACGCGATTGGTAGTGCGGGTCCGGCAGCACCTCGGTTACCGAGAGGATCCCGCCGGGCTTGAGGGCAGCATAGATTTCCCGCAGGGCGGCAGACCGATCCGGGACTTCACCGAGCACCGTGATCAAGATGGCCCGGTCAAACTCGTTCTTGCCGAGCATGCCACGGCCAAGGCCGCCGAGCACGACCTTGACGTTGCCCAGCTTGTGCTGAGCAATTCGCTCGTTCAGTCGGTCGAGCATCGCCGGCTGCACATCCAGTGCGACGACCTCTCCTTCCGGTCCGAGGTGCTTCGCCAGCGGGATCGTGATGCGGCCAGGTCCGCAGCCGGCGTCCAGGACACGCATCCCCCTGGCAATCCTCGCCCGTCGGATGATGACAGCACTCCCGGCCACGTGCTCCATGATCCGGTTCTCCAGCAGCCAGACAAACGCTGGGGGACAGGGGAGCGACTTGTGCCGGAGCACAGCCCACCAAACGCCAAATGCCAGCAACGCAACCCCGATTGCCACAATCCAGAGTGCCACCATTAGGAGCCTCCACCGCGTCGCAGGGAGAGAATTGAAGCCACAAGCATCAGCAGAGAACTGAGCGTCAGCCCCAGGGCAAGAGCCTCCGAAACAGCGAGGGATCTCCACGGGCCGCGAGCAAGCACCTCTGGGACGTGCTTGACCACATCCGCAACGACGATGATGCCGCCGGCGATCGCCAATCCCAAGAAACCACCTCGCCGGCCGCGTGCTGCCAGCGCCAGGAGACCCACTACTGCCAGCATATCGCCAAGCGCCAGCAGCTCTGTTGTCGGCTCGAGGAGGTGAAACTCCATCGGCGCTCGCCACAAGAACTCATCGATCAAGTGGGCAGCCGAGAAGGCGCAGAACACAACTCCGCATACCACCGCAGCACTCTGCCAGCGCTCCACATTCACTCCGCCACCCCCTGAGCATGCGGTCGCTTCCCCCGCTGCAGATCCAGCCTCATCCCCGGTCTAGCGCGCCGGTTGCAGGAGGGGTTCCCCCGGCCTACGGCTTGCAGCTCTCCTGTCAGATCAATCCCGGCCCCGAGTCAGCCCCGCTCTCCCAGACCCGCCGCGCCCGCGCTTGTCTGCCTGGTGCAACGCGACGCAGGCCGCGGCCGCATTACGCGCGGCGATCACTTTCCGTACACTGGATACGGTGGCCACTGCAGCCAGACCAGCAACACGAGAATCACCCCGTTCAACACCAGTGCAATCCCGGTATCCAATGTGGAAAGCCTCCGGTTCGGTGCGCCCGGCCAGATCCCACTGAAGAGCACAATGCCCAGGGTAGAGACAATCGAGCCCGCGACCGCCAGCGGACGCCAGATGTCCCCCGTCACCAGAAACCCCCAGAAGGACAGCGAGGACAGGATGAAACCCAAAGTCGAGAGAAGCCAGAATGGGCTCGCCAGCAGCGCAGCCGCGCGCGGCGAAAGCGAAGGCAGCAGCCAGGAACGGACAGGCAGCGGCGTCCGATCCCCAGCCCTCTGCGCATCTCCAATCAGCGCGAAGAACGCCTTCCCGTGGGCGACCCCATGCAGCATCAGAGCACCAGCGAGCAGGACCTTGATGAGTTCGGGTGACACGTCAGCTCCCTCCAATCGGCGCTCGCATTTCCCGGACCGCCTCGGGGTAGCGCTCAGCGCGTCCACAATACCGGGCGCTGCGGCCTGACCTTGTCCGCCGCGACCCAAGTTGCGGCCCGGCGGTTCGTGCCGGCGCGCCCTCCGCTACAGTCACGGTTCCAGAATTCTACTCGGCATCATCCTACGTTCCGTTGCTCCAGGCCTGATCCGGGTACCCCTCCAATACAGCCTGCCCCAAACCTCTTCGACACGGCGGTGGAGCAAGCCCTCGAACTCACCCATCAACCGCGGATGAACTCCTCGCTCTGTGGGGACCATCGATGCGGAGCCAAGCGCAGGCCCTGCTTGGTCGGCGACCCGTGGACGGTTTGGCGGCCCATCCATGCCAGGAGCGGCAAGTCGCCGGACGGCGCCAACGACCTGTGTGACGCGTGCACCGCGCCTCGCGCGACGTTCCGGCTCGGCTGCAAGGCGCGTGTGCTCAGGTTGGCCGGTCTGCATACGTCACCAGCTTCGGTTGGGCATCAGTCTACAAGAGCCAACCTCGGGTCAGCTCTCACACCGGCCGACCCCTGTCCTCAGTCGCGGCAAGCCGTGCGCCTCGCGAAATCCTTGCGGAGTGTGCACCATGAGGGACAATTCCCAGTCCGATGGCAGGCAGGGTGGGAACCAAGTCGGATAAGGCGCGCCCGAGCTAGCCACCGCCGCGACATTCAGGCGTTGGATCGAAGCCCTCGGGTCAGGCCAGGGCCGCCAGCAAGCCCTCCCTGGTTGGCGAGATCAGGACGGCGATCGTCAGGAGGTCGAATGCCGCACCGACCTTCGCCCCGGGCACAACGGCCTTCCACCAAGGAACGATCGCGACCAAGGAGGCCACACTCCCGATCAGCGCAAAGGTCGGCCACCACGGTCCTCTGAGCAGCAGGCCAATGCCCGATGCAATGAGAAGGAAGGCCGCGAGGAGCCAGAGCAGGCCGAAAGCCTTCCCTGTGCGAGTGTGCAGCGTAATGCCTTGAGAGAATAGCCATGGCTCGTCCTTGAAGCCTGCGTTCTTGGAAGTCCAAGCGGTGGTGAAGCCAGAGAGGTGCGCAAGCCCATGGATGATGAATGTGGCAGCCACAACATAGCTGAAGATCATGGCGAGTTGCTCCATTCTCGGACCTTGCTCATTGGCGAGGAGTCCTGATCAGGCTCTGCGCGCCAGAGCAAGGCCTCGCTCCGGCTGGAGGCCTTGCTGCAAGTCTTGCCCAAGCGAGTCGGGGGCAGTACTTTCCATTCCGCACCCCCGCCGGCTCTGGCAGAGTGCAGTCAATCATGTCCAAGTCCTATGACAAAGCGCCGCTGCCCTTCTTCCCGCCACCAAACTCGACCCGGTGACGGGCCGGGCGGAGCACCAGGTCCGATACAGGCTTACTCCCGCCTGGTTCCCCTGGGCATCACGCCAGGCACTACTCGCCTGTGCGCCAGTTGCGGGTCACCGGGTCTCTCGGCAACCTCTTTCTCCTCCCCTCGATTGAGATCGGTGACTGGCAGCCTGCATTCAGTGCTTCGCCGTGCGGACCTCCGCAATCCGCGCCTTGACCAGCTTCTTCACCAGGGACGCCGGCAGAGGTCTCTCGGGAGAGAAGTGGATTGTGCCTTTCAGGGTGTCGAAGCGCTTGAGGTCACGCGCATGGTCGCTGATCACCGACCCGCTCATTGGATAGAGACTGCAGTGCTTCTTGGAGGCACTATACGCGACCAGCGGGCGCCCATCGAGCCTGAAGGCCGGAACTCCATAGCTGAAGCCCTCCTCTGCGCCGGGCGCGGCTTCGCTGATGGTCTTGCGGAGCGTCTGAAGTGCGTTGCTGGCATCCGGGGGCAGCGCTGCGAGGTAGGCCTCCACCTCCGCTGAACCCTTGTCTTTCTTGCGCACGAGCGATCCGCCTTTCACACCTACCTCCATCATCATGGATGCCGCAACCTTGTGCAACCCGGCTGGATCCTCCCGCAGCCAATGGGTGGCCAGAATGCCACCGCATGGCTTCGAGCCAGTCCGCCCTTCTCGGCTTGGCCCGCAGGGCGCTTAGCGGTTTCGACCCGGCGCCCACCTCTCCATGGCAGGGCTGGGAGGCTGCGTACCATACCCCGTCCCCCCGCTAGACAAGGCGGCTTCTGCGAGGCCTCAGCCCGCAGCTTGCCGAGCTCGCTCCTCCTCCAGACAATCCCCACAGTAATTCATCCACTCGAGACCGTTGGCATACACCAGGAAGCCCTTCTCCTGGCGCCCGCAGATCGGGCATGTGTCCAGGTGGGACTCGCTTCTCCCTGCGGCGAGTTGCTCGAGCCCACGGGCAACACACCGCGGACAGAGGGCCAGGATTGCCTTGCGGGAGATCGGTATGCCGCAGTTGCCGCACTTCGGGTCAGGGGTCGATGCCAGATAGGGCACAGACCGGGGAAAGCTCAACGTCTCTCGCAGAAGCAAGTCCATATCCCAGTTCGTCTCTATGGATAGGCGCATGATCCGCCACGAGACATCGACTCCTCTCTTCGCAAGCTCGGCGGAGAGTGCTTTGACCCAAGAGATCGCCTTGCGAACGTCCTCTCCGTCGGGAAGCTGCTCGTTGCCCACACCCACATCGCGCAGGGCCAGACAAAGCTCCTCCAAGAGCGCAGCATCCTCCCAATCCGCCAGAGGTGGCAAGGGTGGTGTGTTCCTGAATTCCAGCGAGCACCTCCGGATCCAGCCGAACCGCCCCAATCTCCCTCGTTGCGGTGGGCTTCGTCAGCTAGCTGCGCGGCATTGCGACCCAGACTGCGATCGCGCGCCGGCCAGCCGGCAGGCCAACCCACTACCACCCTCCGGTTAGCTGGTGGTCCAGCCCCGGCGCACCCCCCTCACCTTCTGGCAGACCAGTACACCTCAGCCTCCTTCTCGAGTTGAGCCAGCCTGGTGTAGTAGTCAGGGTACTCCCTCAGGTGCGCAAGCGCGATCTTCCCGGTCAGGATCTCATCATCATTGGTCACGTTGGTCTCTGGGTCTTGCTGTCCGTGCTCCAGTTCCACGGCAAGCCCAGCACGGAATTCCTCGAGGCGGATCTTCCCCCAATCGATCTTGAGCTCGCCTCCGATCCGCTTCGCTTCCGACTCCGTGAACTGCTTCTTCGGCGACATGCGCTTCCCTCCTCGATCCAGAGCTCTGTACGTTCGGGACCTGCTCAGTCGTTGAATCCCAAGGCATGGTGCCGGCGTCAGGTCATCGTGCAGTCCCTCCGCGATCTGAGATGCCCCGAACCGCCAGGCACTCGCCTCATCGGTGGCTCACCACCTCAAGCCAGGCTGTCCATACGGGCTTGGCAAGGATGCTCCACGTCGGCTCAGGCGATGCCCCCTTATCTTCGCGCAACTCGGGCCGCCGGGCACCTTGGCCCTTCCGGGCTCTAGCCGGGTCTGCACCAGCGGGATGCTGGGACTCCCTGAGCAAGGCGAAGCACACAGTCTGCATGCGTTTCGGCGGGGACCGGGTCGCATTCCTCAGCGCCGCTCTCGAGAACAAGCCGATGTGCTCTCGAGCGCGTCGCTGACCAGATGCGTGACGTATCTCGAGACATCCCATGGGACCCGTCCTGCCGCGGTCTTGGCAAGCCGCTCCTCTCTGCCCACCAGGACGGCACAGCCACGCTTCACCAGAGGGGCAGTACTCTCGTCCGGATGCCACCGGGCCGAAGCCCAGACTCGCCAAAGGCCTACCGAGTCGCACCATGCACCTGCGCCGCCAGCCGCGGGCATGCCATCTCGTCGGAAGAGCGACCCCAGGACCTTGATCGAGAACCAATCCCGTACATTCCCGTCATAGATCCCTCCAGGCGCGAAGAGACTGGCCAGGCTCCGCAAGGCCTTTCCCCCGCGTCGGAGCTGGCGGGAGGAAGGATCTCATGCAGGGCCAACACACCGGCCAGCTTCTCCTCGGCGATGCCCAGTATGAACAGCGAGAGCACCAGCTCGAGCTGCTGCGGGTCTTCGAGTTCCCGCTACACCTCTTGCATAAGCCATCGGTGTGTAACTGAGCGGACGTCGGTCATCCTGACGCCCGGGAGTTGGGCGGGCTCCTTGACCTCGCGCCGCCACCCATCCCTGGCATTGGGACTTGCGGTTCTCTTCAGCCCCTTGGATGAGCAAGGCCCATGCGCAGCGCCACAGGGGGGGAACTCGCAGGGAGCCTGCACGGCGATCATCAGAGCAAGTGCAAGCACGCAGCCATGGTGGAGCCTGCGGTGAATCTGCAAGCAACTCTCCTTCGAGGGAGGCGGGCCGCTCGCCGCCTCGGCGCACTGGCACCCTCGGGCCAGACAGACGGCAGGCAAACGCCGCCAATATCCCCTCCCACCCGAGTCGGTCGCATGGCACCCTGGAACGGCTATTCCGGGCACCCTCAGTACATCGGAACGATAGGCGGCCTTGGCAGCCTGCGCGCTGTTCGGCGGCCAGAGTGCGGGCGCATGGCTCGGGTGAGCAGCCTATCGAAGGCCGAGGCGACCTGGGTCGATAGCATCTGAAAGGACATGGGAGGAGATTGAGGGGAGGGCTCTTGTTTACTGGACTGCGTCCGACCACCCCTCGGTGCGTCAAGGCATGCGCACTAGGTCCTGAGGGATTGTCGTCTAGCGATTGGGAGGGACTGCAGCTATGCGGGTGAAGATGATTCTCCCAGCACTGACTGAGGCGAAGAGCCCATTCTGGAGGCCCATCAAGTATTCGCTATTCCCTCCCCTGGGACTGGCGACTCTTGCAGGATACTTGGACCCCGGTGACGAGGTGACGATCCACGACGAGCACGTCGAGAACCTGGATCTTGAAGATACGCCGGATCTCGTGGTGATACAGGTATATATAACCTCGGCCTATCGGGCGTATCAGATCGCTGACCACTACCGGGGCCGTGGAGCCCACGTCTGCCTGGGCGGCCTGCATGTCACTTCGCTGCCTCACGAGGCGGCCCAGCATGCTCACACCATCTTCATCGGGCCGGGGGAAGACACTTGGCCTGCATTCTTGGTGGACTTTCGGCGGGGGAAGCCCCAGACAATCTACAGGTCAACCGCGCGGACACTGACTGGAATGCCGCCTATCCGGCGAGATCTGATCAAGCGTAACCTGTACCTTGTGCCCAACTCCCTCGTTGTCTCGCGCGGATGTCCCCACACCTGCGACTTCTGCTACAAGGAGGCCTTCTTCTCAGGCGGAAAGTCGTTCTACACGCAGACCGTGGACGATGCCGTGAATGAAATCAACCGCCTGCCAGGGAAACACCTGTACTTCCTGGACGACCATCTCTTCGGAAACGCACGCTTCGCAGCCACCCTCTTCGACGCAATGCAAGGCATGAATCGGCTATGGCAAGCTGCCGGCACGGTCCAGGCAGTGCTCAGGCCAGGGCTGCTGGAGAAGGCCGCGGCCTGTGGATTGCGAAGCCTGTTCGTGGGGTTCGAGACCCTCAACCAGTGGAACCTCCAAGAGCAACACAAGGCGCACAACCTCAGGGCCAACTACGGGCTGGCCATACGACGCCTGCACGACCTGGGCGTGATGACAAACGCCAGTTTCGTGTTCGGGCTTGACCACGACGACGACAGTGTCTTCGAACGAACGGTTGAGTGGGCGATTCGGCACGGAGTGGAGACGGCCACCTTCCATATCCTGACGCCCTATCCGGGAACCTCTCTGCACAGCCGCATGACGCGCGACGGGCGAATCACGAGCTCGAATTGGGATCTGTACGACACTCGCCATGCGGTCTTCACTCCGGCCAGGATGAGCCGCGATGTGCTCGAGGAGGGTTATCGACGCGCCTATCAAGACTTCTACAGCTGGCGCTCCATCGTGCAGGGTGCCTCTGCAGAGCCGAGCCTCCTTCGAGGCTTGCGGCACGTAGCGTACGCGGGGGGCTGGAAGAAGTTCGAACCCCTTTGGGACTGGGCAATCCGGGCCAAGCGGGTGTGGCAGTTTCTCCCTCTGCTGGAGGGAGTCCTGGATGGCTTCTTCTTGGAGCGTCGTAGGCGAAGTGGCCCCGCTGAGCGCTTTGAGCCGGTGGCTGGCCCACGGCCTGAAGGTGCGGGGGCTATGGAGTCCATCCATGTGGCAGACGCCTCAGAGTGAGCTCGTTCGGGCTGAATGGCCGCCGAACGGCCTCGAGCTTCGCGGACCATTCTGGAAGGAAGGCCACTCGGCGGCTCAAGCTCGGTGCTTTCACTCGATGGCGGGATCGCAGGCCCTGCCGTAGTGCACTCTCGCCCGCCTGCCGAGTGTGTCGCGCAGGATCCTGGGGTTGCTACCCTTGCCTCCCTCGGGAGATCGGGACGACCTGCGTCCCTGCTAGGCAGCAAGTCCTTGGGCAGCAGCAGGAGGAGCACATGACCACGCCAGTGACGCATTTGCATCCAGAGAGCGGACCCTCCGAAATTAGGCGGCCAGCTTCTGGATGCGATCAAACCGCGCCTTGTCCTCGTAGGTGCGTATGAACCTGGCGCGGTTCGCGTCGAGAATGGACCCTCTCATGTGGGGTGCGATCGCCTCGTACATCCCGGCGCCCCGTTTGAGCTTCTGGCAGCCATGCTCGGCGCACTGTGCGCAGTTCTCCTGCCCTCTCTCGATCCCGCACGACCTCATCGGGCATCCTGTGTCGGCTTGCAGGACATTCTCGGCCACACAGCCGTAACATCGGATCTGGTTGGGGGGGAATCGAAACCCGAATTACCTGTGCCACCCGCTGCCCAGGATCGGCTGATTGACGGATCGCCTTCGACGTTGGCCCGGTAGGGCCGGCACACGTTGCGACAATAGCCGCAGCGCGTGAGGAGCGCTCCCGTCATTCACGACCTCCGGGCCGTGAGGGCGATGACGTCCGATGGCATGAGATCAGCCGCCCAGCCAGACCCAGGCTCGCCGCGCGCGAACGCCCAGGGCACCCCTGCCCAAGGCGGCTGCCTCGAGCTGCAGGGTCCGATCGAACAGCGGATTGATGGCTACTCCCGTGCGCGGGGTGAGAGGCGGAGCGATCCACGGACTTCACAGTCCGTGACTCCTCGCACAGACCCCAATCGACTGTATGGATCGAGGGCAGATTGGCTTTCAGGAGTGAGGTGAGGCTTTCCCCCAAGACGTACGTCCCAAGCCGTCCTCGCTTGGCCTTCGCTGCTCAGATGTCTTCGCCCTCAAGGTGAACCCGCAATGGCCGAGCCTTTCGGGATTCACCACCAAGAAAGGTCAGCCTTCGAGGAAGCGGCTTCCCCGTCCCGGGGCAGGCCCGTTCGGGCTCTCCGGTGCTGTCGACGCACAGATCGCGGGTACTCGAGCGCCCACTGCCGGCCTGCCCGTACGGGGATCTCGTCGGTCGACCTCATGATCCCTCGCTGCTTTGGGGAGGGCGCCCGGAACGCCGCGTCGCGCTCCTCTTGGCCCGCTTGATGGCGTTCGCTTGCCACCACTTCCTGTCCTGCTCCAACACTTCGACCTGCTTCCGCACCTCGGCCAACTGTTCGACAAGGGCAATGCGTTCGACGTGCTCGGCCTCCCACGCATCGGCGTGGGTCAATATCGCCTCTCTCTCCACAAGCAGCACAGGCTGTTGCGGGCCCGTTGCCAGCGCCCTCAACGTCTCTGGCCCCAGGATCTCAGCCATCGGTTCCTTCTCCCTGCCACAGTTGACGCCAGCTATCGAACGGACGCACAAGGTCTGCCGGTCTGGGATCGCACGGCCGCGTGGGTGGGTTGCTGCATGGCGTGCCGCGTTTCGCCGTGCCCCGGGATGGCTGATGCCATCCATCCCTCAGACGGATGACGCCCAGAGGTCCCGCCTCGGCCACCCCTTCCGGGTTTGGCAAGGTTGCTCCTCAGCCGCTCGGAGTTCGAATGACTGTCGTGCCGGCCCCATGGCAGACAAAGCTCACCGCCCATTGCGGTCTGCAAGCCGAGTCTGCCTGGGCCAGGGGCTAGAAAGCTCGTCTTCCACCTGCCACAGGAGCCGGAGGCTGAAGGTACCAATCGTGCTCTTTGGCGAGCAGCAGGATAGGGGCCGCGGTCAGGATGAGTACGGCAAGATCAGCCAGCCCGAATTGATCTGCCAGGAGAGCGATCGCGATGAAGGACAGAAGGGCCAGCGTGCCAACGTAGGCGACTCGGCTGTGCTTGCGCAGGAAGTGATCGAGCGTCAGCAGCAGCAAAGCGCCGCCGATCGCCAGCGAAGCCATTCCCCACCGGACAAGCGGTGTGTCGGGGATCCCGGGATGGGCGCCGCTGGCAGTGAGGATACCGAATGCCAGCCAGAGCAAGGCGTTGATCCGCAGGAGAAGCGAACCGACAGAAGCGAGGACAGGAGGCTTGGACATGGGTGACCCTCCCCAGCACGGCAAGGACGATCGGGCCGCAACGAGCCTTGACGCTGCTCGCCCCATCCCACACGGCTGCAAGCTTCGCGCAGCAGCCCGCAGGGGAAGTTGTATGGAGGCTCGGCCTCGGCGCCTTCATTCTATGGCAATTGAGCCAGTTGAGCACACCTCGCTGTTCGCACAATGCCCGAGTCGGGCGCTTGGCACCCTGGCAGGGCTCCCCCGGCCCACGACCTTCGCAGCCAGCGGGTTCCTGAGCGCCAAGACGGCCAATTCCGCGTACGATCCGCAGGGTTCACCTGGAATCGAGCATCTCGATCGCCCACGCTGCCGCCCGTTCGCGCTCCCCTTCCTTGAGAGGGCCCTCGGTCCCCACGACGTAGAAGCCTTCGGGGGGGACAACCACATCACCACCCGCTCGCTTGAGTTGGCCGCCAATCCGCTTGGCGGCATAGCCTCCAGTCTTCACCACGAAACGCAAGCCTGCCGAGTCGATTTCGTCGGCCTTGAATCGTGTGTCGAATGCAGCCGCCTTCGCCCCCCGGAGAGATTGTCGGTGGAGGCGCTTAAGCAGTGCGGTGACGGTTTCCGTTGGACGAAACCCTCGTGTGGGTGAACCGACAACCAGCAGCCCGCAACTGGTCAGCTTCTCGGGATCTGCATCTCCGGCGAGGAGGAGCTCCACGCTGACCCGGGATGCAAGGGTATCCGCGATGGATTGAGCAATCAGCCGCGTGTTGCCGAAGACCGAATCGTAAACGACAAGCGCTTCCACAGGCGACTCCATACGCGCTCACTATATCAGTTGTGCGCAGGCCCATGACGCCCAACGTAGTCGAGTTTTCCGCACCACTTGCAGGGGAAGCCGCTGGCAGGTCGGGTGAAACCCACTTCTCGCCTCGGCCACGTCGCGACCAACCTGCCCGCATCAGCGCGCGCCAGCGGATGTCGGCACCCCGGGCCCCCTCCGGCCATCTGGACGAGTGCGGTCTTGGCATGCAGTCGGTGGTTGCGCGGGCGCAGCGGTCCAAGCCAGGCACATCGGTGGCACATCACTCCGGGCACTTGCGCACATTTCGGTTCGCCCTCATCCAGCGCCGGACGGCAGGAGCCCGTGCTCGCCCTGCGCACTCCCTTCGCCGCCCTTCCCCGGGCCTCTCCTCCCGTGTGCTTCCCGAGCATTCCAAGACCCGCCTTGTGCATCGCGAAGACGTCCTTCGCTCGAACGACGGCCACATCATGGTCACCCACGTGCTTGAAGGGGTGTACGCCAGACAGTAAGTCCTCGACAACAAGGTCGGAGCGGCCCACTTCGGCTAGCGCCGCGTGGGGTGATTGTGGGATAGCGAATGGAGACTCCACGCAGCCTACGCCTACTGTGCTCCCGCTTGAAGGGGCTCCCATATCCACGTTCCATCCGTTGCCCGTGACCTCGAGTGTCAGAGAGAGCAGTCGTCGCCCGACAGGGTTTCCCGCGCTCGCGACGCCCGAGGCCTACTGCCGCTGCTGGCGAAGCTCGGGGTGCTTGGAGGCGGTATAATGGAGACATCCATCCAGCCGGTTTCTCGGCGAGCCACGCCGTCAGACCCTCTTATGGGACTGACGGCTCTTCTTCCTCCTGCCGGCGTCAATCGTGTCGAGAGTCGAGGTGGTCCCATGGAGTTCAAGGCCGACGAGAAGGTTGTCCACCCACGGTACGGCATTGGGTGTGTTGTGAGGCTCGGGCAGAAGCAGTTCGGTTCGAACACTGCACAGGAATACTACGAGATTGCCATCCCCAGCGGAACCATCTGGGTGCCGGCAGGGGATTCCGGCCACGGGTTGCGCAGGCTGACTCTAAGGACGGACCTGAACCGGTACCGCAAGTTGCTGAGAAGCAAGGCAGTACCTCTCGCCTCTGACAGCAAGCAACGCAAGAGCGATCTGGCCGAACGCATGAAACATGGGTCTTTCGAGTCCAGATGCGAAGTCCTGCGCGACTTGTGCGCTCAGAGGTCGATCAAGCCCCTCGATGAGAGCAGCGGTGCTCTGCTGCGAAAGGTTCGAGAGCAGCTGTGTGCGGAGTGGGCGGCGGCCGAGGGCTTGTCCCCCGAAGACGCCGCTGGAGAAGTTGACGCATTGCTTCTCCAAGGGCGGGAGCTCCACAGCAGTAGCGCCACCTGAGACGGAAAAGGGAGCGCTTCTTCGCTGCCGGCTACCGCTAGCAACTGTGCCACCTGTCCTGGGCAGGCACCGTAGACGAACGGCTTTGAGGTCTTGCGCCGTTGCAGGCTTGGTACGGGCTCTGGCCGGCGGCCAAGCCGGCCATAGCATGCCCGCCTCAGCGCCTAACCTCCCGGGTCGGCAGAACTCACTCGTCTGCTGGGTCTACTGCTAGACCTCGATCCAGCTTCCGCTGACAAGCAGCCACTCCCCACCAATCCACCCGCTTGCCGCGGCGACTCCAGCTTGCTGGCTGCCCTGGACCAGGCCCCGCTGCCGCGCGAGTGCGGCAGGTCGGGGGACCCGGGGCTTGCGAGCCGCCCGCAGATCGCAAGATTCCATGCGGCTTGTTCTCTCATGCCGCGCAACGCAGTCATCTGCCTGTCAATGGGTGCCAAGTGCGGAGGCGGATCCGTCCTGCTCGTACGGTCTGCGCGGGGAACATGAAAGCTGCTGCGCTCTGTGCACTCCTGCTCAGCCAGGAGTGCTGCCTCGAGGCAAAGCCTCAAGCGGGGCGAGACGTGAGCGAGTGCGAGACCAGCCTCGCGGCGCGAATTCCACATCCAGACCCCGCGGTACAGTGGCTCGCAATCATGGACTCCCACGCAGACACAGACTGCTCCGTCCAGGTCCAGACCATGGAACTTCTGCCTGGAATCGGGGGCCTCGAAGTCCGTTGCGACCGGCTCCTCTCCAGAGCAAGTGGCACACGATCGCGCGGTGGTCATGTTGAGAGCCTGGGTCATTCGACGACCTCGATAGGAGCGGAGAACGTCGCGCCTTGAAGTCCTGCTGCGAGACCGCGATGCAAGGACGTTCCCCAAGGGCAGCTTAACGGCCTCGAGCCTAGCCGCTCATCGGCTCAGGTATTGCCTCTTCGTTCTATGGGAGGAAGCCCATGGTGGACGAGCCGCGCTCACCGCGCGCCAGAGTTGGCTTCAGCGGGTCGATCGGCGTGCGGGAAGCCTCCCCCTGAGCATGGGGCCCCACTGCTGGAGCATCGGGTTGACTTGAAGGGACCCTTGCGGGGACCTCCTGAGCTCCAGAGCCGTGGAGGCGCTCCGGGAGCCTGTCGAGCCAGGCATCCAAGCCCGGGATCGGACCACGCAAGCAGCATCGAGTCAGAACTCCTGAACCTGCTCCTGGATCCCCGTCGCAGTGCAGGGCTGCCGGATCGTTGGGAGGGGAGCGGTGCTCCCCAAGGCTCCCCATGCGCTCGGCTCCTTCGATGTCATAGCTGGGACAAGAGCGACCCGGGACACGAGCGCCATGGCACAGATGGTATACGCCAACACGCATCGAAACTCCTCCATCAGGCGGGGAATCCCCGCCCCAGCATGGGTATCGGGAAGCAATATGCTTTGCAGAACAAGCACACACCTGGGCCCCGCACTCGGGTTGAACCTCTTCGCAATGCGACCTCGATGGCGTGGATCTAGTGCCGGTACGCATAAACACTCCTTGGAAGGCTTCCCCCGCGCAACCGCCTCGCCTGGAAGGAGAATACGTGTTACAATGAGCGAGTACTTGAGACTACGGATCTCCCGTTGTACTTGGACCGCCGCCCCCTGCTTGCGGTGGCGGTCTATCAATTCCCGGCCGTGCCGGAGGAGGCAGTAAGAAATGGAAATCAGGATCTATGTAGGCAACCTGGCGAAGTCGACTACCCAGGACGAAATCACCGCCCTGTTCGCGCAGGAAGGCGAAGTCACCTCGGTTGATCTGATCAAGGACCGGGACAGTGGCCAGTCTAAGGGCTTTGCCTTTGTCACGATGACTTCCCAGGAAAACGCAGACAAGGCCATCAGCAAGTACAATGGCTACTCTCTTGCAGGGAATGAAATCAAGGTCAATATTGCGAAGCCCCGAGTGGAACGCGCCTAGGGTCGCTGCCAACGGACCAGGAAGAGACCTCGCCTCACGGCGAGGTTTTTTTCTCACTTCACGCATGACCGGTGAGACTGATCATGCCCATTGCGGCTCATGACAAACCGGCGGCGCCCAACGGCCTCGAGGTACACCCGCCCTGCCCGTAGGACATCGGGACGATGTGCGGGCTTGGCAAGGGTGCTTCCCGGCGGCTAGGGCAGACCATCGTCCTTGCTCGCGCCACTCGGCAAGCCACGCACCCTGACCTGTCGCCCGCCAGCCTGGACCTTCTGTTGCTCATCTACCCGACTGATCAAGGTTGGTGAGCTTCCTCTCGTCTCGAGAGAATATGACTACCGTGCCGGCAATCAACCATCGCTCTCGATGATGTCGATGGAGATCAGACCATCTCCTTGGAAATCGGGGTTGGCCTGTGGGTCCCGCGGCCTCAACCTGCTCAGGACTTCGGCACCTTCGACAACTTCACCGAAGATGGTGTGAAGGCCGTTGAGGTGAGTCGTCGGCGCATAGGTGATGAAGAACTGTCCGCCGTTGGTGTTTGGCCCCCGATTGGCCATCGCCAACAAGCCTGGCTTGTCAAACTGGAGCTCCGGGTGGAACTCATCTTCGAAGCTGTAGCCTGGCCCTCCTCCCCCTGTCCCGGTCGGATCGCCTCCCTGGGCCATGAAACCAGGCAAGACACGGTGAAACGTCGTGTCGTCGTAGTAGCCCTGTCTGGCCAGAAACACGAAGTTGTTGACCGTTACCGGAGCTTGTTCAGGGAAGAGCCGCACGGTGAAGTCGCCGATCTCGGTCTTGAATACGGCATCGTAGGACTTGGAGGGATCGATCTGCATCGTCGGAGGCGAGGACCATTGCTGAGTAGCTCCGCCCTCTTCGGCCTCAGCCGGTGCGATTGGGGGCGTCGCGGCGGTCTCTGATGTGGTTGGTCCGCACGCTGTGACCGCCACCAAGCCAATAGCAGCAAGACCAAGGGCGAGAACCGTTCTCTGTCGATTCACCATTGTCAAGAACCTCCGGATCACATCTTGTTCGGGAATACCGGCTGTTTGCGGGCGCATTCTCAAGCCATGTCTGCGAACCTGGAGAGCGTGCCGCCCTGCGGCCTCGCGCCACGAAGTCCCGGGCTCAGTGCGGGAACCCGCCCGGCGACACAGCCTTGCACTCATTCTCGCGCCAACAAGACGGCACGCCAACCGACTTCCCCTATCCAGCCGCCGGCCGAGTCGCCCGTGGAGCATCCTGCACGGGGCTTCCCGTGCTGCCCGCCACCTACGCCGCACCGCAGGTGCGGGGAAGACATCGGGACAATGGGCGGCCAAGGCGGCAAGCCACTGTGCCGCCGCTAGTTCTTTCTCATCCACTCCTCCCAAGACTCGACCTCGACGCCTCGGTCCTCGAGCATCTGCCTAGCCCTAGCCCTCCCAGCCTTCGTCACGAAGTATCCATCAAGGTCCTTGCCAAGGTGTTCTAGGTAGACGCTCGGATTCACTCCCTTCCTGACCGTATCCTGCCAGAAGTTCTCGTGAGTGAATGACCAAAGATGATCGGTATCGCAGACGATCTGGATCGAACGCGGCAGGTCGCCCATGGCGGCCAATTGCTCTGGCTTGTCGTGGAAGAAGATGGCCTTGTAGATCATCTCCTTCTGTTCATCTGTGAGGGGTGGCTCCAGCGGGTGTTCCCTCAAGATCCGCTGCGCCAGATCGCGCCCAAGTTCCGCGTGTCGCGCCTTGGGACCGACCGCGGCGCTTGACAATGCCAACCCTTCGACGCCGAGGCTGTCGGCGATTTCCTGTTCAGTCATCTGGCTCCAACCAGAATCATGCAGAATGAAGGCGACGTGCACGACTCGCTCGTCAACGGTCCTGGGGGTTGCCTGGATCAGCTCCCTCGCGAAGGGCAGGCATGTAGCTACATGGACATCAGTGGTGCGTACGTGAAGATACGGAAGCACCAGATTGAATAGGTCGCTGTATTCCGGGTCGACCAACTCCGCGTACTTGGCATCCCAACGGATATAGGTGAGGTAGTGTACGAGCTCCGGAGCGATGGAAGTCGACTGGGGAACCTGCAGGTGCAGGTCTGAGGGGATCCATGCTGGGTCACCGGTTGGGAGAACGAGAGCCTTGAAGGGTGCAACCTGTTGGGCAGCCATGGTGCCTCCACCTGAGGATGCAGCACTTGAAGACGGACCTGGGCAGGAGCCCCAACGACCACGAGTCTAGCCCCTCGGCGGATGCGGGGAGTGCTCCTTGGAACTCTAGACCAGACCGCCGCGCAAGACAAGCCTCCCCGAAATCCCAGCCCGCCGGGTCAACTTCGGGGAGTTGCTAGGCGGCTCGGGCAAGTGGGCCCAGTGTCCCCCGAAGCATGGGGGCGCTCCTTCGATGCCGGGATTCATCACGCCCAACTGGGATGTGCTCACAGGGAGCGTGCGCTCAGGATGCTTGGCCCCCAACCGGGTTTGGCAAGACATCCCACGGGGTGCTACGTTTTCTTGGAGGGCGCGTGGACCCATCCCTTGTCCGTGGACGCCTTCCAGAGTGCCATTGCGTGGCCATGACCCAAATCGAAATCCTTCTTGAACCAGGCGACCAGTTCGCTTGCCTTCATGTCTGGGCGTTACACGCCGGGCTTTGCAGCTAGCTTGCAGAAGTCCTCCGGTGTCTTCCCGGCAATAGCCTTGATGTTGTCCAGATGCACCAGAAATGACACTGCTACTTGGCTAGCTACCTCCCATGGGATCACCAATTGCTCACGACCTAGCCGCTTCGGGGACTCGATGGAGTTGCGACAGCCGCCCAACGGCCTCGAGCTACACCCGCCCTTCCCGCAGGACATCGGGACGATGTGCGGGCTTGGCAAGGGTGCCGCTCGGCGGCTCGGGCTCACTTCCATTCTCGTCTCGCGCCAACCAGTTGGCAGGCAACCCGCCTCCACTCTTCCCACGCCAGCCGAGTCGGCTTCCCTGGCCTCCCGTAGGACACCGGGACGATGTGCGGCCTGGGCAGGCAGCGAACACTGCCAGGCGGCCTGTGCCGTGCAGGCCACTGGCAGTAGGGCTGGTTGTGGCCGCTGATCAGCACCCAGTCGGGCTACCTCACAACTGTTGGCACGGCCGTGGCACGTGGAACGGGAATTAGAACAACTGTGGGGACGGCCGTGGCACGTGGAACGGGTACCAGAACGACCGTGGCAACGGCGGTGGCACGTCGAACGGGCATCAATGGGCCGGCTGGCAGGGAGCAACTGACCGGGGTGGGGCCGCCGCCAATCGGTGTGGGGCAGCCACCATCCGATGAAGAGGGTCCGCCAGGATAGGAGCAGCTGACGGGCGTGGGACCGCCGCCGATCGGTGTGGGGCAGCCACCATCCGATGAAGAGGGTCCGCCAGGATAGGAGCAGCTGACCGGGGTGGGACCGCCGCCGATCGGTGTGGGGCAGCCACCTTCCGATGAAGACGGTCCGCCAGGATAGGAGCAGCTGACGGGCGTGGGACCGCCGCCGATCGGCGTGGGGCAGCCACCATCCGATGAAGAGGGTCCGCCAGGATAGGAGCAGCTGACCGGGGTGGGACCGCCGCCGATCGGTGTGGGGCAGCCACCATCCGATGAAGAGGGTCCGCCAGGATAGGAGCAGCTGACCGGGGTGGGACCGCCGCCGATCGGTGTGGGGCAGCCGGCAACGGGTGAAGAGGCGCCGACCGGAGTGACGCAGCCTACCGGGGTCGGGCCGCCGCCGACCGGTGTGGGGCAATTGCCGCTATCTCCGTGCCCAGTGACTGCAGTCGGTGTGGGGGGAGGAGTAGAGATCGGGAGGCCAACGGGATAGTCGGTGGCAGTGATGGAAGCCGACGTCAGCCACCCCAGGACCTCTTGCTTGGACGGATCCTTGATCAGCAAGTAGTCGCCGCTCGGGCTTAGGCCCACTGCCTCGACCTGCTGGCCAGGGTTGATGATGGTGACCAAATCGTAGACCTGCCCCGGGCCTGAGCGGACCTCGGTAGCCACACGTACAGTCACGATCAGATCGGTGGTTTGGGTCGGTTGGCTGCTTTCGCGACCCGGGAAGTTGCACGAGGAGAGCACGAGCGCTGCTGCAATAACAACCATGAAGACGAACCTGCCTCTTGTCATACTTCCTCCAGAGAGTGCATGAGCAACAAGTCGAACCCCGAGACCGGAGCGCATGGCCAGAAACCAACCGTGCACCCAAAGCCCCAATCCGGACCTGGAACCGAGCCGCCCAACGGCCTCGGGCTTGGCAAGGGTGCTGCCCAGCGGATCGGGATAGCCACCATTCTCGCGCTGAATTGACGGCGGGCCAACCAGGCCACTCTACTCGCCCGCCAGCCAAGTCGGCTTCCCTGGCCTCCCACAGGACACCGGGACGATGTGCGGCCTGGGCAGGCAGCGAGTTGGTAGGCGCCCTGGTTGCCTGGGCATCATCATAAATCGACGAATGAAGGCCGACTCCCAGAGGGTCAGTTGCCCTAGTTGGTGTCTTCTAGGTGGAGCCGGTGGAGCAGCCGATGAGCGAATGGGGCAACGAGAACTGCCGCTATTGCCAGGAATGCCACGCCCGCATAGAGAGCATAGAACGTGGCAAACAGCTTGCCAGACACACTTGCGATCTCGTTGACAGGACCCATCCCCCCCAGAATCATCGCGGCGTTCATGAGGGCGTCAATCCATGTGAGCCCAGCCAGGAAGTGGTAGCCGAAAACGCCAATAGCGAGGGAGACGCCTATGACGCAGAAGGCAAGCAGGACATGGGAGATGATGCGCGTGAGGAAGAGCTTGCGCGGTAGAACTGGTTGAGTTCGATGCTCGTATCGAAGGACGCTGCGCGAAGTACGCTTCGTCATCGGAAGGCCTTTCACCCTTGATGGGCACCCAACGGCCTCGAGCGAAGCCGCTCGGCCGCTCGCGATTGCCACCATTCTCGCGCCAGCCAGACGGCAGGCCAAGCGCCGCTCCGTTTTCGCCCATCATGCGAGACGGCTTCAGGGCGTTGTTGGGCCGCAATGGGTTGCCGTGCTTTGGGTCGAAGACTGCCCTCGGGCACTTCGCTTGTCACTGCCTCGGGCAGGATGCATCGAGGTCCGTGGGCCGCGTTGACATGCGTCCTAGCAGTACACGGAGCCGCAATGGATTCCGAGGATAGTGTCCATCTCACCCATGCCCGCACTCCACCATCTGCCACGAAACGCGTAGTGGGCGTCCTCCAAGTCCTCGATCACCCACTCGATTGTGGATGATTCGCCAGGCGCCGGCTCCACCTTACGAAAGTCGCCACCCGATCGCTCAGACCCTATCCATTCGACTACATAAGAGATGAGGATGATGTCCTGGACGAATGCAATCTCTCGCTGCAGCGTCAAGAGCTCCCCCGACACATTCTCGATCGGGAAGGCGACCTCAAGCCGAGTCTCCATCGGGTCAGTTGCTGCGGCTCACCCTGAGGGTCGCCAGGATGTCTCTGTCGGTCCTTCCATCGACGACGGGGTCGCCAAGCCAGTCACGTGCGCCGACCGAGATCTGCGCCACCAGCAGCACAAGGACGAAACGGAACCAGTTCACTGCACCGCCCTACCCGGATCGTGGGCGGCGTCGATGGCTCATGCCTTCTCCATCGAAGACCGGGGATTGCGGCCTTACGGCCTCGAGATGAGCCCCCCGGCCAACACGTGGTCTTGCGCGGTTGGGTGCTGGGTTCGGGGCAATGTGCCGCTCGAACCAAACCGAAGCATGGAGCAGTTAGGCAGGAACCTGAGGGACTGGGTCGACCCTCGTCACTTCGGGCGGTTGCATGACGCCAGGGCTCCGGGCTGCTTCACGGACCTCGGTCGACTGGAAGAACTTGCGCGCCCCGGCCGCGTCCTCGGATCCTGCCAGGAGGATGAGATCGTTGGGTTTGTCGCAGCAACGGAAGACCCTGGGCGGGGCTCCAGGGTGAGCGCAGTCCTCAGCTCACCGCTTTCTTCACGAGGGCGCTGATCTTTGCCTCTTCGGCGGAGGTCAACTCCTTCAGCGCGAAGGAGGTCGGCCACATGGCGCCTTCGTCGAGGTTCGCCTCGTCGCTGAAGCCGAACGTCGCGTACCTCGATTTGAACTTCTGTGCGCTCTGGAAGAAGCAGACGACCTTGCCGTCCTTGGCGTACGCGGGCATCCCGTACCAGGTCTTCGGCGACAGGGCTGGTGCGCTGGCTGTGACAATGGCATGGAGCCGCTTGGCCATTGTGCGCTCCGATCCGTGCATCTCGGCGATCTTCGCGAGCACGGCACTTTCTCCGTCCGCCCTGCCCGCTTCCTCCTTCAGCTCTTGGGCGCGCTCCTTCATCGCAGCTCGTTCCTCGTCCGTGAAGCCCTTGGACTGCTTGTCGGTCGCGGTGGTGCTCTTGGCGGACTTCTGCGTGGCTTTCTTGGTGGTGCCCTTGGCGGACTTCTGCATGCCCTTCTTATTGGATTGGCTCATAGAGACCTCCTCAAGAAGCGATTGAGTGTCGTTGAAACGGAGTCTTCACCCACCCTAAATGGGTGGATTCTGCACTTGAGAATGGTGATTCTAGACAGTCAACAGGGCAATCTTCCGACTTGACCGTCCTATGCCTTCTGCAGGTCGGCGACGATGGTCTCATCCACCTTGAGCATGGCGTCTGTCACTCGTTTGGATCTTTCAGGGTCAGGGGCATCTATCAACTCACCCAACGGCCTCGAGCTGAGCTGCCCGGCGGCTCGGGCTGGGCAGCGTTCTCGCACCAGCCAGGCAAGCGGGCCAACCGCCCTGCCTTTGCGCCCGCCAGCCAAGTCGGCAACAGCAAGTTGTTCGGCGGCATTCCTCACCCTCCTCGATGCGGGGGATGGGCATGAACTTCTGTCGTCAGGGCACCATCGAGACTTGCATGCCGCAGTCCGGCCTGTCGTCGGGCTCGCCTCGCACTGCAAATTGAAGCGGCGACACAAACCCGAAGTAACGATCCAAGGTCAGCTCCACGATCAAGGGCAGTTGTGCACCCGGAGGCAACGGCGTGGTGGATTCATAGACCGTCCCTTGTCCGATGACAAGCGATCCATCAGGCGTTTGACCGCCACCGCCGCCGCCACCCTGCGGCTCGAGCACAAGCTCCGACCCTCCGTAGAAGATCGTGGCGTTGATGACAGGGGCCGGAGGCGTGTAGTCGGGGGGAGAGCCGTCGGGGGGATAGATTCCGCTGAGGGAGACACTTAGTGTGACACAGCCAGTCCCGTGCGTGACTCGGGGGACTTCCAGCATGACCCCAGTGCTGCTCGTGATCGGATGAGTGAGAAGCGCAGGTAAGGACACTGCAGCTTCCTCGGTTGGCGCGGGCGGAACAGCGGTGCTCGCCGTCGGCGGCGAGGGCGATGGCGCCTTGGGTGTGGGCAGAGATAGAGATGGAGCCGGAGAGCAGGCCGCGCCAAGGAAGATCAGCCCAGCGAGCATCGCGATATTCATGGCATGCACTTGCGCAGCCTCCTGCCGGGGATTCTCGGTGCCCCCGCTCCGTATGCTGACGGGGAGATTCCGCCTAACGGAGCGAGCTGAGCTGCCTGGCGGCTCTGGCACCGCTCGACCCATTCTCTCATATCCCGACAGGCAAGGCATCACTGGGTTTGCTCCCGCCAGCCAGGTCAGCTCCGGCGAGCTGTTCGGCGGTTGAACGGCAACAAGGGCACGCCTTCATGGCGGGGGAGCGCCTAGCACTCCGGGCAAGCTTTCGGCCCATGTGCAAATCGCAACCCAGTCCCTGATGTCGCTCGCCGGTTCCTTGCCAGCGAACGCTTTGAGGGGAAAGCGCAGGCTCTGAGGATCGTACTTGCCGCCAAACATCTCCACAACAGCCGGTGTGAACCAGGCGACCTTGGCCAGTTCCCTGTCCAACTGAGCTCGCGACTCCCGCCACTCAACATCGTCATGAGGGTCGTGGACGGGGCCTAGCGCGAAGACAGCCACCCTTCGGGTATGGAGTGCAGCGCGGTGACGAGAGAGGAATCCAAGCGCGTCCTTGTGCCAGCGAAACATAAAGAGCGGCGCCCCCAACACAACAGCGCCATACTGGTTTAGGGAACGCACTTCACGCAGGGGAGCAACTTCTACCCCGAGCCCCCGTTCTGCAAGCCGCGCAGCTATTGCCTCGGCCACTTCGCTTGTGGATCCGTAGCGTGATGCGTATCCGACCAAGACTGTGTCTGCCACACCCACCCCCGAACTCATAGCAGAAGCTTGATTGCGCTCTTCCCCGCCGCGACACCATGCAAAGACGCGATTACCAGCCGCCGAACGGTCTCGAGCTAAGCCGCTCGGGAGCTCGGCCTTCGTGCCTTCATTCTAGGACAACTTGGCAGGCAGACGCCCATTGAACTTCCGGCCGCCAGCCGGGTCAGCATCAGCGAGAGACTGTGTGAGAAGTCCGGTGTTGTATAGGGTAGATCGTGTTCAGCAGCCTGTCCACCAGGAGTTGCCGGATGAGCCACGTCGAAGGGATAGACCGGGAGCAGATCACGCTCTTCCCCGAAGCCCTTGATGACTACGTCAGCCTGGAGAACCCGGTACGCTTCATAGACGCCTTCGTGGCAACCCTCGATCTAGTGGAACTGGGCTTCACCCATGCCGTTCCCCATGAGTTGGGACGCCCCCCATACAATCCAGCCGACCTTCTTCGGCTCTACATCTACGGCTACCTCAACCGCATTCGCTCCAGCCGCCACCTGGAAAGAGAAGCCAACCGGGCCGTGGAGCTGATGTGGCTCCTGCGCCGCCTGGCGCCTGACTTCCCTGGCCACGGCCTTCGGCAAGACCATCGCCGACTTCCGCAAGGACAACGCGCAGGCCATTCGCGGTGTCTGCCGGGAGTTCATCGCCTTCTGCCGCCAGCTCCGCCTCTTCGGAGGACAGGTCGTCGCCATCGACGGGTCCAAGTTCAAGGCGGTCAACGCCCGACACCGCAACTTCTCCGCCCGCAAGCTCAAGATCCAGACCGAGGTGATCGACGCCAGCATCCAGGAGTACCTGGACGAGCTAGAGAAGAACGACCAGGAGGAAGCAGATCTCCCAACGCTTACCGCCGAAGAGCTCAAGCAGAAGATCGAGATCCTCCGGGAGAGGAAGAGAAAGCTGCGAGCCCTGGGCAAGCAGATGGACCAGTCCGGTCAGACCCAGGTCTCCCTGACCGATCCCGATAGCCGTTCTATGCCGGCCGGAAAGGGGCTCGGTACCGACGTCGCCTACAACGTCCAGGTGACCGTCGACTCCAAGCACAAGCTCATCCTGGACCACGAGGTCACCAACGACCCGACGGACCGCAGACCACCTCAGCCGCATGGCGATCCGAGCCAAGGACCTGCTGGGTACCAGGCAACTGGAAGCTGTGGCCGACATGGGCTACTACGACGGCCAGGAGGTGAAGGCTTGTGCCCAAGCGGGGATCAAGGCCTACGTACCCAAGCCAATCACTTCGGCCAACCGCTCCTTGGGACTCTTCACCAAGGAGGACTTCCGCTACGACACCCGCCGAGATCGCTATCGCTGTCCCGCTGGCCAATACCTGACGTTCCGCTTCCAGACCCGCGAGTTGGACCGAGACGTCCGCTACTATGCCACCCCGGCCTGTGCGGGGTGCCGGCTCAGGGCCAAGTGCACTCGGAATGCCGGCGGCCGCCGCATCACTCGCTCAGTGGATGAGGTATTCCTGGAGGCGATGGAGCGCAGGGTCCGCGCTCATCCCGAGAAATTCAAACGCCGGAAAGGCATGGTCGAGCACCCCTTTGGCACGATCAAGAGGAGCATGAACCAGGGGTACTTCCTGACCCAGAGGCCTCAAGAACGTGGGAACCGAAATGAGCCTCTCGGTACTCGCCTACGATCTCCTCCGGGCGATCAACATCCTCGGTGTCCCCAGAATGATCAGGGCCATCGCCTGAGGGCCCTTCCTCTTCTTCTACTATCCCCAACCGCGCTCTACGAACCGATTTCTCACACGCCCACGCGAGTTGTTAGGCGGCGTAGCGGGTCTTCGACCGCCGGTCCTCGGACAGCAACTTCCTTGCGTTGCCTGCGCGCATTATCCTCTGCGATGAGACGCATCGGGCACTGAGACCGCGCCTCCATTGGTGCCTCGTGCCCGATTGTTAGCTTGGTCCTGAAGGCCTGCGTCGTTCTCACTGGTGACAGACTCCCACCGAGCCTGATCCCGTTTGGAAGATTGCTCTCCCGCTCGCTGCCTTCTCGCCCGATGCGTCTCTCATCCCACTATAGGCAGGTGCCACCCATGCGTCAACCCTCCGCTCTCCCTCAGATCAGCCCCCACGCCGCCGGCGTCGACATCGGCGCCCACTCTCACTTCGTCGCCGTCCCACCCGGCTCCGACCCCAAGGCCAGGACGTCCGCGAGTTCGAAGCCTTCACCGCCGACCTCTATGCCCTGGCCGACTGGCTCGCCGCCTGCGGCGTGACCACCGTCGCCATGGAGTCCACCGGCGTCTACTGGATCCCCCTCTTCCAGATCCTCGAAGAACGCCGCTTCGAGGTCCGCCTCGTCGATCCCCGCCGCATGAAGCACGTCCCCGGCCGCAAGACTGACGTCCTCGACTGCCAGTGGATCCAGCAGCTCCACTCCTTCGGCCTGCTCGATGGCGCCTTCCGCCCTTCGGACCAGATCGTTGTCCTTCGAGGCTTCCTCCGCCAGCGTGCCATGCTCCTGCGCACCTGCGCTCAGCACATCCAGCATATCCACAAGTCCCTCGAGCAGATGAACCTCAAGCTCCACCTCGTCGTCTCCAACATCGTCGGCGTCACCGGCCTGCGCATCATCCGCACCATCCTGGCCGGCGAGCGCGATCCAGACAAGCTCGCTGCCCTGCGTGACCGCCGCTGCAAGAACGACGTCGCCACCATCGCTCGCGCCCTCCACGGACACTACCGACCCGACCTGCTCTTCGCCCTGCGCCAGGCCGTAGAGCTCTTCGATCTCTACCAGACTAAGGTCGCCGAGTGCGACAGGGAGATCGAGGCCGTCTTAGCCTCCTTCGACGACGCATCCAAGGGCAAGACCCTGCCCCCGCCGCGCCGCAAGGGAGGCGTCTACCGCAACGCTCCCGCCTTCGATGCCCGCTCGGCCCTCTTCCGCATCTCCGGCACGGATCTCACTCGGGTCGAAGGTATTGACACCTCCATCGCACTCACCCTGATCTCCGAGATCGGCCTCGACATGGCCCGCTGGCCTTCCGAGAAGCACTTCGCCTCCTGGCTTGGCCTATGCCCGGGCTCAAAGGTCTCCGGGGGCAAAGTCCTCTCTTCCCGCACCAAGCTCTGCGCCAACCGTGCCGCCACCGCCTTCCGATTGGCAGCCAACGGTTTGCACAACTCCCACTCCGCTCTGGGCGCTTTCTTCCGCCGCATGAAGGCGCGGCTCGGAACCCCTAAGGCCATCACGGCCACCGCCCACAAGATCGCCTGCCTCGTCTACCGGCTGCTCAGGTTCGGCGAAGACTACATCCAGGTCGGAGAAGAAGAGTACGAGCGCCGCCATCGCGCTCGTACGGTGAGGAGCCTGGAAAGACGCGCCCATAGCCTGGGCTTTGTCCTCCACCCTGCCCCCGCAAGCCCTGGCCTCTCGGCAGAGCCTGCCTAATCCTTAGGGGAAGTTACTTGGAAGGCGGCGATCAGATGGGAGACGGTGCGCCCTTCACGGGGACCATTTGGGGGGTCTTGAAGATGGAATCCGTACATCGCCGGGTCGTAGTATTGGCGGAGCCGGCGCGCCTTAGCCGGACGGGAGAAAGTTATCGCCGGGGAGGAAGATCATGGTGAGGAGCCAAAGCTGCGTATATGCTAGCACTCTTCTGTTACTCCGTGCCGCGCCGAACACCAGGAAGGAAGCTATCAGTCCGATGCTGAATCGCGATGCCCCTAGCGGGTCGAGGAGATTGGAAGCAGGGAGGAACAGGAACGCGGTAGACTGAGCAAGAAGTGCAAGGGCGGCGGGCTGGACGAAACCCTTGGCAAGCGATCGGATTGAGACTAGGATCCCTGCTGCTGCGGGAATGAGAATCAATGGGACGACAAGGATCGAGAGAGTAAGAACGTGCCGACGTTGTAAGCAGCGATAGACCACCACGCGGCGAAGCGGCAGGAGCTCGAACGGGGTCGACATCGCCCCTCCGGATCCAATGCCGATACTCCCCACCCATATCCACAACACGCCTTGCCAGACAGCAAATGGCAGTAATGCCAAGATCCCCCATTTGAGAGCTGCCTTGTGGCCAGCCGCTCTAAGCATGCTCAGGAGGTATCCGAGCGCGATAAGGATGGTGACCTCTTTCGCCAGCAAGGCGAGGGCAGAACGCAAAGGCACTAGCCTGACGCCTCCCCTTAACCCATGCGAGGGCGCCTACTTGAACGAAGAAGTAGGCGGTGGGCTCAGTGAGATCGAGACGAACGGACATGAGCATTCCCACGTTCAGGGCGTAGGCCAAGGCCCACCAACGACTCTGCCCGTAATGGGCAAGTATACCTTCGGTAGCTGCGACCCCGCAGGCTAGCGCTACGAGGTTTACGACGATGAGGGCCCAGGGAACTGATGGGGATTTCCAAACGCAGCAATCCGCGCCAAGATTGGATAAAGGATTCTCTGGAGACGATATGCGGGAACGTCCAGGTGAGGACACCGGCAATTGGCGAGAGTGCTATCTGGTATGAGAACTGTCCGTCATAGCCCATCGTCCCATCGGCAATGCCTGGGTCGAAGCGGGATCCAATCCGGACTAACGCGAAAGGGTCCCCTTGAGTTCTCCCTAAGACGCTGGCAAGATAGGCAAAGGCGATAAGGGAAACGACCATCCATGGCCTAGCGCTAGATCGCACGTTCCTCCTTGGAGATACCAACATCGAACGAGTTCTGGGCGGTGCCTAACGGCCTCGAGCTATGCTGCCCGGCGGCTCGGGCTTGCATCCTTCATTCTATAGGACGAATGCAGGCCAGGCACCAACTGCCTTTTCGCCCGCCAGCCGGGTCAGCATCAGCGAGTTGATTATATGAAAGCGCTGCACCTCCCGCTACACTGGTAGCTGCCGAGCCGCCAATGCACAAGGAGGTGCAACATGTTGAAGCAATCCCATTATAAGGTCGGCTGTGACGCGCACCCTGGCCCAGCCCGCTAGGGCAGGCAAGCACTACTCCCTCTTCGCCGTTCTCGATCACCGAGGCAAGCCCGTCGAGCAGACCCGGGTCAACCACGAACCCGGCGCTATCCGGGCTTTCGTCTCCCGCTTCCCGCCAGGCACGCCGGTCGCCCTGGAAACCGTGGGTAACTGGTACTGGATCGTGGATGAGATCGAACAAGCTGGATGCGTCCCTCTCCTGGCGCACGCTCAAATGGCGAAGAAGATGATGGGGCACGTGCATAAGACGGATAAGCTCGACGCGCAGGGGCTGGCTATCCTCCAGCACCTCGGATCGCTGCCCACCGTCTGGATCGCCCCGGGAGAGATCCGGGATGAGCGCGAGCTGCCCCGCACCCGAATGGCCTTGTCCAAGATGCGAACGGCTCTGAAGAACCGCATGCATTCCACCCTGGCCAAGTACGCGCTCTCCCTCGACACCCAGAGCGATATCTACGCCCCCAAATGGCGCCCACAGCTCATGCAGCTCATCTGCTCTTTGCCCGACGAAACGCGGCACTGCATGGAGCAGGAGCTCGAATTGCTGGATCAGGTGCAGGAGCAGATCCATCGGCTGGAGGCTCGCATCCTGGAACGGGTGCAGATGACCCCCACCATCCAGCTCATCCAGTCGGTCCCGGGCCCGGCGAAGATCCTGGCCATCGTCATTGATCGGGAGGTGGGGTCCATCGATCGTTTCCCGTCACCCCACCACTTTGCCAGCTACTGCGGGCTCGTCCCCAAGGTCATGGCCAGCGGCGGCAAGACCCACTACGGCAAGATGATCAAGGCCGCCAACAACTACCTCAAGTGGGCCTTCATCGAAGCCGCAAACGTCATTGTCCGTCAGCGGCACCATCCGGCGTGGCGGGCGAAGTACGTGTGCCAGCTCTACGAACGCACTCGCCAAAGGAAGGGCCACGCCGTCGCCGTGGGGACCGTGGCGCGATACCTAGCCGAAGCGACCTATTGGGTTCTCAAGAAGGGCGAGCCCTACCGGGAGCCGGTGGGGAGAAAGTCAGCCGCCTCGCTCAAGCAGGGGCAGGTGCGCACCTAACATGGCTCCACTGAGAGCCGCGAGTTGATTGCACCGCCCCTGCTGAATACTACTCATGCCCGATAAAGGGCGAATAGATGTTTCCGGGCGAAACCCCCGCGATGTTGGCGGGGCGAGACCGGCTTGACTTGATCGGCGCAGGGCCCTGGTTCAAACTCGGCCAACTGCCTCTAGGAGCGAGGTGACCTTTGATTCCAACAGTTCACTCTTGACAGGCGCAGTGCTTTCATAGATGTTAGGCGGGCCCAACCACCAACTCCTTCATCCAAGGTAGGTGCTCAATGTAGTGGGCGGCCGTGTTCTCGAGGATGAGGTCAACGACCCGCCTATCATCGGTTCGTGGGGCAAGCGGGAAGACATCCCGCACGGTTCTGGCCAGATCCGCTTCAGGCAGCGAGTGGACCCCTTTCATCAATTCCCGGTGCACTTCGCGCAACCGGTCGATTGATTGACTAAGCGAGAGATGGCTCTCCCGTTGCCTGATGATCTCGTTGATCTGGTCAAATGACGCCGTGGAGTAGAAGTCCTCTTCGATGCCAAGGGCTTCATGACGCGATCCACCGCGGAACAGGACTGCAACTGAGTCCCCCCAAACCGCCATGTGCGTGACGTGGTCCTTCACTGTCCACCCTTTGGCGTCTCGGGCGGTCGCGTCGTTGTCTTTGACCATGGCAAGAAAGGTTTCGAGATCAGACCAAGCGGACTGTACGGCGGCGTCCAGCTGAGCTTGCGCGTTGATCTTGGCGTTGGACACTGGCTCCTCCGATACAGGGGGGCACGCCTAACGGCCTCGAGCTATGCTGCCCGGCGGCTCGGGCAGGCTTCCACCCATTCTCGCGCATCCCGGCAGGCCAGGCACCACTGCATTTTCGCCCGCCAGCCGGGTCAGCATCAGCGAGTTGTTAGGCCGCACATTGCACGCTTCTGACGGAGACTCATATCCTGTGAGTCGCGAAGCTAAGCAGGAACGTAGGCCAGCCTGATCACATCCTCGCCAATCCGGTCATTGGCCTTGAGGCGGAGAGGCGGCCGGGGTCCGGCGAAGTACGGGGTGCCGTGACCAAGCACGACGGGGTGCAGGTAGATTCGATATTCATCGATCAGGCCAAGTTCGGTGAGGCTTTGCGCCAAGTTCGGGCCAGCAACTTCGATCTCGCCGTCGCGCTCGGCCTTTAGCTCGCGGATGGCGCGCTCAAGATCATCCTTAACAAGCTTGGCGTTGGGGCCGACCGACCTCAACGAACGGGAGACGACCCATTTCGGCTGGTTCCGCCACGCCGCCGCGAAGGCTTGTTCCTCTGCATCCCATTCAGGATGATCGTCGTCCCAGTAGCGCATGATTTCATACATTTGGCGACCGTAGACACTGCCCGCCTGCCCCTGAGCCTCCTCGATGAAGTGGCGGAAGAGCGTGGGGCTTGGCGCAAACGCCATATGGTCGACGTAGCCGTCCAGCGATTGGTTCATTCCGAACACGAGGCTGGCCATACCACTTCCTTTCCTCATGCGGCACACGCGCGCCGATCTTGAGCGACGTTGATGACTGGGGCGTTGCGAGTTGTGCGGCCTAACGGCCTCGAGCTATGCTGCCCGGCGGCTCGGGCAAGCTCCCTTCCATTCTCGCGCAACTCGGCAGGCCAGGCACCCTGACCTTTCGCCCGCCAGCCGGGTCAGCATCAGCGAGTTGATCATATGAAAGGACTGCACCTCCCGCTACACTCGTGGCGGGCAAACACACAAGCAAAGGAGGAGGTGCAGCTATGTCTCATTATAGGGTGGGTTGCGACGCCCATCGTCGCTATTCTCAGTTTGCCGTTCTCGATCAGGATGGCCAGCTCCGCCAGCAGACCCGCGTTGATCATGCGCCCGGCGCCATCAGGGCGTTCCTCGAGGGCTTGCCCGATGGCACGCCGGTCGCCCTGGAGAGCATCGGCAATTGGTACTGGATCGCCGACGAGATCGAAGCCGCCGGGTGCCTGCCGCTCCTGACCCACGCCGCCAAGGCCAAGGTCATGATGGGCAACGTCAACAAGACCGACAAGCTGGACGCCAAGGGATTGGCCAAGCTGCTCCACTTGGGGAGCCTGCCGACCGTCTGGCTGCCGCCCGGGGAGATCCGCGATGAACGAGAGCTCCATCGCACCCGGATGGCTCTCTCCAAGCTCAGGACCGCCCTGAAGAACCGGATCCATTCGACCCTGGCCAAGTACGGCATCACCACCTCGGAACATAGCGACATCTTCGCCGGCGCCGGCCGGATCTGGCTCCAAGGCACCCTCGAGAGACTTCCCCCGGAGACAGGCCGTTGCGTCGCTCAGGAGATCGAAGCCCTGGACGAACTCGGGGATCAGATCTCTCAGCTCGAACGGCGCATTCGCCAACGCACTGCACTCACCCCCTCGATCCAGCTCCTGAAGACCCTCCCCGGAGTGGCCGACGTGCTAGCCATCATCATTGAGCGCGAGATCGGCTCGATCGATCGCTTCGATACCGCCGGCCAGTTCACCAGCTTCGCCGGCCTTGTCCCTACCGTGCATGCCAGCGGCGGCAAGACCCGCTTCGGTCACATGCGCAAGCCCTGCAACCAGTACCTCAAGTGGGCTTTCATCGAGGCCGCCAACGTCATCGTCCGCCACCGTCACCACCCCGCCTGGAAGACCAAGTACGTCTGCCAGATCTACGACCAGGTCTCACGGCGCAAAGGCCATGCCGTCGCTGTGGGCGCGGTGGCTCGCCATCTGGCCGAGGCAGCTTTCTGGATCATCAAGCGACAAGAACCCTACCGGCCGCCTGCCAGCCGGCAGGCCTCTCCCAAGCAGGTGCGAGGGCGTGCCTAACTTGTATCCATCGAGATACGTGAGTTGATTGCCAGGCACCTGCTGGACTTGCTCATGCCGCACTGACGGCGGATAGATGTTTCCGGGGGAACCGGCCTAGAGCAGCAGGGGATCGATCCGATCTCAGAACCGCGTACGTCTTGACAGCAGCCCTTTCATAGATGTTAGGCGCCCGTCGGAACTCTTAGATGGCCACCCAGCCCATTGGACAATCGAACGGGCCCGTAGCAGAATTTGGATGCCCGCCCGATACGGCGACGCGTGGAAAGGCTGACATGACCGAGCCCTCGGAACACAAGATCCCTTTGACGCGCTATGCCTGGTTGTCGATCGCGGCCGCGATAGTGACCATCTTCATGAAGGCCACCGCCTACTATCTAACCGGTTCGGTCGGCCTCTTGTCCGACGCGCTGGAATCGACGGTGAACCTCGCTGCCGCCATCGTCGCTCTGATCGCTCTACGGACGGTCACCCGCCCGGCCGACGACGAGTTCGCCTTCGGCTACGCCAAGGTCGAGTATTTCTCCAGCGGCTTTGAGGGCGGGATGGTTCTCCTCGCCTCAGTAGCCATCTTGATGACGGCTATCCCGCGCCTGGTTCACCCCGCCGAGTTGGAGCAGGTCGGCCTTGGCCTGGCCATCTCGGTGGCGGCCTCGCTCATCAACTTGGTGGTGGCGCTGATCTTGTTGCGGGCGGGCAAGCGGTACAACTCGATCACGCTGGAGGCCGACGCCCGGCATCTGATGACCGATGTCTGGACCACGGCTGGCGTCCTGGTGGGGATCGCCCTTGTCGGGCTGACGGGCTACCTGCGCCTCGACCCCCTGGTCGCCATCCTCGTGGCCATCAATATCATGTTTACCGGATACCGTCTGCTCGTCCGTTCGGGGCGGGGTCTGATGGACCAGGCCCTGCCGCCCGAAGAGACGGCCGCCGTCCGATCCATCCTGGACTCGTACCAGGCACGCGGCGTTCAGTATCACGCGCTGCGATCGCGCCAGGCTGCGGCGCGCCGGTTCCTGGTCGCGCATCTCCTGGTGCCGGGGAACTGGACGATCCGCCACGGTCACAAGCTGGCGGAGGAGATCGAGACAGAGGTCGCGGGCGCCCTCCCGAACTCGAACATGGTCACCCACCTGGAACCGGCCGACGATCCGACCTCTATGCGGGACGTCCAGATCGACCGCGGGGACTGACGGACTTATGGTGCCCGCGGCGGGACGGAGACGGCGATGGCTACCGTCGAGGGCAAGGCGGACCGCCGTCTGCTCCCGCGGAGAATTGTTGCTGTCTCTCATTGACACAAGCGCATCGGCCTTCGGGCAGAGCGCCTAACGCCCCGGCTCAGCGGCGGGCCGCGCAGCGGACCGTCCGCTGGAACCGGTTGTTAGGCGCCGTCCGTAATAAGCGCAGGACGCAGCCTGATCGCCTTTACGGAAATGCGCCGCAACGCAGAAAGTCATTCCGTCGTCTTGCCGTCAAAGTCTTCGTTGTCAGCCTCCGCATCCCCGCGGGTATGGTGGACAACGCCGTCTCGGTGATTGGGCGGCGCGTAGATTGTGTAGAGTTTGAGTGGGACACTGCCAGTATTGATGATGTTGTGATTCGCCCCAGCCGGGACGATGACCGCAAAACCGGCTTGTATCGACGTCCGCGCACCGTCAAGAATCGCTTCCCCGGTCCCTTCCTCTACGCGAAAGAACTGATCCAGCGTGTGAACTTCCGCCCCGATCTCTTCCTGGGGCTTTAACGCCATGACCACGAGTTGGCAATTCTTCGCCGTGTACAGTACCCGGCGGAACTCCTCGTTCTTCACGGCAATGCTCTCGATGTCCTTTGCAAACCCTTTCATGATGCTCCTCCTTGGAGTCGAACGACCGCATTCGCGGACACTTCGCGTGCCTCATTGGCGCCTAACGGCCTCGAGCTATGCTGCCCGGCGGCTCGGGCAGGTTCCCGCCCATTCTCGCGCCTGGTGGCCGACAGGCAAGGCGCCCCGCCCTTTTCGCCCGCCAGCCGGGTCAGCATCAGCGAGGTGTTAGGCTGCGCAGACTTCGCGGACATGAGGGCAGCCTACTCAGCACGATACCTCTCTCCCAGAAGGGCCTCCGTGACTTCGTACGGGAGCCGGTAGCCGAGTGGACCCGAAGGACACCCACTCAAGTCCAATGACATCTGAAGCGGGAAGAAGCCTCCCCATTGATGAAACCTGCCCTCGATTTGAAACGCGTAGTCATTCATGGTGGCCAGCAGGCTACGGCTCCGTGTCGGGCCGACACTTAGTTCGGCCATCTCGGAGACCTCCGCTTGGATCCACTCCGGCGGAATCCCCAGGTGCTCAAGCAACTCGGCCAGCGCAACTGAGAGATGCTTCCCCAAGTTCCGAGCATCACGGGCCGGGGCGACCACGGCAAGGCGAGAATTGTCATTCGTGAAGAGGATGGCCTGGGCCCTATCGAAGAACAAGATGTTCGCGTGCCAGTCGCCCAAGGCGGTGGTGGGTTCAACGGCCAATATGGGCGAGCCGGGCTTGCGCCCAATTCGCTTGAGGAGCTTTGCAGTGCACCGGATCGTGAACATGTGGCTTCTGCGCAGCCTAACGGCACTCGAGCTAAGCCGCTCGGCGGCTCAGGCGTCTTCTCCTTCATTCTAGGACATCTCGGCAGGCAAGCCAGCACTGCATTTGCGCCCGCCAGCCGAGTCGGCTTCAGCGAGATGTTAGGCTGCGCAGACCTCGCGCAGACATGTGCAGCCTACTCGGGACGATACCTCTCCCTCAGAAGAGCCTCCGTGACTTCGTAGGGGCGCTGATAGCCAAGCGGACCAGATGGGCACCCACTCAAATCCAATGACATCTGAAGGGGGAAGAAGCCTCCCCATTGATGGAACCGGACCTCGATCTGAAACGCGTAGTCATTCATGGTGGCCAGCACGCTCCGACTCCGCGTTGGTGCAATGCCCAGTTCGGCCATCTCGCTGACCTCCGCTTGGATCCACTCCAGCGGAATCGCCAAGTGCTCTAGCAACTCGGCGAGCGCGATTGTGAGATGCCTCCCCAAGTTACGAGCATCTCGGGCCGGAGCGACCACGGCGAGGCGGGAAGTGTCACTGGTGAAGAGGAGGGCCTGTGCCCTATGGAAGAAGAGGATATTCGCGTGCCAGTCACCCAAGGCTGTGCTGGATTCAACGGCCGGCGCGGGCAAGCCCGGCTTGTGGCCGATTCGCTTGAGGAGCTTTCCAGTGCACCGGATCGTGAACATGTGACTTCTGCGCAGCCTAACGGCCTCGAGCTATGCTGCCCGGCGGCTCGGGCAATTCACACTCGATTATCGCGCATCTCGACAGGCAAGGCGACGTGACTTTGCGTCCGCCAGCCGGGTCAGCATCAGCGAGTTGATCATATGAAAGGACTGCACCTCCCGCTACACTCGTGGCGGGAAAACACACAAGCAAAGGAGGAGGTGCAGCTATGTCTCATTATAGGGTGGGTTGCGACGCCCATCGTCGCTATTCTCAGTTCGCTGTTCTCGATCAGGATGGCCAGCTCCGCCAGCAGACCCGCGTTGATCATGAGCCCGGCGCCATCCGGGCGTTCCTCGAGGGCCTACCCGATGGCACGCCGGTCGCCCTGGAGAGCGTCGGCAATTGGTACTGGATCGCCGACGAGATCGAAGCTGCAGGTTGCCTGCCTCTCCTGACCCACGCCGCCAAGGCCAAGGTCATGATGGGCAACGTCAACAAGACCGACAAGCTGGACGCCAAGGGATTGGCCAAGCTGCTCCACTTGGGGAGCCTGCCGACCGTCTGGCTGCCGCCCGGGGAGATCCGCGATGAACGAGAGCTCCATCGCACCCGGATGGCTCTCTCCAAGCTCAGGACCGCCCTGAAGAACCGGATCCATTCGACCCTGGCCAAGTACGGCATCACCACCACGGAACATAGCGACATCTTCGCCGGCGCCGGCCGGATCTGGCTCCAAGGCACCCTCGAGAGACTTCCCCCGGAGACAGGCCGTTGCGTCGCTCAGGAGATCGAAGCCCTGGACGGGCTCGGGGATCAGATCTCTCAGCTCGAACGGCGCATTCGCCAACGCACTGCACTCACCCCCTCGATCCAGCTCCTGAAGACCCTCCCCGGAGTGGCCGACGTGCTAGCCATCATCATTGAGCGCGAGATCGGCTCGATCGATCGCTTCGATACCGCCGGCCAGTTCACCAGCTTCGCCGGCCTTGTCCCTACCGTGCATGCCAGCGGCGGCAAGACCCGCTTCGGTCACATGCGCAAGCCCTGCAACCAGTACCTCAAGTGGGCTTTCATCGAGGCCGCCAACGTCATCGTCCGCCACCGGCACCACCCCGCCTGGAAGACCAAGTACGTCTGCCAGATCTACGACCAGGTCTCACACCGCAAAGGCCATGCCGTCGCTGTGGGCGCGGTGGCTCGTCACCTGGCCGAGGCAGCTTTCTGGATCATCAAGCGACAAGAACCCTACCGGCCGCCTGCCCTGCGGCAGGCCTCTCCCAAGCAGGTGCGAGGGCGTGCCTAACTTGTATCCATCGAGATACGTGAGTTGATTGCCAGGCACCTGCTGGACTTGCTCATGCCGCATTGACGGCGAATAGATGTTTCCGGGAGAACCGGCCGAGAGCTGCAGGGGATCGATCAGATCTCAGAGCCTCGTACGTCTTGACAGCAGCCCTTTCATAGATGTTAGGCAGCAGAGATGGTACATTGTCACCACATCGGTGACACTTTATCCTCACGACATCGGTAACACTCGACGGGCCAAATCGATCTGGCGACGCGCCACCGGAACCCTCGACACGATATCCTCGATGCGGTTCTCCTGCAAGTGGTACCGACCAATCTGGTAGAAGCAGAAGTACAGATCGTAGACCCCGTCGTCCACCTCCTCTAGCCCCACATGCTCCTCATTCAGCGTCTGGCTCACGAACACCTGCTCGCTCTGCATCCGGATCGTCCCGCACCGGCTTACCCGCCTCACCAGGTAGTGCCCCGGGTACTCATAAGGCTCGATCCGCTTCGGCATCGCCCGCAACGACGGCTGATACACCTCGGCCGGCCGCTTCATCCCCAACCCTTCGTGCGCTCGCTCCTCGTTGAAGTCCCGCCGGAACGCCTTCCAGCTTCCGCTGCTGCCCGGGCAGGCTTGCCGCCGGCGGTATGGTCGCTTCTTGTTTCAGCGTCCGGTGCATCCGCTCGTGGATCGCATTCTGCTGCGGCTTCCCGGGCTCGATCAGCTTCGGATAGATCCCCAGCTTGATGAACCACGCCGACAGCTGCGATAGCCTGGCTAGGGCGTTCGAGGCGAACGGGACACCGTTGTCGGTCCGAATCCGGTTTGGCAGCCCATACGCCTCGAACAGGCATTGGAAGTGTCTCTGGGTGAGCTCATATGACACGGCCGGGTGGGCATCCACCCCCAGCAAGTAGCGGCTCGCCAGGTCGCTGACCGTCAGGGGAAAGCAGTACTGCGCGTTCTTCAGCCGGAACTGCCCCTTGTAGTCCGCCGCCCAGATGTCGTTAGGGCCAGCCGCCACGGACTTTGGGCACCCCGGATGCGCCCGGCGGTGCCGGCGCCTCGCCCGCACCAGGCCCTGCCCGGGCCAGTATCCGCACGACCGTCGGGACACTGGGCAACTCCCAGTCGGGATGCCGCCGCTGCAGTTGGTCCAGCAGTTTGGCCGGACCCCGGTTCGGCCGCGCCTTCCGCAGCTCGATCAGTTCCTGCACGATCTCGCCGTCGGTCTGGCCTGGCGAACGGTGCGGCCGGCGGGAGTGCTCGTGGTATCCCGCCAGCCCCTCTTGCTCAAACCGATCGATCCACTTGTGGACGGTCTTGCGGGTAAGGCTGTGCCGCTCGGCCAGCTCGGTCTTGCTGTAGTAGTTGAGCTTCCAGTCCTCCAGCAGCCGCTCTCGCGCTTCGCTCACGGTAACACCTTTCCAGGGCATCGGCTCCCGACCTCCCGCTGTTAAGGAAGTGTCACCGATGTCCTGATCATTTGTGTTACCGATGTCCTGAGGAGATTCTGTAACCTATGTCCCGTTGTGGTTCAGAACGTGAGCCCAGACCACGGCAGGCAAGGGACGAGAGCACAACGCCTCTTCGCCCAGGCCCCGGCCGCCGCCGCCCCCTTCCCTGGCCTCAGAGAGCGACACTCCCCCGGCCCGATGCATCTGCTGACCGCCCCAACCTGGCGGCCCGGCATGGCTGACGATCACGGCGGACAACGCCACGAGGCGAAGCGCAACGTCTCATCGGCGGAGCACAATGGCGCACTCTGCCAGAGGCACCTATTGATGCTCTGGATGGCTGGCCTCCGCTGCTGGCTTACGCACCCTTGCGGAGCCCGGGCGGCAGGCACGCTGGCCAGGTCAGGCGCTCTTCATCTGAATAACGGACCCCATCAGCGGATGGTTCAAGACAAGGAACTCTTCCAAACAGCAGGGCGCCATGATCGTTCAGCAGGGGAACTTCAGAAGGGGGCGGCGTCGCGGCGCATAACGGCCTCGAGCTATGCTGCCCGGCGGCTCGGGCAGGCCACCTCATTCTCGCGCCACCGGCAGGCCAGGCACCCTGCCTTTTCGCCCGCCAGCCGGGTCAGCATCAGCGAGTTGTTGGGCGGCTCCCACCCTTGTCGCCGGGTGCCGCAGCAAGCGATTTCCTGATCTCTTCAACATGCTCCATGGCGTGGTCTGCCTGTGACTCGACAACATCAAGGAGGGTCTCTGTCTCTAGCCCGCCGTTACTCGACTTGATTGTGACTTCGCGCGCCCACCAGCGAGGGGTTCTTGCGAGCGTAGTCGCGGTGATGCTCCTGTTGGCGCGAAACAGCGCGAGGGAGTCCGCGATGGCTCGGCTGGAATAGTGCCACCGTTCTGACCACTTGTCCTGGGGAAGCGACCAATACCATTCAAGGCTGAAGACCGGAACGGCCTCGCCGAGGCCTGCAAGGATGCAGGCTTTCCAGAGATCGTCCCCGTCAGTGATGTGGTGGACAACCTTAGCAATGCTCCAGCCACCTGGGTGGGCCTCAAGCTCCAGGCCGCTGGGCGGCACATCGGATAGCAGCGCTTCGAGCTCGGCGGGAGCTGCCTGGAACTTGGAGAGTGCTTCTTCGGGATGCTGTGAGTTCCCCACTGGCGTAGGTCCCCCGTTCGAAGAGTCGGCCCGCCAAGGAGACGGCGAGACGCCCAACGGCCTCGAGCTATGCTGCCCGGCGGCTCGGGCAGCTACCACCCATTCTCGCACATCTTGGCAGGCCAAGGCACCACCGTGTTTTCGCCCGCCAGCCGGGTCAGCATCAGCGAGTTGTTGGGCCGCTTCCACTAGCATCAACTGACTTCCTGCATTGCATCTTCGTCGGCGGCCCGGGATGAGACTCGCTATCGGCAGGTTCGTTCGAACCATGCCGGTCAAGGTGTTACCTGGCGAAGCAGATCGCAAGGCGATCATGATCCCCTGCTTTGCCGGGCTAGGAGGGTGAGGAAGATCACCGCGCCTCAGGAAGCCGCTGACTGAACGAACTTTTCCAACCCGACCTCGCTCTGGCTGGTCGCCACAGGCAGTGCAAGGACCCTGCAGCAGCGGATGACCTGAACAGCTGTGCAATCACCTTGAGTGGTAGGATCGAACCGAAAGACGCCCCCGAACAGCACTTCGCACAAGCGAAGCACCGCCCGCCACGACAACGAGTAATGATCCGGCGGTCAGCAGTCTTAACCATTGACCGTGAAGCGCAAGCCATGCCTCTCTGACCATGAGCGCTAGCGCCAGTGCAAGTACGAGAAACCCAATCACCCCAAGGAGGCAGCGAACTAGGCCACTAATGGGGATCTCGTGCGTCTTCAGCATTGCAGCTCAGGCTAAGCGGCCCAACGGCCTCGAGCTATGCTGCCCGGCGGCTCGGGCTACTCACCGTGAATTGTCGCGCACTTCGCGGGCCAGGCACTCTGACTTCTCGCCCGCCAGCCGGGTCAGCATCAGCGAGTTGTTAGCCAGCCGCATCATGGCCGAAGTTGCCCCACGTTCTTCTCCAACATCCAGGTGACCAGGAACGGAATCGCGGTGGTGCAATGCGTGGTTAGTACTCCACAGGTATACACTGAGTCGGGTCTTGGAGCCTCACCCACAGCTCGTCTGTCGGAATTCCCAGTTGTCGAGCCCAATCGATAGTATCGAAATCGTTCGCTTCCAGTGCTATGGTCCGGGCGCCCGGATCGTAGAGCGTAACATAGACGTAGTCAGGCAATTCCCTGGGAAGGCAAACGTCGCCATGATAGTCGGACTGGAAGACGACTAGCGCACTCTCATTCCGGAAGTCGAGCCAGATGTACTGCGCTTCATTCCCGCGAGAAAACCCGATGTAGTCGGGCGAACCCAGCAATCGATTCATCTCCCTCACTTCAACCGCACCAGGATTTGGGAGTTGGGCAGGTAGAGCCTCAGGTCCCGTATCGTATCGCCATCGACGACTTCGACATTCCACAACACCCACGCCTTAGTCTCCGGTGTCGTTCCTGGAAGCAGAATCGCTGTCTCGTACGATGCCATGTCGTCATCAAGAGCAGCGGGCTTCGGCGATGCCAAGCAGGGCTTCGCGCAAGTCTGCGACCGACGAGACTCCGGGAACGACACCCTTCCAGCACGGCAACGAACATCCATCGGGCGGTCTGATTGCATCAACTATGGTCGATCCAGCCAGGGGATCTCGGTCTCCCCGAGGAGCGGCTTCGCAGAAGGGGTTGCCGTCGACTTGATAAGGGTGTGTTGAGTTGCATTGGCGAGGATGCCGCGCGTGGATGTGGGTGAGGTGGGTCCTGGATCTCATTCGATCCAACTGCGGCTGGCGTTCCGTCATGGTGGTGTGAGGGCCTTTGGGACATCCATGCACTGGCGCCCACCAACACGAGGGGTACTGCCGCCCCGTCACGTGCCCTCATTCGACAACCTCCATGGTGACATGCCCTTCTTCGCTAGTATACAAGTCCAACCGGGTGTACCAATCCAGCAGTATTCGTGTTTCCTCGGCTGCGAAAGTTCGCATCCGGGGTTCCCTGACACTCCTGAACATGGGGGCTCTGGCTTGTCCGATACCGGACTGGGGACGGCGGCCTTTCGCCCAATTTGCGGATAGATCTGCCGGGACCTGGGCAGCGTCGTTGCCTGACCGACAGCTCACACATGGCCGCAAGCGATCACCATAACGCTCGCTCGGCACTTCTTCGGATTCGATCTTGTCTTGCACAGTCTGCATCAGATCCTGTACCGCCGCCTTGTCCCCCCATTCTCGAAGAGTATCGGCCTCTCGTGGTCGGTTGCCTACGATCTAAGGCTTCCGCGGACTTATGAAGCAGAAGCTCGATCCCCTTGTCGTTGTCGCCTGCCTGGTCGGGATACCCCCCTCATCTGTCGGGGCCGTGAACCGCTTGTGTGTGAAGCGATAGTGGCGAAGCACCTCTTGGGCGAGGAGATCGCATCCTCCACCACTTGGGGGTCGGCCCGGCTGGCTAACGGCCTCGAGCTATGCTGCCCGGCGGAAGCAGGCAGCCCACCACTATTCTCGCGCACGAGGCGGGCCGGCGCCCCACCCTATGGCCCAGCCCGCCGGGTCAGCATCAGCGAGTTGTTAGGTTGCATCGACCTGTACGGAAGGACCCGTGGTAGCTACCGACCAAGTCTGAAGATGGTGATCCCGGCATAGGGCAGCACGCCAAGAAACAACGCGCCCACGAGTATGAACCTGATGCCGGAACGGTGAGCCTGTTGACCGTAGACGACAGTCCGTCGGTCGATGGGCACAATGAGACCACCTGCGTATGCGACCCCGTCAAGAGCATCCATCCCCCAGAGCAAGCAAGTAAACGCCAGTGAAAATGCCCAGATCGCAGCGCCGAGGAGCGCAACAGCTGTTTTCTCGAAGAATACCTCCGACCAAGAAGAACGAGAGGCCAGGCAACAGAGAATCTAGGCATACTTGCGAGCCCTTGCGATCCGCGCGTGGTCCTGCCTCGCTTTCACGTGCTTGGTAGAGATTGTCTCCTCGAGGGCATCTGGGGCCAAGTTCCCTCGGGAGGTGCCAGGTGGGAACTCGCCGATAGGTGCCCTGCAGAACCGAGCGAATGGCCGATACACGATCAGCAAGACCAGGGAAAGTGCGAATGAATAGAGGAGTGCATCGCGCATCGGAGGTGACCCTGCAGATGCAGCCTAACGGCCTCGAGCTATGCTGCCCCACGGCTCGGGCGCTTCACGGTCGATTGTCGCCGCAACTTGGCGGGCCAGCCACCCGACCTTTTTGCCCGCCAGCCGGGTCAGCATCAGCGAGTTGTTGGGCATCTAAATTGAAATCCCTGGGGAAGGCCTGCAACTGAGTGTTGGATAGTTGCGGGCTACTCGAGAATGGCTCGAAGAGAGCCTGCAATGGCGGGAACGTCATCCACTGCCGTCTTCCAGACAACCTGGGCGTTGACCCCGAAGTAATCGTGGACAAGCTTGTCCCTCATCCCGGCGATCGCTCGCCAAGGAACTTGAGGGTGCTCTTCCTTGAACGGGGTGGGGATCTTCTTAGCAGCCTCCAAATGACCTCAAGGCCACGCACTACCGCATATTGTGTCTTATCGTCAGAGAGGAAGCTGTCCAGCGTCATTCCTTGCACGAACGAAGCCACCTTCTCGGAGGCTTCCACCATGTCTACCAAGTAGTCCCGGTCGTCGCGGGGCTCCTTCATACCGGCACAAGCGACTGATGGATTCGACGCCCAATATTCGGCTTGAGAGCCTCATCCATGACCAGGCTGGACCTCGACATCGAGAACGTCGGCGAGGTAGTTCTCCATCTCAATGAACGTGAGCAACGAGGGGACTTCCCTAAAAGAGACGAGCAGGTCCAGATCGCTGGAAGAGACCTGCCCACCGATGGCGTAGGATCCGAACACTGAAATGCTGTCCACGAGGTATCGCGATTCAAGCTCCGGCTTCGAGCGCGGAGCTGCTTGATGACCCTGTCACGATGGCGAGTGCCACTCATGCATTCCATTATACAAGGCCCGCAAGGGGAACCCCATCGGATGCCCAACGGATGCGAGCTATGCTGCCCGGCGGCTTAGGCATCGCCCCACCCATTCTCGCACAACTCGC
>CAWBME010000008.1:0-41637 GCA_963789825.1 uncultured Chloroflexia bacterium
AGGACATGATGTCAAGGGCGCTGGAGGCGCACGGCAGGGACCAGGAGAGAACTGGCAGGGAGCGGGCGCAGGATGAAGGCGCCATGGGGCCCTTCATGGAAATCCTGGTGAACAATGAATTCGGCCGCGAGGAATCCACCTTTCTATGGAGGAGGTGAAAAACTCCATGAGCAATGAGGACTTGAAGGACAAATACAAGATCGAGAAAACCCTGAAAGACCTCCTGAAGAGCCGGATCGTCACGGCCGGGCCGATACAGAAGGGCGCCAGGAAAAAGGTGGTGATGTTCATCGGGCCTACGGGTGTGGGGAAGACGACCACGATGGCAAAGCTCGGGGCGCTGTTCTCCCTGCGGGAGAACTACAGGGTGGCCTTCATAACCATTGACAATTACCGGATCGCCGCCACCGAGCAGCTGAAGAAATACGCCGAGATCATGAAGATACCCGTGCACGCGGTCAGCGATCCGAAGTCTTTCAAGGAAGCGGTCGATCAAGAGAAGGCCGATATCATTATGGTGGACACCTCCGGCCGCAGCCACCGGAACGAGATGAAGATTTCGGAGATGAAGAACTACGCCGATATGGTCGAGCACGATTTTGAAAAGATATTGTGCGTGAGCGCCAATACGAAAAAGGGCGATTTGAACAGTGTTTTTAAATCGTTTGACAGGGTGAACTTTAACAGTGTAATAGTCACCAAGGTGGACGAGACCTCTTTTATCGGGAACGTCGTCGAAATAGCCGATAAATATAAAAAGCCCATATCCTATTACACCAACGGTCAGGAAGTACCCAACGACATAGACGTGGCCGACCCTGAGAAAATCGTGAACATGATAATGAGCACCGGGCAATAAACAACAGGAGGGTTGATGGTGGATCAGGCTGCCAATTTGCGGAGGCTGGTAATTGAAAACCGCTCGATTAAGAGGACTAAAACCATCGCCATCACAAGCGGCAAGGGCGGCGTAGGCAAAACAAGCCTGGCGGTAGGCATTGCGATAGCTCTGGCGCGCAGCGGTTCGAGCGTGACCCTCCTGGATGCCGACCTCGGACTGGCCAATATCAACGTCATCCTGGGCATCATCCCCAAGTACAATCTCTACCATGTCATAAAGGGTAAGAAAAAACTGAAAGACATAGTCATCGAAGTCCCGGAGGGCATCAAAATCATAGCGGGGGCCTCCGGGTTCCATCAGCTGGCGAACCTGGACATAAAACAGCGCAATGATTTCATCGAGGCCGTCTCCGAGCTTGACGAGGACGACTACATGATTATCGATACGGGAGCCGGCATCTCCCAGAACGTACTCTCCTTTCTGAATGCCGCCGACGAGGTGGTCGTGGTGACGACCCCGGAGCCGACGGCGATCACCGATGCCTACGGAATCATTAAATCCATCGCCTCCCAGTCTCCCGACAAGCCCGTGAAGCTCAGAGCGGCTTCCGTGGACGGCGGTGACCAGCAGCCCCGGGCACCAGTCCGCCAGGGCCGCCGCCCACTCGCGACGCTGGCTGTCCGGGCACACCACCATCATGCGCTTGGCCTGGCCGCGTTGGAAGAGCGCCAGGATGGCCAGACAGGCGGTGACCGTCTTGCCGGTGCCGAGGTCATCCGCCAGCAGCAGCAACTCCTGTGCCAGCAGCGCCTGGAATGCCTCGAGCTGGTGCGGCCGCAGGACCTGCAGCACACCGCCGCCCGATCCTTCGAACGGAAGCACGGTCTCGATCAGATAGGGTCGAAGCCGGTCCAGCCGGGTGTCGGCATCGGGGTTGAGTGGATCGGCCAACTGCCTCGGAAGCGGGGTCGGGCCGTCCGGGCGGGCGACGGGCGAGACGGCCAGCACGATTCCCGCCGGCGCCGCCTCGGCCGTGGGCCGCGCCGCTTCAACCAGGATCGGCGGCTTGGCGATGGCCTCGGCCAGCTTCTCGATGCCGGTCGATGTCGAGTCCGCCCAGGCTGAACTCGTAGGTCACCCCGGGAGGAATCCGGACCGCACGGGCAGCGCCGGCATCCTCCGGTCCCAGCTGGATCTCCGAGCGCGGCGCGGCGGACCAATGCAGCGGCAGCTCGAGAGCCAGATCCCGCACGCCAGTCAGTTGGGGCGGTTCAAGTGGAGGGGTCTTCTTGCGCGAACGGGGACCGGGCACGTCAGGACTGATGCAGCTCGCCCACCTTCAAATTGTGGGCCTCTTCCAGCGCCGAGCGGATGCGCATGAACGGCTCCAGGATGCTCCGCCCGCGCAGGCGACGCGGCAGGGCGTTGCGCCCGGTTTCCGCCTCATTCTCGTAGCCCGGCAGGGACTGCAGCACGAACTGGCCGTCGACCGTGCCGCGCACCCAAAGCACGGGTAGGTCGATGCGAGGCCGCAGCTTGAGGAACTCGGCATCCCGCACCAGCACGACGTCCGGCTTGACTTCCATCGCGCCCAGGATCGGCAGCCCGACCAGGTCGTTGCAGATGTACTCGTGCAGCGTGTCGCCATACAGCATCTTCTGCAGACTGGTGGGGCGGATTGCGCCGCTCACGCGGAACTCCAGTGGGCGGGTCAGGTTGTCGGTAACCAGGCAGCCGCCGCGGATGGCGGCGCCCTCCTCGAAGGTCGCCAGATCAAGGAAAGCAAGCACCCTCTCCACCGCGGTGGAGTCGAGTTGGTCAGTCATGGCCTATGCCTCGGCGTGGATTCCCTGGCGTCGCAGCTCACCGCCGCGCCCCGCATATGCCTACTGTAGTCGAAAGAACGCCCGCCTGCAAGCCACCTCGGGCTTGCCGCCAGGCGGGCGGGATGGGAAATCCTACCCAGTCGGCTTATGGCTCCCTCCGATCGCCGCATCCGTCAACCGCTGGTCGGCAGGCGCGGCATAGCCGGTCCCGGCACGCCGAGCAGCTCGGCGAGCGCCGCTCGCATGGCCTCTCGGTCATCCCACGCGTACTCGATCTCACCGAAGCACATCGACTGCTCGTGCCCCTTGCCGCAGACGACGACCACATCCCCCGGGCGGGCGCGTGAGACCGCCAGGCGCAGGGCCCGGCCCCGATCGGGTTCTCGCAGGAAGCTCTCGCCTTCCACGCCCCCGGCTGCCAGCGCTCCCTGGGCCATCTCCTCCAGGATCGCCTCCAGCGACTCGGTGCGCGGGTCCTCGGCGGTCAGGATGCTCAGGTCGGCGGCCTGCGCTCCGATCTCAGCCAGCATGCGGCGCTTCTGACGGTCGCGCAGCCCGGCCGAGCCGAAGACGGCGATCACCCGACCGGAAGCCACCTGGCGCGCCGAGGCCAATGCCTGCCGCAGGGCGTTCGGGGTGTGCGCGAAGTCCACCAGGGCCAGAAATGGCTGCCCGAGGTCGATGCGTTCCATCCGGCCGGGAATGCCGCCGAAGGTCGAGATGGCCGCCGCCGCCTGCTCCGGCGCGAGGCCCAGGCCGCAGACTGTCGCGGCGTAGGCCGCCAGCACATTGGGGATGTTGTAGCGGCCGATCAGGGTGGTATGGACCGGCAGTCGATGCTCGCCGGCGCGTATCTCGAAGGAGAGCCCCTGCACGCCGGCCGACACGCCCTCGGCGCGGATGTCGGCGGGCTGCACCAGGCCATACGTCACCTGGCGCACCTGCGTCACGCCCCGCAGGTAGTCGAATGACTCGTCGTCGGCGTTCAGCACGGCCAGCCGCTCGATCCCGCCCGGCTTCGCCGGCGTGTCGGCCAGTCCGGCAAACAGGCTGGCCTTCGCCTGACGGTAGGCCTCAAAAGAACCGTGGTAGTCCAGATGCTCATGGGTGATGTTGGTCACCACCGCCAGATCGAAGTCGCAGGCGGCCACTCGCCCCTGGGCCAGGCCGTGCGAGGTGGCCTCGAGCACGGCATGGGTCAGGCCGGCATCGACCATCTGGCGCAGCAGCGATTGGACCTCGACCGCTTCCGGCGTCGTCACGTGCAGGCCGGTCTCGACCTCGCTGCCTCCGATGATGGCGCTGACTGTGGTGATCAAGCCGGCGGGCACGCCGCTGGCGGTGAGGAGGTGATGAATCAACGTCGCGGTCGTGGTCTTGCCGTCGGTGCCGGTGACGCCGATCATGCGCAGGCTGCGCGCCGGCAGGGCGTGCCAGGCCGCGGCCAGGCGAGCAAGCGCCAGGCGGGCATCCCTCACCTGGCGATAGGGAACGCCCAGGGCGGGATCGCCGCGCTCGCCGACCAGCAGGCTGGCGCCGGCCGCGGCTGCCGCCGGCAGGTAGTCATGGCCGTCGATATGCTCGCCGCGCACGGCGACGAACACCCAACCTGGTCGAACCCGACGCGAGTTCGCCGTCACGCCGCCCACCTCGACGTTCGGCAGGCCAGCCGGCTGAAGCTCAGGCAGATCTCGCACCAGGCTTGACAGTCGCATCTCGATCCCAAATCGGTTGAACAGAGCGGAGCGCAACGGGGGCTAGCCCACTGCGCTCCACGGAAGTCCCAATGTCACGGCGACCGGGCCGGGCTACTGCAGGCTGCGCCGCAGACCCTCCAACTTGCCGGCCACGGAAGCGTCGACCATCCGCCCGCCGGAACGAATCACCAGCCCGCCCAGGATCGTGGGGTCGACGCGGAAGCTGACCTGCGCCCCGGCGCCCATGCGACCCAGCACATCCTTGCGCACGACGCCTTGCTCGTCGTCGGTGAGCGGTAGGGCGCTGATCACCTCAGCCGCCTGCCCCGTGAGCGCCTGGTCTTCCAGCGCAACGACCTTGCCACCCTTGACGCCGCTGAAGAATTCGGCGATCAAGGCATGCTGACGGCGCTCGTCAAGCGCCTCGCCGATCACCTTCTGAGCGGCGGCGATTGCCAGCGCCGGCACCTGACCGCGCAGCTCGCCCAGGACCATCAACTTCTCCTGTTCGACGTCGGCCAACGCCGCATGACGCTCGGCCTGGATGCCCTTCTCCGCATCAGCACGCAACTCGAGCTCGAGCTTCTCCGCGCGCACTGCGGCCTGCTGCACCATCTCGTTGGCCTGCTGCTGCGCCTTGGCCAGGATGCCTTCGGCTTCCTTCTCGGCATTGGCGCGTGCCTCGGCCGCCAGACGGGCGTCCTCCAGTCCCTTGGCGATCGTCTCCCGCCGCCGGTCCAGCATGCGCGTGATCGGCTTCCATGCCACGCCGTAGAGAATGAGAACCAGCAGGATGAAGTTGACGATCTGCGTGATCAGGAAGGTCAGGTTAATGCCAAGCGGTTCCAATTGGTCCAAAGCTCACCTCCCGCCTGGCTAGATGCCGACGAAGATCAGGATCAGCGCGATGACCAGGGCATAGATGGCGATGGCTTCGGTGAAGGCCACGCCCAGGATCATGTTGGTGGTGATCGTGCCCGAGGCGTCCGGGTTGCGCCCCATTGCCTGCAAGGCGCCCAGCATCAGCAAGCCGATGCCGATGCCCGGGCCGATGGCGCCCAGTCCGATGGCCAGTCCCGCCCCCAACGCCCTTGCTGCTAGTAGATCCATCTCTAGTTCCTCCGCTTCCAGGCCTTGCTGGATGTCGGGCGGGCTGCGCCCGAGGACTCTACGCTAATGCTCGGTGGCCGGGCTGCCGTGGCTCTCGTCGCCATGGCCGTGGGTGGCCATGCTGATGAACACCAGGGCGAGCAAGGCGAACACGGCCGCCTGAATCAGGCCGACGGCGATCTCGATCCCATAGAAGCCCGCCGGCAGGATGAACGGCACCAGGAACGACATCACGAAGATCAGCACCGTGCCGGCGAAGATGTTGCCCAGAAGTCGGAAGGCGAACGAGATGATCCGGCTGAGCTCGGAGATGATCTCGAGCAGGCCGACCAGGAACATCATGTAGCCCATGCCGCCCTGGCGGAGCGCCGGGATGTTGATGAACTTGTAGAAATAGCGGGCGCCCTGGGCGCGCACGCCCCACACCTGCACCATCACCATGGTCACCAGCGCCAGGCCCAGGGTGAAATTGAGGTCGGTCGCCGGGCCGCGCACGAAGGGGGTGATGACGCAGGCCTCGCACAAGCCTTCGCTCTCGGCGTGCTCTGCCTCGGCCCCCGCCTCGCCATAGACCTCGGCGATGGTCGTCTCGCGCGGTTGGGTGCCGTCCAGCGTGTAGAACGAGAGCGGGCCCCACTCGATCAGCCGCGGGGCATACGCCTTGACGCTCGCCAGGTGGGGAGGTTCGATGACCCCGATGCTTTCGGCGCCGGGCAGCAGCTTGAACCAGTTGGCGGTGAGCACCAGGAAGAAGATGGTGGCCGCCAAGGGGAAGATCGACTTGCCGCGCTTGCCGCCGATCGAATTGGCGAAGTTGTAGAAGACTTCCGACAGGGCCTCGGTGATATTGGCCAGCCTGCCCTTGGGAGGCAGCAACGCCCCGCGTCGGGCATAGCGCATGGTGATCCCGAAGAGCAGCAGCAGCAGCACGTCGACGATCAACGTGGTCAGGAAGGTATTGCTCATCTGCTCGCCGCCAAACCAGGGAATGGGCAGCGGTTCGGCGGGAAGCGCGACCACTGGGAAGGCGCCGTAGGGAGAAACGCCGAGGCCGACAAACAAGAAGCTGGTCAGCGGGCCGCACATGAACACGAGCAGGCCCAGGACGGCGAGAACGGTGATCGCCTTTCGCACGCTACGGCTCCTTGTCCACCTGGTGTTGGTCGGCTGCGATCCCCTGGCCCACCCGCCGAGAGAAATGCAGCACATAGAACACCAGGAAGATCAGCCCCACGGGGATGCTGGTCAGCACGAAGGCCAGGGTAAGCATCGGCTTGGTCCCCAGCTGGCCGTCCAGCCACAGCCCGAGGAAGAGTGCCCCCAGGGTGAGCAAGACCGTCAGGCAGCCGGCGGAAAATCCGACCCCGCTGGCCCGGCCTACGGCCGAAACCCCCAGTCGGGCGCCCTCCGGAAACGTCAGGCGGGGCAGCTCGAGCTTCGGTCCCGCCAACGGTTTCTTGGGTTCGCTCTCCGGCTCGCTCACCCGGCTTCCCCTCAGCGGTGGCGCATTGTAGCACAGGCCGGATTCGAGCGTCAACCTATTCGGTCAACAACGACCGATTTCACCCGCTGCCGGCGGTCACTCAGAAGAGCAGCGTGCCCAGGCTGCCGGCGGCCCGCAGCGCCCAGTCCAGCCAGGGTGCGCTGAACACGCCCAGCAGCAAGATCGCGCCGATACAGGTCACCAGCACCATCGCTGCCGGACGCGAAACGGGCACCGGTTCGGCCTCGCGGTCGGAGCGGTGCAGGTAGACCACCTTGAGAATCGTCAGGTAGTAGTACAGGCCGATGATGGAATTCAGCACGCCCACGATCGCCAGCCACACCAGGCCGCTGTTGACGGCCGAGGCGAACACGTAGAACTTGCCCATGAAGCCCGCCAGGGGCGGCATGCCGGCGAGCGAGAGCAGCGCCACCATCAGCGCCAGCGCCAGACCGGGGGAGCGCCGCGACAGGCCGGCGTAGTCGACGATCTCATCCGAGCCGGCCGTTCGGGCGAAGAGGATCACCACGGCGAAGGCCGCCAGGTTGGTGACGACATAAGCCACCAGGTAGAACAACGTGCTTGCCGAGCCAAACTGGCTGAGCGCCACCAGACCGATCAGGGCGTAGCCCGCATGGGCGATCGACGAGTAGGCCAGCAGGCGCTTGATGTTCTTCTGCACCAATGCCAGCAGATTTCCCAGGGTCATCGTCGCCACTGCCACCGCCGCCAGCACGCTGGCCCAGGTGGCGGCCTCCATGGGGAAGACGATCAGCATCACCCGCAGCAGCACGGCAAAGCCGGCCGCCTTGGAGGCGGTCGAAATGAAGGCGGTGATCGGCGTCGGTGCGCCTTCGTAGACATCCGGCGTCCAGAAGTGGAAGGGCACGGCGGCGATCTTGAAGCTGAACCCGACCAGCACCAGCACGATGATGCCACCGATCAGCCAGGGCGATCCCGTCCTGAGGATCAGGTTCGGCGCCAGCAGGTACAGGTTGGTGGCGCCGCTGAAGCCGTACAGCAGGCTGAAGCCATACAGCATCACCGTCGAAGCCAGTGCGCCGAACAGGAAGTACTTGAACCCCGACTCGGTGGACTTCGGATCCTGCTTGAGGAAACCCGCCAAGACATACAGTGAGATCGAGGCCGTCTCGATCGCCAGATAGAGCATGACCAGGTCGGCGGCGGCGGCCATGAACGACATGCCGATCGTGGCCACCAGCATCAGGGCGAAGTACTCGCCGCGCATCCCCACGCCCTTGAGACCGGTGGAGAGCAGCGCCGTAGTCAGCGCGCCGAAGAGGAACAGCAGCTTGAAGGTGAAGCCGATCTCGTCAAAGCGCACCATGCCGCCGAAGGCCAGCGTTTCGGCCGTCTGGGGGCGGGCGAAGATCACGGTGGCGACCAGGATCGCCAGCAAGCCGGCCGCCGTCAGCCAGCCCAGGTAGTAGCGCTGCCTGGGCCGCCAGATGACGTCGACCAGCAGCACCAGGATCGCCAGGCCCAGCAGCAGGACCTCCGGAAGGATGGCCGGGAACAGCGCGCCGACTATCTGCATCGGGCCCACCTAGGCACCTCCGACCAGGCGCAGCACGGCTTGCGCTCCCGACTCCACCATGGGTGCCATCACCGCCGGGAACAGCCCCAGCACCACCAGAACTCCGCTGAGCACCACCAGCGCCACCTTGTCGAGCGAGGTGATCGATCCGATGTGGCCGTCGAACTCGGAGGGAAGCTTGCCAAAGAAGACCCGCCCGACGACGCGCATGATGTATCCCGCCGTGATCACAATGGCGATGGCACTCACCACCGCCACCAGCGGCTCACGCTGCCAGAGTCCCATGAAGATCGGGAACTCGGCCACGAAGCCGGAGAAGCCCGGCATGCCCATCGAGACCAGGCCGCCGATGATGAAGGCGACCGCCACCAGCGGCATCAACCGGGAGAATCCGCCCAGTTTCGGAATCTCGCGTGTATGCGCCCGGTCGTACACCATGCCGACCACGGCGAAGAAGAGAGCCGTCATTACCCCGTGCGAGAACATCTGCAGGCCGGCGCCGGTCAGGCCCTGGCGATTCAGGGTGGCAAACCCGAGCATGACCAGCCCCATATGGGAGACCGAGGAGAAGCCGATGACGTACTTGAAGTCCGTCTGCACACTGGCGATGAACGCGCCGTACACCACGTTGACCGTGGCCAGGATCAGGATCAGGGTCGACCAGTACTTGGCGCCCTCGGGCAGGAGCATGATCCCAACCCGCAGCGCGGCGAAGGCGCCCAGCTTCATCAGCACGCCGGCGTGGAACATCGAAACCGCTGTCGGCGCCGCCACGTGGCCGTCGGGCGACCAGTTGTGGAAGGGGAAGATGCCGCCGAGCACGGCGAAGCCGAAGAACACCACCGGGAACCAGATCCGCTGGAACGCAGCCGAGAAACCGGCTTGCTCCAGCGCCAGCATGTTGAAGGTCCCCAACCCGGAGCTGAAGTACATCACCAGCCCGCCGACCAGGGCGACCACCGACCCGATGAACAGGTACAGCGTCAGCTTCATGGCGGCGTATTCCCGGGTCACCGCCCATCCCCAAATGGCGATCAGCAGGTACATCGGGAACACGGCGATCTCGTAGAAGAAGAACAGCATGAACAGGTCGAGGGCGACGAATACCCCGAAGACGCCGGTGGCGAGGATGAACAGGAAGGCGAAGAACTCGCGCGGCCGGTCGTCGACGCCCCACGAGATCAGCACGCCGGTGAACATGACGATGCCCGTCAGCAGCACCAGCGGCAGGTTCATCCCGTCGACGCCGACATGATAGGAGACGCCGATCGCCGGGATCCAGCTGTACTGCTCGACAAACTGGTAGCCGCCGACAGCCTGGTCGTAGGCCAGGTAGGCCCACAGCGACAGCCCCAGGGCGAAAGTCGCCGCCGCCAGCGCCGTGACGCGGATCTCCGTCTTGCGCTCGGCCGGGAAGACCAGCAGCAGCATCCCGGCGGCGATCGGGGTGAAGACGATGAAGCTCAGGATCGGGAATTCCATGTCAACTCTCTCGACAAGCTGTCAGCGATCAGCGCTCAGCGGCTAGCTCGTCGCTCCTTGCCCGTCTCGGTCCACTGACTCGGTGCGGTCCGGGACGACACGTCGCCATTCTCGATTGCCTGGTCCGGGCAGGACGATGCCCCGCCGGCTCCTTCTGCACCTTCCGGATCAGCGACCCCAACATCCGTTGGACTTCGATCGTCCTCGACTGAAGATCCACGTAGTTCGCCTCGGCCAGGTACCCGAGATCACGCAGAGCAGCAAGTGATACTCCAGTTCTACTGCCGAACCCATCCCGATCTGAAGGTACCGAGCCAATCTCCCGTTCGGTCCTCCGCCCGCATCCTTCGGCCACATTGGCCGGAACTGAGGCTGATGCCCTTCTTGCCTGCGCCGTCAGCCCGTAACATCTCTTCCTGAGGAAACGCCTGTGTCTCCTTGTAGACCTGCAACACCAGGTCATGCGCCTTTCCCCACACCTGAAGCCTCCGGAAGTCCTTCATCTCCCCCTCCTCCGGATCTGCTGCTGAAGCCTGTCGTCACCCCTGCGATGCCCTAGCCGCTGACATTGGCTGCTAGCCGCCAGCTGATGGCTGACGCAGCTAGCCAAACAACCTCACCACCGTAGCGTTGATCACACTCACGATCCACGCCGGCCAGATGCCGATGGCCAGGATCAGCACCAACAGCGGCGCCATCGCCAGGACCTCGCGGCGGGAGATCTCCATGCCGTGGCCAGCCCACTTCTCGTTGAGCGGGCCGTGCAGCACCTGGCGGATCCCTTTGAGAATGTAGGCGCCGGTGAAGAACAGCCCGATCATCGACAGGGCCGTGAACAAGGTGAAGATCGGCCACGCCCCCCGCACGACCATGAACTCGGACACGAAGCCGTTCAAGCCGGGCAGGCCGAGCGAAGCCATGGCGGTGAAGATCAGGATCCCGCCATACACCGGAGCGAGGGGGAACAGCCCGCCGTAGGCGTCGAGCTCACGCGTATGCGTCCGCTCGTACAGCACACCGACCAGGAAGAACATGCCGGCTGCGGACAATCCGTGGTTGAACATCTGCAGCACGGCGCCGTTGACGGCGATCACGGCGTCCTCGCTCGCCAACGTCCCCCGGGCAAAGGCGGCCGCGGCGATGCCCAGCACCACAAACCCCATGTGGTTGACCGACGAATAGGCCACCAGGCGCTTGAAGTCGTTCTGTGCCCAGGAGGCGAGCGCCCCCAGGATGATGCCCACCGTCGCCAGCAGCGCCAGCACCCCGGCATACACCCGGGCCTCATTCGGGAACAGTGGCAGCACCAGCCGCAGGAAGCCATAGGCGCCCAGCTTGAGCAGCACGCCGGCCAAGATCATCGACCCCGGCGTCGGCGCCTCGGTGTGCGCGTCCGGCAGCCAGGTGTGGAACGGCCACACCGGAACCTTGATGGCGAAGGCGATGGCGAACGCCCAGAAGGTGAGCGCCTTGACGGTGCTCAGCGGGACGGCGATCGGCAGGCCCTCCAGCGCGGCGACCGAATCCAGCGTGGTCCAGCGGCTGAAGATCGCCACCATGTCGAAGGTGCCGGCGGCCACGCCGATCAACTGGATCGCCAGCAAGAAGCCGAGGGACCCGGCCATGGTGTAGATCAGGAACTTGAACGAGGCGTAGGTGCGCGCCTGCATCTTGCGTCCGCCGCCCAGGTCGCGCTCGCCGTGCTCGCTGCCCCACTGGTTGATCAGGAAGTACATCGGGACCAGCCCGACTTCCCAAAACAGGAAGAACATCCACAGATCGAGCGCCATGAACACGCCCAGCATGCCGGTTTCGAGCAGCAGGAAGAGCGCCATGTAGCCGCGCACGTTCTGGGTGATCGACCATGACGCCAGCAGCGAGGCGGCGGTCAACAGCGTGGTCAGCAGGATCATCGGCACCGAGATGCCATCGACGCCCACATGGTACGAGGCGTTGATGGTGGAGTACCACAGCACCTGTTCCTGGAACTGGAAACCCGGCTGACCGCTGCGGTAGGCCATCCACATCCAGATCGAGAGCGCCAGCGGAATCAGGCCGACCAGCAACGCAACCCAGCGAATCAGCTTGACCTCGGACCGGGGCAGCAGCAGCACCAGCAGCGCCCCGAGGGCGGGCGTCAGCAAGATCAGGGTCAGGATGTGCGCTTGAACGAATTCCATCGGTCCTATCTCCGCCCGAAATCGCCGGGCCCTACGGCCGGGTCAACGCCAGATACGAGAGCAACAACACGGCAAAGGCCATGCCTGCGATCAGGTAGCCTTGCACGCGGCCGGTCTGCACCACGCGCAGCCAGCCTCCGAAGCGCTTGGTTCCCCCGCCAACCAGGTCGCCGAACCCGTTGACGACCGCCAGATCGATGTACTTGCGCAGGAAGGCGCCGATCGCCAGCACGGAGCGGGCGACGGCGTGCAATACCCCGTCGATCACCTTGCGGTCGATGAACCAGTAGGCGACCTTGTCGGCGAACCAGTAGGCGGGCCGCACGAAGGCGAACGCGTAGAACTCATCAACGTAGTACTTGCGCCGCAGACAGCGTGTGCACCGGCCCCAGCCAGCGCACGAGCGGGTCACCGGACTCGGCGGTGATCCGGCGGTACACCAGCCAGCCCAGTCCCAGCCCGCCCAACGCCACGACCAGCGAGGTGACCAGCGGGGTGAAGGCGAAGCCGGCGTCGTGACCCTCGCCGTGCACCATCGAGCCCAGGAGTTCCTCGAGCCAGGGCGGGATCATCCCGCCGATGACAGGGGGAAGTCGCGCTTGATGCCGGTCCAGCCGACGGTCACGCTGAAGAACGCCAGCACGATCAGCGGCAGGGTCATGGTCCAGGTCGAACTCGTGGGCATGTTCGGCCGCCGCAGTGCGCGGCTTGCCCAGGAAGGTCAGGCTGATCTGGCGCATGGTGTAGAAGGCGGTCAGCAGGGCGGACAACGCCAGGACCAAGAAGACGATGCGGTTCTCGCCGAAGGCGGCGCTGAGGATCTCGTCCTTCGACCAGAACCCGGCGGTGACGATCGGGAAGCCGGCCAGCGCCAACCCCCCCAGCAGGAAGGTCCAGAAGGTGATCGGCATGCGCTTGCGCAGGCCGCCCATGTTCAGCATGTCCTGCGGGTCGACGTGGTCGTGCGACTTGTGCGCGCCGTGCTCCATGCCGTGGATGACCGAGCCCGACCCCAGGAAGAGCAGCGCCTTGAAGAAGGCGTGCGTGATCAGGTGGAAGGTGGCGGCGACGAAGGCGCCCACCCCGACGGCAGCCACCATGTAGCCCAGCTGCGAGATCGTCGAATACGCCAGCACCCGCTTGACGTCGTTCTGGGCCACGGCGATCGTCGCCGCGAACAGCGCGGTGAACGTTCCGATGACGGCAATCACCGTCATCGTCGTCGTCAGGCCACCGCCCGGCTCGAAGCCGACCGTCAGCAGCGGGAACATGCGCAGCAACAGGAAGACGCCGGCGGAGACCATGGTGGCGGCGTGGATCATGGCCGAGACGGGAGTCGGGCCTTCCATGGCGTCGGGCAACCAGACGTGCAGCGGGAACTGAGCCGACTTGCCGACGGTACCGATGAAGATCAGCAGGCCGATCAGCGCCGCCGCCGACAGACCCCAGGATGGCCGGGGTGGTCGCCAGGTGGTGCAGCACCTCTTCATCGCCCAGGATGGCGTGATAGTTCAGCGTGCCGGTGGCCGAGTACAGGTAGGCGATCCCCAGCAGGAAGAACACGTCGCCGACGCGGGTCGTGAGGAAGGCCTTGACCGCTGCCCGCTTGGCCGAGTCCTTGGCGAACCAGAAGCCGATCAGCAGGTACGAACACAGGCCCATGATCTCCCAGCCCATGAAGAGCAGGAGCAGGTTGTCGGCCAGCACCAGCACCAGCATGCCGAAGGCGAACAGGGCGATGAAGGCGAAGAAGCGGGCGTAGATCGGATCCACCCCGCCGGCGTGCGGCGGCAGGCCGGGCTTGTCGGCGGGATCACGCCGGTGGCCGAAGTTGTGGTAGCCGACGCTGTACACGAAGATCGCCAGGCAGGTCCAGACGACGAAGAACAGCGTGGCCGCCGACAGCGGGTCGACCAGGATTCCCATCTCGAACCAGGTGCTGCCGGTGGGCAACCACGGGACTGAAGAAGTGATCGGATTTTCGGCCAGGCCCTCCGTGGAGACGGCGGCCACAAAGAGCGCCAGCCCCATCGCCCACGAGAGCAGCATCGCCCCCAGCCCAACGATGTGGCTCAGGCGGTTGCTGCGCTTGGTGATGAGCAGAATGATGAAGAACGCCAGGACCGGCGGAAGGGGGACGAGCCAGGCAAGGAGTTCGACAGGCATGACGTCTCCTACCACTTCAACATGTCGATCTCTTCTGCCACCACCGTCGTCCGGCGGCGATAGATCGAGATGATCAGTGCCAGGCCGACGGCCGCCTCAGAGGCGGCGACGGCGAAGACCATGATGGCGAACGCCTGCCCGGAGATCTGTGCCGGCGTGACGTAGCGCCAGAACGCGATCAGGTTGATGTTGACCGCGTTCAGCATCAACTCGATCCCCATCAGGATGGCGACGGCGTTGCGGCGAGCGAGAACACCGTACAGCCCGATACAGAACAGCGCGCCGGCCAGCGCCAGGTACCAGGAGAGCGGGATCACTCCTCACCCCCTTCGGCGGCCGACTCCGGCGGCCGGGCGACGAAGCTCGCCCCGATCAGCGCCGCCAGCAGCAGCACCGAGGCCAACTCAAACGGCAGCACGTAGGCGTTGACGCTCACCAGCCCCAGTCCCAGCTGCCGCAGCGAGTCAGCCGGGGCCGCGCCCGATACGCCCGTGGAGACCGCCGGGTGCGAGACCACCAGCAGCAGAATGGCGGCGAAGAGCGCCACGGCGATCAAACCCGCCAGCCACCAGCGGTTCGAGGTCTGCGAGCCGGTGTCTTCCATCGAGCGCCGGGTGAGCATCACGGCGAAGATGATCAGAATGGCGATGGCGCCGATGTAGATCACCACCTGGACGATCGCCAGGAAGGGCGCGTTGAGCAGCACGAAGAGCACGGAGACCGCGGCCAGGGTCAGCACCAGCCACAACGCGGCGTGAACCAGCTTGCGGGCGGTGACCACCATCAGCGCCGACAGCAGGGTGACCGCCCCGGTCACCAGGAAGATCAGCTTGAGGGGTTCCATCGATGGCACGCTCTCTCGCCCGGATGCTTCAGTGCAGCGCCACCGGGGTGGCCGTGACCGACACCGGAGGGGCTTGATCCCGCCGCCGCTGCAGGCGGGCATATCCCTGGACAAAGCCCAGGATGACAACGACGGCCACCACGTTGGCCAGGACGAGCACCAGCGTCCGGTTCCAGCCAGCCGCCGCCGCCAGCTTGTCGATCAGCGCCGTCAGCATCAGGATTCCCAGCGCGATGGGCGTCAGGAACTTCCAGCTGAAGCCCAGCATCTGGTCGATGCGGATGCGCGGCAGGGTGGCGCGAATCCAGACGATCACGAACCAGATCGCCAGCGTCTTGAGCAGGAAGTAGACGAAGCCGAGCAAGGGATAAGCCTCAGCGCCCGGCCCGCGCCACCCGCCCAGGAAGAGCGTGGCGACCACGGCCCCGATGGTGAAGGAGTGCAGGAACTCCGCCACGAAGAACATGCCGAAGGCCAGCGCCGAATACTCGATGTTGAAGCCGGCGACGATCTCGGATTCCCCTTCGAGCAGGTCGAAGGGCGCCCGGCCGTTCTCGGCAATCGAGGTGACCAGATACACCAGCGCCGCCACCGGCGCCATCACAATGAACCACATCCCGGCCTGCGCCTCGACGATGCCCACCAGGCTCATCGACGAGGCCAGGATCACCGGCACCAGCAGCACCAGCACCATGGGCACTTCGTAGGAGACCAGCTGGGCCACGCTGCGAAATGCGCCAATCAGAGCGTACTTGTTGTGGGACGACCAGCCGGCCATCATGATCCCCAACGTGCCGACGGCGCCGATGCCTACGATATACAGGACGCCCACTTCCAGATCCGTTCCCACCACCCCCGGCGCCAGCGGCACGACCGCCCAGATGCCGACGACCGAAAGCACGACCAGCAGCGGAGCCAGCAGGTACACCGCCTTGTCGGCCCGCGTGGGTACGATGATCTCCTTGCCGATCAGCTTGACGAAGTCGGCCACGGTCTGGAACACGCCCCATGGCCCGATGCGGTTCGGCCCCAGCCGGTCCTGGAAGCGCGCCAGCAGCTTGCGCTCGCCCCAGATGAGGAAGAACGTCGACACCAGCAGCACCGTGGCCAACACCGCCGCGCCGAGGAAGCGCAATGTCGTTTGTGCCCAGACCGCGGTCATCCCCAGGCTGAGCAAGAGGGCCGTCAGCTGCGCGTACACCCAGGCAAACGGATCACCGATCATTCCGAAACCCCCGCAGGCAGGCAAACGAATGGCTGATCTCTCGATCAGCCATCCCCTGTTCCCTGTTGTGCTAGACCCACTCGAGGCTGCCCTTGCGCCAGGCGTAGATCAGGCCGGCCGCAAGGATGGCCACAAACAGGATGCCTTCGAGCACCATGTACAGCTGAAGCTGGTTGTAGGCCGCCGCCCAAGGAAAGAGGAAGACAGCCTCCACGTCGAACACCACAAACACCAGCGCATACACGTAGTACTGAGCCTTGAACTGGACCCAGGTGCTGCCAACCGTCTCGATGCCGCATTCGTAGGTGTCGCCTTTGAGGGGGTTGGGTTTGCGCGGGCCCAGCAGGAAGCCCATGGCGATGGCGACAGCAGGGAGCAGGAGGCCGACAGGTAGAAGGAAGGCGATGAAGACCCACTGATCCAGCATTCGCGCTCCTCAAAAACGGGCTCGGCGGCCCGTTTGCGCCCGCAGAGCCGGGCGGGCGTTAACTTTGCGAAGTCTATCACACCTGCGGGGCAGCGTCAAAACGCGGCGATATCCGGGCGATTCTGGCGGCCACCCAGGTCGTGACCGCCGCCGCTGCGCCTCCTGGCGGAAGCCCGCGGGCTCCCTTGCCGCGAGGCTTCCTCGCACCGCCGGGTTCGGCGCAGAGGCAACCAGCTCGCCGGCCATCCCTCTCCATGCTAGAATTCTTCTCTCTTCGCACGCCTGCCAGCCCCCCGGCTGCAGGCGCGCTTCGACAACGGGAGTCCCAATGTCGCAATCGGCTCAGAAGCTCCTGTTCATCCTGGGCAGCTTGGCATGCCTGGTGGTGATCTTTGTCGGCATCAAGGGGGCGTCCCAGATCATCAACCCGATCTTGCTGGCCTTGATTGTGACCATCGCCGTCCTGCCTCTCCCACAGCGGCTGATGGGCCGGGGCGCCCCGGCCTGGCTGGCGCTGGTGATCACCATCGGCGCGGTGGTCCTCGTGCTGGTGCTGGTCGGGGTGTTGCTGTTCGCTTCGGCCACCCGGCTGGCCTCCGACATCCCTGCCTATGCTGCTGCCCGCCAGGCGGAGGATAACGCCTACCTCGGGCTGGCGGACCTGGAGGCGGCTCTCCAGACCATCATTTCGACGGAGACGGCGTCGAGGGTGACGAGCGTCATGTTGAGCTGGATCGTCGGCTTCTCGATCACCTTCTTCCTGATGATCCTGATCTTCGTCTTCATGATCAGCGCCGCGGTCTCGATGTCCCCCAGGGAACGCGAGTCCTTCACCTTGAGCATCCCCTTCATGTCGAAGGCCACCTCGCTGACCTCAGACGTTCGGCGCTACCTCTCGGTGACCACGCTGCTCAATTTCCTGGTCGGCCTGGGCGACGCCATCTTCCTGTATATCCTGGGGGTTGACTACGTGATCCTGTGGGGCGTGCTCGCCTGGTTCATGGGCTACATCCCGGCGGTTGGGTTCTGGGTCGCCATGGTGCCGCCAATGGCCTTCGCCTACGTGCAGTTCGGGCTCGAGGCAGCCTTGATCGTGTTCATCGGGTACGTGCTGATCAATGGAACCGTGCAGAACCTGATTCAACCGAAGATGATGGGGGACAGGCTGAAGATGTCTCCGGTGGTCATCTTCATCTCGGTCCTGTTCTGGGCGGCGTTGCTGGGCACCGTCGGCGCGCTCGTGGCGGTTCCGCTCACGCTGATCGGCATCGGCTTCCTGGAGAGCTTCGAGGCCACACACTGGGTCGTCGTGCTGATGCGCGCCGGGAAGCAGCAAGATGAGGAGCGGGAGGCGGCGATAGGACAGGCGCGTCAGCAGTGGGAGAAGGCGAAGTCGCGCACGCTCGGTCTGTTCGGATAGCCCTTCGCCGCTTGCCCGGCCGATGGGCAGCGCGGTGCGGCGACTGCGACGCCAGCGCTGGCTGCCCGGTGCGGCCCCAGTTGGTGTGGGCCCCTGGCCGATGGGGCTCCCGATGCGGCCCTCGTAGGAGCCACCTCGACTGCCGGGCTCCCAAGGTTCTCTGTCCGGTCTCCTTTCACCTCCTCTCGATCCGCCACAGCGCATCCGCCGAGAGTGCGCTGGAAGGTTCGATTCCAGGCGACCCGGCCGGGGTCGTTGGCCGGACTCTCCGCCGATGCTACAATCGCGTCCATGCCGTCCAGCCTGAATGAGGATCGCTGGGAGGTACAGGTGCGTGGCGCATCTCCTGCAGACGTACCGCCGGGGAGGAGCTGAAGGCTGCCTTCGGATGGCAGGTCCTTCGCGTGGAGTTTGGCAAGGCGGCAGCCCAGATCCTGCTGCGCCAGCTGCCGATCGGGCTCCGGCTGGCCCATGTTCCTCGCGGCCCATGGGGCCATTGGCTCCCCGAACTGCTGCCCGCACTGGACGAGGCCTGCCGTGCCGCCGGCGCTTTCGCCCTGACGGTCGAACCCGACGCGCTGGGTGACGCCGCCCTGGCAGACGAGCTTGGCGCACCTGGCTTCCGCCCCAGCCGGCAGACAATCCAACCCAGGCGAACGCTGGTCGTCAGCCTGAGCGGCACCGAAGACGATGTGCTCGCCCGCATGCACCCGAAGACGCGCTACACCATCCGCCTGGCGGCCAAGAAGGGCGTCAGCGTCGAGGCCGGGACGACCTCGAGGCCTTCGGGGAGAGGATGCAGCACACCGCTTCCCGCCATCGCTTTGGAGCCCGCCGCCCCAGCTGCCGCGCTCACGCCCGTGCGCACTTCCACTCTGCGGGCGCCAGTGAGCTGGGCGTCGCCCGCCACCGGGTCCGGATCTGCTCGGCCTCGGCGCCATGCACGGCCGAGGCACTGTCTTGCGACGGACGGCCTTCTCGCCGGTCTCGGATCGCCCGACAGGATCATGGCGAGGCTCCGCTTTCCGCTCGCTCCGCGGCGAGAAGGTGAGGCGCTGAGCCTGCTGCCCTTGCATCCGCCGATGCCGACGTACTGTCGCCCCCCCGCATGGCAGCTTGCCGTTCTGCTTGTTCTGGCAGCCGCCGGCGGCATCGCCTTGTTGAGCATGACTCCCAAGGGGCTTGGCGTTTCCACGGACTCGGTTGCCTACCTCGGTGCCGCCCGAAACCAGGCCGCCGGGTTGGGGCTGGGACGGCTCACGGGCGACGGCGGCGTGAAGCCCATGACCCACTTCCCGCCGCTGTACCCGCTCATCCTGGCCGGGTTGCAGCTCCTGGGGCTGCCGGCCCTATCCGGCGCCCGGCTGGTCAGCGTGGTGGCCTTCGTCGGCAGCGGCTTCCTGGTCGGATTCCTGATCCTACGTTGCTCCCGGTCCTTCCTGGCTGCCCTAGCCGGCACGGCGCTGTTCGTCGCTTCCCCGCACATGCTCGAGGTCCATACCTGGGCGATGACCGAGGGGCTCTACATCTTCCTGGGTCTGCTCGCCATGGCGCTGTTGGTGGGCTACGGCGAGTTGCATCGGCGAGCGTTGTTGCTGGCTGCCTCGCTCGCCATCGCCGCTGCCTACCTGACGCGTTACGTGGGCATTTCGCTGCTGGCGGCTGCCGCCATCTATGTCGCCCTGCAGCCCGGGCCGATCCGCCGGCGATCCATCGACCTGGCGGCGCTGCTGGCGATCGGGTTGCTGCCGATGGCCGGTTGGATGGCCCGCAACCTGCGCCTAACCGGATCGGCCACCAACCGCAGGCTGCAATTCCATTTGCCGTCTGCAGACAGCGTTCGGGACGGCTTCGCGGTGATCTGGGAATGGCTTGTCCCCTACCCGTTCCCTGCATGGGGCATCGCCGGAATCCTGCTGCTGACAGGGCTGTCGATCCTGTTCGTCTTGTGGATCACGCATCCCTGGAGGTCCCATCAGCTGCCGCGCAAGAGCCTGGGCTTCTTCCGATCGGACCCCCGCAGCCCCATGCTCCTCTACCTGCTCGCCTATCTGGTCGTTCTTGCGGGGAGTCTGCTCCTGGTGGATGCTTCGACGCCGATCGACCAGCGGCTCGCCGCGCCGCTGCTCAGCCTGGTGATTGTGCTGGTGGCTTCCACCCTCCCGGGCCTCTGGTGTGCCCTCGCCGGGAAACGGGTGATTCTGCGGGTCCTGGTCGTCGTGGGCGTCGCCCTCTTCCTTGTGAGCAGCCTGAGCCGAAGCCGGTGGCTGGCCCGGGAGATCCAATTCGACGCCGGCGGCCTGGCCGCAGCGGTCTGGCTCGAATTGGGGTTGGCGGAAACGCTCGATGCCCTTCCGCCTGACACTCTCTTGTTCACCGACAACCCCGAGGCGGTGTACTTCCTCAGTGGGCGAGGCGCCTTTGGCCTCCCCTCCAGGTTCGACAACGTCACCATGCGCGACCGGCCGGACTACGCGCCCTCCCTGGCTGAGCTCCGCCGTCGATTGCGCAATGAGGACGGCGCGGTGGTGGTGTTCACGCCCGCCGAAGGTGGGCTTGAGCGGTCGATCGTCGAGGATGTCACCCGGGGGCTGCTCCTGCTCTACGCTGGCGGCGAGGCCGAGGTCTACGTGACGCCCGGCCTGATGCCCTGACCTCCTCCGGGAGTCGCCCGACTGACCGCCTCAGCCAACTGCCGTCACTCTAGCTGCACGCCTGTCAGCGTGAAGGCAGAGCACGGCCTCCCTCCAGCCCCAGCGGTCCATGCGTGAGCGATCCGTCGCCGCCCTTGCCCCCCTGGCGAATCCGGCTGCAGCCTGGTCGGCCACGCCGCGTGGTGGCATCCGCAGCGCACCCGCCGATCGCTGCCTGCGGGGTACTCAGGAGAGCCCTGGCCTGTCGTCCGCCAGCCTGCGAGCATCACGCCGAAGCTGCCGCGCGGCCGAGATTGCGCACGGTCCCACCTCCCGGCGCCACGGTGCAGCCCAGCCGGCACGCGCCGATCTCCGCGCAGTCGGAACCTGGTGCAGCGCGGCCGGCAACCCTACCGAACAACGGGCCACCGGCGGGCCTGCCTACTCGACGAGCACCCTGCAAAGGGGAGCGTCCCCTGGTTGCTGGCCGGGTGCGCTCGCGGATTCCTGTCGGCTGGGCCGCAGTTCCCCGCCGGAGGCGATGCTACAATCGCGCCCATGCCGTCCAGCTTGAGCCAGGATCGCTGGGAACAGGTGCTCGCCCGCCATCCCGAGGCGCATCTCCTGCAGACTTCCGCCTGGGGAGAACTCAAGGCCGCCTTCGGCTGGCAGGCCCTGCGCCTGGAAGCCGGCCAGGGCGCCGCCCAGATCCTGCTGCGCCAGCTGCCGCTTGGGCTGCGGTTGGCCTATGTCCCGCGCGGTCCGATCGGCGACTGGCTGCCCGCGCTGCTGCCTGCGCTGGACGCCGCCTGCCGCTCCGCCGGCGCTTTCGCTCTGACGATCGAACCGGATGCGCTGGACGATGCCGCCGCATCGCTCGAGCTGGCCTCCCACGGCTTCCGCCCCAGCCGGCAGACGATCCAGCCGAGGCGAACGCTGGTCGTCGACTTGCGCGGCAGCGAAGACGACCTGCTCGCCCGCATGCACCCGAAGACCCGCTACAACATCCGCCTGGCGGCGAAGAAGGACGTCACGGTTGAGGCGTGGAGCGACCTTGAGGCGTTCGGGCGGATGATGCAGCACACCGCCTCGCGTGATGGCTTCGGCGCCCACCACCCCGCCTACTACGCCCGCGCCCATGAGCTCTTCCATCCTTCGGGCGCCTGCGAGCTGCTCGTTGCCCGCCACGCCGGCCAGCCCCTGGCCGCATTGATGGTCTTCGCCTGCGGGCGGCGGGCCTGGTATCTGTATGGCGCATCGCTGGATCTCGAGCGACAGCGCATGCCGGCCTACCGGCTCCAGTGGGAGGCGATGCGCTGGGCACGCTCCCGCGGCTGCAGCAGCTACGACCTGTGGGGAGTCCCCGATGCCGAGCTCGGTGAACTCGAGCGGGACTTCCCTCACCGCTCCGACGGCCTGTGGGGGGTTTACCGCTTCAAACGCGGTTTCGGTGGAGACCTGGTGCGCTCGATCGGCGCCTGGGATCGCGTCTACCGCCCGACGCCCTACGCGCTGTTTCGGCAGCTTGCGCGCTGGGGGCGATCCCTCGGATGAGCCTTCACCGGATGGAAGTGGCCGACCGCCCGAGTTGGAACGAAGCCGCGGCCAGGCTCCCCGGCAGCCATGTGCTGCAGAGCTGGGAATGGGGTGAGTTCAAGGCGAGCCACGGCTGGCGCCCCGCGCCGCATGATCTGGCGCAATGCCGGCGGCCAGGAGGTCGCCGCGGCGCAGATCCTCGAGCGCCGCTCCAGGCGTCTCGCCGGCCTGCGTCTGCTGTACTGCCCGCGCGGTCCGCTGCTGGACTGGACGGACCCATCCCTGCGCCGGATTGTGCTGACCGACCTGGCGAAGCTGGCTGCCGAATCCGGCGTGGTCATGCTGCGCATCGATCCGGAGATCCCCAGCCGCTGTCCGGATGACACCGATTCAAGCGTGTCTCTCCCCGGTTTGCCGGATGACCTCCGGCTGTGCGGCTGGCGGCCGGGCCGCGAGCAAGTCCAATTCCGCAACACCTTCGTCCTCGACCTGGCGGGCAGCGAAGCCTCGTTGCTGGCGGCCATGCACCAGAAGACTCGCTACAACATCCGGCTGGCCCAGCGGCACGCCGTGACCGTCCGCCTCGGCACTGCGGCGGACGTCGACCTGCTCTACCGCATGTACGCCGAAACCTCGCTGCGCGACCGCTTCGTGATCCGCGAGCCGGCGTACTACCACGCCTTGTGGGGCGACTTCCAGGACAGCCGAACGGGCGCAGTTGTTCGTTGCCGAAGTTCAGGGGACCGCCATCGCCGGCTTGGTCCTGTTCACCTTCGGCGAGACGGCCTGGTACCTGTACGGCATGTCAACCAGCCAAGACCGCGACAAGATGCCCAACCATCTGCTGCAGTGGGAAGCCATCCGTTGGGCGCGGGGGCAAGGGCTGAAGCGCTACGACTTCTGGGGCGCGCCCGATCGGATCGCACCTTCCGATCCCCTGTGGGGTGTCTACCGCTTCAAGCAGGGCTTCGGCGCTCGATTGCAGTGCACGCTGGGCGCGCTCGATGCCACCCACCGCCCGGCGCTCTACCGGCTGTACCACGCCGCCGCGCCGCTGCTGTTGAGCCTGATGCGGCGGCGGGGCTTCTCTGCCACCGAGCGCACGCTGGGCTAGCCCCGGCTGGACAAGGCCGGCTGGACGGGCCACCGCCGATCCAGCCTTAGGAGCTTGGTGAAGAACGTGCTCTCGACCTCACCCCCTGACCCCCTCTCCGCGGACGGCGCACGGGTACGCCGTGAACCGTGGCGGAGAGGGGAACAAGATCTTGGGGGTGGGGGAGCTTGCTCCCCCACCCCCGGGAACATCCACCCCTCCCCCTGCGGGACTCGTGCGAGCCGCGGATGTCGGCTCACGCAGGGGGAGGGGCAAGGGGAGAGGGTTGGACGATCACACGGTGTTTCTCGGCAGCCTGTTAGGGCGGCTAGCGGCAGCCTGATCCCCTGACCCTCCGCTGGGGGGCCCGAGCGCCCCTCGTGTCAGCTGGAAGAGCAGCGGCGCCCCCAACAGCCACCCCGGGCAGGATTGCTCGCGTGGCCCGAAGGAGCGAGAATTCGCCCGGCCGTGGGACTCGCCCCGGCCCCGACGATGCACCTGGAGGCCAAGCATGAAGCTGGATCTTGCCTCTGTCTCGCTTGCGTTTCTGCCCACACCGCTGCACCCGCTCGAACGCCTGAGCCGGCACCTCGGCGGTCCGCAGATCTCCATCAAGCGCGACGACCTCACCGGCCTGGCCTTCGGCGGCAACAAGACGCGCAAACTGGCCTTCCTCATGGCCGATGCCTTGGCGGAGCAGGCGGAGGTCGTTGTCACCCGGGGCGCGGTGCAGTCCAACCACTGCCGGCAGACGGCTGCGGCCGCCGCGCGCTGCGGGCTGGAGTGCCATCTCGTGCTGCGCGGCGATCCGCCCAACTCGAGCACGGGCAACCTGCTGCTCGATCAGCTCCTCGGGGCGCAGCTGCACTGGACCGGCGCAGGCGATCCGGAGGCGCAGCTCGAGGCAGTCAGCGTGGCGCTGCAGCAGGCCGGCAAGCGCGTCTATCGCATCCCCTACGGAGGGTCCAACGCCCTCGGCGCCAGCGCCTACGCCGCGGCTATGCTCGAGCTGCTGGAACAAGAGGCACGCTTCGACCGGATTGTGCTCGCCAGCTCGTCGGGCGGCACGCAGGCCGGGTTGGCGGTGGGGGCGCGCTCGGCCGGATTCAAGGGGCAGATTCTCGGCGTGAGCGTCGATCGGCCTCGGGCCGAGCTTGCGGCGGAGATAGCCGAGATCGCCACCGCGACCGCCACCTTGCTCGGCGACAACCGGCCATTCGACGCCGGGGAGTTTCAGGTCACCGACGAATACCTCGGGGGCGGCTACGCCGTGATGGGTGAGCTCGAGCGCCAGGCGATCCAGCTGTTTGCCCGCTTCGAGGGCATCCTGCTCGATCCGGTGTACACCGGTCGAGCGGCCGGTGCCATGCTCGATCTGATCCAATCCGGCGCGATCGGCCGCCAGGAGCGGGTGCTGTTTTGGCACACCGGGGGAACGCCGGCGCTCTTCGCCTATGGCCAGGCCTTGACCGACACGCCGCGCTGAGCGACGGGTTCACCGGATCGCCGTGAGGCGGCTAGGCAGACGTCAGGCCGCGCAGCTCGAACACCTCGACCGGATCCTCCCGGCCCTTGATCTGCAGGCCGCCCTTCGGCAGCAATCCCGCCTGTCCGCGCACACGCGAGGCCACGGCTTGGGTCAGCAGGATCTGGCCTTCCGACGCATGCTCCTGCAGTCGCTTGGCCGTGTTCACGCTGTCGCCGATGGCCGTGTAGTCCAGCCGGTTCTGCGTCCCCACCAGGCCGAGAATGGCTTCTCCGTAGTGCATGCCCACCCCAAAGGAGAGGTGGAACTGGCGCGGCAGCTTGGCCTGCACTTCCTGCACGGCCTGCCGGATGCCGAGCGCGGCGCGGAGTGCCCGCAGCGTATGATCCGGCTGGGGCATCGGTGCGTTGAACCAGGCCATCAGGCCGTCGCCGAGGAACTTGTCGATCGTGCCCTCTTCGCGCAGCACGGCCTCGGCCGCCGCCGCCAGGTAGAGGTTCAGCACTCGCACCAGCACCTCGGGGTTGTTGGTGGCGCTGAACAGCGAGAAGCCGCGGATGTCGGCAAACAGGGTGGTGATGTCCGCCCGCCGTCCGCCGAGATGCAGGCTGTCGGGGTCGAGCTGATTGATCACCGCCGGTGACACCATACGCTCGAATAGGCGCCGTTGCCCTTCCAGCTTGCGTTTCTCCGTCAGATCCTCAAGCACAATGGCCACGCCGCGGGTCGTCCGGTCGGCCATCTTGAGCGGCGTGATGTTGAGGGCAAGGTCCATCGGCTCGCGACCGGCGTGTTCACTGCGCACCTCGAGCCCGATGTGGCGCTGATCGGTGGACTTCGCTTCACGCACGCGCTCCGGCAGACCTTCACCCAGTTGGGGAACCAGATCGCCGAGCGACGCCCCGAGCAGACGATCCGCCTTCATGCCCAGGATCTGCTGGGCGGCTGGGTTGCACAAGGTGATGCGGTCCTCGATGTCTGCCGTCAGCACACCGCTGGCGATTGAGGTGAACACATCTTCCATCAGGTTCTTGAGTTGGGTGGCGTCGTCCAGGCTGTTGCGCACCGAGTCGAACAGCCGGGCGTTCTCCAGGGCCACCGCCGCCTGGTCGGCCAGCGAGTTGACCAGCAGCCGGTCACGCTCGGTGAACAGCCCCTCACGCACCCGGTTGTCGGCGTAGATCACCCCAACCGCCTCTCCGCGCGCCTTGAGCGGAACGCACAGGATCGAGCGCAGGTTGTAGGCCACGATGCTCGTCTGGGCATCGAAGCGGGGGTCATTCTGGGCGTTGGTGGTCAGCACCGCCCGCCCTTCCAGCAGCGCCCGGTCGATCACCGTGCGGCTGATCTCGACCTCGGCCTCCCCCAGCGTCGCCCGCTCCCAGTTGCGCGCCACGACGGTTTCCAGACCACCGCCCTCGACTTGCAGCATCAGGAATGCCCGCTCAGCGCCGGTCAGCCGGATCACCGTGTCGATCACCTCGTTGAGCACCGTCGGCAGGTCGAGCGAGGAGTTGACCACTTTCGCGACGTCGGCCAGGGCTCGGAGGTTGCGCCGCTCCTGATCCATCGACTCCACGCTCTCGGCCAGCACCTGCAGGCTGCCGCACAGGTGCTTGACCCCTTCCTCCACGCCAGCCGGCAGGGTCTCCCCTGCCCGGCGGCGGCTGGCGGCGTGTGCCGTCAGCTGAGCCCGCACTTCCTCAGCCAAGCGGCTCAGCCGCGCCACGTGTTCCTGCGGAGTCAGGCGTACGGTCGGCTCACTCACCGGCTAACCCCTCCCGTGATCCAGCGCATCAGGATCTGCACTTCCAGCCAATGCCAGAGGCGCCGCAGGCCTCGGTCATCGGCCGGCTGACTCCCATAGCGTTCGGCGGTATAGGCCTCGACCAGGCTCCACCCGGCGGCGCCGAGGTCCGGGTGGCGAGCGGCAAACCAGCCGGCCCGCTCGTGGGCGGTCATCGCCGGCGAGGGCCGGACTCCCAGGCGTGCCAGCCACCGGCTCCAACGCCGATAGATCTCGGCGGCCGGCGTCAGATCCTCCGGCGCCAGCCGTGCCAGGCGCTCGGGCGGATTCAGGCCGACGCGCCGCATGCCGCGACTGAGGCCGCGCACGGCCTGGGTCCAGGCCAGCGGGTCCGCCCGCAGCCAGGCCGCCAAGAGCAAGCCCATCCCGCCCAGCACCGCCAGGATGGACAGCGCCAGGCGAATGCGGCGGATCCCCGGGTCGGTCTCGGCAAGGCCGATCTCGTCGGGGAGGTTCTGCTCCGCCTCGGCCAAGCTCTGCCGCCGCTTGCGGTGTTGGCGCAGCCGATGTCAGGCCGGCGAGGCCGGCAAGTCCCGCCGCTCCCTCTGGACGCACGAGCTCCGGCTGACCACCGGTCGGCTCGAACTCGATCCAGCCGTAGCCCGGGAAGTACACCTCGGGCCAGGTGTGCAGATCCGTACCATACACTTCATAGTACGCATCCGACTCAGCCAGCTCTTGCAGATTGCCTGCGTCCTGGCGCGGCGTGCCCTGGGCATAGCCGGCCGCCATGCGGGCCGGGACGCCGGCTGCTCGCAGCAGGATCACCGCCGCCGAGGCATCCCACTCACAGAACCCGGTCTGGTAGTCGAACAGGAACCAATCCAGCGGCTCGGCATCTTGCGGCGGCTCGTCGGTCACTCGGCTGTACTGCATGTTCTGGCGCAGCCAGCGCGTCACGGCCTGCGCCTTGTCGTAGGCGTTCTCCTCGCCCTGGGTGATGCGTCGAGCAAGGGCGCGCGTTCGATCGGTGATCTCCGGCGGAACCTGCAGGTACTCACGCGTGACCCAATCCGGGTACGGGCCAGCCGCAGCCCGCAGCGCCTCCGCCAGAAGGCTCGGCGTGCAGTGCCCGCACCTGGTAGCTCTCCCCCGCAACCACGACCCCGGGGACACTCACCGCGCTCACATCCTGGATCTGGCCGGCGGCGCGCTGCACGGCGAACTCGGACTGACGCGAGACCCAAACCGGCTGCGCCAGGACATACAGCGTGTGCAGCCCGGGCAGTCTGGGCTCGATGCCCACTTCCATCAGCTCCCGGCCAAGCGAGTCCGAGAGCACGAGGTCCGGTTGCAGCGGATAGACGGGGATGGTCTCCGCTTGCGGCGCAAACCACTTGCCGCCCTCGTAGCGCGAATAGACCTTGGCCCGCCAGTAGTAGCGCCCTTGATCCTGGCCGAGCCTGGCAGCGGATATCCGCATGACCAGTTCCTCTTCCAGCTCGACACCGGCCTTGAGCGTCAGATCGTCGCCGTAGGCCTCGTAGACGTACGTCGCCGGGCTGCGCAATCCGCGCAAGCTGTCGCCCAGCCGCTCGCGCAGGTCCAGCCATGGCCGAGTGACGTTGGACCAGATCTCGGATGCCGGCTCGGATTGGGCGAACGCCGGGCCGGCCCAGGCGGCAAACACCAGCGCCCCGGCCGCCAACAGACCGGCCGTCAGGATCGGAAAGAAGACGTCTGAAGCGACGCGTGCCTCGATGCCGCGCCAGATGGCCTGACGCCGCCGCAGCTCCATCCTTGCCGCCAGAAACAAAGCAAACAGGGCAAACCAGGCGACGTAGCCGCGCAGGTCGGGTTCCCCCAAGAAGATGTAGGCATTCAGCACCAGGGCGGCCGCCGAGGGAAGAATCGCGCCCGCAACAGACCGACGCCGGATCAGGCGGTAGCCGCTGGACATACCCAGCGCCCAGAACAGGAGCGCCACCAGCAGGACGAACATCAGCCCGTCCTCGTTGGGCTTTGCCCCGACGATCGCGCTCAGGAAGATCCACAGCCTGCGGCCGAGTTCCTGCACACGCTCCCACCACAGGAGGCTCAACTCCACGTGCAGCCCGGCAAGCCACACGCTGAACACCACGCCGTAGCCCACGCCCGCCAGTGCTGCCAGCCGGCCGGAGAACCAACTCCAGCCGAACCACGCTCCGAAGACCACCCCCAGGCTGGCGACCGTGCCCACCAATGCCAGGTGGTCGGTCCAGTCGGCGGCGGTGAGCGACCAGGTCGAAATCCGCATCAACACCAGCAACAGGAAGAAGGCGACCCAGTCAAAGCCATCCTGACGCCAGGCAGGGAGCCTGACCTCCAGCGTGGAGGCGGTCGCTTGCTCGGGGGGATCCATCGCCGGCGCGGTCATCGGGGCGATAAGCAGGCCTCTCCGTCTCGGTCTTCCCGCAGTCGACGTGCGTTCGCGTGCGACCGGAGGATGCCTGAAGCCATTCTATCATCCGAGCGTTGAGCGGACGCAGGAAGATGGAATGAGTGCCGCGCGCGAACTCCAATTCGTGCCGGCGGTCATGCCTCGAGGTGGGGAGCACCCCCCGGCACCTGGCGCCAAGTCCCCAGCCGGCGCACGGCCTCCCTTTGCGCTCGCGCAGCGGCCTTGCGCGGGCGGTCGAGATCCCCCAGCCACAGCGCAGCATGCCAGACTATGAGCCCGGCCCTCCACAGCGATTGCAGGGTGTCCCGAGGCGATCGTGTTCGTTCGGTTGCGATTGCGCTCCATCTAGCCGCGATTGCCGTCCATCGCGCGGCAATTGCGCACCGTCTTTCAACGACCGCTCACGATCCACTCGCGATCGCCCACTGTCCTCATGGGATCGTGGTTCGTTCCGCTGCAATTGCGCTCCATCTAGCCGCAATTGCCGTCCATCGCAAGGCTATTGCACTCCGTCTTTCAACGACCGCTCACCTTCCGCTCGCCCTCGCCGAGCTTCCCGTAGCGATCGCGCTCCGCGACTCACACGAGTTCCCGCGGGGGAAGGGGCGTTGATTCCTGGGGGGTGGGGGGAGCCAAGCTCCCCCACCCCCCAGATCTTGCCCCCCTCTCCGCCACGGCTCATGGCGTACCCGTGTGCCGTCCGCGAAGAGGGGGTCAGGGGGTAGAGGTCGAAAGCACGCTGTTCGGCAAGCTCCCAGGCATGCGCCTCAGCCAGGGATGGCGACGTGAGCTTGCGGCCCGTGGCCGCTCGCTGCCCAACGTGGCACACCCCGGCCGTCAGGTCTAGTTCACGTCGGGCAGTCACCACCGCCTGATCGAACCCGCATGCTTGCTGGCTGGGTTTGATACTGCTATCATGGCGCCGGTCCCGGAATGAACCAGCCTGCTTCCCGCCCGCGAATCCGAAGCCTGCACATCTTCCTGATGCTGGTTGTCTTGGCGACCCTGCCCTGCTACTGCGCCGGGCTCCTCACCATACGCGGCGCCCCGGACACCGTCACGCCGACGGTCACCGCCACCGCCACCCCGCCCTTGACGGCGACGCCGATCACCGCCACCGCCACGGTGACCAGCACCATCACGCTCACCCCGACGGTCTCCCCGACCGCCTTCGTCCCACCGACCGTCACTGCCACCTTCACGCCGTTTCCTACGGCGACCCTCACTCCGACGCCGCCGCCTAGCCCGACGCCCAGCGCCACGCTCCCTCCCAGCGACACGCCACCGCCTCCTCCGACTGCCACGGATACGGAAATACCTGCTCCGTGACCGTGACGACCCGCTTGTGATGAGCACACACCACACACTCGAACTGCTGCGGACGTTTCTCGCTCCCGCCGGCGTCTCGGGCTGCGAGGGCGACATCGCGGCCGTGGTCCAGACGACGTGGACCTCGCTGGCGGACGAGGTCAGCCTTTCGCCCCTGGGGAGTGTCCACGCCCTGCTGCACGGAAAGGCAGACGGGCGACGGCCGAAGCTGATGGTCAGCGCCCACATGGACTCGATCGGCATGATCGTCACCGGATTCAGCGGCGAGTTCCTCCGCCTCGCGCCGGCCGGGGCCTTCGACCCACGCATCCTCCCGGGCCAGTCCGTCCTGGTCCTCGGCCGCCAGACGGTCGGCGGCACCTTGCTGCCGCCTCCACAACCCGAGGCATCGACCGCGCTCCAGTGCCGCTCACCGACCTGCTGGTCGACTGCGGGCTGCGCGGGTCTGCGCTGCAGGAGATCGTGCGCATCGGCGATGCGGTGTGCCTGGCTCAACCGCCGATATTGCTCGGCGACTCCCGCCTGGCCTCCCCGCGCCTCGACAACCGCGTCTCGCTGGCGGCGCTGACGCTATGCATGGAGGCGCTGGCCAGCGAGCGACCGCATTGGGACTTCGCCGCCGCCGCCGTGGTGCGCGAGGAAACCGACGCTGCCGGGAGCATGACCTCCGCCTTCATGCTCTCCCCCGAAGCCGCGATCGCCATCGACGTCACCTTCGGCCGAACACCGGACTTGCCCGCCCATTCCACCTTCGCCCTGGGCGCCGGGCTGACCAACGCCTGGGGCCCGGCGGTGCACCCGGGTCTGTTCCGGCTGGTGGAGCAGGCGGCGGCGGACTGCGGCGTCAGCCTGACGCCCGAGTTCCTCCCCAACCTGACCGCCACCGACGCCGACGACATCCAGCTGACGCGGAGCGGTGTGCCGACGGCCGTTCTCAGCATCCCGGTCCTCAACCTGCATTCCCCGGTCGAGGTCGTCGATCTGGAGGACATCGAGCAAGCCGCCCGTCTGCTGACCATGATCGCCGTTCATCTGGGCGACCGCTACCGTTTCGAGGCCGGGGATGACTAGGCCGGCTGCACCGTCTTCCACGTTGACCGAGCCAGAGTTCCGGCGCCTCAAAGAGCTGACGGAGTGCGTCGGTGTGTCCGGGGGCGAGGCCGAGGTTCGCCGGATCGTGCGTCAGGCACTTCCCGCCGAGGTCGACGAGGTCCAGGTCGATGCGCTCGGCAATCTGATCGTCGTGCGCCGCGGGCATGCGGCCGAGCGGCTGCGGGTGATGGTGGCAGCCCACCTGGATGAAGTCGGGATCATGGTCGTTGCGGTCGATGACGATGGACGCCTGCGCTTCGAGCCCGTGGCCGGCATCCGCGAAGACCAGCTGGCGGGGCGAGCAGTCTGGCTTGGGCCGCGAGCGCATTCCCGGCGTGATCGGCGTCGCCCCGCCCCACCTGACCGAGGGCGCAGACAGGATATCGGCCCTTCGCCCGCGCGACCTGCGGATCGACATCGGCGCCGATTCTCGATCGGAGGCGCTCACCCGTGTCTCGCCGGGCACGCTGGGCACCTGCGCAACCCCGTTCGAATGCGAGGATGGGGTGCTGCGCGGCAAGGCGCTCGACGACCGGCTGGGCGTGGCGACGCTGATCGGGCTGCTCGAGCATGCGTATGCAGGCATCGATCTGATCGCCGTGTTCACCACGCAGGAAGAGGTCGGCCTGCGCGGCGCCGGCGCCGCGGCACATCACCTGACGCCCGACCTGGCGATCGTCATCGACTGCACCCCGGCGCGCGACTTCCCACTGGCCGACGGGAAGCCGAATCCGTTCTACAACACCCGGCTGGGAGAAGGCCCGGCGTTGTACGTCGTCGATGCCAGCACTGTGTCCGAGGCGAACCTGCTGCGGCTGGCAGAATCCACCGCCCGGCAGCTCCAGCTGCCCTTCCAGCTGCGCCAGCCGGGCGGAGGGAGCACGGACGCCGCAGCGATCCACCGCTCGCTGACCGGCATCCCGAGCCTGTCGATCTCGGTTCCCGGACGCAACCTGCACGGGAGCATCTCCACGGCGCAGGTCTCAGACTGGCAGGCGCATCGCTCCCTCGTGCGTGGCCTGCTGCAAGCGCTCTCGCCGTCAGCCTGGGCGGAGGCGAGGTCACCGTGAGCACCCCCCGCGGGCAACACGATCGGCGGTTGAGCGCCCTGTGGGCCGAAAGCACACGCCTGCCCAGGCGAACTCAACTTGCGCGAGGCGAGCCGGGAACGCTAGCCACAAGGAGTGGGGCTGCTCGGCGCCACCGCAGCCTCGCGATCTCTTGCCGGGTCGAGCCCGTTCGGGCTTCGTCCTGGAGCGCGCCGACATGCTGAGCCTGCTCGGACCGCTGTGCGAGGCGGACGGTCCACCCGGGCGCGAGGCGGCTGTCGTCAGCCTGATCCGCGAGCACCTGGCCGCAGCGGGGGTGCCGCACCAACCCGCGCCGATGGGCGGCCTGATGGCCGGCGACCTTCAAGGCAAGCCGTTGCGGCTCGACGTTCGCCGCCGCCGTGGACGAACCCGGGCTGATGCTTTGCGAGCCCGTCGAGAACGGCATCGCCCACGCCTACCGGCTTGGCCCACTGCCGGCTGCCGCCTATTCCGGGCAACGCATCCGCACGCTGCACGGGAAGCCCGGGGTAGTGCTCCCCGTGGACGAGGCGGAGAACTCAACGCCGCCGCGCTGGGAACTGCGCGTCGATCTGGGTTCGGCGGAGGCCAAGCTCAGGTGCCGGGGATGGCGCCTTTGCCGTGTTCGATGAGCCGTTCGCCGGCGGAGGCGCCTCGGGTGACCGGCAAGGCGCTGGGCGACCGGCCGGCCTGTGCTTTGCTGGCCGACCTCGCCGCCGATGACGCCAGCAAGACACTGGGATGCGCCTTCCTCTTCTACGCCCAGGGGCAGCTCGGCGAACACGGTCTGCGCTTGGCGCTGCGCGCTCTCGCTCCGCAAGCCTTCGTGCTGGTGCGCGGCGTGCGGCATGCCCCGCAGGTCGACAAGAGCGGTTCGGCTGTGCTCGCCGGGAGCGGTCCCGTGCTGGTCTTGCGCCGCGATGCCTCGGTGAGCCATCCGGCGCTGGTAGACGCCTGCGAGCGAGCCGCCGCCGAGGCAGGGGTTAGCCGTGCAGAAGGCAGTCCTGCTCTCCGACAAGCCCGCTCACCCGCCCAGCCGAAACCGCGCTGGCCGGCATCCGGCGCCTCGAGCTTGGCTATCCGCTCATGGACGCGGACCGTGCGCGTCCCGTGCGTCGATCTGCGCGATCTCGAGGCGCTGCAGCGGCTGCTGCGGACGCTGGTGGGCGCTGAGTTGGATGCCTAGCCTTCTCACCGGCCCCACTGCCATCTCGGTGATCCCGGGCTGCCACTCTCCAGGTTCGTGGGTAGCATCTTCGCCTCCCTCAGCCATCGCGTGGCATTGGCTGCGCTGAACCCCGTCTTGCGCAGCCGGTGGTGTGCGGGAAGGCGACGAATGACCGATGATCCGAATTCGCCCTCGCAGCTCGGTCCCGCTCCTCGGGCTGACCGCCGGAGCGGGACTGATTCTGGCCGCCGTGTTCGCCGCACGAGCTGGGCCTCGACCGAAACGCCGATTGGGGGCCTTCGCGTTGGTTCATGTTGGAGGCAGGGATTGTCTTCCTCTGCGCCCTCTGCCCGCACCTGCTGTGGCGTCCGATCGGCAACCTGCCGCATAGCCTTGCCGCGCGGATTTGAGATCAGCGGCCCCGTGTCCAAGCTCATTGGCGCACGGGATGCAGGCCATGGGAACCTCGGCAATGCCGCCAGGCGCAATCACACAGGGTAGACTCGGAGGCATGTTGAGGATGGTTTGCCCAGGCTCAGTCGCTGAAACCCGATCCAGCTGCAGCTCGGGCGATGGCAGTCCGTCGCGGGGGCCAGCTTGACCTCCATGCGTGCGGCGCGCCTGCTTCGAATTCTCGGTCGCCTTCTTCGGCGCGGGCCTGACGGTCGTCGCAGTCTTCGCTTACCCCTTGGGGCTGGACAACAACCCACGCCTGGGGCAGCTCGCGCGCCGCGCTGCTGGCGCTCGGATTGGTGCTTGTCTGGCTGGCGACCGGTCCGGTCCTTGGCGCACTAGGTCGGAAGTTGGTGGCGTCGGCGAAGGAGACGTCATGCAGATCGTCGGCCACCGCCCCATGACGACCTCGGACCACGGCGAGGCGGGCCTGGGCATCGCCCAAGGCGAGATTTGGCCGAGGCGCCGGCCGTCGACGACGGCGTTCCCCTCGCGGCCTCGGGCCGCCAGCCCAAGCCACGGCTGCGTCCGAGTCCGGATCGGTGGACCAAGGCATTCCTCTTCGGCGTTTTTGCGATCGCCCTCGTCACCGCCTGGTGGCTGGGGACCGCCGGTACAGGGTCCGACTGGCCCACCTCGACGGACTACTATGCCCGCCTGGCGGAGTCCTTCCGTGCCGGCAGCCTCCACCTGCTGGAACAGCCCGACAGCCGACTCCTGGAGTTGGCGGACCCCTATGAGTATGAAGCCCGGGAAGGCCTGACCTACCCCTGGGATGTGTCGTACTACCAGGGCAGGTACTACCTGTACTGGGGTCCCGCGCCGGCCGTGATCCTTGCCCTGATCGACTCCTTCGGCGGCGATCCAGTCACGGACGATCAGATTGTGTTCGCCTCCGTGATCGGTATCGTCCTGCTCAGCCTGCTGCTCCTGAGGCTCCTCAAGCGCAGATTCGCCGCGGACCTGCCTGCGTGGACCATCATCCCACCCGCCATCGCCTTGGCGTTCTCGTCCCCGACCTTCTTTCTGCTCGACCGGCCACGCGTGTATGAGGCCGCCATTGCGACCGGCCAGGTCTTCTTCCTGGCCGGCGCCGCTCTGCTGTTCAGCCTCGACTTCGAGGGGCGTGCCTCACGCACCAGGCTGTTCCTTGCCGGCGTCTTCTTCGCCTTGGCGGCAGCCACCCGCCCCACCTTGACCCTGGGCGTGCTCGTCTTGACAGGCGTACGCGGTGATGCAGGCTGATCCGCCGTAACCACCGCCGCGTCCCAGCCATTCCCTTGGGCGGAACCATCACCCTGCTCGCCCCATTGGCTGCAGTGGCCTTGGCCCTCGGTGCCTACAACTTCGCACGCTTCGACAGCCCCTTCGAGTTCGGCCACCGCTACCAACTCACAGGCTGGAATCTCAATCGTCAGTACCGCAACGTCTTCTCGGCCGACCATGTCCCGCTCAACCTGTTCAACTACCTGCTCAACGATTTCAAGACCCTGGAGGTCTTCCCATTCGTCAAGCCGAAGTGGGGCACGCTGGGGATCGGCCCGATCTCCTCCGGGCCTGGCTACTACGCCGAGCAGGTGACGGGGATCCTTCGGGCGGTCCCATTCGTCTTGCTTGCGTTCGTCCCCCTGGCGTTGTGGGCACAGCGCTGGTTGAACCAGGACATCGTTCCGAACGCAACCCGTTCCGAACCTGAGGAAGCGGCAGCCCGCGTCGATCGCATCAGACTGTACGGCCTGTGGGCTCTGACCGGAGCAGCCTTGCTCCTGCCTACCCTGCTCTTCTACTTCGCCACCATGCGCTACCTGGCCGACTTCAGCTACTCGCTGCTGTTCCTGGCCTGTCTGGGCTTCTGGATCGCCCTCGATCACGGCCCTTTGGCAGTCGGCCCTCGGCTCCTCGGCCGTTCGGCAGCCTCGGCCCGATCCCTGTCGGCCATCCTCGGGCTGCTGCTGGCGGTCACCGGCTACACCGCACGCTTTGAACACGTCAACCCGCAGTTGTACGAGGCCATCACCCGCCTCCTGGCCTGGTGAGGGTCGGCATCGCCGAAACGTAAGCGGCCCCACCCGTTGGGGTGGGGCCGCAGGCATTCCGTCGGCCGGCAAGTCGGCGAATGAGCGGGTTGTCAGAGGATCGAGGTCATGTCGTGCGGCGGCGCCTCGCTCAGCGTTGCCCCGGGCACTCGCTCATCGAGCAACCCGACAATCGCCGTCCCGTCGCCCTCCCGCGCCAGACGCACCAGCTCCTCGACCGTCGCCTGCAGGCCGAGCCCGGTCAGGTGGTGGTCCTCCTGCACGCGCACGATGTCCGGGTGGCTGGTGGACTTGTAGCGCAGCCCCTCATCCCACAGCGCTTCGCTCAGCTTCTCCCCGGGCCGCACGCCGGTGAAGGCAATCTGGACGTCCTTGCCCGGCTCGAGGCCGGAGAGGCGGATCAGGTCCTCCGCCAGATCGAGGATCTTCACCTGCTCACCCATGCGCAGCACGAAGATTTCCCCGCCGGCGCCGAACGCCGCGGCTTGCAGCACCAGGTGCACGGCCTCCGGAATGGTCATGAAGTAGCGCTTCATGTCCGGGTGAGTGATGGTGATCGGGCCGCCATGGGCGATCTGGCGCTTGAACAGCGGGACGATGCTGCCCCGGCTGCCAAGCACGTTGCCAAAGCGCACCGTGACGAACGGCCTGCCGCTGCGATCGGCGGCGTCGCGCACGATCATCTCGGCAATGCGCTTGGTAGCCCCCATCAGGCTGGCCGGTTGGACGGCCTTGTCGGTCGAGATGAAGACCAGGCGCGCCACCCCAGTCGCAAGGGCGGCCTCCACCACACTCTGCGTGCCGAGCACGTTGTTGGTGACCGCTTCCTCCGCATTCAACTCCATCAGCGGGACGTGCTTGTGCGCCGCAGCATGGAAGACGACTTCCGGCTGGAAGGTCTCGAACACGTTGCGGATGCGGTCCAGATCACGCACGTCGGCAATGACGGGTTGCAGGGACAGCGCGGGCTCATCTTCGGCGATCTCGAGCAGGCCTTCGAAGATGCTGTTCTCGCCGTGACCGAGCATGGCCAGCCGCGCCGGTCGCCAGCGGGCGATCTGGCGGCACAGTTCGAGGCCGATCGAACCGCCGGCGCCGGTCACCAGCACGCGCTGCCCCGCCAGCGTTGAGCCCACGGCCTGGTCATCGATGCGGGCCGGCTCACGGCGCAGCAGGTCGCTGATCTCCACTTCACGCAACCGGGAAACGCTCACCTGCCCGCCGATCAGTTCGTAGATCCCCGGCATGGTGCGGAAGGGGATGCCCCTGCGCTGGCAGATCGTCGTCACCTGGCGCAGCACGTCTCCGGGCGCCGAAGGGATGGCGATGACCACTTCCTCGGCGAAATAGCGATCCACCACGCCGGCCAGATCGCGCAGCATCCCTGCCACCCGTACTCCGTGGATCGACGCCTTCTGCTTGTCCGGGTCATCATCGACGAAGGCCACCGGCAGCATGTGCAGCTGAGGGTTGCGCTGCATCTCGCGCACCACGAGCACGCCGGCATCCCCGCCGCCGACCACCACCACCCGGCGCTTGCCTGCCAGGCCGTCGGCCTTCTGGCTGATCTGGCCGCCCTCAGCCAGCAAGCGGACTGTCAGGCGCAGCCCGCCAACGCAAATCAGCGATAGCAGCCAATCGATGAGCAGCACGGAACGCGGGAAGCCGCGCAGTCCGCCGAGCAGGATCACGAACATGATCCCGGCGGCGACCGCGCCCGAGGCGGTGAGCGTGGCCAGGGCGATGGTCAGCATCTCACGCGTGCTGGCGTAGACCCAGTAGCGCCGATACAGGCCGAACAGGTGGTAGATCACCGGCTTGACCAGCAGCGCCACGGCCACCATCAGCGAGGCCGCCGGCAGGTAGGCCAGGAAGATCGGGCCCAGGTCGAGGCGCAGGGCGAAGCTCGCCAGAACCGAGGCGACGATCAACAACAGGTCCGCCAACAGCAGCGTGCGGTTGCGGATCTGGAACCAGGGCTGCGATTTGCGTCTCAAGCTTGCTTGCCTACGGGTGGGTTCATTCCAATCCTGGTGGATCGGCTGTCTGGCCATTCAGCTTGGCCAGGGAGCGTCTCGCCTTCGATCATGGGCAGGGACTCTGTCCCGGCCAGCACGGATCGGCGCCCAATGGGATTCCCTCGCCCACCGCCGGCGACTCGCCGGGTCGCCGAGGTCGTTCAGTGTACCCCATGCGTTTGCCAACGTCTGCAGCCTCGGTGCCCAGCCCCCCAAGGCCCAGGCGGCGTGTCCCCTTGCTGCCGGAGCCGATCCGGCACAGGCACGAGCCGCCTGGCCGAGGCGGGAAGAGCGGGACTGCACCCGGATGACGGCCCGGCCAGGGGTGAGCCTCTCTCCACTCTCCCCAAGCGTAGCACACCCCGCAATTCTTGGGTTCACCCGACAACCTCAAGGGCCTGCGGCCTCCATCCACCAGACCACCGCTCGCCGAGGGGGCTCGGCCGGAATAGCCCTGGCCCGTGGTGGGTCCTAGCCGGCTGAGCGGCCAGGGATTCGATCAGGTTGGCGCCAAACCCCACGGGCCGTTGATGTCCCGCCAGCGGGCCGCTGACGTCCCGCCAGCGGCGACCGTTTTGTGCAAGACTGGACTCGAGGAATCTAGATGCGCATACCCGTGCGAGTGGCCCGGCGGTCACAAGGTGCGGAGGAAGTCATGGGCCAGCCATCGAATCCAGGCGAGTGTCCAAGGTCGGAAGCGGCGCCACACGAGGCGTGCAATCCGAAGGCGCGACGCAGTCGGTCCCGCTCCGGAGCGCCACTTGAGTGCCCACCGGCTGCGGTCAGCGATATCCTGCGAGCGACTGCCGTGCTCGAGCTTGCCGGCGCAGGGGAGCTGGCACGGTTCGGGAATATCGAGGTCGAACAGGCGGAGATAGGATCGGCTGCGCTTGCAGCCCAGGGCCTGCTGGAGAGGTTCTGGATCCCCGGAGAAGGCGAGCAGCCAGGACGATGGCTGGTGTGCTTGACCCGGCGCGGTGCCCGGAAGGCGAAAGCGTTGGTCGGGCGAAAGGTCCGCTGCCTGCGGATCGACCACAAGGCCTCCGTCTTCGTGCATCACCAGCTGGCGGTCAGCCAGGTCGTGGCTTCTCTGGTAGCTGGGCTTGGCCGTGAGCGAATCCGGAGCCTGATCGTGGGCCATCAGCTGGCCGCAAGTCTCAAAGAGGCGGGTGCCCGCTCCCAAGTACGCCCCCGATGCCTACCTGGCATTCCGGGTCGGCTCGGGAGCTGCCGCATACACCCGAAATCTGTTTCTGGAGGTCGACTGCGGAACGGAGGGTCGCCACCAGCTGCGCGCCAAACTGCGCCGGCTTGATCGGTACTACCTTGACGAACACCGGCGAATCTTGGGGAGCGACCGGCTGATGGTCGGCTTCACCGTCCCGACAGCTCAAAGAGAGGAGGTGGTCACAGAAGTGATCCGAGAGGGGCATTGCCGGGTGCGGGCGGTTGTCGCCCGGCAATCCGAAGCCGTCGACTGCGATCCGGCCACGCTCGGCTGGCGCGACGGTCGAACTGGCGAAGTGTGTCATTTGGTCGATCCGTGTTGAGTTGGTATGAAAGGGGGATGTGAGATGTCTACGGGTAAACGCAACACCTATGCTGGAGCAGATCCGACGCGGAGGATGGCTGACATCTTGCTTGTGTCGGAGGCTGTGTTTCTGTTGCTTTGGCTGGTCGGCGTGCCGATGATGGACCTCGCCGCGCTGACGCTCTTGCTCTTCTGCATTCCAGCCGCCATCGTGCGCCTGGCACCGATCATCCTGGTCGGCGTCGCTGGCTTGGTCCGACGGTCCCGCGCCTTGCCGCCAGGCGACCTGCGCCTGGGCATGACCGTAAGTCGGCCGCACGTGCCGGTCGTGCTCCCTTCCCGCGAACGGGAGGGACATGTGGCCATCCTGGGTCGAACGGGATCGGGGAAGTCCACGATGATGGAGACGCTGGTGAGGCAGGATATCCAAACCGGGCGGAAGCTGATCCTGGTCGATCCACACACTCAGCTGGCCCGAGGGATGGCCCACACCTGCATGGTGAACCGCAGGCTGCCGGTTCTGGTCGTGACCGGGTCCCGCTGGATGCACAGCGTGAACTTGCTGCAGACAGGTCCGCAGTGGACCGCCCTTGACGCCGCGCGTTGCGTCACGGACGGGCTCGTCCAGGTCTACATGCCCTACCAAGACGAGCTTCCCATGCGGATCCGGCACCTGGTGGAATGCGCCGCGTACTTCCTGGCGGCGGCGAATGAGGGCTATACCCTGCTGGAGATCCCGCGCTTCCTGCGGAGCAGGGCCTTCCGGGACCATCTGGCTGAGAAGGTGCTTGGTCGGAACGGCGGCGGCAAGGATCTTGACAGTCTGATCCCCGGGTTCTCCCTGGGCTGGCTGGAAGACCTGAACCGGACCCAGCTGCACGAGCAGGTTCAATCGACCTGGACGCGCATCCTGGCGCTGCTCAGCCCGCCCGACGCCCAGCGGCTCGTCGGCTGCTCGAAGAGCACCTTCACCTTCGAGCAGATCCAGCAGGGGACACCGCTGCTGATCGGGATCGGAGAGCAGGGGCTCCATCGCTCGGCCCATCTGCTCAACGCTCTGCTCACGACCTGGCTCACCAAGCGGCTGCTGGCAGGCAAGGCAAGGTGGGGGACCAGCGATCCCATCCATCTGTACGTGGATGAGTTGGCTGAGATCTCCCCGGAGTTGTTTGAGCAGCTCCTGCGCCGGGCACGCAAGGAGTCCGTTCGCTTGACAGTGATCGTGCAAGCCCAGACCATGCTGGACCGCAATCTGTATCAGGCCCTGTTGGGGAACGTCTCCAACCTCCTGATCTTCGGATCCAGTGGGCCCGGTGTCGAAGGAGCTGGCCTGGGAGATCGGTCGACCGTTCCCGGCCGAACCACGAGACGGGTCTGGCCAACATCTGATGGAGCTGCAACGCCAGCTGCACCAGACGGCTTCGGACTTGCGAGACCTGCTGCCGCACGAGTTCATGCTGCATCGGGCAGCCAGCCCGTACCCGGCGCTTCACTGCCGGACAGAACTGCCACCGCGGGTGGATGAGCGGGCCGTGGCGGAGGCGGTGGATCTAGCCCTCAGGGATCGGGGGCGAGACGCTCAGATCATCGACTCCGAGATCCTGGTGCGGCAGATGCAGCTCGATCAACGCTTCGGCAGCATCCGCGGTCTCGGGCCAGGGACCTGGGATCCTGGGCACTGCTCCCTGGTGACCCGGCGCTCCTCCGCCCATCGATGGCTGGGCCATCCACCACCCCGGCGGGCTG
>CAWBME010000009.1:0-67357 GCA_963789825.1 uncultured Chloroflexia bacterium
TCCACTCGTCCGGATCGTATCCGATCTCCGCCAACCCCCCCATGGAAGACAGCGAGGCGACGGCGATCTCGTCGACCCCCTCGGCTGCGGCCGTCCGCAGAACCCTGTCCCGTCGATCCCAGGCGGCGGCGAACTCGCGCGCATCCGGAAGCATCCGCAGGGCTCGCGGCGTGGCGGGCACGACCACCGCCAGCACGAGCAGGATGCCTAGGACCGCAAGCGTCGGCCGTCCGACGCGGCCAAGCCGATCTCCCCATCCCACCAAGGCTGCGCCCAGCAGGTAGCCCCACACGCCCATCCCAGTCACCAGAATGAAGGTGGTCGTGATCAGCACCCTGGCATCCGGGTAGTCGGAGATGGCGAATTCATAGGGCGCCATCGAGACCAGCATCAGGCCGGCAACGACCGGCGGAAGGAGCAGCAGCCACCCCACGAGCCTTCTCCCGCTGTGGCTGGGCTCGTCCCGGCCGTCGAGCGGCTCGGTGCCCCACCAGAACGCGACGAGGAGAGGAAGGATGACCGCCGCAGCCAAGCCTGCTGGGATCTTGCGCACGGTGCGGGAGAGGAAGATGCGGGCATCCTGGACGAGACGGGCTGCCAATTGCGTCAGGGTCACGGGCTCGGAAACCATCCCGCGCCGGATCTGCGTACCCGGTGCGACGTAGATCGTGAGCAGCGCCAGGCAAGCCCCGAGTGCGGCCGAGCCGAGAAGAGCCAGCACAACCCTGCGGCGCGCACCGCGCAGTGCAACCAACGCCGCCAAGCTGCCAACACCGATGACCGCAAGCTGAAGCACCGCATACGTCTCGGAGAGGCCGCCCGCCACGAAGGCGAGTGCGGCCATGCCCAGCAGGCTCAGCGGCCGGATGGCCGCTGCATCCGCGGCGCCGGCAGCGCGCAAGATCCAGGCGCCCATCCCGACCAGCAGGATCAACGGCAAGGTGTAGGTGATCATCCCGGTTTGCCAGTGCAGCGATTGATACGGACTCGGCGTCCCGTCCAGGATGACGACGACCAGCATCGCTCCCAGGAACACGCTGGCGAGAACCGGGGCCGCGAGCCGCAACCTGCGGCCCATGCGCCAGAAGGCCACCGCAAGGACCGCCGTCCACCCGAGGATGGCCAGGGCGGGCAGGACCCGCGTCGCCGCCACGCCGGCCGCTTCGGCCAGGTTCACCAAGAAGGTAGCGGCGTAGCGCCCGGACCAAGTTGTGTACCAGAAAGACTGGCTGTCCCAGAATCCCAGGCGCAGCAGGGTGCCGGCAGTGCAGTAGTCGTCGGCCATGTAGCGCGAGAACCACCCGACAGTCGCATGCGCCGCCAGTGGGACGGCCAGCATCACCCCGCCGATCGCCAGCACCCAGCGCTCGGCTGTCCGCAAGGAAACTCCGCTCATCGCTCTCTCGGCCGATCGCCATCTCGCTGGCGCCCGTCAGCCCGCGGAGCTGCGCACAAGCGAGTGTCAGAACAGCGACTCAAAGTCCACCTTGGGAAAGACCGTCAGCTTCCCACCCAGCGTTGCATCGACGACCCTTCGGCCGCAACTCCGATAGGCCTCGTCGGCCAGGCGGTAGGCCCGCTCCGACCCCTCGAGGTCAGGGAGCTGCCAGCGGAAGCCGCGTCCAAAGTAACCCGCCGAGAAGTGATCCGGATCATCGCCTTTGGAGACCACCGTGGCGTTCGGAGTTCCCTGGGTGGAGAAGTTGTGATCCACACCGACCAGGATGACCGTCTCGAACCCCATGTGGAAGGCCAGTTGCAGCGCGACGTAGGTGACCGTCGAGCCCTCAAACACCCGGCCGGTCACATCGCCGGAGAAGGTCTCCGGGCCGGTGTAGTCGGTGTCGAGGAAGACGGTCTGAGGGTCGCCCTGCAGCCACTGGCGAGCCCGCCAGGTGATGAACTTCGGGATGTGCAGCGACCTGATGTCGGCGGCGCATTGTTCGATGACCAGCGTGTTGACTGCAACGTAGTACGAGGTGGTGAAACCGAGCTCCGGAAACAGCAGATAGACGCGGTTCAAACCGAAGGTGACCTCGTCCTCCAGTCGCCCCAGGTTGGTCTGACGCAGGCTGGGGCCATTGCCAAGGATGAAACAGCGTTCGCCGCGGTGGGCATTGCGAACTGCTCGCAGGCTGCTCCGGCTGCGCCCCCATGCCGGACTGGCCAGGGCGGACGCCCGATGCCGCCCGCGATTGAACCACCACCAATAGGCATCCGATCCGGCCAGGCGAAGGCGCGGCGGGAGCGTGCGTTTCAGTGCATCCTTGACCGTGGTCACAAGGCCCTCATCGACGACTCATGGATGGACTTGCCAATCAGGGGATGGGAAGCATGAATCCCGTCTGCCGGCGAGGAAGCGGGGTTGCCTTCTGCTGACCAACTTCGCGTCCGCCCCGCCGCGACCACGTGGCGCCGCTCTGCCTGGATCGCTCGCCCTCATTCGGCCATGTAGAGCGTGTACTGGGCTTGCTGCAGGAATACCGGCAAGCCGCGCAGCTGATCGTCCTCCAGCGGGCAACCCTGGCAGATCACGGCACAGGGCTCGAAGGATGGGTCGGCGAAGCGAGCGGAGGGTGTGCCGGCAACGAGCCACTCGATCCGCAGGTCTTGGCGCGGCGCCCCCAGCATCGTCCACAGGGGGTACTCGGCGCCGTCGCCCAGCAGGGCGATGCCCACTTGAGTGCACTCTTGACTCAGTATCGGCACGGTCAGATTTGGATAGAGCCGGGCCAGACCTGGGCTGTGGCGGAACGTCTGCTCGAGCCTCGGCGCATGCAGCACACTCCGTTCGGAATCGGAAGGCAGCAGTGGCCGGGAGGTGAGGTGCGTGGACCACGGCCAGGCCAGCACGAGCGCGGCCGTCCCCACGGCAGCAACGGCAGATGGCGAGGCGAAGCCGCCGAGAATCGCCGCAATCAGCGGACAAGCCAGCAGGAAGTAGGGCAGGTGCAGGCGATTGCCAAAGACCTGCCACTTGAACAGCAGAGAGTAAAGGAGCAGGGTCAGCAGGAGCATCCCGGCATACAGCCACACCTGGCGCGGCATCCGGTTGCGCAGCAAGAGCAGCGCGGCCAAGGCCGCCAGCAACAGGCCGAGGTGCAGGGTATTCCCTGTGCGGACTTCCGAAAGGCTCATCCCACCGACCCGGGTCCATTCGCTGAAGGCCGTGGTTCGATCATCGTTGGGATCGATCCGCAGGCCTGCATGGACCCGCACAATGGCAGCGGTCAGCCACTCGCTCACCCCTGGGATCGGGTGTCCCGGCGTGCAAGGATGCGTTGCGCAGCAGATTTGAGACCAGCGCTGCCGGATCCATCCGTTCGTTGGCGAACGAACGCGCTCACTCCGGCAGGCCCCATGGGGGAACCGTAGACCCGCAGGTTCCGGCTCCAGTGTGGCAGCAGGACCAGCACGGCAATCAGTCCTGCCATCACCGTCGAAGTGATCGCCGCGCGCCAGCCGCCGTGCCGGAAGCGATCGATCACAAACCATAGCCCCAGCGGGATCAGCGCGACGATATGCCGTCGGCTTGGTGTTGGCGGCGAGACCGGCGGCCAGCGCAAAGACGGCGATCGATCCGAGGGTCGCCCTGGCGCTCCGCATCCAGAGCAGCTCCCCGGCACAGGCGAGCAACCACAGACCGACGAACAGATCGGTCATGGTGCTGCTGGCCTGGCTCACCGCCATCGGGAGTGAGATCACCAGCGCCGCGCCTGCCAGCTGAGCTGTGCGTGGCGCGCTCAGGCGCGCGGCCACGAAGCTCGCCACCACCGCGGCACACACCCACGCCGTCCAGTTGACCAGGTTGACCCAACGATCTCCTGCGCCCAGGACATACGCCTGCAGAAAGCCGATCTCCGCGCCGGGAGGCATATACAGCTGGCGCTCGATCCCGGTGGCGAACGGCCGCAAGGAGGCGTTCTGCGCCCAGTGGGCAACCCGGGACATATGGTAGGTCAGCGAATCCCAGGTCTGCACGGGTGCAGCCCAGGCCACGATCGCCACCAGCAGCACAGCCGCCAGCATCGCCACCAGCAGCACGATGTCGGGCGCAGCCAGCGCTGGGGCGAACTTGCGCAGGCGGTCGTGCCTACTGCGCCGCATCAACCAGATGCCGCTCAACACGATCGGCAGCAGCCACATGACGGTCAGCACCGGCCGGGTGACGGCGCCGACCAAGCCGAGCGCTTCGGTTCCCAGAATCATCGCCGCGCCGAGAACGACGGTCACACGCAGGAAGACCAAGCGCCAGGGCAGAATCGGCCAGCGGTTGCCGGCTGCCAGCGTGGTCACCACCAATGCCAGCGGAGGGAGGAAGGCCAGAAGCAAGGAAGGAAGCTCGGTCCGAGCGAATCCCGCGGCGACCGGCAGGCTACTCGGTGCTCAGCCGGGCGGTGGCCCCGCCGTCGACCACCAGCGACTGACCGGTGACAAACGACGACAGATCCGGGTCGCACAGGAAGAGGATCGCCTTGCCGATCTCCTCCGGGCGTCCGACCCTGCCCAGCACGGTCTTGCTCCCCAGCGCCTGCATGCGTTCCTCGACCGAGCCGCCGGTGACATGCTCACGGCTGAGGCCGGCACGCAGCATGGGGGTATCCACCGCGCCGGGGAGGATGGCATTCACCCGCACCCCCTGGCGACCGAACTCGAGCGCCATCGCACGCGTCAGCGCCATGATCCCGCCCTTGCTGGCGGCGTAGGCGGCGATGTCGGTCGAAGTGGCCAGCGCGTGCACCGAACTCACGTTGACGATCGCGCCGCGGCCGGCGACCAGCAGCGGATAGGCATAGCGGGCAGTCAGGAAGATCGAACGCAGGTTGGCGTTCATGACTTCATCCCACTCCGCCACCGAGGTCTCCACCAGCGGCTTGATGATCTGGATGGCGGCGTTGTTGACCAGCGCCTGCAGCCCATCCAAACGGCGAGTTGAGGTTGGCGAAGAGAGACTTCGACCGCTTCCGGTCGAGCGATGTCGGATTGCAGGAACTCAACCCGGTCAGGGAACGACCCCTCACTGCGTCGATCGACGGCGACTACGCGCCAGCCGGCGTCGGCCAGCACGCCGACCGTCGCCCGGCCGATCCCTCCGGCCGCGCCCGTCACCACCGCCGTCGGTCGATTGCGCTCGTCAGTCATCGGCTCTCCCCTGCATTCGCACCCGCCCGTCGCAGCCAGGCGGGCGGATCACGGCAGACTTGTCCATGTCCGGCCCAGGCCGAGGAACAGGTTGCGGATCGTGTTGACGTGCACGCGTTCCCAGGCCGCCGGGCTGCTGTTGGCGTTGTGCGGCGCCAGCAGCACATTGTCCATGCTCCGCAGTGGACTTGCGGCGGGCAACGGCTCGATCTCGAAGACGTCGAGCGCCGCCCCGCCCAACCCGCCCCGCTCAAGCGCTGCGATCAGCGCTGTCTCGTCGATCACCGGCCCGCGGGCGCAGTTGATCAAGATCGCCCCCGGGCGCACCCGGCTCAGCCGCGTGGCGTCCAACAGGTGCAGCGAGGTCGGATTCAAGTCGCAGTTGACACTGATGAAGTCGGACTGGTCGAGCAGCGTATCGAGGTCCACCATCTGTACGCCGGTCTGGGCAAGGAATCCGGGATCGATGGGGACAATGTCATTCCCCAGCAGGCGCATGCCGAACGCCTGCGCCCGGCTCAGCACCGCCTTGCCGCAGTTCCCGACGCCGATGACCCCCAGGCTGCACTCGTGCAGCGCCCGCCCATGCAGCTTCTCCCAGCGCCCGGCTTTCATCGCCTGATCCATCCACAGCAGGCGCCGGGCAAAGCACAGGACGTAGCCCATCACCGAGTCGGCCACGCCCTGGGTGAAGGCGCCCGGGGTGTTGTAGACCTGGATGCCCAGCCGGTTGGCCGCCTGGCGATCGATGGAGTCGATGCCGGTGCCCCATTTGGAGATCACCTTGAGCCGCGGCGCGGCGGCCTGCAGCACCCGCGCCGTGAAGCGGTCGTCCCCGCAGATCACGCCGTCGACCTTGCCGGCATAGTGCAGCAGCGCCTCCTCCTCCAACCGCTCCTCGACTGGCGCCAGCCAGATCTCGATCGCTTCCGCCTCGAACAAGGGGCGGAATCTCGCCATCGACGGGATCAGGTAGGGTGCCGACACCAAGACCGTTGTTGCCAGCAAATCATTGGTGGGCGTGTGGGGCTGATCAGGCATGGCTCACCCTCGCGCCACCAGGCGGGCTTCCACCACTCGGAAGTCGTCTTCCTCATCGATGTCGAGCGCTTCGCTGGCCGGGATCTCGAACATCAGCGGGCGCTCCCCGATCCGGTTCCCGCGCCGCAGGAAACCGTCGCGCTCGAAGAGGTAGAGGCAGGAGTTCTCCTCATAGAGCGGCGGCAAGTCCTGCGTGTTCAGCAGCACCGCCGGATCGTGGTTGAGTGGTTTGCCGGATCGATCCCACAGGCGCTTCTGCCAGCGGGTGACGCTGAAGAGCGAGTCGTGCTCCGGCGCCGCCGATCGAAACGCCCGGACCGCAGCGGCGATGCTGCCGGCGGACAGCAGCGGATTGGTGCTGTGCGTCTGCAAGTAGAGAGGCGCCGGGACCGCCTGCACATCATGCAGCAGGACAAGGTTCATCGGGATCGAGTCGCCGCACAACTCCAGCGGGCGCTCAAGCAACGTCACCGACGGGAAGGCCCGCTCGATCCCTTCTCGGATATCCGGGCTGTCTGTGTCCACCACGATGCGCGCCACCGCCTCAGACTGCAGCAGGCTGTCCAGGATGTAGGCGTACAGCGGGCGCCCGTTCAACGGGCGGTAGTTCTTGCCCGGCACCCGCTCACTGTGGTGACGCATGGGCACCAGGGCGACGATCTCGGGTTGTGACAATCTATCGGCCTCCTGGGCACGCGCCGCCTGACCCAGCAGTCGGCTCGGCTGTGCATTCGGCGCGGGTCCTGCCGGCGGAACCTTCGGCGTGGAATCTCCGCGCCTGCCCCACGCTCAAACCCCTTCCGGCTCCGGGGGATTGATCTCGGGCTGGCGCTTCGTAGGCAATCGGGATCGCCCGCTGGCCGGCCAGCTCGGGCGCCCGACCCAGCCCGCGTGGGTAGTAGAACGTCTGCTTCAGCTGGCTGGTGAGAGTGCCCGCCATACGCCACCCTTGGTAGCTGCCCCAGAATTGCAGGAAGCGGAAGCGCAGGATCCCAACCATTTCACGCAGCAGTCGGCCCTCATGACCGGCATGCCATAGATCCGTGCCGGCGTTGCTCAGGAACAGCCGGAACGCATCCAGCAGGCCGATCCGCTCCTGAGGTCGGATCCTGCGCAGCGCCATGGCTTCACGCCGGTAGCGGTTGTAGACCTCCCGCGCGGCTTCGCTGTGCACGTGGATAACTTCGGCGGCTGCTTCGTAGATCACCTTGTGGCCTTGCTGCATCGCCCAGGAGGCCCACTCAACATCCTCCAGTCCACTCAGGCTCTCGTCGTAGGCATGCTGCAGCCAGAGGTCCCGTCGCATGGCGGCATTGGCGTTGTTGCAGAACGGGTGTGTCTGATCCCGATCGGAGGTCTCCGGGAACCAAGCCTGGAACACCTGGCGTTCGCTGTAGCAACTGCTCTCCGTGCCGCGCTGTTTGCCGTAGGTCAAGCCGACCTGCGGATCGGCGAACGGGGCAAGCAGCAACTCAAGCCAGTCGGGGTAGACCGGGTATACATGCGCGCTGGCGATCACGATGAACGCCCGCGTGGCGGCAGCGCATCCCAGGTTGAGCGAGCGGCCGAAGCTGAAGTCCGCCGGGTCGATGTGCAGCAGCCGCACTGGAAAGCGCGAGGCAATGGCAACGGTGGCGTCGGTCGAGCCGGAGTCGACCAACAGGATCTCGACATTCTGAATTGACTGCTCGAGGATTCCGGTGAGCAGCCGTCCGATGTGCTGCTCCTCGTTGAACGAACGGATGACGATGCTGCAGGCAGCCGCGCTCACGGTCGCAATTCACCCAGGTCCCGCGATGCAGTCGGCCGGGTCATTCCGGCCGGGCAGCAAAGCAGGAAGAAACCGCCGCATCATCTGCCTAGCCCGTCGGCAGAGAGAGCTGGCCCATGGCCAACCGGATGAGATGCCCGATCTGATAGTAGCCGTACCACGCCATCGCCAGCAGACAGACGGCCAGCAGGATCCTCGCTCCCCGCCGGCTCACTTGCGGGATCACGGAGCTCATACAAGTCCTCCCCTCGGAAGTTGAAGAAACCAAGTTCAGCGCATTCCCTGACACGTCCCACCAGTCGCCAGTCGGTGTAGCCCATGAAGAGCCATCGGGTGCCCCGTGAGCGTACGGCCTCGAGCGATCGCCCGGCAGCTATCGGTCGTCCCAACTGGAACATAGACCACATGCTGGGTGTAGCCCGAACCGTACAGGGGATAGATGAATCCGTTGCCCTCCACGTTGTAGCCAAGGACTTCGTCGTCCGGAACCGTGCCGGTGGCGAATTCGTAGGTGTCCCCGATCGTCAAGTAGAGCCCGGCAGCACTTCTCTCAAGTGCCGGTTTGGCAAGCATGCGGGCAAAGTCCTCCAGCGGAACTCGTCCGTAGTTCACAGTGGGCAGCACATTCATCACGGCACCGACAACGAGAAGGAAGCCGAGCGCCCGGCGCTCGCCTCGCCACGCCGATGGCAGCGCCTGCAGGAAGCAGGCCGCCGTCAGGCACAGGGCGGCCGGAAACCAGGTCGCATAGCGCATGTTCCACGGGCTGGCGCGCGCTGACAGGAACAGGACCGTCAGGGAGAGGATGAAACCCAGGACAACGACGCGCACGTGCCGCACCCGGATCACTGCCCATACCATCGTGGGCAGGCCAATCCCATAGGCGATCCACCCCCAGCCGGTTGTGTTGGGCAGGTCCGGCACGATCGGGCTGCTGCGATCGCCGAACTTCGTCCACAAGGAGGCGAGATTCTCCGCCAGGCGCGCCAGGCTGAGCGGGAAGTTGTTGTGCGCCCCGGCGATCACCGTCTCCGCTCCGACCTCGATGCCCATCGGATAGAACGGATTCCCGGTGAGGGCAAGATTGCGCCCGTACCAGTACAGGCCAAGGAACAGGCTCACGCCCAACACCCCGATCAGGGCCACCTTCCGGAGGGCATTCCCCGCCCGCAACTCTGCCCTGGCCTCACCCAACACTTCAAGCCACACCCGGGGATTCTCTGCCGCCCATGGCAGTGCCAAGCCGATGACCAGGATCCCGACGGACACATGCAGCAGGTACGCCTTCGTCCCCAGCCCGTATAGCCCCAGCGCGAGGAGCAGCGCCATCTGTCCCGCGCGATTGCGCAGCGGGGAGGTCGAGGGGCGTAGCACCAGGTCGACTACTAGCGCAATCATCAGCAGAATGATCCCGGTCATGAGCGGGTCGTTCTTGGTGCCGGTCGCGGCCAGCAGTAGGGCGGGAGTGGTAGCATATGCCAGGCTTGCCACTAGCCCTGTCGGCGCGGAGCAGCCCAGCCGACGCGCAAGCGTATATACTGCCACGCAGGCGATCAGATAGCCGGGGATTCCCGCCGCCTCGACCACGATGTCGTGGTGCAGGAAGGCCGTGAACCAGGTAGTGAACAGCTCGGAATTCGCCGGGAGGTAGGTGCGGGTGACCGGTGAATCGATCACCACCAGCCTCCCGGACTGCGTCCAGGCCGCGACGTTCGTCAGATGGTAGGTGAGCGCGTCCCAGATGAAGGGCGGGAAGATCCAGATCAGGAACACGAACCGCAATGCCAGGAATCCGGACAGCACTGCAGTCGCCACACGCAGTGCCCGCGGGAGCAGCCTCCACCAGCTCCGCCCGGCCTTTAGCGCGCGCCTCGCTTCTGCGGGGATCTCCCGCAAGGCCTGGCGTCCTTGTGGGACCAAGGCTGCGAATCCAACCAGAAGCGCGCTCAGACCGGCGAGCCCGACTCCGGTCAGGTGCCCGACCAGCCCGGCGACCAGCGCCAGGGCGGTGGCCACGCCGACCCACACTGCGCCGAAGGCTGCCAGGTTCAGGCTTGCCTCGTCGGTGCGCACGACGCGCTGGACCAGAGTGGCGAGCAGGAAGCTGGCGACCCCCGCCACGCCCCACAGGACAAGCCCAGCAAGCAGCTGAAATGCGGTCACCGATCGTTGGCCCGTGGCGGCACGTTTCGGCCCGCCGATCCACACATCCTGAGCCTCGAGACCAACCTGACCCGTGGCGTGGTGACTGCCCTGCTCACTGCGTCCATGCCAGGATCTCAATCCTGCCGTTCGCACATTCGGTGGATGTCAGATCGATGGATGGGGGGATGTGATCCAGCTTCACCCGATCCTTCAACTCAAGGGTAGTTGCAGTGCCCGGATAGCGGAGGCGCAACCAGGACTGCAGGCTGTACTCCTCCAGCCCGAGCGCCCCGCGCTCGGGCAGGCCACGCACAACGATCGTCGGGCAGGCGCTCGTTGTGCCAAGTTCTTCCTCCAGCGCGCGGAGCAGGCCCGATGCCAGGTGCGCCTTGACCGGCCATTCCCCCAAACCGCGTACCAGCGGCGATGACGTCATCATCAAGCCGACCGCGAAGAGGACGATGGGCGCGAACGCCCCGGCGACAACAAGGCGTTGCGTCCGAGATGCAGACGGTGCCGCGAAGCTCCGTCCGATTTCGTCCGCAGCAAGCGCGACCACCGCCGCCAGCCCCGCCGCCGGCAAGTAGACCAGCCGCGCCGAGAAAGTGCTAGTGAGAAGATAGACCGCTAGCGGCAAGGTCACCCAGAGCGCGTAGTAGGTCAGGCGCCTCAGGCTAGCCCCGACCGAATGCAGCGCCGCCTCCGCCCGCCTCCGGCTTCCTGCGCCCACGGCGACCAAGCCAATGGCCAGCACCATCCATCCACCCAACGCCGAAGGGTCCTCAAGGCCCAAGCCGAACGCCGCGGCTGGCTCGAACCGCAGCCCTGCCGCCAACCAGACCGCGCATGCTGTCAACGAGACCGCCAGAACTAGCAGCGGCACAACGCCGCGACCGCAGCGACCCGAATTCGTCTCAGCCCGTGTGTCCGCCGTGAGTGCGGATCCGGTCGCTTCCCTTTCGTGAGAGCGGCACCAACCCGCTCCCGCGCTGGCCGCCACCGCCAGCAGAAGGACGGCTGCGTAACCCGCGGAGGCCCAGTGGGCCGCGATCCGCTCTTCAGGGTCGGATAGCTCACGGTGGAAACCGAGGACTATGGCTGCCGAGCGCCGGGCGAGCTCGAGGCTGGTGAAGCTGTCCCGACCGCCTGCTCCCCCCAGGCCGCCGAGCACGACCCAGCGGAGAGCGACTAGCCCGCCAAGCAGCACGAGATAGGGAACCGCCTCGCGCAATGCCTGCTTGGTATTTGGCCATGCAGACTGGCTGGGATGGTAACGAATGAACAGACGATCGGCAGGAATAAGCACCACGAAGACAACGGCGAGTTCCTTGGACAGAATTGCCAGCGCCATCAACCCTAGTGCAGCCAGCGAGAGCAAACGGCTTCCCTTGTGCGCCCGCACCGAACTTCGGTGCGCGAGCAGCGCGAGCAGGCCGAACATCAGCGCCAGCACATCCTGCCGCCGGGAAGTCACCGGGATCACGTCGCGGATGGCCGGATGCAGCAGGAAGATCGCCGCTCCCGCGCCCGCCGCGAACAGCCTGGCCCTCCCCTGCGAGCGCAGCAGCAGGAAAAGCAACACGCCGTTCAGCATGTGCACCGTCAGCGTGGTCCAATGGTATCCTGCTGGGTTTAGCCCCCACAGCGCGTGATCCACCCCGAAAGAAAGAGCGGTCACCGGCCGGTAGTAGCGGGCGATGGAGGTGAAGCCTGTGCCAGCCATCAACGGACGCGAGAGCAACCGCACAACATCCTCCACCGAATTGAGGCTGCCCGTCTCGATCAATGGGAATGCGTCGGTGCCGGCGAAGAACTGCCCAAGAACCGGGCCATAGACCAGCAGGGTGAGAGCCACCAGGGCTGCTATCAGCAGGCCGTCCGGCAGCTGCTTCCGCCATGCACTCAAGTCGGCATTGCCCTCATCGGTCACGGCGCATCACTCGATCGCCGTCATCCGGTTCGCCGGAAGGCGGCCCAGGCCAACAATGATAGTCACCGCCGCGATCTCGATCAAGATTGAGATCAGACGCATCAGGGTTGCGGCGATCAGCAGCGGCTCCAAAGGCACCCAGGGGGCAGCCAAGAAGACGAAAGTCGCCTCCCTTACCCCGATCCCGCCAGGGGCAAACGGCGCAGCCTGACCGACCAGCCGCCCGATTGGGTAGGCGGCCAGAACATGCAGGATGCCGCCCACATCCCGGGGCAAGCCAGGGTACACGGCGACCAGCATGCACAGCACCGCCACTCCCTGGATCAGGTTGACGCTGGTGTAGAGCACAAACGCCACCAGGCGATCGACCCAGGTCAGACGCGTCGAGGAGAGCCCCGGCAGCTCGCGCTTCAGCAAGGATCGTCCCCACATCAGCACCCGGTCAGGCACTGCAAAGCAAAGCGCCCACACCACGACCATCGCCACCATCATGATCGGGTACAGCGCCTGCCAGCGGTCGAGGAACTGGGGGGCGGGCTCGACAAGAAACGCTACCCACCCCAGGAACAGGCCACCCCCCATCAGGAAGACGATCTCGTATAGCACGCTCTCAATCCCGACGGAGCACGAGGCGCCCTGGCGTCTAAGAAGCTCCACCTTGCCGCCGATATTGACCAGCGACCCGGCTGGCAGGTAGCGAGTGAGAAAGGACGTGAGGAAGGCGCGGTGCAACCCCAGCGAGGACAGGTCACTCGCGGCCGGGCTCAAGCGTCGCACCAACCATTGCCAGCTCAGGCTCAAGCCGAAGGTGAAGACCACTGTGAGGATCACGCCGGCCATCAGCCACGCCGGGACTATCTGCATCTGGATTGCGCGCACCTCATCCCAGCGCAGATAGGCCGCCCGGCCGATGAAGGCCGTCAGCAGCAGCAGAAAAGCGACTTGCAGCGGGAGCCACGCCCAACTCAGTAGTTGACGGACCACAGGAAGCTCTTCAGAAGCCCCAAGCGGGCCTTGCGATAGAGCAAGAAGGCGAGGTAGCGAGGACGGTAGCGGCCGTAGCGATAGGTTTGCTCTGCCATCCCCCGCATGCGATCGCCGCGGATCTGCCACACTGAAGGCAGGTCCGGCTGGTCGCGGCCCACTCGCGCGTAGCCCAGCTCCTGCATTCGCGTCGCCCGCCAAGTGTTCGATCAACTCGACTTGCTGTTCGCTCAGGTCATTCGCCCATCGATCGACGGACTCGCGGGTCGCCGGGTGGTCGACGTTGGCGTGGATCTGGGCGTAGAAATCGGAGTACTCGGAGGCGTGGTCTTCGGCAGAGGCGAGCATCTTCGGGTCGAAGTCGAGGCCGCAGAATTCGCAGACCCCCCGCAAGACGCTCTCCGGTCTGGCAACCAGTTCTTCGTACGCCACGCGCAGCACGCACCCGGGAGCAGCTTGCTCGAACGCCAGCCCGAAGTCCACATCCATCCTCCAGCGCCGGGCGGCGTAGTATGCCGTGCTGCGGTGGACATTCGAACGGATCAGCGAAGCGGCCACCGCCCGAGGATCACGCACCAAGTTGACGAAGCGGGCCTCGGGGAAGTGAAACCGCAGCAGGGGCAGATGCCGCACGAAGCGGGGGGTCTTCTGGCCCCAGCGAGACTTGCCGCGTGGAGCGAGGTACAGCTGATGCAGGCGGTCGATCGCCTCGGCGATGGTCGCACACCCCGCCAGATCGTGCGTTGCGGGATGCAATCCCCACTCTAGGATCTCCGGCTCCCGGATCAGCATGCCGGTCATCCGCTCAACCGGCAGGCGGGCGGCGGCGTGAAGGTAGTCCACGATGAAGAGCGACTCGAGCGGGATCCCAACTTGCCGATGTTGGTTCATGAAGCGGCGCAGCAAGCTAGTGCCGCTGCGTCCGCAGCCGACGATGAAGACGGGTCCGTCACTCATCCCGCTCCCTTTCGCGCAACGGCAAACCGCCTCAATCCCGCCGCCCACCTTGGAGGTCCAGCTTGCGCAGCCGGTAAAGGGCTTCCTCGCTAAGCCGCCGGTTCTTGGCGATCAGGTCGGCGAGCATGCCCAGCAGGAAGGAGAGGAACCCCATGAGCATGAGAATGGTGGCGAGGATCAGCGACTGGAGGTGCCCCTGCCCTTCTCCGATGGCGAAGAAGTAGAGGTATCGGCCTGCGAGCACTACCCCGCCGATCAGCAGCGCCAGCCCGATGCACGACAAACACCCGCAAGGCCTCGTACATCAGGAAGATCCGCAGAATGGCGGCGGCGGACCGGGCCACGAAGCCCGGCATACTCTTGATCAGGCGCGAACTCGCGCAGCTTCGGATTGATTTCGATGGGGACGAAGGCCACCGCCAGACCGGTCTTGCCCGCCTGGATGAGCGTCTCGGCGGTATAGGTGTAGCCGGTGTGCACCACCACCCGCAACGCCGCCTCGCGGCTGAAGGCGCGCGGAACCCGCTGGTGGCATCCGGGACTTCCAGGCCGGAGGTCCACCCCACCACCCGGCTGCCCAGGTCTTGAAGCCAGCGCTTGAGCGCGCGGGTATCCGGGACGAGTGGCGATCTGCCGGTCGCCCACCACGACGTCGGCCGTGCCGTCCAGGATCGGCTGCACCAGATCCGGGATGAACCTCCCGGGATACTGGTTGTCGCCGTCGGTGTTGACGATGATGTCGGCGCCTAGTTCCAGAGCCCGGTTCAGCCCGGCCGAGAAAGCCGCCGCCAGGCCGCGGTTGCGTGGCAGCCGGACGAGATGCGCGACCCCTGCCTGCCGCGCAGCTTCAACGGTTCCGTCGGTGCTGCCATCGTCGACGACCAGCACCTCGACCGAGTCGCATCCCGGGACGCGCCGCGGAAGATCCTCCAGCGTGCGTGGCAGGGTCTCCTGTTCATTGAAGCAGGGGATTTGGATGATCAGCTTCACCATGTGCGCCCTCGGTTCAACCCCGGCAACCGGGGCCATCGAAACTGCGGGGGATGATCTTGCACAATACGGTCAGCACCAGCCGCTCAGCCGGCGTCAGTCTTGCTCGGCGCAACGGTCGCTGGCGGCGATGCCGGGTTCGGCGGGGCCCCGAGTTGCGGGAGCGGCGTCCCTCAGGGCTCCAATCGAAGCTCCGACCAGCATCAGCAGGAAGGCCGGGATCAGGTGCCGGTGGATTGCCCGGCCGACAAGGATATCGAAGTCGGCTCGAGAATAGGAGCGGATGAAGAAGATCGACACCACTTCAACCATCAGCAGCACCCCGGCCAGCAGCAGCCAACCCGAGGCGCGCGGCTGGCCTTCCCGGCGTCGCAGCAGGGCCACGACGAGGAGCACGGCGAGGACGGGGAGCAGCGCAGCCCAGCGTTCTTTGTGGAGTGCGGTTTTGGCGAAGGCCGTCGACCAGCGTGCCCAGCGGCGCCCAAGCCGACCGCAGCCGATGCCCAGGGACTGCCCAAACGCGTCGACGGCGCTGCCCAGATGGCTGGCGATCACGGACGGCAGCGCAAAGGCCAGCCAGATCCAGTTCCAATGACCAGCGGAAGCGACGAGCGCCGCCAGGAACCGCCCGCCGCTCTCGCGTGTAGGCTCTCCCCCAGCACCAGCATGCGGCGAGCAGCGTGGCCGCGTAGAGCATGGCTTCGGCACGCGTCCAGGCCCCGATGGCCAGCAGCAGGCCGGCCAGCACGCGTGGTTCCCATGGACCGGCTGTCGTACCCGTCGATCGCCACGAGCACGCCCAGGACCAAGTAGACCGCCAGCGGCAAGTTGGCCAGGCCCGAGCGTGCTGTGGAACTGGATCAAGGGAAGCGTCGCCAGGAACAGCATCGCCAGTGCCGCGTGCGGGTCGGCCGATGTCCATGCCGCCGCCAGAAATCCCCGACCCCCAGCAGCAGACAGGCGTAGAAGAGCGGAAAGACCAGCTTGGACATCGGCAGCATGATCGGCAGCCGCCAGCCGAAAGCTGCCGATCAGCAGGGGGATGTTGAGTGGATACGAGAGGCCATGCGCACCCCACGTCTCGCCGGCCCAGACCGTACCCTCGAGCACCATTCCGTAGCCCTTGGTGCTCCAGATCGCCAGTTCATCGTCCTCATAGTAGGACAGCCCGACGGCCAGCAAGATACTCAGCCCAATCAACGCCAGCAATCCAAGGATGAGTACCATCAGGCGACGAGAGTTGCGCAGTTCGGCGACTCTCAACGAACGTGCAAGGGCGCTGGCCCAGCTCTTCATGGCTCGCCGGCAGACAAGCAGGACTGCCGCGCTCCATCCTGTCAGCACAAACAGAAGCAGGATGGAGTCCAGGCGCACCCCCGCCCAGGAGAGCAGGAACAGGGAGAAGGTGACCAGGCCGGCGCCGAGGGGAAAGCCAGCGGCCAAGGTCATCACCGCCCGTTCGGGACCAGCCAGTCCGCTGGCTACTCCGACCCCGATGAAGGCCAGGCTGAGCACAAGCACGAGGCCAAGGGCGATCTCCTTGACCAGTTCGGCTGGTGCCGACCGCGGCCAGGGGCTGCGGAACGACGGCGCGGCCCACCGGCGCGTAGTACCCCTGAAACTCCCAGTTCGCCTCGGCGAAGGGAACGAACTGATACCCAAGCGCCTCCGGCTGCGGGAGGGCGTAGCCGCGGGTGGCGAGCACGAAGGTGCTGGGGCTGGCGTACCTGCTTGCACACTGCTCGAAGGGGGCATCGCAATCCTGCACGCTCCTGGGGAGTAGGAAGTACTCCATGATCCCTTCGTGCCCCGTCGGGTAGCCCGGGGCGAGCACGACCGTCGCCTCGGCCGGGAGGGTCTCGCGCAGGAACTGAATGTACGAAGCCCCGACGCTCCCCAGGAAGAGTGCTGCGCTGCGATCGACCGCCAGTCGCTCTCGGTTGCGCCAGATCCGCTTCAGGTACAGCGGCAGGTCTCCGCTGCCCAGCGCCAGCAGGTTCCAGGCGACGCCCACCAGCAGCACGGCCGCCAGCAGCGAGGGCAGGATCCGCGGTGCGCCTCCGGCGGCCGGCCCGCGCCCGCCGGTACCCTCAGTCATCCCAATCGCCCTGTGCGCACGGACAACACTGACACCCTTCAGCCCATCGGCCGGAAGCTGCTGACGATGCGCAGGATGTCGAAGCCCTCGGCGTAGGGAAGCTCGGCCAGGGCGCCCTGACGGATCAACGCCGAGCGGGTGACCTCGGGCTTGAAGTAGTACTTGTCCGCATAGGTCCGGTACTTGGAGAGCGCCTCGATCTTGCGGCTGACATCCTGCTCGGTCACCTCGACCAGGAAGTGCGGAAAGAAGCCGTGGCTGGAACGAAGCACATCGAAGCCGAGCACCGTCGTCCCGCGGAAGGCGCGCAGCGTCTCCATCGTCACCACGCCGTGGTCCTGATGCATGTCGGCCTGGCTGTGCGTGAAGACGATCGCCGGGCGATAGCTTCGATTGAGCTCGTAGAGATACTCCAGGATCTGTTGGCGATCGCGGGTGAAGTTGCGCGTCTCGAAGCTCTTGAGCAGCGCCTTCTCCTCTGGGACGCCGAGCACCGCCATGCTCTGGTAGTGCTCTTCGACAACCCCCTTCAAGAGAGGGTTCTGCTGGTTGTCGGAGAGCGTCAGACACAGGACGTCGGCCTGGCCGGCTACGTGCGCCAGCAGCGCCCCGGCACCGATCTCGATGTCGTCGGGATGGGCCCCGATGAACAGCAGCTTGTCGCCGAAGAAATTCACGCTGCGCCTCCTCGCTTCATCGCGTGGCCAGGAACCCGCCCACGACTTTGGTCATCACCAGTTTGCCGTCCCGCGCCAGCCGCCTGGCGGCCGCCTGTCCGATCTGGTCCATCACCCGCTCGAAGTCCTGCTCTCCCTGGAAGAAGGAAGCCCAGATCTTGCGGTCCTCGTTGAGCGAGGCACGCGTGTAGGCCAGGAACGGCTCGACCGTGTCAAACACCAACGGGTTCTCGAAGACTTCGACCCGCACCTCAGCGAAGCGCTCCTGGATCGCGGTCAGGATGGCGCTGGCGTAGCGCGAACTGCCCGGCATGGGTGGGATGGGCCGCTGGGTGGCGTCGGAGATCACCTCGTAGAACAGGCGCTTGTTCTCAGGCATCGGCCCGGTGGTGAACAGCCGGCCGCCGGCCTTCAGCACCCGGTGCATCTCGCCCACGGTGAAGGCCGGGTCGGCGGCATAGTAGATGGCGAAGCAGCACGAGACCAGATCGAAATCCGCATCCGGGTGGGGAAACCGCTGGTTGAAGTCCAGGGTCTGGAACTCGATGTGCGCCTCTGCCTGATCGGCGGCGCGGCGCGCCTGGTCGAGCAGGTCCTTGGAGACATCGCCGCCCACGATATGCGCCTGGCCTGCGAGGTGGCGGTGGTAGGTCAGGCACTGCTTCCCCGCCCCACAACCAACATCGAGGATGCGCCATCCCTTGGCAGGCCGAAGCAGCTCCAGCATCCACTGGTCGATGTCGCGGCTGCCATACTTCTGGTGGATGTCGATGCGCTGCAGCAGATCGCTGGTGGTTTCCTGATACTCGATCTTCATTCCGGTTGCCTCCGTATTGGTGTGAGATCCGCCGCTGCCGAATGGCCCGTTCGCCCCCTTCACCCTAGGGGTAACGGAAAGGCTTGCCCTGCAGGATTCCGTCCGCAAGAAGTTGGGCTTCCGCCGAGGCGAGATAGTCCGACGGCTGGAAGCGCGTCAGCTGCACCATTCCGGGAGCCAGGTCGAACGGCTGCAGGAAGGGAGAGAGATCGATGGAGGCTTTGAAGAGCTCGTCGTGCAGAAAGCGCCGCGCCTGCACACGTTGGGCCTCGTCGAAGGCGAGCGACGGCGCGTTGAGGAACGCCTGCAGCGTGCGGTCGTAGTCTTGCCGAGCTGGCGGGGAAGGTTACGGTCGGCCACTGTGTGAAACGCGCCCGGCCAGCACACAGCACCGGGACGCCCAACAGGGTCGCCTCGAGCCCCACCGAGGAGTTGTAGACCAAGACAAACTTCGAGCGCTCGATCAGCGCATACGAGTTGACGTAGTCCGACGGGCCGAAGAAGAAGACGTTCGGCCGTCCGGCAAGGCCGTGCTGGCGGGCCCAGTCGGCCACGCTCTGCCGGCTGGCTTTGCCTGGGCGGTCCTCGTCGGGATGGGCGCGCACGATGAACAGCGTATCGCCATGCGCCTCGATAACGGTCAGCAGATCGTCGAGCCAGGCAAACATGCTCGGGAACAATGTGTTGGCGTGCACTTGGCTGGTGTCGAAGATCACGTTGGTGAAGACGGTGACCGTACTCGGGAAACGGCCGAGGGCCTCCAGCAGCGAGGCCGGCAGCGGCTGGATCTCCGGCCAGAAGCGGATCCCCGCCATGCTGAAGCGGCCCTCAAACCGCTCGCCCAGGTAGGCATCCAGACGGGCGGATTCCTCCGCCTCCAGTTCGAGCCGGGCGGGTGGCTCCAACTGGCGGAACGTCGCCTCCTGGTGGGAGAAGAACGCCGACAACGGGCGCAGCCCGACCTCATGCGTGATGACCGGCAGGCCGCTGCGCCGCGCGACCGCGCGCACGGTCGCTTCGGGAAACAACAGTCCATTGAACACGACGACCGCTCTCGGCTGCAGCCGATCGATCGTGTCCCGGGCGACCTGCGCCAGGCTGACGGCGGAGGCAAGATACTGGTGCAGAACCTTCCGGACGGGCGGGGTGTCCTCCAGATCGTGGCGGCGCATCACCCAGCGCAGTGCTGGAAGGCAGATCTCACCCAGCCTCAGCCCATTCCACTCCCACGCCAGCAGCTCCGCCAGGTTGGCGTGCTCGAGTTCGGCCGTCGGCGCGACGTCCAGCCTCATCGAAGGCGAAGCCCTGATGCGCTCTCCGCCGGAAGGATCGCCTGCGAGAACTGGACGCACGCCCTGCAAGGCGGTTGGGCTTGCGGCGCCTCCCAGCGCGTCCCCAGCGGACACTGCAGCATCCCTCGCCGGCAAACGAGTTGAGCGGTCGGCACGCCCGCCGAGCGCACGGCCCAGCTGGCGAGCAGGCCGAAGGCCGCATTCAAACTCAAGCGGTGGATGCGCGTCGAGGCATTGAAGAACACCACCGGAGCGGAGTCGCCGGGGGCTGCCGCGGTCTGATCGAGGTGAGCCTGCATGGCGCGCACTTGCCCTTGCAGACGCAGGCGTGCCTGGCGGGTCGCCAGCCGCAGGCGGAGATCAGCCGGGCGCATACTGCCTGAGAGCCGCGCCGGTCATCGCTGGCTAGGGGGCCTCGACGCCGAAACGGCGCAGTTTGCGCAGCGACAGTTGCTCGCTCGCATACACCCGCTTGACGCCGTCGCCCAGCGATTGCTCGGTGACGCGGATGTACTTGACCAGACGCTCGAACCCGCTGGGCTCGACCGAAGCCGCCTGGTCGCTGCCCCACATCGCCCGGTCGAGGGTGATGTGGCGCTCCACCACACACGCGCCCAGCGCCACGGCCACCGCCGAGGGCACCAGTCCGACCTCATGCCCGGAGTAGCCGACCGGGACCTGGAACAGCTCGCGCAACACAGGGATCATGCGCAGGTTGAGCTCCTCCGGCTCGCAGGGATAGGTGCTGGTGGCATGCGTCAGGATCAGGTTGTCCAACCCCAGTACCTCGACCGCGGCTCGGATCTGGTCCAGCGTGGACATCCCGGTCGAGAGGATCACGGGGCGCCCAGTGCGCCGCAGATGGCCCAGCAGCCCATGATCGGTCAGCGAGGAGGAAGGCACCTTGTAACACACCGGCTGGAAGGCTTCCATGAAGTCGACCGAGGGCTCATCCCAGACGGAGGTGAACCACTGGACCCCCTTCCCCCGGCAGTAGCCATCGATCTCCCGGTAGGCCGGTTCATCGAACTCCACCCGGTGCCGGTAGTCCAGGTAGCTGATGTAGCCCCAAGGGGTGTCGCGCATCTGCTGCCGCTGATTGGGCGGGACGCACAGCTCCGGCGTGCGCTTCTGCAACTTGACGGCATCCGCCCCGGCATGGACCGCGGCGTCGACCAGCCGCAGGGCGTTCTGCAGATCCCCGTTGTGGTTGATTCCGATCTCAGCGATGATGTAGGCAGGATATCCCTCTCCCACTTTCCGCCCGCCGAGCTCAACGACTCTCGTCATTCTTCACCTCAGCTGGCTATTGGCCAGGATAAGCTCACACAGTTCGCGCACCGCGCCGCGGCCTCCGGGCGCGCCCAGCACGTAGTCCGCCGCAGCCCGCACGGCGGGCGTGGCATCGGCCACGGCGACCGCCCATCCGGCGATCGGGAAACAGGGCAGATCATTCAGATCGTTGCCAACGTAGATCACTTCTTCACTGACGATGCCCATCCGCTGGAGAAGACCTTCCAGCGCCGGCGCCTTGTCGCTCACGCCCTGGACTGCTTCGATGCCCAGCTTGCGACAGCGGGCAGTGACGACGGGGTTGGTTTCGGAGGAGAGCACAACCGCCTCGATCCCCGCCGCGCGCAGACGGGCAATGCCCATGCCATCGGCCCGGCTGGCTGCCACGCTCTCCACGCCGGCTTCGTCCACCCAGACGCGATCGTCCGTCAGCACCCCGTCGAAGTCCATCACGAGCAGGCGGACTTGCTCGGGCAGGGCGCGCCGCCCAGGCCCCGGAAGTACCACCTCCAACTCGCCGCTCGTGAGCAGCCACTCGCCCCGCTGCCAGTCGCGCAAGGTGTCGATGTCGAGCGTGTAGGCAGCGTCGATGATCACGGGCAGGATGATCTCGCCGCTCATCGACCCGCCTTCCACGATCGTCGTTCGCCGGACAACGTCGATGTGACCGGTCTGCCAGTAGGTTGGAGGCAGGGCCTGGCGCGGCGCGTTGTACGGCTCGGCGATTCCCCTCACGCGCAGCAGGGGAACCAGTCGCTCATCCTTCGAGATGTGCCACATCTTGTGCGGGTTCTGCCCGGAGGGCACAACCCCCCGAACCGAGTCCGCTTCCGCGTGAGTCGCCAGCAGCGACACTGCCGCGATCGACCAGGCCAGGCGGCCGGATCGGGGAGGTGGGGCGAAGCTGCACCACCAGCTCGGGCATGAAGCCCTCGTGTTCGGCCAGCCAGGACAGGGCGTGTTGGAAGACCGGCAGGTCGGTGGTCTCGTCGGCCGCCAACTCCGCCGGTCGCAGGAAGGGCACCTCGGCGCCATAGCTGCCGGGCGACCTCGGCGATCTCCACGTCGTCGGTGCTGACGATCACCCGCTTGACCGTTTGCGCCTGCAGGCCGGCGGCGATGCTGTAGGCCAGCAGCGGGTGACCGGCGAACATGCGGAGATTCTTGCGGGGGATCGACTTCGACCCGCCGCGGGCGGGGACGATGGCGATGACCTGCGCCGCGTCTACCATGCCGTCCAGCCTCCGTCGACCACCAGGTTGGCGCCCGTCATGTAGGAGGAAGCATCGGAAGCGAGGAACAAGAGCGCCCCATTCATTTCGTCCTTGCGCGCCATCCGGCCGAGGACGGTGCGGGCGCTGTAGTTGCGTACGAACTCTTCGTCATGGTCGTTGAACACCCCGCCGGGTGTCAGGGCGTTCACCCGGATGCCGCGATCGCCGTAGTACGTGGCCAGATAGCGGGTCAATCCAAGCATGCCGGCCTTGGTCACCGAGTAGTAGACCGGCTTGAAGCGCGCCGCTTCTCCCGGCCGCTGATAGATGCGCTGGTCCGGTCCCACCAGGCCGTAGGTGGAGCACAGGTTGATGATCGAGCCACCGCCCTGGGCCAGCATGGGCGGAGTGGCCGCCTGCGCGCACAGGAAGGAGCCGGTCAGGTTGACAGCGAGCGCCGCGTTCCAGGCCTCGAGCGGGAAGTCCTCGAAGGCGCCTGCCGGGCGATCGCTGTGCTCCCGGTCGAACTTCGGATCGAGCGCAGCACTGTTCACCAGGATGTCCAGCCGGCCGAAGGCGGAGAGACAGGCCTGAACCAGCGCGGTGACTGAGTTGGGCGAGGTGATGTCGACTTCCACGGCCAGGGTCCGCAGCCCTTCGGCACCGCAATCGGTCGGCCGCCGCTCGCGCCGCGTCGCCCATCCGGTCGGCAATCACGACCGAGGCGCCGGCCTGCGCCAGGGTGCGGCAGAACTCGGCGCCCAGCAACCCGGCGCCTCCTGTCACGATGGCCGCCTTTCCCGACAGGTCGAACTTGTCCAGCACCGAACTCATCCTGCCTCCTCGGTCTTCCCCATCCGCCACCCTCGCGGCCCAGCCGGATCGCTGCGGTTGCTCGCCGATTTCGATCGCCTAGCCTGACTCATCCGTCTTCCCGGTGCCACTCTCATCCTTGACGACATCCACCGGCCGCTCTTTGACTTGCTGAGAGATCAGGCCCACATACACGCCGACGGTGCTGATCGTGAGCACCAGCACCCCCCCATCACCAGCAGTACGAACATCAGCGAGCTCCAGCCGGGGACCAGACCCTCACCGCCACGCGTCAACCAGGCGGACGCCACCCACGCAGCCTCGGCACACGCCATCAGCAGAAACAGCACTCCAGCCAGCAGTCCCAAGTACACCGGGACCAGAGAGAAAGAAAACAACGCCTCCATACCCAGGCGCGCCATTTTGCGCAGGGAGTACGTCGAGCCGTGGAGTGTGCCCTGCCCCCTTCCGCCTGCCCCCGGCGCGCGGCGTACGCCTGTCAGCCATCCCCCACCTCTCTTCTGGGCAACAGGGTCCGAGCCCTCAGCTGTTCGTTCGCTCCGAAGGAGAGCGGGGCTGACCGCCGCCCTGCCTCAATCGCCGCCAGGGCCACGTGCAGGCACGCAATGCCTTCCTGGATGCCGGCGAGTGGAGCGGCATCCTTCTCCACGACGTCTCGGAAGTGGCGCATCTCCTCCAGGAAGAGATGATTCCGTTCAAATCCCTGCGGTGCTGAATCCATCTGCCAGTTGCCGGTGGCCTGCGTCCACCACCGCAGCGTATGGGCCAGGAAATCACATTCCGCAGTGCCCTCTGTCCCGACGATCTCGAGACGGTGTACTGGAGGGCGCTGCGCATAGTTCAGGTGAACATTCGACATCGTCCCGGAGGGATGCTCAAGCAAGACTTCCGCCATTCCCTCCACACCTTGGAGGTCCAGGTGGGGCAAGAGGGCGGTTCTTGCCACAAGCCCCTCGGGCTCCCCGAAGAGCAGGTTCAGGTAATCGAAGGGATGGCACAATGTCAGCAAGGCCCCGCCGCCGAGGTCGGCTCGAGCGGAGTAGCTGGCGCGATGATCCTCCCACGGGTGCCAACCCGGGAGGTATTCTCCATATTGGGCGCGGGCGTGCAGCGGTTGACCCAATGCGCCGCTCGATATCAACCCCCGAAGCCGACTCAGGCACGGATGAAAGCGGAACTGGAAGCCCACCAGGATCCGGGAGCCGGAGGCCGCGGCAATTCTCGCTAGATCCGCTACCCCTTGCATCGAGTGCGAGACGGGCTTCTCCAGCAGCAGGTGACATCCGGCCTCCGCGGCTGGGATCGCCACGTCCAGGTGATGGGCGGTGGGATTGGCGATGATCACCGCCTGCGGTCGCAGGTCGAGCGCTCTCTCGAGCGTGTCGACGGCGGGCAGGCCGGCGAGCTCGGCTTCAGGCAGCGTGCTCCTGCCGCTGCGAAGCAGGATGATGTCCGACTCGCCGAGCGCCTGCAGGTTGCGCAGATGGCGGCGGCCGATCGAGCCCAGCCCGGCGATCAGTGTGCGCATGCTGAGTTTCGTGGTCGTGCTCGGTCAGTCACTGGTCAACGCCTCGCCCACAAGAACGCCGAGTTGGGAGCGGCGCCCGATTTCCCGGAGTTACCCGCAGTCCCCGCCGCGAATGCTCGGGTCCCTTCAAGTCCGGCCGATGCGCATGCGATCTCGCGGCGCTGAAGTCGGGCGGGCCTCGGTCGCGTCTGCATGGGCTGCGCGGGCCCGGAGGAGGCTCGAGGAATCACGCGCCAACCACCCGGTTCGACGCCCTCTGCAGGAGACGGGCGAGGTGTTCCCCTGTCCGCCGTCCGGCGCTTCCATCGGTGTAGGTGATCTCGCGCTGAACGAAGGCCTGTCGCGCCGGGTGCTGAGCATCCGGCTGTGCAAGGCCAGCGACAATCGCCTGTCGCACTTCGGCCAGGTCGTGCGCCACCCATCCGGCGCCGGCCTGGCGAAAGCGGTCGTGCGTCGGCCAGTCTCCGATGCGGGACAGCGGAAGGGAGTACTTGCGCGGCGTCGCCCATCCACCGGGAGCATCGAGGCAGACACTCACGATCGGGCGATCATGGATGGCGGCTTCGACCACCATGGTCGAGTAGACCGTCAGGAACACATCGGCGTGCGCCATCATCGAGGTCTTCTCCGGCATATCCTCCCCGGAGTAGTAGCCGAGCTCCCCTCCCAGGGGGACCGGCTGCACCACATGCACGTGGGGGAGGCTGCGCGCCAACGCCTGGATGCGCTCACGCTCCCCGGCGAACAGGTGATTGTCCATGAAGTGGTTCGGATGCAGCCGGACCAGGAGTTGGCAGGGTTCCCCCAATGCCTCCTCGGCGACCAGGCGCGCCAGCGATTCGACATTCTGGTAGTTGGGCGAGAAGCTTACGAAGGAGCAAGCGTAGCACAGCAACCTCCGCCCGCGATCGAGGCCATGCTGGGCGAAGTACTCCTCGCGGGGCACCACCCATGACCGGCGGAAGTACCCATCGTAGGACGGGATCCCGCCGATGTGGATCTGCTCCGTTCCCCAATCGGAACCCAACCTCAGCTCGTCGGCCTGCAGCTGAGACCAGCAGGTGACGAAGTTCACCGGCGCACCGGGCAGACTGTAGCTGCTCGGGTTGTCCCACCCAACAATCGCCGCCGCCGTCGGGATGCCGAGGGCGGCTGCCTCCCGGAGCAGGTAGCGATCGAGCCTCCAGCCGGCTGTGCTGGCCACAACCAGTCCCGGCCGATAGCGCTCGAACAGATCGCGGTACAGCTGCGGCGTGTAGCGCCCTTGAGCGGCGACCAGCCTGCGGCGGGCACTGGCCGACCGGCGCAGGGCGGCGATCGCCAGCCAGGCGAGCGGCATCCAGATCCGGCGCCGGTTGGGCTCCTCGACCGCCACCTGCTCGATGTAGCTATCCATGGCGCGGGTATTGATGCGGCGCGAGCTGCCAACCCGACGCAGGAAGTGCAGCCACCACTGCCGCTCGGGATCCACCCGAGCGGCGTACTCGCGCGCCGCACCCATGCGCAGGCCTTCGACGATCAGGCCGGGTCGCTGAAAGCGATGGGCAATTTGGCTGACCAGGCCATCATCGGTGAGCAACACCACCCGGATCCCCTGCGCCAGCAGGGTGTCGACAACGTCGCTCTGCAGGAAGTAGACCACCGCCAGCCCGTGATCGGCGACGACGAAGGCTGTGGGAGGTGCAGCGGGGAGGCTCGAACGGTCAGCGGCCATAGTACCAGCGGAAGATGCGATCGTGGATCCCGAGCAAGACCCGACGCACTGGAGCGAAGTGAAGCAGGCGCCGCCGCAAGGCCGGACGCTTGGGCGGACCCTGACCAAGGGAGACCGAATCCGCCGGCGGTGTGTTGCTCATGTTCATCGCCAGCGGTTCGCAGGTCATCAGGCGCAGCAAGCCGGCTTCGTTCACGCGTTGGTCAAGCTGTCGGACCTGCCCCAAGGGGCGGTCCATCTCGAAAGGAAGGAACGGCTGCAGCACCGACTTGAAGGCGACGAACTGCCAGTGTGAGGCGCCCACCTGAGCGGTCAACCCCCGGTAGGTCAGACGAGTGTCGTGCGTCGACTGGTAGCGCTGGCGGATCAAGGCCTCGTCCTGCCCCAGGCTCAGGTCGAAGTCCCGGAAGACCTCCCACGGGATGAACTGACCGCGCTCGACCTGGACGTCCGGGTTCTGCTCCGCCCAACCGAGAGTCGCCGTGGTGAACTCATCCGGTGTGCGAAATGGCCGGCTGGTCACCATGCCCACCTTGGGATAGGTGTCGAGCAGGCGCACCGAGGCAGACAGCCAGCCGGGCGAGAAGAGGGCATCGCTGTCCGTGTAAGCCAGCACCTCACCGGGCGCAGCCGGGAAGAGGATGTTCCATGCGCCGCCCTTGCCAAGGTTCGCAGCGGAGAGAAACAACATCTGGATCCGGCCGGCGTCGAATGCCCCGCGCAAGAAGGTCCGCACTTCGACGCAGCTTCCATTGTCGAAGACCAGCAGGTCATGCGGCAGGTCGGTGTTGCGCCACAGGCTCTCCAGACAGGCCTGAATGACCTCGAGGCTTCGGGCGAAGTAGCCGCCCAGAAATGGGGCGTAGGTCAGGACTGCCACGGTGATCCGTTCGGGCCTGGCAACTTCATGCACGAATTTGGCGGGGTTCTGTCCCAGTCTCACGTCACGCCCCCCCCTGCGCGGCGCGGCTCCGGCGGGCAATGCGTTTGGCGTACAAGTATCCCAGGGCTCCGCGCAGCTCCTGCCAGGCGCGCACCGGATGGAGGCAGGCAAAGACCAGGTTCGCCAGCAGGTCCGAATCCCAGCCCAGCACGGGCCAACGCTCCAGGCTCAGCAGCATTCCCGCAAAGGTCCACGGCCGTCGCCCGATCGTGCCGCCCTGCAGAAGGTAGTTGGCGTCTGGCAGACGGAAGACACGGCGCCGGCCGCCCGCCAGCCTCAGGTTCTCCCCACTCTCCGGGAGCCGGTAGTGAGGCTGGCCATTGGGCAGATGGCCATAGTCGTGGGTCTGATGCACGGGCATCACGGCCGCAGTTGCATCGATCACCGGCCAACCCTGCTTGCGGGCGTGAAAGATCATCCAGTTGTCCCATCCTGCCCGCCCGACGGCAAAAGGAGGGATCTGGCTGAAGCACGCTTTGGGGAAGAGAAAGTAGTCGCTTCCGCCCGGGGGATGGAGTCTCCCCTGCGCATGGGTGCGCTGCCTGAGCTCCACTGCGCCCGTCTCCCCGACCGTCAGGCCTTCCTGGACCTCAAGATCCCAGCGCTGGCCGATGAGCAAGAAGGCCTCGAATCGCTTGATCGCCGCCCGCGCGGCCTCGAGCACGTCGGGCATCAGCAGGATGTCGGCGTTGACATAGGCCAGCAGGGGTTGGGAGCTGGCCTGGCGCGCCAGGCGGAAGATCGAGTCGATGCGCGGCGTCCCGAGGTCGGTGCGTTCCACATCAGCCAGCTGGCGGACTTGTAGCTCTTCCGCCGCCTGCCGCATCCCTGGTTCGTCTCCAATCAGCAGCACCTCGACGGGCGGACCCAGGTCGCGCCAGGAACGGATGGCGTTGCGCTGGATCAGGTCGATATGCGGATCGGTGAAGGGCTTGGGGGCGGTGAAGATCGTCAGCATCGCCTTGGACCTGCCGCGGCGTGCGCCTGCCGTCCGAGCGGCGGGCTACTCGGCATCCGTGTGTCTCCGGTGTGGTACGTCCGCGTTGCGCGCATTCAGCTCGGCGTCGCGCGCCACCAGGTCCGCCACCTGCTCCCAGCTGAAATGATCATCGCCGGCGAAGGCGGCATACACACCCCGCACGAAGTCAAGATCCTGCGCCGTGTCGACGGTCCAGCGAAGATGCCCCAGGTCGACCGGCGCGTCGACGCGCAGCACGCGGAACCGCCCCGGCGGGTCGTACAGATACGGCATGACATGCTCGCGCTCGTAGGGAGCGCGCGCCTCACGCCAGGCCGTTTCCAGCGCCTGCCATGCTGCACACTTCGGTGTCCAGCCCGATGGGGAAGGTGCGTCCTTCCGGCAGCCGATTGGCGGCAAAGTCCACCTTGGCCTCCAGGAATGAACGCACGGTCTGATCGATCACCGCCGGATCGATGAGCGGACAGTCACCGGTGAGGCGAACCACGACTGCCGCTTGAAAGGCGATGGCGGCCCGGTAGAAGCGGTCGAGCACATCCGTGGCGCTGCCGCGGAAGCACTCGATCCTGTGCTCTGCACACATCTCGGCCACCGGGTCATCGCATGCCAGGTCCGTCGTGGCCACACTCAGTCGGTCGAGCGTGTGCGCCCGCCGGGCACGGATAGCGACGCGCAGCAGCATGGGCGCACCGTGGATGTCCATCAGCACCTTGCCCGGCAGGCGCTTGGATCCCATGCGGGCCTGGATGATGGCGACGACGGGCCGCGTCTCAGACGGGTTCAAGACCGCTTACCATCCGGTAGGCATCGATCAGCATGCGCGAGCCCCGGCGCCAGTCCGCATCGTTCTCCACCCGCGCTCGAGCGGCCGTGCCCATGCTGGCCCGCCGAGTCGGGTCGACAAGCGCCTGGCGAATCCCTTCCGCCAATGCCCGGCTGTCGCCGGCGGGGAACAGCCAGCCGTGAACTCCAGGCTTCACCCACTCCTGGTTGGAGGGGAGGTCGGACACGACCGACGCCAGGCCGCAGGCCATTGCCTCCAGAAGCGAGACCGAGGACCCGTCACTGTGCGAGGCGCTCACGTACAGGTCGGAAGCGTGGTAATACTCCGGCAGCAGATCCTCGGATACGGCTCCGGCAAAATGCACGCGGGACTGCAATCCGGCCAGCTCGATCCGGCGCTGCAGCGAGGGACGCATGCTCCCTTCGCCCAGCAACAGCAGCCGCAGTCGAGGTTCAGCGGGCGCCAGACGCAGAAAGGCCTCGATCAGCACGTCCACCCCATAGATCGGCTCGAAGCTGCGGGCGGAGAGCAGCACGAACTCACGCTCCCAGCCCAGTTGACGGCGGAGAGGAGCCTGGCGGCCTGGCCGGAAGTGATCCAGGTCCACCCCCCAGGGAAAGACGACGATGCGCTCTTGGGGGGCGCCCAGGTCCAGCGCCGCCTTGCGCACAGCCTGACAATCGCATAGGAGCAGTTGGCTCCTGGAGAGCGCCCAGCGCGCCTTCCAACGACCCACTCCATTCCTTGCGCCGAGCAGCAGATCCGAACCCCACGACATGCTGATCAGGGGGCGCAAACCGGCCAAGCCGACAAGGAACGCGCCCTGCTGGATCGGCCCGGCGTGAATCACCGTGGGGGCGAACTCGCGGCATGCCGCGCGCGGAGGTGACTTCTCAGGCGCAGTGTCCGCCCGGGGCGACCGGCTGATTCGGCGCGCGGCGAGAGATCCAACACACCCGGGGCTTAGGGGGTGGTGGGCGGGAGCGCCGGAGAGCCGCACCACGCCGACTTCGACCTGCGCCCGGCACATGGCGCGCAGGAACCTCCGGTCGTGTGCCGTATCTCGCTGAGTCACATACAGCACGCGCGGCACGGCTGATTGCATCAGCTCTCGATCATTGTCCAGTGCAGCGCCTGGCCTGCCGGTACAGCCTGACGCAGTCTGCGGCCCGACAGGTCGTCGATCTCGTTGGGCAGGATGGCACCGGGTGTGGCCGGGCGCAGCACGTCCAGCAGGTTGCGCTGCAGCACATCGCCGGCCGCCAGGTCGCGAGCGGCCCGCACACAGCGTCGCTGCACGATCGCCGTGTCGGCCTCGTTGGCCGCAATCGTCTTCTCGGGTGAACCCAGGGCGCGCTCGAGCTCGCGTGTCCGGTCCACCATCTCGCGCCAGGTCTCCGGCGTCATCGAGAATGGGTGGTCCGGGCCAACGCGCCGAGTGTCATCGGTGAAGTGCTTCTCGACGGCCCGCGCCCCCAGCGCCACGGCCCCCAGGACGGTCGCATGCCCGGGGGTGTGATCCGAAAGGCCCAGCACCAGCCCTGGGAACATGGCGGCGTAGGTGCGCAGCACATTCAGGTGGATGTGATCGAAGTTCTCCAAACTGGCGCTGTAGTTGGTGTTGCACTGCATCAGCACCAGCTGCGGATTGCGCTCGAGCGCCGCGCGCACCGCCCGCTGGACCTCACCAATATCGGAAGCGCCGGTGGCCAGGAATACCGGTTTGCCCTTGCCGGCGATGTAGCGCACCATCTCCAGCCAGGTAATGTCGCCTGATCCGATCTTGTGGGCCAGGACGTGGGGGTCCAGCATGTCCACCGCTTCGAAATCGTACGGCGAGGAGAAGTAGTGGATCCCCGCTTCCTGGCAGGCAGCTTTCAGCTCAGGGGTCCACTCGAACGGGATGGAGGCGTCCTGATAGACCTCGAACACGGGCTTCTTCCAGGTCGCCTGGTGGGAAAGCTGGCCGCCCAAGGCGCGGAAGCCGAAGTCGCTGACGATCTTCGGGGCGCGGAAGTTCTGGAACTTCGCCGCATCCGCCCCGGCTTCCGCGGCCAATCGGACCAGCAGCTTGGCGCGTTTGAGGTCGCCATCATGATTGGCGGATATGTCGGCAATGAAGTAGGTGGGGTTCGATCCGCCGATTCGGCGCTCCCCCACGAGAATGTGGGTCATGGGCGATCTGCCTCCTCTCCTCGCACGCAGGCTTCACGCGATCAACTCAGCGCCGGGCACTCTTCGTCGACCGCCCGATCGTAGGCATCGGCTGGAGCCGCCCGCCTTCAAGCCGGAACTCCACGCCCCAGGTGCGGTGGGCCAGGAGACACCGGGACCAGCTGGAGGCCGCGTGCTCATTGCCGCGGGGCTCGCCTGCGGCCCCCCCAACATCAGCTCGTACAGCAGGGCCTGCGGATAGGGCGGACCGGCGGGACTCACCGGCAGTTCCCACCCACTCGTCTCGCCGCTCTAGCAGAACAGGGCCGACCAGGCGCACCAGCCGTCCATCGCGCTCGACGATCAGGATGGTGTCTTTCATATGGAGGAAGTAGTAGGTGGACGGCGAGGCATAGGTGCTCGCCTCGTTCAGGGTTGCAGTGTCGGCCGACCGCATGATGCTCGTCCTCCAGTTGTCCGACAGCCGGAAGACGCGCGGGGGTCTCTCCCATTCATCGGGGAAGTCGAAGAGCTGCTCGAGCACCACGGGCATGTTCCAGTAATTGGCGCCAATCTGCTGGGTATCTTGGAGAGCGCCCGGCTCGACCAAGATTGCATCCCCTTCCCCGACATCCGGAATCAGGGGCAGAAGCTCGCGCCAGAACTGCCTCTGATACTCCCAAGCCAGCACATAGTCGTTCTGGATCACGAATCCATACCCTGCGAGCAATCCCAGCCATATGGCTAGAGGCGCCGCAATCCAACGGCGCTTCTTGAGTCCCTCAGCCAACCACAGAATGGCCATCAACAGCGCCCCGATCAACAGCCCGGCACCCACTACCCCCGCCGCATGAACTCGGGTCTCCCGGCCGCTGATGGCATACGGCCGAACCGTAAGCATCAGGGGATACGCGAGCACGAGCATGAGGGCTCCCGCCAGGGCAAGGCGCGCCAGGTCCCTACCTTCTTGGGGGACGGCGGACCACAGCCGCCTGGCTCGCTGGCGCAGGCCAGCCTTGGTTGTCGAGGCCGCGGTCTTCTGCCTGAGCCAGCCAAAATCGGTCAGCATGCCAAGCGGGAGCCGGGAGAACAGGAAGAACAACGCGACTCCGATACCCAATGTGGCGACCAGAACCTCTCCGCTTCGGGAGATGGCTGCCTGGTAAGGTCGATACACAAACGTGCCCAGGCTCACCGCCGGTCCGACCAGGGCATTGACTGCCGGTTGCAGCAGCTGCTCCCAACCTCGCAGCAAGATGACCCGGTCATCCCCAGCGCGGATCCGGACGAGTATGAACACCGCCAGGATGGCACTCGTGATCACAGCATGCAGCAGCCATCGGCGCCGGTTGGATCCCGCGACCTGAGGCGTGAGCAAGGGCGCCGCCAGGAACACCAGAAAGGTCGTTTCGTAGGTCAGGAGCGTGAAGGAGGCAAGGAGATAGGAGAGAACGAGCCTTTCCGAGAGGTAGGCATGCAGCGCAAGCAGCAGGAAGGTCAACGAAGGATGCAGCCCGAGCGAGTATGTCAGAAAGGCCTGAAGTCGTGTCTGCAGAGTACAGGACGTATGCAAGCGTCCCCAGGATGGCCAGTGCACTGTGGTGGATCCGTTTCAGGAGCAGGTAGAAGAGGACGATATTCGCACTTTGTACCGCGAAGCCAATCCAATAGGGCCCGCTCAGCCCTGACAGTCTCCAACCAATCCCAGACAGGAGATAGATGAAGGAGTTGTGCAGTGGATGCCCTTGCTCCCTCAGGGCGGCGATGCGAACCGGATCGGTTGCGTAGCGGACGATCTGCTCCCACGACATCCCGAAGACTGTCGGGAAGTGAGTCAGGTCATCCTCATAGAAACCGAACTGCTGCAGATGGAAGTACCGGATCACCCAATACAGGAGGATCAGCAAGGCGAGAGGCAGCAGCGCGCGCACCCAACCCGGCAGTCTGTCCCTCATCAACCGCTTGTCTCCGCTAGGGAAATCGGGGCGCCAGGCAAGGCTGGTCCTGCCGACGATTCCGGGATCGGCATCTGGCTCTGCGTCACGCCGACAGTCCAGGCAAGAGCTCAGCGGACCTTCCACGTTCGCCTGTCATTCGGAATTCGCGCATCCTGCGGAGTTCCATCCCCGAGCGATGGAAGCTGGATCCCCAAGGCACGTTCGATCTTCTCCCGGTCGATGCGCATTGGCTGGGGGCGAGGGGCCCCCAAGCCGCCAGCACCCGAGACGGCAAGGGAGACCAACCAAAGGTTGCGCCCGAACCCCTTGGCACCGGCTATGTCGGATTCGGGTTGGGTGACGCAGGCGCCCCGAGTTGCTGTCGCTCGGATTCGCTGCCCCCGCAGGTCGCGCGGCTCATCCGGCCGCTGCCGGGGCTTATTCCCCGCCCCTCGAGTGCGGATCGGACCCCTGTCGGCACACTCCCTCGGGGTGACGGAGCTCAAGCCTTCGAGGAAGTGCAACCAGCCGGGCCAGACGGCATTGGCCAAAGCATTGCCGGGCAATGCACGCTGCCGCGTGGCACCCGCCGGAAGGCACTCGCCGCGCGGCGCAGCACCCATGCTCGCCTTGCACATCATCCGCCCCGGACCGTCGTGGGTCTCGCTCACCCGTGAAATCGCCTCAAGCCTCGGTCGCCTTCGCCATACCGGGCGGCGTCCCCCCGGCCCGGATCGCCTGCAGTGCCTGCGGCAGCCCGCCGTCGCGTTCGCGGCGAAAGCGCTCCAGCTCAGCCGTGACCGTCGGCATGCGCCGACCCAGGATCCGTTCGAGCCGGCCGGGATTCAGGCACAGCTGCTGCCCGCGCCGAGCGGAGAGACCTGCGGCCAAGCTCACCTCCGGGCGAACGAGGGTGGGATCGAGCGAGAAGGCCCGCGCCAGATGCACGCCAAACTCGAACTTGGTGAGGCAGGTCCTCCCGGCGGCATGCAGCAAGCCATTGGCGCCCAGGGCGAGCAGGTCGAGCACGAGTCCGACCAGCGTGCTTGCCAACAGTGGGCTGAAGCGTGAGTCGACGAAGCCCGGACAGGGCTGGCCGCTTTCCAGCCGCTCGAGGAACCAACCTGCCAGCCCGACCTTCCCCGGAGCGGGCCAGGTGAAGAAGTTGGTGCGCAGGATCAGCGCCTGCGGATGAGCCGCGGCAACGGCGGCCTCGCCAGCCAGCTTGCTCGCACCGTAGCGGTTCACGGGCGCCGGCGCGTCCGTCTCGCGATAGTTGCCCTTCGTCCCATCGAACACCGCGTCGGTCGAGATCTGAACCATGCGGGCTCCGGCGTGTGCCGCCGCCCGGGCGACCGAGCCGGCCAGTTCAGCGTTCAGACGCATTGCGCCCTGGGGATCGACTTCGCAGGCATCGACATCCGCCTGCGCCGCGCAGTGCACCACCCAGTCGGGGCGGGCCGCGTGCAGCAGGCGATCCACCTCGCCGGGGACGGTCAGGTCTGAGGCCAGGCTGGTGAAGCCCATCGCCTGCAGTGCTGGCGGGTAGGCGTGGGCGATCACCTCGCAGCGGTCGAGCGCTGCCAGGACCAGGTTGGCGCCGAGCATGCCACTGGCGCCCGTCACGAGCAGGCGCGGGCGGCGCGCGGTCCGGCCGGCTATGCGCCCACCCCTGCAGGCTGCTCGACGATCGCCCGGATCTGATCGACGCTCAGCCATTCCGGGTTGCTGTCGCTGGCATAGCGGAACTCCGGCGGGAGTGGCCGTCCCTGCTGGCGCCACGCATGGCCGAACCACCAGGCCTCAGCCGGCTCCACCACGAACATGTCCTTCAGCTCAAGCGTGTGCCGCGCCTCATCCTCGGAGACCAGCACCTCATGCAGCTTCTCGCCTCCCCGAATGCCGATGTACTCGACCTTGCACTCGGGCGCGATCGCCTTCGCCAGATCGACGACTTTCATGCTCGGGATCTTCGGCACGAAGACCTCGCCACCCTGCATCTGCTCGAGGCACTTGATGGTGAAGCGCACGCCTTGCTCCAGCGACAGCCAGAAACGTGTCATGCGCTCGTCGGTGATGGTGACCGTGCCGCTGGTTCGCTGGCGCAGAAACACCGGAACGACGCTGCCTCGGCTCCCGACCACGTTGCCGTAGCGCACGCAGGCGAAGCGGGTGCCTTTGCCGCCGGCATAGGCGTTCGACTGCACGAACAGCTTCTCGGCCGCCAGCTTGGTCGCTCCGTACAGGTTCACCGGGTTGACGGCCTTGTCGGTGCTCAGCCCCATCACGCGCGACACACCGCAGTCCAGCGCCGCTTCGATCACATTGCGGGCGCCGTTGATGTTGGTCTGGATCGCCTCGAAGGGGTTGTACTCGCAGGCCGGGACCTGCTTCAGCGCTGCGGCATGCACCACCACGTCGACACCGTTCATGGCACGCTTCAGGCGCGACTCGTCCCGGACGTCGCCAATGAAGTAGCGCAGGTTGGGATGCTCAAGGCCCAACTCGCGCATCTCGTGTTGCTTCAGCTCATCCCGACTGAAGATGATCAGCTTGTTAGGGTGGAACTCACTTGAGCATGACCTCGACGAACTTCCGGCCAAACGAGCCGGTTCCACCCGTGATCAGGACCGCCTGCTCACTCCATTTCATCAGTCTTCCTTTCGGGCACATCCAGCCCGGGCTTCGAGAATGCAAACATCGGGTACTGTCCGATCCGGCCCATCAGCCGCGGCGCCGCCTCCTCCAGGCGAAAGAGCCATCTCAGCCACAGGCGGCCAACGAAGGCGCGCGTGGATGAACGTGCGGAGGAAGCCGGTGTTGACGGAGCGCCAGACCAGGATCTCGGCCACGGGCAAGAACGCGAGCTGCTCCTTCGCCCACCGGTAGTTGTGCTTGTAGGTGCGGGTCCCGGTTGGCGATGCCGGTGGGTCGGCCGCCAGGTTGGCTGAGGCGCCGGAGGCCGCGGCGTCACCCCGGGCACGCAGTGCCAGCAGGGAACGTGCCCAGCGTGCCGGCCGCGCCATCAGCCGCATCAACAGCCCGCCATCGCCCCAGGCATACACCACCACCGCCCGCCCTCGCGGCGCCAGGACCCGATAGAGCTCCTCGAGGCCGCGCGCATGCTCCGCGGCCGGCAAGTGGTGCAGGGTGTGCAGCGAGACGACCCCTTCGAATGCTTCGCCGCGGAACGGGAGACTGGCAAGATCCCCGACGACGTAGGCGCCATGCTCGCCCAGCCGCGCCCTGGCTTCCGTCAGGGCACGCCGCGAGATGTCGAGACAGACGCGCCGGCCAAAGCCGCGCGAATACTCCAGGTATTCCGGATACTGCACCGGGCCCGAGCCGGCATCCAGCAGCCGCTCGCCGCGCGCAGGAAGTCGCCGCCCCACCCGCAGGTGGCAGCGGTGGATGTACTCCCGCGAGACCGGGCGCAGGTCCTCGTAGCGCGCGTTCTGGTAGAGCCCGTCGCCGACCACCGTCCAGCCGACCGAGTCATAGAAGGCCTGCACCTCACGCTTGACGTCGATCTCTTCCACGACCTCGACCCTACCCGGCGGCACGCGGCACGCGGTCCCATGCCAGCGGCTCGCCGGCGAAGGCGGCCAGCGCCTGGCGGTACGGCGCCAGCCCGCCGGGAGCTAGCAGGGCCTGCATCGGCCGGGCGGCTTCGTCCTCCCAGAAACGCACCAGATGCCAGGGGAATGGAAAGGGAAAGTCAAAGAAGAAGCGATAGGCATAGCGCCAGGCGAGCTCGACTTGTTCGACGGGCAAGCGCTCGCCGCGCGGCCGGCGCACCAGCGTCTCGATCGTGCCGGCATACTCGTCCCATGACCGCGGGTCGTGGGTGAACCCGCGGCCCCGGTAGTGGGTCCGGCCGGCGACGATCACCGGCACCCCCGCCATCGCCATCTCCAGGCCGGCGGTTGTCGTGTACACCAGACCGAAGTCGGCGAGGTCGATCACGTCGTAGGTGTTGAAGGGCGAGTCCGGCGGCACGACGGTGACGTGGCCCGGCAGATCCGGCAGCGTCTCTCTGACGATCTCGGCCGAGGGCAGACCGGTGCCCAGAGCTTCCCCCGGGTGAATGCGTACCACCAGCTGAACATCGCCGCGAGCACCGAGCAGGCGCACCGTTCCGCGCAGCCAGTCGGCCATGCCGCCGCTGAAGATCTCGCGTCCGAGCGCCAGACTGTCGCCGACGACGTTCGTGCACAGCACAGCCACCGGGCGGTCGGCATCCAGCCCCAGCGTTTGACGCACGATCTCCGCGCCTTGGCTGCCCGAGGCCTGCCATTGACGCCCGAAGTTCTCCCAACGCCGGCCCTGGCGGCGGGCGTCCGTCATCTCCCGCATCAGGGTCAGCTCGCCGGGCGAAAGCGCCTCCTCCCGGCGGGCGTGCCAGAATGCTTCCGTGTCCTGCAGCATCACCTCGTCGTCGCGCGCCAGCCACATCCGTTCGCGCTGTTCCCCGAACTCGTAGGTGATGACCGGGACGTCGAGGTGACGTGCGACCCGATAGGCGACGCCGAAATCGAGCAGGCTGCCATTGGGGATCACCGCCGCCCGGTACGTCCGTGCCTGAAGCAGGCTGAGCATGCCGGTTGCCAAGGCTTGATTGCGCTGGCGGCGGAACTCCAGCAATCGCCCGTCCTCACTGTCCGGCGAGCGGTCGATCTCTTCACGCTGCTGCAGGTATTGCACGTCCCGGCGGCTTTGCGCCTCCAGGCCTTCGACCAGATCGGCGGGAAGCGTCCCGCGCACACCCGGCGCGATCTCGTGCAGGGTCACCAGCCGGCGCATCGGCTGCAGACTGCGGCGGATATAGGCCGATAGGCGCTGGCGCTCGGCCATGGGCAGGGTGGTATTCCAATCGCGATCCGGGACATAGGCCAGGTGGACGTCGGCGCCCTGCCCCGTGAGCAGCAGCGCCAGCGCCACGCTGTACTCGAGCCACCACGGCAACCAGGCCACGAGTAGCAGCGGCGCCGATGAGACCGCCGCCGCTCCGCGCCGGCCCTGCTCCGCCGCCTCGATCCAGCCAGGCAGTACGCCGGAGAGACGCTCGAGGCGGTAGTTGCCCAACACCGGCGGATTGTCCGGCCGCAGCTGCTGCACCATGCCGGGGGGAAGCGTCCGCGCTGCCCGGCGGGCGATCTCCCGCAGGTTCATGCCTCGCTCTCGATCACCCAGGGCAGCGCAGGCCGCAGCGGCCCACCGCGCGGCTCTCCCCACTGACTGCCGACGGCGCCGGTGCCATCGACCGAGAAGGCCAGCGCATACTCGTCGCTGAAGTAGGAGCGGATGCGAAATGCACTGGCATTGACCCCGACCACGTAGCGCCCTTCGTTCAACAGGTTGGCCGGCACGGTGCAGCGGCTGACATAGGTGCCGGCCGGCCGCACGGGGAGCGCCTGGAACTGCTCGATGGAGTCGGTGTCGAACGTGGCGAAGACCGGTTCGCCCTTGGAGGTGGCCAGATAGACCCCGACCCGCAGGCTGCTGATCGGCTCGTCCAGACGATAGCGGAACTCGATGTCAAACGACTGGGTGGCGCCCACCTGCTCCGCGGGACGGCCGTCCGGCCCAAGGATGCGCAGCTGCAGCGGCCGGAACGGCGCCGCTGACGCAACGCGTGGCTCGTCGCCCCAGCCGCGTTCGCCGCTCTGAGCCAGGCCGGAGGACAGGTAGTAGTCCACCGCCCGGGGCGTGCGGTCGCGCAGCACCAGACGCCCGCCGTCGATCACCAACGTCTCCTCGGTCAGGCGCAGCACGGCCGACATGTTGTGGCTGACGAAGAGCACCGTCCGGCCGCGTTGCGCCACATCGCCCATCTTGCCCAGGCATTTGCGTTGAAACTCGGCATCGCCCACCGCCAGCACTTCATCGACGATCAGGATCTCCGGCTCAAGGTGAGCCGCCACGGAGAACGCCAGGCGGAGATACATGCCGCTGGAATAGCGCTTGACCGGCGTGTCGATGAAGCGGCCAATGTCGGCAAATTCGACGATTTCGTCGAACTTGGCGGCGGTCTCCGAACGGCGCATGCCCAGGATGGCGCCGTTGAGGAAGGTGTTTTCTCGACCGGTCAGCTCGGGATGGAAGCCGGTGCCAACCTCGAGCAGCGAGCCCACCCGGCCGCGCACCTCCGCCCGGCCCTCCGTCGGCTCGGTGACCCGCGCCAGCAGCTTGAGCAGCGTGCTCTTGCCGGCGCCATTGCGCCCGACGATCCCCAGCACCTGACCCCGGCGCACATCGAAGGAGACGTCGCGCAACGCCCAGATCGAACTCGCGGTGCTCCACCTTCCCCGCCGGCAGGCGGCGCGCTACCCGATCGACCGTCCAGCCTGCCGCATCGGACACCGCGTCGCGCAGGGTCCTGTAGCCCCCGACGTTCTCGCCGATGAAGTACTGCTTCCCGAGTCCCTCGACCCGGATGGCGATTTCGTCGCTCATCGCAGCCCTCCGCCGGCCGGCGGTCGATCACACCAGGTCGGCAAAGGTGCGCTCCATCCGGCGGAAGAACGCCGTGCCGGTCACCACCAGCACCAACGCCACGCCCGCCGAAATCGCCATCAAGTTCCAGGGGAGCACCGCTCCCTTCCCCGCGCCATACAACGACCAACGGAAGCCCTCGACGACACCGACCATCGGATTCATCCAGTACAGCGGCTGGTAGGGCGCCGGCACCACGCTCACCGGATAGGTGACCGGGGTGACGAAGAACCACACGCGCACCAGGAATGGGATGATGAAGGCCACATCGCGGTAGGACACATTCAGCGCCGCCAGCCACAGGCTGACGCCGACCGTGGTCATCACGGTCACCAGCAAGAAGGCCGGCAGCAGGAGGATCTCCCAGCCGGGGCGCACCTGGTAGTAGACGATCATCCCCAGGTAGACGACGGACGCCAGGGCGAAGTCGACCAGCCCGGCCAGGATCGGCGCCATCGGGATGGCAATGCGCGGGAAGTACACCTTGGTGACCAGGTTCCTGCCGGCCACCAGGCTGGTGCCCGCCTTGCTCACGCCGCTCTCCAGCACTTGCCATGGCAGCAGGGCAGCGTACGAGAACACCGGGTACGGGCTTCCGTCGGTCGGGATGCCCATGAAGCGTCCGAAGAAGATACTGAAGACCACCATCGTCAGGAACGGCTGCAGGATGGCCCACAGTGCGCCGAGCAGCGACTGCTTGTAGCGCACTTTGACGTCGCGCCAGACCAGGAAGTAGATCAGCTCCCGATAGCGCCAGAGCTCGCGCAGGTCGATGCCGCTCCAGCCGCGCGAGGCCCGGATGTAGGTGACCAGGGGGCGGTCCGCCGGAGCGGCTTGCGGCTCAAGGCTCATCGCACGATGCGCTCCCGGTTCTGCTCATACCAGGCAATGGTGCGACGCAAGCCCTCCTCGAAGGGCATGGCTGCGCGGAATCCCAACAGCGCTTCCGCGCGCGAGACATCCAGCGCACGGCGCGGTTGGCCATTGGGGCGGCTGGTGTCCCAGGTTAGCCGGCCTTTGAAGCCGGTCATCTCGACGATCTGCTCGGCCAGCTGGCGGATGCTGATCTCCCGTCCCGAACCGAGGTTGATCGGCTGGTCACCATCGTAGCGTTCGGCGCCCAGCAAGATGCCCTCGGCGGCGTCTTCGACGTACAGGAACTCGCGCGTCGGTGAGCCATCGCCCCAGACCACGATCTCCGTCTCGCCTCGCAGCCGGGCTTCGACGCACTTGCGGATCAACGCCGGGATGACGTGCGAGCTTTCCAGGTTGAAGTTGTCGCCCGGGCCGTACAGGTTGACCGGGATCAGGAAGATGGCGTTGAAACCGTACTGCTGGCGGTAGGTCTGCGCCTGCATCAGCATCATCTTCTTGGCCATGCCGTACGGGGCGTTGGTCTCTTCCGGATACCCGTTCCACAGATCGTCCTCGCGGAACGGCACGGGCGTGAACTTCGGATAGGCGCACACCGTGCCCAAGGCAACGAACTTCTCGACGCCCGCCTTCCAGGCTTCGTGCATCAGCTGCGAGCCCATCATCAGGTTGTCGTAGAAGAACTCGGCCGGATGGGCGAGGTTGTGGCCGATGCCACCGACCTTCGCCGCCAGATGCAGGATGATGTCGGGCCGTGGCCTCCCGCAGCATGCGATGAATGGACTCGGACTGCACCAGGTCGTATTCTTCGATCAGCGGGACGAAGACCTGGCGCGCCCCGCGCGCCTTGAGCTTCTCCAGGATGAAAGAACCGAGGAAGCCGGCGCCTCCGGTCACGCACACCCGCCGCGACGACCAGAAGTCAGAATGGCCGGCCGGGTTCGTCTGGCTCATGCTGCGCCCTCCCGCTCGGGTTGCAGGGCGGCGGATGACCTGCCCGACGCCAGCCGCGCCTCGGGCTCAAGCAGCGCCACCTTCCGCCCGTCGACCGCCAGGATCGCCGTCCGGCCGCCTTCGCCGAGGCTGGCCAGCGGCATCCCCAACTCCAGGCAAGTCAGCCGGCAGACTTCGGCGATCTCGCCGTCCCCCTGGATCTGCAGCGCCTGATACCCCCTGCCCCGTGCGGTCGCCACCACCTCGGCGGCATCCAGACGGGTCTGGCGGTAGAGCTTCATCGAGTTCTCGATGTAGGCCACCGTGAGGTGCGCCCGCAGGCTCAGCCCTTCCGGCGTGATGATGTAGCGGAGCTTGCGCCGCTCCGCCCGCTTCACCTTGACATACCCCTTGGCGACCAGGCGCTTCAGATGCCAGTTGACCGTGCCCACGGCGACATCGAGCCGGGTGGCCAGATCCGCCTGAGTCGTATCAGGGTCGCGCTCGATTTCTTCCAGGATCGTCAGATCCCGGGCCAATACTCGTACTGGATCCATGCGCGCTCCGCCCTCTGAACCTAAAATTCAGCCTCTGAATTATAACTTCGGGCCGGCAGGCGTCAACCACCCCTCCCGCCAGCATGTAGGCTACCCCGATCAGCCGCTCAGCGCCTCACCGGCAACGGAGCAGCCCCGGATATCCCAGAGCCAGCGGTCCGCGTTGCGCCCGCTGTCCTCAAGCGATCCCACCAAGACCGGACAGCCTGCCTGGAAGGCCAACTGCTCGGTCTCGGACAGCTTCTGCCACCACGCCTGGTCCATGTAGATGTAGCTGTAGCCCCCGGCAGCCGCCGCCGCCGGATCCGGGTTTGCGACCAGGGCATACCATTCTTCCAGCGGCTGCTTGTCGACGGTGGTGGAATGCGTCATCCGCCCGAGCAGGACGACCGCCCGCCACGGGTGTGAGTCCAAGACCCAGGCCTCTGGGCTCCAAGGTGTCCCAGTGCACCTGCGCCATACTGGCGTCCTGCAGGCTGAAATCCTCGGCGATCATCGGGCGCGCCAGGCTCGTCAGCAGCGCACCCAGGGCGAACAGACCGGGGAGAAGCAGGCCCACCCCCCAGATCAGGGCGAGCGTGCGCACAGCCGCCCGCCGCCTGTTGCGGCGGACCAGGATCCACAGTGCAGCTGCGCCGAGCAAGTGACCAGGTGATCAAGGCGAAGGCCGTCAGCCGGGTGATGTCCCGATCGGACTCATAGCGCAGCAGGAAGGGCAGGACGAAGCCGGCCAGGGCACCCAGGGCCAGCGCGGCCTCCGCCACCCGCCCGCGGCGCAGCCAGCGCGCGCTCCACCAGGTGACCAATGGCGCGACCAGCAGCGCCAGCCCGACCTCCGCCAGCGCAGCCAGGAGCAACACCCGGTGCGTGAGGAACAGCTCGCTCAAAGTCAGCTCGCCGAGCTGCGCCGAGACGAACGCCGGGGGCAGTCGGAACTCGAAGGGCAGGCCGCCGCCACTTCCCCCGCCGGCCGCCGGATCCCACACCAAGCGGGCGACTTCGGTCAGCGTCCCGCCCTGCACAAGCGCCAGCGCACCGGCCAGCCCGAACGCTCCCAGGAGCGCCAAGCTCAGCCTGCGGGGCACCGTCCTGGGCTTGCGGGTCCACAGCAGCAAGAACACCAGCGCACTGCCCAGGCCTGCCAGCAGGAAATCGGTTTCCCAGGCAAGTGCCCATGCTGCCAGAACCAGACCCAGGCTAACCACTCCCCGCCACCCGCGCGTGCGCCCGGCAGTCAGCGCGAACAGGGCCAGCATCGCCCGAGACATCCCGATCGCCGGGGAGTGCATCGACAAGCTCAGCGGTTGTAGAACCCCGTTGACATAGGCAAACGGTATCGACGCCGGCGGACCCCCCTCGACGACCCATCCACTGCGCAATCCCTGCAGGAGCGTGTCGGCACTGTCGACCGCCGATCCCTGCAGCGCGAGCAAGTCCGAGATCTGGCGCAGCAGCCCTTGCGGCAGCGCCAGCAGCAAGTAGCGACTCCCGGAGGCGAAGAAGGCGACCAACGCTAGGGCGATTCCGCCGCGCCGGCTGTGGGTCAGACGGCAACCCATCAGATACGACAGGCCGATGGCCAGCGCCGCCATCACGCCCTTGCTCAGGTCCAGCGCGCTCCAGGGGAACAGCCCCCCCAAGCGCATCAGCGCCGCGGCGAAGAGCTGCGAGCCATAGTGATAGCGGAAGTAGGCGATCCCGTTCATGTAGAAATGGGGCGGGATGTCACCGGCCGCCATCGTCGAGACAATCGACAGGTTCTTGCGGTCATCGAAGATGCCCAGGCCGCGCGCAATCAGGCTCGCCACGATGGCGATCGCGGCCAGGGCGAGCAACTGCCTCCACGGGCGCAGGTCATGGACGTCGATCAGGCGCTGCTGGCTGCCCACACCCGCGGCGAGCCCCGCCAGCACGACGAGCAGGCCGCCTGCCCAGAAGGCGATGCCCGCCGGCAGCGCGTGCCCGAGCAAGTTGACCAGCGTGACGTAGGTCGCCAGGCCAATTCCCGCTCCGCCGAGCAGCCGCTCGTCAGGCTGCAGCCGGAACGCATGGCGCGCCAGCAGCAGGCCACCCAGCCACACGCAGCCGGCCACGAACACCAGCCCCAGCGGATGAAGCAGATCAACCGATCGGAACCAATACATCTCCCAGTGCTCCGCGCCTGACCTAGCGGTCCCGGGGAACCAGCAGCCAGACGTTCGCTTCGGGCAGCTGCGCCTCAACCTGGTACCACTCCAGCAGCGGCGTCACCACGGCCTCCAGCCAGGCATCGTTCTCCTCCCCGAAGGCGTGTTGGGAACCCTGCCGATTGGTGTTCAAGGAATCGCTGACCACCACCGCAAATCGATGAGCCTCCAGGTCGCGCCGGAACTGTGCCAGGTAGGCCGGGTTGCGCGACATCGCCATCTCCATCAGGTGCACCTTCTCGTAAGGCTCGACCAGCGGCAGGTTGATTTCACCGAAGGTCAGCATATGGCGCTGGGTGAGGAACAAGACCGGGCCGTCGGCCGCCTCGAGCCGCTGACGCAGGTCGGCCAGCGCGGCGCGCTGCGCGGCCACGTCCACCTGCTCGAGCGTCTGGCCGCTCAGGATGGCGAACCCCGCCGGGACCACGAGCACTACCGCCAGCAGGACCAGACGCAGCGCCGAACGCACACTGGGTGCGTCAAGGGTCCAGCCCGCCCACAAGCCGCCACTGATTACCAGCAGCAAGAGCAGGTAGGCGTCAAGGTTGTGCAGATCACCGCCTCCGCCGATCTTGACGCTGACGGTCAGTCCCCCGAGCAGCAGGACCGCCAGGATCCCGAAGAGCAGCGTGAGCCGATAGGGATCGCGGGCAACGGGTTGGCGCAGCGAGGCCAGGATCAGGAGCGCCGCCGGCAGCGTGGCGAGGGCGATGCCTGGAAGGATGCCGAGGGGATAGGTGGGGCTCGGCAACAGGCGATACCACAGCAGGTCCGAAGTGAGCGTGGAACCGAATTGGTCCAGGCTGTTGCCGGAGAACCGGGCATAGGCCACGCCGGTCAGCAGCGCTACCAGGCTGCCCAGCGTCACCCAAATGACCGGCCAACGCCAATCTCGCAGCGACCAACGGGCGCCGGCGCCGGCCGGGCTTTCGAGCGCCAGCAAGGCCGAGGCCAGCAGGCCCGGCACAGGGTACCAGTTCAGGCGGCTCATGCCGGCCCAGACCGACCCGAGGAGCACCAACGCCAGGTTGCGCCCCGGGCGGTCCCACCGGAATCCGAGCAGCAGCGGGAGGACCCCCACTGCCAGGTGGTAGTAGACCGGACCTTGGAAGAGGAAGAGGAACCCCCATCCGGCGAGCAGGGCGACGCGCCAGGATCGGCTCCCCGCCCAGCGCCGGGCGAGTGCGGCGCCGACAAGCGCCGTGACGCCGATCCAGAGCACGACCTGCCACACGCGATGGGCCGAGATCGGCAGCTCACCCACAAGAAACGGGATCGACTGCAGCAGGTAGCGGCTCGGATGCAGCACCGGCCAGGCGGTCCGCAGTCCGTAGACCGCAGGCGAGTTGAAGAGCGAGGCGTAGTAGTAGCGGCTGGCCTCCGACCACCCGAGCGAGAGCGGGGAGGTCGAGAGGGCCGGGATGAATGAGGCGACCTTCCACACCACGGCTGGCACGACGATCGCCAGGCCCACGGCGACTTCGTGCCTGAGGGATGGGACGGCGACGGTCAGCAGCGCGGCTTCCGGGATCACCGCACAGAGGTAGACGAGCATGCGTGTGCACCCGGTCTGGAGCTCACCGAGGGTGAGCAGACAGGCCGCCATTCCGATCGGCAGCAGCACGGCGCCTGCGCCTGCCAACCGGCGCGCGCTGCGGGATCGGCCCACAGCCGGGGCGTCCAGGATGGCCGTTCTACCCCTGGCGGCCAGAAGCAGTCCTGCAGTCAGCGCCAACCCCAGGCCCAACGCCAGCCCGGCAAGCACCCTCTGCGCGGTGGCGAGGCCGGCCACGCCGTTCGACTGGCGCAGCATGCAGCCCAGCAACACGGCGAGCGAGACAATCGCCAGCACGGCAGCGACGGTGAATACCCGCCGCGCTCCCGGCTGAGCGAGTTCCAGCGTCTGGCGCGGGGATCCCGCCACGCCCTCAAGCATCAGCCGGCCTCGCTCACTTGCTGGGCCTCGCGCGCGCCCGGAAGGACACGGCCGATGAAGAACGCGCCGGGCAGGCTGGCGAGCATTGCCAGCAATCGCAGACACACAGCCAGCACCAGGGCGGCCTGGGTGGAGATGCCGCCCAGTTCGGTGAAGATGGCGGTGAGCGCCACCTCCTGAAGCCCCAGGCCGTTGATCGATACCGGGAACAAGGTGATGAAGTACACCAGGCTCCACAGCCCGGCGATGCTCAGCAAGGCCATGGATTCGCCCATCGCCGAGAGCAGGATGGCAATCGAGGTGAACAGCAGCGCCATGTGCAGCAGGGTGAAGCCCAGCGAGGCGAGCAGAGATCGCGGCTGCCGGGCCCAGATGCCGAGTGCACGCAGCACGCGTTGACCGGCCGAGCGTACCCGTCGGCCGGCCCGCTTCAACCACCCCGGTTGTTCACCCTCGCTGGTCGCCAGCGCCAGCAACCATGGAGCCCGTGCCCAAGGCCAGCAGCCCGGAGAGTTCACGGATCCCGGCGGCCAAGCCGACCGGCAACGTCAGGGCCATCCCGGCCATGCCGACCAGCCGGTCCACGATCAGCGAGGCCGTGGACACGGCCTTGTCGATCTCGAGTTGGAAGGCGCCGGCCAGCCGGACGACGTCACCCCCGATGGTCGTCGGCAGGAAGTTCGAGGCGAACAGCCCGGCGAAGGTGATTTCCAGGCTGTCGCGTACGTGCACCGGTGCGCGAGCGCCGCGCAGCAGGACATGCCAACGGCCGGCAACCGCCAGGCGCGAGCACAAGGTCAGCCCCAGCGCCGCCAGCAGGCGGACCCAGCCGATCTGGACAAACAGCCGCCGGATCTGCTCCCAATCCTGGTTGGCCAGCAGATACACCAGCAGACCGACACCGGCGACCGAGCCCGCAATCCGCAGCAGCGTCGACCAGGGAACGCGCCGCTCGGCTCTCACCCCGGCTTCTGCCTGCCGCCGACAACGCGCCGGATGGTGTAGGTCGTCTTGGCTTGGGACTCGTGGTAGGTGCGGGCGAGCAATTCGGCGATCAGCCCCATCATGATCGACTGCACGCCGAGGATGAACAGCATCATCGACATCAGCAACAGCGGCGAGCGGATCATGTGCTCGTCCAGGAAGATGCGCCGCCCCACAATCACCAGCAGCGAGAGCAGGCTGAGCCCGACCAGGGACACTGCCCACACCGCCGAACAGGTAGATCGGCTTGGCGGCGTACGAGAGCAGGAACTTCACCGTGAACAGATCCAGCACAACCTTGAGGGTACGCTCGAGGCCGTACTTGGTCTTGCCGCGTACACGCGGGCGGTGCGTGACCGGGATTTCGATGATCCTGGCGCCCACCGAGGCGGCAAAGGCCGGGATGAAGCGATGCATCTCCCCATACAGACGGAACCCCTGCAGCACCTCCTGTCCGGTAGGCCTTGAGCGTGCAACCGTAGTCATGAAGGTGGACCCCGGTCACGGTCGAGATCAGCCAGTTGGCCATGCGTGAGGGCAAGGTGCGCGTCAGGAAAGCATCTTTGCGCTCACGGCGCCAGCCGGACACCACGTCATACCCTTCCTCGATCTTGGCCAGCACCAACGGGATATCCGCCGGATCCTCCTGCAGGTCGGCGTCGATCAGCACGATGATCTCGCCGGAGGCATGGTCGATCCCGGCGGCGATGGCCGCCGTCTGCCCGAAGTTGCGCCGGAATTGAACCACCAACGTGCGCGCAAAGTCTTGCGCAGCGAATTCTTCCAGCACCCTGTCGCTGCCGTCCTGCGAGCCGTCGTCAACGTACACCAACTCGTAATCCAACCCCCGGAGGGCGGAGGTCAGCGCCGCATGCATGCCGGGCAGGTTGTCCACTTCGTTGTAGACGGGGACTACGACTGAGAAGTTCATGGGGTTCTCCTGTACAGGCGGATGACCGAGTCCGGTTGGCAGGGGAGCAGCGGAGGCGTAGACGGCAACTCCTCGTAGCGGCTGAGATCCAGATCCTTGCTTCCGACACCGGGTTTTGCCTGGAAGACCAGCACGTAGTCCGCTTCAGCCAGCCAGCGAGCGGCCATCTCCGCATTCCACGAGCCGAAACGTGCCAGGTCGCTCGGATCTCCGGCCAGGCGGAAGGTGTAGTCTCCGTTGAGCTGTGCCGGGAAGACCCTCGCCTGGGGGATGTAGAGCAGCGGCGCCGGCGATGCACTGGCGGCCCAGTACACGCTTGCGCCGGGGGGCACCCAGCGCGCCAAGTGTTCGCCGGCCAGTTCGTACTTGCGGATGACATCCTCCGAGCAGACCTTCGTGGCTGGCGTGCTGAAGCCGAGGTTGATCGCCACCAGCCACACCCCCATGGCGGTGGCCAGCCCGGCCAGAGGCGCCCGCACCGACTGCCGGCGCGCCCAGGCCAGTCCAAGCCAGATCAGCAGGCCCAGAACGAGCAGCACCCCGGCCAGAACAAGGGCACGGAGAACCAGCTCGGTCGTGGAGGCCGTGACACCCAACAGGTTCTTGATCAAGCCGGCGACGGTGGTCATGCCAGGCAGCAGGCGTGAGTCGGCCATACGCGGGATGCGGACTCCCCGCAAGGATCTGGCCAGGCCCTCGATCTGCGGCGCCCAGAGCCAGACGCCGGCCAGGAGAAGGGTCAGCAAAGCGACGATCCTTCGGAAGGAGGAAAGCCGCCGATACCAATGGGCCGCAGCGATCACGAGCAGATACACGCCGAGCTGGGAGAAGAAGGCCAGGTAGCCCGTGAAGCAATACACGCAGTAGTTGTTGCCCAGGGCAGCCCAGGCATGCAGCGCGGTCAGCGAGCCAGCCAACGTCAGAAGAAAGAGAGCACTGCGCCGGGTCGAGCGTTCTGCTTCGTCCCATGGACGCCCGGGCCACATCAGCAGCGCCGCAAGCCAACCGATCCACAGAACCGGATTCTGCTTGACCCCAAGCCAGAAGCTCCCCAGCCTGCCGGACACCGCAATCTGCGGATCCCAGGCCGGGATGACCGAGGCCGGCTCACGCCACGCGGAGAGGAACGGAGTCAGTACTTCGGGCAACCACTTGGCCCATAGCTTGAGGATGTCGGGCCAGAAGACCAGGTGCACGCCGGCGAATGCCACCAGCGCGAGGGCCGTTGCCCATACCCCTGCCCGGCGGCCGTGCTCCCAGAAGATGTAGGCCAGCAGGAGAGGGCAGCAGGAAGAGCAAGTTGATGCGCGTGACAAGCGTGAATCCCGCCAGGCCGGCGCCGAGCAGAATCTGCCACATCGGGCGCCCTCGGCCAAGCGTCAGGACGAGGACCCAGGCCAGCAAGCACGCGATCAAGATCTGGGACTGGGCCTTGCTGTAGATATCCACGTAGAAGGTGTTGAGAGCGAGCAGCCAGACGGCGGCCGCGGCCCATCCCAATCCGCCCAGCCGGCGAGCGTTGATCCAGACGCCCAGCAGCATCAGCATCCCCGAGTCCGAGGGCGTAGGCGCGGCCTGTTCGAAGCCCGAGTCCGAAGATGCCCTGGATCCACCCCGGGATGAAGAAGCTCAGCGGCATATGGTTCGTCCAGGGTCCCCCATCCTGGAATGGCACATACGCCCCGCTGGTGAACAGGTGCCCTTTGTACAGGTAGAGGCCTTCGTCGATGATCGAGGAAAGGGAGTGAGCCAGCGCCCAGCTCATGCCGAAGAAGGCCATCCCCCCCAAGGCCGCCAAACCGATCCACAACCCTCCGGTGACAATGCCCTGCGGCCGGGCGGCCTGGCGTTCGCCCGGAGCGGAACTCAGGTTCTCCCCTGGAAGTGAAGAGTCGGGCATGCAGCGGATATCCGTAGCGAGCCGCCGAGGCGCTCGCGGGCGGATGGCCTCAGTCCACGCTGGTGCCGCCGTTGCGCAGCACGGCCGTCACGCTCGAATCCCAGCGGTGCCAGTCGTCGAACTTGGCCTCGAGGATGCGCAGCCCCTCCCCAACCGGCTCCAGCCCCACCGACTGCATGTCGGCATCCACCATGATTCTCACCAGCTCGGGGAAGGTCACCCTGGGTGCCCACCCCAGTTGCCGGGCCGCCTTGGCGGCGTCGGCCTGCAGGAAGTCGACCTCCGTCGGGCGGAAGTAACGCGGATCGATCTCGACGTGGCGCTCCCACTCCAGCCCAGCATAGCCGAAGGCCTGCTGCACGAATTCGCGCGGCGTGTGCGATTCACCGGTTCCGAGCACGAAGTCCTCGGGCTGATCCTGCTGGAGCATGGCCCACATCGCCGCCACGTACTCCGGCGCATACCCCCAGTCGCGGCGCGAATCCAGGTTCCCGAGGAACAGCTTGTGCTGCAGCCCGGCCTTGATGCGGGCAACTGCCCGCGTGATCTTGCGCGTGACGAAGGTCTCCCCCCGCCGGGGGCTCTCGTGGTTGAACAGGATCCCGTTGACGGCAAACTGGTCGTACGCCTGGCGATAGTTGACCGTCATCCAGTAGGCATACACCTTGGCGATGGCGTAGGGGCTGCGCGGCTCAAAGGGGGTCGTCTCGTTCTGCGGCGCCGCCGCCGAGCCGAACATTTCGCTCGAGGAGGCCTGATAGAAACGCGTGCGCAGGCCGCTGCGGCGCACGGACTCCAGGATCCGGGTCGCCCCCAGACCGGTGACCTCGCCGGTGTACTCCGGAATATCGAAGCTCACCTTCACATGCGACAGAGCGCCGAGGTGGTAGATCTCATCCGGTCGCACGTTGTAGATCAGGTTGGTCAGCTGCTCGGCGTTCGACAGCTCCCCGTAGTGCAGGAACAGACGCGCCGACGGGTCATGCGGGTCCTGATAGATGTGCTCGATCCGGCCGGTGTTGAAGGTGCTCGCTTTGCGGATCAGGCCATGCACTTCGTAGCCCTTGCTGACAAGGAACTCGGCCAGGTACGAGCCGTCCTGGCCGGTAATGCCGGTGACGAGCGCTTTCGGCATGGCTCATCCTCTCTGTCTGCCGTCAAAATTCAAGGTTTGAATTATACGCTGTCGTCGCCGGCCGTCAAGCGGGACCGGGCGCGGCGCAGATCACGCACGGTCCACACCCCGAGAGACAGGGCGACGAAGGCCACGGCCACCGCCAGCGTGGGGACCAGGCTCAGTCGCGGGGTCTGATAGTAGCGGCCCACGTACCAGGTCAACAGGCACAGCGTGACTCCCCCCATCAGCCACCCCACGCGCACCAGCCAGGGGCTGCCTCTGCGGCGCGCCTCCAGCCAGGCCCAGGCAGCGAAGACCGCCTGAGCAGCCAGGAACGCCGACCGGTAGCGCGGGTTATCCCATTGATCCCCCCCTCCCCAGTAGGCGGCGACGATCGTCGTCAGCAGGGTTACGATGGCCAGGAAGGGCACCCCGCGCTGGCGCCGGCCCTCCCTGGTCGCCGCCGCCAGCATTCCGTAGACGAGGGGGATGGATAGCAGGAACCAGCCAGCGGCTCGCCACACGGCCACGGCGCGCATCAAGGGGATCGAGGTGTTGTCCGCCAGCGCCGCGGGCAGCAGGGGCTGGGTGACCCCGTAGAAGATGACCAGTCCCGGATGAGTCCAGTCCGGAGTTCGGTCGAAGATGGCTGCCACCCACCCCGAGCCCTGCTCCAGGCGCTCGATCTGGAAGCTGGGAACCATGGCGAGCCGCGAGCTGAGCACGGCCAGAAACGATCGGTCGCCGTCGACGGCGGTCGTCCGCCAGCCGCGCACGCTCAGGGCGCCTGCCACGAGGACGAGGACGAGGCCTCCTGCGACGACGCCCCAACGCACCGCTCGCGAGACGTGTGCCTCCAGCAGGAGCCCCAGCCCCAGCGCGGCGAGGATCAGCACGGCGAACGGCGGCGAGACCATCAGGCCCAGAGCAATCCCGGCGACCAGGGCCACGAGCCCAGGCCGCCGCGCACCATGCCGCACGGCAGAATAGCCGAACAGCGCCATGGCCAGCGCGGCGGCGATGTACGGCTCGCGCATCGGCACGGTGGCCAGCAAGACCGCCTCCGGGAACAGCGCCACGATCCAGGCCGCGATGCCCGCCGCGCGCTCCGAGAACTCCTGACGACCGAACGCCCACGTGTACAGAATCGCCAGCACCGAAACGAACGCCGTCAGGCCGACCTGCAGCAAGGGCCGCGGAACGCTCCCGCTGGCGCCGGCATACACCAAGCTCTCCAGAACCAGCAGCCCTCCATACTGATCGCTCCGGGTGGGGTCCAGCAATCCGGTGGTCAGCGGCAGGTCGGTGCGTGCGATCGCCCAGGCGTCTGTGTCCCGCTTGAATGCATCGTAGAAGAAGAAGCCCGCGTTGTGATAGCGGGTCTCGTAGCCATGCTCCGGCAGCGCTCGATACAGCACCGCCCCGCAGACCAGCCGCAGCAGTAGCCCCACCAGAAGCGCCGCCAGCAGCGCACGCGGCATCCCCTGCACCGCCCATGCGCCGGAGACGTGGCGCCAGGCTAGCGCCAACAGCAAGGTCCCCAGGCCGGTGATCAGAAGGTACCCGAGGGGAGCCCAGCCTTCGACCGCCAGCGGCGCCGCCAGACTCAGACCGAGCCCGCTCAACGCGGCCAGTGCCACCCATGGCAGCGCAACCTTGGCTCTAGCCATGGGTTGGCTCTCTCTCGGCAGCTCGATGGGCAAAGTAGGCCTCTGCGGTCAGCACAACCACCACCACCACGACCATTTGCAAGGGTACCAGAAACCTCGGGTTGTCCCCGTGATCGAGCAGCGTTTGTACGACAGAGACCACCAGCACCATCGCCGCGCCAGCGAGCGTTGTGGTGTGGGCTGCCAGCGCGCGGCGCACACGCCGCAAGAACAGGCCGGCCAGGCAGAGCGCCAGGAAGGCCAGGTTGGTGCCAGCCAGCAGCAGGCGAGTGAGGTTTGCATAGGCGGGCAGCGCCGTCTCGAGCCAAGCGGGTGACACCAGCTGCAGATCCCAGTAGATCGGCGCCTTCCAGAAGGCCACCCAACCCTCCGCCGCGCTGCGCGCGTACAGATCCGGATGCTGGCGGATCAGCCAGAGCGAGAGGCGTTGCATCTCGCGCGACAAGTCGTAGAAGCCGAGACCCGAGGCGCGGGAGATCTCCGGGATGGCGTCCCAGATGGCATTGGTCTGCGTTCCGCGCGCCGCGAGCTGCGCTTGGCGGTAGCGGAGGTAGGTGTCGCGGATCGGCGCCGCCTCGTCCGGGAGATACTCGAAGAAGGCGCCGGTGTGCTGGACCAGGCTGTATCCCCCCATCACCGTGGGCGAGAGCATGCCGTACTTGCTGTCGATGAACGCCAGCCAGCCTCCCAGAGAGGACGATCGGCGCCAGGGCGAAGGCCGCGCTGCGCGCCCAGCGCTCACGGCCGACGCCCGAGCACCACACGAAGGGCAGCAGCACGGCAGGCAGCACGAAGAAGAGCGGCCGCGCCAGCGCCGCCAGGCTCGCTGAGAGCCCGAGCAGCCCGGCGGCGACCGCCGCCGAGCGGCCTTTCGTCGATCGTTCGAGAGCGGCAAGACAGACCAGGCAACCGGTAATGAAGAAGGTGGTCAGGGTCTCCGTGAGCAGGGCGGCTTCGAAGAACAGCAGGCCAGGCAGGAGCGAGTAGGCCGCGGCAACGCCTGCGGCCAGGCGCGGTCTGCCGGTCAGGCTCCAGCACACCCAGTAGATCCCCAGCGTGATCAGCAGCCCGAGGACCATCTGGCCGAGCCACACCTGCTGCGGATCGCCGCGCACGAGAGCCAGGAAGACGGGATAGCCAGGCGTGCGCGTTCCATCGTAGGCCCGCAGCGAGCCCCCGGCCACCACCTGCGCCAGGCGAAGGTAGGCGGCTGTGTCCCCGAAGGAAGCCGGCTGGTAGACCAGCCAAAATGCCAGCCGGATCACCCCGGCCAACGCCAGCACGCCCCCGCCCCACTGGACTTCGGGGCGTGCCCACACCGACCGTTCCGGGACCTGAGGCACGCTGCCTGAGCCAGCATTCCACTCACTGCGATCAGCGGGCGGTGCGCTCATGGGGCAAGGCCGTCCAATGCCCTGCGGCAGCGCGCCTCCCAGCTGTACTGCAGCGAATCCGCCTGCGCCCGCGCCGCCACGCCTTCGTATTTCGCAGGGGTGGCTCAGCACATCGGCCAGCGCCGCGTCCCACGCCGATACGTCTTCCGGGGGCAGCAGGACAGCGTTGTGCTCACCCAGCACCTCGCGCAAGGTAGGGAGATCGCTCGAAAGGATCACCCGCCCCGCGGCAAGGTACTCGAATAGCTTCATCGGACTGTAAAACGTCGACAGGTCGCCCTGGCGCAGGTACACGTTGCGTTCGTAGGGCATCAGCAGCATCTCGCTGGCCGCATGCACCAACGGCAGGTCCAGGTTGGCGACGTAGCCGAGCAGCCGGGTGTTCTCGACGCCGAGGGCGGCGAGCGCGGCGCGCCAGGCGTCCACCGACGCCGGGTCGCCGCCGGCCCAAACAAACTGGATCTCGGGATGGCGGCGAGCGAGCTCCACCAGTAGATCGAGCCCGCGCCCTTGATACAGCTGGCCGGTGTAGGAGGCGGTGAAGCCCTCAGGCCAGCCGAGCTGCCGGCGCGCCTCCGCCGGCTTGGGCAACCCGGCATAGCGCTGCAGGTCGGCGCCGTTCGGGGCGACGATGGCGAATGGCGGCTCGAGGTGCAGGCGCTGCTGCTCACCCAGCCAGCGCTGCAGCGCATGGGTCGTCATCACCAGGCGGCGCGCGCCCCGCCCGTGGACGAAGGCGCGCAGCAGCCGAGGGCCAAGGCGGCCATGCGGCCGGTCGTGCAGGTCGAGCAGTGTCGGCCAGCCAAGCTGGGAGGCCAGCGCCGCCGCCTGCAGCGGCCGAACGTACAGCAGGTCAGCCTGCCAGCGGCGCGCAGCCAGCACGGCGGTGGCACAGAAATCGTAGTGGCGCAGTGCAGGCAGCGCCGGGAGCCACTCGATGGCGAACGCATGCTCCACACCGAACTGGCGCTTCAGGTCAAGCGGGGAGACTGCCGGGCGACGGCCAGGAACCCACAGCCGCACCTCGTGCCCGAGGCCGGTCAGGTTATCGCAGACCTTCATCACCTGTAGGGCGTTGGCGCGCAGCGAAGGAATGGGCGACGTTGCGAGGTAGGCGATGCGCATGGGCTCACCCACCGGGCGCCGCCTCGCCCGAAGGCTGGCGGCGGATCGTGAGCAGCGCCTTGCCGGCATTGACCACCGAGGTGCCGGCGAAATAGGCAGAGAGAACGGCGGCCATGGCCAGTGCCCCGCCGGCGGGGACCAGGGCCAGCGTGACGCCGATCTTCAGCACCGCCGCCACCAGGTTGACCAGGGTGGTGAAGCCGGGGAAGCCCAGCGCCAGCAGCGTGCGGCGAGCCCAGTACAGCGTGTTGGCGGCAAAGGCGCCCACCAGGAGCACCAGCAGCACATTGTAGGTCGTCGGCAGGAACTCCGGGCCCCACAGCACGCTGATCAGCTGCTCGCCGAAGATCACCAGCAGCAGCGAGGCCGTCAACGTGTAGCCGGCAGCCAGCGCGCTCCCGCTGCGCAGCAGGTAACGCACATTCGCCCACTGGCGCGTGGCGACTTCTCGGGCGACTTCGCGGTAGGTGGGATTGATCAGCGAATCAACCGGGATCAGCAGCAGGTTCAGGATCGCCATAGCGAGCTTGTAGTAGCCCGCCTGGGTGGGAGTGCTCAGTGCACTCAACCAGAGCAGCTCACTGTCATGGGTGATCAGGTCCAGCGTTCCATTCAGGTTGGTGTTGACCGCGAAACCGGTCATCTCCTTGCGCTGTGGGCGAAGCACGGCCAGCGGCACGCGCCACCAGCCTGCTCCCCACAACTTCCGCGCCTGGACGAGCGCCGCCGCCGTGAGCCCCAGGGCCGCCACCACCTTGCCCACCAGGTACGCGGCGAGCACTGCCGGGAGCCCCAGCGTGGCCGTGTACGCCCCGGCCACCAGCAGCAGCGTCAGTCCGCTCTGCACCAGGTTGAAAGCGGCGATCAGACGGAACTGATTGGCAACGGCGAGCAGCCCCTGGGCGCTCTCGGCGATCAAGTTGAAGAGCACAACCAGGCCGTAGGCCATGATCAGGGGGGCGGCTTCCGGAGCGTGGATGAAGACGTCGGCCGCCAGCGGCGCCAGCAGGACGATCAGGATGAAGGCCAACACCGAGCTGGCGGCCTCGGTGATGCCGGCCGCCTTGAAGGTGGCGCTGGCCAGCCTGGTATCGCCGCGCGCTTGCTGCCCTCCGGCGAATTTCACGACCACCTCGCTCATGCGGAACGAGGTCAGCCGGTTGACTACGGTGACAAACTGAATGACCGTTCCCAGTACGCCGAAGCCGGTCACCCCCAGCAGCCGGGCGGCCAGGATGCTTTGCACCATGCTCAGCCCGGCAGCCAGCGTGCTCGAGCTGAGCAGGTATCCCGAATTCTGCGCCACGCGGCGCAGCAGGGGATTCCTCAGCGACTTCGCCGAAAGAAGCCGATGGAGAGGGGAAGGCCGATGCGGCATGGAGGGATCAATCGGAGGTGGGGATGGTCCGAGCCCAGTCGCGCTCCTGACGATACCAATCGACGCAGGCCGACAGCCCATCCTCCAGCGAGGTCGAGGGACGCCAGTCCAGCAGCTGCTGCGCCCGCTCGATGTTCGCCCAGGTGGCGCGCACGTCGCCCGGCGCCGCCGGCTGCAGAAGCACCTCGGCCTTGCGACCGATCATCGCCTCGAGCAGGCTCAGCACCTGGCCCAGCGCGGTCGGGCGGTCGCTTCCCAGGTTGATCACTTGGTAGCCGGTCGGCCGAAGCGCGGCGATCGTCCCCTCGGCGATGTCCTGGACGTAGGTGAAATCCCGCTCCTGCTTTCCATCGCCGAAGATCACCACCGGCATGCCCTCGTGGATCCACTGCACGAAGCGGAAGATGACCATGTCCGGCCGACCGGCCGGGCCGAACACAGTGAAGTAGCGCAGGATCGTCACATTCAGGCCGAACAGGTGATGATAGGAATGGCACAGCAGCTCCGCCGCACCCTTGCTGGCGGCGTACGGCGAGAGCGGTCGGCTGATGTCGGCGTCCTCGCGGAAGGGGCGCGGGTTGTGGGCGCCGTACAGGCTCGAGGTCGACGCCTGAACCAACTTGGGTACCTCACGCCGTTTGCACAGCTCAAGCACGTTGAGCGCGCCGACCAGATTGGCGCGGGCGTAGGCCATCGGGTCGCGCATGCTCGGCCGCACCCCTGCCCGCGCGGCGAGGTTCAGCACAGCCTCGTAAGGCTGACTCCCCCAGGCCCGCTCCAGGTTCTCGGGATCGGAAATGTCCGCCCGCTCGAACGTGAAGCCCGGCTGCAGGGACAGCCGCTCCAGTCGCCACGTCTTCAGTCGCGGATCATAGGCGTCGTTCAAGTTGTCCAGGCCGACAACCTGGTGCCCCTGCTGCAGCAGCCCCTGCGCCACAACCGAGCCGATAAACCCGGCGGCGCCGGTGACCAGATAGCGAGCCATCAGAGCTTGACCACACGCGCGGTAGGCCGAGGGCACACCGCGCATCGCATTGCGCGTATCGAAGATCAGGCGCGCCCAACCTCCCAAGGCAGCGTAGTCCACGGCGGCGTGGTCCGTGACGATCACCACGCAGTCGGCGCGGCGGGCCTCGGCCTCAAGCGATTCCACCGAGTGCATCCCCCAGCCTTCGTGCTCGATACTGGCGACGTGTGGATCGTAGTAGCTGACCACGGCGCCCTTCTCGCGCAGCAGACCGAGGATGTCGAGCGCCGGCGACTCGCGGATGTCCGAGATATTGGGCTTGTAGGCCGCTCCGAGCACCAGCACCCTGGCCCCGGTCAGCGCCTTGCCCTCCTGGTTGAGCAGGTCCTGCACGCGCTGCACGACAACGCGCGGCATATTGGTGTTGATTTCGCTGGCAAGCTCGATGATGCGGGCGGTGTACTTGACGCTCTTGAGCTTCCACGAGAGATACAGCGGATCGATCGGGATGCAGTGCCCACCCAGCCCCGGGCCCGGCGTGAACTTCATGAAGCCGAACGGCTTGGTGGCGGCAGCCTCGATCACCTCCCAAACGTCGATCCCCAACCGCTCGCACATCAGCGCCATCTCATTGACCATGGCGATGTTGACGGCGCGGAAGGTGTTCTCCAGCAGCTTGGTCATCTCGGCCACTTCGGCCGACGAGACCGGCACCACCGCCTTCATCGCCTGGCGGTACATCGCCGCCGCCACCTGCGAGCAAGCCGGCGTGATCCCGCCGATCACCTTGGGCGTGTTCTCGGTGGTCCAGTCCTTGCGCCCGGGGTCGACCCGCTCGGGCGAGAACGCCAGGAACAGGTCCTCCCCGACGTGCAGCCCAGTGGACTGCAGTTCAGGCAGCAGCACTTCGCGGGTGGTCCCGGGGTAGGTGGTGGATTCCAGGATCACAACCATCTCCCGATGCAGGGCCGTGCGCAGCATTTGAGTGGCTGAGATGATGAACGACAGGTCAGGGTCGCCGGTCTTGCGCAGCGGGGTGGGCACGCAGATGCTCACCCCGTCCGCCTGCTGGAGGGCGGCCACTTCGCTCGTGGCACGCAGCCGGCCGCTCTCAACCAGCGGCCGCAGGCGCTCGGAGGGAATGTCCTCGATGTAGGATTCAGCCGCGCAGGACGGCGGCGACCTTCTCCCCGTCCAGGTCCAGCCCAACGACTTGCAGCCCGCTCTCCGCCAGCGCCACCGCCAGCGGCAGGCCGACGTATCCCAGGCCGACGACCCCTACGGTCGCCTGCTTGCGCTCGAAGCGCTCGATCAGCCGTTGCGCGGCGGGTGGCAAGGCAGAGGGTTGCTCAGACATCCAGAGTCCTCTCGAAGGTGGGCGGCTAGAACAGACTGAGCTGCTCCGGCGCCTCGTCGGGTTTGTCGTCCACGGGAGCCAAGCGGGACGCCTGCTCGAGGTAGGCCGGGATACGGGCGAAATCCTGCTCAACGATGCGACGCAGCGACGGCTGATGCAGAGCGGCAGCCGGATGATACATCGGCACCATCAGCCGACCTTCCGCCTGGCGAGGCTTGCCGTGGACCTCGCTGATCTTGGCTCCCGGGAAGTAGCGCCCCATCGAGAAGCGCCCCAAGGTGACGACCAGTCTCGGGTTGACCGCTAGCAGTTGGCGCTCCAGATAGGCGGCGCAGGCTTCGATCTCCTCAGGCAACGGATCCCGGTTCCCGGGAGGCCGGCACTTGACGACGTTGCAGATGAACACCTGCTCACGGCGCATCCCGATGGTCGCCAGCAGTTCCTCGAGGAACTTCCCCGCCGCGCCGACGAACGGTCGTCCCTGCTCGTTTTCGTGGAAACCCGGCCCCTCGCCGATGAACAGGATCTCGGCCTCCGCCGGGCCTTCGCCGGGCACGGCGTTCTTGCGCGACAGGTGCAGCTTGCACTGCGTGCAGGCACGTACCTCCTGGTCCACGACCGCCAACGCCTCTTCGGCCGTCACCCGTCGAGGCCTCCGCCTGCGTCCGCCTGATCCCGGATCTCGTCGAGTGTCATCAGCAGCGCATCCTCATCGTTATCCCGGTAGTAGCGCGGCCGTCGGCCGACGATGGCGAAGCCAAACTCACCATACAACTGAATCGCGGCCTGGTTCGACCTGCGCACTTCGAGCGTCGCCAGCCTGGCGCCGCAATCGGCTGCGTGGTTCAGCCCGCAGCGCAGCAGCAGCCGACCTACGCCCCGCCCGCGCCAATCCGGGTGCACCGCCAGCGTGCTGATGTGGGCCTCGTCCACGATCAACCAGAAGCCGATGTAGCCGACGACCTCCGGCCGAGCCGTCGAATCCGCCTCGGCAACCAGCATGTGAGACACCTGGCTACCATTCAACTCGTACTGGTAGCTGGACTCCGGCCAGGGCAGAGCGAACGACAGGCGGTCGATGCTGCGCACCGACGGAATGTCCTCGAGCCCCATCGGGCGCACCGTGAGCGCTTCCGGCGTCTGAATCACTCGGCTGTCTGTCCTACGGGCTGCAAGTACTCCGGCACCAACGTTGCGGGATCCGGCCGGGGCATCTCCCTCAGCCGCTGCCACCCCAGATCGGCGAGGATGGCCGGGCGCCGCACATTGAGCGCCGGCGGCGCGATGTGCACCCCCGGAAGCCCAGTTAGCAGGCCGCGGCCCTCGCGATCGATGTCGCCGCACACTCGTGTCGGCCCGTCCAACCGGCCGACCACGCTCGCCCAGTCCAGGCTCTCCGGGCGTCCGTGAGCCACCCAGCCGGCGGCGGCCCATTTGTACCATAGGGCGGCCAGCCTGCCTCGCCCGGCCGGGATGACCGTCAGCAAGGCATACTCGCCTGCTGGCTGTGCCTGCGCCAGGATATCGAGCGTCGGGACACCAGCCAACGGCAGGTTGTGGGCCAATGCAATGCCCTTGGCCAGGGCCATCCCCACGCGCAACCCGGTGTACGAGCCTGGGCCAGAGGCGACTGCGACCGCCGTCAGCGAGCGCGCCGTCAGCCCGAGCCGGCGCAGGCTGAGCGCAACTTCGGGCGCGAGATGCTCCGTCTGGAACCGGGTGCCGGTCAGGACCTGCTCCACCAACACCTGTTGGCCATCATGCAGGGCGATCGCCAGGGCCTGGGTGGCCGTATCCAGCGCCAGTAGCATCACCTAGCTCCCGAAAGCCGATTGCCGGAACTGCCGCAGCAACCGGTCAAAACGTGGGCCATCCGCCTGCAAGTGGAGGCTTCTGCGCGAGTTCGTCGACCCAGCGCAGGTGCGCCGTCAAGGCCTGGGAGGGCAGGAATCCCTCCAGCCGTTCCGGCCATTCGATCATGATCGGGTCGCCGCGGTCAAACAAATCGTCCAATCCAAGCAAAGCGATCTCCTGGCTTGACACCAGGCGGAAGGCATCGAGGTGCACCAGGCGGGCGTTGTCGGCCCGGCGGTATTCGTTGATCAGGACGAAGGTCGGGCTGGAGGCGGCATCGATCGCGCCCCAGCCTCGGGCGATACCCTGCGCCAGGGTCGTCTTGCCAGCCCCCAGGTCGCCGCGCAACAGGATGGCGTCGCCAGGCCGGAGCAACTCCCCGAACCGCACCCCGAAGCGCTGCGTCTGTTCCGGACTGTGGCTGATGAAGTCCAGACTGCGCTCATCCAGGATCGGCATGGTGGAGGCGATTATAGGCTTCGCCCTGGGGCATGACAAGCTGCGGGCGCGGCTTTCCATCCGGAACCCGCCGTGCTACCATGCGCAGCATGCGGGTCCTGGTCTTCTCCGATGTCCACGCCAACCTGACCGCCCTGGACACAGTCCTGGAGGATGCCGCTCGCCGCACAGCGGCCGGTGTGGCGCTGGATGCCTACTGGTACCTGGGCGATCTGGTGGGCTACGGCCCTGACCCGAACGAATGCGTGCAGCGCCTGCGTGCCCTGCCGAACCTGGTGGGCCTGATCGGCAACCACGATCAGGCGGCGCTCGGCCAGTTGGCGCTCAGCCGGTTCAACCGGGAAGCGCGGCTGGCGGCCGAATGGACGCGCGACGCCCTCCAGCCGGAGAACCGCGCCTTCCTGCAGGCGCTCCCCAGCCAGGTCGTGCTGGAGGGCTTCACGCTGGCGCACGGAAGCCCCCGCCAGCCGATCTGGGAGTACATTCTCGACTACCACACTGCCGATCTGAACTTCGACGCCTTCACCACCGACTACTGCCTGGTGGGGCATTCGCACATCCCGCTGCAGTTCCACCGCAATTCGGTCGACACCTACCCGGAAGCGATGCCTGTGCGCTGGGAGGAGCCGGTCCCACTGATGCCGCGCATGATCCTCAATCCGGGATCGGTGGGACAGCCGCGCGACATGGACCCGCGAGCGGCGTATGCCCTGCTCGATACCGAGGCGCTCACCTGGGAGGCCTGCCGCGTCGCCTACGACGTCGAGGCCGTCCAACGGCGCATCCTGGCCGCCGGGCTTCCCGAGCGCCATGCCGAACGCCTCGCCATCGGTTGGTAGGCGGGAACCAAAGCGGGCTGAGGCGCGTCATCTCAGCAGATGCTCCCCGCCCAACCGGGACTCCGAAGGAGGAACCTATGCTACGCCGCCATTCCCTTCCGCTGGTACTGCTGCTGATTGCCACGCTCGCGGCCGCCTGCGCCCCAGCCGGCATGAGCGCCACGAGCGAGCCGATGTTCGAACGGAACGTCGGCGTGATGGATGCCGCCGGCTACCCGCTGGAGGCTCCGGCCGCCGCACCACCCATGGTGGAAGGCGAGCTCAAGTCAGGGGAAATGGCCCTCCTGGCAACCAATAGCGAGCGCATGGTCATCCAGAACGGCAATATGACCGTCGTCGTGACCGACCCGGCCGAGTCGGCCGAGGCCATCCGCAGCATGGCCGAGAGCATGGGCGGGTTCGTCGTCAACCTCAACATGTACCAGAGCTTCTTCGGCGAGGAGAGCATCCCCGCCAACCAGGCGACGATCACGGTGCGCGTGCCGGCCGAGCGGCTGAACGAGGCCATCGAGCAGATCAAGGCCAACGCAACCGAGGTGCGCAACGTCTACGTCTCGGGCGAGGATGTCACGGCGCAGTACACCGACCTGGAGTCCCGCCTGCGGGCGCTGGAGGCCGCCGAGGCCCAGCTGACGCAGATCATGCTGGACGCCAAGCGCACGGAAGACGTGATGATGGTCTACAACCAGCTGATGCAGGTGCAGACCGAGATCGAGGTCGTCAAGGGCCAGATGCGCTACTACGAGGAGAGCGCGAGCCTGTCGGCGCTGACCGTCGAGCTGCTGCCTGACATCGCCACCCAGCCGATCGAGTCCGGCGGCTGGCGAATCCTCGAGACCTTCAACCGGGCGCTTGTCGGCCCTGCTGGACGCCGTCAAGGGCATCGTCCGGGCGGTCATCTGGCTGGCGATCTACATCCTGCCGATCGTGCTGGTGCTCGGGCTGATCTTCGTCCTGCCGGTGTACCTGATCGTGCGGGCCATCCGCCGCCGGCGCCGCGCCCGCCGCCAGCAGCCGCCGGCCGCCTAGCCGAGGCAAGACGCCGGCGGGAGCAGCGGCAACACCGAGCGGCTGCCCGCTCAGCGCAAGAGGATCCGGGGGTTCGGGCGATGCCCGAACCCCCTTTGCCTACCCACCCCCCGAGAGTGGGCTCAGCCACCGCCGCCTCAGCCAGGACGACTGGCGTCCGCGAGGGATCACGCCACACATCCCGGTGTGAGCCCGGCAGGCTGCTCTTCGCTACGCCGTCGGCAGGGCTCCTCCTGCGCATGCGTGCTCCTGCAAGTCGAGCGGGCCCGGCGTTGCGGGCAAGCACAGCTGCACGGGTGGGGCCGGTAGGTGAGGCAAGCTTCAATCGGCGTGCGCTGCGTTGGCGAACAGCTCCGGAAGGCAGAGCGAGTCGAGGCTGCTTCAGCGAGATGGGGCAACTCGGCCAGGCTGTGATGCGGGGGCTATTGGGAGCCGGCCTCGATCGCCGACCTCACCCGTGCGGCCAGCTCCCCGAAAGGGGGCGTGTGAGCGACGGCCAGCGAGCGGGGCCGCGGCAGGCCGATGGGCAGATCGAGCACCAGCCTGCCTGGCCGGCGGCTGAGCACCAGCACCCGGTCGCTCAGCAACACCGCTTCCGAGATCGAGTGCGTCACCAGGATCACGGTCACCGTGCGAGCCTCCCAGATGCGCAGCAACTCGAGCGCCATCCGCTCGCGAGTCAGCGCATCCAACGCCCCGAAGGGCTCATCCAGCAGGAGCACATCCGGCTGGTGGGCGAGCGCCCGGGCAATCGCCACCCGCTGCGCCATGCCGCCGGACAGATCGCGCGGCAGCGCCGTCTCAAAGCCCTCCAGCCCGACCAGCTCGATCAACTCGCCGGCGCGTTCGGTGCGCACCTCGAGCGGCACGCCGGCCAGTTCGAGCGGGAGCAGGACATTCCCCAGCACCGTCCGCCACGGCATCAGGTTGGCCTGCTGGAAGAGAAAACCGAAGCGGCGCCGCGGGTGAAGAAGCGGCTCCCCCTCGAAGAGGACGCTTCCCTCCGTCGGGCGGAGCAGACCCGCCAGCAGCCGCAGCAGCGTCGTCTTGCCGCAGCCGGAGGGCCCCACCACGCAGGCGAACTGCTTGGGCTCAACGGAGAACGACACCTTCTCCAGCACGCGCAGCCCGCCGTTCTCATTGGCGAAGGTCATTCCCAGGTCTTGCGCCTGCAGCAGCGGGGTGGCGTGCTCGGTGCTCATGGCAGAAAGTCGTTGGAGTAGGCCTCTTCCAGAGCGACCGGCGCCTTCAACAGCCCGGTCTGCAGCAGCACGTCATGCATGTTCTCCCAGGCTTGCGGGTCAGACCAGCCGGCGCGCTCGCTCCGCCAGAACTCGATGCTGGCGTCCAGCACTTGGCGCTGCACTGCCTGATCGGCATCCTCCAGGCCCTCGATGTACCGCTTGCAGATCTCGTAGGCCGCCTCGGGATCATCCACTACGTCCTCGACGCCGCGCGCCAGAGCGCGCAGCATGCCTCGCACCAGCTCGGGATCCGAGTCCAAGGTCATCTCATTGCTGATCAAGCCATTCGACGACAGCGTGACGTAATCCGCCACGCGCACCACGTTCACCGGCATGCCCAGGTGCTCGAGCTGGATCGGTTCGTTGTTGGCGTACACAACCACGGCATCGGTCTGACCAGCCAGCAGCGCTTCCACCTGGTTGAAACCGATCACCTCCAGATCCGCCGCTTCGGGGGAGACACCGGCCGCCCGCATCAGCGCTTGGTAGCCGATGAAGGAGGCGCCTCCCAGCACCGGAATACCGATCCGTTTCCCGACCAGATCCGCCGGGGTGGTGATCCCGCTCTCGACCGGCGCAGCCACCGCCACCGGGTAGTCCTGCCACCAGGCATAGACATAGGTCACCGGAAGACCCTGGGCGCGCGCCAGCAGCACCTGCTCGCCCGAGGCCAGCGAGAAAGGAAGTTCCCCGGCGCCGACCAGGGCCACGCCGTCGGTTTCGAAGGCATAGTCGAACTCGAGGTCGATCCCTTCCTCGAGGAAGTAGCCCTTGTCTAGGGCCACGTAGAACGGCGCGTACTGCACATTCGGGATGTAGCCCATCGGGAGCCGGATGGGCCGGGGCGCTTCCGGCGGGGGCGGCGGGGAGCAGGCGCCGCTCAGGGCAGCCAGCGCCAGGAGCCCGACCAACCCCGCCACGGCACGCGGCAAAGGTGAATGCAGCATCATGCCTCCAGTCCATTGCGCCAGCGTAGCGTGCGGCGCTCCACGTAAGAGACCGCGCTGTACATCAGCATCGCCAGGCCGATCAACAGAAATACCGCCACGAACACGCCGGCGGTGTCATACAACCCACGGTTGAGCGTGATCAGGAATCCCAGCCCCTGGTCGGCGGCGACGAACTCGCCCACCACCGCCCCGATCACGGCCAGTGTGGCGCCGATCTTCAAGCCGCCAAAGAGCACCGGCAGCGAGGCGGGGACATCCAGCTTGGCAAAGATCTGCCAGCGCGTGGCGCGCAGCGAACGCATCAGGTCGTGCAGGTCCGCGGGCACCGAGCGCACACCGACCACGGTGTTGACCAGCACCGGGAAGAATACGATCAGCGCCGAGATCATCACCTTGGACAGGGTCCCGGCGCCGAACCAGATGATCAGCAGCGGCGCGATCGCCACCACTGGGATCGACTGCGAGGCGACGATGTAGGGCTCCAACACGCGCTCCAGCGAGCGGGATTTCGCCACGAGGTAGCCCAGCACGAAGGCCACCGTCACCCCCACCGCCAGCCCGGCGAGAATCTCCAGCAGGGTGACCAGCGTATGCCGCCACAGGCTGCCATCGCTGGCTAGCTCGAGGAACCGACGCCCAACCGCAGACGGCGGAGGCAGGATGAAGGACGGCAAGCCCGCCAGCCGGGAGAGCGCTTCCCAAGCCAGCAGCCCCACCGCCAGCGAGGCTGGCGCCAGCCAGGCCAGCCGCCTCGGCCGCCGGCGTTGGATCGAAGGCGTTGCAGGGTTGTCCAGCGAGCTGCTCACAATCGATGCCCACCCGGAACCAAGCCGCCCTGAGCCAGGCGCGCTCAGGGCAGGGGGCGGCATGCAGCTTCTCCAGCCAGTGGAAAAGCAAGCCCCGAAGACGAACGCTTCGGGGTGCCGACTCAGGGCGTGTCGAACTGGTCGACCCGCCCCATGCCTTCTCTCATCCGGACTGTACCGTCGGCCCCGGAGTTCACTTGCACCGCACTGCGTTGGCTGCCGTGCAGGTGGCACCGGGTCGTGCGCCTGAGCGCTTGCGGGCTATACCGCCGATCGGGAATTGGGCCGCTGGCCCTCACCCTGCCCCGAAGGCTTGGTTATTCAGTTGTGTCCCGATTATATCCCACTCGCCGCGCCTGGGCGGAGCGCGGAATGTCAGCTTCTAGCGGTTGAGTTCCTTCATGTTCCCCGTGGTCATGAAGACGATGCGCTCGGCGATATTGGTGACCCGGTCGCCGATGCGCTCCAGGTTGTGCCCGCACCACAACAGGTAGGTGGCGCGTGTGGCGGTGTTCGGGTCGCGGGCCATGATCCCGATCAGCTCGTCGAAGACCGCCTTGTACAGCAGGTCGACCTCGTTGTCCCGCAGGGCGATCGCCTTGGCGGCCTCGGCGTCCCGCTGCACGAAGGCCTTCAGCGAATCGCGCAGCATCTCGCGCACGGTCAGCGCCATGCGCGGGATGTCAATCAGCGGTGTGACCAGCGGCTCATCGCCCATGCGCAGCACCGTCTTGGCGATCCCCGATGCGTGGTCCGCCATGCGCTCCATCTCGGGCACGATGCTCAGCGCCGAGAGCACGGCGCGCAGGTCACCAGCCGCGGGTTGCTGGCGGGCGATCAGCCGCAGACATTCCTCTTCCAGCTGGAAGCGCATGTCATTGATCACCTCATCCTCGGCGATGATCTGGTGGGCCAGCCCCTGGTCGCGCTTGTCCAGGCACTCGATCGAGCGGTCGATCGCCTGTTCGACCAGGCTGCCGAGGCGGATGATGTCCTCCTGGATCTCGGAGAACTCCCGATCGTAGGTCGCCCGCGGATTGACCATGCGCTCTCCTCGCCCGGGCCGTCGCCCGCCGGGGCTGCTCTTCGATTGTACATGACCTGCCTCGCCACCTGCGGGGCAGGATCACTGCCGGTCGCTTGGCCGGC
>CAWBME010000010.1:0-200745 GCA_963789825.1 uncultured Chloroflexia bacterium
AGGTCTCTTCTCGAACGACTTGATGGCTCACCTATTGGGGTGTTGGGCTTTCTCCCGGCGGGAGATCAACCAGTTGATGACAACGACCACCAGCAGATACACTACGCTTGAAGCGGCCAACATGAAATTGAATGACGGCAGTTTGTCAACGACGATGAGTGGGTTCCCCTGCAAGAGATCGGTGTTGGCTCTCTCGTTAACCAAAACAACAAGAGCAAAGTTGTTTGCCAAGTGAAACCCGATCGGCATCCACAAGGACCGGGAGCGCCAGGCGAGCCACCCGTATACCAATCCATCAAACAGGTAAATCAGAACCCCGTACCGGGGCATTCCATTGAGAACAACATTGCCGAAGTGGATGGCGGCAAACGCCAGTCCCGACACTCCGACGATCAGCACCGGATTGGCGGTCAACCGTCGCATGAACTGCATAGTGTAACCACGATAGAGCAGTTCTTCGGCGGTAACCTGGATGAAGATCGTGATCGCGCCAACGATGAGTAGGGGCAGATAAGTTGAAAGATCAGGCGCCACAAAGGAGATCTGACTGCCGGCGAACAAACCACCGGCCATATAGACAACCAGGTTGACCAACAACCCGAACAGAAGGCCGATGCCGAGCATCCATCCATCCAGCTTGAGTTGGGGTAGGGCGACGCTCCACCACGGACGTCTATGCAACAGCCATGTGAAGAAAGGTATCGGCGTGGAAGGCGGGCAGGAATCCGAGCGTAGTCATCGCCACCGAGCCAACAACCGAGCCGCTGGCTAGTGAGGGAACCAGGATAATCAGCAGTATTACAAAGAAAGCACTTCCGGCGGTAAGGAATATCTGAAACAGAATGAGGCCAACTAGATACAGCCACCAGGCGGAACGGCCTTTAAGGGCCCAATCGAGATAGGAACGGATTTCATCGGTTCTTAAGGTATTCATTCGCAAACTCCTTCGGTTCATGCGAAATCGCACCGTGTCAGCAACGATGAGACAAGTCGGTGCTCCAAGTCAAGACGCACTTCCACGGCCTCGACGGTCACGGGGTCAGTTGCGTGTCAAGCGTTGCCTGCCATATCCCATCCACGTACTTGGTCTCCGCGTCACCCGGCCAGGGTGGCAGGGCGATACCAATGGACTTCACTTCTTCTTCGGACGCACTGCGATACTGGAATGCTGTGCCGACGGGAATGTCGATCGATGTACTGACCAGCTCCCATTCTTTGTACCAGGTTCTATGTCAGTCCGAGTGCCGCTGAAGTAGCGCGTGGGTGACCTGCCCCCCAGGAACTGCTCCAGTCTGTGTGAGAGAGGTGGCTGGGCCAAGCCTAATGGGACAACGGGAGGCAGAACAACATGCCCAGAAGGCGCTATACCCCGGAAGAGATCATCAGCAAGCTGCGGGAGGCCGAGGTTCAGCCACCGCGCCAGGTGCGCGGGGCAAGAGGCAGATCGGTTGGCCAGGCCGCACGCGCGTTGGCCATCAGGGGGCAGACGTACTATCGGTGGCGCAAGGAGCACGGCGGATTGCGCACGGAGCAAGCCCAGCAGTTGAAGGCTCTGAAGCAAGAGAACGGCCGACTGACTGGAGACGGGTTTGGTGGGGATGGTAGCGTGCCCGGGTCACCGTTGTGCACCCTGGTAGACCATGACTTGGCCGAAAGGGGAGAGAAGCATGTTCTGGCGGTTCCGGCCACATCATGCTTGTCGCAACAGGAAGGGTATATGAGGGCTGAAAACCGTCGCCCAGCACGTTGATTGGGCGGAGGACAGTAACGCAACCAGGCGTCGAGGACCCGGTTGCAAGCATAATTCAGCCGTGAGTAATTACAGGCATAATCTGGCCGTTCCGGGCCGAATTATGCTTGTAGTCACAAAGTGTCGCTTAAAGCATAACTTGCAGGGGTTTTTTGCATAATGTGGCCGCTTGATCGCGATCGCCCGCACAAGGTCACATCCCGAATAGCCCTTCAGTCGCTGCGCGTAAAGCATAACTTGGCCGAAAGTGCGGAAATAAAGCATAACCTGGCCGAAAGTGCAGACGAGTGGTTCGGTGATTCCAGTGGCGTGTGATCTTCGAGCCGCGTGTCGGGACCTTGTCTGAGCTGCGCGGCGCCGAAGCAGGGCCGGCTACCCGCCCGACGGGCCACGCAGTGGCTTCCAATGCGAGATTGTTGTGGGATCGAACCAGTAGGCGACAACGGAGCCACTCGGTAGGTCCAGTAGGCTGGAGTTGCCATCCGCGACCGTGTAGAGCCATGTCCAAGTTTCCCCTGAGTTGGGAGCGTAGGTAGTGTATGCGTAGGATGAGCTATCGGGCGACCATGCGAAATCCAGGACGTAAGGAACCAGGAGCTCGTACCCACCATCGAGAGATCCAATCCATAGGTCTTGCCCGCCTGCGTCGTCCTCGTAGGTGAAGGACGCGATGCTCCTTCCATCAGGACTCCAAACTGGCCCCGGTGGCCAACCCTCGCCATAGCCGGAGGAGTGCTGATGGTACGTCTGTACTTGACCCGTCGCGACTTCCTGCACGACGATGCCGGCCCCCTCCTGAAGGAGGGCGCTCCACCCGATGCGGGAGCAATCGGGAGACCATGAGGATTCAAGCAGGCCACTCCCGATGTCGCGCAGCAAGGGGGACCAGTCCTCTGCGTTGGCTAGGTCGGCTACGCTAGTAGCGAGCGCTCCGCCAAGGAAGGCTACCGCGTCTCCGCAAGGAGATATGTCGAGGCTGGCGAATTCTCAGGTTCTCAGTCAACACCGTGTATCGGGAGCCGTCAAGGGACATTGTTGTAGGGAAGCCGCTAGAGTGGTGGAAGATGCCTGTCGGATCGCGATCGTGGGATCCAAACAAGTACACATCCTCTGATGGCCAATAGGCGGGGCAGTTCTCAACTCGCGAGGGTGTATTGGTGAGATTGTGCAGTCGTCCGGAGGCGAGATCCAAAGACCATATGTCAGGTGTGAATCGATCCTCTGATTGGCTGAAGAGGATTCCCTCCTCCGACGGTGACCACGCGCAGGCATGGCCGTAGTCCGAGTCAACGTAGGAGGTGACGGTGCCTGTTGAGAAATCGACGATGGAGATGTCATGGGAACGGGGGAAGAAAGCCCTTGAGCGATCAGAAGAGAGCTGGATGGTGCAGAAGGGTGACACCTCAGTCGCCGCGCCATCGCCGCCAATGAGCTGCAATCTCATTCCAGGCGTCCGCCTGTCTAGGCAGTAGGCAAGGCCTGAAGGGGGTGGTGTGAGGAATGGCGTCGTTGGCTGGGGTTGTGGTGGTTGCGCATGCAGCAGTGTGGGGCTTGCGTGTACAGTTGTTCTTGTGGCAGTGGGGTTCGGCGAGCGGCGGGCAGTAGGCGTTGGGCTGAGTAGACTAGGCGTCGGCGCCTCGCCGCGGCAGGCCGCCAATATGGCAACAAGGGAAGCCACGCATAGGACGTTGGTGAAGCTTGGCATCGGCGTCACTTCGGGTAGCCCAACGGCCTCGAGCTAAGATTGGAATGAGAAGGCCGGTCCCTCGATCAACGTGCTTCATCAGGTACGATGAGCACAACCTGAGCGCACTCAAAGGTGCAAGAAGGAGGAACCGGCCATGATCAAGAATAGCACGGCTTTCGTCGGATTGGACCTGGGTGACAAGCGCTCCAACGTCTTCATGCTTGATCAGGGAGGCGAACTCATCGAAGAGGCCCGCATCCCCACCGCTGAGCCTGCCTTCCGGCGCAAGTTCGCCAGCCTGCCACCCTGTCGGGTGGCTATGGAGGCCGGCACTCACTCGCGTTGGGCCAGCCGCCTGCTCGAGCAGCTCGGGCATGAGGTCCTGGTCGCGAATCCCCGCCGGCTGCTCCTGCCCGATCCTGCCGATACCATACAGATAGGCATTCGTCCCGTCAGCCAGGACCTGGGTCAGGCCCGAAGCCAGGTCGAGGGTGTAGTTGGTCGGGGCGCCTGCGATGGTCTGGCGAACCCGGTCGCCCAGGCCGGAGTACGTGAAGCTGTAGGTCGTGCCTGCTTGGACGACGGTAGCAAGCCGGTTGGCCTTGTCGTAGGTGTAGAGCGAGGTCCCGTCAGAGAGCAGGTTGCCTTTGTTGTCCCAGGTCAGGGTTGTGGCACCGACGGATATCAGCTGGCTACCGTCGTCAAAGTCACAGTTGGTTTGGCCAGCCTCGGTGACTTCGGCCTGGCGGGTTCCAGCAGCATCCTGAGTGCGGTGGAAACAGGTGCCACAATCGTAGTTGGCTTCCTCCATGCGATGCAGCGGGTCGTAGAGATGGTCGATGACCCTCCCCTCCTATTGTGGCGGGGGAGAGCCACTGATCAATGGCACCAAGGCAGCGCCCCAGACTGCACGATAGCCTGAAGACAACGCATTCGCCTTTGGGAAGGTGGATGACTGAGTCTCTCCGGCAACGTGGGTGCGTCCCATTCGCTCAACTGACAATCTGCCGAACCCGGTCATCAGCCTCACCGCCAAGGTAGGTGCTGTACGCGACCCGTTGCCGGCGAGATTGAGTGCCGACACGAATTCGATGCCCCGCGCCAAGCAAGCGTGGATGACCATTGGAGGGAGGCCGTTCATCCGCGCTTCCGTCGCCAATCCATTGATACCACGTCAGCTGCGTCTCCTTTTTCAAGGAGAACTTATCCATCCAACCGGCCGCAAAGCAATATCATCCACCAATTGGATCGCGCGGTTGTCTTCAATATCGATCACAATGGCTGGAGAATCGCCCGGCTGAAAGATCACTTGACGACTGTCCGGCGACCATATGATTGTGTTTCTAGGATATATGAGGCTTTCCACTTGCGTTGCGTAAGGAATACAGAAATCGATAGCCTGACGTGACGCTGTGTCTAGGATGTAGAGGCTGTCACCATAGAAGGCTACATATCGTCCATTGGGTGACCATGCGGTTTCCTCGCCTAGACGCCAAAACAGACCTCCGGGTTTGACGCTGATGTCAATCCACGGGGTACTCTCCCCCTCTCGATCTACAGTGAAGACTTCCCATCGATACGTGTCTTCTGCGCTCTGATAGTCATCAGAGACTACGGCTAGTTGGCCTCCGTCAGGAGACCACACTGGCATATGGCTATTACCAGGCGAGAACCGCTCCAATTCCCACAATGTCTCACCATTCTCCAAATTGATCAATACCAGTTCAGGTCTGTATTGCTTCTCTGCTCTTCCCAAAGCCCGAACGTATGCCAGTCGGGTCAGAGTTGGGTCGGGAACGAACTTCCATACGTGCCAGCCGGACCACTCCCTGTCGTATTCGTAGCGATCAGTGATATTGGGAGCGAATACTTCTTCTTGCTCGGTGAACGGATTATAGATGTATAGCACCTCGGACTCGGGGGGTTGCCCCTCGAAGATAACCTTCTCAGAATCAAGCCAGCCTTGCAGGCTACCCCATCGATCATTCCTGCGGGGTGTTGTTGCAAGTTCACCACTTGATGCGATTATGCCAGTCCCCGAGTCATATGTCTGATAGGTCATCCAGGCCCAATCTTGGGACACGCCTTCTGGAAAACCCGCTGGAACTCCACCTAGCAAGACGGGTTGTTCATCCATGCCTGTAAGAAGTAGAATTGCATCTGAGCCATCCTCCTCCAAGAAGATCGTTCCTTCTGCAAGAGCGCCTTTGGTGGTCGAAGTCTCCACGTCTAGGCATCGTTTCGTGAAGGCTCTCAGAGGAAGCGAAACCGGAGTTGGCGCATCAGCAAGAGGTAATGGAGTTGAAGACGCAACTGAAGCGACTCCTGCAGGCGTTGTCGGTGAGGTCGCAGCAGCTATGGTGGGATTCCGTTCAGCCTCTTGAGTAGATGGTGGCGTACAGCTTGTCGCAATGAAACCCACGAGTAGACCGCCTACGATTGCGGGCCTTATGTGATCGTACATAGATCTCATTTGGGCTTCCTCCAACACCTTGTCTTCATGGTGGAGTACTACCGCAAGGGTACTTTCCTGCTCCACAATGATGGTTCTGTTGGTCTAGAGTGTGGATGCCGGCCAGTGTGATGCGGTTGGGCACATGGGGGAAGGACAAGAGCACTACCCCCACGCCGCAAGGCTTCGTGGGAGTCCGCAGGGTATAAGCCCCTTCCGACATGAAGTGTCCCCCTGCGAATGAGGGCGCCTAACTATAGAATTCTGAATATCCCCCTCCGGGGGGAATGAAAGCGCCTCCGAAGGGTCGTATAGTGGGTCCAGCAGGGGGTGATATCTGGACGAATGGGCCCGCGAATCGGCCCGGCCGCCGCCACGCTCCCAGCCACGCTCCGCCCTCGCCACGCACTCCCACCAACCCCAGCGGCGCCCCCTGCCTGACAGCATAGCGGCTTTGCGGCCGGCTAGCAACCCCAGGGGGATTCCATGCTCAGGCCCACCCCGCGCTTGCTCGACCACACCCGCCTGATCATGCGCCGCCAGCACTACTCGCTGCGCACGGAACGTGCCTACCTCACCTGGATCCGCCGCTTCATCCTCTTCCATGACAAGCGCCACCCACGCGACATGGCCGCCCCCGAGATCGAGGCCTTCCTTACCCACCTGGCCATCGACGCCCACGTCGCCGCCCCCACCCAGAACCAGGCGCTCTCTGCCCTGCTCTTCCTCTACCGCCAAGTGCTCGGCACGGAAATCGAGCTCCCCCTCCATAACCTGCGCGCCCGACGAACCCACCGCGTGCCCGTGGTCCTCTCGCCGCGACGAGGTCCACGCACTTCTCAACACGCTCACCGGTACCCATCAACTCGCCGCCCGCGTGCTCTACGGCAGCGGCCTGCGCCTGATGGAGTGCCTGCGCTTGCGTGTCAAGGACCTCGACTTCGACCTGCTCCAGCTCACGGTGCGCGATGGAAAGTGGCTCAAGGACCGCCTCACCATGCTCCCCGAGTCGCTTCTGCCCAGCCTCGCCGATCACCTGCAGCGCGTCTACCAACTGCACCAGCACGACCTCGAGCTCGGGCTGGGAGCCGTCGCCCTGCCTACCGCCCTCGAAACCAAGTATCCCAATGCCCCCTTCGACTGGAGCTGGCAGTACGTCTTCCCGGCACGCGCTCCCTCGCGCGACCCGCGCACCGGGCGCATCCACCGCCACCACCTCGGCCCGGCCGGGCTCCAGCGCGCCATCCCCCGCGCAGCCCGCCGGCTCGGGATCACCAAACGCGTCAGCTGCCACACGCTGCGCCACTCCTTCGCCACCCACCTCCTCGAGAACGGCTACGACATCCGCACCGTCCAGGAACTGCTCGGCCACAAAGACGTCAAGACCACCATGATCTACACCCACGTGCTGCAGCGCGGCGGTCTCGCCGTTCGCAGCCCACTCGATCCTCCGCCCCTCCACCTGCTCACGGCTCGGCCCAGAGTCCCCTCCTCGGCCACTCAGGCGCTGACCGAGCCGGAGCAAGCCTCGCCCTCGCAGCCCGCCTGACCAGAATCACACGGGGCCTGGGTGAACCCCAGGCCCCGCTGCATCCCGGAACGACGCCGGTCTAGATGTCCAGGTTGCGCACGTCTCGCGCATGGGTCTGGATGAACCGCCGCCGTGGCGGCACCGCCTCGCCCATCAGCATGTCAAACGTCCGGTCGGCCGCCGCCGCGTCTTCGATCGTCACCTGCAGTAGCGTACGCTTGGAAGGATCCATGGTCGTCTCCCACAACTGCACCGGGTTCATCTCCCCCAGGCCCTTGTAGCGCTGCTGCGAGGCCTTCTCGCCGCCGCCATCAAAGCCCTTCAGCACTTTCTCGCGCTCGGCTTCACTGTAGGCATAGACTACCTTGCTCTTGTACGACAACCGGTACAACGGCGGCTGGGCAATGTACAGATGGCCGTTCTCCACTAGTTCTGGCATGTAGCGGAAGAAGAAGGTCAACAGCAGGGTGCGGATGTGACTGCCATCCACATCGGCGTCGGTCATGATGATCACCCGGCCATAGCGCAGCCCCGCCAGATCGTAGCCTTCGCCGATCCCCGTCCCCAGCGCAGAGATCAACGCCTTGACCTCGTTGTTCGAGAGGATCTTGTCCAGCCGCGCCCGCTCGGTGTTCAGGATCTTGCCGCGCAGGGGCAGGATCGCCTGGAAGTGCCGGTCCCGGCCTTGCTTGGCCGAGCCACCGGCCGAGTCGCCCTCGACGATGTATAGCTCGCAGCGGTTTGGATCGCGCTCCGAGCAGTCGGCCAGCTTGCCCGGCAGCGTCAGGCTCTCCAGCGCGCTCTTGCGGATCACCAGATCGCGCGCCTTGCGCGCCGCGTCGCGTGCACGCGCCGAGGTCAGGCACTTCTGCACGATCGCCTTGCCCGCCCTCGGGTTCTGCTCGAGGAACTCGCTGAACACCTCGCCCAGCACCTGCTGCACCTGGGTCTGCACCTCGGCGTTCATCAGCTTGACTTTGGTCTGGCTCTCGAACTGTGGATCGCGGTGCTTCACCGAGACGATCGCCGTCAGACCCTCACGTGTGTCATCGCCGGAGAAGTTGGAGTCGGCTTCTTTGAGCAGGCTGGCCTTGCGCGCATAGTCATTGATGATGCGCGTGATCGCCGCCCGCAAGCCGGTCAGATGCGTGCCGCCATCCACCGTGTTGATCGTGTTGGCGAACGAATACACCGACTCGGAATAGGCGTCGGTGAACTGCAGCGCCACCTCGATGCCGGTTCCATCGACCTCTTTGTCGGCAAACACCACCGGGTGCAGCACCTCGCGGTTGCGGTTCAGGTAGCGGACGAAGGAGGTGATCCCGCCCTCGAAGTGGAAGGTCATCTCGCGCCCGTCCCGTTCGTCAAGCAGGTAGATCGTCACGCCACGCGTGACGAAGGCCATCTCGCGGAAGCGCTGTACCAGCGTCTCGAATCGGTAATCCGAATCGTCCTTGAAGATCTGCCGGTCGAACTTGAAGGTGATCTTGGTCCCGGTCTCGCCCTTGGCCGTCTTGCCGACCGCCTTCACGGGGCCGGTCGGGGCGCCGCGCTCGTAGCGCTGGATGTGGATCTGGCCGTCGCGCCGAACCTCAGCCTCGCACCACTCGGAGAGCGCGTTCACCGCCGAGACACCCACGCCGTGCAAGCCACCGGAGACCCTGTACCCGCCGCCGCCGAACTTGCCGCCAGCGTGCAGCACCGTCATGACGATTTCGAGCGCCGGCTTCTTCTTCTCCGGGTGCAAGTCCACCGGAATGCCGCGCCCATTGTCGATCACGGTCACCGAACTGTCCGGGTGGATCACCACGTCGATCCGGTCGCAGGCGCTCGCCAGCGCCTCGTCGATCGAGTTGTCGACCACCTCGTACACCAGATGGTGCAGCGCCTTGACGTCCGTCCCGCCGACATACATGCCGGGGCGCCGGCGTACAGCCTCCAGGCCCTCCAGCACCTGGATGTCTTTGGCGGCGTAACTGCTGACCTTGTCCAGGTTCTTTGCCACGGGCTACCTCATCCCACTTCGGATGCACCGGGTCGCCCGCTCGGGCGCATCGATGTCATCCAGTCATGCCGGCTCTGGTAGAAGGCATAGCTCCCGGTCAGCAGCATGGCGCTGACGAAAGCGTGCCCCACCACAGCCAGCATGGTAAGCCATGAATCCTCGCGCGGCATCGCCCATACCAGGTTCGCCGCCGAGCCGATCAAGGAGCTGACGGCCAGGAAGCCCAGCGCCGCCAGCAGGTTGAAACGGACCACCAGCATGCTTTCGGCCATCGCTCGCACCAGGCCGAAGCCGTAGCGCACGATCCCATGCGGCGTGAAGGCGAGGTACACCGCCAACCAGAAGAGCAGGCCCATGCCGCCCATCACCAGGAAGAAGGATAGCATCGGCGTGATCGAGCGCGGCAACCGCCGCCACCAGGAGCAGAACCAAGCCGACGCCGACGATCCCCAGATACAACGCGGCCGTCATCCAGATGAACCTCAGCCAGATCCGGCCGAGCGGGGCGGTGATCTGCGGCTGAGCCACCTGGCTGGCTACCAGCCGGTTGAACGCCGCGCCGATCCCCAACCCCAGCACGATGAACGCCAGCCACATCCCCAGCGCCGCCAGCGGATCCTCCACCTGAACCGGGAGCGCCCCTCCCACCGGTGAGTTCAGCGGCAGCCGTGCTGCCATCAGGCTCGGCACACCACCCGGCGCCGGGCTGAGCCCGATCATCAGGCTGAAGCGGATGGCGAGTTCGGCCGTCATCGCTTGCACCGCCTGCGCCTGCTCCGAGAGCATCGGGTCGACCGTGGCCGGGTCGAACACCTGTTCGCTCCAGACCTCGATCATGCGCCGGATGCCGAGCCGCGGCCCGAGCCACAGCAGCAGGTCGAGCAACAGCGGCGGGAGCAGCAACAGCGGCCGGGCAGTCACCCGGTCGAAACCGGTGGAGAGAGCCTTGAACACGCTGATCGGGGCCGGCTTCGGCCGGCTTTCGGCGGGGTCCACAATCCTTAATGTTACCACGCACGTGGTGTGGAGCCTCCTCAAGGTGGGCCGCACCGAGCCCGCCATTCGCGCCTTCCTTATACAATCAGCCACAGAAGCGAATGAGCAGCTCCCTGGTTGCCTGCCTGACAGACTTCGGGGATCGCGATCCCTACGCCGGCATTCTCAAAGCCGTCGTCCTGGGGATCGCCCCATCGACGCGCTGGGTCGACCTGACGCATGCCGTCGCCCCCGGCGCCGTGCGCCAGGCCGCCCTGGCCGCCTGGCAGTCGGCCCCTTACTTGCCCCAGGGCAGCATCCTGCTGGCGGTGGTCGACCCTGGCGTCGGCTCGGCCCGGCGACCGATCGCCATCGCCTGGGATCATTGGCTGGCGGTCGGCCCGGACAACGGGCTGTTCGGCTACCTCGCCCTGGCAAGCCCTCCACAGCACATCATCGAAATCGACCCCGAGCGGATCGATCCACCCTACCCGATCAGCCAAACGTTCCATGGGCGCGATTTGTTCGCCGTTGCAGCCGGCCGGCTGGCGGCGGGCAAGGCCCTCGAGTTCTCTCGGCGACCGCGTCGCCTCCATGACCCTTCTGCCCGCGCCGCAGCTCGAACTCAATGCTGAACGCTCCAGCATTGCGGGCGAAGTGATCCACTTCGACCATTTTGGCAATGCCGTGACCAGCATCGGCACACTCTGCCGCCAGGGCGAGCGCCTGCGGCTTGATCCCTGGCTGAATCAGTCCTCGCCGACCTCCATTCCAGCACAGGGGGCCTCCGTCACCTGGGGGCAGACGGAAGTCCCCTTGTTAGCGACCTACGCCGAGGCGCCCCTCGGCGCGGCGCTGGCCTATATCGGCAGCTCCGGGCTGCTCGAGATCGCCGTCCATGGCGGACGCGCTGAAGAGGCGCTCGGCCTGCGCTTGGACGACCGGGTTCAACTGTGTTACAAAGGATGAGCCATGTCAGTTCTACGCATTACCGGCGGGCAGCCGCTCCACGGTGAAGTCACCGCCACCGGCAACAAGAACGCCGCCCTGCCCCTGCTCTCCGCCTGCCTGCTCACCGATGAACCGGTGATCCTGCACAACGTTCCCGACATCGGCGACGTCCGCAACATGCGCATGCTGCTCGAAAGCCTGGGGGTGACGATCGAGTCGCTCGACACCCATAGCTGGCGCGTGCATGCCGCCGAGGTCCGGCGCGGCGACCTCGACCCGGACATCTGCCGTCGCATCCGCGCCAGCATCCTGCTTGCCGGACCGATGCTCAACCGCACCGGTGGGATCGACCTGCCGCCACCCGGCGGCGACGTGATCGGGCGGCGCCGGGTGGACACCCACTTCCTGGCCCTCGGCAAGCTGGGGGCGGACATCCGCTACAGCGACCGCGAGTTCACCGTGAGCGCCCCGCGCCGCCTGCACGGCGCCGACATCCTGCTCGATGAAGCCAGCGTCACGGCCACGGAAAACGCCATCATGGCCGCCGTGATGGCCTCCGGCAAGACCATCCTCCGCAACGCCGCCTCCGAACCCCATATCCAGGACCTGTGCCACCTGCTCAACGCACTCGGTGGCCAGATCGACAACATCGGCTCCAATACGTTGACCATCAACGGGGTCGACGGGCTGCACGGCGGCGAGTTCCGTATCGGCGCCGACTACATCGAAGTGGTCAGCTACATTGCCGCCGCCGCGGTCACCGGCGGGAGCGTGCGGGTCCACCAGGCCGCCCCCGAGCATCTCGACATGATCCGCCTGGTTCTTGGCCGCCTGGGGGTGAACTGGGACGTAGACGGCGAGACCGTCATTGTGCCCGAGAAGCAGACGCTCGAGATCTATCCCGACCTGGGCGGCTACATCCCGGAGATCTCGGTCATGCCCTGGCCGGCATTCCCGACGGACCTGGTGAGCATCGCCATCGTCATCGCCAGCCAGGCGCGTGGCACGGTGCTGCTCCACGACTGGATGTACCCGAGCCGCATGTTCTTCATCGACAAACTGGTCTCGATGGGGGCGCGGATCATCCTGTGCGATCCCCATCGCTGCATCGTCGAAGGCCCTACCCGGCTGATCGGCGAACAGCTGGAGAGCCCGGACATCCGGGCGGGCATGTCGCTCGTGCTGGCGGCGCTGACCGCCGACGGCGTCTCGACCATCCGCAACATCGGCCAGATCGATCGGGGCTATGAGCGCATCGACGAGAAGCTGCGTAGCCTGGGGGCCCAGATCGAGCGGCTGGAGGGCTGAGCCCCCAGTAAACCCCCGTCTCCAATCCCGCCAAGGCGGGGTATAATCGTCCGGTCGGCTTGGCGCCGATATCTTGTCTCTGGGATAGTGTCATGCCAAAACGAACCTACCAACCCAAGATCCGCCACCGGGCGCGGGTGCATGGCTTCCGTGCGCGGATGGCCACCCGCGGCGGACGGGGTGTGTTGAAGCGCCGTCGGCTCAAGGGCCGCTATCGCCTGACTCACCCGATCAACGGCCACGGGAAGAAGATCAACTGGAACGCCTGATCCGGGCGCACGGGCGGCAGGGGTTTGGCCGGAACTCGCCAGGGGAATGCAGCGTATCCATCGGCTGGCCATTGCAAGCGATGTCGACCGAGTTCGCCGCCAGGGCCGCTCTCAGGGCAGCCCGCTGATGGTGGTTGTGGCCGGCGCCAGCCAACTGCCCTACCCCCGGTTTGCCTTCGTCGCTGGCAAGGGCGTCGGCGGCGCGGTCCAACGCAATCGCGCCAAGCGCCGCCTGCGGGGAGCCGTCCAGTCGCTGCTGCCGAGGATCGAGCCCGGATGGGATATCGTCGTGATCGCTCGCGCCCCGCTGCTGGCTGCCGAGTGGCCGACCGTGCTCGAGACCGGGCTGCGCCTGCTGCATCGTGCGGGAGCCATCCATGAATGAAGACGCGACGCCCATCGATAGGGCCGCCGCCGAACCATCGCTGCGGGATATCCCGCTCAGGCTGGCCAATCTCCCCCGCCTGTCGGGCATGGCCCTGATCCGGGGATACCAGTTGACTTTCTCGCGCCTGGTGCCAGGCGACACCTGCCGCTTCACGCCCACCTGCAGCCACTACGGCTATCAGGCGGTGGCCAAGCACGGCCTGCTCAAGGGGAGCCTGCTGGCCACCTGGCGCATCCTGCGCTGCCAGCCGTTCAGCAAGGGCGGCTTTGATCCCGTCCCCTAGGAGCCGAATGATCCACCCACGCCGAACGTCCAAGACTTCTGCTCACCACCGCCCTGCTCCTGGCCGCCCTGGCGCTTGCCGGGTGTACGGGCAACGTACTCACCGGCGTCAGCTGGCCGGGGCTGGCGGCGCACGGCACGACGGTTTACGTCGCGTTCAATTCCTTCGTTCACGCCGTCGACAGCACCAACGGCCGTGAACTGTGGCGCTTCCCGGCCGAGGCCGATCGGAAGCTGACGATGTTCGCCGCACCCGCCCTCAGCCAGGATGGCGCCACGCTGTACGTGGGCGCATACGATAACCACGTGTATGCCCTGGACGCCGCCCGCGGCACGCTGGTATGGGACTCGGCCGTCGCCACCGACCGCATCATCGGCTCCCCGGTGATCTACGGCGATCTGCTGCTGGTCCCCTCCTCCGACAATTCCCTGTATGCCCTGAACCTCGACAGCGGCGCACTCGCCTGGTCCTACGAGACCAAGGACGAGCTATGGGCGGCGCCGGCCGTCGAGGGCGACATCGCCTACCAGGCCATCCTGAAGCATGAATTGCTGGCGCTGGATCTGCAGACACAGACGCCGGTGTGGCAGGTCGACATTGGCGGCGCCATGGCCGGGCCGCCCGCCCTGACCGAGGACGGGCTCTTCATTGGCGACTTCGTCACCGGGATGCGCGCCCTCACCAAGGATGGTGGTCAGGATCTGTGGTCGCATAAGGCCGAAGGATGGATCTGGAACTCGCCGCTGGTCGGCGAAGGCCAGGCGGTCTTTGGCGATGATCAGGGCTGGCTCACTGCCCTGGATCTGGCCGATGGGCGGGATGTCTGGCGCGTTCAGCTGGAGGGGGGCATCACCGCTTCGCCGCTGGCCATCGACGGGCAGGTATTCGCCGTCACCCGCGCCGGCCAAGCCTACGCCCGCTCGCTGGCCGACGGCTCGCCCGTGTGGCAGCAGACATTCGAAGGCGAGCTCAACTCCACACCGATCCTGGTGGATGGCAAGCTGATCGTCGCCTCGATGACCGGCGACACATTGCTGCGCGCCCTCGATCCGGAAAGCGGCCAGGTAATCTGGTCCTTCATACCGCAGAAGTAGGCGAGTAACCAACGATGTGGGATACCCTGATCCTCAACCCAATGATCAACGCCATGCTGTGGATCTATGCTGTGCTGGGCCAGAACTTCGGCCTGGCCATCATCATGTTTACGGTTGTGATCCGCCTGGTCACCATCCCGCTCACCCTGCAGCAGCAGCGAAGCCAGCAGAAAATGACCGAGATGCAGCAGTCCAAGCGCTGGCAGGAAATCCAGAAGAAGTACAAGGACGACAAGCAGAAGCTGCAGGAGGAGCAGCTCAAGCTCTACCGCGAGGTCGGCTTCAATCCGATGAGCGGCTGCCTTCCGACGGTGGTGCAGCTGCCGATCATCTTCGGGCTCTACGGCGCCATCACCCGCACCCTGGCCTCCACCCCTGGCCAGCTGCTCGGGCTGTCCATCCACATGTATCCTCAAACCCCGGACCGGCTGATCCCACTGAACAGCCAGTTCTTGTGGATGGATCTGGCCAAGCCCGAGCGGTTGTACCTGCCGTTCCTGCCGGCGACCATCGGCATCCCGGTGCTCACCATCCTGGTCGTGATCACCACCTATATGCAGTCCAAGCTGACCACCCCGGCCAACCCGAGCGCCCAGGGCGGTCAGATGACCCAGATGATGACGCTCTACATGCCGCTGCTGCTCGGCTACTTCTCGTTCACCTTCCCGGCCGGCCTGGCGCTGTACTTCATCACCTCCAACGTCCTGGCCATCGTGCAGTATGCCGCCACCGGCAAGGTCAACTGGCGCGACATGTTCAAGTTCTCCCTGGCGGCGCCGAGGAAGTAAGCGGCCAGCGAGGCATTCGGGCGAACTTCCGCCCGTCAGCAGATTCAGTCCGGTGCAGCCACCGTGGAGTTCAGAATGGCGGAAATGAAGACCAGCCTGGAAGTGATTGCGGCGACTGTCGAGGAAGCCATCGAGCGCGGCGCGGCGCAGCTCGGGCTGCCCCGCGAGGATCTCGATGTCCAGGTGTTGGATGAGGGCAGCCGCGGCGTGTTTGGCCTCACCAGCCGTCAGGCACGCGTGCGCCTGGTCGTGCGCGGCTCGGCCCCCAGCCCGGCTCCGCCGGTGGTCGTCGCCACGGCGGGCAAGCCCGTGGTCGTCGCCGCCGCAGCCAAGCCGGTGGCCCTCGGTCCGGCGACCGAGCCCGACGGCGAGGACGATCTCGAGGCGCTGAGCACCACCCAGGTTGTCGTCGAGTTGCTGCTCGAACGCATGGAGATCGACGCTGCCGTGGATGCCACCTGGGGCGAGGCCAGCGATGACAGGGACCGGCGACCGTTGCTGATCAATATCCGCGGCGGCGACCTCAGCGAGCTGATCGGCCGAAAGGGCGAGACGCTCTCCGCCCTGCAGTACATCACCCGGCTGATCGTCAGCAAAGAGACCCAGCGCTCGATCGCCGTGGTGATCGACGTGCAGGGGTATCGGGCGCGGCGGGAGCAGCAGCTCCGCCAACTCGCCAAGAACATGGCCACCCAGGCGGTCGAGCGTGGGCGCACCATGGTGCTCGAGCCGATGCCCGCCAACGAGCGGCGCATCATCCACATCGAGCTGCGCGATCACCCGAATGTCACCACCGAGAGCACCGGCGAGGCCGATCAGCGCAAGGTCACCATCATCCCGCGTAGTTGAGACGCTGCGCTGCAACCCCGCCTCCTCGGCGGGCGCCTCAGCTATAATCCCCCCAATGTCGTCCCCGGAATCGTCGGAGAACGTCGAATATCTGCTGCTGGGCCATGTCAGCCGCGATCTCTCGCCGGAGGGCCCGCGCCTCGGCGGGGCGGTTGCCTACTCCGGGTTGACGGCACGCGCCCTCGGCATGAGCGTCGGCGTGGTCACCGCTGCCGGGACGGACATTGCTCTCGGGCCGCTCGCCGGCCTGCAGCTGCACTGCCTGCCCTCCGCGCAGACGACTACCTTCAAGAACGTGTACGTGGAAGGCACGCGCCGGCAGCAGGTGATCGCCACCGCCAGCCCGCTCTCACCGGGTGACGTCCCCCCCGGCTGGCTCGGCGCCGGCTGCGTCCACCTGGCGCCGATCGCCGACGAGCTCCCGCTCGACGCCGGGAGGGCATTCCCCAGTGCGAGGCTGTTCTGCACGCCGCAAGGGTGGCTGCGCCGCTGGGACGCCGAAGGGCACGTCTCCCCCCACGCCTGGCAGCGGTTGCTCCCGGCGCTGCACGGCGTTCAGGCCGCCGTGCTCGGCTGGGAGGATATCGACCAAGATATCGAGGCCGCACGCACGCTGGCCGGAATCGTCCCGATCCTGGTGTTGACCGCCGGCCCCTCCGGGGCCGACCTGTTCTGCGAGGGCGCGTCCGCCCATCTCGAGGCGCCGCAGGCGCGCCAGGTCGATCCTACCGGCGCCGGCGATGTCTTCGCCGCGGCCTTCTTCGTCGGCTTGCTGCGCCGGGAATCACCCCTGGCCGCCGCCCGGCGGGCGGCCGCCATCGCCGCCCGCTCCGTCGAAGCCGTCGGTCTGGACGGTGTACCCTCCGCCAGCCAGCTGGCCGCCTTCGAGGCCGCTGCGCCATGACCCGCATCTATACCCTGGCCAACCAGAAGGGCGGCGTCGGCAAGACCACCACCGCCATCAGCCTGGCGGCCTACCTGGCTCAGTCTGGGCAGCGCGTGCTGCTGGTGGATCTCGATCCGCAGGCCAACGCCACCTCCTGCCTGGGAATCGACTACAGCTCGGTCGAGCACGGCACGTACGACGTCTTGCTCGGCCTGACGCCAGCGTCGGAGGCCTTGCTGCACAGCCCGGAGATCCAGCTCCACCTGCTCCCCTCCTCGCCCGCGCTGGCCGGTGCGCAGGTCGAACTGGTCGAGGTTGCGCAGCGCGAGCGCAGGCTGGAGCAGGCGCTCTCCCCCATCCGCGAGCGCTTTGACTACATCCTGATCGATTGCCCGCCTTCGCTCGGCATTCTGACGCTCAACGGCTTGCTGTGCGCCAGCGGCGGGGTGATCATCCCCGTGCAGTGCGAGTATCTTGCGCTGGAGGGCCTCACGCAGTTGATGGAGACGCTGGCCAAGGTGCGCGCCGCGCTGTATCCGCAGTTGGGGATCCGCGGTCTGGTGTTGACCATGTTCGACTCGCGGACGCACCTGTCGGCGGATGTCGTCGAAGAAGTTCGCAAGCACTTTCCCGGACAGGTGTTTCATGCGATCATCCCGCGCAATGTGCGCCTTGCCGAAGCGCCCTCCCACGGCCTGCCGATCTCGGCCTACGATCCGTCGTCCGTCGGCGGCCAGGCCTATCTGGCACTGACGCGCGAGCTGCTGCGGGGCGACGGCGTGCGCGCCACCCCGCAGCCGGCAGCGGGCGCGCGCGGGGCGGGCAGCCAGGGCTGATCCGGATGCCTTCAAAGGCCCGTTTCTCCGCGTGGCTTGCGCGGGGTGTCCTGCAGTCGAGGCAACGAGATGGAGCCAAGCCGGAGAGCAGATCAAGGGGCCTGGGGGAAGAGGCAAGCCAGCTCGCCGCACACTCGAGGGACTTCCCGCTAACGACTGTCGGTATTCCATGGGTGCGGCTGTCGCGCTTTGCTCGGGGTAACGCAAGGCGAGGGGGTTTGAAGTGGGCCCGGCGCATTCCGACACCTGCCGGGCATGGCGTCGGCCCGGGGTGGCACCATTGTCCAATGGGAGCACGCCTGGGGTGACCCGGGTGGGAGAGCATAGGCATGACACACAAGCACGGGCTGGGTAAGGGACTGGACGCGTTGATCCCCGGGGGCGAGGTCGAACGCGCCCCCTCCTCCGGCGGGCGCCTGATCCCGGTCGGCGACATTCAGCGCAACCCGCGCCAGCCGCGCACCCACTTCGACGCCGGCGAGCTGCAGGAGCTGGCGGCTTCCATCCGCCAGCATGGCGTGCTCCAGCCGCTGCTGGTCATGCCCCTCCCTCAGGGGGGGTATCAGCTGGTCGCCGGTGAGCGGCGGCTGGAGGCCTCGCGCCTGGCCGGGCTGGCCAGCGTGCCGGCCGTGGTGCGCTCGGTCACTCCACAGGAACAGCTCGAGCTGGCGCTGATCGAGAATCTGCAGCGCGCCGACCTGAATCCGCTGGAGGCGGCCGAGGGCTACCGTCAGCTTGCACAGGACTTCGGCCTGTCGCACGAGGCGATCGCTGAGCGGGTCGGCAAGAGCCGGGCGGCGGTCAGCAACACGCTGCGCCTGCTCAAGCTCCCTCCCGCCTGCCGCCAGGCGCTGATCGACGGCGTGATCAGCGAAGGCCACGCCCGGGCGCTGCTGGCCTTGCCAACGGCAGAAGCGCAGTCGGCGGCGCTGGGCACGATCCTCAAGCGACACCTGAACGTGCGCCAGACCGAGGAGCTTGTGCAGCGGCTGCTCGGGCAGCGCAGCCGGCGCGCCCGGTCCGCGCGGCGCACGCCGGAGGAAAAGGCTTTGGAAGAGCAGCTGATGCGGGCGCTGGGGACGCGCGTCAGTCTGCGCTTGGGGCGCAAGGGCGGCAGCCTGGTAATTCACTTCTACTCCGACGAGGAACTCGAGGCGCTGATCGAGCGTTTTGCCGGTTCGGCGAACGGCTGACATGCGCTACCTGGTGGTCGGGGCCGGCGCGGTAGGAGGCTACCTCGGCGGACGGCTGGCGCTCTCAGGCCAGCCGGTTGCGTTTGTCGTCAGGCCGGCGCAGGCCGACGCCCTGCGCCAAACCGGGCTCACCCTTCTCGAGGGGGATCATCCTTCCCCTCTCCCCGCCCTTCGCCTCGAATCCGATCTGCCTTCCGCCTGCGCCGCTTTCGATCCCCAGGCGATCCTGTTGACGGTCAAAACCTACGCGCTCGACGCCGTCATCGCGGATCTCCAACGTGTGAGGGCGCCGCTGCCCCCGCTGGTGTGCTTGCTGAACGGGATCGGCAATATCGAGCAACTGGCAAAGGCCTTCGGCCCCGAGCAGGCGATCGCCGCCACCCTGACGACTGCCGTGCAGGTTGCTGCCCCAGGCATCATCCAAGTCGAGAAGGCGCGCGGCGTGGGCCTGCACGCCGCCCACCCGCTGACGCCTGCGCTCCTCACCGAGTTCCACGTGGCGGGTCTGAGCCCTCGCGCCTACGACCGCGCCGACGCCATGCAATGGTCGAAACTGCTCACCAATCTGGTCTCGAACGCCACCTCGGCCATTGTGCATTGGACCCCGGCGCAGGTGTACGCACACCCCGGGCTGTTCCGGCTGGAGGTCGAGGCGCTGCGCGAGACGGTGCGGGTGATGGAGAGGAAACGCATTCCCGTGGTCGACCTGCCCGGCGTGCCCACGACCTGGTTGGCCCGGGTGGTTGGCTGGCCGCCAGCCTTGTCGCGCCTGCTGCTCGCCCGGGTGGTGGCATCGGGCCGAGGAGACAAACTGCCTTCCTTCGTGCAGGATTTGGCGCGGCGGCGCAGCGAGGTCGAGTGGCTGAATGGGGCCGTGGCGCGCCAGGCGCAGGCCGCTGGCCTGGCTGCGCCGGCCAACCGCGTGCTATGCGACGTGCTGACGGCGCTAGTCCGCGGCATGGAAGATCCGCTCACCTATCGGGAGCACCCCGAACGGCTGCTGCAACGCGCCGCCACCGGCGGCGTCCCCGGCGTTACGGGGTATAATCCCGCCGGTTAGGCCCCGGCGGCGTCGGCAAGCGAGAATTCCAGGCTGCGGCGCCGCGATCCACCAGGAGGCTTGGAGTGAAGCGCTTCGAGGGCAAGGTAGCGGTCGTCACGGGCGGATCGCGCGGCATCGGACGGGCTTGCGCCCTCGAGCTCGCCGCCGGTGGCGCCCGGGTAGTGGTGAACTACCATCAGAACGCTCCCGCCGCCGAGGACGTCGTCGCCGCCATCCAGGGCCATGGGGGCGAGGCCGTCGCCCGCCAGGCGGACGTCAGCCTGTTCGGTGAGGCGGAGGGCCTGGTCAAATTCGCCATCGAGAGTTATGGCGACCTGCACATCCTGGTCAACAACGCGGGTATCACCCGTGACGGGCTGATCATGACCATGAGCGAAGCCGACTGGGACATCGTCCAGTCGACGAACCTGAAGTCGACCTTCAACTGCTCGCGGGCTGCGGTTCGTCACATGCTACGCAAACGCTATGGCCGGATCGTGAACATCACCTCGGTAGCCGGCCAGATGGGCAACGCCGGGCAGACCAACTATTCCGCCTCCAAGGCCGGTCAGATCGGGTTCACCAAGGCCCTCGCCCGCGAGGTTGCCGGCCGGAGCATCACCGTGAACGCGATCGCTGCCGGCTACATTGAGACCGACATCTGGTCGACCGTGCCGGAGGCGGCGCGCCAGACGGCGCTGAGCATCATCCCACTCGGCCGGACGGGCACCGCCGAGGAGATTGCCAAGGCCGTGGCCTTTCTGGCCTCCGAAGACGCCGCCTACATCACCGGGCACATCCTGTCGGTGGATGGCGGCATGGCGATGTTCTAGGGCTGGGGTCACACTCGCCCAAGGAGAGCACTGCGATGGCCGAAGCCATGCAGCCGCACAACGACAAACCGGTGGGCGCGACGACCATCGCCCCAGGCGTGCTGTTCACGATCGCCCGACTGACGGCGCTCAGCGTGCCAGGCGTTGTAGCGCTGGCGCCAGTGCCAGGAGTCGGGCGGGTGATGCGCAAGGGGGGCAATGTCGGGGTCCTTCTCGAAGTCCACGACCAGCATGTCACCGTCGAGCTGCACCTGATCCTGGCTTCCAACACCAACGTGCGCACGGTGTGCCGTGCAGTCCAGGCCGACGTGACGCAAGCCATCGAGCAGATGGTTGGCATGCCGGTCGACCGGGTGGACGTGCACGTGCAGGACATCGACTTCAGCACGCCTGACGAATAGATCCAGGGCATGAAACGCGAACGCAGGAAGGCGCGCACCCTGGCGCTGCAGACGCTCTACGAGGTCGACAGCGTTGGGCACTCCGCCGAAGCGGTGATCGCCAGGCACATCGACGAGAACAGCGCCCTCGGCGACGAGGGCGTCGCCTTCCTCCGTCAGCTGGTGCTGGGCACGCTGCAGCTGTCGGCCGGCCTCGACCGGCTGATCGCCGCCTCAGCGCCAGAATGGCCGGTCAATGAACTGGCCGTGATCGACCGCAACATCCTGCGCCTGGCGATCTGGGAGTTCGCCTTCTCCGGGGAGACGCCGCTCAAGGTCGCCATCAACGAGGCGGTCGAACTGGCCAAGCTATTCGGCTCCGACAGCGCACCGCGCTTCGTCAACGGCGTGCTAGGGACGCTGGCCGAGCACGAAGATGAGATCCGCCGGCGGATCAGCCTGTTGGTGCAGGAGTAGGGGTGGAAGTCCTGGGGATCGGCCCGCTCGAGCTGATGTTCGTGATCCTGATCGCGCTGATCATCATCGGGCCGAAGGACATGAGCAAGACCGCCCGCTCGGCCGGGCGCTATCTGAACCGGATGTACCGCTCCGAGACCTGGCGCACTCTGACGCAGGCCTCGCAAACGCTGCAAGCTCTGCCCAACCGCCTGGCGCGCGAGGCGCAGCTGGAGGAACTGGAAGCGCTGCGCAAGGACCTAAACGACACCGGCTCAACGGCCAAGCCGGGCATGGCAGACAACCCTGCCCTGCAGCCCTGGGTCACCCCCTACGATACGCCCGGGCAGTTCAACACGATTGCACCGCCGCAGCCGGCTGAGCCAGCCGTCACGAACGCCAAACCATCCAAGGCGACGGAGCCACCCTCCACCAAGAAGTCCGCACCCGCCAAGCCGTCGAAAGCCGCCGCCAAGCCACCCGTCACCAAAGCCAAGAAATCCAAGGCGACGAAGACGAACTCCACCACGCATGCCGCTGCCGCCAAACCGTCGAAGGCCGCTGCACAAGCCGCCTTCCACCGCAAGAAGAAGAGCCGGTCTTCCAACAGCAAGGCGCAAGGCGGACACGGCAAGACCCAGCCACAAACCGCCAGCAAGTCGTCGAGCAGCGCCCAGTCCGGTTCGAGCCGGTCGAAGCCTGCCCAGCCAAGCAGCCGGTAAACATGCGCAGGCTCGGCGCCACCCTCAAGCGCCTGATCACCGCACCTTTCCGCGTGCTGCTCAGCCCGTTTCGGCGCTTCCGCCGCTGGTTATCGCATGAGCCGGATGAGACCTCGGCCGCGGAGGCGATCGGCCGAGCCTTCAACCAGCCCGACCTGCTCATCGAGCATCTGACGGCGCTGCGCGGTCACCTGATTCGTTCGGTGGTGGTCTTCCTGCTCGCCACCGTGGCCGCCTTTTCCTTCGCCTCCTCGGTGGTCGACTGGATGGCCCAGCCGATCGGGGGAATCGAGGCCCTGCAGGCCATCGAGGTGACCGAATCGGTCAGCGCCTTCATGCGCGTCTCGCTGCTGTGCGGGGCGGTGATCGCCTTCCCCTACATCGCCATCGAGCTATTCGCCTTCATCAACCCGGGGCTGACTCGGCGCGAGCGCACCGTGGTGCTGGTCGCCGTGCCGCTCTCGCTGCTGCTGCTGCTGATCGGAATGGCCTTTGCCTACTACGTCATGCTGCCGGCCGCCCTGCCCTTCCTGCTCGGTTTCATGGGCATCACCACCATCCCGCGCCCCGCTAACTACCTGCGCTTCGTCACCGGCACGATGTTCTGGATGGGTGTTGCCTTTCAGACGCCGCTGGTCATGTACATCCTGGCGATGATCGGCCTAATTACGGCCGGCGCCTTGCGCCGTGGCTGGCGGTTTGCCATTGTCGGCATCGCCCTGCTGTCCGCCGCCATCACGCCGACGGTCGATCCGATCAACATGGGCCTGGTGATGGGGCCGATGATCGTGCTCTTCTTCCTCAGCATCGGCATGGCCTCGCTGGCAGAACGCTCCCGCCGCAGGCGGCTGGCCGACAGCGCCTGACCCGGCGCTCCGCCGCCAGGGGTGTTTGCCCCCATCACCGGCCCGCGGCAAGCCCGAGGCTGGGCAGGGGCTCCGGACAGTCTCTCGTGTTTGGCGGCGACGCGAGTCGATCCGTTGATATCCTGGAGAGTTGGGGATGCAGAGTGCGACCAAGACCGTGGCTTCTACCTTCGGCGTGATCGTTGGGCTCGCCGGACTCGAACATGGAATCGGGGAGATCCTGCAGGGCCGCGTCGCGCCCCCTGCGGTCATGTTCGAGTCCTGGCCAAACTCGGAGGTCCTGCGGGTGATGGCCGGGGAACCCGCCATGAGCCTGCTCCCGGATCTTCTGCTCAGCGGGATCCTCACCGTGCTTCTCTCCCTGGCAACCATCGTGTGGTCCGTTGCCTTCCTGGGGAGGCAGCATGCTGGCTCCGTGCTGATGCTTGCTCTCGACTCTCCTTCTTCTGGTCGGTGGGGGCATCGCCCCGCCGCTGATGGGGTTGATTGTGGGCGGTGCCGCCACCCGGATCCGGAAGCCTCTCACACGCTGGAGACAACCAGGCCAGGACAGCCGGCCTCCCGTTCTCGCCAGACTGTGGGCCTACCTGCTTGCGGCAAGTGTCGTTGGCTATCTGGCCCTCCTGCCGGGCATTCCGCTCGCCAGCCTGGTGGTGGCCATCGAAGACCCTGCTGTCGTCGGCTACCTGGCGCTGTTCAGCTTCCTGTCCCTGATTCTGGCAACGGTGGGCGCCCTGGTGTCGGACAGCTACCACAGCGGCCAAGCGCTGACGGAAGCCGGCACGTCCGCCTAGGTCCCCATCCGCGTGCCGACTGATGGCAATCCGATTCGGTCGACGGCAGTAGGCTTGCGCCGCCGGATTTCCCGCGCTAAGGGGTCGCCCACTCGCCCGTTCCCGTTCGCCGAGCCGGGCCGTGCTTCCCCCCTCAGCCATCCCCGCTCCCGCAGCCGGGCTGCGCTTCCCCTACTGATTATTCCCGCTCCCCAGCCGGGCTGCGCTTCCCCTACTGATTGTTCCCGCTCCCGAGCCAGGCTGTTCCCCCTCACCCCTGCCCGCTCCCCCGTGGGGGAGCGGGAGTCCGGGGGATTGCATCCCCCGAACCCCCAGCAAGCGGCGGGTGGTCTGATCCTGCACTCGCGCCTTCGACCGCCGCGGAATTCCTCAATCAGGCCCACACCGACTCCCTAATCTGCTTGCCCAACGGGCCGCCACTGGCGCGAGCGGCACCTGCGCGGCGATCTCAACCTGCAAGCGCTGAACGACATCAATCGCCGCTTGACGGGGTGAGGGGTCAGGGGTCCAGGGGACATGGGGGAGGGGAGTCATCCCCCTCCCCACGGTCCCATGAAGAGAACCAAGGCAGGACGCTCCTCCTTCGAGCTCGGCACCCTACACCCGGTTTCTTTCATCCGGAGCGCGCCGGGGTCGACGCGTGTCGATTCCGCGCGCACGGCGACGTTCTCCCATCCCATCTTCCCGCTCCGGCAGCCGGGCTATGCTTCCCCCCTCACCACTTCCCGCTCCACCCTGTGGAGGAGCGGGAGTCCGGGGGATTGCATCCCCCGAACCCCCAGCAAGCGGCGGGTGGTGAGGACCTCCACCCGCTCTTTCGACCGCCGCTTGACCACTCGGATGGGCTCACGTTGCGCGCCAATGACACGCCCGGCCCTGGCACAGGGCCTTGCTGGCGCAGGGATCATGTGGCCGCGCGAGGCAAGGCGGCTCCCGGGCGGCGTATCGTGCGCATGGACGGAGAACTACCTCTATCGCCGCTGGTAGATGGGGAAGGAGGGATACAGGCGCCCTGGGGAAGAAGAGGCAATCCCTCCCCCAGCCCCTTGCCAGGCTCGCGGACACTTGCCAGCACCGGCGCCGGTCTCCACCGGCACATCCTCGACAACCACGCGCCGCAGAGCGGCCGAGTCTCCCCCGCCGGAGACCCCTCCCCCACCCCGTCAATAGCCTTCGACCAGCAGCAGTGCCATCAGCAGGCGGCGGAATGCTCTCGGTTAGTCTGGTGCGCGATCAGCTTTGGCGCAGGGCGGCGATAGCGCAGCCGGCGAAGGCCACGCCAGCCATCGCCAAGAAGGCGGCGGTGATCGCCTGGAACCAGGCGGGATCGGGCGGCGATACCGCCGAGCCCAAAGTCAGCGAGGCGAAGATCGCCCCAGCCACGCCGACGCCGATCACCATGCCGGTGCTGCGGGCAGTGGCCAGGATGCCGGCGGCGATTCCCTGCCGGTCGCGCGGGGCGGACCCCATCAGGGCACTGCTGTTGGGTGAGATGAAGATCCCCGTCCCCACCCCAACGACAGCAAGCGAGATCGCAACTCGGAGGAATGCGGTGTCCGGCTGCAGCCGCGCCAACAGCAACAGCCCCACACCCATCAGTCCCATCCCCAGGCTGCTCAGCAGGCGCGAGCCGATCCGGTCCGACAACGCGCCGCTGACCGGCGCTGCCAGCGCCATCACCGCCGGATAGGCCGTCATCACCAGCCCGGCCTGCGCCGGGCTCAGGCCGCGCCCCTGGATCAGATAGAAGGGCATCAGGAAGACCACGCCGAACAGGGCCACGTAGTTCAGCACAGCGCTGATCGCGGCCACCGAGAACGTCCGGCGGCGGAAGAGCGAAAGGTCCACCATCGGACTGGCCGCCCGCCTTTCCGCCCACAGGAAAGCGCCCAGCAGCACGGCCGAGCCAGCGAAGAGCAGCACGATGTTCGTCGAGCCCCAGCCCCAGGCGGGACCGACACTCAGAGCGTACAGCAGGACGATCAGACCCAACGAGAAGAGTGCCGCGCCCGGCAGATCGAATTGTTCACGCACCTCAGGCGGCGGCTCGCGCGGGATGAAGACCGCCCCGAGCAGCAGCGCCAGCAGCCCGACCGGCACGTTGACGTAGAACACGGAGCGCCATCCGAAGCTCGCCGCCAGCCACCCGCCCAGGGACGGGCCGATGGTCAGGCCGAGGTAGGTCATCATCGACTGGATGCCAAGCGCCCGCCCGCGTTCCTGCGCGGGGAAGCCCTTGGTCAGGATGGCGGGCGAGTTGGCGGCCAGCATGGCGGCCCCCAGCCCTTGTGCGGCGCGAGCCCCGATCAGCCAGCTGGTGCTATGTGCGCGGCCGCAGAGCAGCGAGCCCAAGAGGAACAGGCCGAAGCCGCTCAGGTAGACCGGCTTGTTGCCGCGCAGATCTCCCAGGCGCCCGAAGGTGAGCAGCAGGCCTCCGACGGTCAGCAGGTAGATCGTCACCACCCACTCGATGGTCGTGATGCCGGCGTTGAACTCCTGGCGCACGATCGGCAGGATGGTGTTGACGATGCTGCCGTCGAGTGCACCCATGAACGTGCCCACCCCGACAGCCAGCAAGATCGCCCATTTGCGACTCGCCGTCGGCGAGGGCACCTCGGCACGGTGGGCGGCGCGGCGTCGCCGGAGGGGCTCACCGAGCGCGACCCCGGTGCATGCCGGGCTTCCGCCGATCGCAGGATCTGAGCGCATATGGCTGTTGGCCGAACCGTCGATCCTGGCTCACAGCAGCCCCCGTAGCGAGAGGAGCCAGGTAGGCTCCGTGCCCGATCACGGTCAGGGCCGGCACGATGATGAGCGCATACGCCAACTGCGGCGCGTCGATCTCCAGCGATCCGTCCGAGGTGAGGCGCGGCGCTCCCGGCAGCGAGTTCGAGCATCACCGCGTGGTCTGGCCGGCGGGGGTCATACAGCACCGTTTCTGTTTGCTGGTCCTGCAACAGCTCGGGATACGTGGTCCGCGAAGCGATCTCGTGCAAGCCGCCGTCGGCGTCGGTGAAGTCGAAGGTCAGGCGCACCACCGGACGATGGTTGACCGACATCGAGGTCGGCTCGGCCGAGAGCAAGGTTGCCTGGGCTAGCACGCCGCCGTGCAACAGCTGGATGGCCTTGATGCCTTCCATCAGGCTGTAGACGACCATCACCAGGCCGATCAGCGGGAAGATCAGCACGAATAGCCCGGCCAAGGGAATCGGCGCCTGACGCAGCCCCAGGATACGCGAGTTCTCCGGATTGGAGGCGGCATACTCAACCCGCACCAGATCGCCGGGCTGCACGCCCGTCCCAACCGAGAACGAAGCCCCCTCCAGCGTCCGGCCGCCTGGCCCGGCGAAGCGGTAGACGATGCGGTAGACCGGCGTGCCGGGCGTGTCGTCGTCGCCGCCTTCGCTGAAGCCGGTGTCCTCGACGGCGGTCACCTGGCCGCGCGTTTCAACCTGGCGCGTGATCAGGCGCAGCGGGCCGCTGAAGTCAACATTGACCGCAAACACCCAGACGAAGACCAGCCCGAAGCCCAGGAAGATCCAGCCCATCTGGCTGACCATTCCACCGAACAACACGCGCAGCTGAACCGGCAAGGGGACGGCCCGCGGGGGATCCAAGGCCGTATCGAAGGGCGCGCGCTGCGTTGGCTCCGTCACCGGCAGGTCTCCTGGAAGGCCCCGAAACGTATCATAGCGGCAGGCGCGCCGCAAGGGGCGCCGATTCCGCTCGCGCTCCACCGGAAGTACAATCCCTACGACCGTGACGACTGGAGGAGCCTGTGCGACCGGTATATGTCGTTTCCGGCGGGGTGTCAAAGTTCGCCAAAGCCAGGCCTGACCGCACCTTCCAGGCGGTCGTCAAAGAGGCCTACGACTACGCCATCACTGACCTCGACCTCGACTTCCCGACTTTCACCCGCTGCGTCGATGGATCGGTCGCCTCCTACTTCTCCGACCACTTCTCGCGGCAGCTGATGGCCGGGATCATGGTCCAGGACTACCTCGGGCTGTGCCCCAAACCCGGCCACCGTGTCGAGGGCGGCGGCGCAACCGGCGGACTGTGCCTGCAGGAGGCCTGGAAGTCGATCGCCTCAGGCCACATGGACGTCTGTGTGGCCTACGGCTTCGAGACGATGAGCCACGTCGAGACCTGGAAGGGCAACGAGTTCATCGCCCTGGCCTCCGACGTCTCCTGGGACTATCCGGTGGGCGGCTTCTACTCCGGCTACTACGCCATGATGGTCACGCGCCACATGAAGGAGTTCGGCACGACCGTCGAGCAGATGGCCCACGTGTCGGTCAAGAACCACCTCAACGCCTACCACAATCCCTACGCCCAGAAGCGCAATCGCTACACGATCGACGACGTACGCAACGCCCCGATGGTCGCCTGGCCGCTGACCCGCCTCGACATCTGCGTGATGTCCGATGGAGCGGCCGCCGTCATCCTGGCCTCCGAGGCTGGGCTGCAGCGCTTGCAGGCGGCGGGCGCCGCGCTCCAGCGCCCGCGGGTCTTGCTGACGGGGATCGGTCGCGGCACCGACGCCATGCGCATGGCGGACCGGCCGCACGTCGACTACGACACCTTCCTGCGGGACTACGCCACCGAGCAGGAGAAGTCCTCCGATGAGACTCGGGCGTACTACAAGCGCCTGTGGGACCACGGCACGCGCTACCCCGGCGTGCACTCCTTCCGCGCCGGACGAACAGCGGGCAACATGGCTTACAAGCACGCCGGGATCTCCGACCCCCTGCAGGAACTCGACTTCATCGAGCTGCACGACGCCTATACCTCGAGCGAGATCCAGACCTACGAGGACCTTGGCCTGTGCCGCTACGGTGAGGGCGGGCCGTTTGCCGCCTCTGGCAAGGCGTTCATGCCCGGCCTCGACTACGGCCTCAAGCTTCCCGCAAAGCCGGTCTGCCCGGTCAACCCCTCCGGCGGCCTGATCGCCTGCGGACATCCGGTCGGCGCCACCGGCCTAATGCAGGGAGTGTTCGCGCTGTGGCAGCTCCAGGGCACAGTCGACAAGCACTTCGGCGACCGCGCGCTGCAGCTCAAGAATCCGCGCCGCGGCGCGATTCACTCGCACGCCGGCACCGGCACCTACGTCACGGTCAGCATCCTCGAGCGGGAGGCATAGCCATGGCCAAGCTTCCAGAGCAGCGTCCCGAATCCCTTGGCGGCTACGTCGTTCACGGTGTTCCCTTCCCGCTGGAAACCGATCCCGATGCGCTCGCCTTCCTCAAGCGCATGGCGCCGCTGCAGATCGAACAGGAATACCGGATCACGTATCTGCATTCCTACGGGCAGGACAGCCCTTGGTTCGCCGGCGCCGCCAACCGCCGCCTGCTGGCCACGACCGATCCTGTCAGCGGCTACACCTACGCCACGCCCCGCGGCAACGACGTGTACACCGGCGCGGAAACCGAGTGGATCGACATCACCCATCGGCCGGCAAAGGTGCATGCCTTCACCGTCTGCTACTTTGGCTCGGAGGAGTTCTTGCCAGAGTGCCCCTACGTTCTGGCGCTGATCGAGTACGAAGGGGTGAACACGCTGTTTCTGACGCGCCTGATGGGCCTGGACCCGCAGCAGGCCACGCTCGACTGGATCGGCATGCGCGTTCGGCCGCGCTTCTTGCGCAACAGCAAGCTCAAGCCAACCGACGTCTACTTTGTTCCCGCCGACAGCACCGAGGACTAGTGCCGGAGTGAGCGGGCCGCCTCCCTCACGCTCTCGAGCCACCGGCCCCGATGCGGCTGCGCTGTGCCGTCCCGGCCCCTGCCGACCAATGGCCACCGCGCAAGCCTGGCCATGCCGGTTGCCCGCCGCCCCGCGCCCAGGGCAGCTGAGACAAGATGCCTGAGACGCTCTCGCCTGAGGCCCCCAACCTGCGCCTGGCCGCTGGCCGACTGCGCCGCACGCTCTGGGTGTGGGCGGCCATGTTCGCTGCCCTCGCCGGCCTGCAGTGGTTCGCCCTGCAGCGGGCGCCGGACCCGGCGGCGCTGATCGACGCCCTTGGCCTGATGCTGGTGGCGCTGATCATCGCCCTCGATGCTCAACCGGTCTACCTGGCGCTCGTCGCCGTCGTCTGGGGAACGTCGCTGGTTCGCCTCGTTCCCGGCGTGGCGGCCGTCTTCGGCCCGGACGTCCTGGTGGCTCTCGTCGGCAACTCCTGGCCCGAGCAGCTGGCGGCGGCGATCGTGCGCCTGCTGCTGATGGTGACCGCCTGGAATCAGTTCATGCTCTACCGGCTGCTGTACGGCACGGCGCAATTTCGCGGCGCCGATCCACAGGCGCCGCTCATCCCGGAGGTTGTTCCCAACCGTGCGCCCCGGCTGGCCTTCGCCGGCCGCTGGCTGGCTGCCGCGGCCCTGGCCTTGGCGCTCGGCGCCATTCCGTTGGCGGACCCCACTGCCCGGGGCCTCGCCCTGCATGCGGCGCTGGTCCTGGCGACCATCGCTCTTGGCCTGGGTGTGGGCGCAGCCTTTTCGCCGTTGCCGCGTCGCGCCCCCGCCCTCCAGGCAGCCGTCATCGCCGCAGCAGCCTACTTGCTGGCATTGCTCGTGGGAGCTTGGTCGGCGACTTGACGACACACCGCTCGGCGCAAGCCTCCACCCCATCCCCGCCTCCCCCTGCCCCGGCCGGGGGAGGTGTCTTGCGCAGCTTCCGGCCGCCGCGCGCCTACCGCACGCTGCTGTGGGCGCTGGCGCTGGCCGCCTGGCTGATCGCCGCCGTCCTCACCGTGATCGGCCTGTGGCGCTGGGGTTTGGCCGTGCTGCACTACGGCCCGGTGGTCGTCTGGCCCTGGTCGGCGCCGTGGTTCCTCTCCGCGGCAGCCGCCGTTCTCCTCTCGCTCTGGCTCACGCTGAATGCCTTCAACGCCTCGCGCCGAGCCGTGCACGAACTGCGCACCGGACTGTTGATCGAACGGCGCAAGGACCGAACCCACGTGCCATGGAGCGCAGTCTCCGCCATCTACACCTCGGCCATCCACTACCGCATCCCGCTCTTGAGCACGCCGCGCGTGACGATCGAACTGCTCTCCCAAAGCGGGCGCAGGGTGCGCTTGCCGGCGGTGTTGGCTGGCGCCGAGCAGCTGGTGAGCTCGATCAAGGCGCGTACCTATCCCCGCTTGCTCGAGGAGTATCGCCAAGCGTTCAATGCCGGTCTGCCGCTGGATTTCGGACCCCTGCAGCTCAACCGGGCCGGCCTGCAGCACGGCCGGCAGTCACTCGCCTGGAGCGAAATAGACTCTGTTACACTCGAGCGCGGTCGGTTGACCGTCCGCCCACGGAGCGGCCGGGGATGGCGTATCGCCGTCCGCCGGATTCCGAACGCCGAGGTCTGCCTGCAGCTCACATCCCACCTGGGTGGTGGATCATGACCGCAAAGCAACGCCGCATCGCCGCCGTCTTCCTGTTGGTCCTGCTGGCCCCCGGCTGTGGATTGCTGCCCGCGGCCCCGATGCCCGACGCCACGCCGGCGCAAACCAGCTCGGCGCCTGGACAGGCGCAGGTCGTGTTTCGGGCCATTCCTCCCGCCGGGACGCCCAACGACGCAAGCCTGTCGTTGCTCCTGATGGATCCCGTCACCGGCTTTGCCTACAACAGCCAGGCCAATCCCATGCAAGCCTTGGGCGATGGTACCTGGCAGGCGACGCTCAGCCTGCCGTCGGGTTCGCTCGTCTACTACCGCTATGCGCGAACCCAGCCCACCGCTGCGGATGAGTACGCCACCACCGGCGAGCCGGTGGTGTACCGGCTGGCCGTCGTCAATGGCGAGACACTGGTGGATGACGTGATTGCCGCCTGGCAGGACGCTCCCTTCAGCGGCCCCACCGGACGGCTGGTCGGTCGACTGACCGACGCCTCGACCGGACAAGCGCTCCCCGAGCTGCAGGTAATGGCCGGCGGAATGCGGACCTTCACGGATGGAGAGGGCGCATTCCGCCTCGACGGGCTGGTTCCCGGTCTGCACACCCTGGCGATCAGCAGCCTCAGCGGGGCGTATCTGCCTGTGCAGCAAGGGGCCGTCATCGCCGCCGAGAGCGCCACGCCGGCCGAGCTGCTGCTGCAGCCCGCCACACCGATCCAGGTCGCGTTCGAGGTCACCGTTCCAGAAGGAACGCCGACCACGCAACCCTGGCGGGTCACCGGCAACTGGCTACAGCTGGGCCACGCGTTCGCCGATCTGCCGGGCGGGGTGCGCGGCCTGGCCACGTCCAGCCCGGCGATGGTGCAGGTCGATCCGACGCACGCTCTGCTGCTGCTCTCGCTGTACAGCGGAATGGACCTGCGCTACAAGTACACTCTCGGCGACGGGCTGTGGAGCGCCGAGCGGTCCACTGCCGGCGCGTTCAACACTCGGCAGGTGATCCTGCCGGACCACGACCTGACGCTCACCGACACCGTCAGCCAGTGGGGCAGCGCAGGCAAGGGACCGGTGGTCTTCCGGGTCAGCGTGCCGGATGTGACCCCTCCTTCCGAGTCAGTGAGCCTGCAGTTGAATCCCTTCACCTGGTTCGCGCCGCTGCCCATGACTGCGGCCGGCGCCGGAAGCTGGCAGTTCAACCTGCTCAGCCCGCTCGACTTCGATCTCCCGCTCACCTACCGCTACTGCCGGAACCTGCAGTGCAGCAGTGCCGTGGAGGTTCCACCGGCAGAGGCCAACGCCCGGCAGCTAAGCCCGCCCGATGGCCCAATCGAGCGGGCAGACACGGTGTCTGCCTGGGCCGCTTATCCTGCGCCACCCGCCGAAGTCACCGTCGTCGCACCGGATCTGACGCCCCGGCCGGGCCTGCAAGCCGGCGTCGAGCTGGCGCCGATCTACGACCCGACCTGGTCCGCCTCGATGCCGCAGGCCCTGGCCGAGCTTGCCGGCATCGGCTCGAATGCCGTGATCTTCACCCCGACGTGGGCCATGCAGGCCTCCGCACCCACTCCCGTGCTGGGCTTCGAGCCCGGCCTCGGCCCGTTCCAGAGCGAGTTGACCTCAGCCATGACCGAGGCCAGCCGGCTCGGCATGCAGCCGATTCTGCACCCTGTGCTCCGAGCGCCGGGCGAGGATACGGCTGCCTGGTGGTCCGCCTCCGTCCGCGACGGACCCTGGTGGACGGTCTGGTTCGAGATGTACCGCTCGTTCGTGCTGACCTATGCCCGCCTGGCAGCCGAGGCCGGCGCCTCGAAGCTCGTGCTCGGCGGCCCGGACGTGGCTCCAGCGCTTCCCTCCGGCCGGCTGCCTGATGGCTCGCCGTCCGGCGCGCCAGCCGACGCCGATCTGCGCTGGCGGGTGCTGATCGGCGAAGTGCGCACCGTCTTCCCCGGGCGGATCGCCTTCGAACTCGAGCTGGGTCGGACGCTTCAGCCGCCGCCCAGCTTCCTCGACGCCGTCGACGAGGTCCATATCTACTTCCATCCCTCGCTCGTGCCGGGCGAGGCGGCCACGCCCGAGGACATGGCCGCCATGGTCCAGGCGCTGGTCGATGGCAGCCTGCTCTCTACGCCCGAGCTGGCGAACAAGCCGCTCGTGCTCAGCGTCGAGTACCTGTCCGTCGACGGCGGCGCCACCGGCTGCTTGGCATCCGCCGGCGGCTGCCTGCCGCCGTCAGCCTTCGACGCAGGCGCGGAAGGCGCTCCCTCCCTGCCGGTCGACCTCGTCGAGCAAGCTAATGCCTTCAACGCCGTCCTGCTCGGGGTGTACCCGCGTCCGGAGATCAGCGGGGTCTTCGCACGCCGCTACCATCCTGCCGCAGCCCTGCAGGACTTGTCGGCTTCGGTCAACGGCAAACCCGCGCGGGACGTGCTGTGGTACTGGTACTCCCGCATGCTTGCCCGCTGACCTTTGCCGGGGGACGACCCATGTGAGAGGCACGCCCGAAGCTCCCCTTCTGGCGGCACTGGCTTGCTCAGCCGGTGGAGGACCAACCGGCATATGCACCGGGGGTGGCCATGGACTTCCAACTGACCGAAGAGCAACGCATGTGGCAGCAGGCGGTGCACGACTTCTGTGCCCGCCAGTTGCGGCCATCGGCCGCTGAGTACGACCAGCGTGCCGAACTGAACCGCCCCGCCCTGAAGGCCATGGCCCCAATGGGCCTGTTGGGCATGCCCGTGCCCGAGGCCTACGGTGGCGCCGAACTGGACTCCGTCAGCATGGCCCTGGCGATCGAGGAGCTCGGCGCGGCCTGCGGCGGTACGGCACTGACGGTCGCCGCTCACAATGGACTTGGGTGTGCACCCATCGTCCTGTTCGGCAGCCAAGCCCAGAAGGACCGATGGCTGCCTGGCCTGGCGTCGGGTGAAGCGGGGCTCGGCGCCCTGGCGCTCACGGAGCCCGGCGCCGGGTCTGACCTGGCGGCCATCCAGACCACTGCTCGCCGCCAGGGGGACGACTGGATCGTCCACGGCAGCAAAGCCTGGATCACCAATGCCGGCGATGCGGCAGTCATCAACACGTTGTGCCGGACTTCGGAAACGCCGGGGTCGCACGCCCTGAGCATGATCCTTGTCCCGAGGGACGCACCGGGACTGCACGTCCATCCGCCCGAGAAGAAGATGGGCGTGCGCGCCTCGCCCACGCACGCCATCTCCTATGAGGAGGTCCGCGTCCCTGCGGATCACCTGCTGGGCGAGGTCGGCGCCGGGCTGCCTCAGACCCTGCGGGTGCTGGATGGCGGACGGATCAGCATCGGCGCCCTCTCGGTCGGCCTGGCGCGCGCCGCGCTGCAGGAGGCGGAGCGCTACGCTCTGGAACGGACCGCCTTCGGCAAGGTATTGGCCGAGCACGAGGCCATCCAGTGGATGATCGCCGATGCAGCCACGCAGATCGAGGCCGCCCGCCTGCTGCTCTGGCACGCAGCCTGGATGAAGGACCAAGGACAGGGGTTCACCAAGCAGGCGGCGATGGCCAAGCTGTTCGCCACCGAGATGGCGGAGAGCGTCACGCGCAACGCCATCCAGATTCTCGGAAGCTATGGCTACTCCCAGGAATACCCCGTCGAGCGTATGTACCGTGACGCGCGCCTGATGACCATCGGGGAAGGAACGAGCGAGGTCCAGCGCATGGTCATCGCCCGCAGGGTGCTGGACGGGACTTGACCGCCGCTCGCGCTTTATGCGGCGCAGGCCGGTGCAGCGAGTTCCCCAGCACGTGCCGGGCTTGCCGGCGCCGGCCACACCGGCCGTGATGCCAAACCAGCGGGCGACGGCAGGGTTGCCCGCCTCACGCAAGCTTCCTACTATGCTGCAGCGCTATCGGCGCTGAGCGGCGAGCTCCGACTGAGCTTGAAGAAGTCTCAGGGCGATCAAGATGTACCACAGCAGGCGAAACGGCGCCGAGAGCGAGGGTGGCAGCCAGACGACCGACGGCGCCAGCAGAAGGACCGGGAAGATCAGCAAGGCGAAGCCGTTGGCCAGGGTGCCGGAGATCCCGGTGGCCTTGCTGAACACCTGCGTGCGCAGCATCGCAATGGAGAACAGCAGGCCGGCCAGCAAGACGAGCATCCAGCCCAGCATGGCGCCGGTTCCCAGGTGCGCCGCCCCGGGGTTGCTGCGCGCCAGCACGGCCTCACCGGCAGCCTGAAGCGCCAGGCGATGGGCCTCCCCTCCGCCGCGCCGTAGCGCTGGCTCAGGCTGAGCATGGAGAAGGCCGAGTTCGACATGAAGGCCACGCCGATCCCCACCAGGCCCAGCACGGTCGCCACCAGGGACGCGGATCGAGCGGCGCCTCGAAGGGCGTAGAACAGGGCGACGAAGACCAGGCTCGAGCAGCAGGTACTCGATCAGATCCAGGGCGTCGAGCAGCGCCATCCCAACGAAAGGTTCGGCACGAAGCAGGGCGAACCAGCCGCCCGCCTGACTCGGGAGCGGATGGGGGACGGCAAAGACGCCGAAGCCATCGAAGGCCGAGAGTTCGGCGCCGCAGCTGCGCCGAAACACCAGCGCCGCCAACAGCGCCGCCACGCCCGCCACCAGGTACAGGCTTCGGACCTCCGGAGGCGTGTCCGAACGCTGAGCATCGCTCATGGCCCCCCTCCGGTCTCAAGCGGTCGGCGTTCCAGATCAGCGGCGAACCCGGAGACGTACGAGACGAAGTTGAGGACCCACACCGCCAGCAGGATGAGCCAGGTGGTGTACAGGATTGTGTCGGCATCCGTCTCGCCGGGAAGAATGCCGGTGATGGCGAGCCACAGCGCCAGCAGGAAACCGACCGCACCGGCCACCAGCGTGAACGGCCACGCCCGCGCAAGGATCTTTCGCCAGCGAGGGAGAAGGATCTTCCGCCACCATTCAAGCGGGCTGTTGATCTTCCTCGAGGCGGCCCAGGCTGGCAGAAAGAACAGCACCTGGCCGATCCCACCGCCCACCAGAAACAGCAGCATGAAGAGAAGGAGGAAGACGGTTGGACCACGCCGGGTGTGGATGAAGCCCACCGACCACACCATGATCGCCAGGCTGACGACGATCGCCAGCACGCCAGTGAGCAGGTAGTTGGGGACCAGCGTAAAGGCCTCTTCCGTGCCGTGGACCCACATACGCTGCCCCGGGCCGATGGCCTGGATGATCAGACCGTCGGTCGGCGCGCTGCCCTGAAGGGCCTCGAAGAACCCATGGTTCATCCCGGCAACGCCCAGGATGACCCCGATGGTCGAGACGATCGTGCGCGTTGCGCGGTTCATGGCCAACTCCGGGGTGAGGCCTGGTCAAAGGCAGGACGGAGAACGGCGGTCACGGATTCGCACCTGCGGCCTTGCCGCCGAGCGCCCGGCGGCAGCCTTGGGAAGGACCATCTCCCTTCTCTACGGCGCAGCTTGCGGCGCGTTGCCGCGCCGCGCCAGGCGCAGCAGGTCCCGCCCGAGCATCGGGAACCACACGAAGTAGAAGATGCCCATGAACGGCACGATGGCGGCCGAGACGGCCGGGACGAACGGATGGAGTAGATGCTGGGTCAGGTCGAGGGCGTTGCCGAGCAGTCCGGAGTACGCCGTCCAGCGGCTGAAGTCGCGGCTGCGCAGCATGATGATCGACATCAACACGCCCGCCCCTTGCAGCAGCATCCCACTCATGTAGGCGCCGGAGCTGTCCCACATGCCCGATGCAAAGACCGCCTCACCCGCCGCCACGTATTGGGCGCGCTCGAGGTCGGTGAGAGCGGCGGCGTGCAGGTCTCCGAGCCTGAGCAGGGCGAACGTCTCTTCGGCAGCGAACATCATCGCCACGGTCATGATGGTGAAGAGTGCGGCCAGGCCTGCGCCCACCGGGCTCTGGCGCCGCAAGGCAACATACAGGGCCGGAAAGGTGAACAGGTAGGGGCCTATCAGGAAGATCAGCAGCAAGTTGCCGCGCAGACACGGCCGCCCATCGGCTCGCTTGCTGCACAGTGAAGAACTCCTCGGCGCTGGTCAGTCGGGGGCCGAGCGCCGCCTGGGCCACCAACATCACCAGGAGCGACGCCAGCTGCACGAATGCGGCGATCCCGCCAAGACGATACAGATTGCGGTAGCGCAGGTCGGCGCCTGAAGGGGTTTCCGTCATCGGCGCATCGGATTCCATCGATCAGTCCTCCAGGAGGCTGGATGGGGTCAGACGCTGAGGCGAGCTTTGCACGGTGGGATCCGCCTGACAGCCGTGCCCGTGCATCAGGTCCGATCCCGTTGCAGGATTCCGCGCCCGACCAGCGCCAGGGGGATGAAGCACACCAGGGACATGGCGGCAAGCACGGCGATATCGGCCACGGCCAGATGGCGTCCCTGCAAGGGCCGGCTGCAGCAGGAAGTAGACGATCACGCCGACGAACAACATGCTCCCCTGGAACAGCATCCCCGCACCCAGCTCGTACCCGAGGGCGTCGCCGCCGCCACAGCTGCACGCCGACGACGATCCAGGCGATCGACAAGGCGAAGTCAGCAACGATGACCGGCAGCTCGAGCGCCAGGTTGACGGTGGCATCCGTCTGGGCGCTGGCGAGAACGCTCAGGTCTCGCAGCACGACGAAGACGCCAAACAACACCAGCGCACCCGCCGGCGAAACGCTCATGCAGGGCGCCTTGCAGCCGCGCCCTCAACGGCCACCGTCGATGCGGCTGACGAGCAGGATCAATGCGATCAGACTGAGCAGGACAAGCGGCAGATACAGCAGCCAGGGCCAGGCCATCGGCACGCCGACCAGATAGGCCAGGTAGTTGTAGACGACATACAGCAGCCCGCCCGGCCAGAAGAGCAGCCCGATCAACCTGCCGCGGCGCGCCGCTGCCATGGACGCCCAACAGGATCGGCAGACCGAGAAGAAGGTTCACAAGGTCGTTGGCGACAAAGGACTGAATGGCCTCTTCCGTCGGATACAAGGTCGAAGGGAAGAGCCAGCCGGCGAGCGAGGCCATGGCCATCAAGATGGCGGCGAGCAAGGACAGCGCAGTGGGAAGCTTCAGGTCGCCTCGGACCGGCAAGGTTCGGGCGTGGGAGTGGTGGTGCTGGTTCGGGTTCGGCCATGGCTGAGCGCCTCGCTTAGGCGCGACCCCAATCGCAGTCTGGCGTGGCGGGTCACGCCGGAGGATCGGAACCAGCGTACGAAAGCGCGCCGGAAGCGTCAAGGAGCATCCGCCCCATTCGGCCGGTGGTGTTCTCCCTGGCGCCGTCGCTTCCCAGAAGCCCTGCCTGGCGGTCCGTGTCCGAGTGCGAGGCGCAGACACAGGCATCGGGTGCGTGTCCGCCAGCAGCCGATCGGGCGCCTGGGCCTGGATTGGGCCACAGAGTTGAGGCGGATCGGGGAGGAACAAGCCGGCCAGCCCGCGCCCGGCGAGATGCTGCGGGGTCAGGCTGGCCGGCAAGAGTTGCGACGGCGGGCCGGATCTAGGCGTCGGCGAACCAGGCGCTCGCGAGAGGGAGACCCGGTCACGGCACCGCGCCTTGAAGCGCCGCCCCCAGTTCTTCAGCGCTCACCAGCCCCACCCACTGCTGGAGGATTTCGCCCGATCCATCGAGCAAGAAGAACAGCGGCTGTGTGCGATGGCCGAACTGCCGCTTGAGCTCGTCGTTCCGCGGATCGTCAATATCGAGGTAGGCGAAGTCGATCTGATCCCCGTACGCCTGTTCGAGCCCGTGCACGACGGGCGCCATGCGCTGGCAGGTCGGTCACCAGAAGGCGAAGAACTCAAGCAGGACCGGCTTGCCGGCGCCCAGGGCGACAGTCGTCGGATCGGTCGCCTCCAGTCCCGCCCGCGCCGTGGGGGTGGCGGATGAGGATTCGGGTGCGGCGGATTCAGCTGGGGCGGCCCCTTCCGGCGCCGTTGGCTGGGGCAGCGGCTCGGGCGGAGCCGCTTCGGGCGCCGCGGTCGGGACGGCCGCCGGGGCGCATGCGCCCAAGAGCAGAGCGACCGCCAGCACGAGGATCAAGAATTGATTCACGGACTTACCTCCGTTGGCAAGGTGCACCACTTGCATCGCAGACGCTGCAAGATACCATGATTTCCTTATAGTCCGGTTAGTCCCCATGTTCACTCTGCCTCCCTGGCTGGCCGCTCCCCCGGCCAGCCGCTATACTCAGACGATCCGCAGGCAGGCCAGGCATCGCTCCAACGGGCGAGCACGGCGGCGCCGGTTCTCCGGCTCCGCTGCAAGCCGATGCGCCTCTCCGCACGCACGAGGTCCCAATGAGCCAGGCCTTGATCGAGTGCATCCCGAACTTCTCCGAAGGCCGCCGCCGTGAGGTGGTTGACGACATCGCCGGCGCGATCGCCCGCACGCAGGGCGTACGCGTGCTCGACATGCATATGGACGCCGATCACAACCGCTCGGTGATCACCTATGTCGGCACGCCGCAGGGAGTCGTCGCTGGCCGCCTTCGCCGCCATCCGCCGCGCCGCCGAACGGATCGACCTGGATCATCATCAGGGCGAACACCCGCGCATCGGCGCCACGGATGTCGTTCCCTTTGTGCCGCTCGCGGGCGCCAACCTGCAGGATTGCATCGCTCTGGCGCGCGCCCTCGGCGAGCGTGTCGCCAGCGAGCTCGGTATCCCGGTCTACCTGTATGAGGCGGCCGCCACCCGACCGGAGCGCGTCAACCTGGAGAACCTGCGCAAGGGGGAATACGAGGGCTTGAAGGCCGCCATCGAGAGCGACCCGGAGCGGGCGCCGGATTTCGGGCCGAAACGGCTCGGCCCGGCCGGGGCGACGGTCATCGGGGCGCGCGCTCCGTTGATTGCCTACAATGTCTACCTGACAACTGACGATGTCCAGATCGCCAAGAAGATCGCCTCTGCCATTCGCCAGTCATCGGGTGGGTTGCCCTATGTCAAGGCCCTGGGGATGCTCGTCGACGGCCGCGCCCAGGTATCGATGAATCTGACCAACTACACACAGACGCCCATCGCCAGGGTGCAAGAGGCCATCGGGCATGCGGCGAAGGAGCTGGGAGTCGAGATTCATCACGCCGAACTCGTTGGGCTGGTGCCCCAGCAGGCGCTGATCGATGCCGCCACTGGGTGCCTTCAACTCAATGCGTTCAAGTCCGATCAAGTGCTCGAGAACCGTCTATACGAGGGCAACAACGGCGCGGCGAAGGCTGACTTCGTTGAGGCACTGGCAGAGGGAACGCCCACGCCGGGTGGGGGTTCGGCGGCAGCTCAGGCTGGGGCGATGGGGGCGGCGCTGGTGGCGATGGTGGCGCGCCTCACGCTGGGCAAGAAGAAGTACGCCGGCGTCGAAGCTCGGATGGCAGAGGTCGTCGAGCAGGCGGACGCGCTGCGCCAGTCGCTGCAGTCCGCCGTCGAGGCCGACGCAGCCGCTTTCGAGCAGGTGATGACCAGCCTGCGCATGCCGAAAGCGACGGAGACGGAACTCGCCGCGCGCGCCCAGGCCCTCGAGCAGGCAACCCGCCGGGCGACCGAGGTCCCGTTGGCCGTGGCGGAGCGGGCCTGCGAGGTGCTTGAGCTTGCCGCCGAGGTGGCGGAGACCGGCAACGTCAACGCCGCCAGCGATGCCGGCTCGGCCGGGGCGCTTGCCCGGGCGTGCCTGACCGCCGCCGGCCTGAACGTGCAGATCAACGCCGCCGGGCTCGTCGATCGCTCGATGGCCGAGGCATGGATGCAGGTGCTGGAGGAACTGGAGCGCCGCGCCGGCGAGGCCGAGGACCGCCTGCGCCAGGCGCTCCACGACCGCGCCGGACTGGGCGGGTAGCGAAACCGTTCGGCGCGCTGAGTTTGCAACCCCACGGGGAGTCGCCGTTTGAGCCTCTACTTGCTGATCGCCCTGGTTGCGGGCTTCACCGCCCTGTGGCTCGTTTGGCGGGCCGCCGCCCGCAGGCACTCTGTTCCCTGCCCAGCGTGGCTGTCATGGATGGTGGACAACCCACTATCGCTGCGTCGCACAGAAGCGACGATTGCCCATCTAGAGCTCCAGCCTGGGCACAGGGTGCTCGATGGCGGATGCGGCCCGGGCAGGCTCTCCGTGCCAATTTCGGAGGCGGTCGGCTCTGGGGGAAGCGTGCTCGCCCTGGACATCCAGCCCGATATGCTCAGGCGTGCGCGGCGCAAAGCAGAATCAGCTTCGGTCACCAACATCGAGTTCCTCCAAGCTGGGCTGGGGGAAGGCCGACTGCCGAGTGACCGGTTCGATCGGGCTGTCCTCTCAACGGTCCTTGGCGAGATCCCAGACCGGCTTGCCGCGCTGCGGGAGATCCACTCCGCGCTCAAGCCAGGGGGCTTCCTCCTGGTGAACGAAGTCATTGGGGACCCGCACTATCAATCGCTCGCCAAGGTGACGGAGCTCGCGGAGGCTGCCGGATTCCGCCGCGCCGCGGTGCACGGCGGAAGGATGGCATTCTCCGTCAAGCTTGAGAAACCTCAGGGCGCCTGACACCGCGTGACTGTCCTGGACTGCCCGTCCCTGTCAGGCTGGCCCGGCTGACAGTCGCAGACGCAGTGGACGCATGGCTGCCAGGTTGGCCGAGAATGAAGCCGTCCTGCCTGGGCCGTCAGGCGGAATGGCTTGAGCTCGATGGCGAAGCCGGGTGCATGTTCGCGCCTCAGCCAGGCTTGCCGACGAATTCGAGCGTGATTCGCATGGAGCGGGCCGGAGGATGGGATTGGGAGCACCCCTGCACCCTCCGAAGCGGCCCGGCCGGTCACCAACCGCTGGCGGCAAACATCCTGGCCAGGAAGTCCAGGCGTTCTTCAACCGTCATCGGCCGCGGCCGGGCATAGTCCTCGATCAGGCCTGTCAGCAATTCCGTGCTGATGTGCCGACCGTCGTAGAACACGTGCCGGTCCACGAACATCTCTCGATTCTGGATACGGTCCATTTGATCGAAGAACAGATTCCCCGGCCCGTAGTGAATGAACCCGCCATCGTAGAACTCGAAGCCCTGCGGCTGGTGCGCCTGGCTGCCGCTGACGATCACCGCGCCGGCGTCGATGGCACGACGGAAGGCCTCTTCCTGGAGTGGCAGCGGGCTCGAGCGATCGGCCTCTCCCCACTGGTAGGTGAAGATTGGCAGATACCCCTCGGCCCGCAGATCGGCGACCACCTGCAATAGGCGCTCGTCGTAGCAGGGTGCCGCGCCAGGAGCGTTGTCTTTGGCCTGGGCATAGCCCGGCCCGGGCGCGTTGCAGCCGATGAACGCCAGGCGGTTGCCGTTGTGCTCGATGCGCACCGGGCGCAGCGCCTCGCGCCAGGTCTTGACCGCCGGCGAAGTAATTCCAGCCACGCTCACGATACATGCCGAGTGTGTTGAGGAACGCCGCCGGCCCCCAATCCAAGATGTGGTTTCCCGTCAGCTCCACCAGGTCGGTGCCGATGTCCTCCAGCAAGCCGATGTTCTCGGGTGCGCTGCAGAAGCGCAGTGTGTCCGAGCCGGGATTCGGCGGCGGGCAGTCATCGGCGAAGGCCACCTCGTTGCTGATGTGGGTGATATCCCCGGTGCGCAACCAGTCTCCGATGTCGCGCGCCGGGTAGGTGATCCCCTTGCCCGCCATGCGCCAGGCGGTGGCCCGCGTCAGGGCCGTGACGCCGGTCATCACCAGGCGCGTCAGCCGCGAGGGGTCGCGGTTGCTGGCGGGCCAGCTGGGCGCCAACGCCTGAGCCAAGGCCGCGGCCGAACTCGGGCGGGCCGCTGACGCCCAGCGAGAGCGCCAAGGGATAGGCGGCGGGATCCATGTCCGGATCCAGGGGTGTCATCCCGTCAACGGTCAGCACCTTCCAGCGCGGCTCGAGCCAATCGAAAGGTAGCAGCGCCAGCGCCGGGCGCGCCGTCCACACCTGATCGACCAATTGCTCCCCAGAGATCGCCAGCACCGCTGCGCCGGGCGGACCCAGGATCGCTGTCAGCGGTTCGAGGTCCTCGGTGCGCACAAAGAGCGGGCCGGCGTCCGTTTGCTCGCCGGACCAGCGCGCCCGCAGCTCGGCCAGCGTCATCCCTTCCTGCAGTGAAGCGAACGGCGCCACCAGGGCATACACCCAGCGGGAGACCTGGACGCCGCCACCGACCTCCGCCCGCAGGTCAGCCGCCTCCGCCGACCCCGCGGCGACCACCGGCAGACCGTCGACCGTCTCGACCCCAGCCACGGCGGCCTGCAAGTCGAAGGGCAGAGCCGGGTCGATCCACAGCCGGATGGCTGCTGGGGTGGGTGTGGCCTGCAAAGGGACAAAGGCGGTTGCCGAGGCTGGTGCGGAAGATGGCGGAGCGCTTGACGATGGAATGAACTCCGCCAGCGAGCATCCCCCCAACAAGAGCGCCAGCCCCAGCAGCGCGGCCAGCTTGGATGCAGGGCGAAGCGGGAAGGCGCCTAGCGTGGTCTTTCGTGGACAACGCATCATGGCTGCAATTCGGCGGTTGTCTGGGTGGGAGTCATCGGGCCAGTCATGGGTCAATACTCGGCCTCGCGGCTGAGCACAAACACCGAGAGCAGCGCCGCCTCACCCGACAGGCGCAGCTTCTCCATGTCGATAGCGGCGATGCTGTCGGACGGCAGATGCGCCACGGCGTCGGCGCCGTCCCAGCTCAGGTAGGCGGAAGCGGCCTCGCGGCCACCCAGCGGAGGAATCACCCGCAGGCCAAAGTGCGTTGGCCGCCCGGTATTCGTCACCCCAACTCCGACCTTCCCTCCGATCTCCTGGAAGAGCCTCACCAGGCGGAAGCTCGTCCCCTCCCCCAGCGCCAACTGCTCCCCACTGCCCGCCCCCACGCCGCTGATTTCAAGCACGGCCTCAACCTCCAGCGTGTTGAACCCCTTGGCCGCGCCCATCACATCGGCCACGCTCAGGCTCTCCCAACGGTCTCCCCCTTGCCAGGCAACGAACACGACCGTCTTCAGCGGCTTGATCGGACTCGCCTGCATCACGCGCGCGATCTCGAGCATCGTCGCCACGCCGCTGGCGTTGTCGTTGGCGCCGGAGTACTTGGTGCCATCCGGGCCGATTCCCAGTCCGTCGTAGTAGGCGCTGACCATGATCACCTGACTGTCCATGCCGCGCGGGCCCGTCAACTCCATTTGCGCCCCCTGGCCGGGGATGTAGCCCATGACGGTGACATACTTCTCGCTGAGATCCTCCACCGTCGGCGCCTGCACGGAAAGGCGGAAGGGCGGCCCCGCCTCCGTCATCGCCACCTGCCCCGGCTCCAACCCATCGGCCAGCGCGTCGAGCTCGGCCAGGCTGCTACCGAGTGACCCGAGGATCTGCTCCGCCAGCGCCTCACTGATGAACACGGCCGGCGCCCCCTCGTCATAGGTGACATAGCCCGAGTAGTTGACGAAGTAGGCTGAGAGCTGGGGGAAGAGGTACTTGCGCTCGAAGGACATCGGGTCGGAGGTGACAATGAGTGCTCCCGCCACGCCCACCACCGGGGTGCGCTGCAACGCCTCTTCCCGCATCACGACGATCTCGTCTCCGAGATCCATCCTCCGCAGGCCATACGGATCCTGGCTGGACTCTAACCCGGGATCGGGCCCGACGGCCAGGCCCACGACGCTCCCCTCGCCCGACCCGATCGTCGGGAAATACTCGACCATCTCAACGAAGTCCTGGCGATACTGAAAGGAGCGCAACACGCTGCCATCGGGCCCGAGCAGCTCCAGGCGCGGCACCTCGGTGAGGTGGGGACGCTTGGTGGTGATGAACTGGTAGTAGTCATTCCCCGATCCGGCGGGAGTCAGGCCGATCAGGCCCATCTCATCGGCGATGTACATGGCGGCCGCCGCCGCGCCGCCGGTGCCGCTCTCCCGTCCCTGGTAGAACTCGCTCAGGGCGCTGACGTGGTCATAGGCCCGCCCCGCATCGTACTTCTGCGCCTCCGTCAGGTACTGCGAGGTGGGAGACGACGAGCGCAGGAACAAGAAGGTACCGACCAACGCCAGCAACGAACCTCCCACGACCACGCGGTTCAGCAGCCGGAGGAGGCTGATGCGGCTGGCCGCCAGGAATCGCCGCAGGCCTTCGCCCCACAGGTTGAAGGTCAGAATGGCCAGGAAGAACAGCCCGCCGGGATACCAGCCCATCCACGGATACGAACGCCACCAATCGCGGATGTTGGCCAGCAATGCGCTCCACTCGGGCACGTCGGATACGTGGACGATGACTGGCTGCATGCGACCGCCTTCACCGATCATCGCCTGGTAGCCGCCGCCGACGAAGATGTTGAGGAATCCCAGCTCGGCCAGCAGCAGCATCACTGCGCCCATTTCGAGCACGGTCAACACGATCAAAGAGTCGGCCAGGTTCGGCAGAGCGTGCCGGGTCAGCTGCCGGAACTGGCTTGCCCCGACGACTTCGGCGCCTTCCATGAACGGCTCGGCCTTGAGGCGGATCACCTGCGCCCGTACGAATTGGGCGATCTCGCCCCAGCCGACGATACACAGTGCCACAATGAAGACGCCCATTCCTTGCTGGATGCCCAGTGCCAGGATCACGATCATGGCGAAGAGTGTGACCGGGAAGGCCGCCCAGACCGTCCAGGTCGCCGTCACCAGGCGGTCGAAGAGCGAGTCTTTCCACCACCCAGCCGCCATGCCGAGGGTGGCGCCCAGGGTGATGCGGGCTGCGACGGCCAGGGCAGCCATGAACAGCGTCTGGCGCGCCCCGGCCAGCAGCAACGCCTGGATGTCCCGTCCGAGCATGTCGCTGCCCCAGGGAAAGACGGACGAGAGCTCGAAAGGCGGCGCACCGATCTCGCCCTCGATGGTCAGCAGATCGTTCGTTTCGTACGGGCTTGTTTGTGTCCAAGACTCGCCAAAGAGCGCCAGGGCCAACAGGGCGAGCAGCCCGAGCGTACCCACCACCAGCGGCAGGTTGACGGCACGCACTGCGGCGCGCCAACCGCGGCGCGGCGGCTGCGCGTCAGGCCCCTCGGCACGTCCCGCCGAGAAGTTCGCATCGGGCAGCGGTGGCAGAGGCTCGGCGGGCGAGCGGCGCAGACGCGCCGTCTGTGTATCCAAAGCTGCGCGCACTTGCCTGCCCCAAGCGCGCCGCCGTTCGGCGAAGGTGCGGCGCTCAGCCGTGCCCGCCTGGCGGAGGTCATCCTGCAGGCGCGGGTCGATGAAGGGATACAGCCAGCCGAGCAGGCCGCTCAGCAGCATGAAGAAGAAACCGAGCGACACCGTCAAGTCGGTCGCCAGGGCGCTGTCGCCCTGGCGAACCGCCGCCAGCAGCGCCAGCCCAACCCCGATCCACACGAAGAAGTACTCGACCACCGGCAGGCTGGCCAGCGCGTAGCGCAGCGAAGTGACGATGGCTGTCAGTATCGGGATCAACCCGTTGCGCAGCACATGCCGCCACAGCAGCACCCGCGGCTTGAGTCCCTTGGCGCGCGCCGTGCGCACATAGTCCTCGGCCAAGATGCTGCGCGTGGTCAGGTTGGTGACGCTGGTGATCTGGGCCAGCGGCCGGGTGGCCAGCACCAACGCCGGCATGACGAGATGCCAGTCCAGCCCGTAGCCTGTGGCGGGCAGCACGGTGATGGCGAAGATTCGATGGACCTGGATGTTCGCCACCCACAGCATCATCCCCAGCAGGAAGCTCGGGATGGACATGCCCAAGATGGCTATCAGCCCAACCCACGACGAGCCGGATGGGCGGCGCAAGGCGGCGAAGATCCCCAGCGGGACCCCGATCAGCACGGCGATCCCCAGCGCGGCCAACAGCAGCACCGCCGAGTGGCCGAACAGCCTCAGGACGACGGTGTACCAAGGGACATCCAGCTTCTGCCAGGTGTAGCTCTCGGGATGATTGAACAGGTAGTCGCCCGTCGCACCAACCGCCTGCACGGCGGATTGGGCCGGCTGGGCCGCCAGGCCTTCGACGACCCGGCCGTACATGATCATTCCCCACTGCGTAAGGAAGGCGATGACCAGCAGCGTGGCCAGGCCGACGACGATCCGCCGAGCGATGCGCCGCAGCCCGGCATTCGTCGCGCCGCGTCCGCTCGGGACCGCCAGGCTCGCTTCAGCAGTCGTCATGCACTTGTCCCGCGCTCCGCGCTCGAGGTTGGAAGCAGAAGGATCGTGGACCGAAGCGGCCGGATCCTGACCGGCACCTGCGCACTCCGGCGAGAGAAACTCCCCCAGCCGCGGGCCGGGGGACCTGCTGTCGGCAGCACACTACCCGGTTGGCACTCCAGCGAACGCGGCGGATGATGGACCAACCGCCGGGCAGTCTAGCATAAGACCCATCCGGCAACAATCTCCCGCAGGCCACCCCCTCCGTCAGCCCGACTGCTCGCATGCTCGCAGGCCACGGCAAGAAGACTATCCTCATCCAAATCGCCGATCCAACGTCCCGGAGGCGTCGATTTCCAAACCGGAGGGGCTGCGCTGGATGGCCATGCTGCCCTTCCCGACGACGAGACCGCCGGCATGGGGCAGCGCCTACTACCGGCGGCGCGGCATTCAGACCTCGCTGGTGATGGCCACCGCGGCGAACGCGGTCTGGAACGGCCCACACGCTCAGGACCCTGGGCCGCAGGCGATGGGCAACCACGCGCACGGGCGAACTCGAAGCAGCCGCCTCGATCCTCGGGATCGACGAGATCGCCTTCCTGGAGTACATCGATGGCGACCTCGATCGGGCCGATCCCCGCCAGGCGATTTCCAGGATCGTTGCCCACCTGCGCAGGATCCGCCCGCAGGTCGTGATTACCTTCCCTCGGTCGGCTCAGCGAGCCTTTCCGGCGCAGGCGTTCCTTGGGGATCGTGCGCCTAGTCGCTTGCCAGGGCCAGAAAGACGTCCTCCAGCGTGGGCTGCACGCGGCTGAGACGCACCTCGCTCAACCCCGCCGCCTGCAACGCCGCCTCCAGACTCGAGGCCTCCAGGCCAGGATCCGTGATCGCTCGCAGATGATCGGAGGCCAGCGTTGTCCGCCACACACCCGGGGTGGACTGCGCTGCCTGCAGGCCGCGCAGCAGAGGCGTGGCATACACGTCCCAGGCTATCCCCTGCAAGGCGCTGCGCTTGAGCTCGGAAGGCGACCCCAGCGCCAGCAGCCGGCCGCGCTGCATGATGCCGACCCGGTGACAGTACTCGGCCTCATCCATGTGGTGGGTGGTCACCACCGCTGTCACCCCTTGATCGGCCAGGTCGTAGATGCGGTTCCAGAACAGCCGGCGGGCGATCGGGTCGACGCCGCTCGTCGGCTCGTCGAGGAAGACGAACACGGGGTGATGGACCATCGCCACCGCCAGCGCCAACCGCTGGCGCCAACCGATCGGCAGCGCGCCGGCGCGCATCGAAGCCGCTGCCTGCAAGCCGAGCGATGTCCAGCAGCTCTTCAATACGCCCGGCGGACTGCGCGCCATACACGCCGGAGTAGAAGCGCAGATTCTCCTCCGCCGTCAGCTCGTCGTACAGCGCAAAGCGCTGCGACATGTAACCCACCTTGGCGCGGATGGCATCGGCCTCCGTGACGATATCGTGCCCCAGCAAGCGGGCGGTCCCGCCGCTCGGCTGCAACAGGCCGAGCAGCATGCGGATGGTTGTCGTCTTGCCTGAGCCGTTCGGCCCCAGCAGGCCGATCACCTCGCCGGCATTGACCTCAAACGACAGATCGTCGACGGCGGTGAACTCGCCGAAGCGCTTCGACAATCCCATCACCTGGAGCACTGGCTCGCCGGGCTGCGCCTTCGACCCCAGCGTGGGCTTACCCATCGACCCGTCCGCGGGCTGAGTCGGCAACGGGATCCGACTGGAGCAGATAGACGTAGACGTCCTCCAGGCTTGCCTGCGTCGGCCGCACACTACTCACGTCGCAGCCGGCTTCGGCCAGCGAGCGCTCAAGGCGAGCCTGCGCTTGCGCCAGGGCGCCTGGAGCGAGGCGCAGGTGGAAACGGTCGCCCATCGCCTGGACATCCTCCACCGCCGGGTCGGCGGCCGCGATCTGGCCGGCTGTCCGCAGCGGCGCGGCGACAACTTCGAGCACGCGCGACTGCAGCGGCTGGCGCAGCGCCTGCGGCGAACCCTCCGCCAGCACCCGGCCGCGGTTGAGGAACACCACCCGCTGGGCGCGCGCCGCCTCGTCCATGTAGGGCGTGCTGACCAGCACACCGACGCCTTCTTCCAACAGGCGGATCAGCAGCTGCCAGAAGCTTTGCCGAGTGACCGGGTCGACCCCGCCTGTCGGCTCATCCATCAGCAGCACCTTCGGACGATGCACCAGCGCCGCCGCCAGGCCCAGCTTCTGGCGCATGCCGCCCGACAACGCGCCGGCGCGCCGCTCGGCGAACTCGCCCAATCCGACGAAGTTGAGGATCTCCAGGGCTCTGGGCAGCCATTCGCTGGCCGGCACGCCGCGCACCTCGGCGAAGAAGCGCAGGTTTTCCAGCACGGTCAGTTCCGGGTACAGGCTGAAGTGCTGCGGCAGGTAGCCCAGGCTGGCGCGCGCCTGCTCGACTTGGCTGCGCAGGTCGAAGCCGCACAACCGGACTTGCCCCGCATCCAGCCGCAGTGCGCCGCACAGCAGGCGCATCAGCGACGTCTTTCCGGCGCCATCCGGCCCGAGCAGCGCCACGATCTCGCCCGCGCCCACCTGCACATCCACGCCATCGACGGCGGACACGGCGCCGAACGACCGCCGCAGGCCGCGCCCTTCGATCAGCCAGTCCACGCCTACCCCTCGTCCACCGGTCGGCCGTTCCCCAGGCTCATGCGCCGAAGGTCACATCAGCCGGCATGCCCGGCTTCAGGCGCCCGCCCGGATCGGTCAGGCGAAGTTCGACGGCGAACACCATCAGGCGGCGGCCTTCCGCGGTCTGCACATTGCGCGGGGTGAACTCCGCCTGATCGGCGATACGCGAGACCTGCTGCCTCGAAGATCTCCCCGGGAAGGTGTCGACTTCGACCTGGGCGCGGTCGCCGACCGCGACCTGGCCATAGCGATCCTCGGCGATGTACACCGTCAGCTTCAGCACGTCGCTTTGGCGAACGGCGATCGCCACCGCCCCGGGGGTCAACACTTCGCCGGGTTCGATCGAGCGAGCGATCACGGTCCCAGCCACGCTGGAGCGGACCTCGAACTTGCCGAACTGGAGATCGATGGTCGTCAGATCAGAGGCCGCCTTGGCCTGCGCCAGCTCGAGCTGTGCCTGGGCCTGAGCCAGCGCCATCTTGCGCAACGCCAGCTGATCAGGGTCCGGACCGTTCTTCCATTTGTTCCATTCGAGCTCCCTCTGGCCAGGCGGCCTTGGCCGCGGAGACGGCCGCGTCCAGGATCGCCTGGTCGATATCCGTCGGCTCGCCCTGATACCAGTTCAAGTTGGTCTGCAGCGCATCGCGTGCTTTGCGACGGTCCTCGTACAGCCACAGCTCTCCGCGGCGGCGTGCTCCGGGTCGCTCGATGGCTTGTCCTCCACCCGGTTGGAAGGCCTCGTTCGCTCTGCGCCACGGCCTCCTTGGCCAGCTCGAGTTGGGCTTCGACGCCCTCGACCGTTTCGTCCGTCGCCCGCCGGCCGCTTTGTTGGTAACTCCGGCGGCGTTCAGCGTCGTCGAGGGCATCGCGCGCGTTGGCCAGCTCGACCTCGGCCTGCGCCGGCCAGCACCGGGGCATCCTCATACAGCTGATCCAGCGCCTGCTCGGCCGTCAGCAGGTTCATGCGGGCCGAGACCACCGCCGCCTTGCCGGTGGCGGCGACCAGGTCACGCTGCCCACGCAGCAGCTCATCGTCCAGCCGGAATAGCGGATCGCCAGCATGCACCACCTGCCCTTCCTGCACCAGCACCTCGAGTCACTCGACCGCTGCTCTCGGGCCCGATGCAAGACCTCGGCCCCCTCGACCGTCCCGGAGGCGGTCAGCGGGCCGCCGCGGTCGCCGGACACCGACCACAGGTAGACCAGCGCCGCCAGGATCAGCAGCCCCAGCACGATCAGAGGGGCGAAGCGCCGAATGGAAGCCGTGTGCATGTCAGCCTTCCTTCAATCCAGACTCTTGCGGAAGCGCAGCGCTGCGATCGCCATCCAGACAAAGGCCAGGATGGTCAGCGCCACGACCTCCGGCCCCAGGCTGCTCAAGCCCACCCCCTTGAGCAGCACGGAGCGAATAATCACCAGGTAGTAGCGCAGCGGGATCAGGTATGAGATCGCCTGCAGGAAAGGCGGCATGGCCGCCAGCGGGAAGAAGAAACCGGAGAGGAAGATCGTGGGCAGCAAGGTGAAGTAGGTGAGCATCATGGCTTCCTGCTGCGTGTGGGCGACGGTGGAGATGAAGAGCCCGATGCCGAGCGACGAGAGCAGGAACAGGCAGGAGAGCCACAGCAGCAGCCCCAGGCCGCCGCGGATCGGGACGTCAAACCAAAGCGTGCCGACGACAAGGATTTCGAGTGTGTCGAACAGGGCCAGCAGCACATAGGGCAGGATCTTGCCCAGAATCAGTTCCCACGAGCGGATCGGCGTGACGATCAGCTGCTCGATCGTGCCACGTTCGCGCTCGCGCACGATAGAGGTCGAAGTGAGCATGGTGGTCATCAGCTGCAGGATCATGCCGATCAGCGCCGGCACCATGAAGTAGGCGCTGACCAGGTCGGGGTTGTACCAGACACGCGCCCGCACCTGGATCAGCGGCTGCAGCCCGCCCGCGGGCACAACGCCGCCCAGGCGCTCGACCGCCAGGGTCGTGGCATGCGCCTGGCCGATCAACTGAGCCGCCGCCAGGCTGGTCGAAGCCACGTTGGGGTCGCTCCCATCGAGCACGAAGGCGACCACCGCCGGGCGTCCGGCGAGCAGGCTGCTGGCGTAGTCGGGCGGGATCACCAAGCCGGCGCGCGCCCGGCCGCCTTCGATCAGACCCCGCAACTCGGCCTCGGAGTCGACATCGAAGGCGAGGCGAAAGTAATCGGCGGCGCGGTAGGCGTCCAGCAGGCGGCGCGCCTCAGGGCTGCGGTCCTGGTCAAAGACCGCCAGCGGCACGTTGCGCACGTCGTTGGTGGCGGTGTAGCCCAGCAGGAACAGCTGCACGACGGGAATGGCGAAGGTGATGTAGAGCGTGCGCGGGTCGCGCCAGATCTGGATGAACTCCTTGCGGATGAGCGAGCGCAGCCGGGAATTGATCATTGCGGGCCAATGCCGGCGGCCGGCAGCGGCCCTTGCCTGCCGTCCTCCACCACACCATGCAGGAAGATGTCGACAAAGCGCTCAAGCGTGTCGGGCGGGAAGGCGGCCAGCGTCTCCGGGCTGAGCATCTGCTCGGTGATCACGTAGGAGAAGAACATGCCGACGAAGGCACGCATGAACACCGGCGGCGGCAGATCGCGCAGCCCGCTGCCCGCCGCGGTCAGTCGCTGCATGGCAGTTGAGAGTTCGCGGCAGGATGACGGCGAAGAGCGCCGGCAGGTTCTCGCCGTGCATCTCGACGACCTCGATGAACATCAGGTTGATGAAGTCGGGGCGGCCGTGCATGGTCGCCAGCAGCCGCTCGGCGGCGTCGCGCACTGCGGCCTCCACGGTATCGCCGCCGGCGGCTTCGATGGCTGGGATCAGCTCGCGGTAGGGGTGGTACTCCAAGAACACGGCGGTGAACAGCTGGCGTTTGCCGGGGAAGTGGTTGTAGACGCCCCCCAGGGCGATGCCGGCTTCGGCAGCGATGCGGCGCATCGAGCTGCCGTGGTAGCCGTGAGCCACAAACAAGCGGTAGGCGGCGTTCAGGATACGCTGGGCGGCGTCCGCTTGCCGGGGGGGAGTGGATCGGGGCGGGACAGTTGGACGTCGGGCCACGGGTTCTGCCTTCCTGTCCGCTGGTTCGCTTCATGAACGAACGTTCGTTCATAGAGAGTATTGCACCAGGCGAGCCGGGCGTCAAGCCCCCAGAATCAAGACGCCCCGCAGCCTTGGGCTGCGGGGCGCACCTTCATCCACTCAGAGACGGGATCAGCGATCGTCTGGCTGCGGCAGCGTCGCTACCTCCCGCAGCAGGCCCATCGTCAGAACGCCCAGCCGAAGGCCCTCCCCGGTCGTCAGGCGCACGCTCCCCCCACTGCGCTCAGCACGCTGTGCCAGGATCATGCCGATGGCAACGCCGAGCAGGCCCCCCACCAAGCCGCCCACCAGCGCCAGCTTAATCCGTCCGTCCATCTGCGACATCTTCCCCTCCCGCCTTGCGCCGGAACAGCCGCCCCAACACCTGCATCCCGGCCCGGGCCGAAGCACCGGCCGAGCGCGTGGCCACGATCGGAATCACACTCACATCGGCCGCGCGCAGCATCCCGCCGCGCAACTGGCTCATGGCGCGCTGTGCCCGGAAGGAATACGGCGGAAGCAGGACGGTCAGCCGCGCCACTCCCACCCCGGCCGCAACGCAGCGCAGCCAACAGGATCACGCCCAGCAGGCAGGCGGGCAGCGCCATCAACACCAGCGTCAGGTCGGCCCACAGGCTGGGGTCGCCCACTCCGCCACGGGCCAGCACCGCAACCAGCACGATCAGCGCCAGCAAGCCCAGCGCCAACGGCAGGTACACCTGCCAGCGCACCTGCCGCCGGAACGACTGCTGCGTTGCCGGGTTGACCGGTAGCGGCGCTTTTCGGATTTCGCCTTCGTCCATGGGTCGTATTGTAGCATCATCCCTCGCCGGCTCACGGCTGGCGGCCCGCGGGCGGGTCGACGAGACCCCAAGCGCAAGGCGCTTCGTCACGCCAGGGCGCCTCCGTCCGCCGTTGGCATCCCGACGCGGTCCCCTGCCCACACTCCCGGGGCGAGTGCGCAGCCTCCTGGTGCAACGCGCACGGGATCGGGGGCCTCGCACACCCTTCCGGAATGGCAACCGATTTGCGAGCCTTCGCAGCCGAACTCCACCTGCCGAAGGATTGTCCGCGAAGGGGTAGTCTCCCAGCCCGAAGGCATGCGGGAACCAGCATCGGAGCCTCACGGCCCGGACGGGGGTTGCAGTTCAAATGGGTGCGCCGCGACCGGCAAGAGAGAGGGGAGCCCTGAGCAGTGGCGCTACTCTGGCCTTCGTGGTGCATGTGTCCGAACAGGCGCAGCGGCGGACAGCGTTCCCGCTTCAGCCGGCCCGGCCCGCCCCTTCTCCTCCCTCCGGCGATGACGTACAATCATCGGCCGAGGAGAACCGATGGCAGACTTCTCAGGCAAGGGATTGGTGGCCGTGCTGAAGACGCGGCCGGAGTCCGTCCTGGAGGACACCGAACGGCTGATGCGCATGGCGCACGTGGAATCGGCGCTGCCGCGCGGCGTGCGCACCGGCCTCAAGATCAACATTTCCTGGCAGACCTGGTACCCGGCCTGCTCCTCCGCGCCGTGGCAGGTCGAGGGCGCCATCCGCGCCCTGCGCCACCTGGGCTACAACGACCTGGTCGGTGTGCACAATGACACCGTCGTCGTCGACACGCGCGATGCCGAGGTGAACAACAAGCACCGCTTCGTCACCGACCAATACGGCGTCCCCTGCATCTACCTGTACGAGCAGAAGTTCGAGTGGGCGGAGTACAAGCCGCGCCGCCCGTTCCTGGTGCTGGACAAGGTCTACCCCAAAGGCGTGTTCATCCCCAAGGAATTGATCGGGCTGAACATGGTCCACCTGCCGACGGTGAAGACCCATGTGTTCACCACCATCACCGGCGCCATGAAGAACGCCTTCGGCGGGCTGCTGCACCGCAACCGCCATTGGACGCACGCCGTCATCCACGATACGCTGGTCGACCTATTGATGATCCAACAGGAAATCCACCCCGGGCTGTTCGCCCTGATGGACGGCACCTTCGCCGGCGACGGGCCCGGGCCGCGGGCGATGCGCTGGCATCAGAAGGATATCCTGCTGGCCTCCGCCGACCAGGTGGCGATCGACGCCATCTCGGCCAAGCTGCAGGGCTTCGATCCGATGAAGATCCGCTTCATTCGCCGCGCCCATGAGATGGGACTGGGGGTCGGCGATCCCAGCCAGATCGAAATCGCCGGCTACGACATCGAACAGGAGCCGGCGTGGGGCTTCGTACAGGAGGACACCTTCGCCAGCCGCGGCCAGAAGCTGATCTATCATGGCCCGCTCAAGCCGCTGGAGAAGCCGTTGCTGCAGAGCCCGCTGGTCCCGTGGGCATACTTCGCCAGCAACTTCTATCACAATGTCTACTGGTACCCGTTCGTCGGCCGACGCCGCGTGGCACAGGCGCTGAAGACCCCCTGGGGCAAGCTGTTCCGCTCGTATGGCGACGGGCAGGTGGTGATGCCCGGCATGCAGCCCAAGACCGTGCTGCAGGCGCTCGCGGCGCTGGTGGCAGCCGTAGCAGCCTGCTGTACGGCGGCTTGCGTCTGCTGCAGCGTGGCGGCTGAGGCTCGCATGACCGCACGCCTGGCGCTGGAAACTCATTGCCACACCTACTGGTCGACGGATTGCCTGATGCTGCCCGCGCAGCAGATCGCCGCCGCCCGCGCCGCCGGGCTGGACCGGCTGGCCATCACCGACCACAATCTCATCGGGGGCGCAGTGGAGCTCGCCCGGCTCGCCCCGGATCTGATCCTCATCGGTGAGGAGATCAAGACCAGCCAGGGTGAGCTGCTGGCCTACTACGTGAAGGAGCTCGTGCCGCCCGGCCTGTCCCCAGAGGAGACCATCCGCCGCCTGCGCGACCAGGGCGCGGCCATCTCGGTCGCCCATCCCTTCGACCACGAGCGCTCCGGCGCCTGGCGCGAGGAGAACCTGCGGCGCATCCTTCCGCTGGTCGACGCCATCGAAGTCTTCAATGCCCGCTGCATCGTGCGCAATGCCAACGCATTGGCGGGTGAGTTTGCCGCCGCCATGGACAAGCCCGGCAGCGCCGGGTCGGATGCCCATTCCTATCGTGAAGTCGGCCGCACGCATATGCTGCTGCCACCCTTCGACGATGGCCCGTCGCTGGCGCGGGCCTTCGCACAGGCGGAGCTGGTCTGCCGGGCCTCGTCACTGGCAATCCATTTCGTCTCGAGCTATGCCACCTGGCGCAAGAAGCGCGGCTGGCATCCGCCACACTCGGCCTGAGTCTTCGGCCAACGTCCGGTGATCACTGGCCGGGGATAGGCCTGCGGCGGGCGCAGGTTCGAGCGGGCGCCCTGCAACCCGCAGCACGCGCCCGGCTGAAGAGTAGCCATCACCATCGGGATCGGCGACGAGCGTGCGGCGCTGCCCGCCTGCAGCCAGACGCAATCGATTCGGGTGCTCAGGTGGGCGCGATCAGTTCGCGCGTGCGCAGGTGTGGGAAGAGGATCACCTCGCGGATGGTGGCTTTGCCGGTCAGCAGCATCGTCAGCCGGTCGATGCCCATTCCGAAACCGCCATTCGGCGGCATGCCATAGCGCATCGCCCGCAGGTAGTCCTCGTCAAGCGGGTGACGTTCTTCGCTGTCGGCGGCGTAGTCGCGACCCATCTCGAGGAAGCGCTGTTCCTGGTCGAAGGGGTCGTTCAGCTCGGTGAAGGCGTTGCACAGCTCCATGCCGGCGACGAATCCCTCGAACCGCTCGACGGTGCCCGGATCCTCCGGCGTGCTCTTGGCCAGCGGGGAGATGTCGCGCGGGTAGTCGTACAGGAAGGTCGGCTCGATCAGCGTCGGTTCGACGTAGTGCGTCAGCAGCGACTCGATCAGCTTGCCGCGCGTGGCATCGGGCGCCGGCTCGTGCCCGTGGGCTAGCATCTCGCGCCGCAGTCCCTCGGCCAGCGGATGGGCGGCGATGTCGATCCCGCTGCGCTCAAGGATCGACTGGCGCAGCGTCACCCGCTTCCAGGGCGGGGCGAGGTCGATGGTGTGGCCTTCATAGACCACGGTCGTCGATCCGGTAGCCTGCTGGGCGGCATGCGCCACCATCTGCTCGGTCAGGTCCATCACCTGCAGGTAGTCGGCATAGGCCATGTAGAACTCGAGCTGGGTGAACTCCGGGTTGTGCTTGAAGGAGACGCCCTCGTTGCGGAAGTCCCGGCCGATCTCATACACCCGCTCGAAGCCGCCCACCAGCAGACGCTTGAGATAGAGCTCGAACGAGATGCGCAGGTACAGGTCCTGATGCAGTTGATTGTGGTGGGTGACAAACGGCTGAGCCGCCGCGCCGCCGTAGAGCGGCTGCAGCATCGGCGTCTCGACCTCGACGAAGCCCCGGCCATCGAGGAACTCGCGCAGTGCCCGCACCACGCTCGCCCGCGTGAGGAAGATCTGCCGGACCTCGGGGTTGACCGCCAGGTCGGCATAGCGCTGCCGATAGCGCGCTTCCGGATTGTCGAACGCCGAGTGCACCCGGCGTTCCCCGTCGACCACTTCTTCCTTGGACGCCGGAAGCGGGGAGATCGACTTGGCCAGCATGCGGAAGTCGTTCACCTGCAGCGTGACCTCGCCGCTGCGCGTCCGGAACAGCGTCCCCGAGGCCTGTATGAAATCCCCCAGATCGAACAGGGTGTTGACGGCCTCCAGTCGCTCCTGGCCGAGATCATCCAGACGGAAGTACAGCTGCAGACGGCCGTGGCCATCCTCGATGTGGCTGAAGGTGGTCTTGCCCATGACGCGCATGGAGCGCAGTCGGCCGGCGACGGTCACTGCGCCGAGGCTGTCGCCCTGAGCCTCAAAGGCCTGCACGGCCTGGGTGGTGGTGTGGCTGCGTTGGGCTCGCGCCGGGTAGGCGTCGAGCCCAGCCAGGCGCAGCGCCTCGATCTTCGCCGCCCGGATCCGCTCCAGCTCGCTGAGTTCTGCCATCGTCCGCCGTCCCCTTCACCCGGCGCGGGCTATGAAAAAAGCCCCGCGCAGCCTGGCTGGCGCGGGGCCTGCCCACGACTGCCGTCTACTTGATGTCAAGGATCTTGTAGCGCAAGGTCCCGGCCGGTGCATGCACTTCGACCTCGTCGTCGGCGCGGTGATCCAACAAGGCCTGCCCGAGCGGGAACTCGTTCGAGATCAGCCCCTGTTTCGGGTTGGCCTCGGCCGACCCGACGATGGTGTAGGTCTCCGGGGACCCGGAACTTTCGCGGACCGTCACCGTGCTGCCAATGCGGATGGCCCCGGTCGACTCACCCGGTTCAATGACCTTCGCCTGTGCGAGCAGGTGCTCAAGCTCGAGAATGCGTCCTTCAACGAAGGCCTGCTCGTTCTTGGCCGCTTCATACTCGGCGTTCTCGATCAGCTCGCCGCCCTCCATCGCCTCATGCAACCGCTGGGCAACCTCAGCCCGCTTGACGGTGCGCAGATGCTCAAGCTCATCCTCCAGCTTCTTGAGCCCCTCGGCGGTGACATAGACTGCATGATTCCCCATCGTCAACTCTCTTGCCGGGATGGGCGGTCTGGCCCGGCCTCTGGCGATAAAAATAGAACTGAGAGATGACTCTCAGCCCACAACGGTGGTTTCGACCATCATAGCACAGCTCGCGGCACCTGTCTACAAAGCCAGAGGGCCGAGCGCCTGGCCGTATGGGTGGCTCCCGTAGCGCCAACAGCAGCCGCGCACCGCCCCAGGCGTCGTGAAGTTCGATCAGCTCGCTCAGCAGATGGTCGGCATCTGACCAGAAACTGCCGATCTGCGAGCGATACTCGGCGGCGGCGCTGGCCCAGGCTTCGATCTCCTCTTGCGCCAGCGGCAGACTCACTACCTCGCCCGCCGGCATACTGAACCCCGCCGGCAGTCCACCACCCCGGCTGGCATAGGGAAGATCATAGTAGTACCAAAGGCCCAAGCCGAGGCGCTCAGCGGCGCCCCGTGTCAACTGGTGGTCGACATGGCCACCGACGGCGAGCGGGCAAACGACCTGGGTGCTGAGCGTCGCACGCCTGCGAGAGCAGGTCCCCCAGGTACTCGACGATCCGGGAGTCCTCGGCATGCAAGGCGCCGAAGATGGCCGTCTCGTCGGGGTACAAGGGCGTCCCGTCTTCCGCCGTGCGGTAGATGGCATCGGGGATATCGAGATGTCGCGCCAGCGCGCCCAAGCGGCCTGCGGCGATGCGATCCTCCGTGCGGCGAACGGAGGCTGGGGCAACAGCCGTCCCCCAGCGCAGGTGCAGCTGTTCGGCGAAGGAGGAAAGCGGTCCGACCGGAGGGTCTCCAGCACAGATGGTGAGAACGCGCACTTCATCGCCGGCCGAGGCGCGCTGAGCCATCCAGCCGCCGCAGGAGAACACTGCGTCGTCGAGGTGGGGCGAGAGCACAACCAGACCGCCCATGGCCTGATTATAGTCGGGCAGGAAACCGACCCATTCCGGGCGCTCCGGCGCCTTCTGCCCACCCAATGGGGTCAAGCCGGGCTATACTCTCAACGCTGACCGTGTCTTCTGCCCGCGCTGGAGGCTGCGGCTGGCGATTCGGTTTCAACCCCCCAACTTGGAGGCCCGATGAGCGGACCGCTGATCACCTTGCTGGCTATTCTGGTGGGGATTGCCGTTGTGGGAGTCGCCATCTGGGCATTTGTGCGCATGCTTGGCCGTTCGAAGGAAATGACCTGCCCGACGTGCGGCGAGTCGCTGGGTGCCAAGTACTGGACGAAGGCCGATCCGGTCTGCCCCAACTGCGGCGCACGACTCGAGCCCCCGCCCGCCAGTTGACGCGGACGGTTGGCGGCACCTGGCACGCGATCCCGCCGATCGGGGTGACCAGCGTGCGCGGCCCGTACGGCGCGCCTGATGGCGCTCCACCCGTCGTTCACATGTTAGAATGCGCTCAGGGCCGTTAGCTCAATGGCAGAGCAGGTGCCTTTTAAGCACAAGGTTGCAGGTTCGAGCCCTGCACGGCCCACTCCCGATCCACGCACAAACGCCCGCCGACCGGCGGGCAGTATTGCAGTGACAACCCGCTGGTTCGGCAGTATCAAGGGCTTGAGCAACACCCTCGCCTCTCAATACCTCAGGGTGCCCGTCAACACCCAACTTGCTCTCATCAAGCGCTCCCGTCACATGGCCCGGCGGGAATCCCGCATCGCTTCCGTCAGCATCATGCGGGCCTGCCGCACCCGTTCGCCGCGCGCCGCGCCAGCGCGCTCGCGTCTCCCTCGTCCTCATCCGACGTAGGCCGCGTTCGGTCACGCTTCAACCGACCCGCAAGTCGCTCCCCGATCCGCGCGTGATCCGTGGCAGAGTCGTGGACGCCAATCCGTCGGCTTGCGCTCACCATCCGCTCCGGGTAGCATACCGGCCACCATCCTGACGGGAGGCCTCATGCGCGCCCATCGTGCCCTGCTCGCAATCCTCGGCCTGCTGCTCGGCTCCATTGCCTGCGCACTCCAAGGCAGGGCCGGCGATACTCCGACCATCGCAGACACGCCTTCCCCAGAGCCACAAGTGGCCTCACCGGTCGGGCTCGACCTGTGCACGCTGTTGTCGGCTGCCGAGGTCTCCAACGCGCTCGGTGAGGCGGTCGAGGTCCAGCCGGGATTGCAGACGGGTGCCTGCAGCTTCGCCACGACGACCAGCACACAGCCCAAGTCGGTTGCCGTGTCTGCTGCACAAGGGAGCCAGGCGCGCGACATGGTACAGATGTCCGCCAGCCTTGGCCTGATGTTTGGGGGCAATGCCGACTCGCAGCGGATCGCGGAGGACCTTCAGGCCAACGCAGCCAACATGAGCTTGCAGGATGTGGTCGAGAAAGCCAACACCCTCCTGGTTCCGCTCGGGTACGCATTCTCCCCCGCAGGGACGCAGGACCTGCCGGCCATCTGGGGCTGGAACCCGATGGGGGCAGGCTCGCTTCAAAGGGTCGACGGTGAGACGTATCTGGCAGTGAGCGTGGTCGGGCTTGATGAGGCAGCAGCCAAGTCGGTCACCACGAGCCTGCTGGCACTCGCAGGGGACCGACTGCCGGCGGCTTTCACCATTGAGCTCGCCGAGAGCCTGCGCGTGGAATTTACCGTACAGGCACCGACACTGGCGCCTGAACTCACACCAACAGTTGTCCCGCCAGCACTGGCGCCGGAATCCACACCAACAGTCGTCCCGCCGGCACCGGCGCCGGAATTCACGCCAACACTCGTCAAGTAGACATGTCAAACGGCCTGGGTTGCGGATGGACTGTCCCACCGCGTGGCACCGATCGGTGGACCAAACAGGCAGCATCCTGGCGGAGATCGCCGTGGGGGACGCCCTGGCTAGAACGCCCGTCAGAAGCGTCTTGTCCGGACACCCCCAGGCAGCCGCAACCCATGGTCTGACGGCCAACCGGCCGGCCCCTCGACTGGTAGGGCATTCCATTCACCGTCACAAGGTGGCGGGATCTCGGACAAGCAGCGGGGTGTTGTGCAAGATGCCCCATGCCCTCGTGCCGCCTCGTCCGCGTCGGGTACTGTGCCTGAATTTGGGGCTCTTAGGCACAAGGTTGCAGATTCGAGTCCTGCACGCCCCACTCGTCTCGACACGGTAGCCGGCCGCCACCCACCATCGACATGAGCGCCGCCTCCTCAGCGCAGGCTGCCTGCGCAGCCCGCCCGCGACCCCCGGGTACGCCGCACGCTCCCCGCTCCGGCATCGCCGCGAACGACAGAGGGTCGGATTGCCAGCCCCCGTCGCGCCCGCCGCATGCCGGGACGCCATCCTGGTGCAAGCCCCAAGCAGGACCGCCCCGCCCGTCTCGACCGTCGCCTCCTGGTCGACCAGCACCCCGGCCGTCAGCGGGAATGTGCACACGCATACGGCTGCTGACCCCTCTCCGATGGCGAGCCCGCAGCCTGGTCCAGGGAACCAAACCATTCGTCGGCGGACCATCGACACCGGCCTGTGCTGGAGAGCGTGGTCGTCGAGCCTTCCATGCTCCACAGCTCTTCATGGTGCTGTTCTGAAGTAGAATTGTCCTGCAGGGGGGAGCCTCCCTGCAAGAACGTTGTTCGCTTCTCGACCCAACACACGCACTTCCAATCTCAGAAACGGAGTCTCCCATGACCAAACACAAGAAACTGACCACCGCTGCCGGCGCACCGGTTCCCGACAACCAGAACGCCATGACCGCCGGGCCGCGCGGGCCCATGCTGCTACAGGATGTCTGGTATCTGGAGAAGCTCGCGCACTTCGACCGGGAGGTGATCCCGGAGCGCCGCATGCATGCCAAGGGGTCAGGCGCATTCGGCAAGTTCACCGTCACCCACGACATCACCCAGTACACCAAGGCCAAGGTGTTCTCCAAGATCGGCAAGGAGACCGAGGTCTTCTTGCGCTTCTCCACCGTAGCCGGGGAGCGCGGCGCCGCTGATGCCGAACGCGACATCCGCGGCTTCGCCATGAGATTCTACACGGAAGAAGGAAACTGGGACCTGGTGGGCAACAACACCCCGGTCTTCTTCCTGCGCGACCCGCACAAGTTCCCCGATCTCAACCGGGCGGTCAAACGCGACCCGCAGACCAACCTGCGCTCCGCTACCAACAACTGGGATTTCTGGACGTCGCTCCCCGAAGCCCTGCACCAGATCACCATCACCATGAGCGAACGCGGGATCCCGCAGTCCTATCGCCACATGCACGGCTTTGGCAGTCACACCTTCAGCATGATCAACGCCAAGAATGAGCGGGTGTGGGTCAAGTTCCACCTGCAAACCCAGCAAGGCATCAAGAACCTGACCGACCAGGAAGCGGAAGCGATCGTCGCCAAGGACCGCGAAAGCCATCAGCGCGACCTGTTCGACAGCATCGCCAAGAAGGACTTCCCGCGCTGGACGATGTCCATCCAGGTGATGACCGAAGAACAGGCCAAGCAGATGCCCTACAATCCCTTTGACCTGACCAAGGTCTGGTACCACAAGGAATTCCCCGTGATCGAAGTGGGCGTGCTCGAGCTGAACCGCAACCCGGAGAACTACTTCCAGGATGTGGAACAGGCAGCCTTCAATCCGGCGGCCGTTGTGCCGGGGATCAGCTTCTCGCCGGACAAGATGCTGCAGGGCCGGCTCTTCTCCTACGGCGATGCCCAGCGCTACCGCTTGGGCGTCAACCATCACCAGATTCCGGTCAACAGCCCCAAGCACGCCCCGGCCAATCCATCCCATCGTGATGGCCTGATGCGTGTGGATGGCAACCACGGCGCCACCCTCGGCTACGAACCGAACAGCTTCGGCGAGTGGCAGGAGCAGCCCGAATATCGGGATCCCTCGCTGGACTTGTCTGGCGCGGCGGACAACTGGAACTTCCGCGAGGACGATTCGGACTACTACACCCAGCCGGGGAAGCTGTTCCGCCTGATGGACAAGAAGCAACAGCAGGTTCTGTTCGAGAATACCGCCCGGGCGATGGGCGACGCCCCCGAATTCATCAAGATCCGCCACATCGGCAACTGCCTCAAGGCCGATCCGGCCTACGGCAAGGGTGTGGCCGATGCACTCGGGATCGCGCTCGACAAGGTCAAGTAGTTCAGCTCCACGCGGACTGGGGCGGCGAGTGCCGCCCCAGTCCGCGGATTGCCCCAAGAGGCCCCGAAGAACAATGGCTGCCCTGCCGGCATCAAGGCAGGTCCAACCCCGACTCTGGTTCGCGGCTCTCCCTGCGCATGGTTGCCCGCCAGAATGCTGACCCCAGGGCCCTCTTCCCAGTCCCTCTCCGGTCCCGCATTTCCCCCATCACACTCACCTCCACTTCCCGGCCGAACCTCCCACTCGGAGGTTGTCTTCCCAAGCTTCGTCACATCCTGGCTCTTAGACACAAGGTTCAAGGTTCGCGTCCTGCGTGGCCCGCGACCCAATTGCAGCAGAGCCTGCGGCTACGCTACAATCCTCTCCTGCTATCCAGTCGGAGGCGGAGCCCCAACGGGCCCGCGCTCTTCCGCAGAGGAGTTCCCCAATGACCAATACCTGCCCGCCACTGACCTCCCCGAGCAGATGCCGCTCGGCCGCTCGATCCTGCTGCACCTGCTGCCGGGCGCCCTGATCACGGCGTTCTACCTCCTGGCAGGGCCGGCCGTGCTGCGCGCCGGCTATCCACCCCTGGCGGCGCTGCTGCTGGGGATCCTGCTCGTGCTCATCCCGTTCGAACTTGGCTGGTTGTTGGTGCTCGGGCGCAGGCGCAACCAGCGGTTCAGCCTGCAAGGCATCGTGCTCTACCGCCAGCCGCTCCCCTGGTGGAACTACGCGCTGCTTGTCCCGGCCTTCCTGATCTGGGGAGCGATCTGCTTCATCCTGCTCAACCCGATCGAAGGCCTGCAGGCATCGGCCTGGTTCTCCTGGATGCCCTCCTGGTCGCTGCCGACTTCACCCGAGGCCCTGTTCGAGGGGTATTCGCCTGCGGCGATGGTGGCAACGCTGCTTGCCGGGTTGGCCCTCAACGGCGTCGCCGCCCCGATCGTCGAGGAGCTGTACTTCCGCGGCTATCTACTGCCGCGTCTGGCTCGCTTCGGCGTGCTGGGCTCGGCGGCGATCAACGTCGGGCTGTTCTCGCTTTACCACTTCTTCACGCCGTGGGGGAACCTCACCCGGATCGTCGCCCTCCTGCCTCTGGTCTACATGGTTGCCCGCAAACGCAACCTGTACCTCAGCCTGTGGACTCACGTCTTGCTGAATACCCTGGGCATGCTGCTCACCTTTGCCCGCCTTGCGGCCCCGTGAACTGACCGGCGCGGTCGCACCCGGCGCTCACTTGCCGAGGGTGGCCGGGAGAGATTGCCCTGCCCGGCGGGGGTCAGGCACGGCAGCCGCTGAATGCCCTCCGCCCCCGCGTTCGAGAGGCAACGGCGCCACGCCGAGGGGTCGTTTGAGCGAGGACCTGGCGCAGTCTGCACTTCGCCGTTGTTCAAATCCCCGCGCTGGGATACCATCGCCGGATGCCCGCCTACATCGGCGAAGTCGCAGCGCTGGCAACCTCGGTTTGCTGGTCGGCAACAGCGACTTTCTTCGCCATTGCCAGCCGCAGACTAGGCAGCACGCACGTCAACCGCCTGCGCCTGCTGTTTGCTCTGGTGCTGCTGCTGGCGATCCACTGGCTGCTGGTCGGCCGCCCGCTGCCGTGGGACGCCCCACCACAAGCCTGGTTGTGGTTCAGCCTGTCCGGCCTGGTCGGTTTCGTCATCGGGGACGCCTTCCTCTTCGCCTCCTACGTCGCGGTCGGGGCGCGGCTCGGCATGCTCATGATGAGCCTGGCGCCAGTGATCAGCACCGTGCTGGCAGGCTGGGTGTTTGCCGAGCACCTGACACCCTTTCAACTGCTGGGGATCGCGGTCACCATCGCCGGCGTCGGCTGGGTGGTGATGGACAGCCGCAGTTCCAACCAGGTGGCCGGCGGCCAACGGCGTTACCTCATCGGTATCCTGCTCGGTTTGGGCGCGGCGGCCGGCCAGGCGACCGGCCTGATCCTTTCCAAGCAGGGTCTGGCCACCGGGCTTCCAGCGCTTTCTGGCAACGTGATCCGGGTGACGGCTGCCTGCCTGGCCATCTGGCTGGTGGCGGGGCTGCAGCGCAGCGCACCGACGACGATCGCCAGGCTGCGCGCCGATCGTGCCACGCTGCGTCCGATCGCCCTCGGCAGCCTGCTCGGGCCCGTCCTGGGCGTCTGGTTATCCTTGATCGCCATCCAGTACACCGAGATCGGCGTCGCCAGCACGCTGATGGCCCTCCCGCCGGTGTTCATGGTGGCGATCGGACACTATGTTTTCGGCGAGAGGATCGGCTGGCCGTCGATCGCCGGCACCTTCGTTGCCATCCTGGGTGTGGCGCTGCTATTCCTGGCCTGATCGGCGATGCGCCGAGCCGCCCGTCGGGCCACTCACCACCCTCGCCGTCAGCGCACCTTGCCCCCAGCTGTCTCCCAGGACCCCACCAACTGACCGACAGATGGGGTAAATAACTTGACGTCTCGTTACCGGTATGCTAAACTCCCGCCAACGAAGACTGAGGGAAAAGGATCGCCGCCCGGCTCCGGCCGGCCGGCACTGGGCATGTAGACCATCATAAATCGAGCACGTCGCAAGTCGACCCTGCTGGAACTCCCCGTGGTGCAGGGCGAGCTCGACAACGAAGCGGAAGAACCTCCGAGTCGCTCCCTCTCCGATCGACCCCGCTCACCGGCAGCCCGCAGAGTCCCGCTGAACCCGGTGGCCGCGCGCCTGCTCCCAACTCAGGAGGCGATCCGGATCTTGCTGCCTCCGGAGCCGGCGCTGCCGGTCACGGTCGAAACGCCGCAACGCGCGCGGCGGCGGCCAATTCGCTTCACCGACATGAGCCAGGTGCAGGTGATCGTGTTGCACAGCATGGCCCTCAGCCTGGATCGCGGTCGCGCCGAGGAGTTGATCGCCGATCAGGAGACCGCCGATGTCGCCCGCCGCGTGGCCGAGGCGCTCGAAGGCGAGGTCGGCGCGGTCCACCTCGTCCCGGTGTGGGACGATCTGCCCGCGGCCCTGGCGCCCTTCGATCCGCGCACCCACATCGTCTTCAACCTCGTGGAGAGCTTGGGCGGCCGCGCCTTCACCGAGCCGGAAGCCATCCGCCAGATCCGCCGGCTGGGCTTCCGCTTCACCGGCGTTCCCTACCGGGCCATGCGCTGGAGCTCGAGCAAGCTGCGCACCAAGCAGCTGCTGCAACACGCCGGCATCCCCACCCCGCCCTACCAGCTGTTTGCTAACCTGCGCGAGCGCAACGTGCTCGTTCCCCTGCCGGCCATCGTCAAACCAGTGGCCGAGGGGGGCAGCATGGGGATCTCGCATGCCTCGGTGGTGACCGACAGCGAGACGCTGCTGGCTCAGGTGGAGGATTGCCTGGCGACCTATCGTCAGCCGGCGCTTGTTGAGAGTTTCATCGAGGGACGCGAGCTCAACGTCGCATTGTGGGGCAATGGCCGGCCGGAGATCCTGCCGATCTCCGAGATCCTGTTCACCTGGACCGACGATCCGCTCAAGCAGATCGTCAGCTTTGATGCCAAGTGGATCGCCGACTCGGTCGAGTATCACAACACGCCCGGTCAGTGCCCGGCCAGGCTCAGCGCCAAGGATCAGACCGCCGTCGAGGTCGTGGCACAGCGCGTCCACAAGCGGCTTGGGCTGAAGGGCTTCGTGCGCATCGACATGCGGCTGCGGCGCGGCATCCCGTACGTCCTGGAGGTCAACAGCAACCCTGACCTCGCCCCCGATGCTGGCTTCTTCCGCTCCGCCTCGACCGCCGGGCACTCCTACCGCTCGATGGTGCTCTACATCCTGAAACTGGCGCTGGCCAGCCGTCCATGATCACCATCCGGCCCAGCGAAGCACAAGACCAGGAAGCCGTGCTGCAGATGGCACGTGCCGAGCCGCTGTTCTCGGCGCTCGAGGCCGACACCGTCGCCGAGCTGCTGCACGACTACCTGCAGCTCGCGGACCACAACGGGTACCTGTTCCTCTCCGCGGTCGACGGCCGCCGGCTGCTCGGCTTCGCCTGCTACGGCCCGACGCCGCTCACCGAAGGCACGTTCACGGTCTACTGGCTGTGTGTGGCTGCAGCGGGGCGCGGCCAGGGGATCGGCCGAGAGCTGATGCGCCAAGTCGAATTCGCTGCCCGCGCCGCCGGGGGCCGTTTGATCGTGCTCGACACCTCCGGCCGCTCGGCGTACGCCCCCACGCGCGCCTTCTACGAGCACATCGGCTACACGCGTGCCGCCACACTGCCTGACTTCTATGCGCCCGGAGATGATCTGGTGATCTACATGCTCCCCCTGGCGCCGGCGGCCTGGATCCCCCAGCCGGAAGTCTCCGTCGATCGCTCGCACCCTGCCGGCGTGGTCTGACTCCGCGCACGAATCCGCGCAACAGCCAAGGACCTGGGCGCGGCCCAGGTCCTTTGATTCCCATGGCGTCTCGGGGCAGCCACGCCCGCTGGACTCGACTTCCGCCGTTCAGCCTCCCGACATGGCCGGCACCAGCCGAACCTGGTCGCCGGCGGCAAGCACGTGTTCGGGCTTGACGATGCGCCCATTCACGACCAGCAGGAGCGCATCCCCCGAGAGCGGGATGGCTGCGGCCTCGAGCAGGGTCTGCACGGTGGCCCCCTCGGGCAGGTCAACTTCCAGCCGGTCGACGATCCCCTCCGGCGTCTTGCGCCGCAGCACTGTATGCAGACGCACACTCACACGGATTGCCACAGACCGTCCAGCTCGTCATCCGGGATGTCAAACACCGTGTCGTGCGGCGGGAGCGGCTCGGTGCGCATCCACTCCGGGATCCGATCATCGGCTGCCGTGAAGCCGGCAGCGTGGTTGAATTCGCGTTCCAGGCGCAGGGTCTGCCTGCCCAGGTCCTGCAGGATCTCCTCCCCGCCGTCCCAGCCGTAGCGCGCCTTGAGCAGCTCGCGGATCACCCCGGGCGCCTTGGCGAAGCCGAATCCGGCGAAGATGCAGGCGCCCAGGCAGTCGTAGCCTGCCATGTTGATCTGGACGCCGCGCGAAAGCTCCGCCTGTCCCTCCGGCTTGAGATGATCCACCTTGGCGCGCACTGTCAGGCCGGCGGTGTGGTCAGCGCCCTGGGGCGAGGTGGCGTAGGTGACACCCGTCCCCTTGATCGCCCGCGGGTCGTAGGATGGCATCGACTGCCGCTTGACGACCGGAACGCGGCGGATGCCTAGCACTTGTCCGGCGGTCGCCGCTCCGCTCCCCAGCACACGTCCCAGCGGCGTTCCGCGGCGGATCTCGTCGACCAGGCGCGAGGCGCCGGCGGCATCCCCGAACGCCATCAGCCCGGCCTCGGCGGCCACCCCCAGCGCGGCGCCGATCTCGATCGAGTCCAGCCCGAGGTCGTCGATGGCCGCATTGAGATGGGCGATCTGGTCGAGATCGCCGATCCCCAGGTTCGATCCGACCAGGCCGATCGTTTCGTATTCGAGCGGCGAGACGATCTTCTCGCCATCGGCGCTGCCGAAGACATTCGAGCTGCGAATGGTGCAGCCGGCCATGCAGGCGTGGCTGGTGTCGCTCGGCTTGCCGCGCTCGAGCAGCACATCGCGCATGTGCTCGCCGGTGATGCCCTCGATGCCCTCGAAGTGGCCGGTGGAGAAGTTACAGGTCGGCAGCGCGCCGAAGCCATCCACCATCGCCGCCAGCCCTGCCGTGCCGAAGTCACGGTAGATCGCCGTTTGCGGATGGGCCATGAGCTCCTGGGTGAAGCGCTTCTGGGCAGCCTTGAAGCCCTCGGCGTCATCCAGCGGCGGTTTCTCGCCCTGGCTGGCATCGATCACCACCGCCTTCAGCCGGCGCGCCCCATCACCGCGCCCAAGCCGCCGCGGGCGTTGATGCGCGACGGCTCGTTGTCCTTGTCCAGATTCTGAATGCCGGCCGCTTGCAGGAGCCTCTCACCACCCGGGCCGATCAGCGCCAGGCCGACCTTCGGGCCGAAGCGCTCGAGCAGGTGATGTGCCGTCGCGTGGACGCCCAGCCCGGCAAGATCATCCGCCGGCTGCAGCTCCCCGCCCTGCGCCGTCAGGTGGAGCAGCCACCAGCCGCTCGAGAGAAGCGGGCCCTCCACGACCAGCGCCTTGACGCCCAGGTAGGCCAGCTTCAGTCCGGTCGATCCTCCGGCATTGCTCTCCTTGATGCCGCCGGTTAGCGGGCTTTTGCCTCCAACCGAGATCCGGTCGCAGGAGGACAGCATGTGGCCGACCAGCAGCCCCGAGGCCCACAGCAGCTTGTTGCCAGGACCCAGCGCATCACAGGCGGGATCGATCTCGTCGAGCAATGCCCGCGCGATCAACCCCCGCCCCCCGAGCCGCTCCCAACCCGCCGGCACAGGCTCGCGCCGGACGCTGCCCTCGGCCACATTGACTCGCCATACGCGCTCGTCCACGCTCATTCCACCTCTCGCTACGCTTCACAAGGCGCTCAGCGCCGATCCCCCGCCCGCCGCACCCGGCTTGAGCCGGCCCCGGGCGCGTCATCGATCCGCGGTCAGGCTGGGCTAGCTCGGAAGCGAGGCGGATTCCTCGATCCACGACAGGCCCAGTCGCGACAGGGTCTCGCTCGTCGGGTTGCCGGTTTGCGAATCCCACTCTGCCTGCCGATAGTACTCTTCGAGCGCCGACTGGATCTCGTCGCGCGTCAGGCTGATCCCGGCCGTCGGTCCCTCGCCGCTGAGCGGCGTGTAGAACTTCTCGGGCAGCGTATCGGCGCGGCGATCGAGCCCCAGGCGGGCATTCATGGCGCGCATCATGTTGATGCGCCGCTCGCCGACCGCCATCAGTTCGTCCAGCGTGAAATCCTGCCAGCCCGTCGCCGCCCGGACGAAGTCGACCGTATCGGCCGGGCCATACAACGTCCACGCCGGCCCCCAGACAAACTGACACAAGCAGGCGCTGTCCAGGAACGAGTAGAACTGCTGCCCCTTGAGGGCAAAGCGCACCTTGTCCGGGCCCAGGGAGCGTGGCTCGATCGTCTTCTCGAAGCCCAGGTCCTTCAACCGTCCCATGTACAGGTCGGCCGCCCCGTCCTCGACCATCGGGTCATGCTCGGACGACTGATGATCGGCGCCGAACGGGTTGACGGCGTAGATCAGCCCCAGCGAGCGCTTGGATTGCGGCATGTGAGCGGGAGCCTCGGCGCCCTTGACGGTGATCAAGTACTGCTGTCCCTTCCCGAGGATCTCCGCCGCCCTGCGCGAGCCATTGGCAAGCACGTCACCGAACCCCTGCCGCTGGGCGATCATCTCGGTCAGACGCACCATTGCCTGCGCGTCGCCGAAGGGGGCGGCGAATCCAATGTCGGCTGCGGTCAAGACGCCGTTCGTGAAGCACTCCATTGCCCAGGCGACGGTGGCGCCGGTCCCGATGGTGTCCAGGCCGTAGACATTGCACAGCTGGTTGGCCAAGGCGACGGCCTTCAGGTCCTTCACGCCGCAGTACGAGCCGAAGGTGGCGATGGTCTCATACTCCGGCCCGCCGAAGCGCTTCTCCACCGCCTGCTGCAGGAACTCGGCCTCGACCACCCGCTTGCAGCGCACGCGTGCAGGCATAGCAGGTGTCGTTCTCCTTCAAGAGGGTGTCGGCCAGTTTCTCGCCTGAGATGCTCTCGAAGTCCGCGAACTGGCCAGCGTTGTAGTTGAAGGTCGGCAGGCTGCCGATGTCGTTCTGGAAGACGACGACGCCGGCCGTGCCGTAGTCCCTCAGCCCCAGCACATCGGCGTTGTTGGGCACCTCGGCCGCGCCCCACTTGGCCAGCTCGTTCAGCCTTGCCGGATCGCTCCAGGGCAGCTTCTTGCTCGACCCGCGCACGACGACCGCCTTGAGGTTCTTCGATCCCATCACCGCGCCGAGGCCTGTGCGGCCGTTGGCCCGATTGTCCATGTTCATGATCGCGGCCAGGCGCACCAGCTTCTCGCCAGCCGGGCCGATCTGCGCGATCTCGATCTTGTCATCCTTCAGCTCAGCCTTGAGCAGGTCGGTCGCCTCGGCGGTGGTCTTGCCCCACAGATGAGTAGCCGGGCGCAGCTCGGCCTGACCGTCGTGCAGCCACAAGTACACCGGCTGGCTGGCCTTGCCGCGGATCACCAGCCCGTCGAACCCGGCGAAGCGCATCTCGGCCGGGAAGAAACCGCCGCACTGGCTGTCGCCGATGCCGTCGGTGAGCGGAGAAATGGCATTGGCCGTCATGCGGCTCTGGCCGGAGATCGGTGCGCCGGTCAGCGCACTGACCATCATCGTCAGCACATTCTCCGGGCCCAGCGGGTCGACACGGCCCGGCAGGGCGCGCAGGATGTAGTACATCCCCATCGCCGAGCCGCCCAGGTACTTGCGGTAGAAGGCCTCCGTCGGCTGCTCGACCTCGAGCCGCCCCTCGGTCAGATCCACATGCAGGATTCGTCGTGCGAAACCCTCAGCCATCACCCAGCCTCCTCAGGTCAATGCGGGAGCACGGACATCGGCCAGCGCCTCGTCCAATGCCGCAGCGAAGACACCCAGCCCATCGGCAATCTGCGCCCCGCTCACCATCAGCGGAGGGATGAAGCGGATCGCCTGATCATACGTCCCACAGGTCAAGAGCAGCAGATCCCGCTCGTACGCCCGTCGCATTGTGGCTTTGGCCAATTCGGTCCACGGCCGACCGTCCGGCGCGGTGAACTCGGCCGCCACCATCAGTCCGACGCCGCGCACGTCGCCGATCGCCGGCCGGGCAGTCTGCAGCTCGCGCAAGCCGTCGAGCAGCACCCCGCCCTGGGTAGCGGCGTTCTCCACCATCTTCTCCTGGCGGATCGCCTCGAGCGTCGCCACGGCCGCGGCGCAGGCGACGGCGTTGCCGCCAAAGGTGCCGCCGTGCGACCCCGGAATCCACTTCTCCATCAGCGAGCGGCGGGCGGCCAGCCCGGCCAGCGGCAGGCCGGAGGCAATGCCCTTGGCCATCACCAGGATGTCCGGAACCACGCCGGTGTGCTCGACGGCAAACCACTTCCCGGTGCGCCCGATGCCCGATTGGACTTCGTCGGCGATCAGCAGGATTCCGTGCGCATCGCACAGCTCACGCAGCGCCGGAAGGAAGTCGGGCGGTGGGACAACGTAGCCACCCTCTCCGAGGACAGGCTCGATCAGGATGGCTGCCGTCTCCTCGGGCGCCGTCTGCGACTTGAGCAGATGCTTCAGCTCATCCAGGCAGAAGCGAGAGGTGGTGGCAGCATCCCAGCCATAGCGGTAGGCGTAGGGATAAGGCGCCACGAACACCCCTCCCGTGAGCGGCTGGTAGCCGGCGCGATAGATGGTCTTGGAGGTGGTCATCGCCATGGTGGCATTGGTCCGGCCGTGGAACGACCCCTGAAAGACAATGATGTTCTGCCGCCGGGTGGCGTGGCGCGCCAGCTTGACCGCGCCTTCGATGACCTCCGCGCCCGAGTTGGTGAAGAAGAAGCTATCCAGCGGAGCAGGGACGACCTCCAGCAGCTCCTGCGCCAGGCGGAGCATCGGTTGATGGATGACGATGTTGGCCTGCCCGTGCAATAGCAGGGCCGCCTGCTCCTGGATGGCTTTCACCACGTGTGGGTGTGCGTGCCCGGTGCTGGTGACACCGATGCCGCAGGTGAAATCCAGGTAGCGGCGGCCATCCAGGTCGTACAGGTAGGCGCCTTCGCCGCGGGCGACGTGTAGCGTCCAGCTCCGGCTCCAGACGGGGGAGAGATGGTTGGTCGCGTCCGACACCGTCATACTTAACCTCCTGGACTACCCTGGGGCGCCCGCCGTCCCACGCCGGACGCTCGAACGGTCTGTGTTGGCAGCCGCCGGCTTCAGGTTCCCCCGTGCGGCGAGGAGAACGCCAGGGGGCATGCGCTACCCCATGGTAGCACGCCCCGCATCCTCCTTGAAGGAGGTTCGGCCTCATCCCGGCCTGTCCTGGTTCCCGCTCTCGGCCCTCCGGTATTCACCCGAGGCGCGGCGCACGGGCGCGGCTACATTTCTTCGGGAATCTCCAGATCTGCCCGCCGCAGGATGGCATGCAACTCACTGGCCACATCTTCGGGTATCGGATCGATGGGAGGTCCTTCCAGCACCTCCCTCACCCGCTCCCGAGCCTTCGAGTAGATCGATGGCCGCCCGGCGTCCACCCAGGCTTGGTATGGGCGGCGCTCCAGCAGGCGGGACAGGTAGAACTCGCCGCCGCGCGGCGCCTGGCGCGTGCTGCGCCGCTTGAGGAAGTGCCCGCCGGGGCCGACCTCGGCGATGTCGGCCAACAGATCGTGCTCCTGGTCGACCTCCACGCCCTGGCACAGCCGCCGGCACACCCGGCCGAGCTCCTCGTCGACGATCATCTGTTCGAGCGCCAATGCCTGGCTGCACTCGACCAGGCCGATGCCGATCACCATGTCGGAGCCGGCCAGGAACGGCGGGAGCATCGAGGTCATCTTCTCCAGAACCGCCTGAGCCCCCGGCTCTTTGGCATCCGCCGAGCAGCCGGTCGAGGTCGAGGGCAGGTTGTAGTAGCGGCCCATGCGCGTCAGCGCCCCGGCCTGCAAGCCGGTCTCAGCGCCTCCGGCCAGGAAGCCACCGGTGCTGAAGTCGAGCACGCCGATGGCATTGGCGTAGACCATCGGTCGACCCGGATTCGCCAGCTGGAAGATCACGAATGCCGACAGCGCCTCGGCGTTCGCCAGGCAGATATTGGAGAACAGGCTGGCAGGTCCCGTGGTCCCCACCACCGGCATCGGCATCACCATCACCGGCAGGTCGAACTCGCCCAACTCCAGGTAGGCGTCCAGCATCTGCCCGTCGTGCACCAGCGGCGCCACCGGGCAGTAGATCAGCGAGCAGATCTTGTGCGCGCGGATGGCATCTTCGCTTCCCTGGATCGCGCGCAGTCCCTCCACCAGGTAGGGCACTTGGTCGACCCGGTGGAGCTCGTGCTCGCCGTGCTTGGAGCAGAATTCGAGCATGGTGAAGAACTCATGCAGCGGCCGGGACTGGGCCGGCGCGTCGGAGGCGCAGGTCGGCGCCCAGGCCATCACTCCCATCTCCAGCGATTGGAGCACGCGCATGGCGTCGCGGATGTCGGCGGTCGTGCCATAGCGCCGCTCCCCGGTGGTGAAGTCGAGCGTGAACGCCGCGGTGCCGTCCATGCCGAAGTGGGTCGAGGGCGAGGGCAAGGGGTAGCTCAGGGTGGGATTGCGCGCCTCGAGCACGACTTGCGAGGGCGCCGTGCGCAGCGCCTGCTCGATCAACTCGCGCGGCAGTCTGGCGACACCGTCGTCGTCCGACACGGTCACGCCATGCGCCTGCAGAATCCCCGGTGCCCTCTGGCCGAGATAGCGCACGCCCACTTCGGAAAGGATCCGCAAGCTCACCTCATGGATGCGTTCCTGCTCTTCGGGTGACACCGGGCTTGCGGTCCATCTCATGCCAGGCCTCGCAGTCTTGCCAGGATGCCTAGGGGGTCGCCGCCTCGATCCGATCCAGCTCGCGCTCCACGCGTTCGTCGAGCGGCAGGGGCTGATGCTTCGCCAGAATCGTCCGGACGCGCTCGGTCAGTTGCCGCTCAAGGCTCGGGCGGTCCTGCTGCAACCAAGCCTCATACGTGCCATGGGTTCCCAGATCACTGAGGTACCACTCGCCGCGCCGAATGGAATCGCGCGTGCTGGGTTCCTTGAGGAAGTTGCTGCCCGGCTTAACGCCTTGCAGGACCTCGTCCAGCCAGTCCTCCGGCCTGCTGCCGATTCCCTGATGCAGGCGTCGGCAGCGGGAGAAGATCTCGATGTCCACCAGGATCTGCTCGAGGCAGAGCACGGTCGATCCCTCGAGCAGGCCGGGGCCGATCAGGATATCCGGCCAGGCCAGTCCCGGCAGGCTCCAGTTGAGTGCGCGCTCAACTCCGAGCTGCAGCCCGGGAATGTGCGCATCCGATGCTCCCGCAGAGGCCTCGATGGGGAGCTGGTAGAACCGGCCCATCTCCGCCACCGCCGCCCCGAGCAAGGCATGCTCCACCTGCCCTCCCGTGTAGCGCCAGGTGCGGGGATTGACGGCCGCCGGAACCGGCGCGTACAGGCAGGGCGTGCCCGGCGCCGCTGCCTGGATCAGGCAGATCATGGCCAGCGTCTCGCTGTTGGCCACCACCAGCGTCGAGATCAGGCTGGCGGGCGCGCTGGCTCCCATCAGGGGCATCGGCATCACCGCCACCGGAATCTTCCACTCCGCCATCTCCATCCAGCCATCGATCAATTCCCTGCCCAGCACCAGCGGCGAGAGCGGACACACCAGCAAGGAGAACGGATTGGCGCGCTGGATGGCCTCCCGGCTGCCGAAGACCACTTGCAGGATCTCGAGCAGAGTGCGTGCGGAGGCGGCGTCCAGCGCCAAGTCCTGGATGTGTTTCGAAAACGAGGCGAAGGCACGCCGCCAGTGGCGGACGGCGCTCATCGGCTCATTCTCCGGACCGGTCGGTTCGACCATGCACCAGTAGACGCCGACCGGGTCGAGAGCATCGATGAGCGTGGTGGCGGCTTGCCAATCCTCCCAGGTGCCGGGACGCCGCCGGCCGGTGGCCAGATCGAGCACCTGGGTCGCCCCCCCGTCGGCGCAGAGCGTGCACGCGCTGCCATCGAGCGTCAGCGTCCAGCCCGCGCGCCGCCCGCCCAGCGTGACGGTGCGCGGGGCCGTGCGCAGACTCGCCTCGATCAGCCCCCGGGGGAGATGCGCGCATCCGGAGGAGTCGAGCCGCGCCCCGGCCTCACGCCAGAAGCCGACGGGCCTGCTCATGGTCCACCCGCACGCCGGTCGTCTCGAGCAGGCGCAACGTCCGCTCGTGGACCTCCTCGCGTTCCTTCGCCGAGAGCACCGACAGCATCGGCTGCATCTACGCCTCACCCACCTTGCGCAGCAGTTTGTGTGGATCGAGCGCGTCGCGCAAGCCATCGCCGATGTAGTTCACGGAGATGATCGTCAGGAAGATCATGATCCCCGGGAAGATCGCCAGCCACGGGTGGCGGGTCAGATGGTTCTGGGCGTCGCTCAGCAGGTTGCCCCAGCTCGGGATCGGCGGCTGGATGCCGAATCCGAGGAAGCTCAGGCCGGACTCCTCCATGATGGCATAGCCCACCACCAGCGTCGCCTCGACGATGATCGGTCCGACGGCATTGGGCAGGATGTGGCGGACCATCAACCGGGTGTTCGACGCCCCCAGGCAGCGCGAGGCGATGACGAAATCCATATCGCGGATCGTCAGGTAGCTGGCGCGCACCAGGCGCGCAACCGTCATCCACGAGAGCACGCCGATCACCAGCGACACGGTCAGCACGCTGTTCGCGCTGAGCAGTGGGATCTGCACCTCGGTGAGCAAGGCGCTGAGCAGAATCAGGATCAAGAGCGACGGCAACGACAGGGCGGCATCGGTGAGCCGCATCAGCACGCTCTCCACCCTGCCGCCGAAGTACCCGGCGGAAGCGCCGATCGGGATCCCGATCACCAGCGTGATCAGCATCACCAGCAAGCCCACCCGCAGGGAGACCCGGCCGCCATACAGGATGCGCGTGAGCAGATCGCGCCCGAGCGAGTCGGTGCCCATCGGATGCTGCAGCGAGGGCGGCTCCAGCCGCGCCGACATGTCCGACGCCACCGGGCTGTACGGCGAGAGGGGAGCCAGCATCGCACTCAGGGTGATCAGAGACAGGACAATCACCCCCCAGCGTGCACCGGGGTGGTTGCGGAATCTCCGCCAGACCATCTGGCCCATGCTCTCCCCGGCGTCGCTTGCCGCCGGGCGAGCCAGCGCGCCGCGGCCGCTCCATGGGCTGTCGGCTTCCGGCTCACGCCCATCCCCGTCACTCATAACGAATCCTCGGGTCCAGGACGGAGTAGCCGAGGTCGGCCAGCAGGTTGCAGACGGCGGTGGTGGCGGCGGTGATGATCAGGATCGCCATCAGCAGGGGGTAGTCGCGCTGCATCGCGGCATCGTAGTACAGCCGGCCCATCCCGGGCCACGAGAAGATCAGCTCGACGTACAGCGATCCGGCGATGATGTACGGGATGTCGAGAGCGAAGATCGTCAGCAGCGGGATCAGCGCATTGCGCAGGGCATGCCGGTAGATCACCCGTCGCTCTGGAACGCCCTTTGGCTCTGGCCGTTCTCAGGTAGTCCTGGTGCATCACGTCCAGCATCCCTGAGCGCAGGAAGCGGGAGTACCAGGCGACCCACCCCACGGCGCCCATCGTCACCGGCAGGATCAGATGCCTCACCCAGTCCAACACCGAGAATCGGGGCGCCGAGCGTGTGCATCCCTCCCGGCCGGAAGCAACGGCTCACCGGTGAAGGGATTGTTCAGCCAACCGTAGAAGACCAGAATCAAGATCAGCCCCAGCCAGAACTCGGGGATGGCCTGCCCGGCGAAGGCGAGGGTCGTCGCCGTCAGGTCGAATTTCGAGTACTGCTGGACCGCGGACAGCACGCCGATGGGAATGGCGATCAGGGCGACCACGACCAGGGTCACGCTCATCAGGTAGATCGTGTTGGGCAGCCGCAGCGCGATCTCGTCATGACCGGCTGCGCGCGTGCGATAGGAGAACCCGAAGTCGCCGCGCAACACGCCCCGGCGCTCGCCGCGGCTCTCGGCCAGCGCCATCGCCATCGGCATCGACCTTCATCCAGTCGTTCCCGACCAACCAGATCACGTACTGCAGCGGGATCGGCTGATCCAGCCCGAGCTGCCGGCGCAGTTGCTCCGCCCGCTGCGGGTTGACGTGACGCGAGCCGCCATGTGCGGCCAGCGGGCCCCCCGGCGTGGCGTTCATCAAGGCAAACAGCCCGATGCTCACCAGGAATAGCAGCGGGATGAACTGCAGCAAGCGGCGGATGACGTACTTCGACATGCTCGCCCTCAGGGAGAGAGGCCGTTCGTGATCGACCCCCCTCCCCTGGTTCGCCTGCGACGGTCGACTACTCGGCCAGCGTCCATGCGGCGACGTTCCAGGTCACCATGTCGTTGGCGGTTGACTGGATTCCCTGGAGCCGGTCGGCGTGCACCTCGGCGTTGACCGCCGAGAACAGCAGGATCTGCGGCAGCTCGGCGTCGAGGATCTCGGCCATCTGGCAGAACAGCTCCCTGCGGGTGTCCTCATCCAGCGTGTAGGCCTCATCCAGCAGGGCATCGAAGTCCGGATTGATCCAGCGGCCGACGTTGAAGCCGTTGTCCGGCTCGGCGGAGTAGGAGTGATAGTAGAAGTACAGGTGATCGGTGGGATCGACACCCGGATAGCCGTCGTCATACATGTCCAGGTCGAACTCCCCGTTCTGCTCCGTGCCGCCGCTGGCGGCATCGGCCCACATCACGGTGCCCTGGACGATGCGCAGCGACGGCTGCATGCCGATCGCGCCCAGCATCTCCCCGACCAGTTGGTGGGCTTGCTCGAGTTCGGGGCCGTACTCGCCGTAGGTCGCCAGCTCGAAGGCCATCGGCGTTCCGTCCTCGGCCGTGCCACAGCCGCGGCACTCGCGAACACCGTCGCCGTCGCTGTCGACCCAGCCCGCCTCCTCCAGCAGCGCGGCGGCCGCCGCAGGATCGTAGGCCGGTCGCGCAACCTCGCACACGTCATACGGCGGGCGGAAGAACTCGGTCCACACCGGTTTGCCGTAACCGAAGAAGACCTGCTGATTGATGGTGTCGACGTCGATGGCCATGCGCATCGCCTGACGCACGCGCACGTCCGCAAAGACCGGATGTGGAGGTCCGGCCGGGTCGGTGGTGCCGCGGGCGACAAGGTTCGGGAACAGGCGGAAGACCCAACGCGAGGTCGGCGCCAGGCTGGTGGTCAGCCCCTCGGCCTCCTTGAGTTCCTCCAGGCCGCTCTCGGTGACCCATACATCCAGATCGGCGTCGCCGCGGCGTGAGCATCGTCCTGCGCACCGCCGGCTCCGGCACCACCCGAACGATGATCTGGTCGATGGAGGGCGTCACGGCGCCGGTGTACTCCGGATTGCGGGCAAAGGTCAGATGGTCGCCGGTGACCCATTCCGTCAGCACGTACGGGCCGCTGCTCAGCGGCTGGCGGTTGCAGTCCCAGGCGACAAAGCCCTGCGCGGCGTCGCAGTAGTGCGCCGGCCAGATCACCACCTGGTCGCCGCCGAACTGCGTGAGGTAGCCCGGGAAGACCGAGGTGTAGTGCACGACGAACGTGGTGTCATCGATCTGCTCGACGCTGTCGATGTAGTCCGAACCCTGGAGCCAGATCCCGCCCTCCGGATCCGAGATCGCCTCCCAGGTGAAGAGCACATCCGCGGCGGTGAGCGGCTCGCCGTCCGCCCAGCGCACGTCGTCCCTCAGCGTCCAGGTGACGTCCATGGCGCCGGTGTCCTCATCGATCACCACCCCGCCGTTCTCCAGGGTCGGCAGCCCGGCGGCCAGCTCGGGGAAGATGTTCCCCTGCGGATCGATGTCGGTGACGCTCTGCAGGACCAGCTCCATCACCAGCGAGTCGAAGCCGGCGTCGGTCACCAGGCCGTTGAAGCTTGGCGGATCCTCGGGAATGGTGATGACGATGCTGGACTTACCTCCGCTCGGCGCGCGCGCCTCCGATTGGCATCCGGCGGCGACCAGTGCACAGAGTGCAACGACCAGGATCGGAATGGTATACGGGCGGAGATGCAGGTTCCTCGCATGGCTCCTCCTCCTTTGCGTGTCGGCAGCCGCCCGTCGGTACTCAGCGTCTCGTGGGCGGCGAGGCGAACTCGGCATCGGCGGCTTTCAGGATGCGCTCGAATTCCTTCTTCTGCGCCTCATCCAGAGGCTGTGGCTGATGGTTTCGCAGGATGGTCTCGACCTTGTCGCGGGCGACCTGCAGCGGATCCTGCATCCCGCCCGCCGGAGCGGGCTGGGAGGTCAGGTCCGAGAACCGCAGGCGGCGCATGCTGTCGCGGGCGTGCTTGTGGCGCAAGAACACGCCCCGCGGGCCGACCTGCCGCACGACGTCGACCGCCAGCGCCTGCTCGCTCACGTCGAGCCGCTCGGCCAGCACCCGCACCCGGTGATAGATGTCGGAGTCCAGGATCAAGCTCCTCCGGGTAGAGTAGCGTGCAGGCCTCCAGCAGCCCCATGCCGCTCCCGGTCTCGGCGCCGCACAGGGCACACAGCATCAGGGAAGCTGGCGCTTCGGCCGCCGACTGCCAACCCGGAACCAGGGCATCCGTCCCGAAGCAGCCGGCCAGCGTGGGCACGCCCCAGTGGTGGGCGATCTCGACGCCGAGCGGGTAGAACGGGTCGCCCTCCCAGGCGGTGGCGAGGTAGGCGCCGGTGCGCGGGTGCATGATGCCGGGCATCATCGAGTGGAAGACCGCGCGCCCGGGAAGCGCCAGCTGGATGAGGACCAGCGCGGCAACGATCTCGGCGTCGGCGGCCGCCAGCGTTCCGGCGATCGTGCCCGGCCCGGTCGAGCCGGTGTTGGCCATCGACATGAAGCCCACCGGCAGGCCGGCCTCGGCCAAGACCAGCGCCGCCTCCATGCCGCCTTCGTCCTGCGCCAGCGGGGCGATCGTACACACCAGCGACGAGAGCGGCGGCCGGGCGCGCAGGGTGGCCTCGTCGCCGGCGACGACGTGCGCCAGCTCGACGGCGTAGCGCGCCATGCGCTCGTCCATGACCGTCTCGGTCTGCACATGCTTGACGGTATTGCGGAACGAGGCATCGAGCTCGTGGAGCGGCGCCGTGCGCGGATGGTCCTGCGCGCTGACGATCGGCCAGTAGAAGCCGACGGAGGACAGGGCGTCGGCCACCCGGGCCATGCGGGCGATGTCCTCCTTCTGCGACGGCCGTCGCTGGCGGGTCTCGAAGTCGATCGTCTCGACTCCGCAGCCATCCGTCGCCACGAACATCGCCGTCCCGTCGAGCACGGCATCGTGCGCCGGGCTGCGGGCCCCCAGCGCGTAGTGCCGCGGCGCCGCGCCATCGCCTGCAGCACCAGGTCCGGCGGCAGGCGCACGATTTCGGTCGCCTCGTCAATCTCGGCGCCGTGCTGGCGGTAGATCGCGCGCGCCTTGCTCGACGGACAATGCACGCCGACCGAATGCAGGATCTCGAGCGAGGCGAGGCGCAGAGCCTCCAACTGGTCCTCTGCCAGGATGCGCATCCGATATCCCGGCCGGATCGGTTCAAGCGTGGGCGTCACGCTGGGCAAGACGGCACCTCCTGCGAACCGGCGAGCAGGTCATCCGCTCAGTCGGCCGCTCCACCAATCTCCTTGTCGGCGGCGGCCAGGATGCGCTGCAGCTCGCGCTGTGCAGCGGCCTCGAGCGGCTGCGGATGGTGGTTCTCCAGAATCCAGTGCAGGCGCTCGCGGGCGACCTCGGTCGGATCGCGGTAGGCGCCGCTCGGGCCGGCGTGGTGGGTCAGCGCAGGACGCAGCGCTTCGCGCATGAACTTGCGCGTGTGCTTCTGCGCCAGGAAGTGTCCCCCGGGACCAACCGAACGCACGACATCCAGCGCCAGAGTCTCTTCGCTGACGTCCAAGTCCATCAATGCAAAGCGCCCGCGGTGGTAGGTGTCGTCGTCGAGGATGATCGCTTCAGGGTAGAGCAGCGTGTAGGTATTGACCAGGCCGATGCCGGTCACGAACTCGGCGCCGGTCAGCGCCACCCAGAATGCGTCCAGGGCGACCTCAACTCCCGATTGCCACATCCCTGGCCGATCGCAATCGGTGCCATACGCACCGCCCAGGCTGGGCATGCCCCAGTGATGCGCCAGCTCGACGGGCGCGAAGCGACCGCGCGAGTCCAGCGGATAGCTGACGTAGTTCCCGGAGCGTGGATCGGCCCAGGCGTGCATTTCCGAGTGGAAGACCGGCGCGCCAGGGTGTGCCAGCTGGAGCAGCACGGTGGCGCTGATGATCTCGGCGTCGGCCAGCGCCAGCGCACCGGCGAGCGTCGCCGGCGCGGTCGTGCCCAGCGTCGGCATGGCCAGGAACCCGACCGGCACGCCGGCTTCGGCCAACACCAGCGCGCCCTCGATGCCCTCGGTGTCCTGTGTCAGCGGGGCAATCGTGCACACGACCAGCGAGAACGGCGGCCGCCGACGCAGTTGCTCCTTCGACCCGGCGATCACCGTCGCCATCTCGACGGCGTAGCGCGCCGGCGCGGCACCCATGATCGTCTCGCTCTGGACATGCTTGATGCTGTTGTTGAAGCAGGCATCGATCTCGTGCAGCGGGGCGGTCTTGCCATGGTCCTGGGCGCTGACGATCGGCCACACGAACGAGATCGACGAGAGGTAGTCAGCGACCCTGCGCCATACGCGCCACGTCGTCCTTGCGCGACGGTCGGCGCTCCCCCGTCTCGAAATCGATCGTCTCCACACCGCAGCCATCGTTGGTGAAGTAGGTGACGTTCTCCTGGAGCTGCAGGTCGAACGCCGGATCGCGCGCCCCCAGCGGGAAGTAGCGCGGCACGGTCTTCATGGCCTGGAAGACCAGGTCGCGTGGGAAGCGCACAATCTGGGTGGAGGGATCGACCTGGGCGCCGTGCTCGGCCAGGATGCGCAGCGCGGTCTCCGACGGAAAGCGAACGCCGACCTCCTCCAGCATCCGCAGCGTCGTCTCCTGCAGGTCGTCGAGCTGGTCATCGCTCAGGCAGCGCAGTCGCTGCGTGGTGCGCAGCGGCTCGATGCCGGGTCGCTCGGTTGTCATGGCGTCAAGGCTCCTTGGCAGCAGGCGTCGGGCGGACGCGGCCGGCCCGACAGAATCGACGCGGACGGCTCCGGTCCTCCGAGGACCGAGGGTCGCCTCGGATGGAGGCGGTCACGCCGCTTTGCCGACCAACCGTTGGGCTTCCGCCACGGCGCCGATGGCGTCCTCGGCGAAACCATCGGCCTCGATCGTCTCGGCCCAGGTGCGCGTCACCGGCGCGCCGCCGACGAGGACCTTCACCTGTGGACGCAGGCCGAGGTCATCCAGCGCCTCGATCACCGACTTCTGGTTGACCATGGTGGTCGTCAGCAGTGCGCTCACCCCGACGATGACGGCCTTGACCTCGCGCGCCTTGTGGGCGAAGTTTCTCAGGCGGGACATCGACCCCCAGGTCATGCACCTGGAAGCCGCTGGCCGCAAGCATCGTCCCGACCAGCGTCTTGCCGATGTCGTGGATGTCGCCCTTGACCGTGCCGATGCACGACGTCTCCAGCGGTCTCACGCTGCTGGCCGCGGCGAGCCAGCTCGGGGTCGAGCACGGCCACGGCGGCCTTCATCGCCTCGCCCGCCAGCACCAGGTCCGGAAGGTAGGCCTCGCCGCAGCCGAACGACTTTCCCACCTGCTTCATCCCGACCACAAACCCCTTGTTGATCGCTTCCAAGGGATCGACGCCCTCAGCGATCGCCCGCTTGGCCAGGGCTCCGGCCGCTTCCGGGTCTCCCTCGGTGATGCTGAACGCCATCTCTTCGAACAGGTCGTTGGCCATCATGCCTCCTTGGCAAGCGATTGGACCGCTGGGGCCGGCGGCGCAGCGCGGTGCTTCCGGGGCCCTCCCCATGGGCCATGGATCGAGATCGCAATGGCGAAGCGGCGCCTCCCGACTACAGCTTCTTCACGACCTCCGCCAGCTCGGTCAACGTCCGATCGATGTCCGCCGGCGAATGCGCCTCGCACAAGAACCACGGTTCCTTGCCGTCGATCTCGTACTCGATCCCCCGGGCGCGGATGCCGGCGTGGATCTTCTCGTACAGTCCCATGTCGGCGGCCGCCAGGTCGCGGTACTCGACCGGCGGCTTCTCCAGCCCGAGCACGAAGGAGAACATCGCCGGGACCCCGGTGAGCGTGTGGGGAATCCCCTTCTCGGTCAGGATCAGGTGAATGCCCTGCATCAGGCGCTTGCCCTGGGCGGCGATCGTCTTCAGCGCCGGGGTGGTCTGGAGCACTTCCAGCGTGGCCAGGGCTGCGGCCACGCCGGGCACATTGCTGCAGTAGGTTCCCCCGTGGGCCATGCGGCCGGGTTCGATCACGCTCATCACCGCCCGCGATCCGCCGACGGCCGCCAGCGGATAGCCGTTGGCCAGCGACTTGGCATACGTCATCAGGTCGCCGCGCACCTTGAAGTACTCGGTGGCGCCGCCGCGGGCGATGCGGAATCCGGTCTTGACTTCGTCCATGATCATCACGATGCCGAATTCGTCGCACAGCCGGCGGATGTGCCCCAGCCAGCCGCGCCTCGGCATGACGGTCGTCATATTGGCGGCGATCGGCTCGACCAGGATGGCGGCGATTTCCCCGTAGCGCGCCCGCACGGTCGCTTCGAGCATCTCGAAGTCGTTGTACGGCAGCATGATCACCAGGTCCTTGAGGCAGGCCGGCATGCCCGACGAGTTGGCGACCGGCGTCGGGCTGCGCCGCGAGCCCAGCGACCCGTAGGCGGTGTAGGCCGTCGACCACAGGGCGTAGTCGTAGAAGCCGTGGTAGGTCCCTTCGAACTTGACGATCTTCTCGCGGTTGGTGTGCGCCCGGGCGATGCGCAGCGCATGCATCGTCGCCTCGGTGCCGGAGTTGACGAAGCGCACCATCTCCACCCCGGGGCACATCGCCACCACTTTCTCGGCCAGCTCGACTTCCAGCAGATGACTGTGGGCGAACAAGGTTCCCTGGTCAATCGCCTCGTGCACTCGGGCATTCACCCGGGGGTCGGCGTGGCCGAGAATGATCGGGCCAAAGGCCATGCGGTAGTCGAGATAGCGATTGCCGTCGGCATCCCAGACATAGGCGCCCTCGCCGCGGGCGATCACCGGGGTTTCGTCTCCCCAGTAGCGGAAGTTGGAGCTCACCCCCCACGGCATGACTTTCTTGGCGCGGGCAAAGACCGCGCGCGTCTTGGATAGGTTCAATCCATCTGCCATGCCTTCCTCCTCAGCCGCAGCTGCCTATCCGGCGGTCGCCGCCCGAATCGCGTTCTCGATGATCTTCAGCCCGTGCAACAACTCGTCGCGAGTGATACACAGCGGCGGGCAGGCAAAGACCAGGTTCTTGTTGACAAACGTCGACAGGCCGTCCTGGAGAAGCCGCGTCTTGATCTTCCCCATCGTCGGAGCGTCCAGCGGCGCGCGGGTCGTCCGATCCGATGACGAGCTCGAGCACGGAGAACAGCCCGATCCCGCGCACGTCGCCCACCACCGGCAGACGCGGCTTGGATCGCCCGCAGTTCCTCCAGCAGCACCTCGCCCATGCGGCGGCTGTTCTCGATCAGGTTCTCCTGCTCATACACCTCGAGCGTCGCCAGGCCGGCGGCGCACGACATCGGGTGGCCGTAGTAGGTCAGGCCCAGGTAGAGCACCCGCTCGTCGAAGTGGCGGGCGATGGCCTCCGAGACCACCACGCCGCCCAAGCGGCAGGTAGCCGGAGGTCACGCCCTTGGCGATGGTCATGATGTCGGGCACGACGTCCCAGTGATCGACGGCGAACCACTTGCCGGTGCGCCCGAAGCCGCTCATCACCTCGTCCGAGATCAGCAGCACGCCGTACTTGCGGGTGATCTCGCGCAGGCGCGGCCAGTAGTCATCCGGCGGCACCAGGATGCCGTTCGAGCCGGTGACGCCTTCCATGATCAGGGCGGCGACGGTCTCGGGCCCTTCGTACTGGATCATCTGCTCGATGTGGGTGATGCACTCCCGATGACAGGTCTGCGGGGTGTAGCCGAACACGCAGCGATAGCAGTACGGATCGAAGCAATGCACGACGCCGGGGATGCCAGGCTCGACCGGCGGCCGGCGGTAGTCGCCGCTCAAGGTGATGGCGCCATAGGTCGCGCCGTGATACGAGACGTAGCGCGCCAGGATCTTGTGCCGTCCGGTAAACAACCGGGCGAACTTGATGGCGTTCTCGTTGGCCTCGGCGCCGCCCAGGGTGAAGAAGACCTTGTTCAGGTCGCCGGGCGCAAGCTGGGCAATCCGCTCGGCCAGGCGCGCCTTGGGCTCATGCGCCGCGCTGGGATGGGCGGCGCACAGCCTCGCCGCCTGCTCCTGGATCGCCGCCACGACCTTCGGGTGCTGGTAGCCGATGTTGAGATTCATCAGCTGGGACGAGAAATCCAGATAGCGCTTGCCGTCGGCGTCCCAGAAGGTGATGCCCTCACCGCCGACGACGGGGATCGGATCGACGGCATTCTGGGCCGACCACGAGAAGAAGGCGTACTGCTTGTTGAGCCGTACGATCTCCTGCGCGCTCAGGCCTGACGGCGTGATGGTTTGGGACATGCGATCCTCCTGAGCCTACTGCCGGCCAGCGCCGGTCCGACCCCAACCCGAGGCCCCCCGGCAAACGGCGTGCTTCCTGGCTGAGCCCGGTTCTCCGTCCCTCCACCGGCGGCAAGGGCCTCGGGTCATAGACTTTGTTGAACCGAAGCCAATGTGTCGGTCAGCCGGTTAAGCACCTCGTCGAGCAGGTCATATTCGATGACCAACGGGGGCTCAATGCGCACGGTGTGCGCGCTGGTGAGCGTACCGGCCACCAGCACACCGCGCTTGAATAGCCCGGCAGCCACCTTGTAGCCGATCTCAGGATCCTGGAAGTGCATGCCGATCAGCAGGCCCTTGCCGGTGATGCCGTTGGCGCCGTAGTGCGGATCGTAGATCTGCGGGTACTTGCCCGCCAGCTCAATCAGCTTGGGCATCAGATAGTCGCCCTTGGCGGCGGCCTGCTCCCACAGCCGATCGCGCAGCAAGACATTGATCGAAGCGATGGCCGCGCTGCACGCCAGCGGATTCCCACCCGTGGTTGTGGTGTGGATGAACGGGTTGGGATACATCATCACTTGCCAGATTTCCTCGGTCGAGCAGAAGGCGCTCACCGGCATCACCCCGCCGCCCAGCGCCTTGGCCACGCCCAGGATGTCGGGCACCACGCCCCAGTGGTCCAACCCCCACAGCTTGCCGGTGCGGCCCATGCCGGTCTGGACTTCGTCGGCGATCAGCAGCACGCCATAGTGCTTGGTCAGCTCGCGCACGCGTGGCCAGAAGTCGTCCGGCGGGACGATCCCGCCGGCCTCGCCCTGGATCGGCTCCATCAGCACCGCGGCGATGTCGATGCCGACCTTCTGGCAGATATCCAGCTGCTGCTCGACCGCGTCGGCGTCGCCGAAGGGGACGTGGTAGACCGGGCCGCCGTAGAGCACGCCGGGCGGCTGAGCGGTAGTCCGCCTTGCCCATCATGCTCAGCGAGCCCATCGTCTTGCCGTGGAAGGCCTTGAGGGCGACGATGAAGCCGGCCTTGCGGGTGTACATCTTGGCGAGCTTGATCGTGCCTTCCATGGCCTCGGTGCCGCTGGCGCAAAAGAAGGAGTAGCGGATGTCGCCGGGGGTGATCTCGGCCATCAGGCGTGCCAGCACGCCCGCGCAGCGGGTCGATCAGCTCCTGGCTCGGCATCGGCGTGCGCAGGGTGAGCTGCGCCTTGACGGCGTCCACGACGTCGGGATGCGACCAGCCGTGGGCCAGCAGGCCGTAGCCGCCCAGGCAGTCGATGTACTTCGCGGCCGAGGACGTCCTCGAACATGGCGCCCGGAACCGGTCCACTCGGTGGCCGCCCAGTCTCCGGCCTCGGTCACCGACTTGCGGTACTCCAGCCAGCCCTTGTTGAAGTAGTCGGCGAAGTTGGCCTTGGACTCTTCGATGATCGCCTTGCCTTCCGTCTCCGAGAGGCCTAGGCTTGTGCAGGATCTCAATCCAGCGCGACGAGTACTCAGGGCCTTGTCGAGGGACTGAGGCATGGCAGCTCTCCTTGCTTGCTGAGGGAGAGCCATGCCCGGCGCCTGGCGGGCCTCCGGGCATGGTTCCAACCCTCGTGCTACGGCAGATTACATCTCCCGGATGCCGTACGGGAAGTCGTACTTCGGCATGCGTTCCAGGAAGGGATCCGGGTCGAAGGCTTCCGGCCCGAGCACACCCTTGCCTGTCCAGATGCCGTGCTGCAGCAGATCCCAGGCGATCACCGGATTGACCGCCGTCTGCCAGACCACCGCCTGCACACCGTACTTCTTCATGCAGGTCTCGTTGTCGGCCACCTGATAGAGATACACCTGGCGCGGCTTGCCGTTCTTCTTGCCCTTGACCCAGGTGCCGGCGCAGGTCTTGCCAAACATCCGGTCGCCGAGATGCGCCGGATCGGGCAGGCAGGCCGCCACGACATCGCGCGGGGCAACCTTGACCGCCCTCACCTGGATCGGGTTCTTGTTGTCCAGGCCGAGCATCTTGAGCGTCTTGAGCACACGGATGAAGTCTTCGCCCGAGCCCGTACTTGAACGTCACGCGCTTGCACTTCACCCAGCGCGGCACCAGCAGCACCTCTTCGTGCTCGACGTTGACGCACTCCTGCTTGCCCGATGCCCTCGGGGAACTCGAAGATCTCCGGTTCGGAGAACGGCTGCGGTGGTGTACCAGCCGCGGTCTTTCTCCCAGATGACCGGCGGGTTGAGGCACTCTTCGATCGTCGTCCAGATCGAGAAGTTGGGGGCGAACTCGTAGCCGCGCACTTCCAGGTTGGCGCCGTCGCGAACGCCGATCTCGTCGATCTCGTCGAAGAGGTGCTTCTCGGCATACTTGGCAAAGACGTCGGCCATGCCGGGCTCGACGCCCATCCCCAGCAACGCCAGCCGCCCCTTCTTCTCCCACTTCTCGGCGCGCTCGAACTGGTAGTCGCCCAGCTTGACGCCGCGCTTCTCGAACGGCTTCTGCGGATGCGGCGTCGAGAGCGTCATCGCCATATCCATGTAGGTGCAGCCGTAGCGGAAGGCGGCGTCGAAGATCTGTTCGTTGAACAACGGCTCGACGGCGTTCATGATCAGGTCGACCTTGTGCTTCTTGGCCAGCTCGACGATCTGGCTGCGGGTTCTGGCGTCGATCTGCTCCACCGGGAACTTCTTCGGCTGGCGCAGCTTGGCCTTGACCTCTCGGCAGCGCTTGGGATTGATGTCGCACAACACGATCTTCTCGACCCAGGGCTTGTCCTGGGCGATCACGGCGATCGACTCGCCGACGCCCCCCACCCCGACCAACAGGACTCGCATGCTAGCCTCCTTCCACTCTGCTTAGAGCGGTTCTGCCCCTTCGGATTCGTAGGGATTGATGTCCGGCACACCGCGCTTGAGATAGCGTTTGATCGGGAAGTACAGAATGGCGCCCAGCAGAATCGCCACCAGCGCCAGCCACAAAGACGTCAACCCTTCCTCGACCACCTGTGAGTAGATCGCCAGCAGGATGATGAACGTCGGCCCCAAGGTGATCAGGAACAGGCCGAAGTAGCCACCGGGGACCTTCATGCGCGGCACATCCGGCTTGGTGAAGCGCAGCTTCCACAGCGCAGCGAACTCGGCCAGGATCACCAGCGTCTGCAGGAACACGTCCACCACGACCAGGACGGCGAAGGCACTCAAGGCGAAGACACTGAAGATCACTCCGCAGAAGATGATCGCCACCCAGGGTGTGCCGTAGCGCGGATGGACGTGCACCAACCAGCGCGGCATCATGCCGTCCTCGGCCAGGGCGAAGGGGACGCGCGTGCCTCCCAGGCTGTTCCCGATGAACAGCCCGATCATGCTGAGCACCGCCGCCAGGGTGATCGTGACGCCCAGCGCCCTCGGCCAGGGGCTCTCCGGTCCGGCCAGGACCTCGCCCAGCCGTTGGCCGATATCCGGGAATTCCCATCCGACGGGGCTGCCTGGATCGACTCCCCAGGCTTCCATCTGCTCGGCCGTGACCCCGTACTCCTCCAGCACGACCCCGATCCCTTCCCCGTCTTCGTATTCCTCGATGCCCCAGAGATGATGACGGCCGTCCTCCCCTGCACCCCCGTACAGTCCGGCCACGGTTGGGCCGGCATAGGTCAGGATCGCCGCCACCAGGACGAGCGCCATCGCCCGCGGATAGGTCTTGCGCGGATTGACGATCTCATCGCCGGCCGCCGCCGGCAGCTCCCAGCCCATGTAGTTCCACATCACGACGAACAGCCCCACGCTGAAGGCGCCAATCATCAACTCGCCCTCGGGGAGCATGGGGAGCGAGATCGTGACCCCGCCGCGGATCCAGTTGTAGAAGCCCACGATGGTCATCAACACCAGGGGCGCCATCATGACGACCGACATCCAGGCGGTGGTCAGCCCGGCCAGGCGCGCCCCGCGCACTTGCAGCCAGGTGATCAACCAGATCAGGACGGCTGCCACCAACCACGAAAGGAAGTTGGCCGAGAGCTCGGTCCCGCCGATCGTCGTCCCCTCGCGCAGCGCAGGAATGAAGAACCCCAGGTAGTAGGCGGCCAGCACGGGATAGATGGCCACATCCACCCAGGACACGACCCAGTTCATCCAACCGGCCAGGAATCCGCAAAGCCGCCGAAAGCCTGCTTGATCCAGTGGTAGTAGCCGCCTTCGACGGGCATCATCGAGTTCAGCTCACGCACCATCAGCATGTTGGGAAGGCTGAAGATGAGCGGCGTGATCACGATCAGCACCAGGGCCAGCCCCGGCCCCGACCAGCCGACCAGCGGCTCGATCCCGAACGAACCGCCGCACACGGTGAAGTAGATCAGACCGAAGAGCGGAAGAAGGGTGAGCTCACGCTTCAATCGCTTGCGTTCTTGCTTGATCTCGACTGCTGCGGACGATTCCGGTGTCGTCGACATCGGACTTCTCCTCCTCGGATGGATGGAATGCCCCCGGAATGGGTGAGCGGAATCAAGCGACAGCTGCCGAGCGGGTCAATCGCCTGCTGCCTCCTTCACTCCCTTGCCCGCCCTCGAGGGGACATGGGCAGGCCCGTGGCGGGATGATGCCTACCGCCGGACACGTGCCAGCGCCGGGTGCACGGTCCAGTTCCTCCCTCAGGGCTCGGCTCGGCATTGCCCCAGGACGCCCTGGGCACGCGCCACTGATAGACGTCCTTCAGGATCACCGGAACGATGACCGTCGTCGTCTTGCGCACTCCCGGCAACCGACCGATCACGTCCGTGACGAACGCATACACCTCGCGATTGTCGTGGCCGACGACCTGCACGCTGATATCGCTTTCGCCCATCGAGCAGCCGACATAGGTCACGCTCTCGAAGGTCGCCAGTCGCTCGGCGACCGAGGAGATGCTTCCCGGCTCGACCTGAATGAACACGTCGGCGACGACGGTGTACCCCAGCCGAGACGGAATGGGCATGGCGACGACGCGGATCAAGCCCTGTTCGAGCAGACGCTGCAAGCGGTAGCGCGCGGTACGCTCGGAGACGCCCAGTGCGCGCGCCAACGCCGCCGACGACAATCGGCCATCCTGCATCAGGTGTTCGATCAGTTGGACGTCGAGGCTGTCAAGGGGAGACGGCATCCGGTGGTCCGCTTGCCGACTGTTACCAATCTAGTGGGGAAACCGTCCCGAGTCAACCATCCTGTGGTACTTCATGTCGCTTTGCCCCGTTCTGCGGGGCCGGCATGCCGTTATCGGCAACTTGCTCTTCAGGAGTGGATTTGGCCAAATCGGATCGTGGGGCCAGACGGAGACCAGACCGCCGGTCCAGCGCCGAGCAGGGACCATGCCCGCCGGCGCGGCCCGGGAGCCCCTGCCTCACGGCGAGCTGATGCCGGGCGGTGTGTTATGCTGGCCGGCAAGCCCGCCAGCAGGACCCGCCGGCGCAGGCGCACTATCCTATGCCCAGCTTCGACCACTTCGACTTCCTGGCCCCCTGGTACGATCGCTTCATCTACAGCCCGCCGGACGACCTGTTCCTGTCCCTGGTCGGTGCGGGCGTGCGCCGGGTGCTCGATGCCGGCGGGGGCACCGGACGCGTCAGCCGCCAGCTTCAGGCCGACGGCCGCTGGATCGTGCTCGCCGACTCCTCCCTCAAGATGCTGCGGCATGCCACCCTGGCTGGCCACTTCGGGCGGGTGGGTTCCCTGACCGAGCAGCTCCCCTTCGCCAGCGGCAAGTTCGACTGCGTCTTGATCGTGGACGCGCTGCACCACGTCCAAGACCAGCGCCAAACCCTGCTCGACCTGTGGCGCGTCGTCGCCCCCGGAGGCCGGCTGATCATCGAGGAGCCGGATATCCGGCGGCTGCCCGTCAAGCTGATCGCTGTCGGGGAGAAGTTGGCCCTGATGCGCAGCCACTTCCTGACCGGCGAGCAGATCGCCGGCTTGCTTCGCGGTTTGGGCGCCGAGCCTGTCATCCAGCACAAAGAGCACACGCTGTGGGTGCTGGCCGACAAGCCGCCGGCCTGATCAATCCCACCCTCCTCCGCGGCACCAGTATGTGTTCTCGCCCCGACACCCACCACATACGGACCCGTCTGCCAGCTTCCCCATAGCGTCGGATGGACGACGTAGGGCTCGAGCTCGGAGGCGCATCGCCTCGAGGGTCTGCAGCGCCCTCAGCCGGGAGACGTGGGCGGACGACCAGGGCTCCGTCGCCTGCCAGCGACGCAGGCGGAAGTACCGGCACGAGAGTTCCGACAGGAGCATGTCGCGGTCGTCGGGCGGGACGACCTGGCTCAAGGCGGCAAGCCCAGGCACGGCGTCGTCGGTCAGCTGCAGCAGGTAGGACACATCGATCTTCTCCGTCTCGGCGTAGCGCTGGCTGTTGCGCTCGACGATGAAGGCATCGACATTGACCAGCGCCAGCGTGAGCGCAAACCCAATCGCCCCCAGAAGCGCCGCCGGCGCAATCCGCCGCAAGCGATCCGACAGCAGCAGCACGACGAACACGACCAGCGCCACCCCGATCCACCCGATCGCCACGTGGGTGTAGGTCCGCAGGCGCGTGAACCCGTAGGCCGCCTCATATAGCACGAGGCGGCGCAAGGCCGAGACGAGCACCACACCCAGCAGACCCACCTGGATCGCCGACAGGACGTTGAAGCTCCGCACCTGCCGCGAGGATTGGCGGCGGGTGACCTGGGCCAGGAGGTAGATCAGGCCGAGGCTCAGCGCGGCGGTGAAGACCAGCTCGCTGAAGCCTCGTCGGGCATACTCGGCGTAGGTGTAGCCACGCAGGCTGATGTTGGCTTCGCCGCCGAACAGGTAGGCGAATTGGATCGCCACGAAGGCGGCGAAGAGCAGGTCCATCAGCACCAGGACCACCATCGTCTCCGTGTACCCCAGGAACGGAGAGATCAGCGGGCGGTCCTCGCCGGACCGGCGACGATCGCGCCGGGTCTGCAGATCCGACGGCCAGCGCTCCCAGGCAGACGATCGCTCGCGAACAGGACCACCACCGCCCGAGAGAGCAGATCGACCAGAAGCTCGAGATTCAACCAGGCCAGCACGCCTTCGACGTAGTCGCCGAAGACGACGTCGGCGGAGGCCAACAGCGCCGTGAACACGGCCAGGATCGGCAGCGCCAACAGCAAGCCGCGCAGGACCGAGAACGTCGGCCGGCGCCAGCCGTCCTCGCGCACGCTCCGGCGCCAGGCATCGCCCAGCACGGCCCACGGGCGGACGAGCATGAGCAGCGGCGTGACCAGCGTGCTGCGCAGCAGGTCCACCCACCCGAAGCGCAGCAGATCGCCCGGCAGCAGCGTGTCGACCCAGATCGTCAGCGCGATCAGACCCAGCACCACGGCCAATCCGATCGTGAGCGGCTCGAGCCGGAAGGGGAAGACCAGAGCCAGGGCCGATCACGACCGCCGGCCAGATGGCGCCCTTGCAGGCTGAGATGGGCACGCTCGAAGCGGGCCGCGAGCAGCAACCCCGCCACGCACAGCCCGACCCACAGCGGGATCGAGATTCCGGGCACATGCCCATCGAAGAGCAGCTCGAAGGCCAGGCCGAGGCCGAAGGCGATCCCGACCGCCCATCTGGCCGCCCGCACACGGGGGAACTGGGTTGAGCTTGGCTCTTCGGTCTGCATACCGCCTCCTGGGACTCCCTGCCGGAGGCTGCCTTGCGGCCTGCCACGCAGGGGTTGTGCCTAAGGTTACCCCGGGAGGGCCCTCCATTTTCCGGCCCGACTTCTCGCAGTTGCCTCCAATCCCTCTCACACCGGCCGGGAGGCTCCGCACCTGGACGCCGATGGGCAATCCACCGGGGCCGCGGCCTGAGCCGTCAGCCGGGTCGCACCCTGACCGGTCCCCGGCATGGACTCCAGGGCCTCCTCCTGGGCGGTCGGTCCGGCGGCGACCCACCGCCCACCCCAGGTCCGGGCCGGGCATGACCCGGAGGACCAGGCAGACGGGGGCCACTCTCCCCGACAGGATGGAAGCGGTCCCGGTGCGATCCGGTGACCTCCGGGCCCTGGCCAGTTCGTCAGGGCCCTGCGGCTGGGCGGGATCGATCGCAAGCCCGGGGTGCGACGCCTGCACCTCCGCTCGCCGGGGCGCCCCTGCTCGGCGGCGAGGGAGCCTCAGCTCCACCTCTCCGGCCCGGGTTCCTGCCGGCTCGGCGAGCCGAGACCTCCTGCAACCGGGTCGACGTGCCTCGGCGGGCGGGGCCAGCGAGTCCTCGATCCTGCCCCAGATCGTGACCCGGCGCAGGGCAGCCTCCACTCGCGGCGGCCTCCAGGACCCACGCCGAATCTGGACACTCCCCCACAGCGCATGGTAAGATGCGGTCGGAGATCAAGCGTGGCCAAGAAGGCAACAGCGAACCGGAGCGGACGAGGGCGCCGAAGAATGCGGGTCCAGAGCCTGGTGTTCACCTTGCTGGGGCTGCTCGTCGTCGCCTCGTTCGTGCTCAGCCTGATCCAGTAACAACCCTTCCCGGATTCCCTTTCTACCCCATCTCGCAAGGCTCGCGGCGTGCGCTTGGCGACCGGCATGGACGGCGCAGCCACGGGAGGACCCAAGTACTGGCGCGGAGGCGCAAGAATGACCATCGAACGCAAGGGCATCGTCACGTTCAAGGATCAGGCGCAGACTCTGGTCGGGCCGGACCTCAAGCTGGGCGACCTGGCGCCCGACTTCGCCGCCACCACCCTGGCGTGGAAGACCAGTCACCCGTTGCAGGAGACCGCCGGCAAGGTGCGTATCCTGGCGGCGGTGCTCTCCTTGGAGACCTCGGTGTGCGATCGCGAAACCCGCCGCTTCAACCAGGAGGCGTCGGCGCTCGGGCCGGAGGTGCACACCTTCGTGCTGAGCACCGATCTGCCGTTCACCCAAGAGCGCTGGTGCGGCGCAGCGGGGATCGAGCGGGTGACCACTCTCTCCGATCATGCGCTGGTGGACTTCGGCACCCAGTACGGCTGCCTTCTCAAGGAAGCTCGCATCTTGCGCCGGGCGGCGTTCGTCGTCGGCCGGGACAACCGGCTGGTCTACGCCGCCTACCTGCCAGCCCTCGGCGATGAACCGAACTATGCCGAAGTACTGGCCGCAGCGCGCCAGGCTCTATAGCCCGCGCGGTGTAGATCTTGCATCCCATGGTACAGATATCCTGCGCGTTTGAAAGCCTGTCGTAAGGCGCGCGCCGGTCAAACTATGCTACTCTAGCAACGCATCGAGAAAGCAACCCGGCGCATCTGACGCCAACCAAAAAACAGAAAGGTGGTGATTGCAATGTTGTTCGCTCCGAAAGAGAAGGGCCAGGGTCTTGTCGAGTACGCGCTCATCCTTGTTCTGGTCGCAGTTGTCGTGATTGTCATCCTGGCGCTGCTCGGCCCGGCCATCGGCAACGTATTCAGCAACATCGTTTCCAACATCTAGTCCACGTGTCCGTGCGGGAGGGCGGCCCGCCCTCCCTTAGCAGCAAGCCCCGCGTAAGCGGGGCTTCTTCTTTGGTTCTGGTTCCCGGTTCGGATTCCCGGGGCGTCGGCGAGCCTGACCTCAGCGAGGGAAGCGCGAGAGCACCGTCGCCGCGGTGGGCACCGGCGCGCGCTGGCCGAGGCGCAGCGATGCGGGCGCCACCTCCGGCTCGCGAGCTGCGCTCTGGAAGATCCCGATCGAAGTGCTCTCAACGGTCGACTTGAGTTGGAGATAGGCCTGTCCGGTCAGGTATCCCTGGGCATCGACGGCGCAGGAGGTCACCACACCGATCACCTTGCCGCGGCGATCGACGACGGGGTCGTGCAGGTGGGCCATGCGCACGCCCTTCTCGTCGAAGCGGAAGCGAACCACCTCGCCCGTGCGCTGGGCCTCCTGCTCCAGGTAGGCGCTGCGCCCGATGAACCACGGCTTGTGGAGCTTGACATACGAGGCGAAGCCCGCCTGACCGACTCCCAGGTCCAGCTCGCCACCCATCTCATGCCCATACAGCGGCAGCCCGGCTTCGGTGCGCAGGGAGTTGCGCGCCCCCAGGCCGATCGGCTTCATCCCGAGCGGCGTGCCAACGGCGATCAGCTGCTGCCAAAGCTCCGCCGCACGATCGGGGTGCACGAAGAGCTCGAAGGCCACCCGCTCGCCGGTGTAGCCGGTTCGGCTGACGATCAGGTCGAACTCGCCGAACACACCCTGCATCACCCCCGCCCAGGGGAGCGCCTTCATGCGGGCGGCGTCGGCCGGGCTGCAGCCCAGCGCCAGCACGATCTCGCGGCTGCGCGGGCCTTGCAGGGCGATGTCGACGCGCATGGCGCCGCCTTGCTGGGGATCGCGGAAGTCGCGCAGTTCGCAGCCGGTGCCGAAGGCGCGTGCCGCCTGCCGCACGTCATCCACGCGCACGCTCCCGGCTCGGACCGCGTTCAGCCAGGCCCAATCCTTCTCGTCATTGGCGGCGTTGACCACGACCAGATACGCCTGTTGGTCGATGCGGTAGACCATCGTGTCATCGATGACATGCGCCGCCGGGTCGAGGAACTGGGTGTACAGCGACTCGCCCACCGCCAGCCCGGCGACGTCATTGCCCACGACACTGTCCAGGAAGGCGCAGGCCTGGGGCCCATCGGCCTGATAGACGCCCATGTGGCTGACGTCGAATAGGCCAGCTGCATTGCGCGTCGCCAGGTGTTCTTCGACGACCGAGGAGTACCACACCGGCATTTCCCAACCGGCGAAATCGACCAGCTTGGCGCCCAGCGCCTTGTGCGCAGCATGCAGCGCGGTCTTGCGTACCGGTCCAGCTTCTGGCGCCGTCCAGCTGAAGGCCGGCAGTGGCTTGTCCGCGCTCGGGGCCAGCACCGACAAACCACGGCTTGTGCGCGCCGTCCTGGCGGGCGGCGCTCTTCGGCGGCCGCTCTGCGCCCTCGGCCACCTCGACCGCCAGCGGGCCGGGAATGCGCCGCTGAGCATCGACCGGATCGATCAACACGAATCCGTCGGAGATGGCGCGCAGCCAGGCCAGCACGCGCGGCGCCTCGGCCGCCTCCAGGCTGAGCAGCCAGTGATCCTTGCCGCGCCGCAGGGCGACGGGCACCGCCTTGCCCGCCGCGTGCAGGTCGGCGTGAACCCAGGTTCCTTCGGGCAGTCCATCGACCTCGGCCGTGGTCGTCCAGCGCACGACAGCCTCGGCCGACTCCCCGCGCAACTTCAGCGCCACGGGTCCCGACCCTGGCACCGGGTCATCGAGGTAATAGAAGTGCGGATACCCGTGGCGGGTGGTCTCGACGTCGATCCCATGCGCCATGGCCATATCGCGCACGCGCATGCGCGCTTGCTCCAGCAGGTCGAACTCGATCCGAGCGCGCAGGCCTGTGCCGCGCCGGGTTCGCTGCTTGTAGGGCTTGCAGCCGTGCAGGATCTCGGCGATCAGGTCCGCCAGGCTTTCGGTCTCCCGCTCGGTGAACCCGCGCTGGGTGATCCAGGGGGTCCCCAGGCGGATTCCGCTCGGATTGGCGGCGGAGGTGTCGCCGGGGATCGTGTTGCGATTGACGACGATGCCGGTCAGATCGAGAATGCGAGCCGCCATGTCGCCCGACAGCGGCGCGCCATCCGCGGCGCGCACCGAACGGCAGTCGACATTCGTCAGGTGGGTGTTGGTGCCGCCAAAGGGAATGCGGAACCCGGCACGCTGCAGTGCGCCGGTGAGCGCCACGCAGTTGGCGACGATCTGGTGCTGCAGCGCGCGGAAGGCGTCGCTGCGGGCCAGCTTGAAGGCCACCGCCTGGGCGGCGATGGTGTTGATGTGTGGGCCGCCCTGTTCGCCCGGGAACACCGCCCGATCGATCTGCCGGCCGAGGTCCTTGCGGTGGGTGACAATGGCCGCGCCCCGCGGGCCGCACAGCGACTTGTGGGTGGTGAAGGTGACCACATCGGCAATGCCGATCGGTGAGGGGCATGCCCCGGCGACCACCAGCCCGGCCACGTGGGCGATATCGGCCATCAGGTACGCGCCGACCGCATCGGCGATCTTGCGGAAGCGCAGCCAGTCTACCGTCCAGGGGTAGGACGAGTAGCCGGCGATCAGGATCTTGGGTTTGGCTTCCTTGGCCAGCGCCTCGACCGCGTCGTAATCGATCTGCTCCGTGGTCGGATCGACGGAATACGCCACGGCGTGATACAGCTTGCCCGAGCGGCTGGCAGGCGAGCCGTGCGTAAGGTGGCCGCCGTGCAGCAGGTTCATTCCCATCAATGTGTCGCCGGGCTGCAGCAGAGCGTGGAACACGGCGTTGTTGGCCGGCGCACCGGAGAGCGCCTGCAGATTGACGTACAGACCGTCCGCCGTCACCCCATTGGTGGCGAAGGCCTCGGCGCAGCGCCGGCGCGCCAGCGCCTCGACCGTGTCGGCATACTCGACGCCCTTGTAGTAGCGCGGGTCGGAGTTGCGGCGATACTCCCCCAGACGCAGCGCGTAGTCCAGCAGCTGCGCTTCGGACATGCGGCGCGTGGCTTCGTCCGGATAGCCCTCGGCATAGATGTTCTGGAACGGCGAGGCCAGCGCCTGACGAACGGCGAGGGGCGCCGTGCTCTCCGACGGGATCAGGATCAGCCGCCGGAATTGGCGCTCCCCCTCCAGATCGCTGAGTTGCTGAACATCGGGATCGACCTCGGCCAGATCGCCGCGAAACAGGAAGTCGGACATGAGGGGACTCCGTCGCACGGGTGTGCGCCATGGCGCCCGGGGCTCGCAGGCTCGCGGGCGGTCGGTTGTCAGACAAGATGATTCTACGACTCTGGCTGGCAGCCGGTCAAGCCGCGGCAGCCAGGACATGCCGTTCGACCCGCTCCGGCGTGCACTCTCTCCGGACGGCGGAGAACCACTTGTCTGGTCAGGCAGAGCGGGGCCGGGCAAGCACAACGGGGCGCCGCCAACGGCGCCCCACATGGGCGGAACAGGACTTCGAACCTGCGACCCCTTCTGTGTAAGAGAAGTGCTCTAACCAGCTGAGCTATCCGCCCGCACCGGCATTATAGCCAGGCGCCTGGGGACGGTCAACGCGCTGGCCAGCCTGGCACGCTCCCCCGTTTTGCGCTGCCGCATGCGTGTGCTATAGTCGGCCACCGTACGGCGGACCGGCGCGATGGCCACGTTTCAGGAGCGCATCCGGGGAGTTCGCAGTGGGCTGTCCCCCAGCTACACCCGGCTGGCGGACTTCCTGCTGGACTCGTACGTCGAGGCCGTCTTCCTCACCGCCACCGAGCTGGCCCACACCCTCGACATCGATCCGGCCACGGTGGTGCGCTTCGCGCAGAAGATCGGCTATCCCGGATACCCCGAGCTGCAGCGCGAGATCCGACAGCGGGTGACGGACGAGTGGTTGCGCGCGCCGCCGCTGGAGGCCGCCGAGGCGGACTCTCCCGGCCAGGCAGCCCTGGCCGAGCTGGCGCACGCACTCGACCTGACGCGGCGCAGCTTCCCTCTGCGGCAAGTCGAGCAGCTGATCGAAGCGCTCGACCAATCTGAACGGGTGCTGCTGCTCGCCGACGGGCCGGCGCGCTACTGCGCCTTCGCCCTGGCGGCGCGCCTGGAGGCCAGCGGGTACGCGGTGCGGGTCGCCGACGGCTCGGTCGCCGAGCTGGCCGGAGCCGTCGCCTCCGGCAGGCGCAAGGAGCTGGCCCTGGCCCTGGAGGCCACAGCGGATACGCCCTACATCGAGCGTGCCCTGCAGCAGGCCAAGCGGCGCGGGATGCGCACCGCCGCCCTGGTTGCCGCTCCCTCCTGCCCGGCGGCGCGCCCGGCTGACATCGTGCTCTCGGCTCACGCCAGCCCGGCGGTGGATATCCGGCAAGCGTCGCTGGAGGCGTTGGTGTTCGCCGTATTGCGTGCGCTCAAGGCCGCCCGTCCCGGGCGGTACGACGCCGCCCCCGAACGGGTTGCCCAACTGATCCAGCAGCTGGCGGGCGAACCTCTCGGACGGGCCTAGCCCCCGCAGCATGTCCTGGGCTCTGGCGTTGATCGCCGTGCTCCTGGTCGCCCTGGCGATCTGGGAGCTGGTCCTGTGCGAAGGCGCCCACCTCGGCCCGCGCGTGGTCATCCCGCTCTACGATCTCACGGCGCAGCGCTATGACTCGATCAAGCACTTCGACTGGGAGTGGGAGGGCCGCTTCCTGGGCGAGCCGCTGCAGGCGATCACCGGCGAACTGCTCGATCCGCTGATCCTCGACGTCGGGGCCGGAACGGGACGCACGGCGCGCGCCCTCGCCCACGGCCTGGGATTCTCCGGCCAGATGATCTGCCTCGAGCCAAGCCGGCGGATGCTGGCGCTCGGCCAGCGCTCCGCTCCGTATCCCTGGACGAGTTGGCTGCGCGGCCTCGCCGCCCCACTTCCGTTCGCGGCAGATGCTTTCGACGTCGTGGTGATGCTTGAGCTGCTGGAGTTCACGCCCTCGGCCAGCGAGAGCCTGCAGGAGCTGCAGCGCGTCCTGCGTCCCGGAAGCTGGATGCTGATCAGCAATCGCGTCGGCCGGCATGGGCGGTGGATCCGGGGCCGCATGCGTTCGCCGCAGGCTTTTTCCCGGCTGCTCGGGGAGCTGGGTTGGTTGGACGTCGAGACCTATCCCTGGCAGGTCGAGTATGATCTGGTCTGGGCGCGCAAGCCGTGGCGGGATGAAGCGCGCGCCGGAGGAAGCTGAGTGCGAATCGTGCGTTGGCAGCCCGATGAGGGCCAAGCGCCTGCCTGGGGATGGGTCGACGGCGACCGCATCGGCCGGCTGGAGGGTTCGCCTTTCGGTGAGTACCGCCGTAAGGCAGGCAGCCTGCCGTTGGAGCGGGCTCGCTTGCTGGCCCCGCTGCGGCCGGGCAAGATCATCTGTGTCGGGCGCAACTATCCGCTGCACGCCGCCGAGCATGACACCGAGGTCCCGACCTGGCCGCTGCTGTTCTTCAAGCCCCCCACTGCCGTGATCGGCCCCGGGGAGGCCATCCGCCTGCCGCCGCAGTCGCGCCAGGTCGAACATGAGGGCGAGCTGGCGGTGGTGATCGGCGAGGCCGGCCGCTGGATCGCGCCGCAGCAAGCCTCACGCCACATCCTGGGATACTGCGCCGCCAACGACGTCACCGCGCGTGACCTGCAGCAGCGCGACGGACAGTGGACACGCAGCAAGGGCTTCGATACTTTCTGCCCCCTCGGTCCGTGGATCGAAACCGAGCTCGACCCGGCGGATACGCTGATCACCTGCTCGGTCAACGGGCAGATGCGCCAGATGGGTTCGACGCGCGACATGGTGTTCTCGATCCCTCAGCTGCTGGCCTTCATCTCTTCGGTCATGACCCTCGAGGCAGGGGATCTGATCCTGACCGGGACACCCGCCGGCGTCGGTGGGCTCCAGCCGGGCGACGAGGTGGTGGTCGAGATCGAGGGCATCGGGCGGCTGGTCAACCCCGTGCTCCCTGACGAGCACGGCGGCCAGGCCGCTGACCGGACCTAGGCCGCGGGGCCTGCACAACGAAGGCGGGCGCCCACGCTGGCGAGGGACCGCACGCCAGCTCGATGACCGACGGAGCACGCCGCGGCGAACAGGCGCTCCCAACACCAAATCCGCCCCGGGCGCATGGGGGCAATCCACGAGGCTGTTGCATGGGACTCAAGCCCGACCACTGGATCCGCAGGATGGTTGCCGAGACACGCATGATCGAACCGTTCGTCGATGGCCAGGTTCGAGAGGGAGTGATCTCGTACGGCCTCTCGTCCTACGGCTATGACATCCGCGTCGCCGGCGAGTTCAAGATCTTCACCAACATCTATTCTGCCGTTGTCGACCCCAAGCACTTCGACCCGCGCTCGATGATCGATTTCGAGGGCGAGGTGTGCGTGATCCCGCCCAACTCCTTCGCGCTGGCGCGGACGGTGGAGTACTTCCGCATCCCTCGCGATGTGCTGACGGTGTGCCTCGGCAAATCGACCTACGCCCGCTGCGGCATCATCGTCAACGTCACGCCCTTCGAGCCCGAGTGGGAAGGCTTCGTCACGCTCGAGATCTCGAACACCACCCCGCTTCCGGCGCGGATCTACGCCCACGAGGGCATCGCTCAGGTGCTGTTCTTCCAGGCCGACGAGGTGTGCGAGGTCTCGTACGCCGACAAGAAGGGCAAGTACCAGCGCCAGCAGACGATCGCCCTGCCCCGGCTTTGACCCCGGCGTCTGCCCGCCCTCCGTCACGCCCCGCGCCCGCCGGGCAGCGGGTCAGGACCATCGATGGCGGCTGACCCGACCGGGCAGGCCGGCCGCCGGCGCAGATCCATCCTGTTGATCTCCCAGGATGTGTTCTTCCTGCCCAGGCTGCAGGATGCCGCAGCCGCGCTGAACTTCAACCTGGTCGTGTTGCAGGGGATCGAGCCGGCCGTTGAGGCCGGGGCTCCGGCTGACGACGAGCGCATGTTGACCGAACCGCTGAGCGGCCCGGACGCCTGGATGGTGCGGCAGGTTGCCGAGCTGCAGCCCAGCCTGATCCTGCTCGACCTGGGGGACCCGGCCCTGCCGGCGATGCGCTGGCTGCAGCGGCTGAAGACCTCGGCCGCAACCCGCCGCCTGCCGGTCGTCGCCTTCGGCCCGCACGTCGAGAAGGAACACCTGATCCAAGCGCGGCAGCATGGGGCGGAACTCGTCGTGGCCCGCAGTCGCCTGCAGAGTGGGCTGGCCGAGATCCTGCAGACCTACGCGCTGCCGGACCTGACCGAGGCACTGCGCGCGGGCTGTGAGCGACCGCTGAGCGAGCGTGCGGCAGAAGGCCTTGCCCTGATGTCCCGAGGCGAGTACTTCGAGGCGCATGAAGTCCTGGAGCGGGCCTGGCTGGAGTCGGATGCACCCCAGCGATCGCTGTACCGCGCCCTGGTCCAGACCTGCGTGATCTACCTGCACCTTGAGCGAGGCAATCGGCCTGGCGCAGCCAAGCTTCTGCTGCGCATCCATCAGTGGCTGGATCCGCTGCCCGATCGCTGCTCCGGATTGGATGTAGCCGCCTGGAAAGCCAACCTGCAGGCACTGCGCCGGGCGATGGACGATCCCGGCAGGCATCCTCACCGATCGATCCCGCTCTTCCGCCCGATCCCGAACCGAGGCGTAAGCGCCCGCGCACTGGGGGCCCCTATCGTCGCCCGATCTCCTCGGGCATCCACCCGATCGTCCTTCCCTGGAGCTTGCTGAAGAACGCGTTCGACCTCACCCCGACCCCCTCTCCGCGGATGGCGCACGGGTAACCCATGAACCGTGGCGGAGAGGGGGAACAGATCTGGGGGGTGGGGAAGCTGCTCCCCCCACCCCCAGGAATCCGCGCCTTCGCGGGACTTGTCTGCCTCGCGGAAGTCGGCTGATGCAGGGGAGCGGCTAGGGGAGAGGTTCGGACGATCACACGGAGTCTTCTGCAGCCTGCTAGAGCAGGTCGATCGACCAGGGCGCATGCAGGCGTCGGACGCGCCCTACTCGATCAGGCAGCGGCCCTGGCGCAGGATGCATTCGCCGTCCACCACGATCTCTCCCGCCTGGCGCAGGTCGCAGATCATGTCCCAATGCAATCCGCTCTTGTTCTGTGAGCCGGTTTCCGGATAGCCGCTGCCCAGGGCAAGATGGAACGACCCACCGATCTTCTCGTCGAACAGCACCTCGCCCATGAAGCGGTCGATCCGGTCGTTCAGCCCGATCGCCCACTCTCCGACATAGCGCGCACCGGGATCGGTCTCCAGCATCTGCTCGAGGTAGGCTTGATCGCGCTCGGCGCGCGCCTCGACGACACGGCCGCGCTCGAAGCGCAGCTCGACCCCCTCCACTCGGCGATTCACATACACCGCAGGAAAGCTGAACCGAACCCTGCCCTCCATCGAGTCCTCGACCGGCCCGGTGAACACCTCGCCGGCGGGCATGTTCCGATGACCGTCGTCGTTGATGAACGTGCGCCCGGCGATCGAGAAGCGCAGATCGACATCCGGTCCCTTGACTTCGACGTGCGACCGCCCGGCGAGCCAGTCGACCAACCGCTGCTGGCGGGCGGAGACCTCCCGCCAGCGCGCTGAGGGATCGTCGACGTCGGAGAAACTCGCCGAGAGCACAAAGTCCTCCAGCGCGGTCAGGCTCATCTCCGCTTCCTGAGCGTGGGCAGGCGTCGGGTAGAGGGTAACCACCCAGCGCAGGTCTCCAGTCGCACTCCGGCGCAGGAAGGTCTCGTTCAGCGGGGCGCTGGCGGCCGTCCGCCGCCGACGGCGATCGGGATCAACGCCGCTCAAGGCGCGCGTGTTGGAACCGCCCCGCACGACGATCAGGCCCTGAAACTGGCCCCGCACCAACTCCTCGGTCCGGAACATGTGATCGAGCTGATCGTTGCTGGCCTGCTCGAAGAAGATTTCGCTCAGGCCCTCCATCCCGACATAGGCCTCCAGCCCCATGAAGACGTAGGGGTAGGCGCCTGCCTTCAGCAGCTCTCGGTAGACCTCGCGGATCAGCGGCGCGGCCGCGGGCGGGCCGTAGATGGCGATCTCTTGCTTCGGCTGGGCTTCAATCGAGTAGGTGACCAGCGTGTCGGCGAGTCGGGTCAGGCGCGGGTCGGTGGACATGCGGCCTCCTTGGGCAGCGGGGACGCCCGCATGCAGCGTGGCTCGGCTGAAACGGCAACCCCCAGGGGCTGGCGTGGGAGACGGTAGTCGGCAGACCGGTCGGGTGTAGGGATCAACGACCGCCGCGCCCGGCGGTCGGCGCGCCTCGCGTGCTGGTCACCAGCTCGTGGAGAGCGCGCAGCTAGAGTCAAAGCCCAGGTCGAGGCCGTAGCCCGGCTGATCGTCCGGCCAGGCAAACACCAGGCGCAGCGTGGCCACCGTCCCGGGCTCGATCACCGACCGGGCATCACCGGGGAGATCGCCGGTCTCGGGCGCCGGGCCGTCCGCTGGCCGCTCCCACAGCAACTGCCCACCCAGCCAGATCGCCAGGAGTTCGTTGTCATCAGGAAACGTGGGGTTCGAGATCCTGTCAGCCGGATCGCGCTCTCGCCTGCGTTGTCGATCGGCCACGAGACTTCCGATCCGGTGCGGGCAAAGGGAAGCATGGTCACGCCGGGGCAGCTGGCGGAAGTGACCGGCGTGGCGGTCGGTGTGGGCAGGGACGGAGCAGGGCTGGACAGCCCCGCCGGAATCAGCGCGCCGACCTGGGTCGCGGCCAGCGTCGCCGACGGCTCCGGCGCGGTCGACGGCGTGCGCGGCCAGAGGAGCGCAGCACCGATGGCCAGCAGCGCCACGGCAGCGGCTGCACCCAGGGCGATGCCCGGCCAGGGGCGGCGCGCGGGTTGCGCCATGATCGGGGGCGCCGGACGTGCCGCGGGCACGGGCCGGGCCAGGGGCACCGTGACCTCGGGCAGCGGGTCGCCACGCAGTGCGCGCTGGTAGGCGTCGTTGAGGGCGGCCACCGACAGGAAGCGGTCCTCGGGGGCCTTGGCCAGGCTCTTCAGGATGACACGCTCAACTTGCGGCGCCAGGTTGGGATTGAACTGCCGGGGCGGCGGCGGGGGATCCTGCATGTGCATCAGCACCGTCCCCATCGCCGTGTCGGACTCGAACGGGAGCCGACCCGTGGTGAGCTGGTACAGGATCACCCCGAAGGAGTATTGATCGGACCGCGGATCGACCTCTCCACCCCGGCCCTGCTCGGGTGAGACATAGGCCGGCGTGCCCAGGATCATCGAGCCGGTCAGGCTGGTCGAGCTTTCGGTCATACGCGCCAGGCCGAAGTCGGTCAGCTGAGCGGTGCCGTTCTGCGTGACCATGATGTTCGACGGCTTGATGTCGCGATGGATCACCCCGCGGTCATGGGCGAACTGAAGGGCGGCGGCGGTGTGGGCGACCCAGCGGGCGGCTTCGGCTTGCGTCACGCCACGCCGGGTCATGCGGTCGTAGAGGGTGTCGCCCGCGACGAACGGCATCACCAGGTAGACATAGCCCAGCTGCTCGCCGTAGTCGGTGACCGGGACGATGTTCGGATGCTTCAATCGGGAGACGAGCTGGGCTTCTCGCCGGAAGCGGCGCACAAATCGCTTGTCGCCGCCTAACGTCGGCGAGAGCACCTTGATGGCCACTTCGACCAGCTTGCGGGTGTCCATGGCCCGGTAGACCGTGGCCATGCCACCCTGGCCGATCTGCTCGACCAGCTTGTAGTGGTCGAGCATTTGGCCGACCAAACCAGCCATCTCGGGCGCCTCATCGCGGAGTCTGGCAACTGGGGCCGGCCGCTCACCGGCCGGCGTGCCTGGCGCCTATTCTACCGAATATCCTGAACCGTGGGCGCCGCTCTCGCCGGACTAGGAGCCTGCTGAAAGACGTGCTTTCGACCTCACTCCCTGACCCCCTCTCCACGAACGGCACACGGGTAGGCCATGAACCGTGGCGGAGAGGGGGAACAAGATCTGGGGGTGGGGGAGCGCTCCCACCCCCAGAAGGTCCACCCCTTCCCCTGCGGGACTCGTGTGAGTCGCGGATATCGGCTCATGCAGGGGGAGGGGCTAGGGGAGAGGGTTGGACGGTGACACGGCGCTTTTCAGCAGCCTGCTAGAGTTCGATCTCCCCTACGCCTTCCCCGTTCAAGTAGACGGTGTAGCTGCCGGATTCGAACGCGCCCAGCGGGATGGAAGTCTCAAATGGCTCCAGCACCTGGATGCACGCCAGCTCAGGGTCGGCCAGGCTGTAGAGCACCACCTCGATCCTGCCTTCGGGATCCGGGTCAACGACCTCCCATTTCAAGGCATGGCACGGTGTGGGGAGCATCCCGCTGACCTGAAGCCGCACCTGTACCGGGAAGCTCTCGAGCATCAGGAGATCGGTCGAATCCACGTACACCGGCCCCCGAACTCCCCCCGGCTCGGTTTCACTGGGCATGGTGACCTCGTTGTCGGAGGAGACCGGCGCCTCGGGCGGCGGAGTCGGCTCCAGGGTCCGGGCGCAGCCTGTGATCCAGATGCTGGCCGCCAGGATCAGGATTGCAGACAGACGAATCATCGGGGACCTCCTTGCGGAAACCATGCTATCACCATTGACGTACACCGGCCTCAATCGGTTCCCGACTGAGCGCTGCCCGGTTATCATTGCTGCCTGCCCGCGGCGATACTGCCGGCCGTGGCCCAAACGGATGTCATGGCTCAGGCCGACGAACCTTCCGCTGCTCCCCAAGCGACGCCCCCGGCTGATGCCGGATCGGCTGCGCGCCAGTTCCTGGCGGGCGGACGCGACCAGCTTCCGCTGCTGCTGGGCGTCGTCCCCTTCGGGCTGATCTTCGGCGCGCTGGCGCTGCAGGCCGGTTTGCCGCCGGTTGCGGCGCAGGCCTTTTCTGTGCTGATCTTCGCCGGCAGCGCGCAATTCATCGCCGTCGGCATGCTTTCCAGCGCACCGGCCGGCCTGATCGTCGCCACGATCTTCGTGGTCAACCTGCGGCACGCGCTCTACAGCGCCTCGCTCTCCCCTCACCTGAGCCGCCTCCCCATGCACTGGAAGGTGCCTTTGGCCTGGCTGCTGACCGACGAGGCCTTTGCGGTGGCCGCGCTGCGCTACCGCCAGGCTGATATCCGCCTGGCCCACTGGTACACGCTGGGGACCGGATTGACGTTGTGGGCCGCCTGGCAGGCCAGCACCGCGCTGGGTATTCTGCTGGGGGCGCGTGTTCCCGAGGCGTGGGGGCTGGAGGTGGCGCTGCCGTTGACCTTCATCGCCCTGCTGATCCTGAGCATCAGCGATTCGCCCGGCGTCGCCGCCGCCTTGTGTGCCGGCGCAGCGGCGGTTGGGCTGTACGGTCTCCCCTTCCGGCTGGGGCTGGTCTTGGCTGCGATGCTGGGAGTCGGTGTCGGCGTCGTCCTGGATGCACGGCGGACACGAGCCGCAAACGCGAGGCATGGCGCATGAGCGCGGGCGGCGTGTGGCTGGTGATCCTGGGTGGGATGCTGGTCACCTTCTTGACGCGCTTCTCGTTCATCGGCCTGCTGCCGGCCGAGCGCCTGCCGCCGCTGCTGCGCAGCGGCCTGCGCTTTGTCGCGCCGGCCGTGCTGGCGGCGATCATTGCGCCGGCGCTGCTGCTGCCGGAGGGCGTTCTCGATCTGAGCCTGCGCAACTACCAGTTGCTGGCCGGCCTGGCTGCCCTGGCGGTCGCCGTGCGATTCCGGAGCCTGTGGCTGACGATCGCCGTCGGCCTGGCGGCGTTCTGGATCCTGAGCGCCTTGGGCGCCTGACAGCAAATCGCCCCAAGGCGATGCGCGCCGAGAGGTACAATACGCCACCGATGAACTTCGCCTCGAATCCCCGCCGCATGGCATGGATGGCCATCGCCGCTGCGGTACTCACGATCAGCCTGAAGGGCGCGGCGGCGGCCCTCACCGGCTCGGTCAGCCTGCTCTCCGACGCCCTCGAATCGACCATCAACCTGACCACGGCGATCATGACGCTGATCGTGCTGTTCTTCGTCGCCCGGCCGGCGGACGATGATCACACCTACGGGCACGGCAAGGCCGAGTACCTCTCCAGCGGCGCCGAAGGCGGCCTGATCCTGGCAGCTGCGGCCGGGATCATCTTCATCGCCGTCCGCCGCTTGATCAACCCTCAACCCGTGGGCAACCTCGACATCGGACTGATCGCCATCGGTCTGGCCACCGTGATCAACTTGGTCGTGGCCCGGGGAATGATTCGCGTCGGCAAGCGCCAGCGCTCCATCGCTCTAGAGGCCGATGGTCGCCACCTGATGACCGATGTCCTGACTTCGATCGGGGTGATCCTGGGCGTGCTGCTCGTCAAGCTGACCGGCATCCTGTGGCTCGATCCGGTCATCGCTATCGTCTTCGCCGCCAACATCGCCATAACCGGGGTCCGGATGATCCTGCGCTCCGCGCGCGGCCTGATGGATTCGTCCCTCCCGAGCGAAGAGATCCGGGCGATCACAGCGGTCCTCGACCGGCTGGCTGAAGAAGGGGTTCAGTACCACGCACTGCGCACACGCCAATCTGGAGCGCGCAACTTCGTCTCGGTCCACATCCAGGTTCCTGGAGGCTGGACCGTGCTGCAGGGGCATGACGTATTGGAGCGGATCGATCTGGAGCTGCGCAAGGCAGTTCCCGGCCTGACGGTATTCTCCCACCTCGAACCGATGGAAGACCCCCGCTCGTGGAACGACGTCCACCTTGACCGTCCTGATATCGAAGAGTTGATCCGGCAGGAGCGCCGGCCGGCCGCGTCGGGCTAGGGGACCAGCGCCAGCGAGCTGCTCAAGACCAGCAACGGGTCGCAACTCAACCGCCGAAGCATGGCCGCAGCCCTCGGGCTGCGGTGTCATGCCGGTCCGGATGCGAGTGGGCGGCGCGGCGGTTGGCTTGAGGGGAAGGGCTACTTGCCGTTGGCAGGATGCCAGGGATCGAAGCGCTCGAGGATCGAGCCTCCGATGAACTCGCGCAAGATGGAGTTGTCGGGGATCAGCTCGGTGTCCAACGGAAGGAACCACTCCAGGAACGACAACAGGCGCTTCGCCTCGACATGCTCGGGAGTCCCAAAGGTAACCTGGCGCAGCAACGGCTCGGCCAGCGGCGCCAGCGCCGAGGCTTCGTACACCAGCGCCGTGTTGAACATGACGTCGGCGTTCTCCTGAAAGGGAAAGATGTAGCGCTTCTCCCCGCGGCGGACCGATTCCCAGCGGCGGATGGTGTCGGAGGCGTTGTAGCCGCGCTGCCGGGCGTCACGCACGATGCGACGGATCATGCGCGTGTCCGTCGTCGACACCCGGTTGTAGCGGTCCAGGTTGAGCTGAGTCAGGGCGGAGGCATAGATGCGGAAGGTGGAAGCCGGTGGAAGCTCGGGCACCAGCTTGGGGTTCAGCCCATGGATGCCTTCCAGGATGATCAGCTGGCCCGGCTGCAGCTGCACCTCTTCGCCGGCCTGCTGCTTTCCCATCTTGAAGTCATACCGGGGAAGCCGCACCCGGTCGCCGTTGATCAACAGCTGCAGATCGTGGTTCAGGCGGCCGATGTCGACCGCACCCAGCGCCTCGAAATCGAATTCGCCCTTCTCGTCACGGGGCGTATGCTCGCGATCGACGAAGTAGCTATCGATCTCGACCGGAAAGGGAGCGCTGCCGCGCGCCAAGAGCTGGATGGCCAGACGCTTGGAGAAGGTGGTCTTGCCCGAGGAGGAGGGACCGGCGATCAGCACCACCCGCACCGCGGGCTTGCGTTCGGTGATCAATGCGGCGATCTCGGCGATGCGGCCCTCGTGCAGCGCCTCGGAGACCAGGATCAGCTCGCGGGCGCGGCCGGCGGCGATGGCGTCGTTCAGGCTGCCGGCACTCGAGATCCCCAGGCGGTCCAGCCAGTCGCCATACTGGCGGAACGTCGCCAGCAGCTTGGGATAGTCGGGCAGCGGCAGCAGTTCGGTCGGGCGGTGGCGCCGCGGGAAGCGCAGGGTGAAGCCGTTGTCGATCAGCGACAGCCCGAACGTCTGCAGGTAGCCAGTGCTCGGGACCATGTAACCGTGGTGGTAGTCGCGGAAACCCAGGAGCTCATAGAAGACCAGCGTCGGTTTGCGGCGATGAGAGAGCAGGCGGGCCTTGTCGGCGTAGCCCTTGTGCTCGAAGGTGCGAATGGCCTCGTCCAGCGGGACCTGGACCTTGACGAATGGCAGGTCGGCCTGGACGATCTCGCGCATCCGTCCTTCCAAGCGGGCCAGCTCCAACGCCGAGAGCGGCTCGCGCCCAGACACCTGACAGTAGTACCCGCCGGAGGACACGGAGTGGTCCACGGTCAGGTTGAGGCCGGGGAACAGTTCTTCGAAGGCCGCCGCCAGCAAGAAGGTCAGGGAGCGGCGGTAGATGCGCATGCCATCGGCCTCGCTCATGCGCACCGGGCGCACGCGCGAAGTCGAGTTCAATCGGGAAGGTGAGCTCGCGCAGCTCGCCGTTGACCACCGCCCCGACCGCCGGCGCCAGCTCAGGATCGGCCGGGGCGAGGAACTCGGCCAGCGGCGTACCGCGCGCACCCTCCAGGACCCGTCCATCCGGCAGGGTAATCTGCACCGTGCTGCGGGCTTCCGACCAGCGGACGGCGCGCTCTTCGGACATGTCAGTCAACCTCTGTCGGAAGGGATTCTACCTCTCCCAGGCTGGTCGATCCGCTTCGGTCGCCCATTCGCCTGCGTCCAGGCGGAATCGCCGAGGCCCGGTCGGAACCGGGCCCCGGCGAAAAGGAGCGAAGGATGCCGTCTTGCACCCCGTTCGGGCCGAGAGCCCCAGCCCGCCGGGGCGGGACGGCCGGCGTGCCGCCGGGCTTCGCGGCACCAGCGGCGCTTCGCCCTTACCTGGTCACCAGCGGCGCGCGGGGTCAGCCGGGCGTCGCCATGTCCACCGGCCGACAGCATAGCACCAGGTCCTTGGCGGCCCGGATCTCATCCAGGCGGCCGAAGGGCGTGTTGTGCGGCGCCGTCTGCAGCAGCTCGGGGTCGGAGTGCGCCTCGTCGGCGATCTTGCGCATCACCTCGATGAAGGCGTCCAGCGTGGCCTTGCTCTCGCTCTCGGTCGGCTCGATCATCAAGGCTTCGTGGACGATCAAGGGGAAGTAGTTGGTCGGCGGATGGAAGCCGAAGTCCATCAAGCGCTTGGCAACGTCCAGGGCGCGCACGCCCGGCGCATCTTCCCAGCGCCCTTCGGCGACGAACTCGTGCATGCAGATCCGGTCATAGGGCACGTGGTAGAGATCGCGCAGCCGGACGCGGATGTAGTTGGCGTTGAGCACCGCATGGTCGGAGATCGCCCGCATGCCGGCCTTGCCCTGCATGCGCATGTAGGCGAAGGCGCGCACATGCATGCCGAAGTGGCCGTGGAACGCCTTCACCCGCCCAATGGACTGCGCCGGCATCACCAGCCCATAGAGCGGCGCCTGCTCGTCATCTTCCTCTTCGACGATCTGCACAACCGGACCGGGGAGGAAGTCCACCAGATGCTGGAGCACGCCCACCGGACCGGAGCCCGGCCCGCCGCCACCGTGCGGCGTCGAGAACGTCTTGTGCAGGTTGTAGTGCAGCACGTCCAAGCCCAAGTCCCCGGGGCGGACGACGCCCAGCAGGGCGTTCATGTTGGCGCCGTCGCCGTAGACCAGGCCGCCGCAGGCGTGAATCTGGTCCACCACTTCGCGCACGTGCTCCTCGAACAGGCCGAGGGTATTGGGATTGGTCAGCATCAGGCCGGCGACGGTGTCGTCGCACGCCTGGCGCAACGCGGCGAGGTCGACGTTGCCGCGATCGTCGGAGGGCAGTTCGATCACCTGCAGCCCGCTCATCGAGGTGGTCGCCGGGTTGGTGCCATGGGCCGAGTTGGGGATCAGGATCTTGGTGCGCCGGGTGTCGCCGCGCGCCTGGTGGTAGGCGCGGATGATCAGGATGCCGGTCAGTTCTCCGTGCGCGCCGGCGGCCGGCTGCAGGCTGACGCCGGCGAAGCCGCCGATCTCCTTGAGCCATTCCTGCAGCATGTACATCAGCGCCAGGTTGCCCTGCACGGTCTCGGGATCTTGCAGCGGGTGGGTGAAGGCGAACCCGGGCAATCGGGCAACGTCTTCGTTGACCTTGGGGTTGTACTTCATCGTGCACGAGCCGAGCGGATAGAAGCCGGTGTCGATGGCGTAGTTGAGCTGCGACAGGCGCACGAAGTGGCGCACGACATCGAGCTCGGCGATCTCGGGGAGCGGCAACGTCAGCGCGCATCAGCTCCGCTGGAAGGGCTGCCGCCGGGACGTCCGGCGCGGGAAGGGTGACCCCTTGCCGGCCCGGAGAAGAGAGCTCATAGATCAAGGGCTCAGGCATGGGACACCTCCTGCATGGCCTCGACCAGGGCCTCGATCTGGTCCCGGCTGTTCATCTCGGTGACGGCCAGCAGCATGTGATCGCGCAACTCGGGATAGTCCTGGCCCAGATCGTAGCCGCCGAGGATGTCGAAGTCGAGCAACGCCTGGTTGATCTCGGCCACCGGGCGCGGGCACTTCAGGACGAACTCATGGAAGAACGGACCTTTGGTCCACAGCGAGAAGCCGGGCAGCGCCGCCAGTTGCTCGGCGGCGTAGTGCGCCTTGTGGTAGCACAGCTCGGCCACCTGGCGCAGGCCCTGTTTGCCCATCAAGGACAGGTAGACCGCCGAGGCCAGCGCCATCAGCGCCACGTTGGTGCAGATGTTGGAGGTTGCCTTCTCACGACGGATGTGCTGCTCACGCGGGGTGAGGGTAAGCACGTAGCCGCGCTGGCCGCGGCTGTCGACCGTCTCGCCCACCAGCCGGCCGGCCATCTTGCGCACGAAGTCCTGCTTGACGGTGAAGTGCCCAAGCGTCGGACCGCCGAAGGACATGGGGATGCCCAGCGGCTGTCCATCGCCGACGACGATGTCGGCATCAAACTCGGACGGCGGGCGCAGCAGGCCCAGCGCCAGCGGGTTGACGACCACGCACAGCAACGCCCCGACGGCATGCGCCGCCTGGCCCAGCGCGGTCCAGTCGCGGATGCGGCCGAAGAAATCCGGATACTGAACGGCGACCATCGCCGTATTCGCATCGACCTGCGCCAGAAGGTCCTCAGCCGAGGCCGGCAGATGCTCGTCACCGATGATCTCAACGCCCATGCCCTGCATGTAGGTGCGCACGACCTGGCGATAGTGCGGGTGGATCGCCGGGGAGAGCACCAGGCGGCTGCGCTTGCCGCGGTGATGGTTGAGCGCCAGGATGGCCGCCTCGGCCAGCGCCGTCGCCCCATCGTAGTGCGAGGCGTTTGAGACCTGCATCCCCGTCAGGTTACAGATCAAACTCTGGTACTCGAAGATCGCCTGCAGCGTGCCCTGTGAGATCTCGGGCTGGTAAGGCGTGTAGGCGGTGTAGAACTCGCCTCGGCGCAGCATGTGGTCGACGGCGGCGGGGATGAAGTGGTTGTAGGCGCCCGCCCCCAGGAAACAGGCGAAGTGCTGCGTGTCGACGTTGGCTTCCGCCATCTCCCGCAGCTCCTGGGTCACCTCCAGTTCCGAGATCGCTTCCGGCAGGTCCAGGTCCGGGAAGCGCACGTCCGCCGGGACCGCCTGGTACAGCTGATCCAGGGTCTGCAAGCCGACAGCCGCCAGCATCTCCTTGCGTTCGGCGTCGGTGTGCGGGATGTAGGCCATCAGTGGCTCCGTTCCGCGCAGTGCTTCTCGTATCCGCCGGCATCCAGCAGGCCCTTCAGCTCCGCCGGATCGCCGAGCTCGAACTCGATCATCCACGCCTTGCCGAAGGGCTCGGCATTGATCCACTCCGGGCTTGCCGCCAGCTGCTCGTTGATCCGGGTCACCTTGCCCGTCACGGGAGAGTACACCTCAGCCGCCGCCTTGACCAACTCCACGGTGGCGATGGCCTTTCCCTTCTCGAGCGTGTCGCCGGGAGCGACGACGATCTCGACAAAGACGATGTCGGAGAGCTGGTCTTGAGCGTAGTCCGTCACACCGAGCGTTGCCTTCCTGCCCTCGGCGCGGATCCACTCGTCGGATTGCGTGTACTTCAGATCGCTGGGGAATTCCATCTTCGCCTCCGCCTTGCAGATTTGGTCGATCGATGACTCAGCAGCATGCAACAGGCGCACGCGGCATGCTGCGTGCGCCCTCTGTCGCTGACCTGAGAGATTCGCCCATCGCGCGGGCTTGCCCCGTCGGTGCCTGGCGGCTTTCCAGAGGTACGGCCAGCCCGGGTCCTGTGACCTGAGAGTTTCGCCGGTGCCGAGCGCGGCGGGTCCGGCTTGCCCCTTCGGTGCCGGCCGGGTGCGCTCTTGGCCGGGCTCTCCCCAAGCTGTGCTGACTTGTCTCCTCATTCTAAGGGAGGCCGGAGAGCCGGTCAAGCTCGGCGTTGGGCTCCGGATACGATCCGTATCCTGCTCGCGGCCCAGCCGGCAACGAGCACCATCCTGGGAATCATTCCCGCAGGCCACCCGGTCGCGCGCCTGGGCGGTTGCTGGGGGGCCGTCGAACCGGACGGAGGAGCGTAGCTCAAAGCGATCGGGCCTGTTCTGCCGCCAGCTCGCCCGCTGACGTTCTTCCTCCCAGCGGGGCAGCTGTTCCGATTCTGAGGCAGCGCTCAACCAGGACACGCTCTTCCAGGAAGCTGACCGACCCTTCCGCTCCACGCGGCTGCAAGCTGCCTCGCCGTTCGACGGGATGGCGGGTGCTCGCATCCGGGTTGACCCGCCAATGGGCCTTGGTGCTCAGCGATCGGTCTTCAACGAGCCTGAGCAAGCAGGCTGGCAAGGGGAGGCTGAGCGCTCGCCGGTGGTGTCTCCCGAGTGCTGGGCGATGGTATTGGGGGGAAGCCCTGGAGGCCCTCCAGCCGCTGGTGCGACGGAACGGGCGCGGCCCCGGGGGGGGTGGAGCGTTTGTCCACCTTGCCAGTCGGCAGCCCCTCCGCCATAATTCGTCTGCCCGACCGCCCCGCGGGACCCCGGCGGGGACCCCATCCTCTGAGGTCAACCACGCATGGACTCCAACGAAGTCATCCTGATCACCGGCGCAAACGGCGAGATCGGCCACGGCTTGATCCACGATCTGTGCGAGCGGGGTGTCGGCCGCATCCTGGCGACGGATGTCCAAGCGCTCGATGCAGAGTCTGGCAGGGGCCTGCCACGAGTTCGTCCAGGGAGACATCACCGACCCGGGGCTATTCCAGGCGCTTGACCAACGCGGCCCCTTCACGACCGTGTTCCACCTGGCATCCATCCTATCGACCAAGGCCGAGCGCGATCCTGAGCTGGCCCACCGCATCAACGTGGACGGCACTCTGAGCCTGCTGCAGCTTGCCCATGCCCATTCGCAGCGCCTCGGGCGTCCGGTGCGCTTCCTGTATCCCAGCTCGATCGCCGCCTACGGGCTGCCGGATCTCGAAGCCAAGCAGCGGGCCGGACGGGTGGGCGAGGACGAGTGGCTGACGCCGGCGACGATGTATGGCTGCAACAAGCTGGCCTGCGAACACCTCGGCCGCTACTTCTCCTCGCACTACCGACGCTTGTCGCCCGAGCCGCCCGTTGCCCGCATCGATTTCCGCTGCCTGCGCTTCCCTGGCCTGATCAGCGCCCTGACGGTGCCCACCGGCGGCACGAGCGACTACGGCCCGGAGATGCTGCACCATGCCGCCCAGGGCAAGCCCTACGCCTGCTTCGTCCGCCCCGATGCGCAGCTGCCATTCATGGTGATGCCGGATGCCATTCGGGCGATGCTGCTGCTGGTCGAAGCACCGTCCGCTCGACTGAGGCGTCAGGTCTACAACGTGACCTCCTTCAGCCCAACCGCCGACGAGATCCTGCAGGCAGTCCAGCGCTCCTTCCCCCAGGCCGCCATTACCTTCTCACCCGATGCCCATCGGCAGGGCATCGTCGACAGCTGGCCAGCAGACGTGGACGACTCCGCCGCCCGGGACGACTGGGGGTGGCGGCCTGAGTACGACTTCAAGCGCTCCTTTGAGGAGTATCTGCTGCCCGCGGTCCGCCAGCGCTACGGCTGAAGCCGCTCGCGCACTCCTGCCCTGCGCGCGACTTCTGCCTCCATCCTGCGGTATCCAAAGCAAACCAGCCAACCGCACGCCGGCTTCTCAACCGGCGATCCGCTGGCCTTGTGGAGGGACCGTTCTGATGAGACGCCTGTGCACGGCAGCCACTGTGCTCACCTTGTTGACCCTGGCGTGTGCCTCGACGCCGCCGGCCAGCGAGCCCACCCCCACGCCGGCACCTCCACCGCCACCGGCGATCGGGGAGTCCATCTTTGACCGCAGCGGAACCGCGTTTGGCTTCTTCCCCTCCCCGCCGGAGATCACGCTGCAGAGTGTGCTGCGCCATTTCGGCGACCTCGGCGAACATGCTGATTTCGTGTTGGCCCAGGCCACTATCCCCTGGCAGGCCTGGGAGGACGAGACGGATCCTGAGCCTCAGGCGCTCATCGACCTGCGCAACCAGGCGATCCTGGCCGAGCAGAACGGCCTCGAGATGGTGTTCGTCGTCGACCCGCTCAACGGATTGAATCGGCGCGAGTTTCTGGGGCTTCCCGCAGGATGGGAGGCGAGCTTCGCCAACCCAGAGGTGCGCCGCGCCCACAAGGCCTTCAGCCTGTGGATCGTGCGTACCTTCCGGCCGAGGTATATCGGCCTGGCCTCCGAGATCAACACCTACGCCGACGCCCATCCGGACGACTTCACCAACTTCCTCACTCTCTACGAGGAGGTCTACCGCGCAGTCAAGGCAGAAGCGCCTGACACGCAAGTGTTCGTCACCTTCCAGTGGGAGGATCTCAACAACCTCTTCCCGGGCGACAATGAAGGGCGTCAGCCGTACGCGGTCAACTGGGAGCAGGTCGAGGTTTTCGAACCGCGCCTCGATCTGTGGGTGATTTCCTCCTATCCCTTCGTCGCCTTCCCCAGCGGGTCGGCCATTCCCCCTGCGTACTACACACCGCTGTTGGAGCGGACCGACAAGCCGCTGGCGGTGGCCGAAGGCGGCTACACCTCCAAGCCGGTCGGGCCGTTTCCGGGAACGCCCCAGGACCAGGTCGACTACCTGAACGCGATCGACACGCAGCTCGGCGGGCGGCTGCGCTTCTGGGTGTACCTGCTGCTGAACGATCTCAGGCTTAAGTCGTACAGCGAGGCGATGCGCGCCAACGGGACGGACGAATCGGATGTGACGACCCTGGGGATGTTCGAAGCGGTGGGCTTGCGCCAGCCGGATGGCACGCCGAAGCCGGCGTTAGCCGAATGGGACCGCCTCCGCGCCGCGGCGCTGGAACCAGCGCCCTGAGAGCCTCCGGCCACGCCGCCCGATGGGGAGCGCCTCGTTTCGGCGCCTTGCCATCTCAGGAGGCTGTCGGCTCGCTGCGGATGCCCAGCACGCCCCGCAGCAGGGTGATCGCAACCAGGGCGACTCCGATCAACACCGCCGTTGCCGGCAGCGCGGCCTCCAGGCCGAATCCCTGCAGACGTTCGTAGACGAGCACGGTCATCACCTTGGGATGGTAGGCGAGGATCACGACCGCCCCGAACTCACTGATGCCGCGCGCCCACATCATCAGCGCCCCGGCCAGGATCCCTCGCCGGGCCAATGGCAAAGTGACATGCCAGAACGCCTGCAACGGGCTGGCGCCATCCGACAGCGCCACGCGCTCGATCTCGGTATCGATGAGCGCGAATGCCTCGCGGCTGGCGCTGACCAGGAACGGCGCGCTGACGAAGAGCATCGCCAGGACAATCCCCGCCATGGTGTCGGTGAAGGTCACCCCCAGGCGGGCGAAGGCCTGGCCCATCAGGCCATAGCGCCCGAACACCAGCAGCAGTGCCACACCCGCTGCGGTATGCGGCACGATCACCGGCAGCATCACCACGGCTTCGACCAGGCCGCGCCCATGGAATCTCCGTCGGGCCAGCAGGTAGGCCAGCGGCACCGCGGTCAGCAGCCCGATGCTCGTCGCCAGCGCCGCACCGCCAAAGGTGACGGCGAGGGAACGCTGCAGCTGAGGGTCCTGCAGGGCGAGGATCAAACCCCGCAGCGACGTCGCCGTCAGCGTGCGCAGCAACGGGAGCGCGATGAACGCGACCAGCAGGCCTCCCAGTATGGCGAAGAGGATCGTCGTGCGGGATGCGTTGAGCTTCATGGCCCCTCCGTTCCCGCGCACAGCGTCTGGATCGCTTCGGGCATGGCTTCCCAGCCCAGCGCCTGCGGGTTGTCCAGAACCGGATGCTGATTCGCCTGCATCACCGCTCTCCCCTCCGGCCCCAGCAGGAAGGCGATGAACTCCGCCGCCGCCTCCGGATGCGGGGCACTGCTCGGAATGGTGATCCCGTAGGCGATCGGCTCACCGATGAAGCGCGGCTCGACGCTGGCGAAACGCTGGAAGTCCAGTTCGACCTCAGCCTGCGAATAGCGGTCCCGGTAGGCTTCGTCACTCAGGTCGATCTCGCGGGGAAGCTCGAGCATGCGCAGGCCGTGCTGCCGAATCACGCTCTCGTACTCGAAGGCGTAGTCGATGTCGCCCAACTCGAGCAGCGCCAGCAGTTGGATGCTCCCACCGCGCATCCGGAGATGCGAGCCCGGCCGCGTCTCGAGAACCTCCGGAACGGTGATCGTGCTCAGAGACTTCCTCCCGGAAGATGCGGACCGGATAGGTGAACTGCCCGTCGAACACCTGGTTGAACAGGCCGAAATCGTCGTTGACCCGCTCGGCCAGGCGCCAGCGCCATCATCGCCCGATAGCCCGAGGCGTCGAAGCGAGGATCGGCCAGGCCCAGCAGTACATCGGGCCGCGCCAGGATCTCGGGCCAGTTCTGACCGTCGATCTGATCGCCGTAGCGGCTGCGATCCGTGTAGGCCAACGCCAGGCGGTTGCCGGCGAAGCTGCATGCCCATTCGGCATAGGGCGCTCCGGTTGCGGGGTCCTGCGCCTTGAACATCAGCATTGGCAGCAGCGAGGCGTCGGCCGTGGCGACAACGTCAATCGGCTCGCGCAGCTCGGTGGCGTGCCGGATGACCTGGATGCTGCCGTGGTACTCCGGACGGACATCGATGTCGGGATGCGCCGCTTCATAGGCAGCCTCTAAGTTCGCGAATGGGACGATCAGGCTGCCGGCGGCGAAGACGACCAGCGGTGTACGCTCGTCGCCGGTCATTGGGGAAGCGGCAGCCACGGGGATTGAAGAGGTCTGCGACACTGGCGCGCACGCCGCCAGGCAGATGGCGGCCAGACACATGGCATGAACCCGCCGCAGTCGGTGTCGGATCATCGGCTTCGCCTCCTTCGATCTCGTCGCGTCCTCCGACCCGACCCCTCACGCCGGACGCTGGGTCAAGGATCCCAGCAGCCTACGGCCGACCCCGCCCTTGATTCAGCCCCCTGCTCCAGCGGCAGAGTGTAGCCGCAGGTGCGGGCTTCTCACCGCGCTCCGCCAACATCGCGACGCACCGATGAGAAGCCCGCCTCAATGACCGGGGCGATCGGGCCGGCAGTTGCGAGCTTGCGGCTACTTGGCCTCGATCCGCGCAATCCCCTTGACCCAGGCATTGCTGGGCAGCCCCGGCATCGCCAGGGCGTACTCGCCCGGAGTTTCACCGAAGGTCAGCAGACAATCGGCGCAGGCCAACACCTCGGCCGCAGGCACCTCGGCCGAGTACCCATCGCTGGCGACCAGTTCCAGCGTCTCAACTGCGCTGGTCACCCCGGCCGCCTCGAGCACCGCCAACAGGGGAACGCCCTCGTACTCGGTTGCACCCTTCTTCGGGTGTTCGAGGGTCTTGGTCACCACACCCAGCGCGCGCAGGTCGGCGTCGGTGAATTCGGTCATGGCATCGCCCGGGCCATCGATCGTCAACACGACCTCACCGGACGGCGCGGCGGCCTCAGCCGGCGCAGCGGGCGGCACAGGCTCCAGGCCCAGAGCGATCTGGCTGATCATTCCGACGAGTTGATTCTTGGCCAGCGCCGAGCTGACCAGGCGCAGCGGGAAGTACTTCTCAGGCAGCGGCTGCCCATCCACCAGATGCGCCACCAGGATGTCCGGATTGCGCGCCACGGTTGCGCTGTCGAACTCGGTCGAGTAGCCATCGGAGGCCGTGACCGTGATCGTGTAGCCGGCGGATGCCAGATCATCGTTGAATGCCGGGCCTTCGTGCTGGACGGCATCGTCGACCGAGCCCACCAGCAGCCACAGCGGGACGCCCGACCACACCTGGCCCTGGTCATCGGTCCAGGAGGATCCGTGGCACTGCGGCGCTGAGCAGAGACTCGAAGCTGGCGCGGTCGATCGAGTCACTCAGGCCTCCGGTGAGTTCGAGCGTCCAATCCTGCACGAGCTCCTTCAGTTCGGCCGCCGTCACCCACTTCACCGACCAGTGCCCGTCGGTGACCTGGTTCCCTTCGTCGCTGACGATCGCCACGCGCAGCGGCCCTTCTTCGTCAGTGATCGGTTGTCCATCGATCTCGTAGGCCAGGATCGCCGTCAGTGCGGGCGGCGACTTGAGCTCCTCGCCGGTCGCAGGATCGTAGGCGATGAAGGCTCCCTTCATCACCTGGTCTTCCGAGTAGGTCATGGCATAGCCATCCTTGGCCACCAAGTTCACGCCGTTCCCCGGTGCGAGGCCACCGACCACTTCCGCCAGATCGGCGAGCGATACGCCGCGGTAGGTCGCCGGCAGCGTGATCTTGCCGGTGCTGCTCTTGATCCCGGCGTAGCCTTCGGTCACCGGAAGCGCCTGCAGGTCCGCCCAGGTGAGCTCCTGGCTGCCGCTCGGCCCGCTCACCGTCAGGATCGGCGGCGCGGCCGTGGGGGCCTCGGTGGGCGGCGGGGGCGGCTCGGTGGGAGCCGGCGTCGGGGTGGTTGCCGGTGCGCAAGCGGCGACCAGCAGGGCGGCCACGAGCAACAGGGCGAGCAGTCTCGGAAGTCGGTGCGGTGTTCTCATCGTCTCTCTCTCCAAACCATCGATTTCGCTTCCAGGAGCAGCACCGGGTTCAATGAACCGTAAGGAGCTCTCCGGTATGCGTGGTGTCGTAGCCGGCCAGGTGGCAAGCCCGCCGGCGGAAGGCGGCGCTGTTCAGGTGATCCAGCATCCACTGAACAGCGGGCTGTGACAAATTCTCCTCAGGCACCACCAGGTGATAGCGTTCCTGGAAAAGAGGCAGGAACCCGAGCTCAAAGGCGCTGGCGGCGGCCTGCAATCCCAGGCCGACGTCGGCCTCCCCCGGTGGACCGCCCGCGCCAGCTGGGTGTGCGTGCTGACTTCCGACGGATAGCCCTGCACCGCCTCGGCGGGGATGCCGAGCAACTGCAAGCTGGCGTCCAGCCACAACCGGGTGCCCGAGCCTCGATTGCGGTTGCGGATGACCACGTCGCTACGGGCGAAGTCCGACAGGTCGCGTATGTGTTTGGGGTTGCCGGACTGGAAGACAAGGCCCTGCACGCGCTCGGCCAGTGTCACCAGCGCCATGGGTCGATCGGGGAAGAGATGCGCCACGAACGGACGGTTGTATTCCCTCTGGACCGGGTCGAAGAGATGACAGCCCGCCATCTGACTCAGACCTTGGCGCAGCAGGATCAGGCCGTCCAGGCTCCCGTTGGTCAGCGCGACCACTTCCACGGCAGAGGCGAGCTCGAGCCCGAGCAGTCTCCAACGCCAGGTCGTGGCTGCCCGAGAGCACGAGTGTCCGGTCGAGCCGGGCCTGGGGAATGACCAGGGCCTGCACCACGTAGGCGCGGGCGCTCGGCCGGTAGCGCTGCTCGTGGGTGGTCGACTGGACGCGCTCGACCAGCCCGGCCTGCTCGAGGCGCAGCAGGTGGTGGCGCACCCAGGCCGGATGGCGCCCGATCTGCCGGCCGAGGCCGGACAGACTGGCCGGCTCGGCCATCAGCAGCTGCAGCAAGTGCCGCCGCCGGGGGTCTGCCAGCAGCTTGATCTGATCAAAGGACTGCAGCGTACGGATCGGCTGGGGCATCCTAAGGAAAACCTTAGCGCCGAGTCTACCGCGTACCGCCAGCGGCCGCACCCCCCGAATCTCCTCCCCCTCCGGCGCGATTCCTCCCGAGCCTTCCACTAGTTTCGGACAACGAAACCGAGTCCTCTGGTTGAACGCCTGGGCGCCGGAGTCGATCGCCAACCCGGAGGTCTCACCCGGCGGGCAGGATTATGGGCCCGACCCGGGAGTCCTGCCGGGCGGGCGCAACGTCCCCATTTCCCAGCCTCCCTCGCCCGGCGGGCATTCGTCCATGAAGTGGCCGGCCTGGGAGACGGCGCGATTCGCAAGGGGTTGCAGCGGGAGAGTGGCCCGACCACGAGTTGCGAATTGCCAGACCCTGGCCCATCGGAGGAGCGATGCGGAGTCGCACGCTGGCGCTCGGGGAATGAGGAACCGCGCTGAGGTTGTCGACTGCGGCGCCCCGCTTGCCAGGCGATATCCGGCAGGAGCTCAGGTTCGGGCGGAGCGGCGCGGCTGCTCGGCCGGCTGCAGGGGCACGGGGTGGATGCGAGTAGGGGCTAGGAGCTTGCTGAGGAACGGGTTTTCGACCTCACCCCCTGACCCCCTCTCTGCAGACGGCACACGGGTACGCCAGCAACCGTGGCGGAGAGGGAAAACAAGATCTGGGGGGAGTACCCCAGGGCCCTTCCTCTGCGGGACTCGTCTAGTTCGCGGATGTCGGCTCACGCAGGGGGAGGGGCTAGAGGAGAGGGTTGGAGGATGACACGGCGTTCTTCAGCGGTCTGCTAGAGGTACAGACGCGGCACGCGAGGACTGATGCCGCAGGTCACTTCGTAGTTGATCGTCCCCCAGGCTGCAGCCAGCGTCTCCGCGCGCGCCTCCGCCTGCCCCTGGCGCCCGATCAGCACCGCCTCGTCGCCGGGACGGCACTGCGCACCCTCGGGCAGGCGCACCGTGATCTGATCCATCGACGACTCGTCCAACCACGTCAGCCAGGTGGCCGTCGATCAGCACCTGCGCCCCCGGCCAGCGGCGGAAGCCATCTCCGTAGCCGACGGACACCGTGGCGATGGTTTCGTCGCCGCTGGTGGTGTAGACATGCCCATACCCGATGCCCTCGCCGGAGGCGACAACCTTGACCTGCGCGATCCTGGCCTTCCAGGTCAGGGCGGGATGCAGGCCTGGCCCCAGGTCGAGCACATCCGACGGCTGCATCCCGTATAGCCCGAGCCCGATGCGCACCAGATCGTAGTCCATCTCCGGCCAGCGCAGTGCGGCGGCGGTATTCGCCAGGTGGCACCAGGTCGGGCGCAGGCCGGCTGCGGACAACTCCGCCACCACCTGCTGGAAGATGTGCTGCTGCTTCAGGACGGGGTTCGGATCCAGATCGGCTGCACAGGCCAGATGGGAGAACACGCCCTCCAGCTCGGCGCCTTCAGTGTCGTGGATCTGGCGCGCCAGGCTCAGCACGTCTCCGGGTGCCGCCCCCAGCCGGTGCATACCGCTGTCCAGCTTGAGATGCAGCCGCGCCGTTCGCCCGGCCGGCTGGGCGGCAGCCACCGCCGCCGCGACCTGATCGCTTGTCCACACAGTGAGCGAGATGGCGTCGGCAATCGCGACGGCGTAAGCGCTCGGCGGCACGGCGCCCAGGATCAGGATCGGACAGGCCAACCCGGCGCGACGTAGTTCCAGCGCCTCGTCCAGCCGCGCCACGCCGCACCAGAGCGCCCCCGCCTGCAGCGCGGCGCGGGCAACTGGAACCGCACCATGGCCGTAGGCATTCGCCTTGACCACGGCCATCACGGCGGCCTGGCGCCGGGCGAACTGTCGCAGGTTGGCACGCAGCGCTCCCAGATCGACTTCGGCCCAGGTGGCATAGCCCTCGGTCTGTGGCATGGCACCTAGTATACGAAGGCGTCCCTCGGGCGGCAATACACGCCCTGGGTATAATCCCAAGTCGCCATGACCCCCGAGGCCTGGATCACGCTGCTGACCCTGACGGTCGCCGCCATCCTGCTGGTGAGCGAGCGGCTGCGCCCGGATGTCATCGGCATCCTGGTCGCGTCTGACGCTCGGGCTGACCGGTGTGATCACGGCCGAGCAGGCAGTCTCGGGTTTCAGCCAGTCGGCGGTGATCACCATCCTCTCGGTGTTCATCCTCTCCGAGGGGCTCGAGCGAACCGGGGTGACGGCCTGGCTCGGTTCGCGCATTCTGCGGCTGGCTGGCGCCCACGAGCGGCGGCTCGTCGGCGCGCTGACCCTGACCAGCGCCGGCCTGTCCACGTTCATGAACAGCATCGCCGCAGCCGCAATCCTGGTCCCGCCGGCGATGGGGATCTCGCGCCGGGCGCAGATCCGTCCCTCACGCCTGCTGTTGCCCCTCGCCTACGGCGCGCTGCTGGGCGGCACAGCCACACTGCTCACCACGGCCAACATCATCGTCAGCACCACGCTCGGTCAGGCCGGCTACGCTCCCTACGGGCTGCTCGAGTTCCTGCCCGTCGGGGTTCCGCTGGTGATCGCCGGCACCGCGCTTCTCATCTGGCTCGCCCCGCGCCTGCTACGCCAGCGCGACGTCGCCAGCGAAATCGCCCGCAACCGTCCGGCCCAGACAGAGCTCGCCAGACTGTACCGGCTGCAGGCGGGTGTCTCGGCGTTTCGCGTGCCCGTCTCGTCGTCCACTGTCGATCAATCGCTGGGCGCCCTCGGCTGGGGGCGTGACCTGGGGCTTACCGTGTTGGGCATCCTGCACCGCGGCCGCTGGCGACTGGCGCCCGATCGGGAGGTCCGAGTACAGGCCGACGACATTCTGTTGCTGGAAGGGCGGCCGGGAGCGGAGTTCGAGCAGCGCTACCAGCTCGAGCCCCATGCTGACCCCCACCTGCTCGACACGCTGACAACCGCTCACGTCCCGCTGGTCGAGGTGGTATTGGCGCCCCGCTCCGAGCTGGACGGCAAGTCGCTGCGCCAAATCCGTTTCCGCGAGCGCTACGGGATTCAGGTCATCGGCCTGTGGCGCGGCGGGACAGTGCTGCAAGGCGATCTGGCCGATCAGCCGTTGCACTTCGGCGACGCCATGCTGATGCATGGCCCGCGCGACCGCTTCGACCTGCTGCGCGGCGATGAGAGTTTCCTGATCCTCGAAGCCGAGGCCGCCGACCGGCCGGGATGGCGCGCCTGGGTGGCCGTGGGGATCATGGTCGCCAGCCTGGGCGCGGCGGCGGTCGGCCTGCTGCCCATCGCCATCGCCACGCTGACCGGGGCGATGCTGATGGTGCTGGCCGACTGTCTCTCCATGGATGCCGCCTACCGCTCAGTCTCCTGGCGCACGATCTTCTTCATCGCTGGCATGCTGCCCCTGAGCATCGCCCTGCAGACCACCGGTCTGGCCAGTCTGATGGGCGAGGCGCTGATCGGGCTGACCGGCGGCGCGGGAACGCTCGGCCTGGCGGCGGCGATCCTGCTGGCGACGATCGGCCTCGGACTGCTCATCGGCGGACAAACCACGGCGGTCGTGCTCGCTCCCGTCGCTATCGCTGTGGCCGAGATCGCCGGTGCCGACCCCCGCGCCATGGCCATGGCGGTCGCCGTCGGCTGTTCGCTGGCTTTTCTCACCCCGCTCGGCCATCCCGCCAACCTGCTGGTGATGGGCCCCGGCGGCTACACCATGCGCGATTATCTGCGCCTGGGCGCACCCCTCACTGTGCTTTCGGCGCTGCTCACACTGCTCGGCCTGCACTGGGTATGGGGCTTGTGATGCCCCTGCGCTTCGAGATTGAGCGAACCGCAGGCCGCGGCGCGCGCCGGCATGCTGCACACCGCCCACGGATCGATCCCCACGCCGGTGTTTGCCCCCGTCGGGACTCAGGCAACGGTCAAGGCCGTCACCGTCGAGCAGCTGCAGCACCTCGGCGCCAGCCTGATCCTGGGCAACACCTATCACCTGTACCTGCGCCCCGGCGCCGAGCGCGTCCAGCGCCTGGGCGGCCTGCATGCCTTCATGGGCTGGACGGGGCCGATCCTCACCGACTCCGGGGGATACCAGGTGTTCAGCCTGGCGGAGACCCGGCGGATCGACGCCGACGGAGTCACCTTCCGCTCCCACATCGACGGCTCCAGCCACCGCCTGACACCCGAGGTCGCCATCGCCATTCAGCAGGCGCTGGGAGCGGACATCATCATGGCGTTCGATGAATGCGCGCCGCCGTCCGACCGCCGCTACAACGAACAAGCGATGGCACGCACCCATGCCTGGGCGGAGCGCTGCCTGAGCGCGCATCGATCCGGCGCGCAGGCGCTGTTCGGCATCGTCCAGGGCGGCGTCTTCCCCGATCTGCGTCGGGAGTCGGCGCAGTTCATCGCCTCGCTACCATTTGCCGGAGTGGCCATCGGCGGGCTGTCGGTCGGGGAAACCAAGGACGAGATGCACGCCATGCTCGAGGTGGTCACGCCGGAGCTCCCTCCCGCCCTGCCCCGCTACCTGATGGGCGTTGGCTCTCCCGAGGACCTGGTCGAGGCTGTGGTGCGCGGCATCGACATGTTCGACTGCGTGCTGCCGACGCGCATGGCCCGCAACCACGCCGCCCTCACCCCGCGCGGGCGGCTCAACCTGCGCAACGCCGCCTTCGCCGATGACCCACGACCGATCGACGAGACGTGCGACTGCGCCACCTGCCAGCACCACAGCCGCGCCTACCTGCGCCACCTGATGGTGGCCCAGGAGATCCTGGCCGCCACGCTGGTCTCGATCCACAACCTGCGCATGCTGATCCGTCTGACCGAGCAGCTGCGCCAGGCCATTCTTGACGGCAGCCTGGCAGAGTGCGCCGCCGCTTTCCGCCATAGCTATCGCAAACATCGATCCCCGGAGAGCTGACCATGACCTGGCTGCAGGCGATCGTGCTCGGCATCGTCCAGGGACTGACGGAGTTCCTGCCGATCTCCTCCTCCGCCCACCTGGTGCTCGTGCCCTGGCTGATGGGGTGGACCTTCGAGGCCGACGCCGCCTTCGTGTTCAACGTCCTGGTCCAACTGGGAACATTGGTCTCGGTCATCCTGTACTTCCGGCGCGACCTGCTGGCCATCGCGCGGGCGATGTGGGAAGGCGCGCTGCGCCGGCAGCCGCTCAATGAGCCCGCCTCACGCCTGGGTTGGATGATCCTACTGGCGAGTGTCCCGGCGGGGCTGGCCGGCATCCTGCTCAAGGATTTGGTGGAGCAGGCGTTCGCCTCCCCGCTGGCAGTGTGCGTCTTCCTGTTGATCAACGCCGGGCTGATGATCGGCGCCGAGCGCCTCGCCCGACCGGAGCGAAACCTGGAGGCGGTGAACGCCAGCGATGCGTTGGCCATCGGAGCCGCGCAGATCCTGGCGCTGTTTCCCGGCATCTCGCGTTCCGGCTCGACGATCTCGGCCGGTATCGTGCGCCGACTGTTGCGCCCCGAGGCGGCGCGCTTCTCGTTCCTGATGTCCATCCCGGTGATGGTCGGCGCCGGGATGATCGCCACGCTCGACCTGGTGCGTTCGCCCTCCGCCATCCAGCAGATCGGCCCGATTCTGGCCGGCTTCACCTCAGCGGCGATCGTCGGCTACCTGGCGATTCACTGGCTGCTCGGCTTCCTGGCGCGCAACAGCCTGAAGCCGTTCGCGATCTACTGCGCCGCCCTCGGACTGGCGGGGATCCTGCTCTTCGTGGTGCGCGGGTAGAGCGATGCCTCGCGACGCGGCTTCCCGCAGGCGCTGGAGCAACCTCCTGATCTCGGCCTCGTTGGCTGCCGCAACGATGCTGGCCGCAGGCTGCGGCCAGGCCGCTTCACCGGCTACGCCCACCGCTCCGCCGTGGGTGGCGGTCACGCCCGGTCTCGAGCCCATTGTGACCGAATGGGTGGAGCGCTACCGGGCAGCGGTCGGAGTCCCGCCGTTTGATCTGACGGTCCTGCCGCTCGAGGCAGCCCAGGATCGGCTGCGCCGCGGGGAGCTGGACATGGTCTTTGCGGCGGCCACACCCCCACAGGGATGGTTCGCCACGCCCGTCGGCGAAGAACGAGTGGCCGTCATCGTCCATCCCGACAATCGCGTGCGTGGCTTCAGTCTGCGGGACCTGGAGCGGCTGTTCAGCGGCGAAGCCGTCGCCTGGACCGAATTCGGGGGGCAAGAAACGCCGGCCCAGATCTACGTCCCCTTCCCCGGGGACGACCTACGAGCGGCCTTTGAGCAGCGGACGCTGCGCGGGCGGCCGGTGACGCCGAACGCCCGGCTGTATCTCACTCCGGCCAATGGCGCGGCGCTGGTGGCGGAGGACGCCGCCGCACTCGGGATCCTGCCCCTTTCCGGCGTGCCTTCCGACGTACGCGCGGTGCGCGTCGAGGGCTCCCTGCCGGAGGACGCCGAATACCCCTATCGCCTCGAGATCCTGGCCATGGCGCCGCGCGAGCCAACCGGTGGCGTGCGCGATTTCCTGGTCTGGCTGCAGTCTGCTCAGTTGGATTGACCAGTCGGGTCGCCGCAGCGGAGCAGGCGGCGACCCCTATGACACGAAGTGCCCAGCGCTCCATCGCCGCCCGCCGAGGTCAGCCGCGGTTCAACGATCCTTCGACGCCGATGCGAGGCGATGCCTTCCAGCCCGCTCTCGCCCCAACTCGTTGTGCCCCCCGTCGGATGGGATCAAGCCATGCGCAAGAACGGGTTGGCCTCCCGCTCATGCCCGACGGTAGTGGCTGGGCCGTGACCGGAATAGACCGTCACCTCGTCGGGCAGGCTGAGCACCTGCGATTCGATGCTCGCCAGCAGCGACTCCCAGCTCCCGCCCGGCAAGTCCGTCCGACCGACCCCCTCAGCGAAGATCACGTCGCCGGAAAACAGCAGCCCGATCGGCGGCGCAGTAGAACATGACGTGCCCAGGGGTATGACCGGGCGCATGGCGCACTTCGAACACCCGGCTCCCCAATCGCAGCTGCATGCCGTGGGCCAGGTCGACGCCGGGCTCCGGACCCGGATCGAAGGCCGGGATCCCGAACAGCCCAGCGCCTCCGTTGAAGCGCCACAGCGGCTGGTCCAGCGGGTGCAGGGCGACGATCGGTGGGCCGGCGGATAGGCGCACCAGATCCGCCACGCCGCCGAAGTGGTCGAAGTGGGCGTGGGTCAGCCAGATGGCGGCCAGGCTCCACCCCCGCCGGTCCAGTTCGTGATGGATGAAGGCTCCATCCCAGGCCGGGTCGATCACCACCGCCGTGCCGCCAGCGGCGGCGTCGGCGACGAGATAGGTGTTGGTCTGCACCGGCCCGAGCGTCAGGCAGGCGACATGCAGCCGTTCCCCGGTCGGGGATTCGGAATCGGCTTGCACGGCTTGCCCCTCCGGCGGGCGGCGTGACGATCGCCCTGCTGACCGAAGATAACACACACCCAGGACACTCGCACCTTTCTCCACCGCGTGGCCGGTGCTAGACTGGGTCAGCCTTCTCGGGAGGACCGCATGGCGCAGTACCCCGTTGAACCCTTCCGCATCAAGATGGTGGAGAGCATTCGCCTGCCCAACCGCGCCGAGCGAACCGCGGCCTTGCGCGCCGCAGGCTACAACACCTTCGGCTTGCGGGCGGAGGACATCTTCATCGATCTGCTCACCGATTCCGGAACAGGCGCCATGAGCGACCACCAGTGGGGCGCCATGATGATCGGCGACGAGTTCTACGCCGGTGCCCGCTCCTTCTTTCGTCTGCAGGAGAGCGTCGAACAGATCTTCGGATTCACGCACTTCATGCCCACGCATCAAGGACGAGCGGCGGAAAACATCCTGTGCGCCTTGTTCGCCCGCCAGGGATGGTCGGTGCCCTCCAACATGCACTTCGACACCACGCAGGCCAACATCCTCGCCCGCGGTGGGCGCCCCGAGAACTTCCTGATCGACGAGGCCGGCAACCCGGCCTCGCTGCATCCCTTCAAGGGCAACCTGGATGTGGCCAAGCTGGAAGCCTTCCTCCAGGCACACGGCCCCAACGAGGTTCCCCTGGGGATGATCACCGTGACCAACAACGGCGCCGGCGGGCAGCCGGTATCCATGGAGAATCTGCGCGCGGTCAGCGCCATCTATCGCCGGGCCGGTATCCCATTCTTCATCGATGCCTGCCGCTACGCCGAGAACGCCTACTTCATCAAGCTGCGCGAAGCGGGCTACGCCGACAAGCCGGTGCTCGAGATCGCGCAGGAGATGTTCTCGCTGGCCGACGGCGCAACCATGAGCGCCAAGAAGGATGCCATCGTCAACATGGGCGGCCTGCTGGCGATGAATGACAGTGACCTGTACGAGCGCGCCTGCAGCGAGCTGATCTTGCGCGAGGGCTTCCCGACCTATGGCGGGCTGGCAGGGCGCGACCTGGATGCCATGGCCATCGGGCTGTGGGAAGGCCTGAACGAGGACTACCTGGCCTATCGCCTCGGACAGACGGCCTACCTGGGCGAGCGGCTGCTGGAGGTCGGCGCACCGATCGTCCAGCCGCCTGGCGGGCACGCCATCTACATCGACGCCGGCGCATTGTTCCCTCACCTGCAGCGTGACCAGCTCCCCGGACAGGCGCTGGTGGTCGAGCTCTACCTGGAAGGCGGGATCCGCGCCGTGGAACTGGGCACGGTGGCCTTCGCCCATCCCGATCCGGTCACCGGCGAGATGCGCTACCCGCCACTCGAGCTCGTGCGCCTGGCGCTGCCGCGGCGCATGTACACCCAGGCCCATCTGGAGGCAGTGGCGGAGACGGTCCAGCGCATCGTTGCCCGGCGCGACCAGGTTCCGGGCTACCGCATCGTCCACGAGCCGAAGCTGCTGCGACACTTCACCGCCCGCTTCGAGCCGCTGTGATCCCCGGCCTGCGTTGCCGCCAGTCAACCCCACACCGTGACTCCGGCCCCTGAGGCCAACGTTCCGAGCGCACCCCGCCCGCGCAGTTTGCTGGGAGGCGTGCTCGGCATGCTGGCCTATCTGGTGCTGGCCCCAGGTCTGCTCTTCCTCTTCGCCGGAACGCTGCGCTGGACGATGGCCTGGGTGTACGTCCTGGTGCTGCTGGCCTTCACGCTCGGCAGCCGCCTCGCCGCCTGGCGGCGGTTCCCGGACCTGCTGGTCGAGCGTGGTAGCTTCGCCCACGCTCGCGATGTCAAGCCGTGGGACCGCGGCCTGGTGCTGGTCATCGGGCTGCTGGGCCCGGCGGCGCTATCGGTGGTCGCCGGGATCGACCATCGCTTTGCCTGGCGCCCACCCGTCCCGCAGGCATTGCAGGTGCTCGGCCTCGCCGGCCTGATCGCCGGATACGCCTTGGGCACCTGGGCAATGGTGAGCAATCGGTTCTTCTCGGCCGTGGTCCGGATCCAGACCGACCGCGGACAGCATGTCGTGACCTCGGGCCCGTATCGTTTCCTGCGCCATCCCTCCTACGCCGGCGGGCTCCTCGCCTGTCTCGCGATGCCGTTGATGCTGGACGCGGTCTGGGCGCTGGCGCCAGCAGGGCTCATCAGCCTGGTGCTGGTCGTGCGCACCTCCCTGGAGGATCAGGTGCTGATGGAAGAGCTTCTTGGCTATCGCCAATACGCCGCTGCGACGAAGCATCGCCTGGTCCCTGGCGTGTGGTGAGCGCAGACTACTGGAGAGAGGTGCGGGTTGCGCTCCGACAACAAACCGCCGGATGGGACACTCGAGTGCCCCATCCGGCATTCGTTCGGTGCTGTCCCGAGTTCAGCCCGCCGGCCTGAACACGGGTTGAAACTGGGGTTCAGCGGCCTGCTGCCGGCCGTGACAGGCCGATCCCTTAGAAGTCGAGGACCTTGACTTCCTTCAGCCGCACGTTGTTGCCTTCATCGCTCTCGTCGACATCGTCCCCGGTGTCGACTTCTGCCTTGGTGTTGATCGAGGCGTAGAAGCTTGGATAGCCGCCGTAGGTGCAGTTCAGCGTCTGGTCGTCGTCCGGGTCCAGATCATCGACGTCCCAGGTGCAGGCGGGCGAGGCATAGCCTTCGCCCGGCCACCACTTCACGGTGAAGTCCTCGGCAGTCGCCCCACCCTGGTTCTTGATCTTGACGCTGACCGAGACGGATTGGCTCTCGTAGGGCTCCACCGGGTCGAGGTTGATGCTCTTGACCACCAGATCCGGCTTGAGCGAGGCGGCGCTCACCGCCTTGATCTTCACCCAGAAGTAGTTGGAGGCGGAGGGCCCAATCCCGAACAGCGCGCCGCCCGGTTCCTTGAGGCGGTAGTTGCCCTGATAGGTGCCGGTGTCGGCCGGCGCCTTCAGATCGACCGAGACGTCCACCGTGCCTCCCGGCGGAACGGTCCCGGAGGTCAGCGTCACCGTGTCGGGCGCGCTCATCCGATCACCGCCGTCGAAGGCCAGCTTGTAACCTGACGTCCAGGTGCAGGTTCCGACGTTCTTCAGTCGCCAGGTCTTGGTGAAGCTGGCGCCGACCACCACCGAAGTGTTGTCCGGGTACGTGACGTCGGAAACGAAGGACGCCGCGTTGCAGGGCGTGGAGGGGGTCACCGTCGGCGGCACCGCCGTCGGCGGGGCGGGGGTCGGCGAGGCAGGCACCGGCGTGGGAGGCGCCTGCGTCGGGACCAGTGTCGGCGGCTCGAGGGTCACCGCCAGTCGTGTGAGCTCCAGGGCCGCGGCGATGGTGGCGGCGGCGGAGGTCGCCACCGGATCGCCCGGGGCAGACTGGTAGCCGGGGAAGTTGCAGGCCGCCAGCAGCAGAGCAGCCACCAGCAGCAGACCCAGGCCGGTCATCCTATGCTTGGACATTTGCCATCTCCTCCTTGCTCCGGGTGCCCCGATGGGGCCACCACGCTTGCGGCGCCTATGCCCGCCCGCCGTGCTGCGAAAGGACCGGGCATCGCGGTTCGGCTGGCCCCAGTCCGGGGTGAACCAGGACGATTCTGCCAGAGATTCGCCAGTCGCACCACAGGCCGCCCTTCCCACAGGTCGCCACCCCGCCACAGGGCAGATTCCGGCGCGGTGGGAGCGCGTGCTCCCCGCGGTGCAGCCCCTCGCCGGCACGAGGCGCTTCTACCGGACCCTGAGGCGCACGCGGCGGCCATTGAGCATCGGATCACGCGCTCGCTGGATGCACCGGGCGGTGGGCATCGCCGGAGTCGGAAAGACAGCTGGGGTTCGGGCTCTCGCCCGAACCCCAGACGAATGGCGGATCATCGCAGGTGCCGCGCCGCCCTGGCTCAGGGCCCAAGCGTGACGATCGGGATGATGTGCAGCGTTGGCATCAGCAAAATCAGCTTGACCGCCTTGATCTTGACCCAGAAGGCGCCCGAAGCCGCCGGGCCGATGCCAAACACGACGCCACTCGGGTTGCGGATCCGGAAGTAGCCCTGGTAGGTGCCTTGCTCGCTGGGCGCCTTGAGGTCGACCGAGACGTCGACGGTGGCGCCCGGCGGGACGGTCCCGCCGGTCAGAGTCACCGAGTCCGGCGCCGACATGCGGTCTCCGCTGTCGAAGATCAGCTTGTAGCCAGAGGTCCAGGTGCACGTCCCAACGTTCTTCAGCCGCCAGGTCTTGGTGAACGCAGCCCCCCCGAAGACCTCCGCCCCATCGGGGTAGGTCACGTCCTTGACGAAGGCCGCCGCGTCGCAGGGCTGTGGCGTCAGGGTGACAGTCGACGTCCCGGTGGACGTCAGCGTGAGCGAGGCGGTGGCGGTCACGGTTTCGGATGGCGGGGGCGGAGTCTCGCTGGCTGGCAGCGGCGTGTCCGAGGCGGCCTGCGGGGGCGCCTGGCTGGCGATGGCGGTCAGCGTGCTGGCGACGGCGGTTTGCTCGGCGCCGGGGGCAGGCGCCGACGTTGCACGCCAGCTGCAGCATCCCCACTACGACCAGCACCAGCACCATCCGATGGAGTTGTCGCCGCATGCTTGCCTCCTTGGCCCCCTGCACCAGATTGCCCGGTAGGATACATCAAGTGTGAGGCTGGGGCGACAAGGGCCTTCGGCGAGGCCGCACCAGCGGAAGGGGCGGCTATGGTATCCTGTTTCGTCCACGCTCGGTCTCTGCGAAGCCGGGGCATCCCATGACCACCGCTGAGTTCAGTCTCGCACAGACGCTGCAATCCGACCGGCGTTCGCCCTTGCGCTGGATCGCCTGGCACGTCCGCCGCCACGCCTGGCTGGTTCTCGTCCTGCTGTCGGGCGCCTTGGGCAACGCCCTGCTGGCGGCGGTGATGTTCATGCTGATCGGCCAGGGATTGAACGCCGTCCTGGCATCCCCGCCCAACCTGGATCGCCTGCTGCAGATCGCGTTGTTGATCGGGCTCTCACAGGTCGTGCGCGGCGGTCTGCAGCTTGCCCGCAACTACAGCGCCGAGATGATCGGACAGCGTCTCGAGCGCCAGATCCGGGACGAGCTGTACCTGAGCCTGCTGGGCAAGAGCATGACCTTCCACAGCTTGCAGCCGGTCGGCGATACGATGGCCCGCGCCACCAACGACGTGCGCGAGGTCAACCTGATGTTCAGCCCAGGGCTCAACCTGGTCGTTGGCTCGGCCACCTTCCTGCTGGCCCCGCTGCTGCTCGCGCCGCGCTACGACCCATCCCTGGTGCTGGTGCCGGCGCTGTTCATCCTGGCCTACGCCCTCTCGCTCTGGCAGTACCTGCGCGAGCTTCGCCCGATCGCCGAAGATGCCCGCCTGGCTTTCGGCCGCATGAACACCCAATTGGCGGAGGCGCTCGACGGCATCGAGGTTGTCAAGGGACATGCCCAGGAGGTGGCCGAGGTCGACCGATTCGTATCCTTCGCCGGCGAATCGCGCAATGCTTTCGTTCGCCAGGGGGACGTCGAAGCCCGTTTCCTGCCGTTGCTGCTGATGGGAATCGCCGAAGCCGCAGCGCTGCTGCAGGCCTTGCTGCTGTACCAGCGCGGCGTGCTCAACGTGGGAGAGGTGGTCGGTTTCTTCGGCATGATCCAGCTCTTTGGCTTCCCGACCTTCGTCTCGCTGTACGCCTACGCACAGGTGGCGCTGGGGATGGCAAGCTCGCGCCGGATCCTCGAGTTGATCAACCGCCAGACCGAGCTCGACCGCAACCCCGGCGGCTATGCTCGGCCGATGCGGGGCGAGATCTCTTTCGACGACGTCTCGTTCGCCCATCAGGGCCAGCAAGCTGGCTTGCAGCACGTCAGCTTCCGCGCTGCGCCCGGTCAGACGATCGCCGTCGTCGGTCAAACCGGTTCGGGCAAGAGCACGCTGATCCGATTGCTCAACCGCATCTATGACGTCAGCCAAGGAGCTGTGCAAATCGACGGCGTCGATGTCCGCCAGTGGGACCTGGAGGCGCTGCGCCAGCAGATCTCGATCATCGAGCAGGATGTGTTCCTGTTTTCGCGCAGCGTGGCAGAGAACATCGCCTTCGGCAAGCCGCAGGCCACCCAGGTGGAGATCGAAACCGCTGCCCGCGCGGCGCAGGCGCACGAGTTCATCGCCGCGCTGCCGGAGGGTTACCAGACCGTCGTCGGTGAACGCGGGGTCACTCTGTCGGGCGGTCAGCGCCAGCGCCTCGCCCTGGCACGGGCCTTCCTGACCCATCCCAGCATCCTGGTGCTGGACGATTCGACCGCCTCGATCGACAGCTCCACCGAAGACCAGATTCAGCGGGCGATCTTCCGCGCCGCCGCCGGCCGCACGACGATCATCATCACCCATCGCCTGTCGCAGATCCGCTGGGCCGACCAGATCCTGGTGCTGCGCAAAGGACGGCTCGTGGCCAGCGGCACCCACGCCGATCTGCTGGACACCTCCCCCGCCTACCGCCGCATCTTCAGCCCGGCGCTACGCGAGAGCGCATGAGCTTCTTCGAAGGCCTCGACGCCGAGTCCTACGACCGCAGCTACCGCGACCGCGATCTGGCGCGGCGCATGCTGACCTACTTCCGACCGCACTCGCGGGCGCTGGCCCTCTCGGTGGCGATGATCCTGCTGATCTCGCTGGCCGGCGCCATGCTGCCGATCATCGGCGCCCGCGGCGTCGACGCCATGGCCGCCGGGCGCAGCGGCAGCTGGGTGATCGTGCTGCCGCTGCTGGTGCTGGCGCTGGGCTTGGTGATCTGGGGCGCCAACTGGGTGCGCCGCCGGCTGACCAGCCGGGCGGTGGCCGATGTGATGCTTGCCCTGCGGCGCGATGGTTTCGCCGCCGCAGCCGAGCACGATCTCTCCTTCTACGACGATCTCGCCTCGGGCAAGGTCGTCAGCCGCATCAGCTCCGACACCTCTGAGTTCGCCCAGGTGGTGGTGCTGGTGACCGACCTGCTGAGCGAGATCCTCGAGGCGCTGGTGCTGTTCGTCGTGCTGGTACGCATCGAGCCCAGCCTGATCCCCTGGCTGCTGGCGATGCTGCCCGTGGTCTTCGCCTTCTCCCTGATCTTTCGGCGCCTGGCGCGCACCGTCACCCGCCAGGGATTCCGGGCGATGGCCAACGTCAACAGCCTGGTCAAGGAGGCCGTCAGCGGGATCCAGGTCGCCAAGAACTTCCGCCAGGAAGCGACGATCTACCAGGAGTTCGACCGGGTAAACCAGCAGAGCTACCACATCAACCTGCGGCGCGGCTTCGTGCTGGCGATCGTATTTCCGGTGCTGAACGCGCTGGCCGGGATCGCCATCGCCATCCTGCTCTACGTTGGCGGACTCTATGCCGCCGCCGGGATCATCACCGTCGGCGCCTGGTACCTGTTCATCAACAGCATGGACCGCTTCTGGTACCCGGTGCTCAATCTGACCGCCTTCTGGAGTCAGGTGCAGGGCGGGCTGTCAGCCGCCGAGCGCATCTTCGCCCTGATCGACGCCGAGCCGGCGGTGGTTCAGGCCGAGCGCCAGCCGGTCCCCGTGCTGCGCGGCGAGATCACCTTCGACCAGGTCGACTTCTCGTACGGCAGGGGCGTGACGGTGCTATCCGGCTTCGACCTGCAAGTCGCCGCCGGCGAGACCGTGGCGCTCGTCGGCCATACCGGCGCCGGGAAGTCGTCCATCGCCCGCTTGATCACCCGCTTCTACGAGTACCAGGGCGGCCGCCTGCTGGTGGACGGCCATGATCTGCGCACGCTCGACCTGCAGGCCTACCGCCGGCAACTGGGTGTCGTTTCGCAGGTTCCCTTCCTGTTCTCGGGAACCGTGCTCGACAACATCCGCTACGCCCGGCCGGAGACCAGCCTGGATGCGGTCGAAGCGCTGGCGCGGCGGATCGGCGAGGGCGAATGGTTGGAGGCGTTGCCGGAGGGCCTGCGCACCGAAGTCGGGGAGCGCGGCAGCCGATTGTCCATGGGGCAGCGGCAGTTGGTCAGCCTGATGCGGGTCCTGGTGCAGCGGCCGGCGATCTTCATCCTGGACGAGGCCACCGCCAACATCGACCCGTTCACCGAGCATCAGATCCAGCAGGCGCTCGAGCTGATCCTGGCTGCCACCACCTCGGTACTGATCGCGCACCGGCTCTCGACCGTACAGGCGGCGGATCGCATCATCGTGCTGCAGAACGGGCGCATCCTCGAGCAGGGCAACCACCGTTCCTTGCTTGCCGGCGGCGGCCACTACGCCGATCTGTACAACACCTACTTCCGCCACCAGTCGCTGGCGTACATCGAAGCCGCCCGCCAGGCGGCGCTTTCCGGCGCCGAGGGGTTATAGGTCCTAGGTTGCATTGCCGCCCCCCGGGACGATGTGCTAGAGTCAATTGCCTCGCTGCCTGAGGCATATGCCGATGGACCTGGCCCCTCGCTCAACCATTGACGATGGCCTGATCGAAGGCCGCCCCTGCTTCGTGTGCGGGGGCCATGCGCTGCACGCGGTCCACGTCGAAGGCATCCCCGACTACGTTGCTTGCTCCGACTGCCAATCGGCCTTCGTCCTCGATGTGACCGGCGACTGGCTGATGTACGGCAAGATCCACGCCGACTACTCCGAGGCCCGGCGAGTGGCGCTGCGGCAGTGGGCCAGCCCGGAGGAGGTGATGCGCTCGGCCGCCGAAGACCGGCGCCTGGCGGCGGTCGAACTGGCGGCTGAGTCCCTGCCCGAGGCGACAGCCGCCGACGCCTTTCCCGAACCGGCGTCCGAGAATGACCTGCCCACCCCGCACGCACAGGCTGGCGGGCCAGTCAAGGAAGATGAAAGCGAGGATCTCGAGGCGGCTGCCATGCCGGCTCTGTTCGCCATCAACTCGACCTTGGAAGACAAGGCGCCCGCCGCGCAGGAGTTCGCCGGCATTCCCTCGGAAGAGGCCGAAGGCGACCTCGACGACTTCACCTCCCGGCTGGCCGCCCTGGCCGGCGTGCCGATCGAGGACTTTCTGTTCGACACCGAAGAAGAACCTCTGGGCGAGGACGTGGTGTTGCGGGACGCTCTTCTGGGGATCAGCCAGGGACCCGCCGCCGGAGGCGAGGCGAGCGACGACTGGCTCGTGCTGCCCGAGGAACCTGCTCCATGGCAGCTGCCCCAACCCCCGGCACCGGCGGCCGAGGTCGCGGGCGCGCCTCGCTCATTGTGGCACACCGAGCAGCCCGACCTCGATCTCTTCGCCCTCTCCCCCTTCGCCAGTGCGCCCCCTGCTCCCGAGGCGGCTGAGGCGCCGATTGCCCTGGGCGATCAGGCGGCTCCATCCCCGGTCGGGCCTGCGCCCGCAGCCGCACTGCCACCCGATCACGGCGAAGTGGCGGCCGTTGGGCCCGAGCACGAGTCCCCGGCTGACCCACCGCCCGGGTTGCGCTACCGGACCGTGATTCGCGGCACGAAGGTGCAGCTACCCCGTGGCGCTTGCGCGCACTGCATGGCGACCCCAGCCCGGCGCAAGCTGAACGTGCGCGGCTCTCTCCCGGCAGGCCAGGTGCTCGGCCAACGACGCCCTACCCGCTTCGCTATTCCGCTCTGCAGTCGCTGCCACAAGCGGGCCGGCAGCCGGACACCAGAGGAGCGCTCCGCCCGACTGCAGGCATACCTGATCTCAGCCCTAGTGGCGCTGTTCGTGTTGATCGTCACCCTGCTGCTGAATGTGGTCGACCTGCAAGGAGGCAACGCGGTCAGCGGCCTGCTGCTGCTGATCATCCTGGTGCTGGGGTACGCCATCCCCTCTGTGATGCTGTCCAGCAGGGCCAATCGCTTCCTGCCGCCAGAGGACGCGCTCTACGTGCAAACAACTCTGCTCGTCCCCGAGGAGACCCAGGGGCTGGAAACCGCCTTCGAATGGCGGAATCGCGAATACGCCGAGCGCTTTCTCGGCGCCAACCAGGAGGCAATTCTGGGACGCGCCATCGAGGTCAAGGACCGCTCCGCGCTCCCCGGATGACGTAGGGAGGTCGGCCGTCCCCCGCCAGCCAGCATGAGCCTGCTGCCACGCACCCATCCCTTGGGGGTATGCCCGTCGTGCGGGGTGATCCATGGGCCCGGACAGCCACCTTGCCCAGCCCCGCCTGATTCGGCACCGGGTTCCCTGCCGACGTCACCGGCGGACACGCCCCTTCAGGTTGGGCCGGGTACCCTTGCCCTCGCCCCTCTCAGCCAAGGCGACGCCAGCCCGCCCGGCGTCGCGCCCGCTGTCCGACGAGAAGATCCGCTCGTTGCTCGACCAGGGGATCATCGTCGACGAGGACGTCCATGGCCTGCGTCTGACCGGCAAGCCAGTGAGCGGACGCGGCAAGGGGACCGGCCAGCTGAGCGCAAGCGACATCGTACGCCTCGCCGCCGACCTGGACGGTGGCGTGCTCCCGGCCGATCAGCGGCGGCACTGTCCCCACTGCGACGCAGTCGTACCCCCGCGTGCCAGCCGCTGCGAGTGGTGCGGCAAGAGCCTGGCGCCCCCGCCCACCTGACCCACAGCTGCCCGCCGATCAAATCCCCCTCCAAGGGGAGACTTCGCCCGGTATAATGACCGGCTCGAAGCTTTCCAGATGGGGCAGCAGCCATGCGGCAGGACCAGATCGTCGTCGTCGGGGCGCGGCAGCACAACCTGAAGAACGTCAACGTCGCCATCCCGCGCGACAAGCTGGTGGTGATCTCGGGCATCTCCGGATCGGGCAAGTCCTCCCTGGCGTTCGACACGATCTTCGCCGAGGGCCAACGCCGCTACGTCGAATCGCTCTCCGCCTACGCTCGCCAATTCCTTGGCCAGCTGGACAAGCCGGATGTGGACTCGATCGACGGGTTGTCGCCCGCCGTGTCGATCGACCAGAAAGGGGTCTCCCACAACCCCCGCTCGACCGTCGGCACCGTCACCGAGACGTACGACTACCTGCGGTTGCTCTTCGCCCGAATCGGGACGCCGCATTGCCCGATCTGCGGGCGGCCGGTTGTGCAGCAGTCCGCCCAGGAGATCGTGGAAGCGCTGGAAGCGCTGCCCGACGGCGCGCGCCTGCTGCTGCTGGCCCCGCTGGTGCGCGGGCGCAAGGGAACACACCAGGCGGTGTTCGACGAGGCGCGCCAGTCCGGCTTCACTCGCGTGCGTGTCGACGGCCAGGTGCACCCGATCGAAGAAGCGCCCAAGCTGGATCGCTACAAGATCCACGAGATCGAGGCGGTCGTTGACCGCCTGGTCATCCAGTCGCAGGCCGGCGAGGAGGCCGAGGCCGCCCGCACCCGGCTCACCGACAGCGTCGAGACCGCCATGCGCTGGGGCAATGGCGGGATGATCGTCGCCCATCTCAACGCCAATCCCCCGGCCGATATCCCATTCTCAGAGCGGCTGGCCTGCCCCGAACACGGCACGACGCTGTCCGAGATCGAACCGCGCACCTTCTCCTTCAACACCCCACACGGCGCCTGCCCGGAGTGCCAGGGGCTGGGCAGCAAGCTGGAGATCGACCCTGATCGCATCATCCCCGACCGGAGCCTATCGATCAACGACGGCGCGGTGGTGGCGATGGAGTGGTCGAACCAGAGCCGCGAGCGCCGCGGCTACTACTGGCAGATGGTCGAAGCGGTCGCCGAAGCCTACAAGATCGACCTCGAGGCGCCGGTCTCGCGCCTGGCGGCGAAGCAACTACAGCTGATTCTCTACGGCACCGGCGAGGAAGAGGTGCAGGTGCGCTATGTCAGCCGCGAGGGACGTCGGGCGAGCTTCCGCGCCTCGTATGAGGGCATCATCGGCAACCTCGAGCGCCGCTACCAGGAGACGCAGTCTGACTTCATTCGCAGCCGGATCCAGGAATACATGTCGGAGCGGCCCTGTCCGACGTGCGGCGGTAAGCGCCTCCGCCCCGAGGCGCTGGCCGTCACCGTCGACGATGCCAACATCGTCGAGGTGACCGCCTGGCCGGTAGTGCGTACGCTGGGCTGGGTCAAACGACTGCAGGATCCGGCCGGCTCGCTCAGCCCCCGGCAGCAGCAGATCGCCGACCGCGTGCTGAAGGAGATCTACAACCGGCTGGGCTTCCTGGTCGACGTCGGGCTGGACTACCTGACGCTTGACCGCTCGGCGGCGACGCTCTCCGGCGGCGAGGCGCAGCGCATCCGCCTGGCAACGCAGATCGGCTCACGCCTGATGGGTGTGCTCTACGTGCTGGATGAGCCCTCGATCGGCCTGCACCCGCGCGACAACGACCGGCTGATCCGCACGCTGGAGGGCATCCGCGACCTGGGCAACACCGTGCTGGTGGTTGAGCACGACGAAGCCACCATCCGCGCCGCCGACTGGGTGATCGACCTCGGCCCGGGCGCCGGCGGCGCTGGCGGGGAGATCGTGGCTCAGGGAACGGTAGCCCAGGTGTCCCGCAATCACGCCTCGGTCACCGGGCGCTACCTGGCCGGCAAGCTGCGCATCGACGTTCCGAACCAGCGCCGAGGGGGCAACGGCAAGTTCCTGACGATCGTCGGCGCGCGCGAGAACAACCTCAAGGACATCACGGTGCACATTCCGCTTGGCCGCTTCGTGTGCATCACCGGGGTCTCGGGCTCGGGGAAGTCCACCCTGGTCGTTGAGGTGCTGCACAAGGCGCTGGCGCGCACGCTGCACGGAGCCCACGAGATGGCGGGGGATTTCGACCGTCTCGAGGGTGTCGAGCACATCGACAAGGTCATCAACATCGACCAGAGCCCGATCGGCCGCACGCCGCGCTCCAATCCCGGGACCTACACCGGCTTGTTTGACGAGATCCGCAGCCTGTTCGCCGAGCTGCCCGAATCCAAGGTGCGCGGCTACAAAGCCGGCCGGTTCTCCTTCAATGTACACGGCGGGCGTTGCGAAGCCTGCGAGGGCCAAGGCCAGCTGCGCATCGAGATGCAGTTCCTGCCGGATGTGTACGTCCAATGCGAGGTCTGTCATAGGGCACGCTTCAACCGCGAGACCCTCCAGGTGCGCTTCAAGGACAAGACGATCGCCGATGTACTCAGCATGACCATCGACGAGGCGGTGGGGTTCTTCGCCGCCTTCCCCGCGATGGTGCGCAAACTGAAGACGCTGCAGGACGTCGGTCTGGGCTACGTCACCATCGGCCAGCCCGCGCCGACTCTCTCCGGCGGCGAGGCCCAGCGGGTCAAGCTTTCGCGCGAGCTCTCGCGGCGCTCAACCGGCCACACGCTGTACGTGCTCGACGAGCCCTCGGTCGGCCTGCACGCCGCGGATGTGCACATGCTGATCGAGGTTCTGCAACAGCTGGTCGATCAGGGCAACACGGTCGTGATCATCGAGCACCATCCGGATATCATCAAGGTCGCCGACTGGGTGATCGACCTTGGGCCCGAAGGGGGCGAGCGCGGCGGCGAGCTGGTTGCCGAGGGGACGCCGGAACAGATTTGCCAGGTGCCAGCCTCCTACACCGGCGTCTTCCTCCTTCCCCACTTGGACAGCTGACTCTGAGCATAGGCCGCGCCCGCTAGGGGCCCCTCGCGACGAAGCATGCCGTATCGCACCCCGTTCGGGCTGAGAGCCCCAGCCCGCCGGGGCGGGACGGCGGCGTGCCGCCGGACTGCGCGGCACGAACGGTGCTTCGCCCCTACGTCGAGGCCTTGACCGGCCGATCGAAGTAGATGCTCTTGCCGCTGGCCGACAGCGGCACCCCCATCACCACATCGGCGTCGATCAGCCCAAGCTGGCGCGCCACCACGCCGGCACGGTACATGATCCGGTTGTCGACATTCAGCATGCCGGCCGTCTTCACCGCCGAACCCAGGGCGATGCCCAGGTCGAGCAGGCGAATGGCACAGCTGGGACCGCGGAACTCGCCGTCGAAGGTGTTGGTGGCGATGCACACTTCGGCGCCGCAGGCGCCGCAATCCAGATCGCACACCCCCGCTTCCTTCAAGCCGATCAACACCACGGCCTGCGAGGCGAGCACGTTCTCCCCGTCACGGTCGAAATTGCCCTTGCCGCTGCGCCGCCCGTACTCGATCATCCCCTGCCCCAGCTGCTGGAGTTGCACGCCCTCCAGCGTCCGCACCACGACATAGTCATCGCCGCGCGCCTTCGGCGCCGTGCGCGCGGCGATCTCCATCAAGCTCCGCCACCATCGTCAACGATGCCATGCCTGCTCTCCTGGGATTGGATCGGGACGTCGCGGGCCTCGGCCCAGCGTCCCCTCTCCAGCCTGGCACGCGCCGGGACCAGGCGCAAGTGTGGAACCATCCACTGGCTGGAGGAATGTCCTCCCCGCTCGATCGCCTTGGAAGCAGCGGTCCAGGATTGGCGAGGCTGCGCTCCCGTCGCCCGGGATGGGTCCGCAACGCACAAATCGAGCGGAATGGCCCTCTCGGCCACCCTGTCGCTGCAGCGCGAGCCGAGGGAGCTTCTCCCACCGCCGCTCTCTCAGCCGGAGGCAGTGACGAGGTGTGTGCGGGGCAGTCGCCAGGCGAAGGGCCCGGCGAAGCGTCGCAGCCGGTGGTTGCGTTGGGCGGAGCGCCCTTCGATTCAGCGTGGAGTGTCGGTGCCGCTGGATGGCGGCCAGACAGGCGGGCCAGGGTTCTTGGGGCTGTCGCTATTCGTGGCGCAGGGCTTCCACCGGCTCGAGATCGGAGGCGCGTTTCGCCGGATACAGCCCGAAGAACAGGCCGACGGCAGCCGAGAACAGCGTGGCCAGCAGGATGGCATTCAAGCTGACGGTCGGGTTGAGCTCTGCGTCGGAGGCAGCGGCGATCGCCCCGACCAGCATCGCCAGACCCCATCCCAGCAGGATCCCGATCAACCCGCCGATCAGGCTGAGCAGCGAGGATTCGGTCAGGAACTGGAACAGAGATGTCCCGCTTGCGGGCCCCGACCGCCTTGCGCAGCCCGATCTCCCGCGTGCGCTCGGTGACCGAGACCAGCATGATATTCATGATTCCGATGCCGCCCACCAGCAGCGAGATGGCAGCGATCCCGCCCAGGAAGATGGTCAGCACGCCGGTGATGCTTTGGGCGGTGTCGATGAAATCACGCTGGGTGAAGACGGTGAAGTCGTCGACCCCGATCGGCGTGCGATGGCGCAGGCGCAGGATGGTCGAGATCTCCTCCGACGCCTGATCGACCGCATCGGCGCTGATCGCCTGAGCGATGATCATGTCCACCTGATCGCGGTCCCGGCTGAACAGCCGGGTCTGGGCGGTGGTCAGCGGCAGGAAGACCTGGTCGTCCTCATTCGAGAAGCCGGATCCTCCTTTGGCGGCGGTGACGCCGAGGATGCGGAACGGTTGGCCCTCGATGCGCACGGTCTCGCCGACCACGCCCTCGCGCCGGCCGAAGAGCGTCTCAACCGTGTCCGGGGCGAGGACGGCCACTGCCGCCCGCCCAAGCATGTGCTCCTCGGTGATGAAGGAGCCCTCGGCCATTTCGACATTGCGCACCGGAGCGTATTCGGGCGTCACCCCCAGCGCCTGGGTGACTGTGCTCTCGCCGCCGAAGGCCGTCGAGACGGTGCCCATCAGCATCGGGGCAACCCCGACGACTGAGGGTGCGGCAAACGGGTCAGCCAGCGCTTCGGAATCGGCCAGCGTCAGGTGATCGCGCACCCGGACTTCCTGATCCTGATTGCGCATGACGAAGAGCAAATTCGTGCCAATGTCGCTGATCGATCCGGTGATCGTGGCTTGCGCACCCTGGCCGATGGCCAGCAGGGCAATGACGGCGCCGACGCCGATCACGATCCCGAGCACGGTCAGGCCCGAACGCATCTTGTTGCTGGCCAGGCTCTCCAGCGCCTCGATGATGCTTTGCTTCAGCATGTCCATTCCCCCCAAACCGCGGCGCGCCGGGCGCGATCGAGCCCCAGCCCACGCCGGCCGCGGCTGTGCCCTGCGGCGCGCAAGCCCCAGTGCATTCTCACGCCGGCGCCTCAGACATCGGCCTCAACTCGCCCATCACGGATGTGGATGATCCGCTGCGTGCGGCGGGCGATCTCCGGATCGTGGGTGACGAAGATCAGCGTTGTGCCCCGGTCGTGGTTCAAGCCCAGCAGGATGCGCATCACCTCTTCGCCGGACTTGCTGTCCAGATTGCCGGTCGGCTCGTCGGCCAGAATGATCGCCGGGTCGTTGACCAACGCCCGGGCGATGGCCACCCGCTGCTGCTGTCCGCCGGAAAGCTCGTTCGGGCGGTGGCGCATGCGATCGCCCAGTCCGACGGCCTCGAGCGCAGCCACGGCGCGCTCCCGCCGCGTGCCATTCACGCCCGAGTAGCGCATTGGCAGTTCGACGTTCGCCAACGCACTCTGCCGGCCGAGCAGGTTGAAGGATTGGAAGATGAAGCCGATCCGACGGCCCCGGATTTCGGCCAGATCATCGTCCTTCAGATCCGAGACCAGCTTGTCCTCCAACCAGTAGCTGCCGGCGGTCGGTCGGTCGAGGCAGCCGAGCAAGTTCATCAGCGTGCTCTTGCCCGAGCCCGACGGGCCCATGATCGACAGCACCTCGCCGCCCAAGACCGAGAGCGAGACGCCGCACAGCGCAGGCACCTCGATCTTGCCCATCAGGTAGGTCTTGCTCAGCCCCTCGGCTCGGATGACCTGAGCGGTCGGCGCCATCTCAGTTGCCCATCATGAACGGCGGGCCGTTCTGTCCGAAGGTCGTCGGCGGATTCAGCACGATTAGATCGCCCGGCTGCAGCTCGCCCACCAGGATCTCACTCAGCGTATCGGACGATGCACCCAGGGTGACCTCCACCGGGGAAGGCGCGCCGTCTCGCAGTACGTACACCACCCGCTTCCCGTCCTGCAGGCGCACGGCCCGATTGGGCACAAGCAGGACGTCCTTGATCTCACTGACCACGATATTGACCGCCGCCGTCATCCCCGGCCGCACCGCCTCGTCCGGCTCAACCAGGCGAACGGTGACTGGAAAGCTGACCACGCCCTGGATCAACTCGCCGATCAGGCCGATCTCCGTGACCTCTCCGCCATAGGTGTTCTCTGGAATCCCGTCAAAGACCACCGTCACCGGTTGGCCTACCGCGACCCGGTTGATATCGATCTCGGACAGGCTGATGTCCACCAGCATTTGGCTCAAGTCAGCCAAGCCGAAGCCCGGCAACCCGGGCGAGACTTGATCGCCGGGTTTGACTTCGACCGAGGTCACCTGCCCGGCGAACGGCGCCGCGATCTGAGCCATCTCTGCCGTCGATTGCGCCGCGGCCACGCGCGCCTTGGCGGCGACGATGTCGGCGGCATCCGCTCCGTCCTTCAGGCGGTCCCACTCACGCTCGGCGTCTCCCAGGCTCGCCTGAGCCTGCGCCACTTCGGCGTCGAGCAGCGCCTGGTCAATCGGCGAGGGGCGTCCGGTGTACCAGTTCAGGGCGCGCTTCGTGGAATCCAAGTGCTGCTGTGCCTGCGCCACCATTTCGAGTGCGGCCGCCTTGTTGGAGTCCTCCCACGGGTCTCCCGGCACACGGCCGTAGGCCGAATTCGCGTTCTCCAGTGACTGCTCGGCAAGCACCAACCTCGCCCGCGCCAGATCCAGCGTGGCGGCGCTGGCGCGGTAGCCTTCCTGGCGGACGCGCCACTTGTACTCGGCGTCCTTCAGCGCGTCCTGCGCCTGCGCCAACGCCAGCTGGGCTTGGGCCTGCGGCGACCCCGACTGCAGCAAGTGGTCCAGCGCTCGTTGCGCCTCGACCAAATCCGCCTGAGCGGCGATCACCGATGCCGGGATCGAAGTCTGACGCAGCCTCGCCAACACCTGGTCGACCTCAACCCGTTCGCCGACCTGCACGGTCACCTCTTCGACCGTACCGCTGGTCTCAAACTGCAGGCTGGCCGCTTGATTCGGACGGACAGTTCCCGTCGCGCCCACGACCGCCGTTAGATTGCCCCGCTCGGCCGGCTGAGTCTGTAGATCCTCAGCCTGCGTCGGGCGCGAGGTGCAGGCCTGGACCAGGGCGGCCGCTGCCAGCAGCGTCAACATCATTGGGGTGAGTTTGCGGGAGATGGTACGCATACGTTGCCCTTTCATCGCCGTTCACTTCAGCTTGGTGCAAACGAGTGAACGGGGTGTGAATTTCTCGTGCAGTCCGTACAGGCCGATCCCTCTCGCTGCCGCAAATCGAGGTTGCGACCCTGGGGGGGGTGGAGCCAGCCCCGGTCCGAATGGCCCGGGCGAAGCAGAAGGATACCATGCCCCCGCCGGCGCGCAGGTTAACCTCGGATGAGCCGAGCGGCGGCGTCGCCACCTGGCCGCCCGCCGGGTAGCACTCGCACCCCCCGGCGCTTCGAAACCAGGCGTGAAGGCCCTTCTTGGGCTGGTCCTGCGCCCGGACATGACGACTTTCCGCCCGCAGCGTGACATCTTGGACTGATACTGTCCTACTTCGGTGCATATCATCTGTACAAGCGGTCCGGGAGGGGCGGCAATGCAGTCGATTCCAGGTGAGGACCTCGTGCTTGACCGTAAAGGGCGCATGCGCATCCCGCTGGTGGACATCGTGGCCAGGCCGGTCGAGGAGCGGGTCGCCGACTTTCAAGCGACCTTCCTGCCGCTGACCGAGGAACAGGCACGCCAGGCGGCCGAACGCTGCATCCACTGCCCGGACCCGGCGCCGTGCTACCAGGCCTGTCCGGTCCACAACGACATCCCCTCGGCGATGTGGCTGATCGAGCAAGGCGATTTCGTGGGCGCGGCCGAGATCTACCGGCAGACGAGCTCGCTGCCTGAGGTGTGCGGCCTGGTATGCCCTCACGAAGCCTTGTGCCAAGGGTCGTGTGTCCGCAACAAGCGCGAGGAGCCGGTGCTGACCGGCGCGCTGGAGGCCTTCGTCACTGCCTATCAACGGGCCAACGGCGGCGTGAAGATCCAGGTCGGCGCACCGACGGGGAAGAAAGTTGCCTGCATCGGCGCCGGCCCATCAAGCCTGGCCTGCGCCGAGTTGTTGGTGCGCGAAGGGCACGCCGTGACGATCTTCGAGGCCCTGCCCTACCCCGGCGGGCTGCTGATCTACGGCATCCCGAACTTCAAGCTGCCCAAGGAAATCGTGATGGCCCGTCTGGAGGACTACCGCAACGCGGGCATCGAGTTCGTCACGGGCGTGCGCATCGGCAAGGACAAGACGATTGATGACTTGTTCACCGAAGGCTACCACGCTGTGTACATCGGCGTCGGCACCGGCGTGGATGCCACGCTCGACGCCCCTGGCGCAGATCTTCCCGGCGTCTATCTGGCCACCGATTTCCTGATCCGGACCAACGTCGACCCTGCGCTGCTCCCAGAAGAAAAGAAAGAAGTGCCGGGGATCGGCCGCCGGGTAGTGGTGATCGGCGGCGGCGATACTGCCTCCGACTGCCTGCGCACCGCACTGCGCATGGGCGCCGAGCAGGTCACCTGCCTATACCGCCGGACCGAGGCGGAGATGCCGGGAGGCAAGAAGGATCGCGAGCTGGCGCGCCAGGAGGGGGCCAAGTATCGCTTCCTGACTCAGCCAGTGCGCTTCATCGCCGGTGCGGACGGACGGCTGGGTGCAGTCGAATGCCTGCAGTGCGAGCTCGGCGAACCCGATTCGAGCGGCCGGCGCCGGCCGGTCCCAATCGAAGGCTCGAACTTCACCGTGTCGGCCGACACCGCCATCCTGGCCCTGGGCTACTGGCCGGATCCGATCGTCGGCAAGACGACGCCGGACCTGACGACCGACAAGTGTGGACAGATCACGGCCGACAAGCAGACCGGCGCCACCTCGAAGCCCGGCGTGTTTGCCGGCGGCGATGCCGTCACCGGCCCCGACCTGGTGGTCACCGCCATGGCCGGCGGGCGCCGCGCGGCTGCTGCGATCATGGACTACCTGAAGGGCTGATCCGGTTTGCCCGGCACTCTTCCGTGAACGACAATCCGCCTCCGAGGTTCGGAGGCGGATGGCTTTCCGGGCCTGCAGGAGACGGACCGGCCGATGTCTGACCCGGTGGATCTCGCCCAGTCCATCAAGGTGGCCTGCGCCGGCCTGGGGTTCGACCTGGCCGGCATCGCCCATCCCGGGGCCGTGCGGCATCACGACGTCTACCGCTCATGGGTGTCCGCCGGCTATCACGGGACGATGGGCTACCTGGCCACGGAGCGGGCAGTGGCCGCGCGCCGCGATCCTCGGGAAGCCTTCCCCTTCTGCCGCTCGGTCCTGGTCGTGGCCGCCAACCATGCGCCCACACCACGCACGCAACGCACACCCTGGCAGATGGACATCGCCGGCTATGCCCTGGGACAGGACTACCACCGGGTGCTCGGCGCGCGGCTGCGCCGGCTGATGGCCGACTTGGAGGCGCATGCCGGGAGACCCATTCGCCATCGGGTGTACACGGACACCGGGCCCTTGCTCGAACGCGAGCTTGCCCGGCAGGCAGGGCTGGGCTGGATCGGGCGCAACTCCTGCTTGATCCATCCGCAACTGGGTTCGTACCTCTTCCTGGCCGAGGTGCTGCTCGATCTGGACCTGCCGCCCGATCGGCCCTTCCCCTCCGATCACTGCGGCTCCTGCCGTCGCTGCCTGGAGGCTTGCCCAACCGGCTGCATCCTGCCGGACCGCACCCTGGACGCCCGGCGCTGTATCTCGTACCTGACGATTGAGCTGCGTGGCCGGATTCCGGTCGAACTGCGCCGTGCAATTGGGAGCTGGGGGTTCGGCTGCGACATCTGTCAGCAGGTCTGCCCATGGAATCTGCGCTTCGCCGCGCCGACCCAGGACCCGGAGTTCCAGCCCCGGCCGCTGCTGCGCTCGCCGAGGGCGGTCGACCTGCTTCGTCTGTTGCCCGAGGAATTCGAACCGATGCTGCGGCACAGCCCACTCAAGCGGGCACGGCGCAGCGGGCTGCTGCGCAATGCGGCCATCGTCGCCGCCAATCTTCAGGACCCGCAGGCTCCAGCGGATCTGATGGCCGTGCTCGAGGGCGAGACCGATCCGGACGTGCGCGAGGCCGTCAACTGGGCCCTGGCCCAATTCACCACCTGACCCACACCGGCGCCCGACCTCCATCCACCCCCAGGCAGCGCCCAACATGCAACCAAGGTGGGGTAACCCCACCTTGGCCAATGTCACTTCAGGTTGGGAAGTGCAGCCCGCAGGTGCGCTACGGGCACGCGCGTCCCCGTGGGTGATCCGACCGGCCCCGGCACCGTGGGCGTTGGCGTGGCGATGTTCACCAGTACGATCAGCCTGCTGCCCACGAACAGGACACCTGTCACCTGGATCTTGTTCTCCAGGGCGATGGCCTCGGCGGTGCTGTTGAACTTGGCCGCGATCGACACCAGCGTGTCGCCGGTCTTGACCACATACTCGATCCGCGAGCCGCGCGGCAGCCCGGTGGGCACCGCGGTCTCGGTCGGCAATTCAGAATCTGCCGGCGGGATCAGCAGCTTGGAGCCCACCCCGATGTTGTTGGGATCGGTCAGGCTGTTGAAGGAGATCAGCAGGTCCATCGTCACGCCGAACTTCTCGGCGATGGAGAACAGGGTGTCGTTGGCCTCAACCGTGTACTCCGTCGGACCGGAGGGAGTCGGGGTGAGGCTTGGCTCCGGGGTGTTGGTGATCGTCGGCGTCTCGGTCGGCGGCGGGGGAGTCGGCGTCACGGTCGGGGTCGGTGTGCGGCTCGCCAGGAAGGCTGGCATGGCCGGTGGATTCTCCCCCGTCAGCCACAGCACGACCAGGAACAGTCCCACCACCAGGAGCACAACGGCCATGCCGCCGACGATGAGCGGGAAGAGCCGATTGCGCCGTCGGCGGTACGAATTGATCACATCGCCAGCGTTCGGGTCACTCTCGGGCATGTTGTCCTCTCCCCTCGATGGAGGCACGGGCGCCCAGCCCACCGTTCGCCTGCATTCTAAACCGGTTTGTCGCTCCCGGTTTCGTGGTCCGGCCTACCAACCATTCGTTACATATGTCAACAAGCTCGGAATGGCGGCGAGCCATGCGTCTGCGCTGTGCCCGCCGGGAACAATCGCTAGCTCGACGGGCTTGCCACGGGTCTGGAGAACTGCGGCCAACTCCTCGCTCTTCGGGCGCGCCCAATCCTCGGCGCCTGCGGCCAGATAGAAGCGCTCGGGCAGCGGGGCGGTTCCTGCGGCCAGAACCAGCGGGTCGTACTCTGGCGGAGCGAGGTTGACGGAGAGCGCCGGGCTGAGGGCGGCGACGACGGCAAAGACCTCCGGATGGCGCATGCCGATCTCAAGCGACCACACCCCTCCACGCGAGATTCCGGCGATGGCCCGCCGCTCGGGCAAGATCGCCACCGGGTACTTGGCTTCGACCGCCGGCAGCAGACCCTGCAGCATCTCCGCCTCATACGACCCGGCCCCGCCGCTCTTAGGGCCCCGGAAGAGCGGCTCAGGCAGACGCGGCATCACCAGGGCGAAGGGAGGGGCCTGGTCGGCCTGGATCCAACTCTCGACCATCTCGTCCATTCCCAGGGCGTCCCAGTGCAATTCATCGAACGGGTAGCCGTGGAATAGGTACAACACCGGCAGCCGCTCACCCGCCGTCGCGGCGCATGCCGGCAGGTAGATGCGGAAGGGTACCTCTCCCTCAACTAGCATTCCCGGATAGTGATCCTCGAGCACCTGTCCGGTCGTCTCGCCGCAGGCTGGGGTCGGCGTGGCGGCAGGCGTCGCCGTGGCTGGGAGTGCCGTCACGGTTGCCGTTCGTGTGCCCAGGGGCGGCAAGGGCGAAGGGGTCGCGGGTGCGGCTGCGAGTCCGCAAGCCGCCAGGGTCAGCAGCCCCGCCACCGCGCTGGCGCCCCAGACCAAGGCCGGCCGCGTTCTTCGCCTCATCGACTCTGCCTCCACGCTGGCCCGCTTGCACACCGGCCAGGGGTGTACCCCATCTTACCAACGCCCAGCGACCGGAATCCGGACAGGCCATGGTTATAATCCATGCCATGAAGTATCACATCTGGACCTCGGGCTGCCAGATGAACGTCGCCGACTCCCAGCGCGTGGCCGCCTCGCTCGAGAGCCTGGGGATGCAGGCCACCGACCGGGCGGAGCAGGCGGACGTCGTGGTGCTCAACACCTGTGTCGTGCGCCAGAGCGCCGAAGACCGCGCCAACGGCCGGCTGCATGCGCTGCGGCCGCTCAAGGAGCGCCGGCCGGACTTGGTGATCAACCTGATGGGCTGCATGGTGGGCGTCGGGGGCAACCCCGCCCTGCAGCAAGCCTTTCCATTCGTTGACGTGTTCTCGCCGCCCGCCGACCCTGGCCCACTGCTGGCCTACCTGAACGAGCGCGCCCTGGCCGCCGACATCCGGCGCCATACGGAGCAGCGGCACGCCATGATGGACGGTGAGGCCGCTCTTGCCGCCGGCCCTCGCACCGGTGTCACGGCCTTCGTGACCGTCGTCGAGGGCTGCTCGCACGCCTGCACCTTCTGCGTCATCCCCTATCGGCGCGGAATCGAGCGCAGCCGGCCTGCGCCGGAGATCGCGGCCGAGGTGCGCGGGCTGGTCGAGCGCGGCGTGCGCCAGGTCACTCTGCTGGGCCAGATCGTCGATCGCTATGGCCTGGACCTGCCCGAGCCGCATAGCCTGTCGGCGCTGCTCCACGAGCTGCACGCGATCGACGGGCTGCAGCGCATCCGCTTCCTCACTTCCCATCCCAACTGGATGACCGAGGAACTCCTCGCAGCGGTGACCGAGCTGCCCAAGGTGTGCGAGCACATCGAGGTGCCTGTGCAGGCCGGCGACGATGAAGTGCTGACCCGCATGCGCCGCGGCTACTCCGCCGACGACTACCGCCGGCTGATCGAGCGGATTCGCACACAGGTCTCCGGCGTTGCCATCGCCACGGACGTGATCGTCGGCTTCCCCGGCGAGACCGAGGCTCAGTTTCGCAGGACCTACGACCTGCTGGAGGAGTTGCGGCTGGACGTCGCTCATCTGGCGCGCTACTCCACTCGCCCGGGCACCGTTGCCGCCCGCCGCATGCCGGATGATGTCCCCGAAGTTGAGAAGATGCGCCGGTTCCGCTTGCTGGAGGATCTGCAGGAGCGCATCGTCGCTTCCATTCACGCCGAGCTGCTTGGCCAGGTCGTCGAGGTGCTGGTCGAGGAAGCCCAGCGCCCGGGTCACTGGCGCGGCAGGACACGCACCAACAAGCTGGTGTTCTTCAACTCGGATCACGTTTCCCCGGGGGATCTTGTGTCCGTGCGGATCGAGTGGACCGGCCCCTGGAGTCTGAAGGGCTCACTGGACTCGCTGCCGAATTCCGCCTCCGCGGCGGCGGGGTTGACGCCGGCAGTCAGCCTTCGGCGGCAGGCCGCTTCGGGCTGACGACGCTCCAGCGCGATACTATGCGCTCAGCAAGGCAATGGCTCGATTCTGTCAAGGCAGATGGCGCCCGATGGCCGACGCCACCCGCCCACATGGGCAAGGAGCATGCATGAGCACCAGCCGCCGCCAGCGGCTCGTCTGGCTGCCCCCCATTCTGCTTGTGCTGGCAGTCCTGGGATGCACGGTTCCCGGCGGCCTGTCCTCTTCGGCGGCCATCGGCACGCAGGCCGCCCTGACGCTGGAGGCGGAGTGGGCAGCCCGGGTGCCGGTCTCACCCTCGCCTACGCTTCCTGCAGCAACGTCCACTCCCGCCCCTGCCGCCAGCGATACCCCGGCCCCAACGCTGCCAGCGCAGGCGACGGATAGCGCCGGGTGCACCGACCAGGCAGCCTTTGTCGCCGACCTGACCATCCCCGATAACACGAACCTCCCGGCCGGAGGGGCTTTCACCAAGTCCTGGCGCCTCAAGAACACCGGCACCTGCACCTGGACCCCCGCCTACAACCTGGTGTTCATCGACGGCGACAACTTTGGCGCCACGCAATCGCAGTCCATCCCGGGAAACGTCGCCCCCGATGAAGAGGTCGACCTCTCGATCGAGCTCCGAGCCCCCGTCACGCCGGGCGTGCACCGCGGCAACTGGAAACTGCGCAGCAGCAGTGGGACGGTCTTCGGCATTGACGGCAGCGGATCCTTCTACGTGCAGATCGTAGTCGGCGCCACACTCACCCCGGGCACGAGTGGACGCACCGTGTACGAACTAGCGGCGAACTACTGCGAGGCCGAGTGGCGCAGTGGCGCTGGCGTGCTCCCATGCCCTGGCACCGAGGGGGATCCGAACGGATACGTGCTGCGCGTGGAGGACCCGCGCTTCGAGAACGGGATTATCGAGGATGAGCCTTCCCTGCTCACCCGACCACAAATAGCTACCGACGGCGTGATCTCGGGGAGATATCCGCCGCTGCAGGTGCTCAGCGGCTATCGCCTTAAGACGCACATCGGCTGCCGCTACGATTCCACCGAGTGCAACGTGATCTACCAGCTCAACTATCGCATCGACGGCGGAACGCTGCAGAATCTCGGACAATGGTCGCAGCGCTACGATGGAGAGTGGCAGAAGATCGACATCGACCTCTCGAGCTTGAGCGGCAGGTCGGTGGAGTTCGTTCTGGCGGTCGCCGCCAATGGCGCCTCTTCCGCAGACGATGCCTTGTGGTTGAACCCCAAGATCACCCAGTGAACTCCGGTCACGGTCAGGCGCTCCTCTCGGGAGGAATCCTCTGAGCCCTTCACCCTGCCGGCATAAGTGGCCCCCAAGGGAGGCGTCCGCGGCGGTCGTGCGCCGATTGGCACCGGCAGGTTGGGCGCTGATGGCCTGGGCGCTCTTGGCCTGCAGCGCTGCTCCGGTCGCCAGCGCTCCGACCGAGCCAGCCGAAGCCGCCACCTCCCTGGGAGCCGGCCTGGCCTCACCGGGAGGCGATGCCGGACCCGCCACCTCCGAGGCCATCAACCGCGCCAGCCCGACCGCCCCGGATTGCGTGCTGCGGGCAACCTTCCTCCAGGACCTGGCCATCGCCGACAATACCGCACTGCCTCCATCGGAACCATTCACCAAGTCCTGGCGCTTGCGCAATGACGGGAGCTGCGTCTGGGACGAGACCTACGGCCTGAGCTTCCTTGGCGGCGATCGCATGGACGCCGCATACACCGTTCCCCTGCTTCGCACCGTCTTGCCGGGAGGAACCGTTGATCTGGCGGTCGACATGATCGCCCCCGCACAGCCAGGGAGCTATCAGAGCTTCTGGAAGCTGCAGGACGCGCAGGGCAACCTGTTCGGCGTCGGCGGCGAGGGCGGCCTTTCCGTCTGGGTGAAGATCGTTGTCCGCCCGGAGCTCACCGGCACGGCCGATTCCTCACCCGCTCGCGAGGCGGCCGAAGGCGAGACGGTCGTTCCGGTTGTGCTGATTTCCGGCAGCGCCGCTCTTCCGCCAGGGATCGCGTTCGACCTCGACCGCGGGCAGGCGCAGAACGATGCCGGCGCGGACATCCTGTGGCAAGGCGGACTTGTCAGCCAGGGGACCGCCCAGATCAGCCGGCCGCTGCCTCCAAAGGAGGTGGCCGCCCCGCCCGAATGCGGGCAGGAGAGTCTGCCGAGCGCCCCAATCAAGCCGGAGGACTTGCCTCCTGGCACCACAGTCTGCTACCGGACCGATCAGAGTCGAACGGGTTCCCTCACCATCGTGGAGGCAGACGAGGCCTTGCAGTTCGAGTACACCACCTGGCAGGCAAGTGCGCAGTGACCTCGCCCCCCGGGACCTTCCCCGCGAGACGTGCCTGGCTGCACCCGGCACTTCACGCCGCATGAGAGAGGCCGCACCATGGGAAAACGTTCTCGGCTGTATCTGATCGACGGCCACGCGCTGGCCTATCGAACCTACTACGCGCTGACCCGCGCCAGCGACGGCTCACGCTGGATGACCAAGACCGGCGAACCCACTGCCGGCACCTACGGCTTCGTTTCCGTCCTGCTGCGGGTGATCGAGCAGGATGCACCCGACTACCTCGCCGTCTCGTTCGACACCGGACGGACCTTCCGCGACGATCTGTACCAGGACTACAAGGCAACCCGCGAGAAGATGCCGGATGACCTGCAACTCCAGATCGAGCGCATCCGCCAGCTCGTCCAGGCCTTCCGCATCCCTGTGCTCGAGGCGGAGGGCTTCGAGGCCGATGATGTGCTCGGCACCGTCGCCCGCCAGGCGGAGGCCGAGGGCGTGGACGTCGTGATCCTCACCGGCGACCGCGACTTGCTGCAGCTGGCGACGCCGCGCGTCCATGTGCTGCTTGCCGGGCAGAAGCTCTCCGAGGCCGTCGAGTTTGGCCCGCAGGAAGTGGCAGCCAAGTACGGTCTCGCGCCGGCGCAGCTGGTCGACCTCAAGGCCCTGATCGGCGACACCAGCGACAACATCCCAGGCGTGCGCGGCATCGGCGAGAAGACCGCCGTGGCGCTGCTGCAGGAACACCACTCGCTCGACGCCATCTACGACCACCTGGAAGAGATCACCCCGCGCTTTCGCACCAAGCTTGAGGAGGGACGGGAGAGCGCCTACCTCAGCCGCGAGCTGGGCAAGATCGTCACCGATGTGCCGATCGAATTCGACCTGGAGGCCTGCCGCCTGCAAGGCTACGATCAGGAGGCGGTGGCGGAGCACTTTCGCCAGTTGGAGTTCCGCTCCCTGCTGACGCGGCTTCAAGCGAGCCCCATGGCACAGCCCGAAAGCATCGGCAAGCAGCAGCTCCTTCTGTTCGTCTCCTCCGCTCCGCCCGCGACACAGACTGGCACGGCCGCCTGGGTCGTCAACACGGCCGAGGACCTGGCGCGGCTCACCCGGCAGCTGGAGGGGGCACGCGTGCTGTCCGTCGACACCGAGACCACCTCCACCGATCCGATGTCGGCGGCGTTGGTGGGCATCTCGCTGGCAACCGAGGCTGGCGCCGGGATCTACCTCCCGGTCGGCCACGCGCCGGCCTCGGCCGGGGCGGCTCAGCTCGAGCTGGCGCAGGTGGCCGAGGCGCTGCGGCCGGCGCTGATGGCGCCAACCCTGCCGAAGGTCGGACACAACCTTAAGTACGACATGCTGGTGCTTGGCCGGCATGGCCTGCCCCTTTCGCCCTTGTCCTTCGACACCATGCTGGCCGAATGGTTGTGCGACCCTGCCTCGCGCAACCTGGGTCTGAAGAGCCTGGCCTGGGTGCGGCTCGGCCGGGAGATGACCGAGATCGAGAGCTTGATCGGAAGCGGCAAGAACCAGCGCTCGATGAGCGAAGTGCCCATCGATCAGGTCGCCCCTTACGCCGCTGCCGACGCCGAGGTCTGTCTGGCATTGCAGCCGCTGCTCCAGGCCGAGCTGGAGGAGAAGGGTCAGGGGGAGCTCTTCCGTCAGATGGAGATGCCGCTGGTCAGCGTGCTGGCGGATATGGAGCGAGCGGGGATTCGTCTGGACGTTGGCTTCCTCGGCACGCTGTCGCAGCAGCTGGCCATCCGCCTGGCCGAACTGGAGGCCGAGGTGTATGGCCAGGTCGGGCACGAATTCAACCTCAACTCGACCCAGCAGCTCTCCCAGGTGCTGTTTGTCGAACTCGGCCTCGCACCACCGGACAGGACGCGCAAGACGGCCGCCGGGCGCTACTCGACGGCCGCCTCCGTGCTCGACGAACTGCGCCACAAGCATCAGGTGGTCGACCTGATCCTCGAGCACCGTGAGATTGCCAAGCTCAAGTCCACCTACACGGATTCGCTGCCGGCGCGCGTGCTACCTGCCACCGGGCGGGTGCACACCTCGTACAGCCAGACCGGCTCGGTCACCGGACGGTTGGCCTCGTCCGACCCCAATCTGCAGAACATTCCCATCCGCACCGAGCTCGGACGGCAGATCCGCAATGCCTTCATCGCCGAGGACGGCAAGCTTCTGCTGAGCGTCGACTACTCGCAGATCGAGTTGCGTATCGTGGCGCACATGGCGCGCGACCAAGCAATGATCCAGGCCTTCCTGGAGGACCAGGACATCCACGCTGCGACCGCGGCCGCTGTGTTCGGCGGTGATCCGGCCAGCATCACCCCGGAGCTGCGGCGTCACGCCAAGGCGGTCAACTTCGGGCTGATCTATGGCATGAGCGCCTACGGCCTGGCGCGCTCGACGGACATGACGCTGGGCGAAGCGGAGAACTTCGTCAAGGTGTACTTCCAGCGCTTTCCGGGCGTGCGCGCCTACCTCGACCACACCCGGCGGCTGGCGGCAGAACGCGGCTACGTCGAGACCCTGTTCGGCCGTCGGCGCTACTTCCCCCAACTGGCGCCGACTGCCAGCGGCATCCCCGAGGTCAATCGCGCCCGCGCCGAGCGGGAGGCGATCAATGCCCCGATCCAGGGCACGGCGGCCGACGTGATCAAGATCGCCATGATCCGCCTGCCGCCGGCGCTGTCCGAATCCGGCTTGCAGGCCCGCATGCTGCTGCAGGTGCACGACGAGCTCGTGCTTGAGGTCCCACACCACGAGGTCGGGCCGACGGTCGCCCTGGTCAAATCGGTGATGGAGTCGGCCGCCAGCCTGCAGGTCCCGCTGAAGACCGACGCCAAGGTCGGACGCAGCTGGACGGACATGCAGCCTGTCTGAGAGCACCGCTGGCCTGCAGTCAACCCCGGGCCTCAGCTCCGGCCGCCGAGCGCCGCCGGAAAGGCGCCTGCCGCAACCCGGGCGCCTCGGCAGGACCAGCGGCGCATCCCGGGTCGGCAAGTCTCCTGTGCTATACTCGCCTTGCCATCCCCGCTGCCGCGCGAGTCCATCTATGACCGGACGTCAGGACCTCTTCGAAGAATCGATGCGCCTGGGGCACTCGGCGGCCTGGGATCTCGACTGGGATCAGGCAACCGGATACTATCAGAAAGCTCTGGCCGAATTCCCGGAAAATCCGGACGCCCTCAATGCCCTGGGCCTGGCGCTGCTCGAGACCAACAAGCACCGCGAGGCACTGGGGGTGTACTTCCGGGCCGCCAAGGCCGCCCCCGAGGATCCGGTACCCCGCGAGAAGTGCGCCGAGATCTTCGAAACGCTCGGACAAGCCAAGGATGCCCTCGAGTTCGCGGGAGGCCGTGGCCGAACTGTACAGCCGCCGGCGCGACGTCGAGAAGGCCGTGGCCAACTGGGGTCACATGGCGCGCCTGGCCCCCGACAACCTGGCCGTGCGCTCACGCCTGGCGCTGACCTATGAACGCCTCGGCCGCCGGCGTCAGGCCGTCGAAGAATACATCGCCATCTCCAGCATCCTGCAGAAGGCCGGCAAGACCGAGCGCGCCACCGAGGCTGCCCAGCGGGCGCTGGGATTGATCCCGGCTGACCCCGAGGCCGGCAACGCGCTGCGCATGCTGCGCGAGGGCCGTCCGCTCCCGCCGCCCGGCCCGCCGCGACCCGCCACGAGTCCCCTGCGTCCGGCGGAAGTGAAGGGATTCCTGGAGAAGGACACCCAGTCGCAGGTCGAAGCCGAACGCAGCCTGGACGACCCGGAGACCGCCGCACAGCGCCAGGCGCTGAGCTACCTGGCCGGCGCCCTGTTCGATGAGCCCAAGGAAGCGCCGGCTGCCGCCAGCAAGGGCGCCCTGAAGAAGGGCAAGGCCGAGCCTTCGGACCGCAAGGCCCTCGGCCGTCCGCAGATGTATCGCAGCCTGAGCGCCGCCATCGACCTGCAGTCGCACGGCAGCGGGTCGCAGGCCGCCAAGGAATACGAGCGAGCGATCGAGGCCGGCCTTGACCATCCTACCGTGCATTACAACCTGGGCCTGCTGTACAAAGACCAGGGCGAGCCGGAGAAGGCGCGCAAGCACCTGATGGCGGCCCTGGGCCATCCCGACCTGGACATGGGCGCCAACCTCTCGCTGGGCCGCATCGCCCGCACGGAAGGCGACCAGGCCGAGGCGGCGCGCTTCCTCTTGCAGGCGCTGCGCCGGGCCGACAGCCTGTCGGTGGCCGAGGGGCAGTCCCCGCAGCTCGAAGAAATGTACGACGCCATGCAGGCCTCGCTCAACGCCGACGACCCGGAGGGCCTGCGCAAGATCGTCGAGAACACATTGGCCTTTCTCACCGGGCCCGGGTGGCTGTCCAATGTGCGCCGGGCGCGGGCAACGGTCGACGGGGACACCGACGTCGGCAAGGTCAAGACGATTGCCGACTGGCTGGTGACCGGCGGAACCGAACAGGTCGTGCGCGCCCTGGATCGGATCGAGCAACTGATGGCCGAAGGTCACTACCTGTCGGCGATGGAAGAAGCCTTCCTGGCACTGCACTTTGCCCCCAACTACCTCTCGCTTCACAGCCGCATGGCGGACATTCTGATGACCACCAACCGCACCGAGGCCGCGGTGGAGAAGTTACAGGTGATCGCCGCCACGCACCGCGTGCGCGGCGAGAACCGCCAGGCAGCGGATGTATACGCCAAGATCCTGGAGTACTCCCCCGTCGATATCTCGCTGCGCACCCATCTGATCGACCTGCTGGCCCAGCAGGATCGCGTCGATGAAGCCGTCGATCAGTACCTGCAACTGGTCGACCTGTACCGCCAGATGGCCGAGCTCGATCAAGCCCGGGCCACGCTGGAGCAGGCGCTCAGCCTCACCCAGCGCGGCACGGTCAGCCGCCAGAAGCAGCTCAACATCCTCCACCGCATGGCCGACATCGATCTGTCGCGCCTGGACTCGCGCGGGGCACTGCGCGTCTACGCCCAGGTTCGCAAGCTCGATCCCAACGACGAGAAGGCCCGGCGCGAAAGCGTCGACCTCAACCTGCGCCTGGGGCAGGAGGAACAAGCGGCCAAGGAACTTGACGGTTACCTCGAGTTCCTGGTGCAGAACGGGCGCGGCACCGAGGCCCTGGCGCTGCTCGAGGAGATGGCCCGCGAGCACCCAGGCAAGCAGGCGCTGCACGCCCGCCTGGCCGAGGCCTATCGCGCGGCCGGCCGCTCGGCCGACGCCCTCGCCCAGTACGACGCCCTGGGCGAGATCCAGCTCGATGCCGGCTCGGTGCGCGAGGCGGCACGCACCATTCAGATCATCATCTCGCTCAACCCGCCAGACGTCGAGGGCTACAAGGAACTGCTGCGGAACCTGGAAGCCGGCCAGTAGCCTTCGCCCGTCCGGCGCGAGGATTTCGCCTTGGATGGACTGATCAGCGAGCTGACCTTCCTCCTGCAACGGCTCGACTGGGCAGCCGCCCTCGACATCATCCTGGTCACCGCCATCGTATTCACCCTGCTTCGGCTGGCGCGCGGGACCCAGGCGGTCATGCTGCTGCGCGGGCTGATCTTGCTGGTGGCGATGCTCGCCCTGCTGACTACCCTGCTGCCGCTGGCGGCCTTCTCCTGGCTGCTGCGCGCTGCCCTGCCGGCGCTGATCGTCGCCATCCCGGTCATCTTCGCCCCGGAGCTCCGTCGCGCCCTGGAACGCCTGGGGCGCGCCAGCGCCGTGATCGGACAGCAGGCCGAACCCTCCCACATCGAGCGCACCGTCGAGGCGATCGCCAACGCCAGTCAACGTCTTTCGGACACACGGCAGGGCGCCCTGATTGTGATCGAACGCGAGACGCCCCTCGACGAGTACAGGGAGACTGGCGTGCTGCTGGACTCCGTGCTCACGCCGGAGCTGCTGCTGCAGATCTTCTACGTCAACACCCCGCTGCATGACGGGGCGGTCATCCTGCGCAAGGAGCGCGTGCTGGCTGCCGGCTGCGTGTTGCCGCTCTCGGCGAGCGGCACCCTCTCGCGCTCGCCGGAACGCCACATGGGGCTGCGTCACCGAGCCGCCCTGGGCATCAGCGAAGTGAGCGATGCCGTCGCGGTGGTCGTGTCCGAGGAGACCGGCAGCATCTCGGTGGCGCACAACGGGCGCATGATCCGCCGATTGGACATCAACCGGCTGCGCAATATCCTGCTCGCCTTCCACCGGCCGCGGCGCCGCACTTGGGTTCCCGACTGGCTGGATCGGCTGGGGGAGCGCGCTCGGCAGGGCCGGCTGGCCCGCCCCAAGGAGTGAGGCCGATGCGCCGCTTGCCGCTCGAGACGCTCGGCTCGCTGGTCCTTTCGGCCATGCTGGCACTCACCATCTGGGTGGCGGCCATCAATGACTCCGATCCGTCACTCGAGCAGTCGCTCGCCGCCCCGGTTCCCATCACCTACCAAGGCCTGGGTCAGGGACTGCAAACGCTGGGCTCCATCCCGCGCGAGGCGCGCCTCACCTTGCGGGCACCGACTTCGCTGTGGGAGGAACTGTCGGTCGACGACCTGCAACTCACCGTCGACCTGACCGGCCTGCCGGCGGGCGAACACCGCCTGCCGGTTGTCGCAACCACCACCCGCCGTCCAGTCCGCTTCGTTGAGATCCGGCCGGCAGAAGTCAACGTGACGCTGGAGGCTGCCAGCACCAAGACCGTCCCGGTTGTGGTCGAGCCGATCGGCGAGCTCGCCCTTGGCTACCGCACCCGCTTGCTCGAACCCGACCCGGCGCAGGTCACGGTGGATGGGCCGACCTCGCTGGTGGAGCAGGTGGTCGGGGCACTGGCGGCGATCGATCAGTCCGGCCGACGCGAGGACTTCGAAGAGATGGCGACGTTGATCGCCGTCGATGCCGACGGTCAGGAAGTGCCCGGCGTCCGCCTCTCCCCGGCCGAAGCCGGTATCGCTGCCCGGGTCAGCCAGCTCGGCGGCTACCGGCTGGTGGCCGTGATTCCCATCATCGAGGGCGAGCCCGATGCGGGCTATCAGATCACGGAGGTCGGCGTCACCCCGACGCTAGTCACCGTCTTCTCCGCCACGCCCGACTCCGTCGAGAGCCTTCCGGGCTATGTCGAGACCGAACCGGTCAACCTGCAGGGGCTGACCGCTCCGGTCGAGAAGCGCGTCGGGATCTCGGTCCCACAGGATGTGATCCTGGTCGGCGACCAGACCGTCTTGGTGCGGGTCGGTATCGCGCCGATCGAGATCACCTCGACCCTGACCCCCGCGCTGACGATCGAGGGGCTGCGGCCAGGCCTATTCGCCGCCTCCTCCCCCGAGGTCATCAGCCTGATCCTCAAGGGCCCGCTGCCGACGCTGGAGGCGATCCAGCCGGAGGATTTGCGGGTCGCGGTCGACGTCACCGGGCTCGGCCCCGGCATCCACCAGCTGACGCCGATCGTGGTCTCGCTGCCCGAGAATCTCATCGTGCAGTCGATCGTGCCGGACACGGTGGAGGTCGTGATCTCGACCACGCCGATCCGCACGGCCACGCCCTCCCCGTGACGGCCGCATGTCCAGGCCGGTAGTCGCCCTCGTCGGCCGACCCAACGTGGGCAAGTCGACGCTGTTCAACCGCCTGGCGGGCGAACGCCTGGCTGTCGTCGACGATCGGCCGGGGACCACCCGCGACCGGCTGGTCGCCGAAGCGAACTGGGGCGGTCGGACATTTGACATCGTCGATACCGGCGGCATCGATCCCTCGAGCCTGCAAAGCCAAGAGCCCCTCTCGCTCGATTCCGCCGACTACATCCCGCAGATCCGCGCCCAGGCCGAGTTGGCGGCGACCGAGGCGGACGCGGTGGTCTTCCTGGTCGACGCCGAAGCCGGGATCACCCCGGCCGATCACGAGGTCGCCGACATCCTGCGCCGCGCCCAGCGCACCCGGGGGGCAGGCGGACCGGCGCTGCTGCTGGCGGTGAACAAGGCCGACAACGCCGAGCGCCGGGCGCGCCTGCCCGAGTTCTATGAGCTGGGCATGGGCGACCCGCTCCCCGTCTCGGCGCTCCACGGCAGCGGCACCGGGGACCTACTCGACCGCCTGCTCGAGCTGCTGCCTCCCCCCGGAGAAGAGCAGGAGCCGGAGCAGCCCTCCCTGCACCTGGCGATCGTCGGACGGCCCAACGTCGGAAAATCGAGCCTGCTCAACCGGCTGCTCGGCGAGGAGCGCGTGCTGGTCTCGCCGATCCCGGGTACAACGCGCGACGCCGTGGACACCCAGCTGACCTATCACGGTCTGCCGGTGACTCTGATCGACACCGCCGGCATTCGCCGCCGCGGCCATATCGAAGTCGGCGTGGAGAAGTACTCGGTGCTGCGCGCCCTGCGCGCCGTCGAGCGCTCGGATGTCGCGCTGCTGGTGATCGACGGCACCGAGGGCGTGCGCGCCCAGGACACGCATATCGCCGGCATCGCACTGGAGAAGCGCAAGAGCATCATCGTCCTGATCAACAAGTGGGACATCGTCCCCAAAGATGCCTACACCCAGCCGGCCTACGCCGAACACGTGCGCCAGCAGCTCAACTTCCTCGACTATGTCCCGGCGTTGTTTGTCTCGGCCAAGACCGGCCAGCGGGTCGATCAGATCCTGCCCCTGGCGCTGCGCGTCCAGGAGGAGCGGCTGCGCCGCATCCCGACGTCGGAGCTCAACCGGCTGGTGCAGCAGGCGCTGGACCGCCATGCCCCGCCCTCGAAGGCAGGCAAGCGGCTGAAGATCCTGTACGCGGCGCAGGTGCGCACCGACCCGCCCACCTTCCTGTTCCATGTCAACGACCCCAAGCTGGCCCACTTCACCTACGTCCGCTTCCTCGAGAACCGTCTGCGCGAAACCTACTCCTTCCTCGGGACACCTATCCAGCTGGTGTTCCGCAAACGAGAATCTCGGCGGACCTGAGTCGGGCGCGACGGCCAGCCGAGGCGCAAGCCTGGGCAGAGCGCTCCAAGCTCGCCGTGCCCCGTACGAGCGGTGTAGGCCGATGGGTCTTGTCAGTCCCGTCTCTGGAGTCGTATAATCGCACCTCGCGATGGACTCAACCCGTTTGGAACGACCAACCGCTGCACAACCCGCACAGCCCGCCAAGGGAGGCTGGGCGCGCACGCTCGCCGAGATCGTTCAAACCGTGCTGCTGGCCGGCGTCCTGTTCCTTGGCGTCAACTTCGTCACCGCCCGCATCCGAGTCGAAGGCAGCAGCATGGAGCCCAGCCTGCACGATGGTGAGTTCGTCGTCGTCAACCGGCTGGCTTACCGCTGGTCGCCGCCCGAGCGGGGAGACATCGTCGTCTTCCGCTTCCCGCTCAACCCGGATCGACGCTTCATCAAGCGCATTGTTGGGCTCCCGGGAGACCAGATTCTCGATCTCGGAAGGCCGCGTGCTGGTCAACGGGCTGGAGCTCCAAGAGCCCTACATCGCGGCTGCGCCGCGCTATGCCGGCGAGTGGTCCGTCGGGGCTGGAGAGGTGTTCGTGCTCGGCGACAATCGCAACAATTCCTCAAACTCACAGAACTGGGGGATGCTGCCGCTGGGCGAAATCATCGGAAGGGCAGTCCTGGTGTACTGGCCGGTCGCCGACGCCGGAGTGATCGAGCATCTGGCCCCGGTCACCGCCTCCGGAGCATGAGTGAGCCTATGCAGGAGAGCTCTCCCTCCTCCCTGGCCGAACGACTGGCACCCCAGGTGCGGCTGGCGGTCGAGACGGTCGGGGGCCCGCTCGAGCGGCTGCTTCCTCAGGAGGCAGCCGGCCCACAGCCGGCCCGACCCGAGAGGCTGCCCGGCCTGATCGATCAGATCCTCCTCAAGCCGGAGGCCACCGCCGCCCAGGTCGAGCTCACCTGCCACCAGGCGATGGAGTACGGCTTCGCCGTTGTATGCGTGAATGCGGCCTACCTGGGTCTCACTTCCCGCCTGCTTGCCGGGTCCGGCGTGCGCCCAGGCGGCGTGGTTGCCTTCCCGCTCGGCGCCAGCCTGCCTGTGCTCGTGGCGGCCGAGGCGGAACAGCTGATCGCCTTGGGCGCCAGGGAACTCGACATGGTTGTGCAGGTAGGGGCTTTGGTCGAGGGCGACTATGCCCGAGCCGCGGCTGATGTGCGGGCAGTGGTCCAAGCGGCCCATCCCGCCGGCGTGCTGGTCAAGCTTATCCTGGAGACGGCGCTGCTCACCCAAGAGCAGAAGGTCGCCGGTTGCCTGCTGGCGGAGCTGTGCGGCGCCGACTTCGTCAAGACCTCGACGGGCTTCGGCCCAGGCGGGGCGACGCTCGAGGACGTCCGCCTGATGCGCGCCGTCGCCGGACCAAAGGTGGGCGTCAAGGCCGCCGGCGGGATCCGCACGCTGGAAGCGGCGCTGCGCATGGTCGAGGCTGGAGCCAGCCGGCTGGGCACCAGCAGTGGGGTAACCATCGTCGAGCAGATCCGCAGCCGAATTCCGGCTGCCGCAGGCGCAGAGGCCTGAGCATGGCAGATCGCAACCTCACCTACCCATGTCCGGAGTGTCAGGTCGGCAACCTGCGAGCCCAACGCGTCTCGTACTTCACCATGGAGGGCAAGAGCCTGGTGAGCGTGCCTGATTTCCCGGCCTGGGTGTGCGACGTGTGTGGCCGGCGCGAGTACGATTCCAGCGCCCTGGCGGAGCTGCGGGCGATGCTCGACACCACCCGCCATGGCACCCGGCATTCGCGCCGGCGGCCGCAGCCACCGGCGACCAGCGCCCCGCCGCCCCCAGCCGATCCCCGGCGCCGCTCGTGAGAGCCTGAATCGTCATGACGGAATCTGCCCGCCGCGCCCCGCCCCGCGTCTTGGTGATTGCCGATGTCGACGACACCGCCAGCGGCCTGATCAGCCGGGTGCTTACCCCCGCCGGCATCCACGCCTGGGCGGAAGGCGCCGAAGCACCTCCGCACGATCTGTTGGTGTTGGACATCGCCCAGCTGCGGGGCAACCCGTTGGCCAAGCTGGCGGCACGGCGCGAGAACGGTGACGAGGCGCCGGCCATTGTTCTGGCGGCGCACTTCCCTGCCAACCGGCTGCGCGACCTGTTCCGCCTTGGCGTGGCCGACATCCTCAACAAGCCCTTCAAGCCGGAGGACCTTGCCAAGGCGATCTTCGACTTGGCGGAAGTGCGCGCCGCCGAGACCAACACCCAAGGTCTGGCCAATCGCGTCGAAGCGATGCGCGAGCAGCTGCGTCACCGCACCGAGGAGGTCCACCAGCTGAGCGAGATCGGCCGCACCGTCGCTGGCCTGGAGGACCTCGACCTGATCCTGACCCGCGTGGTCGAAGCCGCCACCTTCGTAACGGATGCCGAAGAGGCCAACATCTACCTGGCCGAGCCCGGAACGAGCGAGCTGGTGCTCCGGGCGAGCAAGCAAGCCAACGAGCGCCAGGCTACGCTGCAAAGCGTGCGGGTGAGCGACACGCTCGTCGGCGAGGTATACACGAGCGGCCAGGGAATGTTGCGCCAGCCCTCGCTGGACGCCGGGCCGGTCAAGGTCCAGACCGGCTTCCTGGTGCAGTCGCTGGTTGAGGTACCCCTTCGAGTGGGAGCGAAGGTGGTCGGCGTGATGGGCGTGTACAACCGGCTCTCCGCCCGGCGCTTCACAGAACACCACCAGACCGTTCTGCAGGCGCTGGCCGACTGGACCGGCGTTGCGTTGGAGCATGCCTCCCTCACCCTCAAGGCAAGGACACCCGTCCCCGCCCCGGCGCCCAGCGAGACGGGCACGGTGGGCATGGCCCCGGCCGCGCTGATCGAGGGTTTGAAGCGCACCCAGAACCAGCTCGAGGGGGTGATGGCCGCCGACCGGTTCACCCCGGAGCAGAAGGCGCACCTCGAACTGGTCCGCCTCGAACTCCTGCGAATGAGCAGCATGCGTCTGGCGGTGATGAACGGTGAGGAAGCGGCCGACATGCTCGCCCTGCCCGATCTCGTGCGTCAGATCTCGGCCGAGGCCGAGAAGATCGCCGCTCGGCAGGGGATCACGCTGGAGGTGCTGCCGGACCCCGGCATGCCGCTACTGCGCACCGATGAGAGCCGCATCCGCAAGGTGCTCGAAGCGCTGGTCGCCTCCTCGCTGCGCCGCTCCACCACCGGCTCGATTATCCTGGAGACCAACCACTTCAACGTCGAGCGCGGCCGGAGCGACGGGCTGTCGCTACCCTTTGGAGTCCGGTTGTCCGACGGGTTGTGGGCGGCGGTGTCCGTCGGAGATAGCGGCACACCGCTGACCGGCGACATCGTCGAGGCGCTCACCAGCTCGCAGAACGACCCGGCGGCCGGGCCGCTGGGTCGCGGGCTCTCGATGGGCGAGATCCGAATGATCGTTGAAAGCCTCGGCGGGAGGCTCTGGTTCGAGCAGTCCTCGGGCGGCGTGCGTATCACCTTCTGCGTTCCGGTGGTATAGTCCTGCCCGGCAGGCGACATGCCCGGCAAACCCGTCTCGGTCGAGATCTACACCGGAAGCCACCGCATCCTGGGCCGCCTGAATCCGGGCACCAGCGGGCTGTACTCCTTCCTGAACATCCCCACGACTTCATCGCTGGAAATCGAGGGCGCGCACCTCAGCCGGCTGCATGCCCCTGGCCGCCTGGTGGCGCGCTACCCAACTCTCTGGCTGGCCAAAGGACAGATTGTGTGCGTCTTGCTCAGCAGCCGGGCTGAAATGGGCCCGACTGCCACCGTGCGCCGCGGCTACACTACCCCGCTGGTGCAGTGGATCCACGTGCTACTGGGGGGCTACGAGTTGCGGGGGGCGATCGAGAGCTCTGGCCGGTTCAACTTCAGCGGCCTGAGGTTCGAGGGTCACCAAATCTTCATCCCCTTCTACTTCAGCCAGATGCAGGCCATCCTGTTCCCCAGCGTAACCGCCGAGTCGCCGGCCATGCTGTTCAACCGCGAGATGGTCGACGCCGTCGGCATGCTGCCCAAGGAAGAGATCCCCTCGGAATTCCGCACCCCCACGCAGCCGGTGTAGCTGTCTCCGGGGGGCGCCCGGCGCGCCACTCCATCTTCGATTCCGGCCGGTGCCTGCTGCGCGCGCCGTACCTCCAGGGCGACCCGCGGGGCGGTGGCCGTGGCCTGCACCCCCGCCAGGCCTGGAGCTTCTCCCAGCTCCCCAGTGCAGCGGTTGCACTTGCTCTGTCCGCATGACCGCCCGCAGCGGGATCGCTGAAGGAATTGCAATCCTCACCGCGATGATCCCGCGGCGCGGATCGGATGGAGCTCCCCTCAGCCCGCCCTTCACCCTCAAAGCGGCGGTTGCTCTTGCACCTTATTCCCCGGCACGAACCGCCGCCCGCTTGCACGCGGCCGCTTGCCGCGCGACTTCCCAGGCGAGGCTGGCTTCACCTCGCGGAGCATCCTCCGGGGCGAGGGGGCGGGGACATCCCCAGTCCCGCTCCCCTTCCCCTCAAGCGCGGCGGACTCGTCGGACTCGCACGCCGCACGAGAGCAGGATCGTAGCCGCAGCCAGGTCCAGTAGCGCCATGACTTCCATTGGGCCGCGAGGTGGGCGCGCGGCGGGTCGCAGTATCGGAGGACTCCATCACCCGCCGCTTGCAGGGAGTTCGGGGAGGCACCCCCCGGACCCGCTCCCCGCTGGGGGAGCGGGCTGGGGTGAGGGGGTCAGGCCCCGCTCGCTTGTCACCTGGCAGGGGCCGACCTCGAGCCGTCTCACCGGCACTGAGCCCGACCAAACCGTTGCCCGCACAACGCGTTTGTCCCTATAATAAATCGATCCGATTCGATGCGCTGAGGGGGGATGTACACGCTCATCGGGTTATCCTCCGCTTGGCTGGCAGGCATCGCCTGCGCCTCCCACCTGCAGCTGACCCTGATTCAATGGCTGCTCGTCGCCGCTGGCTGCGCGGGCTGCGCACTCGCCTGCCTGCGCCATCCACCGCTGCGGCTGACCTTCTGCGCCGGCGCCATGTTCTGCCTGGGCGGCATGCGCATGAGCGCCGCGCAGCCCCGCCTCGCGCCCGACGTGCTCGCCTTCTATGCCGGCATCCAACAGCCGCTGGTGCTCACCGGCGTCGTGTCCGCCTTCCCCGAGGAAGCCGCCACATGGACGACGCTTCGGGTCCGGGTGGAAAGCCTGCAGCTGGAAGGCGACCTCTCTCCCCGGCCAGTGCGCGGACTGGCCGTGATCACCGCCGACCGTTCGATCCGCTGGTCGTACGGCGATCGGGTGCAGGCACACGGGCAGGTTGACCGGCCCGAGCCCTCTGGCGAGAACCGCTACGCCGCCTACCTGGCCCGTCAAGGAGTGCAGGGATGGATGCCGCAGGCGAGCACGATCCGCCTGGCGACCCGCCAAGGCGTGCTTCCACTGCACTGGCTCGATGATCTGCGCCAAACCGGGCTGCGAACGATCCACCAGCTGTTCCCCCAGCCGGAGGCCGGCCTGCTCGCTGGCATCTTGCTCGGCGTGGAGAGTGGGATTTCCGACCAGGTCATGAACGCCTTCACCCGAACCAACACCAGCCACATCATCGCCATTTCCGGATTCAACATCGCCATCCTCAGTGCCATCTTCATCCAGGGCTTCGGCCGACTGCTCGGTGCCCGGCGCGGCGCCTGGGCTGCCGCGTTCGCCATCGCCGGTTACACCGTGCTGGTCGGGGCATCGGCCTCGGTCGTGCGCGCCGCCTGGATGGCCGGCCTGGCGCTGCTTGCCCGCTGGCTGGGAAGGACCACCGAGGCCTTGCTCAGCCTGATGGCCTCCGCCCTGCTGATGACCTTGATCCATCCGGCGACACTCTTCGATGTCGGCTTTCAGCTCTCGTTCGCCGCCACCCTCGGCCTGATCCTGTACGGCGCCCCCCTCCAGGCACGGGCAGATGGTTGGCTTGGGGCGCGGCTGCAGCGCGGCTGGGCGGAGCACGTGGCCTCCCCGCTGGCTGCGATGCTGCTTCTCACCCTGGCGGCACAAATCACGACACTGCCGTTGACCCTGTACTACTTCCAGCGGTTGTCGCTGGTCTCACTGATCGCCAACGCCGTCATCCTGCCCCTGCAGCCCGCCCTGATGATCCTGAGCGGGTGCGCCATGCTGACGGGCATGCTATGGCTGCCGGCAGGGCAGCCTGTGGCCTGGGTCGCCTGGCCGTTCCCGGCGCTCACCATCCGGGCGGTCGAGTTCTTCGCCACCTGGCCGGGCGCCTCGATCGCCTTGGGCCCGACTTCCCCTTGGGCGGTCTTCCTCTTCTACGCCTTGCTGCTTGGGGGCACGGCACTGGCCCGCCACGGTTGGGCACGGCGCGCGGCCGAAGTCACCTCATCGCTGGCGCGGGCTGCAGGCCCGGCGGCGATCGCCATCTGCGCCATCCTGGTGTGGAAGGCGGGCGTCGACCGTCCCGATGGGCGGTTGTCGCTGACGGTGCTGGAGAGCGAAGGCGGTCAGGGAGTGCTGATCACCTCCCCCACCGGCCGATCGCTGCTGGTCGGGGGAGGCACCGATGCGACCGCGCTGCGCGAGGCGGTCAGCCGCAGGCTGCCGTTGCTGCAGCGCAGCCTGGATTGGCTGATCATCGGGTCGTCGAATTCGGACTCGCTGGCGGGCTTGCGCGGGATCTCCGAGCATCTGCGCCTCGAAGCAGCGCTGGTCTGCGGGGAAAGAAGGCCGCAGGCGCTCATCACCCTGCAGGCTGAGCTGGCGGCAGCCGGGACCAGGATCGAAGCCGCCGCCGCCGGACAGCGCTTCGACCTCGGAGGAGGGGCTTCCCTCGAGGTGCTGGAGGTCAGCCAGCATGGCTGCCTGCTCCTCGCTCGTCACGGCCGGGCGAGTTACCTGCTTGCGCCGGGCGCAGACCCAGACGCCATCCAGGCGTTGTTGAAGCGATCGCCTCGCTTGCCGGTGACAGCCTACGTCGCCGCCGGCAGCGGCCACCCGGCGGTCAATGCACCGGAATGGCTCGAGGCGCTTTCCCCGCGCATCGTGATCTTGAGCGGTGATCCCGTCGTGGCCGCCGGCAATTCAGCGCTGCCACAGTACGAAGCAGCGCATGCAGCCCGTCTGCTGGATACACTGACCTATGGTTGGATCCAGTTGGTGACCGACGGGGAGAGACTGTGGATCTTGACCGGGCGCAGCGTCCCCTGACGGGGGCGCGCCAACCACGCCCGGGTCAATACAGCCTGGCTTCGCTTTCGATCTTGCGCAGCACGCCGAGCACCAGGCCAGAGACGATCAGCAGGATCGAAGCCAGCGCCAAGGCGATCCCGAGGTCCTGCTGGAACCCGATGAAGATCGCCAGCGGCATGGTCTGGGTGCGGCCGGGCAGGTTGCCGGCGAACAGGATCGTGGCGCCGAACTCGCCGAGCGCCCTCGCCCAGCAAAGCACCAACCCAGCGAACAGCGCCCGGCCGGTCAACGGGAACATCACGTGCCGGAAGAGCTGCCACTGGCTGGCGCCTTCCGTGTAGGCCGCCTCCTCGAGTTGCGCATCGACGGCGTTGAAGCCGAGCCGAGCGGCACGGATGAACAGCGGCGCCGCCACGAAGACCTGGGCCAGCACCACCGCAGCCGACGTGAAGGGCAGGCTGACCCCCAGCGGCGCCAGCGCCGCACCCAGCAGGCCGCGACGGCCGAAGGCTACCAGCAGGGCGATCCCGGCCACCGATGGGGGCAGCACGATCGGGAGGTCCACCAGCACCTCCAGCAGTGTCCGCCCGGCGAACCGGTTGCGGGCCAGCAGGTAGGCCAGCGGCATCCCGAGGATCAGGGCGATGAGGGTCGAGGCGCTCGATGTCCAGGCGCTCAGGCGCAGCGCTGCCTGAACGGTTGGATCGGCCAGGAAACGCAGCGGCTCCGAGGTCAGGCCGCGCCAGAGCAGCATCAGCACCGGCACCGCCAACAGCACGACCATCAGGCCGCCCAGCAGGACGAACAAAGGCACCGGGCGGCCGCGCGCCGTGACCAGGGCGCGGTCGGGCGAAGCATCGGGGTTGATCCCGAGCCGGGCTACGGCGCAACGGCAAGGAAGCCTCCTGCCTCGATCAACCGCTGCCCTTCGGCCGAGCGCACCAACTCGAGGAATTCCTCCCCCGCCTCCGGGTGCGGCGCATTGAGCAAGACCGCGATCGGGTATCTCGCCCGGACATTGGCGCTTGCCGGGATTTCGATCACGCGCAGCTCCGGCGCGGCCTGCGCGTCCGAGCGGTAGACCCAGCCGGCATCCGCCTCGCCGAGTTGTACCTTCGCCAGCACCTGACGCACGTTGTCCTCTTCCGAGACCACATTGGCGAGGACACCGTCTCGGTAGCCTGCGCCCAGGACGGCGGTGAGGTTCTCCAGCACCTGGCGGGCGTAGTCGCCGGCCGGCACGCCCTCGGCCACGATCACCAGCTTGACCCCTGGCTCGGCCAGGCTCGCCAGTGAGGTCACCTTGGCCGCGCTTTCGGGATGGACGACGACAACCAATTCATTCTCGGCGAAGATCTCGGCAGTTCTCCGGGTCCGACCAGTCCGACATCGCCCAGCAACCGCATGTCCTTCTCGGCCGCAAATGCGGCGACGATCTGCCAAGCGCGCCCTCCCCCAGTTGCGTGCGCAGCGCGGACGAGGCGCCGAAGTTGAAGACCACATCGGTTCCGGGATGGGCTTGCTCGTAGACCTCGGCGATCGCCTCAAAGACATCGGTCAGCGAGGCCGCGGCGAACACCGTCAAGGTCGAGGGCTCGCCAGGGACTTCCGCAGACGGCTTGCACGCCGCAGTGGCCTGGGTGACGGCGAAGACCGCCAGTGCAGCCCATGTCCCATGGCCAGCTAGCTGCACCCAGCGTGGAGCTCCGCAGGACCCGGTCTGCTGTCTCGGCGACCGGGTGCTGAGTCGATCGGGGCCCGGGGTCCTTCTCAGGCGAAGGTTCATCCGGCCAGGCTCATGGAGCGCCGGCAACGATCAGCCGGCGCCGGCACTCGTCCAGCCATGGAATCACCGAGGCCAGTTGCCGCAGTCGCAGCTCATGCGCCAGGTCGGCGATGGGATTGTCGGAGGTGGAGGGTCGCTCGGCGTCCAGCCGTCGGAGGTCCTGTTCCACCGACCGGGCTTGTTCGTCGATCAGTTGGCGCACCATGTCCGGGCCGAGGCCAGCACCGAAGTACAGCCGGGTGAGGAACTCGACTCGGATGGCACGCACGCTGCTTGGCGTTGGGGCACGTAGCCAGGCGCGGTAGCGGCGCCGGCCCACGGGTGTCAGGCGCAGCCGACGTCGGTCAGGGAGATTCTGCTGGGGATGGGGCGTGCCAGCGATCCAGCCGCGCGCCTCCAAGCGCTTGAGCGTGCCGTAGACCTGAGACTGGCTGAGATGCCACAGGCCGCCCAGGTCCCGGGTCAGGCGCAGGTGGAGCTCGTAGCCATGCGCCGGATGTTGCTCCAGCAGACCGAGCAGGACGTGTTCGGGAGACAGATCACTGGCGCGAGCGTTGGGCGAGGCCATGCATACTCACTGAGTGAGTATACGCGGACCTCCAGCGGGCGTCAAGCCGGGCGAGCGGTCTTCCCGCTCCGGGAATCCCTGCGCAAGCTGAATGCGCCCGCCACCCACGCGGTAGCCCAGTCCGGGGATAGCGCCGCTGGACAAATCCTTGCTCGGGTGGTGTCGCCCACGCGGGCTTCCCGTCGAGTGCATAGGCAGAGGCGTGCGGCAGGGCGGATCCCACACCGCCCCCACCGTTTCGCTCGGCTGGGAGCTTGCCGAAGAATGCGCTTTCGACCTCACCCCCTGACCCCCTCTCCGCAGACGGCGCACGGGCACGCCTTGAACTGTGGCGGAGAGGGGGAACAGGATCCTGGGGGGTGGGGGGAGCTAGGCTCCCCCCACCCCCCAGCAACATCCACCCCTTCCCCTGCGGGACTCGTGTGAGTCGCGGATGTTGGCTCAACGCACAGGGAGGGGCTAGGGGAGAGGGTTGGACAATCACACGGTGCTCTTCAGCAGCCTGCTAGTGCACCTGAACGGCTTGATCCTTGATCGCGCCGCGGGCGGTGAGCAGCTGATCGGTCGCCGGGTCGCGGTCGGCGGGCGGCGCGATCCGCTCGAGGCGGACGGCGCACACCTTGAAGTCCGGGATCTTCGCCTGCGGGTCGAGGCGGTCGTTGGTCAGCACGTTGGCAGCGGCCTCGACGAAGTGGAAGGGGATGAAGGCCACGCCCTCGGGCGAGCGCCCGGTGACCATCGCCCGCAGCGCGATCGACCCGCGGCGCGAGGTCGCCTGCAGCCAGTCGCCGGTCGTCACGCCCAGCCGGGCGGCGTCCGCCGGATGTACCTCGACGGTGGCCTCCGGCCAGACCTCGTCCAGCTTCGAGCGCCGGCTCATCGTCCCCCCGTGCCAGTGGTACAGCACGCGGCCGGTGGTGAGCAGGAACGGATACTCTGCATCCGGCAGTTCGCTCTCGGTCCCGTATTCCAGCTTCCACAAGCGGCCTCGACCGCGGGGGAAGCTCTCGGCGAACAGGTACGGCGTGCCGGGATGATCCAGCGCAGGACACGGCCAGTGCACCCCGCCCTCCGCCTCCAGTCGATCATAGGTGATGCCGGCAAAGTCCGGCGTCACCCGCCGCATCTCCTCCCAGATCTCGCGAAGGATGCTCGTAGTCCCAGCCGGCGCTCGGCGTCTGGCCGAGGGCGGCCTCCAGCCGCCTGGCGAGGTCGCACAGGATCTGCCAGTCGGGGCGGCTTGCTCCCACCGCAGGCACGGCAGCCCGCACGCGCTGCACCCGGCGGTCGGAGTTGGTGAAGGTGCCATCCTTCTCGGCAAACGAGGTCGAGGGCAGGATGACGTCCGCCAGCTTGCCGGTCGTGGTCAGGAAGATATCCTGGCAGACGATGAAGTCCAGCTGCTCCATGGCGTGCCGGGCGTGGTTGAGGTTGGGCTCGCTGGTCAGCGGGTCCTCGCCCATCACGTAGAAGGCCCGCACCGCGCCCGAGAGGGCGGCGTCCATCAACTCGGTGATCATCAAGCCCGGGCGTGGGGTTGAGCTGCGGCCGCTTCCATTCCTCGGCGAAGAGGGCGCTCACCTGGGGATCATCCACCCGCTGGTAGGCGGTGAACACGTAGGGCAGGGCGCCGCTGTCCGAGCATCCCTGGACGTTGTTCTGGCCGCGCAGCGGGTTCAGCCCGGTGCCCGGGTCGGCCGATCTGACCGCACAGCAGCGCCAGGTTGGTGATGGCCAGCGTGTTGTCGGTGCCGTGGGTGCTCTGGCTGATCCCCATCCCCCAGTAGACGGCGGCCGCGCGCGCCCCGGCGTACAGGCGGGCCGCAGCGCGGATGTCTTCCGCCGGCACGCCGCTCACCGCCTCGGCCCACTCCGGCGTGAAGGCCTCAAGCGATTCGACGTACTCGGCGAACCCCTCGGTCCGTTCGCGTGACGAAGGCCGGGTTGTGCAGCTTCTCGCGCGACGACGACGTGGGCCATTGCCTGCCACACGGCGACGTCCGTGCCCGGGCGCTGGCGCAGCCACAAGGTGGCGAAGTCGGTCATCTCGATCTGGCGCGGATCGATCACGATCATCCGCGCCTGGTTACGGCGCACGGCGCGCTTGAGGAAGTTGGCTGATCACCGGGTGAGTCTCGGTCGTGTTCGAACCGGTGACGATGAACAGGTCAAGGTTCTCCATCTCGGCAATGGAGTTGCTCATGGCGCTCGAGCCGATGGCCAGCTGCAGGCCGGCCACGCTGCCGGCATGGCACAGGCGCGAGCAGTGGTCGACGTTGTTGGTGCCCAGCACGGCGCGCGTCAGCTTCTGCAGCAGGTAGTTGTCCTCGTTGGTGGCTTTGGCGCAGGCAAAGGTGGCCACGGCGTCGCCGCCCGATTGGCCCACGATCGCCGCCAGCCGCTCGGCGACCAAGTCGAGCGCTTCCTCCCAGGAGGCCTGACGCCAGACCGGCTCGGCCGAGCGGGGTTGATGAGTGTTGGTTCGGATCAGAGGGTGACTGAGCCGCGTCGGGTGCGAGACGTAGTCCGTCCCGAAACGCCCCTTGACGCACAACATCCCGTAGTTGGGGGCGGCCTCGAAGGGAGCCTCGACGCGCAGGATGGCGTCGTCCTTCACGTGCAGTTCGAGCTGACAGCCGACGCCGCAGAAGGGACAGGTGGAGCGGACGACCCGGTCAGGCTGCAACATGCGCTGCCTCAAGTGCACCGCGAGGGATCGCACGCCCGGATTCAATCCGGACGCTGTTCGTCAAGATTATAACCCCGGCACCGTGCATGACCGGCGAACATGAACCAGGGGTGGAACGCCAATCCTCTCCCCCTGCGACGGCCGCGCCGTCCTCGCTGCGAAGCGCCACTCCGCCCGGGGAGCAGACGTCGAGAGAGCATCTCCGCCCACTCCCACAGGCTGCGGGGTGTGGATCCTCCACATCGTCCCGCTAGCCATTGCTCAGCCGCCTTCACTCGGAGTGAGAGCGCCACGGAACTGCTCAGGGGCATTGCGATCGATCCGTGCTGACGCAGGTCGGACACCCCATCCACGTGCGATCTGGCACTCGGGCGGCGGTGCGCAACGCCGGCCCCGATCGAACCTCGACCGCCGGTTGGACGGATGGGGGGAAACGGGGGTCCGTGAGGCCTGGGGGGCCGCCTGCGTGACGTTCGGGGATGCTCCGGGAAGGGGCAATCCCCACTCCCCGGCCCCTTGGGGAGACCCGGGTTGTGGGCGCGCAACGCACTCGCGGCCGACCGGATCCCTCAGGCGGGCTCGCAGCCCCACCGCCCGATCGCGCAACGTCACGCAATGGCGGCAGCATCCACCGGCTTCACGCGGCCGCACAGAATGCAGTGCGAGTTCTGAGCATCGTCCCCGACGACACGTACCTCTCGCATGGCCTCACGCACCAACCGTGCGGCGGGCGCCGGTCCTGGTTGCCCTTGCCCTGGGCGACATGCGCCGAGGCCGGGCGAACGAACGGCGCGCCGCCGCCGGGCGGTCGGGCCGGCGTCGATACCGGGCGTGCCGGCACAGTGGCGGATGGTGCTCGATGCTGGCGGCCGCTGGACGAAGGACGGCCCTTCCGGGTATAGTTCAAGCGCTCGTAGCTGGAGGACCTCGATGGAGCGCATACGCCGAGATTTCACAACGGTAACCCTGGTCTTGATCCCGGTCGCCATCGCCATCAACATCGTCGTCGGTCAGTTGGTCGTGGCGCTGAAGCTGCCGCTCTACCTGGACTCGATCGGCACCATCCTGGTGGCGGTGCTGGCCGGGCCGCTCGCCGGGCTGGTGACCGGCATCCTGGCCAACCTGATCTGGACGCTGACCGGCCTGGCGCCCTTCGCCGCCGCCTTCGCCATCGTCGCCGGAATCATCGGCCTGATGGCCGGGCTGTTCGCGGGATGGGGCTGGTTCAAGCGTCTGTGGCTGTGGCTGCTGGCGGGGCTGCTCACCGGGATCGTGGCGGCCCTCATCTCGGCGCCGATCTCTGCCTACGTGTTCGGTGGCGTGATGGGCTCCGGTCAGGACTTCCTGGTGGCGTTCCTCCGCGCCACCGGCGCCAGCGTGATGCAGGCGACCTTCGGTCAGGGGATCGTCGCCGATCCGCTCGACAAGTTGGCCACCTTCCTGCTGGTGTGGATCACCCTGCGCGCCCTGCCCTCACGCTTCCTGCAGCGCTTCCCGAGAGCGGAGAACGTCGCTGGCCGACCCGAGTAGCTTCGGCACCTACCTGCCGCGCGCCAGCAGCCTACACCGCCTGCATCCGCTTACCAAGCTGGCCATCGTCGGGCTGCTGCTAGCCCTGGCGTTCGCCGTGCCGTGGTGGGCCTGCTACCTGACGCTTGGGCTGCTCGTCTTGCCGCTGGCTGCCCTGGCGCGGGTATTCGGCCCGCTGACCCGCACGCTGTGGAAGCTGGTTCTTCCGTTCGCCGTCCCGATTCTGCTCATCCAGGGCTTCTTCTGGGGTGAAGGCGAGGTGCTGTTCACCCTCGGCCCGCTCTCGTTCTACCGGGCGGGACTGATCTTCGCCGCGGCCTCGATCGGACGGATCGCCATGCTCGGCGGGTGCTTCCTGCTGCTGACCATGACCACGCGGGTCGACATGCTGATGCGGGCGCTGGTCGAGCGCGGTCTGCCGAGCCAGGCGCTGTACCTGGTCGTGACCACGCTGCAGTTGGTGCCTCGCTTCCAGGCGCAGGCGCACCGCATCCAGGACGCGCAGCGTGCCCGTGGGTTGGAGACCGAAGGATCGATCGGCCGACGGGCGCAGGGCGCTGGTCCCACTGATCGGTCCGCTGCTGCTGGGCAGCCTGATGGACGTCGAGGAGCGCGCCCTCGCTCTGGAGGCGCGCGGGTTCAGCCATCGCGGCCCACGCACCAGCCTGGTCACGTTGCACGACTCCTCCAGCCAGCGCTGGCTGCGGATCGGGCTGTGGACCCTGGCGGCAGCCCTCGTCCTATTCCGTCTGTTCGCCTGGATCAGCCGATGATCGAGCTCGAAGCGGTCACCTTCACCTACGCCGGCGAAGCCTCCCCGGCGCTGCAGCAGCTGGACCTGAAGATCGGCGAGGGAGAGTTGTGGGCCGTGCTCGGCCCAACCGGTGCCGGAAAGAGCACGCTGTGCTCCTTGCTGGCGGGCTTCATCCCCCATTTCTACCGTGGGGCCCTGAGTGGGAAGGTGCGCGTCGCCGGGATCGATGTCCCCGGCAGCAGCCTGGCCGTGATGAGCGAGCACGTCGGGTCGGTCTTTCAGAACCCATTCAACCAGGTGACCGGCGCCCGCTACACCGTGCGCGAGGAGATCGGGTTCGGCCTGGAAAACCTCGGCGTCCCCCAGCCGGAAATGTTCGAGCGCATCGAGCACAGCCTGGCGCTCACCGGGCTGTCGGAGCTGGCGGAGCGTTCGCCCTATGCCCTCTCGGGAGGGCAGCAGCAGCGCCTGGCGATCGCCTCGATCCTCGCCCTGCGGCCCAGGCTGATGATCCTCGACGAGCCAACTTCGCAGCTCGACCCGGCAGGGACCGGTCAGGTGTTCACTTTGCTGCGCGAGCTGGTATCCGCCGGCGAGACCACCGTGCTGGTGGCCGAACAACGCCTGGAGTGGGTCGCCCGCGTTGCCGACCGCTGTCTCGTCCTGCAGGCCGGGCGCAAGGTGAGCGAAGGGACCCCGTCGGAAGTGCTGTCGAGCCAGGAGCTCACGGCCTGGGGGCTGTGCGAGACCCGCTTCAGTCGCGCGGCGCGGGCGTCCGCCGCCGCGGGAATCGCGATGTTGCGCCAGCAGCTTCCGCACACATTGGACCAAGCGGTGGAGTACTTCCAGTGAACGTGCGCCTCGAATTCGCTTTCCTTCGCCTACCCCGGCGGCGCCCAGGCGCTGCGCCAGGTCTCGCTCGACGTGCCCAGCGGAAGCTGGGTGGCTCTGGTAGGCGAGAACGGCGCTGGCAAGACCACGCTCGCCAAGCTGCTGTGTGGGCTGCTGCGTCCGGACACCGGCCGAGCGTGGGTGGGCGACTGGGACACACAGCAGCACACTGCAGCCCAGCTGGCGCGCCGGATCACCTACGTCTTCCAGAACCCCGACGACCAGCTGTTCGAGCGTAGCGTGCAGGCCGAGGTCGCCTTCGGGCCGCGCAACCTTGGCCTCCCGCCGGCCGAGATCGAAGAGCGCCTGGCCGACTCGCTCGAGGCGCTGCAACTGGATGGCCTGCGGGCGCGGCATCCGTACGAACTGACTCCCACCCAGCGCAAGTTCGTCGCCCTGGCCGCCGCCGACGTCATGCACGCGCCGCTGATGATCCTCGACGAGCCGACCACCGGGCTGGACGGTCCCGCCCTGCGCCTGCTGAGCGAGTATCTGGCGCGCAAGCGCCAGGAAGGCCGGACGGTGATGGCCATCTCGCACGATATGGATTTTGTCGCCGAGCAATTCGAACGCGTGGTCGTGATGGCGCAAGGGGAGATCCTGGCCGACGCCACCGCCGCCCAGGTGTTCGGCGCCGGCGGACCTGCTGGCCGCCAGCCATCTGGAGGCGCCGCAATTGGTGCGGCTGGCGGAACGCCTGGGTTGGCCGACACGCCCACTGACCGTCGAAGCGTTCGTCGCCGGCCTGGCGGCGCGCAACGACCCGGAGGTGCCGCGCTGATCCTCACCCTGGGTGACCTGCTGCTGGACCTTTCGCTGCGCATCGCCAGTTTCCCCGTGCGTGCTGAAGACATGCAGCTGCTCGAAGGCCTTGACCTCGGACCCGGCGGCGCGGCCAACGTCGCCATCGTCGCCGCCCGCCTGGGTCTGGATGTCGGCTGCCTGGGCGAGATCGGCGACGACCTGTTCGGCCGAGTGCTGCTCGACGGTCTGCGGCAGGAGGCCATCGACACGGCGCAGGTGCACGTCAATCCGGCCGGACGCACACCGGTGGCCGGGGTGTTGGTCGACGCGGCGGGCGAGCCCGCCTATCTGGGATTCCCCGGCCACCTGACCCTCGGGCATTTGCTGCCGGCGTGGCAGGACGCCATCCGTCAGGCCGAGGCGCTGTTTGCCGACGGGTGGATCGACTCCGCCGGCGGCGCCGACCTGGTGTTGGAGGGCTTGCATGCGGCGCGTGCGTCGGATGTCCCGGTGTTCTTCGACCCCGGCCCGGGCAATCCGCGGCATCGGCGCGATTGGCTGCGCCAGGCCGCCCAGTTGGCCACAGTCGTCCTGGGAACCGAGCCACAGATCGCGGCGCTATTCGCATCGGCTCGATGCCCGGGCGGCCGCCGCTCGCTTGCTGGCGGAGGGGGCAGAGCTGGTGGTGCTGAAGCGGGGTGGCCTAGGTTGTGTGCTCATGCAGTCCGATCAAACGCATGAGGCCCCGGCCTTCCCCGTGCCGCTGGTCGATGCCACCGGCGCCGGCGACAGCCTCGACGCAGCCATTCTGTTCGGCTATCTGCGAGGGCTTCCTGTGCCGGATCTGGCCGATCTGGGGAACGCCGCCGGCGCAGCCAAGGTCCAGAAGTGGGGCACCGGCCATCACCTGCCGACGCTGGCCGAGATCCGCAAGGTTCTGACGGACAACGGACGCACTGTGGGCTACTTGCCTGGCTGATCCCACCCACGCGGTTTCCCCACAGGCGCCGTCCTTCGCGGGCTACTCGTCCTTCCCGCGCAAGTCGAAGATGCCCGAAGCGAGGCGGAAGAGTGCGGGAATCCAGGGGATCCTCTCCGTCTGGCGATAGGGGTCAGCCTCAGCATTCCCTTGCCGGGACACACCTGCTCAAACAGGAACGGGACCCGGCCGCGTGGCCGGGTCCCTGATGTCGAGGCGGATGGGCCTGTCCGGTCCGTTGACCGTGGAGGCCCGTCAGGCGTGGTTCCCGCGGTGGGCTACTCGCCCGATGCCGGCGGTACAGAGCCGCCAGGGGTTAGCGTCGGCAGCGGCAGCAGATACGGATTGTCGTTCGGGACCAGCATCACCTGGATCCCGGGCGCCAGCCGCTGGATGTACTCATAGTTCAACAACGCCGGGTTGCTGCGCAGGGCGGCGCCCAGCAGCTCGAGCGCCTTGGCCTGAGCTTCGGCCTCAATCAGGTTGGACTTGGCCTTGCCTTCGGCATCGATCACCAGCGCGTCGGCTCGGCCCTGGGCCGTCTGCCGAGCTTGCTCCGCTTCCTGCTTGCGCTGCTGGACGATCAACTCCGCCTGCTGGGCCAACTGCTCGGCGATCTGCTTCTGCTCCACCGAGGCGGCGTACTCCGGCGAGAAGGTGATATTGCGCAGGATGAAATCGACCAGCACCAGGCCATTCTCTTCCAACTTATCGGCCATGGCGGTTTCCATGCTGGACTGGAAGGCATCGCGTTGGCTGGACACGATCTCTTCGACGCCGTACTGCGAAGCGGCGTTGCGGATGATGCCGCGCGACGTGGGGCCGGATGAGCTCGTCGGTGTAGCGGTTCTTCCAGGCGATGTGCACGCCGATGACCTCATTCGGGTCGATGGCGTAAATGACCGAGGCGTCAATGAAAAGCTCCTGCCCATCGGACGTTCGGGCCGTCACCGAGTCATCCCCCTGGATAGCGCCCTCCAACGGGGCAATCGACATGGTGTAGGTCTGGCGCGAGATCGGGTAGAGGACAACGGTCTCGAAGAAGGGGACCACCCAGCGCAACCCGGGCTGGAGCGTCTCTTCCCGGTAGCCCTTGGGCGCCAGAGCGGAGATCACCACGCCGCGCTCCTCCGGTTGGATGAAGACCAACCCGGCGGCGACGAGCGTGAGCAAGATAGCGATGCCGACGATCGCTAGGACGACGGTGCCGGACTTGCGCATCGGCTGGCCGCGCCCGGCCCGCATCACCGAGATCGCAATCACCGCAATCGCCGCCAACCACGCCAGCGACGCCATCAATCGGACAACCTGTGCAACGTTCATTCAAGCCTCCTGGAAACCTCAACGCTGAACTGAAGTTCGAGACGATTATAGCAGGTGGCCCCCGGCCGTCGCCTGACGTTGCCCTGACCGGAGCGCCATGCTAGCATCCGCCCGTGCGTCGGATCCCGACAGAAGTACACTCGCTCGGCCTGGACGCCCTCGGCGAGCCGGTTCTCCGCCTGCGCACGCCGCAGACCTGGCACATCGACGCCGGACAGGCTGTGCTGGCGGAGCTCGGCGAGAGCTGTGGCCTGCTCACTGCGCTCTTCCCGAGCGAGATCACGCCCGGCCTCGTCTCGTTCCCCATCGATGCGGACAACCCCCTCAGGCCGGGGATGCCGCTCAGCCTAGCCGGGCCGATTGGCGCCGGCTTCCAGCCCCCTGCGGCCTCGCGCCGCTGGCTGTTGGCGAGCAGCGAGCCTGTCCCTCGCCGTCTGCTACCGCTGCTCAGCCAGGGGATCCAGCGGGAGGTCGAGATCGTGTTTGCCGGCGAGCCGCCGGCGCACGGTCTGCCGCGTTCGATCGAAGTCGTGAGCCACCTGGACCAGGCCCTCGGCTGGGCGGACTACCTGGCGCTCGACAGCTCCCGTCGGGCGCTCCCCGGCATGCTGGTATCCCTGGCTGGCGCGGGCGTCGTTGCGGCGGCGCTAGCCGCCGAGATCCTGGTGGCGAGCGAGATCCTCTGCGGCTGGGGAGGCTGCGGGGCATGCGCCGTGCACGGCGGGCGTGGCTGGTACCTGGCCTGCGTCGATGGGCCCGTGCGCCCGCTCAGTTCGCTGCTCGAAGGGAACGGCCGCCGTGGCGCTTGAGCTGTCCAGCGGCAAGACCGAAGTCCGACTGGAGAGACCCTGGCTCAACCTGCCCGGAACGCTGGGCTTCTCCGATGAAGCACGCACTGCCCTCGATCTGGGTCAGTTGGGTGCGCTGGTCACCAACCCGGTCAGCCTGGCGCCACGCCAGCCGGCGAACCCGCCCCAGGCGCTGCGCTATCCCGGCGGGCTGCTGCTGCACACCGGCCACGCCAACCCGGGCCTGCGTCGCGTCGTTCGACGTCATGCGCCGCGCTGGGCCAGCCTATCCGTTCCGGTCCTGGTCAGTGTGCTGGCTCACGACGAACGCGAACTGGCGCGCCTCGTCACCGGGCTGGACGGTGTCCCCGAGGCCTCCGGTCTGGTGCTGATGCTCCCGCTGGGAGAACTCGAGGCTGTGAGCCGCTGGGTGCAGTTGGCGCAGGGGCTGGAGCGGCCGGTGGTAGCGCTGATGCCGCTTGGCGTGCCAAGCGAAGCTGCGCTGGCTGCAGCCGAGGCCGGTGCCTCCGCCATCCTGCTGGGCCCGCCGCGCGGCGCCCTCGAGTGCGACGACCGCTGGGTCGAGGGCAGGCTGTACGGACCCGGGCTGTACCCGCTCGCGCTGCAGGCCGCCCGCGAGCTGGCGCCGATCCTGCCGGTCCCGCTCATTGTCTCCGGGGGGATCGCCACGCCAGCGCAAGCGCGCGCCTGCCTGCAAGCCGGCGCGGCCGCCGTCGGGCTGGACTTCATCTTGTGGAAGAACCCGCAGGGGTTTCTCGCCGACGCGGCCTGGGCCTGATCAGCCGCCGGCGGCGGACGGCGCCCGCTCCAGCACGATCGTCACTGGGCCATCGTTCACGATCTCGACGGTCATGTGGGCGCCGAAGACGCCGAGTTGCACCGGCACCCCCTGCGCCGCGAGGTGATCGGCGAAGCGCCGCACCAGCGGCTCCGCCAGCTCGGGCGGGGCGGCGTCGGTGAAGCTCGGCCGCCGACCTTTGCGGGCATCGGCGTACAGCGTAAACTGCGAAACGACCAGCGCTTCGCCGCCGACATCCAGCAGCGAACGGTTGGTCAGCCCCTGATCGTCCTCGAACACTCGCAGGTGGCCCACCTTCTCGGCCAGCCAGGTGGCCTCGGCCTCGGTGTCCCCGTGCCCGACTCCGACGAGCACATTCAGCCCAGCGCCGATCTCGGCCACCAACTGACCGTCGACCGAGACCGCGCTGCGGCGGACGCGCTGCAGCACCAGCCTCACCGCCGGACGCCTCCGACCTCAGGGAAGCCCGACGGCATCGCGCACCTCGGCCATCGTCGCCTGGGCGATGGTCCGCGCCCGCTGCTCCCCGTCGCGCAGAATGTCCCAAATCTCATCCGGCCGGGCCGACAGTGCCAGTCGCTTCTGGCGAAACGGCGCCAGGTGCTCGTTCAGGTTGGCGGCGAACTGCTGCTTGCAGTCGACGCAGCCGATCCCGGCCCGGCGGCACTCGACGTCGATGCTGGCCACCTGATCCGCCGGCGAGAAGATGCGGTGCATCGAGAACACGTTGCACACCTCGGGTCGTCCGGGATCGGTTCGCCGCATCCGCTGCGGATCCGTGACCATGGTCATCACTCGCTTGACCGTTTCGTCCTCGCTCGCCGCCAGCTCGATGTGGTTGTTCAGGCTCTTGCCCATCTTCTGCTGGCCGTCGGTGCCCAGCACCTTGGGCACTTCGGTGATCTTCATCTCCGGCTCGATCAGCAGCGCCTTGCCGTAGCGGTAGTTGAACGAGCGCACCACCTCGCGGGCGAACTCGATATGCGGCGCCTGGTCGACCCCGACCGGAACGAAGGAGGCCTTGTACAGGGCGATGTCGGCCGCCATCAGCACCGGGTATCCCACCAGGCCGTAGTTGACGTTCTGCGGCTGCAGCCGGACCTTTTCCTTGAACGTCGGCAGGTCGGTGAGCTTGCCCAGCGGCGTGACCATCGAGAACAGCGTGTGCAGCTCGGTGACCTCCGGCACATGCGACTGGATGAAGACGATGGTCTCCTCCGGACGGATCCCGGCGGCCAGCCAGTCGAGCGCCATCTCACGCGTGCTCTCCCGCAAGGACTGCGTCTCATCCAGCGTCGTGAGCGCATGCAGGTCGACGATGCAGTAGATGCAGTCGTAGGAGGCCTGCAGGTCGACGTAGTTGCGGATGGCGCCCAGGTAGTTGCCCAGGTGCTGGCGGCCCGTTGGCCGGGCCCCGGAGAACACGCGTTTGCGTTCGTCAGCCACAGCCTACCCGCCCTTCCCAAGTCGCTTGACCAAGCTCAAGACTTCGCCCGGCTCGGCATGCCGCCCGGTCTGCAGCTTGGAGTAGGCGAGCTTCCCATCGACTTCCACCTCGAATCGGCCGCTGTCGGACGGGACCAGCGTGATTGCCTCGATCCGCTCCTCGAATTCCTTCACCAGGTCGGCCATCAGACCGATGGCCCGATCGGTATAGTGTCAAACCGCGCAGTAGGTGATCGTGATACGCATCCTACCCGGCCTCCAGAGCGCTGCCCTTGATTCGGGCGTCGGCTGGGGGGCAGTGTACTACAGGCGGAACAGGGCGGCCACGCGCGTCGGCCGAGGAGCTTGCTGAGAAACGAGCTTTCACCTCACCCCCTGACCCCCTCTCCGCGGACTGCGCACGGGTACGCCATGAACCGTGGCGGAGAGGGGGAACAAGATCTTGGGGGGTGGAGCGAGCTTGGCTCCCCCACCCCCCAGGATATCCACCTCTTCCCCTGCGGGACTCGTGCGAGTCGCGGATGTCGGCTCATGCAGGGGGAGGGGCTAGGGGAGAGGGCTGGACGATCACACGTTCTTTTCAGCTGCCTGCTCGGGGGGTATGCTACAATGTAGGCTACATTCTACAGAGGAGCCACCAATGCGAGCAGTCATGGCCTTCCTGATCGGATTGATCACCGGAGCACTGATCGGTGCATCGACGGCGCTTCTCCTGACCCCGTACTCGGGCGACGAGTTCCGCGGCATGATCGGCGATCGCGCTAACGAGTTCTCGGGCGAGGTCCACGACGCCTATGCCATGCGCCGGGCCCAGCTCGAGGCCGAGCTGGAGAAACTGCGCCAGCGATCGCCCGCCTAGCGCCAGCGCAAGGTTTCACCGGCCGGATGGGTAGCTGATCGGCCGGCAGATCCAAGCACAACAAGAAAAGCTGCGGGGCTCTGCCCCGCAGCTTGCTTGTTGCCCAGGCTTGGACGCCCGGCGGCTGGCCGCCGGATCTCAGCGGTCTTCGATGGCGAACTGATACTCGGCCGGCTGCCAACTGTGGCGCGTGGCCCCCATCACGACCAGGACCGCGCGATCCACGCCGTCACCCAGGCTGAGGTCGATCTCCCCGCGCCGCCCGCCTTCGAGGGGGATTTCCGTCACGCGAACCTCATCGCCATATTCGACCAGCGCCAGGCGGAAGGTCTGCGGCAGACGGTTGTAGAGCCGGACGAACCCCGCCGGCTCCCAGCCCCCATCATCGGCCTCGAAATCGGTCTGATAGCCAACGGCGTCGATCTCCAGGTCGTCCACCATCAGCCCCTCGCCATTGACCGCCTGGTCGGTGACGTACTCGAAGCGCAGCAGGACTTCCTCACCGGCGAACTGAGAGAGATCGACCGATTCTTGGATCCACTCGCCGCTCTCCCCGCCGCCGCTGTTGCCGGTGTAACCCCACCCGTACGAGTTGCCGAAGGGATCCTTGTCGGTGCCGGAAGGAGTCCGGATCATCTCCCAGGTCTCACCCCCGTCGGTCGAAGCCACCAGGTAGACGAAGTCCCACCCGTCCTCGATCTCGTGCCACAGCTTGTAGTCGAGGCTGATCGGGCCGGTAACGTCGGTGAAGTCGAAGGACCGCGTCAGCATCATGTCGGACTCGTCGCCGCGATTGGACCAGAAGGCGTAGTCCCCCGAGTAGGCGTCGGCCGGGATCACCGGGATCTCCGCCTGTCCTTCGAAGCGCAATCGGTAGTCCCCACGGCAGTCCATCTCAATGAAGTCGACGCCGTACTGATTCACCGTGCGACTGTTCAGGTCGGCAGGGCAGTCGGATACACGATCGTTGACCGTGGCCGCAGGGGCTGAGGGATAGGACGGGTAGTGATAGCGTCCGTCGCCGACGCCGCCGTCCTGCAGCAGCGTGGCCACCGCCCAGTCGAGCAGGAAGTCCTCGGCCCGCAGCGGCTCGCCGCTGTCCGGATCGACCTCGCCGGTTTGCGCCAGCGCCTTATCGAATGAGTCGAGGCCATTGGCTTGCTGGGCTACCAGCGCCTGGGTGGCGTCCGAGCCGAAGCGGTCCATGAAGTAGGTCATCACCAGGAAGGCCTGGCCGTAGTGCGCAGCATCGACATCCGGCGGCCAGAAGGTGAGCGGAAGATCCATGTCTTCGACAAACCAGTAGTCTGCCCCGCCTGGGTCATAGCCATTGATGAAGGTAGCCAGCTCGGAGAAACCCTCGTTCACCCAGCTCTCCTCGTTGCGATCCAAGTTGGCATGGATCATGTGCTGAAACTCGTGGGCCAGGGTCGAGTGGGCGTAGTCTTCCCCGAGACCGAGTGTGTCCGCGTTCAGGAAGAACATCTCGTGTTCGTTGGAGTACTTGTTGACCACTTGCGAGAGGCTGTCGTTCGACGAGAAGTATCCGGCGACCGAGTTCGCCGAGGCCGGACATGTACGCCATATACAGGTGCGGATCACCATCCACGCCCGGCGTCCACTCACTGCCGAAGAACTCGCGGTTGGTTGGATAGGCCTTGCTCTCAAACTCGTCGACCAGGGTGCGGACATCACGCATGTCGACGTCCACGCCCTGCTCAACCCAAAAGTAGACGTGATCGGTGGCGTAGACCATCTCCAGATCCGCCTGGAACTGCTCATCGGTGTCGATATTGGAGCCCCAGAAGGTCCTGACCGTTCCTGCCGGGACCGGCGCGGCTGTCTCGGCTGCCACGCGCGGCGGGTTGGCGATGCCGCCCAGCCGCTCCTTGAGTTCGAGCTTGTCGGAAGCCGGCACGATCGTCTCGATCAGCGTGGACAGGCTCTCCTCGGCCAGCGGATCGGCCGGCAGCTGCCGGCAGCGGCGTCGGCGCCTCGGTCGGCACGTCGGGATCGTCTCGCTCGGGCCCCGTTCGGCGCAAGAATTGGGGTCAGCGGACGGAAGAAGATGTCCTGCAGGTTCGAGAGCGTGGAAGAGGTGAAGGCAGCCGCCGCCGACAACGGCAGGAGCAGACAACAGCAGCACAGCAACACCAACAGCGCACCACAAGCAATCCACCAACCAGAAGTCCTTCGGGTTCCCATCAGACTAGCTCCTATGCAACAGAGCGAGCATTATACCGAAGCTACATGGGAATCTGATGAGCCCACGCAGGCAGGGACCCAGGCGGCGCGCTTTGGCTGTCACCCCTGCGCAAGTCGCAGACACCCGGAGCGAAGTGGAGGGGTGCAGGGGTCCAGGAAAGGCGCCACGTCCGGCGCAGGCCGCTGCGAGAGGAGGGCGCCTGGGCGGGAACGCTAACGCTGCCCCCGTCGCCCCGCATGCAGATCCCCTGGATTCCCGCCTGCGCGGGAATGACAGCCCCTTCTTGGCTGTCACCCCTGCGCAAGTCGCAGACACCCGGAGCGAGGTGGAGGGGTGCAGGGGTCCAGGAAAGGCGCCACGTCCGGCGCAGGACGCCACCGCGGAGCAGGATCGCCTGCGAGGGAACGCCAGCCCCGCCTGCCATCGCCCCGCTGCGGAGATTCCCCTGGATTCCCGCCTGCGCGGGAATGACAACCTCTTCTCGGGCCGTCGCCGTTGCACAAATCGCGGACGCCCGGAGCCAAGCGATGGTGTGCAGGGGTCCAGGCGCTGCGCTCGGCTGTCGCCCCTGCGCAAGTCGCGACACTCGGAGCGAAGGTATGCAGGAGTCCAGGCGACGTGCAGACGCCAGGGGCGACCCACCGCGGAACAGGATCGCCTGCGAGGGAATGCCAACGCCGCCCAGCCAACGCCCGGTGCGGAGCTCCCTGGATTCCCGCACCCTTCCGCTTCGCTTCGGGCATCTTCGACCTGCGCGGGAATGACAACCTCTTCTCGGCCGTCGCCGTTGCACAAATCGCAGACACCCGGAGCCAGGCGATGGTGTGCAGGGGTCTGGGCGAGGCGCCATGTCGAACGCAGTCGGCAGCGAGAGAATCCCCCTGCAGGGGAATGCCGGCGATGGCGAATCAGCCGACGGTCCGACGGCGGCGCTTGGTGAAGTGCAGGACGTCAGAGCGGCCGTCGCCGTCGGGCGGCGGTCGTGTCCTCAGCGTCGAGCGAGGGAAGGCGGACGCGGAAGCGGCTCCCTTCCCCGACCCGGCTCTCGACCTCCAGCCGGCCGCCGTGGGCGCGCACGATCTCATTCGAGATCGCCAGCCCCAGCCCGGAGCCGCGGCCAGGCCCAGCCTTGCGCGACTTGTCGACCTGGTAGAAGCGCTCGAACACCCGCCCGAGGTCCTCCGCCGGGATGCCCGGACCATTGTCAATCACCTCGACCACCGCCCATCCGCCCTCGCCCCCGCAGGTGATGAGCACCTCGCCTGCCGGGGGCAGGTGCTGCAGGGCGTTGTCGACCAGGTTGGTGAACACCTGTGCCAGCCAGTCGCCATCGCCGCGCACGGACGGGCAGGGCGTCAGCTGCGTCTGAATCACGGCCTGGCGCGCCGCGGCGGCCGTCGAGGCGCGGTCGACGACCGCCCGCAAGATCGGCACCAGCTCCACCGGCTGCCGCTCATAGGCAACCTGGCCGGCGTCCATGCGCGCCAGGCTGAGCAGGTCATCCACCAGGCGGCGCAGTCGTCCGCTTTCCTCCAGGATCACCGTGTGCGGCATGCTGGCGCCCGGCGGGATCGGCGGCGGTGCCGTCGGCGATCGCCTGGGCGAATCCCTGGATCGAGGTCAACGGCGTCTTGAGTTCGTGGGACACGTTGGCGACAAAGTCGCGCTGCATCTGCTGGCTGGCGTGGACGCGGTCGGCCATCTCGTTGAGCGCCGTGGCGAGCTGGCGGACTTCGTCCGGTCCCTCGACCGGGATCGGCTGGCGGAACTCGCCGGCCGCCAGACTGCGGGCGGCCGGGACCATGCGCCGTAGCGGCTCAGCGAGCCACCGCCCCAGCAAGGCCGCCAGCGCCACCGACACCCCGGCCGCGATCAGGCCGGTGCGCGCCAGGGCGCGCAGCAGGTCGTCCCCAAACACCGCCAGACGCAGTCTCGATGCAGGCGAGGCCAGCACGATCGTCCGGCCGTCACCCAGGTCGCGGCTGGCGTAGTTCCAGCGGTCGCCCAGGGCATCGCTCGCCTGGCCACGTTCGGCCGGCGACTGCAGCTCGAGCGCGGCGGCCTCCGGTCGGCTGTCCAGCAGCACCTGACCTTGAGCGTCCAGCACCAGCAGGCGCGCTTGGGTTTGGCGGTCGAGGCGCTGCGCCAAGGCGACGGCACGCACCGACTGCAGGTTCTCCAGTGCATTGCGGCCGGAAACCGCGCCAACCCAGGTGGCCAGCCGGGCCGTCGCCAGGCGGTCGAGCACGGGAGTCTGCGACAGAAAGAAGAGCAGGCTGGCGCAGACCAACAGCAGCACCAGCGCGATCAGCAACAGATAGCTCAGCAGCACCCGCGAGCGGATGGACCCCACCGCCGCCGCCTACACCACCAGCTTGTAGCCGACGCCGGTGACCGTCTCGATGCGCACCAACTGACTTGCCACCAGGCGCTTGCGCAGCTGTCCGATGTGCACGTCGACCGTGCGCGTCTCGCCGTAGAAATCGAAGCCCCACACCTGGTTGAGCAGCTGATCTCGCGTCAGCACCAGGCCGCGGTGCTCGGCCAGCGTGTGCAGCAGGTCGAATTCCTTGGGCCGCAGGTTGACAGCCTGGCCGGCCACCGTCACTTCACGCCGCCCGGGATCCAGCGTCACATCGCCGAAGTGGATCGGCTCACGCCCGGCGGCAGGCGCTCGTTCGGCTCGCCGCAGGATGGCCTTCACCCGGGCGACCAGCTCGCGCGGATTGAAGGGCTTGGTCAGATAGTCATCGGCGCCGAGCTCGAGCCCGACGATCTTGTCGACATCGTCGTCGCGCGCGGTCAGCATCAGGATGGGCAGGTTGGACGTCGCCCGCACCCGCCGGCAGACTTCGAACCCGTCGATCTGTGGCAGCATCAGGTCGAGCACCAGCAGCGCCGGGGGATGGGAGAGCACGATCTGCAGCGCCCGCACCCCGTCGCCGGCCGTCTCGACCCGGAAGCCCTCGCGGCCCAGGTACATCCCGACCAGGTCGAGGATGCTGGGCTCGTCATCGACGACCAGGATCCGTTCGCCCGTCACCGCTGGGTCTGCCTCGGGCCGCGCCCTGACGCTCGCTACTCGCCGTGCTCTGCCGCCAGGGCGATGGCCTCGATCTCAACCAGCGCTGCCTTGGGCAGAGCGGCGACCTGCACCGTCGAGCGCGCCGGCGGATCGCCGGGGAAGTAGTCGGCATACACGGCGTTCATCGCCGGGAAGTCGGCGATGTCCTGCAGGAAGACCGTGGTCTTGACCACACTCGCCATCGACGTTCCGGCCGCCTCGAAGATCGCCGCCAGGTTGTCCAGCGTGCGGCGGGTTTGCGGGCCGATGCCGCCGGGGACGAGTTCGCCGGTCGCCGGGTCCAGCCCGGCCATGCCGGAGGAGAACACGAAACATTCCGAACGGATGCCGACCGAGTAGGGACCGATCGGCTTGGGCGCCTTCGGCGCCTGGATAGCCTGTCTGCGCGTGTGGGACATGTCTCACCTCGATCAGAGATTGTAGGCCGCCGCCGCAGCCGCGGCAACGGGCCTCTTCAGGACACTGCGGAACGCAATCGCTCGAGCCGCTCCACGGTGTCGCTGACTGCCGCCTCGAGCAGCTCGGCATAGACCGGCTCCGGGAATACGTAGGGCCCGCCGAACACGCCGTCCCCGGCCAGCCGGCGCAGCTCGGGCGGCGTCAAGATGCCGTGGTCGGGAACCTCGGCCTTCTCGCCCTCTGGAAGCGGCGCGACGCGATTGAAGGCGAACGCTTCAGCCCCGCCGGCATGGTGCACCTTCAGGCCATGCCGCTTCAGGACCGCTTCGACCGGGGCAGTTTCCCACCATGCCTGCAGGTCGATCCGCAGCCCAGGCAGCTCACTCACCAATTCACCCAGCACCGTCCAGACCGGGAAGTTGCCGCCGTGACCTGTGGTGACCAGGATCCCGCGGAAACCCTGCTGATAGGCAGCCTGGATCACGTCGCGCACGACGGCGCTCAGCGTCGACATGCCGACGCTCAGCGTCCCCGGGTAGGCGGCAAAGAACGACGAGTAACCGAAGGGCATCGCAGGCGCCACAAGCACCCCTGTTCGCTGGGCGGCCTCGGCGACGATCGTCTCCGGAATGCGCGTATCGCTCTGCAGGCTGAGATAGCCATGCTGCTCGCAGGCGCCCAGGACCAGGATCAGCCGGTCGTCGGACTGGAGGTAGGCCTCGACTTGCATCCAATTCATGTTCGCGAGATGGTTCTTCTCCACCGCAACCTCCCAGCAAGCTGGACGACGACCCGTCACGACGGCGTGGGTTCCTTAGTGCGCCTCCGCCTGCAGGACCTGAGCATACACGGCCTGCCCGCGTCCCACCTGGAACACTCGGGTCATCCCCGGCAGGTCCTGCATTTCGGCGGGTGTGCGCGTGCAGGCAATGACGAACGCCGGGTCGGGCAGCCCGCTCCACACCCCCTCCACCGCCAGGTCCGCCCGGGCAAACGAGCGCACAGCCTTCGACCGGTCCGTCGACCAGGACCAGTGCCCCTTCCGGCGCCGCCCGGTTGACGTACTCGGCCGCCTCGCGCAGCGAAGTGCACCAATGACTGGGCTGATACTCGCCCCACGCCCCGTCCACGCCTCCGGCATACAGGTTGAAGTAGGCGTGCTCGTAGGGATGCATGCGGATGATCCCCAGAATGCCGGGGAGCAGCACAATCGCCGCAATCGTGGCACGCAGCCAGGCGGAAGGCAACGCCCCCAGGATGACCTCCAATCCCAGCCCGGCGATTACAAACAGCGGCGGCAACACGAACAGCAACTGGCGGATGTTGCCATAGATGCCGAAGCCCAGGCAGAGCAGGCCGAAGAGCGGCGCGACGAACCAGAGACCAAGAACCAAGGCCTCGTCCCACGGCAAACGCTTCCGCCTCAGGCGCCAGAGCAGGACGGCGACACCGACCAGAACCAGTGGCAGCACCGGCTCGGTCAGCTGGATCCCTGCCAGCGTCGGGAAGAAATGCCACGGGAGCGCATCGGAAGAGATCATTGCGCCGCGGTACAGCATGTCGTGCGCCGGGAAGGTGGCCGTCAGCTGCAGCGACCTCAGCAGGTTTCCCAGTGGGTTGGGCCACAGGTAGGGCCAGGTCAGATAGGCCACCCCCGCGGCGGCCAGCCACAACGCAAGCAGCGGGGCCCACGACTTGCGCCTCAGCCGCAGCACCCAGAACAAGCTGACCAGCGCGCCGGCAAAGGCGCCGATCGGACGGATCGATATGGCGAAGCCCAGCAGTGCACCGACAACAGCCGGCGCAAGCCACACGGCATGTCGCGCGGCCAGACGACGCGCGGTTAGCGGGAAGGCGGAACGCAACGCGATCAGCACGACCGCGAGCAGGCCGAGGCTGAGGGGGAGGATGGCCAGGCCCCTTGTCACCTCAAGCTTGGCCAGATACGCTTCGACCGGGACATCGGCAGGGTGCGCCGCCACCCGGGCAAACAGCCAGGCAAGCAACGGCCCGCCGCGACCATCGTAGGCGGCAGCCGTCGCCGCTCGCAACAGCGCAGACGACCCGCCGAGGATCCACAGGTCGAGCAGCAGCAACCCCGCCAGGGCAAGCACACCCAGCAGCAAGCCCCGCCGCACGGGCCGCAACCGTTTCCATTCCGCCCGCCCCTGCTGCCGCCAATCCTGCATGTCGGTCGAGGCGGGGCCTGGCGGGGCGATGGCCAGGCGCTCGGCGATGGCCAGGCCCGCAGTCACGATGACCAGGAAGGCCGCCATGAAGGGCGTGTCCTTCTGATTGACGAAGCCGTAGCCGAATAGCAGCGGCTGCGTCAGGAACAACGCCGCTGTCAGCCAGGCCAGCGCAGGCCGGAGCCAGCGGCGGCTGAGAACGAACAGGGCGCCTGCGGATACAAGGAACGCCAGGAAGTTGGTCAGGTGGCGGCCATCCGCCGCCACCCATCCCGGGACGACGGCTGCCAGCAAGCGGGAGGAGACGGAGAACAGCATGAAGTAGGCCGGCCCGTGGTGGGCCAGCACTTCACCCTGCGACAAGTATGCTTCGGGCTCCCCGCGATAGACGTCGAGCGCTGCCGCACCGGCTTCGGCATTGACGTGCTCATCGACCGACATGCCGTAGTCATCGGCCAGGGCAAGGCCAATGCACAACACCAGCACAAGCGGCAGAATCCTCACTCCGAGCTGGCGAAGGAACAGGCGTCGCGGCGGGCTGGCTGGGTTGGACATTTCCATTGGACTTGAAGGGAGTTGACTTCCTACCCTCGACATCTGCGACTTTCGACGAGGACGTCTCCTCACGGTCTCGGTGGGTCTCGCTGAAAGACCTCGGCGAACACCGCCGATTGTCTCCCAACTACGTGCATCAGAGCTAGGCCATCCGCTCCCCAGTCGTGACCCAGTGATTGATAACACGTCAGCACAAAGTCCGCTCGGCTGGCGGGATCACTCCCCTCATCGGGGACGACTTCCAGGCCTTCCTTGGCGTAGGGTCGCGCCGATCGATGAGGGCCGGACACCATGACGACGTCCCCTGCCTGGGCCACGCTGTTGACGTACTCCATGGCCTCCCGCAAGGAAGTGCACCAATACTCCAGCGTGTAGTCGCCCTCCGCTCCCCTCACACCGCCCACGTAGGCGTTGAAGTACGTGTACTCATATGGGTGCAGCCGGATGATCCCGATCACTCCGGGCAGGATCAGGAGCGAGAAAAGTCCGTACTCAATCCAGGTCTTCTTGACCCTGCTCAGGAGAGAGCTCAACCCAAGCCCGGCAAAGAGGAACACCGGCACGAGTACAAAATGCAGCTGGCGGATGTTGTTGTAGGTATCCATGCCGAACACGAGCAAGCCCAAGATCGGGATGGCCAGCCACAGCCCAACGATGGCCGCTGCGCCCCGATCAATGGTCTTGTGGAGGATGCGGCTGGTCAGGACACCCAAGCCAACGAGGAACAAGATCACGACCGGCTCGGTGAGCTCGATAGTCGCCAAGGTCGGGAAGTAGTGCCAGGGCAGGTTGTTTGAGAAGAACCACTCCCCTCGGTAGAGCGTGGGCTGGATGGCGAATTCGGCGTGCAAGGCGATGCTCTCCCACAAGCGTTTGAGGGGTGCCTCCCAGAGATAAGGCCATGTGCAGTAGCTCGACCCAGGCAGCGATGCCCCAGTACGCCACGAGTGGCACCAATCCTTTGGCGCGGAGTCGATAGATCCAGTACAGGCTCACGAGTGCGCCAGCGAAAGCCCCAATCGCTCGGATCGACACGGTGAATCCCAACAGCCCGCCCGCCAAGACGAGCAAGCCCACCGTGCGTTTGTTGCCACGCCAGAAAGCCCGCGCCGCGTCCGGCAGAACGTAGCGCGCCACCAGCGGCCCGGCAGCGATCAGCGCCACGACGGCGGCCATTCTTCCGACCCAGTAGGACCACGACACTGTCGCCAAGCGCGATTCGAGGGGGACGGCGGACGCGACCCCGGCGGCAAAGACCGCCTGAACCGGGCCCCAGAGATGGCCAGCGTATCCTTGCTGCCAGATCCATGTCAGGCCGACTAGCCCTCGATCCTGTGCGAGCCAATCGAGCACAATCGCAGCAGCGAGTAGCAGATAGGCCACCCCGACCCAGCGCTTGCCCCGCCGGGCATGGCGCCATTCCTCCTTGGCTGCTCGCCACGTCGTTCCGCCCCCCTCCGCCTGAGGCCCTGGCGTGCCTGTCGTCACGATAGCCTCCACGGCGAGCATGCCCACTGCCACGCTGGCCGTGAAGAAAGCCAGGAATGGAGTGTCCTTCTGGTTGATGAAAGCCTGCCCAAAGAGAAGTGGCTGGGTAGCCAGCAGCAGCGTCGTCATCCAGGCATAGCGCCGCGGGAGGAGCCGCAGGCTAAGCGAATAGAAGCCAGCCAATCCGATCAGGAACGCCAGGTAGTTGACCAAGTGCCGCGCATCCGCCTCGGACCAGCGCGGATTCACGGCCGAGAGTGCCTTGGAAACCAGGGCGAAAGCCATGAAGTACGACGGACCATGATGGGCCAACGGCTCACCGCGGCCTAGATAGTCCAGGTATTGTGATGGCCCATGATAGGATTGCAGCGCGTCGACGCCGACCAGGTAGTTGGCACGCTCGTCCGTGGACATGCCGTAGTCGTCGGCGAGCAGAATCCCGCGACCGCCCGCGAACAGCATCGCCAGCATCGTGAGAACGGCGCTGGAAGGTCGGTGTGTCACATGAGCAGAGGCTGAAGTCACGGGCATCCTACTGAACGGCGTCCCGGCTCTGGCGTACGATCCCGACGCGCGCGTCGATGCAAGGCCCAGCGCAGTAGTCTATCAGGCATCTCTCAACGGTGGGGCCGGACTCCCGTTCACTCCCGAGGACGCGAAGCGACAGTCGGGCATTGGAGACGGGATTGGGGAGTTCCATCCCGCCCGTGTCCGGATCGCCTCCGTTTTCGGCGCAGGCTCGTGAACCCGGCCTCCAGGCCAGATTTTAGGCTGTACTGTTTCGCAAAGGTGTACACAGTGAACGAGGGTCATGTGACGTATCCTTCCTGTTGCGACACAGCGAGGAACGCCCATGACCCTCGACGACAGCATACACGCGTTCCGCCTGCGCGTCATGGTGCGGGCGCAGGAATTGCACAATGTGAGCCGGGCGTGTCGGGAGTTCGGGATCTCCCGCACTCTGTTCTACCGCTGGCGGAAACGGTACCTGGCCTACGGGGCCGACGGCCTGCATCCCCGCCGGGCGGGCCCACGCCGCGGACGCCCGCCGTTGCTGAGCGTGCAGGCCGAGCGGGCCATCCTGGCGCTGGCTCTGGCCTGGCCGACCTGGGGCCCGGTTCAATTGGCCGACCAGCTCCGCCGTCCGGAACACGGCGGCCTGCGCATCGCCTCCAGCACGATCTACCGGCTGCTGCGGCGGATGGGGCTGCAGACCCGCTGGGAGCGTTTGGCGGTGCTCGAAGCGCACAGCGCTCGGGCTGCGGGGTTGCTCACCCAACGGACGCGACGCCAGTTGGCGGCTGCTCAGCGGCGCCAAGCGCCGCACATTCAGGCCGCGAGCCTGGGGAACTGGTGTGTTTGGACACGTTCTACGTGGGCAAGCTGAAGGGGGTGGGGAAGGTTTGGCAGTACACCGCCTGCGATGCGGCCTGCTCGTTCGCCGTGGCTCAGGTGAGCTTGGAGTTCTCGGCACACGCCGCCGCACGCTTCTTGACCGGACGGGTCCTACCCACTTACCAGGCCGCCGGCTGGCCGCTGCAGCGCATCCTGACCGATCAAGGCAGCGAGTACCGAGGAGCGTTCGACCACGCCTGTGCCCAGCTCGTCATCCGGCATACGCGCACCAGCCGCGCGGCACGCCTGGACCAATGGCTTTGTCGAGAGGCTTCAGGGAACCATCCTCAGCGAGCTGTGGCGCATCGAGTTCCGCCGGCGGTTCTTCACCAGCGCAGCGGCCATGCAGACAGCCCTTGACCGCTATCTGGAGTTCTACAACACACATCGGTCCCATCAGGGCTACCGCACCCGTGGCCGGACACCCGGCGAGATCTTCTTCGCCCGTGGAGGTAGACGTGACCAGCGAACACGAGATCAAAGTGTCAACACCCATACGGTAT
>CAWBME010000011.1:0-271269 GCA_963789825.1 uncultured Chloroflexia bacterium
GACACAGGCGGGGTGCCCAGCGCCGGCGAGGGCACGCTGCTCGCCCTCAACCCGGCCACCGGCGACGTGCTGCAGACGATCTACTGGGGGAGCCAACCTCTGGCCACCGCCGCCGGGCCCTTGCCACCGGTCAACAGCGAGCCTGCGGTGGTTTGCACACCACCCACCCTCGGCTCTGCTCCCCGATTCCCGTCAGCCGGGTCGCAGGCCGAGCACAATCCTGCTGACACGTGCAGGGCCGTAGCAATCCATCCCGACGGGAGTGCCGGATCCAACCGTGATTGGATACCGAGTGGATGGCCTAGGCAGGCCAGATCTTCCTTCCACTCTCCGGAGGGGTGATGCTGTCGATGGTCGCCAACTCTCCCTGTCCGAGGGGAGGCAGAAGCGCGGCGGCAACGTTCTCCTGCAGCTGAGCGACAGTCTTAGCACCCGGAATGCTGGTTGAGACTGCCGGGTGGCGGATGGAGAACTGGAGCGCCAACTGGGCCAGGCTTCGTCCATCAGTCAGCGGGTGCAGCTTCTCGACTTTGGCCAGATCATCCAAGAAGACCTTGTGCTCCTCGGGGGTATCGATCCAGCGCTGCCGAAAGTCGTTCCCACCGAAACGAGCCCCGGCAACGAACTTCCCGGTCAGGATGCCCATGGCCAGCGGCCCGCGAATGATCACCCCGATGTCGTTCGCCTGGCAATAGGGGAAGAAGTCCGATTCCGGAGTCCGGTTGAGCAGGCTGTAGTCGATCTGCAACGTAGAGCACTTCCCATCAGCGCTGAAGGCCTGGAAGAAGCCAAAGTCGCTCGTGCTCAGCCCGTAGGCGCGCACTTTGCCGGACTCCTGAAGGGCTTGAAATCCCTCGAGGAACACCTCGACCGTTGGGTCCAGGAAATCGATATGCCGCTGGATGACGTCGAGGTGATCCGTCTTGAGCCGACGGAGGCTGGATTCGACGCCAGCAACGAGGCTGGCAACTGTGGCGTAGGCTGAGCTCCGCCGCTCGCTGTCGAAGTTGATCCAGCCGATCTTGCTCGCCACGACGAACCGGTCGCGGCGGCCTTGCATCGCACGCCCCAGCAGCTCCTCGCTGTGACCGTCGCCGTAGGCATCCGCCGTATCAAAGAAGTTGATCCCCGCCGCAAGCGCAGCGTCGATGGTGCTCAGCGAAGCCCCATCATCGGTCGTGCCCCAATCCTGGCCACCCACAGCCCACAACCCCAGCCCGATCACCGAGACCCGAATGTCGCTCTTCCCCAGCCGCCTCATCTCCATAAAATTCTGCTCCTTCTGGATTCAGGTTGCTGACGACGCGGTTCGCGGCCACAATCCGGCTTGGGGGCTGGCTCGAGAATTGGACCGAGTCAGCCTCCACGTTCGACGCTGCCGCAATTCGGGCAGGGCGTGGTTTCGCGTGCGGACAATATGCCGGCTCCGCTCATGATCCGGCCAGCGCCCGAAAGGTGGGCTTCAGGGCCGGGTAGAGCTGCTGAAAGATCGGATAGAGGTCCTGGTAGGTAGCGGCTGCAGCACTCGGCTCCGTGCGCCCCGTGATCTGGATCACTTGGCGACAGGCGCCGAGTACATCGGCGAATGCGCCTGTTCCCGTGGCCGCCAGCAAGGCGGCCCCGTAGGCGGCGCCCTCTTCGGTGTTGACGGTGACCAACTCAGCTTGAAGAACATCAGCGATGATCTGACGCCAGAGCGAGCTCTTGGCACCGCCGCCGGCAACGCGAACCTGGGAGATTTCCCCCAATCCGGCGCCCTTCATCAGTTCGAAGCCATCTCGCAAGCCGAAGGCGACGCCCTCTAGCACCGACCGGCTCATCTGCGGCAGGCCGTGGCGGAGGGTCAGCCCGATGAACGCACCGCGCGGAAGCGGATCCGGGTGCGGCGTTCGCTCGCCGCTCAGATAGGGCAGGAACAACAACCCGTCGCTTCCCGGCGGGACTTCGCCGGCGGGCAAGAGCAGGCTATCGAAATCTGTCCCCGGGGCGAACGTGTCGCGATGCCAGCGCAGGCTTCCCGCTGCCGAGAGCATGACCCCCATCAGGTGCCACTTCCCGGGGACGGCGTGGCAGAAGGAATGCAGGCGCCCGCCGGCCTCGATCGCAGGCTGATCCGTGGTGGCAAATACAACGCCAGAGGTCCCCAGGCTGAGGGAGACAATTCCCTCTTCCACTGCGCCTGTCCCCACGGCGGCGGCGGCCTGATCTCCTCCACCGGCCACAATCGGTGTTCCGGCGCGGAGCCCCGTCGCCGCGGCAGCGTTGGAACTCACGACGCCGGCAACGTCCGTGCCCTCGAACGTCTTGGGCAGCCAATCCGGGTTGATCTCGAGCGCCTCCAGCACTTCGGGCGACCAATTGCGAGACCGCAGATCAAACAGCAGGGTCCCCGCGCCGTCGGCACAGTCAACGGCGAACTCACCGCTCAACTTGTAGCGAACGTAGTCCTTGGGAAGGAGAATGTGGGCAATCCGCCGGTACACCTCGGGCTCGTGTTGGCGCACCCAAAGGATCTTGGGGGCGGTGAACCCCGTCAGGGCATCGTTGCCGGTGAGCTGGATCAGTCGCTCTTTCCCGAGGCGCGCTCGAATGTCGTCACATTCCGCTCCCGTGCGCTGATCGTTCCAAAGAATGGCCGGCCGCAGCACGTTGCCATCCGAATCCAGCAGTACCAGGCCGTGCATCTGTCCCGTCAGCCCCACCCCCTGGACATCTTTGGCCGAGGCACCGCCCGAGGCGAGCACCGTGCGAATGCTCTTGATCGAGGCCTGCCACCACAGATCCGGGTCCTGCTCGCTCCAAAGTGGTTGCGGGGTTTCGAAGCCGTATTCCGAGGAGGCGACGGCGATAGGTTGCCCACCGTCATCGATCAGAACCGCCTTGGTCGCCGTTGTCGAGACGTCAATCCCAATCCAGCAACTCACTGGTATCTATCCCTCTGCGACGGCCGAGCGGATTTCCGCCAGGTCGTCCGTCCATCGCACGTCTTGGTGAACCGTCCATGCCTCGACATGCTCGACGCTGGACCCTGGGTGAAGCTGCACGGCCGGCCCCAGCGTTTCCAGTTCCAGGAAGCGCGGGTCGCAGTAGCATTCACTCGAGCTCCCCAGGTCGAGGTACTCCGCCCCCGGATGGAAAGCGGCGCGCTTAACGAACAACGCATCATCGATCCAGTAGGCCATCCACCCTGCCGGATTGGGGAACCCGATCTTGAGCATGCCCTCCTTCATCGTGGCATGCACAAGGATCGCCTCGTTTCCCAAGTCGATGAATCCGCTCTTGAGGTCGGTGTACGGCCACAGGGCGATCGAGCGATTGGGCAGGACGAGCTTGTTGTCTGCCCAACGCGTAGCCTGCGGAAGGACGGCCACTCCGCCGGGTCTGAACTGCGTGATCGCCCAGGGCGCTAGGCAATGCGAATCAGCTCCTCGGTTGGCAAGCACATGCCGGACCAGAACCTTCGGCGAGCCACTTGCCAGCCGGATTTCGAGCGTCTTCTCGAGGGGTGCCCTCGGTTGGGCATCCTGGATGAGGCGCACGCCGTCCTCGATCGGCTCGAAGCGCACGGGTCTGTCATCCGGCTGGTAGGTGGTACAGGGGTCCTCGGGTGCGCACCAGAGGCGATGGCCACCGTAGAAGTGGAAGAGGCCGGCGCCCGGGCAATCCAACGTCGCCTGCGGCAGCACGGCAAACAGGTTCTCGCCGGCCGAGGCCTTCAGGGAGAGAATGCGCGGCCCGACAGAGATCGTCGCCAGCAGGGAAAGGTGCTCATTGGCGATCTCGAGGCAATCGATTCCGTTGAGCTCAACTCGGTTCATAGGTGTTTGTCCAATGATCGAGGTCTTGGCCCTAGCGCACACCCATGATCAGCTCGACGGTCAGTTGATCCAGCCGCTCGTACTTCAAGCCGCGTCCTCCCATCGCCTGTCGGTCGAAGGCGAAGGCCTTCAGATCCTTGGCTTTCTTGGCGGAGTAGATGCCGGAGAGTGCATTCATCTCCTCATCCTCGGCCGTGATCTCCGCCAGCAGCGCCTGGATTTCTGCATCTCGTCCGAACTGGGCTGCCTTCTCCTTCAGAATCAGGTAGGTGCGCATGCAGCCCCGTGCAAAGTCTTTGACGCCCTCGTAGTCTTCCGTGCGGTAGGCGTGTGCGTCAAAGTGGCGGTTGCCTGAATAGCCGTAGTCCTCCAGCAGCTTGACGAGGAAGAAGGCGCTCTTGAGGTTGACTGCACCGAAGCGGAAATCCTGGTCGTACCGGCCGAAGGCCTGATCGTTGAGGTCGATGTGGAAGAGCTTCTGGCGCTCCATGGCCTGGGCCACGCTGTGCACGAAATTGAGGCCGGCCATGTGCTCGTGGGCGACTTCGGGATTCACTCCGACCATCTCAGGATGGTCCAGGCTTTCGATGAAGGCAAGCATGTGGCCCGTCGTCGAGTTGTAGATGTCACCGCGTGGCTCGTTGGGTTTTGACTTCGAGGGCAAACCTCAAATCATACCCGCGGTCGAGGACATAGCCGCAGAGAAAGTTCATTGCCTCGCGGGTGCGTTGGATGGCGGTGATGGGGTCCTTCGCCGCATCGGTTTCAGTTCCTTCCCGGCCGCCCCAGAAGACGTAGATCGTGGCGCCCAATTCCACGCCCAGATCGATGGCACGCATCGTCTTCTGGAGGGCATAGGCACGCACGCGAGGGTCATTGGCGCTGAAGGCGCCGTCCTTGAAAGCTGGATCCGAGAACAGGTTGGTGGTGGCCATGGGCACGACGAGCCCCGTCGCTTCTAGCACCTGTTTGAATGCCGCGACGATCTTGTCGCGCTCACTCGGCGTTGCGTCGATCGGCACCAGGTCGTTGTCGTGAAGATTGACGCCATAGGCGCCGACCTCGGCCAGCATATGCACCAGCTCCGCCGGCGACAGGGGCGAACGAACAGGCTCGCCAAAGGGGTCGCGGCCGGTGTTGCCGACCGTCCACAGGCCGAAGGTGAACTTGTGTTCCGGCTTCGGTTCATATCCGTCAGGCATGAGAAGACTCCCTGGGTCAATCAAGGATGGCCGCCCTGCGCGGCGGCGCCGTGCCGAGCTAGGGTTCAATCTCGACCGGGCATACGAAGACCCGGTTCTCGATCGTCATAACCTCCGGGCCGATGATCTGGATCTCACCTTGCAGGCGGATGTCCTCGGACGAGCCGCCGATCATGACCAGGATCCTGCCGGGTTCAATCACCAGCTTCATCGCGCTTGAAATGAACGCCAATTGGTCTATGGGCAGATCGAACCGAATCGTCTTGCGTTCAGCCGGTCTGAGTTCCACGCGTGCGAATCCCATGAGCTGCTTGACCGGCCGCGGCACACTCGCAAACTCGTCCCGGACATACAGCTGGACGACCTCTTCCCCGGCTCTCCGGCCGGTGTTCGTCACCTCGGCACGGATCATGACCCGCTCACCAGCCGTTGCCTGAGCCGGGCTGATTGACAGATTGCCGTACTCGAAGGTGGTGTAGCTCAGGCCGTGACCGAAAGGATAGAGCGGCGCGGCTTTCTCAGCGACGTAGTCGACATACCAATTGGAGCGCATCCCGGAGGGCTTGTGGTGGTACGCCAATGGAACCTGACCGACCGCACGCGGGAAGGTGATCGGAAGCTTGCCGCCGGGGTTGGTCTCGCCGAACAGAACCTCCGCCACCGCGCCCCCTCCTTCTTCGCCCGGCAGCCAGGCCTCCAGAATTGCATTCATGTGTTCTGCCAACCACGGGATCGCCAGCGGACGCCCATTGATCAACACCAAGACGATCGGCTTGCCGGCCTCCAGAAGCCGACGGGCCAGCTCTTCCTGGACAGGCGGAAGCCTGAGATCGGCGCTATCGCGCGTCTCGCCGGTCGTGCAAGAAGGGACCAAGCCCGATCGTTCGCCGAGGGCCAGGATGATCACATCCGCCGCCTCGGCGATCGCAAGGGCCTTGGCCAAGCTCTCTGGCTCGCCAGCGAGTAGACCGCAACCTGGCGCGAAGAGAACCTCGGTCTCGGGCGGAACGATCGCCTTGATCCCCTGCAGGATCGTGACAACCCGAATGTCGTCCTGAGCCAGCGAGGCCGCATCGAGACCGACAAATGACGACCCTTCGGGGGCTTGCAGGGTCATCAGTTCCACCACCGCCGCATACGAGTAGCCTCCCAGCTGGTTGCGACCGGTATCCCCATGGGGGCCGATCACAGCCAGAGTTTGCCCGGTCTTCTTGAGCGGCAAGATGCCATCGTTCTTCAGCAGGACCAGGCTCTGCCCGGCAATCTGGCGGGCAAGCTGCCGGTTGGCCGGCGTCTCGAAGGCTTCGGCCACGCCCTCCTCGGAGACGTACGGGTTGTCCAGCAGCCCCAGCTCCACCTTCAACTGGAGATGCCGCCGCACGGCGTTGTCGACGAGCTCCAGGGAGATGGTGCCTGCCTCGAGTGCGTCTTTCAATGGATCGCCATAGCAGAGCAGTGTGGGCAGCTCCACATCGATACCGGCATGCAGGGCCATGCTCGCCGCCCTCGACAGATCGGCGGCGGCATGGTGGTAGTTGTGAATTATCGTCACGCTTTCGTAGTCCGACACGACGGGTCCTTCGAAGCCGAGCTGGTCGCGCAGCAGCTCGGTGAGGATGCGGCGAGAGGCCGCCACGATCTCACCATCGACTTCGGGATAGGCGTTCATGATCGCCGCCAACTTCGCATCCCGGATGGCGGCCTGGAAGGGAATGAGGTAGACATCCTGCAGTTCGCGCATGCCTAGATGGACAGGGCCGCAGTTCTGCCCGCCCTGGGAGAGGCTGTGCCCGATGAAGTGCTTGCCGGTTGCAGCCACGCCCCTGGCCAGGTTGTCGCTCTGGAGACCGCGGATGTAGGCCATCCCGAAGTGGGCGGCCAGGGTTGGGTCCTCGCCAAAGGTCTCTTCGGTGCGGCCCCAGCGGGAATTCGAATGCCAGGTCCAGGACAGGCCCCAGGACCAGGCGCGCCCCGATGGCCAGGAGCTGATCCCGGATCGCACGCGTCATGGCTTCGGCGAGCGCCGGACGGAAAGTCGCAGCCAGGCCGAGCATTTGCGGGTACATCGTCCCGCCAAGAACCATGGCCCCGCAACAGCTCTCTTCATGCAAGATTGCGGGTATGCCCAGGCGTGTGTGCTCAACCAGGAACTTCTGAATGCGGTTGCCGGCTCTTGCGATCCCGGCTGGGGGAAGCGTGGAAGCGCCGCCCGGACGCGTGATCTGACCAAGGCCTCCCTTCAGGCGAGCGCTGAGCTTTTCCGGATCAAGCTCCCCGCGGGTCTGGAGCTCGAAGAACCAGCAGGAACCCAGCTGAGCGAGTTTCTCGTCCAAGGTCATCTGCGACAACAGCGTTTCTGTGCGCTTGCTGGCTGACGTCATGTCCCCTCTCGATCATGTTGCCACGGAGCGCTCTGCAGAACAAAATGCCGGGAGAAGCTGCGGCCCTGCTGTGACTTATGACTCCCGGCCGTTGTCTTGCCCGCGGTTCTCACTCCAATCGGTGGCTATCCCCCGCCCACCCTCCAAGCTCCGCTCGGGGGGCGTTTCCCCCGCACGCTCGGGTTGCCTCGGGCGAACCGTGCTCCCGGTTGACTGAGCCAGGAACTCGGCTCGCCTACGCCAGACCCCCAAGCGAGCGTGACGACCGCACGTCCATCAGCCCCCCAGACAAGCGCCGTTCTCGAGGATCACTTGCCGGTACCATTCTGCGCTTGCCTTCGGGGTGCGCTGCTGTGTCCGGTAGTCGACATGCACGATTCCGAAGCGCTTGGAGTACCCGAAGCCCCACTCGAAGTTGTCGAGCAGCGACCAGACGAAGTATCCTTTCACCGGGACGCCGCTGGCGATCGCCCGCTGGACCATCTGCAGATGGCGCTGGATGTATGAGCGACGAGCGGGATCGCTGACTCCTCCGTCAGGGGCCACAGTATCCGGGAAGGCTGCGCCGTTCTCGGTGATATAGATCGCAGGAAAGCCGTAGCCGAAATGCAGCCGGCCCAAGGTGTCGTAGAGGCCCTGGGGGTAGACCTCCCAGCCCATTTCGGTCTGCTCATCGCCCGGAACAACGGTGCGGCACAGGTTATCCGCTTCGCTGAGATCTCTCGATCGAACAGTGTTGCGGGTGTAGTAGTTGGCGCCCAGCAGGTCAATGGGCTCGGCGATCGTTCGCATGTCGCCGTCTTGAACGAAATCCAGGGCGTCCCCAAAGCTGGCGACCATGTCCCGCGGATAGTCTCGTCCGGCCAGGGGGTCGAGGAACCAGCGGTTGATGTACCCATCCACCCAGGTCGCGGCCTCCCGGTCCGCCTGGCTGGGCGATGCGGGGTGTTGCGGAGTCAGGTTCAGGGCGATCCCTACGCTTGCAGCCGGGCAATGGGCTCGAAGGATGGGCACCGCCCGTCCATGAGCGAGCAAGAGATGGTGAGCGGCCGCCAGGGCCTCCTTCCGATCGGTATGCCCGGGCGCGTGTCGCCCGTCTTGGTGCCCGATGAATGCGCTGACCCAAGGTTCATTTACCGTGATCCAGTGTTTCACGCGGTCTCCGAGGGAGCGGCCCATGACGTCCGCAAACTCGGCGAAGGCATCCACCACCGTCCGCGCCGGCCAGCCGCCTTGATCCTGCAAGGGCTGGGGCAAGTCCCAGTGGTACAGAGTCACATAGGGCGCTATCCCTGCATCCAGGAGCGCATCGACCAACCTACAGTAGAAGTTCAGTCCGGCTTGATTTACCGTACCGCGCCCCTCCGGCAAGATGCGCGGCCAGGAGATCGAGAAGCGATAGGCTTCCAGGCCGAGGGCCTTCATCAATGCGACATCTTCACGCCAGCGGTGGTAGTGATCGCAGGCGACATCGCCCGTATCGTTGTTGTGCACATTCCCGGGGGTGTGGCTGAAGCGATCCCAGATACTCTCGCCTTTGCCATCCTCGTCCCATGCGCCTTCGATCTGATAGGATGCCGTCGCGGCTCCCCAGACAAAGCCCTTTGGAAAGACCGCTCTATCTGGGCTCATCGCACTTCACTCTCGACCCAGCCAGGCCACGACGTGCACGCTGGATGTTCCCTCGGGTGGGATTGGAATCGTCGTCCCGCTGAGCGGCAGACCATTCAATTCCAACCGAACGTCATTCCCCGGACCGATGCGAGTCACCTGGATCGCGTAGCGGACGCCCCGAAAGTGCCGCTCGGCCTCAAAGCCATCCCAATTGGCGGGAATGACCGGTGCGATCTGCAAGCCGGCGTAGGTTGGCCGGATCCCCAGGATCCACTGTGTGATGGCGACGTACGACCAGGCCGCTGCGCCTGTCAACCAGGAATTCTTGGCCTCACCAAAGGTGGGGGCATCTTTGCCGGCGATCATTTGGGCGTAGACGTAGGGCTCGCAGCGGTGGACGTCGCTGATTGGCTCGCGTGCCGACGGGTTGATGCGCAGGTAGTAGTCGTGGGCCCTGTCCCCCCGCCCCACCATCGCCTCGGCGATCATGATCCAGGGATTGGTGTGACAAAAGACGCCGGCGTTCTCCTTGTACCCAGGGGGGTAGGAGGAGATCTCGCCCAGGTGCAGGTAGTACTGGCGGTAGGCAGGCTGCTGCAGCACGATCCCATGCGGCGTCGCCAGGTGGTCGGCCACGAAGTCCAGAGCCTGCCGCGCCCGACCGTCTTCCAGGCCCAAGCCTGCCATTACACAGATACCCTGCGGCTCGATGAAGATCCGGCCTTCGTCATTCTCCTTCGACCCGAGCGGCCGGCCGAAATCGTCATAGGCCCGGCGAAACCATTCGCCGTCCCAGCCCGCAGACCAGATCGCCGTTTCCATCCTCTGGGCTGCTGTCGAGCACATCGCAGCCAGCCCGGCCTCGCCCAGCCTGGTGGCGATTTCGAGCAATTCCTTGGCTGCGAGCACAAACAACCCGGCGATGAAGACGCTCTCCGCAACCTGCCCGTCTCGGTTGGTCGTGGTTTGAAAGGACTGTCCGGGTGTGTCCGAGAAGCAATTCAGGTTCAGGCAGTCATTCCAGTCTGCGCGGCCGATCAGAGGCAGACGATGCGGCCCCAATCGGTCGAGGGTGTACTGGATGGATCGGCGCAAGTGCTCGACAAGCGGCTCCTCGCTCGCCGGCTGGTTGTCATAGGCCACAGGCGCTTGGAGAATGCCCCAGTCGTCCGTTTCCTTCAGGTAGGCCGACACCGACAACACCAACCACAGCGGGTCATCATTGAAGCCGCTGCCGACGTCGTTGTTGCCGCGCTTGGTCAGCGGCTGGTACTGGTGATAGGCCCCCCCACTGGGCAACTGCGTCGCCGCCAAATCCAAGATGCGCTCCCGGGCCCTTACCGGGGAGAACTGCACGAAGCCAAGCAGATCCTGGTTCGAGTCGCGGAAGCCCATGCCGCGCCCGATTCCGGACTCAAAATAGGAGGCCGAGCGCGAGAGGTTGAAGGTGGTCATCACCTGGTAGGCATTCCAGATGTTCACCATGCGATTGGTGTGCGGATCCGGCGTGACCACCTGGAGTGTGTTCAACACGCCGTCCCAGTGCTCACGCGACGCCTGAAAAGCGCGCTCGACCACCTCGGACATCCGGTGCTTCTTGATTACCGGCAGAACCCGGCGCTTGTTGAGGACCTGCAACTCGGGGTCTTCGAACTTGTCATCTGCCGGGTTCTCGTGGTATCCGAGCAGGAAGATGATTCTGTTTCTGCTCGACCCGGCTCCACGTCCGCCCTGACATGCAGCGCCCCGATCGGCTGCCATCCATGCGCAAGCGAATCCGCCAGCTTGCCCGCCTCGACAGCCGCCGGTGACTCCCATCCCCGGTAGGCGCCCAGAAAGACCTCACGCTGGGTATCGAATCCGATCACGGGCTCGGAACATGCCAGATAGGCGAAGTGGCTTCGTCGCTCGCGGTATTCCGTCTTGTGGTAGATCACCCCGTCGACGACTTCAACCTCCCCAACGGAGTAGTTGCGCTGGAAGTTGGTGGCGTCGTCGTGAGCATCCCAGAGATTGAACTCCACCGCCGCGAACACCGACAAGCTCACTTCCTTCGGGCGATGATTGGTGAGCGTCAGTTCCCAGGCCTCGAGGGTTTCCCCCGGAGGAACGGAATAGCGGGTGCAGCATTCGATCCCGGCCAGGGAGGAGCGGATGGTGGTGTATCCCAGCCCATGCCGACACTCATACGCATCCAGTGGCATGCGCCGCGGCTGCCAGGTCGGGCACCAGGTGCCGCCGTCCGCCTCGTCGCGTAGATACAAGTAGCGTCCATTGCTGTCGAGCGGGGCGTCGTTGTATCGATAGCGGGTTAGGCGCCGCAAGCGGGCGTCGCGGTAGAAGGAGTACCCGCCAGCGGTCTGCGAAATCAGGCCGAAATAGCCCTCCGAGCCCAAGTAGTTGATCCACGGCAGGGGCGTATCCGGCCGGTCGACCACGTATTCCCGCTTCTCGTCGTCGAAGTGACCATAGCGCATGGAGCCTCGTTTCCGATCCTCCTATTCCTTCACAGCACCCATGGCAATCCCGCTGATGATGTACCGCGGAAAGAACACGTACATGACGATGATCGGCACAATGGTGATCGCCAGCCCAAGGTAGATGGCGCCGTACTCGGTCCGATACACATCGCCGCGCAGGGTTTGCACCAACATCGGCAGCGTGTACTTTTCGATCGACGAGATCAGGATGAAGGCGTTGAAGAAGTTGTTCCAGGCGGCGACAAAGGCGAAGATGCCCAACGTCGCCGCGCCGGGGAGCGCCAGGGGCATCATGACCCGGTGAAAGATGCCCAACTCACTCGCACCGTCGATCCGGGCGGCATCGATCAGCTCGTGGACGACGACCGACTCCAGGTATTGCTTGCCGAAGAAGACCGCCCCGGCGCTGGCGATGAGCGGCAGAATGAGCGAGGCGTAGTTGTCGGTCAGTCCCAAGCGGGACATATACTGAAAGAAGCCCACGATCGAGAACTGCATGGGGATCAGCACCAACAGAATGACGAAGCTCATGAACAGGTTCCTGCCCTTGAAGTCATAGATCACGATGCCGTAGGCCGTCAGGAAGCCGAAATACACCGCCACAACCGTCGAGGCGACCGCCACAAACAGGCTGTTGGCGAAGCCTCTCCCCATGTTGATGCCCTTGCTTTGCAGGATCCGGAAGTTCTCGAATAGGTGCGTGCTCGGCAGCGACGCTCACTCCCTGCTGGATCTCTGTGGTCGAACGGGTGGCATTCACGATCAGCAGCCAGATGGGGATGATGGTGATCACCAGCAGCAAGATCAGATAAGCCATACACGATCACCCGCATGCCGTACGTGCCGAGTCTGTAACGGCTGATCATGCTTGCTGTACCTCCTTCCCGGGCAAACTGGCAAGGTCGGTGTCCGGGACGGCCGTGCTCTTGCCTTCCCGGTCACGCAGAAAGTAGAAGATTCCCAAGGCGCACACGGTGGTCATGATGAACACCAGCACTCCGACCGACGAGGCGAAGGCAATATGCCCCTTGCTGCTGGAGAACTTCATATACATCAGGATATTGTTCGTCATGATCGAGCTAGCCGGAGAGCCTCTGCCATCGGTCAATAGGAACGGGATGTCGAACATCTTCATCCCGCCCACCAGCGAGGTCACGAAGACAAAAATCAGGATCGGCTTCAACAACGGCAGCGTGATCTGGCCGAACATCTGCCCGGCCGAGGCACCATCCACCATGGCCGCCTCATACAGGTGGATCGGGATGGCGGTCATGCCGGCCATGATGATGATGGTTGTCCAGCCGAACCACGTCCACCATTGGATGAACACCAGCAGGCCGCGGGTGCTGGCGACCTTCTGCAAGTAGTGAATGGCCTCACTCTGGAACCCGGCCGTGACCATGAGTTGATTGGCGGGGCCATAGTAGGAGAACAGGCTGAAGAACAGCGCCGCCACGGCAGCCGGCATCAGCAGGTTCGGCAAGAAGAACAGCGTTCGCCACATGCCGGCTGCTCGGATCTTCAGCCGAATGTTCGTGAACCAGGCGGCAAGCAGCAAGGCGATGCCGATCTGGGGGATGAAGTTCAGCGTCCAGATCAACCACGAGTTGGTGACGGCCTTCATGAAGAAGTCGTCGGCAAACAGGCGCTTGAAGTTGTCCAGGCCGACAAAGCTGGCCTCACGCGACATCAGCGTCCTATCGGTCAAACTCAATGCCAGCGTGTTGTAGACTGGATAGAGTCCAAATAGAAGAAACCCGATGATGAAGGGAGCGATAAAGAGATAACCATAGCTGTTGGTGCTGAATTTACCCCTGCGCATGGCCACTCCTGGTTGGACACCGACTCCAAGACTACGATGGTATTCGGCGACGGCCAAAAAAGCCAGCGTGGGTCAGTGCACGCGAACGCACACTGACCCACGAGGCTGTGAGCGGACGCTGCTACCCGGTTACGGGCGGCTCAGGAATGGTCAGCTCGGGGAACAGGTTCTGGACTGCATCCAGCCACTGCTGCCAGAACTCGGCTTCCGTGATGTCGCCGAGCAGGTAGCTGGCCAGCGGGTCATTCATCGCCCGCTGAATGGCGTCATCCGATCCGGTCATCAGGGCGCCGTTGACCTTGGGCGCTGCTTTGCCGAAAGCATCGTAGTTGTTCTGCCCGCCCAACCAGTCGTAGAGTTCAGACCCGTCGAACGTCGGCGTGATCTTCTCCACGACCACCTGGCTGGAGACGAAGTCCCCGGGCGCCTGCTTCTGGTCTTCGGGCGTCTCGGGATCGATCGCCTTGAGGTATTCGTTGGTGTACACGCCGGTTGCCCAGTTGGTCAGGTTCTCCTCGTCGAGGGCGACGAACTGGATGAATTCCTTGCCCAGGTCGAGGTTCGGGCTGTCGGCCATGGCGCCGACCCAGGTGCCGCCCCACTGGTAGGCCAGTGGACCATTGATCAAGGCCCAGTCGCCGCCGGTGTTCGCCGGAGTTCGGCTGGAGCACATAGGGCAGGCCCCAGGTCGGCAGGAAGTAGCTGAAGACACTCACCGGATTGCCTTCGGCATCGGTCAGCGTGTCGTTCATGCCGGCGAACCAACCCTCGGTCCACTGCGTCGCCTGGGACTCATACCCGTTGTCCCGCATGAGCTTGGCGAAGGCCACGTACTCTTCGACCTTGGGGTCGATGACCAGCGTGTCATCGACGACCCACGGCTGCTCGCGGTTGGCCAGGAATGGGTTGAACAGCTCGGCCGAGGTCCCGACCATGAAGTACTTGCCATCGGAACATTCCTTGATCTTGGCGGCGGTCTCGACGAACTTGTCGATGTCGGCCACCATGGCCTGCACTGCGGCCGGATCGTCGGTGCCCAGGCATTCCGTGGCAATGCTGCGGCGGTAGAAGAAGCCGCCCGGGGTTGCCTGATACGAGAATCCCTTCGACACGCCTTCGTTCGCGCCCACCTGGACGACCGCCGGGTAGGTCTTCAGCTCATCCGCCAGCGGAAGCAGGTCGTTCAGATCCGCCAGGAAATCAGCTTCCACCCATTCCTTGACGAAGGCCGCTTCCAGGGCGACGACGTCAGGGACATCTGCGGTCCCCAGGGCTGCCTTCAGCTTCGTCTGGTATTCGCCGTTCGTCATCGGGATCATGGTGTAGACAACATCCACATCGGGATGCGTGCCTTCGAAATGCAATCGCCATGGTCCGGATTTCATTGGTGAACGACCACACATTCAGGACCTGTTTTTCGGCTGCCGGTGCTTCCGGGGCGGCCGTCGGTTGTTCCGCCGGAGCCGCGGGCTCCGCCGCCGGGGCTTCCGTCGCCGCGCCACCACAGGCCGTCAGGACCATGGCCGCGGCCACCAGCAAGCTTACAAGTAGCCAAAGTGACTTACGCATTTCCCTTCCCCTCCTAGAGTGGGATTCGATCGGCTATACTCCGGGCTGTGTGGAGTGACCTCCGCACATCGTCGCAGGTCTTCCTTCGTCTCCCAAGGGTGAAGAGAAGACCTGCACGTTTTCGCTGGGTTGTCTCGCCACTCACCTCCTTCCGCTTGGGCTGTTGTCGCTCCCCTTGCGCCGGGGACACTGCGACCCTGCCGTTTCCTTGCCGACTTGCTACGAGCCAGGCCCCGTCCAGGGCCGGCAGGAAGTACGTTCCACCAGTTCCGTGGGCATTTTGTGCACGCGTTCCACCAGGGGCTCCTTGTCGATCAACTTGGCGAGCATCTGGACCGCGATGTAGCCCATCTCCTCGAGGAACTGGTCCACCGTGGTCAGCCCCATGTATCTGGCTTCTGGGATGTTGTCGAACCCCACCACGGAGCAATCCTCCGGGATGCGCACCCCCACTTCGCTGGCGGCCAGGAACACGCCGATGGCCGACTGGTCATTTGCGGCGAAGATCGCCGTGGGCGGTTCCTGCAGCGAGAAGAGTTGGAGAGCGCATTTGCGTCCGGTATCGGTCGAGAAGTCGCCGGCGACCAGCAGCTGGTCATCCAGCTCGATGCCTGCGTTCGTCAGCGCGTCCCGGTACCCCTTCAGGCGACGCTGTCCACTCCCGATCTCGGGTCTGCCCGTGATGAAGCCGAATTCGGCGATGCCCCAGGCGCAACAGGTGCTCCATGGCCTGGAGGGCGCCTTCGTAGTTCGTCCCCTGCACGTAGGGATAGTTCGGGTCCTTACCGTGGGGGTCCACGGAGACTATCGGGGCATCGGAGATGAAATCGGCTGCGGCAGAGGCAACGATGATCACGCCATCGGCAATCGAATTGTTCAGGAGCGAGACATAGTGCTGTTCATGCAACGCCGCCCCGCTCTTCTTCACGTCGCCCGTGGTGTAGAGCAAGAGATCGAAGGTCAATTCGGCAATCGCTCGATTGATGCCCTTCATGATCTCGATCGAATAGGGGAACCCGATGTCCGGCACGACGAGCCCGATCAGGTTCTTCCTGCGGCTGCGCATGCTGCGCGCTGCCAGGTTCGAGGTGTAGCCCAGTTCATCGATGACGGCCAGGACGCGCTGCTGTGTGTCGTCCGCCACGTCGACCCGCGCGTTCAATACCCGCGAGACGGTGGAGACCGACACTCCCGCCGCTTTTGCTACATCGGTGATGCTGGCAGATCGTCTGGTGGCTCTCATTCCCGCGCTTCCGGGAAGGATACCGGTAACGTTCCCGGAGCAAGTCCATTCTTGCACGCTTCTCGGCGGTTGTCAATCGCCTGGCAAATCTGGGGCGGTTTGTCAGACAAACTGAGCGGGTTCCGCCTGGCTGAGAGGCGCGGGCCTGCCGTCGGTGGAGCAGTAGCCCCCGTCGCCGACACCGGGCACCCCCTGGCAGGCACGCCCAACCCAGGGCCTCGCCCTCGGCCTGCTGCCCTCCGCCGCCCCCGAAGACCCACGCCCGTAGATCGGATGGCAGGACTCTGCGGAGCGGCCTGGCTTCGGCCCGGGGGTTCACCGAGGGGAGTACCGGCTGGCTGCCAGCCTGATCCGCCGCCACGTCCCTCTGAACCCTCGCCTCCGGCACCACCGGCACGGCCACAACGGATCCGGCGTTGCTGAGCGAAGCTGCGCTGGTACGGATCGTCGAGACTCAGGCCGCCGGCGCGCACAATACCGAGTCCTCGCAGCGTTCCGAGTAACTGCGCCATGTGCTGCTCGCCGTGGCACACGCTGTTCGCCAAGCGATGGGGGGCCCAGGCTTCGGAGGAGCCCGCCGCAATGAGCAGGACCGGCGCCCGCAGACACGTCGGCGGATCACGCCCTCGAGCGGGAGGCTTCGCTGGCTCGTATCTCAATCGAGCTCGACGGGCTGGCCGGTGGTGTACCGGCGTCGCACCCGGCCCTGCTGAACAACCACTCCGCCCAAGCCCACCACCCGCCACCGACCTCTGGATCCAACCAGCGCCGTGTTGCCCTCGACACCGATCAGCGTCGATCCGCTGGGGCGGAGCCGCACGGCAAGCGAGACCAGCGGGGCCGGGATCTCGTCAAAGTGCGGGATGACCACGGCCTCGGGGATCAACCCGAAGCCTGGACCCCAGCGCACCAACTGCGGAAAGGCGCCAACGTCGGGCATGAAGCTTCCCACGATCATCGCCCCTGCCGAACATCCCGCCAGCACGCCGCCCGAGGCGAGCACGTCGAGCACCGCCTGCCATAGCGCCGTGCCGCGCAGCGTCCGATACAGGTAGTCAGGCTTCCCGCCGGAGAAGTAGATCAGGTTCGCTGCGCGAACCGCAGCAGCGAACTCCGGACGCTCGCAGTCCGCACGCGTCAACGCCAGCACCGCCGCGGGCTCGGCGCCCAACGCACGGAAATGGTCGACGCCCATTCGCCCCCAGCGCTCGGGCACGCCCTTCCCATCCGGCGTCGAGGCCGTGGGGAGAATGACCACCCGGGCGCCTCCGGCGCGGTCCAGCAGCTCTCGATCGACCGGCCGCATCGGATCGAGGAATTCCCCGCTACCGACGAGGGCCAGAGTCCCGGCTCCGTTTGCACCGCCTGAGAGAGGCGACCGAGGCACCGGCGGGCCCGCGTCAGCCAGCACGCCTGGACTCCGCCCGGCAAGCGCAACCAACGCCCCTGCCATCACCATCGGTGCGGCTGCCCGAGCGCGCAGACACACAGTCCATCGCACCCACCACTCCGGGACCTCCCTGGCCGATCCTCTCCCGATCAGTGAGACCGAAGTTGGGGCAACTCATCCTCATCCATTGAAGGCGCAAGGGCCTCGCTCCCGGAGCTGCCAAGTCCAGGACAATCAGCCAGCCTAGGCGTCCCGCAACTGCAACGGCGCCAACGGGGATGTAAGCCGGGCGAACGAGACCCCGCCCTAGCCCTCGACAATGAGGGTGTATTCCTTGTCGCCGCTCTGTCCGCTCACCTGGGTTCCAAAACACCACACGGAGACCGCGAATGTTGAGACCCCAGCCCCTTCGGGAATGCCGCTGATGATCGCGGCATCTTCCCCCTCCACAAAGACAAGCTCTAGCCCTGCGGGGAGAGTTCCCTTCGACACAGAGAATTCGCCCACAGGCGTGACGTTCTCTGTGATGCGAATCTCAGCCTCGTACATCACGCCCGCTCGCGCAGCGGGCAGGATGTCTGGTGCGAAGGTCAGGGGGCCGGGTGTGGGGCCGAAGTCCTCCGTCGCCTCAGGCTGGGGCGTCGGGGTGATTCCAGCCGTCAAACGGCAAGACACGGCAGCCATGGCCATCAAGGGAACAATGGACAGAACGAGCAGATGCTTGGCCTTCATCTCAGTCTCCAAGAGTGCGATCCCATGCCCTGCCCGACTGTATCGGCGTACGCAGGCCCACCCAACCGCCCCGATCGCCGCCTTGGAGGCGGTGTGGCATTGACGCGGCTGCGCATGTGCAGCCGGGACTGTAGAGTTCCACGGTCGGTCCGCATGTCTTCCGGCATGTCCGCTGGGTCCGCACCGATCTCGCCCGGATGGGCATGCTCCCGTGCGCTCGCAGACCTGCGGCCAAAGCGTTGAGCCGCCTCCTCGCAGTGGCAAAGGTGCGCTCGCCCGGCGCGATCGCGTGCGGCATCCCCTCGGATCCTCCTGGATGGGCTGCGGGAAGGCCCGCCGGCCCGGGAGCGCGTCGAGATCTGGGCTGACGCCGGCGCCTTGCACCAGTCAGGGAACGGCATCGAGGCACGGCCAGGATGACGCCCTGCGCCCGGCCGGCACGGTCGAGCGGCCTCCGATCGACAGACCGCATTGCCGTGGCCACAACAGGCCGAGGGGAAGGCGCTCGGTTCACAGAACGCGCGCTCCAAGGAGACTGCCAATGGCCGCATCTGCCTAGTGGGCCAACCGGTCTACCAGAATCTCGGCCACATCACGCACCCGCGGCGCCTCGGGCAGTTCCTTGGCGGCATCGGTGAGCATGATCATGCAGAAGGGGCAGCCAACGGCCACGGTTGCGGCACCGCTGGCGACGGCCTCTGCCATCCGCGCCTGGCTGATACGCCGGTCACCTTGCTCTTCTTCCTTCCACATCTGCGCGCCACCGGCCCCGCAGCAGAAGGACTGTGCCGCGTGGCGCGGCAGCTCGATGAATGGCCCAACCGCCTCGCCCAGCACCTTGCGCGGCGCCTCGAACACCTGATTGTGGCGGCCGAGGTAACAGGGGTCGTGGAAGGTGAAGGAGTCGGCGTCCATCCTGGCCAGCTGCAGCCGGCCCTGGCGCAGCAGCTCTTCGAGCAGCTGAGTGTGATGCAGCACGGTGTAGTTGCCGCCGAATGCCGGGTACTCGTTCTTCAGCGTATGCAGACAGTGCGGGCAGGTGGTAACGATGCGTTTGGGCGCCACGCGGTTGAGCGTCTCGACATTGCCGTTGGCCAGCTCCGCGAACAGGTACTCGTTGCCGGCGCGCCGCGCCGAGTCGCCGGTGCAGCGCTCCTCCGGGCCGAGCACGGCGAAGTCGACGCCGGCGGCCAGCAGCAGCCGGGCGAAGGCCTGGGCGGTCTTCTGGGCGCGGGCATCCACCGCTGGCGCACAGCCCACCCACCACAACAGCTCCGGCGTCGGGTTCTCGGCGATCGTCGGAACGTCAAGCCCTCGGCCCACGCCAGACGCTGCTCCGGACCCAGGTTCCAGGGATTGGCGGTGCGCTCCATGCCGCGGAAGGCGGCCTGCAGCGGCTCGGGGAACTGGTTCTGCATCAGCACCAGGTGCTGGCGGATCTCGAGGATGTCGCGCATCGGCTCGTTGCCGACCGGGCAGATGTCGATGCAGGCTCCACAGGCCGTGCAGGCCCAGATCGCTTCCGGCGGGATGGCGAATTCGAGCAGCGTGTGGGCTGCTCGCCTCGCCCCGCGCCAGGCGTGCTCCCTCCTGGTTCAGGAAGTACCGTTTGTTGATCTCGAGCGCCGCTGGCGAGAGGACCTTGCCGGTGGTGTAGGCCGGGCAGGCATCCTGGCAGCGGTTGCACATGATGCAGGCATAGGCGTCCATCAGCCCGGTCCAGGAGAGCTGCTCCAAGCGTTCGACGCCGAACTGCTCGAGCGTCTCATCCTCGAAGTTCAGCCGCTCCAGCTCGCCGATCGAGCGCCGCTCCGGCTTGAGCAGGTAGTTGATCGGCGCAAAGAACAGGTGGAGGTGTTTCGAGATGGGGAAGTAGGGCAGGAAGAGCACGATCGAACCCAGCGCGAGCCACCAGGCGACATGCTCGAGGGTCTCGAGGGTACCTGCCGGCACGCCCTGCCAGACAAGCGCCCATGCCGAGGCGAAGGGCATCCAGGGATCCGGTCCCTCCCTGCGAAGCCACCCGCAGCGACTCGCCAACGAAGCGAGCGCCGACGTGAATCAGGATGAAGACACCCACGATGGCCGAGTCGCGCCGGATGCCCCGGCGCGCCATGGGATGCAGCAGCGTGGTCGCGCGGGTCTTGCAGCTCGGCTGGGCGCACGAGGAAACGCCGCACGAGCAGCGCCAGCATCCCGACCAGGATCCCGACCGTCAGCACATCGGCGCCCAGGCGGAAGAGGTTCCCCGCCGCACTCTCACCGAGGAAGACATACCCTGGCAGGAAGCCGTAGAGCACGTCCACCAGGTTGACCAGCAGGAAGTAGATGAAGCCCCAGGCGACCCACGCGTGCAGCAGCGAGGTGACCGGCCGGGTGCGGAAGACGGTCGAGAGGGCGAGCGTCTGGGCCAGGACGGCTGGCGCCCGGCGCAGCGCAAGGCGCCAATCCGGCTGCCCGCGCCCGCGTCGGATCACGCCCGCGATCCGATGGGCCCCGAGGCCCGCCACGCCCAAGCTTGCGGCAAGGAGCAGCAGGAAGGCCAGCTTCTCGATGGGATTGAGCATCGAATGAATGGCTCCGATGGCGCGGCGGGGTTCGCCGCCGGGCACCGCACGCTCCGGCTCCCGCAGTCACCCGCCCGTGCCTCTCGCGTCCGGTTCTGGGCCCGGGCTCGATGCCGGCAATCAGCCGCCGATGGCCGGAGCCCGGCCGCTTGGGGGGCGCGGCGGCTAGTTTATCACGTCGGGCGCGCTCGCCGTCGGCTGCAAACACGGCGGGGGTGCTCAGCGCACCCCCGCCAATGGCTACTGGACGTCAATCGGCTCAGGCTGCACGCGCCTGCGAGGGGCGCGCGACCACCTGCGGCAGCGCCATATCGTCGAGGTAGCCTGAGACTTCCTCGACAGCCCTTTGATAGCGCAGGACCAGCGAAGAGTCATTCCCCTTGTGCCGGTGCAGCACCTGGCGGGCGCAGGACAGGCAGCCCCGCATCGCCCGGTAGGAGTCGGTCTCACACGACAGACATCCATTCAGCCGGACCATCATCAGCGCGAAACCCAGGCTCTGGGGATGGTCCTCTGGCAGCTGCGTCACCTGATCCACCAGATCTTGCCACTCCTCGCCGCGCGACTGCCGCAGCTGGGGGATGACCTGGGCCGGGAACAGCAGTTCATTCTCCGCATACATGACACCACCTCAACAGGGAGTTACGTCGGAAGCTGTTTCATCACCATTCTAGGAAGCGTCACACACGCCTCCACCAGTACTTAAGTCCTAGGCAGATGGTGCGGAGCCAAGTCAGGCGCCGCCGTCACTGTAGAACTCAGCGTCGGTGGGCGTCTTGCCCGAGGGATCCCAGGCATGCACCCACGTGCCCTCTTGAGCAAAGTCATACAGCCAGTGGGCATCCGTCGGCGAGAGATTGACACACCCATGCGAGCGGGGCAGGCCGTACCCGTTGTGCCAGTACGCGCCGTGCATGGCGCGCGCCTTGTCGTAGTACAACACCCACGGGACGTCCTCCAGCAGGTAGTAGTCGGAGCGGTCAGCGGCGAAGGCGCCGCTCATGTCATCGTTCTCCAACCGGGCGTACACCTGGAAGACCCCCGGCTGCGTCCACCAACCCGGAAGGCCGGTCGAGGCCATCGTGGCGAAGACCAACTCACCCTGGTCGTAGACGGTCAGCGTCTGTTCGTAGAGATTGATGTCGATCCAGCGGTCCTCGGGAATGCCTTCGGGGCGCTGCGGGTCAGGGGTGACGATGGCCAGCAAGTTGTCCGCCACCCATTCGTCTGGTCCGATGCGATACCAGGTGGCACCCTCGACCTCCTGACTTTCGTAGATCTGGACCAACTCCGGCCGGTAGCGCGTTTTTCCGGTCTTGGGTTCGTTGTATCCGGGAGTAAGGGTAGGCTCAACCGTGCTGACGATCCAGCCGAACGGACGCTCCGGGGTGCGGCTGAAGGCCAGCCCGCGGAAGTCGGGCAGGCCGATCTCGCCGCAGGAGTTCGCCGCCGCGCATATACACGCCCGGCGCCACCATGTAGATCGCTTTCCCCTGTTCCTCGGTGCACTCGAGCCAGGAGACATACACGAAGCCGGGTTCAATCGAGTTGATCGCGCCGGACTCGTTCAGCGCGTCCTCCACCGAGCCATACAGCCTGGCCCCCTTGTCGGAGACTCGCCGATAGGAGTACGGCAGGTAAGACAGGTTGGGATCGAGCCGGTCGAAGTGCAGCGGCTTGGGAGGATAGGTCCCGGCCTCGGTCATCTCGACCAGGCGCCCTCCCGGACCGGTAGGTGGACAGTATTCTGGGTGGCGCAGCTGCAGCTGCGGCGAGCACAAGACCGAATCCCCCGCGGGCTTGGCGGCCTGCGCCAACCCTGTGGGAAGGAATACCGCCATCATCGACAGCGCCAGGGCGAACCACGTTATCCGGGATGACATCGAAGGCCTCATGCGTGGCCGAGATTATACGCGGTCGAGGGGGGCCTGCTGAGCCGATCGCCGCGTGGTCTCATCGAACCCTTATCTGCGTTTCCCCATCCAGTCAGAACTGACCAAGTCGGGCCCACGGGATCGGTTCGGGCTCCCTGCAAGTATCTGGGCTTCCCCCTTCCCTTTGGAGGGAACCTGAGCGCAATCGGGAGATCCCCAGCGAGCGTCGTGCCCAGGGTGCACGGCGATGGTGGGGAAGGGTGGAGCTAGGTTGCTGCCACCGCCCACAACGATCAACCCCTCCCCCGGCGAAGTCTCAGGCGCCTGCGAAGCGTTTCAACGCTGGCGGAGGGGAAAGAGGCCAGAATACGACCGTGCCGGTTTCCAAGCCCTGCCGATCCCCCGCTGGTCACCAGGCGGCTTTGGTTGCGATCTCCTGCCGGGCGCGGGCCAGGAAGTCGGCCAAAGGCGTTGGCCCGGGATTGTCGCCGTTGCGCAGCCGCAGGGCGACGTTCCCCTGTTCGGCCTCCTTGTCGCCCACGACGAGCATGTAGGGCACCTTGCGCAGCTGAGCGTCACGGATCTTGGCATTCATGCGCTCGCCGCGCGCATCGACCTCCACTCGCACTTCCTGCTCCCGCAGCTGCTTGGCCACCGCCTCGGCATACGCGGTGTGCCGGTCGGCGATGGGGATCACCACCGCTTGCACCGGCGCCAGCCAGACCGGGAAGGCGCCGGCGTAGTGTTCGATCAGGAAACCGATCATGCGCTCATGTGTGCTGAGCGGGGCGCGGTGGATCACCAGCGGCATCTCCTCCTGCCCCTCCCGGTTAATGAAGGTCAAATTGAAGCGCGCCGGCTGGGCGAAATCGACCTGGTTGGTGGCCAGCGAGAACTCGCGCCCGGTAGCGCTCCAGACCTGGACATCGACCTTCGGGCCATAGAAGGCGGCTTCATCGGCCACCTCGACGAACGGCACGCCGCCGCCCTGCATCGCCCGGCGCACCATGTCTTCGCTCTTCAGCCACAAGCGCTCGTTGTCGACGTACTTCTTGCCCAGACCCGACTTGTGGTGCGTGCTGAAGCGCATGACGTACTTGTCGATGTTGAAGATCTTGAAGTACTCGATGTACAGATCGATGACGGCCATGAACTCCTGGTCGAACTGCTCCTCGGCGCAGTAGATGTGGGCGTCGTTCATCTGCATCGAGCGTACCCGCATCAGGCCGAACAGCTCGCCACTTTTCTCATAGCGATAGCAGGTGCCATACTCGGCCAGGCGCAGCGGCAAGTCACGGTAGGAGCGTGGCTTGCTGGCGTAGATCTTGTGATGCATCGGGCAGTTCATCGGCTTGACGTAGTAGCGCTCGCCTTCCAGCTCCATCGGCGGGTACATGCTCTCGGCGTAGTACGGCAGGTGGCCGCTGTGGATGAACAGGTCCTCCTTGGAGAGGATCGGTGTGCGCACCCGGTCGTAGCCGGCGCGCAGCTCCATTTGCTTGGCCAGGCGTTCCAACTCCTCGATCAGGATGGCGCCGTTCGGCAGCCAGAGCGGGAGGCCGGGGCCGACCTCGTCGTCGAAGGTGAAGATCTCCAGCTCCTTGCCCAGGCGGCGATGATCGCGCTTCTTGGCCTCCTCCTGACGCCACAGGTACTGTTCGAGCTCCTCGGCCGTCCTCCAGGCCGTGCCGTAGATGCGCTGCAGCATGGGCTTGTTCTCATCGCCGCGCCAATAGGCGCCAGCGATGCTGGTCAGCTTGACGGCATCGGGGTTGATCTGGCCAGTGCGCTCGACGTGCGGCCCGCGGCACAGATCGGTGAAGGTGTCGTGGCGGTAGATCGAGATCTCCGGCCTCTCGGCAATCTCATTGCCATACTCGTCGGTGCCGCCCTTCTCCAGGCCTTCGATCAGCTCGATCTTGTAGGGTTGGTCGGCGTACAGCTGCTTGGCCTCGTCGGCGCCCAGCGCCTGGCGCTCGAAGCGGAAGTCCCCCTGGATGATCTGGCGCATGCGGCGCTCGATCGCCTCCAGGTCTTCCGGCGTCAGGCTGCGCGGCAGGTCGAAGTCGTAGTAGAACCCCTCGGCGATGGGCGGGCCGATAGCGATCTTGGCCTGGCCGGGGAACATCTCCATCACCGCCTGGGCCATCACGTGCGAGGCAGAATGACGGATCCGGTAGAGCTCGGACTCCTCGTATCTCTCCTGCGGCAAACTCATCTTGACCTCCTGACAAACAACGAGCCCACGCCGACTGGGGCGTGGGCCGTAAGCCTCGCGGTTCCACCCAGATTGGTCCCGGACGGGACCCTCTCGGACGGCCGGTAACGGGGCCGAACCGATCACCCTACTCAGCCCGAGGGCCGTTCGGGATCACGCTCACGGGGGGTTTTTGCCGACTCGCCACCGAAGGGGACTTGCAGTCCTCGATCCCCTCTCCCTGGCGGTGCGCCGTCCGGCTACTCGTCCCGGTCCTTGCGCCTCGTGCTGAATTGTGCGCAGATTATAACGCCGGGCAGGCGCCTGTCAAACACCTGCTCCCGCTGCGCCTATTCGTAGGACAGCGCCTCACGCACGCTCACCCGGGTGGCGCTGCGCGCCGGCCACAGGCTGGCCACGGCGCCGATCACGGCCACCAGCGCCAGCCAGCCCAACAGGCCAGTGATCGAGTAGCGAAACTCGAGCGGGGCTTCCATGGTTGCCATGCCCACGGCATCGCTGAAGAACTTGGAGGCCAGATAGCTGAGCGGGGCAGCCAGCAGCCAGCTCATCACACCGACGATGATCCCTTCGGCAATGTAGATCCCGGACACTGCCTTCGAGGTGGCGCCGATGGCGCGCATCACGCCGATCTCGCGACGCCGCTCGTAGACGTTGATCGAGAACGTGCTCAGCAGCCCGACCGCGCCCACGCTCGCCGCCAGGATGGCCATCGCCAGCAGCAGGTAGACGATGATGTTGAACTGGGCTTCAGACTGGGCACGCGTTTCGTCGGCACTTTGGAGCGTGGCTGGCTCCATGTGCTCGGCCGTGTAGGTCGCCTTCAGATCCTCCATCAAGCGGGCGCGCGCCTGCGGGCTGTCCTCCTCCCCCCGCACCATCAGCAGCCCACCGCGTCCGGCGCTGCGCGCCACCCGCGCCAGCGCCTCGAAGGGCACGAAGTTGTCGGTGATCTCATTGCCGATCTTGAGCATCAGCCCAACGACTTCCCAGGTGACCTCCCGCTCACCGACGGTCAGCTGGATCTTGTCGCCGACCTCGATCCCTTCCTTCTCGGCGATGTTCACGTTGAGCACGAGTGCGTTCCAATCGTCAGGCCGCAGGCTGCGCCCGGCGACGATGCGCGGCGCGAACAGCTCGGAGTCCCCCGGCACGCCCCAGATGAACACCTGACGCGGCTCGCCGATTTTGGTCTCCAGTTCCACGGGGATCTGCGCCCAGACCTCTGCCCGATCGACGCCAGGAATGTCGTTCGCGATTTGCTCCAGCCGGCCGACGTGAAGCGGCCGATCGAACACCACCAGCACGTCGAAGCCCAGGCCCTTCAGCAGCACGTCGATCGTGCCGTCGGCGGAGGCCTTCAAACTCATCACCATCATGAAGGTGAGGCCGGCGAGCACCAGCGAGATCATCGTCAGCGCCAGGCGCGTCTTGCGCCGGAAGGTGTTGCGCAGACTGAGCGCCAGCGGCCGCGGCAACCCCTTCACCCGTCCCACGAGCCGGTCGAGCCAGTTCGATCCGAACCGTCCGCCGATGCCGTACGTGCTCAGGGCGCGGGCGACGCGAAGGCGCGAGCCGCTGTAGGCCGGGATCAACGCCGCCACCACCGGGACGACCAGAGCCATCACCAATTGCAGGGCGACTGCCTGCGGAATGATTCGCATCGCGCCCACCGGGATGTTGAGCAGATCGAGCAACAGGGAAGCCAGGCTCATGGCAACCACCGCCGCCAGGGGAATGGAGAACACGAGCGCAAGAAGGCCGTAGAACAGCGCCGTCGCCAGGTAGACCCGCACCACACGCGCCCGTGTCGCCCCGATGGCTTTCATCACCCCGATCTGCCACACCTGCTGGCTCACGGTGGCGTTCATGATGTTGGCAATCAGGAAACCGCTGAGGCCCAACGAGAGCAATCCCACCACCGACAGGATCAGCAGCACGCCATCCATCGAGGATTGGAACCAGTGCACGTCCGACTTGAAGGTCTCAGCGTACCAGACCGTGAAACCCTGCTTCTCGACGCGGTCGGTATAGTAGGTTCCTGCTTCCTTTTCGTCCGCCCAGGGCACGCGGGCGCTCTCAGCCGAGTCCAGCCGCAAGGCCAGCATCGAGAAGCCGGCATCCCGGCCGTGGATGCGCGCCGCCGTCTCCAGCGTGGTGTAGAAGACCGGATCGCCCCCGAACTGCGGCGGGAACACGCGCGAATTGCGCACCAGGCCGACGATTGGCAGGCGGCGCAGCTTGCCGACGGCGTCGATCTCGATCGTCGCATCCGTGGGGATGTCGAAGTAGACCGAGGATTGGCGCTCGACGGCCACCACGTCATTGGCGGTTGAGCCAGCGGCGTGGTGCCCAGGCCAGTATCCATCGAGCAGCTCGAACAGATCGACCGACTGCTCCGTGTAGTCCTGCTTGGCATACAGGACCCCGTCGCGCCATTCCTCCTCCCCCGCCAGCCTCCAGCGGATGGTGCTGTAGTCCTCTCCCTCGGCTTCGGCCACGCCCCGCTCTTGACGCATCGACTCGACGAAGGCCTGCTCGAAGGGATCGGTGTAGAGGATGACGTTCGGGAAGCGGCTCGCCAGATGGCTTTCGGTCATGCGCGCCCGCATCAGCCCCGACAGACCAAAGACCAGCCCCAGCGCAAACACGCCGACGGTCGTGGCCAGCACGACCAGCAGCGTACGCAGCCGGTTCATCCACAGGTCGCGCAGGACCTTGCGCCAGATCACGCTCACCGGGTGTAGGCTCCGTTCAGATCCTCATCCTTCGAGATCCGGCCATCGAACAAGTGCAGGACGCGCTCCGCGCGCTCGCTGAGCGCCTTGTCGTGCGTTACAACCACCATGGTCTTGCCTTCGCTGTCGAGGGCGTCGAACAGATCGAAGACCTCGCGCGCCGTCTTCGAATTCGAGGTTGCCGGTCGGCTCATCGGCGACGACCAGCGGCGGGTCGTTGGCCAGCGCCCGGGCAATCGCCGCTCGCTGCTGCTGGCCGCCACTCAGCTGGCTGGGGAGCTTGTGCGCCTGCTCGGGGATCCCCACCCGCTCCAACCAGTGCATCGCCCGCTCCTCGCGCTCTCCGCGTGCATACACGTTGCAGAAGTCCATCGGCAGGATGACGTTCTCCAGCACGGTCAGCGTCGGGAGCAGCTGGAAGAATTGAAAGACGACGCCGACCTGACGGCCGCGCCAGCGGGCGAGGTCGTTCTCGTTCAGGCCGTGGATCGGGTGCCCGGCGACATGCACCTCGCCATCGGTGGGAGCGTCGATCCCCGTGATCATGTTGAGCAGCGTCGACTTGCCGGAGCCTGAAGGCCCGACGATGCTGACGAACTCACCCGGATCGACTTCCAGGTTGATGTCCTTCAGCACCATCACGCTTCCGGCCTCGGTTTCGTAGGCCTTGAAGACCTGGCGCAGGTCGATGATCTTCTCGTTGGTTGTGTCCATGGCTTGACCCTGCAGATGGAACAGCTCGCGCCCGCCTGGGCCAGGGCGCGTACGTCTACTATACGCCCATCTCTCGTGGCGGTTGTGCGGCCGATGCGCCCAAGTGACACCCTTCCGCCTGACCCAGGCTGACATTCCGGATCTCGGCCGCCAACCAGCGGACCTGGCGCCCCGGGACCCCAGCGGCGGAAGTCTGCTAGACTGGATCAGCGGAAGGCTGGCTGTCCCGGTCGTCCGGGCTACGGCTTCCGCCAGACCCTACCCGGAGTGCGCCACATGTCCCCATTCGCTCCCTGTTCCCTGCTCCCATCCGGCGCATCTCCGACCGAAGTGTCTGCGCCTTCCCACCACGGGTCGGGCGCGGGCGGTGGAGGTGCTGACATCGGCCTTCCTGGACGACCCTCTGCTATCGGGCGTTGATTCCCGGAGATCGAAGACCGCCGGCGATCCCTACAGGCACTGTGGTCGGCGCTGATCAAGACCTCGAGCCGCTACGGCGTGGTCGACACCACGCCGGATATCGCCGGGATTGCCTGCTGGCTCGCCCCCGGCAACGCTGACCTCGGCTTGTGGCGGATGGTTCGCACCGGTCTGGCGCTGCCGCGGGCGATGATGCAGTTCCCGGCGGACAGCCGCAAGCGGTTTCTGGAGATGGTTTCCGTCACCGATCGCATCCGCCGCCAACACATGCCCAAGCCGCACTGGTATCTGTGGGCGCTCGGCGTCGAGCCGGAGCGGCAGGGACAGGGGATCGGCCGGTCCCTGCTGGCGCACGGGCTGGCGCGCGCCGATGCCGATGCATGCCCCTGCTACCTCGAAACGGAGACGGAATTCAACGTTGCGTTCTACAGCCGTTGGGGCTTCCTCGTCGTTCATGAAGGGGAAGTCACCGGCGCTCGAATCTGGTCGATGCTGCGGAAGCCGATGCCAAGCGGACGCGCGCCATCGGTGTCAGAGTAGCCGCCGGCAGAGCGCCGGTCTTTCCCGCCAGACCCAGCATCCCCACGCCGGGAGACGGATGCATCCGAGGGGCATCGCCCTCTGGAGACTCTCACCAGGCGGACCGTGGTCGAGCAGCAGAATTGGCCAGGATGGAGCCCTGCCCTCGACCGGCTCCAAGTGCCGGCTGATCCAGGAGTGCGGGCCAGTGCTCCCCACCACCGCTCCGGATTGCATCGGCTGAAAACCGAAGCCGCCGGGTCTCCCCGGCGGCTGTGGTGGGCGGTATAGGACTTGAACCTACGACCTTTGCGATGTCAACGCAACGCTCTAACCAACTGAGCTAACCGCCCATAACCGCATTATAACGGTCCGACAGTGCGGTGACAATACCGTCTCCCGCATCCACCTGCCCCTTCTTCGTGGTTGTCGAACTCTTCCCCGCATGGTCGGCGGGCACGCCGATGAAGGTCGCGCTGCACAGCGACCGGGAGCCTGCAGGCGTGGGTTGCCGCTTGTCGTCACCGGCCCATCCCGCTGGGAGGTCCGCATCGCACTCCACCCCGGCGCCGCACAGGGTGCCGCCCAATTGCGCAGTTCGACCTCCGGCCTACCTCCCGGGCCGATGGATCCGGCTGAGCTCAGCCCCCTCGAACACGCGCCCGTCCATCTGGCTCCCGCCCTGCAGCTCCTTGCTTAACACCGGCTCCGCATCGATCACCCGCCAGCGCTTGGCATCGAACGCCTTGCCCTGGGAGACCATCGGTGCGCCGATCCAGGACGCCTCGGCGGGCTCAGCTGGACGCCGTAGTTCCATCGCAACCCAGCAGCGCCGCTGGGGGGCGAGGCTGGCGCATTCCATAAGGCAGTGCACAATCCACCGCCCCGCAAGTCCAAGGCAGGCGAAGCGGATGTCACCGGGCCTACCGGACGCGCACCAGCTTGAAGACGGTGTTCTCGGTGAGACCCCCCTTCCCCACTGGAGAGGGGATCAGCCGGCGATACTCCTTTGTCGCAATAACCCCTACAAACTCTCCCTGGCTGAGGATGGTCCAATCATCGGGGAAGGGAGAGTCCATACGCGCCGCTCCGAAGGCCATGCACCAGAAATCGCAACCCCCTCCTCCGACCTCCGCCAGGACCGTCTGCTGGGCTCCAGAGGGACACCGTGCCTTGAAGTCGTTCTGCACAGCCCAGATCACCCAATCCAGCATCTCGAAGTCCTCGACCAATGCGGAATCCTCCCCCGTGTCGTTGAAGCGCGGCAGCAGCCTATGCACGAAGAACTTCGTGCTTCCGGCCGGCCGCGAGCGGAAGGTGACGGTGCACTTGTAGCCATCGACCGAGAGATCGACGTAGGCCACATTGCCCTTTCCCTTGAGGTAGGCCATGTTCTCGCCCTCCTCACCTGAGGCCTCGTACGCCCAGGTCAGCGGGATGGTCGCCTTGACGAAGACCTCACCGGTGCCGCGCTTTTCGGTCTGGTATTTCAAGTACGACTCCATTCGCAGCTCCAGTTGACATTCGTTGATCGGGCTCTTCTCGCCGGCGCTGGCAAGGACCTGGGCCAGGGCCTTGGCGCAGTCATCGGGCTTCAGGCACTTCTGGTTCTCCCGAGCAAGGACGGACTTGGCCTTGGACGCCAGATCGGCCAGCGTCTGGCTGTTGTATCCAGGCTCGCCCCGGCTGGCGCCCGCCATCAGGGCCTGGTAGGCCCGGAAGGCGGCGATGATCTGCTTGCAGGTGCGCGCCGCATTTGCCTGGGCCCGCGTCTGTCTTTGTTGGGCCGAATAGATTTCTGCGAGTTCCTCATCCTGCGCCTGAGCCGCCGCCAGCTTCTGGGCGGCGCGCCGGGCACCGCCGCCGGGCGTATTCTTCTTCGCGAACTGGCGCACCTCTTCGGGCTTCGCCTGGCCGGCGCCCTGAGGCTGCAGCTCTGACATCTTGATTCCCCCCAGGGGGCCAAAGGCGGCGGGCCGGGCCAGCTTGGCATGGGAGCCCAGGCTGGCGATCCCTTCCCCCGCAGCGAAGGGCGTCAGGTGGAAGTTCTCTCCCTGCACTCCAAAGGCAAATGCAATGTCCACCAGGGCATCGGCTTCCGGTGCGTTGGATGCTTCGGCGGAAGGCTCAATGACCAGCGTGGCAAGCTGGTTGAGTTCCAGTCCCGCCGGCTCGATCAGCACCGCGCCGTAGACCTCACCGCTGAACGGATACCCTCCCAGGGATTCAACGGGGGTCATTCGGATATGGGTCAGCTCGTCGAGCGCACCCGCCGGGAGGACGAGCGTGTAGCGAGCCCCGCTGGCGGACTCAACTGCCAGCTCGCCACCGTCTGGCCCGATGTCCGCCCCAGTACCGGGAGGTTGCAGGAGGGCCATGGGATCGAGTTCCTCGAACATCGATGGATCGAAGGTGGAGGGATCGAAGTTCTCGAAGTCGAACGTGGCCGGGTCCAAGCCCTGGAAGGGAAGCCCTCCCATCTCGAGCACCGGCTCGACCGTGTACGGATTGGCCGGGGCGACCTCGGTCGCCACAGTCACCGAGTACGTCGCGCCCGTGCCCTGCGCCGTCAGGTGATAGGTCAGTGGTTCTCCCTCCGGGACGCCGAAGTCCTCGAACGCGGTTGCCGCGCTGTCCAGGGTGGCGAGCAGCATCCGTTCGCCTCCGCCCATGCTGAACTCGACGTCGTAACCCGTGGCGCCGTCGATTGGCTTCCACTCGAGCTGGACGCTGATCGCCGAGTCGGCGGTGGCCGTCAAGGGGCCCTCGCTGGCCGACGAAGGCGCGGTCGGTTCTTCGCCGGCGATAGGCACTTCCTCGGCCCCTGCGGCAGCCTCGGGCGCCTCGGCCGAGCTACCAGCGCCGCAGGCGCCCAAGAACAGGCTCATGACAACCAGGGTTACGATCCAACGCTGGGCAACAGTGCGGTTCATGTCCATGACCTCGGTTGATGCGGATTCATCCAGCGAGCGCTCTCCCGCCCGCACTGGATGGTCATAAGTCGCTATATCTGATAGCCATTGTACGGTTTCAGCGTGAAACCAGCGTGAAATGGGCTCGAAGCTGCACGACTCGCTCGAGATCCCCCGCGCTGGGCGGAGCGGGGGTCCCTGGGTGGCGGCCTGAGAGTATGTAATGGAACGGACTATCGACCTGACCCCCTCACCGAGGGAGGCGCACGGGTACCACGCGAAATCGTGGCGGAGAAGGGGTCCAAGGTCCGCGGGGGTGGGGGGAGCCAAGCTCCTCCTGCCCCTAGGAACTGCCACCCCCTCCCCGACGGGACCCGAATACTCGCGGATGTCGGCTCATGTACGGGGCGGCTGGGGGAGAGGGCTGGACGAAGCCAGGGCGTTTTTCGGCAGGCTGCTTGGGGAGATGCAGATTTGGGCGGTGAGGGGAAGGGATGGGATCCTGCTGGCGGGAACCAGCCTGACAGGGGATAGGAGGACGCAGACGATGCCGGCGAAGGTCAGACAGCCTGGGTCAAGCCGACGGCCTGCTCGGGCGCGAGCTCGCTCCCTGCGCGCCAGGCGCTATGGTAGGCCTCTTCCCCCAACAGTTGGCGGGCCCGCTCGACGGCGCGGTCGTACTCGGCCTGATTGACCGGCGCCAGGGGCGCGCCGACTGTCTCGCGCATCTTCGACGCCGCTCCCAACAGCCTGGCCGCATCTGCTGGCTTGCCTTCGGCGACGCTCAGGCGGCCAAACCCCTCCAGCGCTTCGGCCACACCCGCCACCTCGCCGATTTGATGGCGCAGCTCCAGGCTCTCGCGCAGGTCGCGCCGCGCCCCGTCGACATCCCCCTGCTGCAGGCAGAGATCCCCCAGGTTGTACAGCACGCCGGCGATCATGCGCCGGTCCCCCAACTCGCGGAAGAGCGGCAGACTTTCCTCGAAGCGCTGGCGGGCGGTGGCTTGCTCACCGGCGAGCAGCGCCACCGCGCCCAAGTTGTTCAGCGTGGACGCCAGGCCATTGGCATTGTCCAGCTGCTTCCAGGCCGGCAGGCACAACTCGAAGATAGCGCCGCGCGGCGGCGTAGTCGCCGCGCTCGATCGACATCGCTCCCAGGCTGTTCAGCGACATCGCTTCGCCCTGCGTGTCGCCTTGCTGGCGCGCCAGGTCCACACTGGCGCGCAGGTGGGGCTCGGCCTCGTCAAAGCGGCGCAGCATGGCCGCCAAGATCCCAGCCCGATTGAACAGCCGCACCCGCAGCTCGGCCGGAACGGGCCCCGCCAGGGTGAGCAGCCGTTCGAGCGTCTGCTGGCCTTCGGCCAGCAAGCCGCGGATCATCCAGTAGCGCGCCAGAGACAGGCACAGGCGGGCGGCGGCCTCTAGCTCGCCATACTCCATCGCCCAGCTCAGCGCCTGGCGCAAGTTGGCCAACTCGGCATCCACGCGCGGCAGCCACTCGATCTGTTCTGGCCCAAGGAGCTTCGGCTCAGCCTGTGCGGCCAGTTCGCTGAAACAGTCCAGGTGGCGGCGTTGAGCGTTCGTAGCCTCGCCGCCGACCATCAATTGTGCCGAGGCATGTTCCTGCATCAAGGCGTGAAAGGCAAACCGGCCAGACTGATCCTGGCGGATCAACGATCGGTCGACCAGGGCCATCAGGTCGGCCTGCTCGGCGGAAGCCACGCAGCCGGCCGCCCTGACATCCCATCCGCCGCGGAAGACCGACAGCCCGCAGAGGATCTCGCGCTGCTTCTCGCCCAACCGGCTCCAGGAGAACTCCAGCGCCGCCGCCAGGCTGCGATGGCGGTCCGGCAAGTCGTGATGACGGGAGGTCAGGCCGGCGATGTCCGCCTCCAGCTCGTCGGCGATTTCACGGCAGCTGCGCCGGTCCACGGCCGACGCTGCCAGCTCGATGGCCAGCGGGATTCCCTCCACCAGGCGGCAGATGCGCTGGATGTCCTGCATCTCCCCCTCGCCGGCCCCGACCTGGCGCTGGATCCGCCGGGCCCGCTCCAGAAACAAGGCTACGGCCTCGGCTGGCAAATCCTCGGCCGCCACCTCCAGCCCTTCCAGTGCATAGCACACCTCAGCCTGCAAGCCGAGACGCTCGACAGAGGTGACCAGCACCGCCACGCGCGGGGCGAGGTCGAGGATCAAGGTCACCGCGCCGCGCACGGCAGGCAACAGCCCTTCCGGGCTGTCCAGCACCAGCAGCACCTCGCGCTCGCGCAGGCTGTCGAGCAGGCCATCCATTGGGTCGCCGGGGCCGGCATACCCAGGGCCCAGCACCGACAGGATGGCTGACGGCAACTGGGCAGCGCTGCCCAGCGCTTCCAGGCGAACGAAGGCCACTTGATCACCGAAGGCGCTGCGCACCTCTCGGGCCGCCTCCAGCGCCAGGCGCGACTTACCGACGCCTCCACCGCCCATCACTGTGATCAGCCGGTGGCCAGGGTCTTCCAGCAAATCCATCAGCTCGGCGAGTTCGCGCGCTCTTCCGACAAAGGGCGTGGAGGGCTGGGGCAGGCTCTCCGGCCGCGCAACGCTCGGCTCGGCCAGCCCTTCATCACCCGCCTCCCGGATGCGGGCGTGCAGGCGAACCGTCTCGGACGACGGCGCTGCACCGAGCTCCTCATGCAACACACGCCGGCAAACCTCGAACTGGGCCAGCGCCTCGCTGCGCCGTCCGGCCAACGCCAGCAGCCGCATCCGCTCGCGGTGCGCTTCCTCCATCCACGGATCGAGCTCCAGCTGCCGGTCAACCATGGCCAACGCTTGCTCCCGGTCGTCGGTGACCTCATGGTAGGTGGCCTGGCGGGCGAGGGCGGCAGTTACGCGCCGCCGCATTCGCTCGCGCTGGATGGCTGACCACTCCTCGAATGGATCGGCTTCGCGCAGATGGAAGCCCGCCAAGAAGTCACCCCGGTAGAGCTCGATGGCGCGCGCCCGCCGCCGGGCGCATGAGGCGCAGCGATCGGAGTGCCGATGGCTGTGGACCTGACAGGCGTCCAGCAGGGCGTTGAACTCGTCGACATCGGTCCAGGCTTCGCTAGCCGGTTTGAACTGGAGGGAATCGCGGCGGATGCTCAGGAACGGCGGGGACGCCTGTTCATCGGCGATCGCCTCCCGCAGGTTGGCCAGCGCCTGGCGCAAGTTGGCGCGGGCAGCTGCCTCCGGCACGTCCGGCCACAATAGACCGACCAGGGATTCGCGGGTGTGAGCCTGACGCGCTTCGATCGCCAGGTAGATCAGCAGGCCACGTGCCTTCTGGATGGCGAAGCCCTCGGCGGGCGCCCCCTCCAGATCGATCGTCGGCGATCCCAATAGACGCAGTTCGAGCCGTGGCACGCTACCACCTTGTGCCCAATAGGCTGCCAGCGCCCCGCGCCTTCTGAGGCGGAGCGCTCACGCCGCACACGTTGGGCAGGACAAAGAGAATACGCCGGACTGCGCACTGCTGCGGCAGTCCGCCCCTGAGGCGAATTCTAGGCGGAGTCAGGTGACCCCGCAAGGTGACGTGAGAATGAAGTGGAAGGCAGTCGCGAGGGCGCCTATCTAGAGCGCCAGCAGTAGGCTGGTCAGCCTTCGAGTCGGCGATCCCCCTTCTGGCGGTCCTGGCAAGGATGCATCTTGCAGGGCGACCGACCGGCCCACCCTCAGGCAAGGAGCGTAGCAGAGGTCGAGAACGCTCTCAGGATATGGGCAGAGTGGCCTCGGCCGGGCGTCCCGCAACGTCGCGCAGGGCAGGTTCGGTCACGGGACCCAGATCGCCTGATCCGCCCCATCGCCGAGCTCACCCACCGCTGCGGACGGCGAAGTCCGGCGCCGAAGCGGCGTATACCATTCCGCCTGTCGAGCCCACCAGCGTGGTCCCCTCCACCGGATCCCAGATCAGGGCCCCGAGGGGGAGATCGATCACCTGCATCACCTCGCCGGGCCGGCCGACCTGGACCTGCCACTCGAGCTGGCCGACCATCTCCAGCCAGGCGACGTACCCCTGGCGGGACACGGCGACGGCAGATGTGTCGGGCGGGACCTCGAGGCGCAGGCCGTCGTCGGTCACCACGCCCAGCTCGTACACATCGAAGGCCCGGCTCTCCGGGAGATAGGTGATCTCCCATGCCCGCTCATCCCAGATCTTCAGCGGCTCTGCTTCACCCGGCACGAGCAGGAAGGCCCCCTCCCCCAGCGGGCAGTTGTCGCAGACGGAGCTGGAGAGAAGCACGGCCCCGGTCTCGGGGGAGAACCCCTGATAACCGTCGAAGCAACCCTCGAACACCCGCTCGCGCTTCCCATCGGCGACGGCGACCGAGTCGATGTTGCGCGCCGCGCAATCGTCATCGAGGTGCGAGATCAGGTAGTGGCTGTCGTCGATCCAGCCGAGGAAGTTGGCGTGCGTGTAGTCCTTACCGGGTTGCGTGATGATGGCGCCGTCAGCGATGCGCACGGCCCAGGCGCCATCCGGCCGGTTGTAGCCGATCAGCGCTCCGCCAAGCGGCTCGACCCAGCTTCCCCCGAAATGAAGGACATACTTGCCATCCGGCGACCAGGTTGGCGCGAGAGCTTGGGACGGGCCGTCGGTCAGGCGAGTCACTTCCGCGGTTTGCGTGTCATAGATGTACAGGTCCGCCGTATCGCCCTGCATCGCACCGACGAAGGCCAGCAGCCGGCCATCACTAGGCTGCCAGGCCACCATGTCGTAGTTGCTGATGGCATGGAAGGCCAGGCCCAGGGGGGTCAGCTGGTTTGCAGGCTCCGGCCGATCTACCAGGTGGATGGTCGCTTCGACTTTGCCATCCGGGAGATGGATGATTATCAGTTCGGCGCCGCTGTCTGAAGATCGGATCAGGGCCAGTCGCTCTCCATCCGGCGATACGGCGTGGTGTAGATCGCGATAGGGACTGCCGATCCCTTCATCGAACACCCGCTTCGGGAACGAACCATCCGGATTGGCAAGCCACAGGCCGCCAAAGCCCTCGAACAGGATGTAGGGTCCGTCAGGGTTGAGGGAGGTCGGGGCAGGGGTGGCGGAGGGCCATGGCGTCGAGGCGTCGGTGGGAGGCACGGCCGCCGCGGATACGGTTTCGGACGCGAGAGCCGCGGGTGAGGGAGCCTCCGATTCGGCCGGCGCTCCCGCTGGCGGGGAGCAGGCGGCCAGGAGCAAGGCGCCGCTGACCAGCAGGCAGGTCAGAGTGAGATTCATCGACATCCTCCTGGTGGTGCCTAACACGCTAACCCTTGGCCGTATGCCGTTGTGGATCACGTCGCATCCCTTCTGTGGCCGGCTGGCGCCTGGGCCGCTTCACTCAGTTTCCTGCGCCTCGGCATGCCTCGTCGGCACTCTCGCCGCCGCACGCTAGTCGATCAGGATCGAAAGGGCCCACAGGATCGATACCGCCAGGACGACGGAGCCGAACACGGTGAAGGTCCGTCGCGTGCGGACACTCGCCGCCTGCGCCAGACCGAAGAGGAACAGAGCTATGGCGAGCAGCGCCAGCACGGCGACATAGGCATCGCCCTTGCGACTCCAGCGCTGATACTCGTCGGCCTGTTTATTCTGAAGCCCAACCAGCCGGTTGGCCTCAGCGGCGGAGGCCTCGACATACCCCTCGAGGTTGGGCAGGGCATCGGGCTCCCCGGGGGCATGGGCGGGGTCGGTATAGAAGAACGAGAGCGCCCGTGCCCGCTCAACGCGCGCCCGCAACATTGCCGCCCGCTGCCGGGCAAGCGCCGCACTGTCGAGATCCCCTGCGGCTTCCTGTTCGAGGCCGGTGATCTCGAGCGACAGACTGTCCTGCATGTCCTGCGTGAGGTCGGCCAATGTCCCCAGGTCGTAGTCGCTGCGAATCCCCTGGCGGAAGATCTCACCCGAGGCGAGCAGGGCGTACACCTGAGATTCTCGGTTGGCGACTTGTGAGCGGATGCCGGCATCCGCTTGCAGCCCGGCGATAATCGCTGCGGCGACGGTGGCGGCCATGGTCAGGAAGACGACCAAGCTGCGCCAGCGTTCGGTGTTGGGGGAAGCTGCGTTCATACTTCCACCCAGCGCGCCAGCGCCCAAAGGACTTCGGCGCCGGCAATCCACGCCACGCCGAAGAGGAACACCAGCACGCCCATGACCAGGCCGGTGATGCGCGCCTTGCCGCGGGTGATCTCCGCCAGGCCGAGCCAGAACAGGCTCAGGGCCAGCAGCACGGCGCCAACGAAGGTGCTGCGCTGCTGCGATTGGTAGTACTCGGCCTGAGTGAAGGCGCCTTCGGAATTGAGCGCCGCCAAGTCGGCATTCTCGGCCTGCAAGTCAGCAAAGCGCTGGGCGATGTCGAGCGAACCGTCGGCGCGGGCGTAGGCTGGATCGGAGGACAGCGGCTCCCCGAGCAAAGCCAGATTCGCCAGCACGTACTTGCGCTGGTTCGCCGCCTGCGCCTCTAGCCCTGGATCGCCACTGATCTCCATGGCCCGTACCTCGGCCTCCGCCAGGAGATAGCGCTGCGCATGCCCGGCTTCCTGGTAGGCGAGTTGCCAATCGAGGTTGAGGAAGTCCTGCTGTTGGATCGACTGGATCATCCCGAGGCGTTCCGCATCTCCGGCGTGTGAGCCCAGATCGCTGGAGCGCCAGCCGGCGACGGCGGTTGCCAGGAGCACGATCGCCATGGCTGCAGCGATGAGTCCTTCGGCCCATCCTCCGCCGCCAACCTTCTCGGGCCCTGACTCGGACTGTGTTCGTTCCGGCGACACGCGCTCTCCTTCGGTTCCATCCCGGGGCAAGTTGTGGGTGGTGGCCACGTCCCCTCCGGACCTAGGCTTGAGGGCCTGAATCCGCACTCTCGGCGGATGACGTCATCGAAACGTTGGATGCTCCGGTGCGCTCGGCGAGGAAGCCAAACAGCTCTCGCATTGTGGCGAAGCCGGTTCGTTCGCCGGTGCGCGGGTCTTCCAGTGAGGCCCGCCAACTCGCTTCCTCACTGGAGTAGGCCAGCCACAGGCGCAGCATGTAGGAGTAGTAGCGATCTTCGTGGCTGTCCATGTGGGGTTGCTCCGCGGGGTGGGAGGCCTGGGGCCTCCCACCCCGAAGGATGCGGTCCGTGACTCGAAGAGCTTAGGGCAGTGTACCGATCACTCGGAAGGTGTCCAAGGCGTGGATAGCGATATCCTCGTCCTCGGGATTGACCATCTGCACGATCAGCAGGATGGTGAAGGCCTGCGAGTTGTCGGTCGGGACGGCCGAGAGGACCAAGGTCTGGGAGCCACCCGGGCCACCGCAATTCTTGAACAGATCGGCCTTGCCGCGGTAGTAGCCGTCGTTGTAGTCCGAGCGGCTATCGAGCTTGCAGTCGCCCAGGTAATCCGGCCGGATGGCGTCCAGGATCTGGACGTGGCCGCCGAGGCGGGCCAGGTCGTCCGACACGCCGAAGAACATCCCCGGCGCGTCCCACGTCCGGTTGTAGGCGTCGAGATCGGGAGCAGCCGAGATCGAGGCGCCGATCACGTCATTGCCGTCCACCCATTCCGAGCCGTCGGTGTCGGCCCACGCCTCGGGGATCTCGACGGCGATGGAGCCGTAGGCGTCCGAGACGTCGACGTAGCCTTCGCGTAGCGGGGTCGACAGGCCCATCTGGGTCGGGCACGTTGGGATCGAAGACCGAGCTCACCGCGAGCTCACGGCCGTTGATCTGGCCAGTAAGCATCTCACCGGTCGCCAGGCGAATGATCTCAATCGCCAGGGTGTCTTCGGGGGAGTGGCCCGCAAGGATGTCGCAGTACTCGGCCATCGTCCCCTCTCGTCCGAGGGAGATGTTCTCCATCGACGAGATCAGGTCCCCAGCCTGCACGCCGGCCTCGTCCATCGGCGACCCCGACTTGACCGAGCCGACCCACATTCCGGTGAATCCGGATTCCTCATCAACGAACGTCTCGCCATTCAGGCCGAGCGAGCCAACATCCTCGCCCTCCCGCAGGCGCGCGATCACGTCTTCCGCTTCCTCCCACCCGATCGCGAAGAACTGGCTTCCCCCGCTCAAGCTCGTCTCCTCGATAGTTGACTCCAACGACGCGACCCTCTTCATCCACCAGCGGTCCCCCGGAGCTGCCGGGATGGATGCTGGCGTCATGCTCAAGGACGTAGTCGAGCGAAGCCCAGCCCGTGTCCCCATCGGCACGCGCCTTGGAGATGATTCCTCGAGTCAAGGTGTACTCCGGGTCACCCGCCGGAGAAGCCGGCCGCATACACGTCAAGCCCCACATCCACCGGGGCCTCACTCCATGCGAGAAACGGGAACCCATCACCGTCAATGTCGATGACCGCGAGGTCAGAACATTCCGAGACACCCAGGACACGGGCATTCAGCTCTTCGTCCTGTCCCCCCACAAGGACCTTCATCCTGGCCGCTCCGGTGACAACGTGGTTGTTCGTGATCGCGATGCCGGACGGATCAATGATGAAGCCCGAGCCAAACCAGCTCGCGTCCGGGATGGAAACCCCGGGCGCACGAGTACGTGCCATCGGCCAGGATCTGGACCGTGGCGCTCTTGACATCGTCGACTGACGACACCGCCCCGGCGGACGACTTGCTGCCCAGCGAGACCGCAGGCTCTGAGGTCCCGGCGGGGTCGGACGCCGCCTTGGTGGCGGGCGCCTCATCACCGCCGGAGCCACCGCAGGCACTGAGCACCAGCGCCGCGGCCAGTGCAACCAACACGAACAGATGAATTCGACGTCTCATTGCGATCTCCTTCTCCTGGGCATGTGAGCCCCTTGTAGTGTAGAGCAGCATAGCCGTCCCCCGTGAAATTAGCGTGAAATTAGACCGTTTTAGTCACCCTATAGTACCGCTGGGGGAGCGGATGCGCTCAGACGACCGGCTCGTGGGAGATCTGCCTGGGCAGGGGGGCTGACACAGGCCGAATTCCGACCGAAAGGCTACGCCGCTGGCAAAGCCCGCCTCGGCAGGCCGGCGAGCCGATCGGGAAACAGCCAAGCTGGCGAAAGTGGGCTCAGGCCGTCTGGGGCGCGAAGGCCTGCCGCATGACTTCGGGCATGGCGGCGGGGCTCATGTCCTCCCGCCGCAGGATCGCCACCCGAGTCTCCGCTCGGGCGAGGACCGAGTCGTCGCTCAGGCGTTTCACGACGTAGTGGCGCTGGGCGCTCACCCGACGCACCGACGACAGCCAGGTCGTGATCTCTAGCTCGTCGCCGTGCAGCGCCGGGCGCAGGTACTGGATGCGGTGCGAGCGCGCGACCACCGCCAATCCCTGTTCGGCCAGCCGCTCCATGCCCCAGCCCGCCGCCTGGCCGGCGCGGATGCCGGATTCTTCAAGCAGGTTGAGGTAGACGGCGTTGTTCACGTGCCCGGCGCTGTCGAGGTCGCCCCACTCGACATGGTGGACGAAGCGCACCGGCTGCGCCGGCGGGGCGGGCGCCTCGATCGGCCTTCCGCTCCACGGCTTCGCCGGCACCGCCTTCCGGCATGAACGCCAGGGCCATCTCCGCCGGGATGCGAACCGGCAGCTGCGTCGCCCGGTCGACGTACACCCAATCGGTGAACGCCTCGGCCACCGGCTGACCGTCGACCGTCATCGCATAGCGGCGGCGCGACACCACGCGACGGGAAGTCGGCCACCCAGGTGCGAACCTCCAGCACCTGCTCCGGCCGGACCGGCCGCAGGTACTCGATCCCGGTTTCTCGGATCAGCCACAGCGTCCCCAATGCCCGATAGCGCGCCGGGTCGTAGCCCACGTCGGCCGAGGCCTCGGTCGCCGCCTGCTGCATGTAGCGCAGGTAGTTGGCGTTGTTGACGTGCCCGTGCAGGTCGCATTCGTACTGGCGCACCCGGAACAGGCGGCGATACGTTCTCGGCATTCTGCCCCCGCCATTCGTCACGCAGACCGCAAGTGTACCGGCCAATCGGCAGCCACGGAACCCCGCCGCCTCACCCTCACACCCCGCTCCGCTCACCTGCCTGGAACTTATCTTGACAAAACCCATGCATATAGGTCGGCTGCATGGTACAATCACGGCATGCAGACACATCGAACCTTCTCGCTTTCCTCCAACACCGCCCTGTGGCTGGGCATTGCCTTCAGCCTGGTCTTCACCGGGCTGATCGCCTGGGCCGGCCAGCGGCTGGAGGGAGTGGCTCTGCTCCCCGACACGGGCGCCTCCTGGTACTACTGGAAGCTGCCCGAGCCCACCTTCTGGCCGCGTGCCACCGCCTGGGTCTTCTACCTGGCCCACCAGCTCACGCTCTTGGGCTTGATCTACTACGCCCAGACCCGTGCAACTCAAGTACACCGCCGGGCTGCATCCGGTCAACGTGATCGCCCTGGGCGCGAACGCCTTCTTCATCCTGCTGCACTTCGTCCAGACTCACGTCTGGTACGACGGCCTGGCGCAGGATGTGTCGATCTGGTCCTCGCAGGGTTCGGTGATCGTGATGCTGGTGTGGATCCTGCTGATGGAGAACAACGCGCCGCGGGATGTTCTTCGGGCAAGAAGGCTGCCGCTCTCGAAGGAGCATCATCCGCGTGGCGCGCAAGTATCACGGCTACTTCTTCGCCTGGGCGGTCGTCTACACCTTCTGGTACCACCCGATGGAAAACGACCTCCGGCCACCTGGTCGGCTTCCTCTACATGTTCCTGCTCCTGCTGCAGGGCAGCCTGTTCTTCACCCGCGTCCACGTCAACCGCTGCTGGACGCTGGTGCAGGAGGTGAGCGGTGCTGATCCACGGCACGCTGGTGGCGGTGATGCAGGGCAACGGCATCTGGCCGATGTTCGCCTTCGGCTTCGGCGGCGATCTTCGTGATCACCCAGATGCACGGGTTGGTGGAGCCGCGGCGGGTGCGCGGGGCGATCCTGGCGCCGTACGTCGGCGCCGGCGGTCTGGGTCTACAGCGAGCGCGGCTGGCCAAGCTCAACGAGATCGTGCGCATCCCGATCATCGAGTACCTGGTCGTGTTCGTCCTGGCGGGGCTGTTCGGCCTGGGCATCTGGATCGCCCGCCGCGTGCGGCCGACCTCCGCCCCGGCTGCACCGGCCAGCCATCCAGCATGACACTCGCCAAGCCAGTCCTGGTCAGTGGTGCAACAGGCTACGTCGGCGGACGAACTCGTTCCGGCGCTGCTCGCGGCCGGCTACCCGGTGCGGGTGATGGTGCGCGACGCCAGTCGGCTGGCCCGGCGAGCGTGGCTCGACCAGGTCGAGGTGGTCGAGGCCGACGTGCTCCAGCCGGAGACGCTGCGGCAGGCGTTGGCCGGCGTCAGCGCCGCCTACTACCTGATCCACAGCATGCGCGCCGGTGGATCCTTCCACGAACGCGATCACCAGGCGGCGCTTGATTTCGGCGAGGCGGCGCGCCAGGCGGGCGTCGAGCGCATCGATCTACCTCGGCGGGATGGGGGATCCCAACGCCGACTTATCGCAGCACCTGCGCTCGAGGCAGGAGACCGGGGAGATGCTGGCGCGGGCCGGCGTCCCAGTGACCGAGTTCCGGGCGGCGATCATCGTCGGCGCCGGCAGCCTGTCCTTCGAGCTGATCCGCGATCTCACCGAACGCCTGCCGGCGATGGTCTGCCCGCGCTGGGTGTACACCCGCGTCCAGCCGATCGCCGTCGACGATGTGCTGGCCTATCTGGTGGCGGCGCTCGAGACCCCGGCCAGCGCCGGGAAGGTGATCGAGATCGGCGGCACCGATGTCACCACCTACGGCGGAATGATGCTCGGATATGCTGAGGCCCGTCACCTGCGGCGCTGGCTCGTGCCCGTCCCAGTGCTCACCCCGCGCCTTTCCTCCTACTGGGTGCACCTGGTCACACCCATCCCGAGCGACATCGCCGCACCGCTGATCGAGGGACTGCGCAACGAAGTCGTCGTGCGCCAGCCCATCGCCGACGAGCTGTTTCCGCACATCCGCCCCGTCGGGTATGCGGCTGCACTGCAGGCGGCGCTGGCAAACCTGGAGAGCGGCGAGATCGACACCACCTGGATGGACTGCCCTGGCCAGCAGCCAGGGTGACCGGCCGGCGCTGGTATTGGCCAGTCGCGAGGGCATGATCCTCGAGCGCCGCCAGACGGCGGTGGAGGCCACACCCGATGCTCCTCTACGCCACGCTCAGCAGCCTGGGCGGCGAGCGCGGCTGGCTGACCTACAACTGGGCCTGGCGCCTGCGCGGCGCCCTCGATCGGCTGGTGGGCGGCGTCGGGCTGCGCCGCGGGCGGCGTCATCCGCACGACCTGCGCCCAGGCGACGCGCTCGACTTCTGGCGGGTCGAGCTCGCCGAGCCCAGTCGCTTGCTGCGGCTGCGCGCCGAGATGAAAGTCCCCGGTCGAGCCTGGCTGCAGTTCGAGGTCGAGCCGGGTTCGCCGGCGTCAGCTGACCCAGACTGCCCTGTTCGCGCCGCGCGGTCTGTTCGGCCTGCTGTACTGGTACTGGGCTGTATCCGCTGCACAGCCTGATCTTCTCCAGCCTGGTCGACGCCATTCGCCGCGAAGCAGAAGCTTCTTCCCGGCCATCCGGTGCTTCGCCTGGGACTCCGCGTGACCCCGCCCAGCCTCGGAGCCAGAATGCGTGATCCCCGCCTGAGAACGCTGTTCATCATCGTCTTTGTCGACCTGCTCGGCTTCAGCCTGATCCTGCCGCTGCTGCCGTTCTATGCCAGCGCCTATCGGCGCGACGCCCGCGGTCGTCGGACTGCTGGTGGCCTCCTACGCCGCGGCGCAGCTGATCGGTGCGCCGATCCTCGGCCGCCTGTCCGACCGCTACGGCCGTCGCCCGATCCTGCTGATCAGCGTACTGGGCACGCTGGTCGGCTTCCTGCTGCTGGCCCTGGCGGATCCGATCGGGACCTCCCTGGCCTTGTTGCTGACCCGGCTTGGGCTGTCGGTTGCCGTCGAGTCGGCCATCCTGGGAGTGCTGTTCTTCAGCCGGATCCTGGATGGATTGACTGGCGGCAACATCTCGGTAGCTCAGGCCTACATCGCCGACATCACCGACGACCAGGGCCGAGCACGCGCCCTGGGCTTCCTGGGTGCGGCCTTCGGGCTGGGCTTCATCATCGGCCCGGCGGTCGGCGGCACGCTGAGCGTGTATGGCTACTCCGTCCCCGCCTTCGCCGCGGCGGCGATGTCGCTGATCGCGCTGCTCTCCATCTACTTCGCCCTGCCGGAGTCCCTGCCGGAAGAGGAGCGTCGTGCTCGCGCCCAGGCGCCACGCTCGGCCTTCACCGTGGCCGCTCTCACGGAGGCCTTCCGCCTGCCGCGCGTCAGCCCGCTGCTGGTCACGCGTTTCCTGTTCGGCCTGTCGTTCGCCATGATGCAGACGGTCTTTCCGCTCTACGGGCAGCAGCGTTTCGGCCTGACCGCACAGACCACCGGCTACATCCTGACCTACATCGGCATCATCATCGTCCTGGTCCAGGGAGTCGGGATCGGCGTGATGACCGCCCGCTGGCGCGAGTCGCGACTGATCGTGTTCATGATCGGACTGTTCGGCCTGGCGGTCCTGGCGTGGGCCCTGGTCCCCAGCGTAGGTTGGCTGTTGGTCGCCTTCCTCCCATTAGCCATCGCCGGCGGCTCGCTCAATACTCTCGTTAACAGCGTCTTGAGCAAGTCGGTCTACCCGGAAGAGATCGGCGGCATCCTCGGCCTCTCGACCTCGGTTGAGAGCCTGACGCGGGTGATCGCCCCCGTGCTCGGCGGGTTTCTGCTGGGGTCGGTGGGCAGCGCCGCTCCGGGTATCGCCTCCGCTCTGCTGATGGCCGTGCTCTTCCCCTATGCCTACTTCCGGTTGATCGCCCGCCCGGCGCCGCCGCTGGCCGAGCGCACTCCGCAGGGGGCGAGCGAGCCCGCGCAGCACACTCCGGCATGAGCGGGTTGGACCCGGCCAGGCTGCAAGTCCGCCTCCAGCCCGGTCTGGAGGCCGGCCGGCTGGCGTTGCCACGCCGCTATACCCTCACCCACTCCGATCGGACGGGTGACCTGTTCTTGACGATCGCCAGGGACTACGACCGCAAACAGATCTCCGGGTGGTACACGCGCCTGATGCGTGATGAGGTGCTCGCCGAATGGATTGACACGCCGAGAGGTCCCGCCGTCGACGTACATTGCCACGTCAGCGGCGGACTTGTCCTCGGATCGGCGGCGTGGCGCAACGGCATCCTGCTCACGCATATGCAGCAGGTCCTTCAGGCTTTCCGCCAAGGCGACCTGCCATTGTTCGCCAGTCAGCCGGAACTTGACCACTCCCCGGTCCGCGTCCACTTCCACAGCCACCGCCCCACGTTCGACCGGATCGAATCCCGAGGCACATTCGCGGACTACGCCATCCGCCAGGCTGGGACTAGCTCGCTGCCGGTCCCTGCTGACTGAGCCCAGGACCGTCCCGTTGGAACCCAGGCAGGCCTGGCGCCCCCAGCCCACTCCTCCAGCCGACGACCGGCAATCGCTGGTGATCCTGTTCGACGGCCGGTGTGGCATCTGCACGCAGGCAGCGTGCTGGCTGCGCGCGCGTGACCATCATGCCCGCCTGCGCTTGATCCCCAACCAGCGTCCGGGAATGTTGTTGCGCTTCGGGCTGAGCCAGGATCAGGTGGATGCGGCGGTGTGGCTGATCGACCTGGCGAGCGGCCGCAAGCTGCGCGCCAGCGCTGCGTTCAACCGAGCACTGCTCGAGTTTGGGGGCGTCTGGCCGTGGATCGGGCGGGCGCTCGGCATTGCGCCGCTGCACACGGCCGAAGAGGCCGCCTACCGCTGGGTCGCTGCTCATCGCGGGAGGCTGGCGCGCTGGGGAATTGCCCCCGCCTGCGACCATCCGCTGGAAGACTGCGCGCCGCCTGGCGCCCGGTCGACCGAACCGAACTACGGCGCCGGCTGACCCCAGCTCCCCCAATGGACAAGCGCTTCAATGGGTAGTCTCTCTCTGGGCTGGCCCTCATTGGCCCGGACCGACTCCGGCACGTCTTCGGGCCGACCCGGATAGCCAACCGCGATCATCACCGTCGGAGTATGGTCTGGTGGGATGTGGAACAGCTGACGCAGCCGCTGCGCGTCGAAGCCGCCCATCGGGCGGCAGTTCAGCCCAAGCGCGACCGCTTGCAGCAGCAGGCTCATGTTCGCCAGTCCGAGATCGTGTTGAGCCTTGGCGTTCGGCCGGCCGTTGGAGCGCAGATCGTGGGAAACCGCCGCGATGAGAACCGGTGCCGCGGCGGCCCAGGCCTGGTTGTCTTCGTTGAGGCAGCCGCGCGCCAGTTCGCGCGCCTCCGGCACACGATCATCGAAGACGAGGTACTGCCAGGGCTGGCCGTTGCCGCTGGAGGGCGCCCAGCGGGCGGCCTCGAGCAGTGAGGCAATCTGCTCTGGACTCAGCGGGCGATCGGGGTCATAGAGTTGCGATGAGCGGCGCTGCCGCAGCAGAGAATGGATGTCGGTCATGCTTGTCCCTTCCTGTCCATGTGTTCCCACCTGAGGTGCGAGCCACGCTGTCCTGTCCGGCCATCGCCGACGCCTGGCTGGACGCCGCCAGGCTCCGAGACCAGCGAGGGCCTCCCGGCTCGGCTCAGCCCGATCGCCAACGCGCAGCCCGGCGAGCCAAGGCTAGGTGGAGAAGAGAGCGGGCCAGACGAGTGCATCCAGCATCCCGGTATGCAGCGCCAGGGCGACGCTCCCGATCAGCGCCAGCCGGTGCGCCCACTTCGGGTGCTTCGGGTGCACAAGGCTCGAACGCGATCACCATACCCAGCGCCGCCAGGCCGACGATCGCCAGGGCCAATCGGATTCCGAACCACAGCGCACTGGAAGGCTGGTCGATCATCCTCCAGGTCAACGGCATCCAGAGGGCGGACGGGACCAGAATACCCAGGTACAGCCCGTTGAACGCCGGGAAAGCTGCGCGCCTCTCTATCCGCGCCTCAACCGGATCCAATCGCACCAGAAGGAAGTAGGTGAAGCCAAGGTAGCCCGCCGCCGCCAGGAGCATGCCGGTGGTGTAGACGGTGCGCAGCTCCGGTGGCACGCCTCCCCACAACGCCTCACCTTCCCCAGGATGGCTCATCAGGCCGAAGGCGTAGCTGCCCAGCACCGCCGTCCCGCCGAGCAGGTTGATCCACAGCATGGCCCGCTTCTGGGGGTACATCCCTCGCTCACCTGCGCCGTCGGTCGTGGGCTGATTGTACATGCCCGGCCGGGCGCGGCGGGTTGATATAATCGCCCTATGACTTAATCTCCCGCATCCTCCCCCATCGAAGGCACGGATCCGCTGGACAAGCCCCCGTCCAAGGCTTGGCGCAAGTGGATCGTCTGGGCGTTGATCCCGGCGGCATTCGCCCTGGGGATCGGCATCGGCTATCTGGCCTGGGGTCAGGCCGCGGCCGAGCTCGCCAAGGCCAAGGCAGCCGCCGGCCAGCCCCGGCGTTTCGAGATCGGCACCGAGGGCGACCCCTCCCTGGGACCCACCAACGCTCCGATCACGATCGTCCAATTCAGTGACTTCAACTGCGGCTTCTGCCAGCGCTTCCACGTGCAGACTTTCCCGGAGCTCATGGCTGCCTACCCGGACAAGATCCGCTTCGTCTACCGCGACTTCCCCGTCACCAGCCAAGAGTTCGTTCTTCGCCGCCCAGGCGGCTCAGTGCGCCGGCGATCAGGACGCATTCTGGGACTTCCACGACCTGCTCTTCACCGGGGAACTTGGGCTGGGGACGGAAGCCTACTCGGCCTATGCTGAACAGCTCGGGCTGGATGCGCAGGCGCTGCTGGCCTGTGTCGCGGACGGCACGCATGCCCAGGGAGTCGAGGATGACGCGCGTTTCGCCTCCGGGCTGGGGGTCTCTGGCACGCCGACCTTCTTCATCAATGGCCTGCCGATGGTGGGTGCCCAGCCGCTGGCGCAGTTCCAGCAGGTGATTGACGCCGAACTAGAGCGATGATTTTCCCGCCTCCACGCGCACGCCAGGGGAGCTAGCCTCCGATCACGCGCCGCGCCCCGAGGATCGCCATAACGCCGAGGCCCCAGGCAAGATACCCCGCGCCAATCGTCGGCGCCAGGCGCCAGCCTGCCCGGGAGGCCACCCAGATCACGACCACGAACAGCACCGTCGGCCAAATCGACCAGAGCAATCCCCGCGTGAACTCCGGCATAGCCCGGGGATCATCTGGATTGCCGGCCGCCACGATCCACAAGGCGAGCGGGATGGTCAGGGGCATGGTTGCCGTCAGCGCTGCGGCCAGCCGCGACGAGCGCTGCAGCACAGTCACACCCGTCAGCACCAAGAAAGAGATCAACAGCGGCACGATGGTCGAGGACTTGGTCACGCTCGCACCTCACGCGTTGCAGGGGATACTTCCTCCGCGCTGCTCCCTTCGATTCGCAGCCAGGAATTCCAGCAAGATCGTGTTGAAAGCCTCAGCTGAGTCGATCGGAGCGGCGTGCTTGGCCTCCGGCAGTGTGATCCACTGCGCCCCCGGGATGCGGCAGGCAAGGTCCTGGGAGGCCGAGCGCGGCACGGTGTCGTCTCGTTCGCCGCTGACCAGCAGTACCGGACAGGCGATGCCGCCCAAGCGCGGCCGCAGGTCAAACCGGCCGATTGCCGTCAGCAGCTTGAGGTAGTTCCACCAGGGATTTGCCCCGATCCGCCGGGCGGCCAGGGAGCGATAGGCGGCCTGCTCCGGCCGAGGGAAGAGCCCTGCCGCGATGCGCTCGCCCAGCAGGTCCATGCGTCCGGCAGCGATTAGCGCTGCCCGTTCCATTCCGTGACGCAGTCCTCGCCCGGCAAGCAATCCACTGCCGAAGCCGTTGACCAGCACCGCCGAGCGCAAGAGCTGCGGATGGTCGACCAGCAACTGCAAGCCCACCGCTGCTCCCAGCGAAAGACCGACCAGGTGCACCGGCTGCGTGGGAGCCCAGCGCTCGATGGCCTGCCGCGCTGCCCGCGACAGCGAGCCGATACTCGGCCAGCCGCTGAGCCTGCGGGTCCGGCCGTGGCCCGGCAAGTCAAGGCGGAGCAGGTGATACCGGCCGCGCAGCACATTGCGCTGTAGCACCCAATCCTCGCCGCACGATCCCATCCCGTGCAGCAGCAGGATCGTCTCGGCGCGCGCCCTGGCCCAGTCCAGCTCCAGGTACACCGGATCCTTGCCGGAGGCGATGTACAAGACGATTCCTCCCCCAGCCGAGCCTCAGGGAAGCTGGATCTCGGTCACCACCATCCGGTGGTCGGAGGCGGTCGACTCCGGAACCCAGGCCTGCCTCGCCGTCAGACCTCGCAGCCAGACGAAGTCAATGCGCTTCACGGGGTCAACGGCCGGATCGGTGCCGGGAGCCGGCTCGATCCCCAGCTGGGCGAAGGGGTCCTCGAAAGCGTTTGCCTGCACAGCATCCGTGACCGGAGACCCAAGCTCGGCGTTGAAATCACCGCCGAAGGTCACCGGGTGCGAATCGCCGATGAACGTCAGCGCTTCGGTGATCTGACGCAGTGTGTCCTCGTCCTCGAGCCCCAGCCAGATGCCGTACGCATGCAGCAGACCCTCGCCTGGGCGAAGCGGGGCGTGCACGATCCCGGTCTGCTCCTGGGAACTGGTGAGCAGCGCCGCGTCGGTGGCGACGAGCGGGCCCTTGTACAGCAGGGCGATGCCGGTCAGGTGTTCGATCGTCGACAGGTAGGCAACGTTCATCCCGAGCCGACGGCCTAGGTAGTAGGCATCATCGACAGCGAACGAGGTCAGTCGGCCGGTGTCGACCTCCTGCAGCGCGATCACATCCACTTCGTTGGACTCGATCAAGTCCGCCATCGCCTGCAGGTTGAACTTCCAGTCAGCGTCAAAGCCATAGTGAATGTTGTACGTCGCGACACGCAGGGTGGCGCCCTGCGGCCAGGGTACCGCCGGGCGAGGGAAGGTCATCACACCGACCACAACGACGGAGGCCATGATCAATGACAGCACCCATGGGTTCCCGACCGTTGCACCTCCTGGCGGAGCGGCCGCCGGACGCTGGTGGATAGGTCGACCAGGCAAGCACCAGCGCCGCCCCGACGTAGACCGCCCATCCCAGGCCGCGCAGGATCGGCAGGGTGTACGGGTAGGTGAAGGCAAAGCCATTCAGGAAGACCAGTACCAGCAGGAGCGCCATGCCCCCCTGCCAGCGGCGAGCCGACGGCGCGCGGCATCGGCGGCCGGCCGTCAATGATCAGCACCAGGAACGCCAGCAGCGACAAATTGACCCAGCATCAGCCCGACGAGGGCGGGTGCCCCGCCGATGAAGTACCCTACGGCCAGACATCCGGCCAGGGCTAGGCCGAGGACTGCCCGCCGCGCGGGCGTGGGCACGAGGTACTGCTCGATGGCGTGCCGCACGGCAGACGACAGCGGCAGGCGGTGAGCAGCAGGATCATCGGCGCCATGATGGCATACGGCACCTCCGCCCAGTGGGCCACCGCGTTGGGGAGCCCGAAGAGCGAGGTCTCGAGGAACAGGCAGCGCCCCCAGCCCGACGGCCGCCCTGCGGCTGAAGACCCCGGTCCGCGCCTCTCCCGGTCCACTGCGCCCGCCCAGGAACAAGGCGAAGAAGACGACCAAACCAGCCCAGACCAATTGGACCGGCAACCAGCCGGTCTGATGGCCAGTCGAGGGTGTTGCCCAGGCTCGCATGACCTGGTCCAGACCAAGCGCCAGCAGCAGGCTGGGCAAGACCAGCAGCCGGCGCGCAGTGAGCAAGCCCGCCAGGTACAGACCGCCGGCCGCCACGGTGACCAGCGCCGAGGCGAAGCGCAGGTGTGCGTCGTTCACGCTCAGACCGATGCTGCCCAGAGCAGCAGCGAAGACGACCAGCATCATCCAGCGCCGGGTGGGCTGATCGGTGGCAACGGCAGGGGCCAGGAAGGCCAGAACGACCAGCAGCAGAGTTACCGGCAGCCAGATATCCGGCGTCCCGGCAAACAGCTGGTCATACAGGATGCCGAACATCATCGAGAACAGCACCCGCATCCCACGCAGGAAGAACAGTAGGACCGAGATGGCCTCGATGGCGCGCAGCGCCCGGGTGTTGAGCATGTCTCTCCTCCGCCTCGGTCGGCAGCCAGTCAGTCGAACTCGGTGCATCCAGTCGATGCTGCTTCTCATGAACTCGGCAACCAAGCTCTGACCCGGGGTGCTCCCGGCCAATCCATCAACAACACCCATCGTACCCTCCTCTTGCGGATTGCACCGGAAGCGCTCGACCGCCCGGCGCGGGTCGGCGAGGAAGGCACCCGGATCGGCGGCTTGCGGGTGACCCTGCCGGAAGTTGACGTGCAAGTCGGCCGGCTTCTGGAGTCGGTGCAGGTTCCACCGTTTGCGGGCTAGGGTGTCGAGCACGGCCTCGATGTCGGACTCTTCCGAGCCGATGGCAACGCTGAACCGCCAGCGCCCGATCAGGCACTGAACCGGGATGGCGCCTACGGCCCGGCGCGCCCGGGTGGGGCCCCGTGATTGCCCCGCTCGCCGATCGACAACCTTGCCGCCCGGCACACAAGGAATGGGGCAGGCGGCCGCCTGCGGCGCTTGCTCACCACCAGTCTGCTGGTTCCTGCGCGTCCCACAACGGCTCGAGGGGGATCGTTGGGATGGGCTCGAAGGCGGCGGGCCGCGCGGATCCGCTCAGCCTTGGTGCCATGGGTGCCGACGGGACGGGAAAGCACCCGGTCTGCGGCGCCTCCCAAGTTCGGCCTCGGTCCACGATCCGCGAGCGCTTCGTGGCAGTGGTGGAGCCATCGGGGAAAGGGCTCAGTACGCGCCTAGGTTCCCAGCCCCGCCGCTAGGGGTAGAACATCTTCATCTCGGCCGAGGGCAGCGTGATGTAGCCCTCGGCGCGATCGCCGACCTGGGAGACACGCTCCGGCTTGATCCCCACCAGGTAGGCGGTGAAAGCCGCCGCCAGGGCATCCAGCCGGTCGTGGTCGTACAGCCCTTCCAGCGGGAGGCTCCCGCTCAGCAGATGGTGGCGGGTGATCTCCTCCAGCGCCTTCATCGGGTTGGGGATATCCACTCCCTCGAGGAAGAGCAAGAGCTGACGTTGCAGTCGGCCCTCGATGGTGTTCTTGAGGAACGGTCGCCGCCCAAGCAGCACGGCGAAGCAGGCATGCGGATGAACCTCGATCACCGCCTTCTCGGGCAGCGGATCCCCGGCGACGAAGTGCCGGAACCCCAGCCGCCCGAGCTTCTTGTACAGGTCGAAACCGTTGCGCATCCAACGCGGCGAATCAGCTTCGCGCGCCGGAGTGTTGTACAAGCGGATGTTCCGCCGGCGAAGTTCGTACTCGCACACCTTCCACTGGCCCCAGGTCTTGCTTCCCGGCCGCAGGTTGTAGCGGCGCCGCACCTCGGGCTCGAGCATCACGCCCTTGTTCGGCGACTGCGGTGCGTCGACGGCAACCACCGCCGAGTCGAAGCCCCCCACGAAGGCGACCACTTCCTGCAGGCTGCCCTCGCCGGCCGCCGCCAGCTTGAGATCGCGGTCAAGGACGGTGTAGTGGATCGGCCGGCTGCCGGCGGTCGGATCGATGCCGACGTACAGTGTCTGGTCAAACAGCATGGTCATATCCCCTTCCCCCATGGGTGGGCCGGCTTCCGATCAGGATACGGTGATCGGCAAAGGCCTCCCAGGCCTGGCGGTCGGTATGGTAGGGCGCCTGCCAGGGGCGCTGCTCGGCCGAGCGCAGCGCCGCCTGGACGGACTGGCCGCTGCAAATCCGGTAGGCGACGTACGCCCAGCGCACCCGATGCCGGCCGAGGCTGCTGTGCAGCAGCACCCGCTCTCCCGCTGCCACCCACTCCTGGACGAACTGGCCGGCCTCCAGCCGCAGGTCCGCATCCGCTTGGGACTCGTCGGCAATGTCCATCCACAGCCAGGCCCGCGGCGCCGGCCCCTGGAAGGGCTGGGGGGCCTGCGGGCGCATGTGCAGCACGACCCGGATCCCGGTCTGCCCGGCGAAGTCATCCCACGTGGCGGGGATATGCGAACCCCCACCGGCATACACATGGTCGTCAACCCAGGTCATCAGTGATTCTCGTCACGTCAGTCGAGTATACATCCCTGTTTGGTCGCCGGCGAACGCCGGGCTATACTCACGGTACGCGATGCGCCCCGCGCACAGTCGGCGCACGACGCAGTCAGCGCAAGCCCGCACGCCAAGCAACCGACGCCATCGGCGGACGACGGACAGCTGACCCGCAATCTCAAGGGTGACCGGCCGATAGCGCCGGCGCTCGATCTCGACCCCGAGAAGGAGGGTACGACCCATGCCCCCACGCAAGACCGCATCCAAGAGCAAGAAGCCCGCTGCACCGCGCAAGGCGGCCGCCAAGAAGCCGGCGGCCAAGAAGACCGCCCCCAAGAGGGCCGGCTTCAAGCTGACCTACGCCACGATGTTCGACCCGCCGCAGGAATTGCACACACGCTTTGACGCCGCGCTCGCCAAGCTCAAGAGCGAGCTGGGGCAAGAACACGGCATGATCATCGATGGCAAAGAGGTCCGCGCCCAGGACAAGTTCGAAGATCGCTCGCCGATCAACACCGACTGGGTCCTGGGGATCTTCCAGAAGGGCACGGCACACGAGGCGCAGGCAGCGCTGGCCGCGGCACGCAGAGCCTTCCCCAAGTGGTCGCATACCCCTTACCCGGAGCGCGCCCGCCTGCTGCGCAAGGCCGCTGACCTGATCGACAAGCGCATCTATGAGTTCGGCGCGGTGATCTCGCTCGAGGTCGGCAAGAACCGCATGGAGGCCCTGGGCGACGCCGCCGAGACAGCCGATCTGATCCGCTATTCCTGCGACCAACTGCTCGCCAACAAGGGCTACGTCCGGCCGATGGGCAAGGATCCGCTCAAGGGTTTCCAGGCGACGAACACCTCCGTGCTGCGGCCGTATGGCGTGTGGCTGGTGATCAGCCCGTTCAACTTCCCCTGCGCCCTCACGGGCGGTCCGCTGGGCGCGGCGCTGGCGGCCGGGAACACGGTGGTGATGAAGCCGGCGACGGACACGCCGTGGACGGTGCGGCTGATCGCCGAGTGCCTGCGCGATGCTGGTCTGCCGGATGGCGTCTTCAACTACGTCACCGGGCCGGGGAGCACGCTCGGCCAGGCGCTGATCTCCAGCCCGGAGGTGGACGGGATCACCTTCACCGGCTCGCTGGACATCGGGATGCACATCTTCCGCGAGTTTGCCAACGGCAAGTACGTCCGGCCGACGATTCTCGAGCTCGGCGGCAAGAATCCGGTCATCGTCTCGCGCAAGGGAGACCTGGAACGGGCGGCCACCGGAATCGTCCGATCGGCCTTCGGCCTGCAGGGCCAGAAGTGCTCGGCAGCTTCGCGCGTGTTTGTCGAGCGCTCGGCGTATCAGGCTCTGGTCGACCGGCTGGTAGCTATGACCCAGAAAATCCAGGTCGGCGATTGCACCCAGCGCGAGGTGGGGATGGGGCCGGTCGTGAACCAGGCCTCCTACCGTGACTTCCAGACCTTCTGCGAGGAGATCTCGCAGGGCGGCGGGCGGTTCCTGACCGGCGGGAAGGTGCTGCAGGACGGCGAGCGCGCCAAGGGCTACTTCTGCACTCCAACCTTCGTCGCTGATCTACCTTACTCTCACCGCCTGTGGCAGCATGAGATGTTCCTGCCGATCACCACGGTGGCGGCGGTCGACAGCCTCGATCAAGCGATGACCCTTGCCAACGACGTCAACTATGGCCTCACCGCAGGCTTCTACGGCTCCGAGAAGGAAGCTGAGTGGTTCTTCGACAAGATCGAAGCCGGCGTCACCTACGCCAATCGCCCGCAGGGCGCCACCACCGGCGCCTGGCCGGGTTTCCAGCCGTTTGGCGGCTGGAAGGGCTCCGGCTCATCGGGCAAGAACGCCGGGGGCTACTACTACCTGCCGCTGTACCTGCACGAGCAGATCCGCACGCTCGTGCGTTAGCCTGCATTGAGGGTCCGGCCTCCGAGAGACCTCTCTCGGGGGCCGGAGTTCGCAGCCTGTCTTTGTCTCCGGCTCGGCGCGAGTACGGGACTGCACCCACTGCGATAGCTGTCCAGGGTGTGAAGCCCCGTCAGGAAGCGTCCGCGGAGGGCGACGCCACGAACAAACTGAAGGGACTAGCCATCGGGAAGCGCGCACTCACCCGTTAGCCAGCTGCAATCCAAGGAGAAGCCCATGAACACCAAGAACCTGCTGATCGCCAGCCTTGTCGGCGGAGTGGCAATCACGCTCTTGGCCAACGTGCCGATCCTGAACTTCATCAACTGCCTGCTGTGTGCCGGATTCTGGGGCGGCGCAATCCTGGCGGTGTGGCTGTACAAGCGGCTTTCCGGAAGCGTCACCCTGGGTCAGGCCGTGGCGGTGGGGACCCTGTCGGGGGTGTTCGCCGGCGTGCTGGGCTTCTTGCTGAGCTTCGCCGGATTGGCCGGCGCCCAGGCGCTGATGGACAGCTATGCCCAGTTCGTCCCCACGGAGGAAGCCGCCGAGCCGCCTCTCTCAGGCGTCGGAGCAGTCGCATTCAATCTGCTCGGCGTGTTGACCACCATCATCTTCGGCGCCATCGGGGGGTTGATCGGCGGAGCGATCTTCAAGTCGCGCCCGCCAGCGCCGCCTCCAGCAGCCTAGCCCTAACGCTCTGTGGCTGGAGCATGCGGGCTCCCCTCGGCCACCGAGGAGAGCCCGGTCGCCATGCACTGCACAGCGGGTATGCTCGGACGCTTCGCCCGGCTCAAGGGTTAATCCCCGTCAACCGAGCTTGGCCATTCTTTGGGCGGTCACGCGAGGCGCGGGTCCGCCTTGAGGCTTCGGTCGCCCGGCCTCATAGCTCGATGCCGCAGCGCTCCAGTCGATCCTTCGCCGGTCCTTCCAGGAGCTCCAGGAAGCCTCCCAGGGCGCCGGCCGCCTCGGATCCGAGGAATTCCTCCAGCGCGCCCCCGCTGTCGGACCCCACCAACTCGCCAAGACTCCCGCCCTCGGCGATCATCCAGCCGGCAAACTGCACGGCCATCGGGTCCAACGGATTGGCGCTGGCCGCCAGATCATCCTGGCACACGCAGGTCGCGAGCTCACCCAGCTTCCCCTGTGCCATCGAGGTGAAGGCGTAGGCCGTGCCCTCGTCGGGGATGCTCTGATCGGCCTCGATGCAGATGACGTAGGCCGCCAGACTTGCCTCTCCCCCCGCTGGCACCGTCGCCTGGGTCAGCTGCACCACCATCAACTCCTGGGAATCCTCCTCGCTGGGGGTGAACACGGTGCCGCACGGAACACAGGTGGTGATGTCCTCGGTCCCCGGATTTCGCACCACGATCTCGACCCCCTCGCCCGCGATCTCGCCGGTCGCGGTTATCCCCTCGACCACCAGCGCGCCGCTGGCCAATTGCTCCTCGAGGCATGGGCCGGGCTGGGACGACGACCTGGCCGGCGCCCGGCGCATGATCCCCACCAACCGCCCGTCGCCGACCGGCGATCGACTGCCGTCGAGGCCCACCACTTCCACGCTGGCGGCATCCTCAGCCCAGGTGCCCACGGCCAAGCGCTGCTCATCGATCCAGATCAGTCGCTCGAAGTAGCCCGGCGCCAGCGTCGCCTCGCTGCTCGGAACCCCCGTGCGCTGGGCCCAGACGATCACCTGGCCGGCTTCATTCGTCGGATCGCCGCGTGCGATGGCGTAGGCCAGCCCTGCTCCCGATGGCGAATAGGCCCCGGCGCCGGCTTGGCCCTGGTCGGGGAGCGTCGGGAAAGCCGTCTCCAGACCGGAGGCTGTCTCGAGCTCGATCACTTCGGCCGACGGGCCGCAGGCGCCTACAGCATAGCCCCCATCGACCGTCAGATCGTTCCAGCAGGGAGCACCCACTTCCTCCTGGACGGGGGCGATGGCGGTTGTTGTATCCGACGCTGGAGAGTATTGGTACAGGCTCGACCAGCCATCGAACAGGATGTAGCCGCCGATGCCTGTAACCTGCCAGGCGTAGACCAGATCCCCACCCTCCAGCCACTCGACCGGTTCGAGCACAAACCATTCGTTGATCTCATCCTTCGGGTCCGTTTCAGCGACCAGCTGGGTTCCTTCTCCATGGATGTCGGCCAGCCACAGCTGGCTGACCGGAGCTGCCCCTCCCCAGGCCGTGCTCGACCAAGCAATCCTGGCGCCATCGGGCGAGACGGCGAAGGCCAGGTTGTTGCCTTGCGGTGATCGGGTGAATTCGAGATCTTGCGCTTGAACCGGCCCAACCCGGCGAACGACCGCACCCTGCTCTGGGCTTTGGTCCTGGACGTAGAAGATGTCCTCCCCTACGACTTGAGCGGTGTTGGGTCGGGCCCATTCCAGTCCCTCAGCCGAACGGGTCTCCAGCAGCGTCCCATCGAGGGCATAGAGATGGAAGCTCGGTTCGACATGGGCGACGATGATCGGTTCGGCAGTTGCCGACTCAAGGACCTGCGTCGCACCCTGGACTAGCTGGCCACTCTCCAGGGCGGGCTTCCCCTCCGCCGAGGGGAGCAGGAAATTGCAGCCGAGGGTGAGTCAGCAGGAGGACGGCGGCGAACCAGCCATAGCGCATACGGCGGGGCAGTGGATCCACGGGGCACCTCCCAAGCAGCAGCTGGGGGCCGGGAAGATAGGGATTCCGGCACTGAGGCGGAGGACAATCCACGGGGCTCAGGGATTAGGGCACTTCGCGACGGCGAGCAACAAGGAGTATAGACCCAGTGTCTCAGCCGGACAATGGAGCTCTACGCCCTGCGCACCGACCGTCGCCGCGTTGCGTCCTCCGCTCGATTGCGGTAGGGTGGGGACGCGAGCTGTCCCCAGATAGCCTGCCGTCAGGAGGCTGAGGCCAGAGCATGCACATCGGCGTCGTCTTTCCCCAAACGGAGTTCCCGCCCGACCCCGGCGCGGTGCGCGAGTACGCTCAGACGGCCGAAGCCCTCGGCTACTCGCACATCGTCGCCTACGATCACGTCCTCGGCGCCAATCCCGACCGTCCCGGCGGGTGGAGTGGGCCCTACACGCATCGCTCCTCCTTTCTCGAGCCGTTCTCCTTGTTCAGCTTCCTCGCCGGCATCACCGCTCGCATCGGTTTCGCTCCCGGGGTGATCATCCTGCCACAGCGCCAGACGGCGCTGGTCGCCAAACAGGCGGCGACGCTCGACGTGCTGTGCTCCGGCCGCCTGCGGTTGGGAATCGGGCTAGGCTGGAACGCAGTCGAGTACCGGGCGCTGGGGATGTCGTTCCAAGATCGTGGCCGCCGGGTGGAGGAACAAGTCGCACTGCTGCGCGCCCTGTGGACCCAGCCGCTGGTCACCTTCAACGGGCGCTGGCACGCCGTGGACGATGCCGGGCTCAACCCGCTGCCGGTGCAGCGGCCGATTCCGCTCTGGTTCGGCGGAATGGCGCCAGCCGCCCTGCGGCGCATGGCCCGGCTGGGAGACGGCTGGATGACCAACGCCCGCACGCCGCAGGACGCAGCCCCCCTGCTCAGCCTGCTGCGGGACGAACTGGCGCAGGCCTCGCGTCCCTCGGCCACCTTCGGGCTGGAAGCACGGCTCCAGTTTGCCGATGGCCAAGCCGACGCCTGGCATGCGCTGCGCGAGGGCTGGCGGTCAGCCGGGGCGACCCATCTGGCCCTCAACAGCATGGGTTCCGGGCTGGACACGCCCGCCGGCCACATCGCCGCCTTGCGCCGCTTTGCCGAAGCGCTGGAGATTCGCAGCGCATGACCCCTGCCGACCTGCAGAGCGTGGTGGTGATCTCTCAGGGCTGCCGTCTGTTTGGCGGGCTATACCTGGCAAGCGCCGAAGCCCCCGCTCCGACGGTCGTGCTTCTGCACGGTCTGCCGGGTCACGAGCGCAGCCTCGATCTGGCGCACTGGTTGCGCCATCTCGGGATGCACGTGCTGTTCTTCCCCTACCGCGGCGCCTGGGGATCGGAAGGCACGTACTCCCTGCACCATTGTCTGCCCGACTGTCTTGCCGCTCTGGAAGCAGCGCTGGCGCATCCACAGGTCGACCGAAGCCGGATGGCGCTGGCTGGCCTGAGCTTGGGCGGGTGGGTGGCGCTGGCTGCGGCGGCGGCCCGGCCTGCCGTGCGCGCGGTCGTGGCCATGGCGCCGCTGATCGACCCCCGTCGGCAGCCCTTGAACGCGGCTCTGGCGGACGAGTTTGCCCAGCCCTTGCGCGGTGTTGCGCCGGACCGCCTGCAGCGCGAGTGGAACAGCCTCACCCCGGTTGCCCAGCTTGCGCCGGCCCTGACCGATCGACCGGTCCTGCTGGTGACGGCCGGCCGCGATCAGCTGTTCCCGCCGGGGCATTACGCCGGTGTGCAGGAATGGCTGCCGCGCATGGACTGGGTGACGTTCCCGCGCGCCGACCATCTCTTCTCCGCCGTGCGGCCGGGTCTATGCCACACCGTCGGTACGTGGCTTCTCGACCATCTGGGCTGAGAGCGCGGTTTCTCGGCAAGGCCCCTCACATCCGAAACAGGTACAATCGCTCCCATATTCCTCGCCTGGCGATAGCCGGACGAGCAAGCCCCATGGAAGGGATCATGCATACCTCCGACCTGCCAGCCGAATGCCTGATCTCCGTCGATGTCGAGACCGCCGGGCCGGCCCCCTGGCGCTACTCGCTGTTATCGATCGGCGCCTGCCTGGTGGAGAATCTGGAGCGCCGCTTCTATGTCGAGCTCAAGCCGGATCACCAGGCGCTCGATCCGCAGGCGGCCGCAATCCATGGCCTTTCGCTGGACCGGCTGCGCCTGGAGGGCATGCCGCCTGCCGGAGCCATGGCGGCCTTCGAAGGTTGGATCCAGACGTCGCTTACCACCGGGCAGGTTCCCATCTTCGTCGGCTTCAACGCCGCCTTCGATTGGATGTTCGTGGCCGACTACTTCCACCACTACCTGGGACACAACCCGTTCGGCCATGCCCCACTCGACATCAAGGCCTTCTACATGGGCTTGGCCGGTGTGCCCTTTCTGGCAACCAGCCGACGCTATCTGGCGGAGAACGACTTGAGCATTCTGCCCTTGGAGCATCAGGCCTTGCAGGATGCGGTCGAACAGGCCGAGCTCCTGCGGCGCATGCTGGCAGCCCGGGCACGTCTCCCTTCGCCTGAACTCCTGGGGCTCACCCGCCCCGAGGGATGGCAGCCGGATGGCTCCTACCTATTGCACTCTGGAGATCCACATGAGTGACCCGACCGGCCCACAGCGCGATTTGCAGCGCATCCTCGAGTTTGCCCGCCGCATGGGGATCGAGCTCAATGAGCGGGATGCGATCGATTGGCTGACGTCCATCGCGGCTGATCGGTCCGGCGCCGATGTGGCCTTCGACACACGCAGCGGCGTCTTCGGTCACCGGGTGAGCATGCTTGACTTCTCTCCGCAGGACCTGGAGCATTTCCGCCGCATCGGCCGTCTGGTGGAGTTCCACGATGAGCCGGGGGTCGTCGAGACCGCTCTCGCCCTCTCGGGCTCGGCGGCGCAGTCCAAGATCCAGAGCTACCCTGGCGATTGCGATTTCTTCGAGCGCGTCAACATCCTGGCCGATACCCGCCAGCAGGCCTGCCAGATCCTATCGCGTGTGATGCGCGAGAAGGCGCTGGCCTCAGCCGCCGGACCGGGCTATCAACTGATCGAAGTGAAGTTCGGCGAGTATCCGCTCGATCTGATCCACGCCGGCAAGGCGGTGCGTGCCGGCTCTCCCATCGCCTGGACACCGCAGGAGATTCGCCAGGGTGGCCTGCAGGTCACCACGCCCGACGGCGGCCCCGCTCAGGTTCTGTGGGAACAGGTCGCCTCCGAGCCCGGCTGGTGCAAGCTCGACTGGGTGATCTCCGATCCCGCCCGTCAGCAGCTGGCCAACGCCAGCAACATGCTCGACGTGACCTGGCAGGCCCCCGATGGAAGCATCACCCCCCTGGATGGCTACCTCGACCCCTACTTCCAGGAGATCTACCTGGAGGCGGAGTCGGTCCCCATCTTCTCCAAGCTCGCCCGCCACGTCTCCGCTGACGCCCTGGATGATTACGTGGCACAGCTCGAGCATGAGGTCAACAAGTACCTGACCAAGGACCTGAACTACGGCAAGGCCGCCAAACGCATGTACAACATCTTCCGTCTGACCGGCCGCTACGAAGAGGCGGCCTTCTTGCGCGAGCTGTTCGACGAGCCGGCCACGCTGCTGTATCAGGTGTGGTCCCTGGTGCGAACGATCGATGACGCCCTGGTCCCTGGCTCGCAGATCACACGGCAGGAGCTGGTGGATTACGCTGACCAACTGGTGCAACGCGTGATGGACGTGTTGGAAGGCGAGATCGAGGAGGAGATCGTACACCGCCTGCAGCGGCTGCGCGAGATCCTCGCTAGCCAGCTCGAGGACGAAGAGTGGGCCGCGGAGGTGGAGGCGGCCCGCGCCCAGACCATCAACCTTGTCAACAACTTCTTCCACGAACGGCTCACCGCACTCCCTTCGATCCAGCTGTACATGCAAGGGTTCCAAGAGTAGGGCGATGGGCGGCTTGGTCGAACAGGCTGGCGGGCCTGCACTCACCATCGCTGAGGAATTGGCCAGGGTGCGAGGCGCCTGGGAAGCCAGCATGCTGGCGGCGCTCGAACGCCTGCGGCCATCCCTACAGGCGCGGTCACCGAAGCATCTGGCCGAGCTCAGTGGCTCCTCTTGGCAGGCGGGGCAGATCCGGTTGACCTACTGGGGACGGACGGTGAGAGTGGGGTTTCCGGACCTGCAGGCCAGCTACGCCGACGACGGACAGGCTGTCCCGACGTTCGACCTGGCCATGCTGCTCTTCTACCTCGACGCTGCCGACGGCACGCCGCATTCCGGCCAATGGATCGGCTACCGCGAGCTCCCCGGCGGGTTGTTCTATCACCAGGCGTTTCAGGGATACTCCGGGGACCGGCTGGCGCGTGGCTTCGGCGCCGACCCACCAGCCTTCGCCCGCGCCGGGCTCGCCATCGGGGGCGCTCCCCTGCCGGAACTGGCCGACTGGGCCTTTGCCGTCGATCCACTGCCGGCAATTCGCCTGGCGACCATCCTCTGGCCAGGTGATGACGAGTTCGCGGGGCGGGCCTCGATCCTGTTCGATGCCGCCGCCCCGCACTTCATGCCGACCGACGGGCTCGCCCTGTTGGGGGCCGGTCTGACCACCCGTCTGCTCAAGGCCGGCTCGCCCTCCCCTGCCAGGCCCAGCTGACACAGCCGCATGGCGCCGTACAGCCCTCCGGGCCGCCTGGGGCACGCATCGTGCATGCAGTACCCAGGTCGTGGCGGGCACAGCTGGCCGTGGCCCCCGTCCCGCCGACTACGCTGAGAACCTGCTAAGTCCGGCTGAGGCATGATGGAGAGCGACCGCATCCGATGAGCACCGACCCCAGCAAGGCCCGCGCCCCCCGGCCCCTCTTTGCCCGCGTGTTCCTCTCGCCTGAGGAGCCTCGCCTGCGCGCCGGCTGGCGACTGCTGATCCAGTCGCTGCTGGCGCTGGGATTGCTGCTGGCCTTCTCGCTGCCCATTGCGATTGTCTTGCTGTTCCTCGGAAGCGCGGGCCTGAAACCCCTGCAGACCTCGCTTCTGCTGAACTCGCTGATCTCATTCTTGGGGGTCATTTCTTCTGTGTGGCTCGCCCGCAGGGTCTTGGACCGGCGATCGTTCACATCCCTTGGACTGGTGCTCAATTCCGCAGCGGCGAAGGACCTCGCCATCGGCATCGGAATCGCCGCCGTGATGATGGGGGCAATCCTGGCGCTCGAGCTCGTCGCCGGCTGGACCCGCATCGAAGGCTGGGCGTGGCAGGCGCTCCCGGTGCACCGGGTGGTGCTCGACCTGCTGGTTGCCCTGGCTGTCTTCATCGCCGTCGGATTCCAGGAGGAGATTCTCAGCCGGGGCTACCACCTGCAGAACCTGCGGGACGGGACGAGCCTGTTCTGGGGGATCATGCTTTCCTCTGCGATCTTCGCCGTGCTGCACATCGGCAACCCGAATTCGGTCTGGTACACGACTCTCCTCGGCCTGTTTGCGGCCGGCCTGTTCCTGGCCTACGGTTGGCTGCGCAGCGGCGCCCTGTGGCTCCCGATCGGGCTGCACATCGGCTGGAACCTGTTCGAAGGACCCGTGTTCGGCTTCCCGGTCAGCGGCCTCGACACCGTGCGTCTGCTCCTGCATACCGTCACCGGCCCGACGCTGTGGACGGGAGGCGCCTTCGGGCCGGAAGCGGGGCTGATTATCCTGCCGGCCATGGCCTTGGGGAGCGGGTTGGTCTGGGCCTACACCCACCGGCGCGCGAGCGCCCAGGCCACCCCGCCTGAGCCAACCGCAGCAGACTAGCTATCCCCCGACCCCCTTTGATCGCCACTTCTGCCCCACCCCGCGGTGGACTGCCAGCATATGGCGCTTGACCAAATAGAACATGTGTTCTATCGTGGGTCCAGTCTACTCGCTTGGGAGGTGAGGCATGGCGACATTTGTATCTCGGCAGAGTTCAACGGTGGGTGACGCCCTCCGCCAGCTCCCCGCCGCGGCCAGCCGGGCGGGGGTCTCGCGTGGCTCGGCGGTGGGTTGGCTGATGCTCGCCGCACTGGTGGCCTTCGAACTCTTCAATTTCAGCACCACGGAGTTCGCCCTGGGCGATCTGCTCGGCGACCTGGGCACGGCCGGCGTGCGCTGGGCGACGGTTCTGGCGCTGGCCTTCTGCGCCATGGACTTCGCCGGGCTCGCCCGGCTGCTCACGCCACTGCGCGGCGCCAGCCACACCACGGAGCGCGGCTACCTTGTCGGCGCCTGGGCACTGGCCGCCGGGATGAACGCCGTGCTCACCTGGTATGCCGTCTCGCTGGCACTGCTCACTCACACTGGACTGGGAAGCGAAGTCCTCGGCCGTGAAGCACTGGTCCGCGGCGTGCCGGTGTTCGTCGCCCTGCTGGTGCTGCTGGCGCGGGTGCTGATTATCGGAAGCTTCAGCCTGTCGGGCAGCCGGCTGTTCAGCCAAGGCGAATCCCGCCCAGCGCTGCTCCGCCCGGTCTCTCGACGCACGAGCGCTGAGGCCAGCGGCGAAGGCAATCCACTTGGCGTGCGCCCTGTGGCGTCCGCGCCGGCCGCCTCCCGCGCTCCTATCGTGCAGCGCATGTCGGCCCGGCCCAACCACAGCCCGCAATGACGGACCGCCCACACGCCCGTCCGATTCACCTCCCCGACCCGCCGTCGCGCGGGTCGGGGAGTCCGCCTGCCGGCATCGGCCTGGCCTGGGGAATCCCGCTTGCGCTGGCGGGTCTGGTTGGGCTTGCCGCCCTGCATGCCGTCCACACCCTTCGCCCTTCCTGGATCGCCCGCGTCGAGAGCAACCTGGTAGCCGGCCCGGTCGGGACTGCCTCGGATCCTCCGCCGTCTGCCGCTGCGGCGGATCCTCACTTGGCGCTCTTCACGCCTGAGGTCCGGCGCTGGTCGAGCGATATCCAGCACTGGGCCTCGACCTATGGCCTGCCTCCCGAGCTCGTCGCCACCGTGATGCAGATCGAGAGTTGCGGAGCGCCGGGTGTGCGCTCCTCAGCCGGCGCCGCCGGGCTCTTCCAGGTCATGCCCTTCCATTTCGAGCCGAGCGAGGATCCTCTGGATGTTGAGACCAACGCTGCACGCGGTCTGGCCTACCTTGCCGGCGGGCTCGAGCTCGCCGGAGGCAGGCCAGATCTGGCACTCGCCGGATACAACGGAGGTCACGGATTGATCGGCCGCAATCCTGCCACCTGGCCGGACCAGACACAGCGCTACGTGCACTGGGGCACCGGGATTCTCAACGACGCCGCGCATGGTCGTTCCTCCAGCCCAACCCTTCAGGCGTGGCTTGACGCCGGCGGGGCCCAGCTCTGCCAGCGAGCTGCCGCCTCCGGCCTCGCTTCAAAGTAGGCTCTCCACGCGCCGCGCATGTTGACCTCGGTCACCGTGCGAACCCGACAAGACGCGACGTTTCGCCTCGCACCCGCGCCTCCGTTCGGACACGTCTCCTTGAGGAGACCTTGGGGGAGACTTGCACTTCCAAGAGCCTGCTCAAGAACGCGCTTTCGACCTCACCCCCCGACCCCCTCTCCGCGGACGGTGCACGGGTACGCCATGAATCGCGGCGGAGAGGGGGAACAAGATCCTGGGGGGTGGGGGGAGCTTGGCTCCCCCCACCCCCCAGCAATATCCGCCCCTTCCCCTGCGGGACTCGTCTGAGTCGCGGATGTCGGCTCATGCAGGGGAAGGGGCTAGGGGAGAGGGTTGGACGATCACACGCTGTTCTTGAGCACCCTGCTAAGGGATGGATGAGTTACCCACGGCATCTCCCCGTCCCAACCCAGGCGACCGGGATACCCAAGAGCCGGCGACGGTGAGGGGACGATGGCAGCAGGCGATCAGGGTGCGTGCTGCGCGATCCACCGTGCAACCCAGCCCACACTCCAGGCGCGCCGAGAACCCGGCGGGTGGGGTGCCAAAGGGGAAACTCGGTAGTTTCTTGGAACTCAGGGAAAGACGGTACGGACTGCCGGACTGGTCCCGGCACTCACGTGCAGGCTCCGCTCAGCAGGGGTAGCCAGACGGCAAAGGTCGATCCTTCGCCCGGCGTCGAAGCCACATCAATCCTGCCGCCATGGCTGCGGGTGATCCAATAGGCAATCGACAGCCCCAGGCCGGCGCCGCCCAGCGCCGTCCTCCTCCGGGCTCGATCCACCCGGTAGAAGCGTTCGAAGATGTGCGGCAGTTCCTCCGGCGGGATCCCGCCGCCCGTGTCGCTCACCGTCAGCCGGGCCCATTCCTGCAAACAGTCCAGACTGATGGTCACGGTGCCGCCTGCCGGCGTATGGTCTAGTGCATTCGCCACCAGGTTGAGCACAACCTGCTTGAGCCGGTCCCGATCCCCGCGCACTCGCGCCTGGTCCTCTCGCCCGAGGCGCAACTCGACCCCGTCGGGGGTTAGCACCTTAGCCTGTTGGAACACCTCGAGCACCAGCGTGTCAATCTCGACCGCATCCTGAGCCAGCGGCAGGTTACCGCTTTCGGCTTGGGTCAGCAGCATCAGGTCCTTGACCATGCGCGTCAGCCGCTCGACCTCGGAGGACACCGCGCGCAGCGTCTCGGCGTCGGCCTCGCCCGTGCGCGCAATCAGGTCGACATTCCCGCGGATGGCGGTCAGCGGCGTTCGCAGCTCATGCGACACATCAGCCATGAACCTGCGCTGAGTCTCGAAAAGAACGTCAAGCCGCTCCAACGTCTCATTGAAGGCGACGATCAGGCGGCCGACCTCGTCCCTTGGCGGGCCTTCCATGGGAATGCGCCGTGACAGGTCATCGGCCCGCGTGATGCGCAGAGCCGTCTCGGTGACCCGGTCGAGCGGCCGCAGCGCGGTCGAAGCGGTGCTGTAGCCGATCAGCGCCGCTCCGGCCACCGCCAGCACGCCGCCAACGACCAGCACGAACAGCAGCGATTGGCGCGCCCGCACCACCGTATCCAGCGAGCTGGCCAGCTGCAGGAACCCGATCAGTTGGTCTTCGTCCACCGTGTACAGCGGGTAGGTCAGCACGCGCAGGGGAGCACCGTCGATCACCACGTTCGAGTAGCGTTTGACCGGGGTGCGCAGGGCCTGCGGATCGAAGGCGCTATCCATCATGGTCAGGTTCTGCGCCACCAGCTCGCCTTCGGGGTCCCACACCTGCACAAAGACGTTGGAGGCGAGGTTGAGCGCCATCGGGGGCAGGACGATACCCTGGATGTCCCGCTGGAACGCCAGGCGCACGATCTCAGCCGCCTGGCCAAGTTGGTCATCAATCTGGGAGACTACGGTGTACGAGAGCAGCAGGTAGACTGCGCTGCCGTAGAGCAACAGCATGCCGGCCAGCACGGCCGTGTACCAAAGAGTCAGACGAACACGCAGGGTCAAGCTTCTTCCCGCAGCACGTAGCCCACCCCGCGCACGGTGTGGATCAGGCGCTCCCCCCCGCCGGCTTCGGTCTTCTGGCGCAGGTAGCGCACGTAGACCTCGATGATGTTCGAACTCTCCGCCGAAGTCATAGCCCCACACTCGATCGTAGATCTGTTCGCGCGTCAGCACCTGCCGCGGATGGCGCAGGAACAGCTCGAGCAGCTCATACTCCTTGGCGGTCAGTTCAATGGGGCTTTCCCCACGGAACGCCTGATGGGTACCGGTGTCCAGTCTCAGGTCAGAGAAGGCCAGCACTTCCGGGCCCTCCGGCTTGGCCCGCCGCAGCAGCGCCCGGATGCGTGCCAGCACTTCGTCCAGGGCGAAGGGCTTGACGAGATAGTCATCCGCCCCGGCATCCAGCCCTCGCACCCGATCCGAGATCGAGTCCTTGGCGGTGAGCATCAGGATGGGAATGCTGCCTGCCGCGCGCAGCCGTCGGCAGACCTCCAACCCGTCCATGCCCGGGAGCATCCAATCCAGGATGACCAGGTCCGGTGGATCTTCCCCGGCGAGCTCGAGCCCGGCCGATCCGTCGATGGCCGTCTCGACCTGGTAGCCTTCGTAGGCCAGGCCTCGCCGCAGGAAATGGAGGATCTTCTCCTCGTCCTCGATGACCAGGATCTTTTCACGCATCGTTCGCTCCCTCTGGGCGAATATACCATAGCGAAGGCTTGCCTCCGCATTGCCCCCTGACGCGGCTCGCGCCACGGCTCGGACAGGATCGTTCCGTCTGAGTCGTGGCGCGAGCCGCCGGGTTGGATGTCGGGACTACCGGGGGCGTCCCATGCCGGCTGACCGGCAACCAGCCCCGGCGCCCGACCGATCGGGGCTAGAGCAGTTCGACCTTCGCCCCGGCTGCCTCGAGCTTGCTCTTGGCATCCATCGCCGCGTCTTTGCCTGCCGCTTCAAGCACCTTCGGGCTGGCGGACTCCGCCATCTCCTTGGCATCACTCAGGCCAAGGGTCGTAATCTGGCGAATCGCCTTGATCACTTCGATCTTCTTGGGGCCGAGGTCCTTGATCACCACGTCGAACTCGGTCTTCTCTTCGGCCGCCTCGGCCGCCGCCCCGCCAGCGCCTGCGCCCGGCATGGCGGCGAACGTTACCGGCGCCGCCGCCGAAACGCCCCACTTCTCTTCCAGCATCTTCGTCAATTCCGACGCCTCGAGGACGGTCAGCTTGCTCAGTTCGTCGACCAGCTTCTCCAGATCAGCCATCTCGATCCACTCCTTCAGGGTTGTTTGTCAGGGTTGAAGTCTTGCCGGTCACGCGCCCGCCGGCGCCTTCTCCGAATACGCTTTCACCACCGTCGTCAGCTGACGCACCGAGCCAGCCATCACACCGGCAATGCGTGTGGCCGGGGCGCTGATCACGCCCAGCAGTCGGGCGCGCAGCACCGGCAGCGGTGGCAGATCCGCCAGGCGTTCGATCTCGGCGGCGCCATACGCCACGCCGTTGACCATCCCGCCCTTGACCTTGAGCGCGGTCGAGGCTCGGGCGGCATCGACAATTGCCTTGGCCACGCCCGGAACGTCGTCGCCGGCAAAGCCGAGCGCGGTTGTCCCCTGCAGTCCGCCAGGCGGCACAGGAACACCGGCCTCCTTCAGCGCCAGCAGCATCAGCCGGTTCTTGACTACGTGAAACTCGCCGCCGTTCTCCCGCACCTTGCGGCGCAACGCCTCCAGCTCGCTCACCCGCGAGCCCGAGAACGCCGCCAGCACGATGCCCTGGCTCCCCTTGAGCATCTCGGCGTACTGCGCAGTCAATGCCAGCTTGCGTGCCTTCGAGATTGCCAACTTGCTCACCTCCTTCCGAAAAAACAAGGGTCTCTGCTTCGCTCGTGCTCGAAGCAAAGACCCCGTGCGCCCCAGCGGCGGCATGCTTTGCGGGGGTCTCCACCTCGGCAGGAGATTGAGCCCATGCGGGCGCCTGCTGTCTTCGGCGAAGCCGTTCGGTTGTCTGCCTCAACCGCCAAGCGGCTGAGGGCGATATTTTACCTCAGCTCACATCGCTTGCGCGGCGTTGGGATCCACCCGTACTCCGGGGCCCATGGTGCTGGTTACCGTGACCCGCTTGATGTAGGTTCCCTTGGCCGAGGCCGGTCTGGCCCTCTTCACGGCCTCCAGCAGGGCGGCCATGTTCTCGTAGAGCTGGCCCTCGTCGAAGGACGCCTTGCCGATCGGCACATGCAGGTTTCCGGTGCGGTCGACGCGAAACTCGACCCGCCCCGACTTGAGCTCCTTGATCACGCGCGGCAGGTCCTCCGCCGGCACCACCGTCCCCGCCTTGGGGTTGGGCATCAGGCCGCGCGGGCCGAGGATCTTGCCTAGGCCGGCCTTGCCGATCTTGCCCATCATATCCGGCGTCGAGACCGTGGCGTCGAAGTCGGTGAAGCCGCCCTTGATCTTCTCGATCATCTCCGCATCGCCGATGTAGTCTGCCCCGCTATCGGCGGCAATCCGGGCGGCATCGCCCTCGGCGAAGGCCACCACGCGCACCGCCTTGCCCAGGCCGTGCGGCAGCATCACCGTGTCCCGCACCTGCTGCTCGGCGTGGCGCGGATCAACGCCCAACCGCATGTGCACCTCGACCGTCCCATTGAACTTGGTGTACGAGGTCTCGCGGGCCAGCCGCAAGGCTTCACGCGGCTCGTAGTCCTTGTCCTTCTCGACCCTGGTTGCTGCCAGATCATACTTCTTGCCGTGCTTTGCCATCGCTTCTCCTTGTGGTCCCAGCGGGCCGACGCAGCGGCCCTCCCACACAATGTCAGCCTTCGACCACGATGCCCATGTTGCGGGCGGTGCCCTCGATCTGGCGCATGGCGCCCTCCAGGTCATTGGCGTTGAGGTCGCGCATCTTCACCTCGGCGATCTCTTGGATCTGTCGCCGCGTGACCTTGCCCACCTTGTTCCGGTTCGGTTCGGCGGAGCCCTTATCCAGCCCCGCCGCCTTGCGCAACAGCACCGGGGTCGGCGGCGTCTTCAAGATGAAGGTGAAGGAGCCGTCGGTGTAGATGGTAATCTCGGCCGGGAGGATCTCGCCCGGCCTGGACGAAGTGCGCGCGTTGTACTCCTTGCAGAACACCATCAGGTTGATCCCGTGCGGCGCCAGGGCTGGGCCAATTGGCGGCGCAGGGTTCGCTTTGCCTGCCTCGATCTGCAGGCGCACAACGGTCTTGATCTTCTTTGCCACAGGTTTGCTCCTTGTGTGGTCCTAACGGACAGTTCGGACTGCCCTGCCACCCAGGCCCTATCGCCCGGCTTCAGGCCTTCTCGACCTGCAGGAAATCGAGCTCCACGGGCGTCTCGCGCCCGAAGAACGATACCATCACGCGCACCTTGGCCTTCTCCATATCGAGGGCGTCGACCGTCCCAATGAAGTCGTTGAACGGACCGTCGATGATGCGCACTTTCTGGCCGGGCTTGAAAGTGACCTTCACCCGCGGCGCTTCGGCTTCCATCCGCTTGACGATCTGGGCCACTTCTTCCGGCCTGAGGGCGGTGGGCTCATTGCCCATGCCGACAAACCCGGTCACGCCCGGCGTGTTGCGCACCACGTACCAGGATTCCTCGCTCATCACCATCTGGACCAGGATGTATCCCGGGAACACCCGGCGCTCGACGGTGCGGCGCTTGCCATCCCGCACCTCAAGCTCCTCTTCCGTGGGCACAACCACATCGAAGATCTTGCCCTTCATCCCCATGCTTTCGATGCGCTGCTCCAGGTTGTGGCGCACCTTGTTCTCGTAGCCTGAGTAGCAGTGGACGACATACCAGCGTCGTCCGTCGTCTGGCTCCTCGGCGGCTGGCAGTTCGCTGTCCGGGGTGGCTTCGGGCGCTGCCGCAGCCTCGCCCGCCAGTCCCCCCATGGGCAACGCGGCCGCGGCCTCAGCCTCGGCCTCGGCCGCCACTCCGGCCGCCAATCGGCCGACATCAGCCTCCGATAGGCCCAGGTCATAGATGCCCTCGCCCGAAAGGGGGTAGGCCGCGCCGGACTCAGGTACGGCCACCGCCTCGGCCGGCTCGTCGACGGCAGGGTCATCCGCCCATTCGGCCACCGGCGTGGTTGACTCGTCCTCCGACGGGGTGGACTCCGCCGGCGACAGCGCACTTCCGGCCGCGTTGGCTTCGGGCTGGGCAGCCTCGATCCGGGTGGGATCCTCGGGCTCGAGGGGATTCGGCTCTTCCATGGACTCGCTCATGCTCCCAGCGTCAGAATCCAGCCAACCAGCTTCGAAAAGGCATAGTCCAACGTACCGAGCACCGCGCTCGAGATCGCCACCACCACCAGCACCAGGATCGTCAGCCGGCGCGCTTCCTGGCGCGAGGGCCAGTTGACCTTGCGCAACTCGGCGTTGCTCTCCTGGAAGTAGCGGACGATCCGGTTCGGTTGTTTCCTGACTACCTGTGCCTTCGCCACGTGGCTGCTCTCCGTCTTCCTGCTCGGGCAGATCGCCCGTCACTGATCGATCAGGCAGGCCAGGCAGGAATTGAACCCACAACCCCCGCTTTTGGAGAGCGGTGCTCTGCCAATTGAGCTACTGGCCTGTGCGGCCCCTGCCGGGGCCTACTTCGTCTCGCGATGCAGCGTATGCTTGCGGCAGCGCGAGCAATACTTCTTGAACTCGATGCGTCCCGGATCGTTACGCCGGTTCTTCTCGGTCGTGTAATTGCGCTCCTGGCACTCGGTGCAGGCCAGGGTCGTCACAGGTCGGGTGTCTTTCTTCGCCATGGGTGCCTTCTAGATGCGATGTCGCTGCGACACCGTCTCCGCTATTCCAGGATCTCGGTGATGGCGCCGGCGCCGACCGTCAGGCCGCCTTCGCGGATCGCAAACCGCGACCCCTTCTCCAGCGCCACCGGCGTGATCAGCTCCACCGTCATCCTCACGTCGTCCCCCGGCATCACCATCTCCACCCCCTCCGGCAGCGTGACCGATCCCGTCACGTCCATCGTCCGGATGAAGAACTGCGGCCGGTACCCCGTGAAGAACGCCTTGTGCCGCCCACCCTCGTCCTTCGTCAGCACGTACACCTGGGCGTAGAACTTCTTGTGCGGCGTGATCGACTTCGGCGCCGCCACCACCATCCCCCGCTCTACGTCCGTCCGCTCGATCCCGCGCAGCAGCAGACCTACATTGTCCCCCGCCTGCCCGTCGTCCAGCGTCTTGTGGAACATCTCCACCCCGGTCACCACCGAGGTCATTACCTCGTCCCGCAGCCCTACGATCTCGACGTTGTCCCCCGTCTTGACCTTCCCCCGATCAATGCGCCCCGTCACCACCGTCCCCCGGCCCTTGATCGAGAATACGTCCTCTACCGACATCATGAACGGCTTGTCCGTCTCCCGCACCGGCTGCGGAATGTACTCGTCCACCACCCGCAGCAGTTCCTTGATGCTGGCGTACTCCTCTGCCTCCGGATCCGTGCTCTTCGACTCCAACGCCTTCAACGCACTTCCGCGCACGATCGGCGTCTCGTCCCCGGGAAACCCGTACCCCGTCAGCAGTTCGCGCAGCTCCAGCTCCACCAGCTCCAGGAGCTCCGGATCGTCCATCATGTCCACCTTGTTCAGGTACACCACGATCGCCGGCACTTCCACCTGCCGCGCCAGCAGCACGTGCTCCCGCGTCTGCGGCATCGGCCCGTCCGGCGCCGCCACCACCAGAATCGCACCGTCTACCTGCGCCGCTCCCGTGATCATGTTCTTGATGTAGTCCCGGTGCCCCGGCATGTCCACGTGCGCATAGTGCCGCTTCTCGGTCTCGTACTCCACGTGCGCAATGGCGATCGTGATCCCGCGCTCCCGCTCTTCCGGCGCATTGTCGATCGAATCAAACGACCGGTATTCCGCGTGCCCCCGCATCGCACAGTACTTCGTGATCGCCGCCGTCAGCGTCGTCTTCCCATGGTCAATGTGCCCCATCGTCCCCACGTTCATGTGCGGCTTCGTGCGCGCATACTTCTGCTTGCCCATGATTGCCGTCTCCTTGCCGTCAGGTCAGATGTATCGGATCGCGTTGGCCAGAGCCCTCAATGGGATTTGAACCCATGACCCCACCCTTACCAAGGGTGTGCTCTACCGACTGAGCTATGAGGGCAGGGAGCAATCAGCTCTCAGCGGTCAGCTCTCAGCCTCGATCCTGCCGTCCGAGTCTCCGGCTGAGTTGAACGCTGATCGCTGATTGCTGACCGCTGTTCTCCTGTGGGCGGTGAAGGATTCGAACCTCCGAAGGCGTCCGCCAGCTGATTTACAGTCAGCCCCCTTTGGCCACTTGGGTAACCGCCCATGTCCCCCGGCCGTGCCGCTTGCGACCCCGCCGGGTCAAACCCAGATTCCCGATGGTCCCGCTCTCGAGAGCCGACGACGGGGATCGAACCCGTAACCTACCGCTTACAAGGCGGTTGCTCTCCCGTTGAGCTACGTCGGCGCTGCGAGAAAAACGCGCCCTACCTGCCGGCGCGAGGCATTATACCAGAACGGGATACCGCCGGCCGGGCAGTGTATCAGGATTCGCAGCGAGCGTCAATCTCCGCCGGCCGCTTGCCGGGCCGCCAACACAGCATACAGCGCCACCGAGCCGGCGACGGCGGCATTCAGGGATGCCACCCGGCCCCGCATCGGCAGCTCCACCAGCTGGTCGCAAGCCTGGCGAACCAGCCGCCGCATGCCCTCGCCTTCGTTGCCGACCACCAGGCCAAGCGCCCCGGTCAGGCGCACCTGGCCCAGGGGAAGAGCCTGCGGCCCGGCCTCCAGCCCATACACCCAGCCCCCCTGCCGCTGGACAGCTTGGATCGCCTGCACCAGATTGCCCTGCGCCACCTGCATGTGCTCGCAGGCGCCAGCCGACGCCCGCACCACCGCCTCGGTGATCTCCGCCGACCTGCGGGGCGGGATGATGACCCCATGCACCCCAACGGCCTCCGCGCTTCGCAGGAGACTCCCGAGATTCTGGGGATCTTGGATCATGTCCAGCAGCAGCACGAACAGCGGCTCCTGCCGCTGCGCCGCCAGCTGGAAGATCTCGTCCAGGCCGACATAGGGGTACGGATCGACCTCAGCGGCAACCCCCTGATGATGTTGGCTCAGGCTGTCGAGCGAAAGGCGCGGGACAAGCTCGATGGGGACCGACTCCGCCTGGGCCGCCTGCACCAACTGGTCAAGCGCGCCCCGGCGCTCGGCCGTCTGCAGCACGCACAGCCGGTGCACTCGCCGCCGACCAGCGCGCAGCACCTCGGCCACGGCATTGCGGCCGCAAACCCACTCGCGTGGACCGCTCACCCCAGGTCAGCCCATGCGCCAGGTCGTCCCTTGCTTGCCGTCCTCAAGCACGATTCCCAGCTCCGTCAGGCGGTCTCGGATCCGGTCAGCCAACGGGTATTGGCCAGCTTGGCGCAGATCCTGGCGCAGTTCGATCAGGAGCTCGACCAGCGGGGCGAGCGCGGCCGAACCGGCCGCCGCTCGCTCGAGTCGCAAGCCCAGCACACCGGCCAGCCGCCGCAGGGTCGACTGCGCCGCCTCGAAAGCAGCCGTCTCGGCTCCGGCCTCGCGCGCTTGGTGGATCGCCCGCACCAGGTCGAACAACTGGGCAAGGGCGCCGGCGGTGTTGAAGTCATCGTCCATGGCGGCCTCGAAACCGCCGATGATTTCCTGCGCCTTGATCTCCAGCGCCTGCCCAGCCTGTGGGGAGGCCGTTGCCGGCTCGACCACCGGCCGCAGCCCACTGTGCAGGCGGTCAAGGGCGCTCTCGGCCTGCTCGAGCACCATCTCTGTGAAGGTCAGCGGGCCGCGATAGCTCGAGTTGAGCACGACCATACGGAACACGTCCGAGCTGTGCTTCTCGAGGAACTCGTCGATGGTGATCAGGTTCCCCAGCGACTTGGACATCTTCTCGCCGCCCAGCTGGAGCATGCCGTTGTGGATCCAGAATCGAGCGAAGGGTCGCTCCGTGAAGCTCTCGGTCTGGGCGATCTCGTTCTCGTGGTGCGGGAAGACCAGGTCGTTCCCGCCGCCGTGGATATCGATTTGTTCGCCCAGGTAGCGCAGGTTCATCGCAGAGCATTCAATGTGCCAGCCGGGGCGGCCGCGCCCCCACGGGCTGTCCCACGCCGGCTCCCCCGGCTTGGCCGCCTTCCACAGGGCGAAGTCGGCCGGGTCCTCCTTGCGCTGATCGATTTCCAGCCGGGCGCCGGCGCGCATGTCCTCCAGCTTCCGCCGCGACAGCTTCCCGTAGTCCGGATCGTGCCCCACGCGGAAGTACACATCCCCGTCGACCGGATAGGCGTAGCCACGCTCAAGCAGTGCCTGAACCATGGCAATGATCTGCCCGATCTCCTGCGACGCGCGCGGGTTCAGCGTTGCTGGCAGGACGTTCAGATCGCGCAGGTGGCGGTCGTACTGCTGCAGGTACTGCTCCGCCAGTTCGGCCGGATCCACGCCGCGTTCCTGGGCGCGCCGGATGATCTTGTCCTCCACGTCGGTGTAATTCATCACGTGCCGCACCTGGTAGCCGCGGTACTCCAGGTAGCGACGGATCACGTCAAACACCACCGAGGACATGGCATGGCCGACATGCGCCCGATCGTAGACCGTCGGGCCGCAGACATACATGCGCACCTTGCCCGGCTCGATCGTCTCGAAGGCTTCTCGCTTGCGGGTCAAGGTGTTGAAGATCGTCAGGGTCATCGCCAGCCGCCTTTCCCGGGCACTAGGCGCCGTCCGGCCGTCCGAAGATCATCCGGCCTGCCGCCGTCTGCAGCACCTTGGTCACGGCAACCGGCACCGTCCGGCCGATGTATTCTCGCCCATTCTCCACCACGACCATCGTCCCGTCGTCGAGGTAGCCGACCCCCTGCCCGGTTTCCTTGCCCTCCTGGATCACCTCAACCTCGAAACTCTCGCCCGGCAGGTAGACCACCTTGACGGCATTCGCCAGCTCGTTGATGTTCAATACGGTCACGCCCTGCAGCTCGGCGACCCGATTGAGGTTGTAGTCATTGGTCAGGATCGGGCTGCGCAGCTGCTTGGCCAGGATCACCAGCTTGTCGTCGACCTCACGCACGCCTTCGACGTCGACATCCGTGATACGGAAGGCGATCGAAGTGTCCTTCTGCAGGCGGTTCAGGATGTCCAGCCCGCGCCGCCCTCGCTGGCGGCGCAGACTGTCAGCCGAGTCGGCGATGTGCTGCAGTTCGATCAGGACAAAGGATGGCACCAGCATCGGCCCCCAGATGAACCCGGTGCGGGCAATATCTGCGATGCGCCCATCGATGATGACGCTCGTGTCCAACAACACGCTGCGACCGTCGGCCGTCAGGCCGCGGCCCTCATCGGTCGTCGATGACGCGCGAAATCGGAACAGCCCCATGATGTCGTGCTGACGCAGGTAGAAAACTGAGACCCCCAAGTACCCGAACAACAGCGCACTGACGAACGGCAGCACCTCGCCAAAGGGCGAAGGCAATAGTGACAAAGGAAACGAGACCAGCGCCGCCACGATCAGACCAACGATCAGCCCCAACAAGCCGGCCAGCATTCCCTGAGCCGACTGCTGCGCCACCGAGCGCCGGATCGCCCGCACGGGGTGCGTAGTGAGATAGGGAGTGACCACCAGGCCGATGAGCGCGCCGAGCAGACCAAACACAGCCGCCCACAGCTCGGCCGAACCGCCGGCGAATTTCCCAAGATACGCTCCCAGGTAGATCCCGCCGATGGCCAAGGCCACCATCCCGATCAGGCGCATGATGAAATCGCCGCTCACACCAACCGTCCTTCCCATGACATAAACACAAGGGGCGGATACCCGGTTCAGGCATCCGCCCCTGATGGGACTGCCGTATCTGTCCGCAGGCTGACCGGAGGGCAATTCCAATACGCGCCGGCCAATCCCGCGCAATCGTGCAAGTGCCAATAATGACAGATGATGAAACCGGGGCCGCGTACCAGCAAGAATGATGGGTGCTGTTCACGCGGCAGAAGGATCATATCACGGCGCACACCTGCCAGTCAACGCGCTCCCCAGGACCGGATTAGCTAGGGTCCGGCCCGCCTCGTGTCACACCGGCCGGTAATCCAACCTATCCTTGCGCAACGGCCTGCCATCATGCCCAGCCGTTGCGCATTGCTTGCACCAGCCACGGACCACAGCCCGTCCTCGCGCGGTGTGCGCCACCGGGGTTCTCTGCCCGGGCGGGGTAGGCAGCGCTCAGCGCCAGTACGCAACACGGTGAAGGGATTTCGTCGGGCATGCCGCCCGGCGATGGGCCGCAGGGCGGAAGTCCGGCCCTTTGGGATCGCTCGGCCGCTCAATCCGCCACATGCGAGGGGGGGGTGCAAGCAGGCCGAGCCGGAGAGGGGAGCGCCAAAGCGGGAGGGCGGTGCTGCTTACCGGGAGTGTCCGGCGCCTGCGGTTGCGCACTGACCAGCACCCGTTGCAACACCCATCCAGCGCGACATGTGCTACGGCCCTGACGCCGATCTGCCTGCAGGCCCGCTCGGACTTCACGGAGCGGGCATCCCCTGTTGTCCAGCCGCTTGGCCGGGCTGACGAGGCGCTCAGCCCGGGGGGACTGGGAAGGTCAGATCGCCGCTCAATTCGACGCCATAGGCTTCTGTCAGCAATTCGCCATCGCAATCCAGAACTCGCAGGTCATACTCCGCGCTGGCCACGGAGAATGCTTGCCGGCCGCCGGGCTCGACGACCTCCTGCGCTCCCAGACGGTCCGGACCCCAATTCTGCGCCGCGCTCGGCGAGAGGAACAAGTAGCACAGTTCGGTCGCAAAGCCATTCTCTACGACGAGTTCGATGAGTTTGCGGTCACCTCCCACGAAGATCGAGTCGTCCGCCATCGGCTCGCCGTCCACCTCCAAGACGAACTCGTACAATCCGTCCGGGAGGCCGGTTTCGTTGTGGATGCACACCCACCAGTTGCCCGCCACTCCGCCTGTCCACACATCTTCGAAGCTGCTGCCCCCCTCACTTGGCACGCCATCGATGAACCAGTAGCTAGACCACGTCATCCCATCCAACATCCCCTCATAGTCCCAGAAGGCGCAGACATCGTTCACGCCGGCCGGCAGTGCGTACCACAGGGCCTGGGGTTGGTCTGCCTCATTCACCCCGTCAGAGAACACGATGTTGGAGAGAAAGGTGGAGGTCAGATCGAAGTCCTGCGCCTGCTGCGCCTGGGGCAAATCGCCCTGCACATAGCGCTCCCCCTGGCGGGCAGCCTCGATCAGCGGCCGTGCCAGCGCCACAGGGCGCAGCGCGTTGATGAAGCCTCCCAACGGGACGCAGGTATCGTCGGAATCCACTACGCCGTCGCGATTGGTGTCGACCAGCTGACGGCAGTCGGCCAGTCCCCCCTCCTCGGCGCCCGAGCCCAGAGTGGTCGGGATGGCGACCAGTTCACCCAGCGTGTTGAGGCCCATGCCCCCGCTGTTCCCCGCGGCGATCGTGGCATCGGTCTTCAGCCAAGCCCGTCCCTCGATGCCCCGCTCGCTGGTAAATCCGCTGATGGCGCCTTCGGTGAATGTAACGGTCTCGCCGCCGATCCCCGGATACCCCAGGATGCGAATCGGGTCCCCGATCTCGATCCGGTCCGAGTCCCCCAGCGGGACGAACGGCAGCACCACTCGGGCGGGATTGCCCTCCAGGTCACTGACGACGCGCACAACGGCCAGGTCGATTCCATAGTCGACGGCGGCGATCTCCGCCAGATAGCTGAGCCGCGGTGCCTGATCGGTGCGGTCGAGCACGGCGACGCCGAGCTGCTCGTATTCACCGCTGCGGTTGTCGACCACATGGGCGTTGGTCAGGATCAGCCCATCCGCAGAGATCAAGGTCCCTGAGCCGGTCCAGACAACAGTCCGAGCCTCAGGTTCCGAGGTCAGCGCCTGCAGCTGAACGGCAGCACGCGCCAGCTCCCCCAGGCTGAGCGCCGGCGCACTCTCGCCAGCCGAGGTCGCCGTCGGCGCGCTTGGCGTCGCCTCAGGCGTCGGCTGCGAGCTCAGGTTGCAGGCGAGCGCCAACCAGGCCGGCAGGCAGACCCACCAGGCAAGTCCCCTCAACCCTCGTGCAGCTTTGACCACAGGCACAGCCTCCAAGCCTTGGCCGGGAGTGTAATCCACCCGGGCTCCGTCATTCAAGAGGACCACTGGCTCAAGTACAATACAATTCCCGAGGCAGAGCCCTCCATGCACATCCTGGTCACAAACGATGACGGCATCGGCGCACCCGGCTTGCTGGCGCTGGCCGAAGCCCTAGACGGATTGGGCGAGCTGACCGTCTTGGCGCCGGATCGCAACTGGTCCGCCTCCGGACACGTCAAGACCATGCACCGCCCACTACGCGTATGGGACACCCGCCTCCAGAATGGTCTGCCGGCGCACACCACCGACGGCGCTCCCTCCGACTGCGTTGCGCTGGCCGTCCTCGGCCTGCTTGACCACCCGATCGACTTCGTCGTTTCCGGCATCAACCCGCACGCCAACGTCGGCCATGACGTCACCTATTCGGGAACCGTGACAGCTGCCATGGAGGCGGCCATCGCCCGCCTGCCCGGGGTCGCAGTCTCGCTCGATACGCCAGAAGGACACACGGGGCCGGTGGACTTCCGTCCGGCAGCGCAGGTCGCTCGAATGCTCGTCAGCCAGGTGATCCTGCGGGGGCTGCTGCGGGGGGTCCTGCTGAACCTCAACATCCCCTATCTGCCGTTGCGCGAGATGCGCGGCGTGCGCATCACCCGTCTGGGTCTGCGCATCTACCGCGATGCCCTTGTACGGCGCGAGGATCCCCGACAGCGTCCGTACTACTGGATCGGGGGCGAGGCACCGACCGGGATTCTCGAGGAGGGCACCGATTTCTGGGCGCTGCAGAATGGGTATGCCTCGGTCACCCCGCTCCAGCTCGACCTCACTGCAAACACGCAGCTTGCTCCGCTTGGCGCCTGGGATCTTGAGATCCCGGCCACAGACTGAAGCGGCTGGCACCGCCGACGAAACCGCTGCCACCGAAGGTACCCATATCCGTGGCGGGAAGTGGCAGCCGCAGGCATGTCCTGCACGCATTGAGAGCGGTCCGACGGCCTGTCCCGGCGTCGGCTCAAGGCATCGTCGAGACGCCCGCTTCTCTGCGTCGACGGGGCGTCTGGGGTTCACCATCTGGATCCAAACCCTGACGGATCAGGTACTCGCGCTTCCCCTTCAGCGCACCCGTCGGGCACACCCCGATGCACTGCCCGCAGAATACACACGTGGTAGAAGGCATCGACTGATCGAAGAAAGTGGCAATTCCGGTGTGGAAGCCACGGCCGGCGAAGTCGATGGCGAAGGCATATTGAGCGTCCTCGGCGCATACCTGCACGCAGCGCCAGCAAAGCACGCACTTGGCATAGTCCCGGACAAACATCGGGTTGTCGTCGATCAACTCCGGCTGGCGCCGCTCGCCCCAGGCAAAGCGTTCGGGCCGCACGCCGTACCTTGTCATCAGACGCTGCAGGCCCGGCGACTCCGATAGATCGACCGCTGAAGCCAGCATCTCCAAGAGAGTGCGCCGGGCGCGCACAATGTCCGCCGTCTCGGTGCGCACGATGGCACCCTGCCGGGCAGGTGTGACGCAGGCAGCCTGCAGACCGCGTGCCCCCTCGACCTCGACCACGCACATGCGGCACAGACCGTTGGCGGTTGTATGGGCGAAGAAGCACAACACCGGGATCTCGATCCCTGCCTGGCGCGCCGCCTCAAGCAGCGTGACCCCCGGCTCCGTGCTCACCGTCCGTCCATCGACCGTAAGTTCGATGCGTTCCGTCACACTGCGCTCCCCTGGCGCGGCACCGGCGGCCGGGCGGGCATCTCCTCCCGACGGAGTCGGCGGATCGGGATCGAGCCGTCCGCGCCGAGCCGCTCGGGGTGGGCGTAGGCGCGCAGCGAGCCCTGGCGCACGTACCCGATCAGGGTGATATTCCAGGCTTCCGCCATTTCCACCGACATCGAGGTGGGAGAGTTACGTGAGGCGATGATCGGGCAGCCCATCCGCGCGCCCTTGCGCAGCATCTCCGACGACACCCGCCCCGTCGCCAGCAGAATGCGGCCATGGGTAGCGATGCCATGCGCCAGACACATGCCGCACAACTTGTCGATCGTGTTGTGCCGGCCGATGTCCTCGGCCATCGCCAGGATGCGCTCGCCGTCACTCAATCCGGCGGCGTGTACACCCCTCGCTCGCGCATGCAGGCTGTCTGGGAGATGGAGTTCATTGAATTGTTCGAACAGCCGCTCGGGCGCGATGGTGATGGTTTCCACCAGCGGCTCCACGCCGGCCGCCGGATCATCAAACGTAACGCCGCCGCCGCAGCCGGAGGTGATGACCACTCGCCGCGGGGCCGGCACGGCGTGGTCCAACCATACATCGACACAGCAGCCATTGCGGCTGATGGTCAGCGCCTGCAATTCCGACAGCTCGCCGAGCAGTCCCTCGTTCTTGAGGAAGCCCAGCGCCAGGTAGTCCTGGTCCCGGGGCGAGCACATGATGCTGGCGAGCTCTCGCCCGTTGACATAGAGCGTCAGCAGGATCTCCTGGATCACCTCGGCCTGCACGCTCGACCAGGAACCGCGGTATTCCGCCCACTGAGTGGGGACTGCGCCCGGTCCCACGACCGCTTCATCGTCGCGCCGCATCGGTCAGCCGACTCCCGTTAGAAACAGGTCGGGCCAGCGCTGCCGGGCCGACTGAATCGCCGAGCCGGCGGTGACACCCAGCCCGCAGATCGATGTGTGGGTCATGGTAAAGACCACATCCTCGAGCGCCTCGAGGTCCTGGCGGGTGAGCGTCCCCTCCATCCCCCGACCGACGATCTCCATCTGGCGCTGGGTGCCGAGCTGGCAGGGGAGGCATTTGCCACACGAACTCATGGGCGAAGAAGCGGGAGAGGTGCCAGCAGGTTCGGCGCAGATCGCGCGCGTGGTTCATGACCATGATCACGCCCGAGCCGAGCGGCAGGCCAGCCTGACGAAATCCCTCGTAGCTGAGCGGCAGCTCCAGCACCTCTGGACCGGCAAAGGCGCCGGCGGCGCCACCGAGCAGGACAGCTTGCAGCTCGCCGGTCACCCCTCCCGCCATGGCCAGCAGGTCGCGCACGGACGTCCCGAAAGGCAGCTCATAGGTCCCCGGCTGGGCCACGTCGCCGGAGAGGCAGAACAGCTTGGTGCCGGGGGAGCCGGGCGTTCCCACGGAGCAGAAGGCCTCGACGCCATGCGCCAGAATCCAGGCGGCGGTGCACAGGGTCTCGACATTGTTGATGGCCGTGGGTTGGCCGAACAGGCCCTGGGTGACAGGGTAAGGAGGCTTCAGGCGAGGCAGGCCGCGCTTGCCCTCGATCGACTCGAGCAGCGCTGTCTCCTCGCCGCAGATGTACGCCCCGGCGCCCGACCGCAACTCGATGTCGAAGCTGAAGTTCGAGCCCAGAATGCTCTCGCCGAGGTACCCGGCCCGGCGCGCCTCACCGATCGCGGCCTGCAGAATGCGTTGCGCCCGCGGGTACTCGCCGCGGATGTATAGATAGCCCTGCCCCGCGCCGATGGCATAGCCGGCGATTGCCATTCCTTCCAGCACCGCCCAGGGATCGCCTTCGAGCAGCACGCGGTCCTTGAACGTGCCCGGTTCCGACTCGTCGCCGTTGCAGACCACGAAGCGGCGAGCGGCCTCGGCGGAGGCCGCCAACGTCCACTTCTGTCCGGTCGGAAAGGCGGCCCCGCCACGACCCTCCAGCCCGGAAGCGGCGATGCGTTCGATCACCCCGGCCGGAGAGAGGCGCCGAACCGCCTGCTCCAGGCCTGCGAAGCCGCCCTCGGCGCAGTACTCTGCCAGGCTCCCTGTCTCCCTTTCCCGGCAGCGCGCCGTCAGGCGCCGCAAGGAGCCGCCGATGTGCCCCAGCCCAATCTCCCGGGGATCAGCCAGCCAGGCTGCCGGCTCGAGCTCGGACAGGGGCCCGATGGGCATCTCACCATGCAGCGCCGCCGGCGCATGGTCGCACAAGCACAGGCAAGGGACCTCTTCGACCTCGAACTCCCCGTCGGCCGTTGGTTCTCCCGGACGAACACCCAGCTGGCGGCACACCTCGCTCAGCACCTGCTCACCCCCAGCCTGTGCGCAGCGGGGGCTGGTGCAGACGCGCACGATCGTCCTGCCCGTCGGCCGGTCGTACAGCAAGGTATAGAAGCGAACCACGCCATGCACTTCGGCCAGCGGGACGCGCAGCGCCTGCCCGATGGCGGTCAAGACCGGCTGGCTGAGGTGTCCGTACAGACGCTGAGCCTCGATCAGCATCGGCAGCAGCCGGGATCGATCGGCACTGGGCTGCTGAGCCAGCCAATCGTGGAGCGGCAATAGGTCAGGCGTGGCGGGAGTCACCGGTGGCGAAGTCCTGCAGTGCTTCCAGAAGGCGAGAGCAAGGCGCGGCGGCCGCGCCTGTTGGATGGTCGCGTGTTGCTCGAATTTGTATCAGACAAGTCCGCATTCCGCAATCATCGGGTCCCGCGCCGGCCCTCGCCAGGGCGACGCCAGCCGGCCCGGGGACTGCCTTTGAACGCGGCGCATCGTCAGGCTAGATCGAGGCCGGCCAGCGAACGGCCTGCGAGCGCATCGCTTCGCAGGCCGCAGCAACGGTTCGATGGGCAGGCTGGCGGAGTGTCTCGGCCGACTCAGCCCCGGCCGCGCTTGGGGGCCTCCAGCTTCACGGCGCAGATCTTGAACTCCGGGATCTTAGCCTGAGGATCGAGGGCGAAGTCCTGGGTGAGCAGGTTGGCCGGAGCCTCACGCCAGTGGAAGGCGAGGAACACCACGCCCGGCGGCACGCGGTTGCCGACGCGCGCCTGCGTGCGCACCTGGCCGCGCCGGCTGGCAATGACGACCGGACCCGCGTCGCGGATGCCGATCCGCTCGGCATCGGCGGTGTTGATCTCGGCATGGCCACGCGGATCCCGCCAGGAGAGCGCCTCGCTGCGGCGGGTCATCGTCCCGGTATGGTAGTGATACAGCGAGCGACCGGTGGTGAGGATCAACGGGTAATCGTCATCCGGGAGTTCGGCTGGCGATTGCGCCTCGATCGGGGCGAAGTGACCCTTGCCGCGGGAGAAGGTCTGCGTGTGCAGGATCGGCGTTCCGGGGTGATCCTCCGTCGGGCACGGCCAGGTCAGGCCCTGGGTACCCAGGCGGGCCTGGCGGATGCCGCGGTAGATCGGGGTCACCCGGCGCGCCTCGTCGAGCACTTCGGCGCTCGACCCGAAGTCCCAGAATTCCGGCGCGCGGGCAACACCCAGGGCCTGGTCCAGGCGCTGGCCGATGGAGCAGATGATCTTCCAGTCCGGCTGGGCCTCGCCCGGGCTGGGCAGGATCGGGCGCAGCTGCTGGACGCGCCGCTCGGTGTTGGTCTTCGTGCCGTCTTTCTCCAGCCACGAAGCCGCCGGCAGCACGACGTGCGCCAGCTGGGCGGTCTCGCTGAGGAAGATGTCTTGCACCACCAGCAGATCCAGCGTACGCAGGCCGTGCTCGACATGGGTCAGGTTCGGATCCGAGAGCATCGGGTTCTCGCCCATGACGTACATCGCACGGACATTGCCCGCCTCGGCTGCGTGCATCATCTCGACCACGGTCAGCCCGGACTCAGCCGGCAGACGCCTGCACGCCCCAGGCTGCGGCGACGTCCTTGCGCTTGGTTTCGTCCGTCACCAGCTGGTAGCCCGGCAGGTAGTTCGGCAGTCCGCCCAGGTCGCAGGCGCCTTGCACGTTCGACTGGCCGCGCAGCGGGTTGACCCCGGTGGATGGCTTCCCGACCTGCCCGCACATCATCGACAGATTGGCCAGCGACATCACCACCTGGGTTCCGATCGAGCGCTGCGTCACGCCCATGGCGTACAGGATGGTGGAATGCCCACGCTCCTCCGGATACACCGAGGAGCCCTGATGGCGCCTGCCCAGGGCATACATCTCGGCGGCCTTCTCGATCAGTTCGGCCGCAACGCCTGAGGCCAGCGCCGCCACCTGCGGGCGAAAGTCCTCCACGCCGGTGACAAATTCCTCGAACCCTTCGGTGCGCTCGGCGATGAACTCGGCGTCGGCCCAGCCGTTGCGCAGAATCACATTCATCATCGACAGGAAGACATAGATGTCGGCGCCCGGAGTGACCTGCAAGAAGAGAGTGGCATGGCGCGCCAGCGGGATGCGCCGCGGGTCGATCACGATCAACGTGGCGCCGCGCTTGACGGCGCGGATCACCTCGTAGCTGATCACCGGATGCGACTCAGCCGTGTTGGATCCGGTGATCAGGATGCAGTCGGCATCGCGGATCTCACGGATGGCATTGGTCATCGCCCCACTGCCAAACGTGTTGACCAGACCGCTGACGGTTGAGGAATGGCACAGTCGGGCACAATGATCGATGTTGTTGGTTCCGATCGAGGCCCGCATCAACTTCTGGAACAGGTAGTTGTCCTCGTTGGTGCAGCGGGCGGAGGTCAATCCGGCAACCGAGTCCGGGCCGTGCTCTCGGACTGTCTGCGCCAGTCGGTTGGCCACCACGTCGAGTGCCGTCTCCCACTCGACCGGGACGAAGCAGTCTTCGCCCAGGCGGGCATCCAGCACCGAGGTCGCCGGCATCTCCCACGGCTGGGGGATCAGTCCGAGTTGATGCGCCAGGTCGCGCCGGATCAGCGGCCGGGTGAGCCGCTCGGCGCTGGCGGCGTAGTCCCAGCCATAGCGCCCCTTGGCGCACAGAAACTCCCCGTTGACCGGCGCCTGGGGTGTGCCGCGGGCGTACAGGATCGCCCCATCGCGCAGGGCGAAATCGATCCGGCAGCCGACGCCACAGTACCCGCAGACGGTGTCCTTGTGGGTTAGCTCCCACTCGCGACCTTGCCCGATCCGGCTGCGGGGCATCAGCGCCGCCGTCGGGCAGACCTGTACGCAGTTCCCGCAGAAGACGCAGGTGCTGTCGGCCATCGGCATGTCGAAGGGCGTCGACACGCGGCTGGTGAAGCCGCGCCCGGAGATCTCGATGGCCGAGGCCCCGACGATCTCGTCGCAGACGCGGACGCACTTGCCGCACAGGATGCAGTATTGGTGGTCGCGCACGAACATCGGGTTGTCGTCCTGATACAGCGTGCGGGAGACCTCCACATCGTAGCTGGTCTCAGACAGTCCCAGGTCATAGGCGAAGCGCTGCAGATCGCAGTCGCCGCTCTTGTCGCAGGTGACGCAGCGCAGCGGATGATCGGAGAGCAGCAGGTCGATGATCTCGCGCCGCATCTCCTGCAGGCGCTCGCTCTGGGTGCTGACGACCATCCCCTCATCGCACAGCAGCCCGCAGCTGGGCAGCGGGGACGGCCGGCCTTCCACTTCCACGATGCACAAGCGGCAGCCGCCATTCGGGCGCAGCTCGGGGTGATGGCACAGGTTGGGGATCTCGATCCCGGCCGCCTGGGCGGCCTGCAGCACGGTGGTTCCCGGCCCCACCTGAAGGGCGCGCTCGTCGATGGTCAGAGTGATCATGCCGCCCCTCCTGGTCGCAGCGCCGAGACTGGCACCATGCCATCCATCGGACAGGCGCCGGCCGGGCACACCTTGTCCTCCACGTGCGCCCGGAACTCCTCCTCGAAGTAACGCAGTGCGGTGAGCAGAGGGTTGGGGGCGTTAATGCCCAGGCCGCACAGCGAGGAGGCACTCACCGTCGTGCACAGGGCGCGCAGCTTGTCGATATCACGCGCCTCACCCAGGCCGCGCGACATGCGCACCAGCAGGTTGAGCATCTTGCGCGTGCCCACCCGGCAGGGCACGCACTTGCCGCACGACTCGTCCTGGGTGAAGGACAGGAAGTAGCGAGCGAAGTCGACCATGCAGGTGTGGCTGTCGACCACCACCATCCCGCCCGAACCCATGATTGCCCCGGTCGCTCTCAGTTCTTCGTAGTCGATGGCGGTGTCGAACAGCTCAGCCGGGACGCAGCCGCCGGCCGGCCCGCCCAGCTGCACCGCCTTCAGCGTACGCCCTTCCTTACAGCCATCGCCGATCCCGATCAGGATCTCACCCAACGTCATGCCGATCGAAACCTCGACCAATCCGGCGCGCTTGATGGCGCCGGTCATGGCGAAGGCCTTGGTTCCCCCACTGCGAGCGGTGCCGATATCCGAGAACCAGCCCGGCCCATTGAGCAGGATGCTGGGGACGCTGGCGAAGGTTTCGACATTGTTGATGTTGGTTGGGCATCCCCACAGCCCCGCTACCGAGGGATAAGGCGGGCGCATGCGCGGCACACCGCGCTTGCCCTCGATGGAGTGCATCAAGGCCGTTTCCTCGCCGCACACAAAGGCGCCGGCGCCCTCCTTGATGACGAACTCGAAGTTCATCCCGCTGCCCAGGATGTTCGCCCCGGCCATCCCGGCTTCGGCGGCCTGGCGCACCGCCGTGCGCAAGGCGGCCACCGCCAGCGGGTACTCGGCCCGCACATAGACGTAGCCCTTCTGGGCGCCAATCGCCCACGCGGCGATCAGCATGCCCTCGAGCACACGGTGCGGATCGCCTTCGAGCATCGTCCGGTTCATGAACGCCCCGGGGTCGCCCTCATCGGCGTTGCAGATGATGAACTTGGTAGTGCCGGGCTGCTTGCGCGTGATCTCCCACTTGGTGCCGGTGGGAAAGCCGGCGCCGCCGCGCCCACGCAGGCGCGAGTCCTTGACGAGCTCGATCACTTTTTCCGGCGGCATCTGCAGCGCTTCCCGGAATCCCTGATAGCCGCCGGCGGCGAGGTAGTCGTCGAGCGAAGAGGGATCGATCACGCCGCACAGCTGCGTGGTCACCTTCTGCTGATTGCCCAGGAAGGGGAAGTCGGCGTGGTCGGCGCGCCGGCTGAGGACCCATTCCGGCGCAATGCCCCGGCCGCCGGCGCCGAAGTGCTGATCCATGATCGGCATCACCCGCTCGGGGGTGACCGGGCCATACAGGTGGGTGTTGCCGTTGATCACGATCTCGACCAGCGGTTCGCCGTGGCAGGCCCCGAGACATCCGGTGCGGTAGAGCGCGGCCGGGATCTGCCGCCGCTTGACATAGCCTTCGATCGCCGCCAGGGTTGAGCCAGCGCCGGCCGCCATGCCGCAGGTCGAGGCGCCCACACGGATGGTGGCTTTCATCACAGCGCCTCCTCGTCGGGCAGCAGGATATCCCCCTGCAGCCGGCGCAGCACTTCCCAGGCTTTCTCGGGGGTCATCCGTCCGTAGGTCCGTTCGTTGATCACCATCACCGGGGCCAGGCTGCACGCACCGACGCAGGCCAATGTCTGCAGCGTGATCAGGCCGTCCTCGGTTGTCTCGTCCTCGCCGATCCCCAGCTTCGCTTCGAGGTGCGCCTGGATGGTGGACGAGAGGCTGACGTGACAGGCGGTTCCCTTGCAGATGCGGACCTGGTAGCGGCCGGGCGGACTCAGCTTGAACAGGTTGTAGAAGGTGGCGATGCCGTAGATCTGGCTGAGTGGGAAGCCGAGTTCCAGGGCGGTGTACTGCAGGTGGCGCTGTGGGAGGAAACTGTAGTGCTCCTGAATCTCCTCTAAGACCGTGATCAGCGCATCCGCCTTGCCTCGATACCGATCCAGAATCTGCAGCAGCTCCGGCGGTGCAGGCTCAGCCAGTTCATCGCCGGCATAGACATACTTGCGCATGGGTTTGAGCGCTGGTCGCGGCATGTCACCGCACCTCCCTTGTGCGACGCTTCACGAACTCGATCGACTCTCGAGGACGGGGAGATCCCCTCACCGCCACCCCTCCTGGTGACTATAGCATCAGCCAGCGACCCTTCCCAACCGACATCCGTCACAGAGTGGACAGGAACTGTCGCCCTTCCTGCCGGCAGCCAAGTTGACCGACCACGGCAATGCCTCTACAATTCCCCCATGCCATACGCCCCCGGTTCTTTCCTCCACCACCAACGCTACCGAATTGAAGCCATGCTTGGCAAGGGCGGGATGGGCGCCGTCTATCAGGCGTTCGACGAGACTCTCCAGATCCGCGTAGCGGTCAAGGAGAACCTCAACCCCAACCCGGAGGCCGCGCGCCAGTTCCATCGCGAGGCTTCGTTGCTTGCCGGCCTGCGCCATCCAAACCTGCCGCGCGTCACCGACCATTTCTCCGAGGATGACCGGCAGTACCTGGTGATGGACTTCATCGAAGGCGTCGACCTGCACACGCGGGCCAAGGATAGGCCGCCGTCGGTCGAGGAGGTGCTGCGCTGGGCGAATGCCCTGTGTGATGCCCTCGCCTACCTACACAATCTGACGCCTCCCGTCATCCACCGCGACATCAAACCGGCTAACATCAAGTTGCAGCCTGACGGCACGATCGTTCTGGTCGACTTCGGCCTGGCCAAGGTCTTCGACCAGCACCAAACGACCACCGGCGCCCGCGGCCTGACCCCCGGCTACTCCCCACCCGAGCAATATGGCGGCACGCGCACCGATGCCCGCACCGACCAGTACGCACTGGCCGCCACGATCTACGCCCTGCTCACCGGCCGGTCACCGGCCGACAGCATTGAACGGATGTTGAAGAAGGAAGAATTGATCCCGGCCGCGCAGCTGAAACCGGCGGTTCCGGCCCATGTCAGCGCGGCGTTGACCCACGCCCTGGCACTCGAGCCGGACCAGCGCTTCCCCGACGTCGCAACCTTCCAGCAGGCGCTGCGCGGCTTGGAACCTGCCCCCACCGTGCGCGTCGGCGGCATGGCGCCGGCCCCAACGGTGCGCGCCGGCGCGCAGCCTGCAGCCGGGCCCCGATCGCGCCGCTGGATCTGGATCGGCTTGGGTCTGGGCGGCTTGCTGTTGCTCCTCCTGGCCAGCGGCGCAGGCGGCCTGGCCCTTCTGGCTGGCCTCGGTGGCCGTGGCCCTGCGGCAAGCGCCCCGCCTCTCCCTAGTCTGACGGAGGCCGCCACACTCCCTGTCGTGGCACCGCCCCCAAGCGCTACGCCGCAACCGAGCCCCACCTTCGAGGCGACGGCGCTCCCCACCGATCCTCCCACCTCGGCGGCCGCCGCCGGCCTGGGCCGAGCGCGCTCGATCGCCTTCGTCAGCGACCGCGAGGACGGCCGCACGCTGCAGATCTGGCTGATGAACACCGATGGCAGTCAGCCGCGTCAGTTGACCTTCGGACCCGGGGACAAGACTCAACCGCGCTGGTCCCCCGATGGGTCGCGCCTGCTGTTTGTCGGCCCCGGCGGGCTGGACGCGCAGGGAAATGACCTTGGGCTGGATGTGTGGATGCTCAACCCGGACGGCTCGGGGATCCAGAACGTCAGCCTGAGTCCCGGCGATGATCTCGATCCCGCCTGGTCCATCGACGGTCAGTGGATCGCCTTCACCAGCAACCGGATCTCCGAGCTGGACCAGGTCTTCGTCATGCCCTCCACCTGCCTGGATACGCCGGGTGCCTGCCCCGGGCCGAGACCGCGCAACGTGTCGGGCGGCTATCGCCGTTGAGTCCTTTCCAGCTTGGTCCCCGGACGGGAGCCAGCTGGCCGTGGTCGCCTCGATCAATGGCGCGCCCGGGCGCATCTTCATCCATGATCTGGCCGAGCCCGCCGCCGGCACGCCCGCACCGACGCCGGCCCGCTTCGATCGCCGCGACAACATCATCGGCGCCGACCATCTGCGCTGGTCCGGCGATGGCCAGTTCTTCCTCTATACCTGGCTCCAGCCGACGTCCAACGAGGTGTATCTGGTCACCCTCGCCGACCCGGCATCCCCTCGGAAGATGACCAACACCGCCGGCAACAAGGAACCTGCGCTGTCACCCGACGGCGCATATATTGCCTTCACCTCCACCCGCGACCAGAACCCGGAGGTGTACATGATGACGGCCAGCGGTGCAGACGAAGTCAACCTGACCAACCTGCCAACCGCTCGCGACATACAGCCTGACTGGCAACCATGAGCGCGCGGCCCCCTGCCCGACCCAGGGCCTGACACTCTTCCCTGGATCCCTGCGCAAGTGCCTCGCGCCGCCCGTGGCGGCGGGGCGTTCCGTGATATCCTGCCCGACAGCATGCAGATCCTCGCTGTCGACATCGGCACAGGCACTCAGGACATCCTGCTCCTGCGCCCGGGGCTGGCACTGGAGAACGCCTTCAAGCTGGTCATGCCCTCGCCGACCATGATTATTCGCCGCCGGCTGCAGCAGGCCACACTGCGCAGGGAGGGCGTGCTGCTAAGCGGGGTGATGATGGGCGGCGGCCCGTGCCACTGGGCGGCCGAGGATCATCTGCGCGCCGGCCTCCCGCTGTTTGCGACCCCCGAGGCGGCCCGTACCTTCAATGACGACTTGGACTGGGTCGAGCGCGAGATGGGTGTCCGCTTGGTGGCCCCAGACGAAGCCGAACGCCTCTCGGGCTTGAGCGAGATCCCGCTGACCGACTTCGATCTGCCGGCGCTGCGACGGGCGCTGCAAGCCTTCGGCCTGGTGCTCGACCCTGCGGCCGTCGCCGTTGCCGTCTTCGACCATGGCGCAGCACCGCCCGACATCTCAGACCGGCAATTCCGCTTCGACTATCTGGCATCCCACATCCTGCAGCACAATCGCCTGACCGCGTTTGCCCACCTTTCCAAAGACATCCCCGCGAGCATGACCCGCATGCAGGCCGTGGCCCAGTCCGCCAGGGAGCTCGACTGCCCCCTGCTCCTCATGGACACGGCTCCGGCTGCGGTGCTCGGCGCCACGTTCGATCCCTCTGTCACCCTCCAACCCAGGCAACTGATCGCCAATGTCGGGAACTTCCATACGCTCGCCTTCCGGCTCGGCCCGCAGGGTATCGAAGGCGTGTTCGAGCATCACACCGGGCTGATCAACCGCTCACGCCTGGAGCATCTGCTGCTCGCCCTCGCCGACACGACGCTTACCTGTCGGGAGGTGTTCGATGACCACGGGCACGGGGCCTGGCTGCGCTCGGGAGTCCCCGCCTGGCGCCTCGGGCCCGACGCCTCCCTGATCGTTACCGGCCCACGGCGCGGAATGCTCACCCCATCGGCTCTGCAGCCCCACCTGGCGGTGCCCTTCGGAGACATGATGCTGGCCGGTTGCTTTGGTCTCGTGGCAGCAATGGCTGATCACCTGCCCGACCTGGCCGAGCCGATCCTCACCTCCCTCGCTGGCCGGACAGCGGACCGGGCACCCTGGGAGCTCGAATAGCCGCCCAATTTCAGCCTGGGTCATGCCCCGAATGTCCCCCGTCCTGCCCTGCTTGCCCCGAAGCTGAACCGTTGTAGACTGAGGCGCTTGCTCGCCGCCCCACGCACAAACGGAGAAGGAGGAGATCGATGCACAGCAGCCGTGTCCGCGCTTTCGCCCTCGGGTTGTCCGCACTCGCACTCGTGGCCCTCAGCTGCAACGTGACGGGGGCCGCGCCCTCGATCGATGTCGCGGTCGCCCTGACCCAGACCCAGGCCGCCGTCGCGACGCAGGCCGGCCAGCCGGCTGCGCCGGAAGCGGTCACCCCAGAAGCGCCGGCAGACACCGCTGTCCCCGAGGCGACGGCCACCGAGACCCTCGAGCCCTCTCCCACCACCCGCCCACCGGTGGTGCACACCGCGCAGCCTGGCAACCCGGGCGGCGCCACCAACTTCGTCTACGACCGCTCGTCCAAGACGCTGGCCAACGAGCGCCGGGCGATCGGCGATGACTACACCCGCAACTGGCTGGAGCGACCGTTCTCGGCCGACGCCATGGACTACCAGGCACACCTCGATCTGACCCGGGTCGAGTACGCCGTGGGCGCACCCTGGATCTACTTCACGCTCTTCGTCGAAGGACTGCCCCCTGAGGGCAGCACCGCCGCCTACGCCATCGAGATCGATATGGACAAGGACGGGCGCGGGGATTGGCTGATCGCCGGCGAAGCCCCACCCGACTCGAACTGGACGACCGACGGCGTGCGGGCTTATCGCGACACAAACAACGATGTGGGCGCCAGCCGCCCGATGGTTACCGATGCGCCGGTCACCACCGGCACCGGCTACGACGAACTGGTCTTCGATGAGGGCTACGGAACCGACCCGGACGCGGCCTGGATCCGGCGTGCTCCCAGCGGCGCCTCCGAGATCGAGATCGCCGTCAAGAATTCCTTGATCGGCCAGTACGGGGAGTTCCTGTGGGGCGGCTGGACGGACGAAGGCGTCCAGAATCCGGCCTGGTCCGACTACCACGACCGGTTCACATTGGCCGAGGCGGGCTCCCCCGCCAGTGACAGCAGCAACTACCCGCTGAAGGCCGTCTCCGCAGTTGACAGCACCTGCCGCTGGGGCGCGGGCTTCACGCCCGAGGCCGACGACCCGGGCGTCTGCCCGGTGCCGCCAACGCCCACACCCGAGCCGATCGGTTCGATCTCCGGCACAATCACGATCGTCGGAGGCGTTTTCAACAGCGGCAAGGTCAAGCTCGGCCAGGGAACGTGTTCTTCCTCCGGCTTCAAGTCCACCAATGCGGGTTCAAGCGGTGCCTACAGCTTCGACCGGGCTACCGGCCGGGAACTACTGCGTGACGGTCGACTATGGATCGATCGATAGTAAGGGCCCCTACGGCCTGGATCCGACGAACCCCGACTTCCCGCCAGGCGATAGACCCGTACCGGGGTGTTACTCTCGGCGCCGAATGAAGCCAAGAGCGGCGTGAACTTCACCTTCGTGGTAATCGTCGGCTAGCGCCAAGCGCCAGCCCAACAAAAGAGCCCGGGGAGACCCCCGGGCTCTTTTCACTCTCGATGCCTCGCTCAAGGCGCGATCGTAATCAAGACCTCCTGGCTGGCCGCCATGTTGCCCGCCAGGTCGGTGGCACGCACGGACAGCCGGTGCTCACCCGCTGCCAGCCGTTCGAGCCGCGTCGAGAACGGCGCCCGCTCCAAGCGCACCACCACTTTGCCATCGACCAGCATCTCGACTGCGGTGATCCCAACCTCGTCCTTCACACGAGCTTCGAACACCACGGGCTCGCCCGGCATCAGCGTCCCGCCCTCGGCCGGCGTGAGGATCTCGATCTCAGGCGCGGCGTTGTCCACGGTCACCGGAATTGCCGCCGTGTGCAGCGTTCCATCGCGCGCCACAACCACCAACTGCAGCGTCTGCAGTCCATCCATGCCTGAGGTGTCCCAGCGCCCTAGCTCGCCCGAGGCCACAGCGCTCGCCCGATCCTCTCCGATCTGAATCCATTCTGTTGGATTCAAACCCCGACCGACCTGCAGCCGAGAGAAGTTGAGATCCGGGTCATCCGCTTCCCCGGCCACGGTGACGTCGCCGCTCACATAGGCAAATGGCACGGGCGAGGTAATCCTCACGCCACCCTCTCCCGGACTGACCTCGATCAGCGTGTCGTATTCCTTCGGCGGCGGCTCAAGTCCGGCTGATTCGGCCCACGCCGCTGCCTCGGGCGGCGGCACGAGAAACACACGCTCCTCGACCAGCCTGGCCGGGGTGTACAGCGTGGCGAGCTTGCCGGTCTCCCGATTCACGCGGTAAGGCTGATACAGCGTGTCATAGTGCGTGGGCTCGGTTCCCTGAAGAAAGAGCTCACGCACGACGGTCGGGCAATAGACGGTTGGCAGCATGCCCGAGGGATCGCACACCTCGACTTGACTGACCTCGGGAGGGGTCGGCCAGCTGTCTCTGGGCAGCGAGGCGTGGGCATAGCGCAACAAGGCATGCCAGACGGCTGCCGCCCCGTTGAGGGGATCGATCGAGCGCATCGGGCTGCCGTCGCTGTTCCCCAGCCAAACGCCGATCACGCGGTCGGGGGTGAACCCGAAGGCCCAGCTGTCGGCAGATCCGGCATTGGCGCCGGCCGTGACGCCCGCCGGTCGATCCACTTCAAACGGGTTCGACCGTCCAAACCCCGCCCAGCGAGCGGAGTTGTCCGCCAGCATGTCGATCATCAGATAGGCCAACGCCGGGCTGAGCACGGAGCGGGTTTCGGGCTGGTAGGTGTACACGATCCCCTGGACTGGATCGGTGACCGTCAGCAGGGCGCTTGGCTGCAATTCTTCGAGCGTGTCGCCCTCTACCTGCCCACCCAAGGTCCCCACCATCCGACCGGCGGCGCCAAGAATCGCATAGCCCTTCGCCAGGTCGAGCAGCGACGGCCTGGCACGATCGAGCGCGGCCGCCGCCTGGGACTCCGGCAGCACGCCCATCGAGCGCGCAGTACGCAGGACATTCTCCGCCCCCACACGGTCGAGCAGGTAGGAAGTGGCGCCGGCAAACCCGCTGGCCAACGCCGAGCGCAACCTGACGGGGCCACGGTAGCCGGCTGCCGGCTGTTCTGGGCTCTCCCCGACGGGGACATCCAAGAGCATCGTGGCCGGGGTGTAGCCGCGCGCCAGCGCTGTCAGGTAGATCAACGGGTCAAGAGACTGGGCCGGCAGCTCTGGCAGCGTAGCTTCTCCGGCCAGCGCCAGCACTTCCCCGCGCTGTGGATCCAGCACGATCACGCTCCCGGAGGAGACCTGATGGTCGACCTGGACGTCGCCAGGTCGCAGGGTCGGCAGCAGCCCGGCGGCAAGGCACGCCTGTCCATCGGCTGCCGCCTGGACATAGGTGGGCGCCTCACCGGCCAGTCGACCCAGATGGGTGGTGAGCACGCACTCCGCCTGTCGCTGGAGATCAGCGTCCGCCGTCGTCAGGATGCGCAGACCGCTGCGCGCCAGCACCGTCTCACCGAATCGCTCGCGAGCCTGATCGAGCGCGAACCAGGCAATATCCGGTGCCTGGATCGCCTCCCGCACCGGCGACCCGCTGGCGCTCACGCTGGATCGCTGGGCATCCTGGATCTGGGCGGCATCGGCCCATCCCAGGGCGAGCATCTGTTGCAGCGTCTGCTCACCAGCCTGGCGCGCCGCCTCCGGGGCATCCATCGGATTCCGCTCCGGCCGCTCCGGGATGGCAGCCAGGATGGCGCTCTCGGCCAGACTCAGTTCGTTGGCGTGTTTGCCGAAGTACACCAGCGCCGCGGCGTCGATGCCAAAAGCGAAATTCCCGTAGTTGGCAGTGTTGATGTACCACTCAAGCAACTGCTCCGGACTGTGACGATCGACCAGACGTGAGGCCAGGTAGTCCCTGCGCAGCCGCTGCATCCAGCCGGGGAAACGCACATCGGTCAGCGGCTGCAGTTGGGTTGCGGCAAGGTAGGTGGCGAGCCCAGGGCGGTCGGGAGCACCAGCCAGGGCGGCTAGCCAATCCGGGCGTTCCGCCTGCACCGCATCAGCGGCAATGCCGTTGCGTGCCAACGAGGCAAAGAGGAAGGGAACCTGGCCGCTCGCCAGGCTGCTGCCGTCGACCCGGATCCAGCGCGCATCCGCCGCCGCCGGGTGCTCGCCAGTCAGCAGCCGGACGGTACCCGAGCGGTCCCACAGTTCGACGGGCCTGAACCCGCCGGTTCCGGGGGAGAGGCTGAGCTCCAGCGCTTCGACCTGGGGCAGTCCTTCGCTGACCGCCACCGCGGCCTGCGCCGCCTGGATCACAGGCAGGCCGAGCGAAATCCCCAGCGCCCCAAGCGCCGCAAGCGCCAGGATGCCTATCCGGCCCACCCCTTGGCGGTGCACCGCTCGCAGTCTGCGCCGGCGGACGATCAGGCTGGGCTTGACCATGCTTCGATTCTATTCTCTCGCTGGATGAAGCCGAGGACTGCAAGTCCCATGCCCGGTGCCCACTGCGGCGAACCGCCTTGCCGACCGCTCAGCTTCAAGCCTCCGGCCGAGGCTGGTTACCCAAGATGGCCTCGATCTCGTCTTGCACCGCCTGCGTCAGGAGTGCCGGAACGTCAATCGCCAGCAAGTTCTCCTCTACCTGCGCCGCCCGGGTCGCCCCGGTGATCACGCTGGTGATCTGCGGCAGCCGCAGCAACCAGCCGATGGCCAGCTGTGGCAGCGTCACACCCAACCCGTCGGCCACCTTCTGCAGGCGACGAGTCTTCTCCAGGTTGTCCTCGGTGAGGATCCCCTTCAGCCAGGCGTACTTGCGCAGCGAAAGGCGTGCGCCCTCGGCGGAGGAATCGCCGTACTTCCCGCTGAGCAACCCGGATCGCAACGGACTCCAGGTCACCAAGCCCAACCCGAGGTCGTTGGCAGCTTGCACCAGTTCGTCTTCGACGATCCGGCGCACGAACAAGTTGTAGTGCGGCTGCTCGACCATCGGGGGGAAGTGCCCTCCCGCTCGCGCCAGGCCATGCGCCTGGGCGATCTGTCCTGCGCGCCATTCCGATGTTCCCCAATACAGGATCTTGCCCTGATGGACGAGGTCGTCCATCGCCCGCACCGTCTCCTCCACCGGCGTCTCGGGGTCGAACCGATGGCAGAAGTACAGATCCAGGTAGTCCGTCCCCAGGCGCTTGAGCGAGGCATGGCACGAATCGAAGACATGTTTGCGCGACAGGCCGCGGCCATTGACGCCGGGCATCGTCTGCCAGAACACCTTGCTCGAGATCACCAGGCTTGCGCGTGGCAGCTCCCGAATGACCTCTCCCATCACGCTCTCGGCCCGCCCCTCGGCGTAGATGTCGGCGTTGTCGAAGAAGTTGACGCCGGAATCGTAGGCCCTCAGGAAGACCTCCCGGGCCGTCTGGTTGTCGATCTGGTCGCCGAAGGTGATCCAGGCCCCCAGGGAAACCTCGCTGAGTTTCAGGCCCGTCCGCCCCATTGTGCGATAGTTCATGCAGTTGCTCCTTGGCCGGGTCCGGTAGATGCCCCAGGCGGAACGGCCAACAGTACCAGAGGATTATACCCACCGGGTCAGTGGCGACCCCTATACTCAGAGATGGCCGCGCGCGCCGGGTAGCCGCCGGCAACTGCCGCCGCGCCATCCCCAGACCGCTGTCCGCCGCCCATTCGAGGTGCAGGCTGGCTGCGGCGCCGCCGAAGGAGGATACGATGTCTCACGTCCGAGCAACTCTCGTACCATTGGCCGCGTTGATGCTGGCCACGCTGGCCTGCACCACCCTCACCCGCATCGCCCAGCCAGAGCAGGGGGTGGCCCCGGGGGAGGCGCCTGCGGCCACAACCACGGCCTCGCCGGTTGAGGCCGCCGCGACGGAGGTCCGTCGGCTGGCCGAGATTCCCACCCCTACGCCCTTCTACGTGGAAGGCGAAGACGATGTGCGTAGCGCGCTGGACCTTACCAAGCCCGACCATATCGACTACTTCGACAATCCTCCGGCCTGGTTTGACTATGACACACCCGGCAGGGCCGCCTACCGCGTGGAGGATGGGCATCTCTACGGCTTGGACTATGAACCCGAGCCCATCATGAGCTGGTGGTCGAACACCGACCGGCAGTCGGGGAATGTGTACGCAGAGGTCAGCGCCACCAACGGGAACTGCGTCGACAAAGACGCAGTAGGTCTGGTGATCCGGGTCGACAGAGAGAAGGGCGCAGGGGGGTACGCGCTGGAGGTTGCCTGCGACGGCCACTTCCAGTTCGTGAACCACGTCCAAGGCAAAGGCGCCTATGAGCTGATCGACTGGACCTTCTCCGACGCGATCAATACCGGCGAAGGTGCCACCAACCGCCTGGCGATCTGGGGATACCAGGGGAAGTTCGAGGTCTTCGTCAACGGGGTGAAGGTTGGCGAGTTCCTCGACAAGGACTACAATCAAACCTACGGCACCTTCGCGCTGTATGTGAAGGCCGAGAGGACCTACGACTTGGAAGCCACCTTCGACGACTTCGCCTTCTGGCATATCCCGTTCCAGCCATGAGATACGGCCTGGCTCTGCTGCTGCTGACCGGCGCCTTGCTGGCGGGGTGCAATCGCCCCGCCGACCAGACGCCGACGGGCAACGTCGCCACCGACGTCGCCGCCACACTGACTGCCGTCCCCACCTTCGGCCCCGTGGCCACGCGTCCCTCGGCGGCCGCGACGGCCACCGCGCCGCCGAGCGCCACACCGGTGGCGACCGCTACCTCCGCGCCAACGGAGACCCCCACCCTCGGGCCGTCCCCGTCTGCCACGGCGCCTGCGCTTCCGCCGGGCGATCCGCGCACCGGCCTCAATCTGTCGGTCCCCGACTACAGCGACGACTTCAGCCAGTCGTTCAAGTGGTTCGTCGGGTATCGAGGACAACACCGTCAGCCTGTCACAGCAGAATGGCAAGCTGATCGCCGTCGACAAGATGGCCGACTCCTACCTAACCTGGAGCACGACCAACGTCACCGCCGGCAACGTCTACGCCGAGGTGACAGCCGACGTCGGCGCGTGCAGCGGGCGCGACGCCTCCGGCTTGGCCGTGCGCATCGGCGGGGATGCCTACGATCGCGGCTACGCCCTCGAGCTCTCGTGCGACGGGGCCTACCGCATCCGCAAGTTCATCAACATCGATACGTCTCCCAAGACGCTCGTCGACTGGACGGCGGCCGAAGCCATCCGCAAGGGACCCAACGCCAGCAACCGCATCGGTTTCCTGGCCGACGGCAACACCCTGAGCGTCTTCGCCAACAGCACGCTGCTGGGCCAGGTGGAGGACAAAGACCTGGTCGCCGGGACCTTCGGCTTGTTCGCCAACGCCGCTGCGACCGACGGCCTGACGGTCACCTTCGACGACTTCGCCTTGTGGTATCCCTAGACGACCTTGTCTGCCCTGCGTGACGCTGGCGCCGCCCTGCCCGACCGGCAGGGCGGCGCTTTGACCGGGCGGCGACTCGAGCGGTGGCTCACCCTCTTCCAGCGCGAAGCAAAGCACGACCGGCGCCTGGTGTGGATCACGCTGGCATGGCTCGCACTGTGCGCCGTCGGCTGCTCCAGCAACAACATCCCGCTCGGGCAGCCGCCGACCCTGGCAGCCTCTCCCCGCGCAGCCCCGACGGCCTCTCCGCCGCTAGATCCCACTCCCTCCCCAAGACCATCGCCGACCCCCGAAGCTCCGGTTGCAGTTGGTGAGCTGCTCTACGCCGAAGCCTTCGACAGCCCTCGGGAATGGGACCTGCAGGAAACCACCACCGGCGCCGCCAGCACGCACAACGGTGGCCTGGTCTTATCCGTTCGCCAGCGCGCCACTTCGATCCTGCAGCCCTCGCCCGCCGAGCCGCTCGGCGATTTCTACGCCGAAGTTGAGCTGCGCCCCGTGGTGTGCTCGCCGGGCGACGAGTTCGGCCTGGTGATCCGGCAGGCACCCGCGGGCGGACACTACCGCGTGAGCCTACTGTGTGAGGGCGCTGTGCGGCTGCTGCGCGTCCAGCCCGAACAGACCCACGCCCTGACCGAGATCACGCCCTCCGGCGCCATCATCCCCGGTGCAGCCGGCACGAACCTGCTGGCCGTCTCTGCGCAGGGGACGCAGTTGCGCGTCTTCGTCAACCGGCAGCTTGTGCTCGAGGACCGTGACGCACGCTTCGCAGTCGGCGATATCGGGTTCTTCGCTCGTGCCGGCGCTGCCGGGCAGACGACGGTTGCCTTCGACAATCTCGCCGTGTACGCTCTGACGGCAACGCCCACCCCCGCACCGTAAGCACAGGAGGACCTTGTGCCACCGGACCGCCCGCTCCGCAACCGCTTGAACGACCTCGCGCCCAAGGATTGGCTCAAGTTCCAGAAATCCTGGTTCGTTCACAATCCGCCCCCCCGGCGCAGGGATGTGCTGCGCCATCCGGCGAAGTTCCCCGAGACGCTTGCCCAGCAATTCATCGAGTTCTTCACGCACGCCGGTGAGATCGTGCTCGATCCAATGGTCGGGACTGGATCGACGCTGGTGGCCTGCCTGCGTTCCGGACGTCACAGCCTAGGAATTGAACTGAACCCCGGGTATGCGGCGCTTGCGCGCCAGGCGGTGACCCAGGAGCGGGCCGCCCTGGGCGAAACTGCGGCAGCACTGGCGGCGGAGGTCATCGAGGGGGATGCCAGCCAGCTCGCAGGGCTGGCGCTGCCGCCGATCGACTATGTGTTGACCTCCCCGCCCTACTGGGACATGTTGCACGCTCGCGGCGCAGCCACCCAGAAGCAGCGTCGCCAAGCGGCGGAGCTGGATGTCACCTACTCCACCGACCCGGCGGATCTGGGCAACGTCCACGATTACGACCAGTTCCTCGACCGCCTGTCCGCGGTCTACGTGGGGCTGAAGCCTACCCTGCGCCCCCGCGCCTATCTCACCATCATCGTCAAGAACGTCAAGAAGGGCGGCCGCATTTACCCCTTGGCCTGGGACCTGGCCGCCCGCCTTGGCCAGACGTACACGCTCAAGGATGAGCGGATCTGGTGTCAGGATGACATCCGCCTGGCGCCTTACGGCCTGGGCAGCGCCTGGGTGAGCAACACCTTCCACCACTACTGTCTTCAGTTTCGCAACGACGCAGCACCTTGATTCGGCTGCCAGCCGGCCAAGCGCATGCGGCCGCGCACGCCGTGGTTGCGCACGCCGGACTTCGCAGGTATGCTACGGCGCTGTGAACGCCCCGGCCCGGTGCGCTGGCGCGACCGGCCCGTCTGATCGAGCCACTGGGAACCGAGTGTGCGATGTATATTGCGATCGAAGGCGTCATCGGCGTAGGCAAGACCACGCTCGCCCGGCTGTTGCAGCCAAGCTTCGACGCCGAGCTCCTGCTGGAGGTCTTCGAGGAGAATCCCTTCCTCTCCGATTTCTACGCCGATCGCCATCGCTACGCGTTTCAAACTCAGATCTTCTTTCTCCTCAGCCGCTACCGGCAACAGCGCGAAGTCGTGCCGCGGCTGCAGGCGCGCGGCAACCTGATCGCCGACTACACCTTCGAAAAGGACAGCCTCTTTGCACACCTCAACCTTGAGGGCGACGAGCTCGACACCTATAGCCAGGTCCACGAAGCGCTCGCCGAACGCATCATCCGTCCTGACCTGACGGTCTTTCTGCGCGTCGATACTCCTACGGCAATGATACGCATCGGCCGCCGCGATCGTCCCTACGAACGCAACATGGAGCGTGGCTACATCGACGCCTTGAACCAGGCCTACGAAGGGCACTTTGCCGCCCGCCGCGAAGACCGGGTGCTGGTGCTCGACACCACGCCGCTCGACTTCGTCAACCGTCCGGAGCACTTGATCCACGTGGTCAATCGCATCCGGGATGCCCTCGGAATCCCTCCCTTCCAGCCCGAGCTCCCGTTCGCAGAAGGTTGAACGGCGTGCGCGTCACGCGACAGAAGCTGATCGATCTGGCCACCCGGGAGTGCCTGCTGCAGGCCGAGCAGGCGGACGTCGTCGCCGGCTACCTGGCCGGCTCTGTGGCGCTGGGCGAGCCCTTGCTCGCCGGCACTGCCGACATTGACCTGGTGCTGATCCATGCCGGCGAGCCGGCGCATCCACGCCAGATCAAGCCGCTCTCCGACGAGATCCACCTCGACATTGCCCACCATGCTTCCGCCTTCTACCAGCAGCCGCGCGAGCTGCGCCTCCACCCTTGGTGGGGCCCGGCAGTCGCCGAACCCGTCTTCCTGCACGATCCGACCCACTTGTTCGAGCTGGCTCAGGCTGGCGCCCGCGGCCAGTTCTTCCGCCCCGACAACGTGCATGCCCGGGCGCAGGCCTTTCTTGCCTCCGCGCAGCATGCACTGCAACGCGCGCGGCTCGAGGCCCCGTGGCGGCCCCCTTACCTGCAGGCCGTGCTGGAGGCTGCCAACGCCGCCGCCAGCCTCTCCGGTTCTCCGGCGGCTGGTCGCCGAGCCTGGCTTACCCTGGAACGCCGCCTGCTGGCTCTCGGCCAGGCGGGCTTGCTCGAGCAATGCCTGGCGCTGATGGGGGGGCCAGAGGTCTTCCCTCAAGTTCAGGCCTGGACCGGGAGTTGGGCCAGAGCCTTCGACGACCTCGACGGCCACACCTCGCCAGGCCTGCATCCGGCGCGGCGGGCGTACTGGTTGCGCGGCTTCCAGGCGCTGCTCGAAGCCGGTAGGCCCGAAGCCGTGGTCTGGCCGCTGCTGCGCCTGTGGACACGAACGCTGGAGGCCTTGCCCGGCGACCCGGTCGGGAGCACGCATTGGGCAGCGTATGAGTTCGAGCTTGATGGCCTGCGGCCTGTCCGATAGGTCACAGGCCACGCGCTGCGACCAGCTTGAGGCGTTTGTCGACCAAGTGGATGAGCTGCTGGAAACCTGGGCAGGCCGCAACGGCGTGTGACAGTCCCGGAGGGCTGAATGATGAAGCGATTCGTGGCAGTGGCGGGGAATATCGGCGTCGGCAAGTCCTCTCTCGTGCTGCTGCTCGCCAGGCACCTCGGCTGGGATCCGTTCTTCGAGCCGGTCGGGGAGAATCCCGTATCTGGCCGACTTCTACCGAGACATGCGCAGCTGGTCCTTCCACTCGCAGATCTTCTTCCTCAGCAAGCGCCTGCGTGCCCACCGCCAACTGCTCGACCACCCCACCTCGGCCATCCAGGACCGCACGGTGTACGAGGACGCCGAGATCTTCGCCTACAACCTCAGCTTGCAGGGCGACATGTCGGAGCGGGATCACCAGACCTACCGCGAGCTGTACGAGGCGCTCACCCAGTTCCTCCCCCCGCCCGATCTGGTGATCTACCTCCGGGCATCCCTTCCGACGCTGCTGCAGCGAATCGCGCTGCGCGGCCGCGACTATGAACAGCAGATCCGGCCGGAGTATCTGGCGCAGCTCAATGACCTGTATGACAACTGGATCGGCAACTTCAGGCTATGCCCGGTGCTCACCGTACCCGCCGACAAGCTCGATTTTGTGGCCTACGGAAGCCACCTCGACCTGATCGTCTCCAAGATCCAGGAGAAGCTGGCCGGGAAGGAAGAGGTCGTGTTTGGCGACGAGGAAGTCGAGCGCGTCAACGGCGATAAGCGCTGAACGCAGCTGCGTATTGCGACCGCCCCTTGAATCTTATACAATCCAATCAAAGCTGGCGCGCTCCGGCATCCGCCGCCTCGTCTTTGAAAGAGAGCGCCCGATGGACATACTCAAGGTCTCGGCTGGGTCGCGCACTGCGGCAGTCGCTGGCGCCATCGCCGGCGTGGTTCGGGAGCATCGCCGGGCAGAAGTCCAGGCGATCGGCGCCGGGGCAGTCAATCAGGCGGTGAAAGCGATCGCTATCGCCCGGGGATATCTGCACGAGGACGGCCTGGATGTGATCTGCATCCCCGAATTCACCACCATCGAGATTGAAGGCCACGAGCGCACCGCCATGCGCCTGACGGTCGAACCCCGCTAGCTCCCGGGGCTACGCCCATTCCCCGGCGTGCCATCCAGGCGCCTCGCGCCAGCGCCAGCCTACGCTGCGGCGGAATGTTGCAGGTGGGGAAGGTCCAGCAGCAGCGCTTCCATGGCGAGCAAGGGATCAACGTAGCGCTCAATCGACTCTGCCGTGCGGCCGATGGCCAGCAGGAAGTCGGCGATCTCCGTCGGCGCGCAACTCCTGCAGATCTCCTCAACCAGCCCAACCGAATCCACATGGACGGCCGGCACCCGCGCCTGGTGCGAGGCCAGCAACGCATCCCGCCACAACCCCTGCCAGCAGGCTAGCATCTCGCTGGCACGCCGCCGGCGCTGGGCCAACGACTTACTGCGCTTGGGCGAGAAGGTGCTGGCTGCAAACTCAAAACGGGCGATCACCGTCTCCCCCAACTGATGCCGCAAATCCTCTAGGAACGCCTGGCGCTCCGCCAGGCGTGCGCCGTCCTCCTGCAGGGCGAAGGCCGTGCCGGGCCTGCCGCCGGCCAGCGCCGACAGCAGTGCCGCCTGAGCCGGCGCAACCCCACGTTCGATCAGCGAAGCACGGATCGCAGCGGTCGGCACGGGCTTGAGGCCCACCACCTCACAGCGCGAGAGGATCGTGGGCAGGAGCCGGTCGCCTGACTCGGCGGTCAGAAGCAGCACGGCCTGGCTGGAGGGTTCCTCAAGTGTCTTGAGCAGCGCGTTCTGCGCTTCCTCATTGGCCTGCTCAAAGTCCGTCAGCAGCGCGACCCGGCAACGCGACTCCAGCGGCGCCAGCACCAGCTGTCGCTGGAGCTCGCGAATCTGGTCGACCCGGATTTGGCTGCGATCCTCCTCAACGAGGATGCTGTGCAGGTCGGAGTACATCTGGCGCGGAACGCCCCGGCAGGCGCGGCAGTTGCCGCACCATGCCCCGGGCTCAGGCGGTGCGCTGCACAACAGCGCCTGCGCCAGGCGCAGCGCCAAGGTGCGCTTTCCAACGCCCTCCGCGCCGAGGAACAGGTAGGCCTGCCGCAACTTGCCCATCGCCAGGTGCTGGCGCAGCAGCTGCTCCGCCCATTCGTGCCCTGTCATCTGCCACGACATGCGGTGATTGTAGCGCAGGCATGGCACACCGACCGCGCCTGTCGACCCCCTGCTCCCGGTCTGTTTGGCGGGCTATAATCTCCCCGAATCCAAGGGAACCGGCGATGATCCGAACACTCTTGTGGTACCTCGTGCTCTGGCTGGACCGCCTCCGGCGCAATCATGCGCTGGAGCATGCCACACTGCACCTGCTCAGCCGGACGCACCCCCAGGCGCTGCTGATCGGGCGCTCCGACCGCAAGGGGTTCTACCTGTACGGTGAGGTTCCGCTCGAAGCGGTGGGCCAGGCGGTCTTCGGTGCAGTACAACGCCTGCGTGCTGGCGAGTTGCGCCTGGCCATCCACCCCAACTGCGGCACCAATTTGATCACCGCTGCAACGTTGACGACGCTGGCGACCGCGCTTGCCTTGGGAGGCGCGCGCGGCACCCGTCAGCGATTGGATCGCCTACCGCTGGCCGTGCTTGCCAGCCTGGTTGCGCTGCTGCTCGCCCGCCCGGCCGGCCAACAGGCCCAGCGCCATCTGACCACGCGGGCAGAGCTCGGCCGCCTGCAGGTGCTCTCGATCGAGCGCCTCGCCACCCCAGGGCCGGTCGTCCACCGCGTCCGTACCTCGGGCTGAGCCCGTATGGCCAAAGAGAAGCCGACGGTCTACCTGCTCTACGGGGATGATCCGCTCGCTATGCAGGAGGCGGTAGGGCGGCTGCGGGCACAGCTGGGAGATCCGCTTGCAGCGGACATGAACCTCCATCGCTTCAACGCCCGCACGCTGGACCTGGCGGAACTCGAAGGCGCCTGTATGGCGATGCCCTTCCTGGCAGAGCGACGGCTCATCCTGGTCGAGAACAGCGAACTCCTGAAGGACTCCGGCCAGGCGATGAAGCGCCTGCTTCAGTTGCTCCCCAAGGTCCCCCAAACCACTGCGCTGGTGTTCCTGGCAGACGTGCCGCTCGAGCGCCGCGACGCCGACGCCACCTATCGCTCAACCTCCAGCCTGCACCGGTGGATCGAGGAGCATCCGGACACGGCCTACAGCAAGGCGCTTCCCACGCCGCGCGGCGAGGCCTTCGATCACTGGCTGCAGACTCGCGCCCAGCACCACCATGCTGAGCTCTCGCCTGCTGCCGCCGGCTTGCTGGCGGAGTTCACCGCTGGCGATCCGATGACCGCCGACATGGAGCTGGCCAAGCTTGCCGACTATGTCGGCGGCGAGCGGGCCATCTCGCCAGCGGACATCGAAACACTCAGTCCCCACCAGGGTCAGAGCGACGTGTTCGCCCTGGTCGATGCAATGGGCAACCGCGACACCCACACGGCCCTGCGCCTGCTTGATCAGATCCTCGCCCAGGAGGACGCACGGGCAGTCTTCCCAATGATCGTCCGCCAATTCCGCTTGATCCTGCTAGCTTGCGAGGCTCAGGCTGCGGGGATCCCCGCGCAGGAGGCGCTGCGCGCGCCTGCTTTCGTCGCTCGCAAGGCCGCCTCGCAAGCGCGGCGCTTCACGCGGTCCGACCTGGTGCGCATCTACCATCATCTGGTCGAAATCGACCTCAACTCGAAGACCGGGCGCGAGGAGCTTACCCCTGCCCTGCTCGGCCTGGTCGCAGGGCTGGGTGGGTGAGCTGCGCACGGACCCCTACCGGCCGTTGCTCCCGTCCTGAGCCAAACCGCCAGACCGGCCCCCTTTGCCTGCCGGCATCGCTGTGGGGCGCACAAGGTTCGCTGCCTCGCCCAGCCGCCGACCGTCCCCTTCCGCCCCGGTGACCTGCCGGGCTGTTGGCAGTCAGCTGCCGGACGCCGCCACACCGAGCCATAGGTGGCCGGGCAGCACCGCCCGATCCGTCTTCAGACGGATCGACCCTACCTGGGAGGGTGGTTCGGCGCCGGCGGCCGATGGGTGCAGGAAGCAAAGGTTCGGCTGCGCACCGTACTTGGCGCGGTAGTGGCTCGCCGCTCGCTCAAGCTTGGCCGCCAGGTCCAGCGTACGATCGGCGTCGTACCAAAGCATCCCCGTCGTCATCTTCATCCTCCCAATCCTCCACGGCGTCTAGGCAGCACCCGCTCCAGATGCCAGGTGCAGCGCTCACGATCCAAGGTAACAACACAGCACAGCCCATCGGTGGTGACAAGCTGGTAACGCCCGGGGCGCGCAGCACTCCCTACCCGCTCCACTTGCCGCACAACGTGGCGCCTGCCGCGCCAACTGAACTCCAGCGGCATTGCCGTCGGCCCCACCGCGTGGACCGCCAATCGTCCGCTCAACTGCAGGCCGGTCATCCAATCCCGCCTTGCGTGGTCGAGGCTGTCCCAGCCAGCCATGCGCTCTGACGGATCTCGTCCAGGCAGCTCATCAAGTCGCGGACCGGCAACCAGAGCGCCCGGATTGGGAGCACACCGGACTGGTCGAAGATCAGGAAGTCCCCTGGGCGACGCTGGCCACGGGCGAGCCGCACATCCGGCTCGGCAATCGGCTCCGTTGCGTCGCTGGGTGAGCCGATCTGCAGCACATGCATTCCCGCCGGTCCGCCAAAGCGGCGAAGCCAGGCAAGGCGCGCCTGCAGTGCGGCATGCTCCTTCCATGGCGCCAAGTCCTCGACAGCCAGGACGACCTGCGTCGGACTTCCACCGGCCAACTGCCGCAATCTCACCTCATCCACCAGCCAGGCGAGGAGCGCCGCGGCCCGCCGCGCTTCGATCACGGGCTCGAGCAACGCATGGGGCAGACCCTCGATCATCCCCAGCTGTCGACCACTAGGGTCGATGGCCAGCACCGCGAGCGCTTGGGGCGTGGTGCTCCAGCACAGGGACACCAGGCACGTGCGTAGCAGTTCCGACTTGCCGCAACCGGTCGGCCCGCTGATGAGCAGGTGCGCCGGGCTGCCTTGTCCCACTCGGAATCCCCACGGCGCCCCGTCCGGCGTCCGGCCGACGAGCGCGGTGCGCGAGTTCGAGCAGTGCGCGCTGCAGCGCAGGCCGGAGCGAGTCCCCAGACGGCGCCTCCCTCAGCAGCCTGTCAGAAACCCGACCTTCTGGTCCGCCGGCTTCAGCCTGGAGGACCTCACGCATCAAAGAGGTCTGCCTGCTGGGCATTCTCCACTCCCCTTTCGCCACCAGAACACCTGTTCTAGTATACAGAACATTTGTGCGCACGTCAAGAGCGTTCTCCCCAGGAACGGCGGCGCACCTTCGCTGTGCTAGAATGGCAACAGGATGACGTACCAAGCCGAAATCGACGTCCGGCCTTCGCCCATTGCCGGCACCTGGTACTCCGACGATCCGGCAACCCTGGCCCGCAGCATCGACAGCCTGCTCGAAGCGGCTGGACATCCTCGGCTCGAGGGGGACGTCATCGGTGTGGTCGCCCCCCACGCCGGCCATCGCTACAGCGGCGCCGTGGCTGCCCACGCCTTTCGCAGCCTGCGGGATTGCCAGCCCGAAATCGTCGCCATCGTCTCGCCGCTGCACTCCTTCCACCCTGCCCGGCTGCTGACGACCCAGCACCCGGCTTACTGGACGCCGCTGGGCACGATCCCGGTAGCGCACGACCTGCTGCAGCAGCTGGCCGAGCGCCTGCTGAGGGACTCCTCCCTCCGCCTGGAGGCGGTGGCACACGACAGTGAGCATTCGCTGGAGATCGAGCTCCCCTTCCTGCAGCGCGTGTTTCGCCACCCGTTCCGCCTGCTCCCGATCATGGTCCGCGACCAGGCGCCAGCTGTCGCCGAGGCCTTGGGGCGGGCGCTGGCTGACGTCCTCCGGGGAACACCTGCGGTGCTAGTCGCCAGCACAGACCTGTCGCACTTCTTCCCCGCCGACGTTGCGCGTCGGCTCGACACGGAGATGCTGAGCCGCATGGCGGCCTTCGATCCCGCGGCAGTACTCTCGGCGGAGGAGGAGGGTGTGGGATTTGCGTGCGGCCGGGGGGCAGCGGCCGCCGTGTTGTGGGCCGCCGGCGAGCTGGGTGCCGACTGCGCGCAGGTTCTCCGCTATGCGACCTCCGGCGATGTGACGCGGGATCCCACCTCGGTGGTTGGCTATGGCGCCGTCGCCCTCTGCCGCCGCTCCGGGTAGGCGCACCAGCCGCAGCTCAGTTTCGAGGTCTTCCGACGACGCAGCATGATGCCTCAGGAACTCGCCCAGGACGCCCTCCAACTTGCGCTCGTAGCGCTGCTCTTGATCGTCAACGGGTTCTTCGTGGCGGCAGAGATCGCCTTCGTCAGCGTCCGCCGCACGCGGGTTGCCGAGCTGGCCGACCAGGGAGATCGGCGCGCCCGCTGGCTTCAACGCGCCCACCGCTATCCGCAACGCTTCCTCGCCGCCGTCCAGCTGGGCGTGACCATGGCCAGCCTGGCTCTGGGCTGGCTCGCCGAGCCGGCGCTGGCAGGCTTACTTGCGCCTGTGCTGTCACTGCTACCCAAGACGCTGGACGAGAGCGTGGCGCGCAGCCTGTCCGCTGCCGCCACTTTCGCCCTGGTCACTTTCCTGACAATTGTCGTCGGCGAGCTCACCCCCAAGGCCATCGCCCTGACCAAGCCCGAGCCAACCGCGCTAGGCGTCGCCCGGCCGATGCTGGCCATCATGGCGGTGTTCCGGCCCGTGATCTGGCTGCTGAACAGTGCGGCCGGCGTGCTGGTGCGCGCGCTGCGGGTGCGGCCGGCCAGCGAGGCCGAAGGCGCGCACTCCGTCCAGGAGCTCAAGATGCTGGTGACCGCCAGCGCCGAGAGCGGGGTGGTCGAGGACGAAGAGGAGGAGATGCTGCACGCGGTCTTCGACTTCGGAGACACGCTCGTTCGCCAGGTGATGGTGCCGCGTACCGAGGTCGTGGCCGTTCCGGCTTCCGCCGTCACGCCGGAGATCCTGCGCGTGGCGCTGGAGCACCCGCTTTCTAAGTTTCCCGTGTTCGAGGGGGACCTCGATCACGTCATTGGCGTGCTGCACATCCGCGACCTGCTGCGCGGCCAGCTCACCGAAGCGGGCTCGGCGCCAACCGCTCGCAGCCTGATGCGCGAGGCGATCTACATCCCGGAGACGGCGCGCGTCAGCCAGTTGCTGCAGCGCTTTCGCGCCCGCCGCCAACACCTGGCCATCGTGCTCGACGAGTACGGCGGAACCGCCGGCGTGGTTGCCCTGGAGGACCTACTCGAGGAGATCGTGGGCGACGTCCAGGGACCGTTCGACAAGGAGTTGGAGATCCAGCCCCAGGCTGACGGCTCGGCGTGGATCGACGGGCTGACCATGATGGAGGAGGTCAACGAGCGCTTCGGCCTGCAGCTGGAAGACCCGCATTACGACACGATCGCCGGCTACGTGCTCGGCCGGCTGGGCCGAATGGCCAAGCTGGGAGATGCCGTTCAGATCGCCGGAGTTCGGCTGGAAGTGCGCCAGATGGACGGCCTGCGCATCGCCCAGGTGCGCCTGAGTCGAACTGCGAACCCCTCCCTCGAAGCCGGCCCCGGCGCCTAGAACCCGCGATGTACGCCGAGGTCGCCGTCAACCTGCCCCCGGTCCAGGGCACCTTCCACTACCATCTACCCCCCGACCTGACGGAGCGTCTGCGGCCGGGACATCTGGTGGTGGTTTCGTTCGGCCAGCAACGTGTCCAGGGGGTGATCCTGCGCCTGCTCGAACAGGCCGAGGTCCCCGAGACCAAACCGGTGCTCGAGCTCGTCGAAGCTGCGCCGGTGCTGACGCCGGCCCAACTGGACCTCGCCCGCTGGATGAGCGTGGCCACGCACAGCTCACTGATCGAGTGCCTGACTCTGATGATCCCGCCCGGCCTGGCCCAGCGCGCCGACACCGAGTACGCGCTGAGCGCCGGTGAGCCTGCTGCCCGAACCGAAACTGAACGCCGCCTGCTGGCACTGCTGACCGAGCGGGGCCCGCTGCGCGGCCGACAGATCGACCGCTGGCTGGCGCGCCAAGCGTGGCGCAAATCGGCCGACAGCCTGGTTCGCCGCGGCGCGCTGCAGCGAACCCCCGTGCTGGATCGGCCCACGGTTCGACCCAAGCGCGTGCGCAATGTACGCCTGGCCCGGCCGCCGGAGGTTGTGCTGCAGGCGGGGCTGGACCTGGGTCGGGCAGGCTCGCCTGCCGAAGCCCGCCGCCGCCGTATGCTGCAGGTCCTGGTCAGCGAGCGCGAGCCGGTGGAGGCCTTCTGGCTGTACGCCGAGAGCGGCGGCAGATTAACCGACCTGCATGCCTTGGAGGACCGCGGGCTGGTTGTGCTGAGCGAGGCGGAAGTGTGGCGGGATCCGCTGGCCGGCGTATCGTTCGTAGCAGCACTGCCACCAGCTCTGACCTCCGATCAGACGCTCGCCTGGCAGAAGATCGAGGCTCACCTGGGATCGGACAGGGAGGGCGCGGCGCCCGTGCTCCTGCATGGCGTCACCGGCTCGGGCAAGACTGAGATCTACTTGCGCGCCGTCGCAGCCACGCTCGCCGCCGGACGCCAGTCGGTCGTGCTGGTCCCCGAAATTGCCCTCACACCGCAGACGGTGCGCCGCTTCCTGGCGCGCTTTCCCGGCCAGGTCGGGCTGATCCACTCCCAGCTCAGCGGCGGCGAGCGCTACGACACCTGGCGCCGCTGCCGGGAAGGTGACCTCAAGGTGGTGGTGGGACCGCGCAGCGCGTTGTTTGTTCCACTGCCGGACATCGGGCTGATCGTCGTCGACGAATGCCACGATGAGTCGTACAAGGAGGAAGGATCCGCCCCCCGCTATCATGGTCGGGAGACGGCGCTTGCCTATGCCCGGCAGCTGCGTGCGACGTGCATCTTGGGAAGTGCCACACCCGACCTCGGCACCTACTTCAAGGCACAGGCAGGCCAGATCGAGCTGGTTTCGCTGCCGCAGCGCATTCTGGCCCACCGCCGGGTGCTCGAGGCGCAGCGCGAGCGGCTGGGTCTCGGCCCTCGCTACCGGCCGGCGGGGGGCGAGGCCGAATACACTGAGCTGCCTGCGGTGTCCATCATCGACATGCGCCGCGAACTGCGCGAGGGCAACGCCTCGCTATTTTCGCGGGCGTTGACCTCAGGCCCTGCACCAGACGCTCGAAGCTCAGCAGCAGGCGATCCTATTCCTCAACCGCAGGGGTGCGGCCACGCACATCTTCTGCCGCGATTGCGGCTGGGTCCTGCGCTGTCCGCGCTGTGACACCTCACTTGCCCACCACAGCGCGCCTTCCGAAGCCCGCTGCCACCGCTGCGGTTACCACCGGTCCACCCCGACCGCCTGCCCAGCGTGCGGCGGAGAACGCGTGCGCCACTTCGGCGCCGGGACACAACAGGTCCAGGCCGAGGTCGAGCGGCTCTTCCCTCAGGCACAAACTCTACGCTGGGACCGAGACACGGCCCGCTCGCCCGATCAGCACTTGCTGATCCTGGATCACTTCATTGACCATCGTGCGGACGTGCTGGTGGGCACCCAGATGATCGCCAAGGGTCTTGACCTGCCGCTGGTTACCCTGGTCGGAGTCGTTTCCGCCGATACCGGGCTGAACCTGCCGGACTTCCGCGCCGCCGAGCGCACCTTCCAGGTGCTGAGCCAGGTAGCCGGGCGGGCCGGCCGCAGTCCTCTCGGGGGACGCGTGATTGTGCAGAGCTATCAGCCTGACGACTATGCCCTGCAGGCCTCCGCCCGCCACGACTACGCGGGCTTCTATCAGCTGGAGCTCGCGAAGCGTCGAGATCTGGGGTACCCGCCTTTCCGCCGCCTGGTGCGCCTGGTCTACGCCCATTCCTCGGCGCTGGCGGCGGAGCGGGCGGCAGGCGCGCTTGCGGCGCGTCTGCAAGCCACCCTGTCGGCCGGCGGCGGGTCGAATGAGCTGATCGGGCCCGCCCCTTGCTTCTTCGAACGTCAGGCGGGGCGGTATCGTTGGCAGCTGCTGATCCGTGGGCAACGGCCGCTCGACGCCCTTAACGATCCCCTGCCCGACGGCTGGCAGGTCGATGTTGACCCAGTCTCGGTGCTGTGACCGCGCCGGACGGGCGAACGATGCGCCCCGAGGAAGACAAAAATCCGCCGCCACCTGGGGCGAGCGGAGGACATCAGACCAGTCGTTTGGGGTGCCGGCCGGCACCCCAAGGGGCCGGACTGCGAGCAACCCCGCATAGGATCAGGTGTTGTCTGCCGACGCGGATGCGGGTGGCGGCTTCAGACCCATCCTAGCACAGCGCATTGGGCCCCACAAGTGACAGGCGTCCTATCGCGCCGCCGCCGGCACCCCATCGTACAGCTTCTCGCGCACCGCCAGCACCTTGCGGCGCAGGGCGTCGTCGGTCCCCAGCCGTTCCTGGATCTTCTCGCAGGCGTAGAGCACGGTGGTGTGGTCCCGCCCACCGACAGCGAGGCCGATCTGCGGCAACGAGGCGTGGGTCTCGCTGCGGATCAGGTACATCGCCACCTGACGCGGAAGGGCGATGGGCTTGGAGCGGTTGCGGCTGAGCAGGACTGCCTCGCTCACACCGAACTGTTCGGCAACCGCCGAAAGGATCCGCTCGAAGGTCAGCGCGCCGCCGCGTGGCAGCAAGTCGGCCAATGCCGTCTCGACCAGTTCCGGCGTCAGTCCGATCCCGCTCAACTGGGCAAACGCCACGACGCGGGTCAGTGCGCCTTCTAGTTCGCGGATGTTGCTCACCACCCGGCGGGCGATTGCCTCCAGCACGGCGGAGTCGACGTCATGCCCTGCGCGTTCCGCCTTGGAGCGCAGGATGGCCACGCGCGTTTCCAGGTCGGGCGCCTGGATGTCCGCGGTCAGCCCCCATTCGAAGCGCGAGCGCAGCCGTTCCTCCAGCGTGACCATGGCCTTAGGAGGCCGATCGGAGGAGATCACCAACTGCTTCTCCTGTTCGTGCAGCGCGTTGAAAGTGTGGAAGAACTCCTCCTGGGTGGCCTCTTTGCCGGCGATGAACTGGATGTCGTCAATCAGCAACACATCGCTGCGCCGGTAGCGCTCGCGGAAGCTGTCGGTGGTATGGCTCCGGATGGCATTGATCAGGTCGTTGGTGAACTCCTCCGAGGAGACGTACAGCACCTGCAGACCGCCCTGGCGGCAGGCGTTGCCCATGGCGTGCAGCAGGTGGGTCTTGCCCAGCCCCACGCCGCCATACAGAAAGAGCGGGTTGTAGGCGCGCGCCGGGCTCTCGGTCACGGCCTGCGCCGCAGCATGCGCCAGCCGGTTGCTCGGACCCAACGACAAAAGTCTCGAAGGTGTAGCGGCTTGTCAGGTGCTGCGGCGCTTCCTCGGGCGCAAGCCGGGTGTCGCTCGGCGCCGGCTGCGGCCGGTCCTCACCCGCCAACGTGTCCTGCCACACGATGAAGCGCACTTCGACCGTGCGGCCTGCCATGCCGCTCAAGATGCGCTGAACGGTCGAGAGCAACCGCGACTGCAGCCAATCGCGGGCATAGGCATTGCGCACGCCAACGATGAACTCGCCGTCTTCGTACGCCAGCAGCTCGGCATCCCGCACCCAGGTATCGTAGCTCGCGCGCGGCATCTCCAATTGGATCTGCCCCTGGGCCGCATGCCACAACTGCTCAGCGTTCATGCAATGCCTCCACGACGACCGTCGGCCCATCCCAACCGCCGACGGTCACATTCGTTCGGTAGACTGGCGCGTGCTTGATCTGCGTGCTGCGTCTGCTTCGCCGGGGATCTTGCGCCCCGCTCCGCGCAAGAGGTCGCGGACTGCGAGGATCAACGGACTTGGTCCCGACTCAGAGCGGCTTCATTCTAGCAAAGGGAACACTCGGCTTCAAGGAAAAGTGCTGCGCCAACCTAAAAACCTGGCATCTTTTAAGGTGACGGATTGTTAACAACCCGGCAGTGTTCTGCCCCGATTCCTTCCGCCCGCCATCGCCCGACGCTCGGCCCGAGGGGGGCACATCCCCATGCGCACATCTGTTCCGCCGAACATCTGGGGGAGGCCGGCCGCCTCAGCCGCGGTTGGGGAGGGCGCCGTCCGCAAGCCTTAAGGTTCGCTCTCTGTTTGCGCACCCAGACGCGAGGCCCGCGTCACCCCATCCTGCAGTTTCGCAGGCAATCAAGGATTCGACGTCGATCGCGCCGCCGCGGTCAACTCGAGCAGAGCCAACGCCTCGCGCAGCGTGTGCGCCGGGAGCAGCGTCAATCCGGGGGGCGTTTGCACTTCCCCGCCCAGCGACCAGGGCACAAGGACACGGCGAAATCCCAGCCGGCTGGCTTCTCTCAGGCGCGCCTCCAGCTGCGGGACACTGCGCACCTCACCGGACAGACCGATCTCGCCGATCAGGGCGACGTCCGCCGCGATCGCCCGGTCCCGCGCCGAGGAGGCCAACGCCGCGGCGACGGCCAGATCGACTCCGGGTTCGTCGATGCGCAGGCCCCCGACGACGTTGACGAACACGTCTTGCTCTGCCAGGTGCAACCCGACGCGCCGCTGCAGCACGGCGACCGTCAGCAGCAGGCGGTTGAGATCGACGCCGTTCGCCGTGCGGCGAGGATGGCCGAAGGAAGACGGGCTGCTCAGGCCCTGCACTTCCACCAATAACGGTCGGGCACCCTGGATGGTCACCGCCACAGCTGAACCCGGAGCATTCACGGCTCGCTCTGCCAGGAACACTTCCGAAGGATTCGGGACCTCCACCAGGCCCGTCGTCCGCATCTCGAATACCCCGACCTCGGAAGTGGCGCCGAACCGGTTCTTGACCGCCCGCAGCAAGCGATAAGCGTGGAACTGGTCCCCCTCCAGGTACAGCACAGTGTCGACCATGTGCTCCAGCACACGCGGCCCGGCTATCGCGCCCTCTTTGGTCACATGCCCGACCAGGAAGACGGCCGCACCCGAGGCCTTGGCGGCCGCCACCAGGCGGGCCGCGCACTCCCGCACCTGGGTGATCGTCCCTGCGCCGCCCTCCAATTCTTGCAGCGATACGGCCTGGATGGAATCCACGATCACCAAATCCGGCGTGAGCTGATCGATCTGCTCCAGGATCGTCTCCAGGTCGGTTTCGGACAGCAGGTACAGCTCCGGGGCCGCCTGCCCGGTGGGCACCAGGCGCAGCGCACGCGCCTTCACCTGCCGCTCAGCCTCTTCGGCCGAGACGTACAGCACACGCCGGTCCTCGGCCAGTGTCAGGGCGATCTGCAGCAACAGGGTCGACTTGCCGATCCCCGGATCGCCAGCGATGAGAACCACCGAGCCCGGGACAATTCCCCCGCCGAGCACGCGGGCGAACTCGCCCAGTGCCACCGGAAGCCGGACGATGGTGTGGGCCTCGACCTCACTCAGACGATGGGCAGTGGCTTTGGCAGCCGCGCGCGGGGCGCGCCGGCTCGCCTCCGGGGCAACCTCCGCCAGCATGCTGCTCCATGCGCCACACTGCGGGCATCGGCCCAGCGGCCGGGCAGCCGTGCGTCCGCACTGCTGGCAGACGTATTGCGTGCGCGTCTTCGTCATGTCTGGAGGAGATTATACAGCCCGGCTATGCGATCAACCCCACACCCGCAGCGTGCACTCCCGAGAAACAAAACGGGCAGGCTGCAGCAGCCTGCCCGTGGCCTCGAAACCTGTGATTCAGCCTGCTGTCAGCGCCGGTTCGCCCTGCGGCTCAGGCGCCGCCCGCAAGCTGATCTTGCCTTCCTCGGCATCCACCACGATATGGTCGCCATCCTTGAATTCGCCGGAGAGCAGCCCGTCGGACAACCGGTCCTCGAGGTTGGACTGGATCACCCGCCGCAAGGGGCGGGCGCCCATGTCTGGATCGTATCCCAGGTCGGCCAGCAGGTCGCGACCGGCATCGGCCAGCGTCAGCGTGACATGGTAGGACGAGAGGCGGGCTGCAACCTTGGCCGTCTCCAGGTCGACGATTTGCCGGATCTGATCTTTGGTCAGAGCATGGAACACAATGGTCGAGTCCACCCGGTTGAGGAATTCCGGCCGGAAGATCTTGCGCAGCGCCTCGGTCAGCTTCTTGCGCATCTCGTCGTAGGCCTGCTTCTCGACCACCTCCTCCTCGTTCTGGGTGGAGAACCCGAACTGGGTCTGGCGGCGGATCATTTCCGCCCCGACGTTGGAGGTCATCACGATGATGGCATGGGTGAAGTCCACCTTGCGCCCGCGGGCGTCGCTCAGGTGGCCTTCCTCCATGATCTGCAGCAGCATGTTGTGCGCTTCTGGATGGGCTTTCTCGATCTCGTCGAAGACCACAATCGAGTAGGGCTTACGCCGAATGACCTCGGTCAACTGCCCAGCGTCATCGTAGCCGACGTATCCCGGCGGCGCCCCCACCAGACGGCTGACCGAATGCCGCTCCATGAACTCCGACATGTCAATCTGGATCGTAGCATCTTCGCTGCCGAAGATGAACTCGGCCAGCGCCTTCGTCAGTTCGGTCTTGCCGACTCCTGTCGGGCCGAGGAAGATGAACGAGCCAACCGGCCGATTCGGGTCTTTCAGGCCGGCCCGGGCACGCCGCACCGCACGCGAGATTGCTTCGATCGCCTCGTCCTGCCCGATGATGCGCCGGTGCAACGCGGATTCCATCAGCAGCAGGCGTTCGGATTCTTCCTGGGCGATCTGCATCACCGGCACACCGGTCCACATCGACACCATTTCGGCAATGTCTTCCGCCGTGACGCGTGGGGATTCCTCGCTGCGTTGCCATCCGGCACGCAATTGGCCGAGCTTGTCTTCTAGCTCCGCCTCACGCTGCATCTGTTCCTGAGCATCGTCGAAGCGGGCCTCATCCACGGCCAGGGCATGCGCCTGCTTGGCCACTTTGAGCTCGTCCATGGTCTGTTTGATGGTCTGCGCCGCCGGGTTCTTGTACATGCGCACGCGCGAGGAGGCCTCGTCGATCAGGTCGATCGCCTTGTCCGGCAGAAAGCGCTCGGTGACGTAACGGGCCGAAAGGGTGGCGGCGGCTTCCAACGCCTCGTCGGTGATCACCAGCTTGTGGTGTTCCTCATACGGTCGGCGCACGCCGCGCAAGATATCGATCGTCTCAGCCACCGTCGGCTCCTCGATCGTGACGGGCTGGAAACGCCGCTCGAGGGCGGCGTCGCTCTCGATGTGTTTGCGATACTCGTCGAGCGTTGTGGCGCCGATCACCTGCAGCTCGCCGCGCGACAGCGCCGGTTTGAGGATGTTGGCAGCATCGACCGACGAGCCGGCTGAGCCGGCGCCCACTAGCATGTGGACCTCGTCGATGAACAGGATTGCCCCAGACGACTTGAGTTCGTCGATCACCCGTTTGAGCCGTTCCTCGAACTGCCCGCGGTACATCGTCCCGGCCACCAGCGAGCCGACGTCCAGCTGCAGCACCCGCTTGCCCAGCAGCGGCTCAGGGGTTTCGCCGGCAACGATGCGCTGCGCCAATCCCTCGACGATCGCCGTCTTGCCCACCCCAGGTTCGCCGATCAGCGCCGGGTTGTTCTTGGTGCGCCGGGCCAGAATCTGAATCACGCGTTCGATCTCAGTCTGACGGCCAACGACCGGGTCCAGTTTGCCTTCCTCGGCCAGCGAGGTCAGGTCGGTGGCCAGCTGATCGACCAGCGGTGTCTTGGCGCCGGCCTCTTTGGGCTTGGCGCTGGTGGGCTGGGCTTGCGGTGGGCGGCGGCTGGGCGATTCCTGCAGCACACGCCGGGTCTGCCGACGGACCTGCTCCGGCGTGACCCCCAGCCGGCGCAGCACATCGACGCCGACACCCTCAGGCTGGCGCACCAGGCCGAGCAGTAGATGCTCGGTGCCAATGTAGTGATGGCCCATGCGCCGGGCCTCTTCGATCGCCAGCTGGAGCACCTGTTCCGTCCCGGGCGCCAGTTCAATGCGCCCGCCGGTGTGACGGCCAATCCCGGTGAGACGCTCGACCATTTCCTTCACCCGAGCCGGCTCAAGCCCGAGCTCGCGCAAGACGCGGCCGGCCACACCGCCTTCCTCGCGGATCAGTCCGAGCAGCAGGTGCTCGGTGCCAATGTAGTTATGGTGCATACGCTCGGCCTCTTCATGGGCCAGGCTCAACACACGCCGCGCACGCTGCGTGAACCGCTCTAGCTTGTCGGACACGGCAGGTTCCTCCGCACAGATCTCAATTCGGCCAAGTCCACTCTCATTCTACCAAAGATGTCGACCCCATCCGGCCAAGTCTGAGCTTGCGTTAAGCAATCAGGCGGCCGGGGGTCGCCCGGCCGCCTGAGATCGCTGTGCGCCTGCTCAGTCTTGCGCTTGCGGGTCGGGCTGGGGGGGCTCCTCCGGCTCGTCGGGCATCCCCAGCGGCTCAGCCGGCTCCAGCTCGTCGGGCATCCCCAGCGGCTCAGCCTGCTCCAGTTCGGCGTCGAAATCTTCGGGAGCCTCGCCAACCGGCTCCTCCTCGGCGAGGGGCGCCGGCTCGCGCGTTGCCGCCTGCCAGTCGATCTCGGCGTACTCCGCCGAGTCCACCCGCTTCAGGCTCAGGCCGATGCGCCGGCGCTCGCCGTCGATCTTGATCACCCGCATGGCCAGGGTCTCGCCTTCGGTCACCGCTTCCTTGGGATGCTCGATGCGGCGGTCCGACAACTCGGAAATGTGGATCAGACCTTCGATATCGTAGCCTTCCAGCCCCTTGATGCTGGCGAAGGCGCCGAACTTCGTCAGCTTGGTGATCGTACCCTCCACCAGCTGGCCTTCGATCAAGCGCGAGGTGACGGTCTGCCACGGATCGGGTTCGAGCTCGCGCATCGATAGGCTGATGCGATTGCGGTCCGGATCGATGCTCAGAACCTTGACCGAGACTTCCTCGCCGACCTTGAGCGCATCCTTCGGGTGGGCGATACGCTTCCAAGAGATCTCGGAGAGGTGCACCAGCCCATCCGCCCCGCCGATGTCGACGAAGGCGCCAAAGTCGGCCAGGCTGATCACGTGGCCCTGGCGGATATCGCCTGGCTTCAGCTCGCCGATCAGCTGCTCCTTGAGCAGCTTGCGCGCCTCCTTGGCGGCGGCCCGCTCAGAGAGGATCAGGCGGTTGCGGCGCCGATCGACCTCGACCACCTTGGCCACCATCGGCTCGCCAACCATCTTGCCCCAGCGCTTATCCGGGGACTCCCCCTCCGCCCTGCGCCGCCGGGACAGACTGACCTGGGAGGCGGGGACGAACCCACGCAGGTTGCCGAGTTTGACGATCAGACCGCCCTTGTTGTAGCCGCCGACGTTGGCGTACAGCGGCTCTTGGGAAGCCAGCAGACGCTCAGCCTCGCCCCAATCGTGCTCCTCATCGGCACGCGCCAGCGACAGCAGCATCTCGCCGTCGTGTCCGCCGGTGCGCACGACGTACACGCTGATCTCCTGGCCGACGACCAACTCGGCTCGCCGCTCCTCGGACAACTGCTCGAGCTCGCGGGCCTGAATCAGCCCTTCGGACTTGGCGCCGATGTCGACCAGGATGTCCCCCCCAGACACGCGGGCGATCGTGCCGATTGCGAATCTCGCCCCGGCGCGGCGTCTCGAGGTCATAGCCTTCGCCTCCAAGCAACGCGTCCATGGCCGATGCCTGGTCCATCGGCTGCTCGCTCTCTGGTTCTCCCCCAGGCTGTGCTTCTATCGGATCGCTCAAGACGGCTTACTCCACGAAAGACTGGAGGTTCATTATAAGGGCGAACAGATGCCCTGACAACCATCTCCAGCTACGGCGCATCCAGGCGCGGTATAATGCCGCCAGAGAGCAGCAACATGGCCGTCGTCTTCCCCTTCACCGCTATTGTCGGACAAGAGCGCATGCGGCGCGGCCTGGTGCTGAACGCCGTCAACCCGCGCATCGGCGGCATCCTGATCCGCGGCGAGCGCGGCACCGCCAAGTCGACCGCCGCCCGGGCGCTGGCCGCCCTGCTGCCCGAAGTGCAGGTGGTCGTCGGCTGCCGTTTCGACTGCGATCCAGACCGCCCGACTACCTGGTGCACCGAGTGCCGCGAGCGCAGTGCCGCCGGCCAATCGCTGCCGGTCGAGATGCGCCGCACCTCTTTCGTCGACCTGCCGGTTTCAGCCACCGAGGACCGCGTCGTCGGCACGCTGGACATCGAGGCTGCCATCCAACGCGGCGAGCGGCGCTTCGAGCCCGGTGTGCTGGCCTCGGCCAACCGCGGCCTGCTCTACATCGATGAGGTCAACCTACTCGACGATCATGTCGTCGACCTGCTGCTCGATTCGGCGGCGCTGGGCATGAATATCGTCGAGCGCGAGGGCATTTCCTTCGCCCATCCGGCGCGCTACATCCTGGTCGGCACGATGAACCCGGAGGAGGGCGACCTGCGCCCTCAGCTGCTCGACCGCTTCGCCCTGTCGGTCGACATCCGCGGGCTGACCGATCCGCGCGACCGGGTGGCGATCATGGAGCGCAACCTGGCCTTCGAGGCGGACCCAGAGGGCTTCCGCAGCGTCTGGCTGGAATCGGAGAAGGCCATCTCCCAGCAGATCGACGCTGCCCGCCGCCTGGTAGACAACGTGACCTACAGCCGGCGCGACCTGCTGTCGATCGCCGCCCTGACTTCTTCGCTGCACGTCGACGGCCACCGGGCCGACCTGGTGATCCTCAAGTCCGCCCGCGCCCAGGCTGCCCTCGACGGCCGAACAGCCATCACCGAGCACGACATCCTGCTTGCCGCCGAATTGGCCCTCCCCCACCGCATGCGGCGCGGCCCCTTCCAGCAGGGTGAGCTGAATCTCGAAGACCTCGAGGCGCGCCTCGACCAGGCCCAGGCCCAGCTCGACCTGACCGGCGAAGAGGATCGTCCGGACGAAGCCGCCGAGGATAAAAAAAAAGCCAGTCTTCCCCGGACGTAGCCCCGAAGTCCGCTGAGGATCTACCCGTGCTGGGCCAGCCCGACCCCAGCCGCCAATCCCCCTTCGACACGACGCAGGCACGCTGGTGGGACGGCGGCACGGCGATCGAGATCGGCTCCACCTTTGCCCCGCGTCGTCTCACCGGCGAACTCGATCGGATGACCCGCCGCACCGGCGGCCGCCGCACGCAGACCCGCACCGATCGCAAACGCGGCCGCTACGTGCGCGCCCGCCAGGCCCGGCCGAAGGAAACCGACATCGCCTTCGACGCTACCTTGAGGGCCGCCGCCCCACACCAGGTCGAGCGCGCCGATCAACGCCGGAAGGTGGCCTTCGCCATCCTGCCGTCCGACCTGATGGCCAAGGTCCGCGTGCGCAAGGCCGCCAACCTGATCCTGTTCGTGGTCGACGCCTCATGGTCGATGGCTGTGGCCGAGCGCATGTCGGCCACCAAGGGGGCCATCCTCTCCCTGCTCACCGACGCCTACCAGCGGCGCGACCGGGTGGGTCTGGTGGTCTTTCAGAAGGACCGCGCCCTCTCCGTGCTGCCCCCCACCAATTCCGTGATGCTTGCCCAGCGCGCCCTGGCCGACATCCCCGTCGGCGGCAAGACACCGCTTTCCGCCGGCCTGATGCTCGCCTTCGAGACCTTCCAACTGGAGAAGATTTCTCACCCCGATGTTCTGCCGCTGATGATCCTGCTGACCGACGGCGCGGGCAACGTCTCCGTCGGCGGCCTGCCTCCGCAGGAGGAGGCCCACCAGGTGGCAGATCAGATCCGCCTTGCCGGGATTCGGGCCGTGGTCATCAACATGGAGCACGCCGCCTTCGACCAGGGTCTGGCCCAGGCGCTCGGCGACCGTCTCGGAGGACCGTGCTACACGTTGCACGAACTCAAGGCCGAGCACCTGTACCGGGCGGTCCGACTGGAGTTGAACGGGCAGCCGGCTTGAGGCATCCGCCCACCGTCAGGGCCCCCCAGCGGGCGGCAGGCAACCGCACCTTGCGCAGGGCACCGCCGGGGGATCGGCCACCGCGCGAGGACAACTGGATCCCCCGCACCGGCTTCACCTATGCCGTTGGGGTGAGGCTGGTCTAGGAGCTTGGGAAACAACGACGCGTAGACCTCACCCCCTGACCCCCTCTCCGAGGACGACGCACGGGCACGCCATGAACCGTGGCGCAGAGGGGGAATCAGATCTTGGTGGGGGGAGCCAAGCCCCCCACCCCCAGGAATACCGACCCCTGCTGGACGCATGTGAGTCGCGGATGTCCGCTCATGCAGGGGGAGGGGCTAGGGGAGAGGGTTGGACGATCACACGCTGCTTTTCGGCAGCCTGCTAGAACAGGGAGTACACTCGATGGACTTCTTCACACTGACCGAGAACCGTCAATCCGTCCGCGCCTATCTCGACCAGGAGATTGAACCGCAGAAGCTGCAGCGTCTCTTGCAGACGGTCAATCGCGCCCCTCGGCCGGAAACCTGCAGGCCTACGAGATCATCCTCGTCAGGGACCCCGAGCGCAAACAATCCTTGGCGGCTGCGGCTTTGGACCAGGAATTCGTGGTCGAGGCGCCGGTAGTACTGGTCTTCTGCGCTCACCCGGCGCGCTCGTCGCCGAAGTACGCCGCGCGTGGCGAGCAGCTGTACTCGGTCCAGGACGCGACCATCGCCTGCACCTATGCCATGCTGGCCGCCACAGCGCTCGGGCTCGCCAGCGTCTGGGTCGGCGCCTTTGAGGACCAGGCCGTGAGTGCCGCGCTCAACCTGCCCCAAGGCTGGCTCCCAGTGGCAATCCTGCCCTTGGGCTACGCCGCCCGACCCTCCGGGCCGACCCCGCGCCGCGACCTTGCCGATCTGGTTCACGAAGACTGACAGTACGTCCCGCGCGAGAACTCGATCCGCCGCGGCCGACCGCCCGGCGCGCTGAACGTGCCTGCCGCGCACCACCGCACCGGTTGGCCTGAACGGAGATTGTCCGGCCACGGCGCCCGGGCTTGCGTACCTGCGCCTCTCCCGCCGGTGAGTATTCCTTCAACGCTCCATCCGCAGTCCGAGGCGGAATTGGAGAGCCGGCGAGGGCATAGTGCGCGGTGGACGCTGAGCAAGGGGATGCATCTGCCCCGACCGACAGCGCGCGGTCAGCGGGCTTGTTTGCGAGCCAAGCGGGAGAGGCGGTGCTCGATCGACTCCCAGACCTGCTTGCGCCGCCAGTCGCTTGGCCAATGGCTGAGGGCAAGCATGGCTTCCTGCGCCCAACGGCTCGCCTGGCTGTAGTCCTGCGCCCGCCACTCGTAGTGCTTGGCCAGTTCGAGGCAGGGCTGCGGATCCTCCGGCGCCAGTGCTTGCCAAGCCCGCCAGAACGAAAGCGCTTCCTCGAAACGGCGCTCGCGCCGCAGCTCGCTGCTGACCTCGCGGAATGCAGTCAGGCGGACCTGCGGGTCGTCCGAGGCGGCGGCGATTTGGAACGCGGCCGCAGCCGCCTCGTGCCTCCCGGCCGCCCGATGCCAGCCGGCGACGCCGAGCGCTTCGGCACCGGACAGGCTCTCGGGGTGGGCGCCGGTGAATCGCCCGACGACTTCTCCTGCCAGGCGGACCAACGACAGGATGTCCTGCGTGTTGTGGTATAGCACGCCTTCCATGGCCGTCGGGTCGCCGCGACGCAGGTAATCCAGATACAGCGCCGGAATCAGCGCACCAGGGACATCGGCCAGCTCGCGCTCCACGCCCAGCACTCTGCGTTCGAGCGTGCCCAGACTGCAGTCCGGCAGCGACCTGCGCCAAAGGCGGCGCGAGGGATGGAGCAGGTCGAGGTGCGGCCGGTCGGTCAGCCGGAACTCCCGACGGTGTGCGAGGCGGTAGCGAGTTTCCAGCAGCGGCAGATCGAAGGCGCCGCCATTGAAGGTCACCAGCCCAGGCGCGCCGCCCAGGTCTTCCCAGAGCGCCTGCAACATCCCGGCTTCTTCCACTGGGGAGCGCAGGAAGAACTGCTTGAGCACAAAGTGGTCGGCCTGGATACCGCCGATCCCGACCAGGAACACCAGCGTCCCCGCGCCGCCAGCCAGGCCTGTAGTCTCGGTATCGAGGAACACCCAACTGCTTGACCGGCGCCTCGGCCAGCCGCGGCCGGCCGGCTACCCGGGCAGCATCCGCCGGGTCCAGCGACAGGATGTCGTGCAGCGGGCGATGCCCATGGCCAAGGTGCAGCGGGAAGCGCTGTTCGATTACCCAGGCCGGGCCAAGCGGAGTCTGTTGCAGCGTGCCGCTCGCCAGTCGCGCACCTGGAATGGGGGATATGGTCGTCACGCGGCATGGTCGCCGCCGGCCGGCGGGTCACCCCGAGCCGGTTCAGACGGCGCTGCAACTCGCCGCGCGCTTGCGTCTCAGGCCGATCCGCCATGCTCTCCGTTCCGGCAAACTCCTCACCAGGGTTCTGGCTGATTCCTGCGGACAACTGCGGGCCATGTCGAAGAATGTCATCGAGGGGCGATGATCTTCAACCCTGTCGGCGTCGCCGGCTGCGGCGTATTATAGCGTCCGGAGACGTGAGACGGGACAACCCGCTGCTCATCGCTGTCTCCTCCTTTGGCGAAAGCCTCCGCTGGGTTACCCCCTCACCGCCCCAGCGGAGGCTGCTTTAACAACGAGCGCGGCCCGGCGGCCGCGCAATCCATCCAGCGGACAGCCCGAGGCTCAGCCGGCGATGGCTGGCAGCACCACCGTGAAGCAGCTTCCCTTGCCTAGGGCCGACTCGACCCACACCCGCCCGTGGTGATGATCGACGATTGACTTCACGATCGAGAGACCGAGGCCGGTGCCGCTGGTGTCGGACGAGACATTCCCCGCACGGTAGAACTTGTCGAAGAGATAGGGCTGGTCGGCGGGTGGAATACCTCGCCCGGTGTCGTGCACCCGCAGGATCACCTGGTCCTGATCGGAATATGCGTCCACCCGCACACATCCCCCCTCGGGGGTGTACTTGATGGCGTTCTCGATCAGGTTGCCGATCATCTGACGTAGGCGGATCGAGTCGCCCGGCAGGAGCGGCAGCGCGTCAGGCAGGTCGGCCTCCAGTTGCAGTCCATGCGTCTCCGCCGCGCCGCGCAAACCATCGACCGCGTAGTGGGCGAGCACGGCCATCGAGACGGGCTCCTTGGCCGAGTCCAGTCCGGCCTCGATGCGTCCCAGGTCGAGCAGATCGCTGATCAGCGCCGTGATGTGCTCGACGCTCACCTGGACCCGGCGGATGAATTCCGTTTGTTGCTCATTGACCGGTCCGGCGCGCCCGATCAGTTCGACATAGCCCAGGATCGCCGTCAGCGGGGATCGCAGATCGTGCGAGACCGTGGTGACGAATTCCGACTTGATGCGGTCCAGCTCCTTGAGGTGGGTGATATCCTGCATGACGATCGCCTGCCCCACGCCGGGGATCGGCGTGCGTTGGGCGTTGAACACCCGGCCGTCGGCGACCAGGATCTCGCTGCGCCGCGGCAGATGGCCCGGGGCGCGCACCAACTCGAGCAGGCTCGGGTCGTCGAACGACTCGACCAGCGAGCGCCCGATCAGCACGCCGCTGATGCCGAAGGCCTGGCAGGCCGAGCCGTTCGCCATCAGCAGTCGGTTGTCGAGGTCCACCAGCAGCACGCCATCCTCGGTCTGGGTGAGCACGGTTTCCAGCTTGCGCAGGTCGGCCTCGGTCTTCTGGTAGAGCCGGGCATTGTCGATGGCAATGGCGGCGTAGTCGGCGATAGCCGACATCACCGTCACATCTTCCTGCGTGAGGGCACGCCCCGCCTTGCGGTTGTCGACGCCCAGCACACCGATTGTTCGGCCGCGCACCCGCAGCGGGACATAGAGCAGCGAATGCACCAAGTAGGAGGTCTTGATCTTCTGCGGAGAGCGCTCGTCGAGCAGCACCGGTTGTCCGCTGGCGATCACCTGGCCCGCCAGCGAATCCTGCACCCGCAGTCGAAAGGTGCTGGAGAACTCCTCATCGAAATTCTTGGAGGAACGCATGTACAGCTCGCTGGACTGCTCATCGAGCAGCAGCAGGCTGCCCTCCTCGGCGCCGGTCAGCTTGACGGCAGAATCCACCGCCGTTGTGAGGATGGCATCCAGATCGAGCATGGCGGTGACCGCCCGCCCGATCTGCGCCAGCCCCTCGAGCTCGTTCAGCCGGCGTTTGACATTGTCGGTCGTCTCGTCGGAGCGCGCCTGTGCTTCGCACACCGACTGCCATTGCCGGCTCTCCTGCAACGCCCGCTCGACAGCCGCCAAGAGCTGCTCCGCCTCGAATGGCTTGACCAGGTAGTCGCTGGCGCCAGCGCGCAACGCCTCGACAGCCAGCAACTCCGACCCGTCGGCCGTGATCAGGATGGCCGGGAAGTGCGGCCGGTCGGCGCGCACGCGGCGGATCAGCTCCAATCCGGTCAGGTTGGGCATGTTCTGATCGGTGATCAGCAGGTCCGGCTGGAGCTGACGGGCCAGGGTAAGCGCCGACAGGCCATCCGTCACCGCCTGGACCGCGTACCCGGCGGGTTTGAGGATGGTGTCGGTCAGGAATACGAGGATCTCGCGGCTGTCATCCGCAAGCAGGATCAGCGGCGCGTCCATCATCGGCTGTGCGACGACCATCCTAGCACAGCCGGGCGGCGGGCAGTATGGTACTTACGTTGCGACTCAGTGAGCGGAGGCGCCGGCGGCCGAGGCGGGGACCTCGCCGTTGTGAACGGCCGGCCCCGGCAGGTCCGAGAGCTCCTGTACGAGTTGATCCAGCTGCTGGCCGAACCGGGTGAGCTCGGCGCTCAGCCCTTCGGCCCGCGCATCCGAGAGCAGCCGGCCGAGGTCGGCCTGCACGTCGCGCACTCGCTGCGCCAGCCCGTCGCGCCATTCCAGTTGGATGGAGGTGCCCCCCTGCTCGACCATGCGCTGCAGGCGTTGAGCCCGGATCTCCAGGGCCATGAACAGCCGGGCGTTGACCAGGGAGATCGAGGCATAGTCGGCGACGGCCTCCAGCATGGCCTGGTTGCGCTCGCTGAACGGCCGGTGCTCCTGGCGAGCGACGCAGATGACCCCGATCGCCTGATCGCGTACCTTGATCGGCACGACCAGCGCCGCCTTGCCCAGGCGCGAGAGCTTGAACTGGGCCAGTCCCTCCCCGTACACATTGAGCGCCTCGCCGGACAGCATCACCAGCGAGCTCACCCCGTCATCCCAGGGCTGATGGACCTTGGCCGCCAGCGCCGGGGGCAGGTTTCGCTGCGCCCGCAGGATGAGCTGGTCGCTCCGGTCTTCCTTCAGGAGCACCCAGCCCATACCGGCCTCGGTCACATACAGGCTGCTTTCCACCAGCTTGGAAAACAGCTGGCCCTGGTGGGTCGTCGAGGTGACCGCTTTGCCGATGCCGTAGAGCGTGGTCAGCTCGCGCACCCTGCGCTCCAGCTCGCGGTTGCTTTCAGCCAGCTGCTCCGCCAGCTGATGCCGCTCATTGCGCAGGCGGACATCGCTCAGGGCGCGTTCGACAGCAGTGACCACCTCGGCCTCGCGCAGCGGCTTGACCAGGTAGTCCCTCGCCCCCAGCCGGAAGGCCTGCACCGCGTCGGCCTCCATGCCCTCCGAGGCCGTGACCAGCATCGGGACTTCCATCCCCTGAGAGCGCAAGGCGACGAGCAGATCCTTGCCGCTCAGGCCGGGCAAGGTCAGACTGGCGATGATCAGGTCGGGGACGAAGTTCAGGGCGTGCTGGATGGCGCTGCCGCTGTCGTCGGCGGTGGCCACGGTACAGCCAAGCGGCTGCAGCACCTGGCGGTCGAGCAGGTCCAACACATCCGGATCCTCGTCGACCACCAGGACACGACCGCGGGAAGCGTTCAGCCCCATGCCGATACTATAGCATGGAAGGACTGGCGAGACGCAATGCGCGCCGGCCGGGCGCGCCGGCGTTGCGTCCCCGTCCGCCACCCTCCCCCAGCAGGGATAGGCGCGGCAGCGGCTGGCAAGCCCTGCCGAGTATCACTGCACGCCATTCTGGGGGATAGAGACCCGTGACCCGTTAGAATCGGCTTAATTCCCGGACATCGGCTTGACTCGCCGTTTGGCCGGCCTTTAGAATGAAGTCAGGCGGTCTATGGACTACAAAGACTACTACAAGCTCCTCGACGTCGACCGGAACGCGAGCGAGAGTGACATCAAGCGCGCCTATCGCAAGCTGGCCGTTCAGTATCACCCGGACAAGAATCCCGGCGACTCGCAAGCTGAAGAGCGGTTCAAGGAAATCAACGAGGCCTACGAGGTCTTGGGCGACCCCGGCAAGCGGGCGCGCTATGACCAGCTCGGCTCCTCGTACCGCGCCTGGGAACGCATGGGCGGCGCGCCAGGAGGCTTCGACTGGTCGCAGTGGACCGCCGGCCGCCCCGGCCGGGTGCATGTCGAGATGGGCGATCTAGGGGAGCTGTTTGGCTCAGCCAGAGGCTTCTCTGACTTCTTCGACGCCATCTTCGGCGGGATGATGGCCCAGGCCGGCTCGGCTCGCCCCGCCGCCCGCGGCCGCGATCTGGACCAGGCAGTACGCCTGACGCTGGCCGAGGCCTTCAAGGGAACCTCCCGCACCCTCGACCGCAATGGCAAGCGCCTGCAGGTCAAGCTCCCGCCCGGCGCCGCCAGCGGTACCCGCATCCGCATCGCCGGCCAGGGGGAACGGTCGAGCGGGGCTACGGGGGATCTGTATCTGGTGGTCGAAGTCGACCCGTCGCCCTTCGAGCGCAGGGACGATGATCTGTATATCGACGTCTCCACCGACCTGTACACCGCCGTCCTCGGCGGACAGTTGGAAGTGCCCACGCCGGGCGGGCCGGTGCTGCTCTCTGTCCCCGCCGGCAGCCAACCCGGCCAGACCTTCCGCCTCAAGGGACGCGGCATGCCCAACCTGCGCAGCCCTTCCCGGCACGGCGACCTGTTCGCGCGCCTCAAGATCCTCCTGCCGGGCAAGCTGTCCACCGAGGATAGAGCGCTGTTCGAGAAATTGGCCAATCCTGGCCGCAAGCCATGAACCCTGGATTGGTACCGGCTGCGGCCACACCGAGGTAGGATTACGATGAGACAGATTGCTTGGATCGTGAGTGGGTCCGCGCTCGTACTGGCGATGCTCGCCTGCTCCTCCCCGATCCCGGGTGAGTTCTCCTTGCCCAACATCCCCCAGGTTGACGAGCTTCCGCTGGAGGTGCAGGCGTTCCCGACCTGGGCCGCCAGCGCCGGGGAAGTCCTCGAACTGCCGCCGGAGGGCTTCGCCGCGCACTACGCGGCGCTCAGCCCGGGTGTGGTCGCCATTCTCACCTACAGCGACGTCGGGGCGCCGCACGACGGGCAAATACCCACCGGCCAGGGCACCGGTTTCGTGATTGACACCGAGGGACACATCCTCACCAACCATCATGTAATTGATGGCGCCAAGGAGATCGAGGTCGACTTCCCGCAAGGGATGAAGGCCTGGGCCGAGCTGCTCGGCAAAGATCCGGATTCGGATCTGGCGGTACTCAAGGTGGACCTGCCCGCCCTTCAGCTCGTGCCTCTGCCGCTGGGCGATTCCGACCTGGTGCGCGTGGGTGACCCGGTAGCCGCCATCGGCAACCCGTTCGGCCTGGCAGGCACGATGACCGTGGGCATCGTCTCGGCGCTAGAACGCACGCTGGACTCGGAGCGCCAGGCGCCGGGCGGCAGCGCCTTCTCAGCGGGTGACATCATCCAGACCGACGCCGCCATCAATCCCGGCAACTCCGGCGGACCGCTGCTCGACCAGCATGGGCAAGTGATCGGCGTCAATCGCGCCATCCGCACCGAGAACTTCACGGTCAGCGGGGACGCAGCCAACTCCGGCGTGGGCTTCGCCATCCCGATCAACATCGTCAAGCGCGTGGTGCCCCTCCTGATCCAGGAGGGCAGCTACCGCTATCCCTACCTAGGAATCTCCAGCCTGAGCAGCGAACGCTGGACACTGCCCATCCTCGAACAGCTGGACTTGCCGCCGGATGCTTCCGGCGCCTACGTGACCTGCGTCGCCCCGGGCGGGCCGGCAGAGAAAGCTGGGCTGATTGGCGCCGGTAGCTGCGACAGCGAAGGCCTCTCATCCGGTGGCGACCTGCTGGTGGCGATTGACGGGCAGGCGATCGTCGACTTCAACGACTTGCTCTCTTACCTGGTCGAGCACACCGCGGTCGGCCAGGAGGTGACGGTTAGCGTGCTGCGCGACGGGAAGGAGGTTGACCTTCCGGTGACTATCGGCCCCCGGCCGTAGCCTCGGCAGGCGGCGGCCCGCTGCGGCGGGGCGCCTCCCTCCGTATTGGGGAGGTCTGTCCCACCGCGCGGTACGCCTCCGTCTGCCGCCGCCGGTCGCGGAGCCATCGCCGATCTCCGTCTGATCCATCCCAGGAGGGCGTCATGCTGAACGAGCGCGACCTGCAGGAGTTGCTCGCCTATCGGCCACCCGAGCCCGTGCTGAGCGTGTACCTGAATGTCGACCCGTCAGCCGGCTCTGCCGATACCTACCGCCTTCAACTGCGACAGCTCCTCAAGGAGTTCACGGGTGAAGCCCACAACGATGTCGAGCGCGTGCAGCGCTTCACCGAACATGAGTACAACTGGTCCGGTCGCGGCCTGGCGATGTTCAGCTGTCAGGCGGCGGGATTCTTCCGGGCCTTCGCCTTTGCGGTGCCGGTGCGCAGCCGCGCCCGGCGCGTCGACCGGCCCTACCTGAAGCCGCTGGCCGATTTGCTGGCGGGATACGGCGACCACGGCGTGGTCCTGGTCGACAAGCAGGGAGCGCGCCTGTTCCACTTCCACCTGGGCGAACTGCAGGAGCAGGACGGGACGATGGGCGAGGCGGTGCGCCACACCAAGCGCGGCGGCGCCTCGACCTTCCCGGGGCGGCGCGGCGGAGGCGCAGGGCAGACCGGGCATGCCGAGGAACTCACGCAACGCAACCTCAAGCAGGCAGCGAAGTTCGCCGCAGGGTTCTTTGAGGAGAAGCGTGTGCGGCGCGTCGCCGTCGGCGGAACCGATGACGTCGTGGCCCACTTCGTCGAGCTGCTTCCCAAACGCTGGCAGAGTCTGGTATTCGCCACCTTCCCAATGGACATGACCGCCACTCACGACCAGGTCCTCGCCAAGGCCCTGACCGTCGGCGAGCAGGCCCTGCACGCCCGCGAGGCCGATCTGATCGAGAGCGTGATCACCGCCGCTGCCAAGGGCCATGAGGGGGTCGTGCGCTTGGACGAGACGCTGCACGCGGTGCACGACGGTCGGGTCCAGACGTTGCTCGTCAGCGAGGGATTTCGCGCCCCCGGCTACCACTGTGGTGGCTGCGGCTACGTCACCGCGCAGCGCCTGCCGCACTGTCCATTCTGCGGCGCCGATTTCGAAGAGATCGCTGACGCCGTCGAGCTGGCGGTGCGTCGGGTGATGGCCGATGGCGGCGAGGTCGAGGTCATTCACGGCAGCCCGCAGCTCGAGCAGGCCGGGCGCATCGCCGGACTGCTGCGCTACTGAGCAGGAGCGTCGCTGACGACAACCAAGGGCCGTCCTGCTGTCAGGACGGCCGCTCACGCGTGCTCTGAAGACTGCCTTCGGACTCGTTCCGCTCTCTCAGGCTTGACATGTGCGAGACGGCGCACCCGTCGACGTGAACGGGCCGCCCCTACGGTCAAGCATTCTCATCACTTCGGGCAGATGCAGACTTGCTTCCGGGGCTCCCACTTGCCTCCGGTTGCGAGGCACTGCTTCTCTTTCAGGTCGCTGGCGCACACCAACGGCGCCGGCGTCGGCGTCGGCACGGGGGTGGGCGTGGGCGGCATGCGCACCATCTCGACCAGCTCCCGGTCAACCGGGAGATCGAACGAATCACTGGGCGCGTAGCACTCACCACCATTCGGGTTGCGCAGCTTGAAGAAGAAGCCGTCGACGCTGCGTCCAAGCACATCGGCCAAGGTGCCCTTCTCGAAGATGTAGCGGATCATGCACAATCGTCGAGCCGCACAAGCGGCAGTTCACGTTCTCCAGCACCCACGCCGGATGGGAGGGGAACAGACAAGTGCCCGATTGGTTGGTGCGGAACCAGCGCCTGTCGGAGTACGGGCCGGGTGAGCCTCCCTGAACGGCTGCCACGCGCCAGTAGTAGGTCGTGCAGTCTTCCAGCGAGTCGGTGATCACGGTCGTGGCCGGGGTGTCGTATTCCGCCAGCAGGTTGGTGCCGCCAAACGACGGGTCGGTCTGCAAGTCCAGCAGGTAGCCATCTGGGATGCAGCCCGGATCGCCGGGCTTGTAGTGCAGCCAGGCCATCAACTCGCTAAGGTATTCGCCGTTTGCGGGAGAGATCAGCTCCGGCGCCGGAAGTCCGACCAGCGGTGAGCATTCGGGGCCGGTGAAGAACGAGCGCTTCACGCTGTACGGCCCGAAATCGGTTCCCACGCCCGCCGCGACCTGCCACCAGTACTGCGTGGCGGGCTCCAACGGCTCGCCGGGGCCCCAGACCGTTCCCGGTGATCCGGTGCCGCCGAACAGGCTGGTGTCCGACATGTCGAACGTCGGTGAGAGGTGCACCGCGTACCCACCGACTTCGCAGGTACCAGTGAAGTTCCACTCCAGGCCCGGTTCCAGGTCGGGGACAATTTCATAGGGTGCTGGCCAAACCGCCTCCGGCTGGGCCAGTTCGTCAGGGCCGCAAGGGCATGGCCCGGTTGCGTTGACGGTGAACTCGGCAACTGGCGACCATGGCCCGTCGTCCGGGCCGCTGATCCCAGCCACGCGCCAGAAGTTGTCGGTGCAGTCCTCCAGCGGCACGCCGGGCGTCCACGCCATGAAGGGATTGGCCTCGCGCATGTCGACCGCCAGCGTGCCGAAGTCCGAGAGTTGGGAGACCTGCAGGCGGAATCCTTCTGGCGCGCAATCGGAGGCTGGATATCCCCAAGTGAACGTCGGCTCGGCCCCGGTACTTGCGCTGTCGGGGCCGGGCGCGATCGGGGTGGGACTGAGCAAGTCGGCCGCCCCGCAAGCCGGGCCGACGAGGAACTGCCACGGAAAGGAAAACTCGCCGACCAGTGATCCGTTCTTGGAGGCTACGCTCCACAGGTAGGCCATTCCGGGCGTCAGATCCACGCCCGGAGTCCACGTGCGCGCGCTGCTTCCCGTGGCGCCGCCCAAGGACGAGTTGGTCACGGTCCCGTTGGTCGCATTGATGAACAGGTTGACGTAATACTCCTGCGGGTCACAATAGCCATCGGGATAGTCCCAGGTCAGGACGGGTCGAAGGCTATCCGTCATGGATTGGTGAGGTGGGGCGGTGTTCAGGGGAGCAACGAACGTCCCATCACAGGGGGTACAGGCGGTCAATCCAACCCCTAGCAAGAAGAGCAGCAGCGTGCACCAGAAGATGGGTTTCATCGTCGTCCTCCTCCAGGGGTTCACAGCGATGGAGCGGGCAGCGGTGGGAGCGAGTTGCTACTCACCCGTAACGGGCCACAGGCAATCTTCTGACAGCAACCGCGAACGGACCTATGTATTGTTGCATTTTTCCAGGAACTCGCAACCTGTACGGTAGTCCGCCAGGACGGAAACGCTGAAGGCGGGGAGCGCGGCAGCGGGTTGCATGGGGCGGTCTGGAATGAGAAGTGGGTGTATCCGACGCTCAGCGCAAGCGGAACACCCTCACATCCGGACACCCGTCAACGAGAAGCTCGAAGTCAGCCGTCTCGGTGAAGGAGCCCTCCGGTTCCAGCAGCAGGGTTACCAGTGTGGATCGGTAAGCCCGGTCGTCGAGCAGGTAGACCTCGGATGAGTCCAGGCGGATTAGCAGATGCAGCCCAGCCTGGTTCTGGGGGAAGGCGTAATGCGTCACCCCCGACTCATCCAGCAGGTCGGCGCTGCTCAGGCTGAACGCCCGGCCGCCGCGTTCGAGGAAGGTCCCGCGCTCAAGATCGAGCTCGAGCGGCTGCGCGAAGTAACTGACGTCGCTCGACTGCCCGGCGCCGTCGTCGAAACTCCACGAAGCGAGGTACTGGATCCATGGCAGGAAGGAGATCGCCTCCCACTGCACGACCAGGTATTGTGGGATGGTTGCCCCCGCTCCGCCTGCTGGCTCCGGCAGCCCCGCCAACCAGGAGTCGAGTTGCCCCGCCTGCCACTCCTCCCAGATACGCCAGGGTGTTGCTTGATGCGCAGCGCTGTAGGCCATGAGCCGGGCCGAGGACCCAAGATCGCCGGATCCGAGCACGGCGCCGAGGGTGAACAGGCGCTCACCGCTGTTGCGGCTGCCATCGGCCAGTGTCGGCAGGCCCGTGAAATACTGCGTGGCGTACCCGTAGTCCCACCACGTCCAGACAAGCCCCTCCGGCGCCGCATTCGAACGCAAGCTGCGCAGGGCTGCAGCATGCTCCTGGGTCAGAACGGGCTCGATCGGCAGGCGGGCATACTCGCGTTGGACAAAGGGGACGACAACCACGAGGGCTGCGATGAAAAGCCAACCCGATTGGAGCACCCCGCGACGTTTCGCCAGCCACCAGTCTGCAGGCACCAACGCGCCCAGGCACAACACCGGAGCAGCGAACATCACAAAGCGCACACCGATCCTCAGGGAAAGCACCCCTAGAATCAGCAGCGGAGCCAAGAACACTGCAGGCGGCCGCCGAATGATCAGCAGAACAAACCCCACGAGGCCGGCGATCCCCAGCCACCACAAGAACGCAGCCCCCTGCAGCGCGGCCATCGGGTTGACTGCCTGCGTTTCCCTCACCGACGAGCTCAGATCCGGGTAGGCAAGGCCGCTGGCACTGCCACCGGGGAGGCCGACGTAGTGCGCAATCCGCGCCGCAAGGAAATCGTGAGCCTGATTTCCGGTGAAGAATAGCAGCAGACCAAGCAGAAGAGCGAGCGCGATCCTTCGCCCCCACCGGTTGTGGAGGGATTCGGGCGGGAGACGGCTGCAGAGCAGCAGGAGAAGAATGCCCGCAAAGGCGCCGATCCAACCCGCGCCAGCAGCCAGCGACAGCGCCAGCAGCGTGCGCAGTGCTTCCGCCCAAGCAGTCCGCTCCCCCTGCAGAATCAGCAGGGCCAACGCCAGCCAGAGGATGGCGAGGACATAGCTGGGTATGGTGCCATGCCAAACCAGGCTGAGCGGGATGACGACCAGCAGGGGAAGAGACCGACGCAGCGGTCGGGTTGCCTGGTCTCGGGTGGGCGCATCCGATCCGGCGCTGCGCAGGTAGGGCCTGATCCAGATCGCCAGCAGCAAGCCGACGAGCAACGGAAAGAAGAGCACCGCCCAGTCGGTGTCGAAGTAGCCAAGGCGCGTGCGCGCGTAGAAGGCGGGCGCCAGCGAGCCGAGCACCCCGGCCGCGAGCGAGGCACCGGCCCTTGCACCCAGATGCGCTGCCCAGAGTGTGATGGGGATCGCGCTGAGCGCGGCCAGCACCGCCGGCAGCCAGAAGGCCAGGTTGGCAGCCCGGACCTTGGTGAGGCCCGACAGGGACGTCAGCAGAAGCGACATGGGCGATCCCGCGGTGTAGGTGTCCTCCCACTCCGCGCCGGTCACCCAGGCGTAGGCGTCGTGGGTCGCCAGCAGGTATTCCCCATCGACCCGGTGGATCTGAGCCTCCCAGCGCGGCGCCTCCAGAAGCCGAACGCCGGCGCTGATCAGGAAGGCCAGCCCGCAAAGCCCAATGAGCTTCCACCGATCCGCAGAGGCGCCGTGGACGTGCTCCATGGCACTACTGTAGTCTGAAAGACGTGGTGCGGGAAATCGATCGGGCGCGCTGGAGGATGACCTCGTTGCAGATCCAAACGCCGAAGGGACTGTCCCCGATGGGACAGTCCCTTCGCATGATCCCGCCAGCAGGCGTCGCCGGCTGGACTAGTTGGCGCTGACCTTGATCTGCTTCGGGCGGGCGTCTTCCGTCTTGGGCAGTCGCACCGTCAGCACGCCGTTGGCCAGGTTGGCCTCGGCCTTCTCAGCATCGACGGCCTCGGGCAGCCGTATTGCGCGCTGGAACTCCCCGAAGGCCAGCTCGCGCAGCAGGTAGTCCGCCTGGCCATCATGCTCGTCCGGCCGAATCTCACCCCGCAGGGTGACCACATCGCCCAGGATCTCGATCTTCAGGTCCTCGGCCTTGAGGCCAGGCGTCACAGCCGTGATCACGAAGCTCTCGTCATCGGCGTGAATGTCCACCGGGATGCGCCGGCCGCCATTGAAGCCCACCGGGCGGACCATGTCTCTGCGATCCATCGGGCCCGTCATGTAATACCTGATCATCTGTCTGCCTCCACATCGGGTCATCGACCCGCGTATAGCGACAGGATACCCAACCCATGTCAGCACTGCATCAGCGGAGGCTACGAGGGGCGTTAACGGCCTCCAAGCTTACTCAGATCGCGCGCCGATATTCTTCTAATGTGCTGGCCTTAGACTGGACATAAGCGAAATGCCGCCGGCCCGTGCGAGCCGATGCGGCCTGCATGGAGCAAGAGCATGGATCTCGACCGATACACGACCAAGGCGCAGGAGGCGCTGCTCGCTGCGCAGCGCCTGGCGCAGGACAGCCACCACCCGGCGATTGAACCGGCTCATCTGCTGCTGGCGCTGCTGCGCCAGCCGGAGGGGGTCGTCCCCGCCATTCTTGCCCGGCTAGCTGGCACCTCGACGCCGCTGATCGACCAGCTGGAGACCGACCTGCAGAGAAAGCCGCAGGTGCAGGGCGGCGCACAGCCCGTTGGGCTCTCCCGCCAGTCTGGCGAAGTGCTGCAGGCCGCCGAGCGTCAGGCGCGGACGATGAAAGATGACTATGTCTCGACCGAGCACCTGCTGCTGGCGCTGGCCTCCGGCGACGAGCGCAAGCGCCTGGCGGATTTTGGCGTGACTCCCGAGGCCATCCTCAATGCGCTTGCGTCGATCCGCGGCTCGCAGCGGGTGGTCTCCCCCGATCCGGAGGGCACCTACCAGGCGCTCGAGAAGTACGGTCGCGACCTGACGCAGCTGGCCCGCCGCGGCAAGCTGGATCCGGTGATCGGCCGCGACGAGGAGATCCGCCGCGTGGTGCAGGTGCTTTCTCGCCGTACCAAGAACAACCCGGCGCTGATCGGCGATCCGGGAGTCGGCAAGACGGCCATCGCCGAGGGCCTGGCTCAGCGCATCGTCAACGGCGACGTGCCGGAAGGCCTCAAGCACAAACGCCTGATCCAACTCGATCTCGGCGCTCTGGTGGCTGGCGCCAAGTACCGCGGCGAGTTCGAGGAGCGCCTGAAGGCGGTCCTGAAGGAGGTCACCGACGCGGCCGGCGAGGTGATCTTGTTCGTCGACGAGATGCATACCGTCGTCGGCGCTGGCAAGGCAGAAGGCGCCATGGACGCCGGCAACATGCTCAAGCCGATGCTGGCGCGCGGCGAGTTGCACCTCATCGGCGCCACAACGCTCGACGAGTACCGCAAGTACATCGAGAAGGACGCCGCGCTTGAGCGACGTTTCCAACCGGTGTTCATCGATGAGCCGGACGTTGAGGCCACCATCAGCATCCTGCGCGGACTGAAGGAGCGCTACGAGGTCCACCATGGGGTGCGCATCCAGGACAGCGCCGTGATCGCCGCCGCCAACCTCTCGCACCGCTACATCGCCGATCGCCAGCTCCCGGACAAGGCCATCGACCTGATCGATGAGGCCGGCGCCCGCCTGCGCACTGAGATCGACTCCAAGCCTCAGGCACTGGACGAGGTGGACCGACACACGATGCAGCTCGAGATCGAGCGCGAGGCCCTGAAGCAGGAGAAGGACAAGGCCTCCGCCGAGCGCCTGGCGGGCATCGAGCGCGAACTGGCCGAACTGGGCGAGCAGGCCTCGCAACTGCGCGCCCGCTGGCAGAACGAGAAGCAGGCGATCGGCGAGCTGCGCCAGGTCAAGGAACAGATCGAACAGACCCGGCTCGACATCGAACGCGCCGAGCGACAGGCCGACTTGGAGACGGCGGCCCGTCTGCGCTTCGGCCGGCTCCCCCAGTTGGAGAACCAGCTGGCGCAGCTCGAGCGCAGCCTCAAGGACTTGCAGGCCGAGGGCGCGCTGCTCAAGGAGGAGGTCGACGCCGAGGACATCGCCGGTGTGGTCGCCCGCTGGACGGGAATCCCGGTCTCCAGGCTGCTCGAAGGCGAGATGCAGAAGCTGGTGCATATGGAGGAGCGCCTGCACCAGCGCGTGGTCGGACAGGACGACGCCGTGTGCGCCGTGTCGAACGCCGTGCGCCGGGCGCGCTCCGGGCTGCAGGATCCGGCGCGGCCGATCGGCTCGTTCCTGTTCCTCGGTCCCACCGGCGTGGGCAAGACCGAGCTGGCACGGGCGCTGGCGGAGTTCCTCTTCGACGACGAGCACGCCATGGTGCGAATCGACATGGGCGAGTACCAGGAGCGGCACACCGTCTCCCGGCTGGTCGGCGCGCCGCCGGGATACGTCGGCTACGAGGAAGGCGGCCAGCTGACCGAGGCCGTCCGCCGCCGTCCGTACTCGATCGTCCTGCTCGACGAGATCGAGAAGGCGCACGCCGAGGTGTCGAACGTGCTGCTGCAGCTGCTCGACGACGGCCGATTGACCGACGGCCAGGGCCGGACGGTCGACTTCCGCAATACGGTCGTGATCATGACCAGCAACCTGGGCAGCGAACTGTGGGGTGACGTTCAAGCCTCGGAGCAGGCCACCGAGGCGCATGTGCGCACTTTGCTCTCGGGCCATTTCCGTCCCGAGTTCCTCAACCGCATTGATGAGGTCGTTGTCTTCCGCCGCCTGTCGCGTCAAGATCTGGCGCAGATCGCCGAGATCCAGCTCCGCCAGGCTGCCGAGCGCGTAGCGCGCGCCGGCTACCAACTGCAGGTCACGCCGGCTGCCAGCGCCCACCTGGCCGAGGCCGGCTTCGACCCGGTGTATGGGGCCCGGCCGCTGAAGCGCACCATCCAGCGCGAGCTGCACGATCCACTGGCGCTGCGGTTGCTCACGGGCGAGTTCCATCCCGGGGACACCATCCGGGTGGATCTGGCAGCCGACGCCCTGACCTTCACGCCGATCGCCACGGCGCAGGCCAGCACCTCAGCCGCCTAGCCAAGACAGCGTATCCCGCAGGCTCACGCCATCCCGGCCGCCGGCTGCTCCTGGCGGCCTAAGCCACCTGCGAACGGCGCACGGTCTGCGTCGGGGCAGCGTCGATGGACGCCGTCATCCGGCACAACAAACCCGAGGGCGGTACCCAGCCCGTGCGCCCGCCGGGAGCGCCCGTCGGCGTCAGACCAGCGCTTTCTTGTAGAAACGGTAGCGTTTGTAGATCTTTGCGCCGGCATGATGGGCGATGTTCCAGGTATCCGGGTTGTCCTCACCGGTCAGGGAGAAATCCGCCCACTGGTAGCCCTTGGGGATCGCGCGGCGCGCCATCTCCGCAAAGAGCAGAATGGCCACTCCCGTATCCCAGTACTCCGGCAGCACAGCCACGCTCTTCACGGAAAGCCCCTTCGGCTTGAGGTTCTTGTAGCGCAGGGCGCGCACATAGTCCCAGGGATAGCGCAGCCCGTTGAGATGGATCAAGATCTCATTGAAGTTCTGGATGGCCGGGAACCAGCCCACCGCCTTCCCATCTACCTCGGCAAAGAGGATCAGGTCCGGGTCAGCCAGATCCACCAGCGGCATCAGCATGCCCGCCACCGATTGGCGCGTATAGGGAACGAAATCCGGCAAGTGTTCGAGGGCCCGGTTCTGCAGCAGCAAGATTCGGTCGATTTCGCCGTCGAGATCGGCCAGGTTGGCGGAGCGGACGGTGAAATCTCTGCGACGCCGAACGCGGTCGGCGAGCCGCTGCACACGTTGAATGCTTCGACCCTGCGGGTCGATCTCGATGGCGTACGCCAGGCCATCATCGTGGCGCTTCATAAAGCCGAAGCGCTCGAAGAACTCGGGGTAGTAGGGCGGGTTGTGGCCACATAAGATTGCCGGCGGTCGGTCCCGGCCCTCGACGAGAATCCCGCGGGCGTCTTCCCGGTCCAGGTTGTAGGTGCCGCACAGCATGGTCAGGTCATGATCACGCGCCCAAGCGCCAGCGTGATGGAACAACGCTTCGGCGACCTGCGTAGTCGTCGATGCACTCGAAGAAGCCCAGCGAGCATTCGCCGGGTTCGCCGCCGTGCTCGTGGGAGCAGCACACGGTTCCGGCGAGGCGCCCGTCTTGGGTGGCGGTGAAGAAGTCGGCATACCCGCCCTGGAAGAAGGCGCCGCGGGATGGGTCGGTGGCTTTCTCGCGCTCCCGCAGCAGCGGGGGCACCCACAGCGGATCATGCTGGTAGATGCGCCAAGGAAAGGTCAGGAAGGCGTGCTTGTCGCGGCGACTGCGAACCGGGCGGATCTCGATCACGCCGCTTCCTCGGCGGCCGCTAAGGCTGCCTGGCGGCGCTCTTCCAGCTGGCGATTGATCTCCCGGTAGTTGTCGCGGCTGAGCGGAAACAGCAAGGTGAACACGATTCCCAGCACCAACGCCAAGGCGGGGATCGGCCCCGCCACCATGCGGATCCCGAAGATGGCGCTGTCGGGCTGGACGGCGCTGGTGGGGACATAGCCGCTGGCCTGAAGCACGAGCAGCGCCAGCGGGACGGCCAGCGACGAGGCGACCTTCTGGGCCAGCGTGATCAGGCTGTAGAACATGCCCTCATTGCGCTTGCCGCTCTGCAGTTCGCCGTACTCGATGGCGTCGGGAATGATGGCCCATGGCATCACGTGCATCGCCGACACCCCGATCCCCGCCAGAACACACAGGGTCATGATCAGGGGCATTCCCGTTTCGGGGCCGAGCGAAGCCAGGACCATCAGCACAACGGCCAGGAAGGCGATGCCGATGATGTAGGCCCAACGCTTGTTCAGATGGCGTGAGATCCAGGCCCACAGGGGCAGGGCCGCCAGAGCCACCACGAAGATCGTCCCCAGAATCATGTCGCTCTGCGACTCGCGCTCGACGACGTACTTGACGTAGTACAGCAAGTTCACCTGAATGATGGCCATCGTCACGCCGTTGAACAGGAACAGCATCAGCCCGAACACGAACGGCCGATTTCTCCAGGAGGCCTTGATTGACTCCTTGAATCCCGTCTGCGGTTGGTGCATGAATTCTTCCCGCTCCCGCGTTCCCCAGAACACCACCCACAGGGGCAGGGCGGAGAGAAAACCGAAGAGGACGCCCATCCTCAAGACCCGGCCGGCGTTCTCCGGATTGAATCCGCCCACGATCGAAAGCGGCAAGGTGAAGGCGATCAGGCTGCCCAGGATGGAGAAGAACATGCGGGTGCTGGTCAGTGAGGTTCGCTCATCGTAGTCGCTGGTCAGTTCCGGCGTCAGGGCGTAGAACGGCATATAGACGAAGGAGGCGGCAGTGTCGAACAGGGCAAAGGCCAGGGCGTAGTACAGCGCCAGCGCCGGGACCGACTCAACCGGCGGCCGCCACCACAACAGGCTGAAGGCCAGCGCAAAGGGCAGAGCGCCGAAGAGCAGGTAGGGACGACGGCGCCCCCAACGCGTGCGGGTCCGGTCCGACAGATACCCGACCAGGGGGTCGTTGATGTAGTCCCAGGTGCTGCCGATGAAGATCGCCAGGGCGGCAACGGCCGGCATGACTCCGACGACCTCCGTCAAGAAGATCGCGAAGTACACGCTCAGAATGGTGTTGGTCAGGCTGAAACCCAGATCGCCCGAGCCGTAGGCCCACTTCTCGCGCCGGGACACTCTTGCGGGTGCGGCCATGCCGTATTGCTCCTGGAGTGGGATTGCGCCCGAGGTAGAACCCCTTCCGAACGGTTACGCGACGGCCCGATCCGGACGGTCGGCCATTCCCGGCGCCCGAGACGCTGCTACCGCCGCCTGGCCGCAGCCCGGGCGGAGAGCCCATCTGGCACTTGCCGGAGGATCGCCCCGCGCAAAGGCACCGCCCCGGAGCCGCCAGAGCCAGTTCCCCGGCCGGCCCGGCCGGGGCCTCACTCCAGGGGAGGATACCAGGCGACGCGGGTGCCGTTCACAACGAGCAGCCGACCCTGTGCATCAAACGCCAGGCCGAACGGGAATCCCTCCACGTCAACCGTCCCCAGATGACGGCCGTCCCGATGGAAGACCTCCACGCCATCGATGTCCCCTACATAGATGCGCCCCCGGTCATCGACCGCGATCGAGTACGGCGCTCGCAGTTGGCCGGTCTCGTCACCCGAACTGCCCACGCGGTTGAGGAATCGCCCCTGCGGCGAGTAGACGAACACACTCTGGGTGAACGTACCCAGGCCATACAGGTTGCCCTCGCCGTCGGACGCCACCCGCAGGTCGAGCTCGGATTCCCCGGCGGGTCCACTGGCCGCATCCGGAATGGTCAGCTCAACCTCCCCGGTCCGTCCGAAGCTCACCAGATTGTCCTGCCCGGCGGCGTACCAGAAGGCGACCAGACCACCGTCGGCCGTCATGGCTACATCGTCAAAGCCATCGCCCGCCGGGTGATCCACCGGCTGCAGCACTTCGCCGGTCTCACCCTGGAAGCGCTGAATCGTTCCACCCTGAACCAGGAAGACCGTCCCGTCCCGGCCGACGGCCAGGCCTCGCAGCGGACGATCGCGATCGGCATGCCATTGAGTCAGGAAGCCGCCCTCGGCGTCGAAGACTTGCACCCGTCCGCCCTGGTACTCGCCCACATAGATCCGGCCGTCACCGTCGACGCCAATGCTGCGGGCATCGGTGAACCGCCCGGGCCCGATCCCTTCCCCGCCGAAGGATGGGATGGTCGTCGCCTGCGGGATATCCGCCTCCAACTCCGACAGCGCCGTGGCGGCGGGCAGGACGGCGACCGCCGTCCCGAGACCGATGCCGCCGGCGATCAGCGCCATCACCAGCCCGGCCAGCGAAACCACGCCCACGATAACCACGATCAGGCAGGCTCAGCCCGCGCATCGCCCGCTGGCTGGATTGCGGCGAGACCTGGATGACCAGGCGCTGTGCCTGCGGCGGCTGCCGGTCGGTGACCTCGGAGACATCGATCGTGTGACGGCAGTACGGGCAGCGCGTCGTGGGTTGGCCTTTCTCCACATTCAGCGGCGCGCCGCACTCAGGGCAGGCGATCACCTCGGCCATCGTTCCTCCATTCACCGCAACACACGTACCCCGCCAGAGCGATGCCGCCGTCGGCCATCCGGGCACCGAGAAGGAACCGGCCACCCAACCGCGTGCGGCAGGATCATTCTACCCGGCGAAGCTTGTCCGACGCGGACGGTCGTTGACCTCGGCCCAGCCTGTAAGCCGACTGGAAGGCCGACCGGGACGTCATTCTGCGTAGAATGGATCCAGACCGCCGGCCTGGCCGGACCGTCGCCGCTGTGCGCACCGCTGGACGGCTCGCACCGGAAGGGGCAGATGGCGCGAATCCTGATCGTCGACGATGAGCCCGACACGGTGCGCATCCTCTGCCTGGCGCTGCAGGTCCTTGGCCACCAGCCGCAAGGAGCAGGCAGCGGCCCGGCAGCGTTGCAGGCGATCGCCGAGAGCCCCCCTGACGGCGTGCTGCTCGATGTGATGATGCCGGAAATGGACGGTTTCGAGACGCTGCACCGGATTCGCATCTTGGCTGCCACGCGAGACCTGCCGGTGGTGTTCGTGACCGCCAGCGCCGAGGCCGACCTGGAAGTGCGAGCGGCGGCAGCCGGCGCGCAGGGCGTGCTGCACAAGCCGGTCGATCTGCACAGCCTGGCAGCGTGGATCGACCATCATTCTCTCCAGCCCGCGGTCGCCGAGATCCCCCTCTCAACCCCGTCCTGATCCGATCCCGGCCGGCTGCACTGGGACGCCACAGCCGCGGTCCTGCCGCGCATCTCCCATAATCGCCTCGCTCTCAACAACGGGTAGATAATAGACCCGGCGGAAGCCCACCATGCGATCTCGCATCCCGGACACCCTGCTTCGCATCGCGTTATCGCTGCTGGCGGTCGGACTGACGACGGCGGTTCTGCGGCTGGTGCAGCCCTGGCTGAGCACGCCCACGGTTGCTTTGCTCTACTTGCTGCCGGTCGGGATCAGCTCGGCGCTGTGGGGTCTGCCTTCCGGCATCGCGGCCGCGGTCGCCGCTTTCCTCGCATTGAACTTCTTCTTCCTGCCGCCATTCTACACGCTGCGCGTGTTGAGGCCGCAGGATGCGCTCGAGCTCTTCGTCTTCCTGATCGTCGCCATCACCATCAGCCAGCTGCTGGGAGCGGCCCAGGCGGGCCTGGCGCGGGCCCGCGCCCGCGAGCGCGAGGCCCGGCACCTGAACGAGCTCACCACCGCCCTGCTCGGCCAGGCGGACATCGGTTCGATCAGCCGTACGATCGCCGAGCGAATCCTGCTCACCTTGCCGGGAGCCGAGGTCGGGATCATCTTGCAGCCGGATGGAGACTTGCCTGCGGCAAGGTACTTTCTCCCGGCCCAGGCCCGTTCGCGACAGTCTCGGCCGGGCATCTCGCTTCCGATCCAGGGAATGCGCGGCCTGCTCGGAGAGATTCTGACTCTGGGAGCCGCGCGGGGGAATCCCTGCCGAAGTAGAGCAGCTGCTGAATACGTACTGCCTGGCGGCCGCGTTGGCGATCGAGCGCGCCCAGCTGGGGGCGGCCGATACGCCGGGCGCGGCTGCTGGCACAAAGCGACGCTTTCAAGTCCGCCCTGCTCTCCTCGGTCTCGCATGAACTGCGGAGCCCGCTGGCAACCATCAAGGCCTCGGTGACCAGCCTGCTGGGGGGCGAGGTCGAATGGGAAACCCAGGCTCGCCAGGAACTCCTCCAGGCCGTCGACGAGGAGACCGATCATCTGAATCTGCTCGGTCGGGAATCTGTCTGGACATGACCCGGATCGAAGCCGGCTACCTTCAACCCAAGCGCAACTGGAACGTGATGGCCGACATCGTCCGCTCGGTGGCCGACCGTATGCGCAACTCGCTGCGCGACCACCAGCTGCAGATCGACGTTTCGGACGATCTGCCGCTCGTCCCGGTGGACTATGTTCAAATCGAGCAGGTCCTCGCCAACCTACTGAGCAACAGCGTCAAGTACTCGCCGCAGGGCTCGGCCATCAAGGTTGTCGCCCTTCCCCAGGATGCGACCTGGCTGATGGTCCAGGTCTGCAATCAGGGCCCGAGTGTCCCTGCGGATGACCTGGAGCGGATCTTCGACAAGTTCCACCGGGTGACTGCCTCGGACCAGGTGAAGGGCATCGGGCTCGGCCTCTCGATCTGCAAGGGAATCGTCGAGGCCCACGGCGGCCGGATCTGGGCCGAGAACACCGAAGAAGGCATGACCTTCAGCTTCACGCTCCCCCTCACCCGGGAGGGCGCCGTGCCATCCTTGGCGGAGATCCAATGAACCAGCAGCCGCATGTCCTGGTCATCGACGACGAGCCGCAGATCCTGCGCGCCATCCGAACGATCCTGTCCGCCAAACACTTCAAGGTGACGACCGCCAGCCGCGGCGAAGAGGGCCTCACCCTGGCCGCCTCCCAGTCCCCGGATGTCATCATCCTGGATCTCAGCCTGCCGGACATCGACGGGATCGAGGTCTGCAGCCGACTGCGGGAGTGGACCCAAACGCCGATCATCGTGCTGTCGGTCCGGGATTCGGAGCGCGACAAAGTCATGGCGCTCGATCGAGGCGCCGACGACTATCTGACCAAGCCCTTCGGCATCGAGGAGCTGCTGGCGCGAATCCGCGTGGCCATGCGCCACGCCGTGCAGGCCAAGGGAAGCCCAAGAGCCGATCGTGACCTCCGGGCCGCTGGAGATCGACCTCGCCGACTTCGAGGTCCGCCGCAACGGCGTCGAGGTCAAACTGACGGCGACCGAGTTCAAACTGCTGGCGCACCTGGCGACGAATGCCGGGCGAGTGCTCACCCACCGCGCGATCCTGGCCGCCGTCTGGGGGCCAGGAGTACGCCGAGCATGTCGAGTACCTGCGCGTCTACATGCGCCAGCTGCGCAAGAAGCTCGAGGACGATCCGGACCATCCCCACATTCTGACCACAGAGCCCGGGATCGGGTACCGGTTCATCATCGAAGGTTGAGGGCCGAGCCCGCTCCGTCCGCTTCTTTATTTGTTCTTCACGAAATTCCCCACAACTTTAGTCTCCACCTTACCCGTGGGTGGCACACTGTGCCTGGGTGACCGGTGGGCTGCCGTAGCCGTCCGCCGGATGACCGTCGGAAATTGCCGCGAGGAGGATGCCATGGCTGCAGTCGAGTCTCGTCACTTCCGAGCAGCCGTGACCCACGAAGAGGTGGTCCAAGCCGCTGACGAGAACCCGGGCTGAGGAGGACCTGGTCCGCCGCGGGCGGTCTCTCGCCCGCCAGGCGATCGATGAGATGATCGCCGAGCTCGACCTGCGGGCGTCGCGCCATCAGCTCGATCGCGGCCTTCGTCTCAGCCTGCCGTACTTCGACGATCGCCGGCTTTCACTCCGCTACTGGTCATTCACGGTGATCCCCAAAGGGCGCATCCTCTTCGTCCCAGCCTTCGTCGTCCTGGCCGTTGAGCGTGAGATCGAGCGGGTCCAGGCACAGCGCGAGTTCACCGAGCCACCCGCGCCCATCTTCTCGAGAGTCTGCGCCAGCTCGCCAGCGCCTTCCGCTCCGGCACCCCCGACAACCGCCGCTCCGAGTTCCCCGTGAGGTAGCCCGACCATGTTCTCTGTTGCCCTGCTGATCGTCTTCGTCTTTCTGGCCTACCGCATCTCTCCTCGCGAGAAGGCCGAGGACAAGCACGTTCACGGCGCCGGTCAGATTGGATTGCTGGCGGCCATCGCGCTGTTCGGCGTCGACTACTACACCTCGTTCTTCTACGCGACCGGGGAGCTGATGTCGGCCCTGCATCCCTACGGCCTGCAGAAGTACGCCTACATCGGCGTCGCCTTCATTGCCCTGGCGAACCTTGATCTTTGGCGGCCTGTACATGTACGCCCTGGGCATCTTCAACGAGGGCGGCGGGTCGTACACCGCTTCCATGCGCTACCTGACTCCCTTCCTCAGCCTGGTGGTGGCGGTCGTGCTGATCGAGGACTACACGCTGACCATCGTGGTCTCGGCGCTATCGGGCGGCGATCAGCTGCTGTCGATCCTTAACCTGTACGGGCAGAACTGGCTCTACCACTTCCTGATCGGCGCCGGTCTGGCGGCCATCACCTGGTATCTCACGATCCGCGGCCGAGGCGATTCGTCCTTCGTCGTCTTCCTGCTGCTCGGAATCTTCGTCGAGCTGACGGTCGTGATGGCCATCGGACTCTTCACGGCGGTGGCCCGCGGCGTGCCGGCGGCACCTGCCGAGGTTCTCCACGAGACCACGCTCCAGCAGGCCCTGATGCACCTGCTGACCGCAACCATGAAGGGGATCGTCGCCCTCACCGGATTGGAGGCCGTCTCGAATGGCATCCAGTTCTTCAAGGACGAGGACTTCGCCCTGGTTGGATGGGGCAAGCGGAAGGCCGCCCGCCTGAACTGGCTGTGGCACTTCTACAGCGGGAAGGTAGGGATTGGACGTGTCGTTCAGACCTCCTTCCTGTTCTACGGCGGGATGACGACCTTGTTCCTGACCTACTTCGCCCTGCACTTCAATGTCTTCGACGGAACGCTGGGGCGATCGCTGATCGGCAACCTTTCATTCATCGGATTCAGCCAGCTGCCGGGGGGGATCACGTTGTATTGGGCCTATCAGATTCTGGCGGTTGCGTTGCTCGCGGCCGCCTCGATGACCGCTCTCCAGGATGCCCAGGCGACCGAATGGCGCGACGTCGCCATTGGCGAGATTCCCGAGGCGATCATCTACCGCGATCAGCGGGGAACCTTCACCCGATCGGTGACGATCACCTTCCTGGCGGCGGTCGCAATCATGTTCATCGTCCGCGGCCGCACCAGTGTCGCCGTCCCGTTCTACGGCGTCGGCGTGTTCCTGCCAATCGCCATCATGGGCTTCGCCGTCCGCAAGCATGTCCTGAGTCACTACGTCGGACGCAAGCGTGCCTGGGGGGCACGCGCAGCCGGGTTCGCCGGCGTCCTGTCAACCTTCATCTTCATCTCGCAGATCTTCGGCAAGTGGGAAGAAGGCGGCTGGGTCCGATTGATCACCTTCACCACGCTGATCCTCACGGCGCATGCCATCTTGCTGTCGCCGATCGGCCATCGTGATCCGAAGCAGATCCATCGCATCGTGCGCGACAAGGCGCGGGTGCGTGGCGGGATGGCCTCGATCGTCGAGTGGCAATCGCTCAAGATGCAGGAATACCGCTACTCGCTGCTGCTTGGCCTGTCCCGCTTCTGGGAGCACTTCGGGGTGCGTCGCCCGGTAGCCGACGCCGTCCCCGTCCCGGCCGGCGACTATGACCATGCCCTGCATGTCGACGACCCGTCCGCTCCGTCTATCCTTGCCAAGTACCTTGACACCGGCCCGACACCGGACCCCGTCGCCCACCAACCCTAGTGAGCAGCTCTCCGAGAGGGCGGCGCCACAGAAGCCAGTAGGATGGCGAGGCAAGAACAGATCCGGCGTGGCCCCTCGCCTCCGCTCCGGGCAGACACTCGGGCTGACAGGCGCCCCCGAGATTCTTCTCCCAGAGCCGGGCTTTGGCCCAGGGGCCCCCTTGCCCCGCCGTAGAGCCATGTAGGATGGCGAGGGAGAAGCAGATCCTTCGCTCTTCCAAGCGCTGGCGCTGCCCTCCACCCTGGCCTCGGCCTCGCCGCTGAAACCCCCGCAAGCTGCTGCACCCACCCGTCCCAGCCTTCGACCGGCAGGTTTCTTTATTTGTCCTTTATTCGATTGGGCGGCTTTTTTATCGCGGCCTAACTCCCTCGGCGTAGATTGGGAGGGGTGTGACACCTCCCCGGATCCGACCGCCGGGTCCAGGCAGTCGTCACGCCCCCCCGCTGCCCATCCCGGCAGCAGGCAACTCCGGCGGCTTGAGCCGCGACTGCAAGGAGACCACCATCCCATGAGTGCCGACAGCGTGTCGATCCCGTTTCCCGGATTGGCCGGGAAGCCAGCCAGGCGCGAAGCGGGGGATGTGAACACCATGCAGGTGGAGAGAGGCCGTCGGCTCGCCGCGCTTGAAGTGGAGGAAATGATCGAAAAGATCCGTCGGCGGGCCAGCGACAAGGCGCTGAACCGCGGGCTCTCCATCAGTCTTCCGTATTTCGACGACCGGGCCGGGGAGATTCGATGGCGCGAAGTCGAGATCATCCCCTCGGGCCGGTTCCTCTTCGTCCCCGCCTTCGTCGTGCTGGCGGCGCGTGCCGAAGCCGCCCGAGTGACCAGCGATCCTGGCCTGTCCCCCGCCACGCAGGCGCACCTTCTCGGGCTTCTGCGCGCTCTGGAGGAACCCTTCGCACCGCCTCCAGAAGACGGCTGAAGCCGCATGCCGGGACGGAGCACCGGGACGTGTTCATCCCGCGCCAGGTTGCGCTCCGGGCGGCCGTCGGAAGCCCGGGCACCGATCGGGGAGAGGCCGACCGTTGGTCCCATCGCCCAAATCTGCACCGAGTTCGGACCGCCGCGCGGCGATTGAGCCCCGTAGGCCTGCCGAAGTCAACCGGAAAGGATCTCGTCCAGAATGCTCTCTGTCGCACTTCTTGCTGGTCTTCATCCTTCTCGCCTACAAGGTCGCCCCCCGCGAAAACGCGGCCGACGCCCACGTGCACGGCGCCGGCCAGATCGGCCTGCTGGCCGCGGTGGCGCTGTTCGGGGTGGACTACTTCACGTCGTACTTCTACGCCACCGGCGAGCTGATGTCGGCCCTGCATCCCTATGGACTGCAGAAGTACGCCTACATCGGTGTAGCCTTCATCGCTCTGGCGAACCTCGTCTTCGGCGCCCTGTATATGTACGCCATCGGGATCTTCAACGAGGGCGGAGGTTCGTACACCGCTTCGATGCGCTACCTGACTCCCGGCCTGAGCCTGGTCGTGGCGGTGGTGCTGATCCAGGACTACACCCTGACCATTGTGGTCTCCGCTCTCTCCGGTAGCGACCAGCTGTTGTCGATCCTGAATCTCTACGGTCAGAATTGGCTGTGGCACTTCCTGATCGGCGCCGGACTAGCGGCCATCACCTGGTATCTCACCATCCGCGGTCGCGGCGACTCGTCGTTCATCGTCTTCCTGCTGCTGGCTGTCTTCGTGCAGTTGACGATCGTCATGGCGATCGGTCTGTTCACGGCACTGGCTCGCGGCGTTCCGGCCGCGCCCGCCGAGGTGCTGCACGAGGCCACCATCCGGCAGGCGCTCTACCACATGCTCACGGCGACCATGAAGGGCATCGTGGCCCTGAGCGGGCTCGAAGCCATGTCCAACGGGATCCAGTTCGTCAAGAACGAGGACTTCGCCTTGGTGAAGTGGGGCAAGCAGAAGGTCACCCGCCTGAACTGGCTCTGGCATTTCTACAGCGGAAAGTCCGGCATCGGACGCGTGGTTCAGACCTCCTTCTTGTTCTATGGCGGCTTCACCACCTTGTTCCTGACGTACTTCGCCATTCACTTCAATACCTTCGACGGAACGTATGGCCGATCCCTCGTCGGGAATCTGTCCTTCATCGGGTTCACCCAGATACCCGGAGGGACAACCCTGTACTGGGTCTACCAGATCCTGGCCGTGGCCCTGCTGGCGGCCGCCTCGATGACGGCGCTGCAGGACGCCCAGGCGACCGAGTGGCGAGACGTCGCCATTGGGGAGATTCCCGAAGTGATCATCTACCGCGACAAGCGCGGCACGTTTACCCGGTCGGTGACGCTCACCTTCCTGGCCGCCGTGGTGATCATGTTCGTGGTGCGCGGCAGGACGACGCTGGCGGTGCCCTACTATGGGGTTGGGGTGTTCATGCCGATCGCGGTGATGGGCTTCGCCATTCGCAAGCACATCCTGGCCAACTACACGGGTCCGCGCCGCGTGTCGGGGTGCGCCGGCGCGGGGTTCGCTGGCGTGCTGGCGGCCATCGTCTTCGTCGGCCAGATCGTCGGGAAGTGGGCGGACGGCGGCTGGATGGTTCTGATCTCGTTCTCGATTCTCGTTCTTGCCGCCCATTCCCTGCTGATCTCCCCGATCGGGTTCCGAGACCCAAAGCAGATCCATCGCATCGTGCGCGAGAAGGCCCGCGTCCAGGGCGGGATGGCCTCCATCGTGGAATGGCAGTCGTTGAAGATGCAGGAGTACCGCTATGCCGTCCTGCTGGCCATCACCCGTTTCTGGGAGCTCTTTGGGGTTCGCCGCCCGGTGCGTTACGAGAAACCGGTTGAAGCCGGCGACTACGATCACGCCTTACATGTGGACGACCCGAGTGCACCCTCCATCCTGACCAAGTACTTCGAGCAGCCGCCGCTCCCGGCAACCGAGGCTTCCAAGTAGGACAAGGCCGATGGGCAATCCTGGCAGTAGGCACAGAACGGGCCCGAGGAGGGCCCGGTTCACTATTGCATGGACTCGGCGGTAATCTCGGAGTAGCTTAGTTGGGTTTTCGGCAGGCAGGGCGGCCTTCGCCGATGAGTCACGACTGATCAGAGATGGTATCATTCGGCGTCCGAACAGCCGGCACCGGCGCCGATTCTTGAGAGGGCATCTATGCCAGACACCCAGGCGCGGGCGGGTGGCACCCCATCGGTTCTGCCCCCCACTCATCTCCAGCAAGAATTGCAGGACCACGAGTCCTTGCTTCAGGCCCAGACAAAGATGGTGCAGCGCTTCCTGGAGGCCCAGGGTGCCCAGCTGGCCGAGGCGCTGGTCCAACGCGCGCCCCAGGCGCGCTTCACCCTTCCCGACGAGGTCGTCACGGATCTTCAGACCCAGGCGACCGCCCGCGTCCCGGCTGCCGGGCGCGAGGAGAGCATCGGCGGCTTCGTCGACCGGGTGACGCGCAGCGACGTGCGCGTCCTGGTCCGTCAGCGCCTGGCAGAGTTGGAGCAGTCCGCCGATCCCGCCGTGGCGGCCAGCGCTCGCCTGGTGCGCCACGCCACGGTGCAGCACATGATTCGGCGCATGCTGCCCTCCGGGCGAAGCGTCAATTATCAGGCGGCGGAGGGCGAGGCGATCGCCTCCGATCCCGGTCGCCACCGACGCCGATGTCGGCTCCGCCATCACCGCCGCCACGGATGCCATCGCCGAGGAGGGCGCGGCGGAGGACGGGCGCGGCGAGCTGCTGGTCCCGTATGTGCCCTACGCCCGCCAGTTCTATCTGCCGCAGTGGGTGGCCTTCGACGAGCAGGACCGCCTGGTCGTCGGCTCGCAGAGCGAAGCCGAAGCGGATGTCGCCTCGATGCAGCGCTTCCTCTTCGTCCTGCACGCGGCCGTCTCCCTGGCTCCCTACATCGTGGCCGACGAGGAGTATCAGCGGAAGCGCTACGGCATCCTGGGCCAGCTCGTGAACCAGGCGCGTGCCCTGGCCCGCTTCGAGACGCGTGGCATCATCGACACGATCCACCGCCGGGCGGCGGCCAGCGACCTCAACCGCGGCCTGAGCCTGAGCCTGCCCTACTTCGACGACCAGGCGCTGGAAATGAGAACCCGCGACTTCGAGGTGATCCCGGCCGGCCGCATCATGTTCGTACCGGCCTTCGTCGTGCGCGCCGCCCGCGACGAGGCCGTCAAGGTGGCACAGGATACCCGCCTTGATCCCGGCACGCGCCGCCACTTGCTCGACGAGCTCGCCCTGCTCGAACAGTCCTTCCTGACTCCCCAAGATCTCGTAGCCCCCAAACCCACACCGAAGGCCTAGATCGATGCTGTTCTCCATTGGCTTGCTGATCCTGATCGTGACGATTGCCTACCGGCTTGCCCCCGCGAGCGGGGCGAGGACGCCCATATCCATGGCGCGGGTCAGATCGGCCTGCTGGCCGCCATCGCCTTGTTCGGCGTCGATTACTACACCTCCTACTTCTACGCCACCGGGGAGATGCTGAGCGCGCTGCACCCCTACGGGCTTGAGCGATGGGGGTACATTGCGGTTCTCGTCATCGCCTTTGCCAACTTCGTCTTTGGGGCGCTCTACATGTACTCCCTGGGAGTCTTCAACGAGGGCGGCGGATCCTATACCGCCTCGATGCGCTACCTCACCCCGGGACTCAGCCTGGTCGTGGCCGTCGTCCTGATTCAGGACTACGTGTTGACTATTGTCGTTTCGACCCTTTCTGGCGTCGATCAGCTGCTGTCGATCACGAACTCCTACGGGATCCCCTGGTTCTATCACTTCATCCTGGGCGCGGCGCTGGCCTCGATCACCTGGTATCTGACCATCCGCGGGCGTGGCGAGTCGGCCGCAATCGTGTTCACCGGGCTGGGGATCTTTGTCATGCTTACGGTGACAATGGCCGTCGGGCTATTCGCCGCAATGTCGCGCGGCGTCCCGCCAGCACCTTCCGGACCAGTCGAATCAGCCACTCTGGGCCAATCCTTCTACCATCTCCTTACCGCCTCGATGAAGGGCATGGTGGCTCTCTCCGGGCTGGAGGCGATGTCCAACGGAATCCAGTTCGTCAAGGACGAGGATTTCTCCCTGGTCAAGTGGGGTAAGAAACACGCCCCGCGCTTCAAGAAGCTGTGGAAGTTCTACAGCGGCAAGTCCGGGATCGGCCGCGTCGTGCAGACCTCCTTCCTGTTCTACGGCGGGCTGACCACGCTCTTCCTGACCAGTTTCGGCATCTACTTCAACGTATACGATGGCACGTTTCGGCCGCACCATCGTTGGGAATCTGGCCTTCATCGGGTTTGGCCAGATTCCGGGCGGGACAATTCTCTACTGGGGCTACCAGATCCTGGCCGTCGTTCTGCTGGCATTCGCCTCGATGACCGCCTTCCAGGATTTGCAGGCCACTGCCTGGCGCGACGTCGCCATCGGCGAGATCCCCGAGTTCGTCGTCTACCGCAACAAGGGCGGTACTTTCACTCGTTCTGTGACCGCCGGCTTCATCGCCGCCGTGGTGATCCAGTTCCTGGTCCGCGGGCGCACTTCCGCCGCCGTGCCCTTCTACGGCGTTGGTGTGTTCATGCCGATCATGGTGATGGGCCTGGCTGTGCGTCAGCATATCAAGCACACCTACACCGGTAGGACCCGCCAGTGGGGGATGCTCGGCGCCAGCTTCGCCGCCGCGTTGGCAGCCTCGGTCTTCGTCGGACAGATCGTCGGCAAATGGGCGGAGGGCGGCTGGGTCGTCCTGATCTCCTTCACCTTGCTGATCGTGATGGCTCACGCCCTCCTGATCGCCCCCATCGGCTATCGTGACCCTGATCAGATCTACCGCATCGTGCGCCAGAAAGCACGCGTGCAGGGCGCCATGGGGTCGATCGTCGAATGGCAGTCGCTCAAGATGCAGGAATACCGCTTCCGGCTGCTGGCCAGCATCACGCGCTTCTGGAGCCTGTTCGGCGTGCGCCGCCCTCTTCGCTATGAGCCGCAGCCGGTTGTCGCCGGCGAGTACGACGAGGCCGTGCATCTCGACCTGCATACGGCTCCTTCCATTCTTGTCCCGTATATGACCCATCCCCCGGAGGAGCCGGGGACAGATCCTGTCCCGCCCGGTGATTCCTCAACGGAACCGAAGGGGTAGAATCGAGCCCGGTCAGTCGGCCCGGTAGCCGAACTCCCGGCCAGGGCTGACCGCGCGCCCATGGACTCTCTCCCCCTGCATGCCCTGCGACCGGGTGAGGTCTACACGGCCCTCGAGACCTCCACCCACGGCCTGACCCAGGATCAGGCCGCGGCGGCCCTGCGTCTGTACGGCTCCAATACGCTCTCCGAACCCGCCCGCCTGCCGCTGTGGCAATTGCTGCTGGGGCACATCACGCACCTGATGGCGCTTGTGCTGTGGGCGGCCGGCCTGGTTGCATTCGTCGCCGGTCAACCGGTGCTGGGGCTGGTGATCTGGATTGTGGTCGTGATCAACGCCGCCTTCTCCTTCTGGCAGGAGTACCGGGCGCAGCAGGCGATGCAGGCGCTGAGCGTGCTGCTGCCCAACTATGCTCGCCTGATCCGCGACGGCGAGGAAGCCCGGATTCCCGCCAGCGAGGTCGTGCCCGGCGATATCCTCATTCTGGCTGAGGGCGACAACATCCCGGCCGATGCCCGGGTCGTCGAGGAGTTCGGCCTGCGCACCAACAACACCACGCTCACCGGCGAGGCGATCCCCGCCCGCAGGACCGCCGATGCCTCCCTGCGGCAGGACCTCACCGAGCTCGAACAGCCGAACCTGGTCTTTGCGGGATCGTCGGTCGTCTCGGGCACCGGGCGAGCGGTGGTGTTCTCCACCGGGATGCTCACCCAGTTCGGCCGCATCGTCCGCCTGACCCAGCAGATCCGCGAGGAGCCCAGCCCCCTGCAGCGCGAGATGCGCCGGCTGACGCGGCGCATCTCCCTGATCGCCCTGGCCATCGGCGTCGGCGTCTTCTGGGTCGGGACGCTCGAAGTCGGCCTGCCCCTGTTCGAGGCCTTCCTGCTGGCGACCGGGATCGTGGTCGCCGCCGTGCCCGAAGGCCTGACGCCCACGGTCACCTTGTCGCTGGCCATCGCCGTGCAGCGCCTGGCGCAGCGTGGCGTGCTGGTCAAGAAGCTGGCCATGATCGAGACGTTGGGGACGATCTCGGTGTTGGCGACCGACAAGAGCGGCACCCTGACCCAGAACCAGATGACGATCCGCGAAGTGTGGGTCGCCGGGCAGCGGCTGGCCGTCTCCGGCGTGGGCTATGAGCCGCACGGCGGGTTCACCCCTCCGCCTGACCAGGCCGGCGTGGGTCCCGAGTTCGAAGAGCTGCTGACGGCCGCCCTGCTGTGCAACAACGCCCGCCTCAATCCGCCCACGCCCGACCATCCCGCACTGGACCTGCCTCGGCGATCAGACCGAGGCCGCGCTGCGCGTGCTCGCCCTCAAGGGCGGCCTGGACGACGAGGACCTTGCCCTGCAGCTGCCCCGCGTGCACGAGCTGCCCTTCGATGCCCGGCGCAAGCGCATGACCACGTTGCACCGGACCGGACAGGGCGTGGTGGCCTACGTCAAGGGCGCGCCGCGCGAGGTCCTCCAGTTGTGCACGCTCGATTCTCAAGCAGGGCAAGATCGTCCCGCTGGACGAGGAGACGCGCAGCCTGATCCTGGCCTCCAATGACGACTACGCCCGCAACGCGCTGCGCGTGCTGGCCCTGGCCCGACGCCAGCTGCCGCGCACGGCCGGCGGGTTCACCGCGGAGTCCGTCGAGCAGGAGCTGACCTTCCTGGGACTGGTGGCGATGATGGATCCGCCGCGGCCGGAGGTGGCCGAGGCCATCCGCTGCTGCCGCGAGGCCGGCATCCGCTGGGCGATGATCACCGGCGACTATGGTCTGACCGCCGAGTCGATGGCCCGGCGCATCGGCATGCTCTCCACCCCGCAGCCGACCATCCTCACCGGCGCCGAGCTCGATCCGATGAGCGACCTCGAGCTGCAGCGCCTGCTGGGCGAGCGTGAGATCATCTTTGCCCGCATGGCACCCGAGCACAAGCTGCGCCTGGTGGCGGCCTTCCAGGCCATGGGCGAGGTGGTGGCCGTGATCGGCGACGGCGTCAACGACGCGCCGGCGCTGCGCAAGTCGGATGTCGGCATCGTGATGGGCGTGATCGGCACCGATGTCGCCAAGGAAGCGGCCGACGTCATCATCACCAACGACGACTTCGGCACGATCACCACCGCACTCGCCGAGGGGCGGGCCATCTACGACAACCTGCGCAAGTTCGCCAGCTACATCTTCGCCAGCAACGTACCGGAGATCGCTGCCCTTCTTGCTCACCGCCCTGACCGGCATTCCGCTTGCGCTGAATGTGCTGCAGATCCTGGCGATCGATCTCGGCACCGACCAGCTGCCGGCCCTGGCGCTGGGGATGGAGAAGCCCGAGCCGGATGTGATGAAACGGCCCCCGCGGCGACGCGCCCAGCCGATCCTCGACAAACGCCTGCTCAGCCGAGCCTATCTGTGGCTGGGCCCGATCGAGGCCACCTTGTGTTTCGCTCGCCTTCGCCCTGACCTACGCCGCCTTCGGGTATGGCGGACTGCTCGGACTGCCGCCGCTGCCGTGGCTTGGGACCCTCGGCAACCCCCAGCTCAGCCTCGGCGCAGGTGCATGTTCTGGCCTCCACCGTGTTCTTCGCCGGCGTGGTCACCGCTCAGGTGGGCAACGCCTTTGCCTGCCGCACGGAGAAAGGGAGCGTGCACTTGCTGGGCTGGCTGAGCAATCGCAACTTGCTGCTCGGCATCGGCCTCGAGCTGCTGATGCTGCTGGCCCTGATCTACGTTCCGTTTCTGTCCGACTTGTTCGAGATGACGCCGCTGCCGCTGCACATCTGGCCGGTGTTGGCGATGTTCGCCCCGATCATGATTGTGCTGGAGAGGGTCCGCAAGAGCGCCGCATTGTACCTGGAGCGGCTGCGTCACGGCTGACGACGCCCAAAGGAGGGGTACGACGATGATCGTGATTATCATGGGCTGCGGTCGAGTTGGGGCACAGGTCGCCCGGCGTCTGGACGAGCAGGGACACGATGTGCGGGTGATCGACCACAACGAGACTGCCCGCGACCTGCTTGGCCCGGCCTTCCGCGGCGCCTTCATCGAAGGCGTCGGCTTCGACCGCGAGGTCTTGCTGCAGGCCGGGATCGAGCAGGCGGAGGCCTTCGCCGCCACCAGTTCGTCCGACAATGCCAACATCGTCGCGGCGCGCATCGCGCGGCAACGTGTACCGCGTGCCGCGCGTCGTCGCCCGCCTGTACGATCCCGGGCGGGCCGAGATCTACCGCCGCCTGGGGCTGGTGACGATCTCGTCCACCACCTGGGGGGCGCAGCGGATCTTCGAGCTGCTCGCTCACATCCATCTCGACCCGGTGGTCAGCTTCGGTCACGGCGAGGTCTCGCTGGTCTCGCTCGAGGTCGCCCCAGCGCTGGTCGGGCGCCAGGTCAACCAGGTCAGCGTCCCCGGCGAGATCCAGGTCGTGGCGATCACTCGCAACGGCCAGGCCCTGGTCCCCCTGCTGGGCACGGCCTTCGAGCGCGACGATCTGCTGCACCTGGCGGTGCAGGCCAGCGCCATGGACCGGCTGGAAGCGCTGTTCCAGCTCGGGCGAGGGAGGGTAGCCATGTTTGTGATTCTGGTTGGGGGCGGCAAGATCGGTTCGCACCTGGCCTCGCGCCTGTTGGCGGCGGGCCACCAGGTCAAGGTGCTCGACCATCGGCCCGACGTCTTCGCCAAGCTTCAGGAAGAGCTACCGCCGCAGGTGACGCTTCTGGCCGATGGGAGCTCGCCGATCGACCTGGAAGCGGCCGGCGTCCGCCAGGCCAACGTGCTGGCCGCAGTCACCGGCGCCGACGAGGCCAACCTGGTCATTACCAGCCTGGGGCGCTTCGAGTTCGACGTGCCGCGCATCATCGCCCGCGTCAACAACCCCAAGAACGCCTGGATGTTCACGCCGGAGATGGGGGTCGACGTGGCCATCAACCAGGCCGACCTGATGGCCAACCTGATCGCCGAGGAGATGTCCCTCGGCGACATGATGACCCTGCTCAAGCTGCGCAAGGGCGAGTACGCCATCGTCGAGGAGAAGGTGGCCCCCGGCGCCATCGCCGACGGCAAGGCCATTCGGGATCTCATTCTGCCGGAGGCCTGCACGCTGGTGGCAGTCATCCGCAAGGGTCAGTTGATCGTGCCGCGCGGGGATCTGGTGCTGCAGCCGGTGGACGAGGTGATCGCCCTGGTGCACAGCAGTCAGGTGGCGGCCCTGGCCGAGGTGCTCGACCCGGCGCAGCGCCCGAGGCGGGCAGGAGCTTGCGGAAAGACGTCTAGTCCCCGACCCCCTCTCCGAGGACCCACGGGTACGCCATGAACCGTGGCGGAAAGGGGGCCTAGCGGGGGAGGGGCTAGGGGAGAGGGTTGGACGATCACACGGTGTTGTTCAGCAGCCTGCAGGTCCATCAGACGGTAGGCGAGGCGAGATTCACGGGGGAGGTACGGCGAGCACACCCGTCCCCACCTCCTGGCATTTCCGCTCCCCATTCGGGGGTCTCGCGGCTGATCGAGCTGACCAGGGAGCAGCCGCTGGAGTGGGAAGCGGTCGCCCGCGGCCCGGGAGCTACTCCCGGCGGCCTAGGCGCAGGTCGAAGTCGGTCTGCGAGCGGGCATAGCGCGTCGACATTAAAGGCGAGGAGATCACGAAATCGGCGGTGGCCCGGTTGCAGGCCGTCGGGATGTTGTACAACACGGCGATGCGTAGCAGGGCTTTGATGTCCGGGTCGTGGGGCAGCGGCTCCAAGGGGTCCCAGAAGAAGATCAACAGATCGATATCCCCTTCGGCGATGCGGGAACCGATCTGTTGGTCACCCCCGAGGGGACCGCTCAGCAGGCGGGTCACCGGCAGGTCGAGCGCCTCGCTCACCCGGCGCCCCGTGGTCCCGGTGCTGAGCAGGTCATGCTCGGCCAGCGAACCGCGGTTGTAGAGCGCCCATTCCAGCAGATCATCCTTGCGATTGTCGTGCGCCACCAGCGCGATCCGCTTGCGCTCCGTCATCTGTATCGCCGTGTCCATTTCATTCCACCCTTGCCGCCAGCGTGGCGGCCACTTAGACCTGTCCCGCAGACCGGGTCGAAATCGAGAACTCCGGCGGCTGGGCCAGGTGCTTCTTGACGGCACACTGCTCCGCCGACCGGATCAGCGCCGGCAGGTACTTCTCCGGGAAGCCCTGTGGCACCTCGATCACGATCTCCACCTGCTCGACCATGCCCGTCGCCCGGTTGGACTCGGCCCGCTGCACCAGGCGCACACCCTCGGTGGGGATGCCTCGCTGCCGCAGGAACCCCAGTACGTAGATGCCGGCACAGGTCGCGATGGAGGCCAGGAACATGTGGAACGGCGTTGGGGCAGAACCCTCACCGCCGCCTTGCGGCGGCTGGTCGGTACGCACCACATAGGGCCCGAAAGCAGCCTCGACCTTGGCGCCTCCTGGAAAGCTTACCTGCATCTCCATGCACGTTCCTCCACAAGGTGTCCTCGGCCCGGTGCGCGGCTTGCACCGCCAGCGGGCCGGCGCGCCTCCGATTGTATTCGCGATCGGGCGCCGCGGCAGGCCGCCCTTGCTCACCTTCTGGATATACCGTGTCCAATTGCCGCATCGGCTATACCGGGGGATCAGCGGGCGAGCCCACGCCCCGCCGGGGTCGAGCACACTGCCCTTGCGAGAGCGAGGGACTTCTGCACCCGGCTAAGAACACAGCACCGGGGTTCCATCTACCCGGTGCTGTTCCGTGGAGGGCCGTGCGCAGCGCGCCAGCCGGCTGGCTCAGAACCCGAGCAAGCGCAGCGGTGCGTAGAGGATGTCGGGGAAGAAGCTGTCCATGAAGAGCAGGAACACCACGCAGGTCACGATCAACACCAGGCACCCGCAGCCGGCCATCACCCAGGAACGTCGGCTGGTGGGCTTGGCCTCGTCGGTGGGGATGCCGGCGGGGGTCGGCGGCGGAGGCGGAGGCGGCGAGGCATAGACCTGCGGACGCGGGGGCGGCGGCGCCGGCCGGGCGGCCTGGGCCATGACCGTGGCCGCAGCCTCGGGGGTGAGCGCGTCGAAGGTCACGGTGACGTCCTCCCCGAAACCCAGGAGGTTGCCCGCCGCCAAAGCGCGGGCGGTCACCAGTCGCTCCCCGTTGACAAAGCTGCCGTTGGTCGAGCCGAGGTCTTCCAGGATGTAGCCGGCCGGAGTGCGCGTCAGCCGGGCGTGCTGTCGCGAGACCTCTGGGTCGCCCAGCACGATGTCGTTGGTGACATCCCGGCCCAACAGGGTGACATCCTTGGTCAAGTCAAAGACCAAGCCCGGATTCGGGCCGGTGCGAACAATCAACCGATGAGTGGGAGCCGCCATGATCGCATCCTCCAGATGAGGCCCTTGATGGTGGAAGTGTAATGGCCGATCCGGCCGAAGTCAACCGGGCGTGTGGGTCCTGCGGGCGTTGACTGGCGCTTGATCGTACTCGGCGCCCGGCGAAAGGGGCAAAGCCGCAGGGGCCTCGAGGCTGCTTCCGGGTTCGCCTGCTTGCCCTGCCGGCTACCCCCTCGATCTGGCGTTCTGCAGGCGCAGCCCGTTGCAGCCGGCGTCCATCCCCTGACCGAGCATCTCCCGTCCGGGCAGGGGTACGCCCCCCCTGTCTCCTTCCGCTGGGCCCACGCTCTTGACCGGCGCAGGTTGAGTCGCCCGATTGGGGCCCTGCGTTTCTCGGAGCAGCAGCTTGCCAGCCGTGCCCTGCCGAGGGGCGGAGCGAGCCCTGAGCGCATCGGCGGCGGAAGGCCATCAACAACACCGGCAGGGGCCCTCTCTCCCTGCGGCGGGCGGCACGGTTCTGCGGTGTGGGCCTCATTTGGGCGGCGCCGTCAGGAGGTCCTCGCCAGGGATGGAAGAGCAAGAGCGCAGCGTTGAGGCCGGAGGACCCACCGATGGGCGATCCTGCGTTCTTGGGCCTACGTGCACCCAGAGCCACCACCGGGGATCCTCGGCCTGCAGGCAGGTTGTCCGGATGGCGTCCTGTCCTATAATTGCCCTGACGTCCGCTGGGCGGGAAGTCTCCCAGCTCGCCAGGCTGCGATGAAGGTCATCGACAAATCTGAGTTCCGCAATGCGGATGGCAACATCGGCATCCAGAACCGCCTGCAGGGCACGCTGCGCTTCGGCGCGGGCTGGTACGGGATGATGCAGGCTCAGACCCAGCTCACCCAACGGCTGAGCCGAACCCTGAGCGGCGAGTACGCCATGATGCGCAACTACGTCATCCCAGGGATCTCCGACCCGCTGCCGATGACTCTGATCGGGCCGCAGGGCGTCTGGCTGATCCTGCCGAGCGCGATCACCGGCGTTTTCCGCGCCCAAGAAGGCGAGTGGCTGCACTACAACTCGCGCGGCCAGCAGTTCACCCGGCACAAGCCCAACCTGCAGGCCACGGCGATCGCCATGGCCCAGACACTGCTGCATTTCATCCAGGCCCAGGGCTACGGCCTCCCCGAAGTCGCGCCGGTGCTGATGTTCAGCAATGTGCGCGCTCACGTGGACAGCGTCAACCCCACAGCCCGGGTCGTGGTTGCCGACGCCGTCGACCACTTCGCCGGCACGATCCTGCTGCAGCAGGCGATCATGGACGGCGAGGACATCGGTTTGCTGGTCAAGGCGCTCAGCGATCCCCCCAAGCCAGCCGAGGCACTCGCCCCGCTGCCAGTGTCGGCCGCCGTGGAGCTGCCGCCCGCCAAAGCCTGGGAACAGACAAGCGGCACCGCTCTACAGCCAACCCGCAAGGTCAAGTTGCGCAAGCGCCCGCGGCGCCATGGCGGGATGACGGTCGCCCAATGGATCACCCTCGCCGTTCTGGCAACCCTGGCGCTGATCATGCTTGCGGCCCTGGCCGCGGTCGTGCTGGGAGACCTGTCCGGCGGCTAGCCGGCGGGTTGGTGGAGCTTGCGGCCCTTCCTGTCGATCATCATTCCGGCGCTGAACGAGGAGAGTCGGCTCCCGGCCAGCCTGGACAGCATCCTCACCTTCCTGCACTCGCAGCCTTTCCAGGCCGAGGTGCTGGTTGTCGACAACGGCAGCCACGACGGGACCTACGCGCTGGCCCGGTCGTACGCCGAGCACGATCCAAAGCTGAGGGTGTTGCTGGAACCCCGGCGCGGCAAGGGTGCGGCCGTACGCTGCGGCATGCTGGCCGCCGGGGGTGAATACCGCTTCATCGCCGACGCCGATCTGTCCATGCCGATCGAACAGGTGCTGCGTTTCCTGCCGCCGCAGCTTTCCGGAGCGGACATCGCCATCGCCTCGCGCGAGGCCCCCGGGGCGGTGCGCTATGGTGAGCCGCCTCATCGTCACCTGATCGGGAGAGGCTTCAATCTGCTCGTCCGCCTGCTGGCGGTCCCCGGCTTCCAGGACACCCAGTGCGGTTTCAAGGCGTTTCGCGAGGAGGTGGCCAACGACCTCTTCCAGGTGCAGCGGCTCGACGGATGGACCTTCGACGTCGAGGTGCTGTTCATCGCCCTGCGGCGCGGCTACCGCATCGCCGAGGTGCCGATCCCTTGGTACTACAACCCCGGGAGCCGGGTGCGCGTGCTGAAGGACTCGGTCAGCATGCTGCGCGACCTGTTCCTCATCCGCCGCCTGTGGAAGCAGGGCGCGTACGCAACGGGAGTGCGGCGTGAGTAGCCTTCCCGACCTGCGCCACGAGCGTGCCCTTTGCCGTCGGGGCTGCCGTCTTGTCGTCGGTATCGACGAGGTGGGGCGAGGCGCGTGGGCGGGGCCGGTCGTGGCGGCCGCCGTGGGCCTGCCCCTGGAAAGCCGTCAGCTTCGCCGCCTGCTGCGCGGCGTGCGTGACTCCAAGCAAATGTCGCCGATCGAGCGCCGGGACTGGGAGCCGCGCATCCGACAGATCGCTTGGGGATGTTCCGTCGGCGAAGCCAACGTTGAGGAGATCGACACCCTGGGGATTGTCCCGGCAACCCGGCTGGCCATGCTGCGTGCCGCAACGGGGCTGCTGCCCTCGCCCGACGGCCTGCTGATCGACTACCTCCAGCTTCCCGACCTCCAACTGCAGCAAGTGGCGCTCAAGTTCGGCGACCAGCGCTCGCTCTCGATCGCGGCCGCTTCGGTGGTGGCCAAGGTGCACCGTGATCGCCTGATGGTCGAACTCGGCCGCCGTCATCCCGGCTATGGTCTAGCCGACAACAAAGGCTACGGCACCGCGGCCCACCGCGCCGGGCTGGACCAGCAGGGTCCATGCGTTGTCCATCGCCGGAGCTTCGCACCAGTCGCCGGCCTCCTTGATGTGACGCTAAGCTGGCCTGCAGCCCAAGGTGCGAAGCTGGGCAACTCGCGGCTGATGAAGATCGCTTGATGGCCCCTCCCGGCTGGGATCGGGTCATCGCTTGTGGGTCCGCCCTGGCTGCGTCAACCGGGGGTTGATCCAACTCCGAGCGGAGCGCACATCGTGTCGCTGTCGAAGTTCTTCTCTCCCCGCTCTGTCGCCGTGATCGGCGCATCGACCGATCCCGGCAAGCTCGGCCACGCCGTCCTGCACAACCTGGTTCACGGCGGTTTCTGCGCCGACGGGCGAAAGGTCTACCCGATCAATCCCAAGGCCACATCGATCCTCGGCCAGGCCGCCTTCCCAACGGTCGAAGCCGTTCCGGACCCGATCGATCTGGCGGTGATCGTGGTCCCTTACCTGCGCGTGCTCGATGCACTGAAGACCTGCACCCGCAAGCAGATCCCCGCTGTCGTGATCATCACCGCCGGGTTCCGCGAGGCCGGTCTGGCCGGGCTGGAGCGCGAGCAGGAGGTGCTCGATCTGGCACGCCAGAACGGGATCCGGCTGATCGGCCCGAACTGCCTGGGCGTGATCGACACCAACACACCGCTCAACGCTTCGTTCTCCGCTGGCACGCCGCCTTCGGGCCCAATGGGGTTCATGTCGCAGTCAGGAGCGCTGGGAACGGCCATTCTGGACTGGGCGCAGGCCGGGCGGCTGGGCCTGAGCAAGTTCGTTTCGCTCGGCAACAAGGCGGACGTCAGCGAGATCGACCTGCTCGAAGACTGGGGCAAGGACGACCGCACGCGGGTGATCCTGTGCTACATCGAGGGCGTGCCCGACGGCCAGGCCTTCATCGACGTTGCCCGGCGCACTGCGAAGAAGAAACCGATCGTGGCCATCAAGTCCGGCGTGACGCAGGGTGGCGCCCGGGCGGTATCGTCCCACACCGGATCGTTGGCCGGCTCGGAGCAGGCTTACCAGGCCGCCTTCCGCCAGGCGGGCATCGTGCGCGCCGACACGCTCGAGGACTTGTTCGACTACGCCATTGGCTTCGGCTACCTGCCGCCACTGCGCGGCGACCGCGTGGCGATTGTCACCAACGCCGGCGGTCCGGGCATATTGGCTACTGACGCCCTGGAGCGGGCGGGGCTCAGCCTGGCACGCTTCACGCCCGAGACTTCTGGCCGCCTTGAAACAGGGCCTGCCCGACGCCAGCTCCGCCTCCAACCCGGTCGACGTGCTGGGCGATTCCCGTTCGGACCGCTACCGCTTCGCCTTGGAGCGAGTGGTAGCCGACTCGAACGTCGACGCCCTGCTGGTCATCCTGACGCCTCAGGCAATGACCGAGATCGAGCCCACGGCGCAGGTGGTGATCGATCTTGCGGCTGCGGCGACGATCCCGGTGATTGCCTGCTTCATGGGCGAATCCCGCGTGGCACCGGCGGCGGCGATGTTCGCAGCCCGTCACCTGCCCAACTTTCCCTTCCCCGAACGGGCGGCTTCGGTCCTCAAGGCGATGAGCACGTATCGCCAGTTTGCCGCCGAGCCGCTCCCGGAATTCGAGCGCTTCGCGATCGATGGCGCCGCCATCCGCCAGGTGTTCGACCGCGTGCGGGCCGAGGGGCGAGTCGCCATCGGCGATGCCGAAGCGCGCGACATCCTCACCGCCTGCGGCCTGACCATTCCGCCTTCGGAGTTGGCCGAGTCGCCGGAACAAGCGGCCGAGATCGCGAGCCGGATCGGCTTTCCGGTGGTGCTCAAGATCGCCTCGCCGGACATCCTGCACAAGACGGACGTCGGCGGGGTGAAGGTCGGTCTCGAAACCCCCAGCGACGTGCGCGACGCCTTCGACCTGATCACCTACCGCGCCCACCGCTACTTGCCGGATGCGCGGCTGTGGGGCTGCCTGGTGCAGAAGATGGCTCCGCCGGGGATCGAGGTGCTGCTGGGCATGAACCGCGATCCGCAGTTCGGGCCGCTGGTCACTGTCGGCCTGGGCGGGATCTTCGTCGAGATCTTGAAGGACGTCGCCTTCCGCGTGGCGCCGTTCGCCCGAGGCGAGGCCGAGCAGATGCTGACCGAAATCCGCGCCCGGGCGGTGCTTGACGGTGTGCGCGGCAAGCCGCCGGCCGACAAACCAGCGCTGGTCGAGGCGTTGCTGAGGATCAGCCAACTGGTGTCCGAGTTCCCGGAGATCTCCGAGCTCGACATCAATCCATTCATCGCTTATGAGGCTGGCAGCGGCGGCATCGCCATCGACATGCGTTTGGTGCTGGCCTCCGACGATCACCCTAAGGAGCACGCCATAGCCGGCCTGCGCAGGAGTGAAGCATGAAGGCGCTCTATGTGACTTCGGTTGAGCACTACATCGGCAAGACCGGGTTGTGCCTGGCCCTCGGCAAGCAAATGCAAGCGGACGGCCATCGGGTGGGATATCTCAAGCCGGTCAGCACCCAGCCCTGGCGCACGCCCGAAGGCGCGTTGGCCGACGAGGACGCCGCCTTCGTTCAGAAAGTGCTCGGACTGGAGACTCCTCTGGCGGAGCTGGCGCCGGTCATTGTCACCTCCTCCTTCCTGCGCCAACGGCTCAAGGGCACGGGAGAGAACGACCTGCTGCAGAAGGTGAAGCGGGCGGCGGCGATGGCAGCCCAGGGCAAGGACGTGCTGCTGCTGGAGGGTGGCTCCAGTTTGCGGGAGGGCTACGCCATCGGCCTGTCCAACCTGCGCCTGGCGGAGGAACTGGATGCTGCCTCGGTGGTGCTGACCCGTTTCCGGCATGAGATGCAGATCGTCGACGACGCCCTCACCGCCCAGCTTCGCCTCGGCCGGCAGCTGCTCGGCGTGATCCTCAACCAGGTGCCCGACGACGCCCTGGCCTTCATTGAGGAGTACGCCAGGCCGTACCTGGCCTCCCAGGGCATGCCCATCCTGGGCATCCTGCCATCCATCCCGATGCTCTCGGCCTTGAGCGTGGGAGAGCTGGTCTTGATCCTCAAGGCCGAGGTGCTGACCCGCGAGTACAACCCCGATGCGCTGTGTGAGCGCTTCACCATCGGCGCGATGACGGTGGATGCCGCCATCTCCCGCTTTCGCCGCCAGAAGAACAAAGCCGTGATCACCGGCGGCGATCGGGAGGACATCATGCTGGCCGCCCTGGAGACCTCCACTCGCGTCCTGATCCTCACCGGCAACCTCCACCCCAGCCCGCTGATCATCCAGCAGGCGGAGGCGCTCGACGTGCCGATCCTCCTGGTCAAAGACAACACCATGGAGACGCTGAATGCCATCGAGCGCGTCTATGGTAAGACGCCGCTCGGCGCGCCGGAGAAGCTGGAGGCGTTCATTCAGTTGACGCGCGAGCACGTCAACATGAGCGCCATCTATCAGGGGATGGGGCTGGCCTAGCCGGGGAGTTCGCTGCGCGCCTGCGGCGGCTGCGGCAGCCAGATCGTGAACGCCGTGCCCTTGCCGGGCGCGCTCTCCAGCGTGATCCGGCCGTCATGCCGGCGCAGGATCTCCTGACAGATCGCCAACCCCAGCCCGGTCCCGGGCACGCCCAGCTGCCGGCTGGCCGCGCCACGGAAGAATCGCTCGAACACCCTCGCCTGCTCTTCCGCCGGGATCCCCGAGCCCGTGTCGGCCACGGTCAGCGTGACCCATGGCGCGCCGTCCACCATCTCCGACTTCGTGGAAACGATGATCGCGCCGCCTTCCTGCGTGTAGTTCATGGCGTTCGTCAGTAGGTTGGCGACCACCTGGTTGAGCATGTGTTCATCGACGCTGACCCGTGGCAAGTCTGCCTGCGGCTCGAATTGCAGCCGGATGACGCGGTCGGCCAACAGCCGCCGGCGATCATCCACCAGGCTGCGAGCCATGCTGTTCAGGTCGACTGGACGCGCAGCCATGACGGCCGTCCCGGCGTCCAGCCGCGAGATCGATAGCAGATCCTCGATCAGGTCCACCAGCCGATCGGTCTCGCGGTTCAGAGTCGCCATGTAGGCCTGCGCCTTCTCCCCCTCCGCCGTCGCCAGCAGCTCCAGGTACAGGCGGATGTTGGTGAGCGGCGTGCGCAGCTCGTGCGACACATCGGCCACAAAGCGCGTCTTGAGTTGATCGGCCTCGCGTGCCGCTTGCAGCGCCTCGGCCAGCTTGGCCGTGCGCTCGGCGACCATGTTCTCCAGCTGCAAGGTGTACTGTCGCAGCCGATCGTAGAGCGCGGCGTTCTCGATGGCCACCGAGAGCTGATCGGCGAGCAGGGTCAGCACGCGCAGGTCGCTCTCCGTCAGGCCGCCGCGCACCGGCAACTCGATATTCAACACCCCGACCACCACCCCGCCCTTGTGCAGCGGAACCGCGATCTCGGACTGCGTGTCCGCCAGAGCGGCATGGTAATCCGCGTCCGTTGAAACGTCGGGCAGAAAGGCCGGACGGTCGGTCGCCGCCACGCGTCCGACGATCCCGCGCGCGATCGGCATGGTCAGACCGACTTCCTGGAGCGCCCCTCTCGAAGCCTCAACCCTGAGCTCCTGTCCATCCACCAGCAATAGCTCGGCGCGCGAGTACCCGAGCACGCTGCTCACCTGCTCGATCACTTCCTGCAGCAGCTGGTGCAGCTCGAGGCGCTGGTTGACCACCTGGCCCACCTGCTGCACGGCGCGTAGCTCGGCCAGGCTACGCTCGACCTGCTCGAAGCGGCGTGCGTTGAGCAAGGCCAGGCCAAGCTGCTGGCAGATTGCCTGCAGCAGCTCCATCCCGCTCTCGTCGAACACACGATCGCCGAAGATGGTGACCACCCCCAGCAGCTCACCGCCGGCCAGGATCGGCGCCGCCAGGGCCGAGCCGCCGCCGGCGTCCACCTCTGGGATGTGAGCCCAGCGCTCATCCCCCAGCACGTCGCGGATCAGCACGGCCTCTCGATGAGCCGCGACCCAGCCCTGCAGCCCCTGACCGGGCGCGGCGTTCAGCAGGCGCTCGAGCTCTTCCCGGCCGAACACCGCCAGCTGATGCCCCGCCACGATGCGCAGCCGCCCGCTCTCTTTCTCGTACAGGCACGCCGTGGCCGATTTTCCGCCCAAGTTCTCCGTGATCAGAACCAGCGCTCGCTGCAGCACGTCCGTCGGGTCGAGCGTGGCCGAGATTTCGCGCATCAGCAGGTACAGCAGCTCTTGCGTGCGGCGCTCGGCATCCATCTGCTCATACAGCCGAGCGTTGTGCAGGGCAATGGCAACCTGGTCTTCGAGCAGGTCAAGCACCAGCAGGTCCTCAGCACTGAAGTCGTGCGGCCGCTGATAGGCAACATTCATCACTCCCAGCATCCCATCGCCCATGCGGATCGGAACGGCCACGATAGCGCCGTCCCAATTCCATCCCTCGAAAAGCGGGTGGTCGATGGTGTGCGAGATGACGATGCGCTCGCGCCGGCGCACGGCGCTGCTGGTGATCCCGTCCGACCGCGGGTGCGCATACGGTTCCTTCTGCTGCACGCCAGACCAGCGGGCGGCGGCGAAGCGCAGCTCTCCCTCCTCGAGCAGGAAGATATGGGCATCGTCGGCTGCCAGCATTTGCAGCGCCGAAGTGAGAATGGTCTCCAAGACCGGTTGCAGCTCGAGCGATGAGGTCATGCGCAGGCTGGCTTCGCGCACCGCCTCCAGGGCAGCGCTGTGGCGACGCTCGCTTTCGAAGGCACGCATGCGGGCGATAGCCAACGCCACCAGGGTCGCACCCTGCTCGGCCAACGCCACGTCGGCCTTGCGCAGCCGACTCCCGCTGTGGAAGAAGACCTCGGCCGAGCCCAGCCACTCCGCCCCCGCCATCAGGGGGACCAGCAGCAGGCTGGGCCGGGCTGCGGCGTCCTGGCCGCGCCGAGCCGAGGCCGGCGCTTCCTCCAATTGGATCGGATGGCCGAATTGCAGAACCTGCCGCGCCAGCTCGGTGGCGACCTCCGGGGAGATCTCCTCCGCCAAATTCGTGCCGACTCCCGTGGCGGCGGCCAGCGCCGCTTGCCGCGCTTTCCTTTTCCCAAAGTCGGATGACGCAGCCGTCCGCCGCCACCAGGCTGCACATGCGGTCGGCGAGCGAGTGCAGCAGTTGGTCTAGATCGGTGGCCAGCAGCGCCGAGTGGGTGATCTCATGCAGCAGAGACAGCTGTTCGAGGCGCCCCTTCCCTTCCTCGAAGGCGCGGGCGCTTTGCAGCACAACCGCCGCCTGATTGGCGAACAACTCGAGCAGGTCGATGTCGGCCCGGGTGAAGGGCAGCTCATCCGCCGGGCGGGTCACGTCCAGCACGCCGACCAGTTGACCCTGCCAGATCATCGGCGCGCCGATCACGGCCGAGAAGGAACCGTCGCCCTCGAAGGCCGACGCCCGATTCTGCCAGGCGTGGTAGTCCGGCACGATCATCGATTCGCGCGCCAGGGCCACTGCCCCGGCCACCCCTTCTCCGAAGGCCAGCTCGCTGTCGGTGTAGTCCCGGCCGATGCCGAGGCTGACAACGCAGCGCAATCGGCGCCGATCGTTGTCGGCCAGGTAGACCCCCCCACCGGTGCTGCTCAGCAGATCGGCGGCCTTCTCACAGATCAGGCGCAGCAGCGTTGGCATGTGCCGCTGCGAGATCATCTCGTCGGTCAGCTGGCGGATGACCTCCAACTGCCGCATGCGCAGCAGGTGATGCTGCTCGAGCGTTAGCCGGTGCAAGCCGTGCGCCAGGTCGTCGGCGGCCGCCTGCAGCACTTCGACCTCAGCCACGTCGAAGGCATCCGCATCATGCGAGTACACCGTCAGTGCTCCAACCAAGTCCTGCCCGAGGCGCATGGGGATGGCCACCACCGAGGCCAGGCGGTGCTGTCGCAGGTACTCGCGCCAGGCCTGCATCGACGGCGAAGTCTCGACGTCGCGCACGACCATCGGCGTGCGCTCCCGGACCGCCGTTCCGGTCGGTCCCTTGCCGGTCTCCAGTCCATCCCAGGTGATGTAGATCGAATCGAGATAAGCGGCTTCCACGCCGGCACGCGCCACGGGCTGCACGATGGCGTCCCCTTCGCGCGCCAGGCCGATCCACGCCAGAGGGTAGTGACGCACGTCGACCAGTAGCTGGCAGAAGTCGGACATCAGTTGGCGCGGATCGCTGGCGCGCACCATCAGCTGCCGACCGGCGGTCAGCAGCTCTAGCGTTTCGCGCATGCGGGTTGTTGGGTCAGACAGCTCGCTCATGGGAGGAGCACACTGCCAGCCATTGGATCGAAGACAGTCGTTGGGGGAGGAGCGTGCCGGAGCGTGCAGCCGCTGCCGCGGCACTGGATCCGCGGCAGCCTAGCGGTGGTACGCGCGCGCACGGAGCGGTTGGTCATGCGGTGGATGGCCAGTTCTGTTGGATTATACTTGTCTTCCTGCGCCGCGCCGTCGGCGCCTTCCCCACCAACCCGCTACGCGATGGAGTGATGGATGAGGGCTGATCCCTTCGGGGCAAGAAGCCAGATTTCGACCTCGGCCGGTCCAATGACGATCTATCACCTGGCGGCGCTGTCCCGCGCCGGTGTGCCCGGCCTGGATCGACTTCCCTATTCCATCCGCATCCTGCTTGAGAGCTTGTTGCGCCAGGTCAATGGTCGGGAGATCACCGAGCAGGACGTGCTGGCGCTAGCCGGCTGGCAGGCGCAAGCCCAGGTCCGCCCCGAAGTCCCCTTCCTGCCGGCCCGCGTGCTGATGCAGGACTTCACCGGCGTGCCGGCGATTGTCGACCTGGCCGCGATGCGCGCAGCCCTGGCCCGCCTCGGCGGCGACCCGCGCCGGATCAACCCCCGGGTTCCAGTCGACCTGGTCATCGACCATTCGGTGCAGGTCGATTTCTTCGCCTCCCCCGAGGCCCAGCAGCGCAATGCCGAGCTTGAGTTCCAGCGCAACCGCGAGCGCTACGAGTTTCTGCGCTGGGGACAGCAGCGGCTCCAGCAGCTACGCGTCGTCCCACCCGCGACCGGCATCGTGCACCAGGTCAACCTCGAATACCTCGCCAGCGTGGTGCACGCCGCTCAGGCGGATGGCGAGATCCTCCTGTATCCAGACACCCTGGTCGGCACCGACTCGCACACCACGATGATCAATGGGCTGGGCGTGCTGGGTTGGGGCGTCGGCGGCATCGAAGCCGAAGCCGTAATGCTCGGCCAGCCAATCGTGATGGTGGCGCCTGACGTCATTGGATTCCGGCTGCAAGGCTCGCTGCCCGAGGGCACCACCGCCACCGATCTGGTATTGACCATCACCCAGCAGCTGCGCGCCCACGGCGTCGTCGACAAGTTCGTCGAGTTCTGCGGACCGGGCGTGGCTGCCCTGTCGCTGCCGGATCGAGCGACGATCGCCAATATGGCGCCGGAATACGGAGCCACCGTCGGCTTCTTTCCGGTGGACCAGGAGACCCTGCGCTACCTGCGCCTGACCGGACGTCCCGAAGAACTTGTCGAACGCGTCGAGCGCTACACCAAGGAGCAGGGCCTGTTCGCCGGCCCGGCCTCGCCCACTCCGGACTTTACCCACGTGCTCACGCTCGATCTGGCCATCGTCGAGCCCAGCCTGGCCGGGCCGAAGCGCCCGCAGGACCGGGTCCCGCTATCCGGGGTGCGGCAGCAATTCCGTGCCGCCCTGGGTGCACCGACCTCGCAGGGTGGCTTCGGCCTGCCCAGCGAGGCCCAGGCCTCCAGCGTGATGATCGGGACCAACGGCTCGAAATCCGAGATCGGACACGGCGCGGTGGTGATCGCCGCCATCACCTCCTGCACCAACACCTCCAACCCAGCCGTGATGATCGCCGCCGGTCTGCTGGCGCGCAATGCCGTTGCGCGTGGCCTGGCCCCCAAGCCGTACGTGAAGACCAGCCTGGCCCCGGGCTCGCGCGTGGTCAGCGCGTATCTCGAGCAGGCCGGCCTGATGGCACCGTTGGCTCAGCTCGGCTTCCACGTCGTCGGGTACGGCTGCACCACCTGCATCGGCAACAGCGGCCCATTGCCTGCCGAGGTGGTGCGCGCCATCAGTGAGGCCGGTCTGGTGACGACGGCCGTGCTCTCGGGCAACCGCAACTTCGAGGGCCGCATCCATCCCCATGTACGCGCCTCCTACCTGGCCTCCCCGCCGTTGGTGGTCGCCTTCGCCCTGGCCGGCACGACGGACATCGATCTGCGGCGCGAGCCCTTGGGCACGGGGACCGATGGACAGCCGGTCTACTTGAGCGACCTGTGGCCGTCGCAGGCCGAGATCGAGCAAGTGATGCAGAGCACGCTCTCGCCGGAGGTCTTCCGGCAGCGCTATGCCGAGGTCTTCAACGGAAATCCAACCTGGAATGCGCTCGCGGACTCGGGCGGCGACCTGTTCGCCTGGTCACCGGATTCGACCTACATTCAGGAGCCGCCCTTCTTCCAGGACTTCCCGCCGCAGGCTTCGGAGCCGTCCGATATCCTGGGGGCGAGGGTGCTGCTCTGGCTGGGCAACTCGGTCACCACCGACCACATCTCGCCGGCCGGCGCCATCCAGGCCGACAGTCCGGCCGGCCTGTACTTGATCGAGAACAAGGTGCAGCCACGCGACTTCAACTCCTTCGGCGCGCGACGCGGCAACGACCGCGTCATGACGCGCGGGACCTTCGGCAACCTCCGGCTGAAGAACTTGTTGCTCCCCGGCACCGAAGGCGGCTTCACCGTGCACTTCCCCGACGGCCAGCGCATGAGCGTCCATGAGGCTGCACAGCGCTACCGCAACGAAGGCGTGCCGCTGATCGTGCTGGCCGGTAAGGAATACGGCACCGGCTCGTCGCGCGACTGGGCCGCCAAGGGAACCGCGCAGCTCGGCGTGCGCGCCGTGATCGCCGAGTCCTACGAGCGGATCCATCGCTCCAATCTGGTCGGCATGGGCGTCCTCCCGCTGCAGTTCCTCTCCGGCCAGTCGGTCGAGGCGCTCGGGTTGACCGGGAGCGAGCTGTACGATGTGCTGCTTCCGCCCGCCGGGTTGCAGCCCGGCGGAGAGCTTGGCGTCCGCGCCAGCGCACCCGGCACGCCGTCGGTCGAGTTCGCGGCGCGTGTCCGCATCGACACCCCGATCGAGCTCGAGCACTACCGGCATGGCGGCGTGCTGCACATGGTCCTGCGCAACCTGCTTCAGCAGCCGCCCGCTGGCGCACCGTAGTCCCGGAGCGCGTTCCGGCGCATCCCCCGCCGGCGTATACTTCCTCCGACCACCCCCTACCCGGAGGAGCACATGCCGGCACTGCCCGCCCTCACCGATCTGGATCCCGCACCGCGCATTCTGCTGGGTCCCGGGCCCAGCATGATCCCGCCGCGTGTGCTGCGCGCGTTGGCCACCCCTGCCACCGGTCACCTGGATCCCGATTTCCTCGCCATCCTCGACGACGTGAGACGCCTGCTGCAGTTTGTGTTTCAGACCCAGAACGAGCTGACCCTGGCCGTCCCCGGCACCGGCACCGCCGGTATGGAGGCGGTGCTCAGCAATCTGATCGAGCCGGGCGATCGAGTGCTTGCCTGCAGCGCCGGCTACTTCGGCGAGCGCCTGGCGGCAATGGCTGAACGCCACGGCGCCGAGGTTGACCGCCTGCAACGCGATTGGGGACAGGTCTTCGAAACCGAAGCCATCCGTCAAGCACTGCAGCGCAAGACCTACCGGCTGATGACGCTGGTGCATGCCGAGACCTCGACCGGCGCCTGGCAGCCAGAGATCCCCGCCATCGCTGAGGCCGCACATCATTCCGGCGCCATGCTGGTGCTGGACGTGGTGACTTCGCTGGGCGGCCTGCCGGTGGAGATTGATGCCTGGGATGTCGACGCCGCCTACGGCGCCTCGCAGAAGTGTCTCTCGGCGCCCTCCGGGCTGGCGCCGGTCACGCTGGGAGCACGCGCCCGCCAGGCCATCGCCGCCCGCCGCACCCCGCCGTCGGTCTTCTACCTGGACCTGGAAGGCCTGCAGCGCTATTGGGTCGAGCCACATGTCTATCACCACACCTCGCCAATCCAGAACTTCTATGGTCTGCGCGAGGCGCTGCGCCTGGTGCACGAGGAAGGCCTCGAGGCGCGCTTCGACCGGCATCAGCGCCTGGCGCAGCGCCTGTGGCGCGGGCTCGAGTCTCTCGGGTTGCAGATGCTGATGCCCGAGGCCGTGCGCCTGCCAACGCTCACCACGCCGCGGCTGCCCTCGGGGATCGACGATGCTGAAGTACGGGGTCGATTGCGTCAGGAGTTCAACCTCGAGATTGCCGGCGGATTCGGGGCGCTGGCGGGGAAGGTCTGGCGCATCGGGCTGATGGGGCATTCCTGCCGAGCGGAGAACGTCGCGCTTCTGCTGGCTGCCCTGCAGGCGACCCTCCAACCCTCAGCCAGCTAGACGCCGGCCCACCCGGCGCATGCCCCGCGCGCCGCGTGAGCCTCCCACGCCGAGTCCGCCGGCGGAGCGGCGAGCAGCCTACTGTGGACTGGCTCCCTGGTTGTGGAAGTGGGGCAGGCCCGCCTCGGGCAATGCCTCAGCGCAGCGAGGACGGCGAACGCCGGGTGAGGCGCAAAGCGTAGTAGCCCAGGCCGCCGGCCGCCAGCAGCAAGCCGACCCCCAGGATCCCCAGCACGGTCGGCCGGCTGCCTCCCGCAGCGGCGGAGCCTGCGCCGGCGCCGCTCGCCTGCGCCGCGAACTCGACGTACTTGACCTCGCCGGCGTTCAGGCGAATCGGCAGATTCATAGCCGTTGTCGGGTTGAACTCCACCGGCACGGCGGCGCTGATGTTGTAGTCGCCGCTCTCCAGGTCGATGAAGCAGAAACCGATCGGCTCGTCGAAGGCCGTTAGCGCCGTCGTACCGTCGGTGGCATGCTCCACCGTCGTAGCACCGGTCACATCGGTCACGCTCAACTGGCCCCCGGCGATCGGCTCCTCCCCGGGTTCGTAGCGCGCGTTTCCGTTGCGGTCATGGAACAGCAGGACGCAGATCTCACCGGTGCCGAAGGTCGGGGTCGGTGTAGGGGGCAGCGGCGTCTGAGTCGGCAGCGTGCTGGGACCTGCCGTCGGACGGGCCGGCCCACCCAAGCCGAGGATCAACTGAGCCCCCGGGCGGAGGAAGTCGGTCGGCTGCAATCCATTCAGGGCATACAGCTGTTCAAGCGTCAGGCCGGCCACCGCGGCGATCGTCCACGCCGAGTCGCCTTCGCGCACGATGTAGATGATGCGTCCGTCCGGCCCGGGAGTGGGCGTGGGAAAGGACCCCTGGGCCACAGGGGCGGCGGCGTCAACATGGCCGGGTACGCCGATCCCGCTGGCAACCGCCATTCCCACGACCAGAGCGGCGAAAGCCAGTGAACGAAGAGAACGAGGCCTGTGCATGCTACTCTGCATTATAGCCTGAGGCTTTGAGCAACTCGCCCGAGGACCGGCTGCGGCGCACCCCGGTCGGCGGCCGCAGCCACTTGGCGGGTGATATACTGCCGCCGGGAGGCGCCATGCCGCTCGATCTGGTGGTCGGCGCGCAATGGGGCGATGAAGGCAAGGGCCGCATTGTCGACCGACTGGCAGCCGGCGCCGACCTCGTCGCCCGCTGGGGCGGCGGCGACAACGCCGGGCACTCGGTTACCGTCGGCAATCAGGTCCACCGCCTGCATCTGATCCCCTCCGGAATCCTGCATCCCCACACCGTGTGCCTGCTCGGGGCGGGGATGGTGATCCATCCCGGCCGGCTGGTCGAGGAGATCCGCCAGCTGCAGGCCGCCGGGGTGGACGTTTCCCCCGCCCGGCTCAAGCTCTCTGGCGCAGCCCACATCGTCACCCCCGCTCATCTGGCGCTCGACGCGACGCAGGAGGCCGGCCGCGGGGCTGGCCAGCTCGGCACGACCCGGCGCGGCATCGGCCCGGCCTACACCGACAAGGCGGCCCGTCGCGGGCTGCGCGCCGGCGCCATGCGCTCACCCGAGGAATTCTCCCGGCAGGTGACGGACTCCGTCTCGGGCGCCGCCGCTTCGTTCCCCGTCGAGCACGCCAGCTTGCTGCCGGAGGCCAGGACCGCCGGGCAGGAGTACGGCCAGCATGCCGACTTCCTGCGCCCCTACCTGGCCGACACCGGACGCCTGGCCGACGAGGCGCTGACGCAGGGCAAGCTCGTCCTTGGCGAAGGCGCCCAGGGGACGCTGCTCGACCTCGACCACGGCACCTATCCCTATCGTGACCTCCTCCTGCACCACGACCGCCGGCGCGCTGGCCGGGCTGGGGATTGGCGCGCAGCACCTGCGCCAGGTGATCGGGGTGGTCAAGGCCTTCCAGACCCGCGTCGGGGCCGGGCCGTTCCCGACCGAGCTGCACGGTGAGATCGCCGACCGCCTGCGCGGCAGCGGTAGTCAGCCATGGGACGAATTCGGCACGACCACCGGTCGGCCGCGCCGGATTGGATGGCTGGATGGCGTCTTGCTGCGCTACGCCCACCGGATCAACGGCTTCACCGCCCTCGCCCTCACCAAGCTGGACATCCTCAGCGGCCTCGACCCCCTGTGCCTGTGCACCGAGTATCGCCGCCAGGCGGGCGACGAGACGCCGATTGAAGTGGCGGATCTGGACCGCGCGACGCCGATCTATCTCGCGCTCCCCGGCTGGCAGGCCGATCTGCAACAGGCCCGCGCCTGGGAGGAACTGCCTGCGCCGGCGCGCGACTTCGTGCTCGAAGTCGAACGCCAGTGCGGGGCGCCCATTGGGCTGATCTCGGTGGGACCCGAACGGCAACAGCTCGTTGAGCGAGACCCCCGGTGACCGGGCTTTCGAGCGGCCTGCGGCGACTCACGCCCGCCAACCTGCTCTTCCTGCTGCTCAACCTGGCTGGTTTGACGGCCTTCCTCTACCCGTTCTGGGCGCCGGCCCAGCCTATCGCCCCGCAGACCCGGACTGTGCTGTTGCTGTTCAGCGCTGCCGCCGGGCTGCTCCTGCTGGCAGTCATGGCGGAGGCGCAGGAAGGGCTCACCGTTCACACGGTCGCCCTGCTCGGCGCATTGGTCGGCCTGAACACCGCCTTGCGCGTGATCGACACCTTGGTGCCGCTGCCCGGGGGATTCACCCCGGTCTTCCTGCTGATCATCCTGATCGGCTACGTCTTTGGCGCCCGGCTCGGATTCCTGATGGGCGCCCTGACGATGCTGGTGTCCGGGCCGCTGACGCTGGGTGGACTGGGCTTGTGGACTCCCTACCAGATGCTGGCCGCCGGCTGGGTGGGCATGGCGGCAGCCTGGCTGCCTCATCCGGCGCGACCGGTGCGCATGCTGGCCCTGTACGGCCTGGGCTGGGGCTTCCTGTACGGGATGCTGACCAATCTGCACTTCTGGCCGTATATGCTCAACGCGCCCGACCTGGCCTGGGACCCTTCGCTGAGCGCGCTCGAAACGCTGGCGCGCTACGCCCGCTTCTACCTGGTGACATCACTGGCCTGGGACACGGCTGGCGCCGCAGGCAATCTGATCCTCATGCTAGCGCTCGGGACGCCGCTGCTGGCGGCGCTGACGCGCTTCAAGCGCCGGGCGCGTGTGATCTGGGAGCCCGAGCCGGCGGCGGAGTATAATCCGCCGACACCCTGACCCGACGATCGAGACACGAACTCGGCCAGGGAGCCGCGCGCTGACGCGGCTCGGCTTCTCCCCAGCGCTCGCGAGGACCTGTGTTGTACCGATCCCCGAAACGCCGCCAATTCCCACGTTGGTCGATCGCCCTGGCGGCGATCATCGGCTTGTTGCTGCTGGTGGTGGCCGTCTACAACCTGCCCCCGGTCGAGGAACGTCTCGCCTGGCGCATCTCCGAGCTGCGCGCCCGAATCAAGTACGCCATCTCGCCGCCGGAAGAGGCGGTCTTCACCCCGAATGCAACGCTGGCGGCGGTGGTGCAGGCGACGATGTCGGCCATGGCAGCCACGCCCTCGGCGACGCCCGATGCTCCGACCTCGACGCCGGCGGCCAGTGCCACGCCGACCCTGGTGCCCACGCCGCTGCCGGCCTCCGCGCGGCTGAGCGGCATTCGGCATGAATACGAGAAGTGGAACAACTGCGGTCCGGCGACGCTTTCGATGGCCCTGTCCTATTGGGACTGGGAGGGCGACCAGGTTCCGATCGCCGCTTTCGTCAAACCCAATCCGCGCGACAAGAACGTCATGCCGTACGAGCTCGAGGCGTTCGTCGAGTCCGAGACCGATCTTGAGATGGTCGTCCGCTACGGCGGGACGCTCGAGCTGGCCAAGCGCTTCCTGGCCGCCGGCTACCCCTTCATGGTCGAGAAGGGCTACGACTTCCCAGGCGAGGGCAAGGGCTGGATGGGCCACTACCAGCTGCTCGTGGGCTATGACGACGAGCAGCAGCGCTTCACCGCCTACGATTCCTATACCGGCGGCCCCAACCTGCCCGTATCCTACGAACAGCTCGAAGAGAACTGGCGCGCCTTCAACTACACCTTCCTGGTCCCCTACCCGGCCGACCAGGAGGAGCAAGTGCTGGCGCTGCTCGGCGACTATGCCGATGAGCAGACCAGCTTGCAGATCGCGGCACAGCAGGCCTCGGATGAGATCTATTCTCTCACCGGCCGCGACCAGCTCTTCGCCTGGTTCAATCGCGGAACCAGCCTATACCAGTTGGCGGACTACAGCGGGGCAGCGGCGGCCTACGATGAGTACTTCCGGCTGGTTGAGGCGACCGACCCGGAGTTGCGCCCCTGGAGAATGCTCTGGTACCAGACCGGGCCGTACTTCGCCTACTACTTCACCGGGCGCCTGGCCGAGGCCATGAATCTGGCCACGGTGACGCTGGTGGCCGCCAACGAGCCGGCCCTCGAGGAGAGCTGGTATTGGCGCGCGCGCGCCCGCGCCGACACCGGGGACACTGGCCGGCGCGATCGAGGACCTGCGCACCAGCCTCGCCTGGCATCCGGGCTTCGCGCCTAGCCTCTCGCTCCTACAGGCCCTTGGCGCCACGCCCTGAGTGGCCTGCATGGCTTGGAGCCCAGCCGCGATGCCCTCGTCGCTGGCTGCCCCCCGGCGCGCCCCTGCTCCCGGTTGCGCAGTTGACAGCCTCGACACGCTGACCTCGCATAGCGCATGAGCACCCGACGAGCAGCCCTCGCAGAATCCTACGCGAAGCGCAGCCAGCCCCGACGCGCCGGGCTGACCCGGGTCGCCCGGGCCTCGCTGCTCGTCTCAGCCTTCTTCGCCCTCGACAAGCTGCTCGGCATGTTCCGCCAAGTGGTGATCGCCCGCCAGTTCGGGGTCTCCGCCGAACTCGACGCCTTCAACGCCGCCAACAATATCCCCGACCTGCTGTTCGCCCTGATCGCCGGCGGAGCGCTGGCCATCGCCTTGATCCCCGTGCTCACCGAGACGCTCGAGCTCAGCGGGCGGGAGGCGATGTGGCGATTGTTCAGCCGTGTCGCCAACTGGGCCTTCCTGATCACGGCGGGTGTGGCGGTGATCGTCTATTTCGCCGCAGAACCGATCGTGCAGGCCGAGATCGGCGTTGCGCCCGGCTTCACGCCGCAGATGCAGGCGTTGGTCGTCGACTTGATGCGGCTGAATCTGATTGCCACCCTGCTCTTCTCGGTCAGCGGCCTGATGATGGCGGGTCTGCAGTCCAACCAACACTTCCTACTCCCGGCGCTGGCGCCGGTGATGTATGACGTGGGTCAGATCTTTGGCGCGCTGGTGCTCGCCCCCTCGGAGCCGGTCACGTTCGGCCCGATCGCCCTGCCCGCCTTCGGCCTCGGCGTGAACGGCCTGGTGTATGGGGTGATCCTGGGCGCCGGCCTGCATCTGCTCACCCAGCTGCCCGGCCTGATCCACTTTCGCTTCCGCTGGAGTCCTGTCCTCGACCCGGTCGACTCCGGCCTGCACAAAGTCGCCCGCCTGATGGGCCCGCGCATCCTGACCATCGCCGCCTTCAACCTGGTGTTTGTCGCCACCGACAATCTGGCCTCGCGTCTGGAGGTGGGATCGGTGACGGCGCTGGTCTACGGTTGGCTGATCATGCAGGTTCCGGAGACGCTGCTGGCGACGGCCATCGGCACGGCGCTGCTGCCGACGCTCTCCGAGCAGTTCGCTCGCCGGGAGAGCGTACAGTTCGAAGCCAGCCTCGCCCGCGCCAACCGAGCGCTGCTCGCCCTGACGCTGCCGATCACGGTGATCCTGTGCCTCACCCTGTATCCGCTGGTTGAGGTCGTCTTCGGCCTGGATCACCGAAAGCACCCAGCTCGTGGTGCGGACCGCCCAGGCCTTCCTGCTCGGATTAGCGGGACACTCGTTGCTGGAAGTCACGGCGCGCGGCTTCTACTCACGCCAGAACGCGCTCGTACCGCTGGCCGGGGCCATGATCGGGCTGGCCAGTTTCGTCGCCCTGGCGCTGGTGCTGTACCAGCCGCTCGGGTCGGCCGGGATCGCGCTCGCCAACAGCCTGGCGTTCACGCTGCAGGCCGTGCTGCTGCTCTTGATCCTACGCCGTTCGTTCCCCGCCGTGATGCGCCTCGGCGGCCCGCTGCTGCGCGGCGCGGCGGCGGCGGCGTTGGGCGGCGCCGTGGTCCTGCTGGTGATGGGCCTAACCCCAGTCTCACCTGCGCCGGCTGCCATGCTCGCCCTGCTGGCTGGCGGGCTGGCCGCGCTGCCGCCGATTTTCCCCTACGTGCGCAGCCTGGCTCGTCTGTAGCGTCTTTGACTTGGGAGGGCAGCTCTTCCTCCGTGTCATCCCGAGGCCGTTTCTCGGCCGACACTTGCACCCCGTCCGGGCCGGCGCCCCCCGACGGACGTCTGCTCCTTCTCCGGGCGTGCGGGCGCAGCCCGCCGGGGCGAACGGCCTGCGCTCCCTGGCACCGCCCGCCACCGTTCGTGCCGCGAGAACCGGCGGCACGCCGGTGCGAGACGGTAGGGCAGGTGTGCAGTGCAGGCGGGGATCTGCTTGTGACCTGACGGCCCTTGCATAGCAACGACGAGAAAGCAGATCCCTCGCTCCCCCTCGCCTTCACTCGGGGCAGGCGCTCGGGATGACAGGAGAGTCTGGCCTTCATTCCGACGCCCCTCTCCGGCATGGACGAGACACCCGCCCCATCGAGTGCGAGGCGGGTGTCGAGCAGCTTCTGGGCGATTCCGCGGAGCGTGCGCTGCGCTACTCTTTCTCGTACGGTGTGCCATCGGCGGCCGGCATCCGCGAGCGGCCCACGACACCGGCGAGCACAATCATGGTAGCAATGTACGGTGCCATGCCTAGCAGGTCCACCGGCACGCCCACCTGGAGCAGCGACAGCTTCTCCTGCCACGAGTCGAAGAAACCGAAGATCAGCGAGCCGAGCAGCGCGCCTCCTGGGTTCCAGTTGCCAAAGATCATGGCGGCGATGCCCAGGAAACCCTTACCGGCCGTCATGCCCTCGTTGAAGCGGCCGGCCGCCCCGACGCTCAGGTAGGCCCCAGCCAACCCCGAAATGGCGCCACTGATCAGGACGGCGGTGTAGCGCATACGGAAGACGTTGACCCCCAGCGTGTCGGCCGCTCGCGGGTGTTCGCCCACCGACCTCAGGCGCAATCCCCACCGGGTCTTGTACAGCACCACCTGGGTAAGGATCACCAGAAGGAACAGCAGGTAGATGAACGGGCTTTGGTTGAACAGTAGCGGTCCAATGACGGGAATCCGCCACAGGCCGGGAATGGCCAGCGCGGCGACAGCTGGCCCAGGGGAATTCAAATCCGGGTACTCATTCAGCAGCGCCCGCTGCAGATAGGACGTCAGTCCGACCGCCAGGATAATGATCACCGTGCCGCTGATGATCTGGTTGACCTTGTAGCGGATCGAGAGCACGGCATGCAGGGCGGCCATCAATGCGCCTGTCAGAACCCCTGCAATGACGCCCGCAAGCTGATTGCCCGTGGCGCTGGCAATCACGACGCCGCTGAATGCGCCCGCCAGCATCATTCCCTCGATGCCGATGTTGACAACACCCGAGCGCTCACTGTAGATGGCGGCGATCGCCGCCAGGGCGATGGGCGTCGCCCGCACCAAGCTGCTCACCAGCATGCCCGTCAGGTTGAGTGATTTGTCCCGCGTGGCCCACACGAGAAAGGCAGCGATGGCCAATCCGGTTACGAGCCCCAGGACCAGGCCTTGCCGCTTGAACCCGAAGAGCAGTTGCCCAGCGCCCACCAGCAGAATCAGCCCGCCTAAGATGTACAGGGTTGCCGCCGTGGGGGTGACCAGGTCCGGTGCCAGGATCTCGACGCCAGCCCGCTGGCTGGTTAGCACGAGCGTGGAGCGCAGCCCTCCCGTACCTGCCGCCAGGGCGAACACGATCAATCCGCCCAGGAGCAGGTAGATGATCCCGAAGGAGATGTCCTTCCGGGTGCGAGTTCGATTGAGAGTCAGCGCCGCGTGAGTCATGGGGCTTAGGAGCTCCAACTCCGGGTGAGGACCACATCTTCTTTGCGGGCGGCTTTCAACCGGTAGATTCCCCGGATGATCGCTGGCGCAGCGATGAACACGATAACCATGCCTTGGATGATGCGGATCAGCTCCACCGGAACGCTGGCCACCGACTGCATGCGAGCGGCTCCGCCGCGCAGGAAGCCAAACAACAGGGACGACAACACGACGCCCAGTGGAGTGCTATTCCCTAGCAGCGCCAGGGCGATGGCGTCGAACCCATACCCGGTCGAGAAGGCGCGCACCATGCGGTGATCAACACCCAGGATCTGAACTGCGCCCGCCATCCCGGCCAGCGCGCCGCTCATCGCCATGGTCAGCACGATCATCCTGCCGGTGCGCACGCCGGCGTACTTCGCCGCCCGCGGATTGGCCCCCGCCATGCGTACTTCGAATCCCCGGGTGCTCTTCCACAGGAACCAGTACACCGCCCAAGCCATGAGCAGTGCCAGGATGAAACCCAGATGCAATCGGGCGGGTCGGGCGAGAAGCAACGGCAGGTAGGCTCCAGGCAGGATCTCGGGGGTAATCGGCAAGCCGTCGGGCCGCGCCATTGGCCCAGATAGCAGGTAGTCGGTTAGCCGGAAGGCGATGTAGTTCATCATGATCGTGTTGATGACTTCGTGCGCGCCGGTCTTCGCTTTCAGGTAGCCGGGGATCGCCGCCCACAAAGCGCCCCCCGCCACGCCGGCCAGGAGCGCCAGCGAAACATGGAGGATGGCCGGGAGGCCGCGCACCGCGTAGCCCACGAAGGCGGCCGACAGCCCACCGATGAACAGTTGGCCCTCGACGCCGATGTTGAACAAACCGCCCCGAAAGCCCAGCGCCACGGCCAAGCCTGCCAGGATGTACGGCGTCGTGATAACCAGGCTCTCGCTGACGGGCCGCAGAGCGTCCATCAACGGGCGGGTCTCGCCGGTCGAGCGCCACACACTCACCGCGTCGGCAACGGTGGCCGGGCTCCCGAAGGCGCCGACCAGCAGAGCCAGATAGGCCTCGCGCACCGCCATCCAGGAGGCCGAGAGCGCCTCGAACGGGTCACGGAATAGGCCTGCCCATGCCTCGCGCGCCGCGGGGTTCGAGGCGACGATGAAGGCCGAGCCCAGGACAAGGGCCGTGGCCACCGCCAGCAGGGGCACCAGCACTCCGCCCCAGCGCGCACGTCGCGCCGCGCCGCCGGCATCGTGCCGTCCCTCGACCTCGGATGGCGCCTGTTTGCTATGTTGCGACAATTCCTGTCGTACGTCCAAGGGAAACCCCTCGCTGTTGTGGATCGGCAAGTGCTCCGCCGCTTCCCTCAGGCGGCGGGGGAAGCAACCCCTTGATCAACTCCGGCCATCAACAGGCCCAACCCCTCTTTGGTAGCCGCCTCAGCAGGCAGGATGGCCAGGATCTTCCCGCCGTACATGACGGCGATGCGATCGGACAGGTTCAGGATCTCATCCAGTTCGGGCGACACCAGCACGACGGCGCAGCCCTGATCGCGCTTCTCCATGATCCGGCCATGGATGTACTCGATCGACCCGACGTCGAGGCCGCGCGTTGGCTGCGAGGCAACCAATAGCTTGATTGGGCGCGAGAACTCGCGCGCGACGACAACCTTCTGCTGATTACCCCCCGAGAGGTTGGACACCGGTGTATACACGCTCGGGGTGCGCACGTCGAACAAGTCCACGCGTTCCTTGGCCGCCTGTTCGATGGCGTCGTGCTGCAGCACCGGCCCGCGGGCGAACGGCGGCATGTAGTAGGTGTTCAGCACCAAATTGTCGGCCACAGGGAAGGTCAACACCAGACCATCGCGTTGCCGGTCCTCCGGGACGTGCGCCGTGCCCAGCTCGACCACCTGGCGCGGGTCCGCATGCGTCGTGTCGTGCCCCTGAATCCGGATCGTGCCCGAACTGACCTTGCGCAGCCCAGCCAGCGCTTCTACTAACTGCGTCTGACCGTTGCCCTGGACACCGGCGATGCCCAGCACCTCACCCGCTTGCACGTCGAAGCTGAACTCCTTTGACCGCCTCTCGGCCGTGTTCATCGGCTACGCTCAGGCCGCGAACCTCCAGGACCACGTCGCCCAGATCGGACGGATTCCGGTCGACCTTCAGGATAACCTCCCGGCCGACCATCATCTGCGCCAGCAGGCGCTCGTCGGCCTGCGCCGTCGACACAGTCCCCACGACCTGACCGGCCCGCAAGACGGACACCCAGTTGGAGATCGCCAGGACTTCCTTCAGCTTGTGCGAGATGAAGATCACCGATTTCCCCTGCGCCACCAGAGAGCGGATGATCTTGAACAACTCCTCGGTCTCTTGTGGCGTGAGCACTGCCGTGGGCTCGTCGAGGATCAGGATCTCCGCCTTGCGGTAGAGGATCTTGATGATCTCCACCCGCTGCTGGAGACCGACGGGCAGGTCCTCCACGAAGGCATCCGGCTCCACCTCCAACCCGAACTTGGACGAGATCTCGCGGATACTCGTCGCCACGGCTGGACGGTCCAGCAGGCCATTGCTCTTGAGCGTCTCGACGCCGAGCATGACGTTCTCAGTCACGGTGAAGACGGGCACCAGCATGAAGTGTTGATGCACCATCCCGATGCCTTGGCCAATAGCGTCGTTCGGATCGTGGATCTCGGCCCTCTTGCCGCGGATCAAGATTTCGCCTTCATCCGGTTTGTACAGACCGTAGAGGATGTTCATCAGCGTAGTCTTGCCGGCGCCATTTTCGCCGAGCAAGGCCAAGACTTCGCCCTCGTTGAGTGTGAGATCGATGTGGTCGTTGGCCAAGACGCCGGGGAAACTCTTGGTGATCCCGCGCAACTCCAGGACGGGAGGCATCGCAGCGCTCCTGGCGGGCTCCAAGACCCGCGACAATCCGGTCAAGTCTATACGACACGGGTCGGTGCCAGGCATGTGCCTGGCACCGACCGCTAGAAGCTACGGAACTTGCGTCTGCCGCAAGGCCTAGTACAGGCCGCCGGGGCAGTAGTCCGGGTACGAGACGCAGCCGGTGTCGGTGATCTCGCCCGAGACGATCTTTGCCTTCAGCGCCTCAACTTCAGCCTGCAGGTCGGCCGGTACGGCGCTCTCCAGATCGTGGTACGGAGCAAGGCCAACGCCCTCGTTGACCAGATCGCCAACGTAGACGCCGCAGCCATTGAAGGTGCCGTCCATCGCGGCCTTGATCACATCGAACACCGAGTTGTCCATGTTCTTCATGACGCTGGTCAGGATCACGTCCTGGACGCCGGTCAGCGCGTTGTAGCCGTCCACATCGACCCAGATCCCGTAGCCGCCGCGCTCGCGCGCCACATCAAAGCCCGGGGAGCCGATCAGGCCGCCAACACCCATGAAGATATCCGCGCCCTCGTCGAATAGCGACTCGGCGTACTCCTTGCCCTTGACCAGGTCGACGAAGTCACCTGTGAAAGAGCCCTCGCCCGTGGCGTTGTCCCAGCCAATCAACTCGACACTTGTGCCGTGCGCCGCGTTGTAGGCCTCCATGCCTTGCTGGAAGCCGACCCCGAAGATGGTGACGGTCGGGATCTTGGCCCCGCCGAAGTAGCCCAGCTTTCCGGTCTTCGTCATGCCGGCCGCGAGGTAACCCGCCAGATAGGCAGCCTGATCCGTCTTGAAGACCTGCCCCTCGACGTTGGGGATGCATTCCGCGTTTCCGATTACACCCTCGGGGACGCCGAAAGGATCGGGGTAAGCGTAGTCGACGATGGAGAACTTCAGATCCGGGTATTCCGCCGCGACCTTAGCCAGGTCACCGCCCAGGAAGAAGCCGGAAGCGATGGTCAGGTCATATCCCTGGCTGGCGAATTCGGTCAGGTTGGGGGTGTACTGGGTGGCCTCGTCGGACTGGATGAACTGGCCTTCAACTCCCAGCTCTTCCTGCGCCCGGAGGACGCCGTTCCACTGCGTGGTATTGAAGCTCTTGTCGTCGATGCCGCCGGTGTCGGTCACGAACCCGACCCGGAAGGGTGGGGTGGTGGGCTCGGGCGGCGGAGGCGGCGGCGCCTCGGTCGGGGGCGGGGCCGGCTCGACAGGAGCCGGGGCCTCGGTGGCCGCCGGCGCGCACGCCGACAGCACCAGTGCCGCCAAGACGAGCAGCGATAGCAGGGCGTATGACTTCTTCATTCCTTCCAATCCTCCTCAGGGTATCTTGTCCGGGCCGTTCGGCCCGCGGTCTTCGCTGTCTGTGAGGGAACGCGCAGAGGTCGTGTCCTGTCGGTGATCACCCCTTTCGTCAGAGAGCAGTCCGGCTCCCGTGCGTCAGGATTTCCCGTGACAGACGTGCCGCAATGGTAGCACGAGTGGCATGCAGGCGCAACGCACCCACTTTCTTCCCCGGCAGGCGACCGGGGCTATTCCGGCTTGTCCGGCAGCGGCAGGGCGCCGTAGTCCAGCACCTCGCGCGCCTGCGAACCCTCCTTGGCCGGTCCGATTATTGCGTTGGCCTCCAGCTGATCGACCAGCCGGGCGGCGCGGGTATAGCCGATGCGCATCCTGCCGCTGCAGCAAAGAGATCGAAGCCCGGCGCATGCCGCGCACGATGGACACCGCCTCAGGATACAGCGGATCGCCCTCCTCGGAAGCCTTGACCTGCTCCATCTCTTCCCACAAGGGCGCCTGCTTGAGGGGGATGCCCGCCGGGAGACCGCCGCTCAACGGCAGGGAACTGGGCGCTTCGGCGATGCCGCCCGCCGCCCGCCAGAACAGAATCAGTCGGTTGAGCTCGATCTCCGAGACATACGCCCCCTGCAGGCGCAACGGCGCAGCTGCATCCGGCGCCTGGAAGAGCATATCGCCCCGGCCGAGCAGCCGTTCGGCGCCTGGCTGATCGAGGATCACCCGGCTGTCCACCGACGAGGCCACGGCGAAGGCGATGCGCGACGGGAAATTGGCCTTGATCAGCCCGGTGACCACGTCCACCGAGGGGCGCTGGGTGGCGATCACCAGGTGGATGCCCGTTGCCCGCGCCAGCTGCGCCAGGCGGGTGACCACCCGCTCGGTCTCGTCCGGCGCCATCATCATCAGGTCGGCCAGCTCGTCGATCACCACCACCAGGTAGGGCATCGCCTTCTGGCCGGCGGCGACCGCCTTGGTATTGAATTCGGTGATGTTGCGCGCACCGTCGCGGGCGAACTTGCGGTAGCGCTCGTCCATCTCGCGCGCCACCCACTGCAGCGCCGGCACCACCCGCTCCAGGTCGACCACCACCGGCGCCAGCAGGTGCGGGACGCCGTTGTAGAAGGTGAGTTCGACCCGCTTGGGATCGACCATGACGAGCTTCAGTTCGTCGGGGGTCGCCTGCATCAGCAGGCAGGCGATGATCGTGTTGACGCACACCGACTTGCCCGAGCCCGTGGTGCCGGCAATCAGCAGATGCGGCATGGTCGCCAGGTCGGCGGCGATCGGCCGGCCGGAGACGTCGCGGCCGAGGGCAATGCGCAGCTTGGAGGTCACCTTGCGCGCCTGGGACGAACTCGAGCAGGTCGCGCAGCGCCACCAGGGAGACCTCCGGGTTGGGGACCTCAATGCCGACGAAGCCCTTGCCCGGCACCGGTGCCTCGATCCGGATCGAGGGCGCGGCGAGCGCCAGCGCCAGGTCGTCGGCCAGGGCGGAGATCTTGCTCACCTTGACCTTGGTGCGCCGGCCGCCCCTCCCGTCGAGGAAGTCCGGCTCGACGCCGAACTGCGTGATGGTCGGCCCGCGGTTGATCTCCACCACGTGGGCTGGCGCGCCGAAGGCCATCAGCGTTTCCTCGATGGTCCGGGCCTGCTGGCGGTCGAAGGCGTCATCGGCCTTGCCCTCGACGCCGGGCTCGAGGATCTCGGCGATCTCCGGCAGCGACCAGGCGGACTGCGCGGGCAACACTTCGGGTGCGATCTCCAGCGCCGGCCGCAGCGCAACTGGCGTCTCGCCCGCCGTGTCGGCGCGCGCCGGCGCGGCGGTTGTCGGTGGTCTGGGTCGCGGCGCCGCCGCAGGCAGAGAAGAGGGCTTTGGCCTGTGCAGGCGCCCCACCCACGCCAGCAGCGTGGTTCGCGCCAGCAGGCTCACCGACCAAACGCTAACGGCCAGCAGCACCACCACCGCCCCGGCCGCGCCCAGGCCGCCGAACAGCAGGTAACCGAGCGCCGCGCCGATCATGCCCCCGCCGCTCCCCAGCCGCGCCAGCTCGACCGCCTGCGCCCAATCCTGGGCGCCCAGCGCGGCGTGAAACACAACCAGCAGGACCAGGAACAACATGCCCGCCCCAACCACCTGTCCGGGCGTCAGGTGGGGCAACCGATCGCCGAAGTGCCTCAGCACAAGCCAGACACCCAGGGCGATCAGTCCAAGCGGGATCACGATCAGCCCCCAACCGACCAGCGAGCGCAGCAGCTGCACCCAGCTCCGCCCCAGGCCGGTGGGCCCGGAAAGCATCAGCCACAGGGTCAGTCCCCCGGTCAGCGCCAGCGCCACGCCGAGCGCGTCTAGCTTGCGCTCGCGTGAGAGCGGCCAAACGCCTGAAGGTAGGGGTATGGAGAGCCTGGAGGAGAGTGCGGACAGGCGGGAGGTGCGGCGCTTGCCTGCAGCCGCACGGCCGGAGGGACGGCCGCCTCGGGTCCGGCTTCGAGAGTCCGTGCTGTGCTTCTTTCTGGCCAAGCCGCCTCTTTGGGGGATTATAGCATCGCCGTCCCTCTCACTCCCCGCATGCTACAATTCGCGCATGGCCGCCCCGCAGGCCGTTCACCTGTTGCGTCAGTTGCCGCTGCTGCGCGGCTTGAACGAGGCTGAGCTGCAGGCGATTGCGGGCAGCCTGCGGGTGAGGCAGCTTTCCCCCGGTGAGCTACTCATCGCCGCCGGCGATCCCGTCGAGGCGCTGTGCCTGATCGCCGTCGGCAGCCTCGAGATCCTTCCCCCGTCCACGCCCGATCAACCGCAGCCTATCTCGCCCACCAGCACCCTGCAGCCCGGCGATCTGCTCGGTGCGCATCAGGTCCTTGACCGCCTTCCCCAACCCCAGGCCTGCCGCGCCGGCGCCCCCACGGAGGTCTACTTATGGCGGCGCAACCTGCTCGCCGCCTTCCTTGAGGCTCACCCAGGACTGGAGGCCGAGTTGCGCTTCACCGGCAGGGTCGAGGAGGGCGCGCGTCGGCTGAACCTGGATTGGATGCGCTCGGACGAGCGCCCGCTGGCGGCCGGCCGCCGGCATCCTTACGCTTTCTGGCGCTCGCTGGTGCTGCCCGCCTTCTTGCTGCTGGTGCTGTTCTTTGTGCTGGCGGCGGCTCTCGGCCTCGGCGCCGCCTGGGCAGGCTGGGGCACCGGTGCGCTGGCAGTGCTTGCCCTCGCCGCCAGCGCCTGGAAATGGATCGACTGGCGCAACGACGGCTATGTCCTCACCAACCAGCGCGTCGTGTGGACGGAGAAGGTGGTTGCCCTGTACGACAGCCGAGTAGAGGCGCCGCTGCATACCCTCCTGGCGCTGGACATCCACTCGACTGTAGCGGGCCGCTGGTTCGGCTTCGGCGACCTGATCATCCGCACCTACACCGGCCAGGTTACCCTGCCCTCGGTCGCCCACCCGCAACTGCTGGCGCTGATGCTCGAAGACGGCTGGCGCCGCCAGCGGGAGCACCAGAACCGGATCGAACGGGAGGCGATGGCGCGCGGCCTGACGGCGCGCCAGGAAACGCCCCCCGGGTCAGCCCCGTCCCACCTGGGGTCCGGCGCGGCGGAGCAGCGCGCGGCGCACGCCGTCGGCCTCGACCGCTGGTCGCTGGAGATGCGCTTTGTCGAGGGCGGCGTGATCACTTACCGCAAGCACTGGGCCGTCCTACTGCGGGACCTGTTCTGGCCAGGGGCGCTGCTGGCGCTCTCCCTCGGCCTGATCGGGCTGCGCCTGGCCGGCGCCTGGGCGTTCCTGCCGGCCGGCCTCACGCTGCTCGGCCTGGCAGCCCTCGTGATCGCCGCCGCGGGTTGGGCCGCCTATGAGCTCGCCGACTGGACGAACGACGTCTACCAGATCAGCTCCAGCCACATCCTGTCGATTCACAAGAAACCGCTGGGCGATGAAGAGCGCCAGGTAGCGGCGCTTGACAACATCCTGGGAACCGAAGTCGACCGCAAGGGCGTGATCGGTCAACTGCTGAATTTCGGCAATGTCACCGTCAATGTCGGCGCGACCCAGCTCACGTTCGAGGGCGTGTTCCACCCGATCGGCGCCCAGCAGGACATCGTGCGTGCCCAGGAGGCGCTGATCCAGCGCAAGCGCGGTGTGGAACTTGGACAACGCCGGGACGAAATGATAGAATTGATCCACTTGTACGACCAACGCAAATCCTCCCCTGGCGAACCGCCCGGAGCCGAAGAGCCTCGATCCGATGCCGATCCATGAAATCGTCACCTCGCCCGCCCCGGTGCTGCGCACCCGGGCCCACAAGGTTCGCGAGGTCACTCCCGAAATCCGCCAGCTACTGGACGATATGGTCGACACGATGCGCGCCGCGCCGGGCGTCGGCTTGGCCGCGCCCCAGGTTGGGGTCAGCCAGCGGTTGATCGTCGTCGAGTATGCCGATGAGGACGAGAGCCCGGACGGCGCCGCCAAGCCGCCCAAGCTGTTTGCCATGGTCAATCCGGAAATCGCACGCTGCTCGGCCGAGACCGTGGCCGGCACCGAAGGCTGCCTGTCGATCCCGGGCTACCTGGGCGTGGTCGACCGCGCCACCTCCGTGACGGTCAAGGGGCTGAACCGCTTTGGCCAACCGGTGCGAGTCAAGGCAACCGGCTGGCTGGCGCGCATCTTCCAGCACGAGATCGATCATCTGGATGGCGTGCTGTTCATCGACCGGGCAAGCGAGGTCTGGCGGGCGGAGCCGGAGGAAGCCGTCACCGTCCCGGTGTGACGCCCCGCTAAGCGGGGCATGCCTGTGCTAGAATCCGCGGCTGCATGCAGCTCCGCCATCTGTCGCTCACCAACTTCCGCAACTTTGCCCGCCTTGAAGCCGATCTATCCTCCGGACCGACGCTGATCGTCGGCGCCAATGCTCAGGGCAAGACCTCCCTGCTCGAGGCCATTGGCTATCTGGCGACGGCCAACTCCGTCCACGCCAGTAGCGACCGCCAGCTCATCAACTTCCTCACGCTGCAGGATCCGGCGCCGTTCTCCCGCCTCTCGGCCGAGGTCCAGCGCGGGGACCGCCTGCACCGGATCGAGATCCGCCTCATCGCCAGCGGCGGCGGTGAGGAAGGGCGCCTGCAGAAGGAGGTCTTGCTCAACGGGATTCGGCGGCGCACCGCCGATCTGAGCAGCGGCTTGAACGCGGTGCTCTTCCAGCCGCACGACCTGGTGATCGTCGAGGGCGCGCCGGCCGAACGCCGACGGTATCTGGACAACGCCATCTCGCAGGCCGACGCCGAATACGCCGCCAGCCACCACGAGTACGCCCGGGTCGTCACGCAGCGCAACGCACTGCTGCGCCAGCTGCAGGAAAGCCGGCGCGGCTATGAACAGCTCGACTTCTGGGACGAACAGTTGGCCGAATTGGGTTCGCAGCTGATGCGCGCCCGGGCGCTGTCGCTGGCCGAGATCGAGCGTCTGGCGGCGCCGCTGTTCTCCGCCCTCACCCGCAGCCAGGAAGCGCTCGGCCTCGAGTACGTCCCCAGCCTGACCGGCCTGCCGCCCGAGGGCGGACAGCTCGGCCTGCCGCTTACGCCGGCGCCCATGCCCTCCGCACTGTCACGCTCGGCGCTGCGCGACTTCCTTCTGGAAGGCGCCAGCCGCCTGCGTCCAGAGGAAGTCGCACGCGGCATGACGCTCTTCGGCCCGCACCGCGATGAGCTGCGCATCACTTCCAACGGACTCGACCTGCGCACGTATGGCTCGCGCGGCCAGAACCGGACGGCCATGCTGGCCCTCAAGCTGGCCGAAGCGGCCTGGCTGAAGCAGCACACCGGGGAGACCCCGGTGCTGCTGCTGGATGAGGTGCTGTCTGAGCTGGACACCCGGCGGCGCGAGGATCTCCTCACCCGGGTGTTCGAGGCCGATCAGGCGCTGCTCACCAGCGCCGACCTGTCGATGTTCCCCGCCGCCTTCCAGCGCAGGGCAGCCATCTGGATCATCGAGGGGGGCCGGCTGCAGCCCGCCTCCTAGCACCACCACCTGCAGTCCCCGCTCCGTCATGCCCGGCGGGCACTGCTACCGACTGCGCGCATGCCGTAGCGCCCTGACCATCGGTCCAGCCTGACCGGAATCAGCCCCCCGCTCCCCCACTGATCAACAGTCCCATGCTGATCATGGCCATGAAGAGCAAGAAGGCAACCCCCATCAGCCAGCTCAGCCAACGCTTCTCCGGATGGTCCACCCAGTAGCACAGGATCCATGCCAGCAGCATCGACTGCAGCAACCCTTCCGGCCATGCTGCAACGTGCAGACCCACGGGGAAGATGGTATACAGCATCCCCTCGATGGATCCGGGGGCCGGCCCGAAGGTCGAGAGGATCCCGATGACGACCAACATCGCCCACATCACGAGCCAGCCTCGCCGGCGTCCGAACAACTGCTCGCGCAGGAGATAGAAGACGAAGGCGAAGAGCAAACCCCGCAGTGGCTGGAACAGCGGCCCAGCCATGATCCACGGATCGCCGAACTGCCGCATGATCAGCCGCAATTCAGATTCGGCAAACCAGGCTCGATAGTCGAATAAGGTCGAGGCCAGAGACTCCCATCAGCATGTAGGTGACCGTATGGGTGACGATCGTCTTGATGGCGATCGGCGCAAAGCGCGGGGATTGAGCGTTCACGGTGTTCCTCCCTCTCCGGTAGCGACTGCGAGTGTTGCGCTCCTGCCTGCCACAGATCCGAGCCCTACAGCGGGGATTTGGTGGGCTTCCCGGGTCGGCGCGGGTAGGCCGCCGGCGTCGCAGCCCGTTTGGTGATCACGATCAGGTAGCGGGATTCCGACACGCGCGGCAGCTCGATCGGGATCAGCGAGTCGACATGGCCTCCCAGCAGCCGCAGCGCTTCGTCGGACGCCTGGGCCTCGGCCGGCCCCGTCTCTCCTTTGAGGGCCACCGCCTTCCCGCCAATCCGCAAGAGTGGCAGCATGTATTCGACGAGGACCGGGAGCTGGGCCACGGCCCGGGCGACCGCCCAGTCGTAGGCCTCGCGCTGCCCGGCCTGATGCCCGACGTCTTCCACGCGGGCGTGCAGGACCTCGACGCCCTCCAGCGCGAGCTCGAGCGCCACGTGACGGCAGAATTCCGCCTTCTTGCCCGTCGCCTCGACCAGCGTCAGCTGGATCTGCGGGGAGACGATGCGCAGCGGCAGGCCGGGGAATCCGGCGCCGGTGCCCACATCCACCACGCGGTCCCCAGCCTTCGGCTTGATCGCCAGCAGGCAGGTCAGCGAATCGAGGAAGTGCTTGACCTGGATGTCCTGTGGGTCGGTGATGGCCGTCAGGTTGTGGCGCTCGTTCCAGGCAGTCAGCTCGGAGGCATACCAGCGGAAGGCATCCAGCTGGCGCCGGGTGAGCTGCAGGCCGAGCTGGCTTCGAGCGGATTCCTGGAGCCCTTCGAGCACGGCCGCAGCCATGTCAGGCCGTGCGCTCCAGCGAGAAGCACGCGCGCATCCAGCCGACTTCGAGCTGGCGCTTGTTGGTCACGGGCTGGGGGCCAAATTCCGCCAGCGCCTCCAGCTGCGAGGCGTCCAGCGCACCCAGGTCCTGAAGCGTCTTCAGCACGACGCGGGTCGCGGCGCGGTTGCCGGGCGGGACGTCGCTGCGCCGGCCGAGGTCGCCGTCGGCGATCTTGATCGCCACACCCACCGCCGGTGACCCACGGCCCAGCACACCGGGCCGCAGCGACATCCCGCAGTAGCCCTCGGCGCCGCGCTTGCACAGGAGCTGGCCTGCGCCGACCTCCATCACCCGGGTGTCGAACTCGCCGACGCCATGCACCAGCGCCGGGTAGCTGACCATCGCCGAGAAGACCTGCTCGCAAGCGTCGCGCCGTGCTGCGGCCTGACCCTGCGGGTCTGCCAGGCGGGCGAAAGCCCAGGCAGCCGCGCGCAAGGGCAGGGCGAAGGTCGGTGCCGAGCAGCCGTCCGTGCCGATCGCGATCTGATCTTCGGGCACGCCGGCCATCTCAGCCAGCGCCTCGAGGATCTTGCGCTGCACCGGATGTTGCCGGCTAAGGTAGTCACTCAGCGGTGCGCCCAGCTGTCGGCTGAGCGCCAGCATGCCGCTGTGCTTTCCCGAGCACATGTGACGGATCGGGGTTGGCGCCTGGCGCTTCTCCTGCATGCGGCGCCGCGTCGCCGGATCGTCCGCAGGATGCGTGCCACACTGCAGATCGGCCTCGGTGAGGCCAACCCGGGCATGAATCGAGGCCACCACGGCCACGTGCTCGTCGGTTCCCGAGTGGGAGGCGCAGATCACCGCCAACTGCTGGGCAGAGAGACCGAAGCGGCCCAGGGCGGCACTCTCGATCAGCGGCAGGGCCTGGAAGGGTTTGGCACTGGAGCGGAGGTAGGTGAGGCTATCCGGATCGCCGTAGCGGGCGAGCAGCTCGCCAGCGGAGGAGACCACCGCCACCGCGCCGTAGTGGAGCGACTCGACAACGTCACCGCGGGTCACTTCGAGCACGGGCAGGTATCCGGCGGTCATCGGACCTCGATTCCCCTCGCGCCGTGCAAGCTATCCGGCGGGGCGAGCTAGCTCTCAGACAGGTACAGTCGGGAATGCAGCCGGGCCAAGCCAAGCTGCAGGCGTGTCAGTGCCTGCTCGCGACGCGCTCCGCTCACGCGGTAGCCCCGCAGCAGCTGTCCCGCCAGCGTAGCGCAGGCCTCGGCGGCGACGCTGCGCCCCCCGATCCGCGCCAGCCGGCTTTCCACTTTCTCCAGCAAGCGCACCATCGCCCGCAGCGCTTCGCGTCCGACCACACCGTCGCGTCCGCTGACCAGGGTGTAGTCCTTCCAGCGCCGCCCGGACAGATCGGACAGCGAGGCGAGCCACGAGTCGATCACGCACTCTCCGAAGAACGGGGGCTCGCTCAATACGATCAGGTCGCCGACAAACACCACCCTCGCTTGAGGAACCGCTACCCAGATCGATCCTGCAAGCGGGCCAGGGCGATGGATCAGCTCGGCCTGCCGCCGACCTACGTGCACCACCAGCGACTCGGCAAAGGAGACTTCCGGCACCGCCTTGGTCACGCCGGTGATGCGCTTCAGGCGATCGGACTCGGCGCCGATCGGCCGAGTGCCCCCTTTGAAGGCATCCGGCCAGCCGGCCATCACCTCGCGGGTCAGGTCATGCGCCAGGACGGGTAGATCGAAGCTGCGCCCGCCCAGCGAGCGATCCGGATGGTGGTCGAGCATGGCGACAAAGCGGGGCTGGCCGTGGCTGGAGAGCGCGCCCGTCCACTCGCGGGCGTCTTCGCTGCGCAGCGGTGTGTCGATCAGGAGGATCTCGGAATCCGAGGCGATCGCCCCGAGCTGGACGGCCGGGAAGCGGCTTTCCAGATACACGCCAGGCGCTACCTTTCGCATGCTCGCTCCCGTCGCAGCCGCAGGGGATTCGGAGGGTGATTATACAGGCAAGGTGAAATGGAAGGTCGAGCCCTGACCTTCCTGGCTCTCAACCCAGATCCGGCCGTTGTGCGCCTCGACGGCCAGGCGGCAGAAGGCCAGGCCCAGGCCCAGGCCCTTCGGCCGCCCTTCTTCCTGGATGCGGGAGAACTTGTCGAAGATGTGCTGCTGCTCCGAGGCGGGGATGCCCGGGCCAGTGTCGGAAACGCTGATCAGCACCTGCGCTTCCTGCGGCCGGGCCGAGATCGTGATCCGCCCGCCGCTGCGCGTGTACTTGATGGCGTTCTCCAACAGGTTGATCAGCACTCGGCGGATCATGTCGGCATCCATGTTGATTTGCGGCAGATCCCCGGGCGCGAAGGCGAACTGCAGCAAGTGCCCCTTGGCCTCGGCGACCGGCAGGATCTCCTCCACGGCCTCGACAATGATCGTCCCGATGGCCCCCGGCGCTTTGTGCAGCACCGCCTTGCCGGACTCAAGCTGGCCCAGGTCGAGCAGCGACTCGACCAGCCGCGAAAGGCGGCGACCTGAACGTAGTGCAATCCCCAGGACCGATTGCAGCGCTTCGTCATCCGCCGGGAGGGAGGCGTGGAGCACTTCCAGGCTCGAGATTACATTGCCCAACGGCGAGCGTAGGTCGTGAAAGATCATCGAGGTCAGGTCGGTGCGCAATTCGTCCAGCGCCTGTCGCTCGGAAACGTCGCGCAGAATCCACTGCAAGAACGGCTGGCGTCCGATGTCCACCCGGCGCACATGCACCTCGACGGGCAGCATCCGTCCATCGGCATGCCTGACCTGGCCGTTGGCGCTGATCTCCTCGCCTGCGGCGAGTCCGTTCCAGTCCTGGGCAAGCCTCTTCCCGTCGGCCAGAACCAACTGCTCGACCGGGCTGCCCTCCAGGCTGGCGCGCGTCGTTCCCAGGAAGGCTTCGGCGCGCTGGTTGGCGCCGGTGATCCCGCCCTGCAGATCGCTGATCAGTATCGGATCGACGCTGTCCTCGAACAGGCCGCTGTACAGCTGCCGGGCGGCCTGGGTTTCCTCGAACAGCTGGGCATGGGCGATGGCGCTGCCGGCCAGCCCGGCGATGCCCATCAGCAGCTCCGCCTGCTCCGGGACGAACTCGCCGTGCACCGGGTTGATCGCTTCCAACGCGCCAATCGTGCGGTCCTGGACCCGGATCGGCGCGACGGCCATCGCCCGAGTCCTGAAGCCCGAGCGGGCATCGGCCTGAGGATCGAAGCGGCCGTCGCTGTCGACCTCGGCCACGACCGCCAGTTCGCCATGTTCGACCACCCAGCCGGTGATCCCCCGGCCGCGCGCCATGCGCATCCCCTGCACCGCTCCGGCTTGCTCGCCTCGGGCGACGCGAAACTCCAACTCATCCGTCGCCTCGTCCAGGATGGCCAGCGAGGCGGCCTCGACGTTCAGGGTCAGGATGGTCTGGTTGAGAATGCGCTCCAGGACCTCATCCAGATTCAGGCTGGCAGTCACCACCCGAGCGGTCTCGGACAGGGCGGCCAGGGCCCGCACCTGGCGCTGGCTCTCGGCGAACAGCGTGGCATTGGCCACCGCCGTCGCCGCCACGTCGGCGAACGCCGAGACCACATCGACCTCGTCCTGCCCGTAGGCCGCCGGGCGATGGCTGTCGACGTTCAGCACCCCGACGGCGTGCTCGCGCACGATCAGCGGCGCACCGATCCAGCCACGGATCTGCGTCGATTGCGCCAGGCCATCCGCCAGCACCCACCCCGGATGCCCCTGCACGTTCTCAACCACCATCGACTGGCGAGTCTTCAATACGTTGCCGGTGAGCAACCGCTCATCGACCGGAAGCGTGTGTCCGAGGATTCCCTCACTATCCTCGAAGCCGCGCGCCGCCACCAGACGCAGCCGATCGCCGTCGACCACCATGATGCTGGCGCTGTCGTAACGCACCAGCCGCTCCAATTGTTGCAGCACCTGGGGGAAGACCAGGTTCGGATCGAGCGCCGAATTGATCACCCGGGCGATTTCTTGCAGCGTTGAGGCGAAGCGGCTCCGTTCCTGCTCCGCCGCGAACAGCCGGGCATTCTGCACGGCGATCGCCGCCTGGTCGGCGATGATCGTCAGGATGCTGAGCGTCTCGTCGGTGAAGAAGCCGGGCTCGGGGTGCACCAGCGTCAGCACGCCCACGACGTGGTCCCGCGTGATGAGCGGGACACACACCGCCGAGCGCGAGTCGCCGTCGCCCTCCTGCCCGGGGCGGCGCAGCCAGCGCGGATCCTCCAGCGTGCTCTCGACCAGCGCCGGCTGGCGGTGCTCCACCACCCAGCCCGCCAGGCCTCGTTCGTAGGTGTCGTTGAGTTGGTCGGCGGTGTGATCGTGCACCTGGCCTTCATAGGCCAGCGCGCCCTCCGTCACGCCGCCCCGCTCGCCGATCACCAGGATGCTTCCGCTGGGCGCGCCGGTGCTTTCGAGGGTCAATTGCAGAATTCGCTGGAGCAGTTGGCGCAGGTCGAGCTGGGCGGCCAGTTCATGGCTGATGGAGAAGAGCAGGTCGAGCGAGTCTTGCGCACGGCCGCTGGCGCGCCGCTTGGCCTTGGTGCCTGACACTCGGGGCCTTCCTCTCAACCCGCCGTCAGATCCCACGCGCGCCTTGCGGCGCCGCAGCTGGGATGACTGTGGACGGCAGTATAGCACAGCGGTTTGCCTGCGCTCCGCCAGCGCCACCGTGGCCCGTTCGCCGACGCACCCGCTGGCGCGGAGGGAGTCACGATCCGAGGCGTAGGTCCTGATTCCTACGGGCGACTCGGTCAAGCCGGTCAAACCCCCACACCGGCCCCTCCGCAGTCCATGCGGAAGGCCCGCGCGGCGTTGCTACGCTTGCCTGTATTCAGATCACCGAGCGGTTCCTCCCCACGGCACCGGGAAGGGAGGGATCGCCCCCATAGCTGGGGGAGCCGCTGCCCATTTCGATGCGAGAACCCGCCGCCTGCCGCGCTCTGCTCCCTGGCAGGGAAGCCGCGCCGGGCCGGGCCAAGAAGGTTCTGAGCGTGCAACAGCAGCCCCAAGGATCGGCCCGCTCCCGGGCATGGGCGCCTTGCTCCTCGACCAGCGGCGAGCTCAGGCCGTCGACGGCTCCCGCAGCCACACCGCCGCGCTTTGCCCTCGCCCAGGAGAAGGTAGAATTCCTCCCATCGGCTGGCCGTCCCGAGATCGTCGTGCCGCACGCCGGGCCGGATTCGGAACTCCAGGGCAGCCGCAGGAGCGTGGGATGACAGCCTTGGGCGGATTCTTGCGTCGGCTCTTCCGGATGATCATCCTGTGGTTTGTCGACTGGCTCTCGCTGTTGGGCGCGGCGGCGCTCTTCACCGGCCTCACGCTCGAAGACACGGCTGGGGTTTCCTACCTGGTAGTCGCAGCCGGCGCCGCCCTGGTGCTCGGCGTGGCCAACTTTCTGCTGCGCCCGATCCTGCTGCTGCTCGCCCTCCCCCTCGGGTTCCTGGGCACCTTCGTCGCCGGCCTGATCATCAACCCGCTGCTGCTGCTCCTGACCTCCCGCCTGCTGCCGGGATTCGAGATCTCGGGGTTCTGGGACGCCTTCCTGGCCAGCCTGTTCATCGCCCTGGTCAACACGGTCATCATCGTCTTGCTCAACGTCGATGATGAGAACTCGGTGTACCAGCGGCGCGTGGAGGCCCTCGCCCGCCGCCGGCCGTACGACGTCGGCCCCGAGCCCACGCGCGGCCTGGTGATGCTCGAGATCGACGGCCTGAGCTACTGGCACATTCAGAAGGCGATGGAGAAAGGTTACCTGCCTGCCCTGAAGGAGATGATGGAGGTCGATGGCTATCGGCTGTCGCGCATCGATTGCGGCCTGCCCTCCCAGACTTCGGCCTGTCAGGCCGGGATCCTCTTCGGCGATAACCACGACATCCCCTCCTTTCGCTGGTACGACAAGCAGCAGCAGAAGCTGTACGTTTCCAGCCGGGACGCCGGCGAGATCAACGCTCGCTACGCCCACGGCAACGGTCTGCTGCGCCAAGGCAGCAGCATCAACAACATGCTCAACGGCGACGCCTTCAGCTCGCTGCTGACGCTGGCCGACATCCGATCGGACGATCCTGAAGTGGGGCGCCGTCGTGCCCAGGACATCTACCTGCTCGTCGTCAATCCGTACTTCCTGATCCGCGCCATCATCGTCATGTTCGGCGACGCGGCGCTCGAGTTCGCCGAAGGTCTGATCCAGCGCCTGCGCAACGTCCAGCCGCGGATGAACCGGCTGCACATGGGCTACCCCTTCCTGCGCGCCGCCACCACGACCTTCATGCGCGATGTGGCCTGCTATCTGGGCGTGTTGGAAATCGTGCGCGGCACTCCGGCGATGTACATCACCTGGCCCGGCTACGATGAGGTGGCCCACCACTCCGGGCCCTCGACCGGCGATGCCTTCCGCATCCTGGGACGCTACAACAGCGCTATCGAGCGGATCCGCCGCACGATCGCCACCAAGGCGCCCCGCCCCTATGAGTTGATCCTGCTCTCCGATCACGGGCAATCCTTTGGGGCGACCTTCCTGCAGCGCTACGGCTACGACTTGAAGACCTTCATCGAGCGCCAGCTTCCCCTCGGCACTCAGGTTACGCACACCGCCGGCGGGGATGATGGCACGATCGCCATGAAGGCGGTCAACCAGGAATTCCAGGCGATGCAGCAGCAGGAAATGGGCGGGCGAGTCGGCAAGGCGGTCGTCAAGCAGGGAGAGCGCTTAACCGGGCAGGCCGCCGAAGGCGCGGCGGCGGTCGAGGCACCACCGGCAAATGTCACCGTGTGCGGCAGCGGCAATCTCGGCCAGGTGTACTTCGATCTGCAACCCCGTAAGCTCACCCGGGACGAACTCGACCAGGCCTATCCGGGGATGGTCGAGGCCCTGGTCCAGCACGAGGGCGTTGGCTTCGTCGTGGGCTATCTTGCGGATGGCACACCGGCGGCGTTTGGCAAGCGCGGCCGGCGCAACCTGCACACCGGCCAGGTCAGCGGCGACGATCCGCTGCTGCCCTACGGCGAGCCCGAACTGCGCGGCCGGCAGGTGCGGCGCATCGCGGACTTCCCTCACGCCGGGGACTTGATCGTCATGAGCACGGTGTACCCCGATGGCACGGTGGCCGCCATGGAGGAGCTGATCGGCAGCCACGGCGGGATGGGCGGCGAGCAGACGGACGCCTTCCTGTTCCACCCGCCCGATCTGGTCGTGCCAGAGACCGAGAACTCGGCGGATGTCTTCCGCATCCTGAATGCCCGGCGAGGCCTGCCTCCGGCTGTCCCATCCGACCCAAGCCCCCGCCATCGACGACTGGGCGTGGAGCACGATCAAGACCGGGATGGCCCGTGTTGGGCAATGGCTGTCGCTGGCGCTGCACGCCCTGGTGCTGGACCGCAAGGCCTTCCGCCGCGCCGCTGACGACCCCTACATGACGGCGCCGGCTCTGCTCATCGGCATCCTGGGATCCGCGCTGGCCGGCTACTTGATGGGACCACCCTACGAACTACTGCTGCCGAGCCGGGTCGCCAGCTGGCTGGTGTCCGTCCTGGCCGTGGTTGCGGCCGGTCGGGTGCTGCGGGCCCGGCAGGGCTTCAGCCCGACGCTGCGCGCCTTGGGTTTCGCCCAGGTTGCCTGGGTGCTCCAAGGCGTCCTCGCCCTCACTCCCGTGGGGCCGGTGGCTCGCTTCCTGGCAACGCTCTACCATTTCGTGGCGGTGTGGATGGCGGCCAGCGAAGGACAGAAGGTGCGCGGCTGGCGATCGGTGTTGCTTCCGGTCGTCGCCGTTCTGGTGCTGCTGGTGCTGAGCCTCTCGGTCAAGCTCATGGTGTCGGGAGCGGCCTTCACCCTGGCCGCGATCCTGGGGGAACTCGGCGTGCCCGCCCCGTAGAACGCTGGCTGGCGAGCCAACCTCCGTCGAGGCAAACGGCCGCGCCTCCCGATCGGGAGGCGCGGCCGCGATTCCATCCGGGGCAAGGTCAGTCGAGGTAGACCTCGACGTGCTGTCCCTCGTCGAGGTCGTCAATGTCGATGATCTTGCCCGTCGCACCTTCACGCACCGCCTGTGCGATCTCCTCCATCTGCAATCCATCCATCTCCGGGACGAAGCGCGCCCCCATGCGCAGGCCGACATTGACCAGGCTCATCGGGAGCGTGATGTTCACCGACTGCTTGCCGGATTCCATATCGGTGACCCGCACGCGCAGCCAACGCGCTTCATCCTGGCTTCCAGACGGCCGACGGCGGTCGCTACGCGCCAATGCCGTCAGCAGACGCGCCGCCTCCTCGGCGGTGATCTTTCCTTCTTCGACCATTTTCAGGATCTTCATTCGTTCTTCCGTCGTCGCCATGGCGGCCTCCGCCTCAATCCCAATGGATGTCCACCCGCTCGCCGTCCACCCCATCGGATAGATCGACCACCAGAGAGTGACCCGGCGGCAACTCGTCGTCCATCGCCAGCAGCACCTGGTCGACGCCCCGCCAGCGCGCCTGCGGCACCAATGGGCTCACCAGGCGCACCAGCCGCGCCACCAGCCCGAGGGGAAGCGGAAACACGAGGTGGATCGGCCAGTCGGTCCCAGCTGAGCGAATGTGCAGCCTCAGCCAGGGCGACCGGTAGGAGGCCAGCGCCACGAGCAGCAGCGCGCCTCCCACCAGCAGCAACGGCACCGCCAGCAGCCACCACCAGCCGCCGAGCGATCCCAGGTAGCCGCCGCCCGCAGTCAGCGCGATGGCCGTGGCCAGCAGCACGAACCATGCGGTCGGTGTGGCTGGCTCGGCCTGAGTCCCGCTGGCGCTCGCCGGCTCTCCCGAACTCGAGCGCCCGGATCGCCTGCTCAACATCCAGGTCGCCCGCTTCCACGGCCTGCAGAATGGAGAGAGCGTCTCGCTCGCTCGTCATCCCTGCCCTGCCTGCGCCTCGGTCGGCAGCTCGAGCGCCATCCAGGTGAGCGCCCTGCCGGCGCGGAAGCCGAGCGTTTCGAGGGCGGCATCGGCGGGTCCGCTGGGGTAGTCGAGCGATGCCGGCAGATCGGAGGGGAGCTCCGCCAGGGCATGCGCCAGCATCGCCGCTTCGAGCTTGCCCCGCATGGCCGGCGCACAGCCCAGGATCAGCCGCCATTCCTGCAATGCCGCCCGCGCCTGAGCCGTCAGGCTGGCCACGATCTCTCCATCCTGACGCCACAGCCAGTGGCGCACGCGCCCTGCGCCAAGGAAGGCGCTCATGCCCGTTGGCCGAAACAGGTCATCCTCCGGAGGGAACGGCCAGATCAGGCCCTCGGGATGCAGCAGCCTCAGGAAGGTCCACTGCTCTTCCCACTCCGCTGGCAGGCGCGGCTGCGGTCCTTCCGGTGCCTGCCCCTGCGGCGCGGGAAGGCGGGCTGGACGCGTCCACAGCGTACGCGCGCTGGTCGTGACGAATCCCAGATTGGCATACAGGGCCTGGACCTCGCGCTTCGACTGCCCCACCTGCAGAATCAGCCGGTGTGCACCCAGGCGAGCCGCCTCGGCCAGGCTGGCCACGACCAGCATGCGAGCGATGCCCCGCCGGCGCCATTCCGGATGGACGGCCACGTTGGCCAGCACCCAGCGCTGCGGATAGCCCTCCACCGGCAGCAGGCTGGCGTTGCCGACGATGTGTCCCTGCTCCTGCCAGACGAAGCCGTGCGGCCGCGCCGCCGGCGGAAGCATCAGCCGTGAGAGTTGGTAGCCGAGCCAGCCTGCCCGTCCGAAGGCGCGCATCTCGCGAATCATTTGCAGTCCGCCGGCGTCCAGTTCTCCACGGAATGCCAGGCCAATCAGGTCGGCTACCTGGGCCATGTCCGAACGCGGGTTGACCGGCCGCAGGCTCGGGCGCGCGGCCCGCCGGACACCGGCCAGAGCGGCCGCGGTCAAGATCCCGCCTCCAAGGCGCGCAGCAGCAGCTCGGCTTCCTGGCTGTTGATCTTGCCCGCCTGCAACATGTCGAGGATCGCCATCTGTTCTGCGTTCTCCGGCTGACCGCCGCCGCGCCCGGCTTGCCGCCCGCTTCCCCCTGACTCCGGCCGGGGGGCCGGTCTGTCGATCCCCGCCGAGCGCAGTGATTCCTGAACCTGCCGGGAAATGGCTACCCCATCCGGCAGGGACTCGAGGACTTCAAACTCGAGGCGACGGGCGCCATGCTCCCCTCCACCTGAGCACGCACCGAGGCATGGATCTCCTCGATGAAGGCGTCGATCTCTCGCCGCTCGCCCTCTCCCATCTGCTGCACTCGCAGGTCACCCCCGGCTTCGAGAGAGATTTCGGCTTCGCCTGAGCCGAAGCGCTGGCGCGTCTTGCCTTCTTGCTGCGCCGCCTCGACGCCAACCGGCAGGGCCAGGTCGCCACCGGCATGCACCTCGAGCCAGACCGAGGCATGTGCCGGCAGCACGCAGCGCAGATCTCCGCCTGCGCGAATGGAGCTGCGGGTCCCCGCCGCCGGAGAGAACTCCAGCCAGATGTCGCCCCCGGCGTGCAGCGCCACCGAACCCGCCGCGTGGCGCAGGCGGAGGTCACCCCCGACTTCGCTCAGCGCCGCGTCGCCTTGCAGGTCCTCCAACTGGGCATCGCCCCCCACGCTCGTCGCCTGCAGCCGGCCGCTCAGCTTGCGTGCGACCAGATCGCCGCCCACCCGCCCGACGCTCACCGAGCCCGCCTCGCGCAGGTTCAGGTTTCCCCCGACGTTCTCAATCTCCAGGTCCGCCGGCAAGCCGAACACGCGCAGATCCCCAGCCACTTTGCCGACTGAGGTCGAGCAACCGCGCGGCACGAAGACCAGGCAGCCAGCGCGGCATTCGACCTCAACCAGGCCTGCCTGCCGCCGCAGACTGAGCACATCCGCCTCGCCGACCTGGAGACGGAGTTCTGCACCCTCCGATGCCGCCAGGCGCAGATCGCCCTTCACCTGGGACACCCGCAGGCGGTCCTCGGCTGCAAGCTGCAAGCGTTCTGTGTGCATCGATTCCCCGTCCCCTCTTACTCCGCTTCCAACAGGTGCATGGCTTCCTTGGTGCTGATCCGTCCGCCGGCCAGGTCGTCGAGCAGACGCTGCCGCTCCTCGGCCGACAGGCCGTTGGCCTCGGGGCCGACCGGGAAGCCGAGCTGCCGAATGATCTCGCTCAGGCGCGAACGCAGTGTGGGGTACGAGAGCCCGAGCTCACGCTCCATGCGGTTGAGCTTGCCCTCACAGCGCAGGAAGGTCTCGACAAACGTCGTCTGTTCCGGCGAAAGCCGCCCCAGCCGGCCGGTGTCGAAGTGACCTTCCAGCGCACTGTCGCAGCTCCGACAGTGCAGGCGCGTTACCTCCAGCTTGTCGCCACATACTGGGCAGACCGTCAACAGACTGTTCATTCCCTGCTCCGCTCACGCTCGTAGAGGAGTTGATATGTCATTAGATTATCCTGGACCAGGATATCATCCTCCTAAGGATTGTCAATATCCATCTTAGGAATATGCAGGTTTGGTTTCAGGCGCCGCCGCTCGGCCAGCTTCCCCCCAGCCGGGGCGGCGCCACTCGCCCTCTTCCGGGTCGCCAGTGTGCGGTACAATCCGCTGCTCGTCGGCCTGACCACCCTACCCATGACCTCACCCGATCCGCAGTCCGTTGCCGCCCGCAGCACGCTCGCCCTGCGACTGATCGCCCAGGCGGGCGAAGTCCTACGTCAGGGACTCGGTCAGCAGAAGGACATCCACCTGAAGGGCGTCATCGACCCGGTGACCCAGTTCGACCACCTGTCGGAGGCGCTGCTCGTCGACGGCCTGCAACGCGCCTTCCCGGACGACGCCGTACTGGCCGAGGAGCGTGGCGGTGCCTCCGACCGGCCGTGGGCCTGGCACGTCGATCCCTTGGACGGAACGGTCAACTTCGCCCACGGCGTCCCGATCTTCGCCGTCTCCGTCGGCTTGGCCTTCGAGGGCATCCCAGTGTTCGGCGCCATCCTCGATCCGATGCGCGGCGAGTTGTTCGAGGCCAGTCACGGCCAAGGGGCCCGCCTGAACGGCCGGCCGATCCACGTCTCCAACGCCACCAACCTGCTGGATAGCCTGCTGGTGACCGGCTTTCGCTACGACATCCAGACCAACCCCGACAACAACTTCCGCGAGTTCGCCGAATTCCACCTGCGAGCACGCGGAGTGCGCCGGCTGGGAGCCGCCGCCCTCGACTTGGCCTACGTCGCCGCGGGCCGATTCGATGGTTACTGGGAGCTTGAGATGCAGTCCTGGGATCTGGCGGCCGGGGCGGTGATTGTGCGGGAGGCGGGCGGCGTGGTCACGCGCCTGGATGGTTCTCCCGATATGCTGCGCGCTCCCCTGTCGCTGGTGGCCAGCAACGGCCACATCCATGCCGAGATGCTTGGAGTGCTGGCGGAGCTCCGCAGCCCAGAGTAGCTGACGTCGCCCCTGGCGTGCCTGTGCCTCACACGACTGCGGCGCGGATCCGGCTCTCCATAGACCGCAGATCCACCCGAGAGGTCGTGTCCAGGCTGATCGGCGTCACGGAGACGCAGCCCTCGACGCGCAGGGCATGCACATCCGAGTCAGGCTCCAACGCCGCATGGTCGACAGCCACACGGTATCCCACCCGCTGCGTTCCACCGGGCACGCTGCGATCCGGCGCCACCGGATGGTAGTAGGTCGAGCGCGAAAGGTGCGTGAGTTTCCAGGGGGTGCCGACCGTGGCCTCCGCCGGCACATCCACCTTGAGCAGGTCGACATCGGCCACATGCGGCAACCGCAGCAGCAAGCCGCCGAAGTAGGCGGCGAAATGGGCGGCGACGCGGAAGTCGATGTCTTCGGAATGGCTGTGGAAGAAGCTGCTGTCCACCTGCAGGGAGATCGCCAGGGAGGGAATATTGAAGGACGCGCCCTCCATGGCCGCCCCCACCGTGCCGGACATCGTCACCCCGACCGTCACGTTCTCGCCATAGTTGATCCCGGCCACCAGCAGGTCAGGCCGACGGGGCGTCAGCTCCAGCACGGCATGCTGTACAGCCTGGGCCGGCGTCCCGCCCACGGCATACACTTTCCAGGTCTTGCCGCCGACCGTTACCTGCTCTTCGGTGATCGATCCGTCCGAGGTGATCGGCATGCTGCGCCCGGCGCCGGTCCACTGCTCGCGCGGCGCGACCACCGTGACGTACCCCAGGCGAGAAAGCGCCTCAGCCGCCGCCCACAAGCCGGGGGAACGGATCCCGTCGTCATTGGTCAGCAGGATCTGCACGCGTTGATCGTCCAAGCTTGAGCCCTCTGACCGGCAATGATACCAGCCGGGGCGGGCCGCGGCGCGGATCAGCCCGGGTGCGGTGGCTGCTCGGCCAGCGCCGCTTCGGCTGCCAGCGCCTCAAAGAAAGCGGTCAGCACCGCCTGCCGCTCCCGCCCCAGGACGCGCGCCGGCTCAGTGTGCAGCCGTTCGAGGATCTTGCGCAGCTTGAACCAGTATTCGTGATACGCCGAGTGGGCCTCGCCCGGCTCGACCTCGCCGCTCGACAGAAAGCGTTCCGAAGGCCGGGCGTAGATCGGCGTGCCGGCCTGGACGGCATAGGCGATGGTGCGCGCCGCACCAAAGGCGCCCAGAACGTCCAGCTTGTCGGCGTCGAAGAGCACACGCGCTTCGAGCGTGGCCGGCGGCTCGGCGCTGCGGAAGCGGTGGGAGCGGATGCAGTGCAGCACCGCCTCGATGCGGGGCAGGCTCCAGCCTTCCTCGGCGAGGCGATGACGGGCGAATTCGGCCGAGGCTTGTTCGTGGGCCGCGCGCCCGGCGCTTTCGGCCTCCCCCGCCTCGGGCGCGGCACCGGCGACATCGTGCAGCAAGGCTGCCGCGCGTACGATCTCGACATCGGCGCCGACCTGTTGCGCCAGCCACTCGGCCAGCGCACACACTCGCTGCACATGATCCCAGCCATGAACGGGATCGTCCGGCGAATTCCACTCCTGCGCCTCGGCGTACGTCGGCATTGGTTCCTCCTCACCGCTCGTCGACGGCCGGCAGGTCCGCCGGGCCTGCCGGCCAGCTGCTCCCGGTCAGACGTTGCAGCGAGGTCCGCAGCTCCGGGTGGCGAAAGAGCGTCTCGGCCATCGGCCCCTGGTCGACGACCCGCCCGTCGTCGAGCAGCAGCACTCGGTCGGCCACCCGGGCGGCGAACTCGATGTCATGCGTTGCCAGGACAATCGAGATTCCGTCCCGGCGCCAGTCGAGCAGCAGGTGGGCAAGGCTGCGCTGCGCCAGCGGGTCGACACCCAGCGTCGGCTCGTCCAACAACAGCAGCCGCGGCCCAGCGACCATTACCGCCGCCAGCGCCGCCCGCTGGCGCTCCCCGGCCGACAGGTCGCGCGGCGAACGCTCGGCGACTGCCGTCAGGCCGAGGCGCTCGAGCAGCTCGCCGGGAGCGACCGGCGGCTCTTGCAGCAGGCCGTGGTTGGCCAGCGTCAGATCGAGCTCAGCCCGCACGCTCTCGCCGAACAGCAAGGCCGCCGGCCACTGCGGGACGAACGCCAGCTCCCGGGAGCGCGTCACAACCGACAGCTGGTCGATCCGCTGGCGATTGAGCCACACTTCGCCAGCCTGAAGGCGCTCCAGCCCCATCAGGCCGCGCAGCAGAGAGGTCTTGCCCGAGCCGTTCCGGCCGAGCACCGCCAGGACCTCGCCTCGGCCCACCTCGAGGTCGATGCCCCGCAAGACAGCCCGGCCATTGTAGCCGAGCTGCAGGCCGGACCCCTGCAGCAGAACTCTCTCCGGGCTGGTCGGAGGCGACCGGGGGCGGCAGGCGCAGCAAGCATTGGCGCAGCACCTCCCTCGCCGCCGCGCCGTGGTCCCACGCCAGGCCCAGCCGGCGCGCCGCCTCCAGCTCCGGCAAGGCATAGGGCATCGATCCCTGGACGACCTGCGGCTCACCGTATGCCACCAGTCGCCCATCCGGCGCCAGGTACGCCATGCGGTCTACGGATTCGATCAGGCGGATCAGCCGGTGTTCGCTAATCAGCGTCGTCAGCCCAAGCTCGCGCCGCAGGTCTGTGAGCCACTCGACGAGCGAGGCGGCGCCAAACACGTCCAGCTGGGAGGTTGGCTCGTCGAGCAACAACACCTGCGGCTGGCGGGCGAGGGCGGCGGCAATCGCCACCCGCTGCTGCTCACCGCCGGACAGGCGGTCCAGCGGCCGGTCACGCACCTCGCCGATCTGCAGGCGCTCGAGCGTCTCCTGCACCCGGCGCCGGATCTCCGCGGTCGGCAGATCCGCCAGCTCAAGTCCGAAGGCGATCTCATCGCCGGCGGTCGAGGTGATGAAGCGGAAGGTCGGCTCCTGGAAGACCGTTCCCACGCGCGCCGCCAGCGCCGACGGAAGAGATTGGCGGGTATCCAGGCCGGCCACGTGCACGCGGCCGGCAAAGCGGCCGCCGTAGAAGTGAGGCACCAGCCCGTTCAGCGACCACAGCAGCGTGGATTTCCCCGAACCTGAGGCGCCCGTCAGCAGCAGCCCGTCCCCAGGCTGCACCTCCAGCCCGACATCCTGCAGCGCTGGCCGGCTTCCCTCCGGGTAGGTGTACGTCAGACGTTCAATGCGGATCATGACGCGCAAACACAGCCGGGATAGCCAGGCAGGCCGCCGCCACAGCCAGGGGCAGAGCCACTTGGGGCAGGCTGATCGTCGGATACGGCGTATAGGTGATCCATTCCGGGGCGACGGCCATCATCAAGAGAAACACCGACAAGCTACCCAGCACGACTCCGACGACCAGGCTGTCGAACTCGTTGCCAGGTCTCCGGCCGATAGCGGGCATGGGTGCCCTCGGTGCGCCACTCAAGCAACAGCGCAGCCGCACACACCAGTGCCAGCCCAAGCCCGGCCAGGCGCGCGGTCGGCGCTACGCTCCACCAGGCCAGCCCGGCCGCCACACCCAGCAGGCTCAGGCTGGTCAGGCGCCGGCGCCGGCTGGAGCGCCGCCGGGCTCCCCAGCCTCGGGCGGCCAGCCCTTCGGCGTTGGCATGCGCCCTCTCCAGGCTCAACACCAGGATCGGGTGCACCACCAGCGCCAGGTCGCGCACGCCGCGAATCTCCCGCCCGCGAATCCATTGGGCCTCGCGGATCGAGGCGAACGACTCTCGCACCTGAGGCACGAAGCTGATCGCCATCGAGGCGCTCATGCCGACCTGACCCAGGCCGGACGGCATGCGTCGCAGCAAGTCGGTCGGCCGCACGACCAGGCTCATTGCCAGCACGACCAACATCATCGCCGCGATCTGAACGCCGGCGGAGAGCCCATACACCAACGCCTCCAGCGTGTAGGGACCCCCGATCAGCGGCAAGGGAAGGTCCAGCAGCACGGTCTGCCCCACCCGGCTGAAGGCCAGGTTGAACAATGCCGGGATCAGCAGCAGGCTCAATCCCAGGCGCGCGTCCCCCATCAAAGTACGGCCACCGCTGGCGCGAGCTCGCACCGCGATCGCGGCCAGTGCCACGATCAACAGGTATACCGGATGGCGTACGATCAAGGCCACCACCGTGGCGGCCATCGTCCATAGGATCCACGTTACCGGATGCAGTCGCATGGCCTGCCCCAGATGTCCAGGCTCATGCGGGGCGTTGCCTGCGATGGGCAATCAGCGCCGCGCCGATCAAGATCATCCCCAGCGCCACCAACGTGCCGACGACCAGCCGTGCGTCCAGCCACCCGGCGGTGGGTGGACCGGCGTCGTCTGCCGTCAAGCGCCCGACATCCGTGAGGGCGACGCCGGCGAGCGCGGGCACGGCTTGCACTGTGGCCAGCAGGTTCTCGGACGAGGTGGCGGCGTTGAAGCTGAACGCTCCGCTGGGTAACTGCAACGCCAGCAGCGCCTGGACGGGATCTCCCCAGTCTGCGGCTTCCTCACCGGCGGCCGCCAACGCCTGCATCACCAGGGCGGTTGAGTTGGCATCGGTTGCCTCGCCGAAGGCGCTCGGCTTCTGATAGGTCCACCCAGCATCGGGATTCTGCGTTGCACGGAAGTAGGCGATGGAAGGAGCGACGGCGTCCATTCGGCCGGAGGCAACCAGGGCCTGGACGGCGAGGGCGGTGGTGTTCGAATCCCCAGCGCCTGGCGTCTTGTCTCCGTTGAAGGAGAACGAGCCGTCATCCAGCCGGTAAGCCAGCAAGCCATCGGCAGCCTGTGCCGGGATGGCGCGCCCGGCGGTGTGCAGCGCCAGCATCGCCAACGCACTGTCATACGGCCCACTGCCGTGGAGTCCAGTCGCCGCGTTGAAGCTGCCCTCAAGGACCGTCTTCAAATCGACCCCACCCAGACCAGCCGGGTCCAGGCCGGCTGCTACTGCGGCCAGCGTCAGTTTGGCGGCCAGGCCAGCAGGCATCGGCTGGCTGCTCGCCGCCGCTTCGAGGTAGGTCAGCGGGGTCGCTGCTCCCGCGCTCCACGCCGCCGGATCCTGTCCGCCGGCGGCGATTGCCAGCACCGCGTCAGCCGTTGTGCCCGGATCGCTGCCAGGCGCGAATCCGTTGGAGAATCCTCCATCCGGCTGCTGCTGGGCGCGCAGCCAGGTGAGGGCCTGATCGAGTTCGTGGGGGGTCTGGGCCTGGGCAGTCGCCGAGCCGAAGGCGGCCAGCAGCGCCACGGCCAGCGACAGGAAGAATCGACGCATGGGGTTGTGCTCCTCTCAGCAAGCGATCGTCACGGTTCGTCGAATCAAGAAGCCTTCCTGGAAGGAGGGTCAGGAAGGCTTGAGGGCATGATCCATCGGCGCCACCTCCTCTCCGCGGAAGGCATCTCAGCGCGAGAGCAGGGGCGGGTATCCTGGCTCGCCCAGCGGCTGCGACAGCAGCCTCCGGGCCTACAGTTGCGGGACAGCGCCGGACTACCCCTTTCGGGGTCACCGGCTTCCCCATTGACGGCCTGCGCATCCGGGCGCAAGGCCACCCCGGCTCACGTGTCTTCGGTTTGGCCTGAGTATAGGCCATCCCCGCCTCCCGTCAAGCGCCGGGCGGTCCAGCGGCCGGGCGGGTCGCGGCCCTTCTCGCCGAGCGAGGGAGCATGCAAATCCACTCCCCCTTGGAGGGTGGGGGCCGCGGTCCGGATCCGCCGCGCCCAGCGCAGCCTGACAGCCCTCGCGTGGGGAGCTCGCGTGAGCCGTCATCGTGGGTGCGCCACCCCCGCTTCCAGCTTGCCAGGCGCCGAGGGGCGAGTTGGCCCGCATTGACGCTCGGCCATCGCTGTGCTACACTGCGTCGACATCCATTCCATAGCGATCCTGGGGATCCCCGCGTGTCCAAGCGCACGACCGGCACCGTCCGGTGCTTTGATGGCTCCAAAGGCTACGGTTACATCAACAGTGAGGAGGGCGAGGACGTCTTCGTCCACTACTCGGCACTCACCGGTTCCGGCGCGCCCTTCCTGGCGCCTGGCGACCAGGTGGCCTTCTTCCTCGAACAGACCGTACGCGGCCCACAAGCCACCGACGTCGCCCGCCTGAACTGATGCCCGCCGACCCGCAGGCTTCGCCCGCAGACCGCCCGCACCTGGCAGCCGGGACGTCGCCGCGCCATTCCCGCAAGATGCACAAGGCAGACACATGAGTGAGAAACCGCTACGACTGGTTCCGTTGGGCGGCCTCGGCGAAATCGGCAAGAACATGATGTCCATCGAATACGGGGACAACATCCTGATCGTGGACACCGGCTTGATGTTCCCCGAGAACGACATGCTGGGCGTCGACTACGTCATCCCGGACTTCCGTTACCTGCTGGACAAACGCGACAAGGTGCGCGGCATCATCGTCACCCATGGCCACGAGGACCACACCGGCGCCATCCGCCATGTGCTGGAGGAGATCAACGCACCAATCTTCGCCACTCCCCTGACCCGCGGCCTGCTAGAAGTCAAGCTCTCACGCGGCGGCATGCTGCAGAAGGCCGACCTGCATACGGTGGAGGCCGGCGGATTGGCGCACATCGGCCCCTTCGAGGTCGAGTTCTTCCACGTGTGTCACTCGATCCCTGACTGCGTCGGCCTGGGCATCACCACGCCCGCCGGGCTGATCGTGCACACCGGCGACTTCAAGTTCGATCAAACGCCGGTGGACAACTGGCCGACGGACTTCGGCAAGCTAGCCGAATTGGGCGGGCGGGGCGTGCTGGCGCTGCTGGCCAACTCGACCAACGCCGACACTCCTGGATGGACGCCGTCCGAGGCAGTCATCGATCCCGCCCTGGACGCCGTCTTTCGCGAGGCTGCCGGGCGCATCCTGGTCGGTACTTTCGCTTCGTTGATCTCGCGCATGGCCCAGGCGGCCAAGGCCGCCGCAAACCACGGGCGGGTGATGGCCTTCGTCGGGGCCAGCATGCTGGAGAACGTGCGCATCAGCCGCAAGCTGGGGTATCTGGATATCCCCGAAGAACTGATCGTTCCCCTCGATCAGGCGCTGTCGATGCCGGCCTCCAAGGTCGTGCTGATGTGCACCGGCACCCAGGGTGAGCCCAGCTCCATCCTCAGCCGGCTGTCCACCGGTACCAACCGCCAGTTCGACCTGCGCACCGGCGACACCGTGATCCTCTCGTCCCACCCAATTCCGGGCAACGAGGAGATGGTGCACCGTACGATCAACCGCCTGCTGCAGCGCGGCGCCAGCGTGATCTACAACGCCATCGCCCCGGTCCACGTTTCCGGCCACGCCAGTCAAGAGGAGATGAAGCTGCTGCAGCAGGTGGTGCACCCCAAGTACTTCATCCCCATCCACGGCGAACTACGCCACCTGCACCAGCACGCCTCGCTCGCCAACCAGACCGGCATTCCCTGGGAGAACATCGCCGTGATCGAGAACGGGACGGTGATCGAGTTTCGCAACGGCGTGATGCAGGTCGGGGAGCGCATTCCCGGCGGCTATGTGTTCGTCGACGGCTCAGGCGTCGGAGACATCGGGCCGACCGTGCTGCGCGAGCGCGAGGCATTGGCCCGCGACGGGTTCGTCGCCGTACACCTGCACCTTGACCGCCAAAGCGGGCGGCTGCTACAGGAACCCGAGATTGTCTCCAAGGGCTTTGTCTTCCTGCGCGACGCGGAGCAGCTCTTCGAGCTGGCGCGCACCCGGATCCACGAGCTGACGCGCGAGGCGCCCAACGGCGATCTGAAGACACGCATTGAGAAAGACCTGTCCCGCCTGTTCTATCAGTCCACCAAGCGCCAGCCGATGATCTTCGTCTTCACCTCGACTTCGGCAGGCGCCTCCGGCTGACAGGCGGCCGCCCCACCGGCAGGGCGGCCAGGCATGGGTATAATCCCCGGCAGCATGTCCTTCGGCACCCGAATTGCCATCGGTCTGGGCGCGCTGGCGCTGTGCGGTTGCCAGGCAATCGGCCTCGGGCCTACCCCGACCCCCGTCCCGCCCACCGCCACCCCATCTCCCCCGACGCCCACACCGGAGCCGGCCGCGGCCTCGGTGGGCGGCGAGCTGATCCTGCTCTCCAGCTACCAAGAGGAGCTGCGGCGCTTCGAGCAGGCGCAGGCCGAGCTTGGCACTGACCTTGCATCCGATCCCGACTACCGCCAGCGCGTGTTGCAGGCGCTGATCGATCGCCGCTTGCTCGATCGCGGCGCCGGCCTGTCCGGGATGAGCATCACCCCGGCCGAGGTCGAGATCCGCCTGCAAGCGCTGGCCGAAGAGAGCGGCGGGCAAGAAGCACTAGCCGCATGGCTGGCCGCCAACGGCTACACGACCGACAGCTTTCTGGCCACTCTGAGGGAGGAGATGCAGGCCCAGCGCATGGTCGACCAGATCGCCGGCTCCGTGCCGGAGTCCGTCGAACAGGTCCGTGCCCGGCACATCCTGGTCGGAAGCAGCCAGGAGGCCGAGGCGCTGCTCGAGCAGCTCGCCGGCGGCGCCGATTTTGGCGTGCTGGCCGCCACCTACTCGCTCGATTTGAGCACGCGGCCCGGCGGGGGTGACCTGGGGTGGTTCCCGCGCGACTACCTGGCCTCGCCCGAGGTGGAGCAGGCGGCCTTCTCGCTGCAGCCCGGCGAGGTGAGCCCCGAGGTCATTTCATCCCGCCTGGGGTACCATGTACTGCAAGTACTCGATCGGGGCCAGCACCTGCTCAGCCCGGAGGCCAGCCGCCGCCTGCGCCTCAAGGCTGTGGAGGACTGGCTGGACTTGCGCCGCAAGGACACCGAGATCATCATTCTGGTCGACACCGGCTAGCCAGAACCAGCCGGCGCCGTGCGAGAGGAGTCAGCCGTCATGGATTCGGATGCACAGAGCAGCGGGGAATTCAGTCTGGGTCGCCTGATCCTGAACTGCCTGACGCTGGTCGTGCTGGGGGCGACGCTCGTCGTCGGTTTGATCGTGCTCTCGCTGTTCATCAACCCCCAGACGCCGATGAATCCTTACCCGCCGCCGACACTGCCGCCGACGCTCGGTCCGCCGACCCCAACCAACACGCCTGAGATCTACCTGCCGCCGACCTGGACCGCGACCGCGACCTGGACCCCGACGCCCACCGAGACGCCGATCCCAACCGACACGCCGACCGCCACCGCCACGGCGACGGCGACGGTCCCTGTCTCTCCGACCGGGTTCCCGTTCAACGTCCAGCCGGCTCCGTACGCCATCGCCAATATCGCCAACGACGCTGCCTGCAAATGGATGGGCGTCGGTGGTCAGGTCTTCGACCTCAACGGAGCGCCGTTTGCCCTGCAGACCGTACATCTGGAAGGCCAGCTCGGCGGCCTGCCAGTCAGCCTGGACACACTCTCGGGCAGCGCCACGCAGCTTGGCCCGGCGGGCTATGTGTTCAACCTGTCGGACCGGCCCATCGCCAGCGACAAGACGCTGTGGGTCCAGCTGCGCGACACGGCGGGCTTGGCGCTGTCCGACAAGTACTTCCTCACTACCTACGAAGACTGCCAGAAGAATCTGATCCTGGTCAACTGGCGGCAGGTTCGCTGACGCCGATTTCAGCGAGAAGACCCAGGGCCTGAGCAATGCTCAGGCCCTCTTGCTTCTTCCTCTCGAAGACCCATCCCTGCGGCCGAGGCTGGGATCCCGCTTTGCCCAAGCGGGCCCGGACAACCCCCCTCTCCGCTCGTCCCGTGCCCTGCCCTCTCCTCCGCTACGCTTCGGGGCGCTGGGTGAGCGCTACGCTAGCGCGTGCTGCGCGATCGGTGCCGCGGCGGATTGTTGCACGATCGCTCGGCTACAGGCGGCTCCGTGCACGCGGTTGGCCCTGACCGAAGCCGGTAGGCGGCGCGGACTAGCCACCATGCCCTTACCGGCCGGGCGGCAGGCCAACCCACATGCTCTGTTCGCCCGCCAGAGGCGTCGGAATCAGCGAGCCGTCCGGCGAGCGGAAACCCGGCAGTCAGCCTGGCCCGGATGTCCCGACATACGCCGCCATGACAATGAAATGGCTCAGGGCCCCGAGGATCACGAACACATGCCAGATCTCGTGGAAGCCGAAGATCCCCGGGAGCGGATCGGGCCTCTTCAGAATGTAGATCACAGCTCCGCCAGTGAAGAACAGGCCGCCGAGGACCAACCACAGAAGCGCACCCCCCGGAATCGATGCGACGATCTCCCGGACCCCGGCGAGTGCCAGCCACCCCATCAGAAGGTAGACCCCTGCTGTGACCCAGCGCGGTGCCGCGATGACGAAAAGCTTGACGGTGATCCCAATGATGGCGAGCGACCAGACGATCACCAGGGGAAGCCATCGCCACAGCCCCGTTAGGTAGTGTAAGCAGATGGGGGTGTATGTCCCGGCGATGAGAAGGTAGATCGCTGTGTGGTCGAGTTTGCGTAGCCAGGCCATTGCCCTGGGGCCGGCGCTGACGAGGTGGTAGGCCGTGCTGGCCGAGAACATCAGGATCAATGCCAGCCCGTACACGGTGAACCCAGCAAGCTTCAGAGGGCTGTCCCCCGCAAGCAGGACGAGGAGGACGAGGCCGACGGCTGCGGCGATGGCCGCCCCTAAGTGCGTCAGCCCATTCACCGGCTCACGGAGCCTGCGATACCATCCTGCCTCCCCATCGGAGTGTCAAACCATGGCCGACGGCGCTCGCCCAACGTTCGAGGCGCGCGCTGGAGCGGAGCGCGCTTGCTCTTCAACCCGCTAGCCGATCACCTTGCGCAGCGTGTCACAGACCAGCGACACTTCATCTTGCCGCATCACGCCCGAAAACGGCAGCGCCAGCCCGCGCGCACCCAGATCCTCGGCGACCGGGAAGTCGCCGGCCAGAGTGCCGAAGCGCTGCTGGACATACGGCTGCAGATGGATCGGCTTGAAGTACGGTCGGCTGGGAATCCCTTCTTGGTCCAGGCGATGGATCAGCGCGTCGCGATCGACTTCCGGATCGAAGCGCACCACATACACGAACCAGCTCATGCGGGTGGTGTTCTGCACCACAACCGGCACCTCGACACCGGGTATGCTCGCCAACTGTTCGGCGTACCAGCGGGCAACAGCCTCGCGTTTGTCCATCAGCTCGTCCAGGCGAGTCATCTGGGCATAGCCTAGCGCGGCATTGAGTTCGTCCATCCGGTAGTTGTAGCCAAGGTAGGTGTGGTCCAGCCAGGTGTCGCCGGGTGCCCGCCCTTGGTTGCGCAGGGCTCGCACCATGTTCGCCAGGTCGTCGCGATCGGTGACGACCATGCCGCCCTCGCCGGAGGTGATCTGCTTGTTGGGGTAGAAGGCGAAGACGGCGATGTCGCCCAGCGTGCCGGCCGGGCGGCCTTTGTAGCTGGCGCCGAGCGCCTCGCACGAATCCTCGATCAGGGTCAGCCCGTGCTGGCGCGCCGTGGCAGCAAGCGGCTCATGGTCGGCCGGCTGGCCGAAGACATCGACCGTGAGCAGGCCGCGCAGGCTCGTCCAGCCTTCGGCGCCGCGCCGCGGTAGCCAGCGCTCTGCCTGCCGTCCACCTTGTGCCAGGTCGGCCCCAGCGGCAGCCACTTGCGCCGGATCGAGGTTGCCGGTAACCGGGTCGACGTCGACGAAGATCGGCACGGCCCGCTCGTACAGCAGGACGTTGGAGGAGGCGACGAACGAGAACGGGCTGGTGATGACCGCATCGCCTTGGCCGATCCCGGCCGCCCGCACGCACAGGTGCAGGCCGGCCGTGCCGGAGTTGACGGCGATCGCATGGCGCAGCCCCACTCGGTCGGCGATGGCGCCCTCGAAGGACTCCAGCCGCGGGCCCATGCTGAGGCGAGGCGTCCGCAACACTTCGGCTACCGCCTGGCGCTCCACCTCGCTCAGGTCCGGCGAGGACATGGCGACCTTGTAGCTCACCCGACCTTCCTCTCCGGCCAGACGCTGCCGGCGCGCACCAAGCCGCCCTCAGGAACATCTGCGGCAATCACCGAGCCGTTTCCGCAGCGAGCATGGCGGCCGATGTGCACCCCGAGATGCACGGTCACCCCCATGCCGATCAGCGCCGCCTCACCCACTTCCACGCCTCCGGCCAGCAGCGCCCCCGGAGCGACGTTGGCGTAGTCACCCAGGCGGCAATCGTGCGAAACGACGGCCGAGGTGTTGACGATCACGCCCCGTCCGACGACGGCTTCGCTCCCGACGTAAGCCAGCGGCATCACCTGCGCGCCAGGCTGCACCTGTGCCGTCGATTCCAGCCAGGCCGTCGGGTGGATCAACGGCGGGCACTCGAAATCCGACTGGCGCAGCGCCTCAAAGACCTGGATCCGGCTGCGCACATCGCCGATGCCTCCGACGGCATTCGCCGCCAGGTGCAGCCCGCGGCGGTGCAGCTCGGCGAGCGTCTCGCCGCCGCCAAGCACCGTCACGCCCAACACCGTGCTCGCCGGCGCCAGGCCATCATCGATGATGCCAACCACCCGGTACAGGCCGACCGTGCGGATCAACTCGATCAGCGACTTGCCATGCCCGCCGCCGCCGTACACCACCAGGTCCGCCTCACCGAATGGACCGGCCGGTAGGTCGACCCGGCGGCCGGCGGCAAGGCGAGCCAGCACCATCTCTTCGGTGATCAGGCGATCGGGCGGGAACTGCGCCAGGTCGATGCCGGCCTGGTCGGCGGCCCGTCTTGCCGGGGCGGTGGCCCGCCGGCCCTCGAGCGGCGCTTCGGCCTGAGGGAATACCTCCCCCGGCTGCCAGTCCGCCGCCTCGGCGATCCAGCACAGCACCTCACCGGCGCGCAGGCTCGCCCCCACCTCGGCATGCAGCCCCGCAATGAATCCCGCCTGTTCCGCGACCAGCTCATGCGCTGCCTTGGTCGTCTCCAGCATCGCCATCGGCTCACCCACTCGAACCGCCTGGCCGTTGCGCACCGCCAACATCACCAGGCGCGCTTCGGGCTCATTGGGGTTGACCAGGGGGATGGTCACGGCAATGGCGTCAGCCATTCGAGCGCCTCGTCGGCCCACCGCGATCCTGCTCGTTCAGCGAAAGCGCAGCGCGCATCAGATCGTCAACCTGCGGCAGGACTGCCTGCTCCAGCGGCAGGCTGGCCGGGATTGGCAGCGGGCGGGCGCTCACTCGCCGCGCCTGAAACACCGGACCCAGCTCTTCGAGCATCGCCGAGACCACTTCACTCCCCCAACCCAGCACGCCGCTGCCTTCCTCGAGGGTGAGTAGCGCTCGGGTCTGGCGCACGCTCTGCGCCAGGGGCTCCAGGCGAAGCGGGATCAACTGCGTGAAAGCGACCAACTCAGCAAACACCTCATGCTCATACGCCAGGCGGCGGATCGCCTCCAAAGCCAGGCCGGCCGTGTAGCCATAGCTGGCCACCGTCAGCCGGGGCGCCGGCGCCCCGGCCAGCCGCACGGTCAGCGAAGGGTAGCGCTCGCCAGCGGACTCCACAAGGTAGTCGCCGCCGTCCAGGCTGGCGCCGATCTCCTGCGCATACAGCAGCTTATGCTCGACAAACAGGGTTGGATCGTCGTCGCTAAGGATAGCAGCTTCCAGCATCGGACCGGGGTCGAGCAGTGCCGAGGCCGCCACGGTTCTGAGCCCGGCAGCGCCCATCAGGTGCTTCTCCAGCGACTGGCTGTGCGTCGGACCGTAGCCCCGGCGTCCTCCCATCGGCGTGCGAACCACGAGCGGCACCCGCGCCCGATCGTTGCTTACCCAGCGGAACTTTGCCGCATGGTTGACCAGCGCATCCCCCGCCAGCATCAGGAAGTCCCCGAACATGATCTCGACCACGGGCCGCAGCCCGCGCAGCGCCATGCCCACGCCCAGACCAACGATGCCCGCCTCCGACACCGGCGTCGTCAGGACGCGCTGCGGGTAGGCCGAGGACAGGCCCTGGGTTACCTTGAAGGCGCCTCCGTAGGGGTCAAGCACGTCTTCCCCTAACACCATCACTTCCAGCGAGGAAGCCAGGCTGCGCCGAAGGGCTTGGTTGAGCGATGCCACTACGGTGGTCATGCGCCGTTCTCCAGCGCTGGCGTGAGGGAGGCGGGGTCGGCCTCTGGCGCCGCCAGGGCTGCCTCGAACGCCTCCCGCACCTGTTGCTCCACCTCGGCCTCAATCGAGCGTCGGTCCCCCGGGCGCAGCCGCGCTCCCTGCACCAACAACGGATCTCGCTGGCGGAAGCGTTCGATCTCCTGCGGGTCGCGGCAGGTCGTCGCCCCTCGAATGCGGCGAGAAGCGGTAGGTGTGGAGCACCAGCGCCTGCGGTCCCGACCCGCGGCGTAGGCGGCCCAACCCCGCCTCCGCCAGGTCGCCGACCTCGCTCACATCGGTCGTGTCGCACTCCTCCACCGGAATGCCGAAGGCCTCAAACCGAGCGGGGATCTCGCCGGCCAGGTGGAGGTGGATTGGGGTGGTCTGTGCGTAGCGGTTGTTCTCGACGATGAAGTAGACCGGCAGGCTCCACAGAGCGGCCAGGTTCAGCGACTCATACACCGCGCCCTCGCCTAGGGCACCGTCCCCAAGGAACACGATCACCAGCTGCCGGCGTCGCCGCTCGGCCAGTGCCATGCCCACAGCCAGCGGCAGCGTCCCGCCCAGAACGCCGCTGGCGTAGAAGTCCCCGTCGATCAGGTGCTGGCTTCCGCCACGCCCACCGCACACACCGGTTGCCCGCCCCATCAACTCGGCCGCCAGCGCCGTCATCGACCCGCCGTACGCCAGGTAATGCCCATGGCAGCGGTGGTTGCTGACCACCACTTCGCCCGGCTTGCGCAGACCCAGCACGCCAACCGCGTTCGCTTCCTGGCCGATCCCAGTGTGGGTGGTGCCGTAGAACCAACCGCGTGGAAATGCCGCCAGCACCGTCTCCTCGAAACGACGGATGCGCAGCATCTGACGGTACAGCTCAGCGGGGGTCAATTCGGCAGGCATCGTTGCGGGGTGCCCGGGGGGCGGCGGCCGCCCGACAGGCGCAATCATAACATCGCTGCCCTGCCAGGCGTCTCAGCGGGGCAGCCGAACCTAGCCGGACGGACGGCGCCCACACCCCCTGTCGTCCCCCTGGCGCCTTCTGGCGGGGGAGACTGTGCCGCCCCGTTTCCGGGGCGGCACAGTGTGCGGAGCTTCCCATGACTTCAGGCGCCGCTCACACGTTCTCTTTGCCGAAAACCTCGCTCACGATCTTCCACGCTTCGTGGGTGGCATTCGGAACCTTCGAGACGGCGAAGTACTGGGTTCGGCTCTTGTTCGGCTTCATCTCGATGCGCCAGTCCGTGCTCTTGAACTTGGACTTGGATTTGACGTCATAGAACTCAAGTTCTGGTTTCATCGTTCCTCACCTCCTGGTCGGCCCGGTTGTGCAGGCTTCCGCACAAATTCATCCTACTTGCGATTGAATATCCCCGCAAGCGCTGGAAAGCCCTGTTTCGGGTCATAAAGGGGGGTAGGACCCCCGCATATGGGGATCCCTTAGTGCGAGTCTCCCCGGAACTCCTCCGATGTGGCATGCCCGGGCTGGCTGATCCCCTCCCGCCGAAGGACCTTGGCCACGGTCATCCACAGGATCCTCAGGTCCAGGCCGAGCGACCAATGGTCGACATACCACACGTCCAGGCGGAAGCGCTCCTCCCAATCCAACGCATTTCGCCCGTTCACCTGCGCCCAGCCGGTGATTCCAGGGAGAACCTCATGCCGCCGCGCCTGCTTGGCCGTGTAGCGCTCCAGATACTGCATCAGCAACGGACGGGGGCCCACCAGGCTCATCTCTCCCCGCAGCACATTCCACACGTTGGGCAGATCATCCAGGCTGTACGAGCGCAGGAATCTCCCCAGGCGGGTCAGCCGCTCGGCGTCGGGCAACAGCAGGCCCTGTGCGTCCTGCGCAGCGGTCATTGTGCGGAACTTCATCAGCCTGAAGGAACGCGCCCGGTAGCCAGGCCGCAGCTGGAGGTAGAGTACCGGTCGGCCGAAGCCGATCCACACGCAGAGCGCCAGCAGGCCGAGGAACGGCCACAGCACAAGCAGGCCGAGGGATACGGCAATCAGGTCGAACAGGCGCTTGCGCCGAGGCACGCCAGGCGGGAAGAGTGAGGCGCTCACCGCGGCTCCCTCGTTGGGCGGCCCGAACGGGCTGCTACCATCACCTGCAACAGCCGGGCCGCCAGCTGCTTGCGGTCAAAGGAGCGCTCGGCCGCACGGCGCGCCGCCAGGCCCATGCGCCGGCACGCCTCGCTATCCGCCGTCAGGCGCAGGATCGCCCCGGCCAGAGCGTCCCCATCGCCGGGCGGGACAAAGACCCCGGCATCGGCCTCCTCCACCACCTGCCGAATCACGCCATCGATCGCCAGGATCGTCGGCTTGCCGGCTGCCATATAGTCGAACACCTTGTTCGGGTAGGTCGTCCGATAGGCGGCCAGCGGCTTGAGGATCGCCAGGCAGGCATCCGCCGCCGCCAAGGCTTCTGCCATCTCACGCTTGGGCAGCGGCGCGACGAAGTGCACATTGCCCAGCCCCTCGGCGGCGGCACGCGCCATCAGCTCGGGCTTCTCTTTCCCATCGCCCAACAGGACAATGGCGATCTCCGGATGGCTGCGAAGCTGAGCCGCGGCGTCCAGCACGATCCCCAGGTCATTCGACAGCCCATGTGCCCCGGCGTACAGCACCACGAAGCATTCCGCAAGGCGGTGCGCCTGGCGGAATCCCCGACCCTGCTCTCCCGGCCGAAACATCTCCACATCGACACCATTGGGGATCAGCTGGGCCTGGCGCGCCCCGCGCCGCTGGACATGCTCCACGAAGCCCGGCGAGTTGACCACCAGCGCATCCGCCCTGCGGTAGAGGAACCCCTCAAGCCAGAGCGAAAGACGGATCAGCAGCCGGTTGCGCAGGACGCCGACGGCGATGGCGAACTCCGGCCACAGATCGCGCACCTCGAACACAAACGCAGCACGCCGCAGCCGGGCAACGGCCCAGGCCGTCCCGCCCTGCATCAGCGGCGGCGAGGTCCCCCACACGACATCCAGCGGGCCCTGCCGCAACGAAACGACGAGCGAAGTGAGCATGAAGGAGAGGAAGCTCAGCACTCGATGAACGAAGGAGCGGTGGTAGGAGCGGTAGCTCCAGCAGCGGACGATGCGCACACCGGCATCGTCGGTCTCCTCCTCCGGCACCGCCGGCAAGGAGACAGGCTGACCGGTCAGGTAGCTCACGCGGCCGGTGACGACCGTGACCGCATGTCCCTGCCCGGCAAGCCAGCGACAGAACTCGTGATGCCGGGTCCCGCCGGGCTCACCCAGCGCGGCGAATGCCTGATGGATCAGCAGGATGCGCACGTCACGGCTCCCAGCGGAAACGCCCACGTTCAATGGCGCTCAACGGCGGGGAGGCACCCACCTCCCGCCAGGCGATCCGCGGTTCCCCTGGCTGGGCATCCCCTAGATCGAAACGCGTGATCAGCCGCAGGGGCATGGGTCCCTTGGCGCGCACGACCAGCTCCACTGCCGGCCGCAGAAGCCCGTAGGTCGGCGATACCCAGCCCCGAGTCGCCTCAGCCGCTCCCCGATCCCCGCTCAAGCGCCGTCCGGCGCGGTGGAGCTGCATCGATCCCACCGGTCCATCCAGGTGCACAGCCAGGCGTCCAACATTGGTGGGCAGACTAGCGCCGTCCTCCTCGGCTCGCCAGGGGCCATCCAGCAGGCGCCAAGTCAAACACACTGCGTGCTCACCCTGGCCAATCAGATCGTCGATGACCCACCATTGGTCCGGCGCGAAGTGCAGCACGCTCCGCCGATGCACAACGCCGCTCTTTCGGTAGCCATCATGCTCAACCGCCAGGAGCTGCCCCTCACCGCCCGGCGAGCGCCACTGCCCCAGCGCTCGACCCTGCGCCCAGCGCAGCCAAAGGAAGCGACCCGTACGCAGCATTGGATCCTGGCCGTCGACGACGATCGTGTTGTGACGCGCCGTGCCGGCCAATCCATTGTCCCAGGGCGGCGCGGCATTGTAGAGATACGTCCCGGCATCGGAGGCGAGCGCAGAGCCCCGCCACCACAGGTCCAGGTGCAGTTGGTCGGAGTGCCCGGGGCGGCTGCGGAAGCGGGCACAGCGCAGCAGAGCCCAGCTGTCTTGCCCCTCCAGGCGGTACAGGCCGGCCTGCGGGAAGTCCAATCTTGTCGGGAGGATATGGCCAGTCGCATCCCCTGCCCGGGTACGGCGCGCGCGGTGTGGAAGGGATGGCTTGGCCGCGTCGGGTGCCACGCCCAGCCACCCGCCGGCTTCATCCCATGCTCCAGGTGGATACAGTCGCTCACCGCGCAGCACCAGCCCAGCGAGCTGCAGCGCCGGACGGTAGTCTCCGGGGTCGCAATCCGTCAGGCGAAGCAAGAGGGCGCCATCGTTCGGGCCGAAGTTGCTGGCCTGTCCCGTTGGCGCATCGACCAGCACCTGCAGGCACATCGCCCCGCGTGCCAGTGCCTGAAGGCTGCCGGGTGAAAGCGGCTTGCCTGCCGCCGCGCACACACAGGCTGCCCACAGGCCGCACTCCAGTGCCAGGCGGTGGTAGTTGCTGGAAAATTGGACGTAACCGCCGTCCTCGAGGAATTGGCTTTGCAGCCCACGTTCCAGCCAGCGCCTCCCTAGCGTCTCCCACTCCTGCGACTGGCGCAACTCAGGGAAGATCAGCCCGGTCGTCAGCAGGGCGGCGGCCTCGATCAGCAGGTGATTGTTACCCTGGGCTTGGGCATAGCGGATCGTGGGCGGGATGCGCGGCGGCGTGAGTCGCGATGAGCCGCACGATCTTCTCGAGGCCCTCCGGCTGATCATCCAACCAGGCACTGAAGGCATGCAGACCGAAGAGTGCGGCCAGCAGCCGGAATCCCACTTCCTGAGCCGAGATCCAATGCACGCCACAGTTGGGCGGATTGGCGTCCATCCAGGAGGCGATCAGCTTCAGGCAGGCTTGTGGGTAGCGCGAGTCTCCGGTGTGGGCGTAGGCCCGCGCCAGGGGGTGCACCCAGCCGAAGCGGGAGAGCTCCCAGACCAGCTTGACGTCGGCTGGCAGGTCATTCAAGTCGACCTTGGACCAGTGAACCTGTGCCTCAACCCGCGCCGCCTCGGGCGCGGGAGGCAGGAAGACACCCCACTCCGGCGGGAAGCCTCGCTTATGCACCGCACCGCCAAACGCCGGAAAGATGCCGCGCAGGATGCCCTCCGCCTGAGCGACTGCCATGGCTGAGCCCAGCGTGTGTCCGCCAGAGGCGAGCGGGAATCGGTGTTGGCGGCGGAAGGCTGCGTAGCCGGCCGCATCGCTCGGCACGCCAGGAACCAGCCAGCGACTCAGTGGATGATCGCTCCAGGACTCACAGGGGGTGCTGCGGCGGTAGGCGCCGCTCCACAGCCCAGCCCGGTAGCGGGCATACAACCACAACGGCTGTGGCCCCAACTCACGCAGCGCCAGCAGAGCCGTCTGCAGCTTCACTGTGGCGCCCTTCAGGCGTCAGCCCGCGCCGGGGACGTCGACGGCGACCGGAACCCCCGAGCGCAAGGACTGCACGGCGGCGATGGAGGCCAGGGAAACGGCGAACAGTTCCCCGTACGGGATGGGCGGGGGACCGGCCTGGCGAATGGCATCGGCGAACGCAGCCCATGCTTCGGCGTGTCCCTTCTCCGTCTCCCACCGGCTCCGCCACGTCTGCTCTCGGCCATCACCGAAGACGGTGAGCGAGCGGAAGTCCTCCAGCACGGCCGTCTGGCCACCGGTGGAGACCTCCAGCCGTTCCTTGCCAGCCTCCGGAGCGCCGGCGGCCAGGTAGCTCAAGGTGCCAACGGATCCGTCGGCGAAGGTGAGCGTGATGGCGACGTTGTCGTCGCGGTAGCGGGCATCGTCAGGCAGGCCGACGGCGTGCACCTGTTGCGGCAGGCTGCCGGCGATATGGGTCATCAGGTCGATGAAGTGGCAGGCCTCGCCCAGAAGGCGTCCCCCGCCTTGCTCCGGATCATGCAGCCAGTGCGAGAGCGGGAGTCGTCCGGGGTACACGTGGTAGGCCAGGTGCATCGGCTCGCGTCGCTCGCCGAGGCTGTCCCGCAGTCGGGCGACAAGCGGGGCGAAGCGGCGATTGAAGCCAACCATGAGCATGCCAGGAGCCGTGGCCAGCGCCGACAGCAGTCCATCCAGTTCGTCCGCCCGCAGCGCCAAGGGCTTCTCGCACCAGACATGCTTCCCGGCGCGCAAAGCGGCTGCCGTCTGCTCGGCATGCAGATGGTGGCGCGTCAAGACCGCCACGGTGTTGACATCGGCATCCTGCAGGATCTGCTCCCCATCGCTTGTGGCATAAGCGAAATCGAAGCGGTGGGCGCAATCGGCCGCCCTCCGGCCAGCGGCGGAGGCGATGCCCACCCGCTGCACGCCGGCGCTGCGCCGGATGACCGGAAGGAAGGTGCTGGCGGCGAAGTTGCCCGCACCCAGCACACCCAGGCGGACATCGGACGGCGTGCCCGCTGCCGGCCGGCGCAGCTCAATCCGCTTAGACGCCGCGACGGTCTCGGCCTGGGGGTAGGTCAGCACCACGCCGAGGAACGGAGCGCGGCTCTTGCCGGAGATGAGCGAGTAGGCCCGCGGCGCCTTGTCGATCGGGATGCGATGCGTGATCAAGGACCGCACGTCGAGCTGGCCCTGCTCGATCAGCGATAGCACCGCCTGCAGGTTGCGACCTTCGGTCCAGCGCACATACCCGGCCGGGTAGTCGACGCCAGCCTCTTCGTAGGAGGGGTCATAGCGACCGGGGCCGTAGGAGCGCGACACCCGAAAGGAGAGTTCCTTGTCATAGTACAGCCGCCGCGGCAGTTCCAGCCCGACCGCTCCAAGGGCGATCACCCGGCCGCGATCCCGCGCCAGCCGTCCAGCCAGGTCGACCGGATCACCGGACTCGGTGTCGGCGCACACCAGAACAACGTCGAAGCCCTCGCCGTCCGTGAAGGCTGCGCCTTGGCGCTCGGCACGCGCTCGCTCGACGGCCTGGAGTCCGTTGGCGCGGGCCGCCCGCACCCGTTCCGCCGAAAGATCGATCCCCAAGACGGCGCAGCCCGCCGCCTCGGCGATCCCGGCGGCCAGCCGGCCCAGCAGCCCAAGCCCGATCACCGCCACACGCTCACCGACCTGAGGCTCGGCCAGGCGAAAGCCGTGCAAGGCGATCGCTCCCAGCGTAGCAAACGAGCCGCATTCGAAGTCAACCGAATCCGGGAGATGCGCCAGCAGATTGCGCGGCACGAGCGCATACTCTGCGTGCAGCGCATAGCCTCCGCCAGCGCAAGCGACCCGGTCACCGCGGCGGAAGCTGCTCAGCCCGGGTCCGGCCTCAACCACCACTCCGGCTGAGGCATATCCCAGCGGCAACGGCTGCGCCAGACGAGAGCGCACAGCACGTGCCGCGCTCAGCACCCCCTCGCGCCGCGCCTTCTCCAGCACCAGCCGCACCTGATCGGGCCGCGCCCTAGCCTTGCCCAGCAGTCCCCTGCCGGCAAACGACACCAACCTGCGCTCCGTCCCGGCCGAGACCAGCGAAGCGTGAGTCTTCACCAGCGCCATCCCGGGCTGCAGCGCAGGAACCGGAACGTCGATGACCAGTGTCTTGCCGGAACGCAGATCCTGGACGATTTGTTTCATCGAAGGTGAGGGCCTGTGCTTCGAGGCGGCTTGGAGGATTATAGCATCGCGCTTGAGGCGCTTGCCGTGAACCGGTTGTACAGCTGTTGCGCTTCCTGCATGCACTTGGCGTAGTCTGCACGCTCGAGCACGATCTGGCGATTGACTTCAGCCGCCTGACGGCGCAGCTTGGCGCTGCGCAGGCCTTCGACGACTGCCCCGGCCAGCGCAGCCGCGTCCAACGGGTCGATCAGCAGCCCGTTCCGTCCAGGCTCGATCCACTCGCGCAGCGAGTCGAGATCGCCTGCCACCGGCAGCACGCCGCAGGCCATCGCCTCCAGCAGCGTGTTCGGCGTACCATCGTGCGTAGTTGGCGAGACGGCAACCAGCGACCGCTGGAACATGGCCGCCATTTCGCTCGGGGTCAACCTGGGCAGCAGGCTCACCGCCGTCTCGATACCTAACCGCCGCAGCCACTTCCCGGCCTCTGCCTCGCCCTGCATCCCTGGACAGAGGAAGTGGACGTCAGGCACCTGCCGTACGATCTCGGGGATGGAGCGGAAGAAGGTGTCGTTGCGGACGTACATGCGGAAACCACGCGGCTGCACCACGATCGGCCGCATTCCAAGCTGCGCCAACCGGAGGCGCAGGTCTGAAGCCTGCGGCAGCTCCTCCGGCGGAGTGGGTCGGAAGATGCTGCGTCTGCACGCCGCCGTTGGTCGGGATGATCAGCGAAGGCCGGGTGGCCGGAAACCCCCATCTCTGGGCCAGCCCCAGGTCGCGGCGGCAATCGACATGCAGCCCGTCAGCCCGCCGCCATGGACCGTCGCGTCCAGCGCCGCATTCCCGGTGAGGCCCCGGCATGCAGCGTGAAGTCATTCCCCCACACCGAAACCAGCAGCGGGACGTCAGACGCCAGGCTCGCACTGAGCATCCCTTCGTACGGGACACGCAGGGCGTGGACCACGTCCGGGCGCACATCGGCCACGATCGAATCCAGCTGCCTGGCTGCGCCCGGGAGGGTCCAAGGCCCCAGCCAGTGCCGGAGCCGGCCGCGTGCGCCCATCGCACCGCGCTCCGCCGGGCGCCGAGCCAGGCGCGGCCGCTCCGCCTGCCCGGCTGAACGCAACCGACACCCTGTGCAGGCTGGCCAGGCCGGCGATGGGCGTGCAGGAGAACGTCGAGACCAGGTGGATCTCGTGACCCGCCTGCATGAGGTAGGTGATCCAGCTTCGGGCGATCGGGCTGCGGCCGTCGGCGACGAACAACAGGCGCATGTCAGGCCGGCTCCCCTCAGCGAGCGGAAGGCGCGCACAAAGGCATCGGCCATCGCCTCAATATTGAACCGCTCGCGCGCTAGACGAAAGGACTCTTCCCCCATCCTGCGCAACCGCTGTGGATCGGCCAATGCCTGGCGCAGCACAGCGGCCAGCTCCGCCGGTTCCTCCCGTTCCAGGATCCAGCCATTGGCCGGGGTCACCAGGTCAGCCTGGGTGCCATCGCCCCGACCCGAGACGAGCGGAAGTCCGGAGCTCATCGCCTGCTGCAGCGCCAGGCCGCCGGTACCCGGCAGGACAAACAGATCTGCCTCGAGATAAGCGGTCTCAAGCTCCTGGCCGATCTGCGTCCCGCGGAACTGCGCGGCCGGGCACACCTGCCGGGCCAGTGCCTCGAGCCGGCTGCGCTCCGGCCCGTCTCCCACGATGACCACCCGCGGGGCGGGGAACAAGGCACCGCACGCCTGCAACAGCAGGTCGACGCGTTTCTGCGGCACCAGCCGGCCCACGTAGAGCACGCTGGCCGGTCTGGCGTCAGGTAGCGCGCGCTGCTGGCATCTCTGCCGGGGCGAGCGTTGCGGCGTTGTGTGCCACAACGATGCGCGAGGCGGGGAATCCGAGGGCGGCATACTGCTGCGCCCCGGCCTGGCTGTAGGCGATCAGCGCCTCGAACCGGCGCAGCGAGCGCGCCAGCAGCGCCCGCCGCCACCCTCGCCCGGCCGCGCCGGGCGCCCCCAGTCCCCAGCCGATCACGCCGCGCCCTCGCCGGCGCATCCAGCGCGCCCCGGCGCCGCTGGAGAGATAGCGCGGGTTGGCCTCCATCACCAGCAGGTCGGGCTGCCACGTGTCGAGCCAGTCCGTCAGCCCGCGTTGGTAGCACAGGTAGGCCTTGCCGCTCATCAGATGCAGGTTGCGCGCCGGCCAAGCGTTAGCGATTGCGAGGGATCCACCCGGCAGGATCGCTTCGTCTGCCCGCGGCTCGCCGGCGAACACGCTCAGCCCGCCGAGACAAGCCTGCGCCAGCCGGTCAAAGAACGCCATCCGATAGGCCGGGAGGAGGCGCTGCTGGATACCCACCCGCCCAGTGAAGGTCAGCATGGGTGCTCCCACCATCGGGAGGCGCTCGACAGGCGCAGCTCATGGCGAGCGATCCGACGCAGACAGATGGCCGTGTCCCTCGCAATACAATGTCGATCTCGGGCGAGGCATTGCGGCGGTCTCACTGGCTCACGCCGGCCATCCCAGGGCCGCCAGGTAGCCGTCGACCATGCGCTCGAGCCCGAAGGCGGCTTCGGCTCTGGCTCGCGCCCCGGCTCGGTAGCGCGGCAGGTCGGCGAGCACCTCGCTTGCGGCGAGCGCCAGGCCGGCAATGTCCGGCGGCTCAAGCCGCCAGGCATCGGCGCCATACGCCACCACCCGTCCAGCATCCTGAGTCACCATCTCCGGCAGCGCCCCCGTGTCGAAGGCGACCACCGGTGTGCCGCAGGCCAGTGACTCGATCACCGTGTTCGGGCAAGCTGGCTGCAGATCCGCCGAGAACAGCAGGCTCCCCGATGCGTACAGTGGCGGGAGCTTCTCGGGCGCCACCGGCCCGAGCCAGTCGATCGGCCGCCGAGCCCGGCGGTCGGCAGCCTGCCGCACCGTCGCCGGCACCTGCCCGGCCACGGCCAACTCGACCGGGTTGCCGGATTCCAGCATGGCGTTCAGCAGCGAAACGGCATGCTCCAGACCGCTCTCGTAGCCTCCCGAGAGGCTGGCCTCGACGACCAGCAGGCGCGCAGTCTGAGGTGCGACACCACGCTCAGTGGGGGCGAAGATATCCAGCGGCACACCGTTGGGCACAACCCTCGTCGGAACTCTGGTGGCGCCGAACGCCCCCTCCCACCAGCCCCGCACGAATTCACTCTGGTAGATCACGCCATCGGCAAGGCGGCTGCGCAGCAGGCGCAGCAACAGGTTGTTGATCTCCGCCCGCAGGAAGTGGCGCACGCCGGTCCGCCGCCGGCGATGAATCCAGTTCATGCCATCCAGCCGCTGGAAGACCGGAATACCTCTCCGCCGTGCGCCGACTAGCCCGGTGAGGTGACGGGTACCTCCGGAAACCAGCACCGCGGCATACGGACGGTCGGCGAGGTCAAAGCACACTTCGATCCCGCGCCGGGCGAGCCCCTGGGACAGCCGGCGCTGAAAGGAGGCCGGGCCGGCGATGCCGCCCACCCGGCTCACCAGGCACAACCGCGGGACCGATGGCGCGCTCATCCGCCTCCGGCTTTGCCAGGCATCGGCCGCGGCTCAGCCCGCCTGCCGCAAGGCAGCCACGATGCGGGCGCTGGCCCGGCCGTCGCCATACGGGTTGGCAGCGTGTGCCATCTCGGCGTGCGCCGCGGGATCGCGCAGCAGCCGCCGCGCCTCCTGCAGGATGCGCTGCGGGTCGGTGCCCACCAGGCGGGCGGTGCCGGCCTCGATCGCCTCCGGCCGCTCGGTGACCTGGCGCAGAACGAGCACCGGCACGCCCAGCGCCGGCGCCTCCTCCTGCAGCCCACCCGAGTCGGTCAGCACCAGATGCGAGCGCTTGAGCAGATGGACCATCGGCAGGTAGTCGAGCGGATCGATCAGGCTGATGTTGGCCACGCGCCCCAGCAAACGGTGGGCCGGCTCGGCGACGTTCGGGTTGCGGTGCACGGGGTACACCAGGTGCACATCACCGCTGAACTCATCGGCCAGCGTCCGCAGCGCCTCAAAGACGTCTTCCAGCGGCGCTCCGAAGTTCTCGCGGCGATGGGCGGTCACGGTGATCAGCCTGCGGTCCAGCGGCACCTGCCGCAGCGGCCCGCTGTCCCAGGCATAAGGCTGGTCGGCGACGCGTAGCAGGGCGTCGATAACGGTGTTGCCAGTGACCAGGATCTGCTCCGGCCGCACGCCTTCGCGCAGCAGGTTCTGGCGCGCCCGATCGGTCGGGGCGAAGTGCAGATCGGCGACCACGCTCGCCACGCGCCGGTTGATCTCTTCCGGGAAGGGCTGCCACTTGTCGTCGGTGCGCAGGCCAGCCTCGACGTGGCCCAGGCGGGCACGGTGGTAGAACGCCACCAGGGCCGCCGCCATCACCGTGGTCGTGTCCCCTTGAACCAGCACCCAATCCGGCTTGACGTCGCGCAGGATCGGGTCGAGGCCGTGGATCACAGCCGCCGTCAGATCGGCCAGCGACTGGTCCGGCTGCATCAGGTCGAGATCAACATCCGGCCGGATGGCGAACAGGCCGAGCACCTGGTCCAGCATCTCGCGATGCTGGGCGGTGACGCAGATCAGGGATTCGAAGTCGGGGGCGGCGGCCAGTTCGGCAATCACCGGCGCCAGTTTGACGGCTTCCGGGCGCGTGCCGAAGATCGAGAGAACACGGCGGCGGGAGGCGCTCATGGCGACCCTCAGCCCGCCGGCGGCGGTGCGCCCAGCCGGTGCAACTGGAAGCCGGCCGCCTGCCAGTCGGCGGCCTGCCACACGCCGCGCAGGTCGACGGCCACTCGACCTTTGGCCCATGCCGCCGCCTGCCGTGGGTCGAGCTGGCGTAGCTGGCTGTGATCGACCAGCAGCACGATCGCCTCGGCGCCGGTCAGCGCGGTCTGCAAGTCGGGCGCGGCGGTGCAGCCGGGCGCGGTCGCCTGCGGCACGAAGGGATCAAAGGTCGTCACGCGGGCCCCGCGCTGGGCCAGGCCTTGCGCCACGGCGATCGCCGGGCTCTCGCGCAGGTCATCGACCTCCGGCTTGTAGGTCAGCCCGAGGGCGGCGATGGTCTTGTCGCTCAGCCCACCGAGCGCGCGCTCGACGAGCTCAACGCAGAACTCCGGTTGGGCATCGTTCACCTGCCGCGCCTGGCGGATCAGCTGGGCCGATTGCGGCGCCGCCTCGACCAGGAACCAGGGATCGACTCCGATGCAGTGTCCCCCCACGCCGGGCCCCGGGCGCAGGATGTTGACCCGGGGATGCAGATTGGCCAGCGCGATCGCCTGCCAGACATCGACGTCGAAGCGGTCGGCCAGCCGGGCGAACTCGTTGGCCAAGGCGATGTTGCCGTCGCGAAAGGTGTTCTCCATCAGCTTGACCATCTCGGCCGTTGTGGCGTCGGTGAGATGGATCTCGCCTCGGACGAAGACCTGGTACAAGTCCCGGCCGGCCTCGGCCGAGGCTGGGTTGACCCCGCCGATCACCCGGGCGTTTTCGACCAGCTCACGCAGGATCTGTCCAGGCAGAACGCGCTCAGGCGAGTAGCACAGGTAGAAGTCCTCGCCGGCGCGCAGCCCGGAACGCTCCAGGATCGGCGCCAGCAGGTCGGTGGTCGTGCGCGGCGGCGAGGTCGAACTCGAGCACCACCAGGTTGCCGCGCCCCAGCACCGGCACGATCGCCTCGGCGGCTGCGGTCACGAAGTGCATGTCCGCCCGCTTGTCCGCCAGGATCGGCGTCGGCACCGCCAGGACAAAGGCATCCGCCGGCTGCGGCTCCTGGCTCACCAGCAGGTTGCCCGACTGGAAGGCAGCCTGCACCAGGTCGCGCAGGCCGGGTTCCTGGATGTGCACTTGGCCGTCGCGCAGCACGTCCACCACGCGGCGGTTGACGTCGACACCGACGACTGACAGGCCGTGGGTGGCGAAGGTGCTGGCGGTCGGCAGGCCGATGTACCCCAGGCCCAGGACGCAGATCTTGTGGAACTCCACGCGGTGTGCCCCCGAGGCCGCGATTATGCCATATCCAGCGAATCGGGCCCGCCGAGCCGATCCGCCCCGGACCTAGCAGGCTACCGAAAAACATCGTGTGATCGTCCACCCCTCTCCCCTAGCCCCTCCCCCTGCATGAGCCGACATCCGCGACTCGACACGAGTCCCGCAGGGGAAGGGGTCGATATTCCGGGGGGTGGGGAGCCAAGCTCCCCTCCCCCAAGATCTTGTTCCCCCTCTCCGCCACGGTTCATGGCGTACCCGTGCGCCGTCCTCGGAGAGGGGGTCAGGGGGTGGAGGTCTGCACGTTCTTCCGCAAGCTTCCAGAGCTCCACAGGCCCCGGCTATAATCCCCTCCAACGGAAGGCTCTCGTTCGCATCGCCATCGGCTCCGACGAGGATCACCCAACCGCCCGCTCCATGCTCGCCTGGCTGCGGCAGCAGGGTCACGACGTGCAGACCGTCGGCGTGCTCGACGGCCCGGCGCTCGCCTGGCCGCAGGTGGCCCTGGGCGTCGCTCAGGCCGTGGCCTCGGGGCAGGCCGACGAGGGCATCCTGTTCTGCTGGACCGGGACCGGCGTGTCCCTGGCGGCCAACAAGGTTCACGGCATCCGGGCGGCGCTGTGCCACGACGCCGCGACGGCCCGCGGCGCCCGGCTGTGGAACGACGCCAACGTGCTTTGCCTGTCGCTGCGCAGCACGACGCTGGCGGTCGCCGAGGAGATCCTGCAGGCCTGGTTCGCCACCCACTACCAGCCGAACGCCGACGACGACGCCTGCCTGGCGGCAATCCGGGAGATCGAGGCGCTGAACGCCTCACCCGACGGCGCAGCCTGAACCGGCGCGAGCTCACGCAGCGGAGTAGAATCTCGGCGCGAGCCCCAAGCGCACGTCCTGCGCCTGGGAACCAACTCAGCGAGTGGTTTCCTATCGAGCAGGAGGATCAATCACCGTGGGTAAGCACTTCGATGCATTCCGAGAGCGGGTCGGAGTCGTCTTCGACCTCAACGCCGCTTCCGCCGTTCTGGATTGGGATCAGCAGACCTACATGCCGAGCGGAGGCGCTGCAGGGCGCGCCATGCAGTACAGCACCCTGCGACGCCTGGCGCATGAGCACTTCGTCAGCCCCGCCTTCGAGCAGGGGCTGCAGGCGGCCGCCGACGAGGTCGCCAAGCTCGACCCCAATTCGGATGAGGTGCGCATCGTGCGCCACGTGCGGCGCGAGTTCGACAAGGCCACGCGAGTGCCGTCGGAATGGGTTGGCGAGTTCAGCCGGGTGACGGCGCTGGCACAGCAGTCGTGGGAGAGCCGCCAAGGAGCAGTCCAACTTCGCCCTGCTTCGAAGCCGAACTGACCCGGGTGGTCCAGATGCGGCGGGAGTACGCCGGGTTCTTCGCGCCGTACGACCACGTCTACGACCCCCTGATCGACGACTACGAGCCGGGGATGAAGACCACGGAGGTGCAGGCCGTCTTCGATCAACTGCGCCCGGCGCAGGTGGCGCTGGTGCGGGAGATCACCGAGCGCGGACGGCCGGTCGATGACCGCGTGCTGCACCTGCCGTATGACGAGGGCAAGCAGTGGGCCTTCGGCGAGGAAGTCGCGCGGCGCTTCGGTTACGACTTCAACCGCGGCCGGCAGGACAAGTCGGCCCACCCGTTCACCACCTCGTTCGGGCAGAACGACGTCCGCATCACCACGCGCGTCCTCCCGAACTACTTGCCGACGCGATGTGCGGCACGATGCACGAAGCGGGACACGCCATGTACGAACAGGGCCTCAGCCCAGCGCTGGATCGGACGCCGACGGCCAACTGGCGCTTCACTCGGCATGCACGAGTTGCAGTCGCGCATGTGGGAGAACCTGGTCGGCCGCAGCCGGCCCTTCTGGCAGGCCTTCTATCCCGACCTGCAGCAGTTGTTCCCCGAGCAGCTGGCCAAGGTGGATCTGGAGAGCTTCTACCGCGCCCTGAACAAGGTCGAGCCGTCGCTGATCCGCACCGAGGCCGACGAGGCCACCTACAACCTGCACGTCATGCTGCGCTTCGAACTGGAAGTGGCGCTGATGCAGGGCAGCCTGTCGGTCCACGACCTGCCGGCGGCGTGGAACCAGAAGTACCAGGAGTATCTGGGGATCACCCCGCCCGACGACGCCCACGGTGTGCTGCAAGACATCCATTGGTCGTTGACGGGACTTTGGCTACTTCCCGACCTACACCCTCGGCAACCTGATCGCCAGCCAGCTGTGGGAGACGATCCGCCAGGACCTGCCCGACCTGGATCGCTCGATCGCCGCCAAGGATTTCCAGCCGCTGCTCGGCTGGCTGCGCTCCCATATCCATCAGCACGGCGCCAAGTTCGAGCCGATGGAACTGCTGGAGCGGGTCACCGGCCAGCGTCTGACGGCCGAGCCCTACCTGACCTACCTGCGTACCAAGTTCGGAGAGATCTATGCCCTGTAGCGAGGCGGCAGATCACAAACCTCGCACAAGCTGCACCGGATGAGCACGATTCACGGTCTGCTGGCCAACACGGTCATGCTGTTCATGGCACTCGCCGGCGCATGGGGCGTGCTGCTCTACGCGCGGCGCCGCGGCGTCGATGGCGGCTACTGGGGGATCCTGGTCATCGGCGAACTGCTGATCGTGGCGCAGGGCATCCTGGGCATGGTGCTGCTCATCGGTGGCGAACAACCCGGGCGGGGCATTCATATTCTGTACGGCGTGGTGGCTGCACTGACGCTGCCGGCGGCCTATGGGTTCACCCGCGCCCGGGACGACCGGCGGGCAGCGCTGGTGTATGGCCTGCTCTGCCTGTTCCTGGCGGCCATTGCCTGGCGCGCCGCCACCACCGGCGTCTGAGCCCAGCGAGCGCATAGGAGCCATGCCGCAGCCAACCCCGACCACGATCGTCGTCCTGCAAGGCGACCAGACCGGACAGGAGTTGCTGGTCCAGGCGCTGCGCGTGCTCGACCCCGATGTCATCCGCCTGCCGCTCGCCTTCGAGACGTACGACGTCAGCCTGGAAGCGCGCCGGCGCTCGGATAACGCCGTGCTCAGCCAGGCGGCCGCGGCGATGTGCCGCACCGGATTCGGCCTGAAGGCGGCGACGATCACGCCAGCCGACGCCGACGATGTGGGCAGCCCCAATGCCATTCTGCGCGAAGCCATCGACGGGCAGGTGATCCTGCGCACCGGACGGCGGCTGCCCAACGTGCGGCCGGTGGGCGGTGTACATGCCCCGATCGCCGTCGTGCGCATGGCAGTCGGGGATGCCTACGGCGCCAAGGAATGGCGCGAGCCGATGCCCGACGGCGACGAGGCCGCCTTCCGCACCGAGCGCATCACCCGCAAGACTTGCCGGGCGGTGGCCGAGTTCGCCTTCCAGTACGCCGAACGGCAGGGCGCCAAGGTGTTTGGCGGCCCCAAGTTCACCGTCAGCCCGGTGTATGAAGGGATGTTCAAACAGGAGCTGGACGCGGCCGCCGACGCGCCACCCCCAGGTGCGCTACGATCCGCAGTTGATCGACGCCACGTATGCTCTGCTGCTTCAGAATGCCGGCGAGGCCCTGGTGATTCCGGCGCTGAACCGCGACGGGGACTGCCTGTCGGACCTGGTGCTGCAGATGTACGGGTCGATCGCCGGCTCCGAGTCGATCGTGCTGGCTTTCGACGAGACCGCCCTCCAGGTGCGAGTGGTGATGGCCGAGGCGCCGCACGGCACCGCTCCGGCGCTGGAAGGCAAGAACCTGGCGAACCCGCTGGGGATGATCCTGGCCGGCGCGGCGCTGCTCACCTACCTGAAGGATGCGGCAGCCGGGAGCGCTTCACGCGCCATCTACGAGTCGGCCTTCGAGGCGATCGCGCAGGGAATCGCCACGCATGACCTCGGCGGTCCCGCCACAACCACGGAGTTCACCGATGAGGTCATCCGGCGCGTCCGAACCAAGCTGGACATCTGGTCCAGCCTGCCCTGAGACATGCGCCACGCTCTGTGCCTGACGCTGCTGCTGGGGGCCGCCGGCCTGGCGGCCTGCCTGCCCACGCGTGCCGGCCCGACGCCGGCCGAGCCTGCACCCACGGTGCAGCCTTCACCTACGCCGCAGCCGGAGGTGACGACACCGCAGTATTCCCCCCTCACGGCTGCCACGCCACCGATCGTGCTCGAGCCGCCCATCGCCCTGCCGAGCGTCACGCCCACCCCGCCCCAGGTCGGCTTGCCGCTGGAGACGCTGGCGATTCTGGCGCCCGGCCCGGGCTCACAGGTGACCAGCCCGTTGCATGTGCGCGGCTTCGGCGGCCCTTCGTTCAGCCAGCGGGTGCACTTCCGTCTGCTCGGCGAGGACGGCCGCCTGCTCTCCCAGGCGACCACCTACCTGTTCAGCTTCCCCGGTAACCCAGGCCGCTTCATTGCCACCCTCCCGTTTCAGATCGACCGGGTCGCCGAGGAGGGCCAACTCGAGGTCAGCGTGGACAGCGTGCGCGACGGCCAACGCTCACACCTCTCGACCGTAACGTTGGTGCTGCTCTCGGCGGGCAGCGCACACGTCTTTCCGGCGCCGCACGGCGCAGAGAAGCTGACCGTGTTCTCCCCTCGGCCGGATCAGTACATCACTGGCGGCAAGGTGACGATCGATGGCGCCGGCTGGGCCGAGAGCGACCTGCCGCTGGTTGCCGAAGTGCTCGACCGGCAGGGCGTCAGCCTCGGGCAGGCCGAGTTTCGCCTGACCTCGAACGAGCCGGGAGTGCTGGGCACGTTCCGCGTCGAGGTCGCCTATCAAGTCGACCGCTACCAGCAGGGCAAGGTCGTGGTGTATGAGCTGGGCAAGGCGATCCCGGGGTTGGTCCATCTTGCCGCCGTCGACGTGATGCTTGCCCAGTGAAGCCCGCCGGATCGGTGTTCCCTGCCGCCGGGTGCCGCTCCACGGACTCCCGTCGACGAGTGGCATGATCGGGCCGTCGGCGCCAGCGACGAGGCTGGTCGAGGGCGCCAGGACCGGCAGTCACTTCCCCATTCACATGGCAAGGAGCGTAGCGTGTTCAAGCATCTGATGATGGTCGTTCTTGCAGGAGCGCTGCTGGCCGGCTGCTCGGCAGCGCCTGGTGCGGAACCCATCCAGCCCGCGGCGGCCCTCCACCGAGGCGGAGGCTGATCTGGCGGGTGATCCGGCCGCTGGCTCGCAGATCTTCCTGGATCAGGACTGCGGTGCCTGTCACAGCCTCGCCGCCGCGGGCGCCACCGGCACGGTCGGACCCAACTTGGACCAGGCCTCCCGCAGCTTCGACGAGGTAGTAACGATTGTGGCCGAAGGCAAGCCGCCGATGCCGGCCTACGCCGACCGCTTGACCCCCAAGCAGATCGCCGATGTCGCCGCCTACGTGCTGGCCGCCCGAGGCGCCGGCCTGGCGGTCGACCCCCCAGCAACGCCGCCGACCGAGGCAGAAGTCAGGGGCATCGATCTCTCGCCACTGGTCGATGCCTGGAACGCCAACGATCTTGATGCCCTACGCAGCCTGTATGCGGAGGATGCCAGGCTGGCATCCATCGATGAAGTCGCCGCCGTGCAACAGGGCGAATCCGTCCCGACCTCCATCGACGAGGGTGCCCTTGACCATCAGCTGCAGGCGCTGGGCAACATGCGCCTGCGCATCCTGGGCGACCCGATCCAGGTCACGGACAAGACGGCAGGCTTCGCCTTCCGCCTGGAGGGAGAAAACGAAGGCCGCAACGGCGTCGGCCTGCTGCGCTACGAGGGCGAGAAGATCTGGCTTCACGTCTATGCGCTCGATCCAGAGATGACGCCGAACCCCTCCGCCGACACTTCCGGCCTCCAGCCCGGCTCGGTCGACGAGCTCAACGCCGCCTGGACCGCACTCGACGTCCCTGCAGTAACCCAGCTGTACCAGGAGGGCGCGAGGGTGTGGCGCGATGAGGACCTCGTGGCCATCCTCTCCGGTTCGGGCGCCTCACCCATGTCGCTTGAGGAGCAAGTCCGCAGCCGCGGTTCCTGGGGGCCGATGGCGGTAGGTGCCCCAGTGCAGGTCGGCAACCTGGTGCTCTTCGCCTGGCGCTGGGAGGCATACGACTACCCCAACGGGTTCGGGGTGCGTTTGCTCCAGTACGACGGCGACCGCATTGCCGCCGATGTCCGTTTCGCGCTTCGTCCATGGGAAGCCACGGGCGAACCATTCCTCGAAGGTCTCTAGCAGGGCGCCGTGAGGTCCGCTCCCCAACCCAGCGGTCTCCGGCCGATCCCCTCGCACTCGCCAGTTGACCGACGCCTTGAAGCCGGACGCCTTCAACGAATGGGCTACCGTCCTCAACGCCGCGTTGTGGAGTGAAGAGGCCGGGCCTTGGGCATAGGGGGGTGATGGGCCCCGAGGCTGGCATTCGCTCCATCCTGCGAAAGGCCTGGCAGGCTGCTGAGAGACACCGTGTGATCGTCCAACCCTCTCCCCTAGCCCCTCCCCCTGCATGAGCCGACATCCGCCACCCACACGTGTCCCGCAGGGGAAGGGGTCGGTATTCCAACTTGTTCCCCCTCTCCGCCACGGTTCATAGCGTACCCGTGTGCCGTCCTCGGAGAGGGGGTCAGGGGGTGAGGTCTACACGTTCTTCCGCAAGCTCCTAGACTGAGAGATCGTCAGCCTGCCGACGGCCGTGCCAGGGAGCCGTCGAGGGCCGTTCCTGGCACGAAGCCTGCTACGTCCTGGACAGGGAACTGCAAGCCCATTCGATCCGTCTGATAGAATGTCGCCCCGATGCCCAGATGCTGACTTCCACGCTTCCCCGCCGACGTCTCGACCTCCCCGGGTTGCTCACGGCGGCTGTGACTACCCTCGCCGCGGCCTGCCTGGCCGTGATGCTTGGATTGCTCGCATTCGCCGGTGGCACGCGCGTGGTCTTCCAGGACAGGGCGCTGCCGGGCGTGTCGGCGGGTGGCATCGACTTGAGCGGCCTCAACCGGGAGCAGATCGAAGCTGCACTGGAAGAGGCCCTGCCCTATCCGCAGCAGGGCGCGGTCGTGCTGCAGGACTCCGGCCGCTATTGGGCCGCCACGCCGGCCGAACTCGGCCTGGCGATCGACGGCCCGTCCATGGCGGAGCGGGCGCTCGCCGTCGGCCGGCAGGGCAGCCTGCAAGCGCAACTCAACGAGCAGTCGCGCGCCTGGGCGCAGGGGATCGACCTGCCGCTGGCGGTGGTCTTCGACCATCAGGCGGCGACGGCTTACCTGGAGGGCGTGGCATCGGAGACGGACCGTCCGCCTGTCGAGGCCGGCATCCGGCTGCAGGACGGCCAGGTCGAGGCGACGCCCGGGAGTGTCGGGCGCGTGCTCGACGTCGAAGCGACATTGGCTGCGCTCGAGCCCGCTTTCTCCCAGCAGCAGGACGTCGGGCTGGTGCTGCCGGTCAGCGAGATCCGCCCGCACATCCTCGACGCCGAGGCCGACGCCGCCTTGGCACGCACGCTGCTCAGTCGTCCTCTGGTGCTGAAGGCCGACGACGCCGGCCCGTGGACTCTCGAGCCTGCCGAACTCGCTGCCATGCTGGCGTTCACGCCGTCCGCCGACCCGGCACGCTACGCGCTCGAGCTGAGCCCCGGCCAGCTCTCCTCCATGCTCGACGAACTGGCACCCGACCTCGAGCGCAAGCCCGAGAACGCCCGCTTCATCTTCAACGACGACACCCGCCAGCTCGAACTGCTGCGCGAGGCGGTCGTCGGTCGTTCGCTCGACACTCAGGCCTCGATCGAGGCCATCGAGCACGCCATCAACCGCGGGGAGTCGGAAGTCGCCTTGGCCTTCCAGACCCAGGAGCCCACCGTCCGCAGCGACGCCACGGCCGAGTCGCTCGGGAATCTACCGAGAACGTCGTGGCCGTGTCGACCTACTTCTCCGGCTCGAGCGAAAGCCGCATCCAGAACATCCGCACCGCCGCCTCGCAGTTCCACGGTTACCTGGTCGCTCCCGGCGAGACCGTGTCGATGGCCGAGCTCTTGGGCGACATCAGCCTGGACACCGGCTACACCGAGGCGCTGATCATCTTCGGCGACCGCACCATCCAGGGCGTCGGCGGCGGCGTGTGCCAGGTCAGCACCACTCTCTTCCGGGCGGCCTTCAACGGCGGCTACCCGATCGTCGAGCGCTACCCGCACGCCTACCGCGTGCTGTACTACGAGCAGGGGCCGAACTCCCCGGGGCCCGGGATGGACGCCACGGTGTTCGTGCCCCGGGTCGACTTCAAGTTCACCAACGACACGCCCTACTGGCTGCTCATGGAGACCTATCTCTACGGCGAGCAGCTGGTGTGGAAGTTCTACTCCACCTCGGACGGCCGCACGGTGGAGTGGTCGTCCTCCGGACCGCGCAACGAGGTCGAGGCGCCCAAGCCTCTCTACCGCGAGAACGACGACCTGAAGAAGGGCAAGATCAAGCAGGTCGACTACGAGGCCGACGGCATGGATGTTACGATCTACCGCACGGTCACTCGCCAGGGCGAGGTGCTGCACGAGGACGCCATCAAGACCCACTACCTGCCCTGGCGCGCCATCTACGAGTTCGGTCCGGGGACTGAGCTGCCCGACGACGTTGAGGTCGAGGACTAACGCCTCCCCGCAGGCAGCATGGTAGAATGCGCGCACGCGGTCAGGAGGCCTTGCATGATCAGTCAGGACCTACTGGAAATCCTTCGCTGCCCGAACTGCGTGCGCGAGAAAGAAGGAGCGCTCAAGCTGGTGAAGGACACCTGGCTGGTGTGCCAGGAACCAGATTGCGGGCGCAAGTATCCCATCCTCGATGACATCCCCGTGATGCTGATCGACGAAGGTGACAAGTGGATTCGGGTCGCCGAGGGCGACTTGCCCGTCCCGCCTCCCGACAAGTGAGGCCTGCCTGCCCGGCCTGCCCGACCTGCAGTTCCTGATCGACGAGCTGACCTCGGGCGATGATGCTCGGGCGGAACGCGCCTCCCAGCATCTGGCGGAGACTGGCCCGTCCGCCGTCTCGCTGGCGTCTCAGTTGCTCAGCCTCGGTGACACCGATCAGCGTTGGTGGGCGGTGCGCACACTCGCCCGGCTTGCCACACCAGAAGCGACACGGGCGCTGACTTCGGCCCTGACCGACCCCCAAGCTGCCGTCCGGCAGGCGGCCGCGCTCGGGTTGCGCGGAGCGACCGAGCCGGCCTGCCTGGCCGCACTGGCCGCCGCGCTGGCTGACCCTGATCCGCTCGTGGCGCGACTGGCGGGTGATGCCCTGGCCGAAGCAGGCAGCCAAGCGATCCCCTATCTCTCGCACGCCGTGGTGGATCCCCGGCCGCGACTGCGGATTGAAGCCTCGCGGGCACTGGCCCTAAATCCTGATCCGGCCGCCATCCCACTGCTGTTCGCGCTGCTCGACGACGACTCGGGCCTGGTCGCCCATTGGGCCGAGCGTGGGCTCGAGGCCCACGGGCAGAGCATGCTGTACTTCCTGCCGTAGACCCAACGCCCGACCCGCCGCATCAGCACAATTCCGTCCCCGATCAGCCCGTGGCTGAGGGGCGGTTCACCGCAGTTCGCCACGTGGACAGACGTTCTACCGGAAGGCCATCCCTTCTCCCAGGGTTGCCCGGTGGCCAATCGCAGGTAGCCCGGCTTCGGCCATTCGCTCCTCTCCCCGGCGGGCGCTCCCCGTCCGGACCCGACCTGCCCAGCACTCCCGATCCCTCTTGACATTAACGTCGCGGGATGGTCTATGCTGTTGCCCATGGGCGACAGGAGTGAGTACCTCTCGGTCAAGCAGCTGGCCAGGCTGGCGGGAGTCAGCACCCGCACGCTGCACTACTACGACGAGATCGGTCTGCTGCGCCCGACGCGGATCGCCGCCAACGGCTATCGCCAGTACGACCGTCGGGCGCTGCTGCGGCTGCAGCAGATCCGCTTCTACCGCGAGCTCGGCCTCAGCCTGGATCAGATCCGACAGATCTTGGACCAGCCCGGTTTCGACCCGCTGCACGCCCTGCAGATGCACCGGCTGGTGCTGCAGGCGGATGCCGATCGGCTGCGCATACTGCTTGCCACGCTAGACAAGACGATCCAGCACCTAGAAGGGAAGACGACGATGACCAACGCGGAGCTGTTCACCGGTTTCACCCCCGAGCAGGAGCAGGCCTACGAGGCCGAGGCGCGGCGCCGCTGGGGCGATGAGCAGGTGACCGAATTCGAGCCGCCGCTGGAAAGCCTACAGCGCCGAGGAGCGTCAACGGATCCTGAACGAGGGCGACGCGATCTACCTGGAGCTGAACGCTCACCTGGCCGATGACCCGGCCGCCGCGCCGGTCCAGGCCCTGGTCGCCCGCTGGCATCAGCACCTGCGCTACTTCTACGAGCCGACTCCCGAGATCCTGCGCGGCCTGGGCGACGCCTACGCCGGGGATCCGGCCTTCGCCGAGTTCTTTGCCCGGTTCGATCCAGCGTTGCCGGACTTCCTGCACCAAGCGATCGACATCTACTGCGATCGCCTTGCCCCTGAAGGTTGACCTCCGCCAGCCCGCATCGCCCGCCGAAGGCTGGCGGTGCGCGGCCTCAAGCGGTCCGCTGCAACCTCCGTCGAAACATCCCTGCAGCCAGCGCCGTGCGCGCCGGAAGGAAGACGGCCCAGGCGAGGAAACCGAGCCAGATCATGGGCTCATTGCGGGCGATCACGCCCGAGGAAATGCATCAGGCTCAGCAACCCGGCGGCCTGCACCAGGCGGCCAGCTGTGCGGGTGCCTTCGGCCGTCGCGCAGGGCGAGGCCCGGTGAAGATCCGGCCGCCAGCCCGAAGAACAGCCCCCAACCCAGATGCTCAAGGGCGTAGGCCAGCGAGCTCGGATTGTAGGGATTGATCAGCTCGGCAAGTCGCGGGTCATCGGCACGGGCAAGCAGGGAGTAGCTTGTCAACCCGAGCAGCCAGCTCGCGCAGCTGACGACGCAAACTTGAATGGCGAATACCCATCCCAGCTCCGCCAGAAATCCTTTGGAGGGTTCGGCTTCACGACGCAGACTGGCGAACAAGATCAGCAGGACGACGTTCCACACCAAAGCGATGCCTGCCGAGATGGTGCGCACGTCAGCGCCAGAAGGATACGGCCCTCCCGAGGTGGCCAAGTTGAGTCCCAGGCCGAGCAAGTAGATCACGCCAAACGCGGTCGAGGCGATCGCCATCACCAGCCCAAAGCGACGCGACATGCGGGTCCCCTCCCCAAGGGTGATCCCGGTCTGGATTGACCATTCCTGACATCTGCCCTCCTCGATATTCGCAGGTTTCACGCACACACCAAGGAGATCCACACGGGCCCTTGGCGGCGCCCTCTTGCCGTCAGCTGCGCCCGGCCGCGATCCTTTGCATGCCGTCCCCGGCGGAGATGGCTGTCCACTCCCGGTCGCATCCAAGGCAAGCCGATGAATGGTTACGACCCGGCCGGGGCGGTTCTTGGCGTCCACTCGCGCTCAGGTGACGCTGTTGGAGTACACCCAAAGGCCCCACAGGGCGATCATCGTCAGAGCGGACGCCAGGCGCACGGCGAAGGTGAGGGCGTAGCCCAGCGCCGAGCCCAGCACGGCACGCCCGGCAACGTTCGGCTGGCGCGTGCGCCGCCACTCCACCAGGAAGATCGCCAGCGGCAGGGCCAGCAAGCCGGCAACCGGCCCACCCACGACCATCGCCACCAATCCCGCCGCCAGACCGACCGCGATGGCGATCCACGAGCCGCCGCCCAGCCGGGCGCCGAAACCCATCAAGGCGAGCTCCAAGAGCGATCCGCCCAGGGCGATCAGCGCCATCAGGCCGAGCAACCAGGGACCGAGGGCGCCCCAGCCGACCAGCAAGCCATAGCCCAGACCGGCCAGCCAGATCAGCTCGAGGTCCGGGATCACCGGCAGGATGGTGCCTGCCAACCCGGCCACCATCAGCAACCCGACGAGCACCGTCCAGGCTTCGGGCGTCATGCCCTGGCCGGCGGCTCAATCACCTCGACGCCGCCCATCCACGGCCGCAGCACGTCCGGCACGACCACGCTGCCATCCGGCTGCTGGTTGTTCTCCAGCACGGCGATCAGCGTGCGCGGCAATCCCAGGCCTGAGCCGTTCAGGGTGTGCACGAACTGCGGGCGGCCGGCGTCGCGGAAGCGGATATTCGCCCGGCGCGCCTGGAAGTCCCCGCAGTCCGACACCGAGGACACCTCCAGCCACTCCCCGCTGCCCGCTGCCCAGACCTCGATGTCATAGGTCTTGCGGGCGGCGAATCCCAGGTCGCCGGTGCACAGCACTTTCGTGCGATAGGGCAGACCGAGCAGGGCGCAGGTCTCTTCGGCGTGGCCGCGCATCCGCTCCAGCTCCGCGGCGAGGCCGCCGGATGGCAGAAGACGTACATCTCGACCTTGTCGAACTGGTGGCCGCGCTTGATGCCGCGCACGTCGCGCCCGGCCGACATCTTCTCACGGCGAAAGCATGCGGTGTAGGCCGTGTAGCGCAACGGGAGATCCACCGCCTCGAGAATGGAATCCATGTGCAGGCCGGTCAGAGGCACCTCGGCGGTGGGCACCATCCACAGGTCGTCCTCGTGATCGCGGTACAGGTTGTCGGCGAACTTGGGCAACTGGCCGGAGGCAAACAGCGTCTGACCGCGCACCAGGAACGGCGTGTACTTCTCCAGGTAGCCCTGTCGGATGTGCAGGTCGAGCATCCAGGCGATCAACGCCCGCTGCAGACGGGCGCCCGCTCCACTGAGCACGTAGAAGCGCGACCCTGCGAGCCTTGCGCCCTGCTCGATATCCAGCACACCCAGGTCAGCGCCCAGGTCCCAATGCGCCTTTGGGGGAAACGGCGGAAGCTGAGGCTCGCCGTGCGTGGCGATGACTACGTTGGCCAACTCGTCCGGCCCCTCCGGGACGTCGGCCTGCGGCAGGTTGGGTAGGCCGGCAAGCAACGCTTGCAGCTCGGCCTCCACCGACCGCACGCGCTCATCGAGCGCCTCGATGCGCTCTCCCGTCTGGCGCATGGCGTCGATCTTCGCCTCTCGCCCCTCGGCCTGCTGCTGTCGGCCGATCTCCTTCGACACGCGGTTGCGCTCCGCCTTGAGCGTCTCGGCTTCGACGAGCAGTCCGCGTCGCTCGCCGTCCAGACGCAGGACGGCATCAAGCGGCGGCTCGATCCCGCGGCGCGCCAGCGCCGCGCGCACCAGCTCCGGCTGCTCACGGATCAGCTGCAGATCCAGCATTGCCCACCTCCGGCGTAACACGAGCGCCCCCGTCGTGCAGGACGAGGGGGCGCTCGTGGTGCCACCTGCATTCACCCCAGCCGCAGCGGGGCCTCAGTCTCGCGTTACCGGGCGAACCCGCTCCCCTTACGGCCGCACGTGGCCCCTGCGGGGAGGACGCCTGCCCGTGTTGCGCAGGGGCGAAGCGGAGCATCGCCGGTCGACCCGCTGCCTCGCACCCACCGGCAGCTCTCTGGCAGGATCACGCAGGACGCCTCTCCGCGCTCGTCAGAGTATCCAGTTGGATCGATTATACCGACGCAAGACCTCGCGTCAAACACCAGGACCAACGAAACCGCTCAAGCCGCGGCGTAGCGCTCCACTTGCTTCTCGATCACCGCCATACTTCCCTGCCAGAAGGCCGGCTGGCGCAGGTCGATGCCGAAGCGCGACGCCAGGTCGGCGGCCGTGCCGAATCCGGTCGCCCGCAGCAGCGCCTCATAGTCACTCACGAAAGCCGGGCCGCGGCGCTCGTATTCGGCGTACAGCCCCAGGCCGAACAGCAGCCCAAAGGCATAGGGGAAGTTGTAGTAGGACAGGCCCGGGCTGTAGTAATGCGGCTTCCAGGCCCACATGTAGGCGTGCAGGTGCGCCTCATCCAGTCCGTCGCCATACGTCTCAAGCTGACAGCGGCGCATGATCTCACACAAGTCGTCGGCCGACAGCTCGGAGTCCAGCCGGCGCTCGAAGACCTCGCTCTCGAACAAGAAGCGCGAGTAGATATCCACGATCACTTGCGAAGTGCTGATGAGGAAGGTCTCCAGGATGGCGAGCACTTCGTGCTCACTGCCGGCGTCCTTCAAGGCCGCCTCCAGGATCAGCGACTCGTTGAAGATCGAGGCCGTCTCCGCCAACGTCATCGGCGTGCGCCGCTGCATCATCGTCAGCCCGACCTGGCACTCGTTGTGAAAGGCGTGGCCGAGTTCGTGCGCCAGGGTAAGCAGCTGATCGAACGATCCGTCGAAGTTGGCCAACACCCGCGATTGCTCCAGCAGCGGCACTTCCATGCAGAATGCGCCGCTGACCTTGCCGTTGCGCGGCTCGGCGTCGATCCAGCGCTCGTCGAAGGCGCGCCGAGCCAGGCCGGCCAGCCTCGGGCTGAAGACCCCGAACTGGGCCTCGATGAACTGGCGCGCCTGATCGAACGAGTAGCGCCGGCCGTCCTTGCCCAGCGGGGCGAACAGATCCCACCAGGCCAGACGCTCCTTGCCCAGCCGCTGCGCCTTGCGCCGAAAGTAGCGCCGGAACATCGGAAACGACTGGCGCATCACGGAATGCATCACCTCAAGCGTCTCCCGGTCGATGCGCGCCTGGTCCAGTGCGCAGTGCAGCGAGTCCTCCCGCCCGCGCCGCCGGTCCAGCGTATTGACCTCGCCTTTGATGCCGTTCATGCAGGCCGCCAGCGGCTCGCGCACGCGCTCCCATGCCCGCATCTCGGCCTCGAACGCGGCGCGGCGCACGGACTCATCCGGGTCGCAGCGCATGATGTTCTGCAGCATGCTCATCGGGAGGTCCTGGACGCTCCCCTCCCTTTCGAAGGGCACGTGTCACCTGGGAAATGAGCGTCCCCTGCAGCTTCTCCCAGGCGCTGCCCCCGCTGAGCGACAGTTCAGCCGCCAGCGTCTCCTCGGCCTCCGACATCAGGTAGTGGCTCTGGGCAACGATCTCCTTCAGGCTGAACACGTGCTCGGCGGCGGATGGGCTGTCTTTCGCCAGCGTGCCCGGGTCGATGCCCACCTCGGCCAGCGAGCCCAGCCAGGCCTTGAAGCGCATCTCCTGGGTCTGGATCCGCACACCAAGCAGGTCGAGCTCGGAACTGCGGCGCTTGGCCAACGTATCGAAGGAGTTGGTAGACACGAAGCCATAGATGTAGGCCTGCAGCGTCGCGTACAGCAGCACCATGCGGTTGCTCGCCGTGAGATAGGCTTCTACCGTCTCGCCGGCCTGGTGGGTCAACTCGGGGAGCCAACCGCCTCGGCGGATATTGCGCCCATCGAGCAATTTGTCGATCGCGTCGCACTGCTCGCCAACGGACTGAAACGCCTGCATGAACTCGGGGCTTTCCAGGTTGGGGTAGATCGTCTCCAGGGCCCAGTGGGGCAGCGGTTCGGTCTCACGCATGGTCATGGCGGGATGTCTCCTGGGCGGCCGGGGCGGGGTCGCCCGGCAGGATCAGAGCAAGGGATTGGCGCAGGCCCGGCATATTGGCCGCGCGCCGCTCGTGGTCTTCGCCGCTGCACAATACACGGCATCCCGGGAATCGTCAACGCGAGCCGACTTCATCCCCTGCCCCCTTGCAGTGCCGTCTTCGCCCTCTCGGCATCCCCGCACATGTCGCAATCGCCCGGAAGGCGAAGCCGGATCAGGCCGATTGCGCCTGACACGCAACCTCCCCCGGGCTCCCTCGTTCGCAGGGACAGAATCTCCGGCGGTGGGAGCGGCTGCCCCTTGCTGTGCACCACGCCTCGTCTCATCCGATCCTCGACGAGCGCTTCACTTCACTGGAAGAACCAACGTCCCTTCCGCCTTCTGCATTTCCAGGCAAATCGGAGATACCCGAAGCGAATCAGAGCCGAGCAGGGATCCCGGAGCCCCCCTCATCTCGGGCGAGCATCGACGTCGGCAACACCTTCACATCTGGCGAGCACGCTCGAGACGTACCTCCGCCACGTGCTCCCATCCCCGGCCTTCGCTCCTCCCCTGGACCCCTGCCTTCGCCGGGGGGACGCATCCCGGCAGGACGTTCTCCAACTTCGCTCGGTCTGCCCGGCAGGTGCAAGTGGGCCGGTGCTCTTGGCCCCTTCAGCTTGCCTGCACCTCCCACTCCGCACCGGTCGAAGCCAGGCAGCGGCCAAAGGCATGCGGCCAGCTGGGCAATCATCCAATGGATCGGCAGGAAGGCCTTTGACATTCCCCGCGCCGGGCCTTATCCTAACCTCAGATCCCCCTCGGTCAGGATACAATCAAGCACGATTCCGGGAGGCGGGCCCGCCTCGGTCTCATCCACAGGAGCGGTTGGATGGATATCTTCGAGAAGTGCAGCGAGTTCACCCAGGCCAAGATCGCGAAGGCGATGGGGGTGTACCCCTACTTCACGGTCCTGGACGACACCGAGGGCACCGAGGTCCTGATCGAAGGCCGGCGCGTGCTGATGATCGGCTCCAACAACTACCTCGGTCTGACCACCGATCCCCGCGTGCGGCAGGCCTCGATCGACGCCGTCAAACGCTTTGGAACTAGCTGCACCGGTTCGCGCTTCCTCAACGGCAACCTGCGGCTGCATGAGCAGCTTGAGGCGCAACTGGCGGAGTATGTAGGCAAGCAGGCGGCGTTGGTCTTCAGCACCGGCTTCCAGGTCAACCTGGGCACGATTTCCTGCCTGGTGCAGAAGGGCGACGTAGTGGTCGCCGACAAGGACGACCACGCCAGCATCGTCGACGGCTGCATGCTGGCGCTGGGCGAGATGCGCCGCTTCAACCACAACGACCTGGAACACCTCGACCGGGTACTGGCTGGCATCGACGAGAAGTCCGGCCGCCTGGTGGTGGTGGATGGCGTGTACAGCATGGGCGGCGACCTTGCGCCGCTGCCGGCGATGGTCCCGATCTGCCGCAAGCATGGAGCGCGCCTGATGGTCGACGACGCGCATAGCCTGGGAGTGATGGGCGGCGGCCGAGGCACGGCCGCTCACTTCGGCCTGACCGACCAGGTCGACCTGATCATGGGGACCTTCAGCAAGTCATTCGCTTCGCTGGGCGGCTTCATCGCCGGCGATGAAGACATCATTCACTACATCCAGCACCACGCCCGCTCGCTGATCTTCAGCGCCTCGATGCCGGCCTCCAACGTGGCGGCGGTGATGGCCGCCCTCGAGATCATGCAGGCCGAACCGGAACGCATCGACCGCCTGTGGCAGGTCACCGAGCGCATGCGCACCGGCCTGAAAGCGGCGGGCTTCAACACCGGGCCCAGCGTGACGCCGGTCATCCCGATCGTGATCGGCGACTTCGAGAAGACGATCACGGCCTGGAACCTGTGCTTCCAGCGCGGGCTGTACACCAACGCCGTCATCCCGCCTGGCGTGCCGCCTGATCAGTGCCTGCTGCGCACCAGCTACATGGCCACGCACACCGACGATCAGATCGACCGCGCGCTTGAGATCCTCTGCGGCGTCGGCCGGGAGCTCGAGCTGATTGCCTGAGACCGTCCTGGTCACCGGCGCCACCGGATTCATCGGCGCGGCCTTGTGCCGTGCCTTGCTCGACCAGGGTCATGCGGTCCGGGCCTTCCACCGTCCAACCTCCGACCCCCGCGCTTTGGACAGCCTGAATGTCAGCCATCACCTTGGCGACGTTCTCAGCCCGGAGTCCCTGACGCCGGCGATGCTGGGGGTGGACTGGGTGTTCCATGCCGCCGCCGAGGCAGCCTACTGGCGCTACCCGGATCAGGTGATCCGCACGGCGGTCGAGGGCACCCGCAACGTCGTCCGGGCGGCACGCGCCGCCGGCGTCATCCGGCTGGTGATGACCAGTTCCCTGGCGGCCATGGGTGTTCCCGCCGGAGATGAATGGCTCGACGAGCAGCACACCTTCAATCTTCCCCCAGGGCGCTTCCCCTATGGCTACGCCAAGCACCAATCCGAGCAGGAGGCCTTGCGCACCGCCGAAGGCCGGCCTGAGGTCGTGATCGTCAATCCCTCGGCCGTGTTCGGGCCGGGCGATGCCAAACCCATCAGCGGGTCGCTGGTGCTCGAGGTCGCCCGAGGGTTGGGGTTTCGTCTACTTCGACGGCGGCTGGAACGTCGTTCACATCGACGACGTCGTCGCCGGCCATCTGGCGGCGGCCCGGCTCGGACGACCCGGGGAACGCTATCTCCTGGGCGGCGAGAACCTGACGCATCGCGAGACCTTGAGCATCATCGCTCAGATCGTCGGGCGCCGGCCGCCATGGCTGCGCCTGCCGGGATGGAGCCACTCGCCGCTGGCCTCGCTGGTCGACGGCCTGCGCCGGTTCATGCCACTGCCGCTTGACGGCAACCAGCTGCGCCTCAGCCGCTATTACCTGTACTGCGATCTCGCGAAGTCGCGCCGCGAGCTGGGGCTGCCGGCGCCCGATCTCCTTCCACCAGGCGGTGCAGAGAGTTCTGGGAGTGGTATCGGCGGCTCGCATGAGTGTCTCCGGGGCAAGTGAACGCATCCGGGCGGCGATGCTCGATCTCGAGGGCGTGACCGTCCAGCCGCATCGCTTCGGCGGCCAGGAGTACCGGCTTGGTCGCCGCGAGATCGGTCACGTCCACGGCGCTTCGTTGGTCGACATTCCTTCCCCGCGCAAGACACGCGACCAAGCTCTGGCCGCCGGTCAGGCGAGAACCTCACCACCTTCTGCCGGACAGCGGGTGGGTCAGACCCCGAACCTCGAGCGCCTCGAAGACGTGGAGACCACCATCGCCCTGCTGCGGCGGTCTTGCGACCTTGCACGCCGTCAGGGTCACGCCCCCGACGAAGACTGAGCGCTATGAGCGCGCGCCATGAGAATCAACCGGGACGGCCGTACGGCCGCCCCGGTCAGACCCCTAAGACCGGCTGTCCACAGACTAGACGTCGAGATTGGCCATCTGCTCGTAGAACTTCCAGCGCGAGGCGACATCCTTGCGCAGCGACTGCAGCAACATCTCCGCCCGCTCCGGATCGGCCTGGCGCAGCGCTTTGAAGCGCACCTGCTTGTACATGAACTCCTCGACGTTCTTGGTCGGCGCCTTCGAGTCGAGTTGCAGCGGGTTCTTGCCCTCCAGAGCCAGGCGCGGGTCGTAGCGGAACAGCGGCCAGAATCCGCTGTCGACGGCGTCCTTCTGCAGATCGGTGCCCTTTTCCATGTCGATGCCATGGTTGATGCAGTGGGCGTAGGCGACGATCAGCGAGGGGCCGTTGTACTCCTCCGCCTCCTTGAAGGCGCGCACCACCTGCGTCATATTGGCGGCGTAGGCCACCTGCGCCACATAGATGTTGCCGTAGGTCATGGCGATGGCGCCCAGGTCCTTCTTGGGCATGTCCTTACCGGCAGCCGCGAACTTGGCCACGGCTCCGCGTGGCGTCGCCTTGGACGACTGGCCGCCGGTGTTCGAGTACACGCCGGTGTCGAGCACCAGGGCGTTGACATTGTTGCCGGAGGCGAGAACATGGTCCAGACCGCCGTAGCCGATGTCGTAGGCCCAGCCGTCGCCGCCGATCACCCACACCGATTTCGGAACCAGGTGGTCGATCACGCTCAGCAGGCGCTTGGCATCCGGCTCCTTCGACTTGGCCAGGAAGGCCTTGAGCTCCTCGATACGCTGCCGTTGCTGCTCCACAGCTTCGCCGGAGCTCACGTCCGCCTGGCGAATCGCATCGGCCAGCGCCGACTTGCCGTCGAAGCTCATGCGTTCGAGCAGCGCCCGGGCAAATCCGGTCAGCTTGTCGGCCGTCAGGCGCATGCCCATGCCGAACTCGGCATTGTCCTCGAACAGCGAGTTGGACCAGGCCGGTCCGCGGCCGTCGAACCTCGGCGCGTAGGGCGTGGTCGGCAGATTGCCGCCGTAGATCGACGAGCAGCCGGTGGCGTTGGCGATCAGCATGCGGTCGCCGAACAGCTGAGTCAGCAGCTTGATGTAGGGCGTCTCGCCGCAGCCGCCGCAGGCGCCGGAGAACTCAAACATCGGTGGGAGGAACTGCGATCCCTTGGTGGTGAAGCGATTGATCGGCTTGGGGTCGGGGTCCGGCAGTTCGAGGAAGTAGTCCCAGTTGGCGACTTCCTGCGCGCGGATCGGCGGCTGGGAGGCCATGTTGATCGCCTTGCGCTCGGTCTTCTGTCCCTTCTCATCCTTGACATTGGCCGGGCAGATGTAGACGCAGGCCCCGCAGCCGGTGCAGTCCTCCGGCGCCACCTGCACGACATACTTCATCCCGGCGTATTCCTTGCCCTTGTAGTCGATCGACTTGAAGGTAGGCGGGGCCTGGCCGTCGTGGGCCGGGTCGAACACCTTGACCCGGATGGTGGCATGCGGGCAGACGAACGAGCACTGGTTGCACTGGATGCAGGCCTCCGGCTCCCACACCGGTATCTCCTGGGCGATGTTGCGCTTCTCGTATTTGGTCGTGCCGACGGGATAGGTGCCATCCGCCGGCATGCGCGACACCGGCAGCCGGTCGCCGCGCGAGGCGATGATCTCGCCCGTCACGTTCCTGACGAACTCGGGGGCGTCCTGCGGGACAGGCAGCCGCATGTGCACGCGGCTGGTGGCCTTGGCCGGCAGCGGGATCTGGTGAATGCGCTCGCTGGCCAACTCGGCCGCGCGCACGTTCATGTCGACGACGGACTTCCCCTTGTCGCCATACGTGTCCTCGACGGCCAACTCGATCATCTTCAGCGCCTTCTCCTGCGGCAGCACCCCCGAGATGGAGAAGAAGGCCATTTGCATGATGACATTGATCCGCCCGCCCAGGCCGATCGACTTGGCCAGCGAGTAGGCGTCGACGACGTAGAACTTCGCCTGCTTGTCGATCAGCCCCTGTTGCACCTCAAACGGCAGATGATCCCAGACCTGGTCCTCCGGGTAGGGACTGTTGAGCAGGAACGTCCCGCCCTGCTTCAGGCTACGCAGGATGTCGAACCGCTCCAAGAAGGGGAACGAATGGCAAGCGAGAAACTCGGCCTGGTTGATCAGGTAGATGCTGCGAATCGGATGGGGGCTGAAGCGCAGATGGGAGATCGTCATCGAGCCGGACTTCTTCGAGTCGTAGACGAAGTAGCCCTGGGCGTAGTAATCGGTCGCTTTGCCGATGATCTTGATCGAGTTCTTGTTGGCCCCCACCGTGCCGTCAGCTCCCAGGCCATAGAACATCGCCCGGTGCGTACCCTCCGGTTCGGAGTTGAAGGCCTCGTCCCAGTCCAGCGAGGAGTTGGTGACGTCCTCGAGGATACCCACCGTGAAGTGGTTCTTGGGAGGCGTCGCCTTGAGGTTGTCCAGGACTGCCTTCGCCATCCCCGGGGTGAATTCCTTGGAGCCCAGCCCGTAGCGGCCACCGACGACGATCGGCACGTCCGCGCGGCTGAGCGTGCCGGCCGCCACCGCTTCGCCGAGCGCCGTGTGCACGTCCTGATAGAGCGGCTCGCCGGAGGCGCCGGGTTCCTTGGTGCGGTCGAGCACGGCGATGAAGCGCACGGTCTTGGGCAGACTGGCCACGAAGGCCGCCGAGTCGAACGGCCGATACAGCCGCACCTTGACCAGGCCGACCTTCTCGCCGCGCGGATTCAGGTGTTCGACGACCTCGTGCATCGTCTCCGCACCCGAGCCCATCATCACCACCACCCGATCCGCATCGGGAGCGCCAACATAGTCGAACAGCCGGTACTGCCGGCCGGTGAGCTTGGCGAAGCGGTCCATCGTCTTCTGGACGATGGCCGGCAACTGCAGATAGTACGGGTTGACCGTCTCGCGCCCTTGGAAGTACACGTCGGGATTCTGGGCGGTGCCGCGAATTGCGGGATGCTCCGGCGAGAGTGCCCGCTCCCGATGCGCGATCACCAGATCGTCGTCGACCATCGCCCGCATGTCGTCGTGGGTCAGCTCCTCGATCTTCTGGATCTCGGACGAGGTGCGGAAGCCGTCGAAGAAGTGCAGGAACGGCAGGCGCGCTTCGAGTGTGGCCGCCTGGGCGATCAGAGCGTTGTCCATCGCTTCCTGCACGTTGTTGGAGGCCAGCATCGCCCAACCCGTGGCCCGAGCGGCCATCACATCGCTGTGGTCACCGAAGATCGATAGCGCCTGTGCCGAGAGGGCGCGGGCGGCGATGTGAAACACCGTCGGCGTCAACTCGCCGGCGATCTTGAACATGTTGGGAATCATCAGCAGCAGGCCCTGCGAGGCGGTGAAGGTCGTGGTCAGGGCGCCGGTCGTCAAAGCGCCATGCACCGCACCGGCGGCGCCGCCCTCGGACTGCATTTCGGTGACGTTGGGCACAATCCCCCAAATGTTCTTCTCGCCCAGCGAGGCCTTCTCATCGGCGATCTCGCCCATGCTCGAGGAGGGCGTGATCGGGTAGATGGCGATCACCTCATTGGTGGCGTAGGCCACGTGGGCCGTCGCCGAGTTGCCGTCATGTGGAACTAGCTTGCGCTTGGCTGCATCCGCCATGGTGCTCTCCTTGGTCCGGTTCGTGGGACGCTCAACCCCCGCCCGCACCTCGCGGGTCAACCCGTAAGTCTAGGGATGGGCCGCAAGCCCCGTTAGTGCAGAAGGGCATCGCAATCTGGAGGACAGTTGTCACTATTGGAGATGCCGCTTCTGAGCCACCCTAAACTTCAGGCACTGGCCGGCGGCGCAGGGTGCTGCCCGCCCAACATGCGGGCACGCCTGCGAGCGGCCTGACGGCCTTGCCCGTCAACTCCTGGGAGGCACGATGGTCGACCTGAAGACAACGTTCATGGGGATTCCCCTGCGCTCGCCGCTCGTGGTCGGCGCCAGCTCAGTGTCCGGCATGGTCGACCGCATCGCCATGGCCGAGCAGGCCGGTGCCGGCGCGCTGGTCATCCGTTCCCTGTTCGAAGAGCAGATCCAAATGGACGCCCTGCGCCTGCAGGACGACCTGGCGGTCGGGGGTGATAGCTACGCCGAGGCGCTGTCCTATTTCCCCAACCTCAAGCACGGCGAGGCCGCCGAACACTTGATGTGGGTCGAGAAGGCCCGCAAGGCGGTCAAGATGCCGCTCTTCGCCAGCCTGAACGCGGTCAGCCCGGGCGCCTGGACCAAGTACGCCGCCCAGCTCGAGGCGACCGGCATCGATGGCCTCGAGCTGAATGTGTACGCCGTCGAGGCCAACCCGGCCAAGACACCGCAGGCCATTGAGCTCGAACTGTACGAGACGGTGGCCTCGGTCACCGCTCAGGTCAAGATCCCAGTGGCCGTCAAGCTCAGCCCGTTCTATACCTCGACTTCGCACGTTGCCCATGGCCTGGCCCAGCGCGGGGCCAAGGCGCTCGTCCTGTTCAATCGCTTCCTGCAGCCCGACATCGACCCGACCACCGAGACGCTGGCCAACGAACTGACGCTGAGCGAGCCGGCGGAGATCAAGCTCCCGCTGCGCTGGATCGCCCTGCTGCACGGCCGCCTGCAGGCCGACCTGGCCCTCAGCACTGGCATCCACACCGGGGCCGACGTCGCCAAGGCGCTGCTCGCTGGAGCGACCGTCGCCCAGACTGCCAGCGCCATGATTAAGCACGGTGTGCCCTACCTCTCCACCATGCTGCGTCAGTTGGAAGGCTGGATGGACGAGAAGGGGTACACGCGCCTCGACGACTTCCGCGGCAAGCTCAGCCAGAAGCAGGCGCTGGACCCCTTCATCTTCGAGCGCGCCCAGTACGTCAAGCTGCTGCTGTCCCAGAAATAGCCCAGCCAATTCCTCCCGGCGCCTCGACGCAACCGTGTCGAGGCGCCTGCAATTCTTGGGCTGTGTGCTCCGGCCGCGAGGCAACCTCCGTCACACGAGCGCCCACGCGAGGCACGCTCTGTGCAGGCTCTGATGCAGCTGGAACCTGGTGGTGGCCGAGCGGAATCGCGTTGCGATGGAAGCATGGGGCACGAGCCGATTGAACGGCCACATCCCTCCGGGTGTGCTCACCCCACAGGGCGTCAGATGAGCACAACCTATCCCATCAGGCCTGAATGCCGTTGCCCTCTTGACAGCCCACATTTCCTGGGATAGAGTGTCTCCGTCGCGCAGCGATCCACCGCGGCGCGCAATCCTTCAAGGAGGGGCGCATGTCCAAGCACTGCGATGCAGCTAGCATGCACGGCCATCCCGTGGCTCGCCTCTCCGGTTATCGCCGCCTCGTTTCGTAGACCTCCGGAGTCGCAAGGTGCTGAGCCGCGGGCCATCGCTCGCGGCGATTTGTTTCTCTCGGCGTGCTCGCTCGAGTGAAACCACCCGGCAGCTCGTCCGCCGCCCTCACCGCGGGCCCGACCAGGAGCACCACGCTACGACAGGCCCGCTGCGACAGGGGCCGTGGGACTGCGAGGGACGACATGAACCTCAATCTGGCCATTATCCGCTCATGCCTGGGAGACCGGTGTCGCGCTCGGTTGCTCAGGGACGGAACCCTGCTCGAAGCCGCCATCGACCGCCGGCACACCGACCGCACGCGCCTGCGCTTCGGCCAGCTCGTTGCCCTGGATCTGGACGGCCCGGCCGCCATCGTCTGGCGCTGGCATCGGGGGTGCCTGCTGGCCTGGCAGCCCTCGGCGCTGCTGGCGGCGCTGCCCGAAGGGCGCATCCTGTGGGCCCGGATCGACTGCGTTGAGCCTGCCGCACTCCGGCTGGCGGCAGACGTCTGGCTGACCCAGGTCGAGGCAGAGTGGGAAGTCCACGACGCCGTCCTCGAGGGTGCGCCGGCCCACCCGGAGGCACTGCTCGAGTGGCTCGAGCGCCGGCCTGTCCCGGTGATGGCATGAGCCACCCGAGGAAGATGAGCCCTCCGCTGCCGGACGCCGTGAGGCTTCGGCAGCGGAGGCAGGTGCGCGCTGGATCGTCGATCAAGATGGGCCGGCCCAGCCGGCACGTAGGCCTCGCCGTCGCATGCGTACTGGCGGTGAGCTGGCAGATCGCCGCCTGCCGCGCGGAACAGCCTCCTGCACAGCCTCTGGCTGCTGGGGGTTCCCACGCGCCGATGGTCGGGACGAACGCAGCCAGCGAAGCGACCGCGCCCCCAGCGACGCAGGCGATCCCCGTGGCCACCCCGCTGGCGACCGCTGCGGCCATCCAGCTTGCCGGCTGGTCCCCCGACAGTCGCTGGCTTGGCCTACCGCGAGTCCACGCTGGCCCAGGTTGAAGCGGCCGCCGGCGGGCCACCCGATGCCACCTGGATGTTGTACGACGCCATCGGCGAAACAACCTGCTCTCGTGCCGACATCGGACCCGAGTGGCATCTGACCTGGCAGAGCTCCGGCCACGCTGCTGCACCTCACCACGTCCGACGGCATCCGCCGCAGCTGCGCCGTGCGCCGCCTCGGCCTGGCTTCCCCTTGCCAGATCACCGAGCTGGCCGCGTCCGCCCGGCTCAGCCGACGGGGCCTTCACGGCGCACACAGAAGCCCCTGTCGACCGAAGCCGGCGGTCTCCACCTCCAGACAACGATCCGGATGTCGCTCAGCAGAGAGCTGTCGTTCAGGTCGAATGGTCGATCGACGAGCGGCTTGGGGATCTGGGGTTGGGCGGCGAGTGGGTCGGGCCCTCGACCTTCCTACTCTATGAGACCCTCGAGCACGGACCCCTGCTGCTTGAGACGACCGGGGCGGTGCGGTCGGTGCTCTCCGATCTGCTCGGCATCCGCTCCGTTCCCTCGATCCTGGGGCCGGAGGCCTATGGGTGGATCGCCCGTCCCTCCATCGACACGGCAACCGGCAGCTTCCACCTGCTGCTGAGCGGCGTCGGCGAAGAAGCGCGTTTCCCCTTGGCCGTGCTGTACCATGCGGAGGACGGCAGCCAGGAGACCCTGCCCTATCGACACCCCTGGAGCGACGAATTCGCGCCCGATGGGCGCTGGTTGTTGATGGACGCCCGCCCGGACGATGCAGGCTACGAGGCCCATCAAGTCTGGATCCGCCCGCTCGAAGCCGCGGATGGGGATTGGACTCTACTGGCTGACCGGCTCGACAGCGACCTGTGGTCACTCGACATGGCCAGCTATGCCTGGCAGCATGGCTCGATGGTGGGCTGGCGCACGTTCCCCACTGGCGATCTGCTTGGCGAGTGGAACACCGCCCCATACGCTGCCCGGCCGGCGATGATCTCACCAGATGGATGCCGTCTGGCCGCCGAGGGCAACTATCCCCGGCGCCCGGCGCTCCGGAGTGTTCGTCTGGGATCGCTGTTCCGGGTAGCCCGTCTCCCCACCCAGCCACAATTGGATGTAGGCGCAGCCTCACGGTTCCGGGCAGACGATGCCCGGCGTCAGCTCGACCAGCCTTCCCGCGGCCATCATCTCGGCCTCCCAGCACTCCCAACCACTCATCCGCACGACACCCTCCCCCTGATCCCCCGTCACGCGCAGCAGGAGTTGCAGCGAACTGCTATCCATCCAGGTGGAGGACCGGTTCCCCGCCTCGCCCTCGACTGGACGGATCTCCTGCACTTCGCCCACCACCTGGCGCAGCGTCTCGAGGCTGCTCACGAATTCCACGGCCTCCCGGTAACGCCGGCCTAGTCGGCCGCGCCGGCTCGCGCGTTCGCCCTTGCAGCGGTCTGCTCCGGCCACAGCACCGCCGCTGGCGGAATGCTGGCCCGTGCGAGCAGCGGAGCCAGCAGATCGCCCCCGGAGGAGAGATAGCCGTGGACGTCCGGCTCATTGACCTCCACGGCTGAGTAGGCCAGCACGCCGCTGGCCAGGTACAGCTCATACTCCGCAAACCTCCCGTCCGGGAAGCGCAGCTGCAGCACCGCCATCCCCGGCGCTCTCGAAGCCGACATGCGGATCTCATCGTGGATCTGCTGGCGCTCCGTTCCAACCGCGCACGGCGCCGTAACTGGCTGGCCCACCCCCGACCCCTCGACGCACAGGATCTCCCGGGTATCCGAACTGGTGAAGAGCGGGCCGGCAGCCATCGCCGCGATCAGGTCATGCGCCTCGTCGGCCGTCAGCTGGCGCCTGCGCGAAGCCGGCATAGGCTGGTCCCCAGAGGTAGACCTCCTCCGGCAGGATGACCAGCAGGGCGCCCACGTCATCCGAGGCAGCCAGCCCGCCCAGCAGCACCTCGGTGCTGACAAACTCCCGGCCGGAGATCGGCGCCGACTCGCGGGTGAGGTAGACCTGCCCAAGCAGCGCATCGAAACCCGTTGTCATCAGGGTTTCGCCGATCAGCAACCAGCCAAGGACAGCGCAGGCCAGCACCTCCCCCAGCATGGCGATGACCGCAAACAGGACATTCCGACTTCGCATCATCGAGACGCCCCTCCCGGGCTTGGCACAACCTTCGGGCCTCCGGGCTCTCAGCATCTATCTCGCCGCTGTCAGATCCCTCCACCTCGACCCTGCCCATCCCCGCCTTCCCTGCGCTCGCCCGCCGGCGTATCATCAAGCAGCCCTTGACCGCGCACCGGCCAGACCGGCGCCGGCGGTTGTCGCCGACGCAATCGAAGGGGACACGGGGACGGACATGATCGCCATCGTCGGCAACAGCGGGGTCGGTAAGACCACACTGGCGGCGCTGCTGGCGGACCGCCTGGGCCTGCCGCTGGCCGCCGAGCAGCACGCCGAGCGGCCCTTCCAGCGGCGCTGTGCGCAACACCCCCAACGCTTTGCCTTCGCCAACCAGGTCGACTACCTGCTCTTCCGTGCCGAACAGGAAGCGGACCTGCAGGACCGCTTCGGCCGCGGGGTGATCGATGGCGGCTTGGACATCGACTACTTCGGGTTCACCCGCCTCTTTCACCACAAGGGCTACCTGAGCGATGCTGAGCTGGACGTCTTGCGGCGCTTGCACACGCAGCTGCGCCGCCTTCAGCCCTCGCCGCAGGTCCTCGTCTACCTGACGGCTCCCATGCCGCTGATCCTGGAGCGCTTCGATCGCCGGGGACGCAAGGCTGAAGTCACTCGGCGCGAGGACTTGCCGGTGCTCCAGACACTGCTGCATGAATGGCTGACGCGCCCACAGGCCAGCCAGGTGATCCACGTCGACGGCTCGACTGACGATCCTCGCTACGGCCACCTGCTGGACAGACTGGTGGAGCAATTGCGCCTCGCCTGAACCAAAGTGGCTGACCCCAGCTACCGGAGCGGTTGCCGTCCCGCCCCCCGCTCGGGTGGCCCGGCGACCGGCGAGAGAGCGTCAACCAATGGGCCCTGATCAGGGCCTACAACCCGGGCAGTCTGCGCGGTAGGTGCCTCGGTGACCTGGCAGGCGCCTGTTCCTGGGACTGGCGGCCGGACTTGCTGGCCCCCTGCCCGCCACGGCGATGCTAAAATCCCTGCTCACAGGAGGGCGCCATGCCTGATGCCGTGATCGTGTCCGCCGTCCGCACCCCGATCGGCGCCCATGGCGGGGCGCTGGCCTCGGTTCGCCCGGATGAGCTGGCGTCGCTGGTAATCGCCGAGGCGGTGCGACGGGCCGGCATCGACGCCGCCGAGGTTGAAGAGGTGTATCTGGGCTGCGCCAACCAGGCCGGCGAGGACAACCGCAACGTCGCCCGCATGGCCGTGCTGCTGGCCGGCTTCCCGGTCGAAGTGGCGGCCGTCACCTTCAACCGCCTGTGCGCCTCGGGCCTGCAGGCCGTCAACGCCGCCCATCGCGCCATCCGCGCCGGCGAAGGCGAGGTGTTCGTCGCCGGCGGGGTCGAGAGCATGTCCCGCGCGCCCTTTGCCGTGCCCAAGGCGGAGCAAGGTTATGCCTGGGGGAACCTGACCATGTGGGACACCACCCTCGGCTGGCGCTTTCCCCACCCGCGCATGGCCGAGACGTTCGGCATCGATGCCATGGGCGAGACCGCCGAGAATCTGGCTGAGATGCATCCGGAGATCACGCGTGACCTTCAGGATGCCTTCGCCGTCGAGAGCCACCGGCGGGCGATCGCGGCCATGGAAACTCGGGGCGCTTCGCCGAGGAAATCGTGCCGGTGAGCATCCCCCAGCGCAAGGGCGATCCGCTGGTGGTCTCCACCGACGAGCGTCCGCGCCGCGACACATCGCCGAGGGGCTCGCCCGGCTCAAGCCGGCCTTTCGCACCGGCGGGACCGTGACGGCTGGCAACTCCTCCGGCATCAACGACGGTGCGGCGGCGCTGGTGGTGATGAGCGAGCCGCGGCGCGGGCGCTCGGTTTGAAGCCGCTGGCACGCATTCTCGCCTCGGCCGCCGCCGGCGTGCCGCCCCGCATCATGGGCATCGGCCCGGTCCCGGCGATCCGCAAGGCCCTGCAGCGGACGGGGCTTACCACCGAGCAACTCGGGCTGATCGAGCTCAACGAGGCCTTTGCTGTCCAGGCGCTGGCGGTGATGGGCGAACTGGGCTGCGGCCGGAGATCACCAACGTCAACGGCGGCGCCATCGCGCTCGGCCATCCGCTCGGCTGCTCCGGCGCCCGATACGCCGCCACCCTGATTCACGAGATGCGCCGCCGCTCGCCGGCTGCGCCGCATCCGTTCTACGGCCTGGCCACGCTGTGTGTCGGTGTCGGGCAGGGGGAGGCGACGATCGTGGAATGGGCAGCCGAGACGTAGCGGCGGACCCGGCCGGCAGGCGCGGCGCACCGCCCGTGATACACTGCCCGCAAATCCTTCGGCAACAGGCGAGCCATGCCCTCCAGCGATGATCATCGCCGACGAGAGGACCCCGAGATCTTCTGGGCGTGCCGTTCATCCGCGTGGCGACGGGGGTTCGCGCCCACGGCGCCTCCACCGACCAGGATGTGCTGCGGGCTGTCACCCAGGAACTGGCCCGCCTCCGCATCCACGGCAGCGTTGCGCTGTTCGAGATAGAGGATGGCCTGCTCGAGATCCGCACCCGCTCGCTGAGCAATGCCGCCGAGACGGCGCTCTCCCGGTTGGCCGGCGTGCCCGGTCGCCGGCTTCGGCTTCGACCCTGCATCAGGTCGACGTCTATCATCAGGCGCTGAGTCGCGCGAGGCAGTCTACTCCAGCGATCGGCCTGCGGTGATCCGCCAGATGGTCCCGCCCAACCTGCGGCCGCTGGTGCCACGCCTGATCCGCATGCTGGGCATTCAGCCGATCATCGTCGCTCCGCTGTTGCTCGACGACCAGGCCATTGGCGATCAGAATGTCACCGCTCCCTGGCTGGCGCCGAGGATCCGCGCCTGGTGTTGGCGCTTGCCGACAATGTGGCCATCGCCCTGGGCCATGTCCGCCAGCGGGCAGAGATGGAAAGCGCCCTACGCCAGGAGCAGGCTCGCGCTGGGCTTCTGGAAGCGATCATCGGCACGTTGGACATGGACGAGGCGCTGACGCGCCTGTTGCGTATGACCTGCGACATCATCGCCGCCGACGCCGGCGCGATCTCCTTGCTGACTCGACCGGCACGGCGCTGCGCATTCGCTACACCCATGGCTTGGCGTCCGCCAGACGACCCATTCCCAAGCTCGACACTGCACCCGGCCAGACCACCGGCACACGTCCGCGAGCCGGTGTTGATCTCCGACTACGCACGTTTGCCCGACGCCCATCCGGCTTGGTTGGACACCGGCATCCGCTCGGTGCTTAGCGTTCCGCTCTTGAGCGCCACCGGGACCGACCAGCAGCCTCGGCCTGTTCACCCTGCACAAGGCACGCCCCCGTTCCGCCAGGATCAACTGGAGTCCCTGCAGGGCGTGTGGCGCATTGCCTCGATCGCCATCCGCAATGCCCGGCTGTACGCCAACTCCGTGCGCCGCGCCGAGGAGGCGCAAGCGCTGATCGGGACGGCGCATGCGCTCTCCAGTTCGCTGGATCTGCAGACGGTATTGCATCAAATCGCCGAGCAGGCGCGCTCCCTGCTCAACTCGGACGGCAGCCGCATCCATCTCTACAATCCGGAGGACAACCTGCTGCCGCGCCGTCGTCGCCCTTCACACGGAACTCAGAGCAGGTGATGCAAATGCCGCTCGCCCCAGGGCCAAGGGCTGACCGGGCACGTGTTCCAGCAGCAGGAGCCGCTGCTGGTCAACGACACGGCTCAGGTCACCGGCATCGCCTGCATGTCCCGGGCACGCCGGTCGACGAGAATTGGAGAAGATGGCCCTGGTGCCGCTGCAATTTCGCGGCCGCACGATCGGGGTGATGACTGTGCTGCGCTCAGCACCGGAGGTCCACACCCCGGCCGACGTGAAGCTGCTCTCCGCCTTTGCCACACACGCCGCCATCGCCATCGAGAACGCCGACTTGTATGGCCAGGTCGCCAGCCACGCCCAGCGCTTGGAGGCCCTGGTGACCGAACGCACCCACGACCTGGCACCTGTCCGAAGCGCGCTATCGGGCGCTGGTGGAGACCTCGCTGGCCGGCATCTTCCTGACCGACGCCGACGGCCGCTAATGCTCGCCAACCAGGCCTTCCATCAACTCGCCGCCCGGCCGCCTGGGGTCGCTGATCGGCCAGACCGGGATCCAACTGAGCGACCTGGCCGCCCCGAGCGACCGAGAGCGCATCCAGCAGCGCATCGGGGCTCAGGTGTCGGGCTCCGATGCCAGCCGTCAGCCGATCGAGATCAACGTGCTCGGCGAGAGCGGCGAGATCCTGGTGATGTTGGCCTCGAGCCTGGTCAGCGATCAGGGGGGCCGGGTCGAGGGACTGACCGGGATTATCTTCGATATCAGCCAGCGCAAGGCGCTCGAAGCTGCGGTGCTGGCCGAGCAGGACCGCCTGGCCACGATCCTGGCCAACGTCGGCGACACGATCGTCGTAGCCAACTCCGCCGGCACGATCGAGTACGTCAATCCGGCCTGGGAACGCCTCACCGGCTACAGCGCCGGGGAGGCGCTCGGCGAAACCTCCAGCCTGATCCGAAGCGGACGGCATGGCAGCGAGGTCTATGAGCGAGTGGGCGACGATCCTATCCGGCCGCATCTGGCAGGCGGGCGACCTGGTCAATCGCCGCAAGGACGGCTGATTCTTCGACGCGGCGGTGGTCATCGCGCCGATCCACGAGGCCTCTGGCCGCGTGATCAGCTACGTCGGCCTGCAGTACGACATCAGCGGCCTGAAGGCCCAGGACCGGGTCAAGACGCAATTCGTCTCTGATGTCTCGCATGAGCTGCGCACGCCGCTTACCAACATCCGCCTGTACCTGGACCTGCTGGGGGAAACCACCGACCCCGCCGAAACTGGAGCGCTCCCGCCAGAACCTAATTTCGCGAGGCCGAACGGCTGACCGGCTTGACCTGCTGTCTCTCTCGCCCTCGAGTCCGGAACGGCGCAGATCACATCTATCGCCGTGCACCTCAACGAGATTGTCACCGCCCTGGTACAAGACCGCCGCGCCCTGGCGGCGCGCAGCGGTTTGCTGCTGGAAGTGGTGTGCGATCCCCAGCTGCCAGCGACGCGCGGCGATCCCCGGCTGCTGGCACAGGTGTTCACCAACCTGCTGACCAACGCCATGAACTACACGCCCAGCGGGGGCCAGGTCACGCTTCGCACGCCGCCGCGAGCGCAGCGGGCCTGGTCGGTCGTCGAATTCGCCGACAGCGGCCCGGGGATTCCGATCGACGAACAGGCGCTGCTGTTCCGCCGCTTCTTCGCGGCCACGCCGGGCAGACACGCGGCATCCCCGGTACCGGCCTGGGTCTGGCCATCTGCAAGGAGATCGTCGAACACCACATGGGGCGGATCACGGTCGGCGAAGGCGTCCAGGCAAGGGAACCTGCTTCTCGGTCTGGCTGCCGGCAAGCCAACCGCCAGCGGAACCAGTCACCGCCCTCCTGCCGGCCACAGCCACTGATCTGAGGCTCAAGCCAAGCTGAAGGTCGAACCCTGCGCCGTCTTGGTGATCTCGATCCGCACCGGGAAGGCGTCCCGGAGCTCCTCGATGTGGGTGATCACCAGGATCTGTTCGAAATCGTCCTGGATCGCTGTTGATAGCCTCCTTGAGCTTCTCCGGATGCCGGTGGCGTCCTGCGTGCCGAAACCCTCGTCGATGATGAGCGTGGGTAACGGCGCACCGGCGCGTCGGGCCAGCAGCCGGGAGAGGGCGATGCGGATGGCGAAGTTGATACGGAAGGCTTCGCCGCCTGGTCAGGCTCGTCAGCCGGCCTGCCCGTTCATGGAGATGATCATGTCCAGTGCTTCCGCAGGTCGCAGCCTGGTTGCCGCGCTCGGTCTCAATTCGGACGTTCAGTCGGCCTTCGCTGATGCACGTCAACAGCTCGTTCGCGTAGCGCTCGAGCTCGGGCACGGCGGTCTCGATGATCATCGCCGGGACGCCGCGCTTGCCGAACGCTGCCGCGCAGATCCTCCAGCAATTGCGGCTTCCTCCAGCAGGACCTCGCGCTCCGCCCTGCGCTCTATGCGCTGCCGCTCGAACGCCTGGGCGGCCAGTTGCTGGCGGGCGGCGCCCAGCCGTTCGTCCGCCAGGCGGCAGGCGCCAGTCGCAGGCTCTCGATGCCCTCGCGGGTCCAGGGCAGCAGCACGCAGCACGCTCGCAACGATCAGGGCCTCGGCCTGGCTACCGTTCGCGCTCGGTAAGCTCCAACTGCAGCTCCAGCTCCCAGCGTGAGATCTTCGGCCTCGAGCGCTTTGAGCTGGGACACGGCGTGCTCGGCATGTTCCAGCGCCGAGCACGCTCGCCAGGCGGCGGTCGAGCATGGCCCGGTCTCGCAGGCGTGTGCCGAGCTCAGGACTCCTCACGCTCCTTGGCCGCCAGCGCCACCTCGACTTCGCGCAGGCGGGCCTGGTTCTCTCGATACTGCTCCCGCCGCCGGGCGATCTCCTGCTGCAGCGTCGCCAGCAGGTCGTGGCGGTGCTCGTCGGTCAATGCCTGGCCGCAGGTCGGGCAGGTTGGATCGCCGGCCGAACTCGAGCACCGCCGCCCGCTGCTTCAGCGGCTCGGTCTCCGGCGCCAACGCCAGGTTGACGCCGCGCAAGCCCCCGGCCTCCTCCGCCAACCGGGTGGCGGCCTCCGTCGCCGCCTCCAGGTCGGCTTGCGGCAATTTCAAGGGCATCCACCGCCTGCTGGATAACCAGCAGCTCTTGTTGCAGCTGCTGCTGGTTCACACGCCTGTTCGGCTTCCGCCTCGCCGCGGGCTGTCACTAACTCCGCCTGCCGGACACCGATGCGCCAACTCGCCTCATCGACCTGGCGCTGCAGCCGGACCAGCTCATGGCGGGTGTTCTCCAGATCGGACCATTGCTTCTCTGCCTGGTCTA
>CAWBME010000012.1:0-53367 GCA_963789825.1 uncultured Chloroflexia bacterium
CCAGCGCGCCCTGGACTGGGCCTCGCCGGCGCACGTCCTGCTGGCCGACTATGAGACGCTGGCGGCCGACCTGGAGCGGGACCTGATCGACGCCGCCCGCATGGATATCGATCTGGTGGTGCTGGACAGCGTTCTGGGGGCGCGGCGCTTGATGGCCAACCCGGCCGAGCCGGCGATCCGCCTCCGCCCGCGTCGCCGCTGGGCATTGGCCGGGGCGCTGCCCGAAGAGCGCGAGGACTGGCTGGCGGTGTTCCGCTTTCTCACGCCTGGATTGGCCAACGTGGGCGCCGGGACCTCAGCCTCCGAGCTGCGGCGACGCTTCGCCCCGCACTTCCTGCGCCGCAGCAAGCCCCAGATCGCCGGGGATCTGCCTCCGTTTGCCCGCCAGCGCCTGTGGATGGATCTCGACGATCGGCAGTGGGAGGCCTACCGCGAGATGCTGGCGGAGGAGCGCCACCGGCTGAAGAACCTGGGGGCGCGCTGACGCGGACGCACGTGATCGCCGCACTCGATCGCATGACTCAAGGCTGCAACTTCCTGGCGAACTCCTTCGACGGCGTCAAGGTGCGCGCCCTGGTCACCATGGCCGAGGAGGTCAGCGCCGGGGGCGGCAAGATGGTGGTGTTCAGCCCGCAGCCGCGGCAGAGCCTGACGCTGCTGCTGCCCGTGCTGCAGGCGTATGGCGTGATCGACCTGGGCGCCTCGGGGAGCGAGCAGGATCGGATTCAATCCATCCAGGCCTTTCGCCATGAGCCTCGCTTCCACGTGCTGCTGGCCGATGTGCAGTCGCGGCTGGACGGACGGCCGCTGGTGGAAGCCTCCTACCTGGTTCACTTCGACCATGCGCTGGATCCGCTGGTCGCTCGCCGGGCCGAAATGCGCCTGCGCCCCGACGGCAGCCACGGCCTGCCGCTCAACATCTACGAGATGTGGACTACCGGGACGCACGAGGAGCGTTTGTTCTGCCTGCTGGCTGAACGCGGCTTGCTCGAGGAGGATCTCTACCAGCAGGAGGAGGTCCCGGGAGGCGAACTCTCGCTGGACGACCTGATGCAACAGGTATTGGAAGTGCCTACGGCGGAGAGCCCGGCGCCGCGTGAGGCGGCGCCTCACCCGATGGGCAGCGGTTGGCTGCCGGGCACCGACATGCTGCGCTCCCAGTTGGCCGGCCTCTCCCCGGAGAACCTGATGGCGGGAGTTGCCGGGTGGATGCAGGCCCTTGGGTATCCCCACTGCAATCCAGCCGGCGAGCCGACCGAAGCCGGCGGTGACCTGGTTGCGAGCCGCGAGACCGACGCCGGCATGGAGCGGGTCCTGGTGCGGAGCATCCGCAGCGAGAAGAACGTCGGGATCGGCGAGGCCAAGATCCTGTTGAAGGAGGCTTCGCTGCAAGACTGCGTGGGAGCCTACCTCATCGCCACCAGCGACTTCACGCCGGCCTGTAAGAAGCACGCCGACCAGGCTGGCGGGAAGCTGGCGCTGGTCTCCGGCGCCGAACTGTGGCGCCATCTGCATATCCTGGGGTGGTTCGGGTAGGGACGCTCAGCCGGCGAGCGGCGGCGCCAACTGCGGTGCACGCTGCGCGAGCACGCTGCTGACCGTGCGCATCAGGTCCTGCAGGCTGAAGGGCTTGGCGAGGAAGGCATCTGCGCCGGCCTGCAGCGCATTTGCCCGATCGTAGGCCGACACCTTGGCGCTGCAAACCACCCAGGCCGGGCTGCAGCCGTTGCTGCGAGCCAGTGCTTCACGCAGCAAGGATATCCCGTCCATATCCGGCATCATCACATCGGCGATGACCACGTGGGGCTGATAGCGCTCGATCGCCTGCAGCCCGGCCTGGGCCGAATGCTCCATCTGGGCATCGTACCCGCGCGACACAAGGATGTCGGCGATCGCCTGGCAGTACAGGCGCTCGTCATCGATCACCAGCACTCTGGGTGTAGCTTCCGAGGTCAAACCAGCCCCTCCGGCGTGGACATCGGCGGCCGGGTCGTGTGCCCGGCATGCTCATTCTATGGGTCGCCCCTGAGCGTGCACCTTACAGTCACCCGTCGACCGGGTTGCCGGGAGGACCGCCGAGGTGGATCCGCCGCCTCCCACCCCAAGCGATGGCGCCATCCGGACGCCGGCCGCCAAGGGTACGGGTCGGTCCTCCGGCCGGAGCTGAACGCAAAGGCGGCACACTCGGCACAGGTATAATCACCGGCACCCTGACCATGTCTGCCGAGCCTGATCTCCCTCTCGTGCCCGAAGCGGCTGAGCTGGCGGTGACCCCGGAGCACCCCCGGCTGCGGTGGTATGTCCTGCGCAGCAAGCCGCACAAGGAATCGGTCTTGGCCCGCTATGCCAGGGGGCAGGGTCACCCCGTCTTCTACCCGACGATTCCCTACAAGCCAGTCAACTACCGTGCCTCCCGCATCCGGGCGTACTTCCCCGGCTATCTGTTCATCCGGGCCGACCTGGAGGGGCAGGGCGTGTCGACGTTCAGTTGGATGCCCTTCTCGACGGGTCTGGTTCACGTTGGGGGAGAGCCGGCGCCGGTGCCCGACACGACGATGCGCGGCGCTAGCGGCGCGGGTGGCGGAGGTTTGGGAGGCGGGTGGACTGCAGGCCGCCGGCCTGCGGCCGGGTGAGCGTGTGCTGATCCGGCAGGGCATGTTCGAAGGCTACGAGGGGATCTTCGACGTCAAGCTTCCCGGCAACGAACGCGTGCGGGTGCTGCTGCGCATGCTCAACGAACGCTTTGTCCCGGTCGAGGTGGACGTGGCGCTGGTCGAGCGCCTGCCGTGAGCGCCGGAGGCAGGTGCCTGTCCTCCGCCTGCGGCCGCCGGGCCGAACACTCTGCCGTCGGTCCTTGGACCCATGGCTCCAGGCTGCTGATCATGCCCTCAGTGCTCCTGGTGTGCAGCGCGAACCAGTGCCGCTCGCCGCTGGCGGAGGTGCTCCTGCGTCAGGCGTTGGACGGGGCGGCCCCGCAGGAATCCTGGCGTGTCGAGTTGGCAGGCACGTGGGCGCTTCCCGGTCTTCCGGCGACGGAATACAGCCGGCAGGAGGCGCGCCGTCACGGCCTCGACCTGAGCCGCCATCAGTCGCAGCCGGCTTCCTGTGAGCTGCTCGCCCAGTTCGATCTGGTGCTGGCGATGGAGAAGGAACACCAGGGCGAGCTGCGGGCGGCCTGCCCGAAGCAGGCCGCCAAGATCCGCCTGCTGTCCGAAGCCGTCGGGGCCGAGTTTGACATCGCCGATCCGTATGGCGGACCGCAGGCTGGATACCGCTCCCTGGGAGACCTGCTGGCGGGGTTGATGGCGGACGGCCTGCCGCGCATCCGGCAGCTGGCGCAGGGGGACGGCGCCGATCGCTCGGCGTAGGCCTGCGACGCGGGCGCGGGAAAGCGCCGGGTCTGGCGCAATCTGCCGGATCGGCATATCATCCGTTTCGATCTTGTGAGGCAGTCATGGGACAACCCAGCATTCGGGTGGTGATCGCGGACGACCACGGTCTGATCTGCGAAGGGCTGCGCATGGTGCTCGAGCGCGGCGGCATGGAGGTGGTCGGCGTAGCCTCGACCGGGCGGCAGGCGGTCGAGCTGACGGCAGCCGCCAAGCCGGAGGTGCTGATCCTCGACATCCGCATGCCCGACATGGATGGCCTGGAGGCGCTGGCCGAGGTCAAGAACCAGGGACTGCCGGTGAGCGTGATCATGCTGACCTCGTTCGACACGCCCGAATACCTGGCACAGGCCGTGGCCCGCGGCGCGGCGGGGTTCCTCTCCAAGTCGGCCGATGTCAAAGGGATCCCGGAAGCGGTGCGGGCGGTTGCGGCGGGCGAGGCGATTGTCGACCGTCAGCTGCTGCAGGCGGCGCTCGACACCAGCACCCGGCCGACGCTCGAACAGCGCGGCTTCACGCGCCGCTCGGCCAACGACCTGACCGAGCAGGAACTGCGGGTGCTCAAACTGGTCGCCGAGGGTCTCGACAATAGCTCCATCGCCGCCTCGCTCGGCGTCAGCCGCAACACGGTCAAGACCCACGTCCACAACATCTTCTCCAAGCTCGGCGTCTCCGACCGCACCCAGGCGGCGATCCTGGCGATGCGCATGGGGCTGGCCAGCTGAGCCTCGCCGTCGCACATAGGCTGCCACCGCCGATCGCTCGGCGCGGCCGCTGAGCAGTCGGCGTTCCTGGAGGTCATGCGGATGAAGGTTCTGATCACGGGCGGTGCCGGCTTCATCGGCTCGCATGTTGTCGATGCCTACCTGGGGCAGGGGGCGGAGGTGGTCGTCGTCGACGACCTCTCCAGCGGACGCCGGGCGAACCTCGACCGGCGAGCCCGGCTGATGGAGATGGACATCCGCAGCCCGGATCTGCCGGCGCTGTTTGCGGCCGAGCGGCCGGATGTGGTGAACCACCACGCCGCCCAGATCGATGTGCGCCGCTCCGTCGCCGACCCGGCGCTGGATGCCTCGATCAATGTCCTGGGAGCGCTCAACGTGCTGGAGTGCGCCCGAAAGACGAAGGTCTCGCGCATGGTCTATGCCTCCACCGGCGGGGCGGTGTACGGCGAGCCGATCGAGCTTCCCTGCCGCGAGGACCATCCCGCCCAGCCGATCTGTCCCTACGGCGCCAGCAAGCATGCCTTCGAGCACTACCTGGAGATGTACTTCGTGCTCTACGGCCTGCCGTATACCATCCTGCGCTACGCCAACGTCTACGGTCCGCGTCAGGACCCCTTCGGGGAGGCGGGGGTGGTGGCGATCTTCACCGCCAAGATGCTGGCCGAGGCCGAGATCATGGTCAACGGGGACGGCGAGCAGACGCGCGACTTCGTGTTTGTCGAGGACGTCGCCCGCGCCAACCTGCTGGCCACGCAGCTGGGTGAAGCCTGCGGCATCTTCAATATCGGCACGGGGGTCGGCACTTCGATCAACCAGGTTTTCGAGCATCTGCGCCGGGCGACCGGCTATCGGCTGGCGCCGGCCTACGGCCCGGCCATGCACGGCGAGACCCGCCACATCTACCTCGAGTGCAGCCACGCCGCGGAGGGGCTGGGGTGGAGGCCGGAGGTTGGGCTGGCAGAAGGGTTGAGCCGGACGGTCGAGGCCCTGCGCCTGGCGGGCACCCCGCCTGGCTGAGGCGCCGCTCGGCTGGCGAGGGCCTGACCGCTGCCGCGCGCGCTGAGTGATGATGCGACCGGATCCTGGATCCCTCCGATCTCCCACCTACGATTCGGCGACCCTGCCGTCGCCGTTCATCGACGAGGCGCGCTCGCTGCTGCGCTATTCCGACCTGGTGCGCCAGTGGATCCGCCGCACGATCACCACGCGCTACAAGCGCTCCTGGCTGGGCGCCGCCTGGACGATGGTCAACCCGCTGCTCACCATGACCATCCTGACCGTGGTGTTCTCGCAGCTGTTTGGCCTGGAGCCGCGGGCCTACGCCCTGTATGTCCTCTCCGGGTTGATCGCCTGGAACTTCATGGCCCAGTCGACCACCGCCGCCATGAGCGACCTGTACTGGAGTGGGGGGCTCCTGACTCGGGTCTACCTGCCCAAATCGGCCTTCGCCGTCGCCGCCACTGGAGCGGGCGCGGTGAACCTGCTGATCGCCCTGGTACCCTTCACGCTGTTGGCGGTGCTCTTTGGGGCTGAGGTGGGTTGGACCTGGCTGCTGGTCCCGCTGGCCATTCTGCCCTTGATGGCTTTCGCCCTGGGGGTCGGTCTGCTGGTCTCGACGGCATCGATCTACTTCCCCGATGTCTTGCCGATGTACGAGATCCTGTTGACCGCCTGGTTCTACCTGACGCCGATCATCTATCAATTGGAGGCGCTGCCCGCCGGGTTGCAGGGTGTCCTGCGCCTCAACCCGATGGTGACCTTCATCGGGCTCTTTCGGCTTGTCCTGACGGGGGAGCTGTCGGAGCTGCTGCCGCTGATGGCACTGGCCTACGCGCTCGGGGATCGTCGTGCTCCTGGCGGGGTGGAGCGTGTTCACGCGCCGCTCGCGCGACTTCCCCTACAGGGTGTGACGTGAACCCGGCGGCCGTCCAGCTCGACTCGCTGTCGATCCACTTCCGGGTGCCGCGCGAACAGGTCTCCGGCATCAAGGAGTTCGCCGTCCGCAAGATGCGCCGGCAGCTGGCCTACATGGATGTCTGGGCGCTGCGCCAGGTCAGCCTGACGATCCATGCCGGCGAGATGCTGGGCGTCGTCGGGCGCAACGGCGCCGGCAAGAGCACGCTGCTCAAGGCCATTGCCCGGGTGCTGCATCCGACCGAGGGTCGGGTGCGCGTCTACGGCCAGGTCGTGCCGGTGCTTGACCTCGGCGGGGGGTTCCATCCCGAGCTGACGGGGCGAGAGAACATCTACCTGTATGCCAGCCTGCTTGGGCACTCGAGGGCTGAGACCGGCCGGAGGCTCGAAGAGATCGTCGAGTTCGCTGAGCTGGGGGACTTCCTGGACGCTCCGCTGCGCACCTACTCCACGGGGATGTCGATGCGCCTGGCGTTCGCCGTCGCCGCCTGCCGGCCGGCGGAGGTGCTGCTGGTGGACGAGGCCCTCTCGGTCGGCGACGAGGCCTTCCAGCGCAAGTGCCTGGAGCGCATGCGCGCCCACCGCCAGGCCGGCGCCTGCATCGTCTTGGTGTCGCACGCCGCCGAGGCCATCCGCTCGCACTGCGACCGGGCGATCTGGCTGGAGGCGGGGCGGCTGCGGCTGGACGGCAAGCCGGCCGAGGTGCTCGGCTGGCTACCACGCCTCGGAGACCGAGGCGGCGGTCGAGGAGCGCCCGGCGTGAAGCGCCGCGTGGTGATCTACTGCCCCGATCGACACATCCAGTACGACGGCGATACGCCGGACAAGGTCGGCGTCGGAGGCGGCATCACCGCCCGGGTGCGCATGGCGAGGGCGCTGAGCGCACGTGGGCATGAGGTCACGATGGTGGTCAATTGCCCTTCGGCTAGACGGATCGAGGACGTGACCTACATTCCCCTCGACCAGGTACACTCCATCGATGGCGGATGTTCTCATACTGAATACCTCCGGCGGAGCGCTGGATCTCTCGCCGGTCAAGGACCTTCGTGTTCAAGCGGGTCTGACGATCCTGATGATCTCGGGCGTCAGCAAGCCCCACGGACTTGACGGGCTCCGATATGATTGGATTTACGCCAAGAGCAATTTCCTCCGCACGACAGTGAGGCATGCATGGGGAATGGCGGCAGGCCCGGATCTTCGTCGCCCACAATGGCTATGATAGCGAAGTGTACACGCGGCGGAGTCCCGCAAGCCATCTCGAGACCCCTTCCGAGTTGTGCACATCTCCCATCCAGCCAAAGGGATCGAGACTTCTCTTGCTGTGGTGAGAAGACTCAGAGACATCGATCAGCGGTACCACCTCTGGGTATTTGGTGGGGAAGATCTCTGGGGGCAACCTCGCGTTGTCCGCCGAGGAGACTCCTGGGGTGACCTACTTCGGCACTGTAGGGCAGGAAGAGCTGGCGTTCCAGCTCATGCAATGTGGGATCTCGCTGTGTCTTCATGCCATCCCAGAGGGTTTTGGCAATGCGGTGATTGAGTCGCAGCGCGCCGGATGCATTGTGGTGGCAAGTGAAGTGGGGGCGCAGTCCGAGCTGGTCAGGCAGGGATGGGATGGGATTCTGATTGGGGTGACCACCGAGAGGAAGGCGTGCGAGCAAACGTCGTAGAGTCCATTCGACACGTGGCCTCGGACGATTCCTGGGCCAACTCAATGCGGTCAAATGCCATGCGTGCGCCGTTTGATACAAAGACCATTCGCACGTTGGTCGGCCCATGGACTGGCAATGGGGACCGGGCAACCGGGAATGACGGGCTGAATGCAGGATGCGGAGCTCACGGTGACTGGAAGATGGGAATCTTGCATGGATTGTGGCGGGTTCTGCTCGAGAAGGGAACTTCAAGGAGCTCCGACCTCATGGTGCCGAAGTCTGGGCGCGGCATTGGGAGGAGGGGATCGGGGGCGGTCAGTACTCGGCTGCCTACTCGCACAGGCGCGTGTCCCAAGTGCGGCAGCGATGCGCTCCACCTCGCGGATGGCAGCACTGCCTGACCTGCTCCGCCTGATCTGCCCTCCGTCGCCCGCGGCCGGAGCCGCTCCGGCTGTCGGGCTAGCAATGTGATCGTGCCTCGTGCGATGACCAACGTGCTGATCGCTGGCTACTACGGAGCGGGGAACCTGGGCGACGAGGCCATCCTCGCCTGCATGCTCGAGGATCTGGGGCGGGCCATCCCTGCGTTCGAACCAACCGTTGTCTCCATTGACCCGGCGTCAACGGTTCGGCAGCACGGCGTTCGAGCCGTCGGCTACCAAGATATCCCCGCGCTCATCGAGGCAGCCCAATCCTCCTCCTTGATCATTCTCGGAGGGGGCGGCCTCTTCCATGACTACTGGGAGGTGGACCCGGGGACGATCCTGACCCGAGACCAATCCGGACTGGCCTACTATGTCGGGATCCTCATCCTGGCGCGGCTGGTGGGCGTGCCCAGCATGATCTACGCCGTCGGCGTCGGCCCACTGCGGACTGATCAGTCGAAGGAGCTGACGACCCTCGCCTTCGAGCTGGCAGATGCAGCGACGGTGCGCGACCGGACATCTCTAAGGCCTGGTGCAGTCCCTTCCCGGGCTGAGTGAATCGGCGCGGGCGCGGCTTGGTCTGCTCGATGGACCCAGCGCTCCTGCTCGAGCCGGCAGGTCCCTCGGCCATCCGGGAGGCGCTGTCTACAGCAGGCCTGCCTCCCGGATCCCCATATCTGACCTGCTGCCTTCGGCCTTGGACAGCGCCGGGGGTTCTGGAGGACTGGCGGATGCAGGTCGCCCGCGCCCTGGACAAGACGGTGGAGGAGACGGGCCGGGCTGTGGTCTTCGTCGGATTGGACAAGGGACACCCCGGAAGCGAGAGCGACCAGGATGTTCGCGGCCAGCGTTCGGGGTTGGATGCGGTTCCCAGAGAGGACCATCTCGATCGTCCCGGCGGATCCGAGGTTGGCTGCGGGGATTCTCCGCGACCGCCAGCGAGGCCCTGTGCATGCGCTACCACGCCGTCTTGTGGTCGCTCGCGGCTGGCATTCCCGTGACGGCGCTGGCCTACGACCCCAAGGTAGGCTCGCTCCTGGCCGAGCTTGGACTGGGTGGCCAAGCCCTTCCGCCGAAGGAATGGACTGAGCAGCGCCTTCAGCCACTGCTGGGACAGGCAGGGCGCGCCGGCGATGCCACCGCCGTGCCGGAAGCGCTCGAAGCCGCCCGCGCAGCCGCGGCGTCTGTCGGCTTCGCTGGCATATGCGACCCTCGCCAAAGGAAGACAGAGTCCGCCGCCCAGCGAGGTTCTCCTTCGGCGTCTTCAAGTTCAGCGAAGTCTGTATCTCGACCAGGTCATTGCCGAGTCTGGACGAGGGCAGGACCTCCTGCGCGAAGAGATCAAGGCCCTGCGCCTGGAGAGGGCCCAACTGCTGCGCGAAAGGGATAGGCTGGATCGCGAGCTAGGCGCCCTGCGTAACACAACTGGCGTGCGAGTGCTAAATCGCTACTGGACGATCGTGGGAACAATCCTACCCGAAGGCAGCCGAGGGAGGTTCTCGTACCGGCTGGCAACCGGCTCGGTCCGGCAGGCGAAGTTGGCCGTCCGTCCAGCGTGGCATGCCACCGGCCTCGAAGATCGAGTGGGCACCACGCCCCTGGCAAGAAACATGGTTGCCATGGCCGATCAGCGGCAAGGCTCTCGCCGTATTCCAGAGGTAGTCCAAGGCGCGATCTTCTCCAATTCGAAGATGGGCTGCGGCTGAGGAACACAGACACCGTGGCGATCATGCTCTCCACAACGCCGCTCGACCTCGACGAGGGCAACGCAGCACCAATCTGGCGCTTGCGCTGTCCAAGTTGGGATGGGGGATCGTGTTCGCCTACTGGCGCTGGGATCGAACCGTTTGGCGGCCGCAAGACCGGCTGGCGGACGGGATCCTGCAGGTCCCATTGGACTATCTTCTGAGCCACCAGGACGAGCTTTTCGAGACGCTTCGAAACCGAGATTGCGAGTTGCACATCGGGTTTCCGTTTCCGGGTCTGTTCCGCCTTGTCGCGGCATCTCATGCTGCAGGCTGGGTCTCAGTCTACGATGTCATGGATGATTGGGGCGCCTTCCACAGCGCCGGCATGGCCCCCTGGTACGATGCCCCTTTCGAGGCACATCTGATGCGCACGGCGGACGCGGTCTTGACAGTGAGCCAGAAGCTACGCGAGCAGGTCGCCGAGGCAGCGCACCGGGAAGCGGAGTTGCTTCCCAATGGCTGGAGGAAAGGTATCGAGCTCGTGGGCGAGCGGAGGGAAATCGCCCGGGGAGATCTGACAATCGGATACTTCGGCCACCTGACCCCGGCCTGGTTTGACTGGGATCTGCTCGTCAGATCCGCCATGCGACGTCCGGCGTGGAAGTTCCACCTGGTCGGCTATGGCGACGATGGCAAGCGAACCTCCCTTCCACCCAACGTCATCACGCACGGGCGCGTGCCACAGTCGCAGCTGGCGGGCTATGCCGCCAACTGGGATGTGGCAATCGTCCCATTCAAGCCTGGCAACATCGCCGAGGCCGCCGATGTGATCAAAGCGTACGAATACCTGGGAATGGGCTTGCCGGTGGTCGAGACCGGGGTCCATCCGCCGGTTGGCGCCGAACACCTGGTTCTCAGAGCCGGAACTGCGGATGACTTCATCCAGTCGATCGAGCTCGCTGCAGGGTCGAAGCAGCGATTGAGGCAGGATAGGAAGGATTTCGCAGCCTCTGCAACCTGGGACGTGCGGGCTGAGGCCTTGATCCGATTGATCGAATCGGGCGGACAGAGGGTGGCAGAGAAACGTGCGACTCTTTGGAGAGCGATCGTGAGAGCGCTCTTCATCTACAAGTACCTGACGCTCGGCGGCGTTGAATCGGTATTGCGAACTCGCCTTGCGGGACTTCCCGCCTTGGGCATCGAGGCGGAGGCTTGGTTCATGTCGGGTGGGCCCGGAGCTTCCTTGTTTGAGGCGGTCGCAGAGCATGTCAAGATCGGGGACGCCGAGGACCTGGCAGACTGGATCCTCGGTTCGCCCCCCGACATTGCCTGCGTGATCGACACCGAGGAAGCGCTAGGAGTGCTGGGAGGCTCTGCCGCGACCCTCCCGGTTGTTGTGGAATTGCACTCCCCCTACAGGGAGAACCGTGTGTATCTGTACTGGCTTGCGCGGGCCAATATCCGCAGCTTCGTTGTCCCGTCGCGCTATCAAGCTAGGGCGATCGAGCGCCGGGCGAGGTCGATTGCCCCAGTGACAGTCGTCCCCAATCCGGTGCCTGAACCGTTTGTAGCTGCGCCAACCCGCTTCGACCCGACACCGCCGTCCCCAATCGTTGCCTGGATCGGTAGGCTTGATGCGCTGAAGGATTGGAAGGCATGCATACGAATTGTCGGCCGGCTCTCCGCCACTCTGCCGGCGCCGGAGCTCTGGATTGTCGGCGAGCCGCAAGGTGCAGAGGGTGATCGCCGTCTGTATGAGTACGCCCGTCGGCAAGGGGTCCTGGGGAACATGCGCTGGTATCCCTCGTTGCCGCACGATCGCATGCCGCGATTGCTCGACGCAGTGCGTGATTCTGGCGGCGTGGTCTTCTCCACTTCTCGGGAAGAGTCCTTTGGGATGTCGGTAGCGGAGGCCATGGCGCGTGAGTGCCCGGTCGTCGTGCCGAGTTCGGGGCCGTTCCCGGAGTTCGTGGAGCACGGTGTGACGGGTCGCCTGTATCGGCCGGGTGATGTGCGGCAGGCTGCCGGGGAGGTGGCCGTCTTTCTGCAGGACGCCGACGCGCGCCGCTCGTGCGGCCGTCGGGCGAGGGAGGCCATTCTCGCCCGGCACGCGCCCGAGGTCGCCCTGCGTCTACTGGCCGATGAGCTGAATAGGGTTGTCGCGGAGAGCCCTCGTCCGGCGGGAGAGGCCTGAAACGGCGCAACGCCCGGCATGCACCTTGCATGTGCCCTCCGGGACCTGGGGAGGGAACGGGCGCCCCACAAGAATGGTGCCAGAGGACTAGGCGGCGGAAGCGGCTCTCTTCGGTACAATCGAGGGACAGGAGACTGGATCCCGGAGATGTCTCATTGGGTACGCCGGCCACAAGCCGGGCTCTCGCTGCGCTCGTTGCTGGTCAGTCTGGCCGCCCTGGGCGCCCTGGCGCTGACGGGCGCGCCGTCGCGCTCGGCAGCCTCCGCCCGAGCCGACGATCCGGCCGCCCCGGCTGCGGCGCCGCGTCTCGCCGCTCTGCCGCTCCTCCGTCAGCAGGCGCAGGACGAGGGCACGGTGCGGGTGATCGTCGAGCTCGACGCCTCCTTCACCCCGGAAGGCGAGCTGCGCACCGAGGCCAAGGTTGAAGAACAGCAGCAGGAGATCGAGCAGGTGCAGCAGGAGCTGCTCGAGTCCCTGCCTCCGACGGAGGGCGAGGCTCGCACCCGCCGAGACGTTCGAGTTCGATCCCGTACGTCGTGCTGGAAGTCGACGCAGCCGGGCTGGAAGCACTGGCCGACAACCCGGCCGTGGCCGACATCCAGGAAGACGTTCCCTCTCCGCCGCTGCTGGCCGAGAGCATTCCCATCATCGGCGCCGATGACGCCTGGGCACGCCGGCTACACCGGCGCCGGCCAGGTGATCGCCATCCTCGACACCGGCGTCGACAAGAACGCACGACTTCCTCGCCGGCAAGGTTGTGGGAGAGGCCTGCTTCTCCACCACCGCCCCGGCCAACGGTTCGACCTCGCTTTGCCCCAGCCCGGACGCGAACGGCGACCAGATCGGGGATGGCAGCGGGGTGAACTGCCCGGTCGGGATCAGCGGGTGCGGCCATGGCACCCACGTCGCGGGCATCGCGGCCGGGAAGGGCACAGCCTCCGGCGTCGCCAAGGACGCCAACCTGCGTTGCCATCCAGGTGTTCTCGAGCTTCGACGACTCGATCTGCTCAACCTACGGGATGAGCTCACCGTGCGTCCTGTCGTGGACTTCGGACCAGCTGGCGGCGCTGGACTGGCTGTACTCGCAGAAGGACAACTACGACCTGGCTGCCGCCAACATGAGCCTGGGAGGCGGGTTGTTCTCCAGCGCTTGTGACAACGACTCGCGCAAGGCCGCCATCGACAACCTGCGCTCGGTCGGCATCGCCACGGTCGTGGCAGCCGGCAACTCCGGCTCCCGCAATTCCCTGTCCAGCCCGGCCTGCATTTCGAGCGCGGTGAGTGTCGGAGCGACGACCGACTCGGACGCAGTTGCAGTCCTACAGCAATGTGGCCCCGTTCCTGTCGCTGCTGGCTCCCGGGTCGTCGATCCTCTCCTCGGTCCCGAACGACGCATTCCAGACGATGAGCGGGACCTCGATGGCGGCGCCGCATGTCGCCGGCGCCTTCGCCGTGCTCAAGGCGCTCAAGCCAGGTGCCACGGTCGACGAGCTGCTGACTGTGCTCGATTCGACGGGCATGAGCCACGTGTCGGCCGACGGATCCACGGCGGTCGACCTTCAGCCGGATCCAGCTCAAGGCTCGCGGCCGATGTGCTGGTCCCGCCGCCGGCCTCGTCCTTCGAGGACGTGCCGACGAGCTACTGGGCCTACCCGTACATTGAAGCCCTGTACCAGAATGGATTCGTCGCCGGCTGCAGCGCCACACCGCGCCTGTATTGTCCGCAGAACGTCCTGAACCGAGCCGAGTCGGCAGTGTTCGTCGAGCGAGGGGCGCATGGCGCCTTGTCGGCTCCGCCGTACACTCCGCCCCCAACCGCCACCTTCTCCGACGTCCTGTCCAGCTTCTGGGGATACGGCTGGATCGAGAGCCTGTGGCAGGATGGCTTCACCGCCGGCTGCAACGCCAATCCGCTCGCGTATTGCCCGCAGCAGCAGCACACGCGGGCCGAAGGCAGCGTCTTCTTCCTGCGCATCAAGAATGGCACATCGTATACTCCTCCGACCCCGGCCGGCATCTTCACCGACGTGGCTCCGACCGCCTGGTACGCGGGCTGGGTGGAAGCGGCGTACAATCAAGGCTTGTTGCCGGCGTGCAGCGAGTCGCCGCTCCAGTTCTGCCCGGAGGGACCGCTCGATCGCTCATGGGCGGCGTACATGATGGTCCAGGCCAAGGGCGGGCTGGACGCCTTGGGAGCCGGAACACCGTAATACCTGGCGAGTGTAGACTGGGAGTACAAGCCGCTGGCACTAGCTTGTGGCGGAGGGATGATCGTTGGGTATGAACAGCCCGACTGAGTTCTAACATCACGCCTCCCCGAGGGATCTCGCCACCTCCGCCCCCCCGCAGCCAGTCCCCGTACCTGCCCTACGCCCTTGGGGTGGTCACGGGCATCCTGTTGACGCTGGTCATCGGTCTGGCGCTGTTCGGGTTCGGTTTCTTCGGGCCAGTCGGAAGGCGCATGCCCTGCGCCGGGTGCGTGTCCGCCAACACTGGCCCTGTTGCCTGCCTGCCCGACCTGTGGCCCCCTGCCAACCTACACCGTTCCCGCTGCGACGCCCGTGCCGCCGACACCGACTTTCGATGCCATTGGGGCCACAGCCACAGCAGCCTGCTCCGAGTTCTCGCTGCTGTTCCCGGGCACCCCGTGTCCGCCGTAGCCGGCAAGAGCTCCGCTCAAACTGCCCGGCGAAGGACGTGCCGTCCCGCGGCTGGGCAAGGACCCGCGCTGCAGGGCATCGGATCTCCGTCACTCGACATGTCTGCCATCGCTCGAGCTCCAGCTCGGCCCGGGATCGACATCCTCATCCTGGCACGCGATGAGGAGCCGGTGATCCCGGACACGCTGGCCGCGCTGCAGGCCCTGTTGAGCCCGGAGGATGTGCTGCACGTCGTGGCCGATCACTGCCGTGACCACACGGCACGGCTCTCCGCAGCGGCCGGTGCCAGGGTGTATCTGCGCGACGGCGCCGGCGCCCCCGGCAAGGGCCAGGCGCTGCGCTTCTGGCTGGATCGGACGCGCAAGGCATCCCGGCCGGATCAGATCGTGTTGGTTCTGGATGCCGACAGTCGCCTGCTGCCGGGCTCCCTGCAGCGAGTCGCCGGGCTGTTCGATGCCGGCGCTCGCGTGGTCCAGCTCCCGGTGACCCCCAGCCTGTCCAGCCAGGCGCCCATGCCGCGCCTGGCAGCCTACTCGGAGCTGGTGGAGCACCGGGTCTTCGAGCGCCTCCGGGCGAGGCTGGGCTGGCCCGTTCGGCTGCGCGGCACCGGGATGGCCTTCCGGCGGGATGTGCTGGAAGTGGCTGCCGAAGGATTGCACACGACCGTCGAGGACCTGGAGCTGACTCTGCGCCTGGTCGATCGAGGCTACGCCATTCGCTACGCCGAAGGAGCCGCCGTGCTCGATCCCAAGCCGGTGGATGCGCCCGGCGTCGTGCGTCAGCGGTCGCGCTGGTTCCGTGGGCAGATGATGGTGCTGCACGACTACCCGGGGACGATCTTGCGCATCGCCGGGCGCGGGCCGGCGGGGTGGCTGTTGCTGTACGACGCGCTGGCACGGCCCAAGGCCTTGGTGCTGCCGGTGCAGTTGCTGGTGGCCAGCGCGGTCCTGGCGCTATCGGCCTCCACCCGGTCGACCCTTTGGGCGCTGCTCGGCCTGGCGTTGCTGCTGCCGATCTTGGTGGATGCCACCGCCTACCTGGTCGGGATCGGCCGCCTGGCCTCGCGAGGCGAGCTGCTGCAGGTGCTCGTGCACTTGCCAGGGTATATGCTGACCTGGGCCCGCAGCATCTGGCTTGCACTCCGCTCCGACGAGGCCTGGCTCAGCGCCCGGCCGATCGCGCTGCGACCGCCCGAGCCGGATCGTCGGCATGCGCCCGAATCCTCGTGACCCCGGAGAGGGCACCCACCGCATCGCGCTGGCGTTGCTGCTCTTCTCCGGCCTGCTGCTGCTGTATACCGCCAGCGCTAGCCTGACCTTCCATTCCGACGACGAGCACATCCTGGCCGCGCGCGCGCAGAGCCTGGCTGCCTGGGGGAACCTCGGGCAGACCCAGGTGTTCGGCAACGCACGCGTCCAGGAACTGCGCGCCCAGGGCGACGCCGCAACCGAGGTCGAGCCGGGGCACGTTGTGCTCGGTGCCGTCGGCTATCGGATCGCACAGCAGATGGGCTTCGGGGGCGCGCAGGGATTCCTCCTGACTCAACGCCTTCATCACCAGCCTCACGGCGGTGATCGTGTTCGCGATCGTCCTTCGGGTAGGATTCGACCCGCGCACGGCGTTCCTGGCAGGGGTGCTGTACGGCATGGCGACCATGGCCTGGCCGTATGCGACGACCGGCTACCGTGACCCGCTGGCGGGGCTGGGTTGGGCAATTGCGCTCTTCGGCTGGGCGGTGGTCCTTGAAAGTGCAACGGGCGCACGACGCGGCGCAGGGATTCTGGCCGCGGGCTTGCTGCTCTCGGTCCTCGCCAAGAACACTTCCTTCGCTCTCGTCGTGCCGCTGCTGGTGACTGCAGTGGCCTGGGCAGCCTCGCGCGCGAAATCTACCCGAGCCCGACAGCGCCTGGTCATTCTGGTGGTTGGCATTGCGCTGGCGCTGGTTCTCGGCGGCATGCTCCTTCCCTCCAGTGGCCCGTTCGCCCGCTACAGCCTCGACTACTTCGCCTTTCTGGCCGCGGCATGCGCTGAGCGGATTGGACTGGCGCCTTGCCCTCTCCACGTTGGGGCCGTTCGTCAGCCCCGCCAAGAGCATCTTCCTATTCTCGCCGGTCGCCGTGCTGGGAGTGGTCGGGCTGGTCTACTGGAAGGGCCCTCGAGCATGGTTCGCCGTTCCGGTGCTCGCCAGCACCTTGTTGCTGGCCATAGCTCAAGGGCTCTTCTACCGGGAGTTGTGGGCGGGGGTGTACGGCTGGGGACTGCGCTTCATGCTGCCGGCGCTACCCGGGCTGGTGATTTTGGCCGCGCCCATTCTCCAGGCGGCCGTCCGGCCCGGACGGCGATGGACGGCAGTCGCCGTGGGCGTCCTCTTCGCCCTCGGCGTGGCGGTGCAGACTGCGGCCGTGCTGGTGCCCTGGCTGTCCCCCTATCAGGATTGGAGGGCGCAGGGTCTGGATCCATTCCAGACCAACGCCGCCTGGGATCCCCGCTTCCTCGCAATCCCTCCGCAGCTCAGCCACCTTGCCGGGATATCGGACTGGACGCTCGTCGGCGCGCGCCTGGCGCCCATCGACGGCGGGGCGACCATCGGCCTGCAGATCGTCCTGCTGCTGGCCGGCGCGGCGGCGCTGGTGCTTGCGCTGCGTGCGGCGTGGCGGGGAGGCGGATCGGGCTCGGTGGTGGCGGGGTTCCTCGCTCTGTCGCTGCTGGCCCCTGCGGTGCTGCTCGGCGCAGCCCGGGACGATCCTGCCTGGGGCGGAGGCCGTCCCGAGTATCGGGAGGCATCCGAGCTGGCTGCAGGCACAAGCACAACGCGGCGACCTGGTGCTCGTCGAGAGCTACGGTTCCCCGCTGTGGGCGTACCTGCTCAACCGCTGGTCATCGCCGCTCCCCTGGTACTCGCTGCCCTTCGACATCCCCGGGACCGAAGCAGGTTCAGTCGATGCGTGGGTCAACGACCTGGTCAGCAGCACGCCGGCTCACGCATCGGGTGTGGTTGATCACCTCGACCGAGGCTCCAGGCTACGCCAGCTCCGCGCCGCAGGCCTTTCTGCGGGAGAGGCTGGGTGCCGGGAGCGAGTGGACGTTCCGCGGGGCAGACACCACGCAGGTCTTCGCCTATCCCTGATCGGGCTCGACCGAACCGAATTGCCTGGGACGCCGCGAGTGCGAGCTTCTCGGAGCCGGCCCCTGTCCGGACGATGAGGGGTGTCGTCAGATGCCCGCTGGTTGTCCCTCGAATGGCTAGGGAAGGGGGATGCCCTTTGCCTGGACCATCATGTAGGCCGCCCAGGCGCGGTTGAGCAGGTCGTTGGGGCAGAAGGCGAGCGGGTCGGTGCGGCAGGCGGGGAGCAGCCCCTGGCCGTAGGCATCCTCGACCCAGCTGGCGTACCAGGCCTCCGTCGGGACGTCCGTGAAGATCCCGGTGGCGTCCGGGGGCTCATAGGCCGCGCCGTTCTTGATGCGCAGGAAGAAGACCGAGGCCTCGGCTCGAGTGTGTTGGCTGCTCGGGCAGTAGGCGAGCGGGTTCGTGCTGCAGCCTGCGGTCATTCTGTCTTGCCACAGGCTCTCGATCCAACCGAATCCCCAGAACGAGGCCGGGACGTCGACGAAGGTCGGGGAAGCGGGCGAAGGATAGGGCGGGTTTGGGATCGCGCCATGCAGGCCGCGCTCGACGAAGACGGCCGACTCGGCGCGGGAGAGGACGTTCTCCGGGCAGTACAGGCGCGGCTCGGCGCTGCAACCGGCGACGAACCCGGCATTGTACAGGGCCTCGACGTAGGTGAAGGCCCAGTGCGACGGCGGCACATCGGCGAAGATTGGGCCGGGCGTGCGCGTCGGAGTCACCGTCGGGGTCAGGGTGGTCGTTGGTGTGGGCGTCACCGTCGCGGTGGCGGTTGGCGTCCGGGTTGGCGTCGGAGTCGAGGTCGGCGTGGCCGTTGCTGTCACGGTCGGCGTCAGGCTCGCTGTGGGCGTCGGGCTGGCAGTCGGCGTGGGATACACCTGCCCAGGCACATCACTCGACCACTCCGGTCCGGCGGGCGAGCCGCCGAATCTTGCGCTGCCCGTTCCCCGGCGGGCCGGTGTATCCGGACGCATCGTAGATCGAGTCGCCGGCGCCCTCGTTGAAGTGGTACAGACCTACCGTGAAGGCGTCCGGGGCGAGGGGCAGCGTCGACGGGGAGAAGGCCCCCCCGTAGCGCAGAGTGTTCGACACTCGCAGCTCATCCATCCAGCCGCTGAAGGAAGGGTAGCTCGCCGGGTCGAGCCCGTGCTTCTCTGCGCCGAGCACCAGATAGGGATCGCTGTTGGTGCAGGGCTGATCGCCGGATGGGCCACAGTACGATCCGGGGACACCATCGTTGGGATAAGAGACCTTCCCCAACGGGCCCTGCACCGTCGCTTCGAGCACCCCATCGACGAACAGCCACATCGTCCCTTCCGGGTAGGTGCCGGTGAGACGGGCGCGCTGGATGGCGACGTGGTGCCACTGACCGTCATCCACCCGGCGGGTGCCGCAGATCGTGCGGCTGTCTCCGGCCTCGCCGGTCACACCGAAGACCACGCGTCCGTCTGCAAGGGATACGCCGAAGGAGCGCGGTTGATTGAACCGATCGCGATCGAGCACGATGTTGCCGCGCTGCCAGTCCTTGTTTGCGCCGCAGGCGACCGGACCGGCGAGGTTCTCGCCGGGCTGCGCCCGCATCCACCATTCGATGGTGAAGTCCTCGTTCTGTCCCACGTCCACCGGGGGGGTCCAGGTCGTGTCGCCCGGATTGTCGATCAGGATCTTCACCCGGTCGATGTCCGCGACGCCGTTGCCGTGGAAGCGCAGCGAGTAGTTGCCGGTGCCGAAGTACAGGTGGTAGTCGTTGTTGACGGTGCGATAGGGGGACAGCGTCACGCCACCACGCGTCAGCGAGCCGCTGTTGTAGGGCTCGGAACCTACATGCACCGTCCAGCCGGAAAGCTTGGTCCCCTCCAGGCTGGTGTAGGCGCCGTTGTACTTCAGGCTCCAGTGCACATGCGGGCCGGTGGCGAACCCGCCGGCGCAGACCTCGCAGGCGATGGAGCCGACGCCGGTGTTGCGATCGGCGCTGCCGCCCAGGTAGATGTTGCGCAGGTGGTAGTACGAGGTGATCCATCCGCCGCCGTGGTTGATCTCCAGCCAGCAGGAGTAGTTCGACGGCCGGTAGGAGCGTGCCGGCGGCGCTGGCCACGGAGTACTGGTTGGGCGGGGCGCTGCACGTCGCGCCGCCGGTGAAGAAGTCCATGGAGGAGTAGGGCGGGCCGTAGCTGCCGCCGTTCCAGCTGTGCGGTCCACTGAACGTCCAGGTCGCGGCCAGCGGGAAGGGGAACTGGAACAGGTTGTCCGGCGGCGCGGCCGGCGGATCGATGTCGTTGCTCGTGTCTAGCAGATCGACGCCGGGGAAGAGCGCCTCGAAGGTCTGGGTGAATCCGTCGCTCGATTCCACCGAGACCAAGGACTGCCAGGACGCCAGGTCCTGACCTTCGGTCAGCATGCTGGCGATGGCGAAGGAGCCGGAGGTCGTGTCGCCGACCTCGACGGCTGTGCCGTCGCTCAAGGCGAGCGCCGCCGGTGGTTGGAGATCGGGAGATGGTGCGCGTGAGCCCCAGGTGTACAGGTGCTCGTAGAAGGCCTCTCCCAGTCCGACGGAGGTCGTCTCGATCAGGCCGGAGACCGCCTCGGATCGTCAAGCGCCTGCCCGATACCACTCACCAACCCGTAGCGCACTTCGAGGACGGCCAGCAGCACCTGGGGGTTGACGCTGGCGTAGCTGGACCAAAGCGCCAGCTCTTCGGCGTGCGGGGCCAGGGGAGAGTTCGTTGCTTCGAGGTACGCGGCGAGGTCGAACCCCTCGACGTTCGGCCCCCACACGAACATGCCGTCGCTGACCAGCGGCTGGCTGTCCTCCTGGAGCAGCGGCCTCAGCGAGATGCGCAGCAACGGGCCAAAGGGAAGGAAGGCCTGCCGCTGCTGGACGGCCAACGCCGATGGACCGGATCGTCACGCCGGTAGCCAGGCCGCGGCTCAGCCAGGACGGGGGAGGCGAGTGCGAGGCGCCACCCGCACCAAGCACGTCCGGACTGCTGCGACCGCGAACGGCAGACTCGTTCAGCGCGGCTGGAGCCCCAACCTGCGGCAACTCCTTGGCCGCATCCGGGCCCAGATTGAGCGCAGCCAGGGCAATCAGCCCGACGAGCAACCTCAGCCCCCACCGACGGGGTGGGGCGGGGCGTGACGGAAGCGGGCGCGATGCGCTGGGGCTCCATCTCAGGGGAGGGGAATGCCCTTTGCCTGGACCATCATGTACGCTGCCCAGGAGCGGTTCAGGAGATGAGTTCGGGCAGAAGGCCAGCGGGTCGAGGTTGCAGGCTGGGAGCAGGCCCTGGCTGTAGGCGTCTTCCACCCAACCGGCGTACCAGGCGCCGATGGGAACGTCCACGAAGATCCCAGTCGGAGCGGGAGGCTGGTGGTCTTTGCCGTTCTTGATCCTCAGGAAGAAGACCGAAGCCTCGGCTCGCGTATGCTGGCTGTCGGGGCAGTAGGAGAGCGGATTGGTGTTGCAGCCGGCAGTGAAGCCGTCCTGCCACAGGCTCTCGATCCAGCCAAATCCCCAGAACGAACGGGCCACGTCGGCAAAGGTCGGCGAGGCAGGGGCAGGATAGGGCGGGCTGGCGATGGCTCCATGCTGGCCGCGCTCGACGAACACCGCTGACTCGGCGCGCGAGAGCACGTTTTCCGGGCAGTACAGGCGGGGCTCGGCGCTGCATCCCGCGACGAATCCCGAGCGGAACAGGGCTTCGATGTAGTCGAAAGCCCAGTGTGCGACAGACACATCGCCGAAGACCGCCGAGGTGACCGTGTGCGTGTCAACGAATGCACCTGCGCGGTTGGCGAAGCGGAAGGTCAGTTGACTGCTGGTGGCTTCGACCAGCATGGCGCCGAAATCGTCGTTGTAGCGGAACTGGCTTCCGGCAACCGGAGTGCCGAAGGCATACAGGCTGCTGCCGCCGGCGCCGTTGACGAAGTAGGGAATGCCATCGATCGTCAGGCGTTCGTAGGTGTGATCATGTCCGGCGAGCACAGCATCGGCGCCCCAGGCCGCGAAGGGCCACTGCATCACCGGTGAGGAGCCGTGAGTCCCGGAGGAGTAGGGGGCCACATGGAAGTACACGATCTGCCAGGGTGCGGTCGAACTCGTCCAGCGCTTGCTGCAGCCAGGCGGCCTGTGCCGAGCATGCGGCGATGCCGTCCGGCTCACTGGCGTCGCTGTTGATCGGCGAAGAACTCGACCGGTCCACGCGTGAAGCGGTAGTAGCGCTCATTGCCGGGGAGCGCGAAGTAGTCGAGATAGGGCATGGCTCCCGTGGTGTACCAGTCGTGGTTGCCCAGGGACGGGAAGAAGCGGTTGGAGGCTGCGCCCGTTCCGTAGCTGCCCGTGTAGGGGTAGATGAAGTCGGCGTAGTACTGGCCGATGTTCTCATCGATCGTTGCCGCCGCTCCGTCCGGATAGTTGTTGTCACCGGTGGTCAATATGAAGTCCGGATTCCACCCATGGACCAGGGAAGCGACATCGGCCTCGCCGGTGCTGGCCAGGCCGTAGTCTCCGATCACGGCGAAGCGCGTGACCGAAGTCGGGCGTGGCGTGGGGGTGGAGACGGAGAACGGAGTTGGCGTCGGTGTGATCGTTGGGCGTCGGCGTCCGCGTCGGTGTCCCCCACGGCGTCGGCGTCGGCTGCGGCACGAACCACGGCGAGTCGCTCGTCCACTCCGGCCCGTTGGTCGCCCCGCCGTAGTTGCGATCGCCGACCTGGCCGGGCGATCCGGAGTAGCCCGAGGCGTCGTTCAGCACATTGCCGAACCCCTCATTGAAGTGGTAGAGCGCCTTCGTGTTGGCGTCGGTCGTGAAGGGTCCCGTCGGAATGGTGAAGTCCGCCGCGTAGCGCAGGCTGTTCGACAGGCGCAGCTCGTCGAGCCAGCCGCTGTAGGAGGGGAAGGTGGTGCGGTTGGTGTCATGCTTCTCGGCGCCGATCACCAGGAACGGATCGCTGCTGGTGCACGGCTGGTCGCCCGTCGAGCCGCAGTAGCTGCCCGGAACGCCGTCATCCGGATAGGAGACGTCCCCGTCCGGCCCATCCCCCTCGGCCTCCAGCCGGCCGTCCACGAACAGCCACATCCAGCCGTCACTCGCCCGGCGCTGGACGGCGACATGGTGCCACTGGCTGTCGTCGACCCGGCTCGTGCCGCAGATCGTCAGGTCACCGGTCCCGTCGCCGCTGACACCGAAGACGAGGCGGTTGCCGGCCAGCGAGATGCCGAACTTGCGGCCCTGGTTGAAACGATCGCGGTCGAGCAGCGTGTTGCCGTACACCCAGTCGGCGTTCGCGCCGCAGGTCACGCTGGGAGCGTTGTTCGCCCCGGCCGGGACCTTCATCCACCACTCGATGGTGAAGTCCTCGGCGCCGACATCGGCCGGCGGGCCGGGGTTGCTGTTGGAGGGGTTGTCGATCGGGATCTTCACCCGATCCAGGTCGCCGTAGCCGTTGCCGTAGTAGCGCAGCGACCAGCCGCCGGGCGGATTCCACACGGCGTTGATCCAGCTGTTGTAGTAGTACTTGCGCAGGATCTCGTCCCAGGTCATCAGGTCGAAGGCATCGTCGCGCGTCTCCCATTGCCCCATGCAGATTCCCAGCGTGGGGCACTGGCTCAGGTAGGCGCGATAGAAGGTGCGGAACAGGTTGCTGTCGCTGTTGCGCAGCAGGCGGAAGTTCCAGGTGAAGTCGACGGCGTTGTTGGTGCTGGTGTAGGCGACGGCCGGGTTGTACACCTGATCGCAGGTGCTGTCCTAGACGTCCGCATCGGGCCACTTGCCGCCGATGGCAATGTAGGACCAGGCGTACATCTTGACCGCCATCGCTCCGGCGCGCAGCGACTCGTGCGGCCAGCTGTTCACCCACTCGTTGGGCAGGACGTGCTTGGCGTACTGCTTGAAATCGACCACCCGGACCGTGTAGGAGCGCGTGGTGTCGCAGGTGAACGGCGACCCCGACACGCGCACCCGGATGGACCCGGGCAGGGGGCGGCTGCTGTCGTCGGAGGGCGCATCGGCCTCGATCGCGCCGGGGGCATCCGGCCAGTCGCTGGGCGCCGTGCGCGCCGGCGGGACGACGATCTCCACCGGCTCGGCTTCCAGGTCAACCGTCAGCAGCAGCGTGTCCGCCGGCAGCAGCCAGACGTCACGCAGCTGCCACTCGCCGTAGCCCGCCGCGGTGACCCGCACCAGGCTGAGCTGGCGCGGTTCAGTCAGTGGAATATCGGACCAGCCGAAGTCCCCGCCGCTGCCGCTGCGGTCACTCAGGCCAAGATCGGGGATCTCGATCACCGCCCCGGAGACCGCCTGCCCGCTGGCGGCGTCGCGGACCTCGCCCTCAATGCCGGCGGAATCCGGCGACTGGGCCGCCCCGGCGGCCGGCGCCGATAGGCGCGGTCCGACGACCAGCACCGCGGCGCACGCCAGGGCCGAGCACGGGCAGGGAGAGCCAGAACTGCCGTCGAAGTCCGGTCACCAGCGGCATCCACCCCAGGCGCGCCACGCCCAAGCTGCCCCTCCCCGGGGGCGTCTGCAGGGGCCTGGCGGTCGATCCGTGCGCCTATTGGTATCAGTCTTTCTGCCCTCAATCGGGATGTCAAGGACCCCCTGGTCCCGTGCAAGAGCCGGGCCATTGTACCGTCCCGATCCGCCTCAGGCAGGGAGCTCTGGCGTTGTCCGGCAGGCGGCCGGCCCTCCACCGGTCGGGCCGCCCGCCCGCCGGGCCTGGCGAGGGTGGACGGGCGGGCAGGGCTCGGGCGGCCCTGGAAGGCCGGATTGTCTCCCTGCCAGTGTAGGGGATCCTGGGGAAGCCCCCGCAGCCTGGCGTCCATCGGCCCCACTTCCTCCTGGCTGCACTTGGCGGTCTGTGATCTGAGCAAGATTGACCCGGGCGAGCGTCGTGGCTAGGCCGCCTTGGGCCTACAGGCTGGGGTGGCGCTGGACTTCCCTCGCCGCCTCAGGAGCCGCCTCCCGGTGCCGGCAGGCCCAGATGCGCTCCGGCCAGGCTGCGGATTGACTCGACCGAATCGACTGTGCTAGAGTAAGTTCAACCCCGGACATCCGGTCAAGCGGGCTAGCCATCGAAGGGGGCTCCGATGCGCGCCATCCGCGTTGCGTTGTTGGCGGTTTCGGCCGCCACGCTGTTGATCCTGGCCAGGCCGGCCTCGGCGGATTGTCCGCCGGAGGACCCGGCCTGTCGGCTTTCCCCGGCACAGTCGGTCGAGGTGCATGCCGATCCTGAATGGGCGCGCGGGACGCTGGATACCGTCCCCGAGCCCGGCAGTCTGACCACCGTCCCGATCCCCGATTTCTTTGTCGCCGCCATCCCGCTGAACGCCCCGGCACCGGCGGTTCCCAAGCTGGATGTGCCACTGCGGCTCCAGGACCCATCCGATGTCTCGTGTGGTGTACAGGCGTTGGGGATGGCGTTGGCAGGTCTGGACGGCGCGGCGCCGGCATCCAGCGCCTTGCTGGGGATGCTGCAGGGCAGCGGGATGATGTACGCATTCGGCACGGGGGTTGAGGAGCTGGCGTATGCCGCCCAGACGTTTGGCTACCGCGGCTCGTTGGCCTTCCACGACTGGGATCTGGCCGACCTGCGGGCGCAGCTGGATGCAGGCCACCCGGTGGTCGTGGCGCTTGGCGCCAACGGAGAAGGAGCCGCCGGGCACTTTGTGACGGTGACCGGGATCTCGGCCGACGGGGAATGGGTGGCCTACAGCGACCCTGCGGCCGGGGAGCGCGTGGTTCCGGTCGGTGAGTTCCTGGCGCAGTGGGGGCGGCAGGGGAACAGCGGGGTAATTGTCGGGCGGGAGGCGCCCAGCACCCCGGCCGGCAAGATGGATCTGTTTCCCTGGGTCGCCTTCGCCGCGGCCTTGATGGCCCTGGTCAGCACCACCCCGCTGGTGACGTGGCGTCAAGGGATCGGCGGCAAGGTAGATTCCGGTGGGGGTGGAGGCAAGTCCAAGAGCAAGTCCTCGAGTTCAAGCTCTACCAAGTCCTCCAAGACCTCCTCGTCCTCGTCGTCGCAATCTTCTTCCTCGAAATCCTCGAGTTCGTCCGCTTCGAGTTCTTCGAAGTCGTCGAGCAAATCGTCCGAGCCTGCCAAGGCAGCTGCGGCGCCGGTGGTGCTCGAGGACATTCACCGCGAGATGAAAGATCTGAAGGGGATGGCGGCCGCGGGGTCTGCGTCGAGCGCCTCGACCTCGAAGCCGGCCAGCACGCCACCGGCCGCGGCGTCGAAGGGTTTGGAGAAGGTCAAGGAGGTTGAGCTCCCGCCGGCAGCCGTCGCGGGAAAGGTCCAGCCCAACGCCAGCCCTCCGCCGACGACACCGGCGCAAGTTGCCCCGGTTCTGCTGGTCGAACTGGCAGATCCTCGGAACGATCCTCTTCTCACCAAGGGTGCGCCCATGGGGACGGTTGCGGTCACGCCGGTCAAAATCCCCGCAGCCTCCGTGACAGGGTCCCTTGACGCAAGGCTTGAGAAGGTGAAGGATGTCGAAGTACTGGGCACGATTGTCGGTTCCGGAGCTCCGGCAAGCACGGGCTTGGTGGATGATCTGCGCGATCTCAAGCCCAAGGCTTCCGTGGGAAGCCCTGCAGCGCCTATCGCGGCGCCGAAGACGCTGACAGCAGACGAACGGTTGCGGCAGAAGATCGAGGATGTGTATGTGGGGAAGGCGGTAGAAGATCAGAAGAACCTGGTAGCAGAGCTGACCAAAGCGGTGACCTTCAAGATCGCGGGACCGAATTCCCTTTCTCCCGTCCGGCCTCCTTGGATCTCATCCATGGACTGGAACCACATGCCGTTGGAGGACCGACAAGCGGTTGTTACGTGGGAAGTGCAGATGATTCTGTCTGGGATGGCTCCTTTCGTGTCGCAAGGAGCTCAGGCAGTGAACCAGGCCAAGGGGGACTTCATCGACTGGGTGCACAAGGTTGTGCTGCCCGGGTGCAGCGGCAATCCTGCCCAGATCCCCACGGCGCAAGAGCTGAGTTGGATCTATGCGAAGAACTCACCCGGTGGAGAGCTGGTGGACTATCTGTGGGTCTGCTCGCACAACGCCGCTGGCGGGCCTGTGCGCTGGCGGCTCCGTTCCGCCCCGGGATTGGAGATGCCCTCGATCGCCTGGGCGCCCTACATGGGCATCGTGCGATGGAATGGCGAAGTCGCCCGAGATAAGGACGGGTTGCTGTGGTATTCCGTGAGCTATCTATGACGGTCAAGGGGTCGCGCACGAAGGCTGGATGGCGGACCATGATACCGATGGGATGACAGGGTTGGCGCCGTATCGGCCTCCGGAAGCATGGATGGCAATTCGGCAGCAAGGTCACTCCCCCGTCGCCGCTGGATCCCTTGCTCCGGACCTATGGGTATGGGCAAGGAGCAGATGGTTGGGCGCAATACGGGGCAGGCGGCTCAGTCGCGCAGTTCCTGAACATGCAGGCCATCGCGGCCGCCATTGGCTTGACAGGCACCTTCCCCTCGACTCACAAGAACCTGTGCGGGCAGTTGGCCATCTTCCGAGCGTTGGGGATATCTCTCGAGGAAGGATTTAGGATCTTCTCGCAGATTCCGGCCTGCGGAGGGAGCGGGCTGTCGGGGCTTGAGATCCTGCAAGAGGGGGCGACGACCTGGGGGGATCATCTGAGAGCGACGTTTGAGGTGTATGGGTGGGAACCCAATGACAAGGTGAGCAGCATCGATCCTCGTGAAGCGGGTTCTGACCTCCAGTTTCTGCTGTCGCAAGACGCCGCAGTGATCGCCAATGTGTACTGCAATGGTAGCGGTGTGCTTGTCCCCAACGGTTCCGTCGAACACTGGGTGCAGGTGACCGAAGCACGCAAGACAACGACGGGAGGACGGCACGGAGATTTGGGAGATCAACTACCTCAATCCGGCAGGGAACGGCGCGACACAAACGCTAACGGGAACAGAGGAGCAAGTCGCCCAGTACTTTCTTGCCGGAGTGGTTGCCGCAAGCTCGGATTGAGGTGTGCGCGTGCCAGGTCCCAGAGAACTAGAAGCCTTCAGCCAAGAGACGCGGCAACTCGTCACTGGCACTTGCCGCCACCCTGGCTCTTGTGCTGGGACTTGGATGCTCCACGATATCGGCCCGCCCAGGCCACGTCGACCGCCAACCCCCATGCTGTCCAGCCGACTGAAGTGTTCAGCACGCCCACCCCGAGCGCCCACGCAGCATCCAGCCCAACTCCCATGGCGAAGTTTGCGGAGCCGAAGTTTGAGTACCGTGTTGTGACGCCGTGGGAGGAACTGCCAGTCGGCAATGTGGTGGTCTACGAGGATCATCGGTAGCCCGGGCCAGCTGTTCTACTTCGGCTGGGAAGGAGGTCAAGGCGATCTGCTTGAGGCCCCAGGTGCCGTACCCGGCAATGCTGACCCCCTTCCATTCGACAATAGCGGGTCACGGATCGCACTGGCAAGCCAAGGCATCGAATTCGAGCAGGAAGGCCAGATAGATGTCGTCGACCTCGCAGCTGGAGAAGTGCGAGGGTACCGGGTGAGGTGCTTGACAGGCGAGTACATTCCGGATCCGCTGCTTGGACCTGACTTCCTGACGTACCAGTGTGTGCGGGATGGCGAAAGAACAGGCTACTTCCGGTTCGTTCCGCTCGAGGCACCTGAGTCGGGTCGTTTGCTCGCTCGCTGCCCGCCGAGTTTCCCGATTTATGGCCGCCGCAGATTTCGCTGGCTCACCAATTCGCGAATAGCGATGACGAATGTTGCGTCGTCGGGTCGCGAGCAAACGGCCTGTGTCGCGGACCTCCATGACTGGCAGCCCATGTGTCGCCGCCTGCCTTATGTTTCAGGTGGAGTGAGTCCAGACGGCGAGAAGGTCGAAGTCCGCGAAGGGCCATGGGGGGACCCTGATAGAGTAGGAGTGATCCCCGTTTCGTGTCTCTGGGAGAACAGGAGCGCAACGAGTGCGGTCCAGAGTGGGTGGAGGCTAACTTCCAAGGGATCCAGGAAGTCCGCTATCCGGGCGTCTGGTCCCCCGACAGCAAGGCTCTGTACTTGCTCTACGGGGTCCACTGCCACTCCAAAGGAGTATCGCAAGTACACCTCCGACGTGTGGCGCTTGATGTGGAAGCAAGAGAGCTCGCTCGGGTGGGGAGAATTCCCAATCGGCCAGATAGTGACGATCCGTACTTCTCGGGGCTCTCGTTCGGCGTGTCACTGCCTGGCATTTGGTCCCCCGACGCAAGCGAAGTCCTGGTTGTTGAGAACGCGTGCACGTGTGTGCTCGGGAGGTTCTCCATGGCATGCCTTCTCCGTAGAGACTGGGGGCTTTCGGACGACTCATGGATGATGCTGGCATCCGTCGTGGGGGTCATCGAGAAGCCCCAGCCCGGCGATTGATCTCGGCAGCCGGCACCTTCGAGCCCGAGCCGCCCTCTTGACCCTGACCGGAATACTTCACCGCCACGTCGTCTCCCGTTGAGAGGTCGTATCTCGGGATGGGAACCGAGGCCGGCTGGCGGCAACAAGACAAGGCTCTTCTGCTCAAGGCAGGCAGCGGGAGCGATCCAGGTGATCTGTGCCGGGCTGTCCGCCTGCGCCTCCCCTCCGCCGTCCCCGACCCGCACTGCAGCTCCTCCCGCTGCTAGTCCACCTCAGCACGAATGTCTCATTGGATCTACGCGGCAAAATCATGATGCGCGAGCTTGCATGCGCGTTGGAGGCGGCAAGGCCCACAAGCATGGGCAAAGGCGACTCCCCCAAGAAGAGCTACCTCCTCAAGTGACTCGCATCTTGATAGTCCACCCGTATCACCTCGCGCAATAGATGTGAGCGATTCGTCGGGCTCAACCCTGCCGGGGTCCGGCCTGCATGGCAGCCTTGCACAGGGCGGGTGAATGGGAAGCGGCCTGAGACCGATATCGGCCAGCTAAATCCCCGATACCCTGGACAAACGGGCTCGGCTCGCGGTGTTGGCCGCCCGCAGCCGCTGTGCTATCCTAGCCTCCAGTGCTGCCGGATCTTGCCCTGCAATCCAGCCGAACCCGCAGAGTCGCGATCTCGGGGGGATCATGCCTCGCAAGCCCATTCTCCTGTTCGTGTCCGCCTCTCTGCTTCTCGTCAGCTTGAGCTGCAACGCACCGATGCCGCGCCAGGCGCCGCCTGACGAGGAGCGCCGTCTCGTCTTGGGAGAGCCGGTCGAGATCCTGACGACAATCGTCACCCCAGAGGGCGGTGTGATCCGCCTCGACCCTCCCGGATCGCCGCTGCAGGGATGGACGATCACCGTCCCCGCCGGCGCCTACAAGGACGCGACCGAGTTCCGAGTTACGAGCCGGCCGATCACTTCGCACACCTTCGGCGAGGCCTTCGATCCTCAAACGCCGCTGGTGAAGATTGACAATGGGGGCGCCGTTTCCGGGGCCTTCTTGACTTTGGAGGTCCCGCTGGACCTCAGCGAGGGGTCCTTCCCGCTGGGATTCACCTACGACGAAGCGAGCGGCGAGCTGGAGGGCCTACCCGTCATGCCCGAGGCGGGACATGTCCGCATACCTATGAAGACGTTCTCCGAGATCACCGTCGCCGAAGTGCGCGAGGCTCTGCTCAACGGTACGATCACCACCGGCTTCGATCCGCGGCGTGACATGTGGCCGTTCCCCAACAACGGATCGGCTGCCGCACCAGGCGGATTCTGCGCAGGCGAGTCCCTGACCTCTCTCTACTACTACGACTCCCGGTCCAACCAGGCACTGCGTACGGCCTACGACGGATACGACAACCCCCACGCGCCGACGCCCAGCTTCGCGAATGACGATCGCATGGGAATCCGGCTCAGCTCAGCCGCGCAGAAGAACATCAAGTTCGACCCGGCGCAGCAGGATCCCAGCATCGATTGGTGGCTCCAGGCACAATGGGACAAATCTCGTGTCGCCTACTTGACAGTGGCCGGCATCATGCTCGTCACGAACCGGCCGCAGCTGGTCCATCTGGACAACCCGTCGACCGCCCATGCCGTCGTTGCCTACGGCGCCGAGGACGGCAGACGGATCCTGATCGCCGACCCGAATCATCCTGGAAAGGGCCGCGTCCTGACGTTTGATCCTGCAGCCGACCGGTTCGAGCCCTACCTCACCGGGACGACGGCCGACAGCACCCCCGTTGCCTTTGACCGGGTCTTCTTCCTGCGCAAGCGGGATGTGATCGATTGGGGGGTGATGGGCGGCCTGTGGCAGGCCTTCCTGGCCGGCAAGGTGGGCGACGACCTGTTCCCCGCCTATACGATCTGGGCCTCCTCGGCCGATGAATCCTCGGTCGCCCCACCGGTTCCCCTCACGGATGGGTTCCAGGCGCCCGAAGAGAAGCTACGCCTGACGTTCGAGCCGCAGGGCTTCCAGGGTCGAATGGTCCTCTACCGCGAGGACGGGGAGCAGTTCGACTCGGTCGAGTCGGGGGGGTGGACGGTCATCGACCTGAAGGACGAGCAGACGACGATCGGCTTTCTGATCGAAGAGACCCGGAGCGACAGACGGGTCTGGGTGGACTTCCGCTGGCTGCGCATCCAACGCAGCGAGTGCCTGGCAAGCCCCGACACGGTCGTCGCCAGCTACGAATGGAACCAACCAGGTGAACAGAACTGGTCCGGATCTGGAGGCAGCGGCTGCCGCTTCGAGTACACGCTGCGCAACGTGAGCGACGAACCGCTGGTAGCGCTGGTGCACACTCGTTTCGACAACAATGCCATGCAACTTGAGGATTGGAAACGCCTGCCGCTGGCGGCGGGCGAGCAGGGGTCGACCACTGTCGATCGAACAGTCTATTCCGACGGGGTCATCACCTTCACCGTAGCCGATCGCCTGTTGCTGGTCCGCGACCTGCCGCAGTGCCAGGCGTTCCTGTCGGATGACAACGAAGACACCTGGATGTCGCTCTCGGCGCCCATCGCCGATTTCGGCTGCGAGTGAAGTGCTGCACGAGTTGGGGAGGCGAGATCGGGCCCCGACTTTGTGACCAGACCCAGAAGGGATGCTGGTGCCCGCAGGCGGGAGCGGGATGTGCGTGTGGTTCCTTCTTGTCTCAAACGGGTGACGTGTTCCCGCCCTACGCCTTCACCGCTTCCTTGGCCCGCTTGTCCTCCCGGCCGCGCGTATGCGAATCCAGGGTCCGCTTGCGGATGCGCAGGCTCTGCGGCGTGACCTCGAGCAGCTCGTCATTGCCCAAGTACTCGATGCACTCGTCCAGGCTCATCTGCCGCGGCGGCGACAGGCGCTCATCGACCTCGCGGTTCGATGAGCGCACATTCGTCACGTGCTTCTTCTTGCATACGTTGACGACCAGATCCCCCGAGCGAGGTTGCTCGCCAACGACCATGCCCTCGTAGACCTCGACCCCCGGACCGACGAACAGCGCCCCGCGCTCCTCGGCCTGCTTCAGCCCGTAGGTTGTCGTGACGCCGGCTTCCCAGGCGACCAGCGAGCCTGCGCTGCGGCCCATCAGGCCCCCGGCCATCGGCAGGTAGTCGTAGAAGATGCTATGTAAGAAGCCGGCGCCGCGCGTGGCGGTCATGAACTGATAGCGGAAGCCCAGCAGGCCGCGCGTGGGGACCAGGTAGCGCAAGCGCACCGTCTCGCCGTCGTTGTCCTGCATGTCCAGCATCTGACCGCGCCGGCTGCCCAGCATCTCGACCACCGTCCCCAGCACGTCGGAGGCTGCCTCGATGTACACCTCTTCGAACGGCTCGAGCGGGTTGCCGTTGACCTGGCGCAGGATGACCTCCGGCCGCGAGACCTGGAACTCGTACCCCTCGCGGCGCATGGTCTCGATCAGGATCGCCAGGTGCAGCTCGCCGCGCCCGGAGACGACAAACCGATCGGCCGAATCGGTCTCTTCCACACGCAACGAGACATTGGTGCGGAGCTCGTTGAACAGCCGCTCGCGCAGATTGCGCGAAGTCCCCCAGCGGCCGTCGCGCCCGGCCAAGGGCGAGGTATTGACGGCGAAGGTCATGCGCACCGTCGGCGCCTCGACCCGGATCACCGGCAGCGCCTTCGGCTGCTCGGCGTCGGCCAGCGTCTCGCCGATCGAGACCTCCTCCAGCCCGGCGATGACCACGATCTCGCCCGCCTCGGCCTGCTCGACCTCCAGGCGTTCCAACCCCTGATGGACATACAGGTAGCGCGCCGAGATCGGCTGCGGCTCGCCATGGTGCGGGATCCGGGTGATCGGCATCCCGGCCCGCACGCGCCCGGCGTGGATGCGGCCGGTGGCCGTGCTGCCGCGGTAGGAGTCATAGCCCAATGAAGTCACCAGCAGCTGGAACGGGGCTTCGGGATCGACGCGCGGCGCCGGGATGTGGCGCAGGATCGCCTCGAACAGCGGCCGCAGGTCCGGGCCAAGCTCGGGGGTCAGCCCGGCCTGGCCGGTGACGGCGTTGGTGTACACCACCGGGAAGTCGGCCTGCGCCTCGGTCGCCCCCAGGGCGATGAACAAATCGAAGGTGGCATTCAGCGCCCATTCGGGATCGGCCCCGCGCCGATCGACCTTGTTGATCACGACCACTGCCTGGTGGTTGAGCTCGAGCGCCTTCTTCAGCACGAAGCGCGTCTGCGGCATCGGCCCTTCGGCGGCGTCGACCAGCAGCAGCACGCCGTCGACCATGTTCATCACCCGCTCGACCTCGCCGCCGAAGTCGGCGTGCCCAGGCGTGTCGACAATGTTGATCTTGACCGGCGTCCCACTTTCGGGATCGGCCAGCGTGATGGCCGTGTTCTTGGCCAGGATGGTGATGCCGCGCTCGCGCTCGAGCTCGTTCGAATCCATCACGCGCTCAGCCACCTGCTGGTTCTCGCGGAACACCTGCGCCTGACGCAGCATGCCATCGACCAACGTCGTCTTGCCGTGGTCGACGTGGGCAATGATGGCGATATTGCGGAGATCCTTGCGTTCGGTAAACATGTCCTGCTGCCTTCTACGGCACAGAAACGACCCCGGCCGGTGTGCGCCGAGGTCGGTCCGGTGCGGCAAGTCATCATAACAGACCCGGGCGGGGGTGAGAAGGGAGCTGCTACAGCGTTGTCCGGCAGGCAAGTGGCCTCGGCCTCTCGCCCTCGGCCGCTTGCCCGCCGAAAACGGCGCAGCGGCGGGCGGACGCCGATCGCCGGATCCGATGCTGCAGCTCGTGGAGTGTCCTGCGTCTGGCGTGCTGGCTACGACCTCGTCCACCTGGAAGGGGCGACGCACCAGTTAGCGCTGATCCATGGAGGCTCTACCCCAACCGGTCATCCGGAATCGGGATGTCGCGAAACGGGAAGACGGTGTCGCTGCCGGGTGTTCCGCCTGGGGATTGACCGCCGGGAGGGTGGGTTTCTTGGCCGGAATCTGGGGGTAGACAGAGACGACGAAGCGGGGTATAGTCGTGCACTGTGACCGAGGACGTAGAGGTCCCGGTCCAAATCTCTCTATGATTGGCAGCATAGGGCTGCCGATTTCTGTTAATGGGCTAAGGGTGCGACTTGGCTCAACACAGCCAAGGAGCATTTCTTGAGTTTCGAACGTTTCCCTCTTGATGCGCGTCTGCACGACGGCATCCGTTCGGCGGGCTACATCACGCCGACCCCCATCCAGGAACAAGCCATCCCGCCCATCCTGGAAGGCCGCGACTTGATCGGCATTGCCCAAACCGGCACCGGCAAGACCGCCGCCTTCATGCTGCCGATCCTGCAGCGGCTGTCGACCACGCCTGGGCGCGGCGTGCGGGCGCTGATCCTGGCTCCCACGCGCGAGCTGGCCGAGCAGATCCATCAGGCCGCCCGCCAGTATGGCAAGCGGACCGGGCTGCGCAGCCTGACCATCTATGGCGGCGTGGGCAAGAAGGCGCAGGTCGATGGCCTGCGCCGCGGCGTCGAGATCGTCGTCGCCTGCCCCGGCCGCCTGCTCGACCTCTCGTCGGAACGCGCCGTCGACCTGTCGCGGGTCGAGGTGCTGGTGCTCGACGAGGCCGATCGCATGTGCGACATGGGCTTCCTGCCCGACATCCGCCGCATCCTCAAGCTCGTGCCGGCCAAGCGTCAGACGCTGTTCTTCTCGGCTACGATGCCCGACGACATCCGCCAGCTGGCGGACAGCATTCTGAACGATCCGGTGACCGTCCAGGTGGGGCTTATCGCTCCGCCCAAGACGGTGTCGCACGCGCTGTATCCGGTGTCCAACGGGCTGAAGAAAGAGCTGCTGCTGGCGATGCTCGAGCGCCGGGCGACGGGGCGGGCGTTGATCTTCACCCGCACCAAGCACCGGGCGAGTTCGCTGGCCCGTGACCTGGACAAGCAGGGCTACCGGGTCGAGGCGCTGCAAGGCAACATGACGCAGAACCGCCGCCAGAACGCCATCGATGGCTTCCGCGGCAACAAGTACGACATCCTGGTCGCAACCGACGTCGCCTCACGCGGCATCGATGTGACCGGTATCGCCCACGTCATCAACTATGACGTCCCGGACACGGCCGATGCCTACACCCATCGTGTCGGCCGCACCGGGCGGATGGAGCACACCGGCGAGGCGCTGACCCTGGCCCAGCCGGAGGACGAACCCATCGTGCGCCAGATCGAGAAGGTGCTGGGCGAGCCGCTCGAACGGCGCCGCCTGGCGGACTTCAACTACGGCGGCTTCGTCCCGGAGACCGCCCTCAAGCCCAACGGCAATGGGAATGGGAACGGCAACGGCAACGGCCGGGGCAACGGCAGTCGAAACGGGAACGGCCGAAGTCGGCCGGCAACCCCTCAGGGACAGGCCCGCCGGCCGAGCTATGCCAGCTCGCGGAGCAGCACGTCATCGCGGAGCCGCTCGGCGCGCTAGCTGGCTGAACGGTTGGACTGATCTCGCGGAATGGGACCCAAGCCGGGTCGGACGGCTCCGTGAGGGCTGGCCCACCTGGCGAGGCCTTCGGCCGGCTGCCAGCGTCCACCGCCAACTCGCCAGACACGGATCGGGCGAGTTGACCTGGGACACTCAATCCAACGCATCCCATGGTGGGGAACCGAGAGGTTCCCCACCATGCTTGTCTCGCACGCTTCGCCCCCAAACGGCACTGACCCTATCGAGCACCCCGCGCGTGATTCTCTTTGCCACGCGAGCAGACGTTCCGCAGGCGCATGTCAACAGTCCCAACCTGCCACCTCTAACCTGGAGCAGCTGAGTCATGCTCTTGGGGATCTTCCTTCCCGACAATCCTGCTCACCTGCCTCGGTCGGCTTTCGCTGCGTCCAATGCCTGCGTCGCATCCCTGCGCGGCGCCCAATGGGACTGCCGGTGCACTGTCGTCTTGTGCCGATCTTGGGTATGCTTGGGCCACTGCCTGCGGTGCAGAACCATCGGTGGAGATTGGTGACTCGCAGCACAGCCCTGTGGGCGTTCGCCCGGGCGCATGCGAGCTTGTGGAGGTCAACATGAGCGAAATCACCCGACGCGAGTTCTTGCGCCTGCTGGGGGTTGGCCTCGGCGCCGCTTCGGCCGGACAGCTCCTCGCTGCCTGCGCCCGATCGCCGCGCGCGAACCCTTTCCCGGCGCCACCGACCATGCCGCCCGGGGCGATCGCCTTGCCCACCGCCGAGCCGGCGATGCCCCTGCCTCCCACGGACACGCCAGCTGAGCCCTCACCGACAGCCGCCAGCATCCCGGATCTGGCGGTCGCACGCGGCGGCGACGACCCGGCCGTACTGGTCGAGCGTGCCCTGGCTGCCCTGGGCGGCATGACCCGCTTCGTGCCGACCGGGGCGCGGGTTCTGATCAAGCCCAACATCTGTGTCGCCTACCACACCTACGAGTACGCCGCCACGACCAACCCGTGGGTTGTGGGCGCGCTTGTGCGCCTGGCGCTCGGGGCCGGCGCCAGCCGGGTGCGCGTGCTCGACTACCCGTTCGGGGGATCGCCGGACGAGGCCTACGCGCGCAGTGGGATCCAGGAGCAGGTCGAAGCCGCTGGCGGTGAGATGGTGCCTGTCTCGAGAATGCAGTTCCTCCCCACCGACATTCCCCAGGGCCTGGACCTACGCTCTGCCGAGATCCATGAGCAGGCGCTGCAATCGGATGTCCTGATCGATGTGCCGATCGCCAAGAACCATGGCCTGGCGATCCTGACGCTGGGCATGAAGAACCTGATGGGCTTGATCCTGGATCGGCAAGCAATCCATCGCAACATCGGTCAGCGGCTGGCCGATCTGACCAGCCGGATTCGTCCGACGCTCACCGTCATCGACGCGGTGCGCATCCTCACGGCCAACGGGCCGACCGGGGGCAACCTCGATGATGTCCTGAAGCTCGACACCGTGATCGCCAGCCCCGACATTGTTGCCGCCGATGCCTACGCTTCGACCCTGTTCGGGCTGCGGCCGTCCGACCTCGCCTACGTGGCTGCGGGCGAAGCCATGGGCCTGGGGCGCAGCGATCTGGCGTCGCTGCGCATCGAGGAGATCTCGGTTGGCGGCTGACGCCGTCCGGCGCCGAAGTCGGCGGCTCACGTGGGGTCGTGCCCGCAGGTTCGTGCAGGCCCTGAGCCTGCTGGTCTTCTTCCTGCTCTTCCTCGGAGCCTCACGCCAGGCCATTGCCCCCTCGCTCGTCGACCTCCCATTTCGACTTGATCCCTTGACCATGCTGGCCCAAACGCTCGCCAGCCGCCGTCTGCTGGCGACCTCGGCGCTAGCACTGCTGACGCTGGCATTCACGCTCGTACTCGGGCGGGCGTGGTGCGGCTGGCTGTGTCCACTGGGGACGCTGCTGGATGTCTTCACGCCGCGCCGCCCCGAAACCGTCCTCAGAGCGCCTCGAACCCTGGCGTGCCGGGAAGTACCTGCTGCTGCTCGCCGTGCTGGTAGCGGCGCTGTTCGGCAGCCTCACGCTGCTGATCCTCGACCCATTGACGCTCGTCTTCCGCGCCCTTGCGTCCAGCCTGTGGCCGGCCCTCGACCAGGTGGTCACGGCCTGGAGCGGGCGGCCTATCGCTTCGAGGTCCTCCGCCCGGCAGTGAACTGGCTCGAAGGCGTCCTGCGCCCCAATATCTTCCCTTTGTCGCCGGTCCATGCCGGGGCTGGCATCGCCATCTTCCTCGTCCTGGCCGCGATCCTCGCGCTCAACTGGCTGGCCCCTCGATTCTGGTGCCGGTCGCTGTGTCCCTTGGGCGGACTGCTGGCGCTGGTGAGCAAGGCGGCGATCGTGCGTCGACACGTCGATCCAGCCTGCACTGGGTGTGCCGTCTGCGCCCGCAAGTGCCCGACAGGCACCATCCGCGCCGATCGCGGCTTCGCCAGCGACCCGGCGGAGTGCACGGTGTGTATGGACTGCGTTGACGCCTGCGCCAAGGGCACCAACGCCTTCCGGGCGGGCTCGCCAAGGCCGAGCTTGGGAAGACTACGATCCGAGCCGTCGCCAGGCCCTGGCGACGATCGGTGCTTCGATCCTGGGTGTCGGGCTCCTGTTCATCGATCCCCTGCGCGATCACGCGCCTTCCCATCGGCTGCGCCCGCCGGGTGTCGTCGATGCCGGGTTCCTGAAGGCCTGCATCCGCTGCGGTGCATGTGTGCGCGCCTGCCCCACTGCGGCGCTGAACCCAGCCGTGATGGATGCGGGGTGGGAGGGCGTGTGGTCTCCGGTGCTCATCCCGCGTCTCGGATACTGCGACTTCTCCTGCAACGCCTGCGGTCAGGTCTGCCCGGTGCAGGCGATCCCGCCGCTGACGCTCGAGGCCAAGCGTCGCAGGTCATCGGCGTGGCCTACATCGACCAGAATCGCTGCATCGCCTGGGCCGATCACACCGACTGCATCGTCTGTGAGGAAATGTGCCCGGTGCCGGAGAAGGCGATCACGTTGGAGCCGGCAACCGTCCCTGGAGCAAACGGCGCTGAGGTCCAGGTCAAGCTTCCACGCGTGGATCGAGTGCGCTGCATCGGCTGCGGGATCTGCGAGTACAAGTGCCCGGTGGCCGGTGAGGCCGCCATCCGCGTGTACACCACGGCGACGACGTGGCTCTGACGTCCGCCGTCAGGCATGGGCCCGAACTGTGCTGCCTCAGCCGAACCAGACGCGCATGCTCAGGAACTGATGCGTTGGCCCCGCCTCGGCCCGGCGACCGCGGAAGCGGACGGCGGCCCTCGGCGGGGGAAGGACTGCGGGCACTGATGCTCGGCACTTCACCCTGCTTCGCGCAGGGGTTTACGGCCCGTATCGGCGCTTCAACTTGCACGCATCAGCCTGGGTGAGTGGAGCGAAACCCATGCGACAGCGGAGATTCGGTCGAACAGAATGGAAGGTCAGCGAGATCGGCTACGGCATGTGGGGCCTGGCGGGATGGAGCGGCTCCGACGACGCCGAGACCATGCAATCGCTCGAGCGCGCCGTCGAGCTGGGCTGCGACTTCTTCGACACCGCCTGGGCCTACGGCGACGGCCACTCCGAGCAGCTGCTGGGACAGCTCGTGCGGGCGCACCCCGAGCAGCGGCTGTACGTCGCCACCAAGATCCCGCCCAAGAACGGGAAGTGGCCCGCCCGTTCGGAGTACCGCCTCGACGAGACCTTCCCGCCGGACCACATCCGCCGCTACGCCGAGAGCAGCCTGAAGAACCTTGGCCTCGAGCGGATCGACCTGCTGCAGTTCCATGTCTGGGACGACAGCTGGGCCGACGACGAGCGCTGGCAGCGCGCCGTCGATGACCTGAAGCGGGAGGGGCTGGTGCACGCGGTCGGCCTCAGCCTGAACCGCTGGGAACCCGAGAACGGCATCCGCACGCTGCGCACTGGCCTGGTGGACGCCGTGCAGGTGATCTACAACATCTTCGATCAGGCGCCGGAAGATGAACTCTTCCCTGTCTGCCGCCAGCTGGAGGTGGCTGTGATCGCCCGCGTCCCCTTCGATGAGGGTACGCTCACCGGCAAGCTGCGGCTGGACTCACGCTGGCCGGAGGGGGACTGGCGCAACCACTACTTCGGCCCGGAGAATCTGAAGGTCTCGGTGGCGCGTGCCGAGGCGCTGCGTCCACTGATCCCGCCGGGCATGACCATGCCCGAGATGGCGCTGCGCTTCATCCTCTCCAATCCGGATGTCAGCACCATCATCCCCGGCATGCGCAAGATGCGGCACGTCGAGAGCAACCTCGGCGCCAGTGAGCAAGGGACCCCTCGACGCCGATCTGATCGAGCGCCTGCGCGCCCATCGCTGGGACCGCAAGCCGGCGCCCTGGTCCGACTGAGCGGGTACGCCTGCAAAGAGACACTCCGGCCGCGCGGTCAGATTCTGCTCCCTGCCGGTGCCCGCCAGACCTCCCTACGGCGCGCCGCCCGGTGCCCTGGCCGGCCGTGCGCTCTTCTGGGCCCGCTCGTCGCCATGCGGAGATATGACAATCCGCACTAGCCCGGCCTCGAACGTCCGTGGCAGAGTAGATCAAGCCGTCTTGGAGGGATTGCGCTATGCCCGAGAAGGAAGGTTGTGTCAAACCTGCACACGGCGTGATTCTTCCAAAGCCCGAGGCTGGCCAGGCGACAGGCCCGGGCGAGCGAGCGCCGAAGGAGGTGCCACAGATGCTGGCGCGTGTTGGGAAGGAAGCTCCCGATTTCGAGGTCAATGGCTACCTGAAGGGCCAGGGCTTCAAGCCGTTCAAGCTGTCGGACTTCAAGGGGAAGTGGATCATCCTGTGCTTCTACCCGGGTGACTTCACCTTTGTCTGACCGACCGAGTTGGCGGCGGTCGCCGCCCTCTATGATGAGTTCAAGGCGCTGGGGGCCGAAGTGCTGTCGATGAGCACGGACAGCCGGTTCGTGCACAAGATCTGGCAGGAAGAGGAGCTGTCGAAGATGGTCGAAGGCGGCGTCCCCTTCCCGATGCTGACGGACTCCGGCGGGATGGTTGGGACCGTGTACGGGGTGTACGACGAGGCCGCCGGGGTGGACATACGCGGCCGCTTCATCATCGACCCCGACTTCAACATCCGCGCCATGGAAGTCCTCACCCCCGAGGTCGGCCGCAACCCGGCCGAGCTCCTGCGCCAGCTGAAAGCCTTCCAACACGTCGTCAAGACTGGCGAAGTGACCCCCTCCGGCTGGCAGCCCGGCCAGAAGACCCTCAAGCCGGGCCCCGACCTGGTGGGCAAGGTCTGGAAGGAGTGGAAGCCCTAGCTCCGTCAGGGCGAGCACTCCCCGCGTACACTGGAGACCGGGCGGGCCGTCGACGGCCCGCCCGGTTCAGCTCGTTGACCTCCTTCGAGCCGGCGCCACTCCGCCTGTCCTCGACAAGGACCAACGCAATGGGGTCTTCCTCCACTGCGCAATGCGGACACATGCTGCGTGCCGCCGCGCTCACACGCAGCGGTCGGTTGCCCTCCCCGCTTGGAGGAGAGGGCGCGGGTGGGGGCATCCCTTGTTACGCGGAGGCCCCCGAGTAGCTCCGCACTCCGTGGCGCCAGAACACGCGCGAGAGAATCAGCAGCCCCGCCGCCAAGCCCAACGCCAGCAGCGCCGTCGGCAGCGTCAGCTGTCCGGTCAGCGCTTCGGCCGGGACGGTGACGGCGAAGGCGACCGGGATGATGAAGGTCAGCCCGAAGCGCATCCACCCCGGGTAGATGCTTACCGGCCAGCGGCCGGCTTCGTAGACACTCTGGAAGATCACCAGGATGTTCTCCACTCGCACGAACCAGAACGACAGCGTCGCCAGCATCAGCCAGAAGGCATACACGATCACGCCGCCTGCCAGCAGCAGCACGCCAAACGCCCCAGCCTGAGCCGCCCCGATACCCTCGCCGAGCCGGTCCAACGCCACCGCCATCACACCAAACCCGAGAAGGATGTTCAGCACCTCCCAGATATCGATGCTCTGAATGCTCACCAGGAGCTGCGCATCGGCCGGCTTGGTCAACTGGAAGTCGAGCGTGCCGTCGCGCACCGAGCCGATGAAGGCCTCCAAGCTGGGCTGGATCACCAGGCCGATGATCCCGCCGACGAGGATGTACACCCCGACCAGTGCCACCAGCTGGTCGGCGCTCCACCCGCCCAGCGTGTCGGTGTAGTTGAACACGACCGCCAACGCCCCGAGCGCCGTCACCAGCCCCAGCAGCGACTGCGCCAGCCGGATGCCGAAGTTGACCCGGTAGGCGGCCTCGCCCATCAAGCCGACGCGCAGGTAGGTCCACAGCAGCCGCAACGTGCTCACGCGCCCACCGCCGAGTACTGGCGCAACCCGAGGCGCCACACGACGCGCAGCAGCGCGTAGCTCAGCCCGATCCAGGCCAGCTGCGCCGCCACGCCGGTCAGCATCTGCTGCGGTGTCAGCCTGCCGAGGAGCAGCTCGATCGGGAAGGCGATCATCCAGCGGAAGGGGAGCAGGGCGGCGATCGTCTGCACTGGCGGCGGCATCAACGTGAGCGGAGCCATCTCGCCCGAGAAGAACAACATCGCCAGGAAGTACAGCTGGTTGATGGCGCTCACGCGCGTAGTCCAGAACGCGGCCTGCGCCAGCGTCCATTCGACGAAGAAGCGCAGCACGAAGGCCAGCCCGATCACCGGGACAAAGGCCGCTGCTGCCCAGGGCACAAAGGTGAAGGTTGGCTGGAAGATCAGTCCCAGTCCGAAGGTGACCGCCAACATGAATGGAGCGCTCATCGCCTTCGACCCCAGATTGTCGGCGATGTCGCCGTGGATCGGGTGCAGCGGCCGCAGCAGCGACGCCGAGAGCGTTCCCTCCCGCACGCGGTAGTCGTACTCAAACATGATCCAGGTGTAGGTCAGATGGCCGACGATCATCAACGCCAGGAAATAGGCGGCGAAGTCGCCGCGGGTGTATCCGCCGACGCTGCCGCCGCTGGCCACCGAGACGGTCGACCACACCACCAGGTAGATCACCGGCCCGAGCACCTGGCCGATCAACCAGATCAGCAGCGCCACCCGGTACTGGAGCATGGCCGCCAGCGAGGTGTAGATCAGCTGGCGGTAGAGGTGGACGCCGGTTTCGAGACGCCTGGGCAGCCTCCGGATCACGCCGCCTCCTGGTTGAAGACGCGCTCGATTACCTCCTCGATCGGCGGGTCCTCGACCGTCAGATCGATCACCGGCAGGTCGGCCAGCAGCCGGGCGGTCGTGCGCGGCGTCTCGGCCTTGGGGACCTGCAGCGTCACCAGTCCGTCCTCACAGGACAGCACCTCGCCGTAACCCTCCAGCTTCTCGGGACAGGTCTCGAGCTGGACAACGATCGTCTTGTGCGAGGTGAAGCGGTCGACCAGCGCCGACAGGTCGCCATCGAACAGCAGCCGTCCGTGATGGATGACGATCACCCGCCGGCACAGCGCCTCGACGTCGGCCATGTAATGCGAGGTCAGCAGTACGGTGGCGTCGGAGCGGCGGTTGTACTCGGCCAGGAATGCCCGGATGCGGCGCTGCATCGTCACGTCGAGCCCGATGGTGGGTTCGTCCAGGAACACCACCTGCGGCCGGTGGAGCAGGGCGGCGGCGATCTCACACTTCATCCGCTCGCCAAGCGACAGGTTGCGCACCGGCTTCTTGAGCAGCGGTCCGAGCTCGAGCAGCTCGGTCAGCTCGCTCAGCGTGCGCCGGTAGTCATCGGCCGGCAATCGGTAGATGGCGCGGTTGAGTTCGAAGGAGTTGATCGCCGGGATGTCCCACACCAGCTGGTTGCGCTGGCCCATGACGAGCGTGATCTGGCGCAGGTAGGCCTGGTCGCGCTTGGAGGGTGTGAAGCCGAGCACCGAGAGCCTGCCGTCCGTCGGGTGCAGCAGCCCCGACAGCATCTTCAGCGTGGTTGTCTTGCCGGCGCCGTTCGGCCCGAGGAACCCGACCACCTCGCCCGGCGCCAGCTCGAAGGAGATGCCATCGACGGCGCGCACGTCCTCCGTTCGCCGCCGGACGAGCGAGCGCATCGAGGCTGCCAGCCCGGCCTCACGCTCGGCAACGGTGTAGACCTTGGTCAGTTGTTGGGCGAGGACGGCAGGGGGCATGGCGGGATTGTACTCCTGGGGTTTGATCCTCCCGGGCTGGCCCGATCTCCGCTCCGGCCGGATTCATGCTTTGGCCCCGCCTCGGTCCTCCCGCTGCTACTGCAGCCGGAAGCCCTCGGCGGGGGAGGGGCGGTGGGCGATCGTGGTTTGGCCGCGGTCGGCCGTCCCATCGAGCCCACGGAACACACCGGGCTGGGCACAATGGGCTTGCCGGCCCGGCGCACCTACCCGGCAAAGTCGTCGCTCTTGCGCTCGGCCAATCCTGATTGCCTTCCTCGCAACCGGGATGCGGGAGACCGAAGGTCCCCCGCATCCCGGAGCAAGACGCAGGCCCTCCCGCTGCAGCGATGGGGCGCCGGATCGAGCGGCCCTAGAGCGCCTTCGGCTCAGGTACTTGCACAGGGTGCAGATCCGTACGGGAACCTCGGCGCCGTGCGCGGCGTCTGTGCAAGCAGAGCCAGCACGCTGCCCCTTGACAAGGAGGAGGTTCCCGATGTCCAAGCTCATGCACCCCCTGCTGCTCGCCGCCCTGGTCTCCCTGGGCTCCATCGGCGCCGCGCCGTGGCCCCCCGATCCCCTGCGGGACGAGCCCAGACCACCAGCCTGCCCTTCCGATCCGCACTACGTGGAAGCGATCCAGCGCACGTCGGAGATGGTCTGGGATGAAGAGGCGCTGCGGCTGGCGCAGCAGCACGGCCTGGACCTGGTCAACCTGACCTGGGAGGACACCGGCCGCTACTACGGATCTTCCGTCGGACCGAACATCTCCGATCTGACGATCCAGGTGCAGCACCAGACCGGAAGGGTCGCCCGACTGTGCCCTGACCCTGATGCCGGTCATCCGCTATCCCAACTTCACCGACCTCACCGCCGACATCGACCCCGACAGGTTCTTCCTGCTGGTCGGCAACGAGCAGGGGGATGACCTCGAGCGCATCACGCTGACCGAGTATCTGAAGCACTTCCGGCGCTACCTGAGCGAACCTGACTCGTGGGCATCCCGCGGTGACTCGCTGCTCGCCGCCCGCGACTCCCACGTGCTGGTCAGCGCCCAGGCGGCGTTCTTGCCCGTTCCGCAAGAAGGGATCGCCGAGTTCAACCCGGTGATCTTCAACTACCAGTCCTATGAAGGCGACCCGGCCGTGCTGACGATCGTCGCCACGCGTGAGGGCACCAGCGCCACCGTCATCGACAACACGCGCGACGCCTTCCCGGCCGGCTGGTCCTGGGGCCAGCGGCTGTTCTTCAACCAGGCCGGCGAGCGAGCCTCGTTCACCGGGGTGCGGCTGAGCGACTTCGGGCAGATCCGGCCCATTGGCCCCAACTCCACCGAGGCCGCTGGCGAGAGCGGGCTGAACATGGTGCTGATCATCCAGGTGCCGCTGCGCCAGAAGGTCGAACTCACTGGACCTGCTGCCGATGGTGAACGAAGGGCAGATGATGTTGGAGTCAGCGGCCAAGTCCGATGTCGAAGCGGCGGTCATCGGTCACGGCGCGGTCGAAGGCCCCTTCACCGAGATCGACGACCTGGCCATCCGGCGCGATGTGCGCTATCCGATCCGGGTCACGGTCCAGTTCTACAAGGCGACGAGCGACGGCATTGTGACCGAAGAGGATATGCAGGACATCGCCGAGCAGATCGACCGGGTGTACGCCGACGGCGATTACGTCGGCAGCCTGGTCGTCGATGGACCCTCCATTCGCCCGACGGAGTACGACGGCGACAAGCAGGAGCCGGAGGGTTGGTGGGAGGCGTTCTGGCTGCGGTTCGAGGACAACACCGACATGGACCGAGAGAATGCCATCGATCTGCTGCGGGACCTGGGTGTCGTGGCGTGGAGGTGGATCGAGGAGCTGCCGAGGGAGTGAGCGAGCAGCGGTCAGCGAGAGGAGAGCGTCAGCGTCAGCTCTCAGCACTCAGCGGCGAGCGCTCAGCGATCAGCAGCCGGCGATCATCCGTCAACGGTCGCGGGAGTGATCAAGGCCGCGCCTGTCGGGGTGCCAGTGCAGGGGGCACCAAGCCGGACGGGCGAGTTGCCTCGGTCCTTACGCCCGCCTCGCTCGCTAGATTGAAAGGCGGTCGCGGCACGTGCGGCGGAAACGGCCGCCGACTGACGTGCCTTGGACATCGTTCTCGAGCATACGGTTGCTGATGGCGCAAGGCATGCCTCGGGCTCGCAAAGCACTTCGGCGCTCGCGCGGCGATTGCACCTGCCGGGGATGGGGGGAGGTGAATGCACTTCCCCTTCCCCCACTCCTGGCCCCACACCCCGCATCCTCGTGAGCGGCGGTTGGTGGAATCATCGCGCAGGGTGCATCGATCCGCCGCAGCGCAAGGGTCGCTCAGCAGAGTCCACCGGGACGTTCCGAGCAAGAGTGCGGCTTGTGGCGCTGGGCTTGTCACGGATGCGATATGCGTCCCAGCACTTGCGCCGCAGTCCGCACCTTCGAGCGCAGGCGGCCCGCCTTGGCACGGACGGCGTTGGGGCGCTACCGGGCGCGGCGGTCGGCTTCCGAGGGGGCAGGGGCGAGGGGAAGTGCTTTCCCCTCCCCCCTCGCCCCCTCATACCCCCCTCCCTCCGCCCTCGCAAGCGGCGGATGAGAAGGTCTTCGGTACCGATGCCCACCCGCCGCAGCGCATGAGGTCGATCCCTATGCCAATGGAATCAGCACGAGGGGGAAAGCGCCAACGCTCGGATGGATCGGACGCACCTTCGGCGTCTGCAGCGAGCGACGTCGTGGCACACGCGCGGCGGTCGGATCCGAAGTGCGGAATGCGCCACGCACCGCCGCTCACCTGCACCGCAGCCCCTGGCACCGCCCACCAGGGCAGGTGTGCGGTGCGCCGCAGGTGCAGGTGTGACGGGGCAGGGGGAAAGGGGTCCAGGGGACACGGGGGGAGGGGGAGTCATCCCCCTCCCCCAGTTCCCTGGAAGAGGCACATGGAGGCCCTCGCCGACCAAGACGGGGTGTTCCGCGAGGGACCATGGGGGGCTGCAAGCACCCTCCCCTGGCCCCCGGTGAATCCCCGCAAAGACCGGGGGCGTGCTAGACGCCTTGAGTCTCGATCACGCCGAGCCTCTCGGTGACAAGGAAGTCGACAGGCACATCGTGCGGCTCGTGGGGGATCTCCTCAAGCAGCAGCGCCTGGAAGCAGGCGCCGAGGGTGGGAGCGTGACCCGGCTGGGCCAGCAGGCGGTCGTAGTACCCGCCGCCGTAGCCCAGGCGAAAGCCCAGCCGCGTGAATGCCAGGCCGGGCACGAGGATCAGGGCGGCATGGCTCGGCTCGACCACCGGCGAGGCAGCCTCGGGCTCGAGCATGCCGTAGCGGTGGGGCACCAAGTGCTCAGGGTCGTACTCGTGGAAGACCAGGTGCGGGAAGGGAGCGTCGACCACGCGCGGGATTGCCCAGTGGAGCTGGGGAGACGTGGCGGTCAGCGGCCGAAGGTCGACCTCGCCCCGCATCGGCAGGTAGGTGAGTACGATTCCCGACGGCGGGAGGGCGCCCCACTCTCGAATGCGCTCGCAGATCTGCTCGCTGGCCTGGTCGCGGTAGGCCTGGCCCAATTCGCTCCGCACCTGGCGGCAGCGGGCCCGGAGCTGCGACTTTTCCTGACTGGAATATCCCCGTGGCAATGGACTCCCCTGCGCTGGTGATTCGATCGAGCCAATTCTACCTGTGTCCGGCCTTGGAGCGCTCCCGCAGCCGGCGGGAGGGAGCGCCTCCATTCTCGCCCTTGCACGGCGGTTCCCGTTCCCCCGCACCCCTGCAAAGCGGCGGACGAGGTGGACTTGCGTTCGAAGGGGTCGCCCGCCGCGCGAGCGCCGGATCGCTCTGCGTGTCCCTTGGGCGCGTTGCGCCGACTCTCCTCACCCTTCCGTACGGGGAAGCGTGTTTTCGTGGGTCCACACCGCGCCCTGCAGCGGAGGACGAGGTGCACCTGGATGAGGGTGCGGTCGCACATCGGTCGAGCGGCGGAGTTTGGTCTGGATGCCCGTGGGCGCGGCGCCAGCCTGGACTCCGCGCGCCGTTCCCGCTCCCCCAGACCGAAGGAGCGCGCGGGCGCGGCTCGCGTGCCCCGCACCCGCTGGCAAAGCGCGCAGGGCGATGTGTGACGTTGCGCTCGAAGGGGTCGCAGCTGTGAAAGGGGGGAGAAAGGGGTCCAGCGAGCCTTGGGCAGCGGAAGTCGCGCCACTCCCCCAGTCCCTAGGAACTGGTCGTCGGAAATCATCCAGGTCATGGCGGGGCTACAACCGTGGCCGTGTCAAAGCCGGAGCGCTGTACGTGCGGACCGCAGGCCTCGGGCTCGGCTGAGGGCGAGGGGAGGGTCAGCAGGGGACCTGGGGGGAAGGGGCGAAGTCATCCCCCTCCCACCGTGTCCCTGGAAGAGACACATGGGGCTCACGCCGACCAAGACAGCCTGCACGCTTGCGCCGCGAAGCGGGACAAGCCGGAAGAGAGGGCCGAAAGCGGCCTCGCCTGACCCCAATGAGCACGCAAATCAGCCGATCCCGGCACGGGGGCTGCGACCAGCCGTCAGCCCGCTGTCGGCCACATCTCAGCCCGCCACGCACCCCCTCGGTATAATGAAGTCGAGTCCCGTCCCCCGGCTCGACTTGCCGAGCCGCCAGCCGAAGAAGGCGCACCGCGTGGATTCCACAACGGTATCCCTGATCGAGCTCCGCAACCTGGTCAAGAAGTTCGGCGAGAAATCCGCCGTCGACGACGTCACGCTCGACATCTACGGCGGCGAGATCTTCGGCTTCCTTGGCCCCAACGGCGCCGGCAAGACGACCACGATCAAGGCCATCGTCGGCCTGCTGCGCCCGACCTCCGGCACGGTACGCGTCGGCGGCTACGACGTGCAGCGCCAGCCGATCCTCGCCAAGGCCGCCAGCGGTTACGTCCCCGACGAGCCCCACCTGTATCCCAAGCTGACCGCGCGGGAGCTGCTGCGTTTCGTCGGCGACCTGTACGGCGTCGAGGCCGGCCAGGTCGACCGCCGCTCCGAAGAACTGCTGCGCCTGTTCGATCTGACGGATGCCGCCGACGACACCATCGACTCCTACTCGCACGGCATGCGCCAGAAGGCGTCGCTGGCGGCGGCGCTGGTGCACGACCCGAAGGTCCTTGTGCTCGACGAGCCAACCGTAGGGCTTGACCCCAAGTCGGCGCGCCTGATCAAGGACATCCTGCGCCAGCTGGCGGACCGCGGGGCGGCGGTCTTCCTGTCAACGCACATCCTCGAGATCGCCGAGCGCATGTGCGACCGCATCGGGATCATCAACCAGGGTCGCCTGATCGCCGCGGGCACGATGGACGAGCTGCGCGCGGTCGGTAAGGGCGAGAGCCGCCTCGAGGACATCTTCCTCAGCCTGACCGGCGGCGCCGAGTATGCCGAGATCGCCGACGTGCTCAAGTAAGCCGACATGACCTCGACGGCCATCGCCTCTGAGCAGGGCGGAGCGACGGAGATGGACGCCCGCTTGCTCCCTGCCACCTGGAAGCTGCTGCGGCTGCAGCTGCTCCTCTGGTTCAACGGGTTCCGCCGCGGCAAGACCCGCGCCCGCATCGCCCGCATGGTCACGGGGCGTCGCTCTGGCGGGCCTGATGGTGGGGACTTTCTTCATCAGCCGGATGCTGCTCGGCGTCATCCGCTCGGAGGAACTCCGGCGCCTCGTCCCCAACCTGCCCGACCTGGCGGCAAGCCTGCCGGTGATGTTGATGGGCGTCGCCTTCCTGACCATCCTGCTGACCAGCTTCGGCCTGCTGCTGCAGGCGCTCTACCTGTCGGGCGACATGGACTTCCTGCTCGCCGCTCCCGTGCCGATGCGCGCCGTGTTCCTGAGCAAGCTGCTGCAGGCGATCGTCCCCAACCTGGCCCTGATCTCGCTGCTGGTGCTGCCGGTGCTCTTTGGGCTGGGGTCGGCCGAAGGCTACAACGTCCTCTACTATCCGCTGGTGATCCTGTCCCTGCTGGCGCTGGCGCTGGCTGCCGCCGGCTTGGCCGGCATGCTGGTGATGGGCGTGGTGCACGTCTTCCCGGCGCGCCGGGCGGCCGAGATCCTCGGCTTCGTCGGCGCCGTGTTCACCATCCTGTGCTCGCAGTCGGGTCAGTTCGCACGCATGTCGACTATGGAGGAGGCGCAGCTGCAGCAGGCGGCGATCCTCGTCTCTCGCTTCGACACTCCCTGGTCGCCGCTGGCCTGGGCCGGGCGCGGCCTGGTTCAGGTGGGGCAGGGCGAGTGGGTTGGAGGCGGCATGCTGCTGGGCGTGCTGCTGCTGTGCGCCGCCGTATTCGGCGGGGCGCTGGTGCTCTCGGAGCGGCTGTACTACAGCGGCTGGGCGAGCGTCTCGGTGGCCAGCACGCGCAAGCGGCGGCCGGCGAAGCGCCTCGTGGCGGCCGAGGCGGCGGGCGCCCGGCGGCGGACTGGCCGCGGATCCCCGGTGTGGGCGATCGTCGTCAAGGACTTCGCCGTCATGCGCCGCGACCTGCGCAACCTCTCGGGGATGGTCACGCCGGTGATCATGGGCATCGTGTACGCCTTCTTGATGGTGCGCGGCGGCGGCGAGCCGCCGCCCGGGCGGGGCGAGGCGCCCGAGTTCTTCCTGCAGGGATTCCGCGAGCTGAGTGTCTTCGGCGACATCGGCATTGCGCTCTTCGTGGGTTGGATGCTGTCGACGCGCCTGGCGACGATGGCCTTCTCGCAGGAAGGCAAGAGCTGGTGGATCCTGAAGTCGTCGCCGAGCGACGCAGCCCGCTTGCTGTCCGCCAAGTACCTTGTCGCCTACCTGCCTGGGGCCGTGCTGGGCTCGGCCTTCGTCGTCGGCATCTCAATCCTGCGCGGCACCTCCCTCGGTGAGGTCCTCTTCAGCCTGATCGTCGTGGCGCTGTGCTACGCCGCCATCACCGGCGTCAACCTGGCCTTCGGCGTGGTGGGCGCCAACTTCGAGTGGGACGATCCGCGCCGCATGGTGCGCGGGGCGGCCGGGTGCCTGAGCGCACTGGCGAGCGCGATCGCGCTGGGAATGTGCATGGGGTTATTCTTCGTGCCGGTCCTGGGAGCGGGCTTGCTCGGCCTGCCCTCGGCCGCCGGCAAGCTCGTCGGTCTCGGCCTCGGCGCCCTCGCCTGCGCCGCCTGCGCCGTTGGCCCGCTGATGCTCGTGCGGTCCCGCGTTCCCCTGCTGGCCGAGTAGCTTCCCGCCAGGCACCTGATCTGACTTTGGCCCCGCCTCAGCCCGCCGTCGGCTCTCGCCTCCGCCAGCCCGAGGCGGGGGATGGGTTCGTATCCCGGGCTCGAGCTACACCCGCCCTTCCCGACACCTGCGGTGCGGGGACGACACCCCGGTCAGGCCGGGGCGAGACGGTCGGGACGATGTGCAGGCTTGGCAAGGGTGCTGCCCGGCGGCTCGGGCTTACGCCCAGTCTCGCGCCAGGCAGACGGGAGGCAAGGCGCCTTTCCCATTCCGCCCGTCAGCCGGGGTCAGCCTGTCCTGGACAGACAGTCCAGGGCATCCGCAAGGCGCTGGGCGGCTGCAGCTTCCGCTGGAAGTCAGTTCAGGCAAAGAGAATGGGCGGATGGCTCATGCGAACTTGAAAGGACTCTCCTGTGCAAAATCAGGCAGGTAGTGCTCCTGACTTTCAAGTTCCTGAATGAAGACATTCTCAAGACCAAGTCGAAGTGCATAATCCATGACCTGATCGTATTCGTCTTCTGTCAGAGTCCGGTTGATCCCGGGATACTCACATGCCCTGATATTGAGGAGAATACTGTGACATGATACTGACGCACATATCCGGAGATAGATCCGCCAACAAGTCGAGACATCTTCGGCTGTTGTCCAGGTGACCGGGCAATACCAGATGCCGGACCAACAGTCCCCGTACCGCAATGCCGTCATCATCCATCTTCAGGTGGCCTACCTGATCCAGCATCTCTCTGAGAACCCCGGGGACGATATCCGCATAATCGTCCACCGCGGAGAACTGTCTTTCCAAGGTCATTCTCCAGGTACTTGATGTCCGGGAGGTATATGTCCACCAGACCCCGGATCTGCCGAAGCGAATCCACGGAGTCATATCCGTTGGAGTTGTACACCACAGGAACAACAAGCCCCTCTCGCCTTCGCCGCCTCAATGGCATCGGCCATCTGAAACATCATGTGAGAAGGCGAAACGAAGTTGATGTTGTGGGCGCCTTCGTCCTGAAGGCGCAGCATTTCGGAGGCAAGCTCATCGGTGGTCAGAGTTCGGGTGTGGCCTTGCTGAAACTCCTGGCTGATCTGGTAGTTCTGGCAAAACACACAGCGAAGATTGCAGCCGGGGAAGAAGATGGTCCCTGAACCTCTTGTTCCTGAGATGGGGGGTTCTTCCCCGAAATGCAGACCGGCGTGGGCAATCTGAGTACTGGCGCTGATCCCGCAGAACCCGACCTGCCCTTCAAGCCGGTTCACCCCGCATTTGCGCGGGCAACATTCACACCTGGTCAGTTGGTTGGTCATTGGTCTATTCACGCTGTCGCATCACCACTTCGGCGATAGAACCCGTTCCGTGCACTGGATGGAGGGTGAGCCGTTGGTGTCAACGCCTGACATCTGGGCAGTCAAGCGGCTCCAGCTTCGCACGGCATCCCGCAGGGGACACCCGCCCTTCCGGAAGGATACCGCGGCGCAGTGCGGGCTTGGGACGGGTGCTGCACGGCGGCTCAGGCCTGATACCTTCATTGTAGGGCAATGGCGGGCGATGTACCACCGCTTTTCCGCCCGCCGCCGAAATCGACCACTCCTGGCTGGCCGGGCAACAGCGGCAGACCAGAGCCTTCCCGCCGTCCCAACGTGCACACGGCGCCGGCTCCCCTTGGGCACGCCAGGCGCTCTTGACGAATGTCGGCCTCGCTGACTGACTTGCGCCTACTTGAAGCAAGAAGACGACAGAATTCCGGCAGTTTGCCGCCTGCTGCCATTGTAGGCTCGGGGCAGGAGGTGCCATGGAGTCTTCGAAAATTCGAACGCTATGCCCGACCCGCCGTGCTCGTGCTGCTCTATGCGGTGGCGGCGGGTCTCATCATCTGTGTGATTTGGTTGGCAGGAGCCTTCGCCAAGGCCGCGCTGTGCGAGCTCGTCGGTGTCTGGTGTCCCGAGTGGGCGCAGGCGCCTCTCTTGGGGTAGGGGGAGGAGCAGTGCGGCGTATCGGATTCCTCGCACTCGCCGTCGTAGTCGTCGCCGGTTGCCTGATGGCCTTGGCGCTAGCACCGGCGACCAAGGAGGCGACCTCCCCAACGAATGCACGCGTGCCGAATGGGTTGGTGCGACGCGGAGTACACGTACCCCCACTTCACCATGATCCCGGTTTACCCGGGGTACAGGGGCGAGCCGTGCGCCGCCATTCCGCCCTGCGGCGACCCGCCCCGCAGGGGCGCAGGACCCCCGTGGGAACTCCTGGCGCTTCCAGTTCGTTGAAGAGGTTCAGCCCCCCGGTCTCAGGTTGGTGGGTTGTACCCGATGGGTGTGCGTCCTCGCGGCCCCACCCGCTGATCCCTGCATAGTGGGTTGCACTCCGAAGGTGCATGACAGAAGCCGGAATCAAAACTGTTCCGCTCTTGGATCGGAATCCCCAGCGGTAGATCCCCCATGCAGGCATTTCC
>CAWBME010000013.1:0-37805 GCA_963789825.1 uncultured Chloroflexia bacterium
CGCCCTGCTGGCGCCTGACGGGGGCCCTTCTTGCCGGGGCCTTGCTCGGCGGTCTATAATGGAAAGACAGGCACAATGCCCGCCGCCCCCGGCGGGCATTCCTCCCCAGGCGCACGTGTGAGAGGAGGCCATTCGCTGTGACGCTCCCGAAGTTCGCCTTCTTCGAGGGTCAGATTGTGCCGTATGCGGAAGCGAAAGTAGGGATCCTGACGCATACGCTGAACTACGGAACCGGGGCCTTCGCCGGAATCCGAGGCTACTGGAACCCGGAACAGGAACAGCTATACGTCTTCCGCGCCATCGACCATTTCCGGCGTCTGAAGAACTCGGCGAAGTTGATCTGCGCCGAGGTCGACTATGCGGCGGACGATCTGGTCGAGATCACCCTCGAGCTGCTGCGGCGCGAGGGGTACCGGGAAGATTGCTACATCCGCCCGCTGGTCTACAAGTCCGACGAGAAGATCGGCGTGCGCCTGCACGATCTGCATGACGCGCTGTCCATTGCGGCCATCCCGTTTGAGCTGTACATCAAGAACGACGAGGACGCCCGGGTAACGATCTCCAGCTGGCGGCGTATCGACGACAACGCCATCCCGGCGCGGGGGAAGATCTGCGGGGCGTATGTCAATTCAGCGATGACCAAGACCGACGCCGTGCGCTCCGGCTTCGACGAGGCGCTGGTGCTGACCCAGGACGGGCATCTGTCGGAAGGCAGTGCCATGAATGTGTTCATCGTGCGCGACGGGGTGCTGATCACGCCGCCGGTCACCGACAACATTCTCGAGGGGATCACGCGCAAGACGGTGATGGTGGTGGCTGCCGGGGAGCTGGGGCTGCAGGTGATCGAGCGGCCGATCGACCGCACCGAGATCTACCTGTGCCAGGAGCTGCTGCTGACCGGCACCGCGGCGCAGGTCACCGCCGTGACCTGGGTCGATCACCGGCCGGTGGGGGACGGCGTGATGGGTCCGGTGGCTGCCCAGCTGCGGCGGCTGTTCACAGATATCGTGCGCGGGCGCAACCCGAAGTACGCCAACTGGCTTTCGCCAGTGTACGTCAAGGAGCAGGCCGGCGCCGCTCCCTGAGGCGGCCTGGCTGAGGTGAGCTGCGGGAGGCCCTTCGGCCTCCCGTGCGTTTCGCATGAAGTTCTATCCCAAGCGGGCGCGGGGTTTGGTCTTCGGCGGGCTGCTGCTCAGCGCAGTGACCGGCCTGGTCCTGTTCGGCGTATACCAACTCGGCACGAGCCCGCTCTCTCCCTGGACGGCACTGTGGGCGGCGCTGCCGCTGGCGGCGGCGCCGCTGGCCGCCGCCATTGCCTACCGCCTTTATGGGCTGCTGACCGCCTCCTATGCCGTCGACCGCAATGGCTTGACTCTGCGCTGGGGGCTGCGGTTGGAGCAGATCCCGCTGACCTCCGTCCAGCGGCTGCAATCGGCCGACACGCTGGCCCCCGGGCTGCGCCCGCCGCCTGGGCTATGGTGGCCTGGCTGCATCGTCGGAGAGCGCGAAGTCCAGGACATTGGAAGGATTGAGTTCATGGCTGCGGAGGGTGGGGCGGGGCAGATTGTCGTCATCACCCGCCAGAGCCAGCTGGCGATCTCGCCCGCCGACCCCCAGGCCTTTCAGCAGGCCTACATTGCCGGCGCCCGTATGGGATCGCTCGAACCGCTGCCCGCGCTGTCGCTCCGGCCAGACTTCCTGGTGGCGCGTGTGTGGTCCGATCGAGTGGCGCGAGTTCTGCTGGTGATCGGGCTGAGCCTGCCGCTGGTGCTGCTGGGCTATCTCGCCTTCCGCGCGCCGGGTCTGCCGGCCTCTGTGCCGTTCGGATTCGACGTACAGGGAGGGCCGGCGCTCAGCGCGCCGCCCGGGCGGCTGCTGCTCCTGCCCATGATCGGCTTCGTGTGTTGGATGGTCGACGCCGTGCTGGGCGCCTGGTTGTTGCGCAGGGAGACGCGGCCGCATCTTTCGTACGCTTTGTGGAGCACAGCGATCGTCGTCGGGGGAATGCTGTGGGCCGCTGTCGCCTTTCTGTTGGGCGCGGTCTGAAAGACCACCGGCTGTCCACCGCGCCCGACGGGTTATCCACAGGTCTCCACCGGATTGTCCACAAGGATAGGGGATAGACGGCGTGGACTGGCTGGTAGGGCTGGCATTGGGAACTGGGGCTGCCAGCTTGGCATGGCGAGCCGGACTGCTGCAGCCGTCAGGAGCAATCGCTGCGGCCCTGGTCGGTGCAGCTGCCTGGGGAGGAGCCGGGTGGAGGGGCGCGGGACTGGTGTTGGCGTTCTTCGTCAGCTCCAGCCTGCTCACGGGTTGGCGGACGCGACACAAGCGCAGCCTGCAACCGGTCGTTGCCAAGGGCGGACGACGCGATGCCTGGCAGGTTGCGGCCAATGGCGGGGCAGCGGCGGTGCTGGCTGTCGCCTATGGGCTGGGGGGAGGGCAGGCTGACCTCTGGCTGGCCGGCCTGGTGGGTGCGCTTGCGGCTGCCACGGCCGACACCTGGGCGACCGAGATCGGTGTTCTCTCGCCGCAGCCGCCGCGCTTGCTGACCAGCGGCCGGATCGTCGCCAGAGGCAGCTCCGGCGGGGTCACGGCGCTGGGACTGATAGCCAGCCTCGCCGGCGCAGCGGCAATCTCCGGGCTGGGGGCGTGGCTGTGGCGGGAGGCGGCGCTGTTGGGATTGGGGCTGATCGCCGGCATGCTCGGGAGCCTGCTGGACAGCCTGTTGGGGGCCACGCTGCAGGCGGGGTACCGCTGTCCGCTCTGCGGCTCGGAGACCGAGCAGCACCCCTGGCATCTCTGCGGCGCGCAAACCGAGCGTCTGCGAGGGCTGTCCTGGATGGGGAATGACATGGTCAATCTGCTGTGTTCGGTCGCCGGTGCGCTGGTGGCGATGGCCTTCTGGGGCGGGGGATGAGGCAGTGGACGGGACAGTGCCATCCAGGGCGCAGTCCGCAGGGGCAGAATGGGATGAATCCGGACCGCTGGGCGGGCATGACATGGAGGTTCTCATGGAAGGTGGACCACGCGACGATATCCGCCGTTTACTGAAATCCTTCGGTGTGCAGGCCGATGAAGCGATCCTGACCCATCTGGCCCGGCTACCGGGAGAGCAGACGCTGAGGATCCGTCTGGTGCTTGAGGATCAGACGGCCTACCCGGGTGTGCAGCCGGAGCACCGCCTGCATCTTGAACTGGAGGGAGCGATCCACCGGCGCAAGGATGCTGAGTGACTCTGCTCGGTATCGCCATGGGGATTGGCGATGGACTGTACTAGGAGCTTGCTGAAGAACGCTCATTCGACCTCACCCCCTGGCCCCCCTATCCGCAGACAGCGCACGGGTACGCCATGAACCGTGGCGAAGAGGGGGAACAAGATCTGGGGGGTGGGGGGAGCCAAGCGCGCCCCACCCCCAGGAATACCACCCCTTCCCCTGCGGGACTCGCGTGGGTCGCGGATGTCGGCTCATGCAGGGGGAGGGGCTAGGGGAGAGGGTTGGACGATGACACGGCGTTCTTCAGCGGCCTGCTGGGAGGCTGGCATGGGACTGCAGGCTCTAATTCCGGCGAGCTACCGCGCCTCGCGCGAACGGTTTGTTGCCAACCTGGCTCAGCTGCGCTCGCACTGGCCGGCGGCCTCGCATGCGGCACGCCCGCTCGACGAGCATCCTGATCTGACGATTGACTGGCTTCAGGCGGATGCCGAGCGGCAGCGGGAGCGGCTGCTCATCCTGACCACAGCCGAGCATGGGATCGAGGGCTACCTGGGCTCGGCGGTGATGGAGCTCTTCGTGCGGAGTTCCTGCCGCAGGCTCGATCCCGCCACGGCGGGCGTGCTGCTGGTGCATGCGCTGAATCCATGGGGGATGGAACATCGCCTGCGAGTGAACCGATCGAACGTCGATCTCAACCGCAGCTTCGTGAGTGATCCCGGCGGAACTCGATCCGGCGTTCAATCCGGACTACCGGTTGCTGTCGGCTCTGCTCAATCCGCAGCGGCCGGTTGAGGCGCCATGGAGCGCGGCGGCGGAGTTCAACCTGCGCTTGCTGCGCGGTTACAGCTACTTGGCGAAGGACGGATGCAGCGGGCGTACTGCTCGGCCAGTACGCAGATCCGCAGGGCGTGTACTTCGGCGGTCAGGCGCCGCCGGAGGAGACGCTACTCCTGCGGGATCTGGTGCTTCGCGCTGCGGCCGGCTACCGTCAGGTGGTCTGGGTCGACGTCCATACCGGATACGGCCCGAGCGAACGGATGACGCTGGTGCTTTCGGCCGACGAGACGGCGTCGACGTCGGAACTGCGCGGGCGACTGGGGTATCCGACATTGGCCAAGGCCGACGGAGGCGAGTTCTATGCCATGCGGGGGGACATGGTGGATCACTTCTACAGGCCTCTTCGCCCGGGAGCGACCGGATGCGGATTTCTTCGCGCTGGCATTGGAGTTCGGCACGCTGGGGGAGAGCGTGCCGGCGCGCATCCGCGCCCTGCGGGCGATGGTGCTGGAGAATCAGCTACGTCAGCACGGGGCAGTCAGCCAGCAGGCGGCGCAGTGGGTGCGGAGCGAGTTCTCGGACCTGTTTCTGCCGAAGCGGGCCGGGTGGTATCGGCAGGCGGGGGACGATACGCGGCAGGCCTTCGCCGGCATCCTGGGCGACGGGGGATTCATCGTCGCGCAGGTGAGGCGGGGTGTCAACGCTGGATTCGTCCGGTTGAGTTTCCCTGAATCAGGGCAAGCACTTCGTCTAGCGTGCTGAGATTCAGATCTCCGGGGATCGAGTGCTTGAGGCACGAGGCGGCGGTCGCGAAGTCGAGCGCCGGCTGGTGCTCCATCCCATGGCTCAGGCCATAGATCAGGCCAGCGGCGAATGCGTCGCCCGTGCCCACACGGTCGACGATGTCCTCGACCTGGTACACCGGGCTGACAAGGAACTCTTGGCGCGTGTGCATACAGGCTGACCAGCCGTTGCGGTCGGCGGTCTGGCTCTTGCGCAGGGTGATGGCCTGCGACCGGAGATTCGGGAAGACGGCCATGACCTTCTGACTCAGCGCCCGGTAGCGTTGCACATCGATGAGCCCCTTCTCGACGGCTGTCTCGTCGCCCAGCGAGATTCCGAGCGCCCGCTGGCAATCCTCCTCGTTGGCGATGCCGACATCGACTGGCGAACGATCTCGGTCATCACCTCCGGGGCGGATCGGCCGTACTTCCACAGATTCTTGCGGTAGTTGTAGTCGCACGAGACCGTCAGGCCGGCCTGCTGGGCCGCGGTGACGGCCGCCAGCGTCGCGGCGGCGGCCGAGGCGCTGAGCGCGGGCGTGATGCCGGTGACGTGGAACCAGGTCGCGCCTTCGAAGATGCGCGGCCAATCGAACATCTCCGGCGGGGCATCCATGATCGCCGAGTGCTCGCGATCGTAGATCACCTTCGACGGGCGCTGGTTGGAGCCGGTCTCTAGGTAGTAGATACCGATCCGTTCGCCGGCGCGCACGCAATGGGAGGTGTCGATTCCCAGCCCCCGCAGGTGCCGGAGGCAGGTTTCACCGATGGCGTTGCTTGGGAGGGCTGTGACAAAGGCAACATCGGCTCCAAACTGCGCCAGGGAACTCGCAACATTGGCTTCGCCACCGCCGAAAGTTGCCTCCAACTGCGGAGATTGCAGCAACCGCTCGAATCCCGGCGACTTCAGGCGGAGCATGATCTCGCCGAACGTGACGATCTGAGGCGTCATGCTGGGCCTCCCTGCGTTCGCGTGGCCGCCACGATTTCGACGGCCTGGCGGGCCAGGCGGGTGATCTCCCCGAATCCCTCGGCCTTCAGAAGCTTGGCAGATACCAACCAGCTTCCGCCCACCGCATGCACCATCGGCAGGCGGAGATAGTCAGCCAGGTTGACCGGCGTGATCCCGCCGGTCGGGACAAAGCGCACATCCACGAAAGGCGCCGCAATGGCCTCGAGCAATGGTATCCCCCCCAGGGCTTCGGCCGGGAAGAACTTGAGGATGGAAAGGCCGCTGTCGAGCGCCATCTGGATCTCGGTTGGGGTGGCCACTCCGGGCATGACCGGGATGCCTTCGGTCAGGCACCATGCGACCACCTTGCGATCGAAACCGGGCGACACGATGAAGCGCGCGCCGGCCTGAACGGCACGCTGCGCCTGGTCCAGGGTGAGCACCGTGCCCGCGCCCAGCGCAACTTCGGGGAAGCTGGCCGCGATCTGCTTCAGGGATTCTTCCGCGGCGGTGGTTCGGAAGGTGATTTCCGCGCACGGCAGGCCTCCGGCCAGCAAGGCCTCCGCCATCTGAGGCGCCTGGGAGGCCCGGTCGATCTTCACCACCGGGATCACTCCCAGCGGTCCCAATTGAGTGACGACATCCATTTCCTGGCCTCCTGCGCGCTCGCTCGAGCCTGCCCCGCGAGACAGGGGATGACCCGGTGTTGAACCCCCGCGGTCGGCCATCCCAGGCCTTCCTGCTGGGTGTGCCGCCGCGGCTGATCCCATCCGCCGGCAGAGCCGATCGAGGCCTGCCGGGCTCCCGTTGAACCCGCTTCGCCCAGACGTCATGGCAGTGATCCCGGACAAGTGCCGAAGCTCATCCGGCCCAGTGTGGGTGGACAGAGGCCGCGCAGCGTCCCGTCCCGGATGTCCGAAGGTGGTTCGCCTCGGCGCCGTGCGTGCGCCAGACAGGTCCGGGCAATGTCCTCCTCCAGAATTGCCCGCCCTGGAGTCTCCCCGCATGCTCCGCCAGGCAATGGCGGGCTGCGATTGGCGGCGCGGGCTTTCTGCCTGGGCGCCAGCCGCCCGCTGGGATCGCCTTCCCTGGCCTGGCGAGGAGCGCTCAGGCCGGAGGGACCCCCCACAGGAGGCGTCGGTCACCTCCTGTGAGGGTCCGTCCATGGAATGCTGGAGGGAGACGACGCGGCCCCCTCCGTCCAGTTTCTCTGCCCGTCGGGTTAGAAGGTGCCCTCCGGGTTGTAGAAGCGCATCACGTTGTCCTTGGTGATCAGCGGCGAAGGCAGGTAGGAGTCCTTCTCGGGCGTGCCTCCGCCCAGGATGGCCATCAAGCGATTGAAGGCGGCGCGGCCGATCTGGTCCGAGTTGTTCAGGCCGGTTGCGCCGTAGTTCGTTTCGTTCATGATGGCTTCCAAGGCGGCGTTCTCGCCGTCGACCCCGACCAGGAACATCTCCTCGGCGCGGCCCGCGTCGGCGATGGCCGTCTGAGCGCCCAGGCACATCGAGTCGTTCTCGCAGAACACGGCGTCGATCTGCGAATTGGAGGCGAGCAGGTCCTCCATCAGGGCAATGCCGCCATCCGCGCTCCAGCCCCCGAAGTCAGGTGCCGTGACGACGGTGATGTCGGGGAACGTCTCAATCACGCTGAGCATCCCGTTGCTGCGGTTCAGCCCGATCGAGTTGTCGGCCGGCCCGCCGCGCAGTTGCACGACGACGCCCTTGCCGCCCAGCCGGTCGGCGATGTACTGACCGTCCTGGACTCCGATGGTGAAGTTGTCCGGGCCGATGTAGGAGTCGTAGGCTGCCGCGGCCCCGGTGGTGAACTGGCGATCCACCAGAACGGTCGGGATCCCCTCTGCGGCCAGGGCATCGAGCGCGGCCGGGGCTTGCTCAAGCCACGCCCCGGAGACGATGACCCCGTCGATTCCCTGCGCGATCAGGTCCTCGATGTCGGACTGGAACTTGGCCGCGTCGCCGTTGGCATCGGTGGAGATGATCGTGACGTTGGAGTAGGGCTTCGCTTCCGCGATGACCGCGTCGTTCATGCCGATGAAGTAGGGGCAGCACTGGGAGAAGTTGGCCATCCCGATCTTGATGGGGCCGGCTTCACCCTCCGGTGCAGCCGCTGGCGCAGCCTGCCCACAGGCTGCGAGCATCACCGCCAGGAGCACGATGATGGTCAGACCAAGGTTGCGTTTCATCGAAGAATCCTCCTCATCTCATGGTTCTGGGTGGATCGGCTTGGGACGGACGGATTGCAGTTCTTCGCCTCACCTCCTTCCGCTCGGGCCGCGCCAGAACGGGCCGGCGGCCGAGCAGGTTGATGGCTATTGCTGCTTGCGTCGCGCCAGAACCGCGACCAGGATGATCACGCCCTTGAAGATCTGCTGATAGTAGGACTGCACGTTGAACAGATTGAGCAGGTTGTCGATCATGCCGAGCGCCACAACCCCGCCCAGGGTGCCGAAGACGCTTCCGCCGCCGCCGCCCAGGATAGCGCCGCCAATGACACAGGCGGCGATTGCGTCCAGTTCAAAACCCCCGCCGACGCTGGGTTGGGCGATCCCCAGCCGGGAGGCGAGCATCACCCCGCCCATGGCGGCGAACATGCCGGAAATCATGTAGGCCAGCAGGATGTGCCAGTTGACGTTGATGCCCGCCAGACGAACCGCCTCCTCGTTTCCGCCGATGGCCGTGATGGCGCGACCGGACCGCATCCGGTTGAGGAAGAACCACGCGATCGGGTAGCAGGCGAGCATGATCAGCGCCGAAATCGGGAACGGGCCGATGAAGCCGCCTCCGAGAACCGCACGGAAGGCAGGGTCCTCGGGCGTGATCGGAACGTCGGAATACACGAAGACCAGCCCGCGGAGGGTGATCATCGATGCCAGCGTGACGATGAACGGCTGCAGCTTGTAGCGGGCGATGAAGTACCCATTGCCGGCTCCGGCGGCCACCCCGATCACCAGGCACACCAGGATCGCCAGCGGCAGGGGCATCCCCTGCTTCGACATCCCCGAGACCATGACCGCCGCCAGCGCGACCACGGATCCGACCGACAGGTCGATCCCGCCCGTCAGAATCACCACCAACATGCCCAGGCTGAGCAGGCCGTTGGTCACGGCCTGCCGTCCCACGTTGCTCAGGTTCCGCTGGGTGAAGAAGACGTCCGACACCGTGACGGTGATGACCAGCAGCACCACGAAGGCGACGATGAAGGCGTAGTCCACCCATCGCCGCTTGCGCATTCCCCCGAGCCTGCCGGGCAGCCGGAGCCGCAGACCCTTTCGGGGCTTGACGGGCGTGGATGGCGTCGGTCCAGTACCAGCGGTCATTGCCTCACCCCTGCGGCCGCGGCCAGCAAACTTTCCTCGCTGGCCTGGGCCCGCGTGAACTCTCCCACCACACGTCCCTCCCGCATCACCAGCGCCCGGTCGCTCAATCCCAGGATCTCCGGCAGCTCGGATGAGATCAGCAGGATCCCAATGCCATCCGCCGCCAGATCGCTGATCAACTGGTAGATCTCCACCTTGGTGGCCACATCCACCCCACGCGTGGGCTCGTCGAGGATCAGGATGCGGGCTTCCGTCATCAGCCACTTCGCCAGCACCAGCTTCTGCTGGTTCCCGCCGCTGAGCTGGCGGGCCAGTCGGTCGACGAGCGGCGGGCGAATGTCCAGCTCGTGCACCTTCTGTTGGACGCTGGCCTCTTGGGCACGGCGGTTGATGACACCCCAAGCGGCTGAGCTTCTCGTACGATGCCATGCTGACGTTGTCGCGGATGGTGCAGTGCATGACAAGGCCGTCGCGTTTGCGGTCTTCGGTCAGCAGGGCGATCCCCTCCCGCACGGCATCGTGAGGGAGCGCGGCCGGATCGGCTTGCCGCCGAGGCGGATTGCGCCGGTGTCGAACGGCTCGGCGCCGAAGATGCAGCGCGCCACCTGGGTTCGCCCGCTGCCGACCAGGCCGGACATGCCCAGCACTTCGCCCCGCCGCAGCGCGAACGAGATGTCCGAGAACGAGCCGGCCCGCGTCAGATCCATCACTTCCAGCGCGATCTCGTCCGTGGGGGGATGCCGCGCCGGGAAGACCTCTCCCAGCGAGCGGCCGACCATCATCCTGATCAACTGGTTCTGATCGGCTTCCTGTCGGCCGTACCGTCCCGACGAGCTGGCCATCCTTGAGAACCGTGATGCGTTCGGCGATCTCAAAGACCTCGTCCAGACGGTGCGAGATGTACAGGATCAGCGTCCCTTCCTGCTTGAGCTGACGCACCAGGGCGAACAGGCGGTTCAACTCCTCCTGCGACAGCACGGCCGAAGGCTCGTCCAGGATCAGGATCCGCGGCCGCACCGCGACCGCCTTGGCGATCTCGACCATCTGCTGGTGGGAGACGCTGAGGTGACGGACGACCTCACGGACGTCGATGCCGACAAAGCCGATCGAGGCCAGGATCTCGTCAGCCCGGCGGTAGGCCTTGGCCCAGTCGACGCATCCCGGGACTCGGGCGGAAGGCATCTGCCCCAGCAGGATATTCTCGGCCACGGTCAGGTGGGGCACCAGGCTGAATTCCTGGTAGACCGCCCGGATTCCCAACCGATGCGCGGCGAGTGGAGTGCTGGCGTTGGCCGGGACGCCGTCGAGCAGGATCTCGCCGGCATCGCGCAGGATGGCGCCGGACAGGACCTTCATCAGGGTGGACTTGCCGGCACCGTTCTCGCCGACGATCGCATGCACCTCCCCGCGTTCGGCGGAGAAATCCACGCCGCGCAGGGCCTGCGTGCCGTCGAAGCTCTTGTGAGATGCCGCGCATGCTCAGCATGGTCACGTCCCCGGCGCGCCGTGCGATCATACGGGCGGAAAGGCGTTGTGCACGACGATCGTCTTCTGATCGGTCATCTCAGCGAGCGTGTCGTGAACACCCTCGCGGCCGTGGCCGCTCAGCTTGATCCCGCCGAACGGCAGGGTTTCGATGCGCAGCGCCGATGACCAGTTGACGATCACGCCGCCGGCCTCCAGGCGGTAGGCGATGTCGAGGGCCTGGTTGATGTCTCGGGTAAACACGGCCGACTGCAGGCCGTAGGGCGAATCATTGGCCATGCGCACAGCGTCGTCGACGGAGTCGAAGCGGACGAGCGGCGCCACCGGACCGAAGGTCTCCTCCTTGAAGAGTTCCACCTCGACCGGCACGTTGGTCAGGACGGTCGGCTCCATGAAGGCGCCGCGGCGGTGCCCGCCGGCCCGCAGCGTGGCGCCGGCCTGGATGGCGTCGTTCACAACGGCCTCGACGCCCTTGGCTGCGTCTTCGTTGATCAAGGGGCCGACATCCGTGTCTTCCTTGAGCTGGTCGCCGACCTTGAGGGCCTTGGCCTTGGCGGTCAGAAGATCGCTGAACTCCTCGTAGATGGAAGAGGCGACGAAGATCCGCTTCACGGCGCAGCAGATCTGGCCGTTGCCGCGGGCAAGTCGGCCCAGCACCACCGCCTCGGCTGCCTTCTCGAGATCGGCGTCCGCCAGGATGATCAGGGCATCATTGCCACCCAGCTCCATGTGAACCTTCTTCAGGTTCTCTGCCGCCAGCTGCGAGATGCGCACACCGACGGCCGTGCTGCCGGTGACGGTGACCAGCTGAACGCCGGGCGATCGAGCGAGCAGATCGCCGATCATGGCGCCGGGCCCGGTGATCATCTGGTGAGCGGCCCGCGGCAGTCCCGCCTCCTCGATCAGCGCTGCGATCTTGAGCAGGGCCAAGGGGCAGGCGCTGGGGGGCTTCGAAATCACGGCGTTGCCGGCAGCCAGGGCCGAGGCTGCCTTGTGTCCCCAGAGCTCGACCGGGTAGTTGAATGGAACGATCGCCGCTACCACCCCCAGAGGCTGCCGGATGGTCATGGCAAAGTGCCGTTCATTGCCACGCACGGCGTCCACGGGCATGACGCGGCCGAAGATCCGCTTGCTCTCCTCGGCGAAGCCGCGGAAGATGCTGGCGGTGACACCGACCTCGGCTCGGGTCTGCAGGATGGGCTTGCCGTTCTCCTGGGCGAGAAGCTTGCCCAACTCCGGGAGGTTGGCTTCGATGGCGTTGGCAATCCGAATCAGCGCCTCGTAGCGCGCCAGAGCGGTCATCTGGCGCATCGCCTGCTTTCCCTGCTGCGCCGCCGCGACCGCCCTTTCGGCATCCTGCAACGTGGCCCGGGGAACCCGATCCAGCACCTCGCCGGTGCCCGGATTGCGGATCTCCATCCAGGCGCCGTCAGAGGCTTCGACCCACTGGCTGTCAATCAACATCTTCATCGTGCACTTCCTCCTCGATGAATGGACTCAAGCGAGCAGCAGTCCCGGGGCAACCCCATCGGTCACAGGCTCATCCCGGAAACCCCATCCGCCGCGAAATGCGCAGGGCCGACTCTCGGACGTCCGGTCCCAGTTCGACGCAACGCGCCGGGCTCATCCGGCTGATCGGACCCGAAACGCTCACGGCCGCGATGACGTCCGAGGTGTAGTCGAAGACCGGGGCTCCGACACAGCACACGCCGACTTCGTTTTCTTCGTCATCGACGGCAAATCCCCGATCACGCACCAACTCGAGTTCCTTTGCCATGGCCGAAGGCTGGATGAGGGTATTGGGTGCCCTGGCCCGGAAGGGCTGCGCCAGGATACGTTCGCGTCGATCGAGCGGAAGGAAAGCCAGGATGGCCTTCCCCAGGGCGGTGCACGCCATGGGCAGGCGGGCGCCGATGTGCGAGTACATGCGAATGGCGTGGGTGCTCTCGACCTTGGCAATATAGACCACTTCACCGCCGGAAGGAACCGCCAGGTGCACGGTTTCTCCGGTGCCCGCAGCCAGGTCGTCGAGAAACGGGCGGCTCTCCGATCGCAGGTCGCTCTTGGCCAGATACGAGCCGGCGAGTTCGATGATGCGTGTCCCCAGGCGAAAATGGTCAGCGCCATCCCGCTCGGCGAGCCCCAGCGAAACTAGCGTGGCGAGGTAGCGATGCGCGGTGCTCTTGGGCATTCCCAGCTGAGTGGAGAGGTCCGCCAGGGTGGCTCCGCCATCCGGGCTCCCCGCCAGGATCTCGACGATCCCGAAGGCCTTCGTCACCGAAGAAGAGAGAGCCTTGCGGTCGGGCGCGGAGCTGCCGCGGTTCATGGAGGCTTGAGTGGTCTGAGAAGGAAGCGAAGGGTTGGATCCGGCCATCTTGGGCTATGGGTGTCGGCTGGTCCATCGCACTGCGTGGGATTGCCTCGGGTACCGGAGGCAGTGGCCTGGGTACTGGGTTCAAGTATTTGGAACGCTATTCAATATAGTAGAACCAGTTGTCGGCGTGTCAACTGGCACTTGTCGAGCCCTCGGATGACAAACGGCGTTCCCCTGATGGCAGGGCACCGGGCTCCGGCGCCAACCCTCGTGCCAACTTCGGCGCTTGCCGGCGCGGCTTGGCCGTTGCGCCGGCAGACCGCGCTAAGGACTGCGCCAGAGTTGGCGTGCGCCCGGCCACTGTGCCGCCGGCAGAGAGCGCCCCGCTGGGTTGCCGGCGACCCGCAGCCGACGGGCTGCCTGATGGCGCTCGAGCGCAGTGGGTCGGCACAATTCCGGTCGGTGGTTGCAGACCTCCAGCCCGTCGGCTACACTGAACAGCAGGCGAAATCGAGCCTGCGGGAGGCGCGGCATGCCATATCAGGACGTCGTCGGAGTGGTCCTCGGCGGCGGGCGCGGGGCGCGGCTGTGGCCGCTCACCAAGATGCGCGCCAAGCCGGCCGTGCCGATCGGCGGCAAGTACCGACTGGTCGACGTGCCGATCAGCAACTGCCTGAACTCCGGCATCGACCGCATCGCCATCCTCACGCAGTTCAACTCGGTCTCCCTGCACCGCCACATCGCCCAGAGCTACAACTTCGACGTCTTCCATCAGGGCTGGGTCGAGATCCTGGCCGCCGAGCAGACATTGACCAGCGCCGACTGGTATCAGGGCACGGCCGACGCCGTGCGGAAGCAGCTGTTCGAGATTCGCGTCACGGGCGCCAAGGACATCCTGATCCTGGCCGGCGACCACCTCTACCGCATGGACTACGCCCCGCTGATCGAGCAGCACCGGCAAACCGGGGCCGACGTGACGGTGGCCGTCAAGCCGGTCTCGGCCGAGGACGCCGGGCGCTTCGGCATCCTGCGCATGGGCGACGACGGACGCATCACCGACTTCGTCGAGAAGCCGCAATCCCCGGAGGTGCTGCAGCGCTTTGTCAGCCGCAGCGACCCGGCGCAACCCTACGTCGGCTCGATGGGCATCTACCTGTTCCGCAGCGAAATCCTCAGCGAGCTGCTCGAGTCGCATCACGCCGACTTCGGCGGGGATGTGCTGCCGGCCTCGATCCTGACGTACCGGGTCTTTGGCTACACCTTCCGCGGCTACTGGGAGGACATCGGGACGATCCGGGCGTTCTACGAGGCCAACCTGATGCTCGCCCGGCGGAATCCGCCCTTCAGCTTCGATGATCCTGTCCGGCCGATCTACACTCACCCGCGCTTTCTGCCCGGTTCGCGCATCTATGACGTGCGCCTGGACCAGGTGCTGTTGGCCGACGGCTGCGTGGTTCAGGGGGCTGAGATCAGGAACACGGTCATCGGGCTGCGCAGTGTGATCGGCGATGATGTGGTGATCTCCAACACCATTCTGATGGGGGCGGACTTCTACGAGGAACCCGGTCGCTACGGCGGCAGGCCGGCGATGGGCCTGGCGAATGGCTGCCGCATTGAGGGTGCGATCATCGACAAGAACGCCTGCATCGGCCAAGGGGTGCGCATCGAGCCCTTCCCGCGCGGTACCGAGTTGGATGAGGAGCGCTGGTCGGTCCGCGACGGGATCGTGGTCGTGCCCAAGCAGGCGGTGATCCCCGATGGTGCGGTGATCGCGCCGGCCTGACTCCCGGGTACTGCCTCCACAGCTGGCCAGCCGCGATCCCTCCGCCTGAACATTGGAGCCGTCAGCAAGTATCGACCAGGCTGAGGCGTGCCGGGCGGTTGAGCCGCTCCTTTCGCCGGCTCGGCAGGATCCTGCCTTGCCCCCACTCTGGCGCTCCCCGTTCACAGGTGCTGGTGAGGCGACGCTTGCCCTGCCAGGCGATTACAGGGCATCCACCTGAGCGGGGGCCTGCCCGGCACGCAAGCCCGATCCAGCGTGCCATCGACAGCGGGGCGGCGGAGGCTCAGCGCTGCGGGGGACGAACCTGCCGCCCGGGACAGAGAGGAGGCAGCGAGCAAGGGCGTGCTGTGCTCGCTATCGCTGCTCCTGCACTCCGCCTGGGCAAGGGGTGAGCGCAGGCTGTGGACCCATATTCGGACCCTACAGGGGGCAGTTGACTAGGGCGGGGACCTTCTGTACAATGAACGGACAGGCACCAAGAGGGATCCCCAGCGATACCCATCGCGCGGAGAGAGGCCAGTCCGGCGGCGCCAGCCCGAAGCCGGCGGACGAAGGCCTCGTTTCACATCCGAAGAGGAGGTGCGGGGGACGTGAACCGGCAATCCGTCATAACCTGGAAACCCGCTGAGATGGAGGAGACACAAGTGGCACGCCGATTGATCTACCTCGTATTGAGCCTGCTGGTGCTGTCCAGCCTGGTGCTGGCAGCTTGTGCGCCGGCGGCAACCGAAGCGCCCCCGGCCGAGCCGGCGGCGACCGCAGTCCCGCCCGAGCCGCCGACTGCAGAGCCGATGGAGCCATTTGAGGCCCTGCCGGCGATCACCACCGACTGCTCCAATGGCACTTTGTGGAAGCAGATCGCCGCTCCAGACCGCTACACCGTTGAGTTCTCGATGTGCGTTCCTGACCCATCGTTCCTGTCGAAGATTGCGTTCTCTCCCTTTGCGATCTACCCACAGGAATGGCTGGAATCAACCACCGAGCCCGGGGCCCGGCTGGACAATCCGATCGGCACCGGCCCGTACATGGTCAGTGACTGGGTTCGCGGCGAGAGCCTGACCTTCGTCCGCAACCCCAACTACACGGGTGATGGCGAAGTCTTCGCCGATACCGTGGTCTTCCGCTGGAGTGCAGAGTTGGCTGCTCGACTGCTCGAGCTGCAGGCCGGCACGATCGACGGCATGGACAATGTGGGCCCGGCTGACTTCGCGGTCATCGAAGGCGACCCGAGCCTGCAGCTTGTGGTCCGCCCGGCGCTGAACGTCTTCTATGTCGGGATGACCAACACCTTCAAGCCCTTCGACGATGTGCGCGTGCGCCAGGCGGTGGCCATGGGTATCGACCGGCAGCGGATCGTCGACACCTTCTATCCGACCGGATCGGAAACCGCTTCCCACTTCACCCCCTGCCCGATCCCGAATGGCTGCGCCGGCGAGGCGTGGTATGACTTCGATCCCGAGGCTGGCAAGGCGCTGCTGGCCGAGGCTGGATTCCCGAACGGCTTCGACACCAAGCTGTACTTCCGTGATGTCGTGCGCGGCTATCTGCCCGAAGCGCCACGTGTAGCCGAGGAGATCCAGGCCCAGTTGAAGCAGAACTTAGGCATCAACGCTGAGATCGTGGTGATGGAATCAGGCGCCTTCATCGCCGCTTCCGCGGCGGGCGAGCTTGACGGGCTGCACCTGCTGGGCTGGGGTGCTGACTACCCGCACATCACCAACTTCCTGAACTACCACTTTGGCGCGACCCAGGCGCAGTTCGGGAATGCCTATCCTGAGATCTACACCAAGCTCGAGGAAGGCGCACAGATTGCCGATCCGGCTGAAGCCGAAGCAATCTACGTTGAGGCCAACAACGCCATCCGCGAGTTGGTGCCGATGGTGCCGATCGCCCATGGCGGCTCGGCGACCGCCTACCGCGCCGACGTGGTTAATCCGCAGGCGAGCCCGCTGACCAACGAGATGTTTGCACCCACCGACCCCGGCGGACGCGATACCCTCGTCTGGATGCAGAACGCTGAGCCGATCAGCCTCTTCTGCCCCGATGAGACGGACGGCGAGTCGCTGCGGGCCTGCGAGCAGGTCATGGAAGGCCTGTACGCCTACGAGATCAACGGGACCGCAACCTTCCCGGTGCTGGCGGAAGTGTGCGAGCCGAACGAGGACTTGACGGTCTGGACCTGCACGCTGCGCCAGGATGTCGTGTTCTCCGATGGCACGACCTTCGATGCCAACGATGTCATGACCACCTTCAGCGCCAATGCGGACGTGACCAGTCCGCTGCATGTCGGCAATACCGGTACCTTCGAGTACTGGTCGACACTGTGGGGCAATCTGATCAACGCCCCGGCGCCTGAGTAGCCAGGCGGCTGTGAGCAAGGTGCTCGCGCCGAACTGAACCAACCAGCGCGGGGTGGCGTACAATGGGCGCCATCCCGCGCTGCCTTTCTTGGCGCAGATCGTTCACATTCACACCCGGGAACCCTACAACCATGATCCAGTTCGTCATTCGTCGACTGCTGTCCTCTGTCCCGGTCCTGGTTGGTATCCTGCTGGTGACCTTCTCCCTGGCGCGCCTCGTGCCGGGCGATCCGTGCACCGCCTTGCTGGGCGAGCATGCCAACCCGGTGATCTGCGGCAAGTTCATCGCCCGCTACGGCCTCGACAAGCCGATCCCGGTCCAGTTGGGGATCTTCTTCGGCGACGTCCTCAGGGGTGACTTCGGCGATTCGATCCGGTATCAACGCCCGGTTTCTCTGATGCTGGTCGAGCGCCTGCCCACGACGATCGAGCTCAGCATCGCGGCGCTGCTGATTGCCGTGATTGTTGGCGTGCCGGCCGGAGTGATCGCCGCCATGCGCCACAACTCCGCCACCGATGTGGTGACGATGGTCGGGGCGAATATCGGTGTCTCGATGCCCGTCTTCTGGCTGGGACTGATGTTGGCCTATCTCTTCGGGTTGGTGCTCAAGGGCACGCCTTTCTGGCTCCCCCCGTCCGGGCGGCTGTCGGCCGGTGTGGCCTCGATTCCCTTCTATGAGGTTTTCGGCTGGGCGACGCAGGAAGGAACCGCGCTGAATCGGCTGCTCGAGTTCCTGTCGAACTTCTACATCTTCAACTCCATCATCACAGGCGACATGGAGGTGTTGGTTGACGCCAGCCGGCACTTGATCCTGCCGGCGCTGGCGCTGGCAACCATTCCCTTGGCGATCATCGCCCGCATGACGCGCTCCAGCCTGCTGGACGTGCTGGGGCGGGAGTATGTGCGCGCCGCCAAGGCCAAGGGCGTGCCGCATCGCACGGTGATCGCAAAACACGCCTTCCGCAACGCCTTGCTGCCGGTCGTCACCATCATCGGCCTTTCCTTGGGCGGATTGTTGGGCGGCGCCGTGCTGACCGAGACGATCTTCGGCCTGTCGGGGGTCGGGCGCGCCATTTACGAAGCCATTACGGCGCGGGACTATCCGGTCATCCAGGCCTTCACTCTGGTGGTTGCCGTCGGGTATGTGCTCATCAACCTGGCTGTCGATGTCTCGTACACCTATCTCGACCCTCGGGTGCGGTTGGACTAGCAGGCATGACCGCTTCCGTCGATATCCTCTCTACTGAGCCGGGTTCTCTCGACGCCGAGCGTATCACCGGCAAGCCGGCCAGCCTGTGGCGCACAACGGCACGCCGGTTGTTGCAGCGGAAATCAGCCATCGCGGGAATGGCCATCCTGGGCGCACTGATCCTGACGGCCGTTTTTGCCCCATGGATTGCGCCGTATGCGCCGGACGAAGTACTCATCGGCAAAGAGGACGTCAAGCGCCGCGATCCACCCTGCATCCACCTGCTGGGGTGCCCGGCCGATCAACCGCAGCACCTGATGGGCATCGACGGGAATGTGCGCGATCAGTTCAGCCGGGTGGTCTACGGATCGCGCTATTCGCTGGTGATCGGTTTTGTCACTGTGGGCTTCGCCATCGTGATCGGGACGACCATTGGGGCGGTAGCCGGCTATTGGGGTGGGTGGTCTGACAACGGCATGATGCGGGTAATGGACGTATTGTTGGCATTCCCAGCGCTGCTGCTGGCCATCGCCATTGTGGCGGTACTCGGCCCGGGCTTGATGAATACCCTCTTGGCGATTGCCATCGTGACCATCCCGGCCTATGCCCGGGTGATGCGCTCCAGCGTGATCTCGGTCAAGGAAACGGACTTCATCTCAGCCTCGAAAGCGCTGGGCGCCGGCTCGGGGCGCGTGTTGTTCCGCTCCATCCTCCCCAACGCCATGACCCCACTGATCGTGCTCGGCACGCTGGAGATCGCCTCCGCCATCCTGAGCGCAGCCGCCCTGTCCTTCCTTGGATTGGGGGCGCAGCCTCCGACGCCGGAGTGGGGATCGATGCTGGGCGCCGAGCGCAACCAGGTCTTCACTGCGCCGCACCTGGTCTTCTTTCCCGGGCTGGCCATCATGCTGACCGTGCTCGGGTTCAACCTGCTCGGTGACGGCCTGCGCGACGCGCTGGATCCACGCCTGGGACGGGGCACCAAGGTCGAAGTCGTCCTCTGACCGGCACCCGAAGCGGCCCTCGCTGAGAGCGCGGAGTCGTCGCCGCTGGCCTACCCGGTACAATCGAGCGCCATGAGCACGCCCGCGGTATCCGTCCTGCTGCCTTGCCGCAACGCGGCCCCGACCCTCGACGAAGCCCTGAGGTCAATCGCCGGGCAAAGCCTCTCCGATTTCGAGTTGATCGCCATCGATGACGGCTCGACCGATGGCACGGCCGAGCGCCTGACGGCATGGGCAGTACAGGACCCGCGCTTGCGGCTGCTGCGGATCGAGGCGCGCGGCATCATCGCTGCCCTCAACGCCGGCCTGGCAGCCTGCCAGGCGCCGGTCATCGCCCGCATGGACGCCGATGACATCGCCGAACCCGATCGGCTGCTGCAGCAGCTGGACCTGCTGCGTGCGCGGCCGGACCTGGCGGCCGTCGGCTGCCTGGTCGCCGGCTATCCGCCGGACCTGCTGGCGGAGGGCTTCCGGCTGTACATCGAGTGGCAGAACCGGCTGATCGAGCCTGCGGCGATCGCCCGCGAGATCTTCATCGAAAGCCCGCTGGTGCACTCCTCGATGGTCATCCGGCGCGAATGGCTGGAACGAGTCGGCGGCTACCAGGAGCGCGGTTGGGCGGAGGACTACGACCTGTGGCTGCGCATGCACCTCGCCGGTGCGCGCTTCGCCAAGGTCCCCGCCGTGCTGCTTGCATTGGCGCGATCACCCGCGCCGCCTGACGCGCACCGACCCTCGCTACTCGGTCGAGAACTTTCTGCGGGCCAAGAGCCACTACCTGCTGCAGGGCCCACTGCGGGGGCGCGAGGCGGTCTTCGTCTGGGGGGCGGGGCAGATGGGCCGGCGCCTGGCCAAGCATCTGCAGCGCGGCGGCGCGCCGCTGACGGCCTTCATTGACATCGATCCGCGCAAGCTGGGGCGGGAGCGGCGCGGTTGCCCGATCGTCGCCCCGGAAGCCTTACTCGAGTTGTGGCAGCAGCACCGCCATCCGGTGCTGCTGGCGTGCGTCGGCTCACGCGGCGCACGTCAACTGATCCGCGACCGACTGGAGGCCGCCGGACTGCGCGAGGGCTCGGATTGGTGGGCGGCGGCCTGACCGCCGGAACTGGCCTCTCGCTGTCCGCGCTGCGGCATCCGCCTGCCTTGCCGGGTCAGCCCCAGACGGCCGACCTCATCCTTCTCCGCCGATGAGCGTCAGCAGCATGACGGTCGGGGTCTTGGCCAGCAGGCTGTGCGGCACGTTTGGCTCCAGGTGAGCCCAGGACCCCGGGCCGGCCTGGAAGTGATCCGCACCCAGCGTGAGTTCGACCTCCCCCGCCAGAATGTGGATCAGCGCCGGACGTGCGGCAGTGTGCTCGGAGAGCATCTGACCCGGAGCGAAGCCGAACAGGATCACCTTGCAGTCGGCTGCCTGGTACAGGCTGCGGCTGAGGATGCTGTCGGGTGGGACCTGTCCCAGGGTGAGGTTGATGTCCTGGACAAATGCGTGCGGCTTCTGGGATTCAGGCATTGGAACGACCTCCGGCGGCAACCGCGAGTCTATCCGCAGATCGGCATTCTGAGCCAGTCGAGTTCGAGAGAGCGGGCAAGTGGACTGGCTGGGAGCGGCGCTACGTCAGTCGCACGCCCGGGATCAGCCGCGGCACGCGCTGCTGATAGTCGGCGTAGGCCGGGCCGAACTCGGCGAGCAGACGGCGCTCTTCGAAGACCGAGCCGATCAGGATGTAGAGCGACAGGCCGAAGTTGAGGGCCAGCAGGCTGGTGGTCATCAGCGGCGTGAGCCAGATGAACAGCAGGCCGGCGGTGTAGAGCGGGTGCCGCACCCACCGGTACAGGCCCTTCACCAGCAGCGCGGGAGAGCCTCCAGGCTGACTTTCCACCAGCTGACGAAGGCCGAGGAAGTGCCAGACATCGGTCTGGAGCAGGCCGACAACCAGCAGCCCCAGGGCGATGCATCTGACCGGCGAGGGCCACCGCCAGCCATGGGGTTTCGAGGCGGTAGAGTGTCGTCCCAGGATCCGCGGCAGGGATGGCGAGCACCGGCAGCAGGGTCAGGCCGGCGATCAGGTTGTACGCCAGGCGATAGAGACGGGTGCCGGGCGTCCCCCACCAGCGCTGCGCGGCGGCCTTAGCCGGCGGGCTGGCAAGCAGGCTGTGAAAGGCGCCGTACACTGCGACGGCCGCCAGGGTGAGGATAGGGCCGGTGATGGCCTCACCTCCCACTCGGCGGGCGCCCGCCTGCACGAAGCTGGCTCAAGGCGCGGGTCAGCCCGGGAGACAATGTCTGCCAGATCGGGCAGCGATCGCGCACGGCCAGGAAGCCGATCACGCCGCCGATGACGATCAGCGGCCAGGCCGGGCCGCTGAAGACCCCGAGGGCGACAAGCCCGGCGCCCACCACCAGCCGGAGAATTCTCTCCACCGGCGCAATGCCGGCAGGCTCGGGTTGCTGTCCGGTCAGGGCCGCCTCGAAGAGAGCGGCGAGGCGGGCCGGTGGCTGAGCGCCGATCGTCCGCGTGACCTCCTTGCCTCCGGAGACGGCCAGCAGGGTCGGAATGCTGCGCACGCCCAGCTGGCGCACCAAGTCGGGCTGCTGGTCTGCATTCACCTCGATCAGGTCAACCTTGCCGCTGTATTGCTCGGCGAGCGTGGCGAGCGCCGGGCGGATCGAGCGGCATGGGCCGCACCAGGGCGCCCAGATGTCCACCACTGCCGGCCGGCTGAGTTGCGAGAGAAGTCGGAAGGCGTCTTGAGTTCCGTCATCTTCGGTCACCTTCGTCTGCCCGCAAGATCACGGGCGGGTTGCTCAGTTCCTTGCGAGCATCGATACGGGTGGACGACTGGCGGCTTTGTCAGGCGGTGGGGTGGCCGGTCATCCACCGGACCACCCCACGGCGCCGACTGCCTGGACAACCCTGATCTGGGTCGGACGATCAGGCCTGGGCCTTGTGGGTGCGGAACTTGAAGACGGCGTACAGCGGGCACCAGCCCACCAGGCCGGTGATGAGCGGGATGAAGCCGAGCCACTGGAAGATGACGCCAAGCGTCCCGCCGACCACCCCGGTCCACCCCAGGAACAGCATCGCTGCACCCAGGACGATCCGCACGATCCGATCCCAACCTGCCTCGTTGACGAACTTCATTGCCGTTGTCTCCCATCTGTAGGATGTCGTTACCCATTAGACGAGGCGGCCGCACGAAGGTTACGCGCCAAATCGAGAGAATTGTCGCCAAGACAGAGGAATTGATGGTCCGGCGCCCCCGCCGGACTACGGGCAATCGGGGCGCTTGGCGATCGCCTGCTGCAGTCGATCGTAGAGCTTGCCACGACGCGCCTGCGGGATCCCCTCGCGGTGGGTCTCGCGGTAGAGGAGGATGGTGCGCTGCGTGGTGTCGAGCACGACATGGCAGTTGTGGCAGGTGGCCAGGTGCGCCTGGGCCTCGGCGTGCAGCTCTTCATCCAGGTCGTGATCGATGTAGTCGGACAGGTAGGAGATCAACTGCTGGCAGTTCATGCTTCCTTCCCTCGGAGGACTTCTGGCCCGCCGAAATAGCCCGCCAGCGTCTCCCGCAGCAGCAGACGCGCCCGGTGCAGGCGGACCTTGGTGGCCGAGATCGACAGACCGAGCGCCTCGGCCGCCTGCTGCGGTGGACAAGCCCTCAACGTCTCGCAGCAAGAAGACCGCCTGCAGTCCGGCGGGCAGGGCGCGTATGGCCTGGTCCAGGTGCTGGCGGACTTCGGCGTTGGCCAGCATCTGCTCCGGGGTCAGATCCCAGTCGACGAAGGCCCGGGGAGTGATGGCCGATTCGAGATCCTCGTCCAGTTCGTCGGGTGGCAGCGGCGCCTCCGGCTTGCGCCGCAGCCGGTCGAGGCTGGCGTTGTAGGCGACCCGGTACAACCACGTGCTCAGGCTGGCCCGGCCCTCGAACGACGCAATGCCCTTGACGAGGGCCAGGAACGATTCCTGGACCACGTCCTCGGCGGCGGCGGGGTCGCCCAGCAGGCCGAACGCCAGGCGATACAGCCGGTCGGCGTAGGCCTCGAACACCTGCTCGAAGGCGGCCGGGTCGCCGGCCTGCAATGCGGCCAGATCGGGTGGGCGTGGCTGCGTCGACACTTCCTCCATTGGACGGCGTCCGGCGCGAAAGGTTACGGGCTTGCCGGCGGAGTGGCAGCCGCCGGCAGGCGCCAGCCGGCGATGCGGGCGGCCAGCCACGCCTCCGCAGCGACAATCACGGCCGAGGTCAGACACCAGGCACACACCGCGCCGATGACGAAGATCTCCAGGTAGGTCAGGTAGACGGAGAACAGCACGGCGGACACGCTGAGCCCCAGCAGCAGAACTGCCGCGATCCGTCCAGCCCTGCCGGCGGAGGCGGAGCAAACGATGTACAGGACCAGCAGTGACACCTGGAGCAGCAGCCCCAATGCAGCGATGGGGACGAAGCCGAACAGCCGGGCATAGGCGCTCTGCTGCACGGCATTGCAGTCACCGATTGGCCCGCATACGGCCAGCGCGCCGCTGGTCTCGACCGAGAGCATGTAGAGCGCAACCAGGCTGCCCGCCACAGCCAGCGCTGGGAAGAGGTAGCGGATCTTGCCCGGCACTGCGGTGCTCGCTGCGGGCCTGGCGGTAGGCCCACCAGGCGACCGGCAGACTTGCCAGCAACGCCAGCAGGACGATGACGGCCAGCGTGAGGCCGGCGGGATCGCGCTGCAGGATGCTGGCAGTCGGCGGCGGACCCTGATCGGGGATCGGCGTCGGCGAGGGAGAGGGCGGAGGCCGTCTCGACTGCGGCCGGTGCCGCGGTTGCTGCGGGGGTCGCTTCCGCCTGCATCTGGTCCAGCAGGTCCTGGAGTCCAGGGATGTCCGGCCAGTCGAGCCCGCCGCTGGCCAGGCCGGCGTCGACCAGGACCGGGAACTGCTCGGGGATCTCGAACCCGCCGACGAGCACCACCTCGCCGATGATCATGGCCGGCACCCCGCGCCGTGCCTCCGGGATGGCGAAGCGTTCGATGGCGGAGATGTAGAGCTCCTGACCGGCCGGTTGAGTGACATCGATTGCCAGGATCTCAAGTTGCGCCCCGTACTTCTCGAGCAGCGGGGGAAGGTCATTCTGGATGAGCTGCTGGCAGTGGCCGCAATTCGGGGAGTAGAACAGCACCGCGTGCACACGCGGCTCTTGCGCCGCGCTGGGCGAAACCACTAGCACGCAGACGATCCACGCGAGCAGCAGAGCATGCAGGGTAGAGCGCATGAGGTCTCCGGGAAGTCAGAACGCGGCGAGTCTATCACAGCGAACCTCGCCGACGAGGGTTGCTCACCTACCGCCAATTGCCCGCGCCGTCGGCCGCGGCCGACCCGCATGGTAGAATGCCGCATCAGAGGCCTGCGGCAGGGCGGCCGTTGAGTGGACCCCCGTGACGCTGGATGCTGCGTGCATCTTCTGCCGAATCATCGCCGGCCAGGCCGAAGCCAGTCTGGTCTACCGCGACGACTCGGTCACGGCGTTCATGGATATCTCTCCGGTGACGCCCGGCCACGTTCTGCTGGTTCCCAATCTCCATGCGGCGGACCTGGCCCACCTCCCGGATGAGTATGGCGCGCAGCTGTTGGTCGTCGGGCGACGAATTGCGCAGTCGATGCGCCGCACCGGATTGCGCTGCGAGGGGATTAATCTCTTCCTGGCGGACGGCCAGGCCGCCGGGCAGAGCGTCTTCCACACGCATCTGCACATCATCCCGCGCTTTCACGGGGACGGCTTCGGCTTTCACCGGCGGCCGCGTCTGGGCACCCCGTCGCGTGAGGAACTCCAGGCCATTGCGGAAAGCCTGCGCGGCGCACTGCGGCAGTCCGGCTGGGCCGACTGAGCGTGGCGATCTGAGGTTGGCGATTCATGCTTGAACGAATTGGCGTGTACTGCGGCTCGAGTGATGACGTCGATCCTTCCTACCTGCAGGCGGCGCGTCTCGCGGGGCAGACACTGGCTGGGCACGGGGTGACCATCATCTTTGGCGGCGGCGGCACGGGGATGATGGGTGCCCTGGCCGACGGCGCTCTGACGGCCGGCGGCAAGGTGCTGGGAATCATCCCGCGCCGCTTCAACAACGCCGAACTGGCGCATTCCGGATTGACCGAGATGCGGGTGGTCGAGACGATGCACGAGCGCAAAGCGGCGATGGCCGATCTGGCGCAGGCCTTCATCGCCCTGCCGGGTGGATACGGCACGCTGGAGGAGTTGTTCGAGATCCTCACCTGGGCGCAGATTGGCCTGCATACGAAGCCTGTGGGGTTGCTGAATGTGCGCGGCTACTTCGATCCGCTGCTGGTGTTCATCGAGCATGTGCGCGTCGAAGGATTCATCTACGATGAGCACCGGGCGCTGCTGGCCTGCGAGCAGGATCCGGAGGCTCTCCTGCAGCGGCTGGAGGAGTTCCGCCCTCCGCCGACGCTCGATCGCTGGGTGCACCGCCGGGGTGGGAGCCAGCCCCCGGCCGAGAACTCGTCCGAGCAGGGCCGCTGACACGCCGCGTGGCGCTGCTGCGCGCAATCCCAGAATGAGCCGATCCCGCCGATGATCCGCGTGCTGCACTTCGCCGACGTTCACGTCGGCATGGAGAACTACGGCCGGATCGATCCGGCGACGGGCACCTCAAGCCGGGTGCGCGACTTCCTCGATCGCGTGGACGAGGTCGTCGACTACGCCCTCGTCCACCAGGCCGATCTGGCGATCTTCGCCGGGGACGCCTTCAAGAGCCGCGATCCCGATCCCACCCAACAGCGCGAGCTGGCCCAGCGCTTCAAACGCCTGGCGGACGCCATGCCGCTGCTGCTGTTGGTGGGCAACCATGACATGCCGGGGATGTCGGCCCGCGCCACCAGCCTGGACATCTTCCAGGCGCTGCAGGTGCCGGGTGTGATCGCCGGGCTCAAGCCGGGAAGCCAGGTAGTGCAGACTCGCTCCGGGCCGGTCTTCCTGGCCTGGATGCCCTACCCGATGCGCAACCGGTTGCTGGCGCGTGAGGAGCATCAGGGGAAATCGATCGAGGAGTTGGAGCAGGCGCTGCGCGGGACCGTGTCGGATATCCTGGCAGACCTGGCGTCACAGGCCGAGGAACAGCCGATGCCGCGACTGCTCGCCGGGCACTTCAGTGTGGCCGAGGCTCAGTTCGGCTCGGAGCGCACGGTGATGCTCGGGCGCGACGTGGCCGTGCTCCGCTCGACGCTGTGCGATCCGGCGTGGGACTACGTGGCGCTGGGCCACATCCATCGCCACCAGGATCTGAATCCGGGTGCGAGGCCTTCGGTGGTCTACAGCGGCTCGCTGGAGCGGATTGATTTCGGCGAGGAGTCAGAGGACAAGGGGTTCTGCTGGGTGGAACTGGCGCGTGGCGAGACGCGCTGGTCGTTCGTGCCGGTGCGCGCCCGCCCGTTTGTCACCCTTCACCTGGATGCACGCCGGGAGGCCGACCCGACTCAGGCGGTGCTGGCCGCGTTGGCCAGCCGCTCGTTGGAGGGCGCCGTGGTGCGCCTGCTGGTTGACCTGCGCGAGGATCAGCGGCTGTCGCTCAACGAGAAGGATATCCTCCAAGCAGCCGAGGGAGCGTCGTCGCTCACCCTGCATCAGCAAGTTGAGTCCCAGGCGCGCAGCCGACTGGGGTTGGGTGAGCCGCACAGCCTGTCGCCGGCTGAACTGGTCGAGCGGTATTTCGCCACCAAGGGGGAAGCTGACGAGCGGGTGCAGCGCCTGCTGGCACGGGCCGAGGAGTTGCTGCGTGATCCCGATTGAGCTCGAGCTGCGCAACTTCCTCGCCTATCGCGAGCCCGGGGTGTTGCGTTTCGAGGGATTGCACGTCGCCTGCATGGCCGGGCCGAACGGCGCCGGAAAATCCAGCGTGCTGGACGCGATCACCTGGGCGCTGTGGGGCAAGGCGCGCGCCCTCTCGCCGGACGACCTGATCCATCAAGGGCAGTCCGACATGCAGGTCTGCCTGGTGTTCGGGCAGGATGGCGATCGCTACCGGGTGATTCGCCAGCGCAAGGCGGGGAAGCGGGCGGCCTCGCTGCTGGAGCTGCAATCCTGGGACGCGGCCACCGACGGGTGGCGCGGGCTCTCCGAGGCCGGGATCCGCGAGACGCAGGACAAGATCGAGCGGCTGATCCGTCTGGACTACGAGACCTTCGTCAACTCGGCGTTCCTGATGCAGGGACGGGCGGACGAGTTCACCACCAAGACGCCGATGCAGCGCAAGCAGGTGCTGGCCAACATCCTCGGGCTGCACCGTTGGGAGGTCTTCGAAGAGCGCGCCAAGCTGCGCATCCAGGAGAGTTCGAGCGGCGGTGCAGCGGCTCGAGGGCCGCCTGGAGGAGATCGAGCGCGAGCTAAGCCAGGGGGAGCGGTATCAGAACGAACGCAAGGCGGCGGAACAAGAGGCGGCGCAGGCCGCCGAAGCACTGGACCAGGCAGAGAAGCAATGGTCCGATCTGGAGAACACCCGCCATGAGCTGGTCCGGCTGCAGCGCCAGGTCGATGAGGCGAGTCGGCGCATCGGTGTCCGGCAGGCGGAGTTGGTGACGGCCCGCGGCGAGGCGGAAGCCCTGCAGGCGCGCGCCAACCAGCAGCAGCTGCAACAGGAGCTGCTGGCTATCCAGCAGGCGGTGGATGCCCTTGAATCGCTGCAAGCCCACCTGGAGGCGGCGACGGAGGCCGCCACCCGGTTGGCGGAGGAGGCCGGGGGCTTGCGCGGCGTCAACCTGGCGTTGGCGCCGGAGACCGAGCCGCTGAAGCAGCGGGCGGCGGTGCTCGAGTTGGCCGGCGATCCAACCTGCCCGACCTGCGGCCAGGCATTGACCGACGAGCACCGCCACGACCTGCTGGCGACGCTGCAGCAGGAGATCGCCCGGCGGCGGGAGCAGTATCGAGAGAACCAGGCCCGCCTGCGCGAGCTTGAGGCGGCGCTGGCGGCCAAGGAGCGTGAGAAGGCTGAGCTCGGCACACGCCTGCGAGACCGGGCCATGCTCGACCGCCGCCTGGGCGAAGCGCGCTCGGCGCTGGAACATGCCGAGCACGCCGTGTCACAGCTCAAGGCCCTCGAGGTGAAGATCTCACGCTGGGAGCTGGAGCTGCAGTTGGAGCTTACCGAGCGCGAACGCAGTGAGGCCGAGGCCGATCGTTGCGAGCGCGTGCTGCGCGCCGCGCCCTGGACCCGCGAGGGCATCGAGAGCCTGCGCCTGGCACGTCAGTTGGCGGACGTACGGCTCGGGCGCCGCCCGCCAGCAGCTGGCCGTCCTGGAGGCGTTCGAGCGGCAGCGCATAGAGCGCAGGGCGGAGCGCGAGGTCCTCCTGGAGGAGCTGGGATTGCTGGAGGATCTGCGCGAGGCGTTTGGCAAGCGCGGCGTCCCGGCGATGATCATCGAGACCGCCGTGCCCGAGCTCGAGCGCTACGCCAATGAGCTGTTGACGCGCATCAGCGAAGGCCGACTGAACGTTCGAATTGAGACGCAGCGCGAGACGAAGGCTGGCGACCTGCGGGAAGCACTGGACATCATCATCTCCGACGAACTGGGCAGCCGGGCCTATGAGCTGTACTCAGGCGGCGAAGCCTTCCGCATCAACTTCGCCATCCGCATCGGTCTCTCCCGCCTGCTGGCGCAACGAGCCGGGGCGCAGTTGCGCAGCCTTTTCATCGACGAGGGTTTCGGCACGCAGGACGCCCGCGGTCGCGAGCAGCTCGTGGCGGCCATCAACAGCATCCAGAATGATTTCGAACTGATCCTGGTGATCACCCACATCGAAGAGCTCAAGGACGCCTTCCCGGCGCGCATCGAGATCACCAAGACGGCGCAGGGTTCGACCTTCAGCTTGGCTTGAGCCTCAGATCAGTGGCTGTGGCCGGCGGGAGGGCCGGCTACGGCGTCCGCTGGCGGTTGGCTTGCCGGCAGCCAGACCGAGAAGCAGGTTCCCTTGCCTGGGACGCCTTCGCTCTCGACCGTGATCCGCCCCATGTGGTGTTCGACGATCTCCTTGCAGATGGCCAGAGCCCAGGCCGGTACCGGGAATGCCGCGCGTCTGCCCAGCGCGGCCGCGAAAGAAGCGGCGGAACAGCAGCGCCTGTTCGTCGATCGGAATTCCCGGGCCGCTGTCGGCGAATTCGACAACCGACCACAGGCCGTCTGCGCTCTCGCGCCGGCGTGTGCGAAGCGTGACCTGGCCCCCGCTGGGCGTGTAGTTCATGGCGTTGGTCAGTAGATTGGTGAACACCTGTGCCAGCAGACGGGGATCGCCGCGCGTCGCTGGCAGCTCGGGATCGCACGCTACTTCCAGCAGCAAACCGCTGCGCGCCGCCAGCGCGCGGCGGTCTTGCACCAGGGCGGTGACAATCTCGTTGAGGTGCACGGTGATAGAGTTGATCTGCGCCGTTCCGGACTCGAGGCGCGAGAGCGACAGCAGGTCATCGATCAAGCCGGTCAGCCGTTCGGCCTCGCGAATCAGGGTCTCGCGGTAGCGCTCCAGTTTCGGCGGGTCGGTGGTTTCCCCCAGCAGGTCCAGGTACAGGCGGATGTTGGTAAGCGGCGTGCGGAGCTCATGCGAGACATCGGAGACGAATTGCGTCTTGACCCGGTCCTGGGCCTTCAGGCCGCTGATGTCGTACTGCAGGCCGACGTAGCTGATCACGCGGCCAGAGGCCTCGTGGATCGGCGCGATGACCACCGCCGCGTCGTAGAATGAGCCGTCCTTGCGGCGGTTGACCAGGTCGCCGCGCCAGATGCGGCCGGATAGGATCGTCGCCCACATCTGCTCATAGACCTCGCTGCCATGCCGTCCGCTTCGGATCAGGCTGGAGGTCTTGCCTAGCGCCTCCCCGGCGCTGTAGCCGGTGAGGCGTTCCCAGGCCGGATTGACGTACTCGATCGTGCCGGCGGAGTCGGCCACGACGATCGCGTCGCCGACGTTGGCCAGGATCGTGGCCAGGCGGTCGCGCTCGGCCAGCACCGCGGCTTCGAGCGCCTTGCGCTGGCTGATATCGAAGATAATCCCGGTCAGTCCCTCGACCCGGCCCCCCTGATCGCTGACCACGCTCGAGGCGAACATCACCGGCAGGATCTCGCCGCTCTCGCCGAGCACGTTGATCTCGATCGGCTGACGGCTGGCATCGGAGCCCGACACCTGAGCTCCGATGCGCTGCTGGATGCGCTCTCGGTCGCTCGGGGCGGCCAGGTCGCTCAGTTGGATCCCGGTCTGGCCGATCAGCGACCCAGGCGGCCGGGCGGCGAGTTGATGGAAGGCCTGGTTGGCATAGATCAGCCGGCCGTCGGCGTCGGTCAGGAAGATGCCGGCCAGCGAGGTCTCCACCAGCGCCCGATAGCGCGCTTCGGAGAGTGCCAGGTCGCGGGTGCGTTCGGTCACCAGGGCCTCCAAGTGCTGGGCGTGGCTGGCGACCTGGCCATACAGGTCGGCGTTCTCGATGGCGATGGCGGCGTGTGTGGCAAAGGCGGAGAGCAGCTTCACGTCGGCCGGGGTGTAGGGAATCTCCGTGCTGAAGCGCAGCACAGTCATCACCCCGATCGTGCGGCCGCGAATCTGCAGCGGCACCAGGGCCATCTTCTCCAATTCGTCGACCGGCGTGCCCGGGACATGCATGGCGATGCCGGTGACCTGAGCCGTGTCGTTGACCAGCAGCGGCTCCTGCTGCTGGAACACGCGCCCGGTCAGCCCTTGGCCCGGGGCGAGCGGCATTTGCATCACCTGCTCTGAGTCCGTGTGAAGGGCGACGACGGCGCGCAGCAGGTTGTCCTCCGGATTGTAGAGATGGATGCGGCTGCCGTCCGAGTTGAGCAGGGAGCGCGCCTGCTCGGCGATTTGATGCAATACCGTCTGCAGATCCAGCGAACTGGAGAGCGCATGCGCCGTCCCGATCAGCGCTTGCGCCTCCTCGGCGCGGCGCACGGAGTCGGCGTACAGCCGGGCATTGCGGATGGCGATCGAGGCAATGTGCGACACGCCCTGCAGGGACTCCAGTTGATCCTGGCGGAACGGGCGCGCCTTGTGCAGGGTGAACAGGCTGAGGCTGCCGTCGGTCCCGGTGGCGCTCAAGAGCGGAACGCTAAGCACCGAGCGGATGCCGGTGTCCAACCAAGCCGGATGGGCGTCGGGCAAACGTGCGTAGTCGGAGATCAACACCGGCTCGCGCACGTGTGCCGCGGTCTGGCCGGGTGCAGTGTCGAGCTTGGGAATCGGTTGTCTGGCGGAGGCCAAGCCATGGGTGTAGCGAATGCGCAGCGCCGTGCCGGTCGAGTCAAGCAAGGAGATCGCGCCGGCGTCGGCGGCGATGATGTCGCAGGTCATACGCAACAGGCGCGTCAGCGCCTCGTCCATGTCCAACGTGCCGATGATCGCTTCCAGAAGCCCAGCGCGAGCCTGCTCCTGGCGCAGTGCGCTTTCCATCTCTGCCCGCTGGCGGACATGGCCCAGGGCGATGGCCACGTTGTCGGCAAGCGCCAACACCAGGCGCGCATCCTCGGGCGCCAGCCAGGGAGCTGTGACATTGATCGTGCCAATGGCCTGGTCGTCGAGCACCAGCGGAGCGACAATGATCGGCTGAATGCCCAGCATGCGGATCAGGCGCGGCACCAGCGGCCGCAGGTTGGGCGGGACCATCTGGCGGATCACCGCAGGCCGATCGCTGGAGTAGACTGCCTCGCGCGACTCGAGCGCCTGACGATACACGTCGACCTGATGAGGGTCGAAGCGGAAGCCGGCGACCGGGACGCCGGCCAACTGGGAGAGCGCCGTTTCGGCGGCATTGCTCAGCGAGCGGGTGCGGATCTCGAGCAGGCCATCCTCATCGAACAGTGCAACGCTGCCGCGCATGCGGAGGCGGGCCAGTTCCTGGGTGACAGCCCGCAGCACATCCTGGTCTGTCGAGGCGCCGCGGCGCGCAACCTCCGTCGCCACGCGCATGACGGAGGCCCAGAAGATCTCGGGGTCCTCTCGTCGGCGATGATCATCGCTGGAGGGCATGGCTCGCCTGTTGCCGAAGGATTTGCGGGCAGTGTATCACGCGGGAGGTGCGCCGCGCCTGCCGGCAGGGTCTGTTGCTACGTCTCGGCTGCCCATTCCACGATCGTCGCCTCCCCCTGCCCGACACCGACACACAGCGCGGCCAGGCCGTAGAACGGGTGCGGCGCAGCCGGCGCGCGGCGGCGCATCTCGTGAATCAGGGTGGTGAGGATTCGGGCGCCGGAGCAGCCGAGCGGATGGCCGAGGGCGATGGCGCCGCCGTTTACGTTGGTCATCTCCGGCCGCAGCCCAAGTTCGCCCATCACAGCCAGCGCCTGGACAGCAAAGGCCTCGTTGAGCTCGATCAGCCCCAGTTGCTCGCTGGTAAGCCCCGTCCGCTGCAGGGCCTTGCGGATCGCCGGGACCGGGCCGATGCCCATGATGCGGGGCGGCACGCCGGAGGCGGCCGAGGCGAGAATGCGTGCCAGTGGCTTCAAGCCGAGCGCCCGCGCCCGCGGCTCGCTCATCACTACCAGCGCCGCCGCACCATCGTTGATGCCTGAGGAGTTGCCAGCCGTGACGCTCCCGCCGGTGCGAAAGGCCGGCTTGAGCCGGGCGAGCCCCTGCAGCGTTGTGTCGCGACGCGGACGCTCGTCGGTGGAGACCACGAGCGGATCGCCCTTGCGCTGGGGGATGCTCACCGGAACGATTTCCTCGGCGAAGCGCCCGAGTTCGATGGCCTCGATCGCCCGCCGGTGGCTCTCGACGGCGAAGGCATCCTGAAGGTCACGCGTGATCTCCGGATGCATCTCAGCCAGATTCTCGGCGGTTTCGCCCATGGCATCGATGCCGAACGTCTCGGCGATGCGCGGGTGGGGAAAGCGCCAGCCGAGGGTGGTGTCCCACATGGTCAGGTTCCCCCAGGCATAACCTTGCTCCGCCTTGGGCACGGCAAAGGGGGCGCGGGACATGCTCTCGACCCCGCCGGCGACGAACACCTCGCCTTCGCCGGCGCGGATGGCGCGATGGGCGGCGTTGACGGCCTGCAGGCCCGAGGCGCACAGGCGGTTGAAGGTGACGGCCGCCACTTCGACCGGGAAGCCGGCCAGCAGCACGGCCATGCGGGCGACGTTGCGGTTGTCCTCGCCCGCCTGGTTGGCGCAGCCCAGATACACCTCTTCCACCTCGGCGGCGTCGATGCCGGCCCGCCGCACCGCCTCGGCGATTACCAGCGACGCCAGCTCATCCGGGCGAACCGAGGCCAGCGCCCCGCCATGGGCGCCGATCGGGGTGCGGACAGCGGACACGATCACGGCATCAGGCATGGCGCCCTCCTGTGAGCGGGGATTCTAGCATCGCCGTGGGCGGGCAGGGGGCCGGCAAGTCCGGCGGCAAGTCCCAGAAACAGGCGCCTGCCAGGTCACCCAGGCACCTACCGCGCAGACTGCCCGGGTTGCAGGACCTGATCAGGGCCCATTAGTTGACGCTCTCTCGCCGGTTGCCGGGCCACCCGAGCGGGGTGCGGGACGGCAACCGCTCCGGGAGCTGGGGTCAGCCACTTTGGTTCAGGCGAGGCGCAATTGCTCCACCAGTCCGTCCAGTAGGTGGCCGTAGCGAGGATCGTCAGTCGAGCCGTCGACGTGGATCACCTGGCTGGCCTGTGGGCGCGTCAGCCATTCATGCAGCAGTGTCTGGAGCACCGGCAAGTCCTCGCGCCGAGTGACTTCAGCCTTGCGTCCCCGGCGATCGAAGCGCTCCAGGATGAGCGGCATGGGCGCGGTCAGATAGACGAAGACCTGCGGTGATGGTTGGAGGCGACGCAGCTGCGTGTGCAAGCGCTGCAAGACGTCCAGCTCAGCATCGCTCAGGTAGCCCTTGTGGTGAAAGAGGCGGGTGAACCCGAAGTAGTCGAGGTCCAAGCCACCATCGATCACCCCGCGGCCGAAGCGGTCCTGCAGGTCCGCTTCCTGTTCGGCACGGAAAAGCAGGTAGTCGACCTGGTTGGCGAAGGCAAAGCGCTGGGGGTGTTGCGCACAGCGCCGCTGGAAGGGCCGCTCGGCGTGCTGCTCGGCGGCCAGCGGCAGGCCCAGGCGGTCCGCCAGCAGCGCCGCCAGTGTGGTCTTACCGACCCCGCTGTTGCCGACGATGGCGATCATGTCCGTCCCCGTGTCCCCTTCGAGTGCGTCGGCGACAACCACCGGCGCCGGTCTGGCCGATGCGCGCTCAAGGGCTGCTTGATGATACGCCGTCGGGCGAGCGCAGGGAAGGCGGGGATGGGCAGGGTCGAGGTGGAGGGATCTGACAGCGGCGAGATAGATGCTGAGAGCCCGGAGGCCCGAAGGTTGTGCCAAGCCCGGGAGGGGCTCCTCGATGATGCGAAGTCGGAACGTCCTGTTGGCGGTCCTGGCCATGCTGGGGGAGATGCTGGCCTGCACTGTCGGAATCTGGCTGCCGATCGGCGAAACCCTGATGACAACGGGTTTCGATGCGTTGCTTGGTCAGGTCTACCTCACCCGCGAGTCGGCGCCGATCTCCGGCCGGGAGTTTGTCAGCAACGAGGTGCTGCTGGGCGGGCTGGCTGCCTCGGATGACGTGGGCGCCCGGCTGGTCGTGCTGCCAGAGGAGGTCTACTTCTGGGGACCAGCCTATGCCGGCTTCGCGCAGGCGCAGTTGACGGCCGATGAGGCGCATGACCTGATCGCCGCGATGGCTGCCGGCCCGCTCTTCACCAGTTCGGATACTCTGGAGATCCTGTGCGTCGAGGGGTCGGGGGTAGGCCAGCCAGTTACGGCGCCGTGCGCGGTTGGAACGGAGCGCCAGCAGATCCACGATGAGATCCGCATGTCGGCTTCGAGAGCGCCGGGGATGGCGGTGCTGCAGCTGCGCTTCCCGGACGGGAGGTTTGCGGAGTATGAGTTGTACCTTGCCAGCGGCGTGTTGGCCTACTCAGCCGTGGAGGTCAATGAGGCGGACGTCCATGGCTATCTCTCCTCCGGGGGCGATCTGCTGGGTCCGCTGCTCGCGCGGGCCAGCATTCCGCCACCGGCAGTGCTGTGGCCGGAGCAGACAGCCGACAGGGCGAACGCGCGAACGGCGCGCCGGCTGGGCAGGCGTTACCGGGAGGCCGTGGAATTCGTGGGCAGCCTCGAGACGCTGCACCAGGTGGTGGGGGAAGTGCAAGAGATCCGCCCAGTCGGGGGCGAGGCGGGTAACTGGTCCTCCACCTGGATGGATAGCAGTTCGCTGCAACTCCTGCTGCGCGTGACGGGGGATCAGGGGGAGGGTGTCGTGCGGATGAGTGGTTGGGAGTGCTGGGAGAGCGAGATGATGGTGGCGGGAAGGCTGGTCGATCTGACCTCAGGCTATGTCTGCCCGGAACCGTGAGGCTGCGCCTACATCCATTTGTGGCTGGGTGGGGAGACGGGCTACCCGGAACAGCGATCCCAGACGAACACTCCGGAGCGTCGGGCGCCGGGGATATTGCCCTCGGCGGCCAGACGGCATCCATCTGGTGAGATCATCGCCGGCCGGGCAGCGTAGGGGGCGGTGTTCCACTCGCCAAGCAGGTCGCCGGTGGGGAACGTGCGCCAGCCCACCATCGAGCCATGCTGCCAGGCATAGCTGGCCATGTCGAGTGACCACAGGTCGCTGTCGAGCCGGTCAGCCAGTAGAGTCCAGTCCCCATCCGCGGCGTCGAGCGGGCGGATCCAGACTTGATGGGCCTCGTAGCCCGCATCGTCCGGGCGGGCGTCCATCAACAACCAGCGCCCATCGGGCGCGAATCCGTCGCTCCAGGGGTGTCGATAGGGCAGGGTCTCATGGCTGCCGTCCTCCGCATGGAACAGCACGGCCAAGGGGAAACGCGCTTCTTCGCCGACGCCACTCAACAGCAGGTGGAAGCTGCCGCTTGCCGTGTCGATGGAGGGACGGGCGATCCACCCATAGGCCTCCGCCCCCAGGATCGAGGGAACGGAGCGGATGCCGAGCAGATCGGAGAGCACCGACCGCACCACCCCGGTTGTCTCGAGCAGCAGCGGTCCGTGCTCGAGGGTCTCATAGAGTAGAAAGGTCGAGGGCCCGACCCACTCGCCGCCCAACCCCAGATCCCCAAGCCGCTCGTCAATCGACCATTCGACCTGAACGGCAGCACTCTGCTGAGTGCGATCCGTGATTGTCGTCTGCAGATGGATGACCCCGGCTTCCGTCGACAGGCTATCTGTTTGCGCCGCAAAGGCCCCATCGGCGGAGATCGTGGTGGATGCGGCCAGCTCGGTGGCTGGCAAGGGTGAAGCCAGGCCGGGTGCGGCGCAGGGCGCAGTGCGGCGGATGCCATCGGAGGATGAGAGCAGCAGCGTGTCGGGAGTTCTCCCAGGTGAGTTGCCAATCGGGCCCAATATCCGAGAGAGAGCAGGTTGTTTCGGCGAGTGCGTCGTATAGCATCCAGGTAGCATCGGGATGGCGCGCCGGCGGCCGCTTCGACCTGGGCCAGCGTGGACTCGCGGTAGGCCAACCAGCGGCTGTCGGGGGACCAGCCGGCAAGCTGGATGGCCGCAGCGGTCGCCAGCGGGGTGGCCACGGGGATCGCCTGCGTCGCTGGGGGCGCGGTCGCTTCGCTGGCTGCGTTCGTCCCGACCATCGGCGCGTGGGAACTCCCAGCAGCCAGAGGCTGTGCAGGAGGCTGTTCCGCGCGGCAGGCGGCGATCTGCCAGCTCACCGCCAGTACGCATGCGACGGCGAGGCCTACGTGCCGGCTGGGCCGGCCCATCTTGATCGACGATCCAGCGCGCACCCGCCTCCGCTGCCGAAGCCTCACGGCGTCCGGCAGCGGAGGGCTCATCTTCCTCGGGTGGCTCATGCCATCACCGGCACAGGGCCGGCGCTCGAGCCACTCGAGCAGTGCCTCCGGGTGGGCCGGCGCGCCCTCCAGGACGGCGTCGTGGACTTCCCACTCTGCCTCGACCTGGGTCAGCCAGACGTCTGCCGCCAGCCGGAGTGCGGCAGGCTCAACGCAGTCGATCCGGGCCCACAGGATGCGCCCTTCGGGCAGCGCCGCCAGCAGCGCCGAGGGCTGCCAGGCCAGCAGGCACCCCCGATGCCAGCGCCAGACGATGGCGGCCGGGCCGTCCAGATCCAGGGCAACGAGCTGGCCGAAGCGCAGGCGCGTGCGGTCGGTGTGCCGGCGGTCGATGGCGGCTTCGAGCAGGGTTCCGTCCCTGAGCAACCGACCGCGACACCGGTCTCCCAGGCATGAGCGGATAATGGCCAGATTGAGGTTCATGTCGTCCCTCGCAGTCCCACGGCCCCTGTCGCAGCGGGCCTGTCGTAGCGTGGTGCTCCTGGTCGGGCCCACGGTGAGGGCGGCGGACGAGCTGCCGGGTGGTTTCACTCGAGCGAGCACGCCGAGAGAAACAAATCGCCGCGAGCGATGGCCCGCGGCTCAGCACCTTGCAACTCCGGAGGTCTACGAAACGAGGCGGCGATAACCGGAGAGGCGAGCCACGGGATGGCCGTGCATGCTAGCTGCATCGAAGTGCTTGGACATGCGCCCCTCCTTGAAGGATTCCGCGCCACGGTGGATCGCTCCACGACGGAGACACTCTA